>NZ_JBKQFO010000001.1:0-2354152 GCF_050487965.1 Paenalcaligenes sp. Me52 | reverse complement strand
CAGGACCGTGAAACGCCTTCGCGCCGATGATAGTGCATATTCGTGTGTGAAAGTAGGTCATCGTCAGGCTCTTACACCAAAAGCCCCGCATCCAACCGATGCGGGGCTTTTTTACGTCTGGACAAAATGAAAACCCCTTCTACTGAAGACCGATAAAAGCAGAGCAAGGGTCAGCGCTCTGCTAATTACTACCTTCTATTACTACGCTGCCTGCTGAGCCAGCCTCTCTTTAGCATAGGCCACCTGCATACTATTGGGTAAGACTAATCCATTTTTAATCGCAATGACTTCAGCCATGAGGCTGATGGCGATCTCTGCTGGGGTTTTACTGCCTATATAGATACCTATGGGACCGCGTAGCTTATTGAGTTGTTCGGCGGTTAGGCCAAAATGCTGCATGAGCCTCTCGCGACGATCTTGATTATTGCGCCGTGAACCTATAGCTCCTACATAGAAGACGTTAGTATGTAAGGCCTCCTAAAGCTAAGTCATCTAGTTTAGGGTCGTGTGTCAGCGCTATGATGCAGCTACGGCTGTCTGCATTGAATGCAGTGACCACATCATCAGGCATGTCCGATACTATAGCTACGCCTTCCATAGAGATGCTATTGCGATACTCTATACGTGGGTCGCAAATGGTGACTCTAAAGCCACTGAATAAAGCCATGGTGGCTACATACTCTGTGAGTTGGCCAGCACCAATAAGTAGCATTTTATATTCAGGGCCAAAAGAGGTGCTTAGGCTGTTTTTATCGATGCTCAGTGGCAATGGGCTTGCTATGGATTGTTGTGCTACAGAACCATCTTTTAGACTGATCGAACGTTGTATAAGTTGGCCTTGTTCTAATGCCGCTACCAATTGCTGTAATGCTGCTGCATCTGGGTTGAATTCCAACAGAATTTCTAGTGTTCCGCCACAAGGTAGCCCAAATCTAAATGCTTCTTCAGCACTTAATCCATAGGTGACTAGTTTGGGTATAGCGGCTTCTTCATGTAAGGCCGCTTTTTCATTTCCAACAGTGTACTGTCGGATAAGGTCGTCTTCTATGCACCCTCCGGATACTGAACCAACTACAGAGCCGTCTTCACATAACGCCATAATGGAACCTAGAGGCCTAGGTGATGATCCCCAGGTGCGTGTGACTGTGGCTAAGATAGCTTTTTTACCTTCATTACGCCAAACGCTGAGCTTGCGTAATACTAGAACATCTAAATTTTCCATGGGTTTGTCTCTCACCGTGAAATAAATACAGGTTTTTTTATTAGTGTAGATGTGGCGTACAACTTGGATTTGATTAGCTTTTTAAACCAAATTGTTTTGAGATTTTGATCAGTGTACTAATGGTTTTACTGTAATTATAGTTTGTACACTGTTTATCTATGATCTGGATAGAGATAAAACCTAGTATTTCCTAGTGGGCATAGATGCTCAATATTGCTTCTTGTTGCGCCTAGTACTGGGAATGGAAGCAAGGTATCCATAAATAAAAACTCCCCCTGTAGGAGGGGGAGTTCGTATACCTTATATGCTATAAAGAGCATCTTTACTGTCGCTTGTTCGCTTTTGAGCTTCTCTGTTATGTTGTTGGAGGAGAGCCTTCCAATCGAAGGCTCCATTCCGTAATGCGATCTGATATGTCTAAGACCGCTTGCTGCGGTGTACCAAAGCCAATGCAATAATGCCTGTCACTACCAGAGCACTACCAAATAGTTGTCGGCCGTTTAGACTTTGTTCTAATAGTATCCAAGCCAGAATCAACGAGGCTACCGGTTCAATATTTAAAGCAGGAGCGTTTTGGCTTAGGTTGAGTCGTGGTGTCAGTACGAACAAGCCAATAAACGCGCAACTATAGAAGAAACCTACGGCGATTAAGGCCAGCCACCCAGTAGCATCAACAGGCACTGCTGTGCCGCCTTCTAGGGCTCCGGTAAAGCTTAGTCCTAGCATGCTGAAAAACACGATACCAATGGTATAAAAACTGCGTACTGGGCCATATAGATTGGCGAGGCGGTTTTCGCTGATCCACAAGATAAAGGCAAAGCAGGTTGCGGCCCCAAAAGCAAAAAGTAATCCTAAAAACCAGGTGCTGGTAAGTTGTTCGCTATTTTGGAACCACATGGGTGCATCTAATACCCAAATCAGCCCAAATAGGATCATCCCCATAATAATGGCCGAGGCCTTAGTAGGGCGCTTTCCGCTAACTGCCCAGTTCAATAGTGCTAAGAGAATAGGAAAGGTGTTCGCCACCAATAAGGCTATACCTACGGGTATGCGAGCAACGGCCGAGAAAATACAGAAACTTTGTAGTGCGACCAACAGCCCCAGTGTTAATTGCCAAGGCCAGAGTTTTCGTTCAAAGCGTAATGAATGGCGTTGCCATAATAGCAATAAGGTAAGACACACCAGGCTGGTGCCAGAACGGAACAAAATGGCGGTCAATAAGCCAGCACCATGATCAAAGGCGATGCGTGCTGAAACGTGATTGGTGGCAAAGCCTGTGCCTAGTCCTAACAATATAGGAATGGCGATATGACGTTTAAATGGAAGAGGGGAGTTCATGCAGATACAGCCAGCTAGGAAAGAAAACAATCTCAATCATCTTATGACAGAGTGTGTTTTCTACCTAGCAGCGGATGGCTGTATAGAAAGAAAGAGAGGCAGTTGTTGTAATAAAGAGGTTTATTCCATGCAATGTTCATTTAGTGAACCATTTTGTGTGAAGCATGGATTTTTATATGAATTACAGTTCAACCGCGTAGTAAGCAATATAGAGTTCTTCGCCAGCTAGCCATAATGCTGTTACCCCCATGATTAATGCCATTGCAGTGTTAAAAACGCGAAGATAGTTTGGGCTTTGTAGAAGCTGGCGCAATCTATCTCCTAATAAGGCCCACAGCAAAATGCAGGGGAAGTTAGTGACTATATATAGCAAAGACACCTGTAGATTGTGGCTTAAGGCTTGATCGCTGTTTACTGTACCAAACAAGAGGGCCGTATTAATGGCCATAATCCATGCTTTGGGGTTAATCCATTGGAAGGCTGCCATTTGCAGGAAACCAAAAGGGCGAGCATCTTTTTTGGCTTCTGGAGCACTGGATTGAAAAATTTTCCACGATAACCACAGCAAGTACATACAGCCGGCTAAGGCTAAGAATAGCCGCATTTGTCCCAACCATGACACCATCGCGCCTAAGGCTTGCATAGTGATGAAGCACTGAAAGCCTGCACCTAAACTAATGCCTAAACTCATGGGCAAAGTACGTTTAAAGCCAAAGTTCACGCCAGAGGTTGCTAACAGCAAATTATTGGGGCCGGGTGTAACCGACATCACGGCTACATAACTGAGAAGGGCGGGGTTGATCATGATTGCTGGTTATATGAAAAGGGAGAAAGAGCTGTCAGCGTAAAGCAGATACAAAAATAGGTACAGGCTCAGAAATTATCAATTATGATGGGTACAGTTATTGAGCACTATTTATCTTTAGGGTGTCATCATGCCTGAACTGCTGCCTGCTTCATCACAACCACGTTATCTGCAATTGGCAGAGGGGCTAAAACACGCCATTGAAAAGGGTGTGTTCAGTGCGGGTGGAGCGTTGCCGTCTATACGTCAGGCAGCGCATACGCATAATCTCAGTATTAATACGGTGATTGCGGCCTACCGCTCGCTTGAGGATCAGGGCTTTATAGAGGCCAGGCCACAATCGGGTTTTGTTGTGAAAAATCAGCTACCCGGGTTAATGCGCACTTTTGAAAAGGGTACAGAGGAGAGCGCGGCTAGTGCATCGGTATTGAGCTTAATTGAACAAGCTTTTGCTATGCAGCAGGATCCATCTTTTTTGAATTTGTCGCTGGCATGTCCTGACAAAAACTCAGACTTGTTTCCTAGGGAAAAACTAGGGCGCATTATGAGTCGCTTAGTGCGGCAGCAAGCATCGCTGATCTCTAGCTATGCATTGCCACCAGGTAGTTTGACACTACGCAGACAGATCTCACGTCGTATGCAGAATTTGGGTGTGTTGAGTCATGTGGACGATATTTGTCTTACACATGGCTGTATGGAAGCCATTAATCTCGCACTACGGGCAGTGACTAAGCCAGGGGATAGTGTAGGGGTTGAATCACCTACTTATTTTTATTTGATCCCGTTATTGAATGATTTAGGACTAAAACTGGTCGAGCTACCTACGCACGCAGAGACAGGGTTATGTGTGGATGAGATAGAGCCCCTCTTGGCAGAAAAACAGTTGCAGGCCTTGATTTGTATGCCCAACTTACACAACCCTTTGGGCTGTAGTATGCCGTTGGAAGCTAAGAAAAAACTCGCCAAATTGGTGAATCAGTATCAGGTGCCATTAATCGAAGATGGTTTATATGCAGAGCTGCAAAGCCACGGCACTTTACCTGCTGTACAGTCCTTGGATGAAAATGGGTGGGTGATTTTTTGCTCTAGTTTTAGCAAAACCTTAGCGCCAGATTTCCGTATAGGGTGGGTACACAGCACGCGCTTTAATAGAAAAATACGCCAACTGAAAAGCTTATATTCCATTGCGGAATCGCAGTTTCTATCAGAAACTTTAGGCCAGTTTTTAGAGGCTGGTGGCTATGACTACCATCTGCGTAAACTGCGTAAGAATTATGCGAAGAATATGAACGTGGCACAGGCGTTAATTGCTGACTATTTTCCAGAAGGTACTAAAGCCACTAAGCCAGAGGGTGGGTATTTGTTTTGGTTGGAATTGCCCGATCCCATCGATACCTATGTGCTGTATCAACAGCTAGTACGCGACAAGATTAGTTTGATACCGGGGCGCTTGTATTCAGCCAGTGGTAGGTTTAGTAATGCTGTGCGTATTTCCTGCTGCAATCCTGTGGATGAGCGCTATAGAGCAGGTTTTGCGAGAGTAGGGGAAAAGGCCAGAGAGTTACTGGCCTCGTCCTGAGTGCGGGGTTTAGACAAAAAGTAGGCTGATATTGACGGCAAATGCAGCGAACCAGATTAGGCTGCGCAGTGATGATAAGTCACGAATGTACACGTAAATATACGCTACGCGTAAGAGTACCCATGCTAAGCCCAGCTTCAGAACTAGCTCAGGAGCAACGGGCTGGATGAATAACGCGTAGATAAAGGCAGCGTAGAAAAAAGGTAAGGCTTCAAAGGTGTTAGCTTGAGCCGCATTGGCTCGAGCACGCCAGCCTTCTTGTTTGGCTAACCATTCACGCGGGGTGTGGTTTTGGAAACCTTTACCACCCACTTTGGCACTGATTGCCGCCAGAAACGGCAAGAACGCCGCGATGATCAGAATCCACTTTGCACTCATAATTAGCCTCGTATAAAGGGTAAGGGGGCGAAATTTACAAGCCCGAATGATGGCATTATAATTTTTGTTGAGTGCAAACGCACTGTGCCGCTTTAGCTCAGTTGGTAGAGCAGTTCATTCGTAATGAAAAGGTCACCAGTTCGATTCCGGTAAGCGGCACCAAAAATAGCAAACATGTACGCCAACTCTCCTGGGTTGGCGTTTTTGTTTTTGGTGGCAAAAGTAAGCACACAGTACAGAACTTTCAAAGACTTACTCATCTATGCTGAATGCAAAAAACAGGCGAAAATAAGCTGTTTCTTGAGCAACGTAATGGATTGAGTAATGCACATCTCTGTGAACCCTGATTCGGTATTCAATAGCCTTCAATATGGATTTAGCCAAGCGGTACTAACCAAAGAAGGAAAGCACCTTTTCTTATCAGGCCAAGTAGCAACAGATAAAGATCAAAATACTATCGCTACTGGTATGAAAGAGCAGACGCGAGTTTGTCTTGAAAATATAGAGAAAGTACTGTTAGCGACCCAAGCTAAAAAAGAGCATATTGCAATGCTGCGCATCTACATCAAAGAGGATGCCAATAACCCAGAGAATCAACTGGAAATCAGCGAGGCACTGAAAACCTTTTTCAACACTAACCCTCCTGCGTCATCCTGGGTAGTGGTTACCGGTCTTGCATTACCAGAGTGGTTAATTGAAATCGAGGCTCAGGCTGTCATTCCAGCGGTTGGATGACCTAAGGAATTTCGCATCCACGGCATGAGGAATTCAGGACTCTGTTAGTTGGTTTGAGCTTGGATCGATACTAGAAAGTCTTAGTATCGACCCATATATGTCTACAGGTTGGGGCTGGGGGCTTTCGGAAGTAGTTGCAGCTAGTTGCTACTTTCACCATTAGCCTTATGCCTCATCAGCCCCTATTTACCCTCACGCATACTGGGCGAGCTGCGCTGCCAATTGCTGCTGATAAAAGTTATTGCCATTGCGTGTATCGAAAGCGTTGGCTGCTTCTTGGGCGTGTTGTAGCGCTTCGTCTAACCCCATACCTACATCCATAGACAGACCGCGTTTTTTGGCAGCCTGCAACAGTACTGCGACGGCAGCATAGAGGCGGAATTGGCGGAATTTGTTTTCGCTTTTGGGGAGGATTTTGAGTTCTGTAGTGGCAAGATTCTCAGCTTCTTGCCATTGGTCACTTGCCATCAAATACAGGATGAAATCGGCATTGGTGTTTAAAAACTCAACCTGATTTTTGGTGAGTTTGTAGCCTCTTTCAAAACGCTCTTGCGCCGCTTCTTTATTACCTAACGCCCAGAAGGATAAGGCCAGCATGCCATTGGTCAGGTGTGGGACCTCGCCACATCGTTGTCTGCCAGAGACCAACGGTTTGCCCTTGGTGACGGCGGCTTGGTGATCGTTGTGGTAGAACTGGAAATGTACTTCGTCATTGGTTTCGCAGGCGGCGCAATCGTTCATGTGGTCTTGTTTGGCCGCTTGCCATTCAGCGCGTAAACGTAGCACTTCCTCGGGTTCGCCCATGCTCATTGCCACCATGGTGCGGATTTTGTAATAGGGCTTTAATGAGTACTGAAAGCTCAGGTACTTCTGCTTCATGTCTTCCAGTAAGTTGTCGATTTGCGCTTTGGAAATTTCAGGGAAATCGACAATGCTTAAGGCTACCCATTTGTATTTCCACATCAGGTCGTCTTCATCGATGTGGATTTCTTTGTCTTCGAACTGTTTGATCATCCACGCAAAGGCCAGCAGTTGCTTTTTAGGCATCCCTAAAGTGTAGGTGGCATCCATGAGCATTTCGCGTGCTTCGTAGCCGGCTTCTACATCGTTGTCGGCATCGGCTGCCTTAATGGCTTGTTCAATCAGGCGCACGCCTTCTACGCTGTTTTCACCTACTTCGTAGGCTTCTTCCATGTACTCTTGAGCATTCATGCTAGTGTTCCTTCTGTCTAATGGCTTGCAAGCGTAGGCTGCTGCAAAGCTACGTGTTTTTTAACCGCACTGTGTTGACGAATAACCAGTAGCGGTAAGCATCGTGAGGTGTATTCGGTTGTGTAGGCCATAGGCCTTATTTCATTGCCTTAATGATATGCAGTAAGCCTTTGTTCATTAAGGTGACCTCGTCTTTCTTCAGGGGATAATGCCCCATCAACAAGGCTTGTACATACAACACCTCAACCACCTTGCAAATGGTGTCTACGCTTTTCCCTGAGCAAAATACAGATTGCACCACTTCATTGTGAAAGTTCAGGTAGAGCTGCGCCAGCGGTACGTTTTCTTTTTCCTCTTGCAAGCTGCCTAAAATGCCACCAAACAAATCATTACTGGCTTCGGCTACGCGTCCTAATTCGCGCTCGGCTTGCTTTTGCTGATTGCAGATGTACAGCATGGGGATATCGTGCGGGCTAAAGTAGTTGAGCACCGCTTCGACTTGGTAAGTTTCCATGCGTGCATTGAGCTGACTGAGTAAATCTGCAAAAGCACGTTCTTCTTCAGGGAATAGAGGTTGGAAGGCAAACTCTACGTCTTCGGCTTGGAAGAGTTTGAATACCTCGTGGCCCAATATTCCATTCAAATGTCTGAGGATGGCTGAGTCGTAAGCGTAGCCGCCGTTAATCAGGGGCATTTGCTGAGCACGAGCCACATCGGCAATTTGTCGGAACTCATCTACGCTTTGGGTGTAATAAACCACCTCGGATCGCGATAATAGGGTTTGCAGGTTTTCTTCACCATTAAGGGTGCGAAAGTTCAGGTGCGGGTAAATGAACTGCAGCAACTCACTGTCTTCACACGCTAAGGCTTTGAAAGCTAAATAGTGTGTATTGAGCAGGCGCTGTAATTGCTTTTCAGGCATCGCTTTGATTTGTTGTTTTAGCGATGCTCCCAGTTCTTGGCTGACACGTTCTAGCGCTTCATTCTGGTAAAAGGCTTCACGCGATGCAACAGGTTGCAGCTCTTTTGTCCAAATGACAGTGCGAGTAAAAAATGCCCACTCTGGCATCACTTCCTCTACCGCATCGCTCACAAACATGCGATTCAAATAAGCGCGGTGTAGTTTACGTGCGTGGGTACTGACCGCAAAGGGAATTACATACGCGACAGCAAAGGTATTGCCACTGTCGTTATGCAAGATGAAATAGTCTTGCAGTGATCGCATTTCTTCTGCACCAAATAGCGTGCGCCCAAACTGCAAAACTTCGTAGTGATTCAAAGCCTGTAAGTCTGCCAAACTGCCTACTTTATTGCTGTGTTCGTTTAGCCATAAGCGTTTGTGTTGGTCTTTAAGGTAAATAGGCACTTCCAAGCAGGCACCATACTGGAACATGCACTCGCGGACGGTGTTATGCAAGTCAGCATAGCTTTCAGCTGCAATTTCTGCTTTGTACGTTAAATACACAGAGGTACCAGCCTCGGGCTGAGCTTCTAGCGGTAGTTCACGGATTTCATAAGTGCCATCGCCTTTACCGTTCCACTCTAATACTGTGCCGGTTTTGGCTGAGTGGGTGACTAAGCGAATCTGTGTGGTCACTACAAAGCAAGACAATAAGCCTATGCCGAAACGGCCAATAAAGCTTTGCTCGCTGCTTTCACCAAAGTTCTTCTCGCCTTTAGAGGAGCTGGCAATAGTCGCCAAAAATATCTCAACTTCGTCGGCTGTCAGGCCAATACCATTGTCAGTAAACACTAAGGTTTTGCTGTTAGCGTTTTGGTCTTGTTGCAACTCTACATTGATCTCGCCAGTATCGAGTTTGCTGTCCCATAATTTACGGGCACGAATGGCGTCAGTACCATTTTGCAAGAGTTCACGGATGTAGACGTTTTGGTCGCTGTACAAATGGTTGGACAGTATGTCGATCATGCCTGCAAGGTTGACTTGGAAGCGGCTTTCTTGGCTCATGTAGGGGGCTCAAATTTGACGAATAAGAAACTTCATCATGCTAGAGAGTCGTCATGGAAATAACAAGCACGTTGACGTAATTTGAGATTCTGTAATAAATGGGTGCAATTATGTAAACCGTAAAACAGCTGCTGTTCATGCTCTCTTTGTTCATCAAAGAGAGAGGGTTACCTCTCACGTCGTAGAGATAAGAAAGGTGGCTAGGGGCAAGGTATCTAAGCAGATATATGAACAGTTATGCCGTGGCCGACAGGGGCGAGGAAAAAAAAGAACGAGAGGCCTTAGGGCGTCTCGTTCTTGTGGTTGTGATTGTCTTTAGGAGGGGTAAAAGAGACTACACTGCAGCTAGTGTTGAGAATTAACTGGCTTTTTTAAATTTTAAAGACATAAACCCTTCTAGAGAGTCGTCTTTTATATCTAACCACGGTTTTGGTAATTGAGCGGCTAAAGTTCCAGTAATAGTAGAAGCATAGGATTTATTTCTGAATCCCATAATGTCGGACTTCTTATCTTCTAGCCATTTTTTAAATAATTCAGCTTGTTGATGAACTGGGAAGCTTGGATAGTCAGTAGCACCAGTGAGGTCATCAATATAGTTGGCTTGGAAATCAATAGACTGAGCATCAGTATTTAATTTTTCATGATTTTGTAGCCAGCTATCTATATCTTTACGTCGTTCATTTTCATTAGGGAGCTGTATTTTTCCCATAATAACGTCACGTACGTACCAAGCTTGAGCATCAAACATATTGAATGTGAACCATTGATCTTGCATGCCAAGATAAATAAGTTTCGGATTGCTTTGGAAAAATACCCCTTTATATAAATTATCAGGGTATAAGCAGTTATGTGTTTCCAAACGCAGTTCGTCAGGCAAGAATGGGAAATGAAAGATATATCCGGTACACATAACAATGGCATCAAAAGCTTGGCTGCTACCATCGCTAAAGTGCACAACGTTACCTTCAATATGTTCTAAGCCAGGCTTCTCGTTAACGGCTTCTGGCCAGTTATAGCCAAATGAACCACCACGATGGCTAATCGTGACCGATTTAGCGCCGTACTTATAACACTGTGAGCCTATATCTTCTGCAGAGTAGCTACCGCCTACCAGCAGTATATTTTGTCCTTCAAATTCCAACGCATCACGGAAGTCATGTGCGTGTAAGACACGCCCAGGGAACTGCTCTAAGCCTTTGTAATAAGGCATGTTGGGGGTAGAGAAATGCCCTGTTGCTACGACAACATAGTCAAACTCTTCCGTTTCTTGCTCACCCGTTTTATGGTTCATTACCGTGACACTAAAGCGCTGTGTGTCCTGGTCAAAGGTTACCCAGCGTACCGGACACTCAAAGCGCATGTACGTAAATAAGGCCCGTTTATCTAAACGACCCATGATGTAGTCTTTAAGCACTTCACGTGGTGGGTAGGAGGGGATGGCCTGACCAAAGTGCTGGTCAAAACTATAGTCAGCAAATTCTAGACACTCTTTAGGGCCGTTAGACCATAAGTAGCGATACATACTGCCGTGTACAGGTTCTCCGTTTCTATCTAAGCCTGTACGCCATGTGTAGTTCCACATACCACCAATATCATTCTGCTTTTCATAACAGACAATTTCAGGGAATTCGCTGATATTGGATTTTTTACGTAATGCTTCAAACGCACGTAATTGAGCCAGACCACTAGGGCCAGCACCTAGTATTGCAATTCTTGTTTTTGACAAAATTAAACTCCATTTCTTTTTTGCGCTACCAATATTGGTAATTACGCTCTGTTTTTAATAATAATTATTTCAAGAAAAGGTTATTTTTAACTATTTATGAGATTTATCCATGGTAATTAAACTTTTAAAAACAACCTTTATTTTTATAATTTTGATGTTATTATACCACAATTTATTTTTCTTGATTTTTTTTGGTTTTTGATTTTATTTCTTATTGTTTTGTGGTTGTTTTTTGATATTCTGGTTTCTTATATAAGAAACCAGATTCGGCATGCTTGGATACTGATTTTTCTGTGGCAATATATGTAAAGATAGGCGAGGGATATTCTCACCTTAGTAGGCCATACCAGAGGCCGACTGGCTGGCAGATCAGAAAAGATGTGGTGGTAAGCATGACGATTTTGACAAGCTTTCTTCTATAAGGTAAAAAACCTACGCGAGCGGAAACCGTGGCTCGTTCTACTGTGTGGCACTGCTGCTTGTTTATTTATCACCCGGGGCGGGCCGGTGTTTAGCCTTGGCATGATGCCAAGGCACGCTGGAGTTTACGTTGATAACCCTTAGTCCTTTTAAACGTCGTCTTGTTTACGTAGGCGTTTTTGAAGTTTTTGCGATTCTGTTTTCTACCTTGATTTTGATGGTGCTCAGTGAAAGTGGTGCCGATGATTCATTGCCCGTAGCGGTAATGGTGTCGGCAGCAGCGGTCGCGTGGAATTACACCTATAACAGTGTTTTCGAAGCGTGGGAGCGCCGCAATCAGGTGATGGACCGCACGTTGCGCTTGCGATGTGCACATGCCATAGGCTTTGAGGGCGGATTGATTTTGATCTGCTTGCCTATTTATATGCTTTGGTATGGCGTGGATGTGTGGACGGCTTTCATGATGGAAGTGACTTTGTTAGTCTTTTTCTTAGTCTATACATTTTTCTTTACCTTAGGCTTTGACAAGATTTTTGTACTGCCTCATCAGGTACCTCAAGCACCAGCCGAGTGATAGCAGTAGGGCAGTGCCTGGGGAGTCCCTCATCAGGAGCATGTTCTTATGCAGCACAGGTTTTCTACACGTACATTGACCCGCACTTACGGCACTACCTTTTACGCTTCTCTGGCCTCTTTGGTGTTGGCTGTTGCAAGCCTTGTTACAGTGGGGCAAGCGCAAGCCAGCAGTAAGGGGCCTATTGTGCAGAAAGCGGCAGCCATAGAAGAGCAATTGCAGGCTCGCGTGGGCGTGGCTGTTATTGATACTGCGAGCGGGCAGTCGTGGCTCTATAAAGCTGACGAGCGTTTCCCAATGGCGAGTACAGCTAAAACACTAGTGTGCGCAGCACTGCTACAACAAGGTGAGCCGCTGCTGCACAGTCCCGTTTTGCTACAGCCTGACGACATACAAACGTATGCGCCAGTGACTAAAGAGTTGGTAGGGCAGACGTTGTCTGCCTTTCAACTGTGCGAGATTACGTTACGTAGCAGTGATAATACGGCGGTTAATCTGGTGTTGAATGTGGTGGGCGGCCCTAGTGCAGTAACGTCCTTTCTACGTCGTATTGGTGATCAGGTCACAAGACTAGATAGGCTAGAACCAGAGGTGAATGAGGCTACGCCGGGCGACGAGCGCGATACCACCACACCTGCTGCTATGGCTGCCACCATGCGTGCCCTGCTGTTAGATTCCGCATTAAACCCAACGATGCGTGCACAGTTAGTAGAGTGGTTGAAGGCGAATGACGTGGCGGGGCCCTTATTACGTGCAGGTGTGCCTAGTGATTGGGTGGTGGCAGACAGAAGTGGTAGTGCTGAGTACGGAACGCGTGGCGTGGCAGCTGTGATGTGGCCTACGCAGCATGCACCTATAGTGGCGGCAGTGTATATCACTGAAACGGATGCGCCCATTGAAGCTCGCAATGCAGCGATTGCCTCTATAGGTCAGGCTATAGCCGAAGAGCTATCACTGTTGCCTAATAAATAAGGGGAGGGCAGTGGGGTTGCGTATGTAACCTCACTGCCCTAGCAAGTGGGCAGTAAAATTGAGATGTGGTTGCATCTTGTGATGCTAAATTTTATAAAACGAATATTCATTCTATAATTGCTTCATGATTGAACTATCTGAAAAATCCTGTAGCCTATTTCCTGAAATGGGACCTCGTCACGAGGCTATCCTTAGGGCAGCCCTACGCTTGTTTAATGAGAAAGGCTATTTCAGTACTTCGGTTCATGAAATCGTCGCAGCGGCAGATGTGTCGGTGGGCTTTGTGTACCACCATTTCACCGATAAGGCTGGCATAGCACGTGCCTTGTTTGACCACTTGTTGTCGGGCATGAATGCATTGCTGGACGATATTGAAGCCAGTCATGATCGTGCACAAGAGCGTTGCAAAGCCGTAGTGCAAATGTTGTTTGAGCTAACGGATACAGAGCCAGATGCGATGGGTTTTATTATCCATGCACGGCATAAAGAATTCTTACCTACCGAGAAATCCATCTGTTCTGCCTCAGCGTTTGTGCGTATGCGTCGCTTTGTGCTGAAGGGTATAGAAGAGGGCGAGATCCCTACTATGGACGCTTCCGTTGCGGGGGCACTGGTCTATGGCGCTGCGATACGGTTAGTGTGTTTACGTCTGGATGGCTTGGTAGAGCTACCGCTAGAGAATTATTTTGATGAATTGTGGCCGCGTACGTGGGCCGCAGTGCAAAGCGCACACTAAGTAGTACGCGCTAAAAACGGGGTGAGGTTAGATCCCGTTTTTTTACCGCAGCAATAAGAACGAATGTTCGTTCTAAATTTTAACGACAAAAGGAGACATCAATGACGCATCATATTTTGATTGTGGGCGGCGGGATTGGCGGCACCATGACAGCGAATCACTTGGTGAATAAGCTGTATCCTGAAATACGCGCCAAAAAGGTCAAGATCACTATGATCTCTAATTCGCCTTGGCATTATTACAAGCCAGCGTTTATGTATGTGGCCTTCAATAGCTTTTTCCGTGATGAGCTGCGTAAGCCGCAACGTAGCTTGCTGCGTCCTGAAATTGATTTCCATGTAGAAGAAGTGACGCAGTTTGATTTCGCTGCTAATCATGTGCTTTGTCGTAGCGGTAAGAAAATTGGCTACGACCACCTGATTGTTTCTACGGGTTGTTTGCCGGCTCCAGAGAAAATTGAAGGGTTGAAAGAGGCGGGTGATCACTTTTATCAGCATGCTCCAGCACGACAGTTGGCCGATAAGCTGGCCTCTATTGAGAAAGGCCGTATCTTTATTACGGTGACATTCCCCAAAACGCATAACGTGCCGCACCAGTGTGGGATTGCGCCTATTGAAACTACACTCATGCTGGACGACTTGCTGCGTAAGCGCGGTGTGCGTGATCAGATCGAGATTGTGTATACCTACCCAACGGTGGCGCAGCTATTGCGCAATTGTTTGTTCTTGCAAAAAGACACGTGCGAAGTATTGCCTACGATTTTTGAACAGCGTGGCATTAAGCACCAGCGTGGCTTCACCTTGGATAGGGTAGACCCCTCTAGAAACATTGCTTATTCGGTAGAGGGCCAAGAGGAAAACTTCGATATCTTGATGGCTACCCCACCAATTCACGCGGTAGAAGCGGTGCGGAATGCGGGTATATCTCAAGCTGCTGATAACGAAGGTTGGCTGCCTACCGATCACGAAAGCATGAAAGTGCTAGGCTTGGAAAACGTGTATGTGTTGGGTGATACGGTAGATCTGCCAGTGAGTAAGGCGGGTGGTTCGTGCCATAGCCAATCGCCTGTTGTGGTGAATAACGTGGCGTCTGAAATTCGTCATGGTCGTATTTGTGATGCCTACGACGGGAAAGTCGTGGCCATTGCACAAATGGGCTTGGAAGACGGCATGCCGCTTTGGTACGACTACAAAGTGGATGTGAAGCCTACGCCACCGAATAAATTGGGTGGGTTAATGCGTAAGGGCTTTAACCGAGGTGTGTATTGGGCAGTGGCTCGTGGGTTGGTGTAAGCCATCTATACAGACAAGGAGATAACAACATGACGAATAGTGAAAACACAGGGCACAACATGCTGAATATCACTGATGAACAAACCACGGCTAACCCCTTTGATGCGCTGATGCAAAATGAAGCAGCCATGAAAGGGTTGGAAGAGCTGTTGGAAAAAGTAGGGCCTTTGCTGGCCGGTGGGCGGTTCAATCGTTTGGTGGATTTGGCTTCCGTGACCGCCGATGCGGTGGATATGACCGATGCCTACATGATAGAGAAAATGGCAAAGGCGTTTGATGATGTGACGGGGGCGGTATGGACGGCCGGCAATGCGGCACGTATGGCACAAGCACAAGTGGCTGACATGAAAGATCCTCCTTCTATTATGGGCTTGTGGCGCTTAGCTCGTGAGCCAGAAGTACGCCGTGGCTTGGCGTTTTTATTCTCAGTGGCTGGTGTGTTGGGTAAAGGCATGTCTACCCCGCCATTGGATGGCACCGTAGACTAAACACAAGTGTGTAACGAAAAGGCCCTGTGTGAATACAGGGCCTTTTTCATTGTGAGGAGAGTGAGTAGGCTAACTTTTATATAGGTTGTAGCCCAACGTATTAGCAATAGACGCGACCATTTTTTGGCCACGCACACTATTGCCTACTTCGTCTAATGGCGGTGAGAACGCGGCAATACCCATTACTCCGGGCACTACCGCCAGAATTCCGCCACCCACGCCGCTTTTACCGGGCAAACCAACTGTGTAGGCCCAGTCGCCAGAGGTATCGTATAGCCCTTCCATGGTCATGTCCGCCAAGATACGGGGGGTATTGTTGGCGCTTAATACTTGCTCTTTGCTAACCGGGTTGAGGCCGCCCGTTGCGAGTGTAGCGCCCATGGTGGCTAACTCTACGGTGGTAAGTAGGGTTGAGCACTGACGGGTGTAAACGTCGCAGGCTTCCATGGGGTCGCAGTACAAGTAGCCAGCGGAATACAGTAGCCAGGCGATAGCGCGATTATGGAAGTTGGTGGTTTGCTCGGATTCGTTCAGTTGGGCTGACAGCTTAATGTGCGCCGATCCCAGCTTGCGTTGCATGCTGAGAATACGACTCCAGCGGTCTTCTGTATTCTTGGCTTTGATTAAGCTGGCACTGGCAATGGCACCGGCATTCACGAGAGGGGATAACGGTTTACCACCGTGTAGCTCTAAGGCCATGACTGAGTTAAAAGGCATGCCTGTGGCATCAGCCCCAATTTTCTGCTGCACTGCTTCAGCACCCCAGTCTTCCAGTGCTAAGGCTAAGGTACATACTTTGGAAATGGACTCTATGGCGAATCTATAGTGAATATCGCCAGCAGAAAGAATGTCACCTTGTGCCGTCACCACAGCGACAGCAGAAAGGTCGCTGGGAATATTGGCGAGGAAAGGAATGTAATCAGCATTGGCTCCACCTGGCGCTTGGCCAAAGTCGCGATGGGCGGTGTCAACGGCAGATTGTATGGTGTTGAGGTCTAGCACGAGCCTACTCCTGAAAGTGGATCATGGAAGTAAAAGAGGAAAAGCTGTTATGGTGCGAACAGGTTTTCCTCTTGATGATGCAGGGAACTACCGCCCCTTAGGAGTTGCTAGATGCAGTGGTTGCACTAGGTGCTGTAGCGGCAGTGTTTGCTGCTGCTTTGACTTCCCATGTGAAGGGCTCGAAATCGGAGTTAGGATCACGCCAGCTGGGTTTACGCTGTGCGTAAATAATTAGTGGGATAGCCACAAAGATCACGACCAGCACAACCAAGTACATGAAGTAAGAGGTTGGGCTACCAACAGCAATTTGGCTAGGTGGTACGAAGCTTAGAGCGAAAGCAAGCAGGGAGCCTACAAAGCCCAGTGATGCCCACAAGTACATGGCAGGGGCGCGATAAGGACGAGGACGATCCGGTTGGGTGCGACGTAGACGAATACCTGCCGCAAACATCAGCAAGTACATGACCAAGTACAGAATCACCGTCAATTGAGACAAGATTTGGAACGCGGCTTGCACCGAAGGCATGATTACGAAGGTGATGGAAAGAATGGATACGATTACCGCCTGCACCAACATCAGGTTCACACCCATGCCGTGCTTATTGGTTTTTTGAAACCAACGTGGCAGATAGCCTGCTTTGGCAACGGCCAGTACCCCAGTGTTAGGGCCAGCAATCCATGTCACCACACCACCCAGTACACCAAATGCCAGCATTACCGCCACAATAGAACCTAGCCATGGAGCGCCCAGCCATTTGAACAGCAGGTCATAGGCTAACAGCAAGCTTTGGGTGAGGTTGATGTCTTGTGCAGGAACAATAAAGGCGATACCCAAGGTACTCAGCAAGAAAATAGCTACCGTACCTAATGACGCAATAGTGATGGCGATAGGGTATTTCTTGGTGGGGTTGTCCATGTCCTTTACGTGTACGGCGTTCATTTCCATACCGGCGTACGCCAAGAAAATGCTGGCGGCTAGTACTACGGTGCTGAAATTACTGAAGTCGGGCATCAGTGCACCCCACGACAATTCAATCAACGGTTTATTGCCACTGAACATCAAATAGGCAAAGCCTAGCAGGGTCACAATACCGGCTGGAATAATGGTGCCTACGATACCGCACCATTTAGATACGCTAGCAAAAATACCCACGCCGCGCAGTGCGATGGCCACAGATATCCAGTACACAATCAGCACAAAGCTGGTGATATACCATTTGTTGGCTGAGATGCTTTCCGCCACGCTGACGGTGGGATCAATAAAAGCAATGGATACTGCGCCAAAGGTTAGTACCGTGGGAAAGTAGGGGATCACTTCAATCCACACCATCGCCATGGCCAAAAAGCCCAGTCTAGGGCCGAAAGCTTCACTGACCCAACGGAATACACCGCCTTTTTCGGGGTAGGTGGTAGCGAGTTCAGCTGCTACCAGTGCCATAGGAATCAGAAAAACGAGTGCAGCAAAGGCAAAGAAGAATATGGAGCCTAGCCCATATTCTGCTTCGGATGGCAGAAAGCGCAGGCTAACCACCGCCGTGATGTTCATGATGGCAATGGTAGCAATCGACATCTTCGCTGTAGGCTGATTTTGTGTCGCAGAGCTCATGGTTACCCTCTCATAAAGATGATTGAAAACAGAAACCGGCAGGGGATACAGAAAGAGGCCATTGCTGACCTCTTTCTTCTACCTCATGTTTTAGTGGTGGAAACCACCGGCTTCTTGTTCATCCAACGGTTGCGATACCGGGCGTTTGGCGAAGTAGTCCAACGTGCGTTGGAAGTCAGCCAATAACAAATCGGCCAAGTCGCGGCTCACGCCGTGACGTACCAAAATACGCTGTACCACAAGGTCTTCACGGTTGGCGGGCATGGAGTAGGCAGGAACTTGCCAGCCACGACTGCGCAGTCGGTCAGCAAAGTCATACAGCGTGAAATTCACTTTGCCTTTGAACTCTTCTTTAATGGTCCATGACAGGGCAGGAATGCCTTTTTTCATGTCGCCATCAAAAATGATTTTGAAGGGGCCGAATTTCTCAATTTCTTGGGATAGGTATTTAGCTGTGTCGTAGCATGCGGTTTGAATGCGTTTATAGCCTTCTTTGCCCAAACGCAGGAAGTTGTAGTACTGAGCCACGATCTGGCCACCAGGGCGAGAGAAGTTCAGTGCAAAGGTAGGCATATTGCCACCAAGGTAGTTCACGTTAAAGATTAGCTCTTCGGGCAGGCTGGCGGCATCACGCCATACAACCCAACCCACCCCAAGAGGAGCCAAGCCAAATTTGTGACCAGAGGCATTAATGGATTTCACGCGAGGTAGGCGGAAGTCCCACTCGATTTCAGGGGCGCAAAACGGAGCCAAGAAACCACCGCTGGCACCATCAACGTGGATAGGAATATCTAAACCTGTGTCTTTTTGCAGTTTGTCCAGCGCGTCGCTTACGGCCTTAACGGGCTCGTAATCGCATGTGAAGGTAACGCCCATGGTGGGTACAACGCCGATGGTGTTTTCGTCTACGCGTTTTAATACCTCCTCAGGCGACATGATTAGTCTGTCACCTTCTAATGGGATTTCACGCAGTTCTACATCGAAGTAGCGCGCAAATTTGTGCCAGCAAATCTGTACAGGACCGCAAATTAGGTTAGGTTTGTCGGTAGGTTTACCGGCGGCTTGCATCTTTTTGCGCCAGCTCCATTTCAGCGCTAAGCCACCTAGCATTGCCGCTTCAGAAGAACCCGTAGTAGAGCACCCCATGGTGTTGGCTGCATCCGGAGAGTTCCATAAATCTGCAATCATGTGCACGCAACGTGACTCTATTTCAGCCGTTTGTGGGTACTCATCCTTGTCGATCATGTTTTTGTCTATGGACTCATCCATAAGACGGCGGGCTTCATCATCTACCCATGTTTGGCAAAAGGTGGCCAAGTTTTGGCGCGAATTACCATCCATCATTAATTCGTCGTGTACCACTTGGTAGGCGTGACGTGGGTCATGCTCACCTTCAGGCATTTTGTACTTGGGCATGACTACCGATAGATCGTTTGATGCATATACATCGTCGTACATACGATCGCGGATATCATCTTTGGAGTGCAGAGCCATTTCTATAACCTCATTGAAAGAAAAGGGTTGAGCCAAATTTCGGCCTGAAACAACATCGTTGATACGAGTTAATCGTGAAGTGGCTTATTTGGTTTTTATTGGAAATTTTTAGTGCTGCAGCAATTACTTGATGATGTGAGGATTCTAGATGGCTTTGCTCATCTAGTTATGTAACTAATTAATTCTACTATTTCTAATTATTTCTAATTAAGTATTTTGACTAGCTGTTTTTGTGCTGATTTTTATACGAAGAAAAGTACTTTTTAAGGCTTGGGATGCACATAAGCAGGTGTTTTTAGCCGCAAGGAAAATACACTAACCATCTGATTTTTGGCTGTAAACGAGCAGACGGCCTACGCAAAAGGGTAGGCCGTCTGGAGTTGTGCCATAACCGTGACACAGATGTTAATGGCGATGTATTGATATCGTTACTGCAAGAGTTTACGTAGTTCCATTAACCCAGCTTGTAACGCTACTTCTTGGCTTTGTACGGCGTCAGGTAAGCCTATATGGCCGTCATTACGTAAGATTTGTTCATTAGAGAGCGTTAACTCGGCATGTTGTTGGGTGACATTTAATTTAAGCCCCGTTAATACTTGCCGTAATTGTGCTGCACATTTTTCACCACCATGAGCACCGTAGCTCACAATAAAAGCGGGCTTGTGGTGCCATTCTGTATATAAATGATCTAGCGCATTCTTTAATGCGGCCGGATAGCCCCAGTTATATTGGGGGGTTACAAAAACAAAAGCATCCGCTTGGGCAATTTTATTGCTCCAGGCTTGAGCTTGAGGTGTTTGATAACCTGCGCCGTGAGCAGGTATAGCAGGCTCATCCATCATAGGCAAAGGCCAATTACGTAAATCCACCAGTTCAAACACGGCTTCGGGTATGCATAGTCGTCCTACTGATGCTACCCAGTCTGCTAGTAAAGGGCTAATACGCTGAAGGCGTACGCTACCCATAATGACGAGAATTTTAGGGGAGGGCTTCATGTACATTCTCTACTCTGATGTTGCTGATTCATGCAGGCCTAAGGGCCCGCTACCATCATAATCAGTTATTGCTAGTGTGGCTTTGTTTTGAGGCGGAGTAGGCGATGTTTTTCGCATAGAAACCTAGATAGGCGGTGTGTGTGGTAGGTTGTTTTGCTTCCTATTGGTAACTAAATGTTAGTAAATGGTGGCCGTGCCATGCCTTGCTATAAATAATGAGAAGTAATATGAATGATATAAATCAAGGCATTAATGTCATGTACGTGCATAAGTGGCAACGCTGGATTTTGCTTTTGAAATTTTTAGTTACTAATTAGCGGGAAATTCAGTAAAAGCGAGTAGGACTACAAATCGCGAGCAGTAGACAGATAGCCGTAGCCTGATTTGAGTGTCAGTAGAAGCTGACAGAAACAGTTGTTTTTATCGTTTTAAGGTGCTCGTAATAGCTGTTTTTTTTAAACTTCAAATACAATACATACGTATGTATTGAATGGTGTAGAACATGAGCAAACCACGCAGCATAGATAGAGACAAAGTATTAGATATTGCTGAAGCCATCGTAGATCAAAGCGGGGCAGCAGCATTGACGATTGATGCCGTCGCTAAAGCGATGGGCATTAGTAAAGGCGGGGTGCAATCGTGTTTTGGTACTAAGCAGGGCTTGGTGAATGCCATGCTGGAGCGCTGGGGGCGACGTTACGATGCGTGCTTAGAAAAGGCGGCGGGTGTCTCCGTGGAGCAGTTATCCAGCATAGATAAAATCAGCCAGCACATACATATCACCGCAGATGAGCAGGCGCTGATTGCGCGAGCGGCCAGCCATCTTAGTGTGCTTCTAGAGGCTAAAGAGCTACGCGAGTGGATCAAACGCTGGCATCACGAACGACTAGCCGAGTTAGACACCTCTACCCCTGAAGGTAGACAAGCACGTATTGCGTACTTTGCGACAGAAGGGGCGTTTGTATTGCGTTACTTTGGGTTGGCTGAGTTAAGCGATCAAGCGTGGCAAGACACCTTCAACGATATAGCAGGCTTGATGGGCAAGCAGGCGATGTAACCACCTCTTAAGTCAGGGCAGTAGTTTTCATGTTGAGTTGGGTTTTTTTAGTGATATCCAGTGCGCTGGAGGTCTTGTGGGCAGCAGGGCTGAAGTATGCAGAAAGTCCTACAGAGTGGGTGGCAACCGTTCTATGTATTGTGGGTAGTTTTGTGTTCATGGTGTTGGCTGCTCAGCGGATGGGGGCAGCGTTCGCGTATGTGGTGTTTGTCACCTTTGGCACAGTAGGCACCTATATGTTGGATGTGCTGTATTTCGGCAAAGAGCTTAAATGGGCGGCTGTGCTGGCCATTGCCGTGATTTTGTTTTCGGTGATCAAGTTAAAGCAGAACGAGGTATAGGATGAATTGGCTATTTCTGGTTCTGGCAGGCTTGTTAGAGATTTTTGTGGTGGCCGGTATTCGTGATATTGCGAGTAAGCGCTATAGACGTGGGGCGGTAGTGTATGGCTTAGGCTTATCTAGCTCGTTGTACTTTTTGTACCTTTCCATGCGTAGCATTGATGTGTCTATTGCGTATACCGCTTACACAGGAATAGGAGTGATAGGTACGGTGGTGTCCGGTATTGTGTTATGGGGCGATAAAGGTGGTGTACGCAAGTTTTTCTACTTACTGTTGATCATTGCCTCTATAGTGGCGTTGAAAATGTTGGGCTGATTGGCTGCCTCATAGAAGGGAAGGGTATATCCCTACTGGTTGTTTGGTTAATTGTTTCTAAAAGTTTTTATTTTTCTTTTATTTTTGCCTAAATTGCACTAAAATCGGCGAAATTTGCTTTATTCTTCGTAATAGTCCATGCTATAGAGTGTTATGGGTTTTAGGGAGAATGGTATGCATGCGTATGAAACACGTATACAAACTGTGGAAGTGCGTGAAGCAGGTAATATGCGATTGCGCACTTTGGCCGACACTCAGCAGTTTCATGATTACAAAGGGATGGCGGCACGTTTGGGTGTTTCGTCGGCTACATGGCCGTTATTTGGTCAGCTTTGGCCTTCCAGTATCCATCTGGCCAACAAAGTTGCTACACGTCCTTTAGATAAAAAACTACGAATACTCGAAATTGGTTGTGGCTTGGGGTTAGCCAGTTTGGTGGCACACCAGCGCGGGCTGCAAATCACAGCGAGTGATACGCACCCGTTAAGCAGTGAGTTTTTACGTCGTAATGTACATTTAAATAAGCTTTTGCCCATGCGCTACAAGTATGGGCGTTGGGGCAAAAACTATAATCAGCAAGCCAAAATCTTAGGGCTAGAGGTGTTAGAAAGCCGCTTTGATTTGATTATGGCGAGCGATGTGCTGTATGAGCCAGATATGCCTGGTGATTTGGCAGCATTTATTGACCAGCACAGCGAGCCTAATGCTGAGTTTTGGTTGGTAGATCCCAACCGTGGTTATGCCGGGCGCTTTGGTAAAGCGTTGCAAGAGCATGGCTTTGAGTTGTTGGAAAATACAGAACTTAAAGAAGATCCTAGCGAGCATAATGCTAAGGGGTTTTCTGGGCGCTTCCTACGTTATGGTCGACAAGTAGTGCACCAATAAGTAGAGTGGTAGCGTTAAAAAAACGGCAGGCGAATCGCCTGCCGTTTTTTCGTACTAAGGTTGTGTGCATCAATGGGACTGATTGCGTTCTTCTTCTAGGCTGCGGTTGCGCTGTTCTATGGCTGCGGGGAATAGATCCCAGCAGGCAATAAAAAGTGCGGCGATCAGCGGACCAATCACAAAGCCATTGAGGCCAAAGAGTGACAAGCCGCCTAGCGTAGAAATCAAGATGATGTAGTCAGGAATTTTCGTGTCTTTGCCAACCAAAAGTGGGCGCAGAACGTTATCTACCAAGCCGATGACAAATAAGCCAAATGCTGTCAGAACCGTACCTTCAAATACCTGACCGGTGGCAAAGAAGTAGATGGCCACAGGACCCCAGATTAGGGAAGCGCCTACGGCAGGCAGTAGGGATAGCACGGCCATCAATACACCCCAAAATAGGGATGCTTGAATACCGAGGATGAAGAAGATCAGCCCACCTAATGCCCCCTGAGTAGCAGCCACGGCAAGGTTACCCTTAATGGTGGCACGCACCACAATGGTTAGTTTACGCAGTAGGTGGCTTTTTTGTTCTTCGCTTAGAGGGATCAGGTTGCGGCAATGGCGGCCAAGCATGGCACCGTCACGCAGCAAGAAAAATAGCATGTACAACATAATCCCAAGACTCACCAAAAATTGGAAAGTGTTGGAACCTATACTGAGTGCTTGTCTAGTTAAAAACTGACCAGAACTAATGGCAAATTCAGAAAAGCGCTCGCGCATGCTGTCTATATCACCACCTAAGAGACGGTTAGCAACATCATGTACGCTTTGAGGCATCACACGCAGGATTTGATCTAGGTAGTTACCGAGGTTGAGTTGACCGCCTTCCATCATTTTGTAGAGCGAGACCATTTCTTGGATCAGCGCACCAGCTACCAAAATGACGGGGATAATGACGATCAAAATGATGATCACTAAGGCTGTTAATGCAGCCAGTGTTTTTCTACCATTCATTGCCGTCAAAATACGGCGTTGTAGAGGAGCAAAAATAATTGCTAAGACTACGCCCCAAAACACCGCTCCGTAGAACGGCAATAGTAGCCAAACAAAGGTTAGGCTGACGAAAGCAAGCAGCACCAGGAAGCTGCGGAAATAAAGAGCCGTTTCAATTTTCATGGAAGCAATACGCAATAAGAAATCCGTGAAGTGTGCTAACGATAACCTGAATCCTGGTGTCTGCGCTTGAATTATCTGTAATTAGATATCAGTCATCTTTTCCCCACCAGCCCAGGGTTTTATAGAGTTGGACTACATAGCGCTGGGCCGTGAACTCCTCTTGTCGTAGTTGCTGCTCTATGTCGTACAGTGTACGTTGAGTTTCCAAAACGTAAAGGTAACTACCAGCACCCGCGGTGTGCCGTTTTTGAGCAATGTCGGCGGCACGCTGTATGTGCATGCTGGCTTGTAGCAGTCGCTGTAGTTGCTTTTGGTGCTCAGTGATATTTAGGATGGCACTTTGCACTTCTTGCTGGGCCGTGAGTATTTGCTGATGGTAACTTACCAATGCATAGTCGCCATCCGCCTCAGCAGCACGTAATTGTGCTCGTGCAGAGGACAGATTTACCGCCGGCCATTGCAGCAGCCCTTGAGCCGAATACGCTTGTGTAGCAGAGTTCAGGCCCTGAGTGCCCAGTGAGAAGAAGCCTAAAAAGCTACTGATACTAAGGCGAGGATACAGGTTTGCTGTGGCAGCGCCGATGTGGGCAGTAGAAGCTTGCAGTTGGGCTTCAGCGCGGCGTACATCGGGGCGCTGTTGAATCCATTCGTTTACTTGCGCAAGCGGCAACGATTTGACCTCGGGGGTAGAACCTTGCTCGGGTTGCAAAGGTAGGTTCTCATCAGGTGCTAATCCCAGTAATGTTTTGAGCGTGAGTAGTTGTTGCTGCGCATCCAGCGTTAGGGCTTCATACTCTTGGTACTGATGTTGCAAACGGGCCTGGGCGTCTTCGCTGTCCTCCGGTAGACCAGAGCCAGCGCGGTGTTCGGCTTGCAATTGTTTGACGGTAGCTGTCCAGCTTTGTATTTGCTGTTCTTTCAGTGCTACCTGTCTTTGCAGGTGACGGTACGAGAAATACGCATCGGCCACCGTGGCGGCAATAAGCTGCTGCATTTGTGTCACGTCAGCACTGGAGGCTTCAGCATCAGCGGCAGCGGCCTCGCTTAGGCGCTGTAGCCTACCAAATAGGTCTATTTCCCATTGTACTTGCATGCCTACCTGACGCGGTTCGCCTACTTCACGTCGGTTGGGGTCTATGCTGACCTGCTGACTTTGTCGTGTTTGGCTGGCACTGCCAGTAATTTGTGGCCAGCGTTCGCTGTCTTGCTGATCTAGCAAGGCTCTAGCCTTGCGCAGTCTGGCTTCGGCTTTGAGTATGTCGTGATTAGAGAGTAGCGCTTGCTGTATGAGACTGTCTAATTGCGGGTCGTTGAACCAGCTCCACCAATGGGTGCTAGGAAGCACGGCAGAAAAGTCTTGATAAGGCAGTGCTGTTTCTGACAACTGGTGGGTAACGGGGCGCTCATAATCTGGGCCCACGGCGCAGCCTGCCACCACAAGGCTGCTTGCAATCAGCGAAAGTAGAAAAGGTGTACGCATAATCATGATTGGGCTGGTCCTTCTTCTAGATCAAACTGCTCCAGTTGCTGTTGTCGGGTAGTCAGACTTTTTTGGGTGTGATCCTTAGCCATCAGCAAGTAGAGAGAGGGCAGGATAAACAAGGTAAATAACGTACCTAGCGCCATGCCTGTGATCAGTACTGCTCCTAGACCAAAGCGGCTGTTGGCACCCGCACCACTAGCAAACAGCAACGGTAATAGGCCAAACACCATCGCCACGGTGGTCATGAGCACAGGGCGCAGGCGGATTTCAGCGGCACGCAAAATAGCGTGGCGTTTATCCAGTTGTGATTTGTGTTGTAGTTCGTTTGCGAACTCCACCATCAGAATCCCGTGTTTACTGATCAGGCCTATTAAGGTGACCAGACCAATCTGCGTGTAGATGTTCAGTGAGCCTAACCCTAGGGCTAGTGGTAGTAGCGCACCACATAACGACAAGGGAACAGTAACTAAAATGATCAAGGGGTCTACAAAGCTGCCGTATTGAGCGGCCAGCACTAGGTAGATAACAATCAGCGCCCCCATGAATGCAAACACTAAGGTGTTGCCTTCTTGTTTGAACTGCCTAGAGTCGGCTAACCAGTCATGGCTGAATTCAGCAGGCAATGCGGCCAGGCTTTCTTCCAAGAATGCGACGGCGTCCCCCATGGCTACGCCTGGTGCCAAAATTGCTTGGAAGGTGGCGGCGTTTTGCTGATCGAACTGAGTTAGCGAGTTTGCGGTAACGCCAGACTCCAACGTCACAATGGTAGACAGAGGGATGGTGTCGCCGTCTGCTGTGCGTATACGGTGCAGTTTTAAACTGTCGGGGCTTAAGCGCTCTGCATGATTGCCTTGCGGGATGATGTCGTAAGCACGGCCTTGCATGGTGAAGCGACTGATGTAATCTTCGCCCATCAGTAAGGCTAACGACTCACCAATTTTTTGCATGCTAATACCCAAGCTGTTGGCTTTGGCACGGTCTATGCGCAAGCGGGTAACGGGGTTGTTGTAGTCCAGATCGCTGTCTACGACGACAAACAAACCGCTTTTCCATGCTTGTGCCTTGATTTGGTCCATGGCTTCAAACAGTTGTGGGTAATCTACAGTGCTTTTCAGTACCATTTGTACCGGCAAGCCGCCAGTAGAGCCGGGCAGGGCAGGGAGTTGGAAGATGAAGATGCTGCTACCTTCTACGTCGCTAACTTTGCCTTGTAGCTCTTGCTGAATTTCAGCGGCAGTGCGTTCCCTATCGCCCCAAGAGCTTAGCTCTAAGCCACCAAAACTTGCAGCTGGGCCATCGGTGCCATTGATGATCCATGAGCCTCTACCTTCAGGAATGGTGTCGAATACTTCGGTTAATTGGCGCGAGAAGTGTTCGGCATAGTTTAGGTTGCTGTATTGCGGGGATTTCACGGCACTTAACAGGTGAGCTTGATCCTCAGGCGGTGCCAGTTCACGCTGTGGCATGTTGTAGAGAAATGGCAGGCTGATGAAGATCAGCACAGCAAAGGCCAGTACCTTCTTGTGATGGCGTAGCAAGCCTTCCAAAATGTTGTGATAGCGTCTGCCCAGCGAAGTAAAGAAGTGTTCGGCTAGCTGCGCGAGTTTGCCTTCTTGTTGTTGACGGTTTAGAAGGTACGAGCTCATGACGGGCGACAGCGTTAAGGCCACTACACCAGAGACTAATACAGCGCCGGCTAAGGTTAGAGCGAACTCACGGAAGAGCGCACCAGTTAATCCATCCATTAAGCCAATGGGGGCGTACACTGCCGCCAGTGTTAAGGTCATGGCGATCACGGGCCCAGCTACTTCGCGTGTGCCGAGTAAGGCGGCCACCACAGGGGATTTGCCTTCTAGAATATGGCGGTGTACGTTTTCTACCACCACAATGGCGTCATCCACGACCAGCCCTACGGCAAGCACAATGGCAAGCAAGGTGAGCAAGTTAATGCTGAAGCCAAATGCCAGCATGATGGATGCGGCACCCAATATAGAGAGAGGGATAGTAGCAAGTGGTACCAGTACTGTACGTAGCGAACCCAAGCACAGGTAAATCACGCCAATCACAATGAGCATGGCTTCTAGTAGGGTGCTCATCACCTCATCAATAGAGGCTTGAATAAAGCGGGCGGTTTCAAAGGCCAGCTCTACCTCTACGCCAGGTGGCAAGGTGCTGCGGATGGTAGGTAGTAGCTGACGTATGCCATCTACAATCACCAACGGGTTGCCGGTAGGGGTGGAAAACAAACCTAGATACACGGCAGGTTTGTTGTTCATTAAGCCGCTGCTGTCTGTGGCGTTGGCAGCGAGCTCTACTGTACCCACATCGCGTATGCGTACAGGGCCGTCGTCGTCGTGTCGGATCACAAGGTCTTGAAACTCCGATACGCTACCTATGTCGGTGTTTACCTGAATGTTAGAGAGCACATAGCGCCCCTTAACTTGTCCGGGGGCAGCAATGTAATGGTTGTTGCGTACCGCTTGGGCCACATCATTGGCGGTAAGGTCGCGAGTAGCGAGTTTTTTTGTATCTAGCCATAAGCGCATCGCCAAAGTTTGGCCGCCATAGACTTGTACGTTAGATACGCCATCAATGGTGGAAAATAGCGGTTCTACTACCCTAGATAAATAGTCAGTGAGTTCGGGAATAGGAAGCGCTGCACTGGAAAAACCCACATAGGCGACAGCCGTAGAGTCACCAGAAGAGCGTTCAATAACCGGGTCATAGGCTTGTTCGGGTAGCTTATAGCGGATCTGACTCACACGCGCCATGACCTCAGTCAGGGCTTTGTTGGAGTCATGGTTTAAGTTCAAGCGAATAGTGACGCGGCTTTGACCTTGTACGGATGATGATTGCACATAATCAATGCCTTCTACGGATGAGACAGCTTGCGTGATGGGCTGCGTAATATAGCCCTGCACTACGTCAGAGGGCGCGCCAGGGTATTGGGTAGTCACCGTGATAGAAGCATTTTCTAACAATGGGTATTGGCGTATGGGAAGTTTGCCCAGCGCTTGCAAACCCAGTAAGCAAATCAGCGCACTGACAACCACCGCCAACACTGGGCGGCGAATAAAGAGATCGGTAAAGGTCATGGTGCTAGCCCTTTGTCATCCGAGAGCGCCAAGGTGTTGTGTTCTTTAATCTGAACAGGGGCTTGGTCTTGCAGTTTAATTTGGCCAGATACCACCACTTGGTCTTCAGGTTGCAGGCCTTGCAGAATTTCAGCTAAACCATGCTCGCGCCTACCTACGTCTACAGAGGTGCGTTTGGCTAAGGTGTTACCAGACTCGGCTGTTTGTATGGTGAACAGCGTATTGCCGTAGCTGGCGTAGTTGATGGCGGTTTCAGGCACCCAGTAGCTACTGCCGTCTTGTGGAATGCGTATTTGAATAGTGGCCGAGCTGCCCGCACGTGCCGGTGCATCGGCAGTGGCTAATTTGGCCTGTACAGACACATTGCGTGAGCGGTTGGTTAAGGGATCAATCGCGGTGATGATGGCATCGAAATCTTGATTAGGGTGAGCGTCGCTGCGCACCGTTAAGTTTTGGCCTAGCTCTAAATGAGCCGCGCTTTTTTCATCCACCTGAAAATTCACATAGACGGTGTCGTTATTTACAAGGGAAACAATGCTATCGCCGGTGTGCAGGTATTGACCGGGATGCACTTGGCGTACACCGACTACGCCAGAAAACGGCGCTTTGATCTGCTTCTTGGCAATTTGTGATTCCACTAAGCGTAATTCGCCTGTGCTCATATCTAAGGCAGCTTGGGCTTGTTCCAACTGTTCGGCAGTGGCAACGCCTTGGCGATTCAGGGTGCGGGTACGTTGATAGTGTTGTCTAGCCTGAGTGAGTTGCGCCTGTAGGCGTTGGCGCTCAGCTTGCTCGCTAGCATCGTTCAACTGCACTAGGGGTTGGTCGGCTTTGACGGTACTGCCTGACTCCAGTAGCAGTTTAGTGATACGGCCTTCGGTTTCTGCAGTCAGGGTGACCTGTTGTGCTGCCTCAAGCTCTCCGGTGCTCACAATGTCTACATACGCAGGTTTGATCGTGACAGAGGCCACTGCAACTGGAGTAGGGGGGTATTGATAGCCGCCTTCAGACGAGGCGCCGGGAAAATAATAATAGCCAAGTACGCCTATAGCTAGCACGGCGATGCCAGCAAAGGGGAAAACTACTTTCTTGGACATTCTGTACTCCAATAAAAGGTAACAAGCGCATGTAGCCTTGTCTCTAGGTTTTAGTTGGAGTTACTATAAGACCTCAAGTTAACTTGAGGTCAAGCAATGAAAACCGCAAAAAAACAGGAAATACAACAGATTAGTGAGCGTTTTCTAACGGTGGGTGAAGTGGCTAATCGTAGTGGTGTTGCCGTCTCGGCCATACACTTTTATGAGAGTAAGGGGCTAATACACAGCGAGCGTGGTGCGAATAATCACCGACGCTTTCCCGCGGTCACGTTGCGTTATGTGGCGATTATCAAGGTGGCACAACGAGCGGGCCTGTCGTTAGAGGAAATCACACAAGCGTTTGGGCGTTTTCCGCATGGCAGCAAAATGAAAGCCGAGGAATGGCATCAGTTGTCTGGGCAGTGGCGAGAGGGGTTGGATGAGCGTATTGCACGCTTGACCCGTTTACGTGATGAGCTAGATAGCTGTATTGGTTGCGGGTGTTTGTCGCTAGAAAGCTGTCCCTTGCGTAACCCTTATGATGAGTTAGGTCAGTTGGGTCCGGGCGCTCATATTTTGGAACGCCCGGTAATAGAAAAGCCGCGCGAGTGCTTAAATGCGGGAGATGGCGATCACGCCCAGCAGTAAGGCTGCAAAAAAGTAGGGCACACTGGGACTCAAGCTGTACAGCAGTGTACCGGCAATCGGGCCTACTACCATGCCAAAACCTTGGGCGGCGCCAATAGAGCCAGCAGCAGCACCTTGTTCATGGGGGTCTACGGCATTAGAGGCTAACGCCGCAAAAGCCGGGAAAATGCAGCCAGTGCCTACGGAAACCACCAAGAAACTGGTGGCTAGCATCCCAGTGGAAAGTGAAATGGCGGCTGAGGCAAAGCCTAGCATCCCAATAACAGCGCCTGTGCGGATGAGTTTCTTGGGTGGCCAGTTTAATTGACGCACGGCAATTTGGGTCAAGATCAGACCAATGCCTACCAGTGTGAGCGATGTACCGGCAGCTTGTGCCGCTTCAGTAGGGTTCAGCCTTAATTGGTCTATCGCAAAAAAGCCAATAGTGATTTGTGCAATGGCCACACATAGCATGGCCACAAAAGCCACCGTCATGGGTCCGCGCAATCGAGGGTCGTGTAAAGCAACAGCGGCACGGCTGGCATGGGCTTGTGCTGCTTGCTTTGGTAGATAACGCCAGAGCATAAAGCTGGCAACCACAGGCAGAACGGCAATCAAGTACAACGGGGCAGCTAGGCTGTGATGGGTAAGGCTGGCGGCTAGTGCAGGACCCAGCACTAAACCTGCAGCATTGGCAGCACCTAAAGCTGCCAATGTGGCTGTGCGTTGGGCGGGTTGCACATTATCAGCGACCAATGCTTGGCCTACGGTAGGAATGGTGGCATAAAACGCACCCGTCACACTGCGGGCGAGCAACATACCCAAGAAAATGAGCACGCTGGATGGCATAAATTGCAGCGACAGAATCAGTAGTGCGCACATGGCTAAGTTGCTGAGCAAGAAGCCATTTACCCCTTGTAGCAGTACGGTTCGTCTACCGTGGTGATCACTGCGTTGTCCCCAGAGGCGAGCGGTGGCCATCCAGAGTACTCCACCAGCGGTAGCGATGGTGCCGGCTTGCCAGGGGGCTAAGCCAACTACGCTGGCAATAGGACCTAATACGGCAATGAAAGCCATCATGGTCATACTGCACACCATGTTAGAAATCAGCAGGGGTTTGAAATTGAATGCGGATGAGGATGTGGGTGTAGAGCTCATGAAGCGGGCATCACGAAATATTGAGGGTAAGCGCAGCGGAAAAAGAGCTGGCCAGTAGATGTGCGAGCGCAGAGTGTTGTTGAGGTGTTTTGTTGGAAATCAGCATATCGGCTAAGCCATGCATGCTTTGAAACATCATGATGGCCATTTCTTGCGGATGGTCGCAGTGCCATACGGCAGTGGCGTGTCCATCGAGTATGAGCTGCCGCAATTGATCAACAACTGGGTTGTTCTGCATTAAAGAGCGGCTGGCTGGGTGTATGTCATGAAACAGCATGTCGTGCAGCAGTTCTTGGTGAATTAAGCAGCCAAGTGCTGCGTCAAACCAATGCAACAGGCGTTGCTCCCAATTGGCGTACGGTTGTTGTAGCGCGTGATGGGTACGCTGACAGAAATCATCAATAAAGCGCTGTTGTAGCGCCATGAGCAGAATATCTTTAGAGCCGAAATGGACGTAGAAGGTCCCTTTGGCTACATCGGCAGCGGCAACAATGTCATCCACACTGGTGTGTTGTATGCCTTTTTCCAAGAATAAAGATTGGGCCGCATTCATCAGCTCCAGGCGGCGCTCTTTGGGGGCGCGGCGTCTGGGGCGTGATGGTGGGGTAGAAGGTAGATTCATGAACGCATTGCAGTTTGCAGGGCTGTTAGCGTGTGCTCCAGCGAATCTGCTTTGGGCAGTGGTTGCTTAAACACGTGCTGTTCTAGCCAAGCGAGTGAGGAGTGAATGTCGGCAAAGGTTTGAGCAGGTACGCCAAACAGCTTTTCGGCATTCATTTTACTCTGCTTGGGGTAAAGCGCTTCAGGTACGACACTTGCCATGCCCATCACTTTCTCACGGATACCGGCTCCCCATTGTTGTAACCACTGTTTAGATTGCTGGGCAGAGCCTGGTGGGTGCACAAGTGAATCGTCATCCATAAAAATACGTAAGGTGGCAAAGTGTTCATCTTGTTGCAGCCATTCAGCCCATTGTGCGAAGTGCTCATCATACTCTTCTACGGTGGCGGGGCCGGTTGCTACCGTGATGATTAAGGGCCAGTGGGATAGATCAGTTTTAAGCATAATAAACTCCTGTGCGGTATAGTTGAGAATGGTAATGACTATCAGTCGGTAGCGCAAGAGTTGTGGTGAATTCGAAAAATTCTTAATGAGTATCATTCTTGTCTCTAAAGACTGCTTATAATGCTGGGATATGCCTAAAAAGGAATAATGATGAAAATGAGAACAGTTTCACTGATGATCGGTTTGATGATGGCCTGCTCAGGCGTGCAAGCTGAAGAGGCTGTCAAAATCGGTTTTATGAGTGAATTGTCGGGCCCTCAAGCAGCGCTTGGGCAAGACAAACTTGATGCTTTCATGATGCTGGTAGAGCAAAATGGCGGCAAGCTAGGTGGTGTGCCGGTTGAGGTCATCAAGCGTGATACACAGCTGAAACCTGAAGTCGCTAACCAAATCGCTGATGAGCTCATCGAAAAAGAAAAAGTAGCCATCGTGACAGGGTTTTCATTCACCAACATCATGATGGCGGTAGCAAAGAAATTCGCAGATGCCAATGTCATCGTGATGAGTGCTAGTGCTGGCCCAGCACCATTGGCCGGTGAGCAATGTGATCCTCATGTATTTGTCATGAGTAAACAAAATGATCAGTTTGCTGAAACCATGGGTGTGTATGCCAAGAACCAAGGCTACGAACGCGTGATTACGCTGGCACCAAACTATCAAGCGGGTAAAGACTTTGTACGTGGCTTCAAAGTGGCCTACGCCACTGAGCTGCAAGACGAAATCTACACACCGTTGAATCAGTTGGATTTCTCTACTGAAATCTCTCGCATTATGGCTGAACAGCCTGATGCCGTGTACGTGTTTTATCCCGGTGGTTTGGGCGTCAGTTTTGTGCGAGCCTACCAGCAGTCGGGTTTAATGGGGCGCATCCCATTGATGAGCGTTTCTACAGTTGATGGCACAACATTGCCTGCGCTTAAAAGTTCGGCTGTAGGTGTACTCAGTGCATCTGATTGGGGCCCAGACTTGGATAACGCGGCTAACCACCAGTTTGTACAAGACTTTACCGAGAAGTACGGGCGTATTCCTTCTGAGTACGCTGCACAATCTTACGATGCCGCTAGATTGCTAGATTCTGCGCTGACACAAGTAGAAGGCAATGTAGAAAATACTGAAGCTCTGCAAGCGGCTATCAAAGCGGCTGAATTTGAGTCAGTGCGCGGTAACTTCCGCTTCAACACCAACAACTACCCCATACAAGATTTCTATGTCTTTGAGGTAGTGAATCAAGATGGTGATACCACCTTGAAGACAGTGGCCAAAACCTTGACGGATGCCAAGGATAGTTATTACCAGGCGTGCCCGATGCAGTGATGTTTTGGAATCTCTTTTTTTCGCAGCTGCTCAACGGCGTACAGTTGGGCATGCTGCTGTTTCTTTTTGCCGCTGGTTTGACCCTAGTGTTGGGGATCATGAATTTCGTGAACCTCAGCCATGGGTCTTTCTACATGATGGGCGCCTACTTTTCGGCCACCACGTTTGCACACACGGACTCATTCGTGTTGGCAGGGTTGGCAGGAGTAGGGGGAACCATGTTGTTGGCCATGGCGCTAGAGTTTGTTGCATTGCGACGCTTGTATGCGCGAGAACACTTGGATCAAGTGTTGGCCACACTGGGCCTAATCTTATTTTTCAATGAAACAGCCCGCATGATTTGGGGCGCTCAGCCCTTTTTTGCTAGCGTGCCAGAGTGGGCCAATGGTGCTGTCAGTATTTTTGGCATGTTCTACCCCATCTATCGCTTGTTAATTATTGCGATGGGGCTGGCGGTAGCCGTGCTGATTTATTGGTTAATACACCGTACCAAGGTAGGTATGTTGGTGCGCGCTAGCTCTACGCATGTGGATATCGTGTCGGCGTTAGGTGTGAATGCCAAACTCCTGAATACCTTATTGTTCAGTGTGGGAGCAGGGCTTGCCGCGCTAGCTGGATGGTTGGTGGGGCCTATTGTGTCTGTGCAGTCTGGTATGGGCGATAACGTGCTGATTTTGGCCTTGGTGGTCATTGTGATTGGCGGTATAGGCTCCATACGCGGTGCATTTTATGCGGCGTTGATTATAGGCATTGTGGATACGATGGGGCGCGCGTATATGGCTCAAATCCTGCGTGGATTCTTAGAGCGTAGTGTGGCTGATGCGGCAGGGCCGGCGTTAGCGTCTATGCTGATTTATTTGTTTATGGCTATTGTGCTCGCGTTTAAACCGCATGGGCTATTTCCGGTCAAGCGTTAAGGATATCTATCATGACATCACCTTCGCGAGACAAGCCGTGCTGCGTTGGCAGTACTCTCTTTGGTTTTTTGCCTGAATCCATTCAGTGGCGATCTGTGCGCACCATCGCTGCGCTGTTGCTGATTGCACTGTTGTTGATTGTGCCGATGGTATCGCAGTGGTTGGGGCAGAGCTTTTATCTGACCTTGGCTACGCGCATTGTGATTTTTGCGATTGTGGCCAGTGGTCTGAACCTGATTTTAGGTTTTGGTGGGCTGGTGAGCATGGGGCACGCTATGTTTGTGGGCATAGGTGCTTATGTGGTGGGCATCAGCAGTTTCCATGGTTTGCAAGATGGTTGGACGCAGTTGGGATTGGCGGTGCTTATCACTATGGGAGTCTCAGCGATAACGGGGCTGGTGTCTTTACGCACGCGCGGTATAGGGTTCATTATGATTACCCTAGCGTTTGGGCAAATGTTCTATTTTCTGTTTGTCAGCCTGAAGCAATATGGCGGTGATGATGGCTTACTGATAGCGCAACGTAGTCAGTTCGCCTTTTTGCCTGACCTGAATAATAGGGTGGCACTGTATTACGTCACTGTCGCGGTATTGCTGATCGTGATGTTCTTGATTTGGCGTGTTGTGCACAGCCGTTTTGGGTATGTATTACGAGGCTTTCAGTCCAATGAGCAACGAATGGTAGCGGCTGGGTTTCCTCGTTTGCGTTATCAGTTATCCGCGTATGTGGCATCGGCTGTGATTTGTGCGATAGCCGGTGTATTACTGGCTAATTTGACGTTGTTTTCATCCCCTTCGTACTTGTCGTGGCAAGCCTCTGGTGACTCTGTGCTGATGATTGTGTTGGGCGGCATGGGTACTGTCATGGGGCCTTTATTAGGTACGGCCGTGTTCTTGTTGTTGGAAGAGGCCTTATCGGGCATGACGCAGCACTGGATGGCATGGATAGGCTTGTTTATCTTCCTGATTGCATTGTTCTCTCGTAAAGGGTTGTGGGGAGCGTTAATAGGGCTGTCCTCTAAGGGGGTAAAGTCATGAGTTCTCTACTTACCGTGCAGGGGTTGCAAAAACGCTTTGGTGGCTTAGTGGCTACTGACGATGTGTCGTTAGAGATTAAAACCGGCGAGTACCATGCATTGATAGGCCCTAATGGTGCAGGTAAAACTACCTTAATGGGTTTGCTAGTCGGTGAGCTGAGACCAGATGCAGGCACTATACAGTTTCAGGGCAATGACATTACCTCGTTAGCGGTGCATCAACGTTCCTTGCAAGGTATTGCGCGATCGTACCAAATTACACAGTTGCTCAAAGGCTTTAGTGTGCTGGAAAACGTCATGATGATGATTCTGGCGCGCACGGGGTCTGCGTGGCAGGTGTTTAAGCCGGTAAGACAAAACCAAGCGGTTAGCGATGAAGCTATGACCGCGTTGCAGCAAGTAGGGCTTTCCCAGCGCGCGCACGATGATGTGATGGCGTTGGCGCACGGCGAACATAGGCAGTTAGAACTCGCCATGGCGTTGGCAATGAAACCTACGCTGTTGCTATTAGATGAGCCGTTGGCAGGGATGAGTCGTTCAGAATCTCAGCAAATGATTGCCTTGCTGCAAGAGCTTAAAGGCCAGTACAGTATCTTAATGGTAGAGCACGATATGGAAGCAGTATTCCAGTTGGCTGATCGTATTTCCGTCTTAGTGTATGGCCGCATTATTGCGTGCGATAGCCCACAAGCTATACGCCAGAACGACGCAGTGAGCCGTGCGTATTTGGGTGACGAGGAATAAGGCATGGCGACTTTGTTGAAGGTGGACGATGCGCAAGCCAGCTACGGCAGTAGCCATGTGTTGCACGGTGTGAGTCTTGCATTGCAAGAAGGCGAAGTGCTTACCTTGTTAGGCCGTAATGGCATGGGTAAAAGTACACTGCTGAAGTGCATCATGGGTTTACTGCCGTTACGACAAGGCTCTATTAGCATTTTAGGAAAGCGCACTCAGAACTTAGCTGCTTTTGAGGTGGCGCGGCTAGGTGTGGGATACGTACCCGAAGGCAGGCAGATTTTTCCTACCTTGAATGTAGAAGAAAATTTAGTGGCTACGGCGGCGAATAGGCATGGCGCAAAGCCAGCATTTGATTTGAAACGTATCTACGAGTTTTTCCCACGATTGGAAGAGCGTCGCAACAACATGGGTAACCAGTTATCTGGTGGCGAGCAGCAAATGTTGGCAATTGGCCGGGCGTTGATGACCAACCCCAAACTGTTAATCTTGGATGAGGCCACAGAGGGCCTGGCGCCCTTAGTGCGCGCTGAGATTTGGCGGGTTTTGGGCGAGCTAAAGCAGACTGGGTTGACGATGATTATCGTGGATAAGAATCTAAAACCGTTGTTAGAGCTAGCTAACCAGCATGTGGTGCTAGAAAAAGGGCACGTGGTGTGGTCGGGAAGCAGTCAAGCCTTACAAGATGATAGAGTGATGGTGGAGCAATATCTGGGCGTGTAGTGCTCTGGTAGTGAATAAAAAAGCCTGAACTAAGTTCAGGCTTTTTTGTGTGTGGCGTACCGCATTTATTCGTCAATCTCTTCACCTAGCAATGCAATGCGTGCTTTTTGGGCCTCACGAATATGCAGGGCTGCGGCATCGCTAGCGGCTTGGCTATCACGAGCAATAATGGCGTTGATGATGTTACGGTGCTCTTGTATGACTTGTTGGGCGCGGCCTTGGACTTCGAATGTGGTCTTGCCAAGCAAAATCATGGAATCACGAATAGAGTTCAATGATTTAAGCAGATAGCGATTGTGTGCAGCGTAAGCCAGAGCATGGTGGAAAATGCGATTATGGCGCGCTTGTTCTGCGGGAGTGGTGGCCGCTTCGTAGCGTTTCATGATCTCGTTTAACGAATAGATCTCGGCGTCGCTTGCGTGTTTAGCGGCCAGACCTGCCGCTGTGCTTTCCAGCACCACACGCATATCGTAAAGCTCCATGACTTCCTGGTAGCCTAAACGCGTGATTTGCATGCCGCTATACGGTGCGCTAGTGAGTAAGCCAGCGGTTTCCAAGCGTCGCAGCGCCTCGCGTACTGGTGTGCGACTCATTTTGAGCCATGTGGCAATTTCTACCTCGGTAATGCGATGACCCGGTTTGAGAGCGCCTTCGCGTATACCGTCTAGGATTTTTTGGTAAGCCAGTTCGGATCTAGAGGTGCGATCGTCCGATAGATCGTGTGAGTCGGTCATGGGGGAGGCGGCTGGCGCAGTCATGTATCAAATAGCCATAGGGCTTAATTGTGTAGTCAAGCTATTGTAGGGGGCTTGGCCTTAAAAGCAAAAGCGCGCTTTAACGTAAAAGCAGTACAACAGCCACAACCGTACACACTATGGCAAAGAGGCGCTGCCATAGCGGGGCAGGGATGCGGGGTGCAATCAGACGGCCACCCACCATCCCCATGATGGTGCACCAAATAAACAGCCATTGTTGTGCGGTGATGGATAAGCCATGGGTGAACGCAGAAACCACCGTGGTAGCGGAAACTAGAGCAATCACCATCAACGATGTGGGGACAATGTTATCCATCTTGGCGGTGCTGAAATAGGCCAAGGCAGGGACAATAATGAAGCCGCCGCCAATCCCTAGCAAGCCAGTAAAAAAGCCAGAGACAGCACCTATACCAGCCAGCGTAATTGCTGTGGCAGGAGTCCAGACGAATTTACCGTTGTGGGGCGATAGTGTGCAGGTTTTATGTGGTAGTGGCCCAGTGTCATTCATTGGGAGCCGCTGCTGTTGTGTGGCTTGAAACCACATCCGTAAGGCGACTAGAAACAGCACAATGGCAAAACAGACATTTAACCAGTCTGGGTTAGTGACGTGTGCCATCTTTAAACCTAAAGGGGCAGTTAATCCGCCGGCCACGGCCATGAGTATGGCGGCTTTGTAGCGTACATTACCTTGGCGTAAAGCTTGTAACGCGCCTACTAAAGCAGCCGCGCCTACCGCAATTAAAGCGATGGGGGCTGCTTGAGGGAGCGTTAAACCTAAACCAAAAATCAGGGCGGGTACTGCCAAAATACCGCCGCCAGCACCGGTTAAACCCAGAGATAGCCCAATCACCAACCCTAAAAGAATAGACCACATATTCTAAATTTCTAAAAGAAATAAACTTATATCAATAAATAATATGATAAGTGATGCAAAGCGCTTTGGCGAGTAAAGCAATGTGTGGTCTTGTGTCGGAGTAGTGCTTCGTAGGGGGGGCGTTAGTGTTGCTGCCTTGATGTAGCAGCAGTGTTTTGTGGGGAGTACAAGAAGGGCGCGCGTGGCATGGTGAAAGCCTAGAGTTCGAAGCGCAGTAAGGTGCGTATGCGACGAGAAATGTTCGTGCGATGACGAAATAGCAGAGCAGAAAAGCAAAAAGCGCTTATGTGTGAACATAAGCGCTTTTTTGAATCTGGCTCCCCGAGCAGGGCTCGAACCTGCGACCTGCGGATTAACAGTCCGTCGCTCTACCGACTGAGCTATCGGGGAATCGGTAAAGAAAGAACTATAGCATAGTTTCAAAAAATAACACAAGCCCCTTGTGAAGAAGATATGACTTATTTGTAGCGGGACATGTTTTGAATTTTGGTTCATGCATGAAAACCCTAGCCCTCTATCTCTTTACTTACATGTTTGTTAGTTTTTGACAGCATTTTTTTATATTTCGGGATTTCCCTAGTTTAAGAGGCAAACAAAAATCCAGATACTTACATCTAACAAAACTGACAAACATGTAAGTTAATAGAGGTGGATTGATGGGAAAGCAAGTTTTTGCATCAGGCTCGTGTCTAGTGCAACCCACGGGCAGCGAGAGTTACTGGCAGCCTGTGCCTGCGAATGGTTTTGTACGTTGCTTGTTTAATAGCAAGGCGCTAGAAGCGAAAGCAGCATTTTCGGCAGGTACGCAAACCATTGATCCAGGCTGCTATGTACGTGAACACATGCACGATACACATGAGGAAGTGATTTATATCTACGAAGGTGAAGGCTTCGTGGTGTTGGATGGTGTGGAACATGCGTTAGCGCCAGGAGCATCGTTGTATTTAGCTTCTAAGAGCACGCATAAATTTGTGAATACGGGGTCAGGGCCGTTGTCGTTCTTCTGGATGTTGATGCCTGGTGGTTTGGATGACTTTTTCAAACAAATCGGTAGAGAGCGTCAGGCGGGTGATGTGCCTCCTGAGCCATTTCCTCGTCCTGACAATATTGAGGAAATAGAAGCCAACACCGTATTTGGTTGGACTAAGTCGTAAAAGGAGAGGGCTGTGTATATAGAAGAGCGTGATTACCGTATTAAACCTGGCTTAGTAAACCAGTTTGTACGTACCTATGAAGAGCATGGGTTGGCATTACAAAAACAGTATTTGGGCAAATTTCTGGGGTATTTTATCTCTGAGATCGGCGAGCTTAACCACGTGGTGGCATTGTGGTCCTACGAGAGCTTAGATGAACGTGACAGAGCGCGTAGTCAAATGCTGGCTGATGAAAAGTGGCAAGCGTATTTGGCAAAAGTCATTGATTTGATCGATACGCAGCAGACACGTATTTTGAAACCGGTATCGTTTTCGCCTATAGGCTAGTGGTGAGCAGTATGAAAAAAGTAGCTGTAATAGGTGGTGGGATTATCGGTAGTTCATGGGCCGTCGTGTTTGCTCGTGCTGGGATACAAACCAGCGTTTACGATCACGATGTGAACAGCGTTGAGCGTATCAAGTCGGTTATCCGAGAGAGTGTAGAGAACTCCAACTCGTTATTGATGCAGGGCGATAGCGTTGACGCCGTGATGTCGCGCATCACTATACACACTAGTTTGGCAGAAGCGCTATGCGATGCCGATTACATACAGGAAGCAGCATCGGAAAATCTGGCATTGAAGCAGCAGCTCTTTGCCGACATGGCCGCTCAGGCAAAAAATACAGCTATTTTGGCAAGCTCTACTTCTACGTATGGCGCGAGTTTGTTTACGCGTGATTTGGCACAGCGTGAGCGTTGTTTGGTTGTGCATCCTATGACGCCTCCTCATCTGATGCCTATTGTGGAAGTGGTAGGGGCAGAGTGGACTAGCCCCGAGGTGATTAAAACAGCCTGCACCTTTATGCAGCAGTTGAGGCAAAGGCCGGTGGTTTTGGAAAAAGAGGTGTCCGGCTTTGTATTGAATCGTTTGCAGGGCGCGTTGTTAATGGAAATGTTTGAGTTGATCGCTGATGGGGTGATACGCCCAGCCGATGCCGACTTGATCATTAGTCAGGGGTTGGGGTTGCGGTGGTCGGTGGTAGGCCCGTTGGAGGGCATTGATTTAAATGCACCTACAGGTATACAGGGCTACCTGGAACGTTACGGACATATTTTTAATGAGATGGCAGAAGCCAAGGGGTTACGCCCCCCGGTGGATACGCCATTAATTCAAACCTTGCATCACGCTATGCGGGCCTCATTGGGCTTAGAGAGCCTAGATGCCAAGCGTGCGTGGCGTGATCAAGCTATGGCAGCGGTGCAGTTACAACTCAGAGAAATAGAGGAGCGCGCATGATACGCCTAGTTAAGTTGGTTGATAGTTTGAACTGCGCTATTCGGTGGGTGTTGGCGGTGTGCTTGTTGGGCATGACGTTGTGCACTTTATGGCAGGTGGCGGTGCGTTTTCTATTGGGGACGTTCAGCTTGAACATTGCTGCGCCGTGGACAGAAGAAGTGGCACGTTACTTGATGATTTGGGTGATCTTTTTGGGTGCGTCTATTGCGTGCCGAAAAGCGCAGCTTATTTCATTAGACGTGGTGGTGTTTAGTTTGCCCAAGAAAATCGGGGTGTTCTTACGCTACGTCTCGTTAGTGGTGTGTTTGGGGTTCTTTGTGCTGATGGTGCAGCTAGGCATGGAGTTCTTGGAGTTTGGTGCGATTGAGTCTAGTCCGGTGCTGTCCATGCCTAAAACATGGGTGTACGTAGCAATGCCCTTGGGTTTTAGCCTCATGATCGTGAACACAGTAGCCCTCATTATCGAAACCATTTCCCGTGGTGAAGATATTCGGTTTACCAATGGCGAAAATATAGAGTAGGAGACGATCATGATGGGATTTGGAATTATTCTGCTGTTGGGGTTGTTTTTACTGAGTGTGCCAGTTTCGCTCAGCTTGGGTATCGCTCCTATTCCTGCTGTATTGGAAAAAGGTTTGCCGCTGATCGTATTGCCGCAAACCATTTTCGAAGCGATGGATTCATTTGCCTTGATGGCGATTCCGTACTTCGTGTTGGCCGGTAGATTGATGCAAAGCGGTGGTATTGCCAAGCGTTTGATCGAGCTGGGTATGGCACTGATTGGTTGGGTTAAAGGTGGTCTGGGTGCAGCGACTGTGTTGACCACCATGTTCTTCTCTACCATTAGCGGTTCGTCGTCGGCGACTACGGCGGCTATTGGTGGGGTGATGATTCCGGAGATGGAACGTAACCGTTACCCGCGTGCTTTTTCGGCGTCGGTAGTGGCGGCATCAGGTGAGTTGGGTGTGATTTTGCCACCTTCTGTACCGATGATTGTGTATGCCATGTTGACGGGTACGTCGGTTGCGCAAATGTTCTTTGCAGGGATCATTCCTGGTTTGATGATCGGTTTCTCTTTAATGCTGACCATCATTATCTGGTCATCCATTAAAGGCTACGGCGATACCAAACGTGTGTCTTTTAAAGAGTGGTTTGTAGGCGTAATGCGCGCGTTGCGTTCGGCATTCTTGTCCCTGATGCTGCCTGTTCTGATTTTAGGTGGGATTTACGGCGGGATGTTCACGGCTACAGAAGCGGCTGTGATGGCAGTAGCGTATGCGTTTGTAGTGGGTACCTTTATTTATAAGGAAATCAGCCTTAAAGAATTGCCGGCAATTTTATGGGAATCCGCGATTACGTCAGCCATTGTGATGTTGATTGTGGGCTTTGCTGCAGTGTTTGCGTATGCCTTATCGCTGTATCAAGTTCCTCAGTACATTGCATCGGCCATTTTGTCGGTTTCCGATAATCCTTATGTGTTCTTGCTGATAGTGAACGTAGCGTTGCTGGTGATAGGTTTGTTTATGGAAACCTTTGCTGCCATTTTGATTCTGGCCCCAGTACTCGCACCAGTAGCAGTGAGCTTGGGCATTGATCCCGTGCACTTCGGTTTGATTGTGATCGTCAACTTGGCAGTAGGGATGGTGACTCCTCCGGTTGGTGTGAACTTGTTCTTGGTTTGTGGTATTGCCAAAGTATCAATGGAAAAGTTGATGCGACCACTGTCTGTATTTCTTGGCATCTTATTTATTAATTTAATGCTGATTACCTATGGGCCATTGTTGTTAAAAACTTGGTTCAATTAAAAATAACGTTGGGAGACCGTAGCATGAAAAAAGTAGTCAAATTTATGGCTGGTATGTCGCTGTTAGCGGTGGCATTGGGTGTAAGCGCAAAACCAATCGAAATCAATATTGGTCATGCGCTGAGCGAAAACAGTTCTTATCAAGCAGCAGCCGAGCATTTCGCCAAGCTGATGAATGAAAAAACCAATGGCGAAGTAACCGTAAAGATTTTCCCGTCCGGCACATTGGGTGGTGAGTTGAAACTGGTGCAAGGCTTGCGTACTGGTGTGGTGGATGCGTCCATCATGGGTCAACCTTCGTTGGAAAACACCGTGCGTGAGTACCGTGTATTGTCGCTGCCGTATTTGTTCGACAACTACGAAGAAGCCAACACCATCATGCAAGGCCCGGTAGGCGATCGTTTGCTGGAAGAGCTGGATAAATACGGCATGGTAGGTCTGGGTTGGGGAGCGATTTATGCGCGCAGTATGGCATCCATGAAACCCATCAACAATGTGGAAGATATGGGTCACCTGAAAGTGCGTGTGATTCAGTCTCCGGGCTATGTAGAGGCGTACCGCTCCTTGGGTTCTCAGCCTACACCTACCGCCTACGGTGAGCTGTTCTTGGCGTTGCAAAACGGTGTGGTAGATGCGGCTGAGTTGAGTCCTGATCAAACGGTGGGCGACGGTTTCTCTGAGACCATCAAGTACTACACCGTGAGTGAAGTGCACCAGTTGCCTAGCTTGTTCATTATGTCTAAGGCTAAATACGCCAGCTACCCAGAGGATGTACAGCAAGCCATTAAAGAAGCCTCGCAATCAGCAATGGAAGTAGCGTTGCAGTATCAGGATCAAAAAATGGCAGATGCGTTTACCACTATGGAAACTAAAGGCATCACTATTGTGCGTCCTGACCTGACACCGTTCAAAGAGAAAGCACGTGCTGGCTGGCCACGCATTATGCAAGACTCTCCTGGCGGTGAAGACTTCCTGCGTCAAATCGAAGATGCTCGTAAACAGTAGTAGGGGCTAGGGCAATGACGTCTTACTTTGAGTCTGGTGTGGATGGCGCAACCTTTGCGGTAGAACGTACAGGGGAAGGTCCTGCTGTATTGCTTATCAGCGGTTTGGGCGGAAGCGCTGCCTTCTGGAAAGGTGTGAGTGCCGCACTAGCGGCGCAGCACTATCACGTGATTTGTATGGATCAACGAGGGATTGGTGGTTCAGAGCGCGGTACAGCCAAAGTAAGCATTGCCCAGTTGGCGGAAGACTTTCATCAACTTTTAATGCATTGCGGGGTTGAGCTGGCGCATGTTGTAGGCCACTCAACAGGCGGGTGTATTGCACAGCAGTTGGCCTATGCCCATCCAGAAAAAGTGCGCTCTTTGGTATTAGGAGCAACCTGGGCAGGGCCTAATGCATACATGCAAAACCTGTTTGCATTACGAGCGCAATTATTGCGCTTGGACCCGCAATGCTATGAGCAGCAAGGCGTGTATTTATCGTATCCCGCAGAATGGATATGGAAACACAACGCCTTTGTAGCAACAGGAAAAAAATGGGGGCCAGAGCAGGTCCAGACAGTGCAGGAGCGTATAGAGGCATTGTTGCAGTTTGACGGTAGAAGTCAGGCGGCAGCCTTGAGTGTTCCTAGTTTGATTTTGAGCGCTGAGGACGATGCTGTGGTTCCGCATGCATTACAAAAAGAGCTACAGACTCTAGTTGCAGGTGCCACCTTGACCAGTTGGCCAACGGGTGGACATTTCTTTCCCGTCACCTTGTCACATATCTATAACGATACTTTATTGAATTGGTTTTCGAGGTTTGAACATGATAAATAGCGTAGCGTTTATCGGCTTCGGTGCCATAGGCCAAGATGTTTTTAAAACATTGCAGCCTATGTTTAGTGCACAACAAACGAAGTTGCTGGTACTCAGACGACCAGACCCTCTTCAAGCGGAATTGCCTGAAGGCGTGATTGAATGTGCGTCGCTAGAAGAGCTTTTAGCGTTTAAGCCGCAACTCGTGATTGAAGCGGCGGCACAAGCTGCTGTACGGGAATACTTACCTGCATGTTTAGAGTTAGGTATTTCGGTGGTGATCACGTCTATTGGTGCGCTAACTGATGCGACGCTAGTAGATGAGCTGGTCCGTATTGCAGGAGAAAACGGGTCGCAAATCCTATTGCCTTCGGGTGCTATAGGTGGATTGGACTACCTGCAGTCAGTACGTCATGCGCCTGATTTGCAGGTGGTGTATGAGTCTCGTAAACCTGTGGCGGCCTGGTTGCCTGAATTGGCCGAGCTCAACATAGAGCCAGCGTCAGTTTCTACGGAAATGCTGCTGTTTGAAGGTAATGCAGCAGAAGCAGCACAGCGCTATCCCAAAAATCTGAACGTGGCAGCCACCTTGGCGCTTGCGGGTGTGGGGATGCAGAAAACTAAGGTCAAAGTCATGGTGGATCCAACGCTTGCGCAAAACCAGCACGTTATACACATCACTAGTCAGTTTGGCAGTATGCGTTTGGTGTTGAGTAATACGCCGTCGCCGTCTAACCCTAAGTCGTCGTGGGTGGTGGCGCAAAGTATTGCGAGCGTCGTACAGCGTGAGTTTTCTATCTTAAAAGTGCGCTAGGAGCCAGTAATGAAACTACAGCATAAAGTGGCTGTCATTACTGGAGCAGCCTCAGGTATTGGGGCTGCAACAGCGCAGTTATTTGCGGCCGAAGGCGCAAGCGTTGTCGTGGCAGACAAAGATTTGGTTGCTGCACAAACGCTGGTACAAAGCTTGGTGATGACGGTTGGGGCATCGGCGCTGGCTGTGCAGGTGGATGTGGCTGATTCTATTTCTGTACAGCAAATGCTGCAGCGTACGCAGGATCATTTCGGACGCGTTGATGTACTGGTGAACAATGCCGGTTTTGGTCTGGCTAGTACGGTAGAAAACACCTCAGAAGACGATTGGACGCGATTGATGCGTGTGAACGTAGATGGCGTGTTTTACGGTTGTAAGTACGTTATTCCTATGATGCGTCAACAAGGGGGCGGGGTTATTGTGAATACCGCTTCGGTAGCGGGTCTAGTAGGCTTACGTGAACGGGCTGCATATTGTGCGTCTAAAGGTGCCGTGATTGCACTCACACGGGCGATGGCTTTGGATCATGCTGCCGAAAATATTCGGGTGAATTGCGTAGCACCAGGAACGGTACAATCGCCGTACTTTACTGACATGCTAGCAAAAGCCGAGGACCCACAAGCCTTATTACAGCAGCTTTCCGCAAGGCAGCCTGTGATGCGGTTAGGGCAACCGGAAGAGATTGCTAAAGCAATTTTGTTTTTGGCCTCGGCGGATTCGTCATTTAGCGTAGGTTCAGTATTGGTGACGGATGGTGGTTTAAGCGCCGCGTAATTTAATTTGGTAGGAATTAGTTAATTTATAGGCATGAAAAAAGAATTGAATGAAATGCTCTCAATGAAAGAGCGCATCAAGCAAGAGGCTACGCGTATGTTGATCGCGCACGGTAGTGCGGGGTTTAGATTTCAGCAGATCGCCGAAGAGCTTGATTGTACGCGGGGTAATGTGCACTACCACTACCGACATAAGCATCAGCTTATAGAGGAAGTTACCGTAGAGTACTGCCAACGTACGATAGGGCATTTTGATCAAATTTGGCTGTCCGAGAATGATTTAAGCGAAAAGATACAGCAAAGTATGCAATTTAATCGCTCGCGCTATTTGATCTTCAATCCTTCAGGCAGCACAGGCCATCCGTGGAGTTTGATTGCGCGCATGCGCTCTGAGCGCGATCAAATTACGCCGCTGGCACGTGAGGCGGTGACTCGCTATACCAAAGAGCTGCAGGCCTCTGTGTTCTCTGGCATGCATCAAGCTGTGGCGCGTGGTGAGTTATGCAAAGACACCCCCGTAGAAACAGTGTCGTTGCTGCTGGTGGAAATTGCCAATAGTGCGGACCCCATTACCCGTGATGCGGGTAGCTTCACACGTTTACAGATGATGTATGAGGCGTTTGAGCGCTTGGTGCGTGATGCCTATGGTAGAAAATCGGCTGTGCAATAAAGCAGTTTAGCTAGCTAAGGTGGTTTGCCTTGGCTACGCATCACAAGCCCAGTAGGTAATAGGCCTGCTGGGTTTTTTTGTGGCCATCAAACGGCGCCTAGTTGTTCAGCTTGTGTGCTGGGTGGTGTCTCAAAGATATATAGCTATTGATAGAAGGCCGAGGGCGTCATGCCGAAGTGGCGTTTAAACATGGCGGTATAGGCGCTTTGGCTGTTATAGCCGTGTTCTAACGCTACCTGAACGATGGGAGTGCCTTGCGCCAAGCTTTCCAGCGACAGTAGTAAGCGGGCTAACTGACGCCATTGTCCAAAGGTAATGCCGGTGTGGTGTCTAAATTGCCGATGGAAGGTTTTGGTGCTCATGGCCAGTTGCGTTGCCCATTGGTCGGCAGTGGTAGGTGTGTCGGGCTGTTTAGCTAGTTGTGTGCACACCCGTTTTAGCCGCTTGTCTTCAGGCCACGGCAGGTAAAAGGGCAGAATAGGCAGGGTTTGTAGCTCATCCAGAATCAGGCGCATTAATCGCCCATCACGGCTGTCTAGTTCGTAATCCAGTGGTATTTTCGAGGCCTCTAGCATTAGCTCACGCAATAAGGGTGAGACATTTAACACGCAATCGGTATTGGGTAGGTTGGGGGCGGCATCAGGATCTATAAACAGCGTACGCATACTGACAGCACCGCTCATGCGTACTGTGTGTTTCACGTCTGCCAGTAACCACACGCCCCTAGTGGGTGGCACCACCCAACGGCCACGACTGGTTTCTATCACCATTACGCCTTGGGTGGCATAGAGAAACTGTGCTCGAGTATGAGTATGGGATGCTATGAGATGGGCGTGTGGGTATTCCACTGCCAAACCAGTAACGGGACGAGCCGCTGTTTCAGAAGGCAAGTGTACTAGAGGGTCTACGCTCACTATGTCCCTTTTGCGATAATAGATGACTCATTATCTTAATACAGTCTTTGGGCTTTGAATCAACATAGCCTTTTTATGTGTGTAGAGGATGAGCATGAGATTCTGGTTGTTTCCCTTTCTGGCCATCGCCATTTGGGCCGGTAATGTGGTGGTTTCTAAGATGGCATCGGGGGCCATATCCCCTTTGGCAATTACCTTTTATAGATTGGCGTTGGCCATCAGCATCATGAGCTTATTCATTGCTGGGCCGGTATGGAAAAACCGGGTGCAAGTGAAACGGTATTGGCCAAAGCTGATGTTCTTAGGTTTTCTGAGCATGGCGTTTTACCAATGTTTGTCGTACTGGGCGGCGGATACCTCTACAGCGACTAACATGGCGATTATTACAGCATTAACCCCATTGCTCACCATGTTGGTGAGCTCGTTAGTGTTACGTGAGTATCCTACGGTGGGGATGGTGCTGGGTGGGGCTATTGCCTTGTGGGGCACGGCTTACCTTATTAGTGGTGGCGCACCGCTAGAACTCATCAAGGGAAATTACCGTATAGGCGATGTGTTGATGCTTACGGCTGCTATCAGCTATGCGTTTTACAGTGTGTTATTGCGTAAATGGCAGATAGCGTTGCCAGCATGGCAGTCCACCTATATGCAGGCGATCTCGGCGTTGGTGTTTATGTTGCCCATGTTTTTATGGGTGCCCAAAGGCCAAGCTATGTTGGATACCGCGACGATTCCGTTGATTTTGTATGCGGGTATTTTGGCGTCTGTGGTGCTGCCATTTTTCTGGATTAAGGGTATAGAGTATTTAGGCCCTAACCGTTGCAGCGTTTTTATGAATTTACTGCCTGTGATGACGGCTGGACTGGCGATTGTGCTGCTGGATGAGCACTTAAAGGCATATCACGTTATGGGTGGTGGCATAGCCTTGCTAGGGGTGTTTATTGCTCAGACGTGGCGAGGCCGTTTTTTTGCTCGTAGATCGGTGTCTAGTGAGCCGTTAAGCGGAGAATGAGAAAAGTAGGGCAGTGCTATGGGTTGCCCATGGTTTTTGCCCTGTCTTTTTGGTGTGCTTAATATGGCAGTGCGATAGGCAAAAGAAAAAGCCCAGCTAAAAATAGCTGGGCTTTTAAATCTGGCTCCCCGAGCAGGGCTCGAACCTGCGACCTGCGGATTAACAGTCCGTCGCTCTACCGACTGAGCTATCAGGGAATAGAAAGAAACTATAGCATGTGTTTCAAATATTATGCAAGCACTTTTTAATGAGCGTCCGCTGGGGGTTTGGGGCTATCGGCACTAGGTTTGATAGGTTTGGCGATCCAGACTAAGCCCAATAGCAGCAAGAAGATAATGGATGATGCCAAGAAAATATCAGTGACCGACATGGTATGCGCTTGTTGCTCAATAATGCGGTTCACCATTTCAGCACCTTGTTGCTGCGTAAAACCTTGATTACGCACCGTTTCCATAACGTAATCAAAAGCGGGTTCTCCTGGTCTTGCTATCTCGGTTAAGTGAGCATGGTGCATGCTGGCGCGATCATCCCACGCGGTGGTGGTGATGGACGTACCAAAAGCCCCCGCTAATAAACGAGCAAAGTTAGATAAACCTGCTGCACCGGGTACACGTTCTGGCGCCAAACCGGAGAGGGTGATGGTGGTCAACGGAATAAAAAATGTCGCCATGGCAGCCCCTTGGATGAAGGTGGGCAGCATGATGGATAAGATATCCACATCCGTATTAAAGCGTGAACGTATGTAGCTGGTTAACGAGAACACCAAAAACGCAAAGGTGGCTAATGCCCTAGGGTCGTGTTTGCCAAGTAGCTTACCGACTATAGGAGACAGCACAATGGCCAGTATCCCCACCGGTGCTAAAGCTACCCCCGCCCAGGTGGCCGTATAGCCCATGGTGCTTTGTAGCCATAGCGGCATCAGTACTACCGAGCCAAAGAACACCCCGTAGGCAATAGATACCGATAACACGCCAGCGGTAAAATTGCGCTCTTTGAATAGCGTTAAATCTACGATGGGGTGTTTGGCAGTGAGTTCCCAGATCAGGAAGTACACAAAAGCCACCACAGACACAACGGCCAGAATAACGATGAACGGGCTGGCAAACCAATCCAGTTCTTTACCCTTATCCAGCAAGATTTGTAGGGCACCTACCCAGACTATCAGTAGTGCCAACCCGATGGTGTCTATAGGAAGTTCACGGCGTCTAGACTCGCGCTCATTGTAGATTTGCCATGCAGCCCAGCCTGCTAGTAAGCCAATGGGGACGTTAATATAGAAAATCCACGGCCAAGTGTAGTTGTCAGAAATCCACCCCCCTAATAAGGGGCCGGCAATAGGCCCCACCAAAATGGTCATGGACCACATGGCGAGGGCAAAGCCCGCCTTATCGCGGGGGTAACTCCCTAGCATCAAGGCTTGTGACAGCGGGATCATGGGGCCAGCAACGGCACCCTGTAATACCCTGAAAAGCACCAACGATTCTAGCGACCAAGCGAAACCGCATAGCCACGAGGTCAGCACAAATAGCAGTACAGACAACGTGAACAAGCGCACTTGTCCGAAACGTTGCGTGAGCCACCCCGTTAACGGTACGGTGATGGCGTTGGCCACTGCGAAAGAGGTTATGACCCACGTACCTTGTGTGCTACTTACCCCCAAATCGCCAGCAATGGTAGGAATGGACACGTTGGCAATAGAGGAGTCCAGCACGTTCATGAATACCGCTGCAGACAGGGCAATAGTACCCATCACCCGGGCACGGCCTTGCAGCGGCGGGTAGATGATGGGCCCTTCTGCGGGTTTGCTGTCAGTAGTGGCGTCACTCATGATGCAAGATTGGCCTGAATAATGGCAGCAATGCGTTGGTTCACTGCATCGTCATTTTGTTGGAAGATATCGGTGCTGAGATGAGCAGGGCCGCCGGAGATATCTTCTGGTTCGCTATCCAAATCTACGATGACCAGCATCGATAAACCGATGCGTAGAGGGTGCTCTTGCAGCTCTTTAGGGTCTAAGCGTATGCGTACGGGCAAGCGTTGCACCACTTTGATCCAGTTACCGCTAGCATTTTGTGCGGGCAGTAAAGAGAACGCACTGCCTGTACCTGCCGCTAAATTTTCTACAACGCCGTGGTATTCCACGGTAGAACCATAGAAGTCTGCATTCAGCGTTACTTTTTGGCCTGCGCGCATGTCTTTAAGCTGGTTTTCTTTGAAGTTAGCCTCAACCCAGAGTTGATCCAACGGGACCACAGACATCAGCGTCGTACCTGCAGCAACGTGTTGACCTACTTGTACCGAGCGTTGTGCCACCATACCGCTAGTAGGCGCATCCACGCGTGTGCGGGTAGTGGCTAGCCATGCATTGCGGTAATGGTCAGCAGCCAGTTGTACGTCAGGGTGGTTTTCTACAGTAGTACCTGCTGTTAATGCCAGATTAGTATTCAAACGAGCTTTAGCGGCTTGTATGGCAGCTTCTGCTTTATTGAGGGCGCTACGTGCAGTTTTAACGGTGGCTTCAGCGTGCAGGATTTCTTCACCGCTTACCCCGCCAATTTTGCGCAGGCTTTGACGACGACGTAAGTCACTTTCTGCTTTTTCCAGTGTCACTTTAGCTTGGCGGGCTTCGGCTTCTTGTACTTGTACTTCTGCTTCTAAGGCATCATTTTGCGCAAACAGAGTACGAGTTTTACGTACGCTTTGTGCCAACTGTGCTTCCGCCTGTTGCATGGCAATATTGACATCAGTAGGATCTAACTCAATCAATGGGGAGCCTTGCTGCACCATCTCGGTGTCATCCGCCAAGATGGCTTGTACAGTACCCGTTTGGCGGGCAGAGATCTGCACCATGTTGCCATGCACATAGGCGTCTTCAGTGCTTTCCGTATTACCTGCGAGAAACAGTGCCCACACGGCATAGGCGATGCCTATCAGAACAAAAGCCGTAGTAATGCCGGTGAGCAAGCGTTTACGTTGCGAAGAGGGTTGTGTAGTCATGATTGTTTGTCTGTGTTTGGGCTGTATTATTGATCTTGAAAACCACCGCCTAGCGCGGTAGCCAATTGAGCATCGGCATTAAAGGCTTGCACTCGTAGATCGGTAGTCAGTAAGGCTTGTTGGGTGACGGTGTTTTGCGCAAGTAGCACTTGCACGTAATTCCCCAAACCTGACTTATAGCGTTCTACAGCAATGTCTCTGGCTACAGAAATAGCCTCGTAGGCTTGCATTTGTTGCTGTTGCCTTGCTTCCAAGGTGTGGATGGTGCTGATGGCATCGGCCACTTCACGCACGCTGTCCAAAACACGTTGGTTGTATTGCGCGATGGCTTCATCGGTTTCTGCTTGGCGGGCATGCAACTGCGCATTTAATGCGCCACCGTGGAAAATAGGCAGGCTAATCGCTGGGCCCACGCCATATACGCCGCTGTCACCATGCAGCAGGTTATCTGCTCCCAACGATAAAAAGCCGGCAAAAGCATTCAAATTAATATTGGGGAAGAAGTCTGCTTTGGCCGCTTTGATTTTGGCTTGGCTGGCTTCAATGCCTAGCTTGGCAACTAAAATGTCAGGGCGTCTACCCAGCAATTCCAATGGGATATTGGCGGGCAGTAGCTGCGCTGGTAATTGCAGCGTGACGGCTTGCAGCTTTTCACCCGCAGCAGGGCCTTCGCCCATGAGGCTGGCCAACTGATTACGTAGCAGTTGTGCGTTGCCTTCAGCTTGCAGTTGTTGGGCACGGGTGCTAGCCAAAGATGAGCGTGCTTGTTGCAGCTCTACTTCAGTGTCCAAGCCGGCATTAATACGCTGCTCGGTAATAGTCTGAATTTCTTGATATTGCTGTTCCAGTGTTTTCAACATGGCGGCTTGGGCCAAAGCATTTTGCAAGTTGAAATAGCTTTGGATAACAGCGCTAATTAGCGCATTGCGTGCCACCTGAATGTCTGCCGAGGCAGCCTCTTCTTGCGATAGCGCACTGGCATATAACGCACGATTTTTACCCCAAATATCCAGATCAAAACCTATGTTTAAGCGCAGCGATGTATCGGTATACATAGAGCCGGCATAGGGGGCTGGGGTGCTGTAGCGTTCCGAGTAGCGCTGGCGGGTCAAGTTGTAATCCGCATCAGCTTGAGGCAGTTGTACCGCGCGGGCGCTACCTACCGCAGCTTGCGCTTTACGTAAGCGGGCTTGCACTATTTGTAAGCTGGGGCTTTGCTGCAAAGCGTGTTCGATGACGTCATTGAGCTGTGGATCGTGGTACCGCACCCACCACTGATCCTCTGGCCAGCTGATTTGGCTGGATTGCAGACCAAGGGTAGAGCCTTCTACTTGAGATAAGGGCAGTGGTTGTGTGTCTATAGCGGCACAACCACTAAGAAGGGCAGCAAGTACTAGAGGATAGATTCGCTTCATGCTTACATTTAGCTTAAACATGCTGACTAAGCGCTTACTGCTTAGGCAGCTATTTGTGAAAAAAATAGTAAAGGGTTCAAGAGTCGGATTCGTATGAACGTAAGGCTGCTTCGCCATTTTGACGTAAGCGGTCTAGAAAAGAGAGTAGTTGAAAAATTTCGGTGGTGCTAAAGCCGTCTAAGTGCACGTTCAAGGCCTCGGCGATTTCAGGCAGAATTTTGCCGGAAACTTCATGGCCTTCTGGTGTTAGGCTTAGCAACACTACACGTCTATCTTGCTCACAGCGTTGACGCGATAACAAGCCTTTAGCTTCCAGTCGGTCTAGTGTGCGCGTCATAGCTCCTGTGTCCATACCCATTTTTTTGGCAAGACCGGCAGGTGTATTAATGTGCTCGTGATAGCGCAGAGTGACTAGAGGGCGCCATTGCATGGCAGTGAGCCCTAAGTGTGCAATGCGCAACGCAATCACCGCATGTATGGAACCCAATACATGTTTGGTGAGTAGCCCCAAGTTGGCCTGGGTTTTCAGAACATCTGTTCCTTCTTTGTAGAAAGAAGATTTTGTCATGGCGTCGCGTATATGTAGCACTGCATGCAAAAAATTGCGTGAAGAATGCATTGTATGGTGTACTTATCTGCCTAGGCAATCTTTTTTACATCTTTAGCATCAAACCCCCATGCATAATGAAGCTCGCGCGGCGTTGCGCTCTAACTCTTTGTACACCGGGCTGTTACTGGCAGGCCTTGGTTCCATTTTGTTTTCAGCTAAAGCCATTGTGGCCAAGCTGACGTATCAATATGGCGTCAATGCACTGACGGTGTTGGGGTTTAGGATGCTGTTGGCGCTACCCGTGTTCTTGCTGATTGCGTATTGGCAGATGCGCAAAGTGAAAGCAGGGCAGCTAAAGCCTTTAACGCTTAAGCAAATGTTCGAGCTGCTGGTGTTGGGCTTTTTAGGCTATTACTTAGCTAGCTTGCTGGATTTCATGGGCTTGGAGCGTATTTCAGCCAGTTTAGAGCGGCTGATTTTGTTCTTGTCACCCACCTTTGTTCTGTTGTTATCGGCAGTATTTCTGCGTAAAAAAATCTTGCCCAAGCAGTGGTTGGCGCTTGCGTTATCGTACTTAGGAGTAGGGTTGGTGTTTGTGCAGGACTTATCCTTTTCTGGGGATGATGTACTGCTAGGTTCGTTTTTTGTGCTGGGTTCAGCGCTGTCTTACTCTATTTATTTGATTGCTTCTGGTGAGCTTATTAAGAATATAGGTTCGACGCGATTGGTGGCGTACGCCATGAGTATTTCCGCTGTGTATACACTGATCCACTTGATCTCGGCACAAGGGTGGGGCGTCTTGATACAGCCGGCTCCCGTGTATGGGTTATCGGTGTTGCATGCTGTATTTCACACTGTATTGCCAACGTTTATGACCATGTGGGCAGTAGAGCGCATTGGCGCCCCCATGAGTGCTCAGATGGGGTTGGTAGGGCCCGTCTCTGTACTGTTCTTGGCCAGTTGGTTCTTAGACGAGCCCATCACCGTGGTGCAAATTCTCGGTACGGTGTGTGTGTTAGCCGGGGCTTTAGTATTAGGTAAAAAACGCTAATTTCGTGCTTAGATAAACCACGAAGCTGGGCTGCGGTAAAGGGCTACACCGACTATATACATAAAGATCAGCACCGCAATGACGGCTGCAATGGCGCGGGTTTGTGGTGTGCGACCACGCTTAATGGCGTAGGTGCCCACAATAATATACGCCACTAACAATACGATTTTGGTGTATAGCCACGGGGCTGCGGCGGCGGCTCCCAACATGCCAGCCATCCCCAAACCACAGGCTAACAGCACGGTATCAATCACATGAGGGGCGATGCGTACAAATTTCTTTTGTAGCAGCGCAGAGCCTGATACCGACCACCAGGCACGAATAATGAAAAAACAGATGCTGAGTACGGCAGCCGTGACGTGAGTGTGTTTGAGGGCTAAATACATAAAAGTCCTGTTTTAAAGGCGATAAAGTGGTCTCAGTATAGGTCACGATTTTGCACGGCGACCACCAAACCCTACAGTCTTTCACGTCATTGATTGCCGCTTCATTTTAATATTATAAAAACATAATATATAATTATGTATATTGATTGAGACTATGTGGAAATATCTCCATAGCGTTTCACATGTGTGGTGTGTTTAAGGAAAGGCAATGCATATCAATTGGGAGGCGTTTACGCCCTGGGCGTCTTTGGCTGGCGGCGCATTAATAGGTGCAGCGGTCAGTATTTTGCTGTTGATGAACGGTAGAGTATTGGGAGTAAGTGGCATCGTAGCGGGGCTATTTAAAAACTCAGGTGTGACATGGCGGTGGTGGTTTATTGCCGGTGTTTTTGCTGCACCTTGGTTGTATGGTTTGATAGGTGGTGCGTTGCCACAGCCGTCAGAGCAATCCGTACTGGGTATTGTGGTGGCAGGGTTATTAGTAGGTGTAGGTACTAGATTGGGCTCTGGCTGTACCAGTGGTCATGGGGTGTGTGGTCTAGCGCGTTTATCGAAGCGCTCGTTGGCGGCAACAGTGATGTTTATTGTGGCAGGTGGTGCAACGGTATATCTCTTGCGTCACGTATGGGGAGGGCTGTAATTATGGGAGCGCTAGGTGCATTAGTAGCAGGGCTACTTTTTGGCGTGGGGTTAATGCTATCGGGCATGGGGCAGCCTACCAAAGTGCAAAACTTCTTGGACTTTTTTGGTCAGTGGGATCCCTCGCTGGCATTTGTGATGGTAGGGGCAATTGCTGTCGCTTGGTGGCCTTTTCACACTGCTAAACATGCAGTCAGTCCACCTGTTGCTGCGGTGGCGTTTGAGTTACCTACTTCAACGAAAATTGATGCTCGCTTGTTGATAGGGGCTGCTTTGTTTGGCGTAGGTTGGGGTCTAGCGGGCTATTGTCCGGGGCCAGCCTTAGTGTCATGGAGCGCGCTTATCGGCACTGCATGGTGGTTTGTACCTGCCATGTTGGTGGGGATGTGGCTAAGTGATCGTTTCTTAGCTAAATAAGTAGGTGCATCGCTCGCAAAGCAGCAGGGCTTAACCTAGATGGCTTTGCGAGTTTCTTTCTTCTAGCGGCAGTTTGCTGAGATTTTCCAAAATGCCGCAGTCACTAACCTGCCCAGGGTGCTGGCACTGTTGGTACAAATCACGCAATTGCGTTTCCAAAGATTGCAGCTCTTGAATGCGTATGGTCACGTGCTGCAAGTGTTCTTGTATTAAGTCATTGATGGGGCTGCAGTCTGGCGTAGGACCAGCTTTGCTGTAATCCAGCAGTGTACGAATCTCTTCATGTGTCATGTCCAGGCTGCGGCAATTACGTATAAAGCGCAGTTGCTCTACATGTTTGTCGGTGTAACGGCGGTAATTGTTGTCACCCCGTATCGGTGGCGGCAGCAGTCCTATACGTTCGTAATAGCGTATTGTTTCTGTACCGCAACGGGCTAATTGAGCTAATTCACCAATTTTCATGATGTTTGTCATCCTGATAAAGAATGAGGGCTTGACCTTAAAGCCACTACAAGGTGTGTACTGTTCAAAACATTGTGAGAAAGAGGTTTTGTGTATGACACGTTTACCGCATGAACATAATCATGATCATAACCATGATCACAGCGATCATGAACATAATCATAGCGATAGAGCTGAACAGCAGCCTACATCGTGCTGCGTGCCCTCAGATTTGACAGCCTCTGCGGTTGAGAAGTTTGCCGGTGCGGGTGATAACCAGCAACAAACTATTTTGCGTATTGAGCAAATGGATTGCCCTAATGAAGAGGCTCTGTTGCGCAAGGCATTAACACCACGCGCAGAGGTTGCTGGGTTGGAGTTCAACTTGATGCAGCGGCAATTAAGTGTAGTGCATCAACCTGGTTTTCGCGAGGCTCTGATTAAGATCGTATCCGGTTTAGGGATGAGTCCTGAACTGTTGGAAAGTAAGGGCGCAGCTCTATCGTCGCGCTCATCTGCTGATACCAAACCCTCATGGTTTGCTGCTTGGGGGCGTATTAGCGCTGGGGTTGGCTTAGCCTTGGCGGCAGAGGTTGCCGCATGGTCCTCGGCTCCCTTCTGGTTAGTAGTGACGATGTCCGTAGCGGCGATCTTGTTGTCTGGTTTGAGCGTATACCGCAAAGGCTGGATCGCCATTCGTTATTTGGACTTGAATATCAATGCCTTGATGAGCATTGCGGTAACGGGTGCCGTATTGCTAGGTGAGTGGCCTGAAGCCGCGATGGTGATGTCGCTATTTAGCTTGGCGGAAATTATCGAAGCTCGATCGTTAGACCGAGCACGACAAGCGGTAGACAGTCTCTTAGCCTTGGCACCCGAAACCGTAGAGGTATGGAATGATGCTGATGGCTGGGTATCTGCACATCCCTCAGAAGTGGCATTAAATACACTGGTTCGCGTAGTGCCAGGTGGCAGGCTGGGGTTGGACGGCGTTGTTGAAACCGGTCAATCCGCGGTGAACCAAGCATCCATTACGGGCGAAAGTTTGCCGGTTAGTAAAAGTGCAGGTGACAGCGTGTTTGCAGGCACTATCAATGGTATGGGTGAGCTGCAATACCGCGTCTCCTCGGCTTATGACCAAAGCTTGTTGGCTCGCATTACCTATGCGGTACAAGATGCGCAGCAAAACAAAGCGCCTGTACAGCGTTTTGTAGATAAGTTTTCGCGCATTTACACGCCTATAGTGGTGTTGTTTGCGATTGCGATTGCTGTGATCCCTCCGCTGTTCATGGGTGGTGTGTGGGCCGATTGGCTGTACCGTGCTCTGGTGTTGCTGGTGATTGCTTGCCCATGCGCCTTGGTGATCTCTACGCCTGTAGCAGTGGTGAGTGCTTTGACACACGCCGCTAGACAAGGGCTGTTGGTGAAAGGTGGGGCGTATCTGGAAAAACTGCGTCAAGTGCGTAATTTGATGGTGGATAAAACAGGTACGCTGACTGAAGGTAGACCTGTATTGCGTGACCACTTCATCCGTGAGGATGCAGAGCCTAGCACTACCTTAGCGGTAGCTCATGCGTTGGCAAGTTTGTCTGATCATCCAGCATCACAAGCCTTGGCCGAAGCGAAATTGTCTGATGACCGTTTGGCCATGGTTGGGTTTGAGGCCATTCCTGGTAAAGGCGTGCAAGCGGTACTAGTAGAAAAAACCTACAGTTTGGGTAGCCGCGCGTGGGCTGAGGCACAAGGTGCAGTTGATAACTCCACGGCATTGCAAGAGTGGGAGCAGCGTTGGCAGTCGGAAGGGGCAAGCTTTGTGTTCCTGTATGACGGCAAACAGATTGTGGCTGCTTTTGCCATCAGTGATCCAGTGAAAGCGGGTGCGCCAGCAGCATTACAAGAACTGAAGCGATTGGGTGTAAATGTGTACTTGGCTTCGGGTGACAATCCTTATGCGGTAGGTTCGGTTGCCAACACATTGGGTATTGCGCAGTACAAAGCTGAAATGCTGCCAGAGCAAAAGTTGGAGTGGTTGCAGCAGTTGCAACAACAAGCCCCAACAGCGATGGTAGGTGACGGTATTAATGATGCGCCAGCCTTGGCTAAAGCTGATGTGGGTTTTGCGATGGGGGCGATGGGGTCTGATATCGCTATTGAAACCGCCGATATTGCCATCCTGAATGACGATTTAGCAAAACTACCTGCTAGCTGGAAATTGTCTCAAGAGCTACACGTAGTGTTGGTACAAAATATTACAGCAGCACTAGCCATTAAAGCCGTGTTCTTAGTATTAGCGTTGTTTGGTAATGCGGCCATGTGGATGGCGGTATTGGCTGACGTAGGGGCAAGCTTGCTGGTGATTATGAATAGCTTGCGTATCTTAAAGAAGTAAATTTCATCGCATAAAAAGCCGCTGTATCGCAGAGTAACGTTCTGTGATACAGCGGCTTTTTGTGTCTTGCTGCATTGCATATTATGATAGTGCGATGCATATGCTCACGTTGATTCTTAGTTCTGAGGTTCATACATGATTGCCATTTTAGAAGCCAAACGGGCTGGTTTGCTGGAACGTAAACACTGGTTGCCCAACATCGTGGCGGGGATCATTGTGGGGATCGTGGCGCTACCCTTGGCAATGGCATTTGCGATTGCATCAGGAGTGAAGCCAGAACAAGGTATTTATACGGCTATTATTGCCGGTTTGGCTGTATCGCTTTTTGGCGGTAGTCGGGTACAGATTGCAGGGCCTACTGGTGCCTTTATCGTGATCCTGTCGGGTGTGGTCGCCCAGCATGGCATAGATGGTTTGCAAATTGCCACTTTGATGGCCGGCGTCATGCTGCTCATCCTTGGTTTCACGCGTATGGGGGCGGTGATTAAATTCATTCCAGCGCCTGTGATTGTGGGATTTACCGCAGGGATTGGGATCATCATTTGGGTAGGGCAGTGGAAAGACTTCTTCGGGTTGCCTACGCCTGATTCCAATGCCATGTTTCATGAACAGCTTTGGTTTTTAGTGCAAAGCCTACCGTCGTTAAGTGTCACCACTACTTTGCTGGCGCTGCTGTCTTTGTTTTTGGTGATTATTACCCCGCGTATCAAACGTATGGAGCGCGTGCCAGGCCCGCTGGTCGCGTTAGTTGTGGCTAGCTTGATTCAAGCCGTTTTTCAGTTCGAGTCAGTGGCGACCATTGGTTCGGCTTTTGGTGAAATTCCTAGAGGCTTACCGGGCTTTCAATTACCTGAAATTACGCTCAACAGAGTATTGGATTTAGTGGGGCCTGCTTTTGCGATTGCTATGCTAGGGGCGATTGAGTCCTTGTTGTCTGCCGTGGTAGCTGACAACATGAGCCATACACGCCACAACTCGAACCAAGAGCTGGTGGGGCAAGGTCTTGCTAACGTTTTAGCACCGTTGTTTGGCGGTATTGCAGCAACTGGTGCAATCGCTCGTACTGCTACCAATATACGTAACGGTGGCACCAGCCCTATCGCCGGCATTGTGCACGTGTTGGTATTGGTTTTAGTGCTGCTAGTGTTGGCCCCTTTGGCGGTATACATTCCATTAGCCAGTTTGGCGGCCATCTTGTTTATGGTGGCGTGGAATATGAGCCAACCTAAAACGGTGTATGCGCTGGTGCGTGAAGCGCCTTGGGCGGATGTTTTTATCTTGGTGGTGACACTGCTGATCACGGTATTTGCCAACTTGGTGGTAGCCGTGAATATAGGGGTGGTGTTGGCGATGCTGCACTTCCTCAAACGTATGTCAGATAGTGTGTCCGTAGAAAAGATAGAGAAAAAACGTTTACATGGTTTGGTGGGGCCAGAGCTGCTGTCTCAATACAATAGCGATGAAGAAATTAAGGTGCTGTCGGTTGAGGGGCCGTTCTTCTATGCGGGTGTAGATGTATTTGAGCGCCGTATAGAGAACCTGAAGCCAGTGCCAAAGGTGCTGCTTTTGCGTATGCGCTATGTGCCTTTTATGGACGGTACAGCATTGCAGGTGTTAGAAAAAACTATTCTAGATCTACAGCGTTTAGATTGCCGTGTGGTGATGTCAGAGCTAAACCCGCATTTACGTAGGCAAATAGCCAGAGCCGGGTTGCTGCGTAAGGTACGCCAACAACTCTTGTTTGAAACCGTAGAGCAGGCACTGCAAGCGGCACATGAAACCTTGCAGGAAAAAGAGACAGTGAGTGCAGAGGTGGAGTCTACTGACTAATTCCGCTAGACAATATAAAAAGGCAGGCGTGATGCCTGCCTTTTTTGTGGCTGATGATATCGCTTTAGCTACAAGCCGTTTATATCTAGGCGGTATTCTTTGTCTTTACCGCGCGTTCTTCGATCGTGTTAACACTTAGGAAACGCGTCGTGAGTAGCGTAGTGTAAAACCTTGGTCTGTCATGCTGAAATACCGTATGGCATCCATCCAGCCCAATAGCACGGCCAGCGGCGGGTAAATGGCACACAGTAATATATACAGTATCCCACTACCGTACTTACCTAGATAGAAACGGTGCACGCCTAACCAGCCTAAGAAGAACGCCAGCAAAATAGCGGTTTTACGCTGAGAGGGTTCGTGTTCGCCTTTTTCTTTGTCGCGACGGCTTAACCAGTAATAAGCGGGAACGGTCAGGATAAGTGCAAGCACCACTTTAAAGGGTTGGGCACTGACGTAATTGGCAGTGAGCACATAGAGGTCATTAACGTTCTGCACTAATGAGCCTGTTAGCCAACTAATCCAACTAAAAAATGACGCGAGAATACTTTCGCCAAAGCTTAGCGCAAGTAGGATCACGAGAAATAGGGCGATAGCGACGAGGATTTTCTGAAGCATAAGCAAATATATAGTTAGAGGGTTCGCGTACGGCGTACCGCTTGCTCCCAGTGTTCAAATCGTTGGGCGCGTTCACTTGCCGAGGTACGGGGGGAAAAGCGCCTATCAATGCGCCAGTGTTGACTAAGCTCTGCTTGAGAACTAAACAGCCCACACCCCAAGCCAGCTAAATAGGCTGCACCTAATGCTGTGGTCTCTATCATGGCGGGGCGTACCACATCTATGCCCAGTAAATCAGCCTGTAGTTGCATCAACATATTGTTGCTGCAGGCACCACCATCTACCCGTAACTCTTTCAGCACAATAGCATTTTTCTGTGCGTCATGAAGCATTGCTTGCAGTAACGCTGTGCTTTGAAATGCAATACTTTCTAAAGCTGCATAGGCAATGTGCGCCATAGAGGTGTTGCGGGTAAGCCCCGTGATACTGCCACGAGCATCGGGGTCCCAATAAGGGGCGCCTAAGCCGGTGAAAGCGGGGACGAGAATCACGCCGTCAGAATCAGAAACTGTTTCGGCAAGCGCTTCTACCTCATGGCTAGCGGAAATGGCTTTTAGACCATCGCGTAACCACTGCACCACAGCGCCACCAATAAATACACTACCTTCTAGTGCGTACTGTGCTGAGCCGGAAGCAGGCTGAGCGGCTTGCGTGCACAGTAGCCCATGTTCAGAGTTCAGTGCGTGGTGGCCGGTGTGCATCAGCATGAAGCAGCCTGTGCCGTAGGTGTTTTTCACCATACCGGCTTCAAATCCAGCTTGTCCAAATAGAGCTGCTTGCTGATCGCCTGCAACGCCTCTAATAGGAATGGCTGTACCTAGTAAGGCCGGATCAGTGTGGCCAAAGTCATCGCTGGATGCGCGTACGGTAGGCAGCAGGGCAGGAGGGATATCAAAGAGTTGCAGTAATGTAGTGTCCCAGGTTTGGGTATGTATATTGAATAGCATGGTGCGTGATGCATTACTGACATCACTTAGGTGTTGTTGACCGCCTGTGAGTTTCCAAACTAGCCAGCTATCTACCGTACCAAAGGCCAGTTCGCCTTTTTCTGCTCTAAGGCGAGCGTTTGGCACGTTATCGAGAATCCAACGCAGTTTAGTTGCCGAAAAGTAGGGATCTAAACGTAACCCTGTGCGAGCCTGAACCTCATCTTCTTTGTCTGCGTCCAGCAATTCCTGGCATAAGGGTTGAGTGCGCCGGTCTTGCCAGACAATGGCGGGGTATATGGGTTCACCCGTGTGCTTATCCCATACCAGTGTGGTTTCGCGCTGGTTAGCTATACCTATAGCGGCAATCTGTGAGGCTGAAATTCCACTTTCTTTCAGTACACGGGTAGCAGTCGCTAACTGTGATTCCCAAATGGCCAATGGGTCATGTTCCACCCAACCTGACTGAGGGAAGTGTTGGGCAAACTCTTGCTGCGCTTGAGCAACGCAACGACCTTCTCTATCAAACAAGATACTTCTAGAGCTGGAAGTACCTTGGTCTAGGGCAAGTATGTAAGTCATGGTCCTAAGAGGTGCCGCTTCTTGATAAAAGGGCTTTTATCATACGGCCGTACTAGGTTTTGTGCCATGCGTAGGTGATCTTGCGGTTGTTTCTAGTCTAGAGCGTAGTTGAGAAGAGATTGGGAATGGCAAGTAAATAGGGGCGGGTGAAGTCATTACGCATAAATCGAATATGAAATGTACATACATGCATGAACCACATAAACGAATGTAACAAAAAAATGCAAAATCAAGTGTTGTATCTACTGGTGAGTGTAATGTTATGTTGCTTTTATTACATCGAAATGTAAATTTACTGACATTGTTTGATTTTTGTCATGCTCAGAGCGGGCTTGCAAGTAGGACTTTTCATTGGCTTCTGTTAATATTCGTTAAGAGTTATACGTAAAACGCATAATGTGAAGCTCAATTATTAGACTTTTATGTATAAAGTCCGAAAATTTGCGATTTTATGTATTGTTTGATTGCTTTTGTTTCGGTTTATTGTTTTTTGTTACTTTTCTGATAATGTTTTTGTTGTGTCAGAAATGTGTCATTTGTTGTTTTAGCAAGGGAAGGCGCCATGTCCGTCACGGAAAACACGTTGTTAAGCGATATTCAGGAAGTAAATCTGTCTTATCTCATGCTGGCGCAGCGCCTCTTGCGTGAAAATTTTGCGGCAGGCATGTATAGATTAGGTTTTGACGCAGATGTGGCTGAAACTGTGTTGCGTCTGTCGCCTGCCCAATTGGTCAAGTTGTCTGCCTCCAATACCTTGTTGTGCGCATTCAGACTGAATGACTACGAGTTGCTGTCCACCTTGACTCAAGATGTATTGGGTGGCGTGCTGCAGCAAGCTCACTCTACGATTTTGCTTTCCCAGCGCACAATGGTAAGTGCCTAATATTTTCAGGTAGTGGTGTATGGCTACGCGCAGTGTTGCTAAAGAAGCTGAAGACATAGGCTTGGCAACAGAAATGATCAAACTGGGGGCAAGGTTGCAAGTGTTGCAAGCTGAAACCTCCTTGAGTTACGACAGGTTGGCTAGGTTATACCGTGAGGTTAGAGGGTGTTCTCCTCCCAAAGGTATGCTGCCGTTTTCGGTAGATTGGTTTATGACATGGCTGCCCAACATACATTCCAGTATGTTTTACAGTGTCTACCGTTATATGGATGTGGTTACTCCAGCTCGTAAAGCGCAGGCGTTGGTTGAGGGGTACCGCATCTATCTGGAACAGGCGAATGCTGGTCGTGATGGGATAGACCCTGACGAAGAGCCTGTGCTCAGTTTTACGCGTGCATGGATGCTCTTGCGGTTTTTTGAAAGTGGCATGGTGCAGTTGTCTACCTGCGAACAATGCGCGGGGCAGTTTGTGGCACATGCTCACGATCCGGCTGCTGGTTTTGTGTGCGCTATCTGTAGACCACCTCCACGGGCGGGGAAGACCCAAGCTAAACGAGCTCGCAAAACGACAGCGAGCAAAAGTGCTACTAAACCTACAGCATCACTCTAAGCGATAGTGCTCAAGCGCTTTCTCATTTTTATGAGAAGGCGCTTTTTGCGTCGCTAAGTGCAGGATTCTGAAAAGTTTACTGTGCTGAATGGATGAAATGCCCATAAAAAACCCGTCTTAAAGGCGCTTTCCCTAGTAGGGATTAAGGCGATCATAAGAGGGATACACTAATTTAAAGGCGTACCGTGTTCATACTGCTTGGCTATCTTATTGTCTTTTTCTCAGTATTCGGCAGCTATGTGGCGCTGGGTGGGCACCTGGGCGCCCTGTACCAGCCCTTTGAGTTGTTACTGATCGGTGGAGCTGCTTTAGGCTCTTATATTGCGGCGGGAAGCGGCAAGTCGTTCAAGCTCATGATGGGGGCTATTCCTACCGCTATGAAGCGTACTCCGTATAGCAAAGCGTTGTATATGGAGTTGATGGGGCTGCTGTATGTATTGCTGAATAAGGCGCGACGTGATGGACTGATGTCTATTGAGGGGGATATTGAAGACCCTACACAAAGCGCTATTTTTACGGCTTACCCATCAGTCATGAAGGAAAAAGAGCTGATTGTATTTGTGTCGGACTATATGCGACTGATGATCAGCGGCAACATGAGTTCCTTTGAAATTGAGACCTTGATGGATCAAGAAATCGAGGCTTTTATTGCTGAGCGCAATACCCCCGGACGCGCCATGCACGTCGTGGCTGATGCACTACCAGCGTTTGGTATTGTGGCGGCGGTGTTAGGTGTGATTAAGGCCTTGGCATCGGTAGATCAACCGCCTGCTGTGTTGGCTGATTTGATTTCCAAAGCGATGGTAGGGACATTCCTGGGTATTTTGATGGCCTATGGTTTTGTGTCGCCTTTTGCTAGCGTGATTGAGCGACGTACCGAAGCTGCTGCCAAAGTATTGGAGTGCATCAAAGTTACGTTGTTAGCGAACCTGAATGGTTACCCTCCGCAACTGGCCGTAGAGTTCGGCCGTAAAGTGCTGTACGCCACAGACAGACCTTCTTTTGCCGAGTTGGAAGAGCACGTACGTCAATCCCGTAGTACTGCGAACAAACAGGGCTGATCATGAGTGCGTCCAGACCAGACCGTATTGTTGTACGGCGTAAGAAAGTCGTTGAGTCACAGCACCACGGCGGTAGTTGGAAGATTGCCTATGCCGACTTCGTGACCGCGATGATGGCATTTTTCTTGGTGATGTGGATTCTGTCGCTGATTCCACGCGAAGAGCTGCAAACCATTGCCGAGTATTTCCGTATGCCATTGGCCGAAGCGGTGTCTGGCGGGATGCGTTCTGATGCGTCGCGCTCTGTCATTCCAGGCGGGAATCCCAGTGTGATTCCTAGTGTGATGCCTTTGAATGGTGCCGATCCTGATAGTCATCGTCGTGATATAGAGCGCTTAGAAGACTTGCGCCAAGAGTTGCTAGATGTCATTGATAGTGACGCTATTTTGAATGAGTTTAAAGATCAATTACTGATAGACATGACACCAGATGGTCTGCGCATACAGATCATTGATAAACAAAATCGCCCTATGTTCATGCTGGGTAGTGCCACGGTAGAACCGTATATGCGCAGTATTTTGCGTGCGCTAAGCGGCCCATTAAATGCCTTGCCTAACCGTATACAAGTAGCGGGTCACACCGACTCTTTCCAATACGCACGTGGCGAGCGGGAATACTCCAACTGGGAACTGTCGGCAGACAGGGCTAATGCGGCCAGACGTGAATTGGTAGCTGGTGGCTTGGGGGAATCCAAAATCAAACAAATGCTGGGTTTGGCCGACACCATTAGTTTAGTTAAAGATAATCCGGCTGCAGCCGTAAATCGACGTATCAGTATTGTCGTATTGAATCGGAGAGCCGAGCAAAGGCTAGACACTCAGAATCAGTATGAAGACGTAGGACACGATCTGCAAAGTCTGATTAAAGCTGGCGAAACAATGGTGCCAGAAATTGCAGGTCCGTTTTACGACCCCTGATGTAGTTCAAGCAGTGCAATGACTACTCTTGTTCGGACCCTATTTCTACGAAGGAATCACGCATGAGCTCCGGCGTTGATTTAAGCCAGTTTTTTGAGACGTTTTTTGATGAAGCAGATGAACTGCTGACAGACATGGAAAGCTTGCTGCTGGAGCTCAATCTTGAGAATCCAGACATAGACAAGCTGAACGGCATTTTCCGTGCCGCCCATTCTATCAAAGGGGGAGCCGGCACCTTTGGCTGCTTTGGTCACTTAGCTGAGACCACCCATTTACTAGAGAATTTGCTGGATTTGGTGCGCAACGGTGAAATGTCCTTGCGTAAGGAAATGATTGATTTATTTCTTGAGACTAAGGATGTGTTGACGGATCAAGTAGCAGCCTACCGTCAGGAAGAAGAGCCTGATGAAGAAGCCTATCAGCGCATTTGTGCTCAGTTGCGTCAATTGGCTGAAGAGCACAAGAACGGTGCGGCACCAACTGCGGTGGCTCCTGCCGCAACGCCAGCTGCTCCTGTAGTTGCTGAGCCAGCTAGTGCTGCGGCAGCTCAGGCTGACCAAAGTCTGCCGTTGTGCGTGCGTGTACAGCGTAGTAGCGCCAAAGATATTGCTGTACTGAAAGACGAAATGGCCATTATGGGTGACGTGCTACATGAGCAAAGCACAGACACCGATTTAGCAGTGTGGTTGCAAACCACCGCCAGTGCTGATGACCTGATCGCTGTATGTTGCTTCGTGGTGAACGAAGACCAAGTGAGCGTGCAGCGAGAGGCTTTGCCTGCCGCTAATGCTGTTCCAATGAATGTAGAGGCGCAGGTAGAAGAGCCCGTAGTAGCTCCAGTTGTGGAAGAAAAACCGGCGGAGCCAGCTCCAGCAGCAGAAGCAACCGAAACCAAACCTGCACCAGCAGCTAAAGCTAAAAGTAACGCTAGCAATAATGCCCGTAGCGAATCCAGCACCATCCGCGTTGGGGTTGAGCGAGTAGACCAAATTATTAACTTGGTGGGTGAACTGGTTATTACTCAAGCGATGTTGGTGCAAACCGCATCCACCTTGGATCCAGTGGTACACGATAGATTAATCAACGGCATTGAGCAGTTAGAGCGTAATGCTCGTGATTTGCAAGAGTCCGTGATGTCTATACGCATGATGCCAATGGATTACGTATTTAGTCGCTTCCCACGCGTAGTACGCGAGAACGCTGCTAGGCTGGATAAACAAATACGTTTGGTGACCAAAGGGCAAAGTACTGAGCTAGATAAAAGTTTGATTGAGCGCATCATTGACCCGCTTACTCACTTGGTGCGTAACAGTATTGACCACGGTATAGAAACACCAGAAAAACGTGAAGCAGCAGGCAAGAGCCGTGAAGGTACGCTGACGCTGTCTGCTCAACATCAGGGTGGTCATATCATCATTGAAGTGATTGATGATGGTGGTGGTCTGAACCGCGAAAAAATCCTCAAAAAGGCGATGGCCCAAGGCTTAGTCAGCAATGAAAACATTCCTGATGAAGAGTTGTGGCAGTTGCTGTTTGCACCCGGTTTCTCTACAGCAGAAAAAGTGACCGACATTTCCGGTCGCGGTGTGGGTATGGACGTGGTGCGTCGAAATATCCAGAGTATGGGCGGGCACGTACAAATGTTCTCGCGTGAGGGCAATGGCACCACAACACGTATCGTGTTGCCACTGACCTTGGCCATTCTGGATGGTATGTCGGTGCAAGTGGGTAATGAGACCTTCATCCTGCCGCTGAGCCATGTGACCGAGTCCATGCAGCCTACCACTGAACAGTTGCGCCAATTGTCCAACGACGACCATGTGATCCATGTTCGTGGGGAATATCTACCTGTGATTTCTTTGGGGGATATTTTCTCTGTGGAAGGTGCAGAAACCGATATGACCAAAGCCATTGCCGTCATTCTACAAGCTGAAGACATGCGCTTTGCCTTGTTGGTGGATCACCTTATTGGTCAGCACCAAGTGGTGGTGAAAAACCTAGAAGCTAATTACAGAAAAATACCGGGTATTTCTGCGGCCACCATTTTGGGGGATGGCAGTGTTGCCCTGATCGTAGATGTTTTTGCCTTGCACCGACTAACGCGTGACCGTGTTGGTTCGCTGAGCTAAAGAAATTTCAGTACGGAGTACACATGTCGACTATAGAAAGCAAACACGATAATCAGAACGAAGGTGCGGGTAAGGAGTATCTGGTTTTTATCCTTGCACAGCAAGAGTACGGTATTGATATTCTGAAAGTGCAGGAAATCCGCGGGTATGACGCTCAAAGCGTGACACGTATTGCGAACGTGCCTTCCTTTATCAAAGGGGTGACAAATCTACGCGGGGTCATCGTACCTATCGTGGATTTGCGCATCAAATTCAATCTGGATGAAGTGAGTTACGACCACCAGACCGTGGTAGTGATTCTGAACTTGGGCTCCAGAGTCGTAGGCGTAGTGGTAGATGGCGTATCAGACGTACTGGTTTTGCAAAACTCGCAAATCAGTGATGCGCCACAGTTTGGTACCGCTTTTTCTACCGAATACTTGACTGGCATTGGCACATTGGATGAGCGCATGCTGATTCTGGTGGATATAGAGAAACTGATGACCAGCGATGAAATGGCGCTAATGGATAGCGCATTGGTGTAACGCCCACACGAGTTTCTGGATAAAAAGCAAAAAAGAGGAGATGTATATGCTGAAAAGGTTAGGGCTTGCTAATTTGAAAGTACGGACCAGTTTATTGCTGGTGATGTTTTTCTTTATGGTGATGTTGTTGGCCGGTGCGGCATTAGGCATTTTCTCTTTACGTGCTAATAACCAGGCGTTGGACGTGATTGTGACCAATCAAAAGGCCAATGAGTTTCTGAATCGCAGTATAGGTTTTTATAAAGATACGCAGACGGCATTGGGTAGGGCGTCGGCAGCGTATCTTTCCAATCAAAACAATCAGAGCTACACCACAACGAGTGAGTGGGTGAGTGGCACAGATGGGGCAGCACGTAAGCTGGATGACAACACGATACGGTTATTAAACCGCGTGGATATGGACTATCAGCGCACCAAAATGGCGTTTGATGAGTTCAAAGAGTATTCCAGCGAATTTGAAGATACGAATAACGCGTATGTGCCAGTATTTGCTAGCTTCGAGAAGTTGCTAGAAGCGATTCCGCCCTTGTTGGATTTAGTTAAACAAGGGCGCATGGAAGAGTTTCGTGTGCATCTGGCCATTCTGGCATCGGGTGCAGAGTCTGACATGTATTATGCCGCTGAACGTTTGCAGCAGTTCCAGCAAGCTTACATCGATGAAAGTTTTGAGAAAGAAGAAAAGCAGTACGACCTAGTTATTCAGTTGGTGGGTGTAGCTCTGGCGTTGTGCGTACTGATTTGTTTGGGCGTGTATGTGTTCTTGCGCAGTATGGTGCTAACACCTTTGCGTACGGCCAAAGAGCACTTTGATCGTATTGCTAGTGGTGATTTAACGCAGCGCATTGAAGTCACGTCAGATAACGAAATTGGTGTACTAAGCGAAGCTGTGCGCCGCATGCAAGATAGCTTGCGGAAAATGGTGCAGGCCGTACGTGATGGTGTGCATGCTATTGAGCAGGGCTCGCAAGAAATCTTCCAAGGCAATACGGATTTAAGTAGCCGTACTGAGCAACAAGCAGCAGCCTTGCAAGAAACAGCAGCCAGCATGGAAGAGTTGTCTAGCACGGTACGTCAGAATGCGGAGAACGCACAGCAAGCTGATCGCGTCACACACGATGCGGCGGCTGTCGCTGAGCGCGGTGGTGACGCCGTATCCAAAGTGGTAGATACGATGAATGACATCGCGGCAAGTTCCAATGAAATTGCCAATATCGTGAATGTGATTGATGGTATTGCGTTCCAAACCAATATCTTGGCACTGAACGCGGCAGTGGAAGCTGCTCGCGCAGGTGAGCAAGGTAGAGGTTTTGCAGTGGTGGCAGGCGAAGTACGTTCTTTGGCGCAGCGCAGTGCGCAGGCGGCCAGAGAGGTCAAAGTCCTGATCGAAGGCTCATTGCAAAAAGTGAGTGTAGGTGCACGACAGGTAGACGATGCTGGCGGCATCATGCAAGAAGTGGTGGGTTCAGTGCGCGGTATTACCGTGTTGATGGACGAAATTTCTTCGGCGTCGCATGAGCAGTCAGAGGGTATTGATCAAGTGAATCAAGCAGTATCCCAAATGGATGCTGTGGTACAGCAAAATGCGGCATTGGTAGAACAAGCTGCAGCGGCAGCAGGTTCACTACAAAGTCAGGCAGCGCAACTGATGGAAGTAGTGGCCGCATTTAAGATTAATTCGGGCGAAATAATTGAAATGCAGGCAGATGAGCTGGGATATGACTACGACGAATACGAAGCCGTGTCCTCAGTGCGTCCTCAGGTGCTGGCGACTTAGTATTAGAGGCTTATGACTCATCTTACGTCGGAATCTTTTGTCTACTCCTTGCCGGTGATACCGCAAGCGACAAGGGATGACTTCACTCGTACGGCCCGCATGCTTAAAGAGCGAGCGGGCATTGTGCTGGGCGAGCACAAAGAAGATATGGTGGCCCGTAGTTTAGGGCTTGAGGCCAAGAGTTTGGCCGTAACGGAAGTGCGCCAGTATTTGGATTTTCTGGAGCATAACCCTAGAGCCCCTGAGTGGGAGCGGTTTGTAAATACCTTCACTATCAACCACACGGCTTTTTTTAGAGAAAGCCATCACTTTGGTACGTTGGCTGAGTTTGTGAAAAAGCGCAGTAAACCGTTGTCGGTGTGGTGTGCGGCAGCCTCTACGGGCGAAGAGGTATACACCATTGCCATGGTATTGCAGGAGAACGTCAGCAACGCAGATGTTAGCTGTAGTTTGTTGGCGTCTGATATTGATACACAGGCGCTAGTACGTGCTCAAGAGGGCGTGTACTCGCAGGATAGAGTGCAACCCGTAGAGGATCATTTGCTGAGAAAGTATTTTCAGCGCGGAGTAGGTAAGCGTGCGGGCATGGTGAGAGTGAAGCCTGTGTTACGCAATATGGTGGATTTCAGAATGATTAATCTGGTGTCTGCCGAAAACTGGCCTACAGACCAAAGTTTTGATGTGGTGTTCTGTAGGAACACCATGATTTATTTCGAAAAAGAAACGCAAAGCAAACTGTTGGATAAGTTTGCTCAGGTGATGAAGCCAGGGGCTTTGTTATTTGTTGGGCATTCGGAAAATATTTCTCATTTGAGCAAGGCATTCCGTTTACAGGGACAAACCGTTTACGTGCGCGTGTAATGACAAAGCGCATGCGGCTCTCCCTTTAACTGATTGAACGTAACATGAAAAAAATTCGAGTGATTTGTGTTGATGACTCGGCGTTAGTACGTAGTTTGATGATGGAAATCATCAATAGCCATTCTGATATGGAGGTTGTGGCAACGGCGCCAGATCCTCTAGTGGCCAGAGAATTAATCAAACAGCACAATCCGGATGTATTGACCTTAGACGTGGAAATGCCACGTATGGATGGGCTGGACTTCCTAGAGCGCTTGATGCGGTTGCGGCCTATGCCCGTGGTGATGGTGTCTTCCTTAACTGAGCGTAACTCAGATGTCACCATCCGCGCTTTAGAGCTAGGCGCCGTGGACTTCGTAACCAAACCTAAGTTAGGTTTGCGTGACGGTTTGTTGGACTACTCCGATCTGATTGCAGACAAAATTCGTGCTGCAGCCATGTCCAAACCCCGTCAAAGTACGGTGGCGTCAAGCAGTGAACCACGTTCGCGTTTAACTCACCACTTCTCCACGACAGAAAAACTGATCTTAATTGGTGCCTCCACAGGGGGGACTGAAGCCATACGTCAGGTGCTAGAGCCTATGCCGGCAAATAGCCCTGCAATTTTGATTACGCAGCATATGCCTGCAGGGTTTACTCGCTCGTTTGTACAGCGTTTGGATAGCTTGTGCGCGGTGCAAGTGCATGAGGCCGAGCATGGGCAGCGTGTGTTGCCGGGGCATGTGTATTTGGCACCAGGTGGTATTGCCCACATGAAACTGGCGCGTTCCGGTGCGAATTATGTGATTGAGTTGGAAGACAGCGAACCTGTGAACCGACATCGTCCAGCTGTAGATGTGCTGTTTCGTTCTGCCGCTGAAGTGGCTGGGAAAAATGCTGTGGGTGTATTGCTTACTGGCATGGGCAAAGATGGTGCACAAGGATTGTTGGCCATGAAGCAAGCAGGCGCTGTGACGTTTGCCCAAGATGAGGCCACCAGTGTGGTGTTTGGTATGCCCCGTGAAGCCCTGGTGATTGGTGCGGCAGATGAGGCTGTGCCATTAGGTGAAATCAGCGCAAAGTTGCTGGCGAGTGCAGGATCTTACGGACATAGGGTTTGATTTGGCGAAAGGCCCTCGCCTGTGCTTTATTTATGATGGAGAGCTTTTGATGGCTAATAAAAATATAAAAATTCTTGTGGTAGACGACTTTCCTACGATGCGTCGCATTATCCGCAATCTGCTGAAGGATTTAGGCTACGAGAACGTGGATGAAGCAGAGGATGGCGCTATGGGCCTAGAAAAACTGCGCAATGGCAACTTTGATTTTGTCGTATCAGACTGGAATATGCCCAATCTGGATGGCTTGGAGATGCTCAAGCAAATACGAGCAGATGCCAACTTGTCTACCATGCCCGTGTTGATGGTGACAGCAGAAGCCAAAAAAGAAAATATCATCGCAGCAGCTCAGGCAGGCGCCAGTGGCTATGTTGTTAAGCCTTTTACCGCCGCTACGCTTGAGGAGAAGCTCAATAAGATTTTCGAAAAAATGGGCTAAAGCAGGAGAGTTGGGATGGATGAAGATCATAGCAGTACAACTACTGTCGAACCATTGGGGCAGATGTCTCTTGATGTAGTGCAGCGTATCGCACAGCTGATGAGGCTGGTGCGCGAGAGCATGCATGAGCTAGGGCTAGACCAGGCGGTTAAGGACGCTGCACATGCCATCCCCGATGCAAGGGATAGGCTACGTTATGTAGGGCGCATGACAGAGCAGGCCGCCAATAAAGTGCTCACCGCAGCGGAAGAAACCGGTCCGCTGCAAGAGCAACTGTCTGCAGGTTCTCAAAATCTGGGTCAGCGTTGGCAGCAATGGTTTGATGCACCCGCTGAGTTGCCCGTTGCCCGTGAGCTGGTGGATGACACTAGAGACTTCTTAGATCTAGTGGGCAGACACAGTAAATCCACTCAGGAAAACCTGATGGAAATCATCATGGCGCAAGACTTCCAAGACTTAACCGGTCAAGTGATTCAGGGCATGCTGAAAGTCATAGGCACAATAGAAACCGAATTGGTACAAGTGCTGATTGATAGTGTGCCTCCTGAAAAACGTGAAGAAACCGCCGGTTTGTTAAACGGCCCTGTCATCGACACGGCCGCAGCCGATGTGGTCACCGACCAAGACCAAGTGGATGATTTGCTATCCAGTTTGGGCTTCTAAGCATCGTATAGCTCCTCAGTTTTATATCCGGCTTTATGAATAAAGCCGGTTTATAGCCCTTGCTTAGTCCTTAGCTTGCTGCGGCTTGCCTCTACAATTTTTACGCTTGGATACGTGTGCCAGCACGATAACGGTCTGGAGTGATATGTATCCGTAATTTTGTTGGCAACGCATAGCATGGCTGAGGACAGCGATCTAGAAAAAACCGAACCGGCCTCACCCCGGCGCCTAGAGAAGGCGCGCGAGGAGGGGCAAGTTGCGCGTTCGCGTGAGCTCAGCACATTTTTAATTTTGGCCGTAGGGGCAGCCACTCTGTGGTTGTCCGGCGGTTTGCTGTACAAGGCGTTGTCTGGTGTTATGCGCAGCAGTATGTGGTTTGATGTGCGCATTTCCAGAGAAGCCACGGTCATGACGGCGAATGCAGCGACGCAAGCATTTGAAGCCCTGCTAGGGTTATTGCCTTTGTTTTTGGCACTAGTGGTCACCGCTATTGCAGGGTCTGCGTTATTGGGTGGTTTCTTGTTCTCATGGAAATCCTTAGAGCCCAAGTTTGAAAAAATGAACCCGCTGAAGGGAATCAAGCGGATGTTCTCGGCGCAAACCTTGATCGAGTTGATTAAAGCGCTGGCGAAGGCTGGCTTGATAGGCGCCGTGGCGGTGATGGTGATCTGGCATTTCAGAGATCAAATGACTGGTCTGATGCACGTGAATCACACCGAGGCGTTGGTGAAGGGTTTAGGCTTGGTGGCCTTAAGCTGTGCACTGATTATTTCTAGTTTGATCGTGATTGTATTGATCGATGCACCGTGGCAGTTGTTCAGCTTCTTTAAGAAAATGCGTATGTCTAAGCAGGATCTAAAAGAAGAACACAAAGAAAGCGAAGGTGATCCACACGTTAAAGGACGCATACGCTCGCAGCAGCGTGCGATGGCACAGCGACGCATGATGTCTGAAGTACCTACCGCTGATGTGGTTATCACCAACCCTACGCACTATGCCGTGGCGTTGCGCTACGCCGAAGGTGAGAAAGGGGCTCCGCGTGTGGTGGCAAAGGGAACGGGGCTAATTGCGCAGCGTATACGTGAGTTGGCGGCGGAACATCGTATTCCTAGATTGGAAGCGCCTCCGTTGGCACGAGCCTTGCATGGCCACGTTGAGTTGAATCACGAAATCCCTGTTGAGTTGTATGCCGTTGTTGCCGAGGTTTTGGCCTGGGTTTTCCAGTTACGTCACTGGAACCAAGGTGTAGGACTGGAACCGCAACAGCCTGTTAATTTGGAAGTACCCAAAGGTTTTGATCCTTTGGCGACTTCAGCCAATGTTTCTGCTGAATGAATAGCTTTATAACCTTACTGAAAACCAATGGTTCGGCTCATGCCAAGATGCTGGCAGGCCCGGTACTGATCCTGCTGGTGTTGGCGATGATGGTATTACCATTGCCGCCATTCTTGTTGGACTTGCTGTTCACCTTCAATATTGCGTTGGCCGTGATGATTTTATTGGTGGCGATGTTCACCAAAAAGCCGTTGGATTTTGCAGCATTCCCCTCGGTATTGCTGTTTGCGACCTTACTGCGTTTGGCGCTGAACGTGGCCTCTACCCGAGTGGTATTGCTAAATGGCCATAAAGGGCCAGATGCCGCTGGTCAGGTGATTGAGGCTTTTGGTCACTTTTTGGTGGGTGGTAACTTCGCGGTTGGTTTAATCGTTTTCATTATTTTGGTGATCATTAACTTTATTGTGATCACCAAAGGTGCGGGACGTATTGCCGAAGTTGGTGCCCGCTTTACGCTGGATGCGATGCCCGGTAAACAGATGGCGATTGATGCTGACTTAAACGCAGGGTTAATCGGTGAAGAAGAGGCGCGTCGTCGTCGTAAAGAAGTATCGCAAGAGGCTGAGTTCTATGGGGCAATGGACGGGGCCAGTAAGTTTGTGCGTGGTGATGCGGTAGCTGGTCTGCTGATCATGGTCATCAACATTATTGGTGGTCTGATCGTAGGGGTGATGCAGCACGATTTGTCCTTTGGTGAAGCAGGTCACGTATACACCTTGTTGACCATTGGTGATGGTCTGGTTGCCCAGATTCCTGCGTTGGTGATTTCCACTGCAGCGGGTGTGGTGGTGTCTCGCGTTGCTACTGACGAAGACGTGGGTCAACAGATGGTAAGCCAACTGTTCAGTAACCCTCACGTGATGTTTCTGACTGCCGGTATTTTGGGGTTGATGGGCTTAATTCCTGGTATGCCTCATTTGGCGTTCCTGACCTTTGCAGCCATTGTGGGGGCTATTGGTTGGTCTCTGTACAAGCGTCAACAACAAGTAGAGCAGGCGCAAATAGTAGGGCCTAGCGAGGCAGAAAGAGCGGCTGATGCCGCTGCCTCAGAAGCCAGTTGGGATGATGTGGCGATGGTAGACCCCCTTGGTTTAGAGGTGGGCTATAGGCTAATTTCGTTGGTGGATCACGCGCAGAATGGCGAACTTTTGCACCGCATCCGCAGTTTGCGTAAAAAGTTTGCCCAAGATGTGGGCTTTTTGCCGCCGGTGGTGCATATACGTGACAACTTAGAGTTGAAACCTAATGACTACCGTGTGCTGTTGTATGGCGTAGAAGTGGGGCGGGGCGTGGCCATGCCAGGTCAGTGGCTGGCTATAGATCCGGGCGGTGTCACCATGACGTTGTCGGGTACTCCTACTACCGACCCAGCGTTTGGCTTACCCGCTGTATGGATTGATGTATCGCTGCGCGAGCAGGCACAAATCGCTGGTTACACCGTGGTAGATGCCAGCACCGTCGTGGCAACGCATTTGAATCACTTGCTGCATCGTCATGGTGCGCAGTTGTTGGGCAGACAAGAAGTGCAGCAGTTGCTGGATCGTGTGGGCAAAGAGTTGCCACGATTGGTGGAAGATTTTGTGCCCAAAACGGTCAGCTTGGGGCTGTTCCATAAAGTGCTGCGTGGGTTGTTGGATGAAGAGGTCTCCATCCGCGATATGCGCACCATTATCGAAGTGGTGTCCGAAAACATTTCCCGTTTGCAGGCCCAGAATCAGTTGGGTGCAAACTTGGATGAAGCTGCTGAGTTGCTGGCAATGGTGCGTACAGCATTGGGTAGAGCCATTACGCAGCAGTGGTTCCCAGGTGAAGGCGAATTGCACGTCATTGGTTTGGATGCGCGTCTTGAGCGTGTCTTAACGCAGGCGTTGACCAGCAGTGGGGCGTTGGAGCCAGGTTTGGCTGAAACACTACTGGCAGAAGCGCAACGTGCCACGATGCAGCAAGAGCAGCGTGGTGATGCGGCTGTCTTGGTGGTGCCAGCCTTGCTGCGCCCATCGTTGTCTCGCTTCTTGCGTCACCATTTACCGCAGTTGGGTGTGTTGTCTAACCAAGAAATTCCAGATGAACGAGTCATGAAAGTGACTGCAGTGATAGGTAATCAGGCATGAGTGTAAGTCGTTTTTTTGGTAGTACCAGTAGGGAGGCAATGCGTCAGGTGCGTTTGGCGTTAGGGCCAGATGCTTTGATCGTATCCAATAGACGTGTCAACGGTGGTGTGGAGATCCTGGCAACAGATGCCACGGCAAGTGCCGAGCCCACACCCGTAACCATGCCTGTGCCGGAGCAGGCTCAGGGCGCAGCGACGAGCATGCCTGACAGTATGCTAGCACCCACTGCTGCACCGTATGCTGGTATCAATCAGCAGCAGCCTGCAGAGTTGATGACTGCTATTGGTGCGATGCGTGGTGCACTGGAAAATCGTATTGATGAACTGTTGTGGAGCAATCAACTACAACGAGCGCCAGAAACCTTATCGCTATTCCAAACCTTACTGGGATATGGCTTTAGTACGGCGTTGCTGCGTGCCATGTTGAAGCGTATGCCTGCGCATCTGAATGACAGAGCGGCGTTTGAGTGGGCCAGACACGAATTGGATACTCACTTGCCTGTGTTGGCCAGTGAAGAAAGATTATGGCAACCCGGCTTGGCGTTGGCGTTAGTGGGGCCTACTGGTGTAGGTAAAACCACCACCATTGCAAAGTTGGCAGCCCGCTGTGTTAAACGTTTTGGTCCAGATAAGCTGGTGCTTATCACTACCGATACGTACCGTATTGGTGCTCACGAACAGCTGAAAATTTATGCCGATATCCTGCGTGTACCTGTACACGTGGTGCAGGACTCTGCAGGATTACGTCAGTTGCTGCTGAGTATTCGTTCTGACCAGATTATTTTGATTGATAACGTAGGTATCAGCCAGCGTGATCGTTTTGTGGCCGACCAGGCTGCCTTGCTGTCTAGTGCAGGGCGTCGTATACAGCGTCTGTTGGCATTGAATGCTTCTAGCCATGGTGACACCCTAGACGAAGTAGCGAGGGTGTACAAAACTGACGGTGGTACACCATTGTCTGGCTGCATTATTACTAAGGTGGATGAAGCTAGTCGTTTAGGGCCTGCGCTGGATACGGCTATACGCTATCAGTTGCCTGTGCACTATGTGTCAGATGGTCAGAAAGTCCCAGAAAATCTACGTTTTATGACTGCCAAGCAGTTGGTGGATTTGGCATTTACTCGCACGTCTTATAACAGCAAAGCGTTGTACGCCCCTACGGCGGGTGACTTAGCTGCCTTGCTATCAGTGGCCGAGCAAAAAGAATCAGTTAGCGATGCTGATGAACAAGCGCGTAAACAGAAACTGACGGCATTGGTCATGAGTGGTGCAGGCATGCGCAAGCTAGATGTAGAGGGCTTGCGTAAGCACACATCGACTATTGAGCATTCGCTGGCATTGTCAGCCGCCTTTGATAGTTGGCGCGACTTGTCTGTGGGCCCGCAAGATAATGCCTACTTGACTGAGCAAGCAGAAGACTTGATGCGTTCTGCTTTGCATGAACTGAGTGAGTCAGCGGCGACAATGATGCTAAGCAGTTATCAGTCGGTCAATATCGCACTAGATAACGACCAAGATAAGAGCAAAGTATTGCTGACTAATCTGTGTACAGAGCGCGGTGAAGCGCTAGCTGCACCGTTGCAGCAGATAGCTGGTCCTATGGGTTGGCTAAATACGGTGGGTGAGCATGTGCTGCAAGAGCCGCAGTGGTCGGATCAATTATTGCAGGCAGTGCGGTGGGTAGAGCAGCGTCGTAACGCTACACCGATTATGCATATGTTGGAAGGTTTTACACCAGCGGTATGGCAGGCGTTAGCGGCTGAGGGTACAGCCTTTATGGCGAGCGTGCCGCTGGGTAGCCGCTTTTGGCATGAGAATGGAACTACCAGTGCTGCGGCTAGAATTAAGCAAATGCAGTTCCATGCAGTATCCGATTTATCACGTAAGCTGCAGCTACAGCAGTTAGCTGGGCAGGCCATCCCTAGCTTAACGTTGTGGGTGGCTAAAGAGCGCGTCTCTATCCGTCAGCGAGGTGTCGCTGAACTCCCCTTAGACCTTATTGCGGTACGTTTGACCGATCGCTATAGCGGTGCTGTATTGCGAGATTCCGTAGTCTTGCTGCATGCGAGCGAGTTTACCGGCCTATCAGATGCTGATGTGGCGATGTGGGCAGTGCTGCAACATGAACAGCGTCTAGTAGGACGTTTGTTAGCGCCTGCGTGGCGCGCGGTGCAAGAGGATGCTGCGCAAGAGTTGTCAGTAGCACAGCAGTTGCGTGCATCGGCGTTGTTAGCGTTAGCGGGCAGTGACGTGCGGTATTCGTCGCAACAACAAGGTTTGTATGGTCAGTTGCAGGCATTGCTGCAGCAGCGCAGTGCGTTGACTGCGCCTAAGCTGATTGAGGCAATATTGCGCTGCTTTGCATTGAAAGAAGCGCTGCAAGAGGCCTAAGTAGTTAGGCCTTAATAGCAGAGTGTTGTAGTTTGTGCGGACGGGTTTTGCCTTGGGCGGTATAAACCTGTTCCGAACGCTGCATCATGCTGGTGATGGCTTGTAAGGCTTGTTGGTTATGCTCCAGATAGGTCTGGATGATAATGCCGTTCTGATTATTTTGATGTTGAGCAGTTTCAGCCAACTCAAAGAAACGCTGCACGATAGTGGCCAATTCTGCATCGCTCTCGGCTGCAGTGACTAACCCTTCGTGCGAGTTTTCTAATCCCAATGCGCTTAACGCGCGACCACATGCTTCGTGTTGTGTTTCTAGTTCTGCCAAGAACTGGTTTTTTTTCTGCGTGAAAGCGAGCAAGTCGGAATCATCATGCGTCGTGAGCAACAGGTCGTTTTCTTGTGACAATGTCTGGTTAAACGATTCCAAGACGGTAATGGCTTGGTTCAGACAGGATTGTAGAGACTGTGTGCTCATGATGATGTAACTCGCGCTATTTCAGAAGCTCTCTGGCGCTGGCAATTAATGAGTCCGCAATGCGGCTGGTATCAATTTCCAATTTGCCAGAAGCAATGGCGTCCTTAATGGACTGGATTTTTTCAATATTCAGGTCGTGCTCGGACGATTGCAGATTTTGCAATTGTCTGGCGGTGGTGCTCAGATCAACCTGACTGGAAGAGGGGGTGTTGCTTGCCTGATAGGCATCCGTCATGGCACGTTTGTTTTGACCAACACTAAGCCGGTCAGTAGCGGGCTGTTTGCTGGAGCTGATATTAATTTTCATGGCAGTGAACGTAAAAGGTCAGAAGCTGGGTTCCAACAGTAACGGCAGTTACTGCTGTTTCTTTAATGGTGCCGTGTAGCGCTGTAAAGAATAGGATCATTTTACGTTAAAGCGGCACTTGAACCGTAGAGGAATCAAGCACTGTGCCAGTAATTACCTGCCCGGAAGCAACACGTACTTGTACTTGGCTGCCAGGCGCTGCTGTTTGTAGCGCCTGACCTTCATTGCTGATCACAAACCCGTTGCCTCTGGCAATGGTGCGTACGCTTTGGCCGCGTTGTACCGATTGCGGGTTTTGCAGCAATGTAGATTTGATGGTGCTGCCTGTGTTCACGCGCTGACCAGCCATGTAGCCCACAATCAAACTGGGGTCGGTGACCACGTTAGGAGGAAGGCGTAGCAAATCGCCTTCTCTAGTGATTAAGTCATCCAGCGAAATCAATTCGCCTTTGTTAATGGTTTTGTTGCTGACGTAATAAAAGCCTTGGATGTTCAGCGCTACTTGTACCGGTACCGTCCACGTTTCAGGGGCTAAACAAGTAACAATTACGCGCATACGTGAACGCAATGCCGCATTGCCTGGCACCGCATAGCTCAAGCTCTCACATGCGGGTTGTTGTTGCAAGCGTGGTGGTGTCACGGTGATAGTGGCAGTGCCTGCTAATGACTCTGCTTGTTCCATGAGGTAATTGCTTACGCCTTCTACGATCTCCTCTGCTGATTGCAGGGGGGAGGCGTAAAGAGATTGGCTGCCCAGCAGGGCCATGAAAACTAAAGCAGAAACGTGTCGCATGACAGCATTGTAGTCAGTGCAATCAGCAAGCAAGAACTGAACTAGCAAAGAAATACTGTCTTATTTCCTACTTTGTAGAGAAGGGCGCGCGGCTACCATTATGGCATTCGGTGGCAAATGGCTGCTGCCTGCGAGTTTCCTTCAGGGAACGCAAGACAAAGGTATACAACATGATCGACCGTATCGGTGAAGATTTCAGTTTTTACAAAACGGCATTAAGTTTGCGCCAACAGCGTCAAGAAGTATTGGCGGCCAATATTGCTAATGCCGACACGCCGCACTACAAAGCGCGGGATATAGACTTTAGTCAGGCCTTGCAGCAGGCCATGGGCAACAGCATGAACTTGCCTGCCGTTAAGTTGGATATGACTTCCACTCGCCATATTGCCGGCGCTGGCTCTACGGCACTGCAGAACGACTTGCTGTACAGACAGCCGCTGCAACCTAGCTTGGATGGCAATACGGTAGATATGGATGTAGAACGTATGGCCTTTGCTGATAACAGCATGCACTACCAAAGTTCGTTGACCATTCTGTCGCAGCGTATCAAAGGGCTGATGACTGCGTTGCAGCAATAAGGTGACTCATGAGTAATTTCAGTATTTTTCAGATTGCAGGCTCAGCATTAAATGCTCAGTCGCAGCGCATGAACGTCAGCGCCAGCAATATTGCCAACGCAGACAGTGTGGCTGGCCCAGATGGCTTGCCATATAAAGCACGCCAAGTGGTGTTTCAAGTGTCGCCATTAAGTCCACAAACAGCGGTGGGTGGTGTGAAAGTAGCGTCGGTGGTGGAAAGCAATGCGCCTGCTCGCATGCAGTATGACCCTCACCATCCCCTCGCTAACGATCAAGGTTATGTGGCCATGCCAAACGTGGATGTGGTGGCTGAAACCGTCAATATGATTTCGGCCTCGCGCTCGTATCAAGCCAACGTGGAAGTGGTTAACACCGCTAAAAACTTGATGATGCGTACGCTGAGTCTAGGTCAGTAAAAGGAAAGCAAATGACTACTGTTAATGGCACGGATGCGGCTGCTAACCCCATGAACTATGCGCGTCAGCAAAATAACAGTTTGATGGCTGAAACGCAGGACAGGTTTCTGACATTGCTGATTACGCAGATGCAAAACCAAGATCCCATGAACCCTATGGATAACGCTCAGGTCACTAGCCAGATTGCGCAAATGTCCACAGTGCAAGGTATTCAAGATTTGAATAACACCTTGTTGGCGGTGTCTGGGCAGTTGGATGTGTCTCAGTCCATGCAAGCGGCGTCGCTCATTGGAAAAGAAGTATTGGTGCCAGGTAGCAAGATCAAAGTGGGTACCAACCCCGACGATAACAGCATCAAGTCCACCACCGGTTTTGGGGTGGATATCACTGCACCTGCACAGAAAGTGGTTGTGTCTATTACTGATCAAGCGGGTCGTGTTGTGCGTCAGCTAGAGCTGGAAGACATGAAGCTGGGTATACACAGCCTAGAGTGGGATGGTCTAGACGACGCTGGAAATCCTGTTCCCGATGGTGCGTACAACACCAAGGTAGAGGCATTGGATGCTGATGGTAAAGCCGTAAAAGCTGAAATGCTGACCTCAGGCAAAGTGGGCAGCGTGTCCTATAGCACCAAAGGTTTGCTGTTGGATCTGGGTTTGGCTGGTACGTATTCGCTGTTGGATATACGCAAGATTATGTAAGGCTTCACCGTGGGTGGTGAAGAATTCAAACGAATTTAAGCGAGAGAAATCATGGGTTTTGGACAAGGTTTAAGCGGGTTAAATGCAGCGTCACAGAATTTGGACGTAATTGGTAATAACATTGCGAACTCGTCTACGGTGGGCTACAAGTCTTCCAATATTCAGTTTGCCGACGTTTACGCAAGCTCCCGTGTGGGTTTGGGTGTGAGCGTGGCAGGTGTGAACCAGCGTTTCACTATTGGTACCGTATCCATTACGGGTAACCAGTTTGATATGGCCATTGACGGCGAGAAAGGGTTATTTAGGCTGGTGGATCAAAGCGGTGCCGTGGTGTATTCGCGTAATGGTCAGTTTTCACCCGATAAAAACCTGTTTCTGACTAACTCACAAGGTCACCGTCTGACCGGCTACTTGCCTGGTTCTACTGATCCGCAGCCTATTCGTATTCCTACTGGCAACATTGCACCTAAAGCAACCAGCAACATGAGCTTGCGTGCCAACCTGGACTCCAATGCGAAGGTTGTGCCAGCAGGTACCAAAGTAGACCCTGCTAACCCAGATACCTATACCAGCTCTTTCCCTTATAACGTGTATGACTCGTTGGGTAATGCCCATCAGGTGACACAGTATTTCATTAAGCGTGACGCGGTGAATGGTGAGTCGGTATGGGATGTGCAGTACTTCATGAACGGTAAGGTACTGGGTACGCCTGATCCTAACAGCGCTGATCCAGCCAATCCAGATATCATCCCTACCACCAACACATTGACCTTCAATAAGGCTGGTGAATTGGTGTCGCCTACAGGTGCTGTGACGCTGAGTTTGACCGTGGATGGTGGTAACTCGCCGGCTGAAAACCTAGACATCAACTTGTCCTACGCTGGCTCCACGCAGCTGGGTGGCCCATTTGCCGCAACGCCAGATCAAGACGGCTACAAAATGGGTGAATACGCCAGTATGTCCATTGCGGCAGACGGCAGCATTGTTGCTAACTACACTAATGGCCAAACTCAAACTATGGGTACATTGGTCTTGGCTGATTTCTACAACATGCAAGGTTTGCAACCACTGGGCGGCAACGTGTGGTCTGAAACAGCAACCTCTGGTCAGCCTATTTTGGGCAGACCTGGCGAAAACGGTATGGCAGTAGTTCGTGGTCAGTCGGTGGAAGAGTCCAACGTAGATATGGGTCAAGAGCTGGTCAATATGATTATTGCGCAGCGTACTTACCAGGCGAACGCACAGACCATTAAAACGCAGGATCAGGTGTTGCAAACACTGATCACCATGCGCTAAGGCTGAGTCATGGATAGGATTATCTACACCGCCATGAATGGTGCTCAGCGCTTGCTAGAACAGCAATCTTCGCTGAGCAACAACTTGGCCAACATCAATACTTCAGGCTTTAGAGAGCAGTTAGCGTTGCAACGAGCAGTGCCCGTTCAGGGCGCTCCTGGTTTGCCTACACGTGTGTCTACCGTCACGGTGACACCAGGTAGTCGCATGCAAGCTGGCCCGCTAAGCGAAACCGGTAACCCACTGGATGTGGCAATTGCCGATCAAGGCTGGTTTGCTGTGCAAACGCCTGAGGGCGAAGCCTATACCCGTGCGGGTGACTTCTCTATTGATCAAGACAATATGCTGGTGAACCAACGTGGGCAATTTGTATTGTCTGCCGACGGTGCACCCATTGAGATTCCTGATCGTGCGGTACTGACTTTTTCGTCTGATGGTCAGATCACGGCATTAGGGGCTGGAGATAATCCTAGGGATATACAGGTTTTGGGTCAGCTAAAACTGGTGAATCCGGACCCACAAACCTTGCAACGTAGTGATGACGGCTTGTTCCGTACCACTACCGGCCAAGCGCAGCCTATGGATGAAAGCGTGAAAGTGGTTTCAGGCTTTGTGGAAAAAAGTAACGTCAGCGCGGCAGAAGCCATGGTGGGCATGATCAACAACGCTAGACGTTTTGAAATGCAGATGAAAGTCCTGCAAGACGCCAACACCAATGCAGAACGGGCTAATTCCATTCTGTCTATGAACGGTTAAGTCATGCACGCGTTGCATGTGAAGGAATACAAATGATTAGATCTCTTTGGATTGCCAAGACAGGTCTGGAAGCACAACAGACTGGTATGGATGTGATTTCCAACAACTTGGCTAACGTGAATACAGCAGGTTTCAAGCGTGGCCGTGCCGTCTTTGAAGACTTGATGTACCAAACCATTCGTCAGCCTGGCGCTCAAGTGGGGGCCGCCAACCAGTTGCCTACCGGTTTGCAGTTGGGTACAGGTGTGCGCACCGTATCGACTGAGCGTATTCATACGCAAGGCGACTTGCGTCACACCGGCGGCACGATGGATGTGGCAATTGAAGGTCGTGGTTTCTTGCAGGTGGAAATGCCTGACGGCACCTTTGCCTACACACGCGCTGGCACTTTGCAGATGGATCAAAACGGTCAGTTGACTACGGCAGGTGGTTATCCCATTCAGCCGCCTATCAACATCCCTGATAACGCTTTGGAAATCAGTATTGGCCGTGACGGTACGGTGTCTGTGACTCAGCCAGGTGCAGTAGGTACCAGCGTTGAAGTAGGGCAGTTGCAGTTGACGACGTTTGCTAACCCCGGTGGCCTGCAAAGCATGGGAGAGAACCTGTACGTAGAAACCGATTCTTCTGGTGCGGCCAACTTCCAGCAACCTGGTTTAGATGGTGCCGGTATTGTGCGTCAGCATTACACAGAAACCTCTAACGTGAACGTGGCTGAAGAGCTGGTCAACATGATTATTGCTCAGCGTTCTTACGAAATGAACAGTAAAGCGGTGTCCACATCGGATCAGATGTTGGCGCGTTTGACGCAACTGTAAACGGTTGATGGATAACAGCGTGGTAGTAATGAAAGTGATGATGCGTAGTCTGCTGGGGGCTCTGGTAGGAGCCGTAATGCTGATCCAAGGCTGCGCTCTGGTGCCTCCTGAGCCTGTGGTAACAGGGCCGTTGACAGCGCAACCGCCTGCACAAATTTTGCCGGAAGTGGTCGCTAATGGTTCTATTTACCAGCCTAGCGCTTACGGTAACTACCCGCTGTTTGAAGATCGTAGACCGCGTAACGTGGGCGATATTGTGACCATCGTCATACAAGAGCGTACGAACGCGGCGAAAAACGTTTCCACTAGTACCAACCGTAATTCCAGCGGTGGTTTGAATTTTGGTGTGGATCCTTCTATTTTGCCTAGCGAACTAGGGTCCAGACAAAACTTTGAAGTGGAAGGCAAAAACCAAGCCAATGGTACCGGGAGTAGCCGTGCCGACAATATGTTCTCTGGCACGTTGACGACTACCGTGATTGGCGTCTTGCCTAATGGCAATCTGCAGATTGCAGGTGAAAAACAAATCGCCATCAACCGAGGCAGCGAATACATGCGCTTTTCGGGGGTGGTAGATCCGCGCTCCATTTCGGGCAGCAATACAGTCAGTTCCACTCAAGTGGCTGATGCGCGTATTGAGTTCCGCAGCAAAGGGGTGATGGACGAGGTGCAAACCATGGGATGGTTGCAGCGCTTTTTCCTGAATATTTCTCCGTTCTGATTAATGACTATGACTATGCCTATACGAACGGTATTACGCGTATTGTTGGCTGGCGTGTTGCTGGGCTTGCAATTGCCTGCACATGCGGCTGACCGCATTAAAGATTTAGCCACTATCCAAGGGGTACGTGATAACCAGTTGATTGGTTATGGTTTGGTGGTGGGTTTGGATGGCAGTGGTGACCAAGTGCGTCAAGCACCCTTCACCCAACAGAGTTTGACGAACATGTTGTCGCAGTTAGGGGTAACTATTCCTCAAGGCAGCAACATGCAGCTGAAAAATGTGGCGGCAGTCATGGTAACAGCGCGTTTGCCGGCATTCTCGCAACCTGGGCAGTCCGTCGATGTGGTGGTGTCCTCTATGGGTAACGCCAAAAGCTTACGCGGTGGTACGTTGTTGATGACCCCACTTAAAGGTGCGAACGGCCAAGTGTATGCCTTGGCGCAAGGTAACTTGTTGGTGGGTGGTGCTGGCGCTGAGTCGGGTGGCTCTAGTGTGCAGGTAAACCAACTAAATGGTGGCATTATCCCTGGCGGCGCTATCGTGGAACGCGATGTGCCTACTACCTATATCCGTGACGGTCTGATTTCGCTAGAACTGAATAGCTCCGATTTTGGCACAGCACAAAATGTGGTAGCAGCATTGAACAGGCATTTTGGCAGCAACATTGCTACCGCACTGAATGCGCGTGTGATTCAAGTGCAAGCACCGTTAGGGCCTGAAATGCAGGCGGGGTTCTTGTCTCAAGTAGAGAATTTGCAAGTGAACTTGCCGCCAGCTAGAGCTCGTGTGGTGGTTAATGCCCGCACAGGTACGGTGGTGATGAACCGTACTGTGACTATAGATGAGGCTGCCATCGCTTATGGCAACTTGTCTATCGTGATCAGCAAGCAGTCTGAAGTCAATCAACCTAATACGCCATTTACTGAAGGCCAAACGGTGGTTACTGATCGCACTGACATAGAAATGCGATCTGACGGTGGGGCGTTGCAGCGAGTGAGTACCAGTGCCAACTTGGCCGATGTGGTACGTGCATTGAATGCGCTGGGTGCTACCCCTCAAGAATTGCTCTCCATTTTGCAAAACCTGAAGAGTGCAGGTGCCTTACGTGCCGACCTAGAGGTAATTTGATCTCATGAGTATCCATTACTATCCCCGTCCTGGTTCTGGTGCAGAACAACCTGTTTCTATGTTTGATGCCGAGCAATTGGCGCAGTTGAAACGTAATGCTCAGGACAATAAAGGCGGCACAGCAGAGCAACAGCAAATCGCTCAGCAGTTCGAGGCATTGTTTATACAGCAGTTGCTTAAGCAGGCGCGTGCTAATGCCAGTGGTAATGGATTGTTTGATAGCGAACAAGTACGCATGACACAGAACATGGGAGATGAACAGTTATCTCTGCAATTGGCGAACCCCGGTATAGGGTTGGCAGAAGCCTTGATACGCCAGATGCAGGGGGGTGAAACGGGTATGGGGCAACCTGACTCCAATGCGTGGCAGCAAGGTTTAGCCAATAGAGATCAAGGCGTGGCACGTCATGTGGATGCCCCTTCTATTAGCGCGTTAATCCGTAAGTTAAGTGCTAAAGGTAGCTTGGATCAGGTGTATTCCGCAGTGCGGGGTGCGCCCGAGCATGTGCGTAACTTTGTAGGGAAAATGCATGCTGCTGCAGAAGCGGTGGCAGAGAAAAGTGGCGTACCGATGAAGCTACTGCTTAGCCAAGCTGCGCTGGAGTCTGGCTGGGGTAAGCGTGAAATTTTGCATGAGAATGGTCAAAGTACGCATAACCTATTTGGCATTAAGGCAGGTAAGAGTTGGACAGGCAAGGTGGCACACATCATGACCACCGAATTTGAGAATGGTGAATACAAAAAAGTAAAACAACCGTTCCGTGCCTATGACTCGTACGAAGATTCGTTGGCTGACTATGCGCGTTTAATTAGTACCAGCCCACGTTATGAGTCGGTTATGCAGGCATCTACTCCTCAAGAAGCAGCACAGCGTGTGCAAGATGCCGGCTATGCCACCGATCCTAACTATGCGCAAAAGCTGATAAAGATCATGGCGTATTTTGATGCGGGAAGCCGTTAATCTCCCCTAAAGATTCGCTGCTGTAGCCCGTTAATAGTCCATTGATCGTGTTTGCGTTGCCTTGGTTGGCAGCGCTTTCTCAAAAACGGAATTTGTTATGAATTTATCCCGCCTCGGTTTGTCTGCTCTGCAAAATGCGCAGCAAAATCTTCAGATAACCGGCCATAACATCAGCAACTCAAAAGTTGAGGGTTATAACCGTCAAACGGTGTTGTCCCAAACAGCGGGCGCTCAGAACATAGGGGCGGGCTATGTGGGGCGCGGCGTGCAAGCGGTTACTGTGCAACGTGCATACGACTCTTTTGTCTGGAACCAGTTGGTGCAGTCACAAAGCGCTGGCGCGTCCTTGATCACTTACGGTAACGAGATCTCTCAGGTGAATAACCTGTTTGGCGACCGTACTGTGGGTATTAGCCCTGCTATTCAGAATTTCTTTGATGCGATGAACGCTGTGGCATCCAGCCCTAGCGATCCCGATGCTAGGCAAGAGCTGTTAGGTAGAGCACAAAGCTTGGTCACGCAATTCAATGACGCGCAAAGCTCATTGCAAGCGCAGCGCGACAACATTAATACACAAGTGCGTACTACGGTTTCACAGATTAATAGTTACGTAGAGCGTATTCACGATATGAACCAACAGATCACGGCAGCCAAAGCGGCTACACCGGATCATAGTCCTAACGACTTGTTGGATCAGCGCGAACAACTGGTGATGGAGTTGAACCAGTTGGTAGACGTGAAAGTGATTGAGCAAGACGGCGTGTTCAATTTGACCTTGAACAACGGCCAAGTATTGTTGGGCGGTAGTCAAGTGTTCCCGCTGCAAGCGCAAACGTCTAACAGCGACCCCTCTAAAGTAGTAGTGGCGTACACCGCTGCATTTGAGGATGGCGTAGGCAAAACAGTGCAGTTGCAAGATAGTAATTTCAAAGGCGGCCAATTGGGCGGTTTATTGAGATACCGCAGCGAGTCTTTGGATGCCACTCAAAACTATTTGGGTAGATTGGCGGTAGGTATTACCAGCGCTATTAATGCCGTGCATGCTGAAGGTTTTGATTTGTCGGGCAACGCAGGCGGTGATTTCTTCCGCATCGAGTTGGGCAAACCTATTCCTAGCAACAAAAGCGGTGTGTCGCCTGCTCCTGATCTGAATATCTCGTTAACCGATGCAAATAAGTTGACCGCTTCGGATTACCAGATTGAGTTCCGTAATGGCGAGTACAGCGTGAAAACGCTGCCTAATGGCCCGACCAAAGTCGTCACACCAACCGAAGCCGAAAACGGTTTTGAAATTGATGGTGTGCAGTTCAAGTTTGATGGCGCTTCGTCGGCAGTAGACGGTGATAGTTGGTTGGTGCAACCTACTCGCGATGCCGCTGCACGTATAGAGCTAGTGTTGGACGACCCAGCAAAAGTAGCAGCTGCAGGTAAAGATGCCGATGGTAACCCATTGGGTTCTGCTAATGGCGATATCGCCTTGAAATTGGCCAAGCTCCAAGAGCAGCGCACGTTGGGTAATGGCTCATTGAACTTCAACGAAGCTTATGGCCAGTTGGTGAATAAAGTAGCGGTGCAAGCGCAGCAAAATGCAACAGCGGCTAAAGCACAAGCCAACTTGATTCAACAAAATTATGCATCGCAACAACGTATTTCTGGCGTAAACGAAGACGAGGAAGTACTGAATCTGGATAAGTTCTTGCAACAGTATCGTGCAGCGTCTCGCATGATCGAGGTGAGCTCGAACATGTTTGATACTTTGCTGGGTTTGCGTAACTAACCCGCGGTCTTAACAGGAAAACACTCATGCGTATCAGTACTAATCTGTATTTTCAGACCGGCTTGAATTCCGTTAACCGTCAGCAGTCACAGTTGATGGAAATCTTCCAGCAAATTGGCAGTGGGAAGCGCTCCTTGTCACCAGCGGATGACCCATTGGCTGCGGCACAAAGTATTACCTTGGCTCAGGCACAAAGCATGAATAAACGCTTTGCAGAAAACCGCCATGTGGCTACTCGCATGCTGAGCGAAGAAGAAAATATTCTGAACTCCTTAACCTCACAGGTACGTGATGTTAAAACGCGTTTGGTGGAAGTAGGTAACGGCACCTTGTCTGATGCCGACCGCTCCACACTGGCAAACGTGTTGCGCGATAGTATGGAATCGTTGCTGGGCTTGGCAAACAGCAAAGATGCTGCAGGCCAATACCTGTTTTCGGGTAGCCAAGGTAACGTAGCACCGTATGTGTATGACGGTACTTCTGTTACCTATCACGGTGACGAAGTAGAGCGTTTGGTACAAGTAGATCAAACCCGCCAGTTACCGACTAGCAACCATGGTGTAGACGTTTTTTCTCGCGTAACGCCTGGTGCAAACTCTTTTATTACTGGTGCTGCGTCTGGCAACAATGGTACTGGGGTTATTGCTCAACCAAGCATTGTGAATCCTAAAGCCGCTCAAAATATGGTGAGCTTTGAAGTGCGATTCACGGATAGTGATACCTATGAAGTAGAGGCCAACTACCTTGAGGCCGATGGTTCTATTACAACGGTGGTGTCTGATCCGCAGGCGTATACCGTTAATGAAAAAGGCGAAACCATCATCAATCTGCCTGCTGGCAACGATGATTCTGGTATCAGCATTTTCTTTGCAGGTAAGCCTGCTGCAGGCGATAGCTTTAGCGTAGAACGTGCTACGGCTACGGCGCGCGGTGATTACGACAAAACGGATGTAAACCTGTTCAACACATTGAGCGACCTGATTAATGTGTTAGAGCAACCCTCATCGGGTGATCCAGTGGCTCAGGCAGCCCTGCGTAACCAGCTAAATGGTGCTATGCAGCGTTTGGACATCAACTACGACAACATTCTGACGGTACGAGCCTCGGTGGGCGGACGCATGAATGAGATCGCTGCATTGAATGACAACGGTACGTTACAAGCCTTGCACTTGAGCAAAGAGCTGATTCGTATTGAAGATCTGGATTACTACACAGCGTCTTCGCAGTTAGAACAACGTAGTGCGGCGTTGGAGGCCTCTGTGTTGGCATTCAAGAAAATCCAAGCTGCAAGTTTGCTGGCAATGAGAGCAGGTTAACCGATCATTTTCGTCAGAGTTTTGGTTCGTAGTGGGCAGTTGACTATCTAAACTGGGTAAAGCAGATGTTATTCAAAAATATTAAAATCAAAACGGGTGCTACCGTTTTGCTGGCAGGGTTGTTCTTGTCGGCATTGCTGATTGCCGTACTGGGGCTGTATTTTCATGCACAAAGTCTGGCTGCTTTACAGCAGTTGGCAAGTGGTAGCGTGAATGCATCGGCCTTGAAAACACATTTGCTGCAAGCGGAAAGCTTGTACCAGGTTAGTTTGTACTGGTCTATTGGCTTTGGCGTGTTAACCGTCATTTTGGCTATCTTGATGTACCAGTACTTATCAGTGCGTGTGGTACGTCCTTTGCACCAAGTTATGCAGCATTTTGAAAGCATGGCTGCTGGCGATTTAAGCCAACGCGTAGTGGTGAAAACAGATAACGAAATGGGCAGCATGTTCTCGGCCCTGCGCAGATTGCAAGATGCGTTGATTCGCATGGTTAGCGCGGTGCGCAACGGTATGGATGAGATCAGTGCTGGTTCTATAGATATTGCCGATGGCAACCGTAACTTGAGTGATCGTACTAGTGACCAAGCCGCCGCTTTGCAACAAACGGCTGCCAGTATGGGGCAACTAGCAGGTACTGTACGTCAGAATGCTGATAACGCTCATCAAGCAAACCAACTGGCTGCTACAGCATCTGACGTAGCGCAACGTGGTGGTAAAGCGGTAGGTGAAGTGGTTGCCACGATGCAAGGCATTTCAGCTAGTTCCAGCAAAATTGCCGATATTGTGGGTGTGATTGATAGCATAGCTTTCCAAACGAACATCTTGGCGTTGAATGCGGCGGTGGAGGCAGCGCGTGCTGGTGAGCAAGGTAGAGGTTTTGCGGTAGTGGCTTCTGAGGTGCGCGCGTTGGCTCAACGTAGTGCGCAGGCTGCTCGTGAAATTACTGCATTGATTGATGACTCCGTCTCCAAAGTAAGCGAAGGCTCAGGTCAGGTAGAACGCGCTGGCGCTACCATGCAGGAAATCGTAGATTCCGTGAAACGCGTGACTGACATCATGGGTGAAATTACGGCAGCGACAATCGAACAGTCGTCAGGTATTGATCAGATCAACCGTGCTGTAGGTCAAATGGATGAGGCCACACAATACAACTCACGCTTGGTAGAGCAAACAGCCAGAGCGGCTACCACCTTGAATGCAGAACTCAAGCATGTACAAGATGCCGTGACCAGCTTCAGATTGCCTGAGTCCGAAGTCATTGATATTGCGGCTCGCCAAGTACGTGCAAAGCAGGCTAGAAAGGTACAGACCAATACCGAACACCGTTCTGCAGCAACAACTGGTACTGCAGGTAAACAGCTAACTTCTGCTCGTACAGCTAGCAGTGCAGCGGCAGCACACAGCAGTGCTACCTCTAGCTTGCCTAAGAAAAGTAGCAGTGCCGCCGTTAACGATATGACATTGTTGCGTCCTGATTTAAGCGGTAGCAAGAAAGCGCAAAACAGTGATGATGACTGGGTGGAGTTCTAAAACGTGAAATCGTTGTGGCGTGCATCTTTAGTGGCGTTAACGCTGATGCTGGCAGCTTGTTACAGCACAGGTAATGCGTATAACAGTAATACAGCATGGTTAGAGCCTGGCGTTACCACGGTAGCTGATGCACGTTTGGGGTTAGGGGCTGCGCCGGTGACGGTGTACCCTCAACCTGATGGTGGTTCTATACAAGTCTGGCATTCTAGCCGTGCGTTGGTACCTGATGCGATTTATATGGAACGTGACTTATGGTTAGAGTTCGGCCCAGATCAGGTATTACGCCAGATATTGCGCCGTTCAACCAGCTAGTAAACTCGTCATACACACAGCAAAAAGCACGCAGAATAGGCGTGCTTTTTTTATTGGGTCTACTGTGCTTCTACGACTTTAGGTTCATCGTGGAAAAAGAGCTTTTATGCTAGGGTAAGAGTAGGTGGATAGCCCATGACTTCCACGTTTACTCCCTAGGCAGATTACGCTATGTGTTCTCTCTTTGTATCCAAGCCCTCTGCTGTATTGACCACTGGCCAAGAGGCCGTGCGCCAAGGGCTGCAATCGCTTATACAGCTTTTCAAGCAGTATCCCCCCTTTAGTAATTTGTCAGCAGAGGAAATGCTGCAGTTGTTAAAGCGTGGGCAGTTGGTGTTTTATGCGAAAGGCGATGTAATTGCATCGCCTGCACAAGGTACGTGTGAGCAGTTGTGGATAGTGCGTCAGGGGATGGTACGTATCGCCAGTGTGGAGCATGATGCTGCCGGGCAATGCTTAGAAAAACAGGTGATAGGGATGCTAGGGGTGGCAGACTGCTTTCCTCTGGGGGCGCTGATGGGGGAAAGGCCTACTAGCCGTTTGTATGTGGCAGCAGAAGATGTGTTCTGTGTGCAGGTAGATAAAACCGATTTTCTGCATGTGCTGCACCAGTCTGAAAGCTTGCGTCATTTTGTGTTTAAAGGGGTGAGCAGCTTATTTGGGCAACTGTATGAGCAAACGCGTACCAGTGCTTACGAGCGTAATGCGGTAGGAGCAAACCTTAATGCACCACTCGATACACTACTATCCCGCGAACCCATTACCTGTACTCCCGAACTGCCACTACGAGAAGTAGTGCGACACATGCATGAGCAGGGTATCAGCAGCATTGTGGTCATGGAAGATGAGCATCCTGCAGGTATTTTTACCTTACGTGATTTGCGTAGAATCGTAGCGCAAGGAGGCAACTTAGAGCAGCCTGTATCGCAGGTGATGAGTGCTCAACTGATTGCGTTGGGTCTGGATGCTACGGTGTTTGATGTGGCGCTGCTGATGGCCAAACACCGTATAGGCCACGTATGCATCATCGAGAACGGCCGATTGTACGGTGTGGTGTCGGAGCGTGATGTATTTGCGTTGCAGCGGGTGGATTTGGTCAGCGTATCGCGCAGGCTCTATCATGCAGCAACGGTAGATGAGCTAGCGGCTGTTTATCGCAGCGTGCAGCCTGTGCTGACGACGATGCAAGCCCATGGCGCCGATGCTATACAACTAATGGAGCTTATTAGCGGACTACGCGATCACTGCATTAGCAGGGCGATTGCGCTGTGTTTACCAGACCATCCTGCTGTTGATTTTTCGTTTGATTGGGTAGTGTTTGGTGCGGGTGCTAGAGGGGAGCAGTGGCTATTTAGCAAGCAGCAAAGTGGCATCGTATTTGAGGCAGAGAATACCGCGCAGGGTGTAGAAAGGCAGAAAAAACTGTTGCCATTAGCAGCGCAGGTGATAGAGGTATTACAACTGTGCGGCATGCAATTATGCCAAAGCGAGAAACTGGCTAGCTCTCCAGAATATTGTCAGTCTGTGCAAGGATGGCAGCAACACATGACAACATGGCTAGAGTCGGGGTCTGCCAGAGACTTATCCAAGCAGCAATCGTTGTTGGATCAGCGCTGTGTGTGGGGCAGTGGTTTGGCTTGGGAGCAATGGCATAGCCAGTGGTTGCAACGATTGCAAGAGCATGGTGATGCGCTACGACGATTGAAGAAAACGGTGTTGCGCTATAGATTGCCCTCGGCCGAGCAGTTACAGCAGTTTCTGGAAAGTAAGCAGTTTGTGGTGGCAGACCAAGATTTTCGTAAACAAGGTTTACGCGTACTCACACAAGCAGTACGTGTGCTAGCGCTAGAGCACGGCTGTAATGATACGAACACCTTAAAACGGCTTAGTTGTTTGGTGCAGCATCAGCTGATACCGCTAGCATCGGCACATGCATTGCGTCAGGCCTTTAATTATTTGCATCTACTCAAGCATCAGCAAGAACTGAAAAACGAATTGGAGCAAGATGAGTCCACTAAGCTCACACCTTTAGAAAAGCGACTGTTCCGTGAAGCATTGCGGCAGATTATGCCTTTGCGTGAAGCACTAGAACAATGACTACTACACGCGTCAAAAAGTTCTTACAGCGGTATTTGAAAAAGGCAGAAGTAAGGCCAGATGTTGCGTTGCCGTGGCTAAGCCCGTGGGAGCGGCCTTTGCTAGGCACACGATATTTTGTATTGGACCTAGAGTCTGATGGTTTGCAGCGCAAAAATAATCGTATTTTGTCGGTAGGGGCTATAGCGGTAGTAGAGCAATCGTTGTGCTACGGCGAGGCTTTCTATCATGTACTGCAACATACAGGTACGTTGCAGGCAGATGCAATGTTAATTCATGGGTTGTCGCCTAGTGCGCTACAGCAGGGTGATAACACAGCAGAAGTATTGCAGGCGCTCTGTGAGCATGGGCAGCAGAGCGTATGGGTGGGTTTTCATGCGGGGTTTGATGCCTTGTTATTGCAGCAGGCCTTTGAGTCTGCGCTGAAGTGGCCCTATGAGCCGCAGAGCCTGAATGTGGCAGAGTATTTGCCTGCGCTATTTCCGGATAAAGCCAGTACACAGCATAGTCTGGATGACTGGGTGGAGCACTTTGCGTTGCAAGGCATAGAGCGTCATAACGCATTGGGTGATGCCATGGTCACTGCGGAGCTACTGCTGATTGCTTTGCGTAAAGCGTCTCAACTAGGGTTAACGACATGGGGTGAGGTGCGACAGCTACGCCAGCAACAGCAGAAGAAGCGTGGCTATTAATGAATGGCTAGAGGCTTATAAACCGGCCAAGCCTCTGGCCATACGCAGCATGGCGCTGTAACCAGAGTCAAAAAAGCGCATTAAGAATGGTGTGATCTGTGGGACTACCACGGTTAACAACGATAATCCTACTAACAAGCTAATGGGGAAGCCCACAGCAAATACAGTAAGTTGCTGTGCTGTACGGTTCAAAATCCCAAATGCTAAGTTAATCGTCAGCAACACGATAATCAGAGGTAGGGCGAGTAGTAGCCCGCTGATCATGAGTTGGGCACTCCACTCTAAAAGCACCCCCCATCCGTTACTGTTCAGACTGCCTGGTTGTATGGGCAAGATCTCAAAGGTTCTAAACAGTACTTGCAGCATAATCAGGTGGCCGTTTAGGGCTAAAAAAACCAGCATGGCGACTAGGTTTAGAAAGCGCGATAGTACTGCGGTATTGGAGCCTGTGGCGGGGTCAAAAAATGAGGCAAAGGACAAGCCCATTTGCAGGCCGATGAACTCACCAGCGGTTTGCACAGCAGCAAACACAATACGCATGATTAAGCCTAATGCTACGCCTATTAAGATTTGCTGTATGCCTAGCAGCAAAGCGGGGTAGGAGCCTGTAGGCAGTGTTGGCATAGTCGGTAAGCTGGGCGCAATGACTATCGCCATGAGTGCGGCTAAGCCTATTTTTACTTTTTTGGGCACAGACGATTCACTAAACAGCGGTGCTGTGGCAACTAGCCCTAATAGCCTAAAGAAAGGCCATATGAAGCTATTGAGCCAAAGGTAAGCTTGTTCAGTAGTGAACTGGATCATGTAGAAGCGCTACTGCACCAAGCCTGGTATAGAGGAAAACAGGCTTTGTATGTAGTCCACTAAGGTACTGATTAGCCAAGGACCTAGCAGCACAATGGTAATGCCTACCGCTAGTAGCTTAGGAATGAATGACAGTGTCATTTCATTGATCTGTGTAGCGGCTTGGAAAATACTGATGGCCAAACCTACGGTTAGCGTGACTAACAACAGAGGGCCTGCGATGGTCAGTGCTATTTTCAGCGCCATGTAGGTCATGGTCATGACGGTTTCAGGAGTCATGCTCTTTACCTCAAATATAGAAGCTACGTGCTAGAGAGCCCAGCAGCAAGTTCCAACCGTCTGCTAGCACAAAAAGCATGAGCTTAAACGGTAGCGAGATGGTGACTGGCGGCACCATCATCATCCCTAGCGACATCAAGACACTGGCAATCACCAAGTCTATGATGAGAAAGGGGATGAAAATAGTGAAGCCTATTTGAAAAGCGGTTTTCAGTTCACTGGTGATAAATGCTGGCGCTAAGACACGCAACGGCACATCTGTAGGGGATTCCAGATTACTGACCCCGGCCATTTCGCTAAACAGTTTCAGGTCGGTTTCACGTGTTTGGTGCAGCATGAAGGTTTTCAGAGGCTGGCTACCGCGTTCTAAGGCTTCCGGAAAGGAAATCTCGGCGCGGGATAGCGGCGCATAGGCCTGCTCGTGTATTTGCTCGAACACTGGCCCCATCGTAAAGAAGGTCAGAAACAGCGCCAGGCCAATTAACACCATATTAGGTGGGGCGCTACCCGTACCCATGGCGTTACGCAGCAAGCCCAGCACAATCACAATACGTGTGAAGCCTGTCATCAATAACAGGATGGCTGGCAAGAATGACATCATGGTCAGTAAAGCCAAGGTTTCTAGGCTTAATGACCAGCGTTGCCCACCGTCGTCAGTGGGGGTAGTGGTAAAGGCGGGTAGGCTGGCTTGTGCCCAGACATCCAGCGGATACAGATACAGCAGCATAGCGATCAAAGCACAGCCCGACAGTAGCCAAAAACGGCGTAGGGGCAGGCGATCAGCCAGCTGATTAAGAGGTTGGATTCTGCTCATGTTGGTGTTGTTGCAGATGGTGTTGAAAACTCTCTGGTGTCGCAGCGGAGGATTCAAAACAGTGCAACAAATTGATCTGCTGAGGTGTGACACCCAACAATAGTTTTTGGCCTTCACTTTCTAGCAGTAGCACATGCATACGTGGCCCTACACCCTGTTTGTCTAGTATGGTAATCAAGGGTTTTTTACCAGTAGGGCGTAAGAGCTTGGTGCGTTTGGCCAGCCACCCGCCTACTACGATCAGTAGAATGACTGCAATCAGGCTTGCGCTGATTCGTAGTAGGTCGGCTTCGTTCATGGTGCTTATCTACGCGTATTCAGGCGTTGGATACGGTCGGAAGGGGTAATGATATCGGTTACGCGAATACCGTATTTTTCATCCACCACCACGACTTCGCCTTGGGCTATTAAGTAGCCATTCACGAAAATATCCATAGGCTCACCGGCTAGGCCATCTAGCTCTACAACGGAACCTTGCCCCAGTTGTAGGATGTTTTTGATGGTCAAGCGGGTGCGGCCCAGCTCTACAGACAATTGAACTGGGATATCCATGATCATGTCTATATCACTGTGGCTGCTACCGGCAGCACTGCTCAGTGGCGGGAAAATCGCGTTAGATTTAGGTGCACCGCTTTCTGGCTCTAGCGAAGTAGGGGCAGCAGCAGTTTGCTCCGCTAATGCGGAAGCCCAATCGTCATTCAGATTTTCCAGACCGGCCGCTTGGGTAGATGAGGATTTATCGTCATTCTGACCAGCCAGTTGTTCAGCCATGGCAGCATCCCAGTCTAGCTCGGTGTTGTCGTCAGAAGAAACAGGCTGTGTGGGGTTGTTATTCTGAGGTTCTGTCATGTAAGTTCACTTTTCGGAAATCAGGTTCTGTATAGGTCAGAACTTTTTGCACGCGCAGTGCCATATGCCCATTGGAGGTGCCATATTGGCATTCCATGATGGGTACGCCATCAACGTGTGCAAAGATGCGTTCGGGAATATCAATAGGGAGTACATCGCCCACTTGCAGCTGCATCAACGAGGAAATAGAAGTGTGGATTTTCTGGAAATCCGCGACCAGTTCCACATCGGCGCTACGTACTTGACGAGTCAGTTGTTGGGTCCAACGCTGATCAATCGCGCTGCTGCTAGTGTCTTGCAGAGGGCGTGTCAATAAATCACGTACCGGTTCAATCATGGAGTAAGGCAGGCAAATATTCAGATTGCCACCTTGTGCACCAAACTCGATGTTGAACGATGTCACGACCACCAAGTCGTTGCCTGAGCTAATGCTGGCGAACTTGGTGTGCATTTCTGAACGCACATATTCGTACTCAAGCTTGTAGACGTTTTCCCAAGCTTCACAATAGTTTTCCAGTGTGTGCGTGAGCAAACGTTGAATAATGCGTTGCTCGGTAACTGTGAAATCTCTACCTTCTACGCGAGTGCTGTAACGACCGTGACCGCCGAATAAGCTGTCAATGATCAGGAACACCAAGCTGGGGTCAAAGGTGAATAGCGAAATACCACGCAACGGCTTCAGGTTCACCATGTTCAGGTTACTGGGCACCGGCAAGTTACGCTCAAAGTCACTGTATTTTTGTACTTTGATGGTACCAACAGTAATGTCCGCATTACGGCGCATAAAGCTGAGCATAGTGCTGCGCAAACGACGTGCAAAACGTTCGTTAATCAGCTCAAGCGTTTGCATGCGATGCCGGATGACTCGCTCGGGTGAGGCTAAGTCATAAGGTCTTACACCGCTGGATGGCTGTTCTTTGCTGGTGTTCTCGGCACCTTCACCGGTGACACCCGCCAGCAGGGCATCGACTTCGTCTTGTGATAAAAAGCTTTGGTACGACATTTACTGGACCACAAAAGCGGTGAATAAAACGTTGGCGATGCGCGGTTTTACAGAACTAGGCTCGTAAGGTGCATTCAAAACCATCGTGAGTGCATTCACCAGCTCTTCTCTGCCTTGCGGTGTTTGCACATGGAAAGGATTCTGAGCTGATAGGGTTTTGAGTACGCGATCGCGAACCACTGGCATAAATTCACCTAACAACAAACGGGTCTCTTCGTCTTCTACACGTAGCGTCAAGGCGGTGTAAAGAATACGCGAGCGCTGACCGTCATTTAGCGTGACAGTGAAAGGCTCAAGCGAGGTGAAAATTGGTTTGGGCGCAACAGCAGGAGCCGCTGGTTTGGCTGCAGGCTTTTCTTCATCTTCTGTTGCTTGCTCGGTAGCGTTGGCGTTAGGTGCGGCAAAAAAAGTAATGCCTCCTTGTTGCCACGAGTAGTACAACGTTGCCCCTACGCTGGCTGCAATAATCAGCAAGACGATAAGCAAATTCTTTAGAAAGCGAGAAAACCCGGAACGCGCTGGGCGACGACGTGGTCGCTCAACGGGAGTAGTCGCAGATGAGGATGCGTTTTTGGAGCGAACTGTAGTAGAAGTAGCCATAGTAACAATGTCGCGCGAAATTCTGTGTCGCAGCAAAAAAAGCCCTAGGACATTGTGCCCCAGGCGGTCAATTCAAATGCAGTGGAATAAGGCAGGTATTGCCGTCTTAATCCACTCTTTATGGTGTGCTAAATAAAGACGTTGAATCAGGGATGCCTTACGCAAAAGTGTCAATCAAGGCATCCGGTATGGCTCGTCTAACAGGTGGAGCAATGGTCTCGGTATTGGCAGAGGATCGTCCGTGTAAGAGATCATCAAAGCTACTGGACGATGCAGCGTTGGAATCTGAGCCGTCACCTTGTTGTTGAGAGAGAAACGCTTGATCAGAGGGTTGGTCACTGACATCCGCCTGACCCAGAGACAATCCGTTTTGTGCCAAGGCTTGTTGCAACTGAGGCAGGGCTTGTTCAACTGCCTGACGTACATTGGCATGTGCTGACACAATGTAGGCATGGGCAACGTTGTCGCTGAGTTTTAAGCTAATACGCAGTGGGCCAAGCTCAGGTGGGTCCAGTCGCAATTCGGCGTGTTGTACTCCTTGTCTAGAGAAGCTCAGCATGGTTTTGCTGAATTCTTGCCCCCAGGTGGTGGAGTCTAACGGTTGATTCAAACTGGCTTGCAATACAGGTGATGTGCTAGGTGCCGCAGCGGTGGTAATAGACGATGCTGCACTGGTGATGGCTGTGGTGACCGCAGGAATATCTGCTGTTTGAGCTGCAGTGTCAACATGCGCAACAGGCTGTGTAGTTGCAGCAGCTGGCACGGTGGTTAACACCGCCTTGATGTTGTCAGTATTGCTTGGATTCTTGTTGTTAGTTTGTGCAGTACTGAGCAATGTCGCGGTAGTGTCTGTTTTGCTTGTGGCAGGTTTGACCACTTCAGTCATGGTTGCAGCATCAGTTTCAGTCGATGTATCAGCACTGCGAGCAGCAGGTAGCGTAGCTGCAATGGCTGTTGCCTGTTGAGGGATACGTATATCAGCAACCCGTTTTTCTGTTGCTTGAGCCGTTGTTTGTAGACGTGCTTCCGTACCTTGTAGCAGTTTTTCTGTAAGCAGATTGCGAGGCTCAGATGTGTTGTGCTCTGCGCCTTCAGTGGCTACAGGTTGCTGACGTAAGCCTTGTTGTATGCTGGCAGACTCTGCTGCAATGAATAGCGTAGTAGCAATTAGATTTAAGGCGGAGTCAGTGTCGTCATCGGACTGTGATGATGGCTCAGACGATGAGTCATTTTTTTGTTTGTTAGAAGGTAGCTGACCGGGTGTGGCTAGTACGGAATCCGTTGCCGCTTCGCTGCCGTCAGCCACGTCGCTCTGCGAGGCCAATACCGAAGCAAAACTCTCTGTTTCGGTGCTGGATTGTGCAGCGGAAGTGGAGGGCGCACTGGCTGGAACGGAAGTAACCAGAGTAAGAGCCTGTGTAGTCATAACTGCCTCGGACTAATTGGTAGGGTGTAAACGCTGGAATAAAGCTGCTGAAAACTCATCGTTTAGGCGTTGTTCTTGGCGCGCTTGTGTGCGCTGCCATTCGGCCTGACGACGGGCATGCAAAGTTTCATAAGCATGTAGGCGTTTCTTTTCTTCTAGCCACAGTGCTTGCTCTTTGCTGATTTTTTCTGACAACTGACCCAATATAGTATTTTGCTGCTGAATGGCTTCATCCAAAGTGCCGATGAAGCGCTGAAAATTCATGTAGTTCGACATGGCAACGCCATTTTGGCCTGCCTCTAGCAAACGCTGGGCATAGTCTTGTCGGTACTCATGCAGCATAGTGAGCTGCTGTTGCGCGGCATTATGGCTTTGATTCAGGGCTGCCAAGCGTTGAGCGATTTCGTCACGACGATGTTCGCCAAGCTCAATCAACATCGCTAGAGAGTGCTGCGGTTTCATAGGCTATTGCTCCCAGAGTTCAGGACAGTACGTAGCAGCGCAACGGAGTCGTTGTAATCCACTTGCTCATTGACGTCCTGTTTAAGAAAACTCTCCAACCAAGGGAAGCGATCTATGGCTTCATCAATGGCTGGGTCATTACCTTTGGTGTAAGCACCTACTGCAATCAGGTCATGATTGCGTTGATAGCGAGAAATCAGCCCTTTGAAACGGTGCACGCACTGTATTTGTTCAGGAGGCACCACGGCCGACATTACGCGTGAAATGGAGGCTTCAATATCTATAGCAGGATAGTGGCCGGTTTCGGCTAGGCTTCTGGACAGCACAATGTGGCCGTCTAAAATGGCACGAGCTGAGTCGGCAATAGGGTCTTGTTGGTCATCGCCTTCAGTCAGAACGGTGTAGAAGGCAGTGATAGAGCCAGCTTTACCTTGTTGGTTTACCGCACCATTACCGGCGCGTTCTACCAGTGCGGGTAGCTTGGCGAAAACGGATGGTGGATAGCCTTTGGTGGCCGGTGGCTCGCCGACGGCCAAGGCAATTTCCCGCTGTGCCATGGCGTAACGGGTCAGGGAATCCATGATCAGCAAAACGTGTTTACCTTGATCACGGAAGTGCTCTGCAATACGTGTGGCGTACACCGCACCCTGTAAACGCAACAAGGGGGAAACATCTGCTGGTGCAGCCACGACTGCGGCACGCTTCAGGCCTTCAGGCCCTAAGTTGTGCTCGATAAACTCTTTAACTTCTCTACCACGCTCACCAATCAAACCCACCACAATAATATCGGCTTGGGTATAGCGGGCCATCATGCCTAACAGCACACTTTTACCTACCCCTGAGCCAGCAAAAAGCCCCATGCGTTGGCCTCTGCCTACGGTCAGTAAGGCGTTGATGGCTTTGACGCCCACGTCTAGCACCGTATCAATGGGGGCTCTCGCTAAGGGGTTAATGAGCTCGCTGTGCAGGCTCGCAGTTTTAGCGGTAGACGGTTCTGAGAAACCATCTAATGCTCTACCGGACGCGTCCAGCACGCGCCCTAATAAATGATCGCCCACCGGTAGATGGTGGGTGATGGCGGGTGGTGGTGGAGGCGTGGCTTGCCCATCTTTGGGTAGGGAAATGGGAGCATCATAGCTAGCCTCTAAAGGCAGCACGCGAGCACCGGGTGTTAGCCCGGCGGTATCGCCTTGAGGCATCAAAAACAGTTTGCCGTTTTCAAACCCAACTACTTCAGCATCGGCCCATAATCCTTGGGCTGAAGACAGCTCAATACGACATGCCGATCCTACAGGTAAGCGCAGCCCCGTTGCTTCAATAACCAATCCGGTCGCGCGTACCACACGGCCGCTATACAACAGTGGATCGGTAGACTCTACGCGCAAGACTGCATTTTGCAGTTGAGCTTGCCAGCGAGAAGGAAGGGGGGCTGGCAGCGTGCTCATGATAGTTCCAGTGCGCTCGCTTCAGGTGCTGCAAGATTGAGAGTGTGTATTGCTCTGTGCCAGCGCGTTTCTAATGTGGCATCTATATCGCCTAGCGCTGTGCGTACACGGCAACCGCCAGCGCTGATGCTGTCATCTTCCACTACGCGCCAGGAAGGCAAGTGCTCTTGTCGTTGCAGGTAATCGTGTACCAAGGTGTGATCACTTGGGCTCACATAGAGTGTGATGCCGCTTTGGTCATCCATGTTGGACTCTAACAGCGTACGTATAAGGTGCAGGAGCTGTTCTGGTTGTGATGCCAGAGTTTGTTGAACCACATGACTGGCGATGCGCACAGCAGTATTAAGTAGCGCTTCGCCCATTTCACCATACAGGTTTTCTAGATGGTTTTGGGTGCCACTTAATAGTGTGCTTAATTGCTCAGCTTGTTGCTGCGCCAGATGTTGGCCTTCAGCAAAGCCTTGCTCTTTACCTTGGGCTAGGCCTTCTTCGTGACCTTTGCGTTTGCCCTCTACTAACCCCTCAGCAACCCCTTGTTCGTGGCCTTTTGCATAACCTTCTTGGTAGCCTTCGGCATGGCCGCGTTGAACAGCAGCTTGGCGCAACTGTTCAATTTCGGCCATGAGTTGTGCCACATCCGGCATGGCAGGTTTGGCCGTGTCATCGCGTTTACGCTGTTTGCCTGCCACTTCTGGCAGTTCAAACGCCTGCATTTCCCAGCGTTGCCAATGACCGTAAGGGGAGGAGGGGGCGTGATCAGACATACTCGTCGCTTCCTAAGCCACCCAAGGTAATTTGACCGCTTTCGGCCAAACGACGGGCCACTTCCACAATGGCTTTTTGCTCTTGCTCCACCTTGGACATACGTACAGGGCCTTGCGCATCCAGATCTTCGCGCAGCATATCGGCGGCACGGTTGGACATGTTCTTGAAGAATTTGTCGCGCAGCTCGTCCGTTGCGCCTTTTAGCGCAATGGTCAGGGATGCAGTTTCTGTTTCTTTGAGGATGAGCTGGATGGCCGTATCTTCAATGTCTGCCAAGTTATCGAAGACAAACATTTCTTCCACGATACGGTCGGTCAGGTCATTATCAATACCACGCAAACTCTTGATCACAGACTCTTCGTCGCTGGCGCTCAAGTAGTTCAGAATCTCTGCTGCAGTACGAGTACCACCCATTTTGCTGCGTTTGGCGCCTTGACCAGACAGCATGCCGTTTAGCACTTCGGTTAACTCGTGCAAGGCATTAGGCTGTACACCACCAAAGGTAGCGACACGTAGAATGACGTCATCACGCAAACGCTCAGGCAGTTCTGTCAGAATGTCGGCGGCGCGATCACGCTCCAAGTGCACCAAAATGGTGGCAATGATCTGGGGGTGTTCGTCGCTAATTAGTTCGGCAACACTGTGTGCATCTAGCCAGTTCAGTGCATCTATCCCGCTACTAACGCCGTCACCAGCTTCCAGAATATCTTCGATCAAGCCTGCGGCTCTATCTGTACCTAACGCTTTATTGAGTACCGAACGAATGTACTCGTTGGAGTCCAGTGTGACGGCCATGAACTGATCGGCTTCCTGTCTGAACTCTTCCAAAATAGCGTCCATGTCGGCACGAGTCAGTTGCTTCAGGCTAGCCATGGCTGAACCCAGCTCTTGAACCTCTTTTGGGTTCAAGAACTTGAACACTTCTGCGGCGGCATCTTCGCCTATGGCCATCATGAGGATGGCACTTTCTCTCAGTTTATTATCCGCGCTTTTCATCTTTATTTTCTTTGCTCATCCAACTGCGCAATACCATGGCTACGGCTCGTGGGTCTTGCTCAGCCATAGAACGTGCGGTGCTCAGGTTGTCTTCATAACGATTGATCTCAGTAGCTCGGTCTTGGGCTAATTGCTGGCGCTCCAAGTCTTGCTCTTGTTCAGCACGACGGGCATCTGCTTGCGCAGAGGCTTGGATAAACCCTTGGATGATTGGGTTGACCACAATGCGCCAAAACACGAAGAACAGTACCGCTAACAACAGATATTTAATGAGGGACATGCCTAGCTCTAGATAGTCGTTGTTTTTCCAGAAAGGAACGGAGGTATCGGGTACATCACTGAAACGGCTGTTTACTACGCTGATGCTGTCGCCTCGGTCTACGGAAAAGCCCACCGCTTGCTTAACGAGCTCACGAATGTTTTCCAATTCGTTTTCGTCCAAAGCGACTAATTCGCCTTGGTCTAAGCGGTAGTTCACCACTACAGCCACGGACAAACGTTTCAACTGGCCATTAGGGCCTTTGATGTGGCTGATCGTGCGGTCTACTTCGTAGTTGGTAGTGACATCACGACGGGCATTACCAGTAGCGGAGACTTCCCTGGCTTGCTCGTTCAGGTTACGCAAGCTGTTTTGTTGAGGGTCTTGCTGAGTAGCGGTGGCCGTTGTATTGGCATCGGCTGGGGCTTCAGGCGTAATAATCGGGGCGACAGGATCAACTGGGGGTTGATTGCTGAGTGCGCCCGGTACACCTTCGGCAGGCAGGCTATTGTTGTTGATGGATGTGCTGCTTTGCTCACTGCGTACAGCGGCTTCACCAGGGCGTTGGTTGGGTCGGTAAATTTCCGATGTTTCTTCACGCTTGGCAAAATCCATGTCGGCACTGACTTGGGCGCGTACATTGCCCGGACCAAGAATGGGATTTAACAGCGTCAAAATACGTTGTACAGAACGGTGCTCAATATCGTTAACCAGATTCTGCTGTTGGCTATTCATGCCGCCTTCGCCGGCAGGCATAGTCAGCAATCTACCGTTCTGGTCTACCACGGACACGTTCTGAGCGTTTAGGTTTGGTACGCTAGACGATACCAACCATGTAATAGCAGATACTTGATCTTCGCCCAAACTACGGCCGGGGTACAGGCTTAACAGTACCGAGGCAGTGGGCTCTTGGCGATCACGCACAAACAGCGTTTCACGAGGAATTGCCAAATGCACACGCGCTTCCTGTACAGCGTGCAGTGCTTGAATGGAGTTAGCGAGTTCGCCCTCAAGTGCGCGTTGGTACGTCACTTGCTCGGTAAATTGACTGGCACCAAAACGAGATTGATCCAGCAATTCAAAACCAACGTTTCCTGCTTTGGGTAAACCTTGGCTTGCCAGTTGCATGCGGGCTTCAGGCACTTGCGCCTGAGGCACCAGAATGGCTGTGCCATTATCCGAGAACTGGTAAGGGATATTGAGTTGCGTCAGTGCGTTCACAATGGCACCGCCATCGCGATCATCTAAGTTGGAAAACAACACACTGTAGTCGGGTTTGCGGGCCCACATGGCTGCGACAGCAACCAGAGCAATCACGGCAGCAGCAATACCCAACTGCAGAGGTCGGGGAAGGGCCATGATTTTAGAAAAACCGGGAACGCGCGAAAAAATCTGCACTGCCTGATTCACGACAGATTACCTCATCTTAATGCATCGCGATGTCGCGACAGGACTGTGCGGGAGTAGTGGATACGGCCATGTAAAAACATGAAAACGAGAGTGACTTTAATAAATGCAAAGCTAAAAGCCTGGGCTTATACCGGCATGCTGGCGATCTCTTGGTAAGCCGCTACTAAGCGGTTACGCACTTGAACAGTAGTTTGGAAAGCAACGCTAGCGGTTTGCATATCAATCATTACGTCGTTTAGAGCAATGCCTGGTACACCGGCCTCAAACGCTTTGGCTTGATCTTGAGCTTGAGTTTGCATGGCTGACAGGCGTTGCAGAGAACGTGACAGTTCGGCTGCAAAACCGGATTCGGTAGAGCTGGCCTGACGGGCGCTGGCAGGGCGATTGCCTGCAACGTCGCTAAGGGCCTGCATTTTTGCCAAGACAGACTCTAGGCTGGAAAGCATGGAGGTAGACATTTAAAACTCGTCCAAAGTGGTGCACGGAACCCATTGTCATAATGAGTCGATTACACAGCCTACTGTACCTGTGTACGCACTAAGGCAAGCGGTGTATCTACCGCCAAAAAAGTGGGCTTTTCAAGCCTTATGGTTTTTTTCAGATGAGGTGAGGGGCTGAGTATCTAGATTTTCAATGCTGTATACCCATGCCAGTAGTTCAGCCACAACTTGATAAAGCTGGGGAGGAATATGGGCATCCAGATCAACTTGCATCAGCAAACTCACCAGTTCACGCGACTCATGTATATGTAGTCCGTTGGCTTCAGCTGTTTGGATAATAGTTTCAGCAATGTTGCCGTAGCCCTTTGCAACAACCTTGGGGGCGGGGTCGTGTGCATCGTAGCGCAATGCGACAGCGCTAGGGCGTAACGGTGGCGAGAAAATTTTATCCGTCATGATGCGTCAGAGTCTGGTGGCGATAAGGGGGTATCTTGCAGGCTTAGTGTGTGCAAATTGAAGCCTAATGCAGAAAGCCTATCTTGTAGGGCAGGTAAATGCGCATTCAAGGAGTCATGGCCATCAGGAGCGGTGATGCGTAGGGATAGCTGTTTATCTACTAAGGTCAGCGCCACTTCTACAGTGCCTAGTAAGGGGAGCTGCATGCGTAAATGGCTATCCCATTGTTGGCTACTGACGGTGCGTTTGTGATTGGCGGAGCCTTCGTGCTGTTGCTTGCGTTGAATGAGCCAGTCCAGTGGCACATTTTGCCAAGCTTCACCGCGCCATTGAAATTGTTGATTAGCGAGTACTTCAAGTTGCTGTCGTATGAGCAACGAATGCGGGGAGTCGCTGCCATCTGTGGCAGAGAGTGCAGCAGTGGTGTGGGCGGTAGGGGTAGCGCTGCTCTCGGGCTTGGCATGCTGCGTACCTTGCGATGAGTTCGGTGCGGTATTGTTTGTCTGCTGATTTTGTGGCTGCTGCGTTAAGGTTTGCAGCGACCCTTGGCCGAAGGCAAAACGAGCAAGCTGCGCTTCATAGAACATGCCACTGTGCTGTACGGTTTGCTGTAGGCCTTTCATGAGGTTTTGTGCTAATGCCGTGGTGTCCAGCTGTTGCAACAGGCTTGTAGAGACTACCGCTGGACGCATGAGTTGCGCAGTAGAGGTTGATTGTTCTGCAACTGGCGATGAGGGCGTTGGTTGCTGAGCTTGCGGTGAGCCTAGCGTGTGTGAGCGTGCTTGCGCTAACGCTGTCTGTAGTAGTGTGCGTAGGTCGCCATTGTTCGCCAGTGGTTGCCTACCTTGTAGCCCTTGCTTGATCTCTGGATAACGATCAATGATTTGCAAAATGGTTTGCGCCGCCTTACCTAGCGTGGTGGGGGCAGACTTGGTTGCCGAGGTACTGGTTTGTCGCAGCAGCGATTCTATGGCTGCTTGTCTATTTAGACCTACATCTTGCCCAAGCTGCTGTTGTTTGCCCTGCTGTGCATGGCGGGTAGCCTGTTCCACGCTTTGCTGTGGATGGCGCGAGGTGGTGTTTTCACTGCGCTGATTGCGCTCGGGGTGCTGTGGTTGGCTTACGGCATCCGGTCTGGCACCCGAACTGATGTTGCTTTGTTGGCCAAGGGTATTACCCAGTGCCGCATCTAGACGCTGTATAAGTAGAGTGCCTAGAGGGGAGTGACCACCTATGCTCATAGATGACTAGCGGTATTGGGGTAGTACGTTTGCAGAATATTCTGTTGGCGTCTCATGTTGCCCAGTAGCTTGTCCAAGCGTTTCAACTCGGGTGTGGCAAGGTGGCGAATCTGGGCGTCATCTTCCAGTATGCGTGAAAGCAGTTCGCGTCTGGCTTCGCGGTCGCTGCTATTTAACGTATCCATGGTGCGTAAACAATCTACCGCTTCAATGTAGCGTTCGCTGAGTGTAAACACCTCATCCCAAGCATTAAGCTGTGCTTGTTGCAGCATGCTGCTGGTGATGTTTGCAATAGTCTCGTACTGTTGCAGGAGGGTGGGGTTGTTTGTGCTCATGATGGTGGTGCTCGGTGTAGAGATGCCAGTCAAAAGAGGGGTAGCCTCTTTAGGCGCGTTGTGGGTCAACGGCGGTAACCCAAGCCTGACCAAGTTCTTCTAGAAGTTTGTCGGCGATATCTAGTTTTGTGCGGTCTGCATCCATGTTTGCGCGTAGCAAGTTGTGCAGAACGATGTCGTAGGCAGTGATCAGGTTTTGCGCAACCTCACCGCCCTTGTCGGTGTTGACAGCTGCTTTTAAGCCGCTGTCAACGATATCAATAGCTTTAGATATAGCCTTGCCACGCTCGGCTATATTGTTTTTCTCAAAATGCAGTTTGGCTTGAAGTATGGCGGCTCGTGCCCCCTGAAACAATAAAGTGATCAGGCGTTCCGGGGAGGCGCTAAGAACTTCTGTTTCTAGGCCTATGTTGGCATAGGTCTGTACCGATCGTTGGCCGTAGCCGCGTCTAGTGGGGGCGTAAGTCATAACTATTTTTTGTCGCTCATGTTGCCAAGCATGGAAAGTTGTTGGCTTAGGTAGTTGCTGATACCACCCATATCACTCATCATTTTGTCTAAGCTCGAGAATTGCTTTCTGTAAGCTTCCATGGTGGTTTCAATGCGAGTTTCAGCAGCAAGCATTTGCTTATCAATATCTTTGATGTTTTTGGTAATGCTGTCGCTAGTCAGCGCCAATAAGCCATCTTTTTTCTTCAGGTAGGTTTCGGTGTTGTCTACTAAGCGCTGACCTATAGCTTTTTCACCAGTGAAAAGCTTAGCTACATCGCTGTAGTTTTCTTTAATTGCTTCGTCTAGTTTTTTCTGATCTAGCTCCATCACGCCAGTGCTGGGGTTGATCTTGATGCCTAGCTGAGACAGGTTGCGTACGTCACCATTGCTTAAGTTGTGGCTGATGGCTTCGCGCATATCTGCTTGCATTCGACGTGGCAGAGCTTCGCCGGTAAGGGCGCTACCTTGCTGTTTGTCTATGTCGAATTTGGTCTGTGCAGCGATGGTGCTGTTCAGATTGTTGTAGGCCGTCACAAACTCTTGGATCAGCTTGCTGGTGGCGGCGTCATCACGCGTAACGGCTACTCTGGAAGGTTTACCGTTTTCGCTGGCAGAGGTGGTTTGGTTTAGTGTAAGCGTAACGCCTTCAATCGCGTTTTCAACAGTGTTGCTTTGGCTAGTAATCGTAATGCCATCAATACTGAGTTCAGCATTTTGGGCAGCTCGAACAGTGAAGGAGTTAGTGTTGTTAGCGTCAAAGCCTAGAAAATCGTTTAGTTGATCGTTGTCTTTGACTTCGATTTTGCTAACAGAGTTCGCTGTACCTGTTTTGCTGGAGCTGATAACAAGGTGAGACTTACCGCCGTCATCGTTAATTAGGGTGGCACGTATGCCTAGTTTTGGATCGCTATTAATGGCTTGAACCATGCCTTCCATGGTATTTTCGAAACCATCAAGATCTACTTCGTGCGTATCACCGTTTTCCATGGTGACGCTGATTTTCCCACCTTCTTGATCGCTCAGAACTTTAGTGCGATCTTCGGTTTTAGTCAGACGTTGTGCCGTGGCAAGGTGTTTAACTTCTACATCATAGGAGCCCGCAATAGATTTGTTATTGGCGGTGACTTGTATGGCCTCGTTGGAGCTAGTGGCTTTGTAAGCACTGAACACAGCGGGGTCAGCCAGCTTCTTGCCTATGCCCTGTAGCGCATCTAGCGAGCTTTTGAGTTGGCTGTAGCCAGACAAACGCGCTTCAGCCGCTGATTTGCGGTCTTGAATAAGCGCCAGCGACATGTTTTCTACCTTGCGCAGGTCAGCCAGAATTTTGTCTACAGGTAGGCCTGAGCCTACACCAACGGATGAAATTGCCATGAATCGAGCTCCTTGTTCTGTATTGTGCCTGAGTCAGTCTGCTTACAAAGCGACTGTTAGCGTGCCTAAAGTTCCTTAGATCAATGGTTTCGCTACCATTTATGCCTTAGTGCTGATGCCTTTACCTTGGAATTGAGCAATCATTTTGGCGACTGCCATGACGGCCTCAGAGGGGACCGTGCGAATCACTTCGCCACTGTCGTTGTCCACGATAGAGAGCACGATGCGTTGTGTGTCAGGGTCTATGTCAAAGCGCAAGCCCGTAGACCATGCCTGCATATCTTGATTCAGCGTTTCTAGCGCTTTATCTAACGTGCTTTTTTCCCACTCAGACTCATAAGCTGTATGTTTGCCAAAAGGAGTGGGATGCTTATCGGCGGTGGACTTCTCTGTGGCCGCTGATTCAGTCACGGTTATCGCCGCATCAACCTCAGTAACGGCATCCGATTCCAGATTTTGCTGGGCGGAAGTTAACGCCGTGGAAGAAAGCGATAAGGAGTGTCCTGTAGGGTTGATCATGCGATGTCTCCGATCCGGGACGGTTAGCACAGGGCAAGCATGAAGGCTGCCAGTAAGGGTATAAGGAATCTATAAGGCTTAACGGATCGTAAAGAAGAATCTTTAGTAGCCTTTAAAGGGCAATAGCAGAGCTAATGATGCGAATAGGCGTGAAAATCAGCGTTTGATTCATAGACCTCAAATGTGGTGTAGGCCTGAGAATAGCTAAATTATGTGTAAGCATTTCCGGATCTATCACACATGACCGCTTCAGAAAACGCTTTGATCGAGAAGTACGCGCCGCTCGTAAGACGACAGGCGCTTCTGCTCGTGTCGCGTCTGCCGTCCAGCGTTGAACTGGATGATCTTATCCAAGCCGGTATGATTGGCTTGTTGGATGCCGTTAGGCGTTATCAGGTGATGGTAGAGGCGCAGTTTGAAACCTATGCCGTGACCCGTATACGCGGAGCCATGGTTGATGAGCTACGCAGTCAAGACTGGCTGCCTCGTAGTGTACGCACTAAAGCGCGCCAAATTGACAATGCAGTCACTGCGTTGCGCCAGCAATTAATGCGCGAACCATTAGAGTCTGAAATCGCTGAGCAGCTAGATCTCACCATAGATCAGTATTACCAACTGCTAGAAGAAGCCAGCGGTGTGCAAGTGCTGCATTATGAAGACTTGGCAAGACGAGAAGAGGGTACAGGCGACGCCTTGGAGTTCCTCTCCGGGGGCGCAAAGCCGTCTTCACCTTTGGAAAATCCGCTGCTGCAGCTAGAGTCCCAAGCGTTACGTGGTGCGTTGATATCAGCTATTGATCAGTTGCCAGAACGAGAAAAGCTACTGCTGTCGTTGCAGTTTGAGCAAGATCTGAATCAAAAAGAAATAGCGATGGTGATGGAAGTCACCGAGGGTAGGGTTTCGCAATTACGCAGTCAGGCTATTGCCCGTATTCGTGCGGCGCTGTCGCGAGAGCAATGGGAGTACTCACCAGGTAGTGTGGAGTACTCCGCATTGCTGTAATGCGGTCGCATTACTATTTTTTCATGGCCACTTCTAGCGCATTAGCCAGTTCTACTACAGACGCTGCATAAAAGTAGCTACGGTTGTAGTGGGTAATGGAAAAGAAGCTAGGGGTGGCAACGCGGTACTCAACGGTTCCGCGAGGCTCATCCACCAAATTCACAATACCCAACGGTACAGATGCCAATGCGCCGGGCACAGGCTGGCTAGGATATAGCGTGTTCCAGTTCAACGTGGCTTCTAGTCCGCCTGTGACCAAGCTACCTGGTTGTGCTGGTAGTGGTACATCTAAAAAGGCAGGTTGGCCGACTACCCAGCCATGTTCTAGCAAGAAGTTAGCAATAGAGGCACTGACATCGGCAATAGAATCATGCAGATTAATGTTGCCGTTGTTATCACCGTCTTTGGCGTAACGCAGCAAACTGCCGGGCATAAATTGTGGCAAACCCATGGCGCCAGCAAAAGATCCCTCAACCGCGCTGGCATCCAAGATGCCGGCTTGGTGTAGGTAAATCAGATCAGCCAGTTGGTTGCGAAAGAGTTCACCACGTTCTGGACGGCTATCGTCGGGGTAACTAAAGCCTAAGGTACTGAGCACCTCTAGTACATTGAAGTCGCCTGTGTATTTACCATACAAGGTTTCGACGCCAATGATGGCTACTAATATAGAAGCAGGCACACCATACTGCTGTTCAGCTTTAGCCAGAGTTTCAGCATGGTTACGCCAGAATGTGACCCCCTCGCGTATGCGAATGGGTTCTACAAAGCGGTTGCGGTAGGTTACCCAGCTTTTTTTGATGCGACCTTTGCTAGGAGCCATCAGTTTTGCTGCGGTGGCATTGTATTTAGCCTGTTGCAGTAGTGATGTAGTCAAAGCGACAGGAATTTGACGTTGTGCTTCTAAGGCTTGCGCCCATTCCAACGCCCAGGGCTGTAATGTGCCATCGGCGCGTACAGGAGGCTGGCGTCTGGCGGCACTGGAACTACCTGCATTCAAGTCTTCATAAATAACTAGCTCGCGGTGATCCGAGTTCACCGTGTTAGCGGGTGATGCGGGGGCGCTGACGCTAGAGGGCACTACAGCAGTATCCGTAGTAGGTGTTGAGTGCGGTGAGGCACAGCCCGTTAGTAGGGTAAGTAATAGGCAGCTTCGTAGAATAGTCACGGCGATAGGCATGATGGCGTTCCTTCAAGACCCACTATGTTACTGGTTTTGCGTGACTACTGTATATGCTGAAACCGTAAAAGTTCGGTACTGACATTGTGAGTAAAACTGCAGTCATTGTGATAATTTTGCAGTATAAGCGCTGCAGATTTAGGTATAGTGATAGGTTGGGTATGGTGATTTGCAATCACTCAAACTATGAGTGCCATTGAAATTTGTTTAAAAGTGTTTTGGAGATAACCGGATGAAAGTCTTGGTACCCGTGAAGCGCGTCGTTGATTACAATGTAAAAGTACGCGTGAAATCTGATCAAAGCGATGTAGATATCGCTAACGTCAAAATGTCGATGAACCCCTTTGACGAGATTGCTGTTGAAGAGGCTGTGCGTCTGAAAGAGCAGGGCGTGGTCAGTGAAGTGATTGCAGTGTCATGCGGTGTGACAGCTTGCCAAGAAACCTTGCGTACAGCGATGGCTATTGGTGCCGATCGCGCAATCTTGGTTGAAACCGATGCTGAACTGCAGCCTTTGGCCGTATCCAAACTGTTGAAAGCAGTAGTGGACAAAGAGCAGCCACAGCTGGTGATTCTGGGCAAACAAGCTATTGATGACGACGCTAACCAAACTGGCCAGATGCTGGCTGCTTTGTTGGATTGGCCACAAGCTACCTTTGCAAGCAAAGTAGAGTTGGCTGCTGATTCCGTGCAAGTAACGCGTGAAGTTGATGGCGGTCTGGAAACTCTGAAACTGAATTTGCCAGCGGTTATCACTACCGATTTGCGCTTGAATGAGCCGCGTTATGTCACGCTGCCAAACATCATGAAAGCGAAGAAAAAGCCTTTGGAAACCATCAAACCCGAAGAAGTTGGGGTTGATGTAAGCCCGCGCTTGAAGACACTGCAAGTCAGCGAGCCACCTGCACGTTCTGCAGGGGTGATCGTGGCAGATGTAGCTGCCTTGGTTGAGAAACTGAAAAACGAAGCAAAGGTGATCTAAGTCATGGCTATTCTTGTAATTGCAGAACACAACAACGAGAGCTTGAACGTTGCGACTCTGAATACGGTTGCAGCCGCAGCTAAGATTGGTGGCGATATTCACGTTTTGGTCGCTGGCCACAATGCTAAAGCTGCTGCTGATAGCGCAGCGAAGGTAGCTGGCGTAAGCAAAGTACTGTTGGCTGACGATGCTAGCTTGGCTGATGGCCTGGCTGAAAACGTGGCCGCACAAGTGCTGGCAGTGGCTGGTGATTACAGCCACATTCTGTTCCCAGCGACGTCTTCCGGTAAAAACGTTGCACCTCGCGTAGCAGCTAAACTGGATGTGGCACAGGTTTCCGACATCATTGCGGTAGAATCCGCTGACACGTTCAAACGTCCAATCTATGCAGGTAACGCGATTGCCACTGTGCAGTCCTTGGATGCTAAAAAAGTGATCACTGTGCGTACTACCGCATTTGATCCTCAAGCAGCCGAGGGTGGTTCCGCCGCCGTTGAAAGCGTAAGCGTTGCCGCTAACTCTGGTAAATCCCAATTTGTGGGTCGTGAAGTAGCGAAGAACGACAGACCTGAACTGACAGCAGCATCCATCGTGGTGACTGGTGGTCGCGGTATGGGTAGTGCTGACAACTTCAAACTGCTAGAGCCTTTGGCTGACAAACTGGGTGCTGCTATTGGTGCATCTCGTGCGGCAGTCGATGCGGGTTACGCTCCTAACGACTGGCAGGTGGGCCAAACTGGCAAGATCGTTGCTCCACAACTGTACGTGGCATTTGGAGTGTCTGGTGCGATTCAGCACTTGGCCGGTATGAAAGATTCCAAAGTCATCGTTGCGGTTAACAAAGATGCAGAAGCACCGATTTTCGGTGTGGCAGACTACGGTCTGGTGGCAGATTTGTTCACCGTACTGCCTGAGTTGGAGTCAGCACTGTAATCGTGCATTTCCATTTTATGCAGTAGAAAAAGCCCCACGAGTTATGTGGGGCTTTTTTGTTTTTGCTGCAAACAATGCCACTATAAGGTTATTTCTACTAGTTATTTGTATGTGCTTTTTAATGCTGGGAGAATATATTCATTCTAAGCCGCTGTAGGGCGACTTATTCATAGATTCATGAAAATGACCAAGGAGTGATTTATGGCTACATTGCGTTTGGGTGACATTGCCCCTGATTTTGAACAGGAATCTTCCGCTGGCAAGATTCGTTTCCATGAGTTCCTTGGCGATAGCTGGGGCGTATTGTTTTCCCATCCAGCAGACTTCACACCAGTCTGCACGACAGAGCTAGGTTACACCGCAAAATTGGCTGATGAATTCGCCAAGCGTGGTGTCAAAGTAATCGCTGTATCGGTGGATGGCAACGATTCCCACAAAGAGTGGATTGCTGACATTAACGAAACCCAGAAAACCACGGTGAATTTCCCTATTCTGGCTGATGAAGATCGTAAAGTTTCCGAGCTGTACGACATGATTCACCCTAACGCCAGCACAACCGTGACAGTGCGTTCAGTGTTCATTATTGATCCAGCCAAGAAAGTACGTTTGATCATCACATATCCTGCTAGCACAGGCCGTAATTTCAACGAAATTCTGCGTGTGATCGATTCTTTGCAACTGACAGACAATCACAGTGTGGCAACACCAGTGAACTGGGAAGATGGTCAAGACGTGATCATCGTGCCGTCACTGAAAGACCCAGAAGTGATTAAACAGAAGTTTCCTAAAGGCTATACGGAAGTGCGCCCTTACTTGCGTATTACCCCGCAGCCTAATAAGTAATACGTAGACGCTTGCTTGCTACGCAGTTCAGCCCTCTGTGGTGTTATACGCCACAGAGGGTTTTTTTATACTTGCCTCAATTGCTGTTAATCTATACAGTGCTGTATAAGTAAACAGTTAATTGAGGTGCGTTATGTCTTTCACTACGTATAGAGAACAACAGAGTCACAGCGTGTCATCCCATATGCGTTCTGCTGTTTTAGAGACTTCTTTCACTGCAGAGCAAAACTGCTATGTAACCGCTAAGCGTTCGCAGCGTTATTCCAAAGTACTGGATATCTGTTTGGTTGCCTTGTGGGGCGTATCTATTCCAGGTTTGATGTGGCTGGGTGCGTATAGCGGCCTATAAGCGTTTAGGGAACTAACGTCGTCCAGTCAGGGGTGCGGAATTTTTGGTCGGCTAGTTGTTCGGCACGGTGTAATGTGTCGGCATCCAGCGATACCTCTTCCAGCGGTGCTAGCTTTTTGAACTGCTCTATCATGCAGTTAATAATTGCTTCACGCTCCAGCCCGGTTTGGCTACGTAAAGGGTCTACACGTTTTTTAGCGCTGGTAGTGCCTTTATCAGATAGTTTTTCTTTGCCTATGCGCAGTACTTCTAGCATCTTGTCGGCGTTAATGTCGTACGCCAGCATGGTGTGGTGTAGCACCGCTTTAGAGCGTCTGGCCTGAGCCGCGCCTCCAATCTTGCCCTTGCTACTGGTGATGTCATTTAACGGCTGATACCACGCATCTATACCTAGCGTTTTTAACGTTTCCACTACCCAGCTATCCATTAGCGCGTAGGATTCCTGAAAACTCATGCCATGTACTAGCGCATCTGGGGCACAAATAGAGTAGGTGATACCATTACCAGGCTCAAGAAACATAGCGCCACCGCCACTAATACGACGCACCACAGAAATATTGTGGCGTGCTGCGCCTTCGGGGTCTACCTCGTTTTTTAGTGATTGAAAGCGCCCAATAATCACCGTAGACGATGCCCATTCCCAAATACGCAATAATGGGGGGCGTTTGCCTGTTCCTACGTCATCGGTCAGGATTTCATCCAGCGCCATGTGTAGGGCAGGGTCTTGTGGCAAATCGTGAATCAACTGCCAGCGGTAGTTGTTCCAGTCAGTACGTGTGGTCATGCTAGGGCTCTCCCTACAACAACAGCAACAGCCGCGGCGTCAAAGCCGAATAGTTGAGCATCAGCGGGTAACGATTGCGCAACGGCAGCCTCAATGCTCGCGGCATCACTGGTAGCGGCTAAGCCTGTTAAGGCATGGTTGATGTGATCCAGTGCTTCGGGAGGTTCCAGAAAGAAATCACCGCTAAGTTGTACGTTAGCGAGTTGATTATCGTGAACCTCAAAGTCTATAACCACCAGTTTTCCACCGGGGACTTTATACTCACCATGCTTCATGTGTATGTTCCTGAGTAAACGATACGGTATGCACTGGCACAGTGCATCACCAGACGTACGCAAAACGAGTAACCCTTGAGAGCATCGTTCTACGCTAAGTTGTATGCTAGCGAAATTCTGTGGGTTTGAGGGAGATATGCTACGTTTGGCCTTGAAAATAAGGATTTTTTTCAAGATGGGTGCTAAAATGCCGAGTTCATCCTCTGATGGGTAATTAGGTCTATATAACTTAAAAATAGACTTGAAAATGGCAAACAATACCCAGTCAAGATGCTTTGGAGCTTATTGTGAATCTTATCGAAATCCTGGAACAGGAAGAAATCCAACGCCTGACAAACGGCCAAGCATTGCCTGAGTTCGCTCCTGGCGATACCGTTGTCGTAAACGTAAACGTTGTTGAAGGTACACGTAAACGTGTACAGGCTTACGAAGGTGTAGTTATTGCTCGCCGTAACCGTGGCCTGAACTCTTCTTTCATCGTGCGTAAAATCTCTTCCGGCGAAGCTGTGGAGCGTACATTCCAGTTGTACTCCCCACAAGTAGCAAGCATTGAAGTTAAACGTCGTGGTGCTGTGCGTCGCGCGAAACTGTACTACTTGCGTAGCCGTTCCGGTAAAGCTGCTCGTATCAAAGAAAAATTGGTACGCAAAAACGCTCCTCAAGCGTAAGCGCTGTAATACCATCAGAAAGGGCACCTTAGGGTGCCTTTTTTGAAACCAGAGAGTCCTGAATGTCTGAAATCATGCCTACAGATGTAAAACGGAGTACGTGGTTTAACCCTGAAACCCAACCCGTTATTGCCGTAGACTCCTTGCCCAGCTTGGCTAAAGAAGCCTTGCAGGAGGATTTCATTCGTGAAGCTTTCAAAACAATGCCCTTGGGCCAAGTTGATCCACACTTTCAAGGTCAATTTGTAGAGAATTTCACTGCAGCACCCACGGCCATTCCTGCTGCCGTGTATCTGGGGCTGCAGCAGCGTAAGACGGGCATGTCCATGCTGTTTACGCGTCGTTCTGCACACTTACTGCATCATGCTGGGCAGATTAGTTTTCCGGGCGGTCGCATTGACCCCGAAGATTTAAGCGTGCAAGCAGCGGCATTGCGAGAAACGCATGAAGAAGTGGGTATTGATCCTGACTATCTAGAGCCGTTAGGGCAGCAACCTATCTTTTTAAGTTCATCAAGTTTTGCGATGTGCCCTGTGGTGGGCATGATTCATCCTGGCTATAGGATGGTGCCGTCTCCGGCAGAGGTGTCTGAAGTGTTTGAAGTGCCGTTATCTGCGCTCTTGGACCCTAGTCAGCACACCTTGCATCAAGTACAAGTCAACGGTGTGAATTACCGTCAGTATTTTGCCATTCGTTGGCAGCAGCATTTTATTTGGGGGGCTACGGCAGTCATTGTCCGTAATTTCTACCATTATTTACATGCTGCACACCAACGCTTAGCCTAAGGCTTAGTAACGGCTTTGTGCCTCGTATTCAGCTAGCAAGCGCTCATATAACGCATAACGGTCTGGATGGATTTTTCCAGCCTTAAGTGCTGCCACAATGCCGCAATGAGGTTCATGGCGGTGCGTGCAATTATAAAACTTGCAGTTCACAAGCTCTTCCACGAACTCTGGGAATCCACGCACAATATCAGAAGGTTCCAAATGGGCTAAACCAAAGGTTTGGAATCCGGGAGAATCTATAAGCTGACCCGTGACACCAGGGATATGGTACAGACGTGTACTGGTAGTCGTGTGTCTACCCGTGCCCAATGCCTCAGAGTGCGTTTGTGTATGAGCCTGGGCTTCAGGGATTAGCGTATTTAGTAGGGTGGATTTACCCATACCGCTTTGTCCTAGCAGCAGCGTGCAGCGGTTTTCTAATATGGGATACAGCAGGCTTTTAACTTGCTCTTCATTGAGGGCGCTGAGCTCAATGATAGGGATATTCAAATCGGCCAAAGGCTGTAATTGTTGTCTGGCACGTTCTACGCTAGGTAGGTCTGCTTTATTCAGCAGGATGATTGGTGTGATGTCAGCGAACTCTGCTGCTACCAGCGCACGCCCACAGAGATCCTCAGAAAAAGGAGGTTCCGCAGCAACCACAATCAGCAGTTGGTCAATGTTGGCGGCAAATTGTTTAGAGCGTGCTTCATCTGATCTGTACAGTAGGTTACGACGCTCATGGATGGTTTCTATGGTGCCTTGTTCTGCACTTTGTACGCTGAAATCTACCTTGTCACCCACGCAAATACCGCTGCGCTTACCACGCGTGTAGCACTTACGCACATCACCGTTTTCGTCTTCTACAAAATAGTGGCGGCCATGTGCTGCAATAACGGTACCACTAGATAGATTGCTGGTTTTCATAACGTTCCAAGTGTTGGAGGCGGCTTAGGGCACTAGGGTGTGTGTCGTAAAAGGCGGAGTGTAAAGGGTCGGGCGTTAAGGTCGCGGCATTATCGTTATAGAGTTTCAGCAACGCATGGCGCAGATGTATAGAAGGACATTGTGCCGCGGCAAACGCATCGGCTTGGTATTCGTGCCTTCTAGAAGACAGGTTGATTAAGGGGGTAATCCAGAAAGTAAACACAGGTAGGCACAGGAAGAACAGTACCAAGGCCATCCCATCGTTGGCCCGGCCTAATTGTGGAATCACACCTAGGTCTACATAAAACCATGCTTTTTGAGAAAGCCAGCCTAACAATAGGAACACCAACAGAGAGCCTAGAAAATTAAAAATCAGGCGCTGGCGTATGTGGTGATGTTTAAAGTGGCCCAACTCGTGCGCCAGTACAGCTTCAATTTCTTCGTCGTCTAGCTTGTTGAGCAGAGTGTCAAAAAACACGATGCGTTTGTTATTGCCCAAGCCGGTGAAATAGGCGTTGCCATGAGCAGAGCGCTTGGAGCCATCCATAACATACAAACCATTCAGCTTGAATTGACAGCGTTCTGCTAGTGCATTGATGCGCTCGCGTAGACTGTCGCGTTCTAGAGGTTTGAAGCTATTGAAAAGCGGAGCAATGAAGGTAGGGTATGCCCAAATCAAAAATAGGTTAAAACCTACCCAAAATAACCATGCCCACAACGGCCATTGCTCACCAGTTTTTTCCATGAAGAGCAAAATAGCGCCAGCACAGATACTTAGCAATACCATGCCTAATACGCTTCCTATTAACGTATCGCGCACAAACAAAGCCGGGGTAAGGCGATTAAAGCCAAAGCGTGCTTCTAAGCGGAATTTTTTCCACACATTAAAAGGCATGCTGATTAAGCCAAGCAGGCCAGCAACGCTCAGGATTAAGGCAATTTGACGCCAGATTTCATGATCTATGTGGCGCGCCCAGAATAAATCTAATTGTTGCAGGCCACCCATTAACGTTAAGCAAATCAACACTACAGCATCTACCAAACGCTCGTATTGGTTAAGCTTCACCTTTGCGACGGTGTAGTCAGCGGCTCGTTGATGGCTACGTAGCGAAATACGCGAGCTAAACTCCTCTGGTACAGTACCGCGATGCAACATGACGTGGTGAATCTGTCGTTGCGCTAACCAAAAGCGGGTAAACAAATCCAGCAGAAAGAAGCCTAGAAAAAGGTAAGTGAACATGTAGTGCTGATAGGTATGCGAAAATAGGGTTTTTAAAGGAAGATTATATGGCGGTTACAAATCAACGTTTGGTCTGGTTAGATATGGAAATGACCGGACTGGACCCAGAAAAAGAACGTATTATCGAAGTGGCAGTCGTTGTGACTGAAGCAGATTTAAGCATTGTGGCAGAAGGTCCGGTGATCGTCATCCACCAAAGTGATGCCTTACTGGATGCAATGGATAACTGGAACAAAGGTACACATGGTCGTAGTGGCTTGATTGATAAGGTGAAAGCCTCCACCACTACAGAAGAACAAGCCGAAGATGTGTTGCTGGCTTTCTTGAAAAAACATGTGCCTGAAGGTGCTTCCCCTTTGTGCGGTAACACGATTAGCCAAGACCGACGCTTTATGTACAAGTACATGCCTCGTCTGGAGCAATACTTCCATTATCGTAATCTGGACGTCAGTACCTTAAAGGAATTGGCGCGACGTTGGAAGCCTGAAGTGGTAAGTAGCTTTGTAAAACACAGCCGTCACGAAGCATTGGCTGACATTTACGAATCCATTGATGAATTAAAGCACTACCGAGAGCACTTCCTGAAAGTGTAAGTGTCACAGTAGGCAGAGGGACTATACATGGGTAGCATTGCGGGAATAGGTACCGACATTACGTATGTATCACGCATACAGGCTGCATATGAACGCCGGCCTGATCGCTTTGTGCAACGTATTCTGGGGCCAGAAGAACAAGTGGTGTTTGCGCGGCGAGCTGAGCGCGATATGCGACGCGGCATGCGCTATCTGGCAACCCGATTTGCCGCTAAAGAGGCTTTTTCTAAAGCGGTAGGCTTGGGAATGCGTATGCCGATGGCATGGTCGCGAATGCAAGTGTTAAATGCTCCCAGTGGTAAACCTACGGTGGTGCTAGCAGAACCGCTGGCACACTGGTATAACCAACGTTTTGGTGCTGCGCATGTCAGTCTGACCGATGAGTCTGATTTAGTGATGGCATTTGTGATTGTGGAAAGTCAGACCTAATGACTAAAAGTGGAAACATCAGCATGAAGCAAAGTGAGCAGGGCTCAGTGTTGTTACCCGGTCCAGTAATGGTGGACGTAGCGGGTACTGAATTAACCGAAGCAGAACGTCAGCGGTTGCAGCACCCTCTGGTAGGGGGCGTGATTCTATTTGCACGCAACTTCAATTCGCGTGAGCAACTGACTGCATTATGTGACGCTATACATGCGTCCAGAGATGAGCCGTTGCTGATTGCCGTGGATCACGAAGGTGGTCGTGTGCAACGTTTCAAAACAGATGGCTTTACCGTGCTTCCAGCGATGCGTCATTTGGGTACGCTCTGGGAAAAAGATGCTAAAGCAGCGGCTGAAATGGCGGCGGCTGTTGGGTATGTCTTGGCTGCTGAGCTACGTGCTTGTGGCGTAGATATGAGCTTTACGCCTGTGCTGGACTTGGATTGGGGTGTGAGTGGGGTAATTGGTAACCGTGCTTTCCACCGAGATCCTAAAGCAGTAGCGATGTTGGCTACTGGTTTGGTACAGGGCTTGCATCGTGCCGGGATGGCCAGTTGTGGTAAACATTTCCCCGGTCACGGTGCGGTAGAGGCTGATTCTCATCATGAGATCCCGGTGGACGAGCGCGATCTAGAGCAAATCTTGAATGATGATGCGGCGCCTTATGGTTGGTTGGGGGCGATGGTGTTAGATAGCGTTATGCCTGCACACGTGATTTACCCCAAAGTAGACGATAAGCCTGCTGGTTTTTCTCGCTACTGGCTGCAGCGCGTATTGCGTAAGGCGTTGGGTTACGAGGGCGTCATCTTCTCGGATGACCTGACCATGGAAGGCGCAACCGTAGCGGGTGATATTTTGGCTAGGGCTGAAGCAGCTCTAGGTGCAGGTTGCGACATGGTATTGGTATGCAATAGACCTGATTTGGCTGATGAACTGCTGCAGCGTTTACAGCATACCTCTGACCCAGAATCTGTGCAGCGTATACGCCGTCTGCGTTGTTTGGAGCCAGCTTTGGCGTGGGATGATTTGCAGTCTGATGAATACTACCAGCATGCCAGAGAGCTTCAATCTCAAATCGTTTCTAGCTGAACTGCCTAATTTACCGGGTGTCTACAGACATCTGGATGAAGAAGGTACGGTGCTTTACGTAGGCAAAGCCAAAGATCTGAAAAAACGCGTCAGTTCGTATTTTCAGAAGAATTTGGCTAGCCCGCGTATTGCCCACATGGTGGCGCGCATTGCTCGTATTGAAGTGACGATTACACCTAGCGAAGCCGAGGCGCTGTTGCTAGAAAATAATCTGATCAAGCGTTTGCGCCCACGCTACAACATCCTGTTTAGGGATGATAAGTCGTACCCTTATTTGCAATTGAGTGCTCATGAGGCGCCACGTATTGCCTATTACCGAGGTAACACCAATGTAGGCGGGCAGTTTTTTGGGCCGTATCCCAATGCGTGGGCGGTACGAGAAACCATACAAATTCTACAGCGTGTATTCCAGCTACGTACCTGTGAGGACGGGGTGTACGCACACCGTTCACGTCCCTGTTTGTTGCATCAAATCCAACGATGTACGGCGCCCTGTGTGGGCAACATCTCTGTGGAAGACTATCAAGCCGATGTAAAACGAGCTGTGCGCTTCTTGTCCGGGCAAGCCAATGAGGTATTGCAGGAAATAGAAGAGCGCATGCAAGAGGCTTCTGAGCAGTTTGAGTTTGAGCAAGCGGCCGTATTGCGCGATCAAATGCGAGCGTTATCTACCGTGTTGCAACAGCAGACTATGGAGCATGCTGGCACGGATGATTTGGATGTGATTGCAGTCATCAGCGAAGAAGGTAAGGTATGCGTCAACTTAGCGATGGTGCGTGGCGGACGTCACCTAGGAGATAGAGCATTTTTCCCAACTCAGGTACAAGACGATACGCCAGAAGATGTATTGGCTGCATTCATTAGCCAGCACTATATAGAACGTCCTTTACCTCCTGTGTTGGTGGTATCACACCGGTTGTTAGATACTGCTATTTTGGACATGCTCAAAGAGCAAACAGGCAAAGAAACACGATTACTGATTCGTCCTCAGGGCGTGCGTAAAGCATGGCTAGAGCAAGCGCTGAAAAATGGCGAGTTGGCCTTGACGCGTAGGCTGAATGAATCCATGACCAAGGCAGCACGCACGCTAGATTTGGCGACGGTGCTGGGGCTGGATACTGATGATGAGGCGTTGGAAGCACTGACTATTGAGTGTTTCGATATTAGTCATACGGCAGGTGAGGCGACTCAAGCGTCATGTGTGGTGTATAGGCATCATGATATGCAGCCCACTTTATATAGGCGTTACAACATCGCGGGAATTACTCCCGGGGATGATTATGCGGCCATGCGTCAGGTGTTATTTAGACGTTACGAGCGTGTGGCAGAAGGTCAGGCAACCTTACCAGATGTAGTGCTGGTGGATGGTGGTAAAGGCCAGATATCCATGGCAAAACAAGTATTTAACGAGCTTGGTTTAGATACGAATGTGTTGGTGGGGGTGGCCAAAGGCGAAGGGCGTAAAGTAGGGCTTGAGACCCTGATCTTTGCCGATGGCAGGCCCGAGCTGCGCTTGGGTGTAGCGTCTCCTGCCTTAATGTTAGTGGCTGAAGCGCGCGATGAAGCACACCGTTTTGCCATTACCGGGATGCGAGCCCGTCGCGCAAAGTCTAGGAATGTGTCACGATTAGAAGATATAGAAGGCGTAGGAGCAAAACGCCGGCAACGCTTGTTAGCACGCTTTGGTGGGTTTACAGGCGTAGTAAATGCGAGCATAGATGATTTAGCTTCTGTTGAAGGAATATCTGCTGCATTAGCTGAGCGTATCTACTATGCTTTACGTTGATGTTTTGTAATACCGAGTTAGCCACATGATGATGCCTCTTACTTTTCCCATGGCCCTGACCTGGTTGAGAATCCTGATGATCCCGCTAGTACTGGCGTTGTTTTTCTTGCCAGAAAGCTGGATGAACATACATTCGCGTGATGTATTAGCCTGTGGCGCTTTCATTGTGGCCGCTATCACGGATTGGTTCGATGGTTGGCTTGCGCGACGCTGGAATCAGACCTCAGCCTTTGGTGCGTTTCTGGATCCTGTTGCCGACAAGTTAATGGTATCGGCTGCATTGCTGGTATTGGTGGATTTGGGGCGTGTGGGTTTTGTTATCGCCTTTATTATTATTGGTCGAGAGATCGCCATTTCAGCCTTGCGTGAGTGGATGGCACAAATGGGTGCTAGTAGTAGCGTAGCGGTGAATTGGTTGGGTAAGTTCAAAACAGCAGCGCAGATGCTCGCTATCCCGTGTTTGCTGTACTGGGAAAACTACGAAGGCATACCTGTGGGCATTATTGGGCAGGTGTTAATCATCATCGCGGCGATCCTGACAGTGTGGTCCATGTGCTATTACTTGAAGAAAGCCTGGCCTGAAATAGCCCGTAAGAGTTAATGCCATGGCTGTATCAGAGCTGACCGCAGAAGAAGCCGTTGATCGTAAACAAGACTGGAGCATCATTAGCCTTATAGGTGTGGTGCATGCCAGTTCGCACTTTTTTCAATTGCTGCTGCCCACACTCTACGTGTTCTTGGCGCGCGAGTTTGGCTTTGACTATGTAGAGCTGGGCGCATTAGCCACCACGTTTTTTGTGGTGTCTTGCTTGGGGCAGGCAAGTTCTGGGTTTATTGTTGATCGCATAGGCCCCATTCCGGTATTGCTATTTGGTTTGGGCGGCTTTGTGATTTCCGGCATTATGATTGGTTTTGCTACCAGTTATTGGATGCTGTGGTTAGCGGCTGCTATTGGTGGTGCAGGTAACTCCATTTTTCACCCAGTAGACTACTCCATCATTAATCACCGTATCAGTGCCAGACGTTTAGGTCACGCATTTAGCGTGCATGGCCTAACGGGTAATTTGGGCTGGGCATTAACCCCTTTATTTGTGGCAGCTATTGCCTCGGATCATGGCTGGCGAGCTGCCGCTTTTTCGGCGGCAGGATTAGTTGCGGTGGTGTGGTGTGCTGCATTCTTGGGTAGACACCTACTAGCCGGTCAGCATAAGCAGCAGCAAGAGGAAGTAGCGCAAGAGCTTTCCTCAGAAAAATCTTTAGCACGTGAAGGCGTTTGGCAAACTCTGAAAATACTGTGTAAGCAACCTGCGTTGTGGGGCGCTTTCTTGTTTTTCGCCTTTTCCTCTATGGCGTTGTCGTCTGTGCAGAACTACACCATCCCTATGTTGGGTAGTGTCTATCATATTGATCCGGTAGTAGCAGGTACAGCGCTGTCTGCTTATATGGTGACAGCAGCCGTGGGGATGTTGGCGGGTGGCTTCTTGGTTGGAGCCGATACACGTAGCGAGCGCACGGTATTTTTATCCCTGTGTTTTGCTGGGTTGATGTTGGTGCTGCTGGGGTCAGGGGTATTGAGTTCGTCAGTGGCCGTTGTGATGGTAGGGCTGGCGGGTTTCTTCTCTGGTGTGGCTGCACCATCGCGTGACATGTTGATTAGACGTGTGACCCCTAAAGGGGCAACGGGCACTGTATATGGTTTGGTGTACTCCGGCATGGATGTGGGTTCGTCATTGGCGCCGCTGATGTTCGGTGCTATGTTGGATGCCGGTTTGAATAGAGGTCCATGGTTTGGAGCCGCTGTGGCATTTTGTATTTCTGCCTCGATGGCAGTGTGGATTGCACGGGCAGCCGAGAAGAAATAACCTCATAGCCTGTGCTCTCTATATAGATAGAGAGTAGTAGGCTGTTGTAAAGAAACACCTCAAAAATTGGAATAGCACCAATTTTTGAGGTGTTTTTTTATTTCCTATTATTTTTCGGTACAAAAAGGTTCGTTTTTCATATTGTGGTTGTATCATTCCGCATGGTGAAAAACCCATGGCGCACCGCACAATAAAATTTCCCATAAACAAAAATATGATTTCATATCTTGAAATATAAATCATATATTATTGATATTAATACTAAAAATATATGGTCTTATATAAGATATAAGTGTGTTGTGGGCATCGCATTTGCGTAGACTAATACTCATCTTGATTGTTTTCTTTTTCTTGTATTGGAGACTGACATGAGTAACCGCGAAACCGAAATCCGCAACTTGCAAAAATACTGGGCCGAGGACCCACGCTGGCAAGGTATCAAACGCACATACAGTGCTGAAGAAGTTATCCGTCTGCGTGGCTCTACTATAGAAGAGCACACCTTGGCGCGTCGCGGTTCCGAGAAACTGTGGAAGATGATTACTGAAGAACCCTTTGTAAATGCATTGGGTGCGTTGACAGGTAACCAGGCTATGCAGCAAGTGAAAGCTGGCTTGAAAGCGATCTACCTGTCTGGCTGGCAAGTTGCTGGTGATGCAAACGGCGCAGGCGAAATGTACCCTGACCAATCGTTATACCCCATCAACTCGGTTCCTCAGGTTGTTCGTCGTATTAACAATGCCTTGATGCGCTGTGACCAAATTCAGTGGTCCGAAGGTATGAATCCTGGTGATCAAGGCTATATCGATTATTTGGCTCCTATTGTTGCCGATGCTGAGGCTGGTTTCGGTGGCGTATTGAACGCATTTGAGCTGATGAAATCCATGATTGTGGCTGGCGCATCTGGCGTTCACTTTGAGGATCAGCTGGCCGCAGTGAAAAAATGTGGTCACTTGGGCGGTAAAGTGTTGGTTCCAACCCGCGAAGCTATCGCTAAATTAGTAGCTGCTCGTTTGGCTGCTGATGTTCTGAATGTACCTACAGTATTGGTTGCTCGTACTGATGCAGAAGCGGCTGATCTGATCACTAGCGATGTAGATGACAACGACAAACCGTTCATCACAGGTGAGCGCACGGTAGAAGGTTTCTTCCGCACACATCCAGGTGTGGATCAAGCTATCTCGCGCGGTTTGGCTTACGCTCCTTACGCTGACTTGATCTGGTGTGAAACATCTACGCCGAACTTGGAGTACGCAAAACGCTTTGCTGAAGCCATTCACCGTCAGTTCCCAGGCAAAATGCTGTCATATAACTGCTCGCCTTCCTTTAATTGGAAGAAAAATCTGGATGATCAGACTATTGCAAAATTCCAACGTGAGTTGGGTGCAATGGGTTACAAATTCCAGTTCATCACCTTGGCTGGTTTCCACGCACTGAACTACGGCATGTTTGATCTGGCACACGGTTATGCTCGCAACAACATGACCGCTTTCGTTGATCTGCAAGAGCGTGAATTTGCAGCAGCAGAACGTGGCTTCACAGCAGTACGCCACCAGCGTGAAGTAGGTACTGGGTACTTCGATGCCGTAACACAAACTATCGAGGGTGGCCAGTCTTCTACTACCGCATTGGCAGGCTCCACAGAAGCTGCCCAATTTGCTAAAGCCGCTGAATAAGGCTAGCATCAAGGGTTGATACAAGCCGTAGCATCTTTGGATGTTACGGCTTGTTCTGTATCAAACAGAAGCGAGACGTTGGCAGACCTTCTGGTACCTTTGTAGTAGAATGCACCCGACTAGTACCTCATATCATGTATTCAAGCTTTCGCCGATAACGGTTAGCATGCATGTAAACGGTTAATAAGCAGTTAACGCTTATCTATTCTCTTTATGCGCGCATACTCTATATTTACTATCCCTGCGGGTCTTTCCGACGAGCAGCGCAGTCAGCGCAAACACATGCTCGCGCGACTTGGATTGGCGTGGTTGGCCATGATGCAGGTGATGATGTTTGCTTTTCCAGGGTATTTGCGCTCAGAGTCAATGGAACCTGACAGTCTGGTATTGATGGATAAAGCCATCCTAATCATGAACTGGGCCGCGTTAGTGCTTACCGTTCCTGTCATGATTTACTGTGCTCAGCCTATTTGGGCTGGCGCATGGAACAGTCTTAAAAAATTCAAAGTTGGGATGGATGTGCCCGTTGCTTTAGGCATTATCGTGGCATTCATACCCAGCGTTATCAGCACTTGGCAAGGGCAGGGCGAAGTCTATTTTGATTCTGTCAGCATGTTTGTGGCGTTTCTGCTGACGGCCCGCTATTTGGAGTTCTGTGCTCGACAGTCTATTAGTCGTGGTCAGTCTTTTGATCGCGTGGAACAGTTTCGTGCCAGTATCTCGGTGCGTGCTAACTCATTAGCCTTCTGGTTTGTTCTTATTCAAGTGATCTTGGCCTTGGCCTTGGGTGTGGTGTGGTTCTTCTACCAACCAGATCATGCTGTAGCAGTGATGGTGGCGTTATTCGTCATGAGCTGTCCCTGTGCCATGTCCATGTCCGTTCCTACAGCCGTTGCCGCCGCCCAGGCGGGATTGATGGTGCAACCTGCACAGTCTGAAGCAGACATCTCTGCTCTTATCCAACGCACAGAACATATCTCCAAACAAAATTTATACGGTTCTATTGTCTGGCACCTGTTGATGACCCCCCTAGCTGCTATAGGATTGGTCTCTCCTTGGGTTGCTGCTGTTTCTATGCTGCTGTCCTCACTATTGGTGGCCCTGAATTCTTGGCGTATTTATCGTCAGCGTATCTCGGGTAATCACCTGTCTGGTAGTGAAGTCACTGCATAAAAAAAAAGGTGGTACACCATGCTTGAGTCACTGTTTCTCCTGATACCGATCTCGTTGCTGTTTGTGATCCTGATGGGGGTGGCATTCTGGTGGGCCATTTTTGCCGGACAATTTGAAAACTCCCAATCCGCTGGCGAATCAATACTAAACGATGATGACAGTACGCACAGGGATGCGGAGCGCACAAAGAAATAGTGTGAGTTTGTGAGGATCTGTGCCAGTTGGTATAAATCCACACAATCACCACACTAATAATAAGTTCCCTGATTAAGATCAGGGAGCAACGGCCGAGCATGAGCGATCATGGCTCAGGAGATTAATTTTGTAATGTTAGTGTTATAGGGGAAGCAAATGGGCACTTCCGAGACAGTCGGGAAACAGGCCGAAGTCTTCAACTACGGCGTCGTGCGGCAATTTGCCGTCATGACAGTGGTTTGGGGAATTATCGGCATGAGTGTCGGCTTACTTGTTGCCTTGCAACTAATTTGGCCTGAACTTAACTTCGAAACGCCATGGTTTAGCTATGGCCGTCTGCGTCCAGTACATACCAACTTGGTGATTTTCGCCTTTGGCGGTAACGCACTGTTCGCAACGTCGTACTACGTGGTTCAACGTACCTGTCAGGTACGTCTGTACTGTACAAAGCTGGCTTCTTTCACCTTCTGGGGTTGGCAGCTAGTGATGTTGGGGGCGCTGATTACTTTGCCTATGGGTTTCACCAGCAGCAAAGAATACGCAGAAATGGAATGGCCGCTGGATATCCTGATCACTATCGTCTGGGTGTCTTATGCTGTGGTGTTCTTTGGCACTATCGTTAAACGCCGTGTGCGTCACATCTACGTGGCGAACTGGTTCTACGGTGCTTTCATTACCACGATTGCCGTACTGCACATCTTCAATAACTTGGAAATTCCTGTTTCCATGTGGAAGTCCTACTCCGTCTATGCCGGCGTGCAAGATGCGATGGTGCAGTGGTGGTATGGCCACAATGCTGTGGGTTTCTTCCTGACTACCAGTTTCTTGGGGATGATGTACTACTTCGTACCTAAGCAAGCTAACCGTCCGGTGTACTCCTACCGTTTGTCCATCGTTCACTTCTGGGCATTGGCCTTTACGTACATGTGGGCTGGTCCTCACCACTTGCTGTACACATCCTTGCCTGACTGGACACAGTCCTTAGGTATGACATTCTCGTTGATCCTGTTGGCTCCATCTTGGGGCGGGATGATCAACGGTATCATGACCTTGTCCGGCGCTTGGCACAAACTGCGTACAGATCCTATCTTGAAGTTCTTGGTAACTTCTCTGTCCTTCTACGGTATGTCTACCTTTGAAGGCTCCATGATGGCGATCCGTACTGTGAACTCCCTGTCCCACTACACTGACTGGACTATCGGTCACGTGCACTCTGGTGCGCTGGGTTGGGTAGCGATGGTGACCTTCGGTTCCCTGTACTACATGATTCCTCGCCTGTATGGCCAAAAACAGATGGCTCTGCCAAAACTGGTAGAGATTCACTTCTGGGTGGCAACACTGGGCGTGGTGCTGTATATCGCTGCGATGTGGATTTCCGGTGTGATGCAAGGTTTGATGTGGCGTGCAACTGCTCCTGATGGCTTGCTGACATACAGCTTCGTTGAAGGGGTGAAAGCAACTTATCCGTTCTATGCAATTCGTGCATTGGGTGGCTTTATGTTTGTTTGCGGTATTGTCATGATGGGCGTGAACGTCTTCTTGACTGCATGGGGCAAACCTCGTGTGAACCCTGTTGTTCCGCTGACTAACCCTGATGCTATCAGTCCGACTAACGTTGGTCCGGCTGTTGTTACGGAATAAGGAGCAATCAATGTCCTCATCTGAGAAAAAAGGTTTTACACACGCCACGATTGAGCGCAACGTTGGTTTGTTGATTGTGCTCAGTATTCTGGTGATTTCCTTTGCGGGTTTGGTGCAGATCGTGCCGCTGTTTTTCCAGCACTCTATGACTGAACCCACAGAAGGCGTGAAGCCATACGAGCCTCTGCGTTTGGTAGGTAGAGATATCTACATTCGCGAAGGCTGCGTAGGCTGTCACTCCCAACAAGTGCGTATGCTGCAATCCGAAGTACAGCGCTACGGTCCTTACTCTCTGGCCGGCGAGACTGTGTACGATCACCCATTCTTGTGGGGTTCCAAACGTACTGGTCCTGACTTGGCCCGTGTAGGTGGCGTGTACACCGATAACTGGCACCGTATTCACTTGCGTAATCCTCGTGATACAGAACCTGCTTCCAACATGCCAGCCTACCCTTGGCTGCAACATAACAGCGTAGAAAATGACGACGTGCGTGCACGTATGAATGCTCTGCGTATTATCGGCGTGCCTTACACCGACGAGCAGATTGAAAAAGCACCTCAGCAATTGGTTGGTAAAACCGAAGAAGATGCGCTGATTGCTTATCTGCAAGGTATGGGTGTAGAAGGTCGCGCAGCAGCTGAACAAGCTGTAGCCGAGGGGAGACGCTAATCATGGTTGCATTCTTGAATGGTCTGATGACAATACTTGGCATTGTGACGTTCATTGGTATTGTGATCTGGGCGTGGTCGGATGGCCGTAAAAAAGCCAACCATGATGGGTCTATGCTTCCTTTCGCATTACCGGATGAAGCTGACGAGAAGGGAGGTTCGAATGAGTGATTTTTTTAATCTAGGCTGGGGGATTTATATCTCCGCTATTGCTCTGTTGGGCATTGCCTTCTGTCTATGGTTGTTGTGGACTCAGCGTGCCTGGCTGTCTCCTTCCATGGAAGAGCAAGAGTCGTCCCATGTGTGGGACGGCAATATCACGGAGCTCAATACTAACGTGCCACGCTGGTGGACCGTTATGTACGTATTACTGTGTATTTTTGCACTAGGCTACCTGATTATGTACCCAGGTCTGGGTAGTTATCAGGGGATGTTGAGTTACTCGTCCGCCAAAGAAGTGCAAGCACAGCAAGAGCAAATTAACGAGCGTTTAGCACCAACGTACGCTCGTTTCCGTGAAATGCCCTTGAATGAAATCGCTGACGATGCAGAGGCTCGTGCTATTGGCCAACGTTTGTTCTTGAACAACTGTGCTCAGTGTCACGGTTCCGATGCTCAAGGTAGCCCAAGCTTCCCTAACCTGACAGACAGCTCTTGGATGTGGGGTGGTAAGCCTGAGGATATTCTGCACACTATTACTGAAGGTAGACGCGGCATCATGACAGCACACAAAGGTGTGTTGACCCCAGGTGAAGCATCCGACATAGCTCAGTACGTGCGTTCCTTGAACAGCTTGGCTCATGACCAATCACGTGTACCGTCCGGCAAAAAACTGTTTGAACAAACATGTTTTGCATGTCACGGTGCCGATGCTAAAGGCAATCAATTGTTGGGTGCTCCTGACCTGACTAGCGGTAACTGGCTGTATGGCAGTTCGGAAGCCGTGATTGTTGAAGGTATCTTGAACGGTCGTGATAACCAGATGCCAGCCCAGAAAAACCGCCTGACCGAAGAGCAAATTCGCTTGTTGGCTGGTTGGGTTTGGGGTCTGAGCAACAGCAATGCTAAGTAAGCATTGTGATGTGATTATTGTAAGTTGAGGTGTAGCATGAGTAGTGACGCTCCCCATCGTCAACCAGACGAAGGTAATACAGAGCAGGTACCGGAATGGCGGCCACCTGGTTCCCCCAAACCGGTGACAGCTAAGGCGTCCGCTCATGCTGTTAAGATCGACGACGTCAATAAGAAGATCTACGCTAGATCAGTAAAAGGGGTGTTCGCCAACTGGCGAATCGCCCTGGTATTCCTCACCCAGATTATTTATTACGGTCTGCCTTGGTTGCAGTGGAATGAACGCCAAGCCGTATTGTTTGATCTGGGTACGAGGAAGTTCTACATGTTCGGCATCGTGATGTGGCCACAAGATATTATTTATCTGACTGTGCTGCTGATTTTGTCGGCATTCTCGCTGTTTCTCTTTACAGCGATGGCGGGGCGTCTCTTCTGTGGTTACGCCTGTCCGCAAACGGTATATACCGAAATTTTCATGTGGGTTGAACGCAAGGTGGAAGGCGACCGTATGGCTCGCATCCGTCTGGATGAAGCTCCTTGGAGTGCTAAAAAGCTGCGTCTCAAAGCTACAAAACACTTCTTGTGGATTGTGATTGCTCTCTGGACAGGTTTTACATTTATCGGTTACTTCGCTCCTATCCGTGAGCTTGGTGCACAGATTCTCGATTTCACGTTAGGCCCATGGCAGTGGTTCTGGTTGTTGTTCTACGGCTTTGCTACGTGGGGTAACGCTGGCTTCCTGCGCGAGGCTATCTGTAAGTACATGTGCCCGTATGCACGCTTCCAAAGTGTGATGGTGGATGACGACACCTTTGTGGTGAGTTATGACCACGTGCGTGGTGAACCTCGTGGTAAGCGTTCCAAGAAAGTGGATCACAAAGAAGCAGGCTTAGGGGACTGTGTAGACTGTACCCTCTGTGTGCAGGTCTGTCCGACCGGTATCGACATTCGAGAAGGGCTGCAATATATGTGTATTGGTTGCGGAGCCTGTGTCGATGCCTGTGACGATGTGATGGAAAAACTGGATTACCCTAAAGGGTTAATCCGTTACACCTCTGGCCGTGCTATTACCGAGCGCTTAAGCCAGGATCAAGTGCGTAGGCATATGTTTAGGCCACGTATCTTGGTGTATATTGCAATTCTGAGTCTTATTACTGTGGCAGCGATTTACTCGCTGATGGCCCGTAATGATCTACACATGGATGTGATCCGAGATCGGGGTGTAATGGGGCGCGAAGTTCCGGGCGGTCATATAGAGAACATTTATAGACTGCAAATGATGAACAAATCAGAACAGCCTATGCGCATCGAGTTGGGTGCGGAAGGTTTCCCTGGTATCACCATTAGTACAGTGAGCGGTGGCAGTGCAGAAATCGTCGTGCCAGCAGCAACGAACGAACTGATTCCTGTGCACGTACAAGTTCCTGTGGAGGCGGGTTTGAAAGAGGGTATGCACGATATAGTGATTACTGCCCGTAAACCTGGTAGCGCTGAGTCTGGTGAAGAGCTCATCAGTGAGAAAACACGTTTTTATGTGCCTCGCTAGGGCGCACACGATAAAGGACCCATCATGTCAAATGCAATAGATCAGGATTTGGATACGCAGCCATGGTTTAAAGAGCCTTGGCCGTGGATCCTTATGGCAGGCCCATTCTTGGCTATGGTTGGTTGTGCTGTGACCATCGCCTTGGTGCTGCAACCTACAGGGGTTAGTGAAACCATTAACGATGGTGGTCAGAAGCGTGGCTTGGTCGTAACGCGAGACAAGGCACCGGAGACACCTGTAGTGGTAGAGGCTGAATAAGGCCAAACGACTATGTAGCAATAAAAAATCCCACGTTGTGACGTGGGATTTTTTATGATGCTTAAGCGTTGCGGTGTAGCGAGGCTTGAGTAGAGGGCTACGGTTTAGCAGTCCACTCCAGCCATGGCTTGCAGAGCAGGTAGGTCTAGAATCATGACTTCGCGTTGTTGTATACGCAGCAAACCTTCGCGAGCAAAGCGCGAGAACAGGCGGCTAACGGTTTCCAGTGTCAGGCCCAAAAAGTTACCGATTTCCTCACGGCTCATGCGCAAAATGAACTGATAAGGAGAGTAACCCAAGGTAGATAAACGCTGGGACAGGTTGATCAAGAAAGCAGCGAGACGCTGTTCAGAGCGTAACGCACCCAAGTTCATGATTAGAGTATGAGAGCGGTTGATTTCCTTGCTCATCAGGCGACGCAGTTGTTGTTGCAAGATAGGTAACTGTAATGACAGCTTATCTAGCTCGTTCAACGGCATCACACAGACTTCACTGTCTTCCAGTGCGATAGAGTGAGAGACATGGCGATTATTCAATAATCCGTCCATGCCGATGATCTCGCCTGGTAGCAAGAAGCCAGTGATCTGTACTTGGCCGGAGGCGTCTTCCAGTTGTGTCTTGATGCTGCCAGTGCGTAATGCATAGATGGCATCAACTTCATCATCAAGGTGGAACAGGAAAGAGCCTTTGCTCAGACGTATACGTTCCTTGACCAGATCATCCAGCTTCTGCAGGTCGTGGTTGGACATCCCCAGCGGCAAGCAGATTTCATTCAGCATGCAGGATGAGCAACGTATAGCATCGTGACTGACAGAGATTCGTTTTTGCATAGAAAGCGGCTACGGTTGAAAACAGTTAGGTACAAGGACCATGGTTAGAGCTTATTTTCAAGCGCAGCATAAAAGTTGCACTTCGGAGTGAAGTGCCATACTCAGTATTCTAGCGTATTTAAAAGCTCTTTTTGAAACATCAAGGATTTTGCTTTTTCTTTTATTTTAGTAAGTTGCAATAAATGTAAGAAAATGCAAATAATCACATAAATGATTTTAACAGGCTCTTGAAGTTTGACCAGATGTCATCATCTATAAGTCAAGCGAAATTAATCTGGTGCAGTCTGTGAATACTCATCGCAAGATTCTGCACATTACCTAGAGTAAGGCAACATGCGAATTGATAAATTAACGACAAAGTTTCAACAAGCTTTGGCTGATGCACAAAGTTTGGCATTGCAACAGGGCAATTCTTATCTGGAACCTGTGCACGTATTGGCCGCATTGTTGGCTGACGTGGATTCCGGAGCAGGCAGTCTATTGGCGCGTGCGGGTGTGGCCGTGCCACGTTTACAAGCCGAAGTTAAAAAGGCAATTGATGCATTACCTCAGATTTCATCGGGGGATGTGAATTTAAATATTAGTCGCGAGCTGCAAAGCGCGTTGGCATTAACAGAAAAAGAAGCAACCTCGCGTGGTGATACTTATATTGCCAGTGAATTGTTTTTGTTGGTATTAAGCCGAGATAAAGGGCAGGCAGGCCGTTTATTAAAAGAGACAGGACTAAATGAACAAGCACTAGCAGCAGCGATTGATGCTGTGCGAGGTGGTGAGTCGGTAAGTGATGCAGAGGGTGACGCTAATAGAGAAGCGTTGTCCAAATACACCACTGACCTGACTGAGCGAGCTCGCTTGGGCAAATTAGACCCTGTGATTGGTAGAGATGATGAGATTCGTCGCTCTATACAGATCTTGCAACGTAGGACCAAAAACAACCCTGTACTGATTGGTGAGCCAGGTGTGGGTAAAACCGCGATTGTGGAAGGGCTGGCTCAGCGTATTGTGAATAATGAAGTACCTGAGAACCTAAAAAACAAACGTGTGTTGGTGTTGGACTTGGCCGCGCTCTTGGCGGGTGCTAAATACCGTGGTGAGTTTGAAGAGCGTCTGAAAGCAGTCCTGAAAGAGCTGTCTCAAGACGCAGGTAAAACCATTCTCTTTATTGATGAAATCCATACCATGGTTGGCGCTGGTAAAGCCGAAGGTGCGATGGATGCCGGTAATATGCTGAAACCAGCATTGGCCCGCGGTGAACTGCACTGTATTGGTGCAACCACGCTGGACGAATACCGTCAGTACATAGAGAAAGATGCTGCGTTAGAGCGCCGTTTCCAGAAAGTGCTGGTGGATGAGCCAGATGTGGAATCTACCATTGCGATTCTGCGTGGTTTGCGTGAGCGCTATGAGCTGCACCACGGTGTGGCGATTACCGACCCGGCAATTGTGGCTGCTGCCGAGCTGTCTAACCGCTACATTACCGACAGATTTTTGCCGGATAAAGCGATTGACTTGATCGACGAAGCTGCTGCCCGTATTCGTATGGAGATTGACTCCAAACCTGAAGTCATGGATAGGCTAGATCGCCGCATGATTCAGCTCAAAATTGAGCGTGAAGCCGTGCGTAAAGAAACAGATGATGCGTCACAGCGTCGTTTGGCCACCATTGAAGAAGAGTTGGAGCGTCTACAACGCGAGTACAACGATTTTGAGGAAGTCTGGAAAGCTGAGAAAGCTGCTGTACAAGGTACGCAGTCTATCAAGGAAGAAATTGAGCAGCTCAAAGCGGAAATGGCTGAACTGCAACGTAAAGGTCAGTTCGATAAATTGGCTGAACTGCAGTATGGCAAGTTGCCAGAGTTGGAAGGACGTTTGGCTACTGCTGAGCAGTCTAAAGACAAGCTGGAAGACAAGCCTAAGCTGTTACGTACTCAGGTAGGTACTGAGGAAATTGCAGAAGTGGTGTCACGTGCAACTGGTATTCCTGTGTCTCGCATGATGCAAGGTGAGCGTGAAAAACTGCTAAACATGGAACAGCACCTTGAAGAGCGTGTGGTAGGTCAGAACGAAGCTGTGTCGTTGGTTGCGGATGCGATCCGACGTTCACGTGCAGGTTTGGCTGATCCATCTAAGCCTTATGGTTCGTTCTTGTTCTTAGGGCCTACCGGCGTGGGTAAAACCGAGCTGACTAAAGCCTTGGCTGCATTCTTGTTTGACTCTGAAGATCATTTGATTCGTATTGATATGTCAGAGTTCATGGAGAAACACTCGGTAGCCAGATTGATCGGTGCGCCTCCGGGCTATGTGGGCTACGAGCAGGGCGGTTATTTGACCGAAGCCGTGCGTCGTAAACCGTATAGTGTGATTTTGCTGGATGAGGTAGAAAAAGCACACCCAGATGTATTTAACATCTTGCTGCAGGTATTGGATGATGGTCGTCTGACTGATGGTCAAGGTAGAACGGTTGATTTCCGTAATACCGTGGTAATCATGACATCCAACTTGGGTGCTCATCACATCCAGGAAATGGTTGGCGAGCCGTACGAGAAAGTGAAATCAGCCGTATGGGAAGAAGTAAAACTTTCCTTCCGTCCTGAGTTCTTGAACCGTATTGACGAAGTTGTGGTGTTCCATGCACTGGGCGAGGCACAGATTCAATCTATTGCCAAAATTCAGTTGCAACGTTTGGCACAACGTTTGGCTGACAGAGGCATGCAGTTAGAGGTTAGTGATGCTGCATTGGCTGAAGTGGCAAAAGTTGGTTTCGATCCGTTGTTTGGTGCAAGGCCATTGAAACGCGCTATACAGCAAAACATCGAAAACCCTGTGGCCAAACTGATTCTGGAAGGCCAGTTCGGTGAGGACGATGTAGTACCTGTAGACTGGCGTGACGGCAGTTTTGTGTTCGACCAGAAAGCTAGCAAAGCATAAGCCTGCTAGTGTTAGTTAAGCAAAAGCCCCATCTCTTTGAGTGGGGCTTTTTTGCATCTTGGGCTATTGTGTTGCCGCGTAGAGGTGTATATTTTAATTTCTCATTAAAAGAATGATTTTTATATATTGTTCTTGAAAGAAGAATTAAATGGATTCCGAAACTCTACGTATTTTCACCACGGTAGCGACCGAGCTGAGCATTACACATGCTGCTGCGCATTTAGGACGAGCCCCGTCTAACGTGACCACTCGTATACAGCAATTAGAGGCCGACTTGGGGTCAGAGCTGTTTGTACGCACGGGTAAACGACTGACGCTTTCAGCAGCGGGCCAGACGTTTTTGGATTATGCGAATAAGCTACTAGCCTTGGAAGCAGAAGCTAGGCATGTGGTAACAGGTGGTCTTGATGGCGGTACCTTACGTATGGGCAGTATGGAAAGTACGGCGGCAAGCCGATTGCCAGCTCTGTTGGCTAACTACCATGCCAAACATACAAATACTCAATTGCAACTGAGTACAGGTCCTACGCGTGCACTTATAGAACAATTGCGCACAGGGCTGTTAGATTGTGTCTTTGTCGCCTTAGCGAGCTCAACGGATGCAGATGTATTGCTAGATGAGTTGGGTTTGCAAGCTATGCCAGTATGGACTGAAGAGCTGCTGTTGTTATTACCGAGTAGCGAATCAGCTGTGATGCAAGTGTCTGAAATTCAAACACGTACCTTAGCGGCGTTTCCGTTAGGGTGCACGTATAGAGGCATCGCAGAACAGATCTTGGGTATGGCGGATACACCTGAATGGCGTGTGCTAGAGATTGCGTCGTATCACGCCATGATTGCTTGTGTGGCGGCAGGTAATTGTGTGACCTTGGTTCCTGCTAGTGTATTGAAACTGGCTGGCGTGCCAGAGAACATGCCCACATTGAAAGTGGCTTCAGTAAACACCTTGTTGGTATGGCGTAAAGGTTATGACGTACCAGCGTTTAGATCGTTCTTAGCACTATTAGCCGAGGCTTTGAAATGACAGCCACCGTACATCGCAGTACGCCAGTAGGGCCTTGGCGCTCCGCCGTAGAGGCAGCGTTAATCTTGTCGGTAGGTATGGGATTTGGGCGCTTTGCTTTCACGGCTGTATTCCCTTACATGGTGGAAGACGGGGTGATTAGTGTGCAGCAGGGTAGTTGGGCAGCATCGATGAACTATGCTGGTTATTTGCTAGGGGCTCTGTTAGCGGTACGGATGCGTGCACGTTATGCGTACACACTGTGCTTGTGGTCTGTATTGGGAACGGCCTTGTGTTTGGCTGTGTTAGCGTTGCCTGTGCCTGTATGGGGCATATTACTGGTGCGTGGTGTAGCCGGCGCTGTGAGTGCATTAGGGTTTGTGGCGGCATCGTTATGGTTATTTGAGCAACGGGGGCATTTCACTGGAGCCCCAGTGTTATATGCAGGGGTAGGCGTAGGCATAGCTTTATCTGCCGAGTTGTTGGTGCTAGGTGCCAGCCTAGGTTTGCATAGCTCAGGTATGTGGTTGCTATTGGGGGCGGTAGCAGCCGTGATGGGGCTTATTGCCGCCCCTGGTTTGTTGATGCACTATAGCGAGCCCTCTACCGAGGTTTCTGCTGCACAGGCGGCTATACAACCTAAATTGGTGGCTGTGTTGCCTATGGTAATTATTTATGGGCTGGCAGGTTTTGGCTATATCGTAACGGCTACCTACTTACCCATGTTGGTACACAAGGCATTACCAGATGTGCATTCTGCTCATGTGTGGGCGGTGTTTGGTTTGGGGGCGGTACCAGCGTGTTTTATATGGCATAGAGTGCATGAGCGATTGGGTACTCGTGGGGCATTGCAATGGAATCTTGCGTTGCAAGCGTTGGGCGTAGCCTTGCCTGTGCTTGTTCAGTCAGCCAGTAGTTATATGCTTAGTGCCTTGTTGGTAGGTGGAACCTTCACCGGTACTGTGACAATTGCAATGCCTGCTGCGCAACGTTTGGCTCGTCATACCGGGAAAAATGTCTTAGCCATCATGACATTGATGTACAGCGTAGGACAGATCATAGGCCCTATGGTGGCGGAGCTTTTGCATACCTATAGCCACAGTTTTTCTAGCGCGCTATTAGCGGCATCTTTGGCATTGGTGATAGCACTGATTTGTAGCGTCAAACTGTACCCGCCCGCTACATCGTAGGGGGAATAAAAAAGGCCTGTGATTACAGGCCTTTTTAGTGTGGGCTTAGCGTATAGGTTTGTCTAAACGTTTGGCCGGTGTTTCATTCAGATTTTCCCGCGTAGCATCCCACGAGTAAAATTTCACACCAATTTGTATGCGTTCGCGGTTAGTTTCACGACGCCAGCGATTGGCATCACGCAGGGAGTACACGCAGCCACAGTATTCTTGCATGTAGAACTCTTCTGTTTTGCTGATTTCGATCATACGTTTAGCGCCGCCACCTTTGCGCCAGTTGTATGTCCAGTACAGCATGTCAGGGTAACGTGCTGCTGCACGCTCGCCACAGCCATTGATCTGGTTCATGTCTTTCCAGCGTGAAATGCCTAGTGAGCTACTAAAGGTGTTGTAGCCGTGTTCATGCGCATATAGGGCAGTGCGCTCAAAGCGCATATCAAAGCATTCGGTACAGCGTATGCCGCGTTCGGGTTCATGCTCCATACCTTTTACACGTTCAAACCAATTATCTACGTCGTAGTCGGCATCAATAAATTCGATGCCGTGTTTTTCGGCGTAGCGTATGTTTTCCTGTTTGCGAATTTCATACTCGCGCACGGGATGGATATTCGGGTTGTAAAAGAAGATGGCGTAGTCTATGCCTGATGCGGTCATGGCCTCCATCACCTCGCCCGAACAGGGGGCGCAACAGGAGTGCAGCAAAACCTTTTTGCGGTTGTCTGGTAGGGTGAGTACAGGACGATCAACAGATGTGGACATGACGCTTATGACAGAATAAATGTAGCTGATCCTACTATTTTAGCCCTCAATCACAACTTCCCAAAGTGCTCGCACAGTTTGACGGTCTTGTTCGTGGTTTTGAGGGGGCACACGCGCCCACGGTTGGGCTTGTAGACGTAGGGTGTGTTGCAGTTTTCGGTAGTTTCTGTAGATGCTACTGACTTGTGTTGCCAGCGTGCTATCAATCAGCCCTAGTTCTGCTGCTAACCCTAGCAAGGTGATGTTACCCAGATTCCCCAAAAGCACAGGATACTGATGCGCATGAGCAAGTACGATAAATTGCGTGATGAACTCTATATCCACCATGCCGCCACTATCGTGTTTCAAATCGAACAGCTCACTACGGTTGGGGTGGCCTTCAAAAATACGAGCACGCATTTGACGTATATCGGTTTTAAGTTGCTGTAAGTCGCGAGGGCGCACCAAGATGTCTTGGCGTACTTGTTCAAAACGTTCACCGATGCGCGTGCTACCGGCCACAAAGCGGGCGCGCGTTAAGGCTTGATGCTCCCAACTCCACGCTTGTTGCTGCTGGTATTGTTCGAAGCTGTCTACGCTGACGGCAATGAGGCCAGCATTACCATCCGGACGTAAGCGCATATCGACTTCGTATAAGCGTCCTGACGAGGTGAGGGTAGACAGCCATGAGATCATGCGTCTACCAAGCTTTACGTAGTGCTCAGAAGCATTCTGATCAGGGTCATCGTACAAGAACACCAAATCTAAATCAGAGGCGTAGCCTAGCTCTTTTCCGCCCAGCTTGCCGTAGGCAATGATGGCAAATTCAGGAGCGGGTAGCGAGGATAAATCAGTCCCTTTAGGTTGTGCTAATGGCCATGTGCGGTACAGCGTTTCTTCCAGCATCAGGTCGGCCAAGGCAGAGGACTTGTCGGCTAATTGCTCTACGGTATAGCAGCCAGACAAGTCTTGGGCTAATAACTCAAAGGTGTGTTGATGCAGCGTGTCGCGCATCAAGTTCATTTGTTGCTCTATGTCGGGCTGGCCATCGGGCAGCTTGCAGGCATCTAATTCATGGTGCAGCTGTTTTTGCAGCGCAGAAAAATCAGTGTCTTGCATGAGACTTTGCCAGTTAATCAGTCTGTCCAACACCAACGGGTATTGCACTAAATATTGTGCAGCCCATGGGCTGGCGGACACCAACATGGTTAAACGGCTAATAGTTTCTGGATACTCGCTCAATAAGGCTACATACGCACTACGCTGGGCGATGCTTTCCATCACATTGAGCAATCGGCTTAGCGTTTCTTCTGGGTTAGTGGTTTGTGCAGCAGCCTGACAAAGTTGCGGTAGCAATTGCTCTAGGCGGGCGCGGCTGGGGCGAGGCAAGCGTCGTAGTTTATGGCTGTCTAGAAAGTGGGTGATCTTTTCGCTAGCGTGCGCCTGAAAATCGTCAGGGGCAGCAGCCTCAGGCTCTGGTTCCTGTGTGACGGGGGCGCTAGTAGGACTATTGTCGTTCAGCCCAGCCAGTCTAAAGGCATCGCTAAAATAACGACTGACCGCATTACGATGTTGCTGTAATTGCGTTTCAAAGTCTTCTACGCTTAACCCCATAGTGGTGGCTAGCGCTTGGCGATCTTCGGTTTTGACAGGTAGGAGGTGAGTTTGTGTATCTTCACGGTACTGCAACATATGTTCAGTGCGTCGCAGAAACAGATAAGCCTGCTTAAGCTCTTGTACGGTAGCCGCTGTGAGCACACCTGCTCGTTGTTGAGCACGCATGGCATCCAGTAAATTAGTGCATTGTAGTGAGGGGAGACGACCTCCGCGTATCAACTGATTTAGTTGCACTACAAACTCAATTTCTCTAATGCCGCCATCACCAAGTTTGATGTTGTGTAGGCTATCAATGCCATTTCTACTGAGTACGCGCCGGTTCCAGTCTTGACGTATGCGTTCACGCAGTTCGCGTAGAGAGGCTAAGGCATCAAAGTCGAAGTAATTTCGGTACACAAAGGGAGTACGTAATTGTTCGAATTGGTAACGCAATTGATGGGGATTGCTGCCGGACCACGCTTGCAATGGCAAAGGTCTGGCTTTGATCCAGGCATAACGCTCCCACTCGCGACCTTGGCTAATTAAGTAATTGGCGACAGCAGCCATGCTCCAAGCCAAGGGGCCAGAATCTCCGTCTGGGCGTAAACGCAGGTCACAGCGGAACACCTGACCATCAGGGGTCACCTCAGACAAAATAGCGCTGATTTGTTGGGTTAGCTTACCGAAGAACTCATGATGACTGAGTGGGCGAGGCCCTGAGGTGTCGCCATCCGGGCCATAGATGCAGATTAAGTCTATGTCAGAAGATACGTTTAACTCTTTCCCCCCCCATTTACCCATCGCCAGAATCAACATTTCTAATGGTTGGCCGGTTTTGGGGTCTAGCGGTGCACCATGCCGTTCGGCGAGTTTGCGATAAGCCGTTTCGTACGCGTGTTGTACCGAAAGATCAGCCAGATGGCTCATGGCTTGAGTGACTTCCTCAAAGCTGGCTAAACCGGCAATGTCACGCAGCATCAACGTATAGAAAACCTCGGTGCGCAGTAAGCGTAAGGGGCGCTTGATATCGTTGATTTCACTATAAGGAGAGTCCGCTAAAAAGTGACGAGCCAACTGGTTTAAACGCTCTATAGATAGCGGTGTTTGGCTATTTTTCTGTAAGTGTTGAGCAAAATCGGGGAATGCCGTTAATTTTCGTTGTAATGTGCCTGACCAAGCGAGGGCAGAGTTCAATATAATGGCTTCGTTCATCTGATAATCGATAAAAAGGTCAGAGCATTAATCAACGGTGTAAAGCATGTCCATGTTAGCACTTTGCAGTCTTGCGGATTAGTGTGACGATTGGAGGCTTATGTCACGACTACGGCGCACGTTGCTGTATGTGCTTTTGGCTTTATACCTGAGCGCAGTACTGTTTGTCAGCGCAATACGTTTCTGGGTCATACCCAATTTGCAGCAATGGCAGGCACCATTGGAAAAAGTGTTGTCTGAAGCCTTAGGGGTGGAGCTGAGCTTTGAACAGGTATCCGGTGAGTGGAAAGGGTCTCGCGCTCGTATACAAATAGACAATGTGCGAGTACAGCAGGGTGAAGGTCAACAGCCAGCCATGCACATCCCTTTGCTGAAATTTGAGTTCAGTTGGTCTTCGTGGTTGTATGCCAAGCCTATTTTCCATATGGTATATGCGGAAGGGTTGCAGCTCACCATACAGCGTGATGCCAATGCTGACATACGTGTGGGTGGTGTATTGGTGGACGAAGGGACAAACACCAATCAGGCACCGCCGGCAGGCGAAGAAGAGGCTGTCTTGCGGTGGCTGGCCTTGCAACGACAAGTGCAGTTCGCCAATGCCACTATTATTTGGGAAGACACCTATAGGCAGCTTCCGCCAGAAATCATTAGCCCGGTACAAATAGACGTTCAAAACCGCGATGGTAGGCATTATGTGGCCCTGCAGGAAGGTACGGCCGAGCAGCCAGAAGGGTTGGCGGTCTTGGCTGATTTGCGTAGTCCTGTAGAAGAGGGCGATAACCTAGAGGCTATGGATGGCCAGTTGTATATGCGCGCACGCACGGGGTTTGAGTCGTTGTTAGCCCTGGGTTTGGATAAAAACACAGATTGGTCGGTGTATCCCGAGTCCTTAGAGTTACTTGTTAATGTAGAGAAAGGACGCTTTACTGACATACGTTTTAAAGCAGAAGCTTCGGATTTACACGGCGCATTTTATGGCCAGCAGTTGGCTGCACAGAAAATGTCCGTGTTCATGTCATCGTCATGGGCTGACTTAGACCGATGGTTAGGGCAACGTGACTGGCAGAGCACAGCACCCGTACAAAGCATGGCAGTGATGCAAGGGGTCAAGATTGGTGCAGGCCAGTTATGGCAAGAAGACCTGTTTCTAGATAGGTTGGCAGTTGAGTTGGATGGACGTGGCAGAGCATGGCAATTAAATACCTTCTTGGTGGAAAACGAAGAGTTGTATTTACATGCCCAAGGTAATTGGCGTCCAGACCCAGATTATGAGTTGGGGTGGTTGGATCTACAGGGTAGGTTAGAGCATGTGCAGCTTAGTACCTTGTACAAGTACTTCCCAGATGACGTGGGTGAAGACGTCATTGTTTGGTTAAAAGCGGGTCTGCAAAAAGGGTGGTTAGAGCAAGGGAAGTTTACGTTACAGGGCGATGTGGATGCTTTCCCTTTTCAGTCTGAGCAAGACAAAGGTTATTTTGATGTAACCGCCGCAGTGCGTGATGCTCAAATTGATTATTGGCAAGCCTCCGCGCGTGAGCGTACGTGGCCAGTGTTGCGTGATATACAAGGGCAATTGCGGGTGGAGCGGGCGGGCTTATATGGCACGTTTACGCAAGCCTCAGTGCTGATTGATCCGGCGTCTCCTGTGCAGGCAACCAAACTAGATATCACTATTCCTAATATGGAGCATGATTCCATTGTGCATATAGATGCGCAGAGTCATGGCAGTGCAGCGTCGTACGCACCATTATTTAAAAACTCCCCTTTAGGCGAAATGGTGAACCATGAGTTGGATGCCTTACGTGCTGAGGGGCAGTGGGATGTGCCTTTGAAATTGGCCGTACCGTTACAAGCAGGAAAGCCTGTGACGGTGGCAGGCCATGTGGCCATGCAAAATACAGCGCTGCGTGTCTACGATTACCTTCCTCCTATGCGTAGGCTGCAAGGACGGTTGTATTTCACTGAAGACGCCGTCTGGGCCGAGAACCTACGTGGCTCATGGTTAGGCCAACCGTTGACCATAGAAAAAGGCGTGGCCTACGAAGGTAATCAGCCAGCCAAATATCCGGGGTTAACCTTTAAAGGCAGCGTGGATATGCAGCAAGCTCGCCCATGGATACCCGCTATGTGGCATGAGCGTGTGCAAGGGCGTACACCTTTTCAGTTTGTGCTGAATGTGCTGCCATCTGATGTGGTGTTGACCTTTGATTCCGATCTGAATGGCTTGATCGTGGATATGCCCCTGCCTATGCAAAAACCGGCAGAACAGCGCTGGCCACTACAGTTGCGTTGGCAAGGAGCAGGCCCCACTACATCGCAATTGAGTGTGGCCTTAGGACGCTCTTTCTACGCCAGTTTCTTGCACGATACAGCTAACCCATCTCCGTATTTCAAGGCAGGTACGATTACCGCCAACAAGGAGGTTCGTCCGGAGCAAAATGGGCTGGTCGTTGATGTGCACTATCCAAAAGTGGACTTGGATGGCTGGTTGGCGCTTATACAAACCGCACAGGCCGATGAATCACAAGGTGAAGAGTATTTTCCTGCCTTGAAACGTTTACGTGTTCAGGCGGATGAAGCGCAGGCTCTAGGGATGGGATTTGAACAGTTAACGTTGACTGCTCAGCAGCCACAGCAACGGCATTGGCGCGTAGACATAAGCTCTAGCGAAGCAGCCGGCAACCTACAGTGGCAGGTGGATAGAGAGGGCGAAATAGAGGGTGTGCTTCAAGCACACTTCCAACGCATTATTCTGGGTGAGATGGCTGAGAATGAGGTGGGCGAAGATACCGAGTCTGAGCGTTGGGGTGATGATGCTTTGCATCTGCCTGATATGAATCTGCATATTGAGCAGCTGGAAATTGCTGGTAAGCGCATAGGTAGTGTGTTGGCAGAGGGACGGTCAGAGACTGATTCTGATGTTTGGCAATTAGAAGAACTCTCGTTGGTAGCACCGGGGGTGAGCCTATCAGGCACAGGACATTGGCTGTTAAATGGTGAGTCCAGAGGGCTGTACATAGAAGCGCAAGCAGCCATAGAAAACTTACAAGACTATCTGAATTTTTTTGGTGTGCAGGACGTAGTGCGAGGTACCAAAGGTTCGGTAGCTATGCAATTCAATTGGCGAAATTTGCCGTGGCGTGTGGCTCTGGATGATCTAGAGGGCGATATCAATATCGTGTTAGGTAAAGGTAGGCTGAACCAGATACAGTCGCGCTCAGCACGTTTGTTAGAGCTATTGTCATTGCAATCCTTAACGCGATTGGCTCGCTTAGAGCTAAACATTGGTGGTGTACTACGTGAAGGTTTCCCTTACGATGAGATGCGTGGTGACATCAGTTTGCGTGAAATGCAGCTGCATACCAATAACTATCGCATTATCGGCCCCGTGGGCACCATTGTGATTGAAGGTGACGTAGGTGTGAAAAGCGAAAGCCTGGCCTTGAATGTGGTGGTGATCCCAAGGGTAGACGTGAGTGGTGCTGCTGTGGCGGCAGCGATTGCCGTGAACCCGGTAGTAGGGATAGGGGCATTTTTGGCGCAGTGGTTACTGCAAGAGCCGCTGTCTAGAGCAATGACACAACGTTATGCCGTACATGGCAGTTGGGATGATCCACAGCTGGAAGAAATGTCGCTAGACTGACCGTAGGTAGGCTGTGTGAGGGGCATAAAAAAGGGGCCTAGGCCCCTTTTTATTGATAGAACGTATAAGGATTAATATACACCTTGTTGGAGTATCGCATCCGCCACCTTTACAAAGCCGGCAATGTTAGCGCCGTCTACATAGTTAATAAATTGAGCCTGCTTACCATGCTGTACGCAGTTTTCATGAATAGCATGCATGATTTGGTGCAATTTCTGGTCAACAGCTTCTTGTGTCCAGAATAAACGTTGCGAGCTCTGGCTCATTTCCAGTCCGGATACGGCTACGCCGCCTGCGTTACTGGCTTTACCTGGTGCGTAGAGAATCTTAGCTTCTAAGAACAGTTCTACTGCGTCCAATGTGGATGGCATGTTGGCACCTTCGGCCACACAACGCACACCGTTGGACAGCAAGACGCGAGCATCGTGTGCATCCAGTTCGTTTTGTGTTGCACATGGCAGGGCAACATCAACGGGAACTTCCCAAGGACGTTTACCAGCAATGTACTTAATCCCGACTTCTTTGGCGTAATCTTCTACGCAGCCTTGGCTCTGGCAGCGTATCGCCATCAAGCGTTGCAGTTTCTCGGGTGTGAAACCGTCTGGGTCATAGGCATAACCTTTTGAGTCAGAGACCGTTACGACCTTAGCGCCTAAGTGTATACATTTTTCAATGGCGTATTGAGCCACGTTACCTGAACCGGATACTGACACGGTTAGGCCTTCTAGAGCCATGCTTTGGCGTTTCAGCATTTCTTGAACGAAATACACCAAGCCATAACCAGTTGCTTCTGGGCGAATCAAGCTGCCACCAAAACTGATGCCGCGGCCAGTAAAGACGCAGGCAGTGTTGTTGGAAAGTTTTTTCATCATCCCGGACATATAGCCCACTTCACGGCCACCTACACCAATATCGCCTGCAGGCACGTCTGTGTCTGGGCCAATATGGCGGTAGAGCTCGGTTACCAGCGCTTGGCAGAAGCGCATGATTTCGTTCTCAGAGCGGTGTTTAGGATCGAAGTCAGACCCGCCTTTAGCACCACCCATAGGCAGGGTTGTGAGGGCGTTTTTAAAGGTTTGCTCGAAAGCCAGGAACTTAAGGATGGAGAGGTTTACTGAAGGGTGAAAACGCATGCCACCTTTGAAGGGGCCTAGGGCGCTGCTGTGCTGGATGCGGAAAGCCCTATTAGTTTCGGTTTGACCTTGGTCATTGACCCAAGATACACGGAACTGTATCGCGCGTTCAGGTTCAACCAAACGTTCCAGCAATCCTTGTTTTGCATACTGCGGATTCTGCTGGATGAATGGCCACAAACTGCCCATGACCTCAGCGACTGCCTGCATGAACTCAGGCTGGTGTGGGTCACGGGCGCGTACAGAATCGAGGAACTGCTCTAGACTAGAAAATTTCATAACTACTCTGCAAAAATAGGGGCTGGCATGAGGGAAGCAAGATACACCTGTGGTGAGGCCTGCCATCAGGCCCGCCTATGCCAGTGCAGAGTTAAACCGTAGAACGGTTTTATCCCAGAAAAGTCAGGGAAGCAGGGTCTGAATGCCCGCAGTTTCCAGCCCAGGCCGGAAAGAAAATAAGCCTCACAATGGAGGCTTATTTATTCTATGCTTATTTTTTCATCATATCGAAAAATTCTGCATTTGTTTTTGTGGCGCGAATCTTGTCGAGGATGAATTCCATCGCTTCCACCTCATCCATGTCATGGATGAATTTGCGCAGTACCCATACTTTCTGCAGCAAATCTGGCTTGATCAGCAGCTCTTCGCGGCGTGTGCCAGACTTGTTCAGATTGATAGCAGGATACATACGACGCTCAGCCAAACGGCGCTCCAAGTGGATCTCAGAGTTACCAGTACCCTTGAATTCCTCGTAGATCACCTCATCCATACGGCTGCCGGTTTCGATCAGCGCAGTACCAATAATGGTCAGAGAACCGCCTTCTTCTAAGTTACGTGCTGCACCGAAGAAGCGCTTAGGACGTTGCAGGGCATTAGCATCCACACCACCTGTCAGTACCTTGCCAGAAGCAGGCACAACGGTGTTGTATGCACGCGCCAATCTAGTGATGGAGTCCAGCAAAATCACTACGTCTTTTTTCAGTTCAACCAAACGTTTGGCTTTTTCGATCACCATCTCAGCCACTTGAACGTGGCGAGTTGCAGGTTCGTCGAAAGTGGACGCTACAACTTCACCACGAACGGTGCGTTGCATTTCGGTCACTTCTTCAGGACGCTCATCTACCAGAAGCACGATCAGCGTGGCTTCAGGGTAGTTGGTGGTGATGGCGTGAGCCATGTGCTGCATCATCACGGTTTTACCGGATTTAGGGCTAGCAACGATCAGGGCACGCTGGCCTTTACCAATAGGGGCAAAGATATCCAGGATACGGCCAGTGATGTTTTCTTCACTTTTGATCTCACGCTCCAAACGCATAGGCTGGTTTGGGTGCAGAGGAGTGAGGTTTTCAAACATGATGCGATGTTTGATGGCCTCTGGCTGCATGCCGTTAACCTTGTCGACTTTGACTAGCGCAAAATAGCGCTCGCCGTCTTTAGGCGTACGCACTTCACCTTCAATGGAGTCACCAGTATGCAGATTGAAACGGCGAATCTGAGAAGGGGAAATGTAAATGTCGTCAGTGCTGGCAAGGTAGGAGGTTTCTGGCGAACGCAGAAAACCAAAACCATCAGGCAGGACTTCTAATACGCCATCGCCGAAAATTTGTTCGCCTTTTTTGGCGTGTTTTTTCATGATGGCAAACATCAATTCTTGTTTGCGCAGGCGGTTAGCGTTGTCGATTTCCAGGCTGGCAGCCATTTCCAGCAACTGCGAAACATGCAGCGCTTTGAGTTCGTTGAGGTGCATGAGAGGAAAAGAAGGGGTTCAATCAATGATGGCGGGCCAAAGAATCGCAGGCCCGCGCATGATCAGAGTTGGACACAAGTTATAGGGAGTCGTTGAGAAACGTATTCAGTTGTGAGCGGTTCAGTGCGCCCACTTTAGTTTGTGTGGCTTCGCCATTTTTGAACAACATCAAAGTGGGGATGCCACGAATGCCATAAGAGGCAGCAATGTCAGGGTTTTCGTCAACGTTGACTTTGGCAATGATAACACGGCCTTTGAACTCTTCAGCAGCTTCTTCCAGCAAGGGGGCAATCGCTTTACAAGGCCCACACCATGCAGCCCAGTAGTCTACCAGTACAGGAAGATCGGCGTTCAACACATCCGAGTCAAAAGAGGCATCAGTAACGTGTTTGATGGAATCACTCATGAGAATTACAGTTTTAGTAAGAAAAATAGAGAATCTGCAGCCTGATAAGGCCTCATGGCAGTATGGTAGTCTAGCTTTGGAATGAGGGCAGATAGGCTGTCGCATTTTGACAGCAGAGCCAGGTGCAGCGCATTTACATTGTAGTGGTAGTTTAGCGTGTTGTGCGAGTCCTGTTTTGGCTTTTTGGCGCAACTCCGTAAAATACTTTTTATTTTTAATCCTGCTAGAGATGACTTTGGCCACTTCTAATTACGATGAACGTTCCATTCAGGTCCTAAAAGGCCTAGAACCTGTGCGACAACGACCCGGGATGTACACACGTACGGACTGTCCCCTGCACATTATTCAAGAGGTGATTGATAATGCCGCAGACGAGGCGTTGGCTGGGTTAGCATCTTTAATACGGGTTCGGTTGCACGCGGATGGTAGCGTTTCCGTAGAAGATAATGGACGCGGTATTCCGGTAGGACTGCACCCCGAAGAACATGCGCCGGTGGTTGAGTTGGTTTTCACCCGTTTGCATGCTGGGGGTAAATTCAATAAAAAAGATGGTGGTGCTTATGCCTTCTCCGGCGGTTTGCACGGGGTTGGTGTATCAGTAACCAATGCGTTGTCTACGCGTCTGGAAGTAGACGTGAAGCGTGAGGGTCTGCAGCATCGCATCGTATTTTCCGAAGGCGAAGTTATTATCCCGCTAGCGGAAATTGCCAAGGTGCCCAAAAAGCATAGCGGTACGTTGGTGCGTGTATGGCCGGATGCCAAATATTTTGATAGTGCAACCATTCCTCTGAATGAGTTGATGCACGTGCTGCGCAGCAAAGCGGTATTGCTAGGTGGCGTGTTGGTTGAACTCATCAACGAAAAAACCGGCGAAACCCATAGCTGGCAATACCAAAATGGGTTACGTAGCTATTTGCAGGAAACCCTAGATACCACCGAATTCTTGGTGCCGTTGTTCGAAGCACAGCAGTATGCTGAAGCCGATGATGACAACTACTCCGAAGGCGAGGGTGCGCATTGGGTAGTGGCATGGACAGCAGAAGGGAACGTGGTACGTGAATCCTTCGTGAACCTGATTCCTACTCCAGCTGGTGGTACTCACGAGGCAGGGTTACGCGATGGTTTATACCAAGCAGTGAAAAACTTTGCTGAACTGCACAGCTTGATTCCCAAAGGCGTGCGTTTGCTGCCTGAAGACGTATTTGCACGCGTGAGCTTTGTGTTGTCGGCCAAAATTCTGGATCCACAATTCCAAGGCCAAATTAAAGAGAAACTAAATAGCCGCGATGCTGTGAGATTAATCAGCGGCTTTGTACGTAATGCCTTAGAGCTTAAGCTGCATGCTGATGTAGAAATGGCGAAGAAATTGGCTGAGTTTGCCATTCGCCATGCGCAAGCGCGAGTACGCTCGTTGCAAAAGGTAGAAAAACGTAAAAGTTCTGGTGTGGCAGTATTGCCCGGCAAGCTGACCGATTGCGAATCTACCGATAACGCGAGAACTGAGCTGTTCTTGGTAGAGGGTGACTCCGCTGGTGGTTCAGCCAAAATGGGTCGTGATAAGTCCTTCCAAGCGATTTTGCCTTTACGCGGTAAAGTGCTGAACTCGTGGGAAGTGGATAAAGACCGCTTGTTTGCCAACCAAGAAATTCATGATGTGTCTGTTGCCATTGGCGTAGACCCTCATGTGCCAGGCGATACAGTGGATTTGTCGGGCCTACGTTATGGCAAAGTGTGTATTTTGTCGGATGCGGACGTGGATGGCTCACACATTCAGGTGTTGTTGTTGACGCTGTTCTTCCGTCACTTCCCCAAACTGATAGAGGCCGGTCATATCTATGTGGCACGACCACCGCTGTTCAGGCTAGATGTGCCTGCCGTGGGTAAACGTGCTGCGCGTAAAATTTATTGTTTGGATCAAAAGGAACTGGATGTTGCGCAGGAAAAACTGCGAGCAGAAGGTGTCAAAGAAAGCAGTTGGGCGATTAGCCGCTTTAAAGGCTTGGGCGAGATGAGTGCCGAGCAATTGTGGGATACCACCATGAACCCCGATACGCGTCGCCTAATGCCAGTCAGTTATGGTGATTTGGGCAAACAGGGCACCGAGACACTCTTTACCATGCTGATGGGTAAGGGCGAGTCTTCACAGCGTCGAAGCTGGTTGGAGACCAAAGGGAATTTAGCTGAGTTGGATGTGTAATCACGCCTGCTTTCATTTAACGAATTGACGAGTAAACATCATGGATTCTCAGCAACCAGGGCTATTTGATCAGAGTAGCAATGATGACAGCTTGAGCTTGGGCCTGTATGCAGAACAGGCCTATTTGGATTATGCAGTGTCTGTAGTACGTGGGCGAGCATTGCCTGACGTGTCTGATGGTCAGAAACCTGTACAACGACGCATTTTATATGCCATGCAAGCTATGGGCTTGGCGGCAGGTGCTAAGCCGGTGAAGTCCGCTCGTGTGGTGGGTGATGTATTGGGTAAGTACCACCCTCACGGTGACCAAGCTGCTTACGATGCCATGGTACGTATGGCGCAAGATTTCAGCTTGCGTTACCCCTTGATCGACGGTCAAGGTAACTTTGGTTCACGCGACGGTGATAACGCAGCCGCGATGCGATACACCGAAGCACGGTTAACGCCATTTGCCAAAGTGCTGTTGGATGAATTGGGTGAAGGCACAGTAGATTTCATCCCTAACTACGATGGTTCGCAAAAAGAGCCATTGTTGCTGCCGGCGCGTTTGCCGGTAGTGCTGCTAAACGGCGCGTCTGGTATTGCGGTGGGGATGGCAACCGATATTCCGCCACATAATTTGCGTGAAGTGACGCAAGCATGCGTAGAGCTAATCCGTGATCCCCAACTGCCTGACGAGACCTTAGCAGAGCTGATTCCAGGCCCAGATTTCCCAGGTGGCGGCCAAATTATTTCCAGTCGCCAAGAGCTTAGCCAAATCTACGCATCAGGTCGTGGCAGCATCAAAGTGCGCGCTCGCTGGACCATAGAAGAAATGGCCAGAGGCCAATGGCAGTTGGTAGTCACCGAGCTGCCTCCCGGAGCATCCGCACAAAAAATTCTGGAAGAAATCGAAGACCGCACTAACCCTAAAGTGCGTACTGGTCGCAAGGCATTGAGCAACGAGCAGCAGCAAACCAAAGCATTGTTGCTGGGCTTGTTAGATGCGGTACGTGATGAGTCGGGCAAAGATGCCCCTGTGCGTTTGGTGTTTGAGCCTAAGAGCAGTCGTGTGGATAGGCAAGAGTTCATCAACACGCTGTTGGCGCACACAAGCATGGAATGCAATCAGACCATTAACCTGGTGAGCATCGGTATTGATGGACGCCCAGGTCAACGGTCAGTGCGTCAAATGCTGGAAGAGTGGTTGCAATACCGTCATCAGACCTTGTTGCGTCGTACACGTTACCGCTTAGACAAAGTCGAAGATAGAATCCACGTGCTAGAAGGTCGCATGGTGGTGTATCTGGACGTAGATGCCGTCATTAAAACCATTCGCGAAGCCGATGAGCCTAAAGAAGCGCTGATGGAAACCTTCAAGTTGTCAGAGCGTCAGGCTGAAGACATTCTTGAAATGCGCTTGCGTCAATTAGCCAGATTGGAAGGCTTCAAGATTGAACAAGAGCTTGCCAAGCAACGTGAAGAGCAAGCGGGCTTGCAAAAACTATTGGATAACCCAGCAGCCTTCAAACGCATGATGATCAAAGAGTTGGAAACCGACGCCCAAACGTATGGCGACGACCGACGCACGATCATCGAAGAAGCCGAGCGCGCTGTCTTAGAGAACAAGGTGCTAGACGAGCCTGTGACCGTGATTGTGTCTAACAAAGGTTGGATGCGCCGACGTCAGGGGCATGGTCACGATAATGACGGGGTGGCCTTCAAAACGGGCGATAGCTTCTATGCTGCGTTTGAGTGCCGTAGTACCGATGATTTGATCGCCCTAGGTACGGATGGGCGCTGCTACACCATTCCTGTGGCCAACTTGCCGTCTGGCAGAGGGGATGGACAACCCATTACCGCCTTAGCGGATATTAGTGCTGCGGCACCGGCCAAACACATGTTGGTAGCGGCTGAGAAAACGCAGTATCTGTTGGGGGCGCAAAGTGCTTATGGCTTTATCTGCGCACTCACCGACATGACGTCACGTCAGCGTGCCGGTAAACAGTTTATGACTGTGGCGGAAGGGGATACACTCATGCCTCCGCTGTTGCTGCGCGATGATGACACAGCTGTTGCGCTATTAAGTGCCAAAGGGCGCTTTATGGTGGTGGATAGAGAAGAATTGCGGGTGCTATCGTCCGGTGGACGGGGTACGATGTTAATGACGCTGGATGACGATGATCATTTAGCGCAGTGGGTAGCTGTGGGCCCTCAAGGTATACGTTTGTCGGGTATTTACCGACGCAAAGAAAGTACCGAGGATCTAGATTGGGCCGCGCTGGAGCCTTACCGTGCCAAACGAGCACGTAAAGGTCGCCTGTTAGACAGTAAAATTGCTGAACCTACGCTCAGCACCCTACGTGAAATAACGACTTAAATAGTGATAAGTGAAGACAAAATGAAGGTAACCGTACAACCCTCAGGGCTGGAGTTCCCGGTAGAAGCCGGACAGAATTTGTTGGACGCAGCAATTGCTGCCAAGATTTTGCTGCCATATAGCTGTAAAAGTGGCACTTGCTCTACCTGTAAGGCTAAGGTCATTGAAGGGGAGTACGAGGCAGGCAGCGCTCCAGAGAAAATCTTAGAACCAGCTGAATTAGAAGCCGGTTTCACGTTGATGTGCCAAGTGCGTCCACAGTCCGATATGGTGATTGAATCCCTACAGGCTCAGAAGCTAGGGGATATACAAATCCGCAAAATGCCATCGCGCGTAGCAGGCTTAGAGCGTGTGAGCGATGATGTCATGATTGTGAAGCTGCAACTGCCAGCTAGCGATCCGTTCAAGTTTTATGCGGGTCAGTATTTGGAATTCATTCTGAAAGATGGCCGTCGACGCAGCTACTCCATGGCTAATCCGCCAAACGAACAAAACTTGGTGGAATTGCATATTCGTCATATGCCAGGTGGTGCCTTCACAGATCACGTGTTCGGTGCTGGCGCTACACAGATGAAAGAGCGTGAAATCCTGCGTGCTGAAGCACCGTTGGGTTCATTCTTCCTGCGTGAAGACAGTGACAAGCCTATTGTGTTGTTAGCCAGTGGTACTGGTTTTGCACCGATTAAGGCAATTGTTGAGCACATGCAGCAAAAAGGTATTTCCCGCGAAGTGCGTTTGTACTGGGGCGGACGCAGACCTAAAGACTTGTACATGATGGAGTTGGCTCAGGAATGGTCGCAAACTATGGCGAACTTCCAATTCATTCCTGTGATCTCAGACGCTCAGAAAGACGATGAGTGGTTTGGCCGCACCGGTTTTGTGCATCAGGCTGTGATGGCTGACTTGCCGGATATGTCTGGTTGGGAAGTCTATGCATGTGGTGCTCCTGCAATGGTAGAGAGCGCTCGTAAAGATTTTAGTGAACAGTGCAAGCTGCCTGACGCCGAGTTTTATGCGGATGCATTTACCTCAGAAGCCGACGCCTTGTAAGTAACAGGTGAAAGCAGTGACGTGTTTACAGCCATGAAAAGGGTAGGGCCATGAAAATCGCTGTGTTAGGAAGTGGAACGCTAGGAGTGGCTACGGCCTGGTGGCTGCATCAAGATGGGCACGAAGTCGTGGTGATGGATAGGCAGCCCGGGGCAGCGCTAGAGTGTTCTCGTGCTAACGGCGGACAAATATCAGTGTCTTACGCAGAGCCGTGGGCGAATCCTAAAGCGCCTTGGCGTTTGGCTCGATGGTTGTTTAAAGATGATGCGCCACTATGGTTTAAGCCGTCACTGGATCCAAAGCAATGGATGTGGGGCCTGCGTTTCCTTTGGGAGTGTCAGCCTAAGCGTTTTGAGCCTAACGTCAAAGCATTGTTGCGCTTGGCAGAGTACAGTCGTCAGGTATTACAAGACATGCGCCAATCAGTGGCTGTGGATTACCACTGCTTGGAAAAAGGCATTCTGAGTTTTTACCGCGACGAACGTAGTTTCGATGAAGCGCAAGAAATGGCGGATGTGATGCGTAATTTTGGCATCGATAGACGTATCCTGAGCGCAGAAGAGGTAGTGGCATTGGTGCCGGCGTTAAAAGGTATCAAGCACAATATTGCGGGTGGTGATTTTCACCCTGAGGACGAGTCAGGTGATGCGTATGAGTGGACCACACAGTTGGCTGCTCATTTGGAAAGCAGTGGCGTGACATTCCAGTACAACACCCATGTGACACGATTGTGCACTGAGCAGGGTAAAGTACAGCATCTAGAAATTATCGATGCAGAAGGGGAGTACCAACACGTAGCCGTAGACGCAGTAGTGGTGGCGTTGGGGGCGCATTCTGCAGCGCTGTTATCGCCTCTGGGTATTAGCTGCCCTGTGTATCCAGCTAAAGGGTACTCGGCTTCTTTTGAGATCAAAGAGGCCAGCGCCATTCCTGATATTAGCCTTACCGATTCGGCTCAAAAAATGGCGTATACTCGTTTAGGTAACACCTTGCGTATGGCGGGAACCGCGGAGTTAAGCGGCTACTCTCGGGCTCTGAATGGCAAAAGATGCTTGGCAATGGTTAAGCAAGCTCAAGAGTTATTCCCAAATGCGCTTGATTTTGATAATGTTCAGTTTTGGTCGGGGTTGCGTCCAGCTACTCCATCCAATATTCCCCTAATCGGACGCACTGAAGTACGTAACCTGTATCTCAATACCGGACATGGTACGTTAGGTTGGACTCTTGGGGCCGGTTCTGGCAAAGCGTTGGCTGACCTAATCGCGGGCAGACAACCCGAAGCGGAATTTCCTTTTTTGCGCTAGGCGTTTCATGGAAAAAACATTTTTTTCTTCAGCTGTTTCAGGCCGTTTGACGGCTATTGCATTTTTGATGACTGCTACCTCCGCAGCGTCTGCTGCGACGGATATCCAGGTCTGGCACGCCTTGCCAGAATACAATAAAGTCGTTTTTGAAGAGCTGGTCCGCAACTACAACCGTAGCCAGGACGATGTACGCGTCAATTTGCGTGCATTCGAGAGTGAAGATCAGTTGGATACAGCTTTGCAGGCTGATTCCAGCAAACCTAATCTATTCCAAATGGGTGAAACCTCTGGTCTGGATGATGTAGCGCAGCGCTCTTATGTGCAGCCTATGCATGCTTTGCTGACTAAAGCGTCTGCAGGCAACCAGCGCTGGTTCTTGCCTGCAGCAAATAACTTCATGCATGACACGCGTGGTCGTATGTTGGCCTTGCCGCTCATGGCAGAAATTCCTGTGATGTTCTATAACATCGACGCGTTCAAACGCGCAGGTTTAGAGCCTACACAACCACAACGTGTATGGCAGGGGCTGCAGGATCAGTTGGTGACCTTAGCCAACAATGGTTCTCGTCGCTGTCCATTGACCTCTGACCAACCCGTTTCCATTAACTTGGAAAACTTGGCAGCGGTAAACAAGCAATTCTACGCAGGTGATAACAACAGCCGACGTGGTTTTGACTTTGATATTCTGTATGTCCGTCACTTGTCCACCATGATTAGTTGGGTACGTAGCGAATTGATGGTGAAGCCTGAGTTTGGCCCACAATCGGTAGATCGCTTTCAAGGTGGTGAGTGTGCCGTATTGCTGTCTAACTCTGGCAATATCGGAAGATTAAATGCTCAGCGTGGTTTGAATTACGCTGTGACAGGTTTGCCATACTACCCACAAGTTACTGCACAACCAGGCAATCCATTTGTGTCTGGTTCTGGTTTCTGGGCAAGCAAAGGCAAGTCTAACGATGAAGACAAAGCTAGCGCACAATTTGTGAACTGGCTGGCTTCTGATGATGTCGCGCAAAAATGGTACGAGTCCACAGGCTACTTGCCTCTGACTCAAGCTGCATACGCGAAAACAGAGCCTTCCTACTACGAAAATCTGGGTGACTGGAAAGCGCTGGTAGATGTGTACGAGAGAAATCCTGAAAATACGACTCGTGGTTTCCGGGTCAACAATTACCATCAAATCCGTGCCATGTTTAATCTGACACTGGAAGATGCTTTGGATGGTAAAACTCCTGCTGTTGCAGCATTGCGTGTAGCAGCAGAGGAAGCGAATAAGATTGCGAATGCTAGACCACGCTAAGTTGGTCCATAGGCAATCATAGCTCTAGTTCTACTAGGTTAAATCGCCCAAGATAGCACCCAACTCTAACGGTTGGGTGCTTTTTTATTGGGCGAATTATGAGGCAAGGTATCGCATGTGTGTTGGTATGCAGTCAGCTTGCGGGGTGTGCTGCACCAAATAATGGTTCATGGTGGGATGGCTGGGGCTATTTAGCATCGGCAGAGGCAGAGCATCAGTTTGATTTTTCTTGGGGGTTGACTGGTAGCGACCAGTTGGCACCACTGCAAGTGTTTAGTAATGCGAAACAGGTGTGGTTGCAGTTTCCTAGTGGCAGCTATTTGCCCGCATTATTTACGTTACGTCGTGATGGGGCATTGGTTTCCGTGCAGGCACAGCCACAGGGCATCTATCACGTTGTAAACGAATCGGTGGATGTGCTACTACTACGCAGAGGGGCAGAGGAAGTGTGGGCGTATAGAACAGTTTCCAAGCCGCTATTGTTGAGCTATTTGCACAAGCAGCAAACGCTACTGCAGCGGGAGAGAACTAGGCAGGCTACAGCGCAGCCAGCTCAGCCCTATTCAGATGCTGCGTTACGTCATGCAACGCTCATAGAGCCTGTTCAGGCGCAGGGGTATGTCAACACACCATCACAGTCAGAAAAGCAGTCACGTCTTGGTTCTGAGGCTCATGCAAGGGCTTTGCCTGTGCTGACTCCACATCTAGGTTCTAATAAGCACTATGTAAAGAATGGGCCTTCTTCAAAAACTACGCCTTTTCAGGCTAGGCAGGAACCTGCAGCAAGAGTGATTCATGGCGAGAGGCAGTCAAGTGCACTTTCTGAGCCAGTCAGTGCAACGCTAACTCAAGGTGGCGAGAGGACAGGGGAGCAGGCTGTGGATGCTAAATCGTCGCCTTCATCAGCTTCAGCGCAGCAACCGAGTGTATTTGCCTCATTGACTAGCGATAAGAGTCTTAAACAACTCATACAGCGTTGGGCCCATGATGCCGCATGGGTTTTTAATGATGAGCATTGGGCGGTAAGTGTAGAGATTCCGTTAAGTGGTCCATTCACTCAGCAAGGAAATTTTCCGGATGTGGTGCAACAAGTATTGCTCAGCACACAGTTGAGTGACTACCCTTTGCGGCCGTGTTTCTACAGCAATAACGTGCTGAGAGTTATTCCTTTTGAAGAATCCTGCCTAGCGCTACGGGCATTGCGAGGAGATTAATAATGCGGCGTTATATGTATGGTGTGGCGGGTGTGGTGATGAATGTATTACTAGCAGGATGTGCGCTGACGGTGCCTAAGCATGAGACAACTCCACCGGTAGAGCTAGGAGCGTTTTACACCTCATATTCCAAACAAGATATCTTCGTGCCCTTGCCGTGGGTGGTTGGGGATGCACAAATGCCTACAGATAACCAGCAACGCAAATAGGTAGACGATGTGCTTGCGGTGGAGACTGCAAAGATATTTCTCGTTAGGTACATAATCTCTGCAATTGAAAACGGTATAGTGATGGGGGGCGTCGCGTAGACGCTAGTACATATTCTGGTAATGGAAAATACAATGACTCAACCGACTACGACGGATCAAGACGCTGAATTTACGCATTTAACTGAAGAGTTGCTGGAAAGCACAACGCTGCATGAAGGAAGCTTCATCACACTGAAACGAGACACTGTACGTTTGCCTGATGGTGGGCAAAGCACTCGTGACTATGTAGTGCATCCAGGGGCTGTGGTGGTGATTCCATTGCTGGATAACGGACATGTACTGTTAGAGCGCCAATATCGTCATCCCGTAGGGCAAGTCATGATTGAGCTTCCTGCTGGCAAACTGGATTCAGGCGAGGATCCATTTGTATGTGGCCAACGTGAGCTGTTAGAAGAAACTGGTTACACCGCCAGTGAATGGCATTTGGCGGGGAAAATCCATCTGGCTATAGGCTATTCAAACGAAGTGCTCTACGCTTACTTTGCTACAGGTCTACAAGCCGGTACACGACAACTAGATGATGGCGAATTTCTAGATGTGTTCAGCATGCCTGTAGAGGAGTTTTTAGAGGCGTGCAAAGATGGTCGTATTACTGATGCGAAAACCTTATCCTGCGCCTTTTGGTTAGCTGATAAATGGCAAAATAGCTAAATAATAATCAAAAAAGGTCGTTATGATGCCGTACCGCTTCACATAGCGGTACGGCATTTTTGTGTGTTAACTAGAGGTTTTTATGCCTATTTCTTCGCTGTTGGCGGTGTCTGCGACGGTGCTGGATCATAATCGTAGTGAGGCAGCATCGTTGCCTCAACAAGAACGCATGTTGGATGGAACTCTATCAGCATCTGCGGTACAGCCTATTGGTGAAAGTGTGCGTATTAGCATTTCAGCTGAGGCATTGAATGCAGCAGCTAAACATCAAAAAGCAGAGCAAAATAAAAATGCAGATATAGACGACAGCGACCTACCCGATACGATGAAGGGACTACTGAAACGTATACGCGAGTTACGTGAGCAGTTAGAGCAAAAGCAGCTAGAGCTTCAGCAGGTTATGGCGGATCAGAAACTGTCTGAGAGTGAGAAAGAGCAGAAGGTGTCTAGGCTACAGGGAGAGGTGGCGGCGTTGAGTGGCGCAGTAGCATCTGCGATGCAGGATCTGGATGATCTGATGAACAGCAAGAATATTTCTGCAGATCAGAAGAAAACAGCAGGCTTCTTGTTAATGAAGTAGCGGTATATACACTAAGCGCCTGTGAGATCAGGCGCTTAGGTGGTGTGCTTTAGGCTTTGCTGCCCCATTCTTGCAACTGTTGCAGTAGTTCTTCGGGGCTGTTAGCAATGGCATCAGCACCCCAGGTGGGGACAGTGTCGTCGTCTTTACAGTACCCGTAGGCAGCAACAATGGTGGGCATACCAGCGGCTTTACCTGCTTGTATATCACGTAGGTCATCGCCCACATAAATACACTGTTCAGGCGCGATGCCGTAGGTGCTGGTAGCCAGAAGCAGAGATGCGGGGTTGGGTTTAAGATAAGGGGTGCTATCGCCTCCGACTAATACCTTACACTCCACATCTAGCTCAAATTTAGCCATGATAGGGCGTGTTAAGCCTATGGCTTTATTGGTCACAATACCCCAAGGCAAATTGTTCTGTTTAAGGCCTGCCAGCATAGCGTCTACGCCGTTAAACAGATGACTCAGCGTGGTGATGTCTTCAGCATAGTAGTCCAAGAACTGTTGGCGTACTACGAGGTAATCAGGATGTTCGGTATCTAACCCTAAGCCTGTGCCTAATAGGCCACGAGCGCCGTGTGAGGCAACTGGACGCAGCAGTTCATAAGGGAGTGGGGGTAGATTGCGGTCGTGGCGCAGGCGGTTTACAGCCGCAGCCAAATCAGGTGCTGAATCTACCAGCGTGCCATCAAAATCAAACAGTACAAGCTTAGACGTTGCCATGTTGCTACTTATGCTTCCTTGCGTGTGGCAAGTAGATAGTTGACGGAAGTGTTACGTGACAGCCAGTAGTGCTGTGAGAGCGGGTTGTACTCTAAGCCACGCAAGTCCATATTGCTCAAACCGGCTTCACGTGCACTGCGTGCCAGCTCATGTGGTTTGATAAATGTGGAGTAAGAGTGCGTACCTGCGGGTAGCAGTTTGAGTATGTACTCAGCCCCTACGATCGCAAACAAGAAAGATTTGGGATTGCGGTTAAGGGTGGAGAAAAACACCCAACCACCGGGGCGAACCAGAGTAGAGCAGGCTTGAATAATCGAAGCGGGATCAGGTACGTGCTCCAGCATTTCCATGCAGGTAACTACGTCGTATTGGCCAGCGGCTTCCGCAGCGTGAGCTTCGGCACTGATCATTTGGTAGTTCACGGGTACACCGCTTTCTAAGCTGTGTAAGCGCGCTACTTTAAGTGATTTTTCAGCCAAATCAATGCCGGTTACATCAGCATTGTGGGTAGCCATGGCTTCAGTCAGAATGCCACCGCCACAGCCAACATCCAGAACTTTTTTCCCTGCCAGCGGGCCGGTGTGTTCCAGAATCCACGATAAGCGCAGAGGGTTGATCGCGTGTAGTGGTTTGAATTCGCTGGTGGGGTCCCACCATTTAGAGGCCAAAGCACTGAATTTTTCTATTTCTGCGGGATCTACGTTAACGCTGTTTAGTGTGCTCATAGGAAATACGGTGATAGCAAAGAAAAAGGCCCCGCAAAATGCGGAGCCTTTAGTATAGCCTGTTTAGACTCTGTCGTAAGACAGATGGCTACGTGTGGATTACTGATTACGCAGACCCACGATTTCCAGCTCAACGCGACGGTTTTCGGCACGGCCAGCAGCTGTTTTGTTTGTAGCAACTGGATCGGCTTTACCTTTACCTTCTGTGTAGATCAGGTCAGCAGGAATACCTTTGCTGATCAGGTAATCTTTAACAGTTTGGGCACGGCGTTGTGACAGTTTCAAGTTGTAAGCATCAGTACCGATGGAGTCTGTGTAACCCACGGCGATGATAGCTTCCAGTTGCAGGCCACGAACTTGTTCAGCAACTTGATCCAGAACCTGACGGCCTTCTGGTTTCAGGTTGTATTTGTCGAAGTTAAAGAATGTGTCTGCGCTCAGAACAACTTTAGTAGTTGTAGGAGCAACAACTGGGGCTTCTGCTTGAGCAACTGGTACGCCGTCACAACCAGGAATACCTGTTGCTGGTGTCCAGAATGCATCACGCCAGCACAGTTCGTTCGTGCCGTTCATCCATACGTTGCCGAATGGATTTTGCCAGTTGTTAACTTCGCCAGTTTGTGCCGACACAGTACCTGTGGCTGTGGCTGCCGCAAAGGCGAGTGCAAGTGCGATTTTGGAGGTTTTGTTCATGTTTCTCCTCGTTTAAGCTAATGCCTGTTAAGTGACCGCAGCGAACTCCCGCCGCTTATATGTAACGGAACCAGTATATGCAAGACTACGCATGATGCCTAGTATTAAGCCCTGTTTCACGCTTGTTAGCTGGAATCTTAAGTCATTTGTAGGCCTTAAGTTAAGCGCGTTTTAGGCATAAACGCCTGATGAGGGTAATAAATGCATATATGCTCAAAATCTGTTGGGTTTGGGCAACAAGAGGGCAAGTTTGGGCTGAGTAAAGTCTGACGAAGGGTCAAAGTCAATCGTCTGTGACGAATATCGAGCCCAATTCCATATAGGGGCTCAGTAAGTGCTAGAATTTCTTATTCGACCGAGAACGGCCAGCTTCTTGCTTAACTTATATCTATAAAGACCTTTCATATGGATTCCTTTGCTAAGGAGACTCTTCCAATATCTCTGGAAGAGGAAATGCGTCGCAGCTATCTTGATTATGCAATGAGCGTAATTGTTGGACGTGCTCTGCCTGATGTGCGTGATGGTTTGAAACCAGTGCATAGGCGAGTACTGTTTGCGATGCACGAGCTCAACAACGACTGGAACCGCGCTTACAAGAAATCCGCCCGTATTGTGGGGGACGTGATTGGTAAGTATCACCCTCACGGTGATTCGGCTGTGTACGACACGATTGTGCGGTTGGCGCAGGACTTCTCCATGCGCTATATGTTGGTAGATGGGCAGGGTAACTTCGGCTCCATCGATGGTGATAGCGCGGCGGCGATGCGTTATACCGAAATCCGACTGGCAAAAATTGCCCACGAGATTCTGGCTGATATAGACCAAGAAACCGTGGATTTCATCCCTAACTACGACGGTAGCGAGCAAGAGCCTGCGCTGCTGCCTTCCCGTTTGCCTAACCTGTTGGTAAACGGTAGCTCCGGTATTGCGGTAGGGATGGCGACGAATATTCCTCCTCATAACTTGGGTGAAGTTGTAGAGGGATGTTTGTACTGCCTGAAAAATCCAGAGTGTACGGTAGACGACCTACTGGATTACATCCCTGCTCCTGATTTCCCTACGGGCGGCATTATCTACGGTATGTCTGGTGTGCGTGAAGGTTATCGCACAGGCCGTGGTCGTGTGGTGATGCGTGCACGCGCACACTTTGAAGACATTGAGCGTAGCAATGGCCGTCAGGCGATTGTGATCGATGCCTTGCCATATCAGGTCAACAAGAAATCGTTGCAAGAACGTATTGCTGACTTGGTTAACGACAAGAAAATTGAAGGTATCTCTGATATTCGTGATGAGTCCGATAAAGACGGTATGCGTCTGGTTATCGAACTTAAACGTGGTGAGGTGCCCGAGGTTATTCTGAATAACCTCTACAAGAACACACAGTTGCAAGAAACCTTCGGTATGAACATGGTGGCTCTGGTAGATGGCCAGCCACGCTTGTTGAACCTGAAGCAACTGGTGGAGTACTTCTTGATGCACCGTCGCGAAGTGGTGACACGTCGCACAGTGTTCCAACTGCGTAAAGCTCGCGAACGTGGCCATATTCTGGAAGGTTTGGCGGTTGCGCTGGCGAATATCGATGAGTTCATTCGCATTATTCGTGCAGCACCTACACCACCTGTGGCTCGTGAAGAGTTGATGTCCCGCACTTGGGATGCCACCTTGGTGCGTGACATGTTGTCGCGTGCTGATGACAGTGGTGTGCCTGGTGGGCGTGCTGCGTACCGTCCTGATAATCTGTCTGCTCGCTTTGGCTTGCAAAATGATGGTCAGTATCGTTTGAGCGAAGTGCAGGCTCAGGAAATCCTGAACATGCGCTTGCAACGTTTGACTGGTCTGGAGCAAGACAAGATTGTCGACGAATACCGCGAAATCATGGCGCGTATTGCCGACTTGCTGGATATCTTGTCCCGTCCTGAGCGTGTGACTGAAATTATTTCCAACGAGCTGTTGCAGCTTAAAGAAGAGTTCTCCCGTACCGATAAAGATGCACGTCGCTCTGAAATCGAGCACAACGCTACCGAGCTAGACACCGAAGACTTGATCACGCCAATGGATATGGTGGTGACCTTGTCGCATGCGGGCTATGTGAAGAGTCAGCCGTTGTCTGAGTACCGTGCGCAACGTCGTGGTGGTCGAGGCAAGGTTGCTACGACTATGCGCGAAGACGACTGGGTAGATCAGTTGTTCGTGGCTAATACACACGACGTGTTGTTGTGCTTCTCGGATCATGGGCGTTTGTACTGGCTGAAAGTATGGGAAGTGCCACAGGGTTCTCGTAACTCCAGAGGCCGCCCAATCGTGAATATGTTCCCGTTGGTTGACGACGAGAAAATCACAGCCGTATTGTCCATTAAAGAGTTTAGTGACGATCAGTTTGTCTTCATGGCTACCTCCAGAGGTACAGTGAAGAAAACACCGTTGTCGCATTTCTCCAATCCACGTAAAGCCGGCATTATTGCGGTTGATCTGGACGAGGGCGACTTCTTGATTGGCGCTCAGCTCACTGATGGTAAGCATGATGTGATGTTGTTCTCCGATGCAGGTAAAGCAGTGCGCTTTGATGAGGGTGATGTACGTCCTATGGGGCGTACAGCACGTGGCGTACGCGGTATGCGTCTAGAGGACGGTCAGAACGTGATTTCCTTGCTGGTGGCCGACCCTGAGGGTGCCGAGCCACAAGAAGGCGAAGAAGCTGAACGCGTATCGGTACTGACGGCTACTGCTAACGGTTACGGTAAACGTACTGCACTGGAAGAGTACACACGTCACGGTCGTGGCACCAAAGGCATGATCGCCATCCAATGTTCTGCCCGCAATGGCGACTTAGTTGGTGCGGTGTTGGTGAAAGAAAGTGACGAGTTGATGTTGATCACCAACTCTGGTGTGGTGGTTCGTACACGAGTAGATGAAATTCGTGAAATGGGCCGCTCCACTCAGGGTGTCACATTGATTAGCGTCGACGAAGAGAGCAAATTGTCAGGTGTCTACCGCATTCTTGAAACAGATGACGTAGAGGCTGATGAAGAAAGTGACGAAACGGTTGATGCTGCAGGATCAACCGAAACAGGGGATACCTCGTCTTTAGCTGCTGATGAAGGGAATGAATAGAGAGAGTCAATGATGCGTCCGTGGAATTTTTCAGCGGGTCCTTCCGTCTTGCCGGTGGAAGTACTAGAACGTGCAGCAGCAGAAATGCTGGATTGGCAGGGCAGTGGCATGTCCGTTATGGAGATGAGCCACCGCGGTAAAGAGTTTATGCAGATTCTGCAAGAAGCCGAGGCTGATTTGCGTGATTTGCTGCAAGTGCCCGAGGACTACGCCGTTCTGTTTACGCAGGGTGGTGCACAGGCCCAAAATGCCATCGTTCCTATGAACTTGTTAGGGCTGAAACCCGGACGCAAAGCGGACTATATCGTCTCTGGTAACTGGTCATCTAAGGCGCAGCAAGATGCGACTCAGTTTGGTCATATCAATGTGGCAGCTAGCTCTGCGGCCGCTGCTAAAATTGATGGCCGTGAGTACAAACCTTTTGCGTGGTTCCCTGCTGTGGATACGTGGCATTTGCAGTCTGATGCCTCGTATATCCACGTCTGCAGTAACGAGACTATTGGTGGGGTGGAACACAATGAGTGGCCACGTTTTGACGTGCCTCTGGTGGTGGATGCCTCGTCTAACCTGTTGTCTCGACCGTTTAATTTCGACAGCATTGATATGCTGTACGCTGGTGCGCAGAAAAATGCGGGCCCAGCAGGTTTGACGCTGGTGGTGATTCGTAAAGAGTTGTTGGGTGCGGCAGATGCTATTTGCCCACACGTATTCAACTACGAGCTGTTAGCGGCTAACCAATCCATGGTGAATACTCCGGCTACCTACTCCATTTACATTGCTGGTTTGGTCTACAAATGGCTGAAACAACAAGGTGGTGTAGACAGCATCGAGAAAGCCAATATCGTTAAGGCGGAAACCTTGTACGGTTACTTGGATCAATCCTCCTTCTACGTAAATGGCGTACAAACCTGCGATCGTTCACGTATGAACGTGCCGTTCCAGTTGCATGATGCCGCATTGGATTCTGTGTTCTTGGCTGAAGCCGACAAACAAGGTTTGTTGCAGTTGAAAGGGCATAAGAGTGTTGGTGGCATGCGTGCTTCTATTTACAACGCTATGCCTTTAGAAGGTGTGCAAGCCTTGGTGGCCTTCATGAAGGAGTTCGAGCAGCGTCATGGCTAAAACTTTGCAAGAACAGTTAGCGCCGTGGCGTGCCGAAATCGACCGCATTGATGAAAGTATCCTGGCACTGCTCAATGAGCGTGCTCAGGCTGCCTTGGCAGTGGGTAAGGTTAAGCAGAACTACGACGCCGAAGATGCCATCTTGAAGCCTGAGCGTGAAGCCATGATTGTGCGTCGCTTGCAAGGGGTGAATAAAGGGCCGTTTACTGCAGAATCCGTACAAGCCGTGTGGGGGCAGATTATTTCTGCCTGCCGTGGTTTGGAAAGCGTGCTGCGCGTGGCCTGTTTAGGCCCCCAGGGTTCGTTCTCTGAGCAAGCGGGTTACGAACACTTCGGACATTTCATCAGCAACGTTTATTGCGACAGCTTTGATGAAGTGTTCCGCTCGGTAGAGGCAGGGCAAGCCGATGTGGGTATCGTGCCAGTGGAAAACTCCACAGAAGGTGCTGTTAACCGTACATTGGATTTGCTGCTGAACTCACCGCTGAAAGTGTTGGGTGAGCATTCGGTGAATATTCATCACAACTTGCTGACGAAAAGTGGCAATCTGGATGGTGTGACCAAAGTAATGGCCCACCCTCAAGCATTGGCACAATGTCAGTCCTGGTTGATGCGTAACCATCCTGAACTTAGCCGTGAGCCTGCTTCCAGCAATGCTGAGGCTGCACGATTGGCCTCTGAGCACGATGATGTGGCTGCTATTGCGAGCATTTCTGCTGCGATGGTGTGGGGGTTGTCGGTAGTAGAAAAAGGTATACAGGACGATCCGCATAACCGCACCCGTTTTCTGACTATTGGCAACATAGAGCCTTTGGCTAGCGGTAGAGATAAAACTAGCATTATTCTGGCTGTGCCTAATAAATCAGGTGCGGTATATGACATGCTGTCGCCATTGGCTAAGCATGGTGTTTCCATGACTCGCTTGGAGTCGCGTCCTGCACGTACAGGTCAATGGGAATACTATTTTTATGTGGATCTGCAAGGCCATAAAGATGAGCCAGCCATGCAGCAAGCCTTGGCTGAGCTGAAGCAAACAGTGGCTTTCTTCAAAATATTGGGTTCTTACCCAGCACAATAAAGAGAGCAGGTATGGAGAGAGGGGAGGCGACTGTTGGCTACATGGCGCAACTAGGTACGCTGGCGATTGTGGGGCCTGGGTTAATAGGCGGCTCAGTGGCAGCAGCGTTGCGCAAGCAGTATCCCAATATGCGTATTCTGGGTACGGGTCGCAACCCTCAAAGTGTGCAGGTAGCTAAAGAGCTAGGTCTTGTAGACGAAGTGGTAAGTCTAGAAGAGTGCGCACAACAAGCGGATCTGATCTTGCTGACCATGCCAGTAGGTGCGACGGAGTCGGTGCTACGTGCACTGGAACCGCACCTGCAACCGCATACCGTTGTCACGGATGCGGGTAGTACAAAAATGAATGTAGTGCAGGCGGCACGTCAGGCGCTGGGTGACAAAATTGCCCAGTTCGTACCGGGGCACCCTATTGCAGGGGCTGAGAAGGTAGGGCCGCAGGCTGCAACAGCCGAACTTTATCAAGGCCGTAACGTCATTTTGACTCCCTTAGATGAAAACCCTGAGTCGTTTCGCAATAAAGTGGTGGCGCTATGGAAGGCGTGTGGTGCACGAGTCCTATTAATGCTACCTGATGTGCACGATAGGGTATTGGCATCGGTGAGCCATGTACCCCATTTTTTATCATCAGTATTTATGTGGCAGGTGGCTATGGCACCTGATGCTGACTCACGCTTCGCTGTGGCGGGTAGTGGTTTTAGGGATTTCACCCGTATCGCTGCTGGCTCATCTGAGGTGTGGCGAGATATTTTCTTAGCTAACCGCGAAGCCGTATTACAAGAATTGGAAGAGGTGCAGCAAGCATTTGCTCAAGCAGAGCAAGCGTTGCGCAACGAGGATGGGGCGGCTCTAGAGGACTTCCTCGAGCGTGCTGCGTTGGCTCGCCGGCTGTGGGCGGGTAGGAGTGGATTATGAGTAGAACAGAGAATCTGGTCTTGACGCCAGTGAAGCAGGCGCAAGGTACAGTGACATTGCCCGGGTCAAAAAGCATTTCGAATCGTGCGTTACTGTTAGCTGCGCTGGCAGAAGGTGAAACACGCTTATTCGGTTTGCTGGAGTCCGATGACACCAAAGTGATGAAAGCGGCATTGCGCCAGATGGGTGTGAGCGTAGAGGAGTCTGACAGCGCATTAGTTGTGCGTGGTCAAATGCCTTTTACGCACCTCAAGGGCGATTTCTTTTTGGGCAACGCCGGTACGGCTTTCAGATCTTTAACCGCGGCCTTGGCGTTCATGGGTGGAGAGTTCACCTTGAGCGGTATTCCCCGTATGCATGAGCGTCCTATTGGTGACTTGGTGGACGCATTGCGTAGCGCTGGTGCTGATGTGCGCTACTTGGGTAACGAAGGCTACCCACCTTTGGCTATAGGTAAAGGGGCATTGCGCGCTGAAAACTGCATACGCGTTAAAGGCAATGTATCCAGCCAGTACTTAACAGCATTGCTGATGGCGGCGCCATTGTGGACGGCAGTGCATCAGCAGCCGTTGCACATAGAGGTAGAAGGCGTGCTGATTTCGCAGCCTTATATCGCCATTACCTTGGCGATGATGCAAGACTTTGGTGTTTCGGTTCAGCATGAGGCATGGCAGCGTTTTACCGTGCCAGCCGATGCGCACTATGTGTCGCCAGGTGACTTTCAAGTAGAGGGCGATGCGTCTTCTGCCTCTTACTTTTTGGCATTAGGTGCAATTGGTGGTGGGCCACTGCGCATTGAAGGCGTGGGCTCAGCATCTACCCAAGGTGATGTGGACTTCGCTAAGGTCATTCAAGCCATGGGCGCAGAGGTGCGCTTTGAAGCGCATGCAATGGAAGTGCGTGGCGTGCAAGTGGCGAATGGACAGCGTTTAAAAGCCTTTGATTTGGATTTTAATGTAATTCCTGATGCGGCAATGACAGCGGCGGCGTTGGCAATGTTTGCGGATGGTCCGTGTACTTTACGGAATATTGCCTCGTGGCGTGTCAAAGAAACGGATCGTATTCATGCCATGCACACAGAGCTGCAGAAGTTGGGTGCTCAGGTAGAGTCGGGGCCTGATTGGCTAACCGTATGGCCCATCGCAGAAGGAGGGTGGCAGTACGCTGATATAGATACCTACGATGATCACCGTATCGCTATGTGTTTTTCGCTGGCAGCATTTTCTCCTGTGGGCGTGAATATCCTCGACCCAGACTGCGTGAGCAAAACTTTCCCCGATTATTTTTCAGTCTTTAACCGTTTGGTGAGCGCGTGAGTGTAGTACCCGTAATTACTATTGATGGCCCTACCGCTTCAGGTAAGGGCACTATTACGAGCCAAGTTGCGCAAGCGCTGGGTTGGCATGTGCTGGATAGCGGTGCGCTGTATAGATTGACAGCGCTGTCTGCGCTGCAAAAAAACGTGTCCTTAGATGACGAAGCGGCTGTGGCTGATGTGGCGCTGCATTTGGATGTGAGCTTTGGCGAGCAAGGTGCGGTGTTAGAAGGTCAGCTGGTGGCTGATGCGATACGCGCAGAAGACGTGGGCAATGCGGCATCCAAAATTGCGGCGTACCCTCGATTGCGTGAGGCGTTGCTACAGCGTCAGCGTAGTTTCAGGGTGATGCCGGGGCTGGTCGCTGATGGTCGCGATATGGGCACCGTAGTTTTCACTGATGCACCCTTAAAGATTTTTCTTGTGGCGGATGTCCGAATCCGAGCCGAGAGGCGCTACAAACAGTTGATGGAAAAAGGAATTTCTGCTAGTCTTACGAGTCTTTTGGAAGATTTGCAGGCACGCGATTTGCGGGATACCACCCGAGCGAGTGCTCCGCTAGTTGCTGCGGCAGATGCTGTCACCATTGATTCTTCACACTTAAGTATTGAAGAAACTGTGGCGAAAGTGTTGGCGCTTTGGCAACGTTCCTGATTGGTGCTGGCTGTTAGTAACGTCAGCGTTTTACAACTCCACCGGAAATGGTTCCGGTGTGTTTATTTAGAAGCCAGAAATGGCTGATATGGGATTGTTAATGTCCTCAACTACTACCGATATTCTTGGCGGCGAAAGCTTTGCCGACCTGTTTGCAGAAAGCGTAAAAAGCCAAGACCTGAAAGCTGGCGAAGTTATTTCTGCTGAAGTTCTGCGTATCGACCACAACTACGTGTTGGTTAACGCTGGCCTGAAATCCGAATCTCTGATTCCTCTGGAAGAGTTCCTGAACGATCAGGGCGAACTGGAAGTTGAACCAGGCGATTTCGTTTCTGTTGCTATCGATTCCTTCGAAAACGGCTACGGCGACACAATTCTGTCCCGCGACCGCGCTAAACGCCTGTCCGCATGGCTGGCTTTGGAACAAGCTTTGGAATCCGGCGAACTGGTAAACGGTACGGTAACTGGCAAGGTCAAGGGTGGTATGACAGTTATGACCAACGGTATCCGTGCATTCTTGCCGGGTTCTTTGGTTGATCTGCGTCCAGTAAAAGACACCACTCCTTACGAAGGCAAAACCTTCGAATTCAAAGTGATCAAGCTGGATCGTAAACGCAACAACGTTGTGTTGTCTCGTCGTGCAGTGCTGGAAGCAAGCATGGGCGAAGAGCGTCAAAAACTGCTGGAAACCCTGACCGAAGGCGTAGTGGTCAAGGGTATCGTGAAGAACATCACCGATTACGGTGCGTTCGTGGATCTGGGCGGTATCGACGGTCTGTTGCACATCACAGATATGGCATGGCGCCGTGTTCGTCACCCATCCGAAGTTCTGCAGGTTGGTGAAGAAATCGAAGCTAAAGTGCTGAAATTTGACCAAGAGCGCAGCCGCGTTTCCTTGGGCGTTAAACAGCTGGGCGAAGATCCTTGGATCGGTCTGGCACGTCGTTACCCACAAGGTACACGTCTGTTCGGTAAAGTAACTAACTTGACCGACTACGGTGCATTCGTTGAAGTGGAAGACGGTATCGAAGGTCTGGTACACGTATCCGAAATGGATTGGACCAACAAAAACGTTGATCCTCGCAAAGTGGTTACACTGGGCGACGAAGTTGAAGTTATGGTTCTGGATATCGACGAAGACCGTCGTCGTATCTCTTTGGGTATGAAACAGTGCCGTCCTAACCCATGGGAAGAGTTCGCAGTGAACTTCAAACGTGGCGATAAAGTACGTGGCGCAATCAAATCCATCACTGACTTCGGCGTATTCGTTGGTCTGGACGGTGGTATTGATGGTCTGGTTCACTTGTCCGATCTGTCCTGGACAGACACAGGTGAAGAAGCCGTTCGCAACTTCAAGAAAGGCGAAGAAGTTGACGCCGTTGTGCTGGGTATCGACACCGAGAAAGAGCGTATCTCTCTGGGTATCAAACAGTTGGAAGGCGACCCATTCAACAACTACGTTGCTACAAACGATAAAGGCGCTGTAGTAAGCGGTGTAGTGAAATCCGTAGAAGCCAAAGGCGCTGTGGTTACACTGTCCGTTGATGTTGAGGGTTACCTGCGTGCTTCCGAGCTGGCAGCTGGTCGTGTTGAAGACGCAACAACCGTGCTGAAAGAAGGCGAGGAAATCGAGGCAATGATCCTGAACGTGGATCGTAAAGCTCGTAGCATCCAACTGTCCGTGAAAGCACGTGATAACGCTGATACCGCTGACAACATGCAGCGCATTTCCGAAGCTAGCGCTTCTTCGGGGACAACTAACCTGGGTGCTCTGCTGCGTGCCAAATTGGATCAGCAGCAGCGCGACGACGGTTAATCAGCGTGACTAAGTCGGAATTGATAACACTGCTGGCCAACCGCTACCCGCAGTTGGCTCAGCGTGATATGGATCTCGCGGTCAAAACTATGTTAGATGCAATGACTCAAGCCTTGGCGAACGGTCAACGTATCGAAATACGTGGTTTTGGTAGTTTCTCGCTATCTACGCGTTCTCCTCGTGTAGGGCGTAACCCTCGCTCTGGTGAGCAAGTGCTAGTACCTGCTAAGCAGGTGCCACACTTCAAAGCCGGTAAAGAGTTGCGTGAACGTGTAGATGCAGCGTATCTGGAAGAGCTAAAGCGCTCTGAGGCTTCATCAGAAAGCTAACGAGAAAAGCACAGCAAGATCTGCTAGTCCGTCTGAAAAAAAACAGGCCCTCATCGTAGGGCCTGTTTTGCGTATGGGCGTAGAAGCTAATTTCAAATTACAATGGTTTCTTGCCAATAAAGTGGAGTCATGACATGCGCTATCTAGTCTGGGTATTGCGTCTGCTGGTTTTTGTGATTGTGTTGTTGTTTGCACTGAAAAATACCGAGCCTGTAGATGTGCACTTCTTTGCCAACTATATGATTACGGGCGTCCCCCTAGTAGTGGTGATGCTGACGGCATTAATCGTAGGGTTGTTCATCGGTGTGCTGTTGATGGTGCTGGCGATATTGCGTAAGCGTCGTGAAGTAGCCAAGTTGAAACAGGAAATTGTGCGTTTAGAGCGTCAGCAACGTCAGCCTATAGTTGCTGAACGTAATGAAGTCGCTGATGTAGTTACGCCTCTGTAAGTAGCATAAGGAGTTGGGTGCGTGGATTTTGAACCGTGGTGGCTCATAATATTTCCTGTGCTGTTTGCACTGGGTTGGCTGGCAGCGCGTTTTGATTTTAGACAACTGTTGTCTGAGTCAAAAAATTTGCCGAATTCGTATTTTAAAGGTCTGAACTTTCTACTTAACGAGCAGCCTGATCGCGCGATTGATGCGTTTGTGGAAGTCGCTAAGCTAGACCCTGAAACTACCGAGTTGCATTTTGCGCTAGGTAGCTTATTTAGACGTCGTGGCGAAATCGAGCGTGCCATTCGTGTTCACCAAAGTTTGTTGGCGCGTTCAGATTTGCCGCAGAGCGATAAAGATGCTGCGCAATATGAATTGGCGCAAGACTTCTTCAAAGCTGGTTTGCTAGATAGGGCAGAAGAAGCATTTAAAGCCGTATTGGATACTCGCTACTCGTTGGATGCAGCCCGTGCATTGATTCGGATTTATGAATCTGAACACGACTGGCCTAAAGCTATTGCTGCTGTGCATTACTTGCGCACGTTGGTGGATGAGCCTGTGCCGCAACTGGTGCATTACCAGTGTGAGGAGGCAGAGACTGCACTGAAACGACGTGAGCCTAATCTAGAAAAGGCCGAGAAAGCCTTAGAGGCAGCAGAGCAAGCATCTGAAGAGCTAGGCGAGGAACGCGGTAGTGTGGCTTCTAGAGCCCGGATATGCATGCTGCAAGGCCATTTGGCGCAAGCTAAAGGTGATCTACAAGCACAGCGACGCTACTTGCTAGAAGCCATGAGTATTGCTCCTGAGTATGCAGGTTTAGTGGCGGCACGTTTCATGCAATGTTGCACACAGTTGGGTGTGGCTGCTGAAGGCTTATCTCAGTTGAAGGCGCACTATGAACTGCATCCTTCATTGGATGTGTTTATCGTGGTGTTCAAAGAGTTGCGTGAACAGCAAGGTCATATACGTGCATGGGCATTCTCTCGTTCTGCGTTGCGCGAACAACCTTTATTGTTGGGGTTGGATCGTATGCTGGAAGCAGAGCTTAAGCATGCCGACCACACGTTACGTGTACCAGATTATGAGTCTATCCCTCCCGGTGCGGCGGCAGCCGAAGTTGTGGCAGGGGCAGATTTGAGCTTGTTGTACAAAGTCGTACATAAACATGCACAACGTTTGGATCGTTATTCCTGCGATGTGTGTGGTTTTGAAGCGCAGCATTATTATTGGCAATGTCCGGGTTGTAACTCTTGGGAGAGCTATGCGCCCAAGCGTCTGGAGGAAATGCGATGACTGCTTTTCCAGCAGAAAAAATTCAGCAGTTAAAGGTGCTGGTTATTGGCGACGTGATGCTGGACCGCTATTGGTTCGGCGACGTAGATAGAATCTCTCCTGAAGCGCCAGTGCCTGTGGTTAAGATGGGCCGTCAAGAGGATAGGTTAGGCGGTGCGGCAAACGTCGCGCGTAACGTGGCAGCTCTTGGTGCTCACGTATCCTTATTGGGTGTGGTGGGTGATGATGTGACTGCCGATGCGGTAGAGCAGCGCGCTCAAGAGGCTGGGATCTGCACGAAAATGGTGCGTGATGCTCAGATGCCCACTACGTTAAAACTACGTGTATTGGGACGCCAGCAGCAGTTGATGCGTGTGGACTTTGAAGAGCGTCCTTCTGCTGCGATTTTAGATGTATTGCAGCAGCAAGCAGAAAGACTTATCGTTGAACACGATCTAGTAATTTTGTCTGATTACGCTAAAGGCTGTTTGGCGCAGGTAGAGTCGCTCATTGCTTTGGCCAAAAAACGTGGTATTCCCGTGTTGGTAGACCCTAAAGGTGACAAGTACGTGCGCTACACTGGCGCTACTATCTTGACGCCTAACCGCTTGGAAATGTCGCAAGCAGTAGGGGTATGGCATAGCGAGGCTGAGTTGGAAGAGCGTGCGCAAGCGTTGCGTCAGGCTTTGGAGTTGGAGGCCATTCTGATCACGAGATCAGAGCAGGGCATGACCATTTTTACGGCAGAAGGGCGTTTTCATGCTGATGCTCAAGCACAAGAAGTGTTTGATGTATCGGGTGCGGGTGATACCGTTTTGGCGACGCTGGCAGTGACTAAAGCGGCAGGATTATCGTGGAGCGATGCTATGAACTGGGCAAATATTGCCGGCGGCATCGTAGTAGGTAAGTTAGGCACATCCATTGTGACAGCAGGAGAATTGCAATGATCGTAGTAACAGGCGGAGCTGGTTTTATCGGAAGTAATCTGGTGGCCGGCCTGAATAAGCAAGGGATTAGCGATATCCTGGTGGTGGATGATCTACTGAATGGCGATAAGTTCGTCAATTTGGTGGACTTGTCTATAGCTGATTACATGCACAAAGACGAATTCCGTGAGCGTGTAGCCAAAGATCAGTTAGGTAATATCGAAGCGATTTTCCATCAGGGTGCGTGTTCGGACACTACCGAGCGTAATGGTCACTACATGATGGATAACAACTACCGAGTTACCTTGGAGTTGTTCGAGTACTGTCAGAAAAAACGCATTCCTTTCTTATATGCATCTTCAGCGGCCGTGTACGGTGCTGGTCCGGTATATGCCGAAGCGCCAGAAAATGAAGGGCCATTAAATGTATATGGCTATTCCAAATTGCTGTTTGATCAGGTACTGCGCCGTCGTTTTGATAGCTTGGTAGCACCTGTAGTGGGACTGCGTTATTTCAACGTGTATGGTCCACGTGAGCAGCATAAAGGCCGCATGTCATCGGTTGCATTGCACAACATGAAGCAATACCAGACAGAAGGTTTGGTGCGTTTGTTTGGTGGCTGGGATGGTTACGCAGATGGTGGCCAGCAGCGTGACTTCATCTTCATTGATGACGTGGTAAACGTGAATCTGCATTTCTTGAAGCAACCGTTGTCTGCTTCAGGTATTTATAACTGCGGTACAGGTAGAGCGCAGCCCTTTAACGATGTAGCGATGGCTGTAGTGAATACCATGCGTGAGTCTGAAGGTAAAGAGGCGTTATCGCTGCCTGATTTAGTGCATCAAGGCCTGATCCGTTATGTGGAGTTTCCGGATGACCTGAAAGGGCGTTACCAAAGCCACACGCAGGCAGATTTGACGGCATTGCGTAGTGCTGGTTATCAAGCTGAATTTGCCACAGTAGGCGAAGGTGTGTCGGCTTACGTTAGACACGAACTCAGTAAAAAATCCTAATCTGTAGGTAAGGTTGCGCATGGGCAAAGCCAGTCAGCCTTCGCCATAATCATGCGGCCATCCAGCATCATCAAAGCTCCTTTATCTCTTAGGAGTTTTGATGATGACTTCCTTAGCAATATCCCCCCGTTTTGCCTCTCTGTGTAGCAGCGTTTCTCGTGGTGCTATAGCGCTATTGCTGTGCCTAAGTTTATGGGGCTTCAGTGCGTTGGCGTGGGCGGTGAACGTGAACACTGCTACAGACGAACAGCTACAACAAATCAAAGGCATTGGGCCTAAAACGGCGGCCTTGATTGTAGAAGAGCGCGAACGCGGTGGGCCATTTATGGATCTCCAAGACTTGCAGGAGCGCGTCAAAGGTATTGGCGCCAAGCGAGCGCAGTCACTAGAGCAGGGCGGGCTAACCGTGCAAGGTGGTGAGGCCGCTACAGCCGCTACGACTCGCTAAGGTGGGTGGGCTGAACATAAGGGCGTGAAGGGTGATACCTCTATGTTCAGCCTCAGTCACCCTCATTACGTTATGCTTTTTAAGAGGGATGACTGGTGGCATATAGAACTAAATGCTCTATACAGAGGTTTAGCGTGCCTATATCAGTAGATATTCCGTAATAGAGTAGACAGAACCTTGGTATAGCATTCAAAATGGTCATGATACAAAGAAGTGTTGCCAGCCCAGCCACGAAAACTGTGTAGGCGATGGGCACCCCTTATTTGATTTTGCTGATACTTAGACTATGACTGCTTATCCGACTATTGAAGATACCATTGGCTCAACTCCCCTGGTGCGTTTGCAACGCCTGCATCCAGAACTGACCACAGAGCGTGGGAATGTGATTCTTGCCAAGTTGGAAGGTAATAATCCAGCCGGTTCGGTAAAAGACCGTGCTGCGAGTTCCATGATTCGTCGTGCCGAAGAGCGCGGCCAGATCAAACCCGGCGATACATTGATTGAAGCTACCAGTGGCAACACAGGTATTGCGTTGGCAATGATTGCTGCGGTACGTGGCTACAAAATGATCTTGATCATGCCTGACAACCTGTCTGTAGAGCGTAGAGCTTCTATGGCGGCTTACGGTGCAGAGCTTATTCTGACTCCAGCGTCTGCAGGAGGTATGGAGTATGCGCGCGATTTGGCACTGAAAATGCAAGCCGAAGGCAAAGGCATCGTGCTTGATCAGTTTTCTAATGATGATAACCCTCAGGCGCATATTCATAGCACCGGCCCTGAAATCTGGGCTCAGACAAACGGTCGTGTTACGCACTTTGTGAGTGCTATGGGTACTACAGGTACGATCATGGGTGTGGGCTCTTTCCTGCGTCGTCAGAAACCTGATGTGATGATCGTAGGTGCGCAGCCAGCAGAGGGCGCTTCCATTCCCGGTATTCGTAAATGGCCAGAAGAATACCAACCTTCTATTTTTGAGGCGGATGGCGTAGATAGATACGAACTGATTGGCCAAAAAGAAGCTGAAGATGCCGCTCGTGCTCTGGCATCGCAAGAAGGTATTTTTGCGGGTATCTCTACGGGCGGTGCTTTGGTAGCAGCGCTACGTGTTGCTGCTCAGGTAGAAAATGCCACTATCGTATTTATTGCATGCGATAGAGGTGATCGTTACCTGTCTACGGGTGTGTTTAACGGTTAATAGCTGCTAGCATGCTGCCGTTGTGAATCTACTGCAGCATACAAAAAATCCCCCAGAGGTTAACTGGGGGATTTTTTTGCCTAGACGATGTTGCTATGCCGTGTGCAGGGCGTTACGGTGTTGGCATAGCAAGGATGTATCTTCATACGCTTAGGCAGTAACCGCTTCAGTTTGCATCCAGTGTTGCAGGGTACGTTTTTCTAGCATGTCGCGGAACTGCTGTGTGGAAATGGGTAATACCGTGCCTTGATCCCAATCCAGAATGACACCATAACGGCGCACAGCATCTAACTGATCTATATCCCCAGCTCTATACCATTCTGCGACGTGTTCTGGGTCGGTTCTCATCCAATCCAGTCGGCTGGAGCGCATATGTTCACGTAGTGTGACGGTAGCTGCTTCATCAATGCGGTATTCACAAATCTCTGGGTCTACTGCCTCAATGATGACGCCATAGTCTTTGGCAGCACGAGCAATGGATACGTATTCATCAATGACATCTTCGAGCACAAGTTTGGGGTCGCGCTCTAACGGGTCACCAAAACCACCACCGCCTGCCGTAGGGCGACTGAATTCATCGCCAGAACTTACGGATACATCAGAAAATACAGAACCCAACCATTCAGATTCGGCAGCATCTGCACGTTTGAGGGTTAAGCCGTGTGGCATAGAGGGCAGACCGCCATTAATACCCCATACGATGGCACGTTCACGGTCGCAAATGTAGGAGATCACAGGGTCTTCTGCATCTTGCATGATAGATGTCTTGCGTACCCCCACGCCGCCACGCCATTTCCCAGGACCGGCTGAGTCGGTGAGGATTTGGAACTCGGTAGTCAGAATAGGGTTAGCCCGCTCTTGTCCTTCTACGGGTTGCGACATTAAGCCTACCCCAAACGATGCGGTAGTGACGTTGCTGCCATCCTTGCCGTTACGTCCGCCCCAGCCACCAGGCAGCCAGTCGTAGAACATAAAGATGGGTTTCTCTGGGCTGCGCGCATCTTTACCGCCTGTCAGTAGGTATTCCAAGTTAAAGGCGCAGGCGGTAGCGCGTTCTGGCATGATTTGCGACCAAATTTCATAGATCGCATTCATGATTTTTTCAAACGGCATCAAGAAGCCCGTGACGGCTACTGGCCAGCGTGCATTCACAATACTATCTTCAGGGGCGATCACATCAAACACGCGGTAAAAACCGCTGTTCAATGGCAGGTCTGGGAAGAAGGTTTTCATACCAGCGGCTACGGCTGAGAATGTAGAACCGAAGGCCGAGTTATAAATAGAGCCGATAGTAGGGTGGCTCCCTGTAAAGTCGTAGGTAGCGCGATCGCCTTTGATAGTGAGTTTGACCTTAATAGGAATCATGCCTTCACCAGAGATAGGGTCTCTATCGATGAAGTCTTGTGTTTCCCATTCACCATCAGGTAGTGCTGCCAAACGTTGGCGCACGGCACGTTCTACATAGTCTTGCACAGCGCCCATGCCTTCCAGAACGGTGTCTACGCCGTATTTTTCACTTAAGCGTATGATTTCTCGTTCACACACTTGGGTGGCTTGTGATTGCGCGTGAATATCACCAATGATAGAGGCGGGGTCTCGTGTGTTAGAAGCAATTAGGTGTGCGACATCACGACAGAACACGCCTTTGTGGAAGAGGCGTACTGGGGTGATACGCATACCTTCTTTGAACATGTCTTTGGCGGTGACGTCAAAAGAGCCTGGTACGCTGCCGCCTAAGTCTGACCAGTGACCATTGGATTGGCTAAAGCCCAGTAAAGTAGTCCCTGAGAAGATAGGGCGTATTAAACGCACGTCGTTAAAGTGGGTGCCGCCAGCATAAGGGTCATTGATGGCGTAGACATCGCCGGGGTGTATGTCGCCTTTAAAGGCTTCAATTACGGCTTTGCAGGTGAAGTGCAGTGTGCCTACGTGCACGGCAATATCCTGATTCCCTTGGGCAACGGAATTACCTTGTGCATCATGCAGACCGCTGGAAAAGTCACGGTTATAAATCACAAACGAGTAGCAGGTACGCAGAATTTGCTCTGCCATCTGGTCTACGCTGGTAATGAAGGAGTTCTTCAACACCTCAAAGGTGACGGGGTCCAACGTGGTGGATGTGGTTGCAGTAGTCATGATTCTTCTGCCTTTTAGAAACGGATGATAATGTTCAGGTAGTTGTCGATGTCAGCATGACATTGCGGGGGCACGACTACAGTGGAGTCCAACTGTTCGATCACGGCTGGGCCTTCTAGTTTGAAGCCGGCAGGCAAGTCAGTGCGTTCGTAAACAGGGGTTTGGCAGGCGCCAAATTTGGAAAACCACACTTCTCTATGGCTGACAGGGGTAGGAATAACCCCTGTTGGTTCGTGGCGTGGTAGCTCTGCTTGTGCGACTAAACCTACCGCTTTGAGGTTTAGGCGGAACACGCTAACAGGTGCATCCATACGGCGATAGTTGTATTCGCGTTCGTGTTCTTGGTGGAAGATATCAATCAAGCTATCCAGCGTTTTCACTGGGCGTGGGGCCGGTATTGCCAACGAGCGCCATTGGCCTTGGTACATCATGTCTATAGTGCGTTCCAGCACCATGTCTTCTTCTTTTACGCCTTCATGCGTCAGATGCGAGACGGCTTCAGCTTCCAGGCGCTGGAAAGCAGACTCTAGTTCGGCTATATCCACTTCAGAGGCTTGCTTGATATAGCTTTCAGCAAAGTCGTGTTGGATATTAACGAGCAGGCAGCCCAGTGCTGAGGCCACGCCGGGGTTTGGCGGAACAATCACAGCAGGAATGGAAAGCTCTTGGGCAATAGCTACGCCGTGTAGAGCACCTGCACCACCAAAAGACACCAACGCAAAGTCACGTGGGTCATAGCCTCGGCTAATGGACAGTAGACGTACCGCGTCAGCCATGTTGGCATTGGCAACGTCGATAATGGCTTGGGCGGCATCGTGCAGTTCTAGCTTGAACGGTTCGGCCACACCTTGTTGAACGGCTTTATGGGCGAGAGAGGCATCCAGAGTGACCTGGCCACCTGCCAACCTCGTTCCTAATCTACCTAGTACGACGTTAGCATCGGTGTTGGTAGGCTGCATGTTGCCGTTACCGTAGCAAGCTGGGCCTGGGTTTGCGCCGGCGGATTGGGGGCCATTTCGCAAAGAGCCCGCTTCATCCTGCCAGGCTAATGATCCGCCGCCTGCGCCAATGGTCAGTACCTCAATACTGGCAAAGCGAATGGGGTAACCAAACTCAATGAACCAGTCATTGGTGATACGAGACTGCCCGTCATAAGCGAGGGACACGTCAGTAGAGGTGCCGCCCATATCTAACCCAATGGAATTTTTGAAGCCACACAGCATGGCAATGTGGCGACTGGCAATCGCCCCTGCGGCAATACCAGAACCCGCTAAGCGTGCAGAAAAGTGCTCGACCGCTTCGGTGGTCATCACGCCACCGCCACTGTGTAACAGCAGCAGATCGCTTTCGTAGCCGCGACGTTTTAGTTCTTGTCCTAAACGTTTGGTGTAGTCCACGACCACAGGGCTGCAGGCCGCATTGATCACGGTGGTAGAGAAGCGTTCGTGCTCAAAAATCTCAGGCATCACTTCAGAGGACAACGAAATAGCGACATCAGGCATTTCTGCTCGCAGAATATCGCGCATTTGTTGTTCGTGCTGTGGATTCATGTAGGCATTCATAAAGCAGATAGCTACCGCTTTTACTTCACGACGACGTAGGGTACGAGCGACTTGCTTGGCTTGCTCTACATCTAGTGTGGTCACTACTTTGCCTTGCGCGTCTATACGCTCAGCCACGCAGAGTCGGTCACGGCGTTTTACGTGGGGTGGGGCTACGTCTTTGTAAATATCCCAGAGGTCTTCTTTGTTGGCCCTACGTATTTCAATGACGTCTCTAAAGCCTTCGGTACAGATCATGGCTGTACGGGGTAGGCGGCGAGTGATCAGAGCATTAGTCGCAACCGTAGTGCCGTGAGAAAACAGCGAAACCTGATTCAGGTCTACTTTGCTTTTATCAACGGCATTCAAGATGCCTTCAATGGGGTCTACAGTAGAGGAGGTTTTTTCAATACTGATGCGTCCGGTGTGTTCATCCATAACGCAGATATCAGTGAAAGTACCGCCTACATCGACGGCTACGCGTGTGCTTTTCATAGTGTGCTCCAAATGTTTGGCATGCAAAAATCCCTGCCTCGTAAAAACAAGGCAAAAAATTCGTTAGGGCGCGTAGGTAGCTTGATGCTGGCTACTGCCTATGACGGCAATAGACTACCTACCGAGGTGGGTAGGTCAGCGCTTAGCTGTCTACAAGAAAGTGGTGATCTTGGTGTTGGTTGAGGCGGGCACGGTATTGGCTACGTGCTTCGCTAGGCGATAAGCCAAAGTGGTTTTTATAAAGTTGACTAAAGGCTGCTGGGCTACTGAACCCCCATTCATAGGCGATTTCCGCAATGCTCTTGGTGTGAGCGTGTTGTTGTAATGAGGTATCGCTAAACAGAAGGCGTTGCTCTTGCACCCAACTGCTGACCGATTGGCCGCGCATTTGGAAAAGCATGTGCAGATAGCGCAGTGAAATACCACAGGCGCTGGCAATGTCTTGGGGGCGTAGGGGCTGTTGTATGTGGTCGCGTATGTATTTTTCGGCGCGGTATAAGTGGGCTGTTTGCACCGAAGTAAGCCCAGATTGCATGGGGGAATGATCCAGCACTGCCAAGGCCAGTAAGTCTACCAAGTGACTGCCTATGGTGTGACGCGCAGCTTGATCCATATGGTCAAGTCTGGTGGACACCATACGTACCATTTCTGTCATTAGATCGCCGGCCCCTTGGCTGGCATCAAAAGCAAGAGATACTAACCGTTCGGGCAGTCCTACCTTCGAGCGCAGCAAGGGGGCGGGAATCTTCATGACCCAGAGGCGGTTAGGTTGGGTATAGCTAAATTGGTAGGGTAGGTGACTGCGCTGCAAGATAAAGCCGCCAGGGGCGCAGCCTACTTCTCTACCGTTTTGGCTGAAATCGATGCTGTCATGGTCGGGGATAGTGATCAGATAGCTTTCCTCGCTTTCTGCTTGTTCTAGGTGCTGGCTATTACGTTGGTACAGCACGCCATCAGACTCCAGCTTGGACAGAGAGATAAGCCCCAGATCCCAAGAGTTCAACGCACCTGAAAAGCGTGATTCAGCTTTAAATGTTAGGGTTAAAGGAAAATAGGTTTCCGTGACGATTTTTTCCCAGTAGCGCTTGCGGCTCTGAGGTGCTTCATTGGTGGTGCAATGGCTGATATTCACCATGAACTCCTCCTGTTCGGCGGCTACCAGTGTGGTGCCTAAAGTCTCCATAAACTGCTTTTTGTTTTTTATCATTCTATGAGTCATATCAAGCGCTTACAAGCTATGGAGTTTAGTGCCAGCGCATAAAAACATGGTGCTATACGCAATCTAGGGTAAGTGCGTAGATAAAAGAGCAGCCGTATTGTGCCAGAAGTACATAAAAAAACAGCCCACTCCAAAAGGAGGTGGGCTGGTCAAAGGGACGGTGAAACGAGTAAAACTTAGTGGGTGTTCTGAGCATCCCAACGAGCGATGAGATCACGCTCTTCTGGTGTCATTTGCGTCAGATTGCCCAAAGGCATGTATTGGTTAGATACCACTTTCTTAATATCAGCCGCATGCAAAAGGGTCTGTGCTTCGCTGTCCATTTGCATACCCAATGGTGGTGCGGCAAAACCAAACTGTTTGTCTGGGCTGGCAGCGTGGCACTGAATACAGCGAGCTTCCATGATGTCTTGTACCTGAGCAATAGTGATGGTTTCTTCTGCACTGCTCACTTCTGTAGCAGGTTGGGACTTAGGAGCACCAATCCACACAATCACCAAAATAAGCAGTACGCCAGCGATGGGGTACATAGGCTTATTATGGCCAGCGTGCATCAACACAAAGTACTGACGGATCAGAGCACCTGCAAAAATAAACAGGGTCATGATGATCCACGCGTACTCGTTGTTGTACGTGAAGGAGTAGTGGTTGCTCAGCATGAGCAGCAGTACAGGCAGCGTGAAGTAGGTGTTGTGCACCGAACGCTGTTTACCTCGCTTGCCATCTAATGGATTAGGTGTTTGACCTGCTTTGAGCGCTGCTACCATGCGACGTTGCCCTGGAATAATCCAGAAAAACACGTTGGCAGACATGCTGGTGGCCATCACAGCACCTGTAATCAGGAAAGCGGCACGACCAGAGAAAATATGTGTGCTCAAGTAGGCAACCACTACCATCATGATGGCAACGGCAACACTCAGCAGGCCATCACGTTCCATGTTGGGGCTGATGCGTTTGCACAGTTCGTTGTAGACCACCCAGCCTGCAATCAGGAACAGGATCGCTACAATATTCACTTCTGTACCGCTCAAGTTAGCGGCCCATTCCCACGGACTGGATGGGTTCACTAAGTAGAACGTAGGCTTGGTCAGGTACAGCAAGGCGAATAGGGCAAAGCCAGACAGCCAAGTGGTGTACGACTTCCAGAATGACCAGTGCAGATCAGAGGGTAGTTCTGCTGGGCTGGTTAGGTATTTTTGGCTGTGGTAGAAACCGCCACCGTGTACGGCCCACATTTCTCCAAATACACCGCTTTTCTTAGCGGTTTCGCTTTTAGGTGGACGCAGACCGTTGTCTAGCATCACAAAGTAGATGGACTCACCAATCCAAGCTACTGCGGCAATAACGTGTAGCCAACGCAATAATAGGTTGGCGAAATCTAGCAAATACGCTTCCATGTAAACCTCTCTTTGTTTGTCGCTTACTGAATATCAGAGCAGGTATGGATTAGCTGCCACGGTAGGTGGACCATGACCAAGGGGTCACGACCAGTGGTACGTGGTAGCTACCGCCTTCTTCAGCGATACCAAAGTGAATAGATACTTGGTCTACAAAACGAGGGGATGGAAGGGCTACGCCGCGCGCAGCAAAGTAGTCTCCTGCATGAAAGACCAGTTCATATTGGCCTTTCGCTACCTCTTGATCCTGCAAAAGAGGTTCGCCACAGCGCCCGTCAGCATTAGTTTTTACACTCTTGATCAGAGAGCGTGTGCCGTTTTCGTGACGGTACAGGTCAATATTGACGTGTTGCGCAGGACAGCCATGCATGGTGTCCAGAACGTGGGTAGATAGCTTTCCCATTGGTGTCTCCGGTTTTTTTGGATTCTATATAAGAAAAATATAAGTCCAGCGAGCCCAGTTTGGGAAACCGGCCGTGGGGCAAGCGGTGCAAGGATCAGTGCGCTGGGTTCCGCCCCATGAAAATAAATTGTCGACAATTTATGTTGACGATTTTGGAAGCATCTCTAATAATTGTCAAGGTCAATCACTAGGAAATTTTATGCTTCAGCTGTCATCCACTCCTTCTACTCCCGCTGTGGATGTTGAAGCACCTTCTGCCTCTTCGCTTTTGGGCGGCAAGCGCCATGAGTCAGAAACGGGCCGTATCTACAATGAGATTTTCGATGCGGTGATGGATAGACGCTTGTTACCTGGTACGAAATTAACCGAGGCTAAGCTGTGCGAGATTTTCTCGTGCTCACGCACGGTGATTCGCGCTGTCTTGGCTGAACTGGCGCACGACAAGATTGTCAGCTTGGAAGCCAATAGAGGCGCATTTGTATGGCAACCTGATCCCAAAGAAACACGTGAAGTGTTTGAGCTGCGTAGGGATATGGAGTGTTTGATTATCGATAAGCTATTGCGCTTTCCTGACTTGGAACAAAGGTTGCAAGGGCTGTATGAGATGGTGGAGCGCGAGCAGTCGTCGTATAACGCCGGGCAGCGAATTAGCTGGATACGGTTATCTAATGCTTTTCACGTGGAAATGGCGCGTTTGTTGGGCAATGACGTACTGACAGAATTGATGCATATGTTGTGCGCAAGAACATCGTTGATCATCGCGTACCACGACAAACCGGGTGAGCAAGCGTGCTCCTTCTTTGAGCACGAACAGATTTTAAACCTGCTGTGCCAGCGCAACCGAGATGGTGCGCTGCATGCCATGCAGCATCACTTATTGGCATGTGAACAGCGTATGAATGAAGAGCAGGCACCGGCCAAGCAAGACCCTTGGCAGGCATTTGGTGCTGCACGTTTATAAAACTTGGAGACAATAAATGACCATGACTTCCGAATACCCTCGTGATTTACGCGGCTATGGGCGCGATGTACCTCATGCAAACTGGCCGGGTAAGGCACGTATTGCGGTGCAATTTGTGCTGAATTACGAAGAGGGGGGCGAAAACTGCGTGTTGCACGGTGATCCGGCTTCTGAGCAGTTTTTGTCGGAAATTGTGGGGGCAGCAGCTTACCCTGATCGTCACAAATCGATGGAGTCTATTTACGAGTACGGCTCACGCGCAGGGGTATGGCGCATTCTTAAAGAGTTTGAGCGTCGTGGCATGCCCATGACTATTTTTGGTGTGGGTATGGCGTTGGAGCGCCACCCTGAAGTGGCACAGGCCTTTGTCGACGCAGGGCATGAGATTGCGTGTCACGGTTACCGTTGGATTCACTACCAAGACAAACCTGAAGCGCTAGAGCGCGAACACATGCAGCGTTGCGTGGAAATTATCACTCAGCTCACCGGTAAACACCCAGCAGGCTGGTATACCGGTCGTGATAGCCCTAACACACGTCGTTTGGTGGCAGAGGAAGGCCAGTTCCTGTACGACTCCGACAACTATGGTGATGATTTGCCCTTCTGGGATGAGGTGAAGTTATTGGATGGCAGTATCCACCCTCAGTTGATTGTGCCGTACACCTTAGACACCAACGACATGCGCTTTGCAACACCGCAGGGGTTCAATACTGGTGATGATTTCTTCCATTTCTTGCGTGACGCCTTTGATGTGCTGTACGAAGAAGGTGAAGAGGCCCCCAAAATGCTATCCATAGGCTTGCACTGCCGATTGATTGGTCGTCCATCACGCTTCCGTGGTTTGCAGCGCTTCTTGGATCACGTGCAAAAACATGATCGTGTGTGGGTAGCGACACGCGAAGAGATTGCTCGTCATTGGGTGCAAACACATCCTTATAAAGCCCAACGTTAATACGGGTTAGCGGTATATTCATGGCGGCGCTCACGGTGTTTCGTGAGCGCCGCTTTGCGGTGAGAACCCCACATCTTTCCCGCATTTGTTAGGCGTAGTGCGTCCTCTTACTTATAATGAGTGGTTAACTGTATTTTTTTGTAGCGATCAATGAAGACATCCGAAATTCGCCAGAAGTTTCTCTCATTTTTTGAGGGGCGGGGCCATCAGGTCGTGCCGTCTTCCTCACTGGTCCCTGGGAATGACCCCACACTGCTGTTTACGAACGCAGGTATGGTTCAGTTCAAGGACGTATTTACCGGTAAGGAAACGCGGCCTTATAAGCGTGCAGTCTCTTCGCAGCGCTGCGTGCGTGCGGGCGGCAAACATAATGACTTGGAAAACGTAGGCTATACCGCTCGTCACCACACATTCTTTGAAATGTTGGGTAACTTCAGCTTCGGTGACTACTTCAAGCGCGATGCAATCCTGAATGCATGGGAATTACTAACATCCGTCTACGGCTTGCCCGCTGAGAAACTGTGGGTCACGGTGTACCACGAAGACGATGAAGCCTATGGCATTTGGCAAAATGAAGTAGGTGTGCCTGCCGAACGTATCATTCGTATTGGTGATAACAAAGGCGCACGCTACGCGTCAGATAATTTCTGGCAAATGGCTGATACAGGTCCATGTGGTCCCTGTTCGGAAATTTTCTTTGATCACGGTCCAGAAGTGTGGGGTGGCCCTCCAGGGTCCCCAGAAGAAGACGGTGATCGTTATATCGAAGTGTGGAACTTGGTGTTCATGCAGTTTGATCGCTCCGCTGATGGCGTGATGCATCCACTGCCTAGCCCATGTGTAGACACCGGTATGGGTTTGGAGCGTATTGCGGCTGTGTTGCAGCACGTACATTCAAACTACGACATTGATCTGTTTCAAGCACTGATTGCTGGCGCTTCCCGTGAAACTGGGTGTGCAGATTTAGGCAACAACTCACTGAAAGTGATTGCTGACCACATTCGTGCCTGCAGTTTCCTGATTGTGGATGGCGTGATCCCCGGCAACGAAGGCCGTGGTTATGTGCTGCGTCGTATTATTCGCCGCGCTTTGCGCCATGGTCATAAACTGGGTCAAACACGTCCTTTCTTCTATAAACTGGTGGGCGATTTGGTTGCGCAAATGGGCGTGGCTTATCCTGAACTGGTTGCTCAACAAGCGCGTATAGAGCAAGTGTTGAAGCAAGAGGAAGAGCGTTTTGGTGAAACACTGGAACATGGTCTGAAAATCCTAGAAGGCGCGTTGCAGCAGTTGGGCGATAGCAAAGTCTTGGATGGACAAACATTGTTCACGCTGTATGACACCTACGGTTTCCCTGTAGACCTTACTGCTGATATTTGTCGCGAACGTGAAGTAGAAGTAGACCAAGAGGGTTTTGAAGTCGCTATGCAGCGTCAGCGCGAACAAGCGCGTGCGGCAGGTAAATTCAAAGCAGCCGCTGAGCTGGTTTACGATGGTGCGGCGACCCAGTTTGAGGGCTACGATCACCTGCAAACTCAAGCTAAGGTTTTGGCACTGTATGTAGATGGTTTGTCTGTTGAGTCCGTGAAAGCGGGTCAGCAGGCTGTGGTGGTATTGGATACCACACCGTTTTACGCTGAGTCCGGTGGTCAGGTTGGTGATACAGGTGTGTTGCACAACGCTGAAAGCCACTTCGTCGTACACGATACACAGAAAATTCAATCCCAAGTTTTCGGCCACCAAGGTGTGCTGGAAAGTGGTGAGTTGCGTGTGGGTAACAGCCTGCATGCACAGGTGGATGTAGCGAAACGCGAAGCAACTATACGCAATCACTCGGCAACGCACTTGATGCACAAAGCCTTGCGCGAAGTGTTGGGTGGTCATGTGCAACAGCGTGGGTCGCTGGTAGATGCGCAAAAAACACGTTTTGACTTCGCGCACGATGCGGCCATGACGGCTGAGCAAATCGCTGCGGTTGAAGCTATCGTGAACCGTGAGGTGCTGCAGAATAGCCCCGTTGCGGCACAACTGATGGCCTTTGATGAAGCCGTTGAGGGCGGCGCTATGGCGCTGTTTGGTGAAAAATACGGCGACGAAGTGCGCGTATTAGACATCGGCTTCTCCAGAGAACTGTGTGGTGGTACACACGTATCTCGCACTGGCGATATCGGTTTGTTCAAAATCGTTTCTGAAAGTGGTGTGGCAGCAGGCGTACGCCGTGTTGAAGCAATCACTGGTTTGAACTCATTGGCGTGGGTACAAGGCGTTAATGGTTTGCTGAGTCAAGCCTCAGCTGCATTGCGTACTACGCCGGAAGAGGTCACTACACGTATTACATCGCTGCAATCCCAGCTTAAAGATGTAGAGCGTGAGCGTGATCAGTTGAAAGATAAATTGGCTAGCTCTGCTGGTCAGGATCTAGTGCAACAAGCGGTGGAGTTGGCTGGCGGTGTAAAACTGCTGGTGGCTGACCTTCCGGGTGTTGAGGCTAAATCACTACGTAACTTAGTGGATCAACTTAAAGACAAGCTGCAATCTGCTGTGGTGGTATTGAGCACCAGCGAAGATGGCAAGATCAGCTTGGTTGCTGGTGTAACGAAAGCGCTGAGCGCTACAGTGAAAGCTGGTGACGTGGTCGGTCATATCGCCCAGCAAGTGGGTGGTAAAGGCGGTGGTCGTCCTGATATGGCAATGGGTGGTGGTTCGGATATAGCCGCCTTGCCGCAAGCTCTGGCTTCTGTGCAAGCCTGGGTGGAAGCTAAGTTATGAGTAGTCAGGAAATAGGAAGCGTCGCCCTAGAGGTAGATGCTTCCGGCCTGAAATGCCCGCTGCCTATTTTGCGGGCAAAAAAGGCATTAGCACAAATTCAAAGTGGTGACGTGTTGAAGGTCATCACTACGGATACCCATGCACTGACTGATTTTCAGGCATTTGCAACACAAACTGGCAACCTTTTGCTTAAACAAGAGGAAGTTGGGGAAACGTTGGTGCATTATTTACAGCGGCGCTGATCACAAAGCGCTGGATGTTGTTTTTGGTTGGGTTTATAATTGTTTTTTGCGGCCAAACGTATCGTTTGGGTCCGTATGATGATAAACTCTTTTGTTTTACACTTTTACTAACAGAAAAAGGAATTATCAATGGTGGTAATTCGCTTGGCCCGTGGTGGCTCCAAAAAGCGTCCGTTTTATACCGTAGTAGCCGCCAATCGTAGCGATCGCCGCGACGGCCGCTTTATTGAGCGTCTGGGCTTCTACAACCCCGTCGGTGGTGAAGGTCAGGAAAACCTGCGCCTGCAATTGGATCGTATCGAATACTGGACAACAAACGGTGCACAATTGTCGCCTTCCGTTAGCCGTCTGGTTAAAGAATACGCTAAAACCGTTAGCAGCGCAGTTTAATCAAACTGTCGCTGGTATCGTCTGAAGCCTACGCAATGTCAGTTATTCCTGATGATCTAGTTGAGCTGGGTCGAGTAGTATCTGCTTATGGCGTGCGAGGCTGGGTGAAAATCCAACCTTATGCTGTGGATGGCGATACCTTGCTTACCGCAAAACGGTGGTGGCTGAAAACGCCTGTTTCTCCTGCTCACGGCGGAGGCGCAGGCGTTTCTGCGTCCTATATACCGTTTACGGTGCAGCAAGCAAAATGGCATAGCGGTACGGTAGTCGCGCTTTTTAAAGGCTTCGATGACCGTAATCAATCTGAGCCATTAAAAGCTCATACGGTATGGGTGTCACGTGCTGATTTTCCCGCTGCCGACGAAGAAGAATTCTATTGGGTAGATCTTATAGATTGCTTGCTATACGGTGAAGATGAGGGTGGTCAATCTGCCTTTTTGGGCCGTGTAGTGCAAGTGCTGGATAACGGTGCTCATGCAGTGCTGGAAGTCGAGCAGGGCAATGTAGATGAGGCCCAACACTTTACACCTGTGCTTTCTGCCAAAGGAAAGCGACAGACTATTCTGGTACCTTTTGTCAAAGAGTGTGTGCATACAGTTGATTTAGCCGCGAAGCGGTTAGATAGCAACTGGCCAGTTGGATTCTAAACCTGCTGGTAGCAGGTGCTCTGACTGTCTGACCCGTTAGGGATAAACATGCGCTTTGATGTACTGACCATATTCCCAGAAATGTTTACATCACTACTAGATAGTGGTGTGAATGGGCGCGCCCATAAAAAAGGGGCGTGGCAGTTGCATACATGGAATCCTCGCGACTTTACGCACGATACACACCGTACGGTGGATGATCGCCCTTATGGCGGCGGCCCCGGTATGGTGATGATGGCTGCGCCATTAGAGGCGGCATTACATGATGTGCACTCTGAAAGGCAAGAACAGGGCGAGCCACAATGCGCTCCAGTGATCTTACTTAGCCCCATCGGTGAGGTGTTTCAACAGCGCCATGCGCAAGAAATCGCTGATGCAGGGCAGGGTGCTATCTTTGTGTGTGGCCGTTACGAAGGCATAGATCAGCGTTTCATTGATAAATGCGTCACGCATCAATATTCACTTGGTGACTTCGTGTTGTCTGGTGGTGAGTTGGCGGCAGCTGTCATGATGGATAGTGTGGTGCGACTGCTGCCTGGTGTGCTTAATGATGAGCAGTCGGCAATGCAAGACTCTTTCCATTCTTCCTTGGATGGCTTGTTAGATAGCCCACATTACACGCGCCCTGAAAATTATGAGGGTGTGGCTGTTCCTGATGTATTGCTCTCAGGCAATCATAAACACATAGAGCAATGGCGCAGAGAGCAGTCCTTACGCTTAAGTTTGCAGAACCGTCCGGATTTGTTGATTGCAGCGTGGAAGAATGGGGCACTTACCAAGAAGGATTTGGCGTTTTTGGCGACGCTGGGGGTAGTGCCTCCGTTTGAGGGTTGAGCATCGGCTTTTATTTTGTTGTGTTCATAGTTTATGCAGGGGAGTCTTTCCGCAGTCTCCCTCCAGTGTTGCTGATTCTGATAGGTTTACTTCCCACTCTTGTTGGAAACCGGTAGTTGCAACGTCTACTCTCCTCATGCTCTCTCTCCTCGTATTTCTACTACAGAAATAAGCACTTCTTTCAACAGCAATCACACTAAGAGCCGTGGCATGCGACGAGCAGAAGGCGGATGGAAGTGTTTTTTATTTGGTTTACAAATTAAAAAATACTTTCGCAGCCTAGGCTATGGCAGATAGTCGTTGAGAATAGGCTTGGAGGGTTAGTGTTTATAACCACCACTACGCCTGATAAATACTTTCATACTGGCGCTAGCTTGTTTTTGGTTAGAATCTAACGCATTACTACAGAAGCGTTGAAACCAACGGAGCTTATCTGCATGTCACTACCAAATACCCTGTTTATTTCCACCCGCCAAGATGCTATTGCCCATGCTAAGGGCGAGCAGGTGACGGTCAATGATTTATACGAGTTCGGTGGCCTTACCGACTTGGATATCAGTATTTTGTTCTCCATCGCAGCAGATGAGGAATTCGATTTCGATCTGCATGAAATCCTACCTATGGACGAGGTGGAGGACTCTGAGGTGTTTGAGCTTCCGATGCGTCTTACTCAAGTATTGGCGACGAAAGATGCTGCAGATATTCCGGTATTGGCAAAAGAGTGGGCAGCTACAGAGGAGTTGCAGTGCGACCCGGCCGGGTTAATTCCTGTGGTGACAGCCTTGATTGATTTAAGCAAAAAAGTGGGTGCTCATCACCTTTATTTCACGGCTTAATCTCTTTCTAACTCTGGGCTGAAAATGGTGAGCATAGGGCTAGAGTTGTGGTTTGTTGGGTGCTGATTACGAATAATGGATGGTGGTGATGGATATTCCAGGTTTAGGTGCGGTAGAAAAGGATGAGGATACTGGCTGGTATTTCAGTGATCCCGTAGTGGTTGCTGTGCTGGGTGGTGATGAGTGCGAGATTGTTCTCGAGGGCTACGATGAAGATGAGCGCAAAGAAGATTTTCATGCGGTTATCGCCAATTTCCTTGCGGCAAGCCCTGATGTTCTACGCGAAGCGGATGAGGCGCTTTTTCGCTACTACAAAGATTATGAAGAGTATTGGCTAGAAGAGGGTAATGAGCCTATAGCTACGGCTGAAGAGTTGTGGCAGCGGGTGTGGTTTGGATCTGAGCCTATGGTTTCGCGTGATGATCGTGGCGATAAGGCCATCTATGTATCGGTTGAGTGTGGCTGTGACTGGGAGGTGGAGCACGGCCTGCAGATAGTCTTTAAGAATGGGCTGCAGATTACGAAGCTTGGGCCATATGATGGTCATTTAACTAATGTTAGTGCATATGCGGACGATAGCCTTGATGGGGTGATCTATCGCTCCCATAAGTAAGCGGTATGATTTTGGGTTGGTTCAGGTAGGGCTCATCTATAAGAACGCTAAATGGGAAGGTTAGTCTCTTTGTGTTGGCAGTAAAGAAAAACTCCCTTGGTCATAATAACCAAGGGAGTTTTTTGTGGCCAAGTAAGCGTATGAATGAGAGGGCTAGATTAGCCGTTCAAACGCGCCAACTGAGCTTGGATCTTCGCTTGTGTTTCGCTGAACTGGTTCAGGCGTTCACGCTCTTGCTCTACCACAGCAGCGGGTGCACGCTCTACAAAGCTGGCATTACCCAATTTGCTTTGCGCTTTAGTGATTTCACCGTTCAAGCGGTCTAGCTCTTTGGTCAAGCGCGCAGTTTCAGCGGCAACGTCAATTTCAACGTGCAGCATCAATTGCGTGGTGCCTACTACCTGAACAGGTGCGCCCAAGTCTGGCAATGTGGCGTGGATTTCCACTTTTTCCAGTTTAGCCAAAGCCTGCAAGTATGGGGTGTTGTGCTCTAACACTGCTGCGTCACCTTGTGCCAATAGCGGTACACGTTCGGCAGGTGATAGATTCATTTCACCGCGCAGGGCACGGATAGCATCTACTTGAGCTTTTAGTTCGGTAATGGCCTGTTCAGCAGCTTCATCCACCAAGTTCTGGTCAGCCACAGGGTAGGGTTGCAGCGCGATGGTGCTGTCGTCACCGGCTTGGCGTACACCAGCCACCTCAGCTACTTTCTGCCACAGTTCTTCTGTGATGAATGGCATGATGGGGTGAATCAGGCGCAGTACGGACTCTAGCACGTGAATCAGCGTGCGGCGTGTGCCCAGTTGTTGTGCTGGGGTACCTTGCTGAATTTGTACTTTAGCCAGTTCCAAGTACCAGTCGCAGTACTCATCCCAAACAAAGTGGTACAGAGAGTTGGCAACGTTATCGAAACGGTATTCGCTAAAGCCGCGTTCTACATTACTGTGCAGGCGTTGAAGCAGGCTGCTGATCCAACGATCTGCAGTGGAAAACTCGGCAACTTCGGCGCCGTTCAGGCTGTGGCCTTCGGTGTTCATCAGCACAAAGCGTGTGGCGTTCCACAGCTTGTTGCAGAAGTTGCGGTAGCCTTCACAGCGTTTCAGGTCAAAGTTGATGTTACGGCCCAGTGTGGCGTAAGCGGCCATCGTGAAACGCAGCGCATCAGTACCGTAGGCGGGGAAGCCGTCTGGGTAGTCTTTGCGGGTACGTTTCTCTATGCTTTGGGCTTGGCGTGGGTTCATCAAGCCTGTAGTGCGTTTGCCAATCAGGCTTTCTAGGTCAATACCGTCGATGATGTCTACGGGGTCAATAGTATTGCCCTTGGACTTACTCATCTTCTTGCCTTCCATGTCACATACCAAGCCGTGTACGTATACCGAGTGGAAAGGTACTTGACCGGTCATGTGCATGGTCATCATGACCATACGCGCAACCCAGAAGAAAATAATATCAAAGCCTGTTACCAGTACGCTGGATGGCAGGTATTTTGCCAAATCAGGTGTTTGTTCTGGCCAGCCCAGATCGGTGAACGGTACCAATGCAGAGGAGAACCAGGTATCCAGTACGTCTTCATCACGGCGCAGAGGGCCTTGGATGCCGGCAGCTTCAGCTTTGGCTTTGGCTTCTTCTTCGCTACGGGCAACGACGATTTGGCCGTCTTCGCTGTACCATGCGGGAATCTGGTGACCCCACCACAATTGGCGAGAAATACACCAGTCTTGGATGTTGTTCAGCCACTGGTTGTAGGTGGTAGTCCAGTTTTCTGGGTAGAACTTAATGCGGCCGTCAGCAACGACTTCCAGCGCAACATCGGTAATGCTTTTACCAGGATGCAGGCTGTCGGCAGGTGCGGCTTTGCTCATGGCAACAAACCATTGGTCTGTCAGCATGGGTTCAATCACGGTGTTGGTACGGTCGCCGCGTGGCACCATTAGTTTGTGAGGTTTAACTTGTTGCAGCAAACCCATGCTGTCCAAGTCGTACACAACTTTTTCGCGTGCAGCGAAACGGTCCAAGCCTTGGTAAGCTTCGGGTGCGTTTTCGTTAACTTTGGCATCCAGCGTCAGGATGCTGATCATGTCCAAGCCGTGGCGTTGGCCTACGGCGTAGTCGTTGAAGTCATGTGCAGGCGTGACTTTCACAACGCCTGTGCCGAATTCCATGTCTACGTAGTCATCAGCGATGATGGGGATTTCTCTACCCACCAACGGCAGTGTGACGGTTTGACCAATCAGGTGTTTGTAGCGTTCGTCTTCGGGGTGAACCATCACTGCTACGTCGCCCAGCATGGTTTCTGGGCGGGTAGTGGCAACCACTAAGTGAGTCAGGTCGCCAGAGGGTGTGCTCAGTGGGTAACGAATTTCCCACATGTGGCCATCTTCTTCCTCACTCACTACTTCTAGGTCGGATACGGCGGTGCCTAGCACGGGGTCCCAGTTCACCAAACGTTTGCCACGATAGATCAGGCCTTGTTCGTACAAACGAACAAATACTTCGGCCACACCACGGGACATGTTGGAGTCCATGGTGAAATATTCACGGCCCCAGTCGCATGATGCACCTAAACGACGGAACTGTTGGGTAATGGCATTACCGGATTTTTCTTTCCACTCCCAGACTTTTTCTACGAAATTTTCGCGGCCTAGGTCATGTCTGGAGATTTTTTGGGCGTCCAGTTGGCGTTCCACCACAATTTGTGTGGCGATACCTGCGTGGTCGGTGCCTGGAATGAAAGCGGTGTCATCGCCGCGCATGCGGTGGTAGCGAGTCAATCCATCCATGATGGTTTGGTTGAACGCGTGCCCCATGTGTAGCGTACCAGTGACGTTAGGTGGGGGAGACTGGATGACAAAGGCTTCGCTTTGGTGCCCGACTGCAGGGGCTACGTGCTGACCACCGGAGAAAAAACCACTTTTTTCCCAACGGGCGTACCAGCGAGATTCGATGTCGCTGGGCTCAAAACTTTTGGCTAATTGATCGGTATTGCTAGTTGTAGATGCGTTTGTCATTGTCTATACGAAAATTTTGCGGCTTGTCGTTGTATGAATGTAACGCAGACAAGTGCCTAAGAATCGGATGCTGAAGCAGTTATTTTATGATGCTGCGCTGCTTCGTGGGCATGCTAAAATGTCTGGTTGCCGTAAAAGCATTAAAAGTGATTGTTTTTATTGAAAAAAACAACGCTTTGATTTAAATGGCTGTTTTCCTTTCTCTAGGGAAATGGCTGGATTTTTGATTATTTGGAATTTTACATGGCTATTGAACGCACTCTGTCTATCATCAAACCTGACGCCGTTGCTAAAAACGTAGTAGGTCAAATCGTATCTCGCTTTGAAAACGCAGGTCTGAAAGTTGTAGCCGCTCGCATGGCTCACTTGTCCCGCGCTGAAGCTGAAGGTTTCTACGCTGTTCACAAAGCACGTCCTTTCTTCAACGACTTGGTTGAGTTCATGATCTCTGGCCCTGTATTCGTACAAGTGCTGGAAGGCGAAGGCGCAATCCTGAAAAACCGTGAATTGATGGGTGCTACTAACCCTAAAGAAGCTGCTGCTGGCACAATCCGTGCTGATTTCGCAGAAAGCATCGATGCTAACGCTGTTCACGGCTCTGATGCCCCTGAAACAGCTGCTGTTGAAATTGCTTATTTCTTCCCAGCTAGCCAGGTTTTCAGCCGTTAATTGCTGAGTATTGAAAGAATCGTGTCGGGTCCTATGTCTGAAGTCGTTACACCTATTAATCTGCTGGGGCACTCGCCCGAGCAGCTAAGCAACCTCGTGGCTCAATGGGGAGGGAAACCTTTCCGTGCACGGCAGTTACAGCGCTGGATACACCAGCGTGGCGTGTGTGACTTCGAACAGATGACGGACCTGGCACGGGACTTTCGTCAGCAGTTGGCAGAGCATTGCATCATTCAGGCCTCTGAGGTCGTGCATGAGCAACGCTCTGCGGATGGCACACGTAAGTGGCTATTTGATGTGGGGCAAAATAACTCCGTGGAAACGGTGTTTATTCCCGAAGACGATCGCGGTACCTTGTGTATTTCCAGTCAGGCTGGTTGTACGGTGGCGTGTCCGTTTTGCTCCACGGGATATCAGGGTTTTAACCGCAACCTTACCGCTGCGGAAATTATCGGGCAGTTATGGCACGCTAGACGTGCTGTGATGCAAGATTTAGAAAATGCTCGTATCGAAGGTGGTGCTACGCCACCGGATCGCGTCATCAGCAACGTTGTGATGATGGGTATGGGCGAGCCTTTGCTGAATTACAGCCAAGTGCTGATAGCGTTGCAGTTGATGCTGGACGATAACGCCTATGGCTTATCACGTCGCCGTGTCACGGTGTCCACATCGGGCGTAGTGCCGTTCATGGATAAACTGGCACAAGAGTGTCCAGTGGCCTTGGCGGTGTCTTTGCACGCGCCCAACGACGCACTGCGGGACCGCTTGGTACCGCTAAACAAGAAATATCCGCTTAAAGAATTGTTGGCAGCATGTAATCGCTACCTTGAGCGTGCTCCACGTGATTTCATCACGTTTGAGTACATCATGTTAGATGGGATTAATGATCTGGATGAGCATGCCGATCAGTTGTTGGCTATCTCTCGCGAAGTAAAGTGCAAGTTCAATTTGATTCCATTTAATCCTTTCCCACAGTCCGGGTTAAAGCGCTCCTCACATGCGCGTGTGCGTGAATTTGCACAGCGCTTGATGGAAGGGGGGGTAGTAACGACTGTGCGTAAGACCCGTGGCGATGATATTGATGCTGCCTGTGGCCAGTTGGCCGGTGATATTCGAGATCGCACGCGCATTGACCAGCGTATGCCGCAGCGCGCGCAGATCTTACTCAAGCAGGAGCCTTAATGAGTCTGATGACGTACGATTCGTCGTTGAATGCCGAAGCCGCTGCGCCGGCCGCACCTGAGATTACAGATGTGGGTGTTATGTTGCAGCAATTGCGTGAGCAGCGTGGGTTGTCTGTGAGTGATGTGTCGCGACGACTGAAGTATTCCGAAGCACAGTTGTGTTTGTTGGAGCAAGCGCAGTTCGATCAGTTACCTAAGGCTGCGGCCTTGCGCGGTATGGTGCGCAATTACGCTCGCTACTTAAAAGTAGATGAACATGCCGTGCTGGCCGTGTTAGATAAGCAGGCGGGCACAGCTCCTAGACCTCCAGTACCTCGCAAGATCAAAGGTTCATGGGCTGGGGCAGATACACCTTTGTATGCCGAAGAACCACGTCAACGAGCATGGGGCTGGGGCCTGATTATTGCTTTGTTGCTCTTTGTGGCTGCTTTTTATGCGTTGGACCGGGGTTGGATTCCTGATTCCTGGCTGTTTTTTGACTGGTTGAAAGAACTGAAAAAATGACCTCTGCCGTTACCCCTTTTGCTCATCAAGCCCCATTGGCTGTAGGTGCACAGAGTAGACGTCAAACTCGTGCAGTACCTGTTACGTGGAACGATAAGCAGGTGGTGATTGGTGGTGGAGCGCCAGTTGTGGTGCAGTCCATGACCAATACGGATACTGCCCGTGCGATTGAAACCGCCATACAGGTCAAAGAGCTGGCGTTGGCTGGTTCTGAGATGGTGCGTATTACCGTGAACTCCCCAGAAGCAGCTCGTGAGGTGCCCGCTATCCGTGAGCAACTAGACCGTATGGGGATGAATGTACCGCTAGTGGGTGACTTTCACTTTAATGGTCATAAGCTGCTTACTGATTACCCAGAGTGTGCGCAAGCGCTCTCTAAGTACCGCATTAACCCAGGAAATATGGGCGGGGGTAAGCGTAGGGACGATAACTTTGCGCGCATGATCGAAGTTGCGTGCCGTTACGAAAAACCTGTGCGTATCGGTGTGAATTGGGGCAGTCTAGACCACGACCTCATGGCAAGAATGATGGACGATAACAATCGTCAATCTACACCATGGGAAGCACAAGCTGTGATGCGTGATGCGTTGGTGATTTCAGCAATCAGTAATGCGCGTAGAGCAGAAGAGTTAGGTCTGTCACCCAATGCAATCGTGTTGTCCTGCAAAGTGAGTCACGTACAAGATTTGATTACAGTCTACAAAGACTTGTCTCAGCGCTGTGATTACCCGCTGCATTTGGGGCTGACCGAAGCGGGTATGGGTAGCAAAGGTATCGTGGCTTCTACAGCTGCGCTATCGGTATTGTTACAGCAAGGCATAGGCGATACCATACGTATTTCGTTGACGCCCGAGCCGGGTGGCGACCGTAGTCGTGAAGTGGTAGTAGCACAAGAAATTTTACAAACCATGGGGCTGCGAGCCTTTGCTCCTATGGTAGTGGCCTGTCCTGGCTGTGGCCGTACAAGTAGTACGGTATTCCAGGAGTTGGCCGATGACATTCAGCGCTTCCTGCGTGAGCAGATGCCAGTTTGGCGCCAGCAGTACCCTGGCGTAGAAAGCATGAATGTGGCGGTTATGGGGTGCGTGGTCAACGGGCCAGGTGAAAGTCGCCATGCTGATATAGGCATTAGCTTGCCAGGTACGGGGGAAGTTCCTTCAGCGCCTGTGTATCTGGATGGTGAACGAGTAGTGACATTGAAGGGCGACACTATTGCCAAAGAGTTCCAAGGCATTGTGCTGGACTACGTTCAGCGTCGCTATGGTAATAAACAAGCGCAGCAATAATACTGTGCGGGTTCAATACAAAAAAGTAGAGTTATGACGCAGTCGTTTCAAAAGCTTCGTGCCTTAACAGGTATGAAAGACATTCTTCCCGATACCAGTTGGCAATGGGAACAGCTAGAAGAAACCGTACGCCAATGGTTGGCCAGTTATGGCTACCGCAATATGCGTACTCCAGTGCTGGAGCATACGCAGCTGTTTAGTCGTGGTATTGGCGAAGTAACCGATATCGTAGAAAAGGAAATGTATTCCTTTACCGACTCGTTAAATGGCGATTTGCTCACCATGCGCCCTGAGTTTACGGCGGGGATGGTGCGCGCCAGTATTGAACATAATTTGTTGTACGACCGTCCGCATCGCGTGTATGCGATGGGCCCAGTGTTTAGACACGAGCGCCCTCAGCGTGGTCGTTACCGTCAGTTCCATCAAATTGACGTAGAAGCCTTAGGTTTGCCGGGTCCTGATGTGGATGCCGAGCTGATCATCATGCTGAATCGTTTGTGGAAGATTCTGGGGCTGAAAGACATCCGTTTGGAAATCAATTCCTTGGGTCAGGCCGAAGAGCGTGCCGCCCACCGTGAGGCGTTGATTAGCTATCTGGAAGAGCACAAATCTATTCTGGATGAAGAAGCGCAACGACGCATGTACAGCAATCCTTTGCGTGTGCTGGATACTAAAAATCCAGCGATGCAGGAAATGGCCAACAATGCGCCTAAGTTATTTGATTACTTGGGTGAAGAGTCGTTGGCTCATTACCAAGGTGTATGTCAGCGCTTAGATGATGCAGGTATTGCCTACACACTAAACCCTCGTTTGGTACGTGGCCTGGATTACTACAATCTGACCGTATTCGAGTGGATTACTGATCGCTTAGGTGCTCAAGGCACTGTGTGTGGTGGTGGTAGATACGACGGCTTGATTCCTCTGCTGGGTGGTAAGCCTGCGCCAGCAGTGGGTTTTGCTATTGGTATGGAGCGTTTGCTTGATCTGTGTGAGCAAGAGGCTAACCAAACTGAACAAAGCGAATGTGATGTGTACATGGTGCACCAAGGCGATGCAGCACAACGTCAAGCTAGCTTATTAGCAGAGCAGTTGCGCGATGTGGGCTTGCGTGTGATTGTGCATGCTGGTTCTTCTGGTTTCAAATCGCAGTTCAAGCGTGCTGATGCAAGCGGCGCTTATGTGGCTGTTATTCTGGGTGAAAACGAATTAACGACTCGCACGGCAAGTGTGAAGTGGTTGCGTTTAGAAGATGAAGAAGCGCAGCAACAAAGCGTGGCATTCGATCAATTGGCAACGGTTTTAACAACGAAGGTATAAACACGACATGGCTTACGATCTGGAAGAACAGGAAAAGCTGGACGCGATTAAAGACTGGTGGACTCGCTACGGTACATTGTGCGTAGTTCTTGCCTTCGTAGTGTTGGCTGGTATCTTGGGCTGGCGTGGCTGGCAGTGGTATCAGACTCATCAGAATACGCAAGCCATGGGGTATTACGAAGCGCTAGAAGCTGCAAGCACCATGACGGGTGAAGAGGCTGATGCACGTCTGGTTGCGGCGAGTGCGACATTGCGTTCGGACTTCCCTAAATCGGGTTATGCCAGTCGTGGTGCGTTGGTAGCGGCATGGGCGCTGCAAGAGCGTGGCAATGCTGATGGCGCACGTGAGCAACTAGAGTGGTTGGTTCAACAAGGTTCCGATCCTGCAATGAAAGCTGTGGCTAGACTGCGCTTGGCAGGTTTGTTGTTGGAGCAAAAGGATTTCGATGCGGCCTTGGCGCAGTTGGAGAATCCGCCTGCTGGTTTTGCTGGTTTGTATGCCGACCGTAAAGGCGACATATTGTTTGCACAAGATAAAGTGGCTGAAGCGCGTGCTGCATGGCAAGTGGCGTTGGGCTTGCTGAAAGGCGAAGCGGTTGAGCAGTTGGTACAACTGAAAATTGACGCGGTCGGGGAGCAACAATAATGGCTAAACATGTGTTTAAACGTTCAGTAGTTGCCATGGCAGTGGTGCTAGGCCTAGGCGTGTTAACAGCGTGCTCTAGTAGCAACCCACGCTTTGATCCAGTGCCGTTAACAGATTTTCAACCTGAAGTGCAGGCCAATGTGCGTTGGTCTACTTCTGTGGGCAGTGGCGGTGGCTATGGCTTTGCGCCAATGGTATTGGGCCCGAACGTCTATGCAGCAACCCCATCCGGTGCAGTTACTAAAGTTGATGTGGCTACCGGCAGGCCAGTTTGGAGTACTAACGTAGATAAGCGTTTAAGTGCTGGTGTAGGTGCTGATGGTCGTTTGGTAGTGGTAGCGGCAAACGATGGTACTGTGATTGCTCTGGATGATCAGGGGCAAGAACAATGGCGTGCTCAAGCTGCTAGCGAAGTAAACGTGCCACCAGCAGTAGGTTACGGCGTAGTTGTGGTGCGCAGCAGTGATTACCGTTTACAAGCGTTTGATGCGAGAAACGGTGAGCTGTTGTGGAGCGTTCAGCGCCCAGGACCTGCTTTGGCGTTGAAAACTAGCATCCAGATGGACATCGTAGATGGCATGCTGATTGCGGGTATGCCTAATGGTCGAGTGATGGCGGTTGATTTGGGTACAGGGGCCGTGCAGTGGGAAGGTACTGTAGCCGTATCCAAAGGCGCAACTGACCTAGAGCGTATTATTGACGTCGTTGGTTTGCCGTTGATTCGTGGCCCATTGTTGTGCGCAGCTGCCTACCAAGGCCGTATTGTGTGCTTCGATGTGTCCAAAGGCGGTGTGCCGGTATGGTCACGTGATTTTTCTACTAGCGTAGGGATAGGGGCAGACGATAGATTCGTTTATGCCGCAAATAGACATGATGTGCTGAGTGGGTTCAGCATGGCAGATGGTACGGCAATTTGGAGCCAAGAAGGTTTACGTAATCGTCGCTTGTCCGCGCCAGCAGTGGTGCCTGAGGCAGTGGTGGTGGGGGATTCTGAAGGCTACGTGCATTTGCTGTCCCGTTCTGATGGGCGCTTCCTAGGACGTGTAAGCGTCGGTGGTGGTGCAATTACTTCTCCGTTGGTGGGTACCGATCGTGGTGTGGTCGTGCAAACCGGCAACGGTAATTTATTATTGGTTGGTGTCAATTGAGCAAGATTGCTTTCAAGCCTGTAGTGACGCTGGTGGGGCGAGCCAACGTTGGTAAGTCAACGTTGTTTAATCGTCTTACGCGTTCCCGCCAGGCGTTGGTGGCGGATTTCCCAGGGCTGACGCGCGATCGCCATTATGGCGAGGGCAGAATGGGATCACGTCCTTATTTGGTGGTGGATACAGGTGGTTTTGAGCCTGTGGCCAAAGAGGGTGTGGTGCGTGAAATGGCACGTCAAACACATCAGGCCATTATTGAGTCCGATGTGGTGATTTTCTTGGTTGATGCTCGCGAGGGTATTAATCGACTGGATTACGATATTGCCAATTTGCTGCGTCGCTCTGGTAGACCCGTTATTTTGGCGGTGAACAAGGCCGAAGGCATGCGCCATAGTGCTGCTGTGGCAGACTTCTTTGAGCTGGGTCTGGGTGAGGCGCGAATGATTTCTGCGTCGCATGGTGATGGGGTTATGGACCTTATCGAAACAGCCTTGCTGGAAGTGCCTGAGCCCGAGTTGGAACCAGAGGTCGAAGAAGAGTTCGATCCTGATGCGCCTGAAACAGAAATTAAGCATCGTATCAAGCTGGCGATTGTGGGTAGACCAAACGTAGGTAAGTCGACGTTCATCAACAGTTTGATGGGCGAAGAGCGTGTGATTGCGTTCGACATGCCAGGTACTACGCGCGATGCTATCGAAATCGAATTCGAGCACGGTGGCGTACCTTATACCTTGATTGATACAGCGGGTTTGCGACGCAAGGGTAAAGTGTTTGAAACCATCGAGAAGTTCTCGGTGATTAAAACCTTGCAAGCGATTGAGGCATGTAACGTTGTACTGTTGATGCTGGATGCGCAAACTGACATCTCGGATCAAGATGCTAGTATCGCCGGTTTTATTCAAGAAACTGGCAGAGCGCTGGTGATCGGGATCAACAAATGGGACGATCTAGACAGCTACAAGCGTGAGTGGGTGCAACGTGAGTTTGAGCGTAAATTGCACTTCCTGAACTTCGCTAAGATGCATACGATGTCGGCATTGAAAGGGCAGGGTATTCGTCCAATTATGAAGTCTGTGCGTGAGGCGCATGGTGCAGCGTTCCGACGTTTGTCTACACCAAAACTGACACGAGTCTTGCATGCAGCGGTAGAACAGCAACAACCGCCACGTAAAGGTATTTTCCGCCCCAAACTGCGCTATGCTCACCAAGGGGGGCAGAATCCTCCGTTGATCGTTATTCATGGTAGCGGTTTGGAAGGCGTATCGGACTCTTACCGACGCTACCTTGAGGGACGTTTTCGTGAAGCTTTTGACTTACAGGGTACGCCATTGCGTATTGACCTGAAGTCATCACACAACCCTTATGTGCAGGATAAAAAGTGAGCCGTTTTTGGAGTGACCACGTTAATAGCTTGCAGCCTTATGTGCCAGGCGAGCAGCTTGCCATCAAAAATCTGATCAAGCTGAATACCAACGAGCATCCTTATGGGCCGTCGCCTAAAGCGATTGCTGCCATTAATCAGGCTGCTAATGATAGTCTGCGTTTGTATCCTAGTTACGATGCTAAAGGCTTGCGTCAAAGCATTGCGCGCCTACATCATCTGGATATGGGCAATGTGTTTGTTGGTAATGGTTCAGACGAAGTTCTGGCGCATATTTTCAGTGGTTTATTCCTGCGCGGCGGCCGTCCGTTGCTGTTACCTGACATCAGCTACAGTTTCTACCGTACGTACTGTCGTTACTATCAAGTGCCGTTTGAGATCGTGCCTCTGGCAGATGATTTCTCTATTCGCGTGGAAGACTACACAAAACCACGTGATGTGGCGCCAGCCGCTATTATTTTTGCGAACCCCAATGCGCCTACTAGCTTGGCGTTAGGGTTGGGCGACATAGAACGCATTGTCAAAGCCAATCCCGATACGGTGGTGGTGGTAGATGAGGCCTATGTGGATTTTGGCGGGCAAAGCGCGTCTGGCCTGATTAAACAGTACCCCAATGTGGTGGTGGTGCAGACCTTATCCAAAGCCTATGCATTAGCGGGTTTGCGTGTGGGGTTTGCCTTGGCTAGCACGGAAATCGTAGCGGGCTTAGAGCGCATTAAAGATAGCTTTAACTCGTACCCATTGGATAGTCTTGCTTTGGCTGGTGCGCAAGCGGCTATTGATGACCAAGCGTACTTTAATGACGTGCGCAAGGCTGTGATGGATGCGCGTGATGAGTTAACAAAAGATTTGCAGGCTCTAGGTTTTACTGTATTGCCGTCTGCTGCTAACTTCGTGTTTGCGACACATCCCGAGCACGATGCAGCGCATTTGCAACAAGAGTTAAAAAGACGCGGTATTTTGGTACGACATTTCTCACAAGATCGCATTCAGCAGTTTTTAAGGATTACAGTGGGAACTTTGGTGCAGTGCAAGCGTCTGACTCAAGAGCTAACATCTATACTGTAGAGCCACGTAGAGTAAGCATTTGTTAATATGCTATGGTTTGTAGGGTGCGCAACAGGGTGAAACCCTGTAAAGTATAGGTTTACAAGATTCAACCGAATAACAACACAATTGGAGTTTAGCCAATGAGCAATAAAGGGCAAATATTACAAGACCCATTTTTAAACGCCCTGCGTAAGGAACATATTCCTGTATCCATCTATCTGGTAAACGGCATTAAATTGCAGGGGCAAATTGAATCGTTTGACCAGTACGTAGTATTGCTTCGCAATACTGTGACTCAGATGGTTTACAAACATGCAATCTCCACTGTAGTTCCTGCTCGTCCCGTATCTCTGAAAGCGGATGACGACGCTGAATAAGTGTAGTGCCATCTTCCCAATACCCGCTTATCGCTATCGATGGGCGGGTATTTATTTTAGGGGTAGCCGATGAATACGCTGATTATCAGTGTGGACATGGGCGAACCAGATTATCAAGCTCATGCCGATGAGTTTGTCATGCTGGCTACTGGTGCAGGGGCGGTTATCGCCGATGTGGTAGTAGCTAAACGCAGCAAGCCTGATGCCGCCTATTTCATAGGTTCCGGCAAAGTTCAGGAAGCAGTACAGCTAGCCGATGCGCATGGGGTTGAACTGATTTTGTTCGACCATCCGTTAAGTCCTGCGCAACAGCGTAACTTGGAACGCCAGTTCAACCGCCGCGTGGTAGACCGTGTGGCATTGATTCTGGATATTTTTGCCTTACGAGCTCAAAGCCACGAAGGTAAATTGCAGGTAGAGCTGGCGCAGTTGCAGCACTTATCTACACGCCTAACCCGTCTGTGGACGCACTTGGAGCGTCAGCAAGGGGGTATAGGTATACGCGGGCCCGGTGAATCACAGCTTGAGCTGGATCGCCGAATGATTGGTGACAAAGTACGCAAATTGCGTGAGCGTTTAGAAAAGGTACAGCGTCAACGTGCCACTCAACGTCGTGCTAGATTGCGTAGCAATACCCTGACCGTTGCGCTGGTTGGCTACACCAACGCCGGTAAATCTACACTTTTCAATGCATTGACGCGCGCTAATGCGTATGCAGCCGATCAGCTTTTTGCCACGCTAGATCCTACAACCCGAAAAATTTGGATTGAAGGAACTGGTCAGGTGGTGGTGTCAGACACGGTTGGTTTTATTCGTGATTTGCCTCCAGCATTGATTGCTGCGTTCCGTGCTACGCTCGAAGAAACGGTGCATGCCGATTTGCTCTTACACGTTGTGGATGCATCCAGTCCTCAACGCGATGAACAAATACACGAAGTACATAAAGTACTGGAAGATATTGGGGCGGCACAGATACCTCGTGTGCTGGTCTATAACAAGATCGATCAAGCAGGTTTCGAACCTAGGATCGAGCGCGATGAACATGGTAAGATTTTGCGTGTCTTTGTCAGCGCCCTTGAGCGGGTTGGGCTAGACTACTTACGCGAAGCGATTGCCGAATCAGGTCAACTTTCAGAAAGTAATGCGTTTAATGTCCAGAATTTACAACTTGAATGATCCCGGTTGGGGACGTAACGGCGAGAAAAAAGGTGATCAACCTCCTCGTCGTCCTGAGTCCGGCCAAGAAGGTCCGCCAGATCTAGACGAAGTATGGCGCGATTTTAATAACCGCTTGGGTTCGGTTTTTGGTCGTAAGCAGCGTGGCGGCAATCAGCCTCCTAGTGGCGGTTCGGGTGGTAATGCGCCTCGTATGCCTAAAGGCTCGCCAAAAATTTTCCTGGGTCTAGGGATTGCAGCAGTCGGCTTCTGGCTGGCTAGCGGTTTCATGATCGTGGAAGAGGGGCAGGTTGCTGTGGTTACTCGTTTCGGTCAGTACACCAAAACCTTGGGTCCTGGTTTGCAATGGCGCTGGCCTAGCCCCATTGAAGAACACCAAGACGTCAACGTAGCGCAATTGCGTACTATAGAATTGGGCTACCGTGGCAACTCCCGCAATAAAGTTCTGCCTGAGTCGCTGATGCTGACGCAGGACGAAAGTATCGTGGATGTGCAGTTCGTGGTGCAGTACAGACTGCAACCCGGTGGTGCGCCTGATTACTTGTTTAATACTGTTGCGCCTGATGATTCCGTGCGCCAAGCAGCAGAAACTGCTATGCGTGAAGTCGTGGGTCGTACACCTATGGATTCCATCTTGTACTCGGGTCGTACTGTAGTAGCGCAAGATGTGCAGAAGTTGGCACAAAGTATTCTTGAACTGTACAAAACCGGTATAGAGATCAGTACTGTGGCGATCCAGAACGTGCAGCCTCCAGAGCAAGTTCAAGCCGCATTTGACGATGCTGTGAAGGCAGGTCAAGACCGTGAACGTCTGATTAACGAAGGTAATGCGTACGCCAACAAGATTCTTCCTGAGGCACGTGGTCAAGTGTCCAGAATGATGGAAGAAGCAGAAGGGTATAAAGCACGTGTTATTGGTGATGCGCAGGGTGATTCCGCACGCTTTACCAGCGTAGAGAAAGAGTACGTTAAAGCACCTGGTGTGATGCGTGATCGACTCTACCTGACAACGATGCAGGAAATTCTGGAGCAAACAGCGAAGGTTATGGTGGACTTACCTGCTGGCAGCAATATGCTGTATTTGCCGCTGGATAAGATCGCTAGCCAAGCAGCTAAAGCAAGCGCTACTGGCGCGAGTGGTAATGGTAGTGATGCGGCAGTATCTGCGGCAGCGTCGGCAGCCACTACAACCAGCAAGCCCGTAGAAGCAGCGCGTCCTGCTGCAGCGGCTTCGCAAGGTGCTAATAGCTTGCCTAATAACCTTTACTCGCCTTATTCCCGCTAGGAGATCACAATGCACCGTTTGTTTCCAGCATTGATCGCCTTGGCCATCGCCCTGGCGGTATTGCTATCCTCCGTTTTTATCGTACGCGAACGTGATTTGGCGTTGGTGTTTGCGCTGGGGGAAGTGAAAGAGTCTATTTCCAAACCAGGTTTGTATTTCAAACTGCCGCCGCCATTCCAGAATGTAGTGTTCTTGGATAAGCGTTTGCAGACTATTGAAAACAAAGAGCCTGAGCGTATTCAGACAGCAGAAAAGAAAAACCTGCTGATTGATTACTACGTGAAATGGCGTATTTCTGACCCACGTCAGTACTACGTAACATTTGGCGCGTCGGACCGTGGTGCGGTAGAGCGTTTGCAAGCGCAGATTCGCGACGCGCTGAACGCGGCAGTTAACGTACGTACAGTAAAAGACGTGGTGGCTTCAGAGCGTGATGAAATCATGCGTGAAGTGTTAAACGCTGTGGCTGCACGTGCTCGTCCATTTGGTGTGGAAGTCATTGACGTACGTTTGACACGTATTGGCTTCGTGCCAGAGATTTCTGAGTCTGTGTACCGACGTATGGAAGCTGAGCGTAAGCAAGAGGCTAACCGTTTGCGTGCAACCGGTATGGCAGAAAGCGAACGTATTCGTGCGCAAGCAGATCGTACCCGTGAAGAAATGTTGGCAGAGGCTTATGCGAAGTCTCAGGCTATACGCGGTGATGGTGATGCGGAAGCTGCTGGTGTGTATGCATCGGCATATGGCAAAAATCCTGAGTTCTACCGTTTCTACCGTAGCTTGGAAGCTTACCGTAACGCCTTCAGTTCTGAGAACGACGTACTTGTTATCAGTCCTGATACGGAATTCTTTAACTTCTGGTCTCAGAGCAAGGATTCCCGTTAAACCACAATTGGTATAGACGGGCTTGCCACAGCAAGGCAAGTTTCGTTTATACTAACGTGTAAGTTATTACACCATTTCGCAGGCGACTTGGAGGGCTTACGCCCCAAGTCGCCTTTTTGTTGTTTGTGTATTGATTGACTACGCCGTACGAGTCTTAGACATGTCAAATTGGTTGTTACCCGAAAGTCTGGCTGATATTCTGCCTGCAGAAGCTCGACGCATCGAGGAACTACGTAGAAAGCTGCTTGATCTGTATCGCACCTACGGGTTCGAACTGGTTATGCCCCCCTTAGTAGAGTACCTGGAGTCCTTACAGGCCGTTTCGGGTACCAAATTAAACTTGCGAACCAATAAGTTGGTGGACCAGTTGTCTGGCCGCACCATGGGTGTGCGCGCTGATATGACGCCGCAAGTAGCTCGAGTGGATGCTCACTTGCTGAACAGGGAAGGGGTGACACGTCTGTGTTATTGTGGTCCTGTATTGCATGCGCGTCCTACCGGCTTGATGGCTGATCGTGAACTGCTGCAAATTGGTGCAGAGGTGTTCGGTTGTGCTGGGGTGGAAGCGGATATTGAAATTATTCGCTTGGCTCTGGCCAGTGTTGCCGCCGCAGGTGTGCAGGGCGCTAGACTGGATTTGAACTTTCCTGGTATTGGTCAGACGCTGATCAACCAAGATCCGGCGCTGGTTCCATATTCCGCTGAAATTTTTGATCTGTTAAGCACCAAAGATATGCCTGGTATCCAAGAGTTGGGTAGCAGGGTAGAAGGGTGCAATCCTGCTGTGATTGAGCACTTGCTGGTCTTAACCGGTTTGTACGGTGAGGTAGATGCTACCTTGGCAGCAGCACGTAAAAAATTACCGGCATTGCCCGAGATTGTTGCCGCCTTGAATGGCTTGGAGGTGCTGGTTGCAGCGCTGCCTGGTCAGGCACTGGCAATGGACTTGGCCGATATGGCAGGTAGTTATGGTTATCACACTGGCGCGGTATTTTCTGTGTATGCACCGGGTTGGCACGATGCGCTAGTACGTGGTGGGCGTTATGACGGCGTAGGTAAAGTCTACGGTCGTTCGCGTCCGGCAACCGGGTTCAGTCTGGATTTACGCAAACTGTCGGGTGGGTTAACGCCTGCTACGGCAACGCAAGCTATACGTGCCCCATGGGGTTTAGATGAGGCATTGCTGGAGGCCATTTCGGTATTGCGTGAATCAGGACAGATCGTAATACAGATGTTTCCAGATCAAGCTCCGACTCAAGATGAATTCATCTTTGACAGAGAGCTGGTTTGCGAAGCGGATCAGTGGCACTTAAGGGCGATTTCTGCATAAATATGCAAGTTCGCGTGGTTTTTGGTGGTTGAGCGGCATAACCGTTCCTATTTTACTAAGTACGTAACATGAGCAAGAATATTGTAGTCATCGGCACGCAGTGGGGTGATGAAGGTAAGGGCAAGATCGTTGATTGGCTTGCCGAATCTGCCCAAGGCGTTGTACGTTTTCAAGGTGGTCACAATGCGGGTCACACGCTTTGGATTAATGGACAAAAAACGGTATTGCGTTTGATTCCCTCTGGGATCATGCATAGCCACGTCACTTGCTATATTGGCAATGGCGTAGTGCTGTCACCGGAAGCTTTGCTGGCAGAAATTGCCGAGCTAGAAGCCGCAGGTTTGAATGTGCGTGATCGTTTGCAAATCTCGCAAGCCTGCCCGTTGATTCTGCCTTACCACATCGCTGTGGATCAGGCGCGTGAACGCCGCAAAGGTGATGCCAAGATTGGCACTACCGGCCGTGGTATTGGGCCTGCTTACGAAGATAAAGTGGCTCGCCGTGCATTGCGCGTGCAAGATCTGTTTGATCTGGTTAAGTTTGAAGAAAAGCTCAAAGAAATTCTGGAATACCACAACTTTGTGTTGACCCAGTATTTGGGCGCAGAGGCTGTATCTATAGAGCAAGTGATGGAGCAAGTACGCACGTACAGCGAAGCACTGAAGCCTATGGTGGCTGACGTATCCAACAACTTGTACGTTGCTAAGAAAGAAGGGCAGAAGCTGTTGTTCGAAGGTGCGCAAGGTGCGTTGCTGGATATTGATCACGGTACTTACCCCTTCGTTACTAGCAGCAACTGCTTGGCAGGCGCAGCATCAGCTGGTGCTGGCGTTGGTCCGCAGCAGTTGGAATACGTATTGGGTATTGCGAAGTGCTACACCACGCGTGTGGGTTCTGGTCCATTCCCTACCGAGCTGTTTGATGAGGTGGGTACACGCATGGCTACCGTTGGTAAAGAGTTCGGTTCCGTAACGGGTCGTGCCCGTCGTTGCGGTTGGTTTGATGGCGCTGCTATGAAACGTTCCGTGATGATCAATGGTATTACCGGTCTGTGCATGACCAAATTGGACGTGTTGGATGGTTTGGAAACACTGAAAATTGGTGTGGGTTACCGTTACAACGGTGAATTCCTGGATGTGCTGCCATACGGTGCTGATGCGGTAGCGGGTGCGGAGCCTGTGCTGGAAGAAATGCCAGGTTGGTCTGAGTCCACTGTTGGTGTGACTGAGTACGACAAATTGCCAGTAAACGCTCGTCGTTACCTAGAGCGTATTGCTGAAATTTGCGATGTACCTATCGATATGGTGTCTACAGGTCCAGATCGTCGTGAAACGATTGTTCTGCGTGACCCGTTCACTAACTAAGTTTAGTTAGGTATTAAAAACGCACAAGGCGGCTATTTTTAGCCGCCTTGTGCGTTTTTATCATCATGAGGGCAGTGATTGCATCTGTGTAGATGATTTTCAGGCGTAGGCAGTGATATGATTCTACTTTGTTTGTCAGTCAGGAATTTTTATGAGTTTGCCCCCAAACACCGATAGTGATCTTTGGATAAGTTGGGATGAGTATCACCGTCTGATAGAACGTCTGGCATTAACCATTCATGAGTCCGGCTGGAAGTTTGACAAGATTGTCTGCTTGGCTCGTGGTGGTATGCGAGTGGGCGATATCATTTCTCGTATTTACGATGTACCTCTAGGTATCCTAGCAACTAGCAGCTACCGAGAAGCAGCTGGTACCCAACAAGGGGCTTTGGATATTGCGCAGTTCATTACCATTACCCGTGGTACGCTGGACGGTAATGTATTATTGCTGGATGATATGGTTGATACAGGCATGACCTTCAAGCGAGTGCGCGATCACCTACGTCAGCAATTCCCAGCCATCAATGAATTACGTACTGGTGTGTTGTGGTGGAAAGGGCACTCAACTGTAGAGCCTGATTACCACGTGGATCACCTGCCTACGAACCCTTGGATTCATCAGCCATTTGAGGATTACGATAGCATTCGTCCTCATCAGCTAGAGCCTTGGATTCGTAAAGGTCGTAGCAGTAACTAATAGCCGAGGCTAATACCACGCAGAATTACGGCATATGTGAGTTTTAAGCGGCTCATGTCTTTATTGTCGTAGGGTTTCGTGGTATTCTACAAGGCTACCCCGTATGCCTTTTGCGGTCTGAAACAAAAGGGCTGGGCAAAGCATGGTAGCTTGGATGTAAGTGGTTTTATTTGCATCTGACGTCGCTGATACGTGTCATATGTTGTGGTCTGGATCATAATGTAGTGCGACTGCAACGTATGTTTTTGCCCTAGTGGCCTTTTTGTTCAGGCAGAAAGTGCTTTTGATTGATTTACTAACTGAATTTAGAACTACATGTCTATTGTTCGCCTAAAAGAGAACGAGCCTTTCGAGGTCGCAATGCGCCGTTTTAAGCGCACTATTGAAAAAACAGGTCTGCTGACCGAACTGCGCTCACGCGAGTTCTACGAGAAACCAACTGCTGAGCGCAAGCGTAAACACGCCGCCGCAGTAAAGCGCCACTACAAGCGCATCCGTAGCCAGCAACTGCCTCCACGCCTATATTGATTCCTGAATCTTTTATTCAGGAACTGCTCGTACGCATCGATATTGCCGATGTTGTAGGGCGCTATGTGCAGTTAAGAAAGGGTGGAGCCAACTTGCTTGGACTCTGCCCTTTTCACAACGAAAAATCCCCCTCCTTCACTGTCAGTCCAACTAAACAGTTTTATCACTGCTTTGGTTGTGGCGCTCATGGTTCTGCCGTCACTTTTTTGATGCAGCATACCGGAGCTAGTTTTCCTGAGGCCGTACGCAGTCTTGCCAATGAGGTAGGTATGGTGGTGCCTGAAGCACCCCGAAGCCCACAGCAGCGTGCAGCAGATCAGCGTCGTAAGGTTGAAGTTTCCCGTCATCAGCAAATTTTGGATGCGGCGCAGGAGCATTACCTGCGAGAACTGAAACGCAGTGAAGCGGCTAAGCAGTATCTTAAAAAACGTGGCTTAACCGGCGAAATTGCCAAAACCTTCGGTTTGGGTTGGAGTGGCACAGAGCGTCGTGGATTAAGCAGCGTCTACCCCAATTACGAAGATCCGTTATTGATTGAGTCAGGCTTGGTAATAGAAGGCGAAGATGGTCGCCGCTATGACCGATTCAGACAACGGGTGATGTTCCCCATTCGAAATAGTCGCGGCCATATTATTGGTTTTGGCGGGCGGCTGATTGAAAAAGGGGAGCCTAAATATCTCAACTCACCAGAAACCTCCTTGTTCTCCAAAGGGCACGAGCTCTATGGACTATGGGAAGGTCGCAAAGGCATCAGAGATGAAGGCTTTGTGGTGGTGGTTGAAGGCTACATGGATGTGGTGGCTTTGGCACAGCATGGTTTGGCAAATGCTGTAGCGACTCTGGGTACGGCTACCAGCGAGCACCACATCAAAAAACTGATTCGTAGTAGCGATCGTATTGTGTTCTGCTTTGATGGCGATCAGGCAGGGCGTAAAGCGGCATGGCGTGCACTGGTGACATGTTTGCCATTGGTACGAGATGACGTGGCGATGCGTTTCATGTTCTTGGAGCAGGGTCATGATCCTGACTCCTTTGTGCGTGAAAGCGGCGCAGATGCATTCCGAGAGCAAGCAAGTCAAGCTAGTGCGCTGTCTACCTTTATGCTGGACGAACTGTCTGAGCGCCATGCCTTAAATGAGGCAGAGGGTAGGGCAGCATGTGTGCACGAGGCATTGCCGTTATTGAAAAGCTTGCCTGACATTACGCTGTCAGTACAAATTCAAAATGAATTTGCTAAGCTGGTGCAGCTAACGCCGGAAGAGCTACAGCAACGTTTAAGTGCGGTGACAGGTGTGGCTGCTGCGACTGCGAGTCAAGCATCTACACCAGATTACGGTAATGCACCACCTGCGGAGTATGGTCCGCCTGATGACTATATTCCGTTTGATGATGGCGATGTGCCGTATGCTGATTTTGGTGGTATGTCCTATGATGATATGCCATCATCAGGGCAGAGCAAGCCTCGCCGACGTCAACGAGGCAGAGCACCTAGCAGTGCCGGTGGTTTTGGCGGTAATGAGGTCAGGTCACGTACGGTGATGCCATTAGCGAAACGTTTGTTGCGTTTGTTGGCTGCTCACCCTGAGCTGGTTAGCCGCTTGGCGGACCAGCAACTTGAAATTATCGTACAAAGTCCCAATCTAATACTTGTACAAGAGCTAATTGCGCTCATTAATGTGTGTGATGCTAAGCATTCAGGTGCATTGTTGGAAGCGGTAGATCCCGATACTGAGCTTGGTGAGTTGTTGATAGCGCTAACGACAGATTTGCTGGCAGAGGAAGAACTGCCAAGTCCGAAGGAAGAGTTGCAAGATACGTTGCGTAGAGTAGAGCAGGTATTGGTGAAGACTGAATTGGATGCGTTGGCAAGTAGCGGGCTGCCAGATGAGGCTTCGCGCCGACGATATCAAGAACTTTTCAAGCGTAGTGTTCTGCTTAATGCTGCGCCTAGTTCACAACTGAAGTAAAATATAAGGTTTAGGTGGTTTGCAAAACCATTGGTAGGTAAAGGGCCACGCTCTATTGAGCATACGGCACGATACGTAGTTGGATTCTGATTACTCAAGCCCTTAGCAAAATAGCAGGGACACTTATACAGTACTGATCAGAACACGCGTTTCACCTGGTCCTTCCAGTAGTTTGGCGAATTACCCGATTGCGTTTTGTCCTGTGGCACTATGCTGCTTTAGCTGTGCTACGTCTATGGGATCCACTATGACACAAACGACTGGTAAGAAATCGGTGACTACAGAAGATGAAAAACGTGTGGTGATGGCAGCAGCAGCTGCGTCCGACGACACTTCTGTGGACGTTGAGCCGGCAGCAAAAACAGCCAAGAAAGCCGCTAAAAAAGTGGCGAAGAAGGCTGCTGCCACAAGTGCGGATGATACGACAGCAGTTAAAAAGACTGCTAAGAAAGCCGCTAAGAAGGCTGCAGCTAAAGCTGCTGCAGTCCCAGGTCGTCGTGGGCGTCCTGCCAAAAACACGAATTATGATGATGAGGATGATGACCTGCACGATAGTGACGAGGTTATCCCTGATCTGAAACCCGTCAGCAAAAAAGGCGCTAAGCGCGGTCGCGGTGAACGCGATGTGTTTGGTGGCCGTGGTCAGTTGACGCCAGAAGAGCAAGAAGCTCGTCGTAACCGCCTGAAAGCCCTAATTAAACTGGGTAAAGAGCGCGGTTACTTGACCTATGGCGAAATCAACGACCATTTGCCTGATGATCTGGTTGATGCTGAAGCGATTGAAGGTATTATTGGCACCTTCGGCGACATGGGTATCTCGGTCTATGACCAAGCCCCTGACGCTGACACCTTGCTGATGAGCGATACTGTACCATCGGCTTCCAGCGATGACGATGTGGACGATGAGGCTGAAGCCGCATTGACCACCGTAGATTCCGACTTCGGTCGTACTACTGACCCAGTACGTATGTACATGCGTGAAATGGGTTCGGTAGAACTGCTGACACGTGAAGGCGAGATTGAAATCGCTAAACGTATCGAAGACGGTCTGAAACACATGATCATGGCGATTGCTGCTTGCCCAACTACAGTGAAAGAAGTGCTTTCATATGTAGAGCAGGTACGTGGTGGCACCATGGAAATCGACGAAGTTGTTGATGGTCTGATCGATGATGATGGCGAAGAGTACGCCGGTTCAGGTGTGACACGCGACGAAGATGACGAAGGCCCAGCGGGTGGCATGAGCAGCCAGCAGCTAGAACATCTGCGTACCAAGTCCCTGAAAAAATTCGATCTAATCAACGATTGGTTCGAGAAAATGCGTACAGCCTTTGAGAAAGAAGGCTACCGCAGCGAAGGCTACCTAAAAGCCAAAGAAGCTATTCTTGAAGAGTTCATGGGTGTGCGCTTTACCGCCAAAATGGTTGAGCGTCTGGCAGATACCATGCGTAATCAGGTAGCGGAAGTTCGTGCTCACGAGCGTGAAATTCTGAATATCTGTGTACATCGCGCTGAAATGCCTCGTTCACACTTCATCAAGAGCTTCCCTGGTAATGAAGTGAATCTGGAATGGGTAGCGCAAGAAATTGCTGCTAATCCTGCTTATGCTGAAACCTTGGAGCGCAACATTCCTGCGATTCAAGAAGTACAGCAAAAGTTGATTGATCTGCAAACTAGCGTTGTGCTGTCGCTGAAAGACCTGAAAGAGGTTAACAAGCGCATGCTGACAGGTGAGGCCAAAGCACGCAAAGCTAAGCGTGATATGACCGAAGCTAACTTGCGTTTGGTGATTTCCATTGCGAAAAAATACACCAACCGTGGCTTGCAGTTCTTGGATCTGATTCAAGAAGGTAACATTGGTTTGATGAAAGCCGTGGACAAGTTTGAATACCGTCGCGGTTATAAATTCTCTACTTATGCTACATGGTGGATTCGTCAGGCGATTACTCGTTCTATTGCTGACCAGGCGCGTACGATTCGTATTCCTGTGCACATGATCGAGACCATCAACAAGATGAACCGCATCAACCGTCAGATTTTGCAGGAAACTGGTGTAGAGCCAGATCCAGCAACACTGGCGCAGAAGATGGATCTTCCAGAAGATCGTGTACGCAAGATTCTGAAAATCGCCAAAGAGCCTATTTCCATGGAAACGCCTATTGGTGATGATGATGATTCCCACTTGGGCGATTTCATCGAAGACAACAATACCGTGTCCCCATCGGATTCGGCATTGCATGGCGATATGCGTGGCGTGGTGAAAGAAGTGTTGGATTCCCTAACACCTCGTGAAGCTAAAGTACTGCGTATGCGTTTCGGTATCGAAATGAGTACAGACCAAACGCTGGAAGAGGTAGGTAAGCAGTTTGACGTAACGCGTGAGCGTATTCGTCAGATTGAGGCGAAGGCACTGCGCAAACTGCGTCACCCTAGCCGTGCTGACAAACTGAAATCCTTCTTGGAAAGTCAGTAAGCAAGAAGATGGTGCGCGGTATAGCGCACTGTCTAACAAGCGGTAGATTAACGACGAACCTCTGGTGTTTTGCCAGAGGTTTTGTCGTTTCTGGATCTGTTGTTTGTGGCGTGAGGCTCTGCAGATGTATTCATCGCACACGCTGGGGACTGCAGGAATATTTTTTGTGATTTGAGACACCAAATCAAAAAAGTTTCCTCTCCGTACACCGGTTGTTCTGAATGAGGATAGGTTTATAGCCCTTTCTTTTGCGGCAGTGTTATCTATCTATGCGGTATTTAGAATTGATCTGGCCTACTTGGTGCTAATGCAACGGCGCTTAATGATTATTTCTGCTCGTAGGAGAAGAGGGTAGCAGAAGCTGCAATGCTGAAAATATCTTCGCCTATGTGCCACAGAAAGACGCCTGACTAGCAACAACTACCAAAGTAAAAACCGTGGCAAGCGATGAAGGGAAAACGGAGGAAAGTATTTTTTTATTTGGTGTACAAATTAAAAAATACTTTTCGCAGTGCTAGCTATGGCAGCTAGCGGTGAATACGTTGGTGGCAGCGTCTTTTGCTATAGGAGTTCGAGTGTTCTCGGAGGGACATTAGGTTCAAAACCCACAGCCTTAGGTTCATGCTGCCAATCGTTGCTAGGCGTTTTTAGCGCTCCTTAAGCACCGCATTGGCGACTCTAAAATGGCCCATGGCGTAATTACTCTGCACGCTGATGCACGCAAACACCTGCCGCATACGTAGCATAGATACAGCGATCATCCCCTAATAAGGCTACCGCAAATAGCAATTCCTCTAAGCTGTTAGCAGTAGAGCTGCGTCTAGCTAATAACGGGGTGGCGTGTGTATCCAGCACAATAAAGTCAGCTTCCGCCCCCGTAGCTAATGTACCTATTTGCCCAGCTAAACCCAACGCCTCAGCGGCACCGGCTGTGCAGTGATAGAACAGTTGCAGTGCTGGTAAGTAATGCTGCTGCAATCTTGCCACTTTGTAGGCTTCGTCCATGGTACGTAACAACGAGAACGACGTACCCGCACCTACATCAGTTGCTAAGGTGTAGCGCATCTGGCTGTTTTCAGCCGCAGCCACATCAAATAGTCCGCTGCCTAAAAATAAGTTAGAGGTAGGGCAGTGTGCGGCTACGCTCTGTGTGTCATGCATACGGCCTCGGTCTGTTTCATCCAACCAAATACAGTGCCCATATACGGCTTTAGGGCGTAGCAAACCGTACTGGTCGTAAATATCCAGATAGCTACGGCTGTTGGGGAAGAGTTCAGCCGCCCATTTAACCTCGGCTTGGCTCTCGGCTACGTGGCTTTGTATGTAGACGTCTGTATAGGTTTTAGCAAGCTCACTACAGCGTCCTAGTTGGTCAGGGGTGGAGGTGGGTGCAAAGCGTGGTGTGAGGGCGTATAGCTGCCTTCCTGTGCCGTGCCAGCGCTGTATAAGTGCTTCGCTGTCTCTTGCACCGCTTTCGGCGGTGTCTTGTAGGTAGTCAGGGCAGTTTCTATCCATGAGTACTTTACCGGCAATCATGCGCAGGTTGCGCCTATGGCTGGCTTCAAAAAAGGCGTTGGTGGCCTCTTTGTGTGACGTGCAGTACACCATAGCCGTAGTGGTGCCGTTACGTAGCAACTCATCTAAGAAAAACTCGCTGATTTCTGCGGCATGTGCAGGGTCGGCAAAGCGTTTTTCAGTGGGGAAGGTATAGTTTTCTAGCCAAGGAAGCAGGTCAGGAGCGGGGGAAGCAATCATTTCCGTTTGCGGAAAATGAATGTGGCTATCAATAAACCCCGGCATCAAGAGCTTGTTCTCAAAACGAGTCAGAGGGATGTCGTCTGTCAGTAGGTGCTGCAAACGGCTGTAGTCGCCACAGGCCAGCACCTTACCTGCTTGTACTAATAGCAAGCCATCTGAGTGGTAGGTAATGCAGTCTTGATGCTGCGAGTGCTGGGCATTTGGTTGCTGGTGAAAGTACAGCAGCGCAGCACGAAACGCTTGTGTGGAGGTGTGGGTAGAGACAGTAATCATGATGGGCGTATCCTGAAATCACAGAAACGATTCGTGCAGTTGTAGTAGTTGCGCCGTAATGGCTACCGCAATGGCAGCAGGTTCTTTGCTGCGTATTTGGCCTATGCCTATGGGGCAGGTGAGTCGTTCAATGACCTCATCGGTGATTCCGCGCTGACGGAAGCGTTTCTCAAACTGTTGACGTTTAGTTTGAGAGCCTATCAGCCCGGCATATCTGAAATCATTACGCTTCAAGATATGGTTGCACAGTTTTTGGTCTAAATCGTGGCGGTGTGTCATCACAAGGAAGTAGGCATTGGCTGGCGCTAGCTCCACGGCTTCTTCAGGGAAATCGGTGATGTGTACTTGTACGTTGCTGGGGATGCTGTCAGGGAACTCAGCTTCGCGTTCGTCTACCCACGTAACCGAGCAATCACTCAGGCTACCTAGAAAATGTACCAACGCTTTGCCTATGTGCCCCGCACCAAATAACACCACGGGTATAGCTGGAGGGGATAGCTCGTCGGTGAACCATTGGGTATGGCCATCTAGGTCTTGATCCAGTCGAGTATGGCCCAAACTGTGGGGCAACTCCATTAGGCTTACGTCATGTTGAGCGCCCATGCCTACACGGCGTTGGGCGCTTTTACCAGTGCCTAATAAGGTAGCAAGATCTTCTAGCCATTCCAGATCGTCGCTACCTAGAAGTTCAAATACTAACGTGACCATGCCACCGCAGCATTGCCCTAAGCGTGGGCCTAGTGGATAGCGTTCGATTAAGCGTGCCGATTTGCCCGCTACATGGTCGTTCATGAGTGTGCGGGCTTGGTGAATGGCTTGCCATTCCAGATGCCCACCGCCTATGGTTTGCCACTGCTGTGTACTGCTGACCAACATGCGTGTACCGGCATTGCGAGGGGCTGAACCTTTGGTTTGGGCTACCGTAATTAATACGGCAGCCTGCCCCTGATCCAGCAGTCGCCGCGCTTGGCGTATCAATGCTGGCATGGCTTAGCTCCCATGTTGCGCTCGCTCTACCGCGGCGAGTATGGCCTCAGGTGTGGCGGGGGCATTCAGCGTGGGTTGACGTGTGTAGTTACTGGTACTGGCTACCGCATCACGCAGTGCATTGAACACACAAAAAGGTAGCAGTAGTGGAGGTTCACCTACCGCTTTGGAACGGTGAATACTAGGTTGAACGTTTTGATTATCAAACAGCTTTACCGAGAAATGCTCTGGGCAATCGCGTATAGCTGGGATTTTATAGGTGGAAGGTGCGTGAGTGCGTAATCTGCCTTCTTTGTCCCACCACAGTTCTTCTAGCGTTAACCAGCCCATCCCTTGGATGAAAGCACCTTCTACTTGCCCTATATCCAGAGCCGGGTTTAGGGAACGGCCCACATCGTGCAGCGCATCAGCGGCCAACAGTGACCATTCGCCGGTTAAGGTGTCTAGCACGACCTCTGCTACCGCTGCACCATACGAGAAGTAATAGAAAGGGTTGCCGGTCATTTTGATGCCGTCCCAATGCAAACCAGGAGTGGCGTAAAAACCGTCGGACCACAACTGAACGCGCTGTAAGTAAGCTTGTTCTACCACCTCTGCAAATGGTGTAACCAAACTGCCTGCATACACCATGCCTTTGGCAAAATGTATGTCCTCGGGTTGCAGTTGCTGTAGTGTTGCCCAAAACTCGGTTAACCGTGCTCGTACTTGAGCAGCAGCATCTTGTGCGGCCATCCCGTTTAAGTCAGAGCCAGTAGACGCAGCGGTAGCTGACGTGTTGGCAACTTTGCTGGTGTCCGTAGCGGTGCAACGTACTTGGTCTAGTGTGAGCCCCAGTTCATGGGCGACCACTTGCGCGACTTTGGTGTTCAGCCCTTGGCCCATTTCGGTACCGCCGTGGTTCACCAGTACCGAACCGTCTCGGTAAACGTGTACCAAAGCACCAGCCTGATTAAAGGCGGGGAAGTTAAATGAAATACCAAATTTCACTGGCGTAAGCGCCAAGCCTTTTTTTAGGATGGTGTTGTGTTTGTTGAACTCCAACACCGCTTGTCGGCGCTCATGATAACGACAGTCTTCGCTCAGTTGTGCTACTAACGTATCAATGACGTTGTCTTTGACGACTTGACCGTATGGGGTGAGGTTGCGGTCTTCGTGGCCATAAAAATTACGTTGACGTATCAACAAAGGGTCTATGCCTAGGTGGCGACCTATGTTGTCCAAGATTACTTCCATCACCAACGCACCTTGTGGACCACCAAAGCCTCTAAATGCAGTATTGGATTGTGTATTGGTACGGGCGCACAACGCATGTATGGCAACGTGTTCCAAGTAGTAGGCGTTATCAAAGTGACATACGGCTCGGGTAGCAACAGGGCCGGATAAGTCCGCGGAATACCCCGCATTCAAGGCCATGTCTACGTGAGCACCTAGGATATGTCCTTCACTGTCAAAACCTATATCCCATTCGTAATACACACCGTGGCGCTTACCCGTGATGGTCATGTCGTCTTCACGGTCTAAACGTAGTTTGATGGGGCGATGCAGTTTTTGTGCGGCAATGGCAGCGACGCAGGCATACAGAGCTGATTGTGATTCCTTACCACCAAAACCACCGCCCATACGTCGGCAGGTAACTTCAATTTTGTGTGTAGACACGTTCAGTGCGCGTGCGGCCAGCATCTGCATTTCAGTAGGGTGCTGAGTAGAGCAGTAAATGCGTACCGCCCCGTCATCCTGAGGCAAGGCGTACGAAATTTGCCCTTCCAAATAAAACTGTTCTTGGCCACCACACTCAAACGTGCCTTGCAGGCGATGTGGAGCGCTAGCGAGTTTTTCATGGGGGTTGCCGCGTACCAAGTTGAATGGCGGTAAGACGCTGGCTCCCACCGCTTTGGCTTCTTTCGCAGTCAGAATGGCGGGTAAGGTCTCGTATTCGATGTTGGCCAAGCGCGCAGCACGTCGTGCTAGATCATGGCTGGTCGCAATGACGGCAAATATAGGCTGCCCCACGTAGTGCACCACACCATCGGCAAACAAGGGGTCGTCATGCAGCACAGGGCCACAGTTATTCTCACCAGGAACATCAGCCACTGTGAGTACGGCGACTACGCCTTTAGCGGCTTTCACAGGCTGTAAATCCATAGACAGGATATTCGCGTGTGCTTGGCTAGAAAGCCCCAGTGCGATGTGCAGCGTACCTTGTGACTCAGGAATGTCGTCGGTGTAGATAGCCTTGCCGTTTAGGTGCAAGACAGCTGATTCATGATAGGGCGACACGCCTACTTGGCGTGCATCGTATAGCAGATCGTGCTCTAGAGAGTCAGTGTGAAGGCTCATGGCTGTAGTCCCTCAATAGAACGAACGTGCTCAAACACGTTGAGTTGATGTGTGGCTAAGGCGTGTTCGGGGTGGGTATGTAAATAGAATCGACGTAGTAGGTTGGCTGCTGCTGTGCGGCGGTAGTCGGCACTGGCACGCATATCGCTTAAGGGTTTGAACTCTTCGCGTAAGCAACTGACAGCAACAGTGAGGGTGTTGTCATCCCATTTTTTGCCCAGTAAGAATTGTTCTGTCTGGTGCGCTCGAATCGGAGTAGCCGCCATGCCGCCAAAGGCGATGCGAATTTGGCTCACTTGTTGTTGCGCATCTAGCGTGACAGAAAATGCGGCACACACGGCAGAGATATCTTGGTTGTATCGCTTGGCCAGTTTGTAGGTCTGGAACTGTAGGCCGGGTTGTTCACGAGGAACGCGTAGGCCTTGTACAAACTCGCCAGTTTGTAGCGCATTTTTTTGATAGGCTAGATAGAACTCTTCCAGAGGCATCTCGCGCACCTCATCCCCTTTACGTAGCACAATGCGCGCGTTGAGGCAGATTAAGGCTGGCATAGAGTCACCAATGGGTGAGCCATTGGCGATATTCCCACCTAAGGTGCCTGAGTTACGTATGGGGTGCGAGGCAAAACGTTGGTGCAACTCGTGTAGTTCGGGGTAGTAGCGACACAAGGCTTCAAAAGCAGGGTTAAGCAGTACGCCTGCGCCAATGTACACATAGTCGCCATCATGATGGTCTATATGCTGCAGCTCGCGTACACGTCCAATATAGAGCAGATGTGGCAAATGCCTGAATTGGCGTGTTACCCATAAACCTATATCGGTACTACCCGCTAGAATGCGTGCGTCGGGATAGGCTACCCGCAATTCAGCCATCTCCTTCAAGGTGAGGGGGGCGTGGAATTGCTGTTCTTCGTATTGGTAGTGCAGGCTGTTTTCACGCTGCATACCCACTAGGGTGTGCTTAAGTGTGTGCTGATCGAATTCGGGGCGCTCATAGCTGAACATACGCTCACAGGCATCAATGATGGGGCGGTATCCAGTACAACGGCAGAGGTTGCCAGACAGAGCAGCATCAATCTCATCGCGTGTGGGTGTGGGCGAGCCGGGAGTGTGCTGCAAATACAAAGCCCACATAGACATTAAGAATCCAGGAGTACAGAACCCGCATTGGCTGCCGTGACACTCCAGCATGGCTTGCTGCACAGGGTGCAGGCTTTGGTCAGTGGCTTGTAGGTCTTCTACGCTGAAGATGGCTTTGCCGTCTAGGGCGGGCAGTAGTTGAATGCAGGAGTTAATTGCACGCATCTGTACGTTTTGCTCAGCATCCAGTTCGGCAACCACTACCGTACATGCACCACAGTCGCCTTCTGCACAACCTTCTTTGGTGCCGGTGCAATGTAGGTCTTCGCGCAAATGTTGTAAGAGTGTGCGCGTGGTAGGGGCGCTCTGCACCTCGTGAACGTGTCCGCGATAATAGAAGCGGATAGGGGTTGTCTCCATAGCCTTGCCTGTTATGTAGTAAATGTAATGAATGGCTGCGTTCAGCATAACAGGCTGATGTCATTACAGTATTTCCGGGGGCTGATGATGACTATCAGAACTGCATCATGAGGGAATTACATAACTAGGCAGTACAGTGATGGCTGGAGATAATGCAAGAATGATTAGACCAAAAGAGCCTTTAGATACTTATTTATTGCGGGTATTGCAGTTATTGCTAACCGAGCAAAGCGTATCGCGTACGGCCTTGCAGATGGGGCAATCCCAGCCTGCAATCAGCAATGCGTTGCGACGACTTCGTGAAATAACCGGAGACCAGATTCTATTGCGGGGCAAATCAGGCATGGTACCTACAGCACGCGGGACAGAGCTGCTGCACTATGCCAATGAAGCCCTACAAGCCATAGAACGTATCGCCAATCCGCCCGAGGATTTTGATCCTCAGCACTCAGAACGCGAGTTCCATGTGGCGGCGCCCGACTATCTGGACACCTTATTTCTACCCACAATCATTGAGAAACTGCGTACGCAAGCGCCACACGTCAAACTGTATGTGCACGCGATCAGCCATGAAAGCAACTATGCAGCCTTACTAGAAGAAGGGCAGCTAGATGTGGTGATTGGGAACTGGTTAGAACCGCCACCACAGTTGTATCGCTCTCGTCTGTTCGACGATGAGGTGGTCTGTATGTTGGGTGGGCATCACCCGTTGGCACAAAAAGGGATTTCCATGAAGCATTTCTTGGAGTTGCCCCATTTAGCGCCTACGCCTTATGTGTCTCACCGCAGCAATTTTATTGATGGCTGTTTAGCTGAGCAGGGGTTACGCCGTCGGGTACAGATGGCTGTGCCTTACTTTGGCTTAGTGCCCTACGTATTGATGCGTACAGATATGGTATTCACCACCGGTAGGCAATTTGCGCAGCATTATGCCAAGCTCTTACCTATAGTGGTGTTGGATGCCCCTATTGCGTTCCCACCCATGCGTTTTTATCAACTGTGGCATAGACGAACTCATAAAGCCCCTGACGCTATTTGGTTACGTCGATGTATTACTGAGGTGGCAACGACGTTGTTGGGAGGCCATAAAACCGCCACTGTAGCGTAAGGCATAACTCTCCAATAGATCACATTCAGACTACAGGGGATTGCGCAACAAAACCCATAGTTTTTGAAGGGGCAATACACGATTTGGTGTATTTATTTTGCTCGCAATCGTTGGGCATAATGAAATACTGGTGGAAACTCTATCCGTTTTCGCCAGCTTTTTAAGCACCTCAAAAACAGCAGCTTCACTAAAGCTGTGACAATGGGACATATTATTTATGAATAAAAAACCCTTTTCCTGTATGAGCGGGCTGATGGGGGGCGCTGCATTGGTGTTGACTGCAGCTATGTCGCCCGCCGTTGTAGCCCAAGATGATGCAGCCGCCATCGAGCGCGGCAAAAACGCCGCAATGGTCTGTATTGCCTGTCACCAAGCAAATGGTGGCGGTATGAGTATTCCTGGTGGCGAGTCTTGGCCTCGTCTGGCTGGGCAAGATCGTGACTATCTGGTTTCTCAATTGAAAGCTTTCAAAGAGGGTACCCGCGATAACATCAGTATGAAACCGTTCAGCATGATGCTGAATGATGAGCAGATGATGGATGTGGCGATTTACTTTGAAAGCCTGCCTTTCCCTGACACCACTAGCGTTACTGTGAACGCCGACGAAGCCTTGCTGGAGCACGGTCGTAAATTGGTGGAGCAAGGCGACTGGGATCGCTACATTGTGTCTTGCCAAAGCTGCCATGGCCCCGGTAGCCAAGGGGTAGGCCATTTCTTCCCAAACATTGCAGGTCAGCACGAGGGTTACATTGCCGCACAGTTGAAGCATTGGCAAGATGGTTCTCGTAAAAATGATCCTCAAGACTTGATGGGAAGTATCGCGCGCCGCATGAATGATCGTGACATTCAGGCTGTGTCGGCGTGGTTGGCCAAACAAGAAGCGGGTAGCAAGGAGTAAGGTATGAAAAAGAATATTTTGCTATGGATTGGTGCTTCCGTTGTGGCCACTTCAGTGTTTGCGGCTGAAGAACCCGCTACAAAAAGTAGCTTTGACCCAGCGCTGTTAGAACAGTTGTCGCACATGGCTCCAGGCTTTAAACCGCCGGCCGAAGGCGACTACGTGCATATTCCTCCTACGATGGAAGATCTGGAAAACTCCGATCTGCATCCAGAGCTAAAAGCAGTGATTCGTCGTGGCCACGATCTGTTTGTGGATACACAGCAGCTGCGTGGTGTGAACGTGTTTAACAACATGAACTGTAGTAGCTGTCACATGGGTGAAGGGCGTTTGCCTAATGCGGGGCCTGTATGGCCTGCAGTGGTGACATTGCCAGACTACCGTGGCAAAAATGGTCACGTAAACAACTTGGAAGAACGTATCGTAGGGTGTTTTGCATACTCCATGAACGGTATCCCGCCTGAGTACGGTAGCGACAATATGCTGGCATTAACGGCGTATCACCAGTGGTTAGCACGTGGTGTACCTATGTACCCCGCAGCAGACGAGAAGTTGTACGGTCGAGGTTATGCGCGTTTGGCAGACCCTGAACTCAAACCCGATGTAGAGCGCGGTCGCGCGTTGTATCAAGCACAGTGTGCAATGTGTCACGCTGAAGATGGTTCCGGCACCATGAAAGGTGAGGAAGTGATTTTCCCTGCATTGTGGGGTGATGGTTCCTACAACTGGGGGGCTGGTATTGCGCGTCCTTTTACCTTGGCAGCATTTGTAAAACAAAACATGCCATTGGGTAAGCCTAACTCGTTAACCGATCAACAAGCGTGGGATTTGGCCGAGTACATCGATACACGTGAACGTCCTCAAGATCCACGTTATACCGGTGATGTCAGAGAAACGCGTGAAATGTACTTGGATACCTTCCACAAGAATACCCGTTACGGCACAGAGCTAAACGGGGAGTTGTTGGCTGATCATGCCAACACAGGCCATAAACCTATCATGAAGCCAGAGTTGCTGCGTTCTCGTTCTTTCGAGTAATGCACTAAAGCATTAAGTAGTGCCTTTGCCCGCTATGCCATCGGTATAGCGGGTTTTTTATATGTGACAAGTTGTAGGTAAAAGCAGGCATAGCACTCAGGTTTTAGTATGATTCTCCCTGTGTAAGACTAGATTGCGGTGCGTAGAGAGCAGGTATGTTTTTTACAGTGAGTAACCGTAGTTATAGGGTGCCTGTAGCAGGCAGAAAAGTGCGATAAACCATTTTTATGGATAATCTTGGCATGCAAAACGCATTACGAAAAACAAGGCAGCATCAAGGGCTGTTTGCGCTGGCAGGCACGACATCAGGAAAAATCCAACGCCGTCGTGGTTGTGACTGTGGTGGCACTATCATGCAGATTCTGCATGCTCGCGTCATGGCAGATATGTCCAGACGGCAATTTCTAGGTGGTGCCATCGCAATGGCGGCTGCGTTTTCTGGTATGACTCGAAGCGTAGGGGCGACGACAAGCAGTGCTACACCTAAAACGCCGCCACGCCCTGTAGTGATTCATAACTGTAGGCTCTTTGATGGTACAGGTAAAAAACCGCAGCAAGGCCTGAAGCTGGTATTGCGTGGTGCAATGATCGAAGACATCATCCCTGAGTCGGAACCGGTGAATGATGCAGAGCTTATTGATGCCGGTGGGAAGCTATTGATGCCTGGTCTGATTGATGTGCACTGGCACACCATGTTGGCAGCCATCAATCAAGTGACTGCCATGACCTCTGATGTAGGTTATTTGTATTTAGTAGCAGCCAAAGAAGCGCAAAACACACTACTACGTGGGTTTACGACCATTAGAGACCCCGGTGGCCCAGCCTTTGCTTTGAAGCGTGCCATTGATGAGGGCATTATTGATGGCCCGCGCATTTATCCGTCAGGCGCGATGATTTCGCAAACCTCAGGGCACGGCGACTTCCGTATGCGTAGCGATTTGCCACGAGCGGGGGCGGCAGATCTCGCCTTGGTGGAGCGCGTTGGCGTGGCAATGATTGCTGATGGTGCAGATGAAGTGCTACGTAGAGTGCGTGAACAGTTGATGCTAGGCGCTTCGCAGATTAAGGTGTTGGCAGGTGGCGGTGTAGCGTCTATGTACGATCCTTTAGACAGCACCCAGTACACCGAAGCCGAGCTAAAAGCCGCTGTTGCCGCCGCTTCAGACTGGAATACCTATGTGATGGCTCACGTCTATACACCCACAGGCATTCAGCGCTGCATACGTGCTGGCGTGAAAAGTATTGAACACGGCCAGTTGGCTGATGAAGAAAGCGTCAAAATGATGGCTGACACCGATACATGGTGGAGCCTACAGCCATTCTTGCAAGACGAAGATGCCAATTTTTATCCAGATGATATGCGTCGTCAGGCTCAGCATGAAGTGGCTCAAGGTACGGTGCATGCCTATGAAATGGCGCAAAAATACAATATTCATACTGGTTGGGGCACGGATGTACTGTTCAATGCCAACAACACGCGTACCCAAGGTAAGCAGTTGGCGAAATTGACCCGTTTCTATGATCCGTTAACGGTGCTCAAACAGGGAACAGGGATGAATGGTGAGTATGTGGCATTGTCCGGCGCACGTAATCCTTATCCTCATACCCTAGGCAAGTTGGAAAAAGGTGCTTATGCCGATCTGATTATTGCAGATGGTGACCCCGAAAAGAATCTGGATTTTGTGGCTGACCCAGAGCAAAACTTCCATCTAATTATGAAAAATGGTGTGGTGTATAAGAACCTGCTGTAAACCGTAATAGGTTAGGTTAATGCCTTGCCACCGTGATGCTGTATTAGCTACACGGCGGCAAAATAGTTTCTTCTTAATGCAGGTAATGGTTTTTTTAGTAGGAAAAAATTAGCCGTTTTGTTTCTAAAAAACGGCTAATCCTATTTTTAAGATGCCCTAAGGTTTATCTTTGTTAAAAAGGGATGCAAATCGTCGTGTTTTTGTCCAGAATGGTACCGTAGCCATTTGGTAATAGATTTTTCATTATTCTTATTTTTTATTGTAGTGTTTTATGTTTCTTGTTCTACCTGATCCACAAGCGGTTGCAGCATACGTCAGCAATCACTTGATCCAACTTATACAAAAAAAACCTACGGCCGTGTTGGGTCTGGCGACAGGGGGGACGATGGAGCCCGTCTATCAACAGTTCGTGCAACAGGTCAGCGCCTTACAGCTGGATGTAGCGCAATTGCATAGCTTTAACTTGGATGAGTACGTAGGGTTATCTCAGGCGCATCCGCAAAGCTATAACTATTACATGCATCAACATTTATTCAATTTGCTGCCGTTCACAGAAGCGCAACTGCACTTACCTGATGGCTTGGCAAGTGACTGGCAGGCAGAGTGCCAGCAATACTCAACACGTATACAGCAAGCAGGTGGCTTGGATTTACAACTGTTGGGCATAGGTAGCAATGGCCATATAGGCTTTAATGAGCCGGGTACACCGTTTGATAGCCGTACCCATGTGGTAGAGCTGTTAGAGCGCACCAGACAGGACAATGGCCGTTTCTTTAGCAGTATGGACGAGGTACCGTGTCATGCTTTGACAATGGGCATTCAAGATATCCTGGAAGCTAAGGAAATCTTGTTGGTGGTAACGGGTGAGCATAAGGCACAGACTATGCTTAACTACTTCCAAAGCCCAGCTAGCGAAGATATGCCTGCAACCGTTTTGAAGCAACACAGTAACGTGCGTATCGTGATGGATAATGCTGCGGCCAGCTTGTTGCCAGAAACTGCCTTACATCAAGCTGCATAATTTTTTATTACGCAGTCAGCTATAAAAAACAGCCCCCACGGCTTTATGCCAGTGGGGGCTGTTTGCTTAGCCAGCTAAGCAGGCGGAACACGCTTAGTCGTTAGGCGTGAACTCATCCCAGATTACTTGAGCCAAACTATCGTTAGCATCGCCTAGCCACTGAATACGAGTTTCAGTCAGCGCGCCTTGATCAGTCATGGTGTCAGTGCGCAAAGCACCGGCTTCAAATTGTTCGGATTTTGGGTTGTACAGCACCAAGTAGCTTTGTGTGTTGCAGTCGTGTGGTTTGCAGCCTTGGAATACCAAGTAGCTTTGTTCTTTTTCACCAGCTGTTACCAAACGCGCTGGAGAGGATGTGCCATAGTTTTTCACCCAATCAGCTTGGGCAGCTACTGGCTCGAAAAAGTGCACAAAGCGCTCAGCAATCGCTGTGTTTTTCTCAGCGATGTCTGCCAAGTACTCGTCTACATATGGCACGGTGGAGTCTGCATGGCTAAGAGGGCTAAACAGCAGGGCCAAGGATAGTGCCGCAGCAGAGTATTTAATTGTCATGAGTGCTCTCCAGTAAGAAAGATTACGTTCGTAAAGATCATAGCGTAATTTTCTGACAATCTGATGGCTTACGCGTTTCAGAATATGTCAATTTTATAAAGGTTTTGATGTTTACTTAATCAGGAAACTGACCATCTACATAAAACCATCGCTCTTGTTCTTTTAGAAACTGACTCACTTCCTGTAAACGAACGGCTTTCCCATTTTGTTTATAGCGTGCCGTAAAACTCACTTCTGCATGGGTGTCGTCGTGCTGCAGAGCATGGTGAATGCTTAGTGCAATCCATTTGGTGAATTTATCATCCAGATCTAGCTCTGAGGGCCGTGTGCTAGGGTGCCAAGTGGCGAGCAGGTAATCGGGTAATTGAAGGACAAATGCACTGTAGCGGGAGCGCATTAAGTGCTCGGCATCAGGGGCTTGTAAGTATTCAGAACCCTGATGCCAACGACCGCAGCATTGCTCATAGTGCTTTCCCGTGCCGCAAGGGCAGGGCTGCTTAACTGCGTTGCTCATACCTTAGATTTTTACGGGAGTGTCAGAGTCCGCTTGCAGCAGCGCACGAATCACAGCAATGAATAGCAATGGAGCAAGGTTCAGACCCAGTTGGAAAATATCAAAGGTGGGGAACCATTTCAGCGCACCTTCATAGCCCAGTGTGAACTGAATGTGAAAGTTATACATGCCGGGAGTGAGGGTAATAGTAGGTGTGAGCCCTAAACCAATAATGCTGTGGTAGGACAGCATGGTAGAGGAAAACACCGGTACGCTGGTCCACGATAACCAGTACAGCAGTTGACCACCCTCAGGATTGCCACGCCAAAACTTAACGCCACCATAGATAGCAACCAAGTTTTGAATCAACATGAGCGAGAACAGAATAATGGCCAGTGCTGAAACCATAAAAATCTGTGCTTGAGAAAGCAGTACATATAAACCAACAATTCCACCAAAGAAATAAATAGCACTTAGCGCTTGGCGCATGAGTTTGTGTGAGGTGGAGCTAGTGGCATTAGTCATGGCAAGAAAGAATATAGAGAATAAGAAACGATATGGAATACGACCTATTATACAGACGCTCCATGATGGTTACGTGTATCCCTATATGTAATCTTTCTTGCCGTTATTCTGCTTACATCATTTAGAGAAATGTGCTTGTAGGTGTTTAACCAGTGTCAGGGCTAAGGTTTCATCGTCATCCAAGGCTCTGCCGCTAACCCCGATAGCGGCAAAACGATGGTTGGGCAAAGGCAGGATGACGCCCCCAGGTAAGGCACAGAGCGCACTGTCCATGAACTCGCTGCATTGCAGATTTTCTTGCTGTAAGCGATGTCGAAACTGCCGAGTGCTGGCCCCCATCCGGGCAGCGGTATAGGCTTTGGCAATGGCAATATTGATAGTACGAACAGGGGCACCATCCATGCGTTCGAAACAGAGCAAATCGCCCTGTGCATCTACCAGTGCAAAGCAAACCGGGGGCTGGCCGTCTTGCCCTGCGTGGTGGTGCAGGGCGTTTAGGCTAGCGTGACATAGTGCTTTTTGAGTAATGGTGGTCATAGCAGTACCAACGAAATAGCAGGCACATAGGTCACCAATAGCAGCACTAGAATCATGATCAACAAGAGCGGGAAGCTAGCTTTGGCGATCTTATCTATACCAATTTTGGCGATACCACTGGCGACGAAAAGGTTAACGCCTACAGGGGGCGTAATGAACCCAATGGCTAGGCCTACTACCATGATGACACCGAAGTGGATGGGGTCTACGCCCAGCTTAAGCACCAGCGGTAGCAAGACGGGCGTGATAATCACAATGGCTGCCAAGGCTTCCATGAACACCCCAATAATCAGCAGCAAAATACAGATAAGGAACAGAATCAGGTATTTATTATCGGTGAATGTCAGCACACCACTGGCTACTGTTTCGGGAATTTGTTCCAGCGTCATGATGTTGCCGAAAATAGTCGCCATCGCCATCAAAATAATGATGATAGATGAGGTTTGGGTGGCTTCTATACTGGCATTCCATAGCTTCTTCCAGCTCAGTTCGCGATACACACATTTACCAATGATCAGACCGTACAGTGCTGCAACGGCAGCCGACTCGGTAGGTGTCATGATGCCGCCGTAGATGCCGCCCAAAATAATGACAGGTACTAGCAGCGCCCATTTGGCTTGCCATAGCGAGAGCAAAATAGAGCCAAACGAACGGTCACCTTCCTCACCTTTCCAACCATTCTTTTTGGAAATGAAATAGGTTATTGCCATGAGCATGAAGCCCATGAATAAGCCAGGCACAATACCAGCAATAAACAATTTACCAATAGAGGCTTGGGCCGCCACGCCGTACACCACAAAGGGGTTGCTGGGCGGGATGATGACACCAATAGCGCCTGCGCAGGCGACGACGGCAGCGGCAAAGTAAATGTTGTAGCCGCGGGCAGCCATTGCCGGGATGGTGATGGTACCAATGGCAGCTACGGTGGCTGGGCCTGAACCACTAATGGCTGAAAAGAACATACATGTCATGATGCTGGCTAAGGCTAAGCCACCGGGTAAGGAACCCACTAACTTATCAGCCACAATCAGTAGGCGCTCTGATAGCCCACCCGCTCCCATGAAAATACCGGCAGCAATAAAAAACGGTATAGCCATAATGGGGAAGGAGTCTATGGAAACAAAGGCAATTTGTGCGATGTAGTCTAGCGGTAGTGTATCGGCACCGATGATGGTGACGATGCTGGCTAACCCCAGAGAGAAAGCAATGGGTACGCCTAAGACAATGAACACCACAAAATAGCAAAACAGCAGCAGGGTAGCGTCTACGTATTCCCAGATAAAGAGGGGGGACAGTAAAACGACGGGAATCAGCAGGCCAGCAATAAAGTCATACCAGCTCAAATTTTTCCACGACTCATACAAGCATTGCAGCGTACGTAAACTCATCAGCCCGAAGCCTAAAGGCAGAATCAAGTACGGCACTAAATAGTTGATTTGCAGAGCAGGAGTGGTTTGAGTAAATTCGCGCTGCATGCCTATATGTTCAATACCCATTTGCAAAAAGGCGGCGGTTAGTAGCAGGCTTAGTGCATAAATAGCCACCCAGACAATATTTTGTAATCTAGGTGGCAGAGCATTGTGTACAGCATCCATACGAATGCTATTTTTGGACAAAATGGACAGGGATACGGCCAGATAAGAGATCCATACAAAGATGTAGCGTGCAAGTTCCTCGCTCCATGTGGCCCAACCTATTTTGCTGCGCAACCACGCTTTAACAGTGTTAGGGTCGCCTAATAAGGTAATCCATGGGTATTGATCTGGATGGCTGGCCCAAGTAGTCAGCGTAGACATGGAGTATCTAAACAGAGTTTGGTAGTTGATGATCAGAATCATCAATAGCAGACCAACAAAGAGTAGGGGCTTTTCCAGTTGATTCAGTATTGCTATAGGGGATCGCTGCGATGTGGCGTGGGCCATGCTGGTGCTCCTCAAACCTAGTGGCGTAGCTACCGTGTGGCGGTAGCTACGCAGGCATAATCTTATTGTTGTGTTTGTTCTACCAGCTCAATCAACTCGCCTGGTAGTTTGGCTGCAAACTCCTCAAATACAGGGCGTGTAAGGGTTTTGAAGGTTTGAATTTCTTCAGGCGTTGCATCATGGATTTGGATGCCGGCCTCTTCGAAGGCTAAGCGTGCTTGACGCTCGTTTTCTGGATACAGCACTTCGCGTTGGTAGGTAACGGCTTCCAATGCCGCATCTTGGATGACCTTTTGAGTCTCGGGAGCCAGGCTATCCCACCATTTTTTATTGGCCATAGCAACTTGCATGCCGTAGTTATGGGCCGAGGTAATGGCGTACTTCAGTGCTTCGTGGTGTTTGGCACCGTACAGGTGAGGGAAAGTGTTGCCTTCGGCATCAATGGTGCCTTGTTGCAATGAGGTATAGACCTCACCCCAAGCAATAGGGGCTGGGTTGGTGTTTAAGGCTTTGGCGACTGCCACTTCCACAGGGGAGTCGGTAGTACGCATTTTTAAGCCTTCTAGGTCGGCAGCACTGTTCAGTGGTTTATCACTGGAAACAAAATGGCGATAGCCATATTCGGCATACATGATGGGTTGTAGGCCTATGTCATTGGCTGCTTTTTCTAAGTATTGATTCAGAGCGCCACCAGGGTTGATTGCAGCATAGAGCTGTTGCTGATTTTCTGGGGTGGTGATGTAAGGCAGGTCAAAAACCTGGAATTGATTGGAGAAGTTAGCGAGGTTTGGTGTGGAGCTAACCCCCATTTGTAGCGTCCCTTTTTGAGCACCTTCTATCAGTACTCGATCACTGCCCAAGACGGCGCCAGGGAACAGTTGTACGACGACTTTGCCATCAGATTTCTCTTTCACCAGTTCTGCAAATTTTTCATAAGCACCGGTGATGTGGTTGCCGGGAGGCGCAGTGTGCGCCAGTTTGAAACGTACCGCTGGGCCGTCGTAAGCCGCATGTGCCAAAGAGGCAGCGCCTAAGCCTAGACCCATTAACCAGAGTTTTACAGTTGTCTTCCTCATGAAATCTCCTTTATGGTACTTTTTGTTTTGTTTAATGAGATTTGATGGTATGTTTTTTTTATCAAGACGGCAATGAGCAAAGGGGCAAATCCTCTAAGGATTTACCCCTGATCGTAGAAAAAAAGAGAAACTTACAGCAGCAGTGCGCTTAGGCTGCGAACAATTAGGCTGATACCAATGAGTATCAAGGTGCCAAAGGTAATACGGCGTACCGTTTCTACGCTGAGTGGGGGCGGGAAACGCTGAGTCAGAATGGTGACCAGTGCTACGCAAGGAATAGCCAGCAGCGTTGTTGTCAACGTGCCCTTAGGAAAGCCCGTAGTAATGAATTCATACAGACTACGGGAAAAGGCAGTACAGGCGAAAATCAGCAGCAACATGTTGCGTGTGACGGCCAGACTTATTGGTTGTCGGTAGAGGTGAAAAATAATGGGTGGTCCAGGAATGCCAAATAAGCCACCGCATAGACCGGAAATAAAGCCTACAGAGAAAAAGGAGCGCAGGCTGGATATTTCGGTATGTTGGCGGGGGCGTAAGGCAAAACTGATGCCGCTATAGCCAATTACGCAGCCCAACAAAAACTCCAAAATGCTAGTCGCTTGCGCGTTCAGAAAGTTCAGCAGCACCACACCCAACACACTGGCAGGAATCACCCCTAACAAGGTGGTATTAGCAAGTCGCCAATCAATGTGGTGCAGGTGGCGCGGTAAGGCCACACCACTGTTTACCAAGCTCACGAGGCTCACTACCGAGGCGATAAACGGCACGCTAGTAAGCCCGACTGCGCTGTTGATACCGATGACGATCATGGCCAAACCAAAACCGGTCACGGTTTGAAAGTACGTACCAACAACAATAATGAGCAGTAAAAGCAGTGTGGTGATCAGGCTCATGACGTGGAATGTGTTTGCAGAGAGGTAATGGCAATCACAGCATAAATATCGTCGCTGCTGCAGCCTCTGGATAGATCATTAGCCGGTTTACGTAAACCTTGAAGCAACGGGCCAATGGCGGTGAGTTGGCCTAAACGTTCGGCCGCTTTATAGGCTATGTTACCAGCTTCAAGTGTAGGAAATATTAAGACGTTAGCCTGACCTTTGACATGTGAATTAGGGAGTTTGCGTGCGGCAATTTCGGGTACTAAAGCCGCGTCTAACTGTATGTCTTCATCAATGGCTAAATCAGGACAGCGCTGTTTCACCAGTTGTGCCGCTTTGATGACTTTATCTACAGCAGGGTGGTGAGCACTCCCTGCTGTAGAAAACGACAACATGGCGACGCGCGGTTCAGTTTGCAGCAGTCGTCGCGCCGATTCGGCAGCGGCTTGGGCAATGCTGGCTAACTGCTCTGCATTAGGATCAATGACTAATCCGCAGTCGCTAAAGATCATGCCGCCTTTATAAGGGTGGTGAGGTTGGCACATTAGCATGAGGAAAAAGCTAGACACCAATTCTGCATCGGGTGCTTTGCCTATGAGCTGTAAGGCGCAACGCACAACGTCGGCGGTGCTATATACCGCACCGGCGACAGATCCATCAGCAAGATTGCAATGCACCAGCATGTTGGCAAAGCACAATGGGTCTTGGATTTGCTTTGCGGCATCTTCCGGTTGCATCCCTTTGGGCGCGCGCAGGGCAAGCAACGCTGCCTCTACTGTCGCTAAATGGGCTGACGTAGCCGGATCTTCTATGGTCATATCGTCCAGGGAAATCCCGTGCTGTTGGGCACATGCCTCAATGTTGTGGCGTGTACCAACCAAAATAATGCGGGCTATACCTTTGGCCTGCGCACGCTGTGCGGCCGCCAAAATTCGGGGGTCATCTGCTTCACATAAGACGATGGTGGCAGGTTGACTACGTGCCGCCTCAATGATGTTGTCCAATAAGCGCACCTTAGCCTCCTTCTTGTTTATCGAGATAATTTGTTCTGTTTAATGAGATTTATAGCAGATTTTTAGTGTTTGAAACAAGTGTCAAGCCTTTTTTGATATACAATGGAACGCAATAAGTCTAAAAAGTGAGTTCTGTAAATGGCTGAAAAACAAGCAGAAGTACGTGAGTCAAAAGTAAAAAACTCTGGCGATACACCCACTATGCGTTTGTTCGGCATACTGGAACTGATAGCCAGTCAAGATCGAATGTTTGCGTTGCAGGATGTGGTAGATGCAATTGAGCTGCCTAAACCTACCGTGCATCGCATGCTGCAACAGTTGGAAGGCGCGGGTATGTTGGCTCGCGATACCGATGGCCGCCATTATTGTGTGGGTGGGCGTTTACGCCGTTTAGCCGAAGATCTGCTGCTAAACGACACCAAATACGGCGCTAGACGTGCGGTATTACGCAACTTAGGTAATGAACTAGGCGAAAGCTGTAACCTGACAGCGTTGTCTGGCAGCGAAGTGCTGTACATGGACAGGGTAGAAACCGAAGCGCCATTGCGCTTTTATTTGCGTCCTGGTTCTCGTGTGCCTGTGCATTGCTCGGCCAGCGGGAAAGTCTTGTTGGCGCAGATGAGCCCAGCGCAGCGTAGACGTTTACTGGCCGATACGCCACTGGAAAGCTATACCAAAAACACCATCACCACGCTGGATGATCTAGAAAAAGAGCTGGCCCAAGTAAAGGAAAGCGGTTACGCCTTTGATAACGAAGAGTTCTTACCTGGGTTATTTTGCGTGGCGGTGTTGGTGCCGCGTGCCGATGGTGGTCGTTCTAATATGGCGGTGGCCACTCAAGCGCCTGTCATGCGTATGACGCCTGACAAAGCGCTGTCGTGTTTGCCTGCACTAAAGCGTGCTGCTACAGCTTTGGCTAAGATCGAGAACCAAGGCCAAGGCGGGTAGGGCGTAAGCTGCGTACAAAATCATCTAGAAAATGGTTATCTAAGCCGTGCTCGAAATCCGCAATTAACGACTGCGTATACAGTCGGCTTAAATCTAACCCTATGCCTATACCCCATACTTCAATCCCTTGTTGTGCGGCCGAGCCTAATACCTGCAATAGGTGATTCTCTAGATAGTGTTCGTTGTTCCCTAAGTTAGTGGCGCTGTCCATAGGGCAGCCGTCAGACAGCACATACAGGATTTTGCGTTGACTTTGCAGTGATTGCAGCCGTTGGCACGCCCACTGTACGGCTTCACCATCTATACCTTCGCGGTAATAATCCAGTTTCATCAACGCGACGATGTCTTTATTGGCACGTTTCCATGGCGTTTGGGCGGCTTTGAATACACGGTGGCTCACCTCGTTTAAGCGACCAGGGTGGGCAGGGCGTTGTCTAGCCATCCAACGTTTAAAGGGGCGTCCGCCATTCCAGGCGTGTGTAGAAAACCCTAGCACCTCGGTTTGGGCTCCGGCTTGTTCTAACGCACGGCTAAGAATGTCCACCATCAAGGTCACGGTCTCAGCGTGATGTTTCATAGAGCCTGAGCAATCCACCAAAAAACTGATACTGCATGGGGTGTGTGGCGCTAAGGTAGGCTGTCTGAATAGGCGGCGTTCGTTAGGATTGCTGATAATTTGGCTTAATCGCGCGCCGTCTATGTAGCCTGCCTCTTGATCATTTTCCCATCTGGGGTCACTGTATTGCGTGAGTGCCTTACGTAAACGCTGCACCAGTAGGTTGATGTGCAGATTCTGATGGCTAATGCGTTGGTTAATTTGTTCGCGATAGCCATTCAGTAACTCAGGGCGTATGAGTTCAGCTAGATGCTCTTCTTTGTCATACTGGGTATCGAAAATTTGATACCGCTCATTAGTCATAGTCGTATGGTGAGTGGTGTCGCTAAGCACTTCTTCGTAGGCGGCTGCTTCATCGCCATCAAAATCCAGTAGTAATGAGAAGTTATCCCACTCTAGCTCGTCCTCTGTGTCGGCGCCAGACTCAGATTGTGCTTTTTGCATGGCCTCTACTTCTTGATGTACAAGGGCCGCAACACGCAGAGCATAGGTAGCGTAGCTGGCTTGGTCTGCGCGGTGCTTGCGTAGTTCGTATAGCAAAGGCCCCAGCACAGGCGTCAAACTGGCACGCGTACTTTCAATGAAGTCTTCGGTTTCTGGGTATACAGGCAGAGCATTTAAGCGACTCCAGCACATTTGTGCCAAGGTATATAGCCAAATACCTAGCTCACTTTCTGTGTGGCGAGCATGGTAGTAGCCGGCTGACCAGAAATAGAAACGTTGCTGTAGGTTGTGACGCATACCGGGCATGGATTCCGGCGCTAACGATTCGGTGCGTAGTGCTTCCAACCAATCAAAAATCAGTCTAGAAACAGCATCTGCTGGCATCAGTTGTTGATGCAAAGCATGTTGCGTGTGCAGCAGGCGCAAGGCCAAGCTGTCGGCAACACCTCTAAGGTGTTGCAGGTTTTCGCTGTCGTGTACCCGCAAGTGCGGGGCTAGCGTGACTAACGGACGGTTAGCTCTAAAAAATAGCTGCTGGCGTATGTGTACGTGAGGGTCGTCAGCCAAGGCGCGGGTCACCATGGCGCTCAGTTCTAGTATACGGCGTTGCTCACGCAAGTCTGGGGTGGGGCTGTTCATGCGCAGGCTCCAAAATCAATTCGCGGCGGTAGGCAGCAATTCCTCGTTAAAACAGCGTTGATACAGCTCTTTCACCAGATTTTGTTCGCTCTCATCGCACTTATTGAAGAACGACACCACAAAGGCGCGGCGCTTGTCGTGGAACAAGGTGCAGTTCTCAGCCCACGTGATGACTGTACGGGGTGACATCAACGTAGATAGATCACCGGCGGCAAAGGCTTGTCGGGTGAGGTTGGCTAACGCCACCATCGCTTGAATATCGTGTTTGCCTTGCTCGGTGTTTTTGATGGGTACACGGCCCAGCACAATGGCTTCTTCTTCTGCAGCAGGTAAATAGTTCAAGGTGCTGACGATGTTCCAGCGGTCTAGCTGGGCGTGATTCAGAGTATGCGTACCTCTATATAGCCCGGTTTGGTCGCCTAACCCCAAGGTGTTTGTAGTAGCAAAAATGCGGAAGTAGGGGTGTGGGTGTAAAACGCGGTTTTGGTCCAGTAGGGTAAATCTGCCGTCTTGTTCTAGTATTTGTTGAATCACAAACATGACGTCAGGTCGGCCAGCATCGTACTCATCCAAAATAAGCGCCATGGGGCGTTGCATGGCCCATGGAATCACGCCTTCCTGAAAACGGGTGACTTGTAGCCCGTCTTGAATGGTGATGGTGTCTTTACCTACTAAATCTAACCTACTGATATGGCCATCTAAGTTCACTCGTATGCAAGGCCAGTTCAGTCTGGCAGCGACTTGTTCTATGTGAGTGGATTTACCGGTTCCGTGACGGCCTTGGATGAGCACGCGTCTGTTGTGTGCAAAGCCAGCTAACAGCGAGAGCGTGACCTCATGGTCAAAGCGGTAGGCCTCATCAATGGCAGGAACGTATTCAGTAACGTCACTAAATGCCGGTACCTGTAATGGGCTATCTATGCCGAATTTTTCTTTAACCGATACGTTGTGTTCGGGTATTTCTATTTTTTGAGACATGTCTACTCCTCTGCTGCAAGACTTAGGGTTTACATCTATTTATACACAATATATGGTACTAAATATATCGAATATTGAGATTATTATCCATTTTATGATTGACAAGCATATTTTGTCTCGATAAAGTGTTTAAAAAATCTCGAAAAATAAGATTTTTGATGGATGTGGTGTGCCATGCACTGTATTTGTATATAAATGGAGACTAGGTGATGAGCCAGGTAGCAGATAACCGTAAGCCGGTAACCGGATTGACAAAAATGACCCCTTCAGAGGCTTTCGTAGAGACCATGGTGTCCTACGGTGTGAAGGATATGTTTGGGATCATGGGGTCCGCTTTTATGGATGCCATGGATATTTTTGCCCCAGCAGGTATTCGCCTGATTCCTGTGGTGCACGAACAAGGTGCGGCACACATGGCTGACGGTTACGCTCGCGTATCCGGCAAGCATGGTGTGGTGATCGGCCAGAACGGTCCTGGTATCAGTAACTGCGTAACAGGTATTGCTGCCGCATACTGGGCACACAGCCCAGTGGTAATCGTGACACCTGAAGCCGGTACTAACACAATGGGTCTAGGTGGTTTCCAAGAGTGCAATCAGTTGCCCATGTTCCAGGAGTTCACTAAATACCAAGGGCACGTAACTAACCCTGCCCGTATGGCTGAATACACTAGCCTGTGTTTTGAGCGTGCGATGACAGAAATGGGACCAACCCAGCTGAACATCCCACGTGATTACTTCTACGGCGAAGTCACCTGCGAAATTCCTACACCACGTAAATTGGATCGTGGTCACGGTGGTGAGCAAGCCTTAGAAGAAGCTCTAGAATTGCTGGCCAGTGCAAAATTCCCAGTCATCATTTCTGGTGGCGGCGTAGTGATGAGCGATGCCGTTGAGGAATGTAAAGCCTTGGCTGAGCGTCTAGGTGCTCCAGTAGTGAACAGCTACCAGCACAATGACTCTTTCCCTGCTAGCCACCCACTGTGGTGCGGTCCTTTGGGTTACCAAGGTTCGCAAGCCGGTATGAAACTGATTTCCCAAGCTGATGTGGTGATTGCACTGGGTACACGTTTGGGGCCATTCGGTACGTTGCCACAGTACGGCATTGACTACTGGCCTAAAAACGCCAAGATCATCCAGATCGACGCTGACCACAAAATGCTGGGCTTGGTGAAGAAAATTTCCGTTGGTATTTGTGGCGATGCCCGCGCTGTAGCTAAAGAGCTGTTGGCTCGTATCAACCAGCGTAAATTGGCTAGCGACGCCAGCAAAGAAGAGCGTGCGAAGAAAATCGCTCAAGAGAAAGCAGCGTGGGAAGCTGAATTGGATGCGTGGACACACGAAACCGATCCATACAGCTTGGACATGATTGCTGAAAACGCCAAAGAGAAAACCTTCAACGGCGGCGAGTACCTGCACCCACGTCAAGTATTGCGTGAGTTGGAAAAAGCCATGCCTGAGAATGTGATGGTGTCTACCGATATCGGTAACATCAACTCGGTGGCACACAGCTACCTACGCTTTGAAAAACCACGCAGTTTCTTTGCACCAATGAGTTTTGGTAACTGCGGTTACGCCTTGCCAACTATCATCGGCGCGAAAACGGCTGCTCCAGATCGTCCAGCTATTGCCTACGCCGGTGACGGTGCTTGGGGTATGAGCATGATGGAAATCATGACAGCGGTACGTCATGAAATTCCAGTGACAGCGGTGGTGTTCCATAACCGTCAATGGGGTGCAGAGAAGAAAAACCAGGTGGAGTTCTACAACCGTCGCTTTGTAGCAGGCGAGTTGGATAACGCATCGTTCGCAGATATTGCCAAAGCCATGGGTGCAGAGGGTATAGTCGTGGATCGCCTGGAGGATGTAGGTCCTGCGCTGAAACGAGCCATTGACATGCAGATGAACGAAGGCAAAACCTGCGTGCTGGAAATCATGTGTACACGTGAGTTGGGTGACCCATTCCGTCGTGATGCCTTGAAGCGTCCTGTACGTCTGCTGGAAAAATACAAAGACTACGTCTAATTTTTCTGCACACTGTAGTACCTGGAGGGGGCGCCTCGCCCCCTCACTATGAAGTCAACAAAAGAACAGGCTGTTTATGGAAGACGCACTCGTTATCGCAGGCCGCTCATACCGTTCTAGATTGCTGGTAGGTACTGGCAAGTACAAAGATTTTGTTGAAACACGCGAAGCGGTAGAGCAGAGCGGGGCAGAGATTGTCACCGTGGCCATTCGTCGCACCAACATTGGTCAGGACGCGGGCGAGCCCAGTTTGCTGGACTACGTGTCCCCACAAGATTACACCTATTTACCCAATACAGCTGGTTGCTTCAGTGCTGATGATGCGGTGCGCACACTGCGTCTGGCGCGTGAACTGCTGGATGGCCATGCGTTGGCCAAGCTAGAAATTTTTGGTAGTCAGAAAAACTTGTACCCCAATATGCCCGAAACCCTGAAAGCCGCGAAAACGCTGGTGAAAGAAGGGTTTGATGTGATGGTGTACTGTTCGGATGACCCTATACAAGCTCGTATGTTGGAAGACATGGGTTGTGTCGCCATCATGCCGCTGGCCTCTATTATTGGCTCGGGCATGGGCATTCTGAACCCATGGAATATCCGTTTAATTCTGGATCAAATTAACGTACCAGTACTGCTGGATGCAGGGGTGGGAACTGCCTCTGACGCCACCATCGCCATGGAGCTAGGTTGCGATGCAGTACTGATGAATTCTGCTATTTCCTATGCGCAAGACCCCATTCGTATGGCGCGTGCCATGCGTAGGGCCGTGCAAGCAGGACGTGATGCATTTTTAGCGGGGCGTATGCCCAAAAAACATTATCTGGCCGAAGCGTCCTCACCCACTACAGGGCTAATACATAGTGACGCACAGCCGGTAATGCAATAACGACGATAACTGGAAGGAGCACAAAAGATGAATCAAAAATTAGAACTGCTGAAAGCCTATAGCCAAGCGTGGAATGACCACGATATTGACACCATCATGAGCATGATGACCAAAGATTGTGCGTTCTACGCGATTGCCGGTAATGAAGTAGAAGGCACGATTCACCAAGGTCATGAAAAAGTGCGTGTGGCTTTTGAGTCGGCGTGGAAAAATTTCCCTGATGCGGCATGGCTAGATGGTGATTTCTACATGCTGGATGCCAACCATGCTATGTCTACATCGCGCTTTAAAGGCACCGATCTGAACGGTGGCAAGCACGAAGCCTTGATGGTGGATTTGTTCACTTTCGACGGTGACAAAATCGCCATTAAAAACGCCTTCCGTAAAAATCGTCCTCCAGTGACTAGCGGGAAATAATATGCTCCAAGAAACGTCAACACAGACTACGGCTGAGACGTTAGGGCATGCTACACCTGCTAAACGTCCCTATGACCCAGCTTATGACCCGTTCACCGCGCGTAGTAATCCTGGTGAGGGTACTGAATATGCGCCTACCTATTGGGTGGGCACTGCTGGCGAACCGCCTGAAGATGATGGCCCTATTACCCACGATATAGAAGTGGATGTGGCGATTATTGGTTCAGGTTTTACCGGTTTGACCACGGCTATTTTTCTAGCACAAGAACACGGCATCAAAGCTACTGTGCTGGAAGCCAATCGTACTGCGTGGGGTTGCAGTACCCGTAATGGCGGGCAGGCGCAGTGCGCATCTGGCCGTCTGAAACGCTCGCAGTGGATACAGCGCTGGGGTGTGGATACGGCGCTCAAAATGCACCGCGAGTGCGTAGAGGGCATGGAAAACTTCAAAGAGCTGATCAAAGACATAGACTGTGATCCGCAACCGGGTGGCCACTTGTATATCGCTCACCGCGAGCGTGTGATGCCCGTGTTAGAAAAAGAAGCGGCCTTGCTGCGTGACACCTTCAACTACGATGCACGCATTTTGAGTGCTGACACCGTACGTAATGAGTGGGTGAATGATCACGAAGCTCACGGCGCGATGCACGAACCAGAAGGTATTGGTATTCACGCCGGTAAATTGGCGTTTGGGTATTTGAAAAAAGCCCGTGCGTTGGGCGCTACAGTGCACCCTTCTAGCCCCGTACAAAGCTGGAAAACACGCAATGGCTACCATTATTTGCAGACACCTGGAGGCGTGGTGAAAGCAAAAGCGGTAGGCGTGGCTACGGGAGGGTATACCTCTAACGGTTTGCATAAAGAGGTCAAAAACCGCTTGTTGCCGATTTTGTCCAACTCTATGGTGACGCGTCCGCTGACGCCAGCAGAGATTGAAGCTTGTCGTTTCTACACGCACCAAGTGCTGACTGATACGCGAGTGCTGCGTAACTACTATCGTTTGTTGCCGGATAACCGTTTGCAGATTGGTAGCCGTAGCGCGATTACGGGTAAAGATGCGCCACAGCGTAAGTATCAAGATCTGCTGGTAGGCGCAATGGAACGTAAGTTTCCCGAACTAAAAGGCATTGATATTGCGTATTCCTGGTGGGGTTGGGTGGATGTGAGCCACGACATGATGCCGCGCATTGTGCAACCCGATCCACAGCAAACCATTTATTACGCCATGGGGTATGGCGGTAATGGCGTGATGTATTCATCCCAAGCAGGTAGGCGCATGGCGCAATGGATTGCAGGTAAAGGCCAAGAGTTAGATCTACCTATATTCAAAGACCGTTTACCGTACCCCAACGTGCGGGAGATGGTTGAGTCTGAGTTTTTTGCCCCGTTCCGACGTTTTGGTCAGCGCTTCTTGTATCGCTGGTATCACTTGAAAGATGAGGTGCTGTAAGGGCTGGAATCCCCAAGCACTGGAAAAAGGAGTCTGGTGCTTGGTTTTGCTGTAATACACATACAACCTCTGAAAAAGAGGGAGGAGACTACGATGACACTCAAGAAATGGCTCACAGGTTCTGTTTGGGCAGCAAGTTTGTTGTTGGCAACGGCTGCCAGTGCTACGACCTTTAAAGTGGCGATTGGTGACGCAGCAGGTGGAACTCAGTATGAACTGGGCAAGGCGTTTGCCGAGCAGTTAAAAGAAAAAAGTGGTGGCAGCATGACCGCTGATCTGTTCCCAAACAGTCAGTTGGGCGATGAGCAAGATACGATTAATGACGCAGCAATGGGGTTGCTGGACTTCTCTATTCTAGCGATTAACAACATCACCCCGTTTTCCCCTAGTGTGGCTGTGCTCACACTGCCTTATGTGATTCAAAGTCTGGACGACGCCAAAACCTTAACGCAAGGGGATGTTGGTAAAGAGCTGACTGAAAACACCATTCGCGATGCGGGTGTACGCATCATCGGTTGGTCGTATTCGGGCTTCCGTGTACTGACAAACTCCAAACGGCCAGTACGTACGTTGGATGACCTGAAAGGCTTGGTGATCCGTGTACCTAAAAATGAGCTGATGATTGCTTCCTACAATGCTTGGGGTGTGAACCCAACGCCTATGGCGTGGAACGAAACCTTCACCGCATTGCAGCAAGGTGTGGTGGATGGTCAGGACAATCCTTACATGACTATTTCTGCCATGAAGTTTGATGAAGTGCAGAAGTACATCACACCAATTCGTTACCTGTTCTCGTTAGAGCCACTGGTCATGAGCGAGCAAGTTTTCCAAGCACAAACACCAGAAGTTCAAGCATGGATTCTGGCAGCAGGCCAAGCAGCAACAGAGCATAGCTACGAATATATCCAAGCTACTGAAGACCGTATCAAGCAAGAGTTGCAAGCAGCAGGTATGGAAATCGTAGAGCCAGCTAACAATGAGCAGGAATGGATTGAGGCAGCAACAACTAAAGTATGGCCTGCATTCTATGACTCCATCGGCGGCAAAGAGCGTTTGGATGCCATTCTGGCCACGCTGAATCGTTAACCACGAGTTTTTCATCAAAACCTGAAGTACTGCAGATACCTGCCATGAGCCGGTATCTGCCTTGATGCTGCCTGATGCACGCCTAAATCAGGCTAAAGAGTGATGTTGGAGACAGGTATGACGATTAAAAAAGTACTAGTACACATAGTCGACCACGTAGAAGAATATATTTGTGCCTTATTGTTGAGCACCTTTGTGGTCCTGTTGTTTGTACAGATTATCTTGAGGCAGTTTTTTGCGTACAGCATCCCCTGGGGGGAAGAGGTCGCAACCTACATGTTTGTGTGGTTTGCCTATTTGGGTGCCGTGGTTGCAGCCAAAATGTCAGCGCATAACCGCGTGACATTCCAGTTTAAGTTTTTTCCTCCCATCGTGAAAAAAGTGACAGAGAGCATCGCCGACTTGCTGTGGGTGGCGTTCAACCTGTATTTCACCTGGTTGAGTTATGACTTCGTGTTCAATCGTATGAATCTGTTCTGGAAGTCACAGACCACAGGCATTCCAATGAAGTATTTCTTTATGGTGTTGCCCGCAGCGTTCTTGCTGATGTCGGTACGTATTTTGTGGAACAACTATTTGATCTGGTTCAAGCATGTGGAATTGGTTGACCCTGAAAGCCAAGAATTAGAAGCGATTAAGCGTCAGGGTGCTGAAGCCCGCGACAGCGTGGTGGAAGGAGCCTAACCATGGAACAGTCAATTGTAGGGTTATTGTTTGGCGGTTTTTTTGTGCTGCTGTTACTGGGGGCACCCATTACTGTATCGCTGGCCGGTGCAGCCATGTTTGCCTTTTTGGCGCTAGGCAAGAACCCCATTTCATTTGTACAGATTGCATTTACCTCGGTAGGAAGTTTCCCGTTGATGGCGTTACCCGCGTTTATTTTGGCTGGAGCGTTGATGGAGGCAGGGGGAATATCGCGGCGTTTAGTGGATATTGCTGAAACGCTAGCGGGGCCGGTTACAGGCGGGCTGGGCATGGCAACCGTTCTGGCCTGCCTGTTTTTTGGTGCGATTTCGGGTTCAGGCCCAGCAACAACAGCGGCTGTTGGTATGTTGATGATTCCTGCGATGACGCAGCGTAACTACGACTTGAGCTACGCCTCGGCTCTGACCGCATCGTCAGGTGGCTTGGGGATCATTATTCCACCTTCCATCCCCATGGTGATTTTTGGGATCTCAGCTTTGGGCTTACGCCCCCCTGCAGAAGCCATTGCGTTGCACGGCCAGTTTTCTACTGTTTCAATTTCTAAGTTGTTTATTGCCGGTGTGATACCAGGCTTGGTGATGGCCAGCAGTTTATTGGTGATGAACTACCTCATTTCACGTAAATCTGGCTACAAGGGGATGGGCTCAGGCTGGTGTTTGTCGGATCTGAAACTAGCCTTGCGCCGTGGTGTGTGGTCTATTTTTGCGCCGGTATTTATTTTGGGCGGGATTTACGCAGGTTTCTTTACGCCTACCGAGTCAGCAGTAGTAGCGATTTTCTACACGCTATTTGTGGGTGTGTGTATTCACCGCGAAATGAGCTGGAAAAAACTGTTTAACTCGTTGCGCACTACAACGTGGATTACTGGTCGCGTATTGTTGATTCTGTTTGCAGCAACGGTATTTGGTCGCTTGCTGGTAGAGCAGCGTATTCCAGCTTTGATTGCTGAGTCGCTAATCAGTTGGACAGACAACATGTACTTGATCTGGACCATCTTGATCGCCTTCTTGTTGTTTGTGGGTATGTTCATGGAAACATTGGCGGCCATCATGATCTTGGTCCCTGTGTTGTTACCGGTGACCTATATGTTGGGCGTAGACCCTACGCACGTAGGGATAGTGGTGATTTGTACCTTGTCAGTGGGCTTTATTACACCGCCGTTGGGTGAGAACTTATTTGTGGCATCGGGTATAGGTGGGGCCACGGTAGAGCAGGTGGTGGCCAAAGCATTGCCGTTTATTTTGGTGCTCATCGTTGCTATTTTCATCATTGCATTCGTACCGAGCTTATCGTTATGGTTGCCAGGCTTAATGGGGTATTAAGATGACTACACGACGCAATAAATGGCTCTCGGCATTACTTAGTGGCTGTGCGGTGCTAGCAGTAGGGACAGTGCAGGCAAGCTCCATGGTAGTTAGCAGTGAAGGGGCGCAAGCGCAGATTAGTCAGCAGCAGCAACGTGTGCATCAACTGTTAACTAAAGCGGTAGCACACATACGCAAGAATGGCCCATCGGCAGTGAATGATTTCACGCACGATCCTGAATTTATTGACCGAGACTTGTATGTGTACAGCTTGAGCCCTGCAGGACAAATGCTATCCAGCGGTGGTTGGTCTGCCGGGTTGATAGGGCAAAACGTACTAGAAGAAACCGATGATTCTGGTCAGCCCTTTTTCAAGCAAATGTTGAAAAAAGCCAAACAAGATAGCGAAGGCAGTATCGAGTATTACTGGTTCAATCCTAACGATGGCCAAGATGAAATCAAAATCACCTATTTTGAAGTGGTAGATGGCATCGTTGTGGCGGTGGGTTTCTTCCCAGGTTACCCCACCGAAGAACAGGCCAAACAAATGCTAGAACTGGCGGTGAGCGAATACTTCGCTAACCCAACGCTGGCATTACGTAAATTCCGAAATAAGCAGGGTGAGTTCAGACGCCAAGATCAATATGTATTTGTGCTGGATAAAGCGCAGCGCAAAGTAGTGTTGAATCCTGCGTTTTCAGAAAATAATGATATTTCTGTCGATGATATTACCGATGTGCAAGGTCAGCATTTCTTACGAGACATGCTAGAGCAAGCATCTCCCAACAGCATACAAGCTATCGATTACTGGTGGTTAAGTCCCGAAACGCGTCAAGTAGAGCATAGACGGGCGTTTTACCAGCAGGTAGGGGATCAGGTTATAGCGGTGGGGACTAACGTCTTTCCTGGAAGCGAAGAATAAGAGTCATCTGCTCCAAAGTTGCCGGCCTTTTTAGGCCGGTTTTTTTGTCTATGCCACATTCAACACACGTATGGCCTCATCCAGTTGGGTAGTTTGTTTAGCCAACTCTGCGGCAGTGTGATGGATGTTTTCTATCAAATCGCTGTTTTGTTGAGTGGTGTGGTCAATGTGTTGGATGGCAACGCTGACTTGTTTTAAGCCAGCGGCTTGCTGTTCCGATGCACAAGAGATTTCTGCCACGATGTCGGAGACGCGTTGACTGGATTCCAGCATCTGTTGCAAATGTTGGCCTGAGCTTTCGGCCTGTTTGACCCCTGCATCCACACGCTGTGCCGATGCATCTATCAGTGCTTTGATGTCGCTGGCGGCGCTAGCACTGCGTTGTGCCAAGCTACGTACCTCGGATGCCACGACAGCAAAGCCTCGTCCTGCCTCGCCTGCACGGGCGGATTCCACGGCTGCATTCAAGGCCAAAATATTAGTTTGGAAGGCGATGCTATCTATGAGTGTGACGATGTTGGCGATTTTGGTAGAGCCTTGGTGTATGTCTTGTATGGTTTGTATAAGCTGGCCCACTTCGTGACTACCACGCTCGGCGGTTTTCATGCTAGCTGCGGCCAGTTGATTGGCTTGCTGAGCATTGTCTGCATTTTGCTGCACGGTAGTGGTGAGCTGCTCCATGCTGGTGGCAGTTTCTTCAATGGATGCGGCTTGGCTGCTGTTGCGTTCAGTCAGGTGCGCATTGGCGTCATACAGCGACTGCACGGCTTGGTTGGCGGCGTGTATGCCATAGCGCGTTTCGCCTGCAATGCCCGTTAAGCTTTTGCGCATCAGCTCTAAGTTATAGAAGAGCTTTTTGTGTTCCTCTAACCCATGTAGGGCGAGGTGATCGATATCCAGAATCAAGTTGCCCGTAGAGATCTGTTGCACGATGAGGTTGGCATGTTGCAAGGCGGGGCTAAGGTTGCGTTGTAAGCGCCATGTGTATAGCAGTATGGCCAATCCTAATACAACAGGTAGTGCACAGAAGACCCATGTTGGTGTTTCTGCTGGCAGATAGTAGGGGCTGCCTACGCTGGCCGCAATAGACAACAGCGACAGAGTGGTTAAGCGTGTTAATGCGCCTGAAATGGTATTGCGGAAGGGGCGCTTTAGCGTATGTAGGAGACGACGCCATCCGGTAGGAACTAACTGCCCTTCATGTAAACAGGCGGTAGCGCGTTTTTCTTGTAGTGCTTTATAGAAAGTTTCGGCGGTTTCTATTTGCTTGCGACTGGGCTTAGTGCGTACCGAGGCATAGCCCACAACCTGTCCATTTTCATACAGCGGGGACACCAGCGCTTGTACCCAATAGAAGCCACCGTCTTTGCGGCGGTTTTTGACCAACCCCATCCACGGTTTGCCTTTTTGTAGGGTTTGCCAAAAATCAGCAAACGCTTCGGTGGGCATATCGGGGTGTCTAACAAGATTGTGGGCTTTACCTATAAGCTCGTCACGCTCAAAGCCACTGATAGCGACAAACTCGGGGTTGGCGTAGGTGATACGCCCTTTAAGGTCGGTTTTGGATATCAGATACTGTTCCGGCCCTAGCTCGGTTTCAATCTGGGTAATAGGCATGTTAATGCGCATGGCAGTGCTCCTTAATCATGTCGGAGTAAATACAGCGGCTCAGAGCGTTTGAAGGGCCTGAATCCGCGCGATAAGTGATATCACGACGATTACGGCAAGCGGTGTATGTGCTTTAAGCCTAAATAGAAACATAAGTGCAACAAATGAAACAGAAGAGGATAAAAAATGCCTGTTCCAGTGCGGAACAGGCATGGATAGGGGCGTAGAGCCCGTTTGTGATTTGGGGTTTTGTTACATTTTTAGTGTGATCGGGAGGTTGGCGTCTGTTCTAGCGCCGGTGTTTGGCGGGTAGCCTCAGTATTCAATACACGTATAGACTCATCCAGCTCAGTGGCTTGATGACTAAGCTGCTGCGTAGTGCGGCCTAAGTCATCAACCAAGAAACCGTTCTGACGTGTGACTTCATCCATATGCGCAACCGCTTGGTTGATTTGCTGCAAACCAATGGATTGCTCTTCAGAGGCATACGAAATTTCGTTAATGATGTCGCTCACACGTTGCACGGATTCCTCAATGTCGTGCATGGTTTGGGCGGCGTGATCGGCTTTTTGTACGCCTTCGTTCATCAATGTGACGGATTCGTTAATCAGTAGTTTGATTTCACCAGCCGCTTTAGAGCTACGTTGTGCCAGACTGCGTACTTCGCCAGCTACGACCGCAAAGCCTCTACCTGCCTCACCGGCTCGCGCAGACTCCACCGCTGCATTTAGTGCCAAGATATTGGTTTGGAAGGCTATGCCTTCAATCAGGCTCACGATCTCGCTAATTTGGTTAGCACTGCTATGAATACCCTGCATGGTTTGGGTAAGCTCTGCGACTGCGCTACCACCACGTTTAGCGGTTTGCATGCTGTTGTTTGCCAGTTCACTGGCACGAACAGCATTGTCTGCATTTTGTTTAACAGTGACGGTAAGCTCTTCCATGCTGGCAGCTGTTTTTTGCAGCGAGTCGGCTTGGTGGGCGGTGCGTTCAGACAGCAGTCGGTTATCTTGATCCAGCTCTTTAGCCACTTGAATAGAAGCCAACACACCTCTGTGGGTGTCGGCCGCAATAGCAATCAAGCTTTTACGCATGATTTCCAAGCAGAAGTTCAGCTCGCCAGTTTCATGGTTTTGCTGTTTAGATTGCTCGGCTTCATCAATGTGCAAATCTAAGTTACCCGCAGCAATTTGCTGAGTAATCTGAGCTGCGCTTTTGAGTGCTTTATTGACGCGTTGGCTAATGCGCCAGCCATAGGCCATGAACGCAGAAAAACCTACGCCCAGAAATAAGCCAGCAGGCAGTTGGTAGCCGTCAGGAATCCCCTGGTTGAAAGCTGCCACGCTGATGGTGCCGGTAATGACGGTAGCCAACATGGCCAGACGGAACATACTGGCACGCAAGGAGCGATTAAATGGCCAGCTTGCCCATTGCAGCAGACGTCGCCAACCCGTAGGCACAATACGTCCAGCCTTGAGGGTGTAGCCACTGACATTGCCCGAGTTAATCTGCTCGTAAAACTGCTCTGCTTCGGTGACTTGGGCATCAGAAGGGCGTACACGCACGGATGCGTAGCCAGTGACTTGCCCGTTTTCAAAGATAGGTGAGACCAGTGCTTGCACCCAGTAAAACCCACCGTCTGCACGACGGTTTTTGACCAGACCTAACCACGGCTTATGAGCCTGCAAGGTGTCCCAAAGATCTTGGAAACCAGCTGGTGGCATGTGTGGGTGACGCACTATGTTATGCGCCTTGCCCAACAGCTCGGCGCGAGTGAAACCGCTAATGTCTACAAAAGCCGAGTTTGCATACGTGATGCGGCCTTTAAGATCCGTTTTAGAAATCAGGTACTGATTGGGATGTACCTTGGTTTCTACCTCGGTAATGGGGTAGTTCTTGCGCACGGCTCAACCTTGTCACAGCAGAATTTACGATAGGGCTCTCTTTAACGGTTGATTGGTAAAAAACTTTAGGTATGGTCATAAAGAGTAATAGTTTCTTCTGTCAGTATAGAAAGAGGCTTACGGCTATAATCCTATGCGTGATCCATCCATCATTGACAGGTTTGTGTGAATTTGAGTCATTCTGATATTTTGGTGCGAACAGAACTGGTAGCGGTATTGGTTGCTGTGAATCAAGGCCAACCGCGTGTATTGACCACAAGTGAGGGACGCTGCTTACCAGCTGGTCCTTTGGAAAATACTCACCATTCACTACAAATGGGCCTGCGGGCCTGGGTAGAAACGCAGACTCATCACCCCATAGGCTATGTAGAGCAGTTGTATACCTTTGCGGATCGCAGCCGGTTCTCGGCAGCAGGTGAGCGCATCATTTCGGTCAGCTATTTAGGGCTGACACGAGAAGGTGATACCCCTAAAGATGCAGGGGTGAGTTGGCAGGATTGGTATCGCTATTTTCCGTGGGAAGACTGGCGCCAAGGTGAGCCTGCACTGATACAAGACTATATTCTTCCGAAGCTGCAAGCTTGGGCGTCTGCTGATGTTGCGGTAAAAGCCGAGCGCTGGCAGCGGGTGTGCTATGCCTTTGGGTTTGATGGCGCGGCATGGAATGAAGACATGGTGCTACAGCGTTACGAGTTGTTGTTTGAGGCCAAGCTCATACCCGAAGCACAACGCGACAGCTCAGATGAACACCCCGGCGACGAAGGTAAATTAGGTTTACCCATGCGCTATGATCACCGCCGTATTCTGGCCACGGGCGCTGCACGGTTACGTGCAAAAATTAAGTATCGTCCTGTAGTGTTTGAGTTAATGCCTCCTGAGTTCTCGTTGTTGCAGTTGCAGCAAGCGGTAGAGGCATTGGCAGGGCGTGGTCTGCATAAACAAAACTTCCGACGCTTGATGGAGCAACAAAATCTGGTGGAAGAGGCCGGTGGCATTGTGTCCAGTGGCGCAGGTAGACCTGCAAAGCTCTTCAGATTTAAAGGCGATGTAGTGCTAGAGCGTGCTATTGCAGGCACGAAGTTGCCACTGGCTCGTCAGGCACGTTAATCATAAGGAATAGTCATGCTTGCTGCACACACGCTTTACAGTCCTAGCCAAGTGGCGAAGTTAGATGCAGCAGCAGTAGAGGCGGGGGTTTCACTGCAAACCTTAGTGTACGTGGCGGGTACGCGCGCGGCAGAAGCCATTCATGCACGCTGGCCTACGAAAGCGATTGTTGTGTTGTGTGGCCCCGGTAATAACGGGGCAGATGGCTGGATTGCAGCACAGCATTTACGTACCTTGGGGCACAAGGTACGTATACGTATCGTGGCACCCATAGAAAACGCAAATGCCCAAGTGCAATGGGCCGCCAGTTTATGGCCAGAAAACGTACAGCCCAACGATGACTGTGATGTGCAGCCAGATGAATTAGTCGTAGATGCCTTGTTTGGTACAGGGCTGAAACAGGCCTTAAGCCCTGTGTTGCAGCAATGGGCACTGCACATTCAAGCTTTAGGTGTGCCAGTGTGTGCGTTAGACATTGCCTCAGGGGTGAATGGTGCAACAGGCGCTGTAGAAGGACAGGCGTTTAAAGCCACATTAACGTTGAGTTTTTTGTGTGCTAAACCAGGACACTACTTATTGCCTGGGCGTGAGTATACGGGTGAACTGCAGGTGCTGACTTTGCCGTTCCCGTTTGCCTTATGGCAGCGAGTAGAAACTGATACCGCATGGCGTCAGCGTTTAGGCTCCGTGACGCAGCTAAATAGCCCAGCCCTGTGGGGCGCACAGTTTCCCGTTGCAGGTATGGCGGGGCATAAATACACCCGAGGACACGCGAGTGTAGTAGGGGGCGAGCAACTGACGGGGGCTGCTAGATTAGCGGCGATGGCCGCTCAACGTAGCGGTGCAGGCTTAATCAGCGTTGTGGCATCTGCACAGGCATGGTCGGTATATGCCACGGCGTTGCCCAGTAGCATTATGGTGCAAAGCGTTGAGCCCACTGAGTGGCAGCAGGCGTTACTGGACGAGCGTCAAAACACATGGTTGGTAGGCCCAGGGGCTGGTGTGACTGAACACACCAAACAGTGTGTGCTACAAATTTTGCAGGCAAAGAAATCGGTGGTGTTGGATGCCGATGCCATCACGGTATTCAAAGGGCAGGCGGCTTTATTAGCACAGACCATTGCTTCCCCTTGTGTGATCACACCCCACGAAGGCGAGTTTGCACGGCTTTTTACTCGTAGTGCGGACAAGCTGCAAGACGTAGTCAATGCTGCACAGCAAACAGGGGCTGTAGTGGTGCTTAAAGGCGCTGATACCGTGATCGCTGCACCCGATGGGCGAGTCGCGATTAATGCGAATGCTCCTGCTTATTTGGCTACTGGCGGCAGTGGTGATGTATTAGCGGGGATAGTGTGCGGGTTGTTATCGCAAGGTATGCCGGCTTTTGAGGCAGCGTGTGCGGCAGTATGGATGCATGGCGAAGCGGCGCAACAATGTGGGGTTGGGTTAGTGCCAGAGGATCTGATTGCTGCATTACCAATGGTGCAACGCCACCTATTGCAGTCATTGCAGGGCTAAAGCATAGCCACTATACTGCGTAGATCGTAGCGCCTTTTGAGGCGCTTTACTTTCATCCAAAAATACTCATTTTGAGCATAACAATCATCAGGAGCAAAGCATGACAACCACTATCCATTCATTACCACGCATCATGGTAGAACCCGTGGTACGAGCCGCATTATTGGAAGATGTAGGTCGCAGTGGCGACATTACTAGCCAAGCTGTAGTGCCCGCGGGTACTCAAGCACACTTGCAATTGGTGGCGCGTGAGAGTGGGGTATTGGCGGGGATAGAGGTCGCAAAGCTTGCTTTCATGTTGATGGATGAAAACTGTAGCTTCGATGTGTTGTGTGAGGATGGTACTGATCTACAAGCAGGTACGGTGATTGCCGATATCCAAGGGGATGCTAGAGCAATGTTGACGGCAGAGCGTACAGCACTGAATTTTCTGGGGCATTTAAGTGGCATAGCATCAGCCACTAGGCCTATTGCGCGTGCTATTGCACCGTATGGCACCAAAGTGAGCTGCACACGTAAAACCTTGCCCGGTATGCGCATGCTGCAAAAGTATGCTGTACGTGTAGGGGGCGGTAGCAATCACCGCTTTGGCTTAGACGATGCGGTCTTAATCAAAGACAATCACGTTGCCATTGCTGGTGGTGTACGCGCTGCTTTAACTCGTGCCAAAGAAAATGTAGGGCATCTGGTGAAAGTAGAGTTAGAGGTGGATACCTTAGAGCAACTCGATGAAGCACTGCAGTGCGGGGTAGATGTGGTGCTTTTGGATAATATGCCCATACCCATGTTGAAAGAGGCGGTACAGCGCATAGGTGGGCGAGCTATCTGCGAAGCCTCAGGCGGCATTACCCCAGAAAGCACCATCGCTGTGGCGCAAACTGGAGTAAATCAAATTGCGATGGGTTGGCTAACACACAGTGTGCGTGTGCTAGATATAGGCTTGGACAGCGTGTAAGGCGTGATGGCCAAGCCTATGCCCGGTTAGAAGCGGCCAGAGTGTTGGCCACCACCGTGCCTAGGGCCAGCGTGTGAGCCACCCATATCGCCACGATCCCCACGATTACCGTGTCGGCTACCGCGATGTTGGTCACGATTAGCCGCTTGAAACTGCTGCATTTGCTGACGTTGCTCAGGGGTGAGTACTGCCATGCGTTGAGCGTGCAGTCTAGCGCGTTGCAGACTTAAGTCGGCTTCGGCCTTGGCCAGTTTTTCGCTGCTGGCTTTAGCTTTGGCTTCGTCAAAGGTTGTGGCGTTAGACACATCACGCAGTTCGATGCGGGCATCGCGTACAGCGTTGTGCAGACGGCGCATTTCCGGTTCTTGCTGGTGACGCAGTTCAAACAGTTGGTCTTGTTGTGCTTGTGTCAGATTCAGAGCACGGAAGTGAGACATACCTTGGTTAGATACCGGGGTACCAGTCACTTGTATAGGGCTGGATGTTGGTGGGGTGCTTTCTACCGCTTGAGACAGTGGGGAAAACACAGCCGCTACGGCAACAGTGGCAGCCAAGAGGGAGGTACGTAGTTTCAGCATGGTGAATCTCCTTTTGCGTTAAGCGTTGAGCTGATGACTACATAGTAGGACCGCACTGTGCAGCAAATTGGCAAAAAATATGGAGAAAATGTGAAGCTTACGCGCCGCCTTCTTCAAATTTGTAGCCCACGCCATAGATAGAGCGTATGACCTCTTGATCGGGGCGAATGGCTTCCAGCTTCTTGCGTAAGTTCTTGATATGACTATCTACAGTACGATCAGTCACGATGCGATGATCGTCATAAATCAACGTTAGTAGTTGATCTCTGCTGAAGACTTGGCCAGGTGAGTTCGCCATCAGGGCAAACAACCGGAACTCTACAGGTGTAAGGTCTAGCGTGACGCCATCCAATTGCGCTAAAAAGCGGGTTTCATCAATATGCACACCACTGGCGGTAGCGTTATCCGTAGCAGCTTGAGGCTGTTGATAGCGTCGCAGCACAGCTTTGGTGCGAGCAACCACTTCACGTGGGCTGTAGGGCTTGCAGATGTAGTCGTCAGCGCCTAGTTCTAAGCCCAAGAGACGGTCTATTTCTTCCACCTTGGCGGTCACCATGATGACGGGGATTTGGCTGTGCTGGCGTAACTCACGGCAAATAGTCAGCCCATCTTTGCCAGGTAGCATGAGGTCTAACAGTAGCAAATCGGGTTTGAAAGCGGTGAGCGCCTGTTCTACATCATTGCCATTGAACACTGCATGGCATGCATAGCCGGCGGCTTCTAAGTACAGAGTCAGCAGCTCTACCAGCTTGGGTTCATCTTCAACAATCAGTATGCGTGCAGAAGTGGTCATGATGGTTGTCGCAAAGGAAGCATCACATGAATACGTACACCGCCTAATGGCGAGTGTTGCGCTTGAATAGTGCCGTGGTGGGCCTGCGCAATGCGTTCACATAGCGCTAGCCCTAAACCTGATCCGCCTAATGCTCTGCTGCGCGACGGGTCTACACGGTAAAGGCGCTCGCATAAATGCGGTAAATGTTCAGACGCTACACCAGGTGCAGAGTCATCAATAAACACATGCAGGCCGTCAGCCTGTTGTTCGGCCTGTATGTGGACGTCGCCGGGAGCATGGGTGTAGCGCAGGGAGTTTTCTAGCACATTGCTAAATAGCTGATTTAAGCGCGTGCTATCGCCTTGCAGGGGGGGGAGCTCTGGCACATCAATGTTAAGCGTCAAGCCTTTGGCTTCCAAACGAGGTTGGTACGCATCGTAGCAACGCTGCAAGATAGCACGCAGGCTAGTGTTGGGTTGTAGGTCAAACTCTAACGCGCCGGAGTCAGCAAGTGACAGCATGTGTAAATCATTAATGAGCTGATTTAATTGAACTACTTCTTGCTTCAAGGACTGTAGGGTCTCTGGTGTGGGTTGGCGTAGGCCATCCAGCAATGCTTCTATTTCACCTTGCAAAATAGCGAGGGGGGTACGTAGTTCGTGCGAAATATCAGCCACCAAAGCTAAGCGTAGCTTTTCAGTGGCTGCCAACGAGTGCGCCATGGCATTGAAGTCTTGGGCAAGTTGGCCTAACTCATCTTGGCTGTGTGTGGGAATACGTACGCTGTAATCGCCAGCGGCTACTTGTCGGGTGGCGCGCGCCATGCGCTGTATAGGCTCGAGCAACAGGCGGGCTAATAAGTAGCTGACCAAGGCCGCTAACAGTACGCTCAACCCGGCTATAGACCATGTGGCCTGTAGTTGTTGCTGCTCAAAACGTTGTTCAGCCGCGCTATCAAAGAGTTCTATAGAAGGGGGAGGGTTGTAGAGCAGCGCACCGATGGTAGTACCGTCTTGTACCAGTTCGTGGCGTATCCACCCCGAGGTTTTTCGGCTTAACGACCCTGCAATGAATTTGTCGTTGGGGTCAACTAAGGCAATAAAGGGCATGCCGCCTTGGCCATGGCCACGAGGGTTACCATGACCAGGCATTTCATTGCTGGTGGCTTGCAGTGCACGCCACCAGCGAGAACGGCCCTCTATAAAAGACCAGTTACCTTGTTGGGCATATTCATCCAATAAGAACGAGGCTAGCGATTCTATGCGTTGTTGCTCGCGCTCTAAGCGGTAGTCCACAAAACCGCGATCAAAACTCCAACGAATGGCGCCACCCATCGCCACAATCAACAAGATGCTGGTGGCGAGTATGGCTAAAAACAGTTTGAGAAAAAGATTCAGGCGCATGGCAACAATCCGGCGACAGGGATAGTGCTAATAGTGTAGCGCCTTATGTAGATACGTCAGTCAACAATGAACAGCTTGGCGCCAGTTTGGGTGCTGGATCGGTGGGCTTCCGCGTTGTCCGCCACCTGATAACTAATGCCCGGTGTGAGTGTAAAGCGACGGCCATCGTCTAGTTCGGTGTCTAAACTGCCTTCTAAGCACAACAAAATATGGCCTTTGCTGCACCAGTGATCGGCTAAGTAGCCCGCTGAGTATTCCACCATGCGTACCCGAATATCACCAAAGTGACAGGTGCGCCAGTACGCAACGCCGTGTATGCCAGGGTGTTCGGTTGGAGAAATAGTGGACCAGTCGGTTAAGCCAAAAGGAATGTTGTGCAACTGCATGTGGGGCTCACAGGGAAAAAGGGAAAACTAGGTTGTACCGTGAGTGCTATAGCTTGTCACCCTAGTAATCTCCCTGTTGGTTTCGTGATGGCTTAGCGTGTGTGCTGTTGCATCCACTGCATGGCTGTTTCTAGCTGCGCACAAAACTCGGCAACACCAGAGGTTGGCGTGTAGGCATGCTGCAAAAAGAAGGGTAAAAATTCCGCAGAGCTAGGGTGGTGTTCTATAGCGAAGCTCACATACTCTTCTAAGGTGTTAGGCCAGTAATCAGCCGAAACAGGGCGCAGAATATTGGTCGCACGTATCAGCTTTCTAGAGGCCTCTTTTTGCAGGCGGCGTATGTGAGATTCCGGGGCAGTTTCTTGCAATCGCTGCCTGTAACCTTGCAGCACAGCAAGGTAGTCACCATTGACCGCGATTGCAATGTCACGTGAGGGTGAAAAAAGCGGAAAATGCTCACCCAGATCATCCCCCTTGATGCAACGACAATGGTGTTTGAGCCAATAGCCCCAACTGTGATGATTTTTCTCGGCCAGTACCTCGGCCCTAGTCCCGCAATCAATATCGACTTTGCTCACACTAAAGTAGCGTGCGGCAGTAGTGGTACATAAGTCGGCCAACTGCTCGGTTTGGACGATGCTCAGCGGATGGCGAGTAATCAAGCACAGATCCAAGTCTGAGCTACCCACGGTAGCGGTGCCTCGGGCCACACTGCCGTAGAGGTAAAGACTATCTATGGCGTCACCCAGTATGCGCTCAAGAGCACGACAGAGTTCATCCACTACAGGCTGGAATTCCACCTGCAGTGGCATAGGGGCAATAGTAGGTAGGGTGGGGGCGTGTGTGGTGGTCATGACCTAAGAGTGTCTAGCATGAGGTATTTACGATGCGAATAATGCTAGTACGGTCATATGTAGAGTATGTGGAGATTTCGATATGGATTATGGAGACAGCATCAATACCATCGTTTGCGACAGTAAGGTAGAGCCTTCACGTAATGGGGTGGGCGTGCCTATGGGGGTAAAACCATAACGACTATACAGATGTATGGCGGCTGAGTTTGACTGTGTGACCCCTAGCTCTACTGTGCGCATGCCAGCATCTTTTGCCCAGTGTATAGCGGCATCCAGTAGAAGCCTACCTGCTCCGTGTCCTCGTTTGGTAGGGTCAACCCACATCTGAAACAGGTCGGCGGTAGTGGCGGATTGGGTGGCCAGTTTGCACCACACTAAACCGCACGCAACGCCGTGATGATAGGCAATAAAAATACGATCATGTGGTGATGCTAGTGCTGTAGCAATGCGTTGGGCCCAGTCAGCATCAGAGCGTGTATGCTCAGCCTCGTAGGTACTGCCAAATGCGTCGGGAGAGTCCAGCAACGCGTGTAGGCGCAGTGTTTTGTGTTGCTGCCATTGTGATGCAGCTAGGGGGCTGATGGTGATCATGGGATACTGCTAAAAGAATACGTGTGTTTCAGTATGCCATGCTTACTCAGCGTGGATGCGACGTTGATGCAACCCTAGCCAGATTATCGACAATACAGAGAGTCCTAGCCAAGGTAGCAACATGAGGTTCATGCTAGCCCAGCCTATGGTTTCCAATAACCAACCAGCGCTAAACGCACAGGCGACGCCTACGATAAAGATTGCCATGTCATTGGTGGCTTGAGCGCGAGCCTTTTCTTGTGGGGTATAGGTACTGGTGAGAAGAGTGGTGCTACCTATGTACATGAAGTTCCAACCTACCCCCAACAAGGTGAGTGAGCTGACAAAAGACACAAAGCCAGTACCCGTCATCGTTATGAGAATATGAGCGGCAAACAGTAGAGCGCCCACAAGCATGATGCGTAATACACCAAATCGTGTGATGAGCGATCCTGTAAAAAACGAAGGTAAAAACATACCCAACACATGCAGTTGAATGACGATAGCCGCGGTACCCAGTTCATGGTCGTGGTAGAGCATCGCCAAGGGCGTTGCTGTCATGGCCATAATCATGATGCCATAGCTAGTAGCACCACCAAATAAGGCTACTAAATAGGAGGGTTGGGCCACAATACGCAGCAAAGATCTGGCGGGGGCGTTGTGGTGGGGGACAGTTGCATAAACAGGTGGTACGTGAAAACCTTGCAGCACACCTACTGACATCAAGGCTACTAAAGCAATAAGTAAAAATGAGCCCAAGTAGTAGGGTTGCATGAGCTGGCCACCCACTTGTGCGAGTACCGGCCCAATTAATGCAGCAGCGACGCCACCAGCAAGTACCAGTGAAATGGCACGAGGTCTGAAACCAGGAGCTGCAATCTCACTAGCCGCAAAGCGGTAGAACTGGGCAAAAGCCTTATAACAGCCAATAAAGAAAGTGCCTAATCCTAATATGGCCAACGAGTTTTCCAAAATGCCCATGCTGGCAATAAGCCCACCAACTGTGCCCAACAAAGCACCCGCCAGAAAGCCCATGCGTCTACCTACTTTAGCCATCCATATGGATGCTGGAAACATCATCACGGCGGTACCGAGAAACATAGTGGCAATGGGCAATGTAGCCCAGCGAGCTGAGCCAGACATGGCTGCGCCCGCTAAGGCGCCAATAGTCATGATGGCAACATAAACGATTTGAAAAAGAGCCTGAGCACAAGCAAGAATAAATACTTGCTGGTGCATGGTTTTGGTGAACATACGCTGCCCCGCGTGCCTATACCTTGCTGCCCATGCGCGCTAACCTGAAAGGCTAGGTGCAGGTAGTTGTTTTATTCAATAAATCTTTTGATTGTTGTGTTGGGCAGTAAAGGTTGTCAAGAAAACATCTTCAACAGGGCGTAACGATTTGCGAATAATGTCTTTTGAAAGCAGGCTTCTAGCGAATTAAGGTGCCCTGGTGATAACGCATTTTCCAGTGCTCAGAACCGCGTACCCAAAGGGAACTGCGTAATGAATTGGCCATGGTTTCAGCGTGGTGTTTCTCTAGCCTATATGTAACAAGGATGACGTCACTGCTGAGTTGCTGTGCTTGCATCTCGTGTACAGAAAACGTCGTTTCTGATTCGTTAGGCAAAGCGGCTAACACGGTTTCTTTGCCAAAGGCTTGGCCAGAGGCTCCTACTTCTTGAAAATCATCACTCAGTAATGCATGGATGCGCTGCTTGTTAGCGCGAGTAGTAGGGTGTAGCAGTTCACGCTCCAAGAGCATGACAAGCTTCAGGTCGTTATTCATCCAGATAGGGCGCGTGAAGGGCTACAAAAATGATGATGGTGTTGTCAGTCTAGCGTTAAAGCCAATATTTAGGATAGCTGCCTGTATTGCGGGCATTATTCACAAAATACGCGATGATGACGATCACTAACGAGCCCAATAAAACTGGGGAAATCAAATAGCTAATGGATGTGTGAGCGGCAATCACAATCAACGGGTCGGCGCCAGCGGGGGCGTGTACGGTACGTGTAAGTTGCATGGCAGCTAAGGCTAAACCCACACTGAGAGCAGCGGCTAACCATCCATCACCAACTAGCCAGAGCACCAATAACCCTACGGCAGTGGCGACCAAGTGTCCGCCCACAATCGCGCGAGGTTGAGCTAAAGGGGAGTCAGGAACCCCGAAAGCCAATACGCAACTCGCACCAAAAGGTGCCATTAGCCAAGGTGTGCCTGATAACACGCTTAACCAACCTGTGATGGCAATGGCAAGGGCAGCCCCAACTGAAGAAATAAAGATGAACTTTAGGGGCGGGGCTGGAGGCGCATTAGAAGAAAGTAAACGACGCATAGACATAGTGAATGCTCTTTTGAGTAGTCAAGAAGTGCTGGTTTGAGCTAGTATACTGATCAGTATCCTTGTGTCAACCGATCGGTATACTTAATCATGACTACAGCACACCATATTGCATCCTCTTCCTTGCAGTTGTTTTATCAAAATGGCTTTCATGCGACGGGAGTCGAGTTGCTTAGCCGTGAGGCAGGCGTGACCAAAAAAACGCTTTATAGGCATTTCGCGAGCAAAGATATATTGATAGCAGCGGCATTGGAGCTACGACATACATGGTTCATGGATAAAATGCGTCGCTTTATAGAGGCCTCACCTGAAGCAGATCGCCCGCTGGCATATATAGATTTCATTGCGAGCTGGACGCGGGAAGAAGGTTTTTTTGGCTGTGCTTTTATTAACGCTGCAGCAGAGTTTGCCGCCGCAGATATGCCGCCGCATCAGCAAGCGGCTACTCACAAGCAAGAGGTGCTGGAGTATGTGCAGCAGTTATGTCGTCAGGCTCAGGCTACGCAACCAGAACTGATTGGCGAGCAATTGTACGTAGTGGGTGAGGGCTTGATTGTGATTGGCCAGGTACAGGGGTATCAGCAGTCAAAAGTAGAATCTGCCAAAATGATGGCGAAAATGGTGTGGCAGTCTGCGTGTTAAATGATCGCAAATAGCAAACCGGAAATTTTGGTAAAGCTGCATGGGAATAAATACTGGCGTTAATGCATTTGGGTTATGCTCATGAAATAGCGAACACACAGCAAAAAGTTTTATGGTGATGTCTCGCGCTTCCCAACATTGATATGCTATTTGGATTCTAAATATGTGCACCTCTTTACTCTATTTTGATCAACAAGCAGCACCATATGCTGGGCGCACCTTAGAGCTTCCTTTTGATATGCCATATATTGTGGTGTATCAACCTAAAGGCACAGCTTTTTCATCGCAGGCGAATAAGCACGTAGCATTACCATTTACTTCCAAGTATGGTTTTTTGTCGGTGAGTATGCCAAATGGTTCAGTCGCTGATCTTAAAACCGTAGAAGGGATTAATAGCCAAGGTCTAACCTTTAGTTTGTTGGCGTTTGCGACTACTCAAGGCCCTGAAGACACCTTAGATAACAGCGTGCCAGTATTGGCAGCTATTGATCTGGGCAATTGGGTATTGTCACAGTTCCAGTCAGTGGCCGAGGTAAAAGAAGCTATTACCAATCAACCCGTGCTGACAACGGCAATAGAGCAAATGGGTGGCGCTCAAACACCATTTCATTACGCCATACACGATGCAACTGGTGCATCGTTAGTGATCGAGTATTCACATGGCAAGCAGCAGGTGTATGACAACCCGCTAGGGGTAATGACAAACGGCCCAGATTTCTCGTGGCATCTGACTAACTTAAGCAATTACACCTTCTTATCCAACATTGATCAGTCCAGTCTGACCATTAAGGGGCAAACGTTTCAGCAGCCAGACTCAGGCATTGCAACAGTAGCATTACCTGCATCGAATACGGCGGTAGGTCGTTTTGTTCGTGCAGTGTATTACGCGCACTTTAGCGAAAAAGCCAAAGACGCTACCAGTGCAGTAACAACGCTGTCGCACATCATGAATAACTTTGATAGACCGCGTGGTATCACTATAGATTCACAAAGCACCAATAAAGGGGCCGATGCAATGGCGCCTGATGTGAATGGTTTTGCAGGCTATAGCTCTGAGTACACCACATGGACATCATTAACAGATTTGCGCCAAGGCCGTATCTACTTGCGTACCTATGATCAGCTGAATTATGTGCAGTTTGATTTGCAGCCGTTGTTAGCTTCTACACAGCGCATGTTGTTGCCGTTGGCTAAGTTCCAGGCAGGAAGTGCGGACGGTACTAGCATGTTGCTGCAAACAGCATAAGGTGTAGTGCTCTGCATAAAGAAACCCGTCTTTCGTGAGGAGGACGGGTTTTTTAATGCATACGTAGTAGCTAATGCGTTCGTGGCGGGCTAGTGATGAACGGGTTTAGCTGTGTTCCAGCTCCATCATGTAGCCCCTATGTACGGCAGTAAAACCTAATTGCACATAGAAACGGTGGTTATCTGGCCGCTTTTTATCGAAGGTTAATTGTGCGAATTGGCAGTGACGGGCTTTGCATTTTTCTATGGCCCATTTAATCATGCTTTCTATCAAGCTGTTGCCTCGGATAGTACGAGACACACGTATGGTGGTGATTTCTCCTCGCCACGCACCTTGATAAGACAAGCCGGGGATAAAAGAAATTTGCAGCGTGCCACAAATCACGCCATCTATTTCTACGACGGCTAAGAAGTGGTTAGGGTCTGAGTCTAACGCTTGAAAAGCATTTAAGTAGCTTATAGGAAGGGGCCAGCGTGAGTCTTCCCTTTCGTGGCCCAATACGTCATCGGCAAGGATGGCGACGATTGCTTCTAGGTCTGATTCTTGAGCACGGCGAAAAATAGGGTCAGACATATATTCAATCTCCTGTTGGTTAAAGAAATGGCTACATGTTTTTAACTAAAAGGGCGTGATATGCCTTTCTATTTTTCAGGAATTATTATTCAAAATCTAAGAAATCAAGAAAATTATTAGATGAATAATTGCTTTCTGATGGGAAGCCACAACACTAAAAGTGCTAGAGGTGGTGCGGGTAAGCATTTTCAAATAATGAATCAACGTTCACAATAGACGCTTATCTGATGTGCCAAGGTGTAGGGTAGGGATGAAAGAAATAGAAGGCAAGCTGGCTTTTCTTGAAGCAGCGGAAAGTCTGAAAAGTGTATTGCGTAGTGGGTTTACTTCCAGCGGGCGTGCTGAGAGCACGGCCGAGCACACATGGCGTCTATGCTTGATGGCGATGGTGTTTGAGGATGAGTTGGCTAATCTCAATATGCTGAAAGTGCTAAAGATGTGCATTGTGCACGATTTGGGTGAAGCGATTCACGGTGATGTTCCAGCCATAAAAAAAGATCAATATCCCGATAAGTCAGCCCAAGAAAAAGCCGATATGCTGCAACTGACGCAGTCTTTGCAGCCGGCGTTACGTGAAGGTTTGATGGCGCTTTGGCAAGAGTATGAGGACGGCGTGTCGCCGGAAGCCAAAGCAGTTAAAGCATTAGATAAACTAGAAACTATTTTGCAGCATACTCAAGGGCAGAACCCACCAGATTTCGACTATGCTTTTAACTTGCAGTATGGTCAGAAATACACCGACACCACCATGTTCTTTACGGCAGTGCGCCGTATCATTGATCAAAAAACACAGCAGCGTGTAGCGCAAAACAAGTAATAAAAAACCGCTCTTAGGCGGTTTTTTATTACTTATAGTTAGTTTATTTTGAGTTGACTGTAAATCGAGCAACCTTCAGATAGCCCCGCTGCACACGCTTTCCCAAACCATGCCAGAGCTTCCGCATCGTTTTGTGGTACGCCTTGGCCACGATAGTGCAGCACACCTAGTTGAAATTGCGCCAGTGCTTCATTCTGTGCGGCGGCACGGCCAAGCCATTTATGGGCTTCTGCATAATTCTGGGGCACAGAGTTTCCTTCTATATACAACACGCCTAACGCCGCTTGAGCAAAGCTTTCGCCTTGTTCCGCCAGTTGGCGCATTTCTTGTACTTGCTGTGCAGTGTAGTCGGCTTCTTGTGCTTGAGCAGTAGTAGCTAACGCCGTAATGAATGCCATGCTAGCGGCAAGTTTCACCATTGTTTTACTCATGATTATCCTAGTGGTATGTAGCGATCCAAACAGGGAGGTATAGGGTTTATAAAGGTCAATACGATAAGCCACAGGATGTAGCCAAGGGTAAGGCGCCTAGCCATTGTAGTACAGCGCGTACTGCTAACCAGCCTGCCGCAGGCTAGATGTGGTTACTGTCTCTATCATTGCTTTAGAACAAGGCTATTCGTGCGAATGAAATTTTCATACACGAGAAGTTTCAGCAGTAGAATAAATATAAAAATAGTTTAGAACTAAAGGAGTTGGTGATGGGAGCAGAGACAACAGATGCTATTGTGATTGGTGCAGGTCACAACGGCTTAGCTGCAGCGGTAGAGTTGGCCAGCCGAGGGTGGAAGGTACGTGTCATAGAGGCTAAAAATTCAGCAGGAGGTGCGGTAAGTACACAAGAGCTAACATTGCCGGGGTTTAAACACGACGTGTGTGCTATGAACTTATCTTCTTTTGCTGGGTCCGCTTTTTATCAACGGCATAAAGACGCTTTAGAGCGCCACGGTTTGGCGTTTGTGCCAGCGCAGCATTGTTTCGCGAGTGTGTTTAGAGATCACAGCTACCTAGGTGTTAGCACCGATCTAGAAACGACCTTACAGCGTATACGTGCCGTGTCTGAAAAAGATGCAGCGGCGTGGCAGAGTATGCTGGCAGATTTTCAGCGTAAAGCCCCACATCTGTTTGCGGTGCTGGGTAGCCCTATGCCTTCTACCACATTGGTGAAAAGTGTGTGGCGTAGTTGGCGTGAGTTGGGCAAAGATGGGGTGGCCGAACTGCTGCAGTTGCTGTTAGCAACGCCACGCGATTTTCTCGATAAGCATTTCGAGAATGACTCCCTTAAAGCCATGATGGCAGCGTGGGGGCTGCATGTGGATTTCGCGCCAGATACAGCGGGCGGTGCCTTGTTCCCCTACTTGGAGTCTATGGCTAACCAAGCTTTTGGGATGGTGATAGGAAAGGGTGGAGCAAACACCATTATCAAGGCGATGGAGGGGCTGCTGAAAGAGCTAGGCGGCGACATTCTGTTGAATGCACCTGTACAGCATATTGAGCAGACCAAGGGTAGGGCGACTGGCGTAGTGCTTAGCGATGGTCGTCGATTTAGCGCTACTAAAGCGGTGATTGCGAATTTACACCCGCAGTTAGTATTTGGGCGTTTGGTAGATACACAAACAGTGCCTGCTCCGTATCAGAAAAAAGTGGATGCCTTCCGTCCTGGTCTGGGCACGATGATGATTCACTTAGCATTGGATGGGTTGCCTGATTGGAAAGCCGGGGCAGAGCTACAGCGTTTTTCGTACGTACATATAGCCCCTGATTTAGCCATGATGAGTAAGGTGTATGCCGAGGCGGCAGCCGGTTTATTACCAGCGGAGCCGGTATTAGTGGTGGGGCAGGGAACGGCGTTAGATTCCTCCCGTGCACCGGAAGGCAAGCATACCTTATGGGTACAGGTACGTGTGTTGCCTGCCGAAATACGCGGTGATAGCTTGGGTGTGATAGCGCCTGCCAAATGGGCGCAGGTGAAGGCCGCCTATGCAGAGCGTGTGTTGGATGTGCTAGAGGAGTATGCTCCCGGGTTACGCAGCAAAATTCTGGCCTCGCACATTCTGTCTCCCAGTGATTTAGAACAGTTCAATGCCAATTTGATTGGCGGCGATAACCTATCGGGCAGTCATCACCTAGATCAGAACTTCTTTTTGCGTCCAGTGGCGGGGTATTCCAAATACAAAACACCTATCAAAGGCTTGTATTTGTGTGGAGCTTCGACGTGGCCGGGGGCAGGTACAGGAGCGGGCTCTGGCTATATGTTGGCGACTATGTTGGCAGCGTAGTAATTAGCATGAGCGAAAACATCTAGGTAAAAAGTAAGGCGCCGTATAGGCGCCTTACTTTTACTGATTGCTGTGTGTGAAAGGTACTATAGTGCCATCTATGACAGCCCCGCGTTTTACCGCGTCGCCGTAATCATCAAGCTCTTCTACTATCCCATCAAATGCACCGTTCTTCAGTTGAGCACGCATAGAGAGTAGATTACTGTCGCTGTCGTGATACTGTCGAAATGAACCATGCGGAATGCCATTTACCACAGATAGCTCATACTGTAGGTTGCCATTTGGGTAGTAGCCTTTTACTACGCCATTCGCCTTACAGTTAGAGATAGGTATAGAGGTTTTGGGCTTACCATTTTCATAATAAGTGTCTAGCTTCTTATCGAGGCAATCACCACGCACCCACGAGTGCTGTTTGACTTGGCCATTAGGGTAATGCGCTATGAATTCTCCATCTTCTGTATCCTGTAGCTCTTCAAGCTGGAAGTCTGGGAATGGGCCTAAGTCCACCGCCAGTTTAGGCTTTGGGGCAGCGCATCCAACCAGCAGTGATAGTGCCAAAATGGGTAGCGAATAATGAAGTGTCATGGTGTGTACTTAAAAGGGGGAAATTCCGTCTATCTCATCAGCCCACCACAAACCTTGTGTATCCTTGACCAACTCAATGCTACCGCTTTGGTCTAGCCACTGTGTGGCGCTATGACGGCTGGCGTAAGGTAGGTCAATGTCGTAGTAATAGGTGCGCGATGTATCGTCGCTGCTTTTTTTAATATCGGTAATTTTAAGATTCTTATAGCCACCATTGTTTTGAACATATTGGCCGATTTTTTCTATAGAAAGCATAATCAATGAAGACTCTGCATTGCTTTCTAGCTCTGCCAATACACTAGGCTCTAGTATGTGTTTAATGGTGCGGCTGTTACCAGTATAGAACGCTTCTATATAAGTGAGGGCAACAGCATCAGCAGAGCTTTGGTCTACCTTAGGGCCAAGGCCAGGAATAGACACGCAAGCAGATAATAAAAACGCCCAAACAGCCAGTGACACTACGTTGAATAATCTCATGGTTTCCCTTTAGTTATCTACGCTACGCGGTGATAGCATGATTTTTGTTTTGAACGCGTAGCATCTTAGGACGGTGTCTAGTAAACGTATTATTCACGACCTTTGGCCCTATCTTTTCTACGGTACTACGCTGAAACAAGCGTCATTATCGCACTCTCGTTTTGGTGAGGCGGTAACTTTACACCGCGACACAGAAGGCGAAGTTTGTGAGACATTTGTGGCGGGATGTATCGCACCTGGTAAACAAGAGATACGGCCAAAACCCATCATGCGGGCGAGTCAGGTTTCTCTTTGTTTTTAGCTCTGAAATAGGCCGTAATTGTGATGGAGTACCCCAGCATTCTCATCGTATCCTGAAGTTCAAAGATACGTTTAGGGTTCGTAATGTGCTGCTCTCTGCAATACTCCTGAACTTCATTAGCAAGGGTGGTATTGGCAGAAAGGTTGGTAGAGAAAATGGCATTCTCTATATCGTGATTGGCAAAAGAGTCTGGCTTGCGATAGTAGTTTCTATTGATAGACATAAGATTCCCTATTTCTAGTTTCCTGCACAGAATCGAGGCATCACTTTTTGTCTACTAGCGCCTAAAAATCAGCGCTTATATCCACCTTATACAGCGCTTATATGCTCATTGGTAATGACCGTGTGATCATCCGTCATTGCTGTTCTCTCGTAGCGTGCTGCGTGCGTGAGTTGCCATTGAGCACCACCATAATGCATGCTTTTCTAGACTCGGTATCGCATTGTTTGACACGTTTAATAGCGTCATGACGGTCGGAGCTATTGACCTCATAGCGGCGTAAGCATCCATTCTCTAGTCTGAAATACACGTTCATAGTAGGTTTCATAAGGGAGTAAATAACCAAGTATTAGGCAACGCCAATACGCATTGAGCAGCCACACGCCACGACCCAATTCGTACGAGCTAATAAAAATGTTTATATGTTTCAGCCACTGCTGCGTGTAGACCTATCAGCCTTCTTGCTTATTGTTTTTCACGTGTTTTTGTCAGGGCTCAGTGGTAACTACAGCAATGCATATGCAGTATGAACACAGCCTGATGTTGGCTAATACGTATACTGCTTTTTCATTTTCAGAGTAAACGCTTACTACGCCTATATTCTTTGTTTTTAATCAAATGCTGCAAGATTGAAATGTTAGGTATTGATAAGTTGGCTGCGCTTATAAGCTGATGTTATGAATAAGTATTTTTTGATATTCTCGTAGCTCTTCCGCCTCTCGTGCACAGATGCGATCTTGCTCCGCTTTGGGCAGCGAGGCGTAGTGCTGTTTAGCGTCATGATAGATGGCCATGATTTCCTCGGCCTCACCTTTAGTCGCCTCATTAGACTCTAGTTTTTTAACGAAGCTATCTATGGCTGCGTAGTAGTCTTGGCAGATTGGCGTGAGCTCGTTAGAAAAGGCGGCTGATGACATGGATAAGGCTGCAACAGCAAACAGTATTTTTTTCATGTTTTGTATGTCCGTAGAGGTATGTAGGTAATTGGCGAGCATGCTACCACATCGTTAGTAGCGGGTTGTTGAGCGATAACATTATCGCCATATTTCAATAATTTGTTTCCAGTCTGTAGTACATGCGGGGGTCATGTGTTTTTGGCGTGTTTTCCATGGCGCATCCTCCAACCCTAGGCTTCTGGCAGGGATAATCATGCCGCGGCCAAATCGCTGATTAATGTCATCAATCACCTGCATCAGATTAGAACTAGTACTTTGTTCTATGGGGTCGGCAATATCAAAGAGCGACCCTTGTATATTGTGTGTTTGCGCATTTTCAATATCCAAAAGACACACTCCCGCTTTGGTGTATTTGGCTCCCTTTCTATAAATATGGTCTAGCGCTTTCATCGCTGCTGCATTGAGCTCTGTGGTGCTGTTGGTGGCATGCAGTAAAGTAAACACGGTGCTTGCAGAGTAGTGCGGACTATCGCCAAACGAGCTGGTGCGTATAAAGAGCAGCAAAGATGAGGTTTTGGATTGTTGAGTTCGTAACTTTGCGGCTGCCGCAGTGGCAAACGTCGATACGGCTTGTGCAAGGTCTTCTTTAGCGTAGACCGGGCTGCCAAATGATCGGGAGTACATAATTTGCTGCCGCGCAGCGGGTACTTCATTCCATGCTAAACAGGCCTCGCCACTTAGTTCACGAGCCGTTTTCGCTAGCACAATAGAAAACTTGTCGCGTATGACACGTTTGTCCGCTTGGGCAAGATCGGCCGCGGTGCGAATATTCAGCTCAAGCAGTTTCTTGCTCAGCCGTCGCCCTACGCCCCACACCTTATCAATGGGTACATGGCGAATGGCGCGCATCAATTGTGGGCCATCCAGCATGCTTAAATCACATACACCATCTAAGCGTGGCACATCTTTTGCCAGATGATTAGCGAGTTTAGCGAGAGTTCGGGTTGAGCCTATGCCCACACAAGTGGGGATACCTACCCACTGTTTGACGCGTTTTCTAATGGCTTGACCAAGTTCTCGGCCAGACTCTTGAATGCCGCTTAAATCAAGAAATGACTCATCAATAGAGTAGATTTCTTGGCGTGGTGAAAACTGTCCAATCACACTCATCATGCGACGGCTTAGGTCGGCATACAGACGAAAATTGGCAGACAGAGCAATTAAGCCATGCGATTGGGCCAGGTGTTTAATCTGAAACCAAGGGGCTCCCATTTTGATACCTAAGGCCTTAGCCTCTGCGGTACGCGCGATGGCACAGCCATCATTATTGGATAGCACTACCAAAGGTCGGCTCTCATAAGCAGGGTGCATAGCCCGCTCGCATGAGCAGTAAAAACTGTTCCCGTCGATAAGAGCTATGCGTGTACGTGGTTTTTGAGCGTCCATGTAACGACCCCCCAGACAGATAGCTCCTGACCGTCTTTGAACTCAATATCGTGAAAAGCAGGGTTAGCGGCTAAGAGCTTCACGTGCCTCTGTTGTTGGTAGAGCTGCTTGATGGTGAACTCGCCATCCACCACCGCCAAAACAATGTGACCGTGCCGTGGTTCTATAGAGCGATCAATTACCACGTAATCCCCATCATCAATACCAGCATCGCGCATAGAGGGCCCACGCACACGCATGAAATAGGTGGCATCAGCTTGATGAATCAGTAGATCGGTAATGCTGAGCGTTTTATGGTCATAATCACCCGCAGGGCTAGGAAAACCGCACTGCACGGTGCTGTTCATGATCCGCACGGGAGTAGGTCTGGACGAAAGAGGAGCAGGCGAATCCATGTTTATTTTATTGCTGTATAAATAAACAGTATTTTCGACGTTTATAGAGGGTTCGTCAATGGGGATGTAGCGGTTGTGTGGTGTGTGGGAGGGGGGCTAGAGCGCACCGGTACGGTTGAGGTGGCTAACGGACAGCCGATTTTCAGGAACTTGGAGAAATCCGGCTCTGTTGCTTACCCAGCCGCACCAGCTATAGATGGGATTGCAGACTTCTTCGAGATGTTCTGCACCCGTCGGGGTTCAACAGAGCAGCTAACAGGAATCCGTCAGTTCGCTAAAAAGCTGGAATATGGGATGCAACTCACACAGCAGAATCTAGACACTGCACGGGCTGATATGTAGCGTATGCGAGGGCTTGTACCGTTACTCACTCAAGAGGAAGCGGACAGCCTTATTTTGCAGGTGCAGATTAAGAGTAGGTTGCTAGAAACCGTTCCATGGCTTTGTTTATGTCATCTTTAATTGTTGCGATAGTTTTATATTTTAGATGATTGAGTGCAGCAGGTTTTGTGTGATACTCAATTGTATGTTTAGTCCGTCCAATCAAATACAAAATATGTGTTTCCAGCACAACGGCAGCCCTAATTCTTTCTGGGTTACCTAGGTCGTGCAAGGGGAGTTGATTAAAGGCTTTTAGGGAGGTCATGAGTCCATCTCGAAGAAAAAAATTCCATCGAGAATTCAGGTCATTAGGTGTTTCGCATCTTTCAATGGCTGTTATGGCTGAGATAGACCTAGCGAATAGGCTCTTAACAACCATTTTATATCCATCCTCAAGATGCTGTCGTTCGCTTTTTTTTTGTTCTAATTGATTATTAGCTGCCGCCTCAACACTCATGTACCCAATGAAAACAGCAGCCATAATAGCTCCTATAGAGCCAGCAGCCTGTACCCATGAAGCAGCTTCGCCACTGCTTTTAATTTCAAATGCTCCGGCTAGGACAATAACTATCAGTGCACATGCAACAAGAGAAAGCGCAACCAAACCTATACATACAAGTCGAGCGATTTTTTTATTTTTGTAAAACATCCAGGAAAAAGTTGCGATTATTCCAAAAAATATAGAGAAAATATTCCATTTGGAAACTAAATGGTAACCAATGAGACCACTTATAAGAGCACCGGCAGTCAACGATACAGCAAGATAAAAAATAGGTTTTTTACCCCATTCTGACCACATCTCTTTCCACCACTTTTCTTTTTGCATCTCCCCTCCTATTCAATGAATGTATTAAGTTTAACTTAGTACGTTTCTTTTTTCGCCTGTTTTCAGGAATGAGTGCTCTCTACGGTTGGCTATTGTGGTGGATAAGAGTGTAACAGGTTCTGTTTTGGAAATCGTATAAATGTCAAATTTTTTGATAAATTTTTCATTTTTATTGATTTTTTTGATGCATTTTTCTTATCAAAATATTAAGTTTTTCTGAAAAATGATCGTTGAATACTATGTTTTTGGTTTTTTCTTTATTCTCATATATACTAAATTCATTTTTTATTATATATGGAAGATGGTACTGTATTTGTGATTCAATTGTTGAGTTCCATTCTGGTAGTTGGCTTGTGTTAAGTATTTCTTCTGAAGTGTAAAGTAGTTGGCTAACAAAGAATTCATATGATATTTTTTCTTCATCAGTAAGTCCATGTGGGTATTTTTCTTCATCAAAAGTAGATGGTCTTGCAAATTTTGGATTTTCTATAGCAAGATTTAAGTATTGTTTGTACATGGATTTGGCTTCTGATTCTATAGTCCTCTTATAGGCTGAATATGCAACTAAGACAGTAATAAGAGCGATGCTTACTCCCAAGGTAGCACAGAGGTCTTGGATGTTTGAGGTTGAGCTGTTAGTAGGGGTTGTCTCACGACCAATAAAGTATATGGAAAAGGCTATAAAAAAAACAATAGATATTGTAAGTAAGAGGTAATTTTGCAGGCTTGCTATGTAACCTATTAGTATTCCATAAGTAGTTCCTGAAATTAGAGTAATTATTAAATGTTTATCACTAATTTTATTCATTTTATGTTTTCTTGAAATTTTAATTTGGTATGGAAATTATATCAATTTGTTGGTTTTTATCTATAAGAATTTATTTCTGAGAAAATGTGGTGAGAATTGGAGTGAGAAATGACATTTCACTTAAAGAAGCAGCGGAGTGATTATGTGTGTCGTACCAGATGGTGTTTGACAAAAGACACTAGACCAACTTCCGCACGCTGAGCGGCGAAAGAGTTAGACAATCTACTGGGGCAAGGGGCAAGGGGCAAGGGGCAAGGGGCAAGAAGGCAGCGCAGGAGTATCACGACTGTTTAAAGGTGGGGGGTTGGCGAGCCGATATGCTTGGTGAGGAAATCTACACCTTTAAGGAGGAGGTGCTAGGAATGCTGAAGTTGTCAGAAGGGCGGAGTTATTACGAAACCAAGCTTAGGCACCTTCAGTATTGGCGTGATGCTCTAGCAGTAATAGAGCGACGCATGAAAACAGCGGTGAAATATGTTTTTGAGCGACCACCACAGAGAAAGGATGGTGAGGTCATCAAGATATTTCAGACGGACGCTAGAGACTTTAAGCGAGCATGCGCAAAAGTAGGCATTGAGGATTTCAGGTTTCACGACCTGCGCCACACGTGGGCAAGCTGGCACGTCCAATCTGGAACGCCTTTGATGGTTTTGAAGGAATTAGGCGGATGGGAGACGTTGGAAATGGTGCAAAGGTATGCTCATTTAGCACCTTCGCATTTGGCCCATCACGCAAGTTCGGTCACATTTTGGGCACAGCAAGCCGGAAAAGAAAAAGAGCAACCGTGCAGGGTTGCTCTAATGTCTTGATTTCAATGAAGATTATGGTGGGCCCAGCTGGACTTGAACCAGCGACCAACGGATTATGAGTCCGCTGCTCTAACCAACTGAGCTATAGGCCCACGGCCTTCACAAGAGTGCAATTATGACATAAAGAAGGCCGCTTTGCCTAGTGAGTCCGGCAATGAAAAAAAACGCGGTTTCACCTGTGTCTGCAACTGGTTATCAATGCTATGGTGAAAGGCGTTAAAAGGCAGAGGAAAAGGATCACTATGGAGCCATCGGTCACGCCAGGTAGCACTAAGAATGCGGCGTATTTGTACACGCAGCAAGGCGCGTATAAGCATGAAGATTTGGATGCACTGCGCACGTTGTCACGCGCGGATGGCGATGTGCTATGGGTAATGCTATCAGACCCCGAGCTGGAAGATATTCAGAGGGTATGCGCGGATCTTTCTATCTCTGAGTATGTGCAGCAAAGCATGCAGGAAAAGCACCGCCGCCCCAAACTGATTAGCCTTGAGCAAGAGGGTTTTGTGGCGGTGATTACGTTGGAGCTGAAATCCAAACGTCCCGTGTTTTCTGAGATGCAGTTAGTGATAGGGCGTAACCTGCTCATCACAATATGCAAGGGCCAAGATTTACCACATGAACAACTCCATGAACGGCTGTCGTCACTAACTGGTGCTGCCTTGCGTGGCAGTGATTATCTGGCCTTTGAATGGCTGGACTTGGTGATGGATCACTATGTTCAGGCGTTGGATGTCCTAGAAGTTGCGGTAGAGGCAATGGAGCAGCGGTTGTTATTGCACGGTTTCCAGCGTAGTGATGTGCAAGGTATTTACCGCTTGCGCCGTGACTTATTACGTATAGAGATGGTGATTGCGCCTTTGGCTGAGATTTGCCGACGTATGGCACGTTTGAATTCATCGTTTGTTGAGCCATCTAACCAAGCTTATTTTGCTGAGGTATCAGATAGAGCTTCGCGCGTGACGGAGTTGATTCATGCATTGCGTGATGCGTTGGCGTTTGCCTTTGAGGGCGGGCAAATGCTAGAGCAAATGAAGCAGACCGACACAGGACGCAAATTGGCCGCTTGGGCAGCAATTCTGGCAGTCCCTACAGCCATTGCAGGTATTTATGGGATGAACTTCAAGTTTATGCCAGAGCTGGAGTGGACCTTTGGGTATCCGATGGTATTAACTGGTATGGCGAGCTTGTGCGGGTTTCTGTATTACCGGTTCAAGAAAGCAGGGTGGTTGTAGAAGTGAGTTGTAGCATTTTTTTTTGTGACCACTTCGCAAGCAGGTAATTACTGACCAAAGAACCTCGTCTGTATGATTGATGCGTCTCACGGTAGTTTCTGAATGAGTTGTCCCCAAAGTTATGCACAGATTTTGGGGATATCTTTTGGCTTGACTTTTAACGGTTCTTAAAAATCGTTCAGCGCGATGTGAATACTCAGTCACAAAATACATAATGTTATTTGTATGTTTTTGTTTCTGTATAAATAAAGCTTTTTAATCAATGTCTTATATCGGTTTTTTGGCTTTTTCTGATCATTTTCTGACGTTATGCTGAATGTGTTTTTGGTGTTGATGTTTGAGGTCTAAAAGACATGATAAGCATAAGTAAAGACTAGGAAATTTTAGCTTTTAGCCGCACGGGAATTGAAAGATATCCACTGTTTTTGAAATGTCAAGATGGAAATAACGAGGGGCTTGATCTTAGTCTATAGATTTGATCGTAGCTTCCACATCGATGATGCTCCCGCGCGAGGTTGGGTGGTTTTGCTGGTGCGCTAGCAGTTGGCTGGCAATATTAAAACATTCATCTATGTGCTTGTGACCGACTCGTCGCAACACGATATAGCTTAGGCTAGACGCTGCTACCGATCCTAGTACAGGAATATATTTACCACCGTATTTAGTAGCCAGGCTTTTCATGCCCATGCTTTGCAGCAAGCCTATAACGCGCTTGGGAGTGATGACTTTGCCTAATAAACCTATGCTGAAGTTAGCGCCGCCAACAACCAGAATTTTCTTTAATTCAGGACTTAAGGCTTCTACTTGTTCGGCGCTTAAGCCAAATTTTTCATTAATTTTCGGCAGTATTTGCAGCAATAGGGCAACGTCGGTACTAACGTCTAATCCAGGTATGGGAACGACGGCAGCAGCGGCTGAGATCAAGGCACGTTGACTCACCAACCTACGGCAGTCAGCACGTATTTGTTCGAGTTCGGCAAGGGAAGTGGCGGCCATAAGAGTTCACTATATAAGGGCGCAGAAGGCCTGCACGTCTTAATAATGCTAGCAGAAATAGCTAGGTGATGGCGGTGGTTTTGTGGGGAGGGGTAGGGTGAGGCTGCCCCTCCTGTAGGGGATTAGCGTTGTACGCCCAATGCGTGCAAACACTGCTCTAAAGAGCGTTGTGCGGTTTGTGCGTAGAGCTGCTGTTCATCAATCACGCTTTGACCCAATTGGGATTCAAAGATTTCTTGATTGGACAGTTGAGCGTAGCTGCTGTTGCTACCATCACCCAAATTGGATTGGAAAATACCGGCTGCACTGACGGGTAAAAAGTCTTCATAAACAATGGGGGACAAACGTACGTCGCCATTTTGTATCAGTTGAGCAATAGAGGTATTGGCTTCGTAATTGCCTGCTTTAGCCAACCCTTGGGTAGTGGGCAGATAGTTGAAATACACCAAGTCGTTGTTGAACATCTGTTCCAACGTGTCGGGGAAGTTTTCAAAGTGCTTGTGCATCAACTGGGTGTAGGTCTCTGCGTTGTGTTCGGCGGGGGCTTCACCTAGTTCAGCGCGTGCCGCGTTTAGCAGGCGGTCATAGAGCTCTCGGCCTTTGTGCGTGACGGCGGCACCACGCTGTTCTATTTCACCGAAACGGGCAGTGTGGCTGCCTTGCTCACTAGTGTCTTGATCAGAAAAACGCACGGGCTCATTTAAGGCTTTGAAGCTGGTTTGGCGCAGCAAAATAGGATGCTGGCGAGTAGGTGGGCCTTCAATCACGGCTTTGGGCGTAATACCGTACTTAGGCATGCTTTCTTGTACAGAGTCTATGTCTAAGGTGCGTGGCGTCAGGTGATTAATATGCGGGCCTTTGAAGGCCACCACGTCTGCAATCAATCGGTGCTGGTCATGCAGGTCTTTGTATTGGGCGCTAGATACGGTGGACTCGCCATGCCATCTGAAGGTTTTAATCGCTTCACTCACAAAGCGAGTGGCATCATCAGCGTTGAGGCCGCCGTCTTGTTCGCACTGGGCAATCAGTTTTAAGGCCTCAGGGCTGAAAATCTGACGATTAGCCAAAATAGCGCGAGCTTCTTCACGCAAGGCGGCATCTTCAATGAGCTCCAGGCGCAGCAACGAGGTGAATACGCGGAAAGGACTAACACGTAGTTCATCTTCGTGCAGTGCACGAAAGGCCGTAGAGTGTACGGGGACGCCAGCAGGGGTTAAGTCGTAGTAGCCTACAGGGTGCATGCCCATGACGGCAAACAAACGGCCAATGGTGTGCAGCTCTTCAGGTGTACCAACGCGAATCGCGCCATGACGTTCTTCGTCCAAGCGTTCCAGTTCTTTAGCTTGTTGTAGGTTTTTATGCAGGTCTTGGTCTGCTTGTAAGGTGTTCTGGTTGATGTCAGCGACCAGTTCCATCAGCGTACCGTAGAGTGGTACTTCGTCTTTGTACATGGCAGACATGGCAGCAGAAAATTGCGCACGAATCTGGCTAGGGCTTACAAAATTAGAGGATGTCATACAAGCTACTCCTTTGCGTGATGACGGCATAGATCAATAGGAAATTAGTGACATTCAGCTAAGCATTCACCCAGAATGCTCAGGCCTTTATCCAGCAGTTCAGGCTCAATGGTCAGAGGAGCCAACAGACGAATCACGTGACGTGAGTCGCCGCTAGGCATCAACAGCAGACCGCGTTCGCGAGCGCGTTGCAGGACTTTTGCGAGTTCTTGTGTGCCGGGGCCACCTTGTGGGTTACGCAGTTCAATGCCGCGCATAGTGCCCACACCTGTGAGGCGTTTGATTACCGGTAACTTTTGGGCTTCCCAGTGCTGATAGTGTTTGAGCACAAGGTTTTCATAGGTGCTAGCCCACTGCTGCAATTGCTGCTCATCGCTGAGTTGCTGAATGATTTGCAATGCAGCGGCACAAGCAACAGCGTTGCCAGAGTAAGTGCCGCCCAAGCTGCCCGAGGGCATGCTTTGGAACAGCACAGAACGGCCCATCACTGCGCCTAAAGGCAAGCCACCCGCAATGCTTTTACCTAATAGCAATAGATCGGGTTCTACGCCTAATTGCTCAAATCCAAAGCGTTTACCGGTACGACCAAAGCCAGATTGCACTTCATCCCACACCAGCAAAATGCCGTGCTCATCACAGAACTGACGCAGGTAACGGGCAAACTCCGGATCTAACATCTGGAAGCCACCATCGCCTTGTACCGGCTCCGCAATAATGCAGGCGATGTCGTTTACATCCAGTTCTACTTTGATTAAGCGCTGCAAGGCTGAGATGGCGGTTGCGCTGTCAACGTTGCTGTCGTGGCTGGGGTAGGGGATGTGATACACAGGCCCAGGCAATGCACCTAAACCTTTTTTGTACGGGGCTACTTTGCCATTCAGGTTGAGTGCTGCCAACGTGCGGCCATGAAATGCGCCATCAAAGGCGACCACAGCGCTACGTTGGGTGTTGAAACGTGCAATTTTTAAGGCATTTTCAGTGGCTTCGGCGCCGCAGTTGGTGAGCATGCCCAAGTACGGTTCTTTACTAGGAATAAACGCAGCCAAGGCATCCATCAGTTGGCTGTAGGGCTGATGCGGGATGGCATTGAACGCTGAGTGCGTCATGCGTTGTGCTTGATCGATAATGGCTGCAACTACAGCAGGGTTGCAGTGCCCCAAGTTAAGCACGCCAATACCGCCAATAAAATCAATGTACTCGCGGCCTTCGCTATCCCACACACGGGCATTTTTGCCTGATGTCAGCGTGATGGGATGAACAATAGACAGAGCAGGGCTGATGTGCGCGCTGGTTTGCATGGAAAATCCTTTGTGATGTTGTCTCGATATTCTTCTTGGAGTGCGAGCCTGTATCACAGCAAAAATCATGCAGTGCAGCAAACGAAAAAAAGGGAGTGTGTTATTCCTTTTTTTCGTGATCTTTAAGTTTCAAGTGTTGGGTGAGCCAGTTAATTAATTGGCGTATGCGAGGTTCATCTGCGGTATGTGCTTCGTAGGCGACATAGTAGGCCCCCAAACTAGGCAGTTCATGCTCCCACGGGCAGAGCAATAATTGCTGCTGTAGTGCGTCCGCTGCCAAAAATTTGGGTACTAAGGCGATGCCATATCCGGCTAAGGCTGCTTGTATACAGGCAGACCATGTGGCGAAACGGGGGCCGTGGTAGCTGTGCTCTACAGGATCATTTTGATCGGAAAAGTAGAGTTCCCACGCATTGGGACGTGAGTGGCATTGAATCAATCCGAAACGGGCTAGTTGCGAGGCCTGTCGTATGGTTTTTTTGCCTAACAGGCTAGGCTGGCAAACGGGAATCATGCCTTCTTCGAAAAGCTTAATGCATTCCAAATTTTCCCAGTTTCCATGCCCAAACAAAAAAGCGACATCAATGTTTTTTTGCGCCAAGCTAAAAGGTTGCAACGAGTCGTGCATATCTATCTGTATATGCGGATGCAGATCATGGAAATGCTTCAGCAACGGGATAAGCCAATGTGCGCCCAAGCTAGGGTGTGCGGCAATACTAAGCAGCTCACGCTCGTGGTCGTAAGACAGCATTTGCAGTGTGGATTGCTCTATGTGCAGCAGTATTTTGCGGGCTTGTTCCAGATACAGCTGGCCAGCGGGAGATAGGCTTAGTCGTTTGCGCAGCCGCCTAAATAGTGGGGTTTGCAGTGTGTCTTCTAGCAAAGCTACCTGTTTGCTGACTGCGCTTTGTGTGAGGTGTAGTTCTTTGGCGGCATGGGTGAAACTTAGGTGCCTAGCAGCCGCTTCAAAACATTGCAGCGATGTTATGGAAGGGTACTGGTTACGGGAAAGGCCCTGAAAGCTCATGCTAAAACCTACACAAACAAAGAGTAGGGGTATTTTAGCCTGTGAAAGGCAGAGAGGGGAAAAGGCGCACGCAATAAAAAAACCAGCCCGCAGGCTGGTTAAGAGGAGGAGACCACCACAGAAAACCTGAAAGCTACAGTGCTTGATTTCATTATGGTTGTATTGGTTATAGCGTCAAGGAATAAATCCCATTAAGTTTTTGTAAATGAAAATGGTCAGTAACGAGAAACAGCTATATGATGGTTGTAAAGCTACTGTTTATCTGGCTTTGTGGATTTTTCTCGTAATTTATTAAATTGCTTTTTGTTACGATATAGCGGTATATAAAAGCGAACTTTTGCGTGTTTTTCACTAAAGGAGTGCAGCAATGGCTAAAAAAATACTGATGTTGTGCGGTGATTATTGCGAAGATTACGAAACGATGGTCCCGTTTCAGACATTGCAGGCAGTGGGGCATAGAGTAGATGCCGTATGTCCGGGTAAGAAAAAGGGTGAAAGCATCGCAACGGCGATTCACGATTTCGAAGGGGAACAAACCTATTCGGAAAAACGTGGCCATAACTTTGTACTGAATGCCGATTTTGATGCCATTCAGGCTTCTGATTACGATGCTTTAGTCATTCCTGGTGGGCGTGGGCCTGAATACTTGCGATTAAATCCGCAAGTGATTGCAATCGTGCAGCATTTCTTTGTAGAAGATAAGCCTGTGGCGGCTGTGTGCCACGGAGCGCAATTGCTTGCGGCGGCTAAAGTGCTGAATGGCCGTACATGTTCGGCGTACCCGGCGTGTCGCCCTGATGTAGAGCTTGCTGGAGGCCGTTACGCCGATATTGCGGTGAATGCGGCGATTACAGAAGGCAACTTGGTGACGGCACCGGCATGGCCGGCACACCCAGAATGGTTAGCGCAATTCTTGAAGTTGCTAGGTACTAAAATCACGCTATAAGCGATTAACGTATCAGCGAGTAAACGTAAAAAAAGCCCTGCTGTTTTTGCAGGGCTTTTTTGTGGGTGCAGCGTAAGGTTAAGCGCTTTGTGCTGGTTCTACCAACAACATAGATCCTTCAATACCGACTACACGTACCGGATCGCCTTCAGCAATAGTGGCGGAGCATAGCGCTGTGTAAAAGCTGTCATCTAGACGTACACGGCCTTGGCCTTGAGTAAAGGCTGTAATAGCCACAGCCTGACGCCCTACATAGCTGTGCAGGCCACTGTTTAATGAGCTTTGCTCTGGGCTGAGTTTACGTTTGCGGTGTAATCGCAGTCCTACCCAAACCGATAGACCAATGGCTATGGCTAGCACCAAGAATTGTAAGCCTAAAGGAGCCTCTGGCCACGCGCTCACGAATAGGCCCACGACCATAGCTGCTACGCCTATCCAGAGGATAAATACGCCTGGAATCAATGCCTCCAGAGCCATCAGCAAGCAGCCGATAATAAACCATGACCATGGGCTAGCGAACATGTTGGAGCCTTCTCTTAGGGTTTAGTGGTAGCGTTGGTGGACAGGTTTTTCAGTAGTTCACCAATACCGGCAACCGCGCCAGTTACGCCTGTGGCTTCCAGAGGCATCATCACCAGTTTGCTGTTATCGGCACTACCGATTTTTTCCAGCGCTTCCACGTATTTTAAGCCTAAGAAGTATTGCACGGCGTGCAGATTACCTTCGGCAATCGCAGCGGACACATCACGTGTTGCTTTCGCTTCAGCTTCGGCTTGGCGCTCACGTGCTTCAGCGATCAGGATGGCGGATTCACGTTCACCTTGAGCACGCAACACGGCAGCTTGTTTTTCACCTTCAGCTTGCAGAATCTCGGCTTCACGTTGGCCGTTAGCTTTAGTCACCAGCGCACGACGATGACGTTCAGCAGTCATTTGCAGATTCATAGCTTCTTGCAGTTCGGGTGACATGGCCAAATCGCGAATCTCGATACGCGTTACCTTCACGCCCCACGGTGCGGTAGCGGAGTCTACAGCAGACAGCAGACGTTCGTTGATTTGTTCACGGTTGGACAGCATGTGATCCAATTCCATGGAGCCCAATACCGAACGTAGGTTGGTAGTAGTCAGGTTCACAATTGCACGTTGCAGGTTATCTACTTGGTAAGCGGCTTGTGCAGCGTTATCGATACGGTAGAACACCACGCCATCAGCGGTAATGGAAACGTTATCGCGTGAAATCACGTTTTGTGTAGGTACATCCAACACTGATTCCATAACGGAAAGCTTGGTACCAATGCGATCAATAAACGGAACAATAAAGTTTAAGCCGGGGCTTAATGTGCGGGTGTAGCGGCCAAAACGTTCTAGTGTCCACTGTCTACCTTGAGGGATAACTTTGATCCCAGCACCTATTACTACTACCGCTAGAATGACTAAAACGACAGTAAAATCAAAAAAACCACCTAACATATGAGAAATCCCATTTAAAGTACAGTAAATTGCTATAAATAGATTTTAGCGTATTGCGCGAGGAAGTTTTTATGCTTGAGATGGTAATTGAAACTCGGTTACACAATATAGGGGCATTTGACGTAGGCAGAGTATTGCCTTTCCGCAAGCGTAGAATGGTGGGGCCGTTTATTTTCTTTGACCGTATGGGGCCGCAACATTTTGCTGCACCTATTACAACTGACGCAGACGTATTACCACACCCGCATACGGGTTTGGCTACTGTCACGTATTTGTTTGAAGGCACCATGACTCACCGCGATAGCTTGGGCGTGCAGCAGCAAATACGTCCGGGCGAGTTAAATTGGATGAGTGCAGGTTCGGGCATTAGCCATTCCGAACGCTTTGACGATATGCGTGCAACGGGCGGCAATTTGGATGGCATCCAAGCGTGGGTGGCATTGCCTAAAGAGTTTGAAGAAAGCGATCCTAGTTTTCAGCACTTTGATGAGCAGCAATTGCCTTTGCTAGAAGACGCCATGTTCCGTGGTCGTTTGATCGCTGGTAAAGCCTTTGGTTGTGAGGCTCCAGTCGATGTGTTTTCACCATTGTTTTATGTGGATTTGCAGGTAAAAGCAGGCGGGCGCATCCCGTTGCCTATGCCTTATACCGAGCGCGCCATATATGTGGCTAAAGGCTGTATTGAATATGGTGGCCATCGCTACGAGTCTGGCCACATGCTGGTGTTTACACCGGGAGCAGATCCCGATGTACGTGCTGTAGGCGATGCAAGGGTAATGTTGCTGGGTGGTGAATCAGTGGGTGAGCGATTCATGTGGTGGAACTTTGTGGCGTCCAGCAAAGAGCGCCTAGAACAAGCTAAAGCGGACTGGCAGTCGGGGCGCATTGCTTTGCCCCCTATGGATAACGATGCGTTTATCCCGCTGCCTGAACAATAAATTAGGTTTTAGCTGAGGTGGATTCGGCTTGTTGCTGGCGTATAAAGCAGGGTTTGACCAGTAGTGTCAGTGTGATCGCTAGCACAGCCAACGACGAACAGAAACTAATCAATGCCGCATGCATACCAAAATGATCAGCAATATAGCCTATGGCTAGCATAGGCAAGATCGCACCTAAATAACCCATAATCAGATAGGTGGACATCAGCGCGGCACGTTGCTGAGGCTTGGCTACCAAACTGACCGTAGCCGTGCCCGAGGTTAGACACAAGCCATGACCTAAGGCTGTAGTTAGTACGCTCACAATAAACAACCACGACCAACCACTAAACAAGTTTGCCATGAGCAGTACGCCACTGATGGCAATAAACAGCATGCCTTGCTGCATATTTTGCTTGGGCGATCGGTGACGCAGCATAAGCTGGAACGAGGCTGATAAAAACAAAATAATGCCAATAGACAAGCCACTCACTGCTGGGCCATGCCAAGGCACCATGCTTTGCATGAAGCTAGGGGCGAGTGAGGCAAATAAACTGAAAATAGAAAACGCAATAAAAGCGGAGCCACCTGCAATCAAGAATAGAGGGCGGCAGTTACCTTTAGGTAGTTCGATCTTGGGCAACGGTAGGCGCTTAGCTACATTCAGCCTAGCGGATTCCGGCGTGTTGTGGCGCAGCGAGAATAAGGCGTAGGTGGCCAAACAACCCATCAAAATAGATGGAATATAGCTGCTACGTAGTGGCGCAGGGAAAATCTGCGCAATCAAGCCACCTATAGCGGGGCCCATACCAAAACCAAAGGCCAGCATCAGGCTGGTGGTAGAGGCGGCGCGTTGCAAGTCTCGCGATGGACTAAGCTGCGTTAAACCAATAGAAGCGGAGGTCACAATGAGGCTGGAAGCCAAGCCAATCATGACACGGCTCACAATAAAGATGCTGAAGCTATTTGCCACAGCTGAAAGAGTTAACCCCAATGTCACTAATACTAGGCCACCACGCAAAATAGGCATGTAGCCGTATTGGTCGCTTAACTTACCTAGAAACAGCAAACTGCACAGTGCCGAGAACATATAAATCACGTAGACCAACGTGATGTCTCCGGTGCGTAAGCCCCACAGTTCTTGGTACAGCGGGTACAGCGGGCTGGCTAATGCCGTGCCCATTACGCCCACGAACATGGCGTAGCACACCCACGCATAGGGGTTGCGATGCAAATGTCGTGAAAAAACAGAATGCGGTTTAGCAGGTGGATGAGAATGTGACATGAGTGGAGTATTATGGCGGTGTTGCGCATCTGCCTATTCAGGCAAAACTTTCATAGAATACAACCGCCTACATTATGAAAATAATTCCGTTATCTGTGTCCTTGGCTTTGGCGCTAGGGGGCGCTGTGGCGTCAGCACAAACTTTGAAAGCTCCTCATTTTACGCCTGAATTGGGCGAGGGGGGGCTAGGCCTACGAGCCGTTGTGGCAGATTTCGGCCAGAACGTCGCTGTATTGGGCCGCCAATCAGAGCCTCCCTTTATCGTACAGTGTGACGATCCCGAGGCTATAGGCGCGGGTAGATGGTTAGATGCAAGGCGATGGGTCTATGAGTTTGTGGAGCTGATATCAGCTGGGGCGAGTTGTACAGCGCAGACAAATCCGGTTTTTGTTGCAACACAAGATAGAAAGCTGTCACCGAACGTTTCGTATTCGTTCAACTCAGGCGGACCTAAGCTATTAAGCTCCAGACCTTACTACTATTCCGATATTAGTGAAGACCAGGCCGTGGTGATGCGCTTTGCTGCGCCGGTGGATCCTAAGGAGTTAGAACAACTGGGTGGCTGCGCGGTAGATGGCGTAGGGGAAATGATTCCTCTGAAAGTAATAGATGGCGAGCGCAGAACTGAACTGTTGAAAGCCGTGTTGTATGACTTTGATCCTGAGAACGATAGTGCAGCGGATCAGGTGGTGCAGTGCGCGCGATTGTTGCCCGCAGGGGCAGATGTCAAGTTTGTGGTGGAGGCAGGATTAGGCAGCGCGTTTGAAGGGCGTGAGCCAGTGCGCTACGCCGAGCCTATTTTATTGAACTTCCAAGTACGCCAACCGTTTTTGGGGCGTATTACCTGCGAGCGTAGTAATCCTGATGCGCCGTGTAATCCTTTGCTGCCTATACACGTCGTGTTTTCTTCCGTTGTGGAAGATGAGCTATTGAAGAAAGTGTATTTGGAAGGGGGCGGTAAACGTTGGGATCAGGCCAAGTCTGAAGACGACGACTACTACTATGGCAATACGCGCGTAGTGCGTTTTGAAGGGCCATTCCCTCCGGAAATCAGCGTTAAGGTCAATATTCCTGATGGCTTTGTGGACGACAGTGGTCGTACGCTAGAAAATGCACAAGCCATGAAAGACGCGACGGTGGCGCTAGCCAGTTATCCGCCACTCTTGAAGTTTGCCTCTGGCAACTTCGGTATTGTGGAGCGCTTTGCTCATGCTGGTGTGCCGGGTGAGGAAGATAACTATCCTGCTGCGATACCGCTGACTATACGTGGTTTAGAAGCTGATTTCCGAGTGAATGAGTTGCAGCGTAGTGCTGGTAATGTCAAAGACTACGCCACTCAAGACGACCAAGAAGTGTTGCGTTGGCTATCTCGCTTGCGTAGGTTGTACGAAGGCAGAATGATGCTGCATCAGGTCGATAATATTTTGGCCGATAGGGAATGGACGTACAGCAATGGTGGTACTGAGGTAGACACACGTTCTATTTCTGTATTTGAGCGTTTGGGGGTAGAGACTAAAGAGCTCACCTTGCCGGGTGTGCCTGATCAAGGCGAAACACCGTTTGAGGTTATAGGGGTACCGTTGACTGAGCCGGGTTTCCACGTTTTGGAAGCAGGTTCCGAAAAACTGGGTGAGGCTTTCTTAGAAAATCCAGCCCCTATGTATGTGCGTACTAGCGCTTTGGTGACTAACTTGTCCGTACATATGAAGCATGGTCGCGACGACATGCTGGTATGGGTGACAACGTTAGATGATGCAAAACCCGTCGCTAACGCCGAAGTGCGCGTGCTGGATTGTGATGGCAGCGAACTGATGCGAGGTACCACGAATGCTGACGGTGTGTTTCATCGCGAAGCGACTGTACAAAAACAATATTGCCCTCGACTAGGTACAAGCGCGCTGTATGCGTCAGCGCGTATTCCTGCGGATCACCCACAAGCCTATGGCAAAGCAGATTTCTCTTTCGTTTTATCTGATTGGGATAGGGGGATTGAACCATGGCGTTTCAACGTCGCGGTAGGGTATAGCGAGAACAAAGACCGCATTGCACATACCATTTTGGATCGCTCACTATTCAGAGCGGGCGAAACCGTGCACATGAAGCACTTGTTGCGTGAACAGACGCGTAATGGTTTAGAAAATCCTAGTTATGGTTCATTGCCTGAAACCGTGGAGCTAACGCACTACGGTTCAGGTGAAAGTTTTGAACAGCCGCTGCGTTGGTCTAACGACGAGCACGGTTCGCGAGCCTATTCCAGTTTTGATCTGCCTAAAAATGCACCGCTGGGCGAGTACATGATTATGCTCAGTGGTTCCCGTGATTGGCATACCACCGGCACACTGCGCATTGAGGAATTCAAGCTGCCATTTTTGAAAGGCAGTATTAAGTTGAGCGATGGTAGCGATGCTGCCAGCATGGTGCGTCCAGAGCAGTTACAAGCCGATTTGCAGTTGGGTTATGTAAATGGTGGAGCAGCCAGTGCGTTGCCCGTTACCGTGTCTGCTGTGTCACGTCCGTACTTCCCGAATTTCTCGCAATACGGAGAATACAGCTTTGGCAACGTACGTAACTACAGCTATGACGAGGAAGAAAACACCGCACCATCCGAACAGAAACTGTTCTTAAACAAACATGCGTTGGTGTTGGATGTAGAAGGTGGTGCTCGTGTACAAGTAGACGATGTGCCGGTGGATGAGAAACCTCAACAATGGTTGGTAGAGGCAAGCTTCCACGATCCTAACGGCGCTATCCAAACATTGAGTCAAACTACGGTGGTATGGCCGTCGGCTGTGGTGCCTGGCATCAAGTCTGATGGCTGGATGAGCAAAGGCAGCAAGAACACTGTGAAGTTGTTGGCGTTGGATACGCAAGGCCAGCCTATCTCTGGTCAAGCCATGACATTGCGTGGCCAAGTGCGTAAAACTTTGTCCACCCGTAAACGTTTGGTGGGTGGTTTCTATAGTTACGATAATCAGCAGCAAGTAGAAGACTTAGGTCAATTGTGCAAAGGCTCTACCAATGAAAAAGGTGAGCTGGAGTGTTCTATTGATCCCAAAAAAGGTGGTGAGATCGTCTTGATTGCCGAGGCCGAAGATGCAGCGGGCAACAAAGCAGATGCGTCCACCAATGTATGGGTGAGCAGTTCCGAAAGACTCTGGTTTGGCGGTGAAAATGATGACCGTATAGACCTGATTCCTGCAAAGAAAGTGTGGGCGCCAGGCGAAGAAGCAGAGTTCCAAGTTCGTATGCCCTTTGAGAAAGCCACTGTTCTGGTTAGCGTAGAGCGTGAGGGTGTGCTGAGTTATGAAATCATGGAAGTGTCTGCAGACAATCCGGTGATCAAATTGCCAGTGCTGGCTGAGTGGGGGCCAAATGTGTTTGTCTCTGCGTTGGTCGTGCGCGGTCGTTTACGTAGTGTGCCATGGACCTCTTTCTTTAGCTGGGGATGGAAGCAACCATTTGATTGGTATGACGCGTGGAGTAATAGCGATGACGAATATGAGGCACCAACCACTACCGTCGATTTGTCTAAACCTACATACCGCTTAGGCCTGGTTGAAATCGAAGTACGTACTGATGAAAACCAGTTAAAAGTTGAGGTGAAACCTGAACAGCCGCGTTACGCTGTACGTGAAAAGGTAGATGTAGAAGTACAAGTTAAGTTGCCAGATGGCAAGCCTGCGGCGGGTGCATTGCTGAGCTTTGCTGCTGTGGACGAAGCCTTGTTAGAGCTATCTCCTAACCGTAGTTGGGATGTGGTGAAAGCCATGTTGCAGCCACATGCTTATGGCGTGAATACAGCAACCGCACAGTCCGAGGTGGTAGGGCGTCGACACTATGGCCGTAAAGCCATTCCAGCAGGCGGAGGCGGTGGTAAAGCGCCTACGCGTGAGTTGTTGGATACCTTACTGTTGTGGCAGGGCGAGGTACGTACGGATGAACAGGGGATTGCACATATAGAGGTGCCTCTGAATGATGCGTTAACTGCCTTTAAACTGGTGGCCATTGCAGAATACGGCGAGCAGCGCTTTGGTACAGGCAGCGCCTCTATTGTAGTAAGCCAAGACGTACAGTTAATTTCTGGTTTGCCAGAGGTGGTACGTAATGGTGACAACTACCAAGCCACATTCACTGTGCGTAATAGCAGTGAGCAAGATCGCACAATAGTGTTGAAAGCCAGTATGCAGTGGGCAGGTCAAGACAAGCCGGTGGCATTGCCAGCGCAAGAAGTCGCGTTGGCAGCAGGGCGCGCACAAACTGTGCAGTGGCCAGTGGATGTGCCTGCAGGATTGGCTGGTGAGGGAGATGCGCAAATTACGTGGCGTATTGATGCCGAAGATGCTTCGCAGCCTAATGCACGTGACTCACTAACTGTGACACAGGTGGTGAAACCGGCTGTGCCTGTGATCACTCAGCAAGGTTTCTGGGCGCTGGTGAAAGAGGGTAAGGCTTACGATGCGCAACTGAGCACACCAGAAGGGGCATTGCGTGATAGCGCAGGTCAGTTCTTGGGTGGCATTGCTATTCAGTTGCAGTCAGGTTTGTCAGCGGATTTACCAGACGTACGTCGGTGGTTCCAGCGTTACCCCTACACATGCTATGAGCAACAAATGTCTCGTGCAGTGGTATTGGATGACACCGCCTTGTGGCAACAGCTTACGTTGGGGGCGGCAGCTTACATTGCGCCAGACCAATTGCTGCGTTACTTCCCAAGTCCTATGTTGAAAGGCAGCCCTGTGCTGACTTCTTATGTGATGAACTTGGCAGACGACGCCAAACAGCGCAATGAGGCCTTTAGCCTACCTAGCACTATGCAAGCGCAGTTGTTGCAAGGTTTGCGTAACGTGGTGTTGGGCCATACCGTACGAGAAGAGTGGTTGTCACCTGAGCAGCGTGCATTGCGTCAGTTGATGATCATTGAAACCTTGTCCCGTTATCAGTCGGCAACGGCCAATATGCTAGACAGCATCACCATTGAGCCGCAAAACTGGCCTGTAGAAAGTATCTTGGATTGGTTGTTAGTCTTGGATCGCGTTCCGAATATTGCGAATGCAGCAGAACATAAAGCTAAAGCTATAGAGATACTGCGTACCCGGTTAGTTACACGCGGTAGTTCCTTGCGCGTGAACGAAGGCGACTATCAGTGGTGGTTGATGCGTAGCCCTGTGACAGCACAAGCGAGATTGCTGGTGTGGGCGCAGCAGCAAGATGCTTGGCAAGATGATGTGCCACTGTTGTTGCAAGCGCTGATCAACATGCAAACCAAAGGTCATTGGCTGAGCACTACAGATAACGCACAAGCATCGCAGTCTATTGGGTTACTGGCCAAACAAGTGAAGCCCGCTGAAGGTATGGCATTGCTGAGCTTGGGTGAGAAAACTCGTATGGTGAATTGGGCCACCGTGAACAGCAAAGGGCCTGATTCCCGCAGCTACAACCAGCAGTTGGATTGGCCAGAGCATCAAGTGCCACTGCAGATACAGCAAGAGGGTGCGGGCGATGTGTGGGCGTTAATACGTTTGCAGGCCGCTGTACCTACTGCTAGACCGGTTATGTCTGGTTATTCCGTACAGCGTGAAGTGATTCCTGTCACGCAAGCGGTAGCCGGTGAGTGGACTGTAGGTGACGTGTACAAAGTGCGTCTGACTATTGATGTGAATGCAGCATCGGGTTGGACAGCAGTGAACGACCCTGTGCCTCCAGGTGCGGTTATTCTGGGCAGTGGTTTGGGGCGTGACTCGGCAATCGAAGCTGCAGGCACCCAGCAAACTGGCATGTGGCCAAATTACGTAGAACGCCGATTTGATGCATATCAGGCGTACTACGAGAATTTGCCTGCTGGTAAACATACGCTGGAGTACCAAGTGCGCTTGAATACGGCAGGTGAGTTTATCTTGCCTGACACCAAAGTTGAGGCGTTGTACGAGCCTGAAACGCACGCTTTGCAGCCTAACGCGCCTATGGTGATTGGTGAAGCAAAGTAAGGTGAAAAAAAGCGCACTATGGATGGTGGGTTTGGGCGCTATGCTGCTTACTACAAGTAGCATAGCGCGCTACCCAGACCTACCCACTCTACAGCACGAAAATCCTGCTTCTGAGTTTATTGTGCAAGACCGTAGTGGCTTGCCACTGCAAGCCTTGCGAGTAAATTTCCAGCAGCGACGTGGCGATTGGATACCCTTGTCGCATATCTCACCAGCACTGCAGCGTGCCGTGTTGGCCTCTGAAGATCAGCGCTTCTTTGAGCATGGCGGTGTGGATTGGTTGGCCGTGGCCAATGCAGCGTGGGATCAGTTATGGGATCAGCGTGTGCATCGTGGGGCATCTACGTTGTCCATGCAATTGGCCGACCTGATGGGCTTAAGCGAACGCCCAAGCATGCAACGACGCTCTTGGCAAGGCAAGCTGGATCAAGCCTATGCAGCCTACCAACTGGAATCCTTATTTACCAAAGCTGAAATACTAGAGGCCTACCTAAATTTGGCTCCCTTTAGAGGAGAGCTGGTTGGTATTGATGCAGTAGCTCGCGTGTTGTTTCAAAAACAAGCCAATGCGCTGACGATGCAAGAGGCAGCGTTGGCAGCAGCGATGTTGCGTGCGCCCAATGCCTCGGCATCAGTATTACAGCAGCGTGCCTGTTCATTGTTAATGAGCATGGGTAGAGCAGAGCAATGTGGGTCACTAGGGTATGTGTTGAGTACGGCATTGTCGCGTATGCAGGCACCCATGTGGGATCAGCCGCAGTCTGCCAGACACTATGCACGTCTTCTGCAAAATCAAGGGCTAACCTCCGATGGGGCTAACTTGCGTAGCAGCATAGATGCCACGTTACAGGCCGAGGCCAATCGTGCCGTGGATGACACTTTGCAAACCTTAAATGTGGCGCGTGTGAGCGATGCCGCGGTGGTGGTACTAGATAACCGCAGTGGCGAGGTATTGGCTTACGTGGGAGCAAGCTCAGGGTCTTCCGCTGTTGAAGTGGACCACGCTCGCGCTAAGCGACAAGCAGGTTCGACCTTAAAACCTTTTTTGTATGCTCAAGCTATAGGTGAAAAACGCTTAACCGCAGCATCGCTGTTAGATGATTCGCCTTTAAATCTGGCTACTGCTGGCGGGTTGTATGTGCCGCAAAATTACGACCAGCAGTTTTCAGGTTGGGTAAGTGTACGTACGGCATTGGCATCATCTTTGAATATTCCTACCGTGCGTACCTTAGAGATGGTGCAGGTAGATCGTTTTGCCAATCACTTACGCGCCTTAGGTTTGCCTTTAGATAAAGCAACTGAACACTATGGTTTTAGTCTGGCGCTAGGCAGTGCCGACATTGATTTGTTATCGTTAACCAATGCCTATAGGGCGTTGGCAAATGGTGGTTGCTACAGTCCTGTGCAGTTTGTGCCTAGCGATGCTGAGGGTAGTGTGGCATGCCAAAAAGTACTGGATGCAGATGCGTCTTGGATTGTGGCAGATATCTTGTCAGATAGACAGGCGAGGTCTTACACCTTTGGGTTAGATAGCGCATTGAGTTTGCCATTTTGGGCAGCTGTCAAAACCGGCACCAGCAAAGATATGCGTGATAACTGGGCTATAGGATTTAGCGATCGTTATACCGTAGGGGTGTGGGTAGGAAATAGTGATGGGTCGCCCATGCGCAATGTGTCTGGCGTAACGGGGGCGGCTCCTATATGGCATAGGATGATGCGTACCTTGCACGATAATGCCTTGTCAGTGCCACCCGCTATGCCTGATAACGTCGTCGCCCATGTGGTGCATTACGAGGGTGTGCCTGAAGCTGACCGTACCGAATATTTTCTGGCAGGCACAGAGCAAGAGCTGATACGTTTAGCGACAAAAAATAGTACGGTGCAGCAACAAGGGCGGGCACGCATCGTGTCGCCTGCTAGTGGTAGTATTTTGGCGTTTGATCCAGACATTCCACGGCAGCATCAATTGTTGCCGCTGCGCGCCACTGGAGGCGGTCAATTGTATTGGCGTGTAAATGGGCAGCCCTATGCGGAAGGTGCTGAAGCGTGGTGGGCTGTACAACCGGGTAGAATTACGGTGGAATTAGTAGATGAAAAGGGCGTAGTGCACGATAGCGTAACGCTGCAGGTTCGTGCGACTATTAATTAGAATTAACATTTAATCATGTTAGGTAACGTAGTATGCTGCTACACTCCCGACATATATTTACTTTGAGAGGAAAAGCCATGTCCGCGAAGCTCTGGATGAGCCGTACCCTTGCTCCAATTGGTTTGTTGGCTTTGGCTGCGTGCCAAACCGTACCGCAAAAAACGGATGCGGATGCTGCTAGCACAACAGCAGCCCCAACTACTGCTACAGCACCTGCACAGCAACCTGCTGCAGCACAAAACCAAAATGCAGAGCAGATGATGTCTCCTGTATTGGTTTTCCTTGCAGACACCAAACCTCAAACAGGTTGGGCAGAAGTGAAAGTAGGCGAAAACAGCAGTCTGTACCTAGAGCCTGAAGCCTTTTTGGCTTTGGAAGACTTCACTGGTGTAGAAGCTGGTCGTAGTGAGTCGGGCGAAGGTTTGTTAGCGTTGGATATGAGCGAACGAGCTATTGCTAACGTTACTCGCGTGACTTCTGCTAACCCAGGTAAACGTCTGGCATTGGTGGTAGATGGTACGTTGTTGGCCGTTCCTGGTTACTCCGAGCCTATTACCAGCAGCCGTTTGGTATTCATGGTAGGTAGCGAACAAAACGCCGTAACAGCTGCACGCATCATTGCAGGTGATACAGCTCCTGCACCAACTCAGGCTCCAGCTAGAAAGTAATACGTTAAGTAGCGTGTTATGAATAACGCCCCGGAATGTGCATAAGCACTTCCGGGGCGTTGTTGTATGCGCGCTGTTTGATTCCGTCTACAAAATAGCGGCAGAGATGTAAAAAAACGCATACTTCTTCGTGGTTTGATTATAAAATGTGCGCATTGCGTATAGTCCTATGGAGCGAGTGATGGCTGTTTCCCAACAAGTGTTTTTGCGCGATGCAATGCGTCGTCTGAATTTAACCAGAGATGTGTTTGCAGCTCGTGTGGGTGTGAAGCGTCGTGCATTAGATACCTGGTTGCTGCCAGAGGGTTCGCAAGAGTTTCGCTCTATGCCCGAAGTGGTACTGCGTTTTGTGACTGAAATTGTAGAGAACGACTCGCTTCTGACTAAGTATGCGCAGAGCGTACAGTCAGGCCCTTTGCGTGATCGCATTGCAGTGGGTGGCAAACATCAGTTGCTGTCTGTAGAACAGTTTGGTCGTGAGTCAGTAGAAGAGTTATTCCGAGTCGCTGACTTGATGCAGCCTATAGCACGACGCCAGAAAGTGTCGCGTGTATTAGAAGGCGCTGTGTTGGGTAACCTATTCTTTGAAGCCAGCACGCGTACTCGTGTGAGCTTCGGTGCCGCATTTTGCCGTTTGGGTGGTTCGGTGTGTGACACCACAGGTTTTACGTTTTCCTCCATGGCTAAAGGCGAGTCTATCTATGACACCAGCCGTGTCATGAGCGGTTATGTGGATGCCATGGTGATCCGTCATCCAGAACAAGGTTCAGTAGCTGAATTTGCGCGCGCAACCAATATTCCTGTAGTAAACGGTGGTGATGGCGCGGGCGAACACCCCAGCCAAGCATTGCTGGATCTGTACACCATTTTGACGGAGTTTTCTCGTCTGGGTAAATTGCTGGATGGCGCTCACATCGTGATGACGGGCGACCTGAAATATGGCCGTACTGTGCACTCGTTGCTGAAGCTGTTGGCTTTGTACCGTGGGCTGAAATTCACGCTGATTTCTCCGCTGGGTTTGGAAATGCCAGAAGAGATCATTGAGCATGTGGCCAAATTGGGTAATCACGTGATTGAGCAATCTCATGATTTGGCAGATGTGAAAGGCGCTGATGTGATCTACGCTACTCGTGTACAGAAAGAGCGTTTCTCGGATGAGCAGTTGGAAGGCTACACCGCAGAATTCCAAGTATCCAAGGCGTTGATCGATCAATACTGCGATGAAAACGTGATTGTGATGCACCCGCTGCCACGTGATAGCCGAGAGGGCGCGCACGACTTGAGCGTGGATTTGAACGACGATCCTCGTTTGGGTATTTTTAGACAGGCCGATAACGGTATCCCTGTGCGTATGGCGATTTTTGCCGTCTTGCTGGGGGTAGAAAATCTAGTACAGCACTCTATGCGTGACGTGACTTGGAATCCACCTTCACACGTGGGTCCAGACGATGCTGTCTTCCACGGCATGTACTAAATAGCAAAAGGGCACCAAACGGTGCCCTTTTTATATGCGGGGTGTGTAGCGACTTACACTACTTTTTTCTCGCCACCCAGCGCATTCAGCAAGTCATCAAACAGCTTAGTTAATTCAGCAGTCATGAGTGTCATGTCTGAATTGAACAATTCTGCTTCATCGCCTGCCAACACTTCGTTTTGCTCTTTCAGTACATCTAGAGGTGCGACGCGTTTTAGTTCTAGGCCATCGGTCAGAACGAAAGAAATGCGATCATCCCATGTTAGAGCCAAGCGTGTGCACTGTTTGCCAGATTCAATATGACGACGCAGTTCATCAGGCTCGGCGCTGTGGCGCACGTAGCGAACTACGGCACGACTCTCACTAGTGGAGCGCAGCTCAGTATCTTGGTCTATGCTGAAATTGGCCGGTGCCTCATCGTCGATCAGCCAAGAGGTCATCGCCGCGCCAGGAGATAGCTCAGTGTAGAGCGGTAAAACAGGGAAGGGGTTCAGGCTTTTCGCCAACAAACCCATGACCTCGTCGCCGGTTGCAGCCGACGCAGCATCTACCACTAACCACAGGTTTTTAGTGTCAATCCAGATGCGGGTGTCACGCGCAATACTAAAAGCGCGGGGCATCAACTCAGTGATGACTTGCTCTTTAATTTCACTCATTTGCTTGCGACCCGGTTTGTAGCCTTGTTCGGCTTCCATGTCGCGAGCTTTGGCGCGAGCCACCTGATTAATCACGGTGCTAGGCAGTAGTTTTTTCTCGCTACGCAGGCAGATTAGGAACTGGTCGTTCAGTGCGTGTACCAGTCCTTCACCTTCACGTGGCGCAACCCAACCCAAGCTTAGAGGGTCTTGGCTAGTGCCTGGTTGAAAAGCATGTTCTTGCAGTGCTGCTTCTAGCGTGTCTGCAGTGTAGTCCCACTCGGGGGAGAGGCGGAAAATTCGTAGATTTTTAAACCACATGTGCAAGTGTCTTTGTTGAAAATGATGCCTGCTATGGGTGCAGGTTGGTGAATAGAATGGATGAATTGTACGCGCATTTGTCAGGCTGTCAGGTGAAAAAGTCCATGCACAGGCATAAAGTTCAGGCCTGTGTTTTAATGGCTGATTTCTTGACTACGTAGCAGTATTGCATGATGTATACGTACAATCTTGCATGGCTTTATATAGTGTAATGCACGTTCAAGCTGGCTTTGGTGCGTTACGCTGCAACAGAAAATAGTTACGTAATTAGGTGTGGTGTAATACTGGATATCTGTTTATTTATACAGTATAATATTTTTTTGAATTTCATGCCTCTCTTTGAAGGATTACCCCATGGACGATAAGCGCAGTAAAGCGGTATCGGCAGAACGCGCCAAAGCGTTGGCAGCCGCCTTGTCTCAAATCGAAAAACAATTCGGCAAAGGCTCGGTTATGCGTTATGGCGATAACCAGATTGAGCACGATATTCAGGTTTGTTCTACCGGCTCATTGGGCTTAGATCTGGCGCTGGGCGTAGGCGGTTTGCCTCGCGGTCGCGTTATCGAAGTCTACGGTCCAGAATCCTCTGGTAAAACCACCTTGACCTTGCAAGTGATTGCAGAAATGCAAAAACTGGGTGGTACATGTGCATTCGTCGATGCCGAGCACGCGTTAGACGTACAGTACGCCTCCAAACTGGGTGTAAACCTGAGCGATTTGCTTATCTCTCAGCCAGACACTGGTGAGCAAGCATTGGAAATTACCGAAGCGCTAGTGCGTTCCGGTTCGGTTGACTTGATCGTGGTCGACTCCGTTGCTGCGCTAACTCCTAAAGCCGAGATCGAAGGCGATATGGGTGATGCATTGCCAGGTCTGCAAGCGCGTTTGATGAGCCAAGCTCTGCGTAAGCTAACTGCTACGATTAAACGTGCTAACTGCATGGTGATCTTCATTAACCAGATTCGTATGAAAATCGGCGTGATGTTCGGTAATCCCGAAACCACCACTGGTGGTAACGCGCTGAAGTTCTACTCTTCTGTACGTCTGGATATACGCCGTATTGGTTCTATCAAACGTGGCGACGAAGTGATCGGTAACGAAACGCGTGTGAAAGTGGTGAAAAACAAAGTAGCGCCACCATTCAAACAAGCCGAATTCGATATCATGTACGGCGCTGGTATTTCCCGTGAAGGTGAAATTGTAGACTTGGGCGTACAGGCTGGCATTTTGGATCGTGCTGGTGCATGGTACAGCTACGGCAGCACACGTATTGGTCAGGGTAAAGATAATGCACGTGACTTCCTGCGTGAGCATCCTGCCTTGGCAATTGAGATCGAAAACAAAGTACGCGATAAGTTTGGCGTGGCACAAGTTGCCGTGACAGAGTTCGTGCCCACAGAAGAAGAAGCTTCTGAAGGTACACCCGAGCCAGATGCCGAGTAATGTCTTGGGACGATGAGTTCGAAACGGACCCCTCCGAGCGCTTAGAGCGTGAGCAACGCAAAGAGCCTCAGGGGCCGTCCCTGAAAGCACGCGCCATAGACCTACTGTCACGGCGCGAGCATTCTAGGCTAGAGCTACAGCGTAAGTTGTCGCGCTATAGCCAAGATGCAGATGAAATCACGGCGTTGCTAGATTTGCTAGAGCGCGAAAAATGGCTATCTAACACACGCTTTGCGCAAAGTTTGGTGAATAGACGTGCCTCTAAGCACGGCACCTTGCGCATCGTACAAGAATTAAAACAAAGCGGTGTAGCACAAGAAGATATATCTTTCTTAACCGAAGAGCTGCGTGAAACTGAATTTGAACGCGCTGTAGAGGTGTGGTTTCGCAAGTTTGGTTGTTTGCCCGAAGATCAAAAAGCCTATACGAAACAGGCTAGATTTCTGGTGTCTAGAGGGTTTGCCTTAAGTACTTTGCATCGCATTCTAGATGCCGTGAAAGCAGGCGACATCGATCTGGAAGACTACTAGAAACTAACTGGGTAGGCTTCCTCAATATTATTCAAGGTGGCAAAACATGTTTTGCGTGCCTGTTCTAAAAACGCTTGTATGTAATCCGAATCGTGATCTTCATCGCGCAGAGCGGCGTAAAGGTTTCTCCATATCCCATGCTCGCCCAACTTAATGGTGCGCAGCCATCCCGAATGTGTAAATTCTGATAGCGCCCAGTTAGGCAGGGCGGTGACGCCACGGTGGCTGGCTACCAATTGCATAATCATGGGGGTTAGTTCGGCTTGCCGTATATGTAGTGGCTCTATGCCAGCCGGGTCTAAAAATTGCGTAAACACATCTAATCTGTTGCGCTCCACGGGGTAGCTAATCAAGGTTTGATCGCTTAATTGTGTTGCTTCTATATAGCGGTATTGCGCTAAGGGATGGCCTGAGCTTACGGCCAGCACTAACTCATATCTGAATAGTGGCACGTAAGTAACGCCAGGCAAGTCTTTGGGGTCTGACGTGATGACCACATCTAAGTCGCCGCGCAACAGGGCAGGCAACGGAGCAAAGGAAAAGGCCGCCGATAAGTCTAGGCTTACATCTGGCCAATCCTGCCTGAACTTATCTAAAGCAGGCATTAACCATTGAAAGCAAGAGTGGCAGTCAATAGCGACGTGCAGTCTACCTGTGCGCCCAGAAGATAGACGCTGTAACTCGCGTTCGGTGTTTTTGATGCGCGGCAGTATGTCATCTGCCAAAGCAATGATGCGCAGTGCTGCTGTGGTGAGACGAGCAGGGCGGGTGCGGCGATTGAGTAGTTTTAGCTTGAGCCGTACTTCTAAATCACGAATTTGGTGTGATAGGGCTGACTGCGTGACATAAAGCCGTTCAGCGGCTTCTTGCAAACTTCCTGTGTCACGTATGGCACAGAGGGTTTCTAGATGACGGATTTCAAGCATGGCAACACGTAAACATTAAATATGAAAATTACTCATTCTAAGAATGGTGTATTTGATTTTTTTTCATTTAATTGTACAGGCACAATGAATACATAAACGAATTTTTCCTGTAAATACGATTTTCAGTAGGCATAAGATGACAGTCATTCATAACTTGGGTTTTCCTCGCATTGGTAAGCAGCGTGAGCTGAAGCGTGCTGTAGAAGCGTATTGGGCGGGTGAGTTGCCACAAGGCGCGTTATTGCAAACTGGTAAAGAGCTGCGTAGCCGCCATTGGGCACTACAAAAAGCAGCAGGCTTAGACCTCATCCCCGTGGGGGACTTTGCGTGGTACGACCAAATTTTGGAATGGACGTGTTTATTGGGTGCCGTTCCTGCACGTTTCGAACACGCTGCTACTGCGGATGTTGATCTAGATACCTTGTTTAGAATGGCGCGTGGTCGAGCTCCACAAGGGAAACCAGCTGCTGCATGTGAAATGACTAAGTGGTTTGATACTAACTACCACTACATCGTCCCCGAAATTCAGCCTAACCAAAGTTTTCGATTGGCACGTACTGCGCTGCTAGAGCAAATCGCCGAAGCCGTTGAGGCGGGCTATAACGTGAAGCCTGTTATTCCGGGCCCATTGACCTGGTTGTGGTTAGCCAAAGGCGAGGCCTACACGCAGGGTGCTACGGATGCAGCGAAATTGGATTTGTTACCTGCGTTGCTGCCGGTATATCAAGACGTCTTAGCGCGTATTCAGGCTTTGGGCATAGAGTGGGTGCAAATTGATGAGCCTATCTTAGCGGTGGACCTACCAGCTGTATGGCGTGATGCATTCAAAGGCGTGTACAGCAGCTTACAACAAGGTAGCTTGAAAGTGCTGTTGGCGACGTACTTTGATGGGCTACGCGATAACGTATCGGTATTAAATGGTTTGCCTGTTGAGGGCGTACATATTGATGCCGTGCGTGCGCCAGAACAAATCGCAGCTGTGCGTGCTCAGTTGTCGGCAGAACAGGTATTGTCTGTAGGTATCATCAACGGCCGCAATATTTGGCGTACAGATCTAGATAAAGTGGCCCAGTTATTGAAGCCTCTTAAAGCAGAATTGGGAGACAAACTTTGGATCGCGCCTTCGTGCTCGCTGTTGCACGTTCCCGTGGATGTGGAAGGCGAAGAGGGCTTGGATGCTGAGCTCTTTAGCTGGTTGTCGTTTGCTACGCAAAAGCTAGATGAATTGCAGTGGTTGCGTGCGCTGGTAGATAACAAGGTAGATGCTACTGTTGAAGCTGCTTTGGAAGCGCAGCGCAAAGCGCTGAAAACACGAGCAGAGTCCCCACGTACACATAACCCTACTGTGGCTGAAAAGGTAGGGAAACTGACTACCCTGCAACGAGATCGCGCGCCATTTTCTGAGCGTATCGCTGCGCAGCAAGCGCGTTTGAACTTGCCCGCTTTCCCAACCACGACGATTGGTTCTTTCCCGCAAACTCAAGATATACGTAAGTTACGTCGTGATTGGCGTTCTGGTGCGTTGAGCGATACCGCGTACGAGAAAGAAATACGTGCTGAAATTGAGCGTGTGATCCGTTTCCAGGAAGACATAGATTTGGACGTGTTGGTGCACGGTGAGGCCGAGCGCAATGACATGGTGGAGTACTTTGGTGAGCTACTAGGTGGGTTCGCCTTCACCCAAAACGGGTGGGTGCAAAGCTACGGTTCCCGTTGTGTGAAACCGCCTATTATTTTTGGTGATGTGCTGCGTGTGATGCCAATGACCGTGGCATGGTCTCAATATGCGCAGTCTCTCACAACGCGCCCAGTCAAAGGCATGTTAACGGGGCCAGTGACAATGCTGCAGTGGTCGTTTGTGCGAGACGATCAATCTCGTGCCGATACCTGCCGTCAGTTGGCGTTAGCGCTGCGTGATGAAGTGCATGATCTTGAAGCCGCAGGGGTGAAAATCATTCAGATTGATGAGCCAGCCATTCGCGAAGGTTTACCACTGCGCAAAGCCGATTGGGATGCATATTTGCAGTGGGCAGTAGATTGCTTCCGTATTTCTACCAGCAACATCGAGAACGACACCCAGATTCATACTCACATGTGCTACTCAGAATTCAATGACATTATCGAAGCCATTGCGGCCATGGATGCAGACGTGATCACCATTGAGACCTCACGTTCTAATATGGAGCTGTTGGAGGCTTTTGAGAATTTCCATTACCCCAACGATATAGGCCCAGGTGTATATGACATCCATTCACCCAACATTCCAGACCAAGCGTGGATGGTTGAGCTGATGCGTAAAGCGGCTAAACGTTTACCTGCAGAGCGTTTATGGGTGAACCCAGACTGCGGTTTGAAAACACGTGGTTGGCCAGAAACTACGGAAGCGTTGAAAACGATGGTAGCGGCAGCCAAGGAGTTACGTCAGGCTTAATGCCAGCTTCCATGTGGGGGTAACGAACGCCATGCGTGCAGACGCATGGCGTTTCTTTATGCTTGAAATTTATGAATAGCGCGTGCTTTTGTCATCAGGTTGCATGAGTGGTCATCAGCTATTACGCCTAAGATCAATCTGATGAGCTGGGCATGATTGGTTTTCTTTTGTTGGTAGTACGCGCATGTTTCTAAATAGGTTTAGTTTACTTCGTCGATTCAGAGTCACGATTTGGGTGTTCTGGTGTGTGTTTGTGCTGGCCATGGCAGCAGGTATTTGGGGCTTGATGCAATCCAAGAAAAGCTTGGAGACGGTGTATCAAACTCGTATGAGTACGATGTCTCAGGTAGATAACATGGTGCGCAATTTCTACAACACCCGGCAAAGTGTGTTGTTGGCGTTTCAGCATGACCCTAATGGGCCCTTACACGCTTTGCATGACCATCCTACTTCTCTACATTTGGATGATGTATGGATGAATGTGCAGCGCAACGGTGAAATACGTAAATGGCTTGCCGAGCGTACGCAAGATCAGGATGAGCTGCAGTTGCTGGAACTTGCAACTAAGGCTCAGGCTGAGTGGCGTAAAGTGTTAGAGCAAGCGGTAGGGCAATTGGAAAAAGGCAACTTTGCACCTGAAGTCATGCAAGCGTTTTTGATCGGTGGACGCACTCAGGGTGAGCAGGCGGTCACGGCATTGCAGGGTTTGCAGTACTACCAAATGGCGCAGGCGGATCAAGAAGTGAAGCACGCCGAACGACGCTACAACCAAGGTCAGATGCTGTTTGCTGCGATTGCATTGTTGGGGGCATTGCCGGTAACCATCATCTTGTTGCTGACATTGCGTCGCTTGAGCAAAGGTTTTGCTGAAGTGAATTCAGCGGCGCAATCTATTGCTAAAGGCGACTTAAGCCGATCTGTGCAAACGGATGGTGAAGATGAGATTACTCAGTTGCTGCAACAAATACGCACGATGCAGCAAAACCTGCGCTTGTTGATTTCCCGCATTACTCGTAGTGCTGCGACCTTAGCGGATGTCACTAACCATGTGGCCGATAGTTCATTGTTGTTATCAGATAGAACGGATCAGCAAGCAAGCTCGCTACAAGAAACCTCTGCGGCAACAGAAGAGCTCAACAGCACGGTGCATCAAAACGCCGCTAATGCTCAAGAGGCAGAAGAGGTAGCAGATCAGGCTGCTCACGCCGCACGACGTGGTGGTGAGACTGTGGGTAGCGTTATTTCTACGATGGAACAAATTACGGCATCTTCCCAGAAGATCTCCGACATTGTGGGCATTATTGATAGCATTGCCTTCCAGACCAATATCTTGGCGCTGAATGCGGCTGTAGAGGCGGCTCGTGCTGGTGAGCAAGGTAGAGGTTTTGCTGTTGTGGCGTCTGAGGTACGAGCCTTGGCTCAGCGATCTTCCAGTGCCGCACACGAGGTGAAGTTGTTAATTGAAAGCTCTGCGCAAGTAGTGAGTCACGGCGCGGGCTTGGTGGGTGTGGCAGGCGATACCATGCACGAAATCGTGACCAATAACGAACGTATGTCCACGTTGATTCGTGAGATAGCGAGTGCTAGCCAAGAGCAATCGCTGGGCCTAAGTCAGATTAATCAGGCTATTACGCTGATGGATGACACTACGCATCAGAACGTATTGCTGGTAGAACAAACCAGTGAAGCCGCCGCCGCATTGCGTGCCCAATCTGACGAGTTGGTAGCGTATGTATCAGCGTTCAAGCTGGGCGAAACCGTAGATGTGGATGTGATTGAGTCCGTAGAGTCAGACCCACATGAAAGGGTAGCGCTAGCAGGTAATAGGGCGCAGTTAGCCTAATGCATGACAAAAGCCCCATGATGTCAATGGGGCTTTTTTTATACTCCACCAATCAGCTGCGGTATACTGGGGCGTTTATCGTTATTTTTACCCTTGGTGAGAGATGCCACTTCCACCGTCTACTGTATCCCGTAGTCTTCTGCATACCCGTACGTATCAGGCTCAAGCATTTGAGCGTGAGGACGGGCTATTGGATATAGAAGCAGAGATCATGGATGTCAAAGACTATGATTTTCCGTCGAAAATGTCGGAAAGCGGTGTGCATAATGCGGGCGACCCAGTGCATCACATGCTGATGCGCGTCACCATCGATAAGAATTACGTTATCCAAGATGTAGTGGCTACTTACGGCGCAGCGCCGTATAGACAACATTGCACGGGTATTGCGGATGCGTATCGCCAGCTTATAGGATTAAGCTTGGTCAAAGGGTTTAAACGTTCGGTAAGAGAAATTATGTCTCGTACCTCTGGCTGTACACACATGACTGAATTGACGGATATTCTGCCTACGGTGGCAATTCAGTCTATGGTGAAAGAGGCACGTAGCACCAAACAAGCTGCGGAATCAAATGAATCGCAACAGCGACCATTCCAGATTGATGGCTGCCACGCCTTACGTAGTTCAGGCGAGGTAGTGAAGATGTTTTACCCTAAGTGGTATGAAGCAGCTGAACACACAGAAGTTGTACCAGAGTAGTCAACAGTGGTGGATGTAGGCAAAGTTTTTTTTGTGTTTTTATTAAGACTGACAGGTAATCAATGAAAATTCATGAATATCAGGGTAAGGCCCTGCTAAGAAAATACGGAGTAGTTGTTCCGCGCGGCAAACCTGCTTTCTCGGTAGACGAAGCCGTTGCCGTAGCAGAAGAGCTAGGCGGCCCAGTATGGGTTGTGAAAGCCCAAATTCATGCAGGTGGTCGTGGTAAAGGTGGTGGCGTTAAGCTGGCACGTTCCATGGACGAAGTACGTCAAATCGCCGGTGAAATTCTGGGTATGCAGTTGGTAACACATCAGACTGGTCCTGAAGGTCAGAAAGTACGTCGCTTGCTGGTAGAAGAAGGCGCGGACATCAAGAAAGAATACTACGTTGGTATCGTAACCGACCGTGCTACTCAGCGCGTTGCCGTGATGGCGTCTGCTGAAGGCGGTATGGAAATTGAAGAAGTGGCTGAGCGTAACCCTGACGCCATTCTGAAAGAATTCGTAGACCCAGCTGTTGGCCTGACTAACGAGCAAGCTACAAAGCTGGCTCGCGGTATTGGTGTACCTGAGGCTTCTATCGAGAAAGCTGTTGCTGAGTTCCAGAAGCTGTACCAAGTGTACACAGACACAGATGCTGAACTGGCTGAAATCAACCCACTGATCCTGACTGGTTCCGGTGACATCATTGCATTGGATGCTAAGTTCAACTTTGATAGCAACGCGTTGTTCCGTCATGATGACATTCTTGAGTTCCGCGATCTGGACGAAGAAGATCCTGCTGAAATCGAAGCTAGCAAATTTGACCTGGCCTACATTCAGCTGGACGGCAACATTGGTTGCTTGGTAAACGGTGCTGGTTTGGCGATGGCCACAATGGATACCATCAAGTTGTTTGGTGGCGAACCTGCCAACTTCTTGGACGTTGGTGGTGGTGCTACTGCCGAGAAAGTGACCGAAGCTTTCAAAATCATGTTGGCTAACAAAGATGTTAAAGCCATCCTGGTAAACATTTTCGGTGGCATTATGCGTTGTGACGTGATCGCCGAAGGCGTGATCACTGCGTGCAAGGCCGTGAACCTGAACGTACCTCTGGTTGTACGTATGAAAGGTACCAACGAAGAGTTGGGCAAGAAAATGCTGGCTGAATCCGGCTTGCCTATCATCAGTGCCGACACGATGGCTGAAGCAGCCACTAAAGTCGTTGCCGCCGCCAAATAAGTACAGGAAGGGATTTTTCAATGTCGATTCTGATTAATAAAGATACCAAAGTAATTACTCAAGGTATTACAGGTAAAACCGGTCAATTTCACACACGTATGTGTCGTGAATACGGTAACGGTAAAGAAGCGTTTGTAGCTGGTGTGAACCCACGTCGTGCAGGCGAGGACTTCGAAGGCGTACCTATCTACGCAAACGTAAAAGATGCACGTGATGCAACTGGCGCAACTGTGTCCGTTATTTACGTTCCACCAGCAGGTGCTGCTGATGCGATCTGGGAAGCTGTAGACGCTGACCTGGATCTGGTAATCTGCATTACTGAAGGTATTCCTGTTCGTGACATGTTGCGTGTACGTAACCGTATGCGTGCTGAGAACAAGAAAACCTTGTTGTTGGGCCCTAACTGCCCAGGTCTGATCACTCCAGACGAACTGAAAATCGGTATTATGCCTGGCCACATCCACCGTAAAGGTCGTATTGGTGTGGTAAGCCGTTCCGGTACATTGACATACGAAGCTGTTGCTCAGGTAACTGAGTTGGGCTTGGGTCAATCCAGCGCGGTAGGTATCGGTGGTGACCCAATCAACGGTCTGAAACACATCGACGTACTGAAAATGTTCAACGACGATCCAGACACTGATGCCGTAATCATGATCGGTGAGATCGGTGGTCCAGACGAAGTGAACGCTGCTCTGTGGGCTAAGGACAACATGAAAAAGCCAGTAATCGGCTTTATCGCTGGTGTTACAGCGCCTCCAGGGAAACGTATGGGTCACGCAGGTGCTCTGATTTCCGGTGGTGCAGATACTGCAGACGCCAAACTGGAAGTGATGGAAGCTTGCGGTATTCGTACTACACGCAACCCATCCGAAATGGGCAAGTTGCTGAAGTCCGTACTGTAAGAGCTGTTCATGCCCAGTTGCGGTAAACTGGGCATAGGCATGCAAAAAGAAGTGCCCTGCATTGCGATGTAGGGCACTTTTTTGATGGTGGAACCATTACATGCGTGAATAGCTAAGCTTTGCCACCTAGAGGGCAGCGCAAAGCAAGCTATGACCATTATCTAGGTTGAGCACTACAGAAACGCAATGATCGAATTTTTCGAAACGCTCCACTGGGGCGCATTGTTTCAGATCGTTTTAATTGATATTTTGCTGGGCGGGGATAATGCGGTAGTTATTGCGCTAGCGTGTAGAAATCTTGACCATAAGCAACGCATCAAAGGCATATTGTGGGGTACGGTAGGGGCGATTATCCTGCGTGTACTACTGATCTTTTTTGCCTTAACGCTACTAGATATTCCATTTTTGAAGCTAGCCGGCGCTGCAATGCTGTTCTGGATAGGCTTGAAGTTACTGGTGCCTGATGAAGGTGGTCACGGTAATGTGCAAGCAGGCAGTAGTGTGTGGTCAGCCGTCAAAACCATTTTGGTTGCAGACTTTGTCATGAGTCTGGACAACGTGATTGCGATTGCTGGCGCTGCACAAAATACGCAGGCTGATCACCAAATGGTGTATGTGATCTTTGGTTTGTTGCTAAGTGTGCCCATCATTATTTGGGGTAGCACTTTAGTGTTGAAATTGATTGACCGGTTTCCTGTGGTTATCACTTTGGGCGCTGCCTTATTGGGGTGGATTGCAGGGGGCATGTTGGTAACCGATATCGCCGTTACACGCTATGTGGGTGATATCTCCTCTACAACGAAGTTGATTGTAGAAGCCTCAGTTGCCGTTATACTGGTCATATTGGGCAAATGGATGGCAATGCGCCAACCTACCACTAAATAAAGGATGAAATCATGAGTTTCTTACCTGACTCTGATCGTAAAAAACATGAATCAGGCCTGTCCTTGCTGCAAGGGCTGGCGATTTTGGCTATCTTGGGGATCGTAGGCGCCGCTGTGGCCCGTTACTTTGCTGGGTAGGAGTTGTTTTGTTGGTACCTGATCAGTTGATTATTGCAACACGTGCTAGCCGACTGGCATTGTGGCAGGCCGAGTTCGTACGTGACTCTTTACAGACGCTGTATCCTACCTGCAAGGTTGAGCTGCTGAGTATGACTACCCGTGGTGATCAAATCCTTGATCGCACGCTTTCTAAAGTGGGCGGTAAAGGGTTGTTCATCAAAGAGCTGGAAGTGGCTTTGTTAGAAGGCAGAGCTCATTTGGCAGTGCACTCCTTAAAAGATGTGCCTTTTGATCTGCAAAGCCCGTTTGCTTTGCCAGTGATCATGAAACGCGAAGACCCGCGCGATGCCTTTGTATCTAACCACTATGCGTCATTGGCTGATTTGCCTGAAGGCGCGGTAGTAGGTACAGCAAGTTTGCGTCGTGAAGCGCAAATACGTGAGCGTTACCCGCACCTGAACATCAAGCCTTTACGTGGCAACCTAGACACCCGCTTGGGCAAGCTGGATAACGGCGATTACGATGCCATTATTTTGGCAGCAGCTGGTTTGATCCGTTTGGGGCTAGGCGAACGCATACGCTCATTGTTATCTCCTGAAGACAGCTTGCCTTCGGCAGGCCAAGGCGCGCTGGGTATAGAAATTATGGAAGCTAATGTAGAGCTACAGGCTCTGTTGGCTCCACTAGCATGTGCAGAATCTACAGCGCGAGCGTTGGCTGAGCGCACCGTGTCACGCTTGTTGGGTGGCTCATGCCAAGTGCCAATGGCGGCGTATGCCACTATTGAAAACGATCAATTGCATTTGCGTGCGTTGGTTGCTGAACCTGATGGTTCACGCATTATTCGCGCAGAAGCCCGTGGCAATGCTGATGATGCTGTTGCATTGGGCACTCAAGTAGCTAATGCTCTATTAGCAGATGGGGCTAAAGACATTTTGTCTAGATTGTCCATTGCGAGTAGCGAGAACTAACGCGTGAGCGAGGGGCGTTCTGCTACCGCCATACTGACTCGTCCAGAAGGCCGTAACCAAGCCTTGCAGGAGGCCTTGCAGCAGCAGGGCTTGCAAAGCTTGGTACTACCTGCCTTAGTGCTAGAAGAGCAGCACCATAATTTCGACCCTCTTATTCATCACCCATCTAAATTTGATGTGGTGGTGTTTGTCAGCAGCCAAGCGGCACTCAGTTACCTCAATATCATTGCGCAGCACGGCATTGTTTGGCCAGATAGCGTACGAGTAGCTGGGGTGGGGCAGGCGAGCATTGTGCCGTTTCGTGAACAGCGCGTGGTATCGGAACAACTGTTGCTGTACCCCGCTAGTCATACAGCACAAGATTCCGAGGCATTATGGCAAGTGTTGCAACCTCATCTCTCAGCACTCAGTAATGTGCTTGTAGTGCGCGGCCAAAAAGGCCGTGAATGGTTAGGTGCTGCACTAGAGGCAGAAGGAAAGCAGGTACAGCGTTTAACAGTCTATCAGCGCCAACCAGTGCTATGGACAGGCAATGAAGTCGTGCAGTTGCAGCAGGCTTTGTCGGCTACACAATGCTCCATCTTATTTAGCAGTTCCGAAAGTGTCACAGCGATTTTGGATAACATGTGCCGCCTGGGTTTAGAGCAGTATTGGGCCAAGGTAGGTGGTGTAGTCATTCACGAACGCATAGGGAAACGACTACAATCGGAACAAGAGAAGCGGAATTTGGCCCCGCTACATAGGCTGCGTTATGCTTCACCTAGTGTGGAGTCCATGTGCGCGGCCTTTAGTGAGCTGGCCAGCGTCAACAAAACGTAATCGGATTACATCTTGCTATGACAGATAAAACAGAGAAAACACCTGAAATCGATCCGTCTCAGCCCGAGAAGGCCACTGTGCAGGATACGCCTGCCACAGTAGCCGCTGAGCATACCGGCAAGAAAAGCACCTATTTTTCGCAGAATGACACTGCCAAGCAACAGCCAGCTGCTAAAAGCAAGCATGGCTTAACGGTATTGGCAGCAGCGATTGTGTTGGCATTGGTTGGTGGCGGTGTATGGTATGGCCAGCAACAGCAACAAAAAGACTACGTTGACCTTGAGCGTCAATTGCAGGCCAATATTCAGGCTAGCAACAAAGCGGTAGATCAAGTGCAGCAGGTGCAGTCCCAGTTACGTGACCTGCAACAAAAATACCAACAATTGCAGCGTGAACTGGCTGACAGCCAAGAGCGCACGCAAGATCTGCACCAAGCCTTTCAAACACTCACGGATGCAGGCGGGCAACAAGCTCTGTTGAATGACGTAGAGCATCTGGTGAATTTGGCTCAGCAGCAATTGTTGATAGGCGGCAACGTCAATAATGCCATTGTGTCCATGGAAACAGCACAAGCGCGTTTGGCTCGTGCCAATCGACCTACTCTGGCCTCGCTACAGCAAACCATTAACGGTGATCTGCAACGTTTGCGCGCCATTACTGTGGTCGATGTGTCCTCGCTATCCCGTCAATTAGATACCTTGCAGGCAGAGCTAAATCGCGCTGTGTTGCTGGCGCCTGATGCCGCGGTGGAAGCTGGGGAAGAAACCGTACCAGAACCTACTGTTCCAGAACCTGTGTTTACAGAAGAAACACCGTGGTGGGAACGTACTGCAAAACAAAGCTGGTACTGGGTAGAACGCGGCTGGGATGCTGTGTCTCAAGATTTGGGTGATCTGGTATCCGTACGCCGTATTGATGACGCGTCAGCCCTGTTGTTGTCACCTGAACAGGCTGATCGCTTGCGAGATAACCTGCGTTTGCGCATTACTACAGCGCGTTTGGCGTTGATGACAGGTCAACCGTTGGTGTGGCAGTCTGAAATGAATGCTGTGTTGGCTGTATTGCAGCAGCGTTTTGATGTGCAAACTGGCGCCGGTGCAGAAGCGCTGCAATTGACACGCAGTCTGCTCGAAACCCCCATTGTGACTCACTTGCCTACACTGGATAACAGCTTGCAAGCATTGGAGTCCATGATGCAGAAAGAAGCTGTAGACGATGCGGCAACTGCAAATGAGGCTGATGAACCCGCCGAAGCGGGCACAGAGGCAGTGGAGCAAGAGGAAGCAGGGGATGCAGTAGAAGGTCAGCCTGACGCCACTACTGATAATGCGACTCAAGCTGCATTGCGCACACTGGCCACCCCTTTTCAAGGATAAGTCATGAGAGCCTGGATTTGGACGCTGGTAGTATTAATTGCGGCGGTGACTCTGGCGCTGGTACTGCGTGAGCACAGCGGGAACGTGGTGGTGTTGGTGCCGCCATATCGTGTGTCGTTCGGCTTGAATTTTGCCGTGGTCGCTGCAATCGTTATTTTTATCGTCTTGTATGTGACACTGCGTTTTATCAGTTGGATTTCCGGTAGCCCTGAACGCTTCCGCTTGTGGCGTGGTCGTAGAGCACAAAACCGTGACCGAGCTTTGCTGGAAAGTGGGTGGTTAAATGTGCTGGAAGGCCGATACGATCAAGCCGAGAAAGATCTCTCTAAGTTGTTGGCTAAAACACGTTCGCACAGCAGTCGTGTGTTGGCAGGTTTGGCCAGCGCTCGAGCCGCTCATAATCAAGGTGAATATCAGCGCCGCGATGAGCAATTCAAACAAGTACAAGATGAAGCCGCTAAAGACGAACGCCTGAAAGTGGCGGCCGCAACAGCGATGGCTGAAATGTGGTTGGATCAAGGGAATCCTCAAGAAGCTGTCGCGTTGTTGCAGCCTTTGCAAGACGTCAATGCACGCTTTTTGCACACGACTCGCTTGCTGTTACGTGCGTACCGTCAGTTAGGTCAACACGATCAAGTGTATGAGCTGACTCGTCTCTTGGTGCGTCGTAGTGCCATCGACCGAGACGAAGCTCTAGCTGCTATAGAAGAAGCTGCTGCAGCACGCATTAAAGCGGGTGGCATTGAGCAGTTTAAAACGGTTTGGAGCGATCTGCGTGCCGACGAAAAAACACTGCCTATAGTGGCATTGGCAGCGGCACAAGTGAAAGCCGAGGCCGATGAATACGACGATGCAGCTCGTATTCTAGAAGCCGCTATCAATGTGCGTTTCGAACCGTCATTGATCATGGCCTATGCGAATTGCACGCCTGAACACTATGCACGTCGTTTGAGCAAAGCCGAAGAATGGCTACGCAAGTACCCTAATGATGCCGATTTGTTGGCTGCATTAGGTCAGTTGTGTTTGACTGGCCAGTTGTGGGGGCAGGGCGAACACTACCTGAAACGCAGCATGAAAATCCGCAACGACATGCGCATTCATGCGCTGTTGGGTAACTTGTACGATGGTTTAGGCCGCAGCCAAGATGCCATGCGTCATTGGCAACTGGCTTCTGCAGTGGTTGTGGGGGCGTTGCCTAGCGTGCGTACTAGCCGCTCGTTACCCGCAGCCGACACCCAAGCTGATCCTGATATTGTCGATACAGCATTTGTACCTGATGCCGTGATCGCTGATCCAGCGGATGAGCAACCTATGGCAGCCAGTGCCGCTGATTTTTATTCTGACGATCCAGCTAGCCCAACACCGGCAGTTGACGTGATAACTCCATCTTCCACAACACCGGCAGCAAGCTCATCTAACGATGACGACGAGTATTTTGACTCGGCTCTGCCGCCAGGAGTGGATACCAGCATTATTTCTGACCGCCCTGATCGCAGGGTTGATTAATCATTATTTGAAGGTTCGCTCATGAGCTTAAATCTCGTCACCCCAGGTGCTAATGCACCGGAAGAGTTCAACGTCATCATCGAAATTCCTATGAATTCCGATCCAGTGAAGTACGAAGTGGACGACGAAACTGGTGCGATCTTTGTAGATCGTTTCATGCTGGCCGCTATGCACTACCCAGTGAACTACGGTTACGTGCCACAAACTATCGCTGACGATGGAGATCCAGCTGATGTGTTGGTATTGGCTCCATTCCCAATCCAAATTGGTGCAGTGGTGAAATGCCGTGCGATTGGCGTATTGATGATGGAAGATGAAGGTGGTGGCGATTCCAAAGTATTGGCTGTACCAGTAACTAAACTGTACCCCCCATACCGTCACATCAATGGTCCAGATGATTTGCCAGAAGAAGAGTTGGCTCGTCTGAAACACTTCTTTGAGCGTTACAAAGACCTGGAAAAAGGCAAATGGGTCAAAGTAAACGGTTGGGAAGGTGTTGAATCCGCAAAACGCGAAATCTCCAACAGCATCGCTCGCTTCCAAGAAGGACAAAAATAAAATGACTTGGGCAATCCAACCACAGGACGTTGTTGGGCTAGAGGTGACAGGTAGTGAGCAGCGTTTTCCGGTGAACCGTATTTTTTGTGTAGGCCGGAACTACGCTGAGCACGCTCAGGAAATGGGTCATAGCGGTCGCGAAGACCCATTCTTCTTTGCCAAGCCAGCAGGTGCCGTATGGGCCATGGGTACTGATTCAGCCCCCGTATGGCCTTATCCGGTACAAAGCCAAGATGTACACCACGAAGTAGAGCTTGTGGTGGCATTGGGCTCTGGCGGCAAGAACCTTAGCCTAGAGCAAGCTGAACAGAGCATTTGGGGTTATGCCATTGGTTTGGACATGACCCAACGCGACGTGCAGACGCAGTTGAAAAAACAAGGTAGACCTTGGGAAGTAGGTAAAGCATTTGATGCATCTGCTCCTATGGGGCCTTTGCACCCACGTGCGGCGCTTGGTGTGCTGACCAAAGGGGCTATCAGCTTGGATATCAATGGTGAGCGTAGACAATCTGGTGATATTAACCAGATGATCTGGCCTATCGTTGAAACCATTGCCTACTTGTCTACGCGCTTTACTTTGCAAGCAGGTGACTTGATCATGACAGGTACGCCAGCAGGCGTAGGCCCTGTGCAGGTCGGTGACGTGCTGACGGCAACGGTAGAGGGGTTAGGCAGCGTACAGTTAACTGTAGGGCGTTCGTAACTAGCGAATGCTACAGTAGCAACCCGGTTTTGCAGCACAGCTCAACCGGGTTTTTTTATGGATGACACATGAAGCACGCAACACAGCAACGTGGTTGGAAAGCAGTACCGGGCGGCGTTTGGGCACTAGGCTTTGTCTCTATGTTGATGGATATTTCATCAGAAATGATCCACGCTTTATTACCTATCTACATGGTAACGGTGCTGGGGACATCAGCACTTAGTGTGGGCTTTATTGAAGGTATAGCCGAGGCAGTGGCGTCCATCACTAAAGTGTTCTCTGGGGCGGTAAGTGACAGGTTAGGCAAACGCAAGATTTTGGCGGTATGTGGTTATGGCTTGGGCGCCTTAACCAAACCAGTCTTTCCCTTGGCAGGCACCTTAGGGTGGCTGGTAGGAGCAAGGTTCGTAGATCGTATAGGCAAAGGCATACGTGGTGCGCCACGCGATGCGCTGGTAGCGGATATTACGCCTGCTGAATTACGCGGTGCCGCCTTTGGCTTACGCCAAACCTTAGACACTATAGGTGCATTCTTAGGGCCTTTGCTGGCCATAGGGTTGATGTGGCTCACTGCAGATTCTTTCCAAAGCGTATTTTGGATTGCAGTCATTCCAGCATTTTTAGCGGTATTTGTGCTGATTGTGTATGTCAAAGATCCTGCGCCAGGATCATTGAAAAAAGATCCTAAAAAGGTCTTGAAATGGCGTGATTTAGTGAAGTTGGGCAGTGATTACTGGTGGGTGGCCGGTGTAGGGGGCGTATTTGCCTTAGCGCGTTTCAGCGAAGCTTTCTTGATTTTGCGCGCCGAGGCAGTAGGCATAGAAATTATGTGGACGCCCATAGTGCTAGTGTTGATGAGTCTAGCGTTTTCGGTCTCTGCGTATCCCGCTGGCGCCTTATCTGATCGCATCAATAGAATCAGCGTGTTGGGCATAGGTTTGACGCTATTGATTGCAGCTGACGTAGTGATTGCGTTAGTGCCGGGCTTAACCGGTTTGCTAGTAGGTGTAGTGCTATGGGGGCTGCACATGGGCTTTACCCAAGGGTTGTTTGCCGCCTTGATTGCCGATTGCGCACCAACAGAATTGCGCGGTACAGCTTTTGGTATGTTCAACCTGTTAACGGGTATTGCGTTATTTATTGCCAGTGTAGTGGCCGGTTTGTTGTGGGACGTGGTGGGCTTCCAAGGCACGTTCTTGGTAGGGGCGGGCTTTGCTGTACTGACGGCAGTAGGGTTGGTGGCATTAAAACGCAAAACGTCCTTATAACGCTGTAAGTATTACCGTGTCGCAACACCCGGAAACCATGCCTAGTCATAGTGCATGGTTTCTTTATTTGGCTACGTGTAAAGTAAAGAGATAGTGAGCATATCAATGGGTTTCTATAGGCCAGAGGGGCATTTAGCATGAACGTAGTCGTACAAGAAGAAACCACCGGGTGTGGTATTGCATCGGTCGCCAATATTTTGGGTAAAACATACGCGGAAATGAAGGCTACTGCCAATGCGATGGGCATCTACGCGGAAGACACGTCGCTGTGGTCAGATACTCACTATGTACGTAGGCTACTCAGTCATGCAGGCATCAAAACTTCTGCAGATGAGCTACCTTTTGAATCGTGGGAAACACTGCCCAATACTGCGTTGCTATCCATTAAACACCACCAAGAAAATGGGAAAGACTTCTGGCATTGGGTAGTGTTTAAACGTGCCCAAGGCGAAGCTGCTGTGTTGGATTCTGCTAGTTATTTACCGTCGAATATACGTAAAGATTTTGATGATATGCAGCCTAAGTGGTTTATTGCCGTAGACGCGTAGCTCGTCGCTAAGGTTGTTATTCGTTGCAGAGCGTGACGATCTTGTCATGTGCATACGCAGGTCTGCGCTGTATACTGAGCCACTTTTTAGGTAAACGACTAACGCGGGCTAGGGGTATACATGTTTTCTAGGATATTTGGTTCACTGGATAGAACCTATTTGATTAGAGCGTATTGCGTAGGTGCTCTGTATTTTGCCTTGTTTCTATTCATGGAAAACAATATAGGGTGGAGCACCAATGGGCTGTGGAATCGCATTATTCCTGGTGTGGTTTGCTTAATCCTTTTCCCATTTTCCAAATTGGTGTACGACGAACTAAAACGCTTTGTGTTTGGCGATAACGTTTTCTACATCAACACGTGGGTGATGTTGGTAGGGAAGATCATCATTAACCTAGTCTTGTTTGTGATGGCGTGGATTATTGCTCCAGTAGGTATTGCCTACATTTGGTTCAAAACACGCGGGCGTTAATGCTACGGACAATAGGTAGCCTGCCCTAGGCGTATCTGCTAACCCTTCCTAACTGTACAAAAGGTTCGTTTCGCATGACACCCAAGCTAATGCGTGTACTACGCAAGCTGTATAAGTATCAAAATGGTGAGTACGATGCAGAGCGTCGTGTGTCTATCTACAATGAGCAAATACTGAGCGATAAAGAGCGCGATATTTTGCAAGAGCATCAGTGGCAAAGTAATACCATCACGTATTTTGCTGATCATAATGATGTGATTGGAAAACTGCTGTCGCTAAAAAACAGTCCCGAAATCACGCAAGAACGCATACTGACTACTTTCATTGCGGGAGTCGGCGGCAGCTATTTGCGAGGGCGATCGGTACTATCGGCATGGTACAAACTGAGTAATATTGCTGCCCATCATTATCTAGAGAGGCCCGAATACCGTTGTTGCTGGGTGTGTGCTGACTATAACGAACCTAAATGTTTGCATGACTCCCATTTTCAGTACTGTTTGTATGCAGGGAATGCTTACAGTAGTACGCCTACCTACGCATATTTGAACTTAACCCATTTGTTAACTCAGCCAGCAGTGGTCGCGACAGCAGAGGATAAACAGGCCTTTCTCAGCTTGATTGATTTGCTGCGCAATGCGCCTGATGACGAGACGCCTGGACAGTTTGAAAAACGCTTAACTGCAGCGAAGATTATCAAGGGTGATGTCCATACTAAACGCGGCATACTAGATAGTTTGGCAAGGCTAGGCGTGATACCCAATCAGTTCATTGTGTTAAGCGATAGTGCATGGGCTAACTTTGGAGACATCGTGAGTTGTGAAAATCAGCTGAAGAACACTAAAGGGCGATCGGATATGGAAATGCCCTGGGCTGGTTGGAAAGGGCATTTAAAAGTCGACGAGTCTCAATTACATAAGCTGTTTGGCGTATACATGTAAAGAGCGGGGTTGTTAGCAATAGGGTGGGTTTCATATCATACTGATTTGGTGATATTCGTCACATGTATTGTTGCTAGCAGTGCTATACCCATCACATAGTATTTTGAGGAGCAATTATGTACCGCATTGGAATAGTAGTTGCAGCAGTGTTATTGGCAGGCTGTGCGCCAATAGAGCAAAAAGCCGGTATGGCGAACCCGGCTTCTGCCTATTGTGTGGATATGGGTGGGACAGTAAGCATTCAAGGCCAAGCGGGTGGGCAAGTGGGGATCTGCACCTTGCCAGATGGTAGCGTGGCCGAAGAGTGGGAGCTTTTCAGGCGTAATAACCCTCAAAACTAAGATAATCACTTTAGTGCTTGACAGGATATCTTTTAGGCCTCATAATACTGTCTATCGATACAGTAATGGTTGATAAAGATTTTTAAAGCCTCGCTTTTGTGGCGAGGTTTTTATTTGGTCAGACGCGGGATGGAGCAGCATGGTAGCTCGTCGGGCTCATAACCCGAAGGTCGTAGGTTCAAATCCTGCTCCCGCAACCAATAAGAAACCCCAGCATGAGAAATCATGCTGGGGTTTTTCTTTTTCTACTGCCAACTGTCTTAGCGTTAATTAGTTTGGCGGTATTTCTTAGCTTTCATATGATTTTTCTATTTAATATGGACTGCTAATAAGGGTTCTTAATAATGCGACGGTTGCTTTTGCCATGATGTGTCATAAGTTACTGTGCTGGGACAGTATATAGAGTAATAAGATGTTATTTATAGGCTGTAGCTGTTTTGTTTTGACTTCAAATGATACATAATAGTAACCGCATGTTTTTTCATTCTTGAGAAGGAATGGAAAACTTTACGCCACCAGTCCGAAAGGGTTGGTGGCGTTTTTTCTTGTCTAAACGTCTGCATAAGCTTTGTAGCAATGACACACTATAAGGCTGTGGTTCTATGGGTGGCAGTGAAGGATAACAAACCATCAACCACCATTGGTTATTGTGTGAACTACGATGTGAATAGAGTGGAGAATGCTAGGCCCACCTCTCAAGATGCTACAGGCAATGTCCAAGAACATTTTATTTATGTAGCAAAAGATAAGCCCGTATCGGCAACCACAGCTAATGCAGACTTCGTTAAACGCATGTGTGGTGAAGACTTCTTTAATCGGTATAAAAAGCCAAACCCTAGCACCCCCGCTTCCTTAATTTAGTCCCCTACATCACTTTATCCGCCCTCAATCTTACGAATTGAGGAGGGCGCTGCTTTGTTCCAAACTGCTGCTACAGACAACAGGAGAGTCGTATGACAGCAGAAAAGAAACAAAGCGGACAAGGGATGGTCGAGTACATGACCTATTTTTAACCTATTGAAATATAGGGGGCTTTTTTGGGTTTTGTCTAAGATTCTAAAACCTGTCTAATACTTAGACGTTTTTACCTTGCTTTCTGGTGGGGCCAGAAACAACCTGAATGGTCTTATCACGCAGGTAAATTTGGGTGGTTTTTCTGTCGGTATGACCTAGCAAGAGCATCGGGTCTTTACCTTCACGGTCAGCGTCAGTGCCTGACATTGCCCGGAGGTCGTGCAGCGTTACGTTTTCTACACCAGCCTTAGCTGCGCTTTCTTTGAAAAACCGCCATACGTTTGTGTGTCGTCGCGCAGTGCCCTTGTATGTAGGCACTATAAACTCAGATGAAGGATTCTTCGTGATGAGGGCAGCTCTTTCTATTGTAGCCTGTAAGCCTTCAGACCATCCTACAGTTAGTTTTTTACCTGTTTTTTGCTGCTCGAAGTAGATGCCTTCCTCTGTTATGTCGGCGTAGCGGATGGTTAGCACATCGCCAATCCGTTGCCCTGTGTAGTAACAGAGGTCCATAACAACCTGTAGCCAGTCCGGTGCTGCTGCATGAATCTTGTCGAACTCATCTTGTGTAATGAGGCGATCGCGTGATTCCGTGGTCAGGCGTTTCACTGACTCACAGGGGTTTCTATCTACTATTTCGCGGTCAAGTGCCCATTGAAAAATCTGCTTTAAAACTGTTAGCAGTCGATTGGCAGTTGCTGGGCTGTGCCGCCATACATCAAGCATTTGCACTACGCTGCCATGGGTTACTTGCTCCGGAGTAAATTCAGCAAACATTTCTTTAAGGATTCGTTCGCAATACTGATACTGCTTACGTGTGGAGGGGGCGACTTTTTCAGAGATGAATGGCATGGCTTTGGTGATAAGCGATGCTACACCTTCTTTTGGAATGGCAACAATGCGGGCGTGGGCAACCAGTGCATCGTGCAAATTGTCCCCCAGGCGTGTCCACTTATTGTTTTTGACATAGTAATAAGCCCCGTGCTTTAGGTATACGCAGGCGGGGAGGTGCCGATTGTGTTTCTTTGGGCGCATAGCCTAACTCCACTTCAATAACAGCTTTAAGCACTACAAGTGAACCATCAGGGCGAATACGGAATGGGATGCCCATTTGTGTGAGCACCTCAATTCGCCCTTTGTTGCGGGTCTTCCCTGTGATTTCTGTTAACTCAGGGTCATTTAGCGTAAGTGAGTTTTTCCTTACTCTGGTGCTCATAATAGCTTTGTCCTTTAGATATCATGGCGTATCCAATAAAAACCCCGCAGCTGCGGGGCGTTAGTCTGTGTCTGTTGTTGGGGGGGATTTGTATTTAGTTACATTTGATGTGCGGTGTATAAAAAGTTGCTAAGTAGACTATTGCTGAGCCTTACAGTTGAGGTTCTAAGTCACGCATTTAAATCACAATAACCCTTTCATTTATGCTGCTGTCCAGATATGAGCTTTGGGCAGATATTTGGTTTCAAGAGGTGAGTATGCAGACGTTAGTAGCGAAATATGAGGATGACCCGCCCGGGGTGGTGTTTACATTTCTTGTTTCAGGTGAAAAAGTGTGGGGCTGGGTGCCTCAGGACAAGCTGGAGGTTTTAGCTGGGCAGCAATTGAGTATTCAGGGCTGCATAGAGACATACCACACTCATAGAGACAAAATTCAACGCTTCGTACTCAAACAAAAACAGCAGCAAGAGTCCCGCCAAGAAAGCCTGACGTCTAGGCTAATAAAAGGCTTATTGGAAGCTTGGCGATAAAAAGCAAGGACCTGTATCTCTAAGCGTCACTTTTTATAGGTGGAGAAAACGTAGGGTTTCGCGTTTGAAAGGCATCAGGTTTTGATGCCTTTTTTCATGGAAAAAGTAACAAGACCTCACCTATAAGCATCAAGTGTGGGTAACATAATATTAGATTGGTATCAGGTTTTGACTTTTAGACATCGCGTCATTGGGGGCGATATGTTCCATATCAGTCAGTGGTTGTTTCTTTGGTTGAGAGTTTTCGCCTTTTTTATATTGGTATTTTTACTCTACCTCCTTGTTCTGTTTATTTTCTTCCTATTGAAGAAGTGGAGAAAAAGAAGAGACTAGGGATACTCCACGTCTGACAAGTGGAGGGGGTAATGTTGTAGACTGTTCATCAGTTGGTGGAAATCATAATTTACGAGACTCTGTGTGCTGAAAAGGAGGGCCTCATGGGTGTGGATGAATCAGTTAAGTATCAAATAAGTCCGGCTCGAATCATATTTTCTTTTCATACTGCAGAAAACCAAAAGGTTATAGCGCAAGTGTCGCTTTATGCATTAGAAAGGCTGGTGGGTAGAGAGTTGCGCAATGCAGATATGTGCTTAGAGGCTTATGTATTGCACAAAGAGGCTATCCACTCTGTTGTTTTAGACAGGCGTGGCACTAGCGATAGTGAACTTATTACAGTGACACTACCTGATGTTCTGAAAATCAAACTAACGGCTAATGAGGCATCCTTAGATGCATCGTGAATTTCAGTTTTAAATCACACCATCTTCAGGCGGATGCACAGGGCAAGGCCATCGCAGTGAGCCGTCGCCAGAGCCTGGGCAGGTGCAAGCGCTAAGCGGTACAGAGGCAATGTAGATCGAAGCCTCGGCATCAGTGGCTAACGAGAATACGCGAGCCTCAACGCTGTATGGCGCACGCGGGATTTGTGGCGCAACAGGGGCGATAGGGGACATTGCAGCAACAGCGCGCATTAGTTGGCGAATAAACTCCGAAAGCGCAGTGTTGCTATAAAAGCCAACATGAGACAACGCACCTTCTTCGATCTTGTTAGCGATCACGCCGCATACTCTCAATGTCTCAGCGGGAACGGTAGGTGCGGCAGGGGTAGGGCTACTAACCTTTTCCAGCCAAGCCTTATATGCCTCAAGGTCGGTTGGTGCGCCGTACTGCAGGAAATTATCGGCTTTAAGTTTGCCTAGCTCGATGCGGTCTTGTTCCCGTTTCTCGTTGGTCACAAAATCATAGTGACGAGCAGCTGCATCAAGGACGGTGGATGCCTTTATGCCTACACCAAAACGGCCGCAGCCAATAGCCATGGGTCGATCAATCTTAGCGTGGGGGCGCTCAGCCAACTCTTTAGACAGCATGTCCATATCATCTGCATGCTGCTGGCGTTCGGTTTGGACTAGCTTCACCAGCTCAGGCTGGCTTAGGTTTTCGAGTGCTTGTATCTGTGTCATGTGTGCCTCATGGCTTAATAAAGGTGATCCAGTGGGTTTTGTTCAGCCGACCTGAGCGGTGGCCATATAAGGGGGCTACGTCGGTGCAGGCCAGAACATTACGCACAGGTATCTGTGTTTCGTTCCATTTGAAATTCAGCGTGCCGTGGGGGCGCAGTACGCGGAAGCACTCTGCAAACCCTAGGCGTAAATCGTCGCGCCAGTCGTCACCCAGCTTCCCGTACTTGGCCGCCATCCAGCTACGCTTGCCTGCCCGTACCAGGTGTGGCGGGTCAAAGGCAACGTGATAAAAGGTGTTATCGGGAAAGGGCAGCGCACGGAAGTCCATTTGCATGTCAGGGTGCACATGAATGGCCCTTGTGCCGTCCTCTTTGTGGGTGCGGTCGGTAACGATTAGGGATTCGTGCCGCATGTCGCCAAACAAACAGCGTTGGTCCTGGCGGTTGAACCACATCATGCGGCCACCGCAGCAGGGGTCTAAAACAGTAGCTGTCATTCCGGCCTCACGTCGATAGCGAACACCTGCACAGGCTCAGGGCCGAAATGCGGGTGAACGATGGTTTTGATGGTGTAGCCGCGCCAGGGCCGAACGATGCGGCGCTCGGTGTCGTCTTTGCGCGGGTATCCTAGCGTCAGGATGATGCGGTCGTAGGGGCCGCCACGGTGAAGCCGCTTGCACCAGTATTCGTTGCTGAGCCGGTATTCAAACCACTTTTCACCGGCCTTGATCTGCTCGAAGTATTCGCGCTTCAGGGGTAGGACCAAGTCACTCATGGCCTGTTATCCGTCTGGCACCGTGGGCAACATCCGCCCCAAAAGTTGGTCTCGGAAATAAATGAGCCGCAGCCCTGGCAGCGGACCTGTTCCTTTCGTCTGGGTTTTCTCTCAGCTAGGACAATCCCCGTCCCGGCCAGAGCCTCAGTGCGTTTGACGTACTGCATGTCCACGGCTGGCCGCGTCTTTGCGTCGATGTATTCCTTGGGCCAAGGGATGTCAGTCTCTCGGTTGTTGTGCATCGACTGGGCTTGTTCTTGGGTGTAAAGCTGGGCTTTCCTTAGGTCGGTGGTGTAGCCATTGCCGTTCAGCCCCCAAAACAGCATGTCGTTCCCAACGTAGCTGCGGCTATCTTGTACATAGAAGAGGTTGCTCATGGACTGGCTTGCGCACTCAGGCATGCTCAGGTTCTGACGCATTGACGGCCTCCGTTAGAGTTGGTTGAGAGTGGGTAAAGAAAAACCCCGGTTGAGTAAATCAGGCGGGGTTATGGGGTGTTGCTGTAGTAGTGATACTTCATAGGGGTGGGGGCCTATGCATTAGTCACAGAGGTTCGGTTATGATCCTTACGGGTATAGGCGAGAAATTCTTCATAGTTGGGCCCGCAACCGCAGCTTTCGGCCAGGAGCGGAAGCTCAGAAGATACAATTGATGGACTGTTTTGCAGACCTTACCTAAAGGTGTATTAATGACAGTGGCCCCTGCATTCTTTTTAGTTGGTGTGATCTTTGTAATAGCATTCGTTGTTATTACTTGTATTGCAGGCCTCGGCCTGTCTAGGCTAGGTAAGCAATACCCTAGCATCAAGTTACGCCGTCCATTATTAAGTATTTATCTAGTTGCGGGGCTCGCGTTTGTTCTTCACTTGGTTTTTGCTTTGCCACATATAGCTATATCATCGGTCGTCTCAACTTCTGTTAATTTGGTGCCACCTTATTATCTTTGTTTTTTTATTGTTGGCAGCATCGTTTTCAGCATACGCATGGAAGGCAACCATTCGGGAAAAAGAACTGCACTCTACGCTTCATGCTTATCCCTGGCATGTGTTCTTTTCTTCTATTTAATAGAAATGGCTTTCCTTTTTTACGCAACTCCTTAATCAAGGTTTACTTACGTCTCCGTGCCAGTGATGGTTTTCACACCCGGTCGGGTAATGTGGAATAGCGCTCGGGGGGCATAGTGAGCATGTGATTGGCAGTCCATTAGATTGTGAACTCATTCGGATTCATTCTTAAACGGGTTTATAGGGTGTTGCTGTAGCCGTGGTTCATTTTTACCGCTCGCCGCCTAGTGCCTCGACCAGATCGCTGATCATCTTGGCCAGCTCGGCGGTCATCAAGGTCATGTCAGCATCAAAGATTTCGTCATCGTTGACGGCTGTCACGTCTTGTTTTTCAGTCAGGATGTCCAGTGGAACCACGCGTTTGACGTCCAGCGCATCGGTCAGCACAAAGCTGATGCGATCCGCCCAGGTCATGGCCAGGCGGGTGCATTGCTTGCCAGCTTGGATGTGTCGACCGAGTTCTTCAGGTTCTGCGCTGTGGCGCACGTACTTCACTAATGCACGGTTCTCGGTTGTGGAGCGAAGTTCGGTGTCTTGGTCGATGGTGAAGTTGGCGGGTGCCTCATCTTCCAGTAGCCAAGAGGTCATGGCCCCACCAGGCGAGGTTTCTGTATAAAGTGGCAGCACAGGGAATGGGTTGATAGTCTTAGCTAACAACCCCATCACTTCATCACCAACACTGGCAGCCGCTGCATCAACACATAGCCAGCGGTTTACTGGATCAATCCAGACTTGGGTATCACGGGCAACGCTAAAGGCGCGAGGCATCAGCTCGGTGATTACCTGCTCTTTGATTTCCTGCATTTGCTTGCGACCGGGCTTATAACCCTGTTCTTCGGCGATTTCAGTAGCCTTGGCACATGCCACCTGATTTATTACGGTGCTTGGCAGCAGTTTCTTTTCACTGCGCATGCACAGTAAGATTTGCTCGTTGTTTTGGTAGACTAGGCCGTGTCCTGCGCGTGGTTCAATCCAGCCGAGTGATAGAGGGTCTTGGCTGGTACCGGGCTGGAACTGGTGCTGTTCAAGTAATTTGGAGAGTTGGGCAGCATCAAGCGCCCACGCGGGATCTAAACGGTAGACCCGTAAATTTTTGAATAACATTAAATTTTCCTGTCTTAGGTACTAGAGCTCTTATGAAGAAAAGCGCCAGTGTTTTATTAGTAATGCTGTTAGCAGGTTGTGCGCAGCCAAACCCAGATCTAGTAGTTCAAAAGGATGTTGATCTCAGTAAGTACGCTGGAACGTGGTATGAGCAGGCAAGATTGCCTAATCGTTTTCAAAGTAAATGTGCGGGCGATGTCCAAGCGGACTATGTTTTACAAAGTGGTAGCGTCTTACAAGTAACTAACCAGTGTCGTTTACAAGACGGTAGTGTTGAGGTTGCTATAGGAGAGGGCAGGCTTGCGGGTGGTGACAGTACGTCTAAGTTGGAAGTGCGCTTTGCACCTAGTTGGCTATCTTGGTTGCCAATGGTTTGGGGGGACTACTGGATTATTCAGTTGCAGGATGATTATCAATATTCACTAGTTGGTACCCCGAATCGTGAATATCTCTGGGTTTTGTCCCGAGACAAGGAGGGCGACAAAGCAAAGGTTCAAGCATTGCTTGAGTTTGCGGAAGAGCAGGGTTTCGATACTAGCAATGTAGTCACTGCTCTTTAATCTCAGATGTTTCTCAGAACGGAATATCGTCATCTATATCAGCGAGATTATCGACAGGGGCTTGGTACGGATTAGCCGCGGGTTGCTGACGTGGGGCTTGTTGGGGAGCCGCTGCACGTTGTTGTTGCTGTTGTGGTGCGCTGTAGGCACCACCGCCATCACGACCACCCAACATTTGCATTTGGTCAGCGATGATTTCAGTGGTGTAGTTATCTTTACCGTCTTGGCCTTGCCATTTGCGTGTGCGCAAGCGGCCTTCAACGTAGACTGAGCGGCCTTTTTTTAGGTACTCGCCAGCGATTTCGGCGAGGCGGTTATAGAGCACCACGCGATGCCACTCTGTATCGTCTATGCGTTCACCAGAGCTTTTGTCTTTGCGTGTTGATGTAGTAGCGATTGAGATATTGCAGATGGCGTTACCTTCTGCGCCGTATCGTACTTCTGGGTCACGGCCTAAGTTGCCCACCAGAATTACCTTGTTAACTGAAGCCATGAATTAGTGTCCGGGATAGGGGCCGGTGAAGGCCAAGATTACGTAGAGAGTGATACAGACCAGCCAGCTCCAAAAGTAGGCTTGGGTTGGGATTACTTCGCTGGGGTCAATAGGTGGTCGGATGTGGTGTTGCCAAACCCATGAGGCGGTACCGCACACAGCAAATGCGGCCGTCCACAGGAACAGGCTAGCAAGCATGCTCATGATGTATTTCCTGTTGAGTTGTGGGTGGTATGCCCGATGGATAGTAAATGGCCAGCACCGTGCGGAGCCGCTGTAGTAGTGGCTCTGGCTGTGCTGTTAAGAGAGTGTCCCCAGCGTTATCAATAGATAGTGGGGATAAATGTTTGAAGCATAAAAAGTGCGCGCTATACTTGCCAAAGTTTCTTGGAGTAACCAGCGATGAAAAAACTACTAATTTGCTTACTTGCTTTTGGGTTAACGGCCTGTGCGGTGTATACGCCTAGGGGTTCCGTTGTGGTCGATCCTGATGGGAACTTACAGCAAAGACACTGCCCACCGGGTCAGGCCAAGAAAGGCAATTGTTAATCTGGCGCGTCTGACAGGATTTGAACCCGCAACCGTTGGTGTAGAAGACCAATGCTCTATCCGTTGAGCTACAAACGCTGAATATGGAGCGGGATAGGGGAATCGAACCCCTGTAAACAGCTTGGAAGGCTGCTGCCTGACCACTCGGTCAATCCCGCAGGGTGCCCCGTTTCCTGGGGGGGCTTACGCTAGGAGCAGTAGCTTTATTGCTATGTTGCATCTATCGACAATCAGTATTGACCCAAGCGTAGAAGTAATTGTTTTTTGACTGCTTATGTAGCAGATGTTTGGTTCTGAGCTAGAGTTTCGTTTTGATTTTTCAGGATGTAGCCGTTTACATAGGCATTAGAGAGAGCAAACATGAAAATCAAGATACTTAGGAAAATTAGAACCCTGTGTATAGCCATAGCAACCTCTTTGAGAGCGTACTCAACAGTAGTTTAAGGATAGTAGTTGATGAGCTGTAACTACCGTCAATTAAGGTTAAACCCTACCTAGACGATTTAGATATAAGGCAAGAATATTACCCCCTATGGAGGAGATTAGTGCTTAGGGCTCTAACGGTTACTGTTAAGGCGTGCTATGGATAACAGGGTGTTAACATTTTTAGGTTGGGTGGCTACATTTACTGCTGTGGCTATGTACATATCTTACATTCTACAGATTAGTAATAATCTAAATGGTATGAAAGGTAGTTGGTTACAACCCTTAGTGGCTGGGATTAACTGCTCTCTTTGGGTCACTTATGGCATGTTTAAGAGGCCAAAGCGTGATTGGCCTATAGCTGTAGCCAACTTTCCAGGTATTGTTTTTGGTTTTATTGCATTCGCTACATCGTTGTGAGATGAGGTTTTCCCTGTTTTTGTGAGGATCGCGTCAAAGTGATGTTCAGTATGGGATAAGTAGCGCTGCTTACTTTGTAACAGTGCTATCTATTGTTGGCTAAATAGACGATAGTGGGTGCAGGGATATTTTTCCCTGATAATTTAGGATTTATATTGAAAACAGAAATCGGTATTGTGAAGTGGTTTGATAACACACGTGGCTTTGGCTTTATCATGCCAGAGGATGGTAGTAAGGACCTCTTTGCACACCATAGTGAAATCCAAGGAGATGGGTATCACAAAACGCTTGATGAAAACCAACGAGTATCTTTCGTTGTTGGCCAAGGTCAAAAAGGACCATGCGCTACAAGAATTCAAGCTGTCTAATACAGTGGTTCTTGCATAACACAGCAAGAACATAAAAGAGCAAAGACCGGTAACTTTACGAAGTGCCGGTTTTTTTGTGCCTACTGTAGAGAACACTGTTACAAAGTATAGGTGTACTTAAGTACCTCAAAGCCCCATAGTGTCTGAGTGCGTTAACACACATCTACAACAATCATAAAAAAGGCCAGCACCCTCGCTCGCCTATAACTTTTTACTACGCGTTCACTTTTTTCTACGCTACGCTTTTGGCAGCACCAGCTCCCGACCGCTCTCAATGATCAATATGAAGAAGCGTTGGAGATCTTAATGATTTACCACAAACTGAATCAGGGTGGCATGAGCCCCCTGCACGTATCCCCTTTGCTTGAACCTAAACAAACTGCTAAACAGCAAGAAGAACAAGCTCAAGAAAGGCGGCTCACTGAAATCCGTCGTAACTTTGTCCGCAACCTGAAAAACAGGTTTCCTGGGCTACCTTACTAATTAGCAAGTAATAACACCTTGCCACCTAAGCCGCCTTTCTAGGCGGTTTTTTCTTGGTACAAGCTTCTTAAGGTTACTCGTACTGACTTTCTATTAATCACAGTTTGACGCGCTCCATTCCCATAAAGCAGGGTGGTGTAAACACGGTCTATAGACAGGTGGTTGTATATCGGTGCTAAGGCGATATTGAAACGCGCCAAACTGTGCCGACAGATACCCTCAGTCGGGAGGTGCTTATCAGTCATTAGGTATTAGAAAGTAGGGTGATCAGTCCCGATTCGATATGATTGAGTTTCCACACAACAACCATTGTTAAAAGGGAACTGATCATGGAAAAATTCTGCAGAGAACGACAAAAAGCTATTCTTAATGCTGCACGTCAAGCATTCCCTGAGTTTCATGACTGCTCTGAAGATATTGCTGACATGACAGCAGAAGAAGCTATCGCGGATATAAGATACCTTGAGGGCCACGGCCTTCTGAAAGTGCAAGGCCCTCGCTACCTGAATCAAATGGACTGGGATGTTTCTATCCAAATCACTTCTGAAGGTATTGATTTCATTGAGGCTGATGGCGGCTTGTCGGCGATCCTTGGTGTAGTGACGGTTAGGCTTCATGATGAAACTATCAAAAACTTGATTGAGGCTAAGATACTGGCAGCTGATTTGCCGCAGCCTGATAAGCAGAGATACATTGATGAGCTGCGAAAGCTGCCTGCCGAGTCCACAAAACACCTTGTAATGAAGCTGATTGATGCTGGTCTAACGAATGCGCCGGCAGCATGGACCGCAATACAAAACGCCCTAGCGCCTTACCTGTAACACCGCTGAGCTCGGTGTCAATGCGTTCAAATTCCCCAACAAGAATGGGGGACAAAAGAATTAACAAGTTTGGCTTCTCGCTGTCTATCAATAGCACCATGTGGTTATTACAGAAAATCACTGCCTCAGGCCGTAGTATCAGCATCTTCTATTCCTTTACTTTCTTCGCTTCAGTAAGCACCACCATTGATGCTTACCAAAGCGGCCTATCACTAGGCCGTTGGTGCTACGTGGTTCCGTAAATGCTGCGGTACGGTTTCCTTACCGCCCCCTACCAACAACATCAGGGGGGCGCCGAACCCTGCGCATGTTTAAGGCCTCACGCCAATCGCAGGAATACCGGTTTTTTGCTTTTCTTTGTGCCTGGGCGCAGCCGTTTCCCTTCCGCACCCTAAACACTTCACAGCGGGGCGCGTGGCGTCTTTGTGTGCCGTTATTCGCCGCCCCCGATAATGCTGGGGTGGTGTGGTCCACACTGCTTGTTGTTAAAGATCGTTTGCAACTCTGTTTGGCTGCCCTTTGGGCTAGGCTTTGGTGAGTTGTTAAATATAGATTAGCGCAGAGCTAAACATTATGTCAATAGCGCTGCGCTAATCTTTTGTTTTGTGGAGATGTTTAGCGCATCACTCAGCAGAAGCGAAGCCGGAGAGGTGTGGTGTTAGCGGTTAAGGGGTGGCAAGTCGATCTTGCTAGCGTGCTATACGAATAGGGGAGAGGATGCTACATATCAGCCATAGCAACAGGCGCAAAAAAGCCCTCGGAGGAGGGCTGGGGGGTAAGGGTGTTATGTGGCTAGAAAGTGTCTAGTAAACTCTGGTCGATTTAGTATTCACCGGAGGCTTACTATTGAGCTGCATGGCAATTAGGCAATGTCGAAGATCGGGTCGTTTGCAACTCTTGAGCCGGACTGAATGCTGATACCGCAGAAGCAAGATTGTATGCTATTTCCTGAAATAGTATTCCACCCTTGTTCATGAATCGACATTTGAAGTGAATCGAGAGTTCCTTTTAAGCGGACACGGTCGAACGCCATATCAATTCTTTCGATGGTTAGACGGCTGGCTTCTGGTTCTAGGTAAAGCTGCAATGCTACATTTCTAGATGCAGTTCTGACAGTGATTCTTGGCCCCTCGCACTCAATATCCCAATTAGATGCTCGCGCCTGCCAAGCATTTTCTTGAATGGTGAGTGCGATCCGACCAAGTTCATCAGTGAAGATGCCTGAAATCAAAAATGACTGACCTTCTTGCTTAGGCGGTGTCAGTGACAAAATTGGGGTTCCGTTGATCTCAATGATGTGTTTGCAGTCAATGAACTGGTTGCCTGCAAAGTTTACTTCGATTGGGTTTAAGCCAAAATCAAATAGCTCGCTAGTGAACCCTTGCTGTAAGCACTTAGGGTTAGCGTTGGCCGCTGCCACGGTGGCTGCTGAAAGCCGCTTTCTCGCGCGTTTCTGATTGCACTGTGAGCATAGCAAAGTCATGCCTTCGGGAGAATGGACTTTGGCGTCTACAAAGTCCGGATCAAAATGCTCATAGTCATAAAATCCGAACCCACAGATCACACAACCGAACCCACAACGCTGACGAATTTCTCTTTTTATATGACTAGGTATGCGTCTAGACAGTCCATGTTTGTTCACGTGGCTAGCCATTTCACTCCCCTCTTTTTTTGGCTGATCTTACGTGGCTTTTGATTTAAGAATGTACAAAATAGCTAAGGCAAGATAGGTTGTTAAGAAGCTATTGGGTACAGATTGCCTAATTATATACATGCAAAAACCAGCTTACAGGCTAGCATTATTGCCACAGTTCCCGATAATTGACACTTATCGCAGTGTTGGCTTCTGGCCGACAGCAGCCATTATAAGGTCTAGCTAAAAATAGAGCAGCCCACAAAAAAGCCGCCTAGAGAGGCGGCCTTGTCTTTATGTGGCAGGGATTGTTAGGCTAACAGATCAACCTTTAGCTTGTTGTGTATGTCTGCTATCGACCCAAAGCAGACACTCAAATAACTGACACTTGAGTTAAGCCGCGCCGCGAAGCCGCGTCGGCTTGAGTGAATGGTTAGGCACCAACCGTGCCACTGGAGGAGAGTGGCTTGGGCGGAACCAGAGCGCGTAACTCTGCGAAGTCGCTGTTGGAGCGGGCAGCGACTTCCGACCATGCGCGCTCAAAAGCTGGATGCTTGAGGTTCGATACGATGCCCTCCAGCCAAAACCGCCAAGTTTTGTCGGAGACACGACCGGACTGCTTAAGAAACGCTTGTTGATTGCATAGATCAAAGTACCGGTAGAACTCATCGAAGTTGTCGATGTGCTCTGACTCACTAAGCCTCTCGCCAAGCAGCGCTTTAACTGGCAGAGTGACTGCAATATCAAGGTACTCCTTGGCCAAGTAGTCCTCAAAGGTCGTGACAGCTTGTCTCTGCGACAGGACTAGCTGCCCGCAGCCACGATGACCGCACAGGCCGTCGCAATGTTCGCTAGCGCGGAAAGAACTTCGAACATCGATAACTCCGCCATTGGCACCTAACGTGAGAGCTCAGCGGCGCCGGCACGAATTTTTAAGTTTATTTCGTAAGCTCACGTTCAAACAGACTCACAAAAAGCTCTTTGTTGCGTTGGATTGCTACGCTGGCATCAGCTTGGCTAATTACGTTGAAGTTTCGATAGAGAAAAACCTCAAGAAGCAAGGCATAAGCAACTTGCAGTATGAAATACCCGTGGGCATAGGTTTTCAGCTTCGCAGCACTACTTCTAAAAGGCGGAAATGTGGTTCCGTGAAAGCGCTCATTTCTGAATTGCGGCATTACGATAGAGACTAGAAATGACGTTTTTTGCTCTTGCGAAAGAGTGTACTTTTCACCATTTATATCCATCTCATTGCCTAGAACTAATTTCCTAAGAAATGCACCAGATTTTCTTTGAGCTTCATCTGGTGAGGTAACCCAAATTGGCTCATATTTTGATAGAAATGCCGAGTACAACGCATTTCCGAAACAGCTTTTAACGCGCTTTAGGAATGCTTCCGAGTGTTGATCCGGTGTTGCTTTGCTTTTGAGAATTCTCTTCGCTGCAAATTCGCATGTCTGCATGGGAATGACATTGGCGAGAGGGAGAAACGCTTTACAAGTATTCTGGTCAGTGGTGACTTTATTAACAAAGCTGTCAAATCGTGATTCATGCTGTGGCGCGGACACTTCATCTTTCACGCGAAAAAACTCAGCGTCTAACGTCTTCCAAATGGCATCAAACGCCACGTCAGGCCTGTATGGAAGTTGATCTAGGCACTCTAAAAAATGTCCAAGCAAAGAGTGGAACTCTTGATCGGTCGAGGGTGCCAGCTTGGCGGGGATAAATCCCTGTTGGACATTATTTTCATCAAGGATTTTTTTGAGTTGCTGTTCGGCCGGGAATAGAAACTGACTGGGCCATTCATTGTTGTACTTAATTCTTAGACGCTTTGTGTCTTGCATAAGGATACCGTGGAGATCTAACTAGATTTAGACGACAGACAAAAAAATTGTCGTTCTCATAAAACTGAATCTATTCGAATTTATGTGAGTGAGCAATCGCAAGCAAACTTTTTAGACAAAACTAAAAAATTCGAGATTGTCCGCTTGTAAGTAGTCCAAAGAGCAATGATGGATGACTGCTTATGGCCGATAGCTGACATTATAAGGTTACCTACAGAGAATAGAGTAGCCCATAAAAAATCCGCCTAAAGAGGCGGCTGTATTTTTAGTGGAGCATTCCGCCAACTAAGTTAGAAAACTGAGTTTGATGAAAAGTGACCGTCTTATCAGTATAGTAATTTGCACGTTCAAATTGTTTTGGGCCTACATGCTTTTGGCTTTCAACTGCCGCTAAAATGAAGCCCGGCAATTCCTCATTGCGATATTGCATGTGAATAATTTCAGCCTCAAGTAGACGCTGTACGCCAGTTGCGGCAATAACAATCAAAGGCTTGGATGGGGCATCAATTAAGAAGTCTGCTACAAACTCACCTGCAATAGGTAGTATGGCGTCAGTATGATAAGGGACTTCAAAACGGCTACATGCTGTATTGACAGCTTGACCGACAAGCTCTTTGAATTGTGCTGAGCTTTGACGTTCTTCATATGATGTCGCGATAGCAAAGGCTTGTTGGGCTGCCTCAGCGACGCGAAATATCAATGCCGGAATGGAGTCGGCGTTAGCTGTTGTTGTTTTAATTGTGTCATTTTCATCAATTTCAACAGGAAGGATTGTGTTGAGGGCTCCCTTCCAGCGTGATAGTCCCATGGATTCAGTGTTTCCGCCAGATAGCTCAGCTTGAAAAAGAGAGTCCCCATTTTCATCAATTTGGAATGAGCCATTTTTTTGACGAATACGAATGACAATATTATGGCTTGTCCCTGGGTACTCTAGAGGTGTAACCACACGCCAAACGCCGCCTTCATCAGGTAGCACCTGAAAGAGCTGGCATATAGAGTGTTTAATACGCATTAATTCCATAATTCATTTTGGTTTCTGGATACGGGGCTTTTTATACTGATTCCGCATGCATTACAAAAAAGGTGTATCAGTTTTTGGCGATCATCTTTACTTCTTGGGTCCCAGTCCAGGTTACCTTTTAGGTTAATATCTGGCTGAGCTACTAACATTCTGTTGTTCAGGTCTAGGGCCGTATTGCAAGGGGTTACGCAGTGTATTCCTTTATGGCTGGGGTGCCAATGTAGCTCAAACAAAATGCGGCGTTCAACTGGAGATGGGTTATGGACAAAATACCCATAGAACGAAGAGTCTGTCTTAATCTCGCCATTACGCCATACAAAGAGCACTTTATGAGTATCGGAGACTTGTATAAAGCCAGAGGAGAATGTACCAGGCCTTCCCATACGCTTGAACTGTCCAGGTAGAGAGCCTTTTTTAAGTGGCGAAAAGGCAATTTCGGTGCAGTCTAAACGTTTTTCAGACAGTTTATGATTTTTAAGTTCACTAGGGAGCATATCAGTTTCTGGTGTTGTTAATGCGCCTACACAGCAGCTGATAGAGCAACTCAGCTAGTTGGCAATACCTGTAAAAGCGCACCTCTCCAGCTTGTGCGCAGCGCTTTACTACTACTTCTAATGCTACATCAGAGCGCAGCGATACGATTTGTGCGCAATGTTACTGCTGGGGGGAGTGGCTATTCGCCACCAAAATTCTTGAACTGAATCGGCAACGCCCTAATTACGCGGCCTACGATGCGTGTGTCTTCAGGTCTTTCCGACCATTTCCATGAGGGGTATTTGTTATTGTCAGACGTGACCATTACGTCTCTACCAGGACGCGATAGACGTTTACACACCAAGTCTTTGTCATGCACCAGAAGATAAACGCCTTCTGATACGTATTCATTCACTGATACATCAACAAACAGCAGGTCGTCTGGATTAATGGTTGGCACCATTGAGTCCCGCGAGGCCATGACGATCTTGACCGAGTTAGCTTTATTGGTTGTTCCCAGCATCTTCTGCGCCATACCAATAGGCATGGACATAGTGGAAAGCACTTCGGGGTAGTCGGAGTTCCCGATACCTGATCCGCAAGCCGCTCTTACGTCTAAGCGCTCAAAAATGGCTATATCGGCATTTTTGGAAACTGAGTTGTGATGTGTTGATTTTGCAGCTAGTCGAGAAGCATCAACGCCGGCGGTCAGGGTTTCCGGAGTATCCATCCAGCCACGAGGCAGGCCTAAACTTTCCTCAAGCTGTCTCGCTAGGTCAGAGCCCATTGTTTTAGGCTTCTGAGTTTTGCTATTGAGTGATCCGTTTATAAGCTGACTAAACGTCGAGTCACGTTCATTCCTACCGGCGGCTCGATTGAGAGCAGCAGCAGACTCATGTTTCTGTATTAGTTCTTTTAGGCGTTCTAGACGCGTTTCTTCAACAGTTTTCATAGTTAGATTAAATAGCTTAGCGCTAATCTTGTGGGTTAGCGCTGCGCTATTGACTTGATGATTAGTTCCGCGCTAATCTTTGGTTATGAAACTATCTGATCTATACAAAACTCTCGATAAAGCTTCACGAAATGCTCTTGCTGAAAATGCGGGGATTAGTCCTGCATATCTATGGCAGATAGCAACGCAATGGAGCGGTAGAAAGCCGTCAATAGAGGTAATCGGGCGGTTGATCAGAGCAGATAGTCGTTTACGAGCAGAGGATTTGGTGAGGGAGTTTTCATCTCTGCCAGAGTCCAATATCAGAGAGTCCAGTCATGCGTAACCTTCGTGAGTTGTCGGGTGTCTTGTTTCATCGGTTGTTTCGGATGCTTCGTTTAGAGAGAAGGCATCCATGGTGGAGCAAGCCTAAATTCAGTTTTGCACGTAGGGCATTGCGCAATTTCATTGTTCTTGGCTGTGATTTGGAGTATCGACTTCACCGATTTGTTATCTCGGCAGCTGGGGCAAAGGTGATGCACTGGCTCTCCGTTCCGGGCAGATTCTTTTATGCGAAGAGTGAAAGTTCCAGGGTAGTCCTCGACCAAATCGTAGCGGGAAAAATCTCGATTGCGTTTTTCAAGCTTGCGAACCTGGTCTTCAAGTTCACGTATGCGAGCCAGCGCCGTGGCCTCGCGCTCGGTGGACTCAAGGCTCTTATTTTGCATGGCGATTACCTCTGCTCCGATATGCATGAGTTGAATATGAAGTTCATTGGTAGCCGCCGTGACCTTCGCTTCATCCAGCGTTTCTACAGCCGTCTTGTAGGCTGAAATGCCATGAGTGATACCGGTGAAGATGGCCATTGGATCCATGGTCAACTCCTTTTAGGAAAAGTTTAGTTACTGGAATCTCTGAATATACCTGATTGGGGTTGACCACCCATTAATGCAGGTCATGCGAGTGGTGCTGCGGCTCAAGAACTTCTTGCATGTCCTGCTCCATACATAGTCGCTCAAAGACGGCATGTAGCAGCTCATAACTAATGTCGCTTCTGTCGGTGATTTTTTGGCAGATGGCATAAGCATTTTTTAACAGTTGTTCTGTCTGTGTTATTTCCATGATTTTTGCTCCGTTGTTAACACTATATGTCGTTGGTCTGTCCGGCGATACGCTGAAATGAAAGAGGTTTCAAGGTGACGCTTCATTACTCAAATACAGACTGGCTGGATGTTCTCTACAACAGCGTTCGTCGTACTCATGGTGGGTTAACTGATGCTGCTCGTTATCTAACAGAGCGCCGGGGGCGCAGCATCCATCCAGAGAGCCTACGTGCAAAGCTCCGTGCAGTGAATGGCGATGAGATCAGCGTATCCATGGCAGAACTTCTCAGTGAGTGGATGGAGGAGAAAGAGGGCGGCAAGGAGTACGCCTGGGACTGGCTGCTGGTGATGAATGCACAGCGCGGTATCCATGTGGACTGTGTGCCATCAGAACCAATAGGTGGTTGGGATGACGAGTGCAAAGCGTTGCAGGAGAAGTTTCTGCTTATCTCTGAAAAGTGGGGAAAGATTGCTGCCGCTACCTCAGCAACAGTGCAAGACAACGTTATTGAGCAGAGTGAGGCGGATCAGTTGGTACCTCTATTTAGAGATACCCGTGTTCTGTTGCATCGTGCAGAGCGAAACACGTTAAGAGGAGTGAGAAAACATGCTCGGTAACTCACAGCCCATTTACGGCACCGACTACACAGACCTCTTCAAACTGGGTTGGTTTAACAATCCACGCGTAGCCAAAGCCTTTTGTGTGAATCATGACCAAGACAAGGCGAGCCGTACTTTTGCGATCAAGGCTGCAATTTATGAGGCAACTGGTGTCGATAGCTTAGCGAAGCTGCCACCGGCTGATTTTGTGCGTTTGATAGCGAGTAAGGGCTTGGCATTCACGTTGCCAACGTCTTTGAAAGCTGCTGCAGGTATATAGCGATGAATAAAGCATGGAACAGCACTCTACGGGCCAGCGCAAAGCCGCTACGTACTAAGAAACCGTGGGAGCCAAAGAGAGGTATGAACCGTCCCCAAAAGCCCACGACAAGCAAGAAGACGCCTATGGCGTCGCGTGGCATGAAAGGTCGTCCGGTGACTGCTGAGCAGAAGCGTTTTCACGATCAGTTAGCGGCGCTTGGGTGTGCTGCTTGTCGTGTAGAGGGTAGGGAGCAGATGGAGGTCAGTATCCATCACATTGATGGACGCACCAAACCAAATGCCCACTGGTATGTATTGCCACTATGCGCTGGTCATCATCAAGACGGCACAGGTGCGCCAGGTCTTATTGCAGTGCATCCATGGAAGAAAAGATTTGAAGCCGCTTACGGCACTGAATACGAGTTGTTGGCCACATGCCTACAGCAGATAAAAGAAATCCCAGCAGCTGCGCTAACAGCTCTGGGGGCGATTCAACAAAGTGAGGCTATTGAATGCTGATTATTTTACCAGTACCTAGAGAGTACGTCACCAGTTTGGGGGCGCTATGAGCACAATAATTATGACGCAATGCTGGCCTTTGCAGGGCATGAATGCAAGCCAGAAGGCTGTATTGATCAGTCTGGCTGATAACGCCAATGACGATGGTGTGTGCTGGCCGTCTGTTGCTTACATTGCTGTGCGTACCTGCTTATCTGAGCGTGCGGTACAGAACGCAATTAAGTTTTTGCAAGAGGTAAAGATTTTGGCGGTTGAAGACCGTAATGGCCGTTCAAACGTGTACACGATCAAAGCGGACAATTACACACCAAACCCCCGCAAATCCTGCACCCCCGCAGAATCTGCACCCCCGCAAAAAGAGTCAGAACCCCCGCAGAATCTGCACCCCACCCCCGCAGGAGCTGCACCCGCCCCCGCAAATCCTGCACCCATAACCACCAATAACCATCAAGGAACCGTCATAGAACCACAAGAGGCACCGTCAGGGCCGGTGCTTCCAGTTTCTTTGGATGAACTAATGGCGGATGGTGTTTCTGAAAAAGTAGCCAAAGAGTTTCTGGCACTTCGTAAAAAACTGGGTCATGAGCTGACTCCGCTAGCACTGGATGGCGTCAAACGTGAGGCTGGCATTGCTGGCTGGTCCTTGGAGGCTGCTTTGACTGAATGTGTAGAGCGTTCGTGGAGAGGCTTTAAGGCTGCATGGGTTAAGGGCTCAGGGATTCAAGCAACTGGCAACCAAGGCGAGGGTTTTGCGGGTCAGGATTACAGCAAAGGGGTTGGTAATGATGGAAGTTTCTAAGGCCATGCAAGGCGCAGAGGTCGCTACACGCTGCTGCGATCAGCACGGCGAATACCAGTCACAGCACGTCACTCTGGGAAGAACGGAGTTTTGGACCACATGCCCTGCATGCACTGAGGCGGGCACTAAAAGTGATGCGCAGAAAATTATTGATGATATCAACGCAGGGCGTCGCCAAGCTGTGATGAATAACACGATGCAGCGAGCCGCCATTCCTCCACGGTTCATGGATCGTCGCTTTGCAAACTATCGTGCCACGTGCTCCAACTCTGCCAAGGCTTTGGAAACAGTGCGTGAGTATGCGGAAAACTTTGCAGACAGTCTTGCTTCGGGCCGTAGCCTGATTTTGATGGGCACGGTAGGCACAGGAAAAACGCACCTAGCTGCATCGGCAGCGCATGCTTTGATTGCTCAAGGTTACACGGCAGTTTTTACCTCGGTGCTGTCGGCTGTACGCAGTGTTAAAGAAACCTATGGTCATGGCGCTACACAGACGGAACGCCAAGCCATTAATGCGTTGATTGCACCAGACCTGCTAATCATTGACGAGGTGGGAGTGCAGTTTGGTAGTGCTACCGAAGAAATGATCCTTTTCGAGATTATCAACGGCCGCTATGAGCAGATGAAGCCCACCATCATCATCAGTAACTTGGCGATGGAGCCATTGAAGAAATACCTAGGTGAGCGTGTCTTTGACCGTTTGCGCGAAGGTGGCGGCAAGGCCGTAGTGTTTAACTGGGAAAGCCACAGGGCGAAGGTGGCCGCATGAGTGGGCAATATTACCGATCAAAAGACCATGGCACCTGTATCGGGTACCGAAATCAGTGGGATGCAAGCGTGCCGTCAGTTGGCTTTGTTTTCTTGCGAGAGCCGCTAAGTATTGACCGTGTGTCGATACGTGATTGTGAAATCAAAGCAAAAGCCATGGGCGGGGGCGGTGTTGATCTGCTGTTTTTGGATCCTCATATAGCGCGTGATGCCTACTGGACAGAGGTAGGGACATGGGCATTAGAGCAGCTTGAGCGGTGTCAGCCAGTCATAGCTTGCTGGTGGGATTTGCACGGCAGAACAGAAATAGTAGATAAGTACCTCAAGCTGGTGTGTGACTTTGGGTATCGCAATACGTTGCATCACTTTGGGCTCAAGCGTGGTGTGCCGCAGATATTCAATGCTTTAAAAAACACTAAGCCAATGCTGTGGAGGCTTTGATGGCAGCAGTCATAACGGCGCGGGGGTGCAAGAAGGCACCTAAATACAAGAACGTTAAAACGGTTGTAGACGGTCATAAGTTCGATAGCAAGAAAGAGGCTCGGCGGTACCAGGCACTAAAGCTATTACTGCAGGCCGGAGAGATTACTGATCTTGAGCTACAGAAACGCTACGAGCTGATACCTACACAGCGCAAGTCAGACGGTAAGGCGGTGCGAGTAGTCACCTATTACGCTGACTTTGTTTATATGCGCGATGGCGCTCTGGTTGTGGAGGACGTAAAGGGTGTGCGCACTGATGTGTTCGCTCTCAAAAGCGCTTTGATGCTGCATGTGCATGGAATTGAAATCAAGGAGGTGTGATGCAAATACCTTCATGGGTCGAGTACGAGATACAGAACTGGGCGCGGATGCATTGGGTAGGGAGCATGCCCGGTCCGCATCGGGTGGTACAGGAGCCTCGCCAGTGCATGTATCCGCTCCAAGAGGTGGACGATGAGGAGCAAGACAATACTCCAGTGAACTATGAGCGTGCGCAGCTGGTAGAGGGGATATACCAGCTGCTGCCTCGTGAGGATCGAAGGGTATTGCATGCTGAGTACACGCGGGTTAAGGAGTACGGCAATATGCCTGATCACATCAGAGCTGAGGCAGCTAGCAGGAAAATAGGGATAACAGTGGATTACTACAAGTTAGCGCTGTTGAGTTTTAGAAAAAAGGTTTGGGGGGCGTTTAAGTGAGTATCTATGCCAATGCTGGTGATTTATTGTCTTGCTATCCTGGTCGCCCGTTTCGGATGTATGAGCTGGTACGTCACGTATCTAAAGGGCGCGCACTACCAAAAGGTGAGCGCGCAAAGTATGAGAGAGGGATTCAACGGGCGATGCGTGCTTTAGCGGAGCACGGATTAGTTGAGATCGTTAAACCGGAGCCGGGGCGCTACGGGGACATGTATGTCTGGCGTCCAGTGGGGCAAATGTTACCGAACGATAACATTGCATCGCACATTCGGTAACGCAATCGGTAACATAGAGGTCGAGAAGTCACGTCTATAGAAAACGCACGTGACGAAAAAGCCCGCCAGTTGTGAGATTGGCGGGCTTTTATTTTATCTAGCAAAAGAGAACGGCGACAGATTCAGGGCGGCAACCCTTAGCCTGCCAGCCAATACACAGACCAAGCCTGTGATCGACCCAAGGCCGTCCCCACCTACGTAGGCGGGAGTAACGGTATCACAATGGACACGACCATGGCAAAACCTATTATTCCTTGGATGGGTGGCAAACGCCGCCTAGCTAAACATATTCTCCCTATTTTTCCAGAGCATACGTGCTATGTAGAGCCGTTTGCTGGTGGTGCGGCGTTGTTTTTTATGCGGCCAAATCCGGCAAAGGTTGAGGTGCTTAATGATCTAAATGGTGATTTAGTGAACCTCTATCGAGTGGTGCAGCACCATCTGGAAGAGTTTATAAGGCAGTACAAGTGGGCGCTAACATCTAGACAACTGTTTGAATGGGAGAAGATGAAGAGGCCTGAAACGCTAACTGATATTCAGCGAGCAGCGCGGTTCTTCTATCTGCAAAAACTGGCGTTTGGCGGTAAATCAGATAGCCCTACCTTTGGGTATGCCACTACGTCACCATCAAAGTTTGGATTCCTTCGTTTGGAAGAAGAGCTGTCAATGGCTCATTTAAGGTTATGTCAGGTACATGTGGAGCATTTGCACTGGGCAGACTGTGTAAAGCGTTACGACCGCCCTCACTCGTTGTTTTATCTTGATCCACCGTATTGGGAAACTGCGGGGTATGGCAATGAGTTCGGGATTGATGAGTATGTGCGCATGGCTGAGGTTATGCGGACAATGCAAGGTAAAGCCATCCTGAGTATTAACGATCATCCAGACATTAGGGAAATCTTTAAGGGGTTTACTTTTGATGTGGTGGGTATCCAGTACTCGGTGGGTAAGGTGGAGAACAGGTCTAAAAGCGCGGAGCTAATCATACGTAGTTGGTGATGGGTGTCACTGGTGCGATTTGAAATCGCACCTTTAATTCTTCTATTTGAAATCGAAGTATTCCAGAGGAGCGCTGTGGCTTTTTATCTATGCATCATTGAGCGTGACGCCCTGCCTAAGATGGATAGGGTGGCATTAGTTGATGACCCTGGTTGGAGGTGTCTGCAAGAGGTTCAGGCCGCAGGCTGGCGAGAGGCGCGTGAGCAGGTTAACGAGCGCGGCCTAGTGCATGTGGCTGGGCATGGGTGGTTTATAAACCGCAATTCAGGGCTTTCTATGTAGGTGCATACGCTTGGAGCACGTGTGGCTACCAGTTTTCAGTGATATTCAATACTGTAGTGCTCTGTTAGCCTACTTCGTCATAGAGAGATCAGATAACGGAGCATGTGATGCAATTTCCTGTAACCCCTTTAGTCGCGGCACTTTCTACCGGCCTGTTTATGTGCAGTGTAGGGTATGCCCAAGTAGGAGGAGGCGCGCATGGTGAAAACGGTGAGAGTTTCCATGCTGATTGGACATTAGCTGAGCAGCGAAACAGGACTAGCATCGGTGATGCGGGTACTACGTATGCCGATGCTGATGCTAAGGATGGCCAGCCAATTATTGACCAGCCACGCATAGAGTTGAGTGGTGGGGAGATTACAGGTAGGGCAAGAGGCGCTGGTGGTGATTCTGCTAATGGAGGAGCGGGGGCTGGAGGCTTAGGCGGTGGTACGGTCTTTGGTGGTATCAGCAGTGGTGGAGCGGGGGGATACGCCAGCTCCTCCTTCTCAGCGAACGGTGGTGCCGGTGGTGAGGTGAGCGGTAACCATATTCGTTTGAGCGATGTGACGCTCACAGGTGCTGAGGGTGGTGATGGTGGTGATGGTGGTGTTGTTGGTGGTGCTCTTAGTAATGGTGGAGCTGGTGGAGCAGGAGGCTTAGGCGGTGGCTCGGTCTTTGGTGGCATCAGCAGTGGTGGAGCGGGGGGGGCCACCTACTCCTCCTTCCGCTCCTCCTCCTCGCATGGAGGAGCGGGAGGTAATGTCAGCGGTAACCGTATTCGTTTGAGCAATGTGACGCTCACAGGTGCTGAGGGTGGTAGTGGTGGTACTTCTGGTTTTGGGGGAGCAGGAGCAGGAGGCTTGGGCGGTGGCTCAGTCTTTGGCGGTATCAGTAGCGGTGGTGCGGGGGGATACTCCTCCAGCTCCTCTACGAATGGAGGAGCGGGAGGTAATGTCAGCGATAACCGTATTCGTTTGAGCAATGTGACGCTCACAGGTGCTGAGGGTGGTAGTGGTGGTACTTCTGGTTTTGGGGGAGAAGGAGCAGGGGCAGGCGGTTTAGGTGGCGGCTCGGTCTTTGGTGGCATCAGCAGTGGTGGTGCGGGGGGATTCGCCATGTCCAGCTCCGCCTTCGCAAACGGGGGGGCAGGTGGTGCAGTTACCGAAAACCATATCACCTTAGCTGGCGTGAGCTCGTTAACGGGTGATATCTATGGTGGTTACAGCCGAGGCGGTGCTAAGGGTTATACAGGTGATGATGGGGAGGGTGGGTATACCAACCATAACTCAGTGACCTTGGTGGGGGATGCATTGACCATTGGTAAAAAAGACTCCACAGGCAGTTACGAGAGTGGTGGTTCTGTTTACGGTGGCTATAGTGTGAACGGCAATGGCAAGGTGAATGAAGATAGCGATTTCACAAGCTACTACCAAGGAAACACCTTAAACCTAGATGGTTACCGTGGATCAGTTAAAGGAATCTATCACTTCGAGAACTTCACCTGGATACTGCCTAAGGATGTGGTGAATGCAGATACCTTGATTCGTATTGAGGGTACCAAGGCTGTAGCGTTAGATCACACTAAACACAGCATTGCCATGAAAGACGATGGCAATAGGCTGAGTGTGGGTGATACGGTGACGTTGATTGATCACGTTCAAGGCACCCCACAACTGACAAACCCAACGGTGGAGCAAGGGCACTTTATTCTGTATGACGTCACCTTAAGAGAGGCTAATGGTCAATTAGTGCTGGGTATTGCAGGTAAAAAGGATGATACTAGCAACGGCAACGGCAACGGCAACGGCAATGGCAATGGCAATGGCAACGGCAATGGCAGTGGCAATGGCAGTGGCAATGGCAACGGCAACGGCAACGGCAATGGCAACGGCAACGGCAACGGCAATGGCAACGGCAATGGTGATTCAGATAATGGGGGAAACACTCCCGCTGGACGCATCAATCCTAAAGCTAAATCTTTCCTAGAAGGCCGCTCAGCCATGCTAGCCATGACTAACCAAGGTGCTGATATGGTCAGTGAAAACGGTATTGCTGCTGCGCAAAACTCCGGCAATGGCGCAGGACTATTTCTCACCAGTGCAGGAGGTTCTAGCCGCTACAAAACCGGCTCACACATTGATGTTAACGATATTAAGTTTGCACTAGGGGTATCTAAGGGCTTTGCGCTGCATGAGTCCAGTACTCTGACGGTAGCGGCCTTTGCGGAGTATGGCGATGGTAGTTACAAGAGCCACAATGATTTCGGTAGTTTAGGTAAGGTGCGAGGTAGTGGTGATTCCAACTATGCGGGTGGCGGTGTATTGCTGCATGTGGATGGTTTAGGCAGTACAGCTAGCGCAGCCATCAACTCCCACGTTAAAGCCGGTGGCCATATCAGTGCAGCACTGCGTGCCGGTCGTACTCGCAACACCTTTGACAGTGCCGACATGGTGGATGCCGAAGGGGTAAGTGGTCGCTACAAATCCCGCACGAATTACTTCAGTGCCATGCTGGGTGCGGGTTATGTACTTAGCCTAGACGAGCAGCAAGCACTAGACGTCTATGGCCGTTACACATGGGGCCGTTTGGGTTCCGATACGGTACACATAGGTAAAAGTGCTTTGGACTTGGATTCTTCAAACAGTTCACGTTTGCGAGTAGGCACACGTTATAGCTATGTGAGCAGTGATGCGTTTACCGTTTACGGCGGCTTGGCATTTGAGCGTGAGTTTAAGGGTTCCGCATCGGGTGAAGCGGCTGGCTTGGGTATTGATCAGCCATCGTTTAAAGGCAATACCGGTGTAATGGAACTAGGCGCCACCTTAAAACCATGGGCGTCCCAGCAGGCGTTGAGCGTAGATGTAGGTGTTCAAGGCTACGTGGGTAAACGTGAAGGGGTATCAGGAAGTATCAAGCTGGGATACGCCTTCTAACGAGTAAAAAAGGTCTTGTACCTAAAAAGCCCAGTTGCCTGTAGCGCTGGGCTTTTTTTGGTTTGGAGTATGGGAGCACAGGGCTTTAATGTTTTGTAATGAGAATTGTTATTATTTAAATAAAAATCCGGGGGCCCCTAGAAAAAAGGATACGGTAAGGGGGGTTCTAACCCCCGACTGTCTCTGTTTACGATATTTTTGAAAGGTGCACTTGATGCCTTAGTCGATGGCTCTAGGCGGAACTATGTGCAACTGATATAGGCAGATAGCTGGCAATAGACGCGTGGCCTAGTGCATGCGTCTGGGTATGGATGGTTTGTCTGTAGAGGGAGTAGCAGTTTGTGACTATTTTTAGTATCACTAGAGAGTGAGTAGTACGACAGCTTCTACCTATTTTCAGTGATATCTACTAGATCAATGTTCTGGTATCCTCCCGCGTATATACATATACGCGCTATGATGCTGTGAGAACTGTTTCTCTCCGGCATATACCCTATCCCCATAGTACGGGATAAGTGTGGCCTCCCTTAGCGATAGGTTTTTGAAACCGGAGCAGATGATGGAATTTCCTGTAACCCCCTTAGTCGCGGCGCTTTCAGCCGGCCTGTTTATGTCCAGTGTAGCGTATGCCCAAGTAGGAGGCGCGCATGGTGAAAACGGTGCGAGTTTCCATGCTGATTGGACATTAGCTGAGCAGCGAAACAGGACTAGCATCGGTGATGCGGGTACTACGGATGCCGATGCTGATGGTAAGGATGGCCAGCCAATTATTAACCAGGATCCAGTAGATCTTAGTGGTGGGGAGATTACGGGTGATACAGGTGCTGCAGGAGTTGGTGCTACATATGGCGGAGGCGGAGCAGGAGGCTTAGGTGGCGGTTCGGTTTTTGGTGGGTTGAGTAGTGGTGGTGCGGGGGGAGACGCCACCTTCTCCGCGAACGGTGGTGCCGGTGGTGATGTGAGCGGTAATCATATTAGTTTGCAAAAAGTCACGCTTACAGGCGCAGAGGGAGGCGCTGGTGGTAAGTCTAGTTTTGGAGGAGCAGGAGCAGGGGGCTTAGGTGGTGGTACGGTTTTTGGTGGGTTGAGTAGTGGTGGTGCGGGGGGATACACCTCCTCCTCCTCCTCCTCCTCCGCGAACGGTGGTGCTGGTGGTGATGTGAGCGGTAATCATATTAGCTTGAATGATGTCGAGCTTAGAGGCGCAGAGGGCGGTACTGGTGGTGCTTCTAGCTGGGGTGGAGCGGGGGCAGGAGGCTTAGGTGGCGGTTCAGTTTTTGGTGGGTTGAGTAGTGGTGGTGCGGGGGGATACGCCTCCTCCTCCTCCTCCTCCTCCTCCTCCGCGAACGGTGGTGCTGGTGGTGATGTGAGCGGTAACCATATTATCTTGAAATATGTCACGCTCACAGGCGCAGAGGGCGGTACCGGTGGTAGTTCTTATCTGATTGGAGGAGGAGCTGGAGGCTTAGATGGCGGTTCGGTTTTTGGTGGGGTCAGTAGTGGGGGGGCGGGAGGCTCCTCCTTCTCCTTCTCCTCCTCACTCTCCTCCTCCGCGAATGGTGGTGCCGGTGGTGATGTGAGCGGTAACCATATTATCTTGAAATATGTCACGCTCACAGGCGCAGAGGGGGGCTCGGGAGGTGGTGTTACTACGTATGGTGGAGCAGGAGCAGGAGCAGGAGCGGGAGGTTTAGATGGTGGTTCGGTTTTTGGTGGGTTCAGTAGTGGGGGGACGGGAGAATACGCCTTCTCCTCCTCCTCCTCCTCCTCCTCCTCCGCGAACGGTGGGGCTGGTGGTACGGTTACTGATAACCACATCACTTTAGCTGGTGTGAGCTCACTGACGGGAGATGTTTACGGTGGTTACAGCCGAGGTGGTGCTAAAGGTTATGCAAGTACAGGTACAAGTACTGACGGCGAAGGTGGCTATACCAATCACAACTCAGTGACCTTAGTGGGTGATGCGTTGACCATTGGTAAAAAAGACTCCAATGGCAATTACGCGAGTGGCGGCTCCATTTACGGTGGTTATAGTGTGAACGGTGATGGCAAGGTGAATGAAGATAGCGATTTCACAAGCTACTACCAAGGAAACACCTTAAACCTAGATGGTTACCGTGGATCGGTAAAGGGTATTCATCACTTTGAGAACTTCAACTGGATACTGCCTAAAGATGTGGTGAACGCCGATACCTTAATACGTATTGAGGGTACCAAGGCTGTAGCGTTAGATCACACCAAACACAGCATTGCCATGAAAGACGATGGTAACAGGCTGAATGTGGGTGATACGGTGACGTTAATTGATACTGTGCAGGGTACGCCGCAGCTTGTTAATAGCACGGTGGCACAAGGGCATTTTATTTTGTATGACGTCACCTTAAGAGAGGCTGATGGCCAATTAGTGTTGGGTATTGCGGATAAAAAGGATGATACTCCCGCAAACGGCAACGGCAACGGCAACGGCAATGGCAATGGCAATGGCAACGGCAATGGCAATGGTGATACTGGAGGGAGTAAACCCGCAGGACGCATTAACCCTAAAGCCAAGTCCTTTCTAGAAGGCCGATCCGCCATGCTAGCCATGGCTAACCAAGGTGCTGACATGGTGAGTGAAAACGGTATTGCCGCTGCACAAAATTCCGGCAATGGTGCAGGGCTGTTTCTCGCGAGCGCTGGTGGTTCTAGCCGCTACAAAACCGGTTCACACATTGATGTTAACGATATTAAGTTTGCGCTAGGGGTATCTAAGGGCTTTGCGCTGCATGAGTCCAGTACTCTGACGATAGCCGCCTTTGCGGAATATGGCGACGGTAGTTACAAGAGCCACAATGATTTCGGTCGTTTAGGCAAGGTGCGTGGTAGTGGTGATTCTAACTATGCAGGTGGCGGTATATTGCTGCATGTAGATGGTTTGGGTAGTACCGCTAACACAGCCATCAACACTAATGTTAAAGCCGGTGGCCACATCAGTGCAGCACTGCGCGCCGGTCGTACACGTAACACCTTTGATAGTGCTGACATGGTGGACGCTGAAGGGGTGAGGGGTAAGTATACTTCCCGCACCAACTACTTCAGTGCCATGCTAGGTGGGGGTTATGTACTTAGCCTAGACGAGCAGCAAGCACTAGACGTCTACAGCCGTTACACCTGGGGCCGTTTAGGTTCCGATACGGTACACATAGGCAAAAGCGCTTTGGACTTAGACTCTTCAAACAGTTCACGCTTACGTGTAGGCACACGCTATAGCTATGTGAACAGTGATGCATTTACGGTTTACGGTGGCTTGGCATTTGAGCGTGAGTTCAAGGGGGCTGCATCGGGTGAAGCGGCAGGCTTGGGCATTGATCAGCCATCGTTCAAAGGCAATACCGGAGTGATGGAGCTAGGCGCAACCTTAAAACCGTGGGCGTCCCAGCAGGCGTTGAACGTAGATGTAGGTGTTCAAGGCTATGTGGGTAAACGTGAAGGGGTGTCTGGGAGTATCAAGCTGGGATACGCCTTCTAAAGAGTAAAAGAGGTCTTGTACCTAAAAAGCCCAGTTGCCTATAGCGCTGGGCTTTTTTGTGTCTGGTGTTTGATGTACGGGCATGAGGAATGCATTGAGGTGATGATAAGAAGAATACAAAAACCATGCAGGGTTAAAACGTGCAGACGCCCCCATAGGAATGCTGGTGGCTATTGCGACGAGCATTTAGATCAAGAGTCTGGGTGGAATGCCCCTGAGCGTGGCACCTCATCGCAGCGCGGCTATGGTGCAGAGTGGCAGCGCAAGCGTAGGTTTGTGCTGAAGCGTGATGGTCACCAGTGCAGGCCGTGTGCAGCCAAGGGGTTAGTGACGTATGGCAATGAAGTCGATCACCGTATCCCCAAAGCAGAGGGCGGAACGGATGCTTATGAGAACTTGCAAACCATTTGCGAGGACTGTCATAAGGAAAAAACACGCAGGGAGTCGAGCAGGCGTAGGGTAGGGGGGGTATAAAACCCAAAATCTTTTCATTTCCTAGACCGCCCGTCTAAGTAGATTTTTATCCCCGCGTAAAATGAAATTTAGTGGGAGGGGGTATGGCGGGTGTTCCGGGGCGTTCAGGTCGTAGGCCAAAACCGACCGAGCGTAAGGTTGCTGCTGGCAATCCTGGTAAGCGCGCACTGAACAAAGATGCACCTGAGTTTGGTGGTGTAGTAAATATTGATGCACCGGACTGGCTGCAAGGGCCGGGCCGTAATTTGTGGGAGCACTTGGCACCGCTACTCTGTGCAGAGCAGGTGCTACAGGCAACCGATATTCAGAACCTAGAGTTTTATTGTGCGGCTTACGGCAGATTCCGAATGGCCGAAGAAGATATTGCTAGGAACGGCATTACTGTCGAAGGGGCGCAAGGCGGGATCGTTAAGAACCCTGCGGCGACAATCATCAACGAGGCTACAAGGCAAATGGCAACCTTTGGATCTTTGCTTGGCCTCGACCCATCCAGTCGACAGAGACTGTTGGGTCCCAAGAAACAGGACCCTACTGCTGAGCTAGCCGGCATCTTAAGCATGTGAAATGTCAAAAGCGAAGTTTCCACGGGTGGCTGCAGCTACGCAGTTCGCCCGCGATGTCGTGCGCGGCAAAATACCATGCTGCCGATATATAACTCTAGCCTGCCAGCGTCATTTAGACGAAATAGTCAAAAGCAAAAAACGAGACTTCCCTTATAAGTTTGATCCGGTACAGGCCGAGAAGAAAATCAAACTTATTGAGTACATGCCGCACACAAAAGGCAAGTGGGCGAGGGAAAAGAAGAAGATCACTTTAGAGCCATGGCAGTTGTTTGGCATGGCTTGCACCTTTGGATGGGTCAGGAAAAAGGACGGGTTACGCAGGTTCAGAGAGTCGTATTGGGAAGTACCACGTAAAAACGGCAAGAGTGTAATTGCTGCCGGCGTGGGCCTTGCTATGTTTTGCGCTGATGGTGAGTTTGGTGCAGAGGTGTACAGCGGGGCAACAACCGAGAAGCAAGCGTGGGAGGTGTTTAGACCAGCTCGCTTGATGGTCATGCGTACACCAGAGTTAAAGGCATTGCTCGGTATTGAGGTTAATGCTGGCAACATGAATCGCCCAGAGGACGGGAGCCGGTTTGAGCCTGTTATCGGTAATCCGGGTGACGGTGCGTCGCCCTCATGTTCCATTGTCGATGAGTACCACGAGCATATAGCTGATGATTTATACGTCACCATGCAGACAGGGATGGGCGCGCGAGAACAGCCGTTGATGTTCATCATCACTACGGCGGGGGCGAATATCTCTGGGCCGTGCTATGACAAGCGGCAAGAAGTCATTGAAATGCTTGAGGGCATTGTTCCTAATGATGAGCTGTTTGGTTGGATTTGGACGATTGACGAGGGGGACGACTGGACTGACCCCAAAGTGTTGGCTAAGGCCAATCCCAACATGGGGGTCTCGGTTAATGAGGACTACCTAGTTTCTCAGCAGCAGCAAGCTATACGCAGAGCGCGATTTGCCACCACCTTTAAGAATAAGCACTTGAACGTGTGGACGGCGGCAAAGAGTGGTTACTACAACATGGCAAAGTTTGTAGCCGATTCGTGTATTGACCGCTCTCTAACGCTAGAGCGCTTTGCTGGGTGGGATTGTGTGCTGGGGCTGGACTTGGCATCCAAGATTGACCTTACCGCCATGGTGAAACTGTTTCATGAGGTGATCGACGGCAAGATTCACTATTACTGTGTTGCTCCTACCTTTTGGGTACCAGAGGACACAGTGACAGGTAGTGATAATAGGCGCATGGCCGACCGTTACCAAAGTTGGGTAGCATCCGGTCACTTGATCCAGACGCATGGTGCGGAAATTGATTACCGCGACATTCTAGCTGAGGCGTTAGAGGTTAATGCACAGTCGCCAGTGATCGCGTCACCCGTAGATCCGCATGGTGCGGCGAACCTATCTCACCAATTGGATGATGAGGGGTTAAGCCCAATCACAATTGTCCAGAACTTCACCAACATGTCCGACCCAATGAAAGAGCTTGAGGCGGCTATTTTGTCTGGACGCTTTCACCACGATGGCAACCCCATTATGAGTTGGTGTATTTCAAACGTGGTGGGGCGTCACCTGCCTGGTAGTGACGATATTGTGCGTCCTACTAAACAACATCCAGATAACAAAATTGACGGAGCCGTGGCGCTAATTATGGCTATTGGCCGAGTCATGCTGCCTATCGCTAAAGAAGAAGCCAGCATTTATGAGCAAGGAGTAGGGATTTGAATCGTCAGGAAAAAATCGCACTGGTGTGCATGCTTGTGGGCTTCATTGCGTTGGTCGGCGGTATTGCTCAGATATCACCAGCGTGGGCTGCCGTAGTGGGCGGTGTTTTATTAATTCTCTTTGGTATAGGACTAGACCGAAATGCTGTTTAGAAGAGCTACCGACAGTGGGCAGGGTGGCTCTGGTTGGCTTTCTGGTTTTTTGGGCGGTGTTCGTTCAGCGGCGGGACAGGATGTAAACGCAAAGAGTGCGATGGCAATTCCTGTGTTACAGAACTGTGTGTCTTTGCTTGCTGAGAGTATTGCGCAGCTACCCATTGAACTCTACCGCCGCTTGCCCGACGGAGGCAGGGAAGCTGCTACAGATCACCCTTTATACAAAATTCTGAAATACAGGCCGAACCCGTGGCAAACCTCGTTTGAATACCGAGAGTTTAGCCAGATGTCAGCCGGTTTACGGGGGAACTCATACAGCTATATAGAACGGGATGGTGGTGGGGTTATCACCGGGCTATACCCGATGGACCCCGACAATATTACGGTCTGGAAGGGATCAGACCTGTGCCCCTACTATCAAATCGCGGGAAGTGATGAAAGGCTGCCACAGCGCTATTTCCATCATGTGCGTTGGATGTCATTTGATAACTATGTTGGTGCATCGCCAATAGCACTCCATGCCAATGCAATCGGCTACTCACTGGCGTTGGCTGAGTATTCGGCTAAGTCGTTTGTTAACGGTACAGCGTTGTCTGGAGTGTTAGAGCGTCCAAGAGAATCACCGGCTATCAAAGATCAGAAGATTGTTGATGCCATAACCGATGATTGGCAGTCTCGTTTTGGTGGCTCAGGGAACAAGGGCAAGGTGGCAATGCTTCAGGAGGGGATGACCTTTAAGCCCCTTTCTATGAGCAACGTCGACGCCGATCTGATTAAGGCACTGACGTTAACCGGTGCTGATATGGCTCGGATTTGGAAAATTCCCTTACCCATGTTGGCTGTGATGGAGGGGGCGACCTACAACAACGTCGAAAACCTCCAGATTCAGTTTGTGATTTACGCACTGTTGCCATGGATTAGACGCCACGAAAGCGCTATGCAGCGCGACTTTCTCCGCTTGGATGAAATGGACGAACTCTACATTGAGTTCAACATTGGTGGCTTGCTCCGGGGTAACCAAGAGGCCCGCTACAAAGCGTATGCAATTGCACGGCAGTGGGGCTGGTTATCTGTAAACGACATTCGCAAGCTTGAAAATCTTCCTCCTATACCTGGTGGGGATGTGTACTTGCAGCCATTAAACATGGTCGATGCAGCCACAGGGCTTCCAACAGACAAAGACGAGGCTAAGGCTTTGGCCGAAATTCACAAGGTACTTCAATGAAAAACCATCACCGTTTAATCGGCTTGATATTTAATACGCCGCAGTTAATCCGAGAGGACGTACTGGACATGGCTGTGCACTGGGCAAATCAGGCCATGAACCTGAATATTGTCAATGTTCATGGGGCAACCGCTCAGCATGACGGTGCAGAAACGCAGGCTGTTTCGCCATCTGAGCGGCGCCTGCAGGCAGCACAAGATACAGGGGTTTATGTGTTGCCTGTTCATGGCGTTCTAGTGTCGCGTAACACGCATCTAGACCCGTGCTACTCCATGACAAGCTACGAAGAAATACGGAGCATGTTGAACGCTGCGGTGAATGATCCAAGCATCGAGCATATTGTTCTGGACATAGATAGTCCGGGAGGTTCGACGTTAGGGTGTTTTGAGCTGGTGGATGATATTTATGCAGCGCGTGCCAGTAAGCCAATCACCGCCATTTCAAACTTTGGTGCGTACTCAGCAGGTTTTGCTATTGCGTCTGCTGCGACAAACCTTATCGTCTCGCGCAGCTCAGGTGTGGGGTCGGTGGGGGTCATTGCTCGCCATATTGACCTAAGTAAACGCCATGAGCAGCAAGGGATAAAGATCACCTCAATCTTTGCCGGTGCGCGTAAAGACGACTTAGCCAGCCATATGCCTTTAACTGAAGAAGCTGGTCAGTGGCTTACTAACTTAGTGAATAGCCATTACGAGGTATTCACAGAAACAGTTGCTCGGAACCGTGGCATGTCTGTTGCATCGGTAAAGGAAACCGAGGCCGGTGTGTTCTTTGGTCAGAAGGCAGTAGAGATGGGCTTTGCTGATTCCGTTGAGTCACCGCAGGCGGCTGTAAACCGAATTGCAGCGGAGGTTGCACAAAAGCGTGCAAGCGTTCCAAAGAAAAGCAGTGTGGCCACCCGTGCGGCGGCTATGGAAATCCAAAATCGTATTTAGGCGCGTTCGCGACTAAATGATGTCTTGCCACCTACGGGTGGCTTTTTTTATGGGGAAAACAATGCCTAAAGTGCATGAACTTCGTGCTGAACGCGCAAAAATTAATGATCAGATCCAAGCTCTGGCTACCGCTGAAAAGGAGAACGGTGAGCTAACTGCTGAGCAGACGTCTGATTTTTCCACGTTGTCAGCAAAATTTAACGATCTGACCGCTTCTATTGAGCGACTAGAATCCGCTGAGCGTATGGCGGCACAATCAGCAACGCCTGTTGAGAGCCATGTGCGTAGCACTAACACCGTGCCAGCAACGCCACGCGTACCGGAAGCGCAGGGCGCTGGTATGGCTCGCATGGTCTTGGCGTTGGCTGCTGCGCAGGGTAATAACCAGCTAGCGGCACAAATTGCCATGGACCGTGGTTATGGTGACCATATTGCAGCATCACTCAATACGCTGACTCCTGGTGCCGGTGGCGTGCTGGTACCGGAGAACCTTTCTACGGAAGTGATCGAGCTGCTGCGTCCGAAATCGGTAGTGCGTAAGCTGGGTGCGCGTGCTATGCCGCTGAACAATGGTAATCTCACCATCCCTCGCTTGAAAGGCGGTGCGGTCGTTGGTTATATCGGTTCTGATTCTGATATCCCAACTAGCCAGCAAGAGTTTGACGACTTGAAATTGTCGGCTAAGAAGCTGACAGGTCTGGTGCCGATCTCTAACGACTTGCTGGCAACTTCCAGCGCAAACCCAAACGTGGACCAGATTGTCGTGGGCGATCTTACATCAGCCATGGGTACGCGTGAAGATAAGGCCTTTATCCGTGACAACGGTACCGGCGATACGCCTAAAGGTTTACGTTACTGGGCGCCAACTCAAAACGTGTATGCAGCTGCGCAGCCTAAGCCAACAATTGAGCAGGTTTCAATTGAGTTGAACAAGTTGGTGTTGGTTCTTGAGTCTGCCGACGCCAATATGACTGCGGTGGGCTGGGTGATGGCACCGCGTACAAAACGCTTCCTGCAGGCTTTGCGTGACGGTAACGGCAACAAGGTTTACCCAGAGTTGGATCAGGGCTTCTTGATGGGCTATCCCGTAGGTACAACTACTCAAATTCCGACCAACCTTGCTGTCGGCGCAGACTCTAATGGGTCTGAAATTTACTTAGCCGACTTCGGCGACTGCTTCATTGGTGAAGATAGCCGCTTGGTTATCGACTTCTCCAAAGAAGCCACCTATACCGACGGTGACGGCAAAACAGTGTCTGCTTTCCAGCGCGACCAAACATTGGTACGCGTGATTGCTAAACATGACTTTGGCCCGCGTCACGTTGAGTCTGTTGCTGTGCTGACAGACGTTCAGTGGGGCGCTTAATCCCGCGTTAATACAGGGTGCCGAGAGCACCCTTTTTTATTTTGGAGTTGTCATGGTTCAAGTGAAATTCTTGAAAAACTGCGGTGCCTACACGGTTGGTGATGTGGCTGGCTTTGAAGAGGCAAAGGCCGATTTACTGATTAAGCGCAATATTGCTGAAAAGCACGTGCCAGAAAAAGGTAAGGGTGCTGCCGGCAAGCAGGGTGGTAATGCTGCGGCTAATTGAGCCAATAGGTGATGAACTGATCAGCCTTAAAGAAGCGGTCGTACAGGTCAAGGCTGATGGCGATATTGAGGAAGAAAACAACCATATTGAAAAGGTGTTGATTCCCGGTGCCCGTGGTATAGCCGAAGAAATCACCGGCTCAATTTTGCGTAAGGGCATTTACACAGAAAGCATTACCTCTGGTCAATCGTTATCAAAGGGGAACGTTAGCAAAATCGAATCCGTGTTATCGGGTGAGGTTTCGGTGGCGTTTCAGCATAAACGGGTAGCGGGGCGTTCTGTCATAACCACGGATCAAGTCTCACCCACAACACTGCTAGAGGTGAGGTTTGAGGCGGGGTTTGATCGTGATGAATGTCCTGACCAACTACGTGCCTGGTTGTTGATGGTGCTGGGCTTTCTATACAAAGACCGTGACTTGTCGTCCAAAGACCCGAAAATCCGCAATCTGGATTTCTTGCTCTCGTCTTTTACCGTTCCAAGTGGGTTCTAAGCGCTATGACTGATAAAGATGGGTTGCCAGCAGGTAAGTTAAACCGGCGCATTGTTATTCGCCACAAAGCTGCTGGTCAGGATGGGACTGGGCAGCCTATTGGTAAAGGCGAGGTTGTTGCGCGGCCGTGGGCATGGGTTAAGGCGCAGACAGGCATGGGGGTGACGCGTAATGCAGGAAACGTGTCGGCCTCCATTGATGCGTACTCGTTCCGAATCCGGTACCGCAAAGGCATCACTGACGCTATGTGTATTGAGTGCGATGGCATGGTGTTTGACATCAAGCAGGTTCGCCATGATGTGGCCAACAGAGTGTGGACTGATCTTGTCTGCCGGGAAGGAGGCATAGATGGTTGAAACCACCTTTAGCTTTGATGTCGAAGAGGCTGTGAAGCGCTTAGAGGGCTTAGGCGTGGCGGCTAAGATGCACTTACCTAGGTCTATGGCTGTCGCATCAGGCCAGATTTTTCGCGACGAAGCCAAAGATCGGGCACCTCTCTATGACGGTACAACAGGGTTGAAGGGAGGTGCAAACGCCAAAAAACCTCCAAAGCCTGGTTTGCTGCGTGACGCTATTTATCTTGCATATTCAGATAATCGCTCTGATTCGGCGCAGGGTCGTTTTGTATATTCAGTGACTTGGAACGCTCGTAAAGCACCGCACGGTCACCTTTTGGAGTTTGGTCACTGGCGGTACAACAAAATTCTCTGGGACATGCCACGTAAGGAGGAATTGCCTGAGGCTGAGTGGGTGGCGGCTAACCCTTTTCTAAGGCCTGCTTTTGAGGCAGTGAGCTCATTAGCTATTGAGATTGGTATAGCGCGTGGTCGAGAGCGTTTAGAGGAACTGTTAGCAAACCCCTCTGATCTGGAGAGGTACGTATGACGGTTGAAGCCGCTATTTTTTCTCTGTTAGGTCCTTTGGTGGATAAGCGTTGCTATCCAGATGTGACGCCAGAAAAACCTACTTTTCCATTAATCGTTTACCAAGTGGTCGGTGGTGAGGCTAAAGACTATCTTGAACGCCGATTGCCTGATTGTGAGCATTACCGGATTCAGGTTTTCTGCTGGTCTAAGAGTAGGGCTGAGGCAAGCGCTTTGGCGTTGAGTGTGCGACAGCAAATCATAGAGCAGGGCAAGGATAAGTTCCCATCAGCATCAACTGTTGGGCAGCGTGTATCGCAGTATGAAGATGTATTGAAGCTCTACGGCACTAGGCAGGATTTCAGTGTATGGGCTAAAGAGCGTTGAGTGTAATTTTCTTAGCATCCTTGAATCGGTAGGTACCGAGCCATTCGTGGTGGTTGAGCTTTGAAAAGTCCGGGGCCGTTCCGTTGTGGGGCGGCCCTTTTATTTTGAGGTTAATGTGATGAAAGAACTTATGTTCCAGAACCAGCCCATCCGGCTAACCGAAATGGATGGCAAACAGTGGGCAAGCGCAGCTGACATTGCAAAAGCGCTTGGGTACAGCCGGCCAGACTCTGTCACTCGTCTGTATGACAAACACAGAGCGGAGTTCTCTGAGTCTATGACTAGGGTTGTCGAGACCACCGATCCGGCGGTCTCGGGAAATCTGGTTATTAAGGCTCGTGTTTTCAGCCTTCGTGGGGCTCACCTTATCGGCATGTTCGCTCGCACCGCCAAAGCACAAGCTTTTAGGCGCTGGGTGCTGGACATTCTTGAACAGAACCAGACCGCACCATCGCTAATACAGGAATGGTACGAAGCAAGGGCTGCGCTGGATGCTCAGGATAAGTTTGCGAGTCTTTGTGGTCGCGGCTTAAGTGAACATAAGCGCCGAAAGCCTCCCTTGGTTACGCGCTTAACGCAGATATCAGAGCGTTTACAGCCATCACTACAACTTCACTAGCCCAGACCGTTCTGGGCTTTTTTGTATTTGATACCGCTATTGAGCGGTTTTTTTATTTAAGGAGCCTTAAATGGCACTCAAATTTCCAGATGGCTCGGTGGTGGGTTTTGCAACCAAAATGGGGGTGGCAATCCCTTTTTCAGCAATCTCAAATACTAACCCTGCCAATATTACGCATACAGAGCAAATCGTAAAAGGTGCTGTGCTTGCAATCCAGTCTAGCTGGGCTGGCATTAATAACCGTGCATGTGTGGCAGGTGAGGCGGAGGGTGGTGCAACAGAACTGTTGGGCATTGATACCACCGATACTCAGCTGTTTATTGCCGGTCGTGGTGCTGGTTCGGTCTTTGTCGCGTCAGATTTTGTGGATTTTAGCCAGCAGGGCGATCTAACCAGCTCAGGTGGTGAGCCGCAGACATATACTGGCAAGCATCTTGAAGATGTCCTTGGCCAAGAGTTTCAGGTGCCGAATGGGCAGACAGCACGGCAGTATGCTCTCAGCCTAGACTATGACCCGAGCTTGCCATGGTATGCGGCGGCCAAGACTGTGACGCGCAGAAAAAAACCAACGGTGATTCGTATCCAGCTCCCTGATGGTGATGTGGTCTACGAGTACGGCTACATGCATTTTAATTCTGCTTTGAATATGACATCTGGCCAGCCTATTAAAAACGCGGTGACCTTCTATCTGCAAAGCTCAGAAGGTACTTTGATTGAGGCAGGTGCGTAATGGGTATTAAAAAAGGTAATGCCCCAAAGACGTTCCCTGCCGAGCTTGAGCTGGTGGGTGGTGGCGAAAGTAGCAAGCTAAGACTGACTTACCATAACCGTAAGCCCAGTGAGCTTGCTGACTGGTTAAAAGAGCTAGAGGGTTCAGATGCTCCTTTTTTGCCTTCCATGGTGCTGCACATAGTGAAGTCAATGGAGACTGATTACTCCCTTTCGCTAGAAGGTGTCCTTGAAATGGAAGATGAGCGCCCGGGTATTTGCGATGCAATTATTGCTGGGTTTCACCAGACACGCCGGGTGACCCTACAGGGAAACTAAAAGAGGCTGTCAGGGCTTTTGTCTGGAAGGCGCCGACAGCCGAGCAGCTTAAAGGCACAGGGATGCTACCAAAGCACTATAAGGAGCCTAATGTTGATGTTTTCCCCGAGAACTGGCCTGCATTCTCGCTGTATGTGCGGTACCAGACGCAGTGGTTACAGGGGCCTACCGGTGCTACAGGTCTTAATTACCAAATCCTCATTGATGACTTGATTAGGCAGGGGTTAGACCAAGAGGGGATTGATGAAGTAATGGACGGTATCAGGGTTATAGAGTCGGCCATGCTGGAACACTTTTATGCATAAAGTACCCGCTCAGGCGGGTTTTTTTACGTCTATCTATTTTGGGTTAGCTAAATGAGCGAAGAAAAAATTGGTACTGCCCGGATAGATATCACGGGCGATTCGTCAGGGGTTGAGGCGGCAACGGTCAAGGCGAGTGAGAGCATTCGTGAGATGACACGTCAGGCTCGCGCTGAGTACCGTTCACTGTCAGATGTTGAACGTAAGCGTATTGATGCTTTGATGCGTCAAGGTCAAAGCTTACGCGAGGCGCTAAATGGCACAAAGTCTGCTGGCGATGTGTTGTTCAATGTCATGCGTGCGCTGCCATTGCCTATTGCTGCAGTGGGTGGGGCTTTCGCTGCGTTCGGCTTAGCGGCCTACCAAGGAGCCAATGAGCTAAAAGAGCTTGATAGGCTGTTACTGCTGACGGGAAATGCTGCCGGCGTCACTGCAGATCAGGTTTCTACCATGGCTGCCCGGCTTGGCGATCTGAAGGGGGCAACGCGCGGTCAGGCTGTAAATGTACTAACCGAGATTATTAGTAATGGAAAAATTGCTAGAGACCAGTTGGAGACAGTAGCCGACACAGCAATACGGGCTAACAATACCGTAGGTAGAGCAGTTTCCGACACGATAGATGAGTTCGTGAGACTTGGCGAGAAACCCACGGAAAATGCCGCCAAGTTGAATCAGCAATACAATTTCCTGACATTATCTGTTTATGAGCAGATACGTGCACTGGAGCAGCAAGGGCGGACTCAGGATGCCGCAAAGCTAGCTCAGGATGAATATAGCCGTGTCACTAACGAACGGCTAGACCAAGTAAATAGCAATCTTGGTGTTTTAGAGCGTGGCTGGAACGCTATTGCCGAGGCAGCCAAAAAAGGCTGGGATGCAATGGCCGGTATCGGTCGTGAGAAGACGACTGCAGAGCAAATTGCTGATCTTGACCGACAAATAGCATCAGCTGAAGAGGCTTTAGCTAATCCATCATTGAAGGCTCTGGATTATTATCCCGGTGTTGATTACAAAGGGAACATTCAAACTGTTACTAACTCTCGGGTTGCGCAGTGGACTGCAGAGAAAGACAGACTGTTAAAGAAACAGGAAGCAGAAGACTATCACGCTATGCTGCAAGGATATGAGCGAGATCAGATCGCTCTATCTAATGCAAGAAGTGAGTATTTGACTGGGGGGCGCTCCAAGCAGCAGAAGAAGCAGGATGATCTTGCGGCTGAGAGCAGAAAATGGGCAGAACTCTCTAAGGGGTTAGTAAAGGGCTCGACGGAATATGAGAACTTGTATGCAGCGCACCAGAACCGTGTGGCTGACATAGAGAAAAAGTACAAGGATCGCAAAACGGGAGGCGGTCGTGGACCGAAAAACGATGAGGCTACCCGTCTGCTGCAGTCCTACCAGCAGCAAGAAGCCTCACTACGTGCTCAGCTACTGGTCAATGACAAACTAGGTACTCATCAGAAGCGCCTGGTCGAGTTTGAGCAGCAGATTGCTGACCTAAAAACAAAGAAAACCCTTACAGCAGATGAACGCTCATTACTGCTCAATGAGGGCAAGCTTCGTGCTCAGTTAAAAATCAATGCTTCTTTGGAGCAGGAGCAGGAAGCGCATAAGGCCATTGTTAAGGTTCAGGAGCGTTCCGCGCAGATCATTGAGCAGATGGCCTCAAACCGTGACAACACGAATGCGCAGTATCAGCGTGAGCTAGATGCGTATGGCATGGGTGATAAGGCCATGCAGCGCCTGCAGGATCAGCGTTCGATCTATAAAGAGTTTGAGCGGTACCAGCGTCAATTGGCTAATGCTACTGACTTCTCAAAAGCCGGCGCGGCGCAGCAGTATGCCGAAGAAACTGCCAAGATTGAAGCAGAGCTGCAGCGTCGTTTACTCATGCAGCAGAACTACTATGCCACTGTTGACGAGTTGCAGAGTAGTTGGCTGTTGGGCGCGAATCATGGCTTAGCAAACTACGCGGATGAAGCGGCAAACGCTTTTCAGGCTACCAGCAATTTAGTTAATAAGTCCTTCAAGTCAATGGAGGACTCGCTTGTTGAGTTCACTAGAACTGGGAAGCTGAGTTTTTCAGACCTTGCTGATTCAGTCATTCGTGACTTAATGCGTATCATGATTCAGCAATCTGTTATGGGGCCGCTAGCTGGTATCTTCGGGAGCTTACTGGGTGGCGGTGCTGGTACTGGGAATTTAACTGGCGGTAGTCTCTCAGGGGCAACGTGGGCAGGTTCGTCATCAGTAGGTGGTGGACTAGCTGGGTTGGCTAAGCTGTGGGCAAATGGCGGCTATACAGGCGATGGCGGTAAATATGAGCCTGCAGGTGTAGTGCACAAAGGTGAGGGGGTGCTTTCTGCAGATGAAATCCGAGCAATAGGTGGTGAGGCGGGTTTTAACGCACTACGACAAAGCATACGCGGTATAGGCCATTCATCCGGTGGTATGGCAGGTAAGCCGGTTATGGCGCCTAAAGCGATAGTTTCAAAGCAACAGCAGCCTATTGTCATTAACTCGGTAGTGCATGCAGCATCAGGCACAAATGCAGCTGAGCTGGATGCGTTGTTGGATAGAAGGGATAAACAGCTTCGCTTCCAGATTTACGAAGAAATTCGGCGAGGCCGAGTAGAGCTTTAGTGCCACCATTAGGTGGCTTTTTATTATCAGACCTCGGCCGGAGCCGGGGTTTTTTGTTGGTGAGCTATGGCGATAAAAACTTGGCCGCCCAGTATCTTCCCTGAGTCAGCCGATATTGGGTTGAAGCAGGATGTGCAGCGTAACCGATCACGATCAGGCAAAACCTCGACATTTGAAATGCCGGGTGCTACGTGGTTAATGACGCTGACATTTCCTGATTCATCAGAGTGGCAGGGCAGACCAAAGCTGGAAGCACTGATTACCAGTTTGCGTGGAGGTGCAAACCGTCTATCTGCTCCGCATTTTGGTAGGCCCATGCCAAATGGAACCCTAAGTGGCGCGCCTGTACTAGCGGCGGCCGTGATGGCAGGTCGCGGTACGTTATCACTTAAAAACTGCAATGGCACCTTACAGGCAGGGGATTTTATTGGCTTGGGTGGTCAGTTGTTGATGGTTGAAAGTGATGTGTCACCGGTCAACGGCAATATGACGGTTCAGGTCAATCCAGCGGTGCGATTGCCGCAGTCTGCTGGAACTCCAATTGTGTGGGATAGGCCGCATATTCTTTGGGTTCTAAAAGAAGATGAGGAACCGGTGAAATTTCCATATAGGTCGGGCTTGTATAGGCCAAGTTTTGCCATTGAACTGATTGAGGATTGGTCATGAGCAGGGGGTTAACGACAGAGCAACGTGCGGCAGCAACCGCTTCGCACAGAATGGCTATTGCGCTGGTTGATATTCATTTTGCATCCGGTCGTCTATCGCTAGCGCTTTCGCCATGGGACGTAAGTTATAGCGGCGTTACGTTTCACAGAACAGGCCCATTAATGAAAATTGAAGCAGCTCATGAGTCCTCAAAGTCTTTTGAGGGTATTGTGATGTCGATGTCAGGGCTTGACCCTTCAATCATGGAATTGGCGGCGCATGAACAGTATCGCGGCCGGCTAGTGCGCGTGCTGAAAGCGTATGTGAATCCAGAAAGTGGTGATTTGATTGGTGACCCGACAGTCCAGTTTATTGGCCGTCTTCGCTCGATGCCGATTGCTGAAAATAATAATGAATGCACCGTGTCATTGAGAGCAGAGCATTATGAGGCTGAGTTGCAACGACCTGCACCATTGCGCCTAAACAATGCGGATCAGGAACGTTTGTACCCTGATGATAAGGGCGCTGAGTACGCAGACCTCTTGGAGGACAAAGTGGTGGTGTGGCCAGCGCGGGAGGCATTAATGAAATGACGACAAGACATAGCGATTGGCCTGAGAAATTGGCCGCATTTATTGAAGCCCGCCGCAAGCGGGCTTTTTCGTGGGGGCAGCAAGACTGTGCTCTATTTGCTGCTGATGCTGTTCACGTAATGACTGGTGAGGATCCTGCAGCAGAGTTGCGCGGGTATAGGTCAGCTAGTGGAGCTGCGAAGCGAATTAAACAAGCTGGTGGCATGCGTGCGTTGGCATCTGCATTTCCAGAAAAACATGTGGGGCTAGCGCAGCGAGGTGACTTAGTGTTGGCCGAAGTGGATGGTCGAGAGTCGTTTGGTGTTGTTGTCGGCGCTGGGGTGTGGTGTGGCCCCGGTGCGGATGGCTTGGTGTTCCGATCTATGTCGGATGTGGTAGCAGCTTTTGAGGTGTAGGTATGCCAGCAGTTGTCCCTGTTATTGCTGCAGCCTTGTCAACGGCTGTAGGCAAGTTTGTTGCCACGATGGCGCTGTCGTTGGCGCTTGGATCGTATCAGCAGAGCCGTGCACGTAAGAAGGCGAGAGAGGCCGAGCGTGCGCAGCGTGATGCGTATAACCGTAGCCTCAAGGACCGCCATGTAACTGTACGCTCAGGCGTTTCAACACGAAAGTATGTGTTGGGTCGCATACGTGTAGGTGGAACGCTGATGCACATCGAGTCTAACGGGAAGCATAATACCGCGCTGGATTCGATACTAGCGATGGCATGTAACCGCTGCACGTTGGACGGGTACTACCTTGGCGACGAGTTTATGACAGTGGGTGCTTTCCCCGGTGATAAGTACGGGAACAGGAAAGAGATAGACTTTCGCCAGTCATCAGAAGTTGTGCCTGGTGCCAACAAGATCAAGTTAACCCATAGTCCTGCTAGAGCAGATTCTGTGCGTGTATCGCAGTTGTTTGGCGTCCCGTATCCCAAGGGGGATGTGGTAGTCGATGGCGATACCGTAACGATTAACCATAAAGGCCCGACCAAAAGCATTGTAATCATCACGTACAAGTACCATGGGCCCCACAAAATTCGGATGATCTTTAAGGATGGTGACCCAAATCAGCTTACAGACGGATGGGCTGATGTGGATACGCCGCTATGGACGAGTGAGCATCGTTTGCGTGGTGTGGCGTACTTGCGCATGCTGAACTTGTGGGATGAGGACATCTATCACTCAGGTGCGCCGCAAATTGGTGCTGTTCTTAAGGGTGGCTGGGTAGACGGTCATCCGTTTTTTGATCCTAGAACGGGAGCCAACCCACAGTACACAACAAACCCAGCTATTTTGGCGGCGTGGTACATGACGCTGCCACGTCACAAAGGCGGCATGGGAATACCTGATGCTTGGATTGATTGGCCTTACGTTTCGGCTGCAGCAAATATTTGCGATGAGTCGATCGTGGTTAAAAAGCTGGATGGCAGTGGCCATGAGAGCATCAAGCGCTATGAGTGCAATACGCTCATTGACACAGGTAACCCGCCGGTTGAGAACCTGAATATCATCCTATCGGCCATGGCGGGTGATTATGTGTTCACGGCTGGACGGTACCGGATTTTTGCTGGTGCTTTTAGGCCTGCAGTGGTGGTTATCACTGATGACGATATTGTTGGTGATAAAGACATTTCGCTGGATAGGTCGGGGCAAGATGACGCGCCGGCAAACATGGTGACCTCTACCTTCATTAATGAAAGTAGAAATTGGCTTGAGTCCAGTCCACGCCCTGTACGAAACGAAGCGTACATTCTTGCCGATGGTGCAGAGTCTCCTTTGGATTTGTCGCTGCCGGCAACAACAGACGAGCGCCAAGCAGCATATTTAATGGGTGTTGCACTGGAGTCTGCGCGGCCATCGATGGCGGGTGAAATACCTGTTCTGGGGGTTGGTGAAGACTTGGCTGTGATGGATACCGTTCAGCTCGATCTTTCTAATCGGCCGCAGTATGCCGGTAGGACCTTTCAGATCGTTAACCGCATCGATAATTGGGATGGCACGTTTAATCTAACCATTCAGGAGATTCGAGCTAATGTGTGGTCGCTTGATCCTGATACTTTCTTACCTACCGACCCAACGCCGGTACCAGACACCAGTTACCTTTGGAATGTAGCGCCTATTACTAACTTTGTGGTCGCGGCACAGCAGCCACAGGCATTAGCGGATGGAACTGGTGTTGTCAGGATCGATCTTGCGTGGGATTTGCATTCACAACCCTACGTAAGGGAGGGAGGACGGATCGAGGTTCGGTACCGTATTCCCTCGGGTGATTGGATTTCTGTGCCGCCAGTACATGGAGGCGCTGTTGGCACATCGTTCACCGCAGCATTGGGGAATGGCCTTGAGTACCAGTTTCAAGCGCGCGCGGTTAATGGTGTTGGTGCTACATCAAACTGGACGGATAACTGGATCGACTACAACGGTGTGCGCACAGCGCCGCCGGCTTTAACGTCACTGACGACAAAGGGGATTCTGTACGGCATAGACCTCGCGTGGGTGTTTCCGGGTACAAAGAATGCGCTACGTCATACCGAGATCAGGCATGGGCTATCTAATCGGTTTACTGATTCGGTACCGCTTGGTGACTTTGCGTATCCAACAAACACGCACACAAGGGCTTTCCTGCCGCCGGGGCGTGTGGAGTTTTTCTGGGCGCGTTTGGTTGATGAGAACGGTACAGATGGGCCATGGTTTCCCGCTGTTGATGAACCTGGTATTAGAGGGGAGGTGTCTGCTGATGCTGCAGCCTACGACGAGCTCATTACCCAGCAGATACTTGAATCTGCGCTAGGTGAGCAGATTTGGAACGGCATTGAATCCATACCTGATATTCAGCAGAAGCTGGATGAACTAAGCAAAGCTGGCCAGCACGACCCTGATAAAGCGTATTTATCTGGCAGCGTGGTCGTTGATAACGGGAAGATGTACCGGGCAAAGCAAGATGTGCCTGTACAGACGCCCATTACTGATGAGGCCTATTGGAAATACATCGGCGACTACGCGTCGATCAATGACGCTATTGCGGCGCTAGCTTTGCAGACACGTGAGAACACGCAGAAGATCGAAGAGATCGACGGTGTAGTGACTGCAACGGCCACCAGCACATCAATGTTGATGGCGGCCCGTCGTGAAAATGAAGAAGGCTCAGGTCTGCTTGAAAACGTAGCGAACGAGTGGGACACCCGCGCATGGGTTAGTCATCTACAACTGACTCGAGTTACAGCAGAGCAGGCTGAAGCCATTGTGCAGCAGCAGGTAGGTGCACAGCTGGCAGGCGTGGTGGCTACGGTCGAGGATATCAGCCAATCCGTTGTAGATATCGAGGGCAAGTTCAATGCTACTCGTTCAGTACGTTTATCGGTGGATGACAAGGGCACGGTTTACACGGCTGGTTATGGTATCGGTTTGTCGAATGAGTCGGGGGTAACGCAGTCGCAGTTTGTTGTTCTGGCTGACAGGTTTGCTGTCATGCATGCGCCTAACGGCACGCCTGTGGCTGTGTTAACGGTTCAGAACGGCGTTGTCATGCTTAACGAGGCAATGATCGGCAATGCCACGATTAATGCTGCAAAATTCACTGAGTGGCTAGAAAGTACTGCTGTTGGCCCTAATGGTGTACCAGTGCTTCGCTTGAATTTTAGAACTGGTGAGATCCAGCTAAATGGTAACTCTACAGGTGGAGGCAGAATGACTCTAACAAATCAATTATTACAAGTGTTTGATGAAAATGGCCGATTGCGTGTTCGTGTGGGGATTTGGTAATGCCGCAAGGTTTTGAGACGTTTGATAATCGTGGACAGAAGATTATGGACCATAACTCTCTTACTGCTAAGCATAGGGGAGTTTTCACATCTGAAGTCTGGACGGGTAGCGGGGTTTCTACGGGAACTATAGTTGTCGAAAATAAACGCTCTGAAGACACAATTTTCTGTTACCCAATACTGGTTGAGCGTAGACAGGCAGACGGCAGAAGAAATAGAGCCTCTGGACTTCAAATCTCATTTTCAGGGGCTAATATAAATTGGGTATTTGATAGAGGGACTTGGGGAGGTTCCTTTATGCTTATTTATGGAGTTTATTGAATGTCAGCAGGTATACAGATTTTTTCTGATACTGATGTGCTGACAATAGATGGTCAGCACTTTAACTACGAATTCACTCGCAAAGGCTCTACGACAGGAAACTTATCTTTCTCATCCAACCGAGGTGCAAGCCCTCTGGTTTTTATACGCACTACCAATGCTGGCTTTGGAAGGGGTTTGGTAGGATTGGGTGGAGCTGATTACGTATTTGAATGGTCAGGAAGTTACAGCTACTGGATTTTTGAGCCCCCGGTTTTTGTGCCGGAAAGTGGCTCAGGTATTCAGATATTCGACTCAAACTCAAAAATGGTTTTTACCACCGATGTGAGGCCACTAAAGATTGCTCATATGCTGTCTTATAGCAGGAGGGATAGGATCTATTCTAATCAGGGTTACTGGATAGGAACAAAGTCTCCACAAATTACTTCTCCAGTGGCAACTGTAGTAGTTCCAAACGCTTGGAGTTTGGCTTATGCTCCGGCTCTTCCAGAAAGTAGTGGAGTACGCACATTAGGGCTTGGGAGGAATGAGAACTTCGACTTCCAGACCAATTGGCTTAGAGAGACTTTTCTAACTACTGATACAGGCTTCACTATAGGTGAAGTTGTAGATGAAACGGTCGTTGGGTTGATAGAAAGTGGTCAGTATCCACCCTATGGCGACTATGCAAATCCGTGGTTATCTCTGCCGGGCGTAATCCTAGCGGTTGATGTTTCAGGACTTTAATGATTAACGCTGTGTATAGCCCCTATTAGTAGGGGCTTTTTTATGGAAAAAATATGCTACCAAACACTATGGACCCGATTACCCAGATGTTTCTCGATAATCGTGGCCAGACCCTGACTATTGCATTGATTAATGGTTTTAACGTGACCATTAGAGCTGAAATGGGGAAGCTTTCAGAAGAGCTTAAAAAGGCTAAGGCGGAGCGTGACAAGCTGCGTAAACAGCTAGGAATAGCGCCAGAAAACAGCGCTACAGAGGAAAGCGCTGGCGCGCCAGAGCAACCGGAGGTGAGCTGATATGTGGCATAGAGCAGGGGATATAACTGTCACCAAGGGCAGTAAAACGGTTACGGGTGCTGGTGGTACCACATGGGTGGAGAATATTCGGGTTGGTGATGGGTTGCAGGGGCCGGATGGTCGCTTGTATGAAGTAACGAATGTGGCTAGTGACACCACATTGGCTATTGAGCCTGCATATCTTGGGGAAACAGCGTCAGGTATGCCGTATTGGATTATTCCAGTGTTGGGCTACCAGAAGTTGCTTGCTGATCGTGCAGCAGCCCTGGTGGGAGCTGTTGGTCAGTTGCCGAGCGATGTGCAGGAGAATGAGCGTCGCATTGCAAATGCGGAGCAGGCGTTATCTAGTCTTGGGGGGGCATCCGAACTCAATGTTGGGACGACAGAAGGCACAGTAGCTGCTGGTGATGATTCTCGAATTACTGGGGCTATACAGCAATCAGGGAATTTGAGTGATCTGCAAAATAAAGAAAATGCACGAGATAATCTTGGGCTTGGAAGTGCAGCGACAAAAAATACAGGAACAAATGAGGGCGAAGTTTTATTGTCTGGAAACGCCTTTGGGTTGGGGGCATACTATGCAGTAGCAAAAAATACATGGGCAGGACTCTTGCAAAGCCCGACTGGGTACTACAGAGCGGAGTTTCCATTGGACAATATATATGCAGGAGCAATGGTCTATTGCTATGACTACTACAATAGGCATGCAATATTCTCTAAAAACTTCGGTGCCGATCGACATTCAATTATATCCGCAACATCAATCGGCAATGAAACAGAGGCATGGCGATGGTCTGTGCTGATGACGTCAGAAAATACTACTGTTGATAGTAACGGTTTTCTGAAACGAGCATCACCAATTGTTAAGTTGTACAACGCAAGAATAGAAAAAACCGAACATTTAGAAATCAATGATGCGGAGTTTATTCGTATCGATGTTGGGCATTATGAGATCCGCAATGTACCGCTGCTATCACGAGATGGCTGGTATATCGAAACGCCAAAAGACCGAAACAACAACATTTATTTCACTGTTGATTACGAAGAAAATATCGAAGAAAAGACGTTGACGATCAGGACGTATGAGCCCGACTACAGCTTAGGCAGAGTAACAAACGGTGTTCCAGTGGATATTCTGGATGGTCGTTTTATCAGCCTACGTTTTTCTGAGGATCCATCGCTTTATCCGGATCCTGAAATACCAGAACAAGATGTGCCAGCCGCGTAACAGCGGTTTTTTTACGCCCTGAATTTGTCGGGGCTTTTTTATTGGAGGCCACTATGCAGCCCCAAAGGATAAGAATGCACAACGATGCGATGCATCTGCCGATCACTACGGGGTCGGCTTTTTTAATTTATGGATGGACGCTGCAAGAGTTGGTGCTGATCTTGTGGGCGTTATATGTGGTCATTTTGATTGTGACGAAGTTGCCGGAGCTGCATAGGGCAGTAAGTCGCATCTATGTTTGCGTGCAGGGACGTTGGGCTAGTCTAAAGGAGTGGTGGCGTGGATCTAAAAACTAAAGCATTGACGGCAGCGGTGGCCATCGCAGCTGGGTCACTGACCCTTTATAGCGACGACCTAAATAATATGCTTAGCCGCTGGGAGGGCGACGGTCAAAACGTTGTGTATCCAGACAAGCTAGCCGGCAACCTGCCCACAGTGTGCCGAGGGCTAACCAAACACACAGTAAACGAGCCTATCGTTATTGGGGATTATTGGTCGCCAGAAAAGTGCGAAGAAGTGGAGCGTATCGTTACAGAGAAGGGGCAAATTTCTCTGGCTGAATGCTTACCTGTAGATATCAAGCAAGGGGCGTTTGATGCAGCTAGCGATATGGGTCATCACTATGGAAACCCACGGACGTGCGCAAGCAGAGCTGTTGGCTTGATGTGGGAGGGGAGATGGGAAGAGGCATGCGACGCCTTCGCCCACGCCCCGAGCGGTCGTCCAGTTTGGTCCTACGTGGGAAAGCAGTTTTACCGTGGGCTTTATAACCGAGCGCTAGACAGGAAGAAGCTATGCCTATCAAGTCTGGATTAACAGGGGCCGCTATTGCAGTGGCCTTTTTTGTGGGTGTTTGGCTGTATGGGCAGGCGCAGTACCGGCAGGGTGTTGGCGATACAACAGCAGATGCGGTGCTGGCGCAAATATCAATAGAGCAGGGGATGCAGTATGAGCGGGACAGGGCTGATGCAGAATATAGGGGGCTGGTGCGTGCGATGGAGACTACGCTGTTTGATCTTAATGCTGCTCGCGTCGAGCTTGACCGGCTGCGGCGTAGTGCAACCGGTGGCTCCCAAGTTGCCGGAGGTGGCAGCGGACTTGATGGAACCAGTACCGACTGGATCGGAGGTTTTGCGGCGTGCTACGCAGAATATGCAGAGCTGGCAACAGACGCTGCAAAGTGGGCAGACATGGTGAATGGGTTGCAGGGGTATATAAAAGCAATTAGAGGATATATGGGGAAGATATAAGAGCATCTTACGATACTGCCCTCTAAATTTTTGGGCAGTATCGTATCCATAGTGATGAGTTTAACTATTGAATCTCTAGCTCTTTTGTAAAGCTGTATCTGAGGTTGCTGCGCACAGCCTCGATAGACCATATCCAAAATGCTGTTCCGATGAATTCAGAGATTAAAGCTTCAGAGCCTGCAATCCATAACCAACCGGATAGGCCTAACAAAGGGACTACTAAACCATGTGCAAACACAGAGACGAAGAACCCAAAAACAATACCGTGAAGTAGTTTTACCTTTGGCAAGTATTCGGCAAGAACGCAGTAGACAATAGCTATGGCGATTGAAAATAGTATATGGACCCCATTCCCACCCCAATTAATGGAGGAGCCTAACCATTCGTATGTCATAGAGTCAACGTTAAACCCTAGTTTCTCTAGTAAGACTACTGGTGGCGGTGTGGTTTCAGGGGTTCTAGGTGGAATGAGTGTTTCAAAGCCAGACTTAACGAGGGCTGAAAAAATACCTGCAACTACACCTATATAAATAGCCAGACAAACATGTCGATACTGTTTTTGTGTGGTTTCAAGTAAGTTCATCACTGAGTCCTTATTATGCTGAAATTTAAGTTGAAGATTTAAGCAGGATAATCGTGACTAATGTATCTGTATGGTGCGATAGAAGAGCAGCATGTTTTGTTTCAATATGTTTTTTGCAACATTTTGGTTGAGATGAGTAGGTGGGTTACTAGTTGTCATACGGTGAAATGCTGTAAGAGTACTGTCTAATACTTCTATGTGCTATCTATACAAAACAAGGGCTTACAGGCACTATGTAGCCACTTCATATTAGACAAAATAAATAATAAAAGTCTTTTATATCAATGTATTAGATAGCCTAAATAATGTACTGGTCGAGTACATCATTATCGTAGCGTTAGTGGCGATTGCCGCTATTGCTGTCTTTCAGCTATTTGGTCAGGTAGTGCGCTCGCAAACCGCAGCGATTGCTCACGAGCTGGCAGGTGAAGATGGTTCGGAAATGACGCAGGCAGCAGGGGATGCTGCTCAAGCGACAGCAGCACAAACCTCAGCTAAAGGCCTGAAATCATTTACAGGCAATACGAGCGTTCCACAATGAGGCACGTTAGCCATTCCTCAGCCCAGCAAGGCCAAGTGCTGGTGCTGGGCATTGTATGCCTAGCGGTTTTGGTGCTGCTATTTAATCGTGCATTCTGGGTGGGGGACATTAGCTCAGCCAAAATGCGGCAGAACAGTGCTACGGATACTGCGGTGTACAGCGCTGGTCTTGTTCAAGCCAGACTACTGAATATGTTGGCGTTATTGAACCGGGCTTATGTAGCACACCATGTGGCAAGTGCTCACTTGGCTACGGCGGCTTCGTGGGGCCATTTTGCACTGACTCAAGCAGAACGTTTTGGTAGAGCAAATCCTCCAGCAAGTTTGATTGGTTTGATGTTTGGTCCTGCACATGCAAGGGATTATGCGTCTTCAGCGAAGGCGTTAGGGCTGGGTGAAAGCCTGTCGTTGCAAAGTCGATTACAGAGTGCTGCGCTTGCACACACTGAGTTTAGTAATCAGGTGTTTGGCAGGGTTCAGGAAAATCTTCAGCAGCATTTTTTGGGTTTAGCAAAGCAAAGTGCGGAAGTGATTTTGCAGCGCAGCTATCCAGAGAAAACCGCAGCGTCTATGTTGCGTGTCCAGTTGCAGCAACGCCCTAATACGGTATTGGCAAAGGTGGCGGCACAGTCATTTGTTGCGGACTGGGTGCGTGACAGTGCGGGAAACTATGCCTTCTTACAACCTAGGAACTACACGGCAAAAAACAAATGGGTAGTCAGCGCACGCTGCCCGCATTTGCGGCATCAACTACGCCGACGCGGTGAAACACGGCTAGATGATAAAGCGGGGTGGCGAAGTGGTGACACCTTGTCTTTTCATGCGCTGAGGTCTAACCGTTGGATAGGGTGCTATTACAGAGAGTACGCCATGGGATATGCCTGGGTACCTAGTCAGCAAGGGCAAGTACCTGATGGGGTGTTTATTGAAGATCCACCGGAGAATTTTTCCCAGCAGGATTTCTGGCGCTGGGTGCGCGAGGTAGCTGGTTGGGATCTACTGGGAGAGGATGCAAATCCGTTGGCGAGTTCGTATGGGTATGCGTTGGCACAGCCCTTAACGAGTGCGACATTGCAGCCGGCTCTGGTACTTGCTCCCAATGTGTCAGCAGTTTCTTTGATTTTGGAAGTAACCCAGCCTACAGCGTCTCTAACGTTAACCACACAAAGTGCGGCAGAGGTGGCTTACGTGCCGCCCGCACATGTGTCGCATCGTCCCAATCTCTTTATGCCGCATTGGGAGTCTAGGTTGATCGCCGAAGGTAGTGTACCTAGTTGGAGCGAATCATGAGCCAGCGCGGACAAGCAGTAGTGGAAAGCATCATCGTGCTGCCTGTATTGATGGGGCTGCTATTTATGGCGCACTGGTTGTTGTATGCGCAGCATGAAAAAAGTCGAATTCAATTGGCGGCCGCACATGGCGCGTTTCTACGTGCACAACTATGGTCAGCCGATGTCCTTTTAACGGAGCAACAGCGTCACGCAATCTGGGATGTAGAGGCTAAAGGGTTGAAGTATAGCCAAGAGAGTTATCGCTGGAATGAGAGCCTTAATAAGGAGTCATCCTCACTAGCAACTGAGGTGCGTTTAGAAGACGTAGGCATACATCAAAGTAGTCTACAGAAACGATTAAGCCATGCTTTATTTCCTTCGCTGACATTGCAACAACAGCATGTGGTGTTAGTGGGCAGTGGCAGTGCAGTAGCTGCTGCACACGTAAGGCAACGGTTGGAACAAGCCCCTCAATGGTGGGGAAAGGCGGCAGAGCGTAGTCGTCGTCAGGTACAGAACATAGAGCACTTAGTGGGCTCTGTAGATAAGGCGTGGGGGCGTGAAACCCCTAGCAGTGACTGGTTACGTCAATGGGAAAACAGCGTACCTCCACGGTATATACAGCAGGAGTGAGGCGTGAGGAGATCCATTACTAGACTGTGCTGTGTAGGCGTGGTTGGAATAAGTGCAATTGCCTTCACAGGGCCTCTGCAAGCGCAATGGTTAACGCAGTTGCACAGTGTGGAGCAAGGTTTGAGTGCATATAGCCCTGAATTATTACTCTCTTTGCAATCAGATGCATTGTGGTATTACGCATGGCAAGTGAAAGGCGTTGAGGTAGCCGGATTTATGCAGCAAATACAGGAACGCATTCCTCATCTTGAGCAATTACAGGTGCAAAAAAACAATGTGTTATGGGAGCAGTCTGCTATGCCGGATTCTTGTTCTATACGCCTACAAAAAGTAGATGCCAGCAGCTTGTTTATCGCACTGAGTTGTTTGCGTTCCGAGCAGCCAGTGCATCAGCCACTTTTCTCTCATCCCGACTTACAGCTGATGTGGGCGTGGGAAGAGAAGCTGGCAGGTATGAGAGTGCAGCATCAGTGGTATAGCGTGCCAACAAAAATAGAACCGCAGCCCTTGTTGATGGAGTTATTAGCCAAGAAATTCCCCAACATATCTGTACATGCAGATTCCTATGCCATGAGCTTTCAGTATGGCGCAGAGCAGTGGGTAATAAGTTGGGTTCCTATGGGTGAGCAGATGGTAGGGGTCTATGTATTGCGCTGGTATTAGTGCCAGAGGTAAGCAAGGAGGGGCACGATGAAACAAGCATGGCGGCAGCACTTATGGGCGCATCGATCAACCGCAGTTTGGATAGTGTTGTCTTTGTTGGGGGCGGGGTTAGCGGTATGGTCCAGTTCGCGTTATTTGGCTGATAAAACGCAGGAATTAGAGGAGCGTGCAGCAGTTCCTATGGTGTCTCGTTTAGTGGCTGCACGGTCATTACCAGTGGGGGCCATAGTCGGCAGTGATGATGTGGCTATACGTGATTTTCCTCAGCATTTGATCAGTAGCGATAGCTTATCGCCAGAGTATTTTCTGGCTATAGAAAACCAGAGGTTGGGGCATGCACTGGCGGCGGGTGATTTGATTTTGCCTGCCCATGTGCGTGAGCAAGAACCTGATCGCTTCTCTTCTATCTTGCGTCCAGGTCGTAGGGCATTAACCATCCCCGCTGATGTGTTGAGTTCTGTGGCGGGGCTTTTGCAGGCAGGAGACTTGATTGATGTGTATGTGTCTTTTGATTATCAACGACGTCGCATCTCTTCGCCTTTGCTGCAAGGCGTGCGGGTGTTAGCCATTAATCGCAACACAGAATACCTCAGTGAAAGCCGTTATGAAGCCAGTACGTTGACGTTGGATGTAAGTCCTGAAGAGGGGGTGACATTGTTGGCAGCGAGGCAAGCGGGGACATTAACGGCTATGTTGCGGCCAGTAGGCGATGCTGGTGTTTCTGATCGAGCCATTAGAGGTGACTTGGCGGCTCTATTAGGTCTGGCTGCGACGGCACCGACTAAAGCAGCAAAGTCTGCTCCAGTAGTGTACGGCAATCAGCAGAATCGTAAGTTGCAGGCACTGGCTCCGTCTATGGGGGCAGTCTCACCTTCTAGAGCATTGTTTTCGTTGCCAGCACAGGCTTACGGGCTAGAGAGTATGCCTGAACCAACGGCTACGCAGTGGAGTAATTGGGCTGAGCGCGACGCTGTAGATGCGATGTCATTACCGGGAGAGGTCTATGAGTGATGCTAACGCAAAGCAGGTGTTTGGTTTCGTATTAGCTGTGGTGATGTGTGGGTGGGCACCATCCGTATCTGCACAGATAGAAACTTGGCAGATGCAGGTGGGTGATATGAGGGTGTTAACAGTTCCTGAATTGGCACGTGTAGCTGTGGGTGATGGGCATGTACTGAATGCAGTAACCACCGAAGAACAAGAGGTGATTGTTTTTGCGCGCAACGAAGGCAGCAGTACTGTGCAGCTTTGGCAGCGTGACGGTAGTAAGCGGGCCTATCACGTGGAAGTGCTTTCTACAGGCGTGCGTCAAAGTAAAAGTGAGTTAAAACAGCTACTGGCCAAAATTCCTGGTGTAGAAATTAGTGAGGTGGGGGATAAGCTGGTTGTAGAGGCTACCCATTTAACAGATAGGCAGCAGGAGCATTTGGCGGTATTGGCCAAGCGTTATCCGCAACTTTTGGACTTAAGTGATAGCCAAGGGTGGGACGCAATGGTGCTGCTGGATGTGCAGGTGGTGGAGGTACCTCGTAATGCATTACGCAATCTAGGTACGCGCTGGAGTGATGCTACAGAAGGTGGACTCACGGCTGGTGTTGCATGGGAAAACTCAGCTGGTAGCATCGGTGCGCGTCCGGGGGAAACCGTAGTGGCCACGGAAATGGGCAGTTCAGCACTCAAGGGCTATTTTGGTATTAATGCGTTGCTTTCGGCACGTATACAAGCGTTGAGCGAGGTGGGCGCCGCAACCATCTTGGCACAGCCACAATTATTGGCTCGTAGTGGTAGTACGGCTGAGTTCTTGGCGGGTGGTGAAGTACCTTATACCGTGACCGACAGTAATGGTAATAACTCCACGCAGTTCAAACCCTATGGGGTTTCATTACGTATCACGCCTTTGATTCAGGCCTCTGGAGCGGTACGTTCACGTATTGAGGTAGAGGTGAGCTCTATAGATCCAAGTTTGTCAGTGCCCAGTGGCCCCTCTCTGAAAACGAGGCGAACAGCTACGGAGTTTAATGTGCAAACGGGCCAAACCTTAATTCTTGCGGGGTTTATTTCCAGAGAGGTTTCTCGCAATCAAGATAGGGTTCCGGGATTGGGAGCATTGCCGGTTTTGGGGGCGGCGTTTAGTTCTGAGCGTTTTCAGCGTCAGGAAACAGAATTGGCTATTTTCGTGACGCCGCATATTGTGGAGGCCAATCATCCCGTGATGCAGCAGCGCATACATAGGGCGCAGGCAATGGTGGCGCAACAGTTTCCAGATGCCCCCAGAGTGAATACAGCCATGGCACAAGGGGAAAGCCAAGACTTGTTGTCGCGGCCTGATTGGGCACTGCCAGTGGAGCCATTGAGTGTGCTGCTTCAAGGTGGTCATCATGAGTGATCTGGCTTTTAAGCTTTGCGGTGAATACCAAAATGGAGAGCGTTTTGAGTTTCCAATGGCAGAGCAGTGTGTGATTGGTAAAGAGGCCACCGCACAGTTGGTGTTAAAGGGGTGGCGTATTGCCAAGCAGCATGCACGCATCACTAGGCATGCTCAACAATACTTTTTAGAAGACTGTGGGAGTTTGGCTGGTACGTATGTGAATGGCCAACGCATAACTCAATACGGACCATTGCAAGACGGTGATTGCGTAGTGATAGGGCCGTGTCAGTTAGTGGTGAAGCGTGTTGTAGAGGAAGAGCAGGAAGTCGGGCGGCTACAGGTTAATAATGAAACGGTAGAGGCTAAGAAACAGAGTGCTTCTGTCGCCGCACAACGAGAGCAAGCCTTGTTGTTGGCGGAGCATGTGGCTGCTTTGCATACGCGTTTGGTGGATGCGCTAGAGTTGCGCCGTAAGCAGTACAGCGACATGAATGAAGCAGTATTACGTTTGGAAGCGCAGCAATGTGTAGAAGCGCTGATTGCTAAAAGCAGTGATTTCCCACCTTCATTATGTAAGCAGCAATTGGTTCAAGCCGTGTTGGATGAGGCATTAGGTTTAGGGCCGTTAGAGGCTCTATTACGCGACCCTAATATCAGTGAAATCATGGTGAACTCACCGTCACAGATTTTTGTGGAAATGCAGGGGCAATGCCATGAAAGCGCTGCTGTGTTTAGTAGTGAGACGGCATTGGTCGCCATTATGGAGCGTATCGTAGCCCCCTTGGGTAGGCGCTTGGACGATGCTTCTCCTATGGTGGATGCACGGTTACGAGATGGTTCTAGGGTGAATGCAGTGTTACCGCCTATTGCTCTTAAAGGCCCTACCTTAACCATACGCAAATTCCCCGCCAAGCGTTTGGTTATGGACGACTTATTAGCGTTTGGTGCGCTCAGTCCAACGATGGCTGAGTTTTTGCGTTGCTGTGTACAGGCCAGAAAAAATGTGGTGGTGGCAGGGGGAACGGGCTCAGGGAAAACGACGCTGTTAAACGTGCTTACGAACTACATTGCTCCTCAAGAGCGGGTAGTCACCATTGAAGACGCTGCAGAGTTGCAGTTGAACATGGCAAATTTGGTTTCTTTAGAGGCGCGGCCTGCCAACGTAGAAGGTGAAGGATTGGTAAGTATTCGCGATTTGGTACGCAATGCATTACGTATGCGGCCCGATCGTATAGTGGTAGGGGAATGCCGTGGAGGTGAGGCCTTTGATATGTTAGCGGCGATGAATACAGGTCATGAAGGCTCCTTGACGACAGTGCATGCTAATACCCCTAGAGAGGCGCTTAACCGTTTGGAAACGCTGGTGCTATTAGCAGGTATGGATTTGCCTGTAACCGTGGCACGTGAGCATATAGCCAGCAGCCTAGAGGTGTTGGTATTGCAAAAACGTTTAGCTGATGGGCGCCGCATCATTCATTCCATTACTGAGGTGTGCGGTTTGGAGGCGGGCCGTATACAGCTACAAGAGCTGTTTGCTGCTGAGGTATCCAGTTCTGGTGGCGTGGTGTTCAAAGGGCAGGGGCTAATACCGCAGATTTTTAGTGAGCAAATGGAGTGGTTGGATCAACGCTGGTTTAGCGATGTGGCCTAAAAAAGGAGGCTGGCATGTGGTGGATAGGTGCGTTGTTGGGAGTCATGGTAGCTGTTGCGGCATTCACGATGATGGCTGCGCCTAAGGTTTGGGGGGTATTCGAGCAGAAAAAGAAACAAGTAGATGCTCAGTCACAGGCGGTGTTAGAAGCGGCGTATTGGTTTGTGGATGCTCGTGTGCTGGCGCTATTTTTCAGCTTGATATTGTTGTTCAGCGTGTTCCTCTGGTGGTGGCTCACGGGTAATGTGTGGCTGGCTTGGATCGCTCCGATCGTGGTTCTGATTGTGGTGCCTAGAACAATGCGAGGTTTGCAGAAAAAGCGCCATTTGCGGGTCTGCACTCAATTGCCAGACTTTATTCAATCGTTAGCAGCAGCCTCGCGAGCAGGCTTGGGGTTGCAAGTAGCATTTCAGCAGTTGGCGATACAGAGCAAGTCGCCACTACGTGCTGAGCTGGAGCTTTGCTTGCGTGAACTACGATTAGGCATAGGGCTGGAACAAGCAGTGATGAATTTATCCAACCGTATCCCACACGAAGGTACACAGTTATTGGCAGCAAGCCTAGAGGTTTCTCAGCGTTGTGGCGGGCGTATCAGTGATGTGTTGGAGCGGTTGGCGCATAGTTTGCGTATGCGCTTGTATCTAGAGGAAAAGGTCAAAACGCTGACGGCACAAGCATCGTTGCAAGCATGGGTGATGGCCGCGATTCCGCTTTTGATTGCGGCGGCACTGAGTTGGATGCAGCCCGAGTTAATGCAGAGTTTTTGGTCTGAGCCCATAGGGTGGGGAGTAGCTGCTTTGATCGTGATATTAGAGAGTGTTGGGCTGCATATGATGCGTAAGATTGCTCAGATCAGGGTGTAGGTATGCAAGGTCTTTGGGGATATATTAGCTTTGCTGTGGTGGCCATCACGACGATGACTAGTCTACTGGGTATAGGAAGTTGGCTACGTACTAGATGGCGGCAACTACCAGAGCAAGTGCAAGATCGTGAATGGCATCAGTGGTTGGTGTGGTTGCATAGTGCGCTAGGTCGCAGACTGTGGGTGTTATTGCCGTGGCGATGGCGTCACCGATTACCGCTATGGCTAGGCATTGAGCAGCATGCCGAGGTCTATATGGTGCTGGGGCGATTGTTGTTGCAGGCGTTAGCCGTTGCGTTCATTGTGTTGATACTCAGTGCTGTCTACGGCGAAGAAATGAACCTTAATATGGCGGCAGTGGCTGGGGGAGTCACCTTGCTATTGCCTTGGTGGAAACGCTACCAAGAACGCCAAAGCCGATTGCATGCGCAGCGTTGCCAGTACCCGTTCTTTCTGGACGTATTGGCGTTGTCGGTAGAGTCTGGTGCCGGTGTGATGTTGGCTTTGCAAACTGCTGCTGAAAGTTTGCCATCAGGGGATTTGCAACGGCTACTACAGCAAGCCTTATTTAGAATGCGTTCCGGCATGAGTAGAGAGCAAAGCTTTGAGCGCCTTGTGCTGGATAGCGGTTTAGTTGAGATGTCAGTGCTTTCCGCTAACTTAGACAATGCTGTGAAAATGGGTTTGTCACTAAGCACTGTATTACGTGCGCAAGCGGATCAATATAGGCAAGAGCGTTTTTTACGAGCAGAAAAACAAGCTTTAGAAGCGCCAGTGAAAATGCTCTTCCCAGTAGTAAGTTGTATCTTGCCCTGCACCTTCTTGGTGATTGCCTTCCCGTTGGTGATGCAGATGATGCAAAGCTTGTTTTAAGGTGACGTCGTATGCCTATATCGCCCGTATCACAGAATGTACACCATGTTTGGAGTATGCAAAGTTTTCAGGCAAGGCTCTTTGGTATGCATCGTATAGCGATGTCGGAAAGGGCTCATACCGTCTTATATTTTAAGCGTTGCCGATTCGTGCATACCCTGAGACTGTACAGCGCACATGCAGTGCTTTTCTTGGGAAGTAAAGGTGAAATACTCAAGGGGCCGTTGCTGATGCAGCCGAACCGTATATACGGTTGTAGGCAGGCGGTAGAGGTGCTCGAGGTGCCTGTGTGGGTGCTGCAACTACGCCAATCAGTCTTGGAGCAAGAGCTAGGGAGTTGGCGTAGGTGTGCGCAGAGGCGTTAACAGCCAGCGTGATGCTTGGCTGCTATAGAATTTACAGATCAGGGTCTTGGTGCGAGGCTGCATTTAATGCCATCGCACTAGGGCCAAATACTGTCAGGTAAATAGGGTAGAAGCTACCATACAGAATCGCCAAAATGACCAAGCTAAGCGGTGTCAAAATCAGCTGTTGTAGGCTAGGGGCTAGGCCAGAAGATAACAAGATTAAATCCAGTTGCTGCATCAAGAAGTACAGCGCTAACCAACACAAGCCGTACAAAATGAATGGAAACTTGTTACGCCAGCAAGCCACCATGGAATAGAACAGTGCTTGTTTGATGGCAATGTTGTGCCAACCGATGAGGGCGGGGGCATGCCAGAACAGAGCGGACACCAGTACGTAGATAGCCATTAGGGCAAACATGGGCGCACGTAAGGCACGCATGAGTGCAGCTTCATCTACAGGAGTGCCTGGTGCAGGCATCACGCTCATGATGCTGTCTACGAATGGAATGGTTGCTAGTAACCCTGCAGCTAAACAGGCCAGCATGTAGAGTGCGCCCAGCTTGATTAATGGGTTGCGCACGTTAGCAGGGCGTAGTGGTGCCGTCCACATGCCTAGCTGCATTTGCTGGCCTTTAGCAATGTTGTGGCTGGCGTTTAGTACGATGAAGGTCAGTGCAGGGGAGGCTACCAGCAAAGCGATCTGGCCTAATAACGGCAGCAAATAGCTTAGATGGATTAGCAAGTTGGTGACCAAGCTCCAGAACAGCATGGCCATAGGTTGACGCATGAAAAGGCGGTAACCTTCTCTAACCCAAAGCCAACCATAGAGAAAGGGCAGGGAAACAGCTTGCATACAATGTCTCTTAATCTACGAGTTGAGGAGTGCTGGTGTCACGACGATTACGCAGCACGCGTTCAAAATGACGGGGATCATGCGGTTTAAGGGTTTCGGCTTCGCGTGGACGGAAGTAATCATACAGGCGGGAAATCCAGAAGCGCAGGGCAGCCGCTTGCAGCATGTACGGCCATGCTTGTTGTTCAGCATCAGTGAAGGGGCGAACCGCATTGTAGGCTTGCAACCAAGCCTGCAGCTTCGCATCGTCAAAACTACCATCTTCGCGGTTGATACACCAGTCGTTAACGCTAACTGCTACGTCAAACAGCCATGTATCGCAGCCGGCAAAGTAGAAGTCGATGAAACCACCCATTTGTGGGGCTTCTGGTGTGCCACTAAATAGCACGTTATCGCGGAACAAGTCACAGTGTGCTGGGCCAGATGGCAAACTTTTGTAGGTGTCGGTTTGCGCAAAGGCTTCTTGTTCGGACAACACCGTTAGCAACAGTTCGCGTTGGCTGTCATCCAAGAATTCCAAAATGGAAGGCACTGTTTTTTGCCACCACGCCAAGCCGCGCAGGTTTGGTTGGTAAATCTCGAAGTCTTGAGCAGCCAAGTGTGCTTTAGCCAAGGTGTCACCCGCCAGAGTGCAGTGCGCAGGGCTTGGGTCAGGTTCGTAACGACCAGGTAGCAGACTAACAATAGCGGTAGGCTTGCCATTCAAGCTGGTGAGTAACTTACCATTTTTCAGTGCCTGAGGCTTAGGTACAGGAATGTTGCGCTCAGCCAAGTGGTGCATTAACTCAATGTAAAAAGGTAACTGTTCAGCAGTTAGCACTTCAAACAGAGTGAGCACATACTCGTCACGAGTCGTGGTTAGAAAATAGTTGGTGTTTTCTATGCCTGCTGAAATACCGCGCAGATTGACCAAGTCGCCTAAGTCGTATGAGCTAAGCAACTGCTGAGCGTCACTTTCAGAAACAGTAGTAAAAACAGCCATAGTATGAATAATGCAAAAAAGTTGGGATAGCGCGATGGTATGGCGCAAGACTTAACCCTTTACTTTAACCTGTTTGAGGGCTTGTAGTGAATAGCCTAAGCGCGAGTTACCTACATTTATTAGCGCTTAGCCGTTGCTATCGCAGGGCAAAGAGAAAAATGCCTGCGTGTTCTGGCGTAAAATGCTGTTTTTGCCCCATTTTTAGCAGGTGAGTGTGTGTCAGGACTTTCAAACGTTATAGCCAATACGGCGTCTACGAACAAAGCAGATTGGACGCTTTGCGTAGCCCCTATGATTGATGTAACGGATAAGCATTGCCGTTTCTTTCATAGAATGTTGGCGCCGCGTGCAAGGCTGTACACCGAAATGATCACCACAGGCGCATTGCAGTATGGTGATGTGCCGCGTTTGCTGGATTACGATGCGAGTGAGCATCCTGTGGCCCTGCAGTTAGGGGGTAGTGAACCTGCTGCATTAGCCCATAGCGCCAAGCTAGGGGAGCAATGGGGTTACGACGAGATCAACCTAAATTGCGGTTGTCCTTCCGAGCGTGTGCAGAAAGGGGCGTTTGGCGCGTGTTTGATGGCCGAGCCTAATTTGGTGGCAGACTGTGTGAAAGCTATGCAGGATGTGGTGAGTGTGCCAGTCACGGTCAAGCATCGTTTAGGATTAGATTACGAACAAGACTATAGCTTTGCACAGAACTTCGTCGGTGTTTTGTATGAAGCAGGTGTGCGTGTGTTTGTAGTGCATGCACGTAATGCGGTGCTTAAAGGCTTATCACCCAAAGAAAACCGGGAGATTCCACCGTTGCGTTATGACTATGCGCGTCAACTTACTAAAGACTTCCCTGATGCGACATTTGTGTTGAACGGTGGCTTGGCAACGACGCAGCAATCGTTAGACGAGCTGGCTGGCTTTGATGGGGTGATGTTGGGCAGAGCAGCATGGCATACGCCTGCGGTGTTGCGCGAGATCAGCCAACATTTATGGCCAGAAGATACATATATGGAAGGTGCTGAAATCGTGCAGCGTATGTACGGTTATGCGCAGGCATTAGTGGCGCAAGATCTGAATATACGTATGGCAACGCGTGCGATGTTGGGCTGGCCACATGGTTTGCCAGGTGCGCGTCAGTGGCGCAGAACCTTATCTGACGCAACGATTATGAATAAGAATGAGCCAGAAGTATTACTGGCAGCGTGGGAAGCACTGCAAGCTCGTCAAAACGAGCCTGCAGCGTAACGCAACGATTAGGCAGCTGAGTTGCCTTGGTCTGATGGCCAGTCGCGAATGTAAGCTTTCAGCATAGTGTTCTCAAACTGCTGAGCCTTCACGATGGCTTTAGACATATCGTAGAACGAGATCACACCTTGCAAGGTGGGACCATCCATGACGGGTATGTAGCGTGCGTGATTGTCCAGCATCAGGCGCTGTACTTCGTCAGCACTGGTGTTGGGTGTCACGCTTACTGGTGCGTCATCCATAATGGCGCGCACCGTAGTAGCTGTAGTACCGTGTTGGGCTTTGTGCAAATAGCGAATGATTTCCCTGAACGTGAGCATCCCGGCCAATTGACCGTGTTCCATAATCACCAGTGAACCGATGTCTTGTTCGCTCATGATTTGAATTGCGGTATCAATCGCCATGTCAGGAGTCGCGGTGTAGAGAATATCCCCTTTGACTCGTAAAATTTCACTAACTTTAAGCATACGAGGGCTCCTGTGCTGCATTAAGTGACGTGCTTAATTTTTTTTGTATGGATTCAGATATATCTTCCAGCAACCCAGGCTGTTCAAACAACTGCTGTAGACGCAGATGAGGATTAGCCAAGGTGGCATTCATTATTAAGGCTACACCATTGCCCACTTCAGTGCTGGGTTGAGCCCTATTTAATAGGAAGGTGTCAACCAGCGCGGCAAGGTCAGTTTGGGCTGGATCGCAGGCTAAAACCCAGCGTTCACGGTTATTTTCTTGGGTGTTAGCGACATATCCCAGCTTTTTAAGCGTAAGTAGCGTACGTGTCAGTTCGTGGGCATCGTGAGTCAAAGTGTCGCTTAATTGCTCCACTGGCAAGCCTACGGGAGTGTGGCCTCGCTGCAGCCACAGGCTGTGCAACATACTGAGTGCATGTAGGAATGACTCACCTAAATAGTGTTTTTCGTTAGGATCACGGTGCCTACGTATATCGGGAAGAATAGCGGCAAACGAGGCGCCTAGCAGCACCACTAACCACGACAAATACACCCAGAGCAAGAAAATAGGGATGGTGGCAAAGGCACCATAAATTAAGGTGTAAGTGGGGAATTTAGTCAGGTAAAACGCAAAGCCGGCTTTCAGTAGTTCAAGGAAGAAAGCAACGAGCACACCGCCTACAAAAGCGTCACGCCAGCGCACATGGCAGTTGGGTACGAAGGTAAAAAGTGCCGTAAAGCTCAGTACCGTCAGTAAAAAAGGCAGCGCAGACAGCAGTAAGGAAATCACAATCCCAAAACTACTGATATAGCCCATGGATTCACGGGCAAGCATAGTCGTCGCCCACAGACTAGCACCACCCAATATGGGGCCTAACGACAGCAATGCCCAGTACACCAACAAGCGCTGTGCAAGAGGGCGTTGAGTATTAACCTGCCAAATATCGTTTAACGTGCCATCAATGGTAGAAATCAACATGATGGACGTAATAATCAAAAACAAGCTACCAATGGCTGTGAGGCTAGAGGCCTTAGCAGCAAACTGATTTAGGTAGGACATGATCGTGTCAGACACGGCCTCAGGCATCAGATTCGTAGTGAAGAAGTTTTCTAATGCTTCACGAAAATCAGAAAAAAGAGGGAAGGCTGTGAACAGAGACAGTACTACAGCTAGCAGCGGTACTGCTGCCAGAATGGTGGTGTAAGTGAGGCTGGAAGCGACTTGTGTTAAGCGTCGCTGGGCTATGCACCGCAGCATGACCGCCGCCAGTTCGCGTTTTTTACGTTGAGGTTGGCCAGAAGCGGGTGGCGTTTTCGCCTTCTGTGCCAAAGCATCAATAGAAGGGGACGGTTGGTTGGTCATGGTAAAAAATCATCCAGCTGACTGCGTGCAATGGTATAGGGTTTTAACCCGCCTTAGGCGATAATACCAGTATGAATGCTCAATTGAATCCCGTTTTACATCGTGTTGCCGCTGCATCGTTAATAGGCCTGATCGTCCTTTGCATAGCATGGGAGATGTGGCTGGCGCCATTGCGCCCCGGTGGCTCGTATATGGCACTGAAGGTGTTGCCGTTAATTTTGCCTTTACCCGGTATTTTGCACGGGAAAATCTATACCTTGCAGTGGTCTTCTATGTTGATTCTGCTGTACTTCATGGAAGGCTGTGTACGTGCATGGTCTGATCCGAATCCTGCATCGGTGTACTGCGCGATTGCTGAAATTATCTTGTCGTTGGTGTTTTACTTTTGTGCCATTTTCTATTTGCGTCCTGCTAAAAAAGCGGCCAAAGCACGTGCGAAACAAGTGGCTGCTGTAGCGGCCAAGGAGCAGTAATCATGTCGGTGTTGGCCTCTACTCTAGATGATTTGCGCGTTAGCAATGGTTTTGCATCGTCGTTGCCAGAAACGTTCTACACGTTATTACAGCCCTCAGGCTTACGTGATGCACAACTGCTGCATGCTAATGACGATTTAGCTCAGCGTTTGGGCTTGAGTCAGGCGCTGCTGCATTCTCCTGAGATGTTGGCTGTGTTGTCGGGTAATGCGCCATTACCCGGTGGAAAAAGCTTAGCCGCCGTATACAGCGGGCATCAGTTCGGCGTGTGGGCCGGGCAGTTAGGGGATGGACGTGCGCATTTGCTGGGTGCAATTGATGGGCCTCAGGGCACACAAGAGTTGCAGCTTAAAGGCTCAGGGCTGACACCATATTCCCGCATGGGGGATGGCAGAGCGGTCATACGTTCGTCGGTGCGAGAGTATTTGGCCAGCGTGGCGATGAAAGGTTTGAGCATTCCAACGACTGAAGCCTTGGCAATTGTGACCTCACCTGTGCCGGTGTACCGCGAAACGGTAGAGCGCGCCGCCATCGTGACGCGCGTTGCCCCTAGTTTTGTGCGGTTTGGTTCTTTTGAGCACTGGTTAGGGCACCCTGAAGAGATGCAGGCATTGCTGCACTATGTAGTGCAAAATTTTTATCCTGCACTGTACAAAAACAGTGAGGATCATGCCGAGCTAGCCCGTTTGCTGCTAACAGAAGTGACCCAACGTACCGCTTACCTGATGGCAGACTGGTTAACCGTGGGTTTTTGTCATGGTGTGATGAATACCGACAACATGTCCATTTTGGGGCTAACGTTAGACTTTGGCCCCTTTGGCTTTATGGATGCTTTTCAGGCTAACCATATCTGTAATACAACCGATCAACAGGGGCGATATGCATGGAATCAGCAGCCTTCGGTTGGGCATTGGAATCTTTATAGATTAGCTAGTGCCATGACTACCTTAGGGGCGACACCCGAAACACTGAACCCAGTATTGCAACAGTACGAAGGGTGGTTCTTAGAGCGATACAGAGAAAATCTGTGTCGCAAAATGGGGTGGCAAGAGTGGTTGGAGGGCGATACGCAATTGATTGATGATTGGTGGCGCCTACTGCACAGAGACCAAGCAGACTTTAGTTTGAGCTTCCGCGCGTTGGCGTGGGCAGAAAAACACCCTGAGGCTTTCTTGCAATGTTTTCATGATCAAGATCAGGCGCGTGCATGGGTAGAGAGATACCGTGTGCGTCTAGAGGCTGATCAACAAACCACCGCACAGCGTCAGCAATCCATGAATGCGGCCAATCCGCTGTATGTGTTGCGTAACTACTTGGCACAACAAGCGATTGCCGCCGCAGAAAAGGGTGATGCGTCAGTACTGTCTGATTTGTTTACGGTGCTCAGCAATCCGTTTGAGGAGCGTTCTGGCTATGAACAGTACGCTGAAGTGCCGCCACCAGAGGCGCAATCTATAGCCCTGAGTTGCTCATCCTAGCTTGTACTCGGTGCATGCTCCGGGCTTTAATGCCATAATTCTGCTTTCGATTGGCCTATAAACCGAACTGTTTATGTCTGCAAATACTTTAGGTAGCTTATTTCGTGTAACGAATTTTGGGGAGTCTCACGGCCCAGCCATTGGTGCTGTGGTAGATGGCTGTCCACCCGGATTAGAACTGAGTGTTGAAGATATTCAGCTAGAACTAGACCGCCGTAGACCTGGCACATCGCGCCACGTTACGCAGCGTCAAGAAGCCGATCAGGTTGAGATTTTGTCTGGTGTGTACGAAGGTAAAACTACCGGTGCGCCTATAGCTTTGTTGATTCGCAATACCGATCAGCGTAGTAAAGATTACGGTAACTTGTTGGAAACTTTCCGCCCAGGTCACGCTGATTACACCTACTGGCGCAAGTACCAGCACCGTGATCCTCGTGGTGGTGGTCGTTCTTCTGCGCGTTTGACAGCGCCTACTGTTGCAGCCGGTGCGATTGCCAAGAAATGGTTGGCGGCCGAGTTCAAGACAGTGATTCGTGGTTACATGAGTCAACTAGGCCCTATCGTGATCCCATTCAAAAGCTGGGATGATGTGCCTAATAACCCGTTCTATGCGGCTGATGCTGCTGTGGTTCCTGAACTGGAAGCCTTTATGGATGCGCTGCGTAAAGAAGGCGATTCTATAGGTGCACGTATTGAGGTGATCGCCGAGGGTGTGCCAGCCGGTTTGGGTGAGCCTATTTATGGTCGTCTGGACGCCGACATTGCTTATGCGATGATGGGGCTGAATGCAGTGAAAGGCGTAGAGATCGGGGATGGCTTTGAAAGTGTGTCGCAACGTGGTTCTGAGCACGGCGATGCTATTTTGCCTGACGGTTTTGCCTCGAATCACGCAGGTGGTATTTTGGGTGGTATTTCTTCCGGCCAAGACATTCGCGTGTCGCTGGCGATTAAACCTACCTCCAGCATTCGTATCAAGCGCCCCTCCATTACGCAGCAAGGTGAAGCTGTAGAAGTGCAAACATTGGGGCGTCATGACCCTTGTGTGGGTATACGTGCCACACCTATTGCTGAAGCGCTATTGGCCATCGTGTTGATGGATCAAGCGTTGCGCCAACGAGCACAGTGTGGGCAGTGGTAAGGATTACTGCGTATGAACCTGTTTGGGCTATGGCGTAAGGCATGTATTATCGTGGCGGCAAGTGCCACGATCATTCTTACGGGTTGTGCTGCAGTAGATACTACTGCCAGCGGCGTTGTCGGCATACAACGTAAGCAGTTTATGTCCAGTTTTGTTCCCGAACAGGAGCTGAATTTAGCGGCTGCGCAGAACTACAACGAAACGCTAGCGCAAGCTCAAGCACAGGGGGCATTATCCCCCAATGCGGAACAGGTTCGTCGTGTGCGAGAAATTTCCGCCAAGATTATCAATCAAGTACCAGTGTTTAGGCCAGATGCCTTGCAGTGGGATTGGCAGGTCAACGTACTGAAGTCTGATGAGCTTAACGCGTGGTGTATGCCTGGTGGAAAAATGGCGGTGTATACCGGCTTGATAGAGAGGCTCAAAGCCACTGACGACGAACTTGCTGCTGTGATGGGGCATGAAATTGCCCATGCTCTGCGTGAACACTCTCGTGAGCAAATGTCTCATAAGATGGGCACCAGTATTGGCTTGGCGATTTTGTCAGCAGTGGTAGGGTCGCAGGCAGTGGGTGATTTGGGCGGCTCGTTAACAGACGTCATGTTCCATTTGCCAAACAGCCGTACGCATGAGGCCGAGGCCGACTTAATTGGCGTAGAGCTTGCAGCGCGTGCAGGGTACGACCCCAGAGCAGCCATTAGCTTCTGGGAAAAAATGATCAGTATGTCGGGTAGAAACGGCAATGAGTCAGATCTCTTGTCTACTCACCCGTCGCCACAAAGCCGTATTGATGAGCTGCGTGTTGCAGCAGAATTGGTAATGCCTTTGTATTTGGAAACTAAAAAACAGTAGGGCGATGCATTACCGACTACAGCGGGTTTTGGGCGAGTCTCAGAACCCGCTTTGTGTTTTTTGGGAGGAAGGGTGGTACTCCCAATACTAGTATAACTAATGGTCTTGTGCTGGTTTTAGAGACGGGCATAATGAATCCATCGCGAAATAACAGCGTTTCGCTTGTTCTGATTGATTGAGAGTCTGTTATGGCAAAAACTTTATACGACAAGCTGTTTGACAGCCACGTGGTGCACCGTGAAGACGATGGCACCTGTTTGCTCTATATCGACCGCCAGTTACTGCATGAAGTGACTAGCCCCCAAGCCTTTGAAGGGCTGGAGCTGGCTGGCCGTAAGCCTTGGCGTATCAGTGCCAACCTTGCCGTAGCAGACCACAACGTTCCTACTACGTCACGTGCAGCAGGTATTGCTGATCCTATCTCCAAGTTGCAGGTAGACACGCTGGAAGAGAACTGCCAGAAATTTGGCGTGACCCTGTTCGATATGGACGACCAGCGTCAGGGTATCGTACACATCATCGGCCCAGAGCAAGGTGCTACGTTGCCGGGCATGACCATTGTGTGCGGTGACTCCCACACCAGTACGCACGGTGCGATGGGGGCGTTGGCCTTCGGTATCGGTACTTCTGAAGTTGAACACGTGCTGGCTACCCAAACCTTGCTGATGAAGAAAAGCAAGAGCATGTTGGTAGAGGTAAACGGTGACTTGCCAGCAGGCTGTACGGCTAAAGACTTGATCTTGCACGTTATTGGTGTGATTGGTACTGCCGGCGGTACAGGCTATGCCATCGAATTCGGTGGTTCAGCCGTACAAGCGCTGAGCATGGAAGGCCGTATGACTGTGTGCAACATGGCTATTGAGGCTGGTGCACGTTCGGGCATGGTAGCGGTGGACGATAAAACCGTTGAGTACTTCCGTGGCCGTCCTTACTCCCCTAAAGGTGCGCAGTGGGATCAAGCGGTTGAGTACTGGAATACATTGAAAAGCGATGATGGCGCGCAATTTGATGCGGTGGTTCGCATTGATGCTGCAGATATCAAGCCTCAATTGACATGGGGTACATCGCCAGAAATGGTGTTGCCAGTGGATGCCAATGTGCCTGATCCACAGAATGAAAAAGACCCAGTACGCCGCGAAGGTATTATCCGCGCGTTGCAGTACATGGGTTTGGAAGCCAACCAGCCATTGACTAGCATTGCTATTGATAAAGTGTTTATTGGTTCCTGTACCAACGCACGTATCGAAGACTTGCGTGCTGCTGCTGAAGTTGCACGAGGCCGTAAGGTAGCGAAAAACGTTAAACAGGCTATCGTGGTACCAGGTTCTGGTTTGGTGAAACAGCAAGCCGAAAAAGAAGGTTTGGACAAAATCTTTGTTGAAGCTGGTTTCGAATGGCGTGAGCCTGGTTGTTCTATGTGTTTGGCGATGAACGCCGACCGTTTGGAGCCGGGTGAACGTTGTGCTTCCACATCCAACCGAAATTTTGAAGGTCGTCAGGGGCAGGGTGGACGCACACACTTGGTCAGCCCAGCCATGGCTGCTGCTGCCGCTGTAGTAGGTAGCTTTGCCGATGTACGTCAATTGAGTCAGGAGCACTAATCATGCAAGCTTTTACTACTCACAAAGGAATGGTGGCTCCGTTGGACCGCGAAAACGTGGACACCGACTTGATCATCCCTAAACAGTTTTTGAAGTCCATCAAACGTACTGGCTTCGGCCCTAACTTGTTTGACGAGCTGCGCTATCTGGATCACGGTGAGCCAGGTATGGATAACAGCAAACGTCCTCTGAACCCAGAGTTCGTGCTGAACCAGCCGCGCTACCAAGGTGCTTCTATCTTGTTGGCACGTAAAAACTTTGGTTGCGGTTCTAGTCGTGAGCACGCGCCATGGGCGTTGTTGCAGTACGGTTTTAGAGCCATTATTGCACCATCGTTTGCCGATATTTTCTTTAATAACAGCTTCAAAAATGGTTTGCTGCCCATCATCCTGCCTGAGGATGTAGTCGCTAAGCTGTTTGATGCTGTGCAGGCTAAAGAAGGCTATCAACTGAGCATTGACCTGGAACGCCAGAAAGTCATTGCTGAAGATGGCCAAGAGTATGGCTTTGAGATCGATGCCTTCCGCAAACAGAGTTTGCTCAAAGGATTAGATGAAATCGGCCAGACTTTGCAAAAAGCAGAAACCATCAAGGCGTTTGAAGCCCAGCGTTTGGCGCAGCACCCTTGGTTGGTGGGTAATCCATCTGCTTAACTCTTAACACGCGGCCGCCTAGCGGCCGTGTGGCTTGTCTGGATCAGTGGCAAGCCACACACAGAACATAGTGTGAGCACCGCACGGTTCGTTACAACACCACAGGAAAACGTATGTCTACAAAAATCGCAGTATTACCCGGTGATGGCATTGGTACCGAAATTACGGAACAGGCCGCGCGCGTTCTAACCGCTTTAGGCTTGGATCTGGAATTGCATCATGCACCCGTTGGTGGTGCAGCGTATGACTTGCACGGCCATCCTTTGCCGCCAGCAACATTAGAGTTGGCTAAATCATCCGCAGCGGTACTGTTTGGTGCGGTAGGCGATTGGAAATACGACTCCTTGGCACGTGAACTGCGTCCAGAACAAGCGATTTTGGGTTTGCGTAAAGCCCTGGGTTTGTTTGCGAACTTGCGTCCTGCGATTTTGTACCCACAATTGGCAAATGCATCGTCGTTGAAGCCAGAAATCGTGTCGGGTTTAGATATCCTGATTATCCGTGAACTGACAGGCGATATTTACTTTGGTCAGCCTCGTGGTGTGCGTACCGTGAGCGAAGGCAACTTTGCCGGTGAGCGTCAAGGTTTTGACACTATGCACTATGCTGAAAGTGAAGTGCGCCGTATTGCACATGTGGCATTCCAGGCTGCACAAAAACGCCAAGGCAAGCTGTGTAGCGTAGACAAAGCCAACGTGCTAGAAACCTCGCAATTCTGGCGTGACATCATGATTGACGTAGCGAAAGAGTACCCGGATGTTGCATTGAGCCACATGTATGTAGACAATGCGGCCATGCAACTGGTTCGTGCGCCAAAAGAATTCGACGTAATCGTGACGGGTAATCTTTTTGGTGACATACTATCAGACGAGGCAGCGATGTTGACGGGTTCCATCGGCATGTTGCCTTCTGCATCCTTGAACGCGTCGCAGCAAGGTCTGTATGAGCCTAGCCATGGCTCCGCTCCTGACATCGCTGGTCAGAACAAAGCCAACCCCTTGGCAACCATTTTGTCTGCAGCGATGTTGCTGCGCTACTCACTGAATGAAAATGCTCAGGCAGTACGGGTAGAAAAAGCAGTGCGCCAGGTGTTAGAGCAAGGGTTACGCACAGCAGATATCTATGAAGCGGGTACTCAGTTGGTGGGTACACGCGAAATGGGGGATGCCGTGCTTAAGGCATTGGGTTAATTTGGTTTTTAGGTGATTATTCATGAAACAAGCGGTAGGCCTAGTCGGTTGGCGTGGCATGGTGGGCTCGGTCCTCATGCAACGCATGCGCGAAGAGAACGATTTCTCACGATTTGAGCCGGTATTTTTCTCTACCAGTAATGCTGGTGGGGCAGCACCGGAATGGGCAGAAGGCGCAGGCGCCTTGCAAAATGCCTACGATATAGACAGTCTGAAAAAGCTGCCTATTATTGTGACGGCTCAAGGTGGGGACTACACCAAAGAGGTGTATGGCAAATTGCGCGCAGCTGGCTGGACTGGCGTTTGGATTGACGCTGCCAGCTCATTGCGTATGGACGATAACTCCATCATCGTGCTTGACCCAGTAAACCGCGACGTTATCGACGCTGGTCTGGCTAAAGGCGTGAAGCAGTTTATCGGCGGTAACTGTACAGTTAGCTGCATGCTGATGGGTTTGGGTGGTTTGTTCAAACACAACTTGGTAGAGTGGATGACCTCCATGACTTACCAAGCAGCTTCTGGCGGCGGCGCACAACATATGCGCGAATTGCTGACTCAGTTCGGCGACTTAAACGCAGCCGTTAAAGCGCAATTAGATGATCCTGCATCGGCCATTTTGGATATCGATCGTGGTATTTTGCAAAAGCAAAAAGATCCTAGCCTGAGCAGCGTGCAGTTTGGCGTACCGCTGGGCGGTAGCCTGATTCCTTGGATCGATTCCGATCTGGGTGATGGTATGTCCCGCGAAGAATGGAAAGGCGGCGTAGAAACCAACAAGATTTTGGGTCGTCAGGGCCAAGATCACGTGGTAGTAGACGGCCTATGTGTGCGTATTGGTGCATTGCGTTGCCACAGCCAAGCGCTGACCATCAAGCTGCGCAAAGACGTACCGTTGGATGAAATCAATGAAATCATCGCTAACACTAGCGACTGGTCCAAACTGATTCCAAACGAAAAACAAGCCACTATGGAGCAACTGACTCCTATCGCTGTGACCGGTACGATGGACATTCCAGTTGGCCGTGTGCGCAAACTGGGTATGGGTCCTGAGTACATCAGCGCTTTCACCGTAGGCGATCAATTGTTGTGGGGTGCTGCAGAGCCGCTGCGCCGCATGCTGATGATCACCTTAGGGGAACTGTAAATGAACACTAGCCGTGTATCGTTGCGTACTGTAAGTTCTCTTGCATTGGCATCAATGACGGCTTTGGCTTCGCATTCAGTGTATGCGGTAGAGGTGGGCAGGGCCCGCCTCTTATCGCAACCGGCGCAGCCGCTGGTGTTAAGTGTGGCGTTACGAGATTGGAAGCCAGACGAAACGCTCAGCATACAGTTTCCTGATCGGGAACAATGGCAGCAGGCGGGGTTAACCCCGCCCGTTGCGTTAGAGGGATGGCAGATCGAACTGCAGCCGGGAAAGTCGCAAATTATTTTGCATAGCCCACAAGCGGTAGATGCCAAAGTCATCGACGTTTTATTGGATATCCAGTCATCATCTGGTTTGCAGCGCCACCAAGTGAGTGTGGTTAATGCTGCTAAAGTAGCTGAGTCCTTACAGTTGCCTAGTACAGCAGCGTCAACTAGCAGTAGTTACGGTACTCGTAGTCTAACGGCTGCTTCAAGCAGTACAGATAGCTACAAGGTGCGTACAGGTGACAACTTAAGCAGCATTGCGGCTAAGCGTACACCAGAAGGCGTCAGTACTTACCAATACATGGCGGCGCTGTTAGCGGCCAATCCTGATGCGTTTCAGCATGGCAACATGAACTTGCTGCGAGCAGGTAGTACGCTTAACGCGCCTACAGCCGATCAACTGCAAGCTTATAGTGATACTGAGGCCCGTAAACTGTTTGCAGAGCAAGCAGATTGGTACGCTCAATACAAACGTGGTTTGGCTGACCATAAGTCGCCTGCGTTAGTGGCAGAAGAGGCCACTACGGGTCATGCTCGCCCTCAAGAGGTAGCTGCCCCTACCGAGCTACCAGCTAAGGGCGACACCTTAACGCTCAGCACTGAGTCATGGGCAGATAGCGTTAAACAAGATCAAAGCGTGGCTACCGCACAAGCATTGCGTGACGCCAGCGAGAATGTAGAACAATTAGAAGAAAATGTACGCCAGCTTTCTTCAGCGTTGCGCGAACAAGAGGCCGCTGCGGTCGCACCGCAGAAGTCTGGAGCAGCTACTGGTGAAGCAGGACAGCGTGATATGCCTGATAACACCGATGGCAAGCAGGCACAACATAGTGCATCATCAAGCACTACGAATGAAGAGGCAACACAACGTAGCACATCAAGCACAGCTGACGCTCAGGAAGCAGAGCATAGTGCGCTAAGCACTGCTGGTGGTGGGGCAGACAAAAACGACGCCGCGCCTGCCGCTGGCAATGCAGCAGGGCAGGCAGCACAGAACACATCAACAACCACTGATACGGGTAGTACTTTGTCTTGGATTCAAGAGCATTTGCTCATTGTGATGTCAGCGCTGCTGGCATTGATTGTCATTATTACTGTTTGGGTTTTACGTCGCGCTAATAATAGTCGCGCCGAAGTTGACTCTCCCGCTCCGGTTACACCGGAAATGGTGCGTGAGAAGCTAGAAAAAATTAATCTAGATTTAGATGTGCCACCGTCAGATGAGCCCACGCCTTCGGAGCGTAAGCCTTCATGAATCGTGTAGCACTAGGTATTTGCTATGACGGTAGTGCATGGTATGGATGGCAGCGTCAACCTGTACTGCCATCAGTGCAGTCGGAATTAGAAAACGCATTATTGAAGTTTGTAGGGCAGCCGGTTGCCGTTTGCTGTGCGGGCAGAACGGATAGAGGTGTGCATGCGCTCAACCAAGTGGTGCATCTGGATCCTCCTGTAAAGCGCTCCGCTCAAGCGTGGGTAAGTGGTTTAAATGCCTTCTTACCTAGCTCTATTTCTGTGCAGTGGGCGCAAGAGGTGGATGACACTTTTCATGCGCGCTTTTCTGCCAGACAACGTACGTATTTTTATGTGTTGCGTGAAGCCAATGTACGCTCTCCCTTGCTTGATGGGAAAGTAGGCTGGGTATTTCGCCCATTGGACCTTGAACGCATGCGTCGTGCCGCAGAACATTTTGTGGGCACTCATGATTTTAGTAGTTTTAGATCGACGGATTGCCAGGCCAAAAGCCCGGTAAGAGAGATACACGCCATCGACATACAAAAGTCCGGCAGTTTCTACGTATTCCGTTTTGTGGCCAATGCGTTTCTCCATCATATGGTTCGTAATTTGATGGGAACTTTGCTCTACGCGGGCTATGGCCGCCTCGATGCTTCCGACATACCGACTCTGATCGAGCGGCGTGATCGGCAGTATGCTCCTCCTACGTTTGCACCAGACGGGCTATACCTAGCTGGCGTAAAGTACGAAGAGGCGGTACAACTGCCAATGCAGGATCCATTGACGTTGTTCCAGCAGCATTTGGGGCCATGGATAATCCCAGCGCGACCTGAGCCTGAAGACCCAGGTGTCGCATGATTAATCGTGGTGAATGGTAGGGACTTTCATCATCATTACGAGGTGGGTGTAGCCGCTTGAGATCCACTCTGGCTTATTCACCATCATTATTTTTATGACATTGTTATTACGTCTATCGCAGCTGATCGACCGCCTGAATACGGTGGTGGGGAAATCGGTTGCTTGGCTCACACTGCTGGTGGTACTGGTTAGTGCGGGCAACGCCATTGTGCGTAAAGTGTTTGGCGTCAGTTCCAATGCGTGGTTGGAGCTGCAATGGTATTTGTTTGGCGCTATCTTTTTGCTAGCGGCAGGCTATACCTATTTGCTTAATGAACACGTGCGTGTAGATGTGCTGGCTCAGCGCTTCTCTCGCAAAACACAAGTGTACATAGAAATATTTGGCATTCTGTTCTTCTTGTTGCCGGCATGTATCTTGGTGTTCTGGTTAGCGATCCCTTATTTCTGGCAGTCTTACGAAACCATGGAGTTATCCTCCAATACGGGTGGTTTAATTCGTTGGCCAGTAAAACTGTTGATTCCCATAGGCTTTGCACTATTGATTTTATCCGGGGTGTCGCGCCTGATTCGCTTGTTCGGCTTTTTGGCTGGCAAGTGTGCGGATCCTCTGGCTGCGCCTAAAGTGGCAGAGGCCGAGCTGGAAATTGCTGAAGACATTCGCAAAGTGGCCGAAGAAAACGACAGACGCCAGCTTGAGCGACTACAACAAAAACAGAATAGGAATTGATCATGATGGAATTTGTCGTGGCAAACATTGCACCCATCATGTTTGTCAATTTGATTGTCTTTTTGCTGTTGGGTTTCCCCGTAGCGTTTACGCTAGCAGCAACGGGCGTGTTGTACGGTTTATTCGCGATTGAACTGAACTTGATGCAGCCAGCGCTGTTCCAAGCGCTACCGCAGCGTATTTTCGGTATTGTGGCGAATGACACCTTACTAGCTGTGCCATTTTTCACCTTGATGGGCCTGATCCTTGAGCGCTCGGGTATGGCGGAAGACTTGCTAGACACCATTGGCCAATTGTTTGGCCCATTGCGCGGTGGTTTAGCCATTGCTGTGGTACTGGTAGGCGCCATGTTGGCAGCTACTACCGGGGTGATTTCTGCGTCTGTGATTTCCATGGGCTTGATCTCGCTACCCATCATGTTGCGCTACGGCTATGACCGTCGATTAGCAACAGGGGTGATTGCAGCCTCGGGTACGTTGTCGCAGATTATTCCGCCTTCTATCGTACTGATTATTTTGGCTGACCAGTTGGGTCGCTCGATCGGCGATATGTACCGTGGCGCGATGTTGCCAGGTTTGCTCTTGGCACTGTCCTACATTTTGTACGTAGTCATAGTTGCCCTTGTGCGACCAAGCAAAGTGCCTGCATTGCCAGAAGAGGCTCGTGTTTACATAGAGCCTAATGGTTCGCGTGGGTTGAAGTCATTGTTGGTGTTAACCATTGTGGCTGCTTTGGCTGCGCACTTTGGCTCTATGCACTATTTCAGTACACACCCTAGCATTCCTATTGATGAGCATGTAGTGATCATCATGATGCTGTGGGGCGCTACCGCTTGGATCATCGCGATTCTGAATCGCGTGCTGAAACTGAACATGCTGTCGCAAATAGCGGAGCGCGTCACTTTTGTGATGATTCCGCCGCTGTTCCTGATCTTCTTAGTGCTGGGTACCATCTTTATTGGTGTAGCCACACCAACAGAGGGTGGGGCGATGGGGGCTGTGGGCGCTATCTTGATGGCTGTCTCTCGCCGACGCTTGTCGTGGACCCAACTGAAGCAAGCAATGACCGCGACTACACAGCTTTCCTGCTTTGTAGTGTTCATCTTGGTAGGTTCTACCATCTTTACTCTGAGCTTCCGTGGTATTAACGGCGACTTGTGGGTAGAAAGCTTGCTAATTGATCTGCCTGGCGGTGAGTGGGGCTTCCTGATCTTCGTTAGCGTGTTCACCTTCTTGCTGGCGTTCTTCCTAGACTTCTTTGAGTTGGCCTTTATTATCGTGCCGCTCTTGGGGCCGGTTGCCGATAAGATGGGCATTGACCTGATTTGGTTTGGCGTGTTGTTGGCCGTGAATATGCAGACGTCCTTCATGCACCCGCCATTTGGTTTTGCGTTGTTCTTCTTGCGTTCAGTGGCACCCAAAGAGGATTACACCGATACGGTGACAGGTCAGCGTATTGCTAAAGTGACTACAGGCGATATTTATTGGGGCTCTGTGCCATTCATCATGATTCAAGTCACGATGATCGTGGTGGTGTTGGTGTTCCCAGGTATTGTCACGCACTATAAAGGCAGTGAAGTGAAGATCGATGAGTCTACTATCGAGTTTGGTGTAGACGACGTTTATGGCTCGGACTCTTACGGCGACCCGTTTGGTTCCGATGCTGGTAATGCATTTCAGTAACTAGTGGTTTAACAAATGAGTATGGGCAAAATACGGGTGAAAATGTGCGGTTTCACCCGTGCAGAAGATATCACCGCTGCGGTAGAACAAGGGGCAGATGCCTTGGGTTTTGTGTTCTACCCGCCAAGTAAGCGTTTTGTGAGCCTAGAGCAGGCAGTGGCGCTGCGTCGTCACGTGCCAGCTTTTGTTTCGCTGGTCGCATTATTTGTGAATCCAGAACCGCGCTATGTGAAAGATGTTCTGAAAGCGGTGCGCCCTAACTTATTGCAATTCCACGGTGATGAAAGCGTTGCCTTTTGTGAGTCCTTTGACCACCCCTACCTGAAAGCATTCAGGGTAGGGGGGCCACACAGCGACAGTGCTCGTGCGGTGTGGGAGCAGTGCAAAGACTACCAAAGTGCCAGTGGCTGGTTATTTGATAGCTTCAGCCCAGCCTACGGTGGTACGGGTGTACGCTTTGATACAGCGTTGCTAAATGAGGTACATCAACAGCCTATGGCACGCCCTGTGATCTTAGCCGGTGGTTTAGATGCGCTGAACGTAGGCGCCGCCATTCAACAGGTACGTCCTTTTGCTGTTGATGTTAGCTCAGGCGTAGAGCAGGCTCCTGGCGAGAAATCCAGTCTGCGCATGCAAGCCTTTATGCAGCAATGCAACCTTTACGGTTAATAGGGGTCTGACCCTGTTGCACTAAAGGTTTACGTGAGCAGGAAATGAACTCTATAACAATTGGCCCCTTTGCATTAAGCACTCCTCTTTTCATTGTCTTGTTGACGCTGCTCTGTGCAGTGGCGTTGGCATGGCTGCTTGAAAAAAAGTACACCATCAAAGTCGAATCGAGACTCTGGCTGACCGCCATAGCGGGGCTAGTGGTGGCGCGCGTGGTATTCGTTGCCCAATACTGGGAACAATATCAAACAAATCTGTTAGGTATGCTGGATATACGGGATGGCGGTTTTTCGGTTGCTGCTGGACTGATCGCTGCCGCTGCCATGGCCTTATACCTAGGCTATAAAAGTGTAGGATTACAGCGCACGGCGTTCGTCTTAAGTCTGATGACGGCGGTGGTGGTTGGTGGTAGTACATTCCTGTGGTTGGGCGTTTATAAGAAAGATGCGCAACCCCTGCCTTTGCAAACTCAGTTGCAAAACCCGTGGGCAGATTCGGTTGCAGAGCAAACTGTGACACTAGAAAATTTTAGTGGCCAACCCATGGTGATCAATTTATGGGCATCGTGGTGCCCACCGTGCAGACGTGAAATGCCCGTCTTTGAACAAGCGCAGAACGAGTATCCGCAGCTCACATTTATCTATGCGAACCAGCAAGAGCGTGCGGAAACGGTGGATGGGTTTTTGTCAGGGCAGCAGCTGAACTTGCAGCATGTGCTGTTAGATCAAGATGGTGATCTGGCGCGTTTTGCTCGCAGCAGGGGGCTTCCCACAACGTTGTTCGTGAACAGTGATGGCAGCGTACAAGCCATCCGTATGGGGGAAGTCTCCCGTGCGACGTTGACGCAGTATATAGAGCAGCTGCGTTAAGCAGCCGCTTCTTCTTTCTTCTTATGCTGAAGCGCGTAATGGTTGGCCATTACGGCGCAAGCCATTAACTGCAACTGGTGGAAAATCAGCAGCGGTAGCAGCATAGGGCCAATGATGCTGGCGGAGAACAGTACTTGTGCCATGGGTACACCTGTGGCCATACTTTTCTTGGATGCGCAAAACACAATAGTGATTTCATCGGCCAAGTTAAAGTTCAGGCGTCTGGCTATCAATTGGGTTGCATATAAAATTGCAAACAATAGCACCAAGCACACAACAGTTAGGGCAACCAGCGACATTGGGTGTACTTCTGCCCACAAACCACCGACTACCGAGGCGCTAAATGCGGTGTACACCACCAGCAAAATAGAGCCTTGATCAATATTCTTGAGCCAATTCTGATTGCGTGTCACCCAGTGACCAATGAAAGGACGCATCAAATGACCGACCACAAACGGCAGCAGAATTTGCAAACTGATTTTGACTACCGTGTCGGTCATGTCAATTTCAACATCCGTTTCTAGCAGCAGTTTCAACAGTAGCGGCGTCAGCAAAATGGCAATGATGCTAGAGGCCGATGAACTACATATGGCGGCAGGTACGTTACCTTTGGCTATAGAGGTAAAGGCAATAGCTGATTGCACTGTACCTGGTAGCACGCATAGGTACAGTATCCCCGCCGCAAGTTGTAGACCTAGTAATGGCACTAAAAGGGGTTGTGCCGCCCAGCCTATCAGCGGGAATAGCAGGAAAGTGCAGCTAAAGACCACCGCGTGTAAGCGCCAGTGGGTGGCACCCGCAATAATGGCTTCGCGGGAAAGCTTAGCGCCGTGCATGAAAAACAGCAGTGCAATCGCGGCATTAGTGAGCCAATCAAAAAACACAGCGCCTTGCCCATGAGCAGGGAAGACGCTGGCTAGTACAACGACGGCTATAAGGATGAGGGTGAAGTTGTCAAATAGAAGGCGTAGTCTCGATAACATGTGAATGCTTGTGGTTTTTATTCATGGTACGTACTACTGTAGCATTATTTGACTAGCGGGCTAATGCGTTACACTTAAGGATGATAAATACTTCTTCTATTGGATTGCACTATGCCTTCTTTTGACGTTGTCTCAGAGGTAGACAAACAAGAGCTGAAAAACGCCGTGGATCAGGCTAACCGTGAATTGGTAAACCGTTTTGATTTCAAAGGCACGAATGCTCGTTTTGAACTGGATGAATATGTGGTGACACAATACGCGCCCAGCACCTTCCAGCTAACACAAATGATGCCTATATTGCGTGCACGTATTGCCGCACGAAATATTGATGTGCGTTGTTTGGAAACGGCTGATCCGTTGGAAAACGTAGCCGAAGCTCGGCAAGCGATTACGGTTAAACAGGGTATTGACCAGCCCACATCCAAAAAATTGATTGCAGCCATTAAAGCCGCCAAAATCAAAGTGGAAGCCCAAATTCAAGGCGAAAAACTGCGTGTGACTGGCAAGAAGCGAGACGACCTGCAACAGGCCATCGCTTTGCTAAAACAAAGCGATGTAGAGCTGCCGTTGCAGTTTGAAAACTTCCGTGATTAAGGGGGTTGCGCCTTTAGGGGCGTAATCTATAGCCAGTACGGAAAATCTGGGCAATGACGGCGACACACAACAACATGAATAAGCAGGTCATGCCCAGGCTTAATGCCACATTCACATCGGCCACACCATAAAAGCTCCATCTGAATCCACTCACTAAATACAGTACGGGATTCAGTAGGCTGACGTTTTGCCAAAAGCTAGGCAGCATATCCACGGTATAGAAACTACCCCCTAAGAACGTAAGTGGGGTAATAATCAGCATAGGTACCAGTTGCAGCTTTTCAAAGTTATCTGCCCATAAACCCACAATAAAGCCCAATAGACTGAAGGTCATGGCGGTGAGCAGTAAGAAGGCAACCATCCAAAATGGGTGTTCTACATGAAAAGGCACGAATATCTTGGCGGTAATCAAAATGATGGTGGCCAAAATAATAGACTTAGTTGCTGCTGCTCCTACAAAGCCTAATGTGATTTCTGTGTAAGACACAGGTGCAGACAGAATCTCATAAATGGTGCGAGAGAATCGGGGGAAATAAATCCCGAATGAGGCATTGGATACGCTATGCGTCAGTACCGATAGCATCACCAAACCTGGCACAATAAATGAGCCGTAACTCACGCCTTGTACTTCGTGTATGCGTGGGCCAATGGCGGCCCCAAACACCACAAAATACAGTGCGGTAGAAATGACCGGAGCAATAATGCTTTGCAGCAACGTGCGCCTAGTACGTGCCATTTCAAACTTATAAATAGCGAATAAAGCACGCAGATTCATGCCGGTTTCTCCATGAGACTGACAAAGATTTCTTCTAATGAGCTGCGATGTGTGTCTATATCCTGAACAGGGATATGGTGCAGTTCTATGGCCTTGAGGATATTGGCAATACTCAGGTTGGCATCATCAGTTTTGTAGTGGTACAGCAAAGCCATACCGTCTTCTGCTAAGACCAAACCTAAATCGGCTAGGTCATCAGGTAGGGCGGTAATAGGGCTTTGCAGTTGCAGGCGCATGGTTTTCTCGCCAAATTTCTGCATTAACTGCTGTTTGTTTTCTACCAGTAGTAGTTTGCCACCTTGAATAATGCCAACCCGGTCAGCCAGTTCTTCGGCTTCTTCAATATAGTGGGTAGTCAAGATAATGGTGACGCCTTGATCACGTAGTTGGCGTACCAGTTCCCACATGTCTTGGCGTAGGCTCACGTCTACGCCAGCGGTAGGCTCATCCAAGAATAAAATAGCGGGTTCGTGGGAAAGTGCTTTGGCGATTAACACGCGGCGCTTCATGCCACCCGATAACGCAATTTGCGGGCTTAGGCGTTTTTCCCAAAGGCTTAAGCTTTTGAGTATTTTTTCTACCAGAGCAGGGTCGGGGGCTTTACCAAATAGGCCACGGCTAAAGCTCACGCTGTTCAACACATTTTCAAAGCTTTCAGCGCCAATCTCTTGAGGAACTAAGCCTATGCGTGAACGCGCTTGACGGTATTGTCGCTTGTAGTCAAAACCGTCAATGGTCACAGATCCGTGACTGGCGTTTACCAGTCCGCATATAATGCTGATTAGGGTGGTTTTGCCGGCACCGTTTGGGCCTAGCAAGGCAAAAATTTCGCCTCGTTGTATGTTTAGGCTGACATTATCCAGCGCTTGAAAGCCATTGGCGTAACGCTTGGATAAACCGTCAATCTGTATCACAGTAGGGTCTGATGTGTTCATGGTATGTGACATGAGGGTGAACACCAAAAATGGGAATGGCCTCTAGTATACGTGCCCCGCACACGATACGACGCAGTAGCAAAGTCGTGATTGGGGATTTGGCTGATTAGGTAAGGTGGGAAACGGGTGGATCTGCAAAACTTCGGAGCTGAAGCTGAGCAACGCTATATGGATAGGGCGCTAGAGCTGGCTATGCAGGCTTGGGCGTGCGGAGAGGTGCCCGTAGGTGCTGTCGTTGTAGATATACAAGGGCAAATCATTGGTGAAGGGTATAATCGTACAATTACCACGCCAGACCCCACCGCACACGCCGAAGTGGTGGCATTGCGGGCAGCAGCGAGTAAGGTAGGTAATTACCGTTTGCCAGGTGCTAGCGTATATGTCACCTTAGAGCCCTGTGTGATGTGTATGGGGGCAATGTTGCATGCACGAGTAGGCCGCGTGGTATTTGCGGCTACAGACCCTAAAACGGGAGCGTGTGGCAGCGTGTTGTGTTTGCAGCAGCATACCCAGTTGAATCATCAAACCATTGTTGAGCAAGGTCTGCGAGAAACCGAAGCAGCCGATTTGCTACGCCGTTTCTTTAAAGAGCGACGCGCTCAACAAAAAGCACAACGTAAGTCGTGCGACAGCGAAAGTCCTACAGATAGCGAAAACGTCTAAATCTGCTTATAGATGCGCCTTGCCTGTGAAGGCTGGATGGGTGCACTATCTTGTTTCAGTTAAATTTGTGTGAGTCAGCCAAACCATGAGCCAGCATCATCACCATTCTTGTACCTGCAGTGACCATCATCATGAACACGATGCGGTATATGTGATTTCACCTTCTAGTGCGGTGAAAGAGTCGGTTCAGTTAGAGCGTGCCACGCAATGCTTGAAAACACTGGGTTTTGAAACTGTGTTAGACCAAGACGCCTTGGCTCGTCACCAGCGTTTCGCCGGTACGGATGAACAACGCTTGGCAGCCATTGAGCGTTCTATACACGTAGAGCAGAACATTATTCTGGCCAGTCGCGGTGGTTACGGCATGTCCCGATTGCTGCCGCACATTAACTGGAAAGCCATTGCTGACAGCGGCAAACGTTATGTGGGGCACAGTGATTTCACGGCCTTTAACTTGGCGTTGTTGGCGCAAACAGGTGCGATCAGCTATGCAGGCCCGTGCGCTGCCTTTGATTTCGGTGCCGAAGAAGTAGACGATTTAACCGCCGATTTATTCGCAGAAACCATGCGTCACGAACTGGAGGTGTTGAGCTTTGAATCGTTTGGTTCAGATCCAGTCGATGAACGTGGTGTGTTATGGGGCGGGAATTTAGCCATGTTGTGCTCGTTGATGGGCACACCTTATTTCCCTAACGTGGAAAACGGCATTTTGTTCATTGAAGATGTGAGTGAACACCCATATCGCATTGAACGCATGCTAAGCCAGTTGCTGTATGCCGGCGTGTTGGATAAACAGCATGCCATCTTGTTGGGTAACTTTAGCCACTACAAACTAAGCGACGACGATAGAGGTTTTGATCTAGATGCCGTGGTTCAGTGGTTACGTGCCAACACTAAAACGCCAATTATTAACGGCTTACCCTATGGCCACACTGAAGTAAAAGCCACCTTGCCAGTAGGCAAGCAGGTGGGTGTGGCATGGGAAGACGACATGGCGTACTTATTGATAGACGAGCACGTTCACGACTAAACGTGTACTCGTTCGGGGAGTGTGTGGGGCTGTGCTTTGTCACAGCCCTTGCTACACTTGAAGGTTTTAGTTTTTAGCGAATTACAATAGCGTGATCTCCACTGCAAATCTCACCATCCAATTTGGTGCCAAACCTCTTTTTGAAAATGTGAACGTCAAGTTCGGCGGCGGTAACCGTTACGGCTTGATTGGTGCCAACGGTTCGGGCAAATCTACGTTCATGAAAATTATCGGCGGTGACTTGGAAGCCACTTCCGGTAACGTGACGCTGGATCCGGGCCTGCGTATGGGTAAACTGCGTCAGGATCAGTTTGCGTTTGAAGACCAACGCGTGTTGGATGTGGTCTTGATGGGGCACACAGAAATGTGGCGCGTCATGAGTGAGCGTGATGCCATTTATGCCGACCCTGAAGCCACTGAAGAAGACTACTTAAAAGCGGCTGATCTGGAAATCCAGTTTGCTGAGTTTGATGGTTACACGGCCGAGTCACGTGCCGGTGAACTGTTGCTAGGCTTGGAAATTCCCGTCGAGCAACACACGATGTTGATGTCACAAATCGCACCCGGTTGGAAGCTGCGTGTGTTGTTGGCTCAGGCATTGTTCTCCAACCCTGACGTGCTGCTGCTAGACGAACCTACCAACAACTTGGATATTCATACTATTCGTTGGTTGGAAGACGTACTGAACAGCTACCAAAGCACCATGATTATCATCAGTCACGACCGTCACTTCCTGAATCAGGTGTGTACGCACATGGCTGACTTGGATTACGGCGAACTGCGCGTGTACCCAGGTAACTACGATGATTACATGCTGGCATCTACCCAAGCACGTGAGCGTCAACTGAATGCCAATGCTAAAGCTAAAGAGCGTATTACTGACTTGCAAGACTTTGTGCGTCGATTCTCGGCGAACAAATCTAAAGCCAGACAGGCTACTGCTCGTATCAAGCAGATCGATAAGATTAAATCTGACACTGTGGAAGTGAAACCTTCTTCACGTCAGAACCCGTACATTCGTTTTGAGCAAACCAAACCGTTGCACCGTTTGGCAGTGAAAACCGAACTGGTCAGCAAATCGTATGACCGTCCTATCGTGAATCGTTTGAACTTGGCAGTAGAGGCTGGTGAGCGTATTGCGATTGTGGGCGCGAATGGCGTGGGTAAAACCACATTGCTGCGACTGTTGGCACAAGACTTGGCGGCAGATTCTGGTACCTTAACGTGGTCTGAAAACGCTGACATCGGTTACATGGCGCAGGACGTATCGGACCAGTTTGATACTGACGCTAACTTGTTCGATTGGTTGAGCGAGTTCCGTAAAGCGGGGGATGACGATCAAGCCATGCGTTCTGTGCTTGGGCGTTTGCTGTTCTCGGCAGATGAAATCAACAAGTCGGTCAACGTATTGTCTGGTGGTGAGAAAAACCGCTTAAGTTTTGGTCGCTTGATGCTAGGCAGACACAACGTATTGTTGATGGATGAGCCTACCAACCACTTGGATATGGAATCTATCGAGTCCTTGCAAATGGCGTTGGAAAAATACCCCGGCACCTTGATTGTGGTTTCTCATGACCGTGAGTTCGTGGGTGGCGTGGCACAACGTATTCTGGAAGTGATGCCAGACGGTAAGATCGAAGACTTCGTGGGTAACTACGACGACTACTTGACCTACCGCGGTTTGGATTCCTAACGGAGTGACTATGCTGTGCAGTTTGACAGGGGTGCATCAGTTTGAGGAAGACATCAAACGTAGCCGTTTTTTGGCTATAGCAGCCCCTGTTAACACAGTAGAAGATGCTATGCGTTTCTTAGAAGCGCATAGCGTACCGGATGCTACACACAACTGCTGGGCCTACAAAATAGGCAATAACTACCGTTTTAACGACGATGGTGAGCCCGGTGGTACAGCAGGGAAACCCATTTTACAGGCCATAGAAGGGCAGCAGTGCGACGAAGTCGTGGTGCTAGTGATTCGCTGGTTTGGCGGTGTAAAGCTTGGCACAGGCGGTTTGGTACGAGCCTATGGGGGTGTCGCGGCGCAATGCTTGCGACTGGCCGAGAAGCGCGAAATTATCGCCTTGGCCGAAATAGATTGCACCTGTAGCTTTAGTGATATGGCCTTAGTGCGTTCCCGATTTGAACAACATGGCGTGCAAGTTGTCACCGAAGACTTTGATGCCGAAGGTGTGGTGTGGCGCCTAGCCATACCCGTAGAAAACGTGTCTGAGTTCGAAAACTCCTTCACCAATATGACGCGTGGACAAGGTTTTTTTGAAAAAGTTAAAGCACCTGAAGACGAAAAATAATTAAACACTGTAGGGATAAAGGGTAAACCCCAATCAGTGAAAAAGGTGCAACCTCATTATACTCTCGGTTGTTTTTATTGCTGCGCATAATGCAGTGACAACATACGGCTGGCTTGTAGGAAGTGGGCAGCTTCTAAAAAACACAAGCTTATTCAGATCAAGGAGACATAGTGAGTCAACAAAACGAGGCCACAGTAGCGTCAAAGGTTTCGCATAAACGCGTACTTATCGCGAGTTTAACGGGTAGTTCCATTGAGTGGTTTGACTACTTCTTGTATGCCACCACCGCTGGTTTGGTATTCAATAAAGTGTTCTTTCCTACCGTTGACCCAGTCGTTGGGTTGATGCTGGCATACCTGTCTTTTGCGCTCACATTTTTTATTCGCCCATTGGGTGGTTTCATTTTTGCGCACATCGGTGACCGTATCGGTCGTAAACGTACGCTGGTAATCACCCTGTCATTGATGGGGGGTGCAACCGTAATGATTGGCTTGCTGCCCGGCTATGATGACATAGGTATATTGGCACCGATCTTGTTGATCGTTTTCCGCTTGATCCAAGGTTTGGGGATTGGTGGTGAGTGGGGCGGTGCGCTGTTGCTGGCCTATGAGTACGCGCCTAAAAACCGTAAAGGTTTATATGGCAGTGTGCCGCAAATGGGTGTGACCATCGGTATGTTGCTGGCTACGTTGGCCATGACGTTGATGAGTTTGCTGCCCGATGAAGACTTCTTGAAATGGGGCTGGCGTGTTCCATTTATCGCCAGTGCTGGTTTGGTGTTCTTGGGCTTGTGGATTCGTAACGGTATTGATGAAACACCAGCTTTCAAGAAAGCTAAAGAAAGCGGTGATATCTCACGTATGCCTATTATGGAAACACTGACCACGCACCGCCGTGAAGTGTTGATCGCCATTGGTGCCAAAATTGTTGAAACGGCTCCGTTCTACATCTTCTCTACTTACGTAGTGAGCTACGCTACAGGCGCGTTGGATTTCAATCGCTTTGATGTGCTGAACGCCGTAACGATTGCTACCTTGGTAACCACTATCTGCATTCCGTTGATGGGTCTGTGCTCTGACTACGTAGGCCGTAAACGCTTGTTTATGCTGGGTGCAGCGGCAATGGGCCTGTATGCCTTCCCGTACTTCATGATGCTGGATAGCGGTAGCACCACTATGCTGTTGATTGCAACGGTAGTGGGCTTGGGTATTATCTGGGCACCTATTACTGCCGTATTGGGTACCATGTTCTCGGAAATTTTCTCAACACGTGTGCGCTACACAGGTATCACTTTGGGTTACCAGATTGGCGCAGCTTTGGCGGGTGGTACAGCACCACTGATCGCTACATGGTTGATGGATAAATACGATAACTCGTGGACACCTGTTGCGGTGTACATCGTATTGACAGCGGTAATTTCGCTGTTTGCGGTGGCAACTGTACGCGAACAAAAATCGCAGTAATATCAGGCTACTGTAGTGAATAAAAAAGCGGGGGCATTCCCCGCTTTTTTTGTGCGTAGAGAGTGCTAACGTCTGTGATGTAGTGCGTTAGCAGCACGCCGTACGCGGGCTTACTCCCACATCCGCATACCTGCTGGCACCGAATAACGTTGCCCGTCGTATTGCAACTTGCTGCGGCTGGTCGTGTTTTCTACCTCTTCCTCATTGCAGTCACCATTTTCATCTGCCTTGGCTTCAGAGCTATTACTTTTGGTGGTGATCAGAATATCGGCACCTCTGTGCTGATTGGGTTTCCCCACCGCTAAAGTTCGGGTTAGGCTAGAAAAGGTGCCGTTGCATATGCCATCCCATTCACCCGTGTGGCGTTCTACTTCAAGGTTAAGTAGTAGGGGGCGTAGCGTCGTGTCTTTTAAGTTAAATAACACTAAGCCAGTTTGGTAAAACGGGTTTACGCGCGAGGCGCCTCGGTGTGACATGCGCACCCCAAAGGCTAAGCGGCCTTCTACCAATCTATAAGGCGCAGTATCTATGTCTAGCATGCTTAGACTAATAGCGTCATCGTCTATAAGGCCATCAATACGGTACTGTGCGACAGGGCTAAGGGTGTCATGGCGCAGTACGGCAACGACCAGATCGCCAGTGGCATAGTGATCGCCTTCATCGGTCAGTAGCGGTAGTGCTACTAAGAGGTGCTCGGGCTGTGCTGGCCATTGTCGGCATACCATCGCGTAGGGCGACATGCCTAGATAGCTATCGGTAGATAGTCTGGCGGTAGCACCCTCTATTGAGAAATCTGTGTCCGAGACTTTTTCCGCTTGTGGGTAGAGGGCTCGTAGAATGCTTTCGGCTCGTTCACCGCATTCGTTGGATCGCTCTTGGGCGACTGCCACATTTGAAGCAACAAAGAGCGTGAGGGCGGCAACGGTTAGAGCAAGTAGACGAGGACGCATAAAGTGAGTTCCGTGTTCCAAAGTAAGCGCGAAAGGTGACGTGTCGTATGTGTTTTTGATCGATAGAACATTTGCAGCGATGCCTGACAATACCACGCCTTGCTATGGGTGTAGGTGGCTTGGAGTGGGGCGATTATTTGCTGCCCTTTTGTTGCAACGTAACCGAGGGGCGCACGCCAAATTGCCGTTGGTAATCGGCAGAGAATTGCCCTAAATGACAAAACCCTGTTTGCAGCGCCAGTTCAGTGACGGTTGCCGATTTAGGGTCTGCCGCTAGCAATAGCTGATGTATATGCTGCAAACGTTGTTGCTTCACATATTGCATGGGGCTAAGCCCTACAAAGCTTTTGAAACCACTGTATAGGCTACTGCTGCTAATGTCAGCGGCGGAGGCTATTTGGCTAATAGTGAGCGCTGCACTTAAATTCTGCGCTACATAGTCTTTGACTTTCTTGATGGCATGTGGGGTGATAGTGGCTGTCAGTTGCAAGGGCTGGTTATGTGGCCATAGGTCCAGCAAGGTAGCCAAAAAGGTTTCTTCTAAACGCTGCCGCGCTTCGAGGCGGTCAAATAAAACGCCCTCGGAAGCTTCAGAAAACTGCCACTGCAACATATGCCAAAGACTGTACCCAGCCTCTTTTTGCAAAGAAAGCAGCGGGGCGAATTGCAGTAAACCTTGTAGGGGGCGCTGGTAATGCTGCTGAAAAAACTGTTCTAAGCTGTGCCGGTTGATGCGCACAAATAGCTTATTGGTGGTGTCGGCGTGCTGCATCGCAAACTCTTGCTCGGGGTTAATGATGGCAGCCACGGTTAGGTCATAGTCTAAATGCTGGTTGTGTAGGTGTAGCTGTTCTTTGCCATGCACGGGCAGTTGCAGCAAATAGAAGTCTTGTAAGGGTTGGGGCGCAATATGTACGGTTGTGCCATAGCGTAAACGCCCAAAGCCTAAGTGGGTGCCAGGCCGATAATAAAGTTCGGTGTTCAGCGGGTGCTTAGGGTTACGTAGATGCAGTTGGTGGGGGCACAGTACCTGAGCAATGTGCGACTGCACTTGCTCGGGGTCTGTAGAGCGTAATTGCTTATGGTGTTCAAGAGCGCACTGCATGATGAGCCCCACCCGTAATGAGTAAATTATTATAGTAATGAATAGTTTAGGTCTAACCTATTGGTGTATTCACGTAGTACAGACAGGGCGGTTGTCGCATTGCCTACCACTGGTTTACCCTAGCGAAATTTGCTGTGTTTTTTAGATAGTGCTGCAGTTTTTTGATAGCGAGTTGTAGTCCTGATTCTTAGAATTTCAGACAGAAATAAAGCAAATCGCTAACAGGAGACAAGCATGAGTCAGAATAGTTTGCTGCAAAGTAAGCATTTTTTATTGGGTACCTTTGCCAGTAATTGTGGTGGCGGCATGACCGTATCGAAGTTGCCTGATCGCTGGCAGGCTACATGGGAAAACAACCTCAAGCTGGCACAGTTGCTAGACGATGCAGGCATTGATTTCATGTTGCCTATCGCTCGTTGGGTGGGCTACCGAGGTGAAACCGATTTTCATGGCTATGTATTGGAAACCGTGACGTGGGCAACGGCATTACTGGCTCATACCAAGAACATCAATATATTTGCAACGGTACATACCGTAGCGAACCATCCTGTCGTGTTGGCTAAACAAATTGCCACCATGGCACAAATGAGTGGTAACCGGGTTGGGCTGAATATTGTGGCGGGCTGGAACAAGCCTGAATACGATGCGTTGGGCTTGGATTTACCTAACGATCACGAAACTCGCTATGGCTACGCCCAAGAGTGGTTTGATGTAGTGCGTAAGCTGTGGGATCACGAAGGTAGGTTTAACTGGGAAGGTAAATACTTCAACTTGCATCAGGTACATGGTGATCCACGTCCCGATTGCCATCCGCCTATTTTTAACGCGGCCGGCTCCGGGCAGGGGCGTGATTTCGCCAGCCAAAATGCGGACTTCTTATTTACGCCAGCGATGGAGCTAGAGCGTTCACGTAAAGAAGTGGCCGAGCTGACACAAAAAGCAGCCGACAAAGGGCGTACCGTCGGGGTGATGACGTTTTCGCATGTGATCTGTAGACCTACGCAAGCCGAGGCCGATGCCGAATGGCAGCGCATGTTAGATAACGCCGATGAAGGTGCCGTAGAGAACTTGGTGAATCTACAGTTTGCTCATGCACATTCTTTCCCGCACGAGCTACTGGCACAAATACGTGAACGCATGGCAGTAGGGCATGGCGGTTTCCCCTTGGTGGGTACGCCAGAACGCGTGGCTGATTTGATCTGTGCATTGCATGACGCCGGTTTTAGAGGCACGACTCTATCGTTCTTTGATTATGCCAAAGAGTTCCCGTACTTCCGTGATGAGGTATTGCCGTTGTTGAGTGCCAGAGGCATTCGCCCGTAATTGGAGCTGGGCATGACGACTATAGAGAGAACCGAGGCTAGCAGTCGCTATAAGCAAGGCATGCGTCATTTGGCGGGTGCCATCAGTGTGATCACAGCGGATTTCCAAGGACAGCGTTCAGGGCTGACGGTAACGTCGGTCAGTTCAGTGTCGGTGGACCCTCCGGAATTATTGGTGTGTATCAATGTAGAAGCGTCGGCGTGGCCTTTAATCGAAAAAAGCGGCCGATTTGGGGTCAATGTGTTGCATGCTGAACAGGAGGCCTTAGCCTTGCGGTTTGCAGGGGCAGGCGGCGTTAAAGGGGGGCAGCGTTATGAAACCGCCCCGTGGAGTCAGCACCAAGGCGTATGGTTGCTTGATGAGGCGGCAGCCGCCTTTGCCTGCGAAGTAGAGGAAATTGTGATGTGTCACAGCCATGCCGTGGTGGTGGCTCGTGTGTTGCAGATACAAGCAACGGAGGGAGCGGCTCCAGCTCCTTTACTGTATTGGCAAGGTCAGTTTGGCACCCTGCAAACGAGGGTCGCGTAAAACGCTATTCCAGAAACTGTAACGGCTGCGAGTTGCTGTTGTTGTCACGCAGGCGTTGCGGTTTTTTTTGCAGTATCAGTAATCAGAAATGGTTAGTGGTACTGCTTTTTTTTTTGCCTAAAAAATCTGTGATTATTATAGCCACGTAGATTGCTGGAAATCGTGGCAAGGCTTATGTTTGGCGGGTCTGCGTTGAATGGTGTATACGCATGCGAGTGAGCAAGTTGGGCCGGTAAATAAAGTATTAGGGCTTTCACCAATTACGCATATTTAGTTTAGAAATGAATAATACATAAGTAAACATTGCCAGAGTGACACGCTAGGCTTGGCTCTTTTCGTAAGGGTAACAGAGCAAGCAAGATTTCCCATCATCGCATCAAAATTGATTCCCACATTGACTGGCCAGTAGTGGAAAAAATCAAAATAAGGAGACATCAATGAATACATCAGTTTGGTTGGGCTTTGCTCCTCGCCGTCTAACAGTTGCGTTGTTAGCGGCTGGTGTCAGTATGTCAGCGTGGGCGGAGGATCCCGTCAAAGTAGGGATTGCACTGGATATTTCTGGTCCCTTTGCCGCTTCGGGTGCCGAAGCACGTGACGGTTTTGATTTGGCGATTGAAAAACTGGGCAGCACCTTGGGTGGTAAACCTGCTGAGTTCATTAAAACAGACTACGCGGGTAGCCCAGAGCAAGCGACACAGTTGGTGAACCGCTATTTGCAGCGTGAAAAAATCGACATGTTTACCGGGCCTATCCCGTCTAACGCAGCGTTGGCGGTAGCGCCAGCACTGTTCCGTGCCAAAGTGCCATTTTTGTCCAGCAACCCAGGCCCTAGCCAGTTTGCGGGTGAGCGTTGCAGCCCCTACTTCTTTGGTCAATATCAGAACGATACTTATGACGAAGCAGGCGGTAAGCTGGCCAACGAAAAAGGCTACGCTAATGTGGTCATCATTGCGCCTAACTACCCAGCAGGTAAAGACCACCTGAATGGTTTCAAACGTTTGTACGAAGGTGAGATTCGCGATGAGATCTACACCAAAGTAGGCCAAATTGATTACGCGGCAGAGATCGCCCAAATCCGTAGCCAGAAACCGGATGCCGTGTTCTTCTTCTTGCCTGGCACCATGGGCATTAACTTCGTTAAACAGTACGTAGCGGGCGGTTTGCAAGACATTCCAATGATTGCCCCTGGCTTCTCGGCTGACCAAGACATCATCCCAGCGGTGGGCGATGCCATGCTGGGTGTGCAGAACACCGCGCACTGGGCGCATGATCTACCGCTGCCAGCCAATACTGAGTTCGTAACGGCTTTCCGCGAGAAATATGATGGTCGTTACCCATCGGTATACGCCGCCATGGCCTACGACACCATCATGGCGATGGATGCCGCCGTACGTGATGCGGGTGGTGCGCAAGACAAAGATGCCTTGGTCAAAGCATTGGAAACCCCTAGCTATGCATCGGTACGTGGTGACTTCACCTATGGCAAAAACCATTACCCAATCCAGAACTACTACGTACGTGTAGTAGAAAAAGACAGCGATGGCAATTTGACCAACAAACTGGTGGGTACGGTGTTAGAGCAGCACCAAGATGCTTACGTTGCTGAATGCAAAATGTAAGAAAGGGCGGTAAGCATGAACGGGATCTTCATTACTGAGCAATTGCTAAATGGAGTGGGGTTTGGCCTGATGCTGTTTCTGATTGCAGCAGGTCTGACCTTAGTCTTTGGCATTATGGATACCATGAACTTGGCCCACGGGTCGTTGTTCATGGTGGGCGCCTACGTGGCGGCACGTGTGCATGTGGCCAGCGGGTCTATGTGGTTGGCTTTGGCCGTTGCTATTGCTGCTACGGTGGTGGTTGCTTGGCTGCTGGAGTTCCTGATCATGCGGCATTTGTACCGGCGCGATCACCTCGCGCAGGTACTGGCCACCTTCGGCATTATTTTGTTGGCCGATGATGCGGTAAAAGCCATCTGGGGTGCGGCGCCTATTATGGCGCCCATGCCAGAAATACTGGCAACACCCATCGAGCTTATTCCTGGTTTGCCATACCCCGCCTACCGCTTAATGCTGTTGGCCGCAGGGTTATTGGTAGCCGTAGCACTGTATGTGTTGGTGAACCACACACGTATAGGGATGCTGGTGCGTGCAGGGGCGTCTAACCGTTCCATGGCGGAATTCATGGGTGTGCGAGTAGGGCATATTTTCTCGTTCGTGTTTCTAGTGGGCGCAGCCTTGGCGGCGTTGGCCGGTGCATTGATGGGGCCTATTAGTGCCGTGCAAGTAGGGATGGGCGAATCCATCTTGATCCCTGCATTAGTGATTATTGTGATTGGTGGTATTGGTTCGGTACGTGGGGCATTTGTGGCCTCGATGATTGTGGGTTTGGTGGACACGTCGGGCCGCGCATTCTTACCACCTATCTTGCGTGAAATTCTTTCTCCTGCGTTGGCCGCAGATTTGGCACCCGCGTTGGCAGGCATTGCTATGTACCTGTTGATGGCCGTTGTGCTGACATTTAAACCTGCAGGGCTATTCCCTGCGCGTGCCTGAGGAGACTACACATGACTATTGCCATGACTTCGGAACAGGCTAAACCTACTGCTCAGCGTGCAACGACGGCTGGGAAACTCTTTCCGTGGCTGGTGTTTGCAGTATTAGCGGCGTTGCCGTGGTTGCTGCAAGCCTTAGAGCTGGATTATTACATTGGTTTTGTGAACCGCTTGCTGATCATGATGATGGCGGTCACGAGTTTGAACTTTATTTTGGGCTACGGTGGTTTGGTAGCGTTGGGGCACGCGGGCTTTATCGGTGTAGGGGCATACACCGTCGTTGCGTGTGTGGATGCTGGCTACAGCTCAGCATGGGCCGCATGGTTCATGGCGCTAGCGGTATCCGGTGTGGTGGCCTTGCTGATAGGTTTGGTGGCACTGCGCACCCGTGGTGTGTACTTCATCATGATCACCTTGGCTTTTGCAGAGATGCTGCATTACCTCGCTATGTCGCTACGAGTGTTTGGGGGTGATGACGGTTATAGCATTTACACCCCACTATCCATGGGGGGCTGGTTAGACGACATGTCTTACGGCTTCTATGGTGTGGTGCTGGTGATTGCAGCCTTGATTTTTGCACTCAACAGCCGCTTGGAAGTATCCAAATACGGCTACGCCTTAAAAGGTACACGCGATAACGAAACACGTATGGGCGCATTGGGTTTCCCCGTATTCAAACTGCGCTTGGTGGCTTTTGTAGGCGCTGGCGCTGTGGCTGGGTTGTGTGGTGGTTTACTGGCCAGCAACGACGGTTTTGTGAGCCCATCTCTCATGTTATGGACGCACTCTGCGGTGCTGATCGTGATGGTAGTGATTGGTGGTGTGGGGAACCGTTGGGGTGGCGTGATTGGTGCAGGCGTGTGGCTAGTGCTGGAAGAAGTACTGCGCATGTACACCGATTACTGGCACTGGCCTATGGGCTTATTGCTGTTGTTTGTGGTCTTTGTTGCACCTAAGGGTATTGCGGCCTGGTTTGAACCAAAGGGGAAAACAGCATGAGTTTGTTTAAAACCGAAGGTGTGGTGAAACGCTTTGGCGGTTTGCTGGCTACAGATAATGTGTCGTTAACGGTAGAGAAAGGCGAGATTCATGCGCTGATTGGGCCTAACGGTGCTGGTAAATCCACCTTGGTTAACCTGATTTCAGGGCTGATCCCAGCGGATCAGGGACGCACGGTATTGGATGGTAAAGACATTACGGGTATGCCCTCGCACTTACGCGTACGTGCGGGGATGGCGCGCTGTTTCCAAGTAACGAACATCTTTCGTGATGACACGGTACTGAACAACCTAATGCTGGCCGTGCAGGCGCATTCAGGTACCAGCTTCCGTTTTCTGTCACGTCGTTCTAACGAGCTATTACTACAAGAACATGCCGAGCAATTGGCTGCCAAACTGGATCTGACCCAACACTTGCATCGTATTGCTGGCACGTTGCCACACGGTGTGCAGCGTAAGCTAGATGTAGCGTTGGCATTGGCGTCACGCCCTAAATTGCTGCTGTTGGATGAGCCCATGGCCGGTATGGGGCCAGAGGACTCCCTACAAATGGTGGGCATTATTCGTGAACTGCGTAAAGAAACCACCATTTTGCTGATTGAGCACGATATGGATGCCGTATTTCAGTTGGCTGATCGTATTTCTGTGCTGGTGTATGGCCGCATCTTGACGTCTGGCACGGCTGACGAAATACGTAATCACCCGCAAGTACAAGAAGTGTATTTGGGTACAGAAGACGATGCAGTGGAGGCGATGGTATGAGTAACAGCAATACTGGGACCTTACTGTCCTGCAAAAATGTGGAAGCCGGCTATGGCGCAAGCCAAGTGCTGTTTGGCGTAGGGCTGGAAATACGTGAAGGCGAGGTAGTGACCTTGCTAGGGCGTAACGGCATGGGCAAAAGCACCACCATTAAAACGATTATTGGTGCGCTGAAACCCAAAGGCGGTGAAATCCACTTTGCAGGTGAAAAGCTTAACGGCCTTAAAGCCGATTCCATTGCGCGTCGTGGTATTGCCATCGTGCCAGAAGGGCGTATGTGTTTTCCTAACCTCACGGTTGAAGAGCACCTGATTGCTTTTGCTGATAACCGCAGCGGTCAGCAAGACCGTTGGACACTAGACCGTATCTATTCGATTTTTCCTAGGCTCAAAGAGCGCTATCGCAACTTGGGTAGCCAATTATCCGGTGGTGAGCAGCAATTGCTGGCCATAGGTAGAGCCTTATCCACCAATCCCAAACTGCTTATTTTAGATGAAGCTACCGAAGGGCTGGCCCCCTTAGTGCGCGAAGAAATTTGGCGGTGTTTGGATATGTTGCGCGACGCAGGCCAGACCATTCTGGTCGTCGATAAATATGTACAGCGATTAATTAGGCTGGCGGACCGACACGTGATTTTAGAAAAGGGGCACGTGGCGTGGCAGGGATCGTCAGCAGAATTGGACAGTGATCGCAGCCTCTGGAAGACGTACCTAGGAGTATAAGCTGGGGCGGTTTCAAGGCAGGGCGATGACAGAACGACAAAGATAAGCCGGAGGAGACCTATGTACAGTGCACACCAAGATACTTTTGCACGAGACAACCTGCCACCACGCGAATGGTGGCCAGAGCTGCTGTTTGATTTACCGGAGTACCAATTCCCTGAGCGCTTGAACTGCGCCACAGAACTGCTGGATAAGCACGTAGCGGAAGGACGCGGCAATAACGTTTGCATACGCGCCGAGGGTCTGACATGGACCTATGCTGACCTGCAAGAAAAAGCCAATCGCATTGCTAACGTATTGGTAGACAAAATGGGCTTGGTGCCAGGTAATCGCGTGTTGTTGCGATCGGCCAATAACCCGATGTTGGTGGCATGCTGGTTTGCCATCATGAAAGCGGGTGGTATTGCTGTGACCACCATGCCACTGCTGCGTGTGAAAGAGCTCACGCCAGTGATTATGGTGTCGCAATCCACCCATGCGCTGTGTGATGCAGCATTGGCTGAAGCGCTGCTAGAGGCGCAAGAACAAGAGCCGGTGCTGAAACACATCATGTTCTACCACAGCGATGCAGCAGACAGCCTAGAAGCGCTGATGGCGCAAGCCTCACCACATTTTGAGAATGTGGATACGGCTTCTGAGGATTGCTGCTTGTTTGGCTTTACCTCGGGTACTACCGGTATTCCTAAAGCCACCATGCACTTTCACCGTGATGTCATGGCCATTTGTAATGGTTGGGCAAAACATGTGTTGAAGCCAGTGGCAGATGATGTCTTTATTGGTAGCCCGCCGTTGGCGTTCACCTTTGGTTTGGGTGGGTTGGTGCTGTTCCCTATGAGCGTAGGTGCCAGCACTGTGCTGCTAGAAAAGAGTACCCCTGAACCGCTATTGGCAGCGGTACAAGAGTTTGGTGCCACCATTTTGTTTACGGCGCCTACGGCGTACCGTGTGTTGTCGGCACAGGGCGATCTATTACGTAACGGCACACTGCGTAAATGCGTGTCGGCGGGGGAATCCTTGCCCATTGCCACGCGTACCGCATGGCGTGAAGCTACTGGTATAGAGCTGATTGACGGTATTGGTGCAACAGAGATGCTGCACATATTTATCTCTCATGACGAAACGACAGTACGCCCAGGTGCAACCGGCAAACCAGTGCCGGGGTATCAAGCGGCAGTGCTGGACGATAACGGTAATGAAGTGCCACCCGGTACAGTAGGCAGATTGGCTGTGAAAGGGCCGGTGGGTTGCCGTTACTTGGCAGATGACCGCCAAAAGGTATATGTACAAAATGGCTGGAACGTCACAGGCGATGCCTATGTGATGGATAAAGATGGTTATTTCTACTATCAGTCGCGTACGGATGATCTGATCATTTCTGCTGGCTACAACATCGCTGCTATAGAGGTAGAAGAAGTGCTGCTGATGCACCCTGCGGTCGCTGAGTGTGCGGTGGTTGGTGTGGCCGACGAGCTGCGTGGTCAAGTGGTGAAAGCATTTGTAGTGCTGCGTGCAGGGCATACCGTAGGCGAGGCGATGGTGAAGGCACTACAAGACTTCGCTAAGCAAAATGCTGTGCCGTACAAATACCCACGTCAGGTGGCGTTTGTAGAAACCTTGCCGCGTACCTCTACAGGGAAGTTGCAGCGTTTTAGATTGCATACCGAAGCGGAAACCGTGTCCTAATTGGTAGAGCGATAGCTAAAAAAAGCCCATGGATAACACCATGGGCTTTTTGTTGTACTGAGGAAGTGATCTAGTGGGACGTAGGGGTAGGGGCTGGGTAGTGTTGTTGCAGGCTGCGTACTAAGTTAGCGGCAAATTCCGTCACTGGTGTGGCGACGTTTAACTGCTGACCTTGTCTGACGATGGCCCCGTTAATGGCTTCGATTTCAGTGGGCTTACGGTTACGTATATCGATAGCCATAGAAGGAATGTGATCGCGTGTGAACTCGGCAACATGCAGCACATGTTGCAGGGCTTTTTCCCTAGAAATCGCTAAGCCCTTAGCTTGGGCGACGTCAGCGGTTTCAAACACAATACGGTCCAGAAGTTGGCGTGACTCAGGCGTGTTTACCACTTGCCCTACAGTTTGCTGCAAGATGCCGCACAAACTGTTTAGCGAGGCATTCACCAGCAGTTTCATCCAAATATCATGCTCCACATTGGCGGAAATGCTGGTGTTTAAGCCCGCTTGATTCATCAGTTCGCACAAACGTTGTAAGGCAGGGCTAGGCTGATGGTTCAGTGGCCACATTGCCGTGTGCAGGCTGAGATCGCAGGTCACGTGAATGTGGCCAGGTTCTACCAAATCGCTGGTGAGGGTACTGAACCCGTACACAATTTGCGCAGGGTTTAGCACTTGTTTCATCAGATCGGTGTTACCCAGCCCATTTTGTAGACTCACCACGACGGTATTGGGGGTGATGGCTTTTTTCAAGCCATCTTGCAGCGCGCCTTGCGTATAAGGGTGCTTCACAAACAAAATGACAGCATCCATGGCTTCCAGCTCATTGGCATCAGAAACGGCGTGGATGGCAATGGTTTCTGTACGGTCAGGGTACGAGACGCGTAAACCATGCTCTTTGATCGCCCCTACATGCTGGGTATTTAAATCGTACAGTACGGGCTGGCTGACCTTGCTGAGCAAACTGCCAAACAAGCTACCCATTGCACCCGCACCAATAATGGCTATTTTCATAGTGGTTATTTGATTAAGTTAGGTAGTCCAACCGCAATGACGGGGATGAAAAATACCGCAGCAAGTACGACCAGTTCGATGGTGATGAAAGGCACTGCTGCACGGTATATTTGTGGCAGGCGTATAGCCGGTGGCACGACGCTTTGCATCACGATCAGCAGTAAACCAAAGGGTGGGGTGAGCAGGCCGATTTCTAAGGCGATTAACATCATCACACCTAGCCATACCGTATCGATATTGGCGGCCAAAGCCAGTGGCATGAAAAATGGCAGAGTGATCATCATCATGCTGATTTGGTCCAGCACCATACCCATGATCAGCAAGATCAACAGCATGCACAGAATCAGCAAAGCAGGGGACAAATCTAAGCTGCGTATCACATTCAGAAAGCCCGTGCTGGCACCAGAGAAACTCAGCAATTGAGCAAAGGTGGTAGAGGCTGCCAGAATAAACAGAATGACTACAGACACCTTGGCGGTTTCAATCAAGCTTTTCCAAAGGGCACTAAGCGTAAAGACGCGGTAGATGAAGGTAGCCAGTACAGACGCCAACACACCTATAGCGGCAGATTCAGTAGGAGAGGCCCAACCTATAAGCATAGAACCCACTACCGCTATAAAAATACCCAATAGAGGCAGTACGTTTTTGCAGAATGGGCCCCACTTTTGCCAGCCTTTCAAACCAGAGTCGTCTTGTTCACTCACCGGTGCATCTTGTGGACGCATAATGCTGCGAATGACTACATAGCCCAAAAAGCCTATGGCCATCAAAATGCCAGGCAAAATGCCGCCAATGAGCAAACGCTCAATGGAAATACCAGCCAAGCTACCCATCATCACGGCTAACGCCGAGGGGGGAATCAGCATAGCGATACCGCCTACGGCCATGATGGGGCCCATGGACATCGTAGGGTGATACCCACGGCGCATCATTTCAGGCATCATCATGCCGCCCATCATCGCGGTATTAGCAATGGATGAACCGGACAACGTGGCAAAAGTTGTACCGCCCAAAATGCTCACAATAGACAGCTTTCCTGGCACGCGGGAAATGGCTTTTTCAATGGCATCAATGGCTCTGAATGCGAGACCAGTATGAAAGAGCACTTCACCCATCAGTACAAATAAGGGGATGGGGGTGAGGGAAAAGCTGATCAGTGACGAGTTGGTGTTGCGTACCCATTGGCCTAAGCCCATTTCACCGCCTAAAAATACCCAGGCACCGATAAGGTTGACGGCTAAGAAGGCAAATACCACGGGCATGCCTACCGCCATGAAGAAAAATAGGGAACCTAGCATCAGTCCCAGTGCAAGTGGCCAATCCATGGTTAGTTTCCTTGATGACGTAGGTGATGAATAGACTGGCGCAAGCGGCGGCAGAACTCGATGGTGAGCAGTAGACTAGCCATCAGCAACGGCAGATTGAGCCACCATTCAGGAAATACCAATTCTTTAAACACCAGCGTGCCCGTAGTCGCGTTGTCTAGCGCAATGATGTAGGACTGCCAGGTTAAGGTGGCACAGACTGCAATACCGATGAGGTTGCAAAGCACCTCTAATTGGCGTGCAAATACAGCAGGAAGCTTATTGACGATTACGTCTACGCGTATGTGTCCGTTATGGTGCAAAAGCCAAGGTGCACCGGCAAAGGTAGCAATCATCAGCATGTATTCGGACAGTTCTACGCTGGAAGGAATCCAGTCGTAGCCTAGGTTGCGCAGAATCACGTCAAAACCAATCAGCAGGCTCATAAGCCCAAAGATAATGGCGGCAAGTGCGCCGCAGGCCGACATGATGAGTTTATAGCCGTGCTCCAGCACGCCTACACCAGAAGTAGAGGCTGTTGTCATAATGAGAAGGCAAAAAAGAGGGTGGCCAGACCGATACGTATCGATCTGGCAGGAGGGCGAATTAAGGTGCGTCGTCGCCGAACAGTGCTTTTAGTTCAGCCACATGAGTAGGGCTGGTTTTAGCAATACCGTCCCAACCTGCTTGGTAAGCAATGGCACGCAGCTCTTGGCCGGCTTCGTCAGACAGCGTAATGGTTTCTACGCCAGCTTCGGCTTGGCGTGCTTTTTCTTGTTCAGCACGTTGCAAGTCTTCTTGGTTTAAGGACTCTACCCACTCGATTTTTTCTTGTAGGAAGGCTTTTTGTGCATCATCCAGCTTGTTCCAACTGTTTTTATTCATGAACAAGCTGACCTCTACGTTGTAGAAGCCTGGGTCTACGCGGTATTTGGTTTTCTCTTGCCAGCCTAGGTCTAGCACACCCACGGAAGGCCAGCCGTAGCCATCGACCACACCACGCTCAAGTGCTGTGTAGACCTCGCCGGGAGGCACTTGTAAGGCTGACGCACCTAACGCTTGGAAGAAAGCCAAATACGTAGGTACACTGCGCAGCTTCATTTTCTTCAAGTCGCTGGCTTGGTTAATGGGTTTGTTGGTGTAGATGTGATATTGCAAACCATCGGTAATTCGCGCCAGCCATAGCATGTTGGCTTTGTCTTGGTGCAGTTTGTCCATCAGCGCATGACCACCATTGGCGCGCAGCTCTTGAATGGAGCGGTCGGTCAAGGTCATAGCCAAGGCTTCGGGTACCAGATTGGCATGAAACACGGCAGAGCTGTTGGCCAGATCAACCACGCCAGCACGTACGGCATTACCTACTTCAAACGTAGGAATGGCTTCGGGGCCACCCATAAACTGAATTTGTACTAGCCCTTTACCGTCTTCGTTAACCTTGTCTACGAAAACTTTGAAGCGGTCGGTAAAGAAGGTGTCGGTGTTAAAAGCACTGACGGCTTTTAGGGTGACTTCTTCAGCCTGAACGCTGAAGAAGGTGCATGACAGTAGGGCAGCACCCAGCAGTGTGCGTTTGATCATGATGGTTGTCTCCATTCCTTGTAATGATCATTTTTAATGTATTTGTTTTCATATTTTTAATACTAAATATATTACTGATGAAATAAAAAAAAGGCATCTAGGGGTTTGCGCTAGTGCCTTTAGGGGGAACGGAAACAGACTGAAATTAGGTGGGTCTACGCATATCAAATAGCGTGTCGTCAGAGACCTCAAAGAAGTCACCAGGGCCACCACCACGCAAGATAGGTTGTGCAGCAGCGGTGTGATACACACCGTCTTTAATGAGGATGGGCGAGATATGTACGGCCACCACTTCGCCTAAGACCATCCAGGTATCGCTTTGCCCGTCCAGTTTTTGTAGGGGGAAGTGCTGTGTGACACGGCACTCTAACGAGACTGGGCTTTCGCCTACGCGAGGCGCGGCAATCATCTGGCCCGGCACAGGTGTGAGCTTGCTGAGTTCGAACTCGTTTACGGGCTGCTCTAGGCTGCTGAGGTTCATGGGTACAGCAAGCGGACGAGTGGCTAAATTCCATGTAAATACGCCGGTTTCAATGGCATTACGCACGCTATCTTTGTAGCCCACACTAGAAAACGCAATGATGGGCGGGCGGTAATTAAAAATATTACAGAAGCTGTAAGGGGCTAAGTTGGTTTCGCCTTGGGCATTCTGTGTACCAATCCAGCCAATCACACGTGGGCCCACAATGGCGCTGATAGGGTCGTAGCGTAAACCGTGGCCTTGGCTGGGTTCGTAGGTATGGTAATCGTGCTGCATGGTCAATCTTGTCTCCTAAGCACTAACGGGTAGATAGTTGTTGGGGAATATACGTATAGGGTTCAATATACTTTATAACTAAACTATATTGGCTGCCAACCTAGAAAAAACGCATTCTGTTGATCGTTTCGGGTTTTTGTTAACTTGTTTTCCGAGTATCTGCCATGAGCAATGATTCTGTTTCTTGGGAAAACGTTATGTCTACGGATGCTGATCAGGTGAAAACAATGATCAGTAGTATGTTGACGCCACATAAACTTAGCCTCTTAAAGGCAAGTTCCTTGCAGTCCTGTATACGCCACGCCAACTTTGGTCAGGTGGATGTAATACGGCTGGGCTATGGGGCGCATGTGCGCATACAGCCAGACGACTTGGTGGACTATTACCTCATACAGATTCCGCAATATGGTCAGGCAACGGTACGCTGCGGAGCAGAAGAAGTAGAGTCCATGCCGGGTGTGGCATCGGTATTAAGCCCAAACGCCGAAATAGACATGAGTTGGCAAGCCAGCAACGAGCAGATCATGATCAAGGTAGACCGTTTGTTGTTAGAGCAAACGGCTCAAGACATGGGCATGGACTCTATGGTGAACGGCGTGCATTTTCCGGCCAAGTTCGAATGCCATCGTTCGGTTAGTTGGCAGTTGATGTTGCGCTACTTAGTAGACTGCGCCCGCAACTCGCTCTCCATGCAACGATCCCCTTTATTGGTTAGGCAGATAGAGCAACTGGTGGTGACCACCTTGTTGGGCGAGCATCCCCCTGTAATGCAATCAGGGCTAAATCGCTTACGCAGCAGTATTTTGCCTAGGCACATTAAACAAGTAGAAAATTACCTGCACGAGCATATAGATCAGCCCATCAACTTAGCGCTGTTGGCGGCTCAGGCACAGGTGAGTGTACGTACGTTACAGGTGGCATTTAAAGAGCATTGTGGCGTCAGTCCCATGCAGTATCTGCGACAACTACGCTTAGAGCGCGTACGTGCCGATTTACTCACGCATGGTGATTCGCTGGAATGCTCGGTGGCAGATATTGCGATGCGCTGGGGCTTTGCCCATTTAGGGCGTTTTAGCGCGGCGTACAAAGACCGATTTGGTGAAACGCCTAGCCAGAGTCTGCAGCGCTTGCGGCAGAACCCTGTCTAGGCGCATCACTACTTGTTACAGATACGCTGTGCGGTTAAGTAGCCAGATTGACCACCTAAACCAGGGCCAGGATGCACCGAGGCTCCAATCTGAAACAGATTAGGAATAGGGGTGCGGCCAGTACGTGTCTTGGCGTTACCCGCAAAGGGGCGCATAAAGAAAAACTGATCTGGCGAGCACACGCCTGAATACGGATCGCCACCTACCAAGTTCATATTCCACGCTTCTAAATCAGCCGGGCTATAGGCTTTGCTACCGATAATATGCTGGCTAAAACCGGGCATCACAGTTTCTAGACGTTGTCTGACGCGTTCTACCATGCCATCACGCAATGCATCGTTCCAGCGTCCGTCTGCCGGAATAGGCAGTTCATTGGCGACGTCGGCCTTAACCGTAGAGGGCATGTCTTGCATTTGCACCCACAGTATCCAACTGCCTTCGGGGGCACGGCTAGGGTCTACCGCTAATGGCTGGCCTACTGCCAAAGTGGGTTTTGCAGGCAACCATCCATTATTGGCCTCTACTACCGAAGCACACACTTGCTCCATGCTTTCGGTGACGTGCACCATGGGTACGTGTATGAGCTCAGGGTTTAGCCAGTGGGGGCGTTCTTTCAACGCAAAGTGTATTTGCATGCCGCCACGCCCGTATCTATAGCGCTTGGCCAGTTGTTGATACTCAGGGCCGGCGGTGGGCAGCAGTTTTTCGTACAGTTGATTAGGCGTAACGTTACAGACCACGGCTTTGCTTGCCATGAAACGCTCTTGCGTAGCTGTGCGCACACCTATAGCCTTGCCATTTTTGATTAGGACTTCGTCTACATGTTGACCAGTGAGCACGTGGCCACCACGTTCTTCAATGACGCGTATAAAGGCTTCCACTAACTTATAGCTGCCACCTTCTACTACAGGCATGCCACCCGCCACAACGGCAGCAAAAGTGAGCTTGCCTATCAGTGAGGAGGCTGCTTCATCAGGGCCTAAGCCACTGTGCAGTACCCACGGTGCAATCAAGGCGCGGCTAAGGTCGTTTTGTAGGGCATATTCAGCCCACCGCCTAAAATTTTCTAAGGAGTCGGACGCAAAGTGCAGCATGCCATCAAGGCCACGCTGACGCCATGACGAGAACAGCAGCTTGCTGGTTTTCCAACTGTAGGGGTCGTTACCCATTAGCCCAAAGACCAACGCCGCATCATTGCCGAAAATCTGCGCCGCCGCTTGGCCTATGGCGTCGCCATCCCCCGGGGCAATGGCATTTAAACGCTGTACGGTGTCTTCCATGTCTTGGCGTAAGGCAATGCCCGTACCATGTGGCGTAGCTAGTCCCGTACTGTAGTCGCCCGATACAAAACGCAGCCCGGCATCGGCCAGCGGTTGCGCGAGCTCGGCGTAGGCGGCACCCCCAACAAACAGGGGGTACCAACTGGAAAATACATCGTGGGTAAAGCCGGGGAAGAGTTCCTCGGTGCGAATGCAGCCGCCCGCGACGGGGTTGCGTTCCAGTACCGTTACCGTTAACCCTCTACAGGCGAGTAGGGCGGCACAACATAAGGAGTTGATGCCGCTGCCCACTACCACCACATCCTGATGTTGTGGCATGAATTAGTCTCCTGATTGTTGTTGTAGATGGGTGAAGCTACCTCGGTGAAATACTGCTGGTGCTTGATTAGGGACCGTGTCGTGACGAATAACTTTGCCAATAAACAGCGTGTGGTCCCCCCCATCGTGTTGGTTATGATTTTCGCAGATAAAGGTCGCTAAGCAGTCATCGATTACGGGAATTCCCTCATCACAACTGTAGTGGCTAACTAACGAAAACTTGTCTTCCAAGCGTGAGTTGGCAAAACCCAGCGCGGCTTCTACTTGATTCTGACTGATTACATGAATAGCAAAATGTTTGCAGTCCTGAAAAAAGGCGAGGCTAGGTGAATGCTTCACCAAACTCCATAACACCAACGGAGGGTCTAGCGACAGAGAGGCAAAGGAGTTGATGGTCAGGCCTACAGGCCGTCCTTCGGGGCTGCGCGTGGTAACAATGGCAACTCCCGTAGGAAAGTACCCCAGCGCCTGCCTGAAGGTACGGCTATCAAAGGTGACCGTTTCCTGAACAAGTTCAGCCTGTGTGGACATGGCAATCTCTCCTGTACGCTTAGGCAGCCGTAGTCTGCTCTTCTGCCAGTTTGGCGATCAGTCCTTGTGCGGAAGGCAGATCTGTCCAAGCCGGGAACAGCGTGGTGGGGTTGTTAAAGGCATTGGCTAGGAAGTTAGCTAAACGTGGTGAACCGGCGGCATTACCCAGCAAGGCTAGGGCGGACTCGGTAGGCGGCAACAACATAGAGTTGGTCCAGGCCACAACTTTGCCGGCGTAATCCCAGTAGGTATCAAAAGTGTGCTGCATCCATTGCCTATCAAAGGCTTGTTCGCCACGCGCCAAGATGCTGTCTAAATACACTTGTGCTGCGCGTGCCGCATTGTTAGAGCCTTGGCCAGTAATAGGGTCGTTCACCACTACAGCGTCACCCATGCCCAGCACGATGCGCCCTGATGGCAGCGTCAATACTGGCTTACGTACTGTGGGAGGGAAGCTACCAGCCAAGTAACCTTGGTCGTCGGTAAGCTCTACATTGCGACAGCGATCGCCTTCCCATGGCAAGAATTCCTGCAAGAAAGACACGCTGCGTTCTAAATGATCTTGTGGCGAGGTGGTGTTGCGGAAGCGGTCTAAGGGGCCGCCTGGAATACCCTCAAACACCATGATGTCGCAGGGGCCAGACAAGGTGAGTGAGGGGAACACAAAGTATTCGCCTACACCGGGGATGAAGTTAAAGGACACGCGTGAGAACTCAGGCATGGGCTCTAAACCATGCACATAGGTCAGTGCTAAGGCGCGTTGCGGTTTATCGAAAGGAGAGCGTTCTGCATCACGTTCAAACAGACGTACTACTTCGCCTTTGCCTGCTGCCAAAATAGTGAGTTCGTATTCTTCAGCGATACGTTCTAATTCGGCTACGCCTACATCTTCCATGATCAAACGCCCGCCGCGTTTCTCAAACTCTTCCAGCCATACCGGCATTTTTAAACGCTGGTCGGTAGCTTGAGCAGGGCGCTCAATGCGGCTGGCCCAGTCCAGCAGTTTGGTGTCGGGCTTGTCGGGGTTGGGCAGAGCAAAGCCAATACCTTCTACAGGAGGGCATTCGTCATCCCAGTAGTTAATACCTAAGCGTCGTTCTACATCTAGCGCATGAGGGAACATACACTGGCTAGACATCACACGCCCCTGGCGAATTTGATCTGGCGTGCGGTTGGTGTACAGGGCAACGTCATAGCCTTTGTCTAGCAGGCCAAAGGCTACGGGCATACCCGCCTGACCACCACCGATAATGGCAACTTTACGCATAAGAGTCTCCTAATTATTCTGATAAAAGTGCGTTATTGGGCAAGTTTGGGAATGGCAGGAACGTTTTGTTCCGGCCCCATGGCGGAATAGCCGCCGTCCACGGCGTAGTCGGCTCCAGTGACAAAGCTGGCACAGTCAGACAATAAAAATGCCACCACTTCGCCTACTTCTTCGGGGTTACCTACGCGGCCCAATAAATGGAAAGGTGCGGCAACCTTGTCGGTTTTGTAGCGGTTGCCGTTGGTTAAGGAGTGCATCACCTTGGACCATGTCCAACCCGGGGACACGGAGTTCACCCGTATGTGATCTGGGGCGAAATCCATGGCAAGACTACGGGTGAGCTGCACAATCGCGGCTTTGGATACCGGGTAGAGCCAGCGGCCAGTTTGCGCAATGGATGAAGAAATGGACGTGAAATTCACAATCGCGCCGCCATGCTGCTCTTGCAGATAAGGGCGTACCGCCTTGCTCATGATAACCGTGCTGATCACGTTAATATCTAAGGCTTGCTGCCAGTCTTTGCGGGAGGAATTCATGCCCTCATCCAAGTAGGAGCAGGCCAAATTCACCAACCCATCTACACGCCCAAAGTGGGCATTAACGGCAGCAATATTGCGGCTGATCGCGGCGTCATCGGTAATATCAGTGCGCCAGAAGCGGCAGCGTTTGGGATCGTTACCAGCAGCAATCTCGCCACCCGCCTCATCAATATCAAAGATAGCAACGCGCGCACCATAGCTGGTCAGAACGTTGACTACACCCGTACCAATCAACGTGGCACCGCCCGTGATGATAAACACCTTGTCTTGTAGACCCTTCATATCAGTCTCCTTACTGCGAATACATTAAAAAGGAATGGCGGCTTTCAGCATGAGCTGGTGACCTTTAGGGCGGCTACGTACGCCGAAGTCTTGCTGCCACTTGGCGGTAAATAACCAGCCACTGGCATTGGCGTAACGCAGAGAAGGGCCAATGCTGAACGCACGAGCTCGGCCATCGCCAGAACGCGGGCCAGAATCGCTGGCAATTTGTTGGTAGGCATAACCACCAATACCGGCTACGAAACCGTTACCAAAGCCATAGCCCAGCGCGTAATCGGCGTGAATGGCATTACCTGTGCGCGTGCGGGTGTCGTTATTGCGGAAGTTAAAATCCACCATTACTTTCAGGTCGGCATTAATCCCGCTGGGTTGCATATAGGTGAATGCGGCAGCCGGTTGAATAGTCCAGTAATTGCGACCTAGGTTGGCCATCGCGTCTTGGCGGTAGTAGCCCGTAGGCGCCACAAAATCCACCCCCACAACGGCGTGGGCGCTTTCACTAAAGTGATAGCCCAGCGCAGGACCAAAGGCGATATCGCCCAGACCGGTTCGGCGCTTACTTTGGCCGAAAGCTTCTTCTTTAACCGTGAGTAGAGGGAACAGAGCATGAAACGCCAATTGGCCGCCTGCCACTTCAGCGGAAGTTACCCAAACCACACGCGGGGCCACCATATTGACGTCAACGCTGAAATCTTGAATGGGCAGCTTATCGCCGTGTTTATCGCGTACAGAGTTGTAGCTAAGAGAGCCGGCATACATTAGCAGGTGGACGCCGGGGCCAGGCAAAGCACCTGAAAGGTAGTTTTCAAGACCGTCGGGGTAGATGGGCAAGCCATTACCTTCAATGGCAACAGCGCTATGGCTGATGAGTACCGCTGCGCCACAGGCAAGACGCACGAGGGTGTTTTTTAACATGAGGAACTGTCTCCACTGTTATTGTGATTGTGGGTGAGACAGATGGTAGGGTGGGGGTGAAAGCGTGGTCTAGCCGCTTTCCGCAAGCTCTATCCACTTAGCGAAATTACTTTAGATTTCAAGGGAAAACCCCAGCAGTAGGGGCCAGGCTTGGCGTAAGGCGCGGTGAAGATAGACGTCTATTGGCTGCTCTAGGTCTACGGGTAACTTTATAATGTCAGCAACTGGCCAGAAGCAACTGTGGTGAAATTCCAGAGCGTAGATCTACCGTATTTCTTCGGTTTTTTGAGAGTGAATAATGTTTACTAATATTGACGGCATTTTCTATAGAGCCATTGATCCTGCATACAGAGCTTATGCGCTATCCGGATCACAAAGTGCGGGACGCTATTCAAGTAGCACGCAACCCACGCTCTATCTGAGTTCGTCGCGTGAAGGGGTAGACGCAGCGATGCAAGCCCACAAACAGAATCGCAGTAGTAAGTTAGAAGTGCTCAGTTTTCATGTCGTGGCCAAGAATATTGTCGATCTTCGTGATCCGTTGGCGTTGTCTGCGGCAGGAGTAAACATTGAGGATGCCATCGCTCCATGGCAAGAGCTTGTAGCTAGAGGCGCTACACCACCTTCGTGGACAGTTCGTGATCGTCTCGTGGCTTGCGGTGCAAACGGGTTGATTGATCCCTCGAGAAAAGCACCAGGCTTGTGGCATCTGGTTTTGTTTTCTTGGAATCAGAATGATACGCCGCAAGTTCATCTTGTGAATGAGGCTTGAACGGTTTTTTAGAAAGGAAAGAGTCACTAACGACCGCTTCGAGTCGTGAGCGGATTGTCGTCAAAAGACGGTTTCTGGCCATAAAAATACCTTTATTGGATTGAGCGCAAGGACATTGAAACGGCTATTCCATTCGGCAAACGGTCATCCGATTCCCGAAAGTGGGTATCGCATCATCAGTCTATATACAACATTGGGATGCCCTAGCTTGGTTGTGAAAAAGGACCATATCCTGACAGTAAGAGGATTGAAACGCCGGGCGGCAGTTCATTTCTCGAGGAGAAACAATGACGAAACCAAAAAGAAACGTAAATGTAAAGGGTTGTCCGAACGCAGAGCGATGGGTGCGAAAGCACCCGGATGCGGCCCGCAATCTCAGGCGGATAATCAGACTTATGGATGGGCGCTACGAGGGTGATTACCAGGGTTATATCAATCGAGACACAAACTTCGTGGAGTATCGATTTGATCCGATCGAGGGAGAACGTGACTTCAAGCATGTGCAACTCTTTGCCCGGCAGAAGCATGTTGTTATCCGCTTTTCTGGATTTGTAAAACGCAAGACAAAAAGCCTAGGAATCAGCAAAACGCTGAAGGACGCGTATGGCAACGACTATCCCGTGTTGGAGTTTTCAGTAGCAGCAAATATGAGTCTTGATGAGTTGGAAGCGTTCTTGCGCACGACGACGACCTTTGCGCGAGATTGGACGGCACCTCAGTCACGGGGTTCCGCCACGCACGGGTCACACAAGGCACTAACGAACCTAGGCAAGCGTACGCCCCGGGAGTCGATCGACCGCGCTGAACTGGAAGCTGGCGAGGAACTCACAATACCAATTGAATCCGAAGAAGACGCGCGTGAGCGCGAACTGCGTACTGTTTTTCTGCGTCGCGGGCAACCGAAGTTCAGAGCAGCCCTGCTCAATGCCTATGAGAGGCGATGTGCCGTTACGGGCTGCACCGCAGAGAATGTACTTGAGGCGGCTCACATTATCCCATATAGGGGCGACAACACGAACCGGTGCGACAACGGATTATTGTTGCGCGCGGATATTCACACTCTCTTCGATCTGGGTCTGCTGTGGATCAATCGAGAAATGAAGGTCGAAATCGCGAATGACTTACAACATACGGACTACAGAAAGTTTAAGGGAAAGGTGATTTTTTTGCCGACAGATACCGCCTCGCGGCCACATCCCAAGCACTTGGAGCATCACGCGCAGATAGCTAGTGAACTGCGGGAGGCCAGGCAACGACGCAGCGATCGCAGTTGTTCTCGCGTCATCAAGGGAGGGGCTGACGTACGCACTCATTGGTAATGATGCATAAATGGACCAATTTCCGCTTAGGGGCGCAAGCGGACATTGCTCCTCTTGTCTGGCACTCTGCGCATCAGTTATGAGTCAACAGCAACCAAAACATAAATGAATTCTATAATGTCCGCCATATGCCCCCACTTACCATAACGAACCCTGAAAACCGATAAGGGTTCCTGTTGAAACACGATGTCATCTCCAAAGTCAGGTAATCCCATTTCTACACCCTCAACACCTAGCAAAACGGCGGCTTTGCTGCATCCACGTAACCGCCATCAAGGTCGTTACGACTTTGATGCACTGGTCAAAGACACGCCAGAATTAGCGACTTTTGTTGCCTTGAATCCGCATGGCGATAAAAGCATTGATTTTGCTAATCCTAAGGCTGTGAAAGCGTTGAACCGTGCTTTATTAAAGTCCTTTTACGGTATAGAGCACTGGGATATTCCTGCGAACTACCTTTGCCCACCTATACCTGGCCGTGCGGACTACGTGCACTATTTGGCTGATTTGCTGGCAAGCAGTAATAAGGGTGTGATTCCCCAAGGTGCTGCAGTACGTGCTTTGGATATTGGTGTGGGCGCAAACACGATTTATCCCTTAATTGGTCACGCAGAATATGGCTGGCAGTTTGTAGGCTCAGACATAGATGCGAATGCGCTGATAGCGGCGCGAACAACTATTAATGCTAATAAGGGCTTATCTACAGCGATCACATTACGTCAGCAAAAATCGCAGAAGCAAATATTTAAAGGCGTGCTCAGCACAAACGACTACTTTGACCTGACGTTGTGCAACCCTCCATTTCATGCGTCGCGAGCAGAAGCGCTAAGTGGCTCTACTCGTAAATGGCGTGGCTTAGGCAAGGCGGCACCAAAGCAAAACAATAATACTGTGCTGAATTTCGGCGGGCAGGGTACGGAGCTGTGGTGCGAAGGCGGTGAAGCGGCCTTTATACGGCTCATGATAGAAGAGAGCAGGGCCGTAAGTAGGCAGGTATTTTGGTTCAGTACCTTGGTATCCAAAGAGTCTAATTTGCCCGGTATATTGCATGCCTTGCGAAAGGCTAATGCGTTTACGGTAAAGACCGTGGAAATGGCTCAAGGACAAAAGAAAAGTCGCTTTGTAGCATGGACGTTTTTAAACCCAGCGGCGCAAGAGGCGTGGCGTAAGGCGCGTTCAAGATAGGGTTATAAAAATAAAACAACACTAAGAATCTTAAGCGGTGGGTTGGCAGAGTAACACTAAAAAAGAATAAATTTAAGATAAAGCTACATCAATTTTGATGGGTTTGTGGCGTAATAGGAACGCCGGAATTTGAATATGGTATTGGGCAGTGATGTGACCTATGTTATCTAAAAGTTTTCAAAAACTATGAATCGTCCATTATTTTGGAACGAAATAATTAATTATAGGGATAACACAGAATTAATTGAAAATTATATGGTATTGATGTTGTCAAAATTGATTTTATTCAAGCAGTGATGGAGGGTTAAATAGCAAGAAAATCTGATATGATTTTGGTCTAGGTTTTTCTTCTGTAACGACCTAACCGTAAATATCAATCACTGCAGGCACAACAGATGTTTTGCCTCACCAAAAATATACAAATGAGATGACGATCAATAAGGAAGAGGTGGAGCTCTTTATCTCCAAGGATGAGTCTCCTGTCTTGGAGTTCAAGCGTGAGTGGTATTGGTTAGATGATGCTGCCGCAGGTGATCGAAGTAAGCTGTGGGGTGAATTCTATAAGGATGTCATCTCTCTATGTAATGGTTATCTAGATTTTGTCGGAGATGACCGATATCTAATATACGGATTTTGCGAAAAAGAACGTCGTGTCTACCCTGTAGATAGATCGAAAATTAGAATACTTCAGAACACTGGAGAATTGAGGCGAAAGATAATTGAGCGATTGGAGGAGTTGCTTGATTACCCTTTACTTCAATTCGATATCGGAATCGTCACACTTGATGACGGTGATGTTCTTGTCCTCCGGATACCGTCTCCAAAAAGAGTGATCGAACTTAAGGCTCAACTTGTCACAAAGACACGTACTCTCGATCCCGGTTCAATCCTAGTCAGGAAAGGCCAGGGGGGGGACTCTATACGAATAGCCACTCCACGAGAATATGAAGCGCTTAAGGAGGAGTTTGATACGTTTAGGGAGAAGGGAGACACCACTGTTGTGGATCCGCATATTGCACCTAAACAGCGTAGTATTGCGACGACCGTGCAGTTATATATTGAACGAAATGCAAGCTATGCACTTGATGTTGACTATCCAAAATCCCATAGAGATTGGAATGAAAATATCATTTTTGAGCTCTTCCGAATCAGTGAGGCTTTCGGGAGCCAAAAATATTTTCTATATATTCACGAACATGCCGCTCAAGCTAAGACCTATGCATATTTGAAAAAAAACCAACTGCTGGATGAGAAAAACCCCCCCATAGTGCTAACGGAGAGACCAGCAATCAAGGAAACTGAGCGCCGTAAGGAAAATATTGCACAAACTTTCAAGACTAAGCGCGTTTTTTTTATTGATGAATTCGGTTTTGAGCACCTCTACCACGACTATATCCAAAAATATGAGAAATACAGCCAGAGGGTATTTGTAGAGAGTCTTAGCAAGGAAATTGTAGATGGCACTAATTCAGCCATCATGCTCCTTAAACGTTGGTATGAATCAGTTGCGGCGCCAGTGGTGGTGATTAAGGGGTATGGAGGGATTGGAAAGACTACTATGGTCAAGCAGTTTCTTGATGATGTCTATGATTCTAATCAGAATATTGGTCTTCTATTTATTGATTCTAACGAAATTATTGATTACTTAGTACGCATAGCCAAGGCAGAAAAAAAGATTGATGATCTTTACGATTTTTATTTGGCACAGGCACAGGGCGAACGGGAGTCGGTTGCCAAGAGTTTTAGTAAGGATTTGTTAAAACTTACTGTGGACAACGGCAATTTGATTATTGTTTTAGATGGGTTGGACGAAGTAATTGCACGACTTGGCGCTAAATTTGACGTGGGTTCATTCATCGACTCCATCTCGAATAATTACTCAAGCAACCTTGAGCGTGCAAAAGTTGTAATTACTTGTCGCGATAATTTCTGGAGAACTCCAAATGATACTGCGGGAATCAGTGAGATAACTCTAACTCCTTTCAACAAGCAATTAGCACGTATGTTTTTTGAAAAATCGTTTTCCTCGAATGAAAAAAAGGTCGAGCAAGCGATGGGTATGGCAGAAAAGTTTGCACTGCACCAGGAAAACGCTGACAACGAAGAGTCGATCTATATACCGTATGTGCTTGATATGATAGTGTATCTTATCCAACGGCAAGGGGCGTTAGATGGTAATTATTCAAAGGTCGAGGTTAAGAGTAAGCTCCTGAGTGCGGAGGTCTCAAATGACTTTCTCGTGTCGAGCGTATGCGAGAGAGAGATTAAAAAGCTTGCAAACGTTGGTGTCGACGATCAGATCAACTTCTTTATTGAGTTTGCAGTCAAGAGCCGGGTTAGTCTCTATGACATCAAAGCCCTATTTCAGCATGAAACTTCTATTTTGATTGACGATGATACGATCGAAAAACTGAAAGGGCACCCTCTTCTTGCTTGCTCTGAGAACACAGTGAGCTTTCGGTACGATTTTTTCTACGAATACTTCAAGACACTATACATAGTTCGTTATTTTTCCGAAGAGAATTTGGACCATCTCACCTCTGAGATGATTGAGATTCTTGGCAGTTATATCGGATTTGATAATGCGTTTACGCGAGCTGCATATCCAAGACTAAAGCTTAACGACGCATTAATAATCTTTGCACTGGAAACGATTGAGCAGTTAAAAACAATGTTGCCTGACGATGGGGGGGCAGAGAGCGGACGTATTCGAGCTGCGATCTCTGGTGTTTTTGTGTTGCTTTTAACGTTACAGCGAAGTCAGTCAACATCTGGCTTGGATACAGCCTCGAGTACAGATCTTCTCCATCAGGTGTTTGAGTGTGATGGTTACCTTGATGGCATTTCTATTGTGGGAGTCTTTAGCTCGGACCGGGCCAAGCCTATTTTCGACTTTCGTGGAAAGAAAATCCGAAACTCCTATTTCGATCGATATGAGTACTTTTGGGAATGCCTGCTTGACGAGGAGACTACATTTACAACAAGTTCTTTTTCAAAATTGGAGCCTCGCAGCGGAATTAAACCAAAGTTCTTCCCGAATACCTTCGGAAAGGGCTGTGATACTTCAGATATCAAAGATATCCTTAGCAATAGAGCGAAAGAGATTGGTGCAAACCTTTCTTCGATACGCACTCAGTTAATGCAGCTATTTAAGCTTTTTCATTCACGTGGAAATTTTTATCCTCAGAAGCAAGAGTATATTCGCTCCAAAGTCTTTACCGGGAAGCTTTTGCCGACTTTACTGAAGGAAAAAGTGATTCTTGAATACACCGATCCAGAAAAGCCAACACTGAAGCAATATAGAGTCGCAGATGATTATCGGCCGATCGTCAAACAGATGGAACAAGGTGGAGCATCTTTGGAGTTAGAGCTAGTGGTCAAGTTGTTTTCCTGAGCCTTTTTTGTTTGCTTTAGTTCATACCTAGCTGGTCTTCATGTGGAGTGAGACCAGCTATTAATTGAGCGGCAAAATCAATGTCCGGAATGAGTCGTAAGAAGGCATAGCCTTTTTCCGCAGTTTCCCGACATAAATCGTGAATATGGCCTATCTATCTAGTATCTCTCTTACAGCGTAGTCTGATCGCCGCTGCTCATCAATAGCCTCATACTTTCTCTGACGCTACAAACGAAAAAAAACCGACAACCAAAATGGTTGTCGGCTAACGCAGGAACTATAAAAACTTATTGGTTGCTCAGAGTTTCGCTTTGAGCGCGGTAGAACTCTAGTACGGCTTTGCCATCAATACCTTTCTTCTCGGCAGCGGCAATCCAGTCTGTTTCGATGAAAGACAACTCGCTACGCAACTGTGCCAATTGTTCGCCTTCTACGGTGTAGGTTTTCAAGCCAGCGTCGGTCAGTGTTTTAATGGCGGCATCTTCAGACGCTTGCCATTTACCACCAAAATCACGCGCAATATACTCACCAGAGATCTGCTCAATCGCAGCACGGTCAGCTTCGCTTAATGCCTGCCATTTACGTTCGTTCATGAACATAAACTGACTGCTTTTACCCAAACCACCAGGTACGGCTACAGCGCTTTTGATCAGTTTGTCTAACTTGAAGTTCTCGATCTGGTCGTACTGGAAGAACAAGCCATCAATCACGCCACGCGACAGCATTTCGTAGCTCTCGGAAGCGGGTGCGTTCAGCGTCACAACGCCCATGGCTTTGCCGATGGCATCAAATAGTGGGCTAGGGGAACGCAGTTTCAAACCTGACAGGTCAGAAACGTTGCTAACTTCTGGTTTGGTGGTGAAGATCACGGTGGCAGGGCTAGTCCACAAGCCCATTAGTTTGACGCCACGGTGCTCGTTGGCACCCAGCATGAACTGGCTGTAAGTATTCCAGTAAGCCACCGAGTTAATTTCACCGTTGTCGGTGGTGAAGGGCATTTCCGCAAACTCAATCATTGGGAAACGGCTAGCGGTATAGCTGTGTACCGACATCCCCATGTCTGCAATACCATTACGCACCAAATCCAAGTGCGCCTGTGGTTTGCCCAAAGGGTTGATGAATTCGATTTTGACGCGGCCTTCGGTGACTTCAGAAACTTTCTCTGCCCATGGCTCTAGCATCTCTGTAACGATGTAGTGTGCTGGGGGCAGCCAGTTGGAAAAGCGCAGTACTTGTGTTTCAGCATGAGCATTGCTGGAAAGGCCAATGGCGCTTAGGCTCAGGCCCATACAGAGCCCTAATTTTTTTAATAGTGTCATAAGTACTCCAGATGAATGATGGTTGGTTTGCTTGTGCTGTAACTAAAAACTAAGGGTCAAACTAGGTAGTGCTACATGCTGTTGGGGATCAGAAGCACCATGCCTGGCAATAAGATCAGCAGCACCATGCGCAGAATGTCAGTCAGAACAAACGGGGCAGTACCGTAGAAAATGGTGCGTAGCGAAAGCTCTGGCATGACGTTTTTGATCATGAAAATGTTCAGGCCTAGCGGGGGAGCAATCAGACTGATTTCAGCCGCCACCACCACGATGATCCCGAACCACACCAAATCGAAGCCCAAGGAGCTGACGATAGGGTAGAAAATAGGCACGGTTAGCATCACCATGGACATGGTTTCTAAGAAGCAACCCAGTACCAAGTAGATCAGGCAGATAATAAAGATGACGGTCAGTGGTGATACATCTAGGCCGTTAATAAAGCCCAGCAGGTGGTTAGGTAGACCAGCAACGGTCAGGAAGTTATTGAACACCAAGGCACCAATTACTAGCGCAAACATCACTGCAGTAGTGTGTGACGCTTCCAGCAGCACGGTGAGGTACAGCTTAGGCTTCCAACCACGTCGTTTTAGGGTGATCAAGAAGGTACAGAAAGCACCAATACCAGCGGCTTCGGTAGGGGTGAAAATACCGCCATAAATACCACCCATAATCACCAAAAACAGCACGGTGATGGTGAAAATACCTTTAATAGAATGCAGACGTTCTTTCCATGTGCTGCGAGCACCCGGCATACCCAGTTTGGGATTGATGACCGTCAAAACCAGTACAGTCAGCAAGTACATCAGAATAGCTAAGGCACCAGGGATCACACCTGCTGCAAACAGTTTGCCAATGTCGGTTTCGGTCAGAATACCGTACACCACCATAATCACGCTTGGGGGAATCAGCACGCCTAACGTACCGCCAGCGGCAATACTGCCAGCAGCCAGTCTGTCGTCGTAGTTGAATTTACGCATATTGGGCATGGCCACACGGCTCATGGCCGCAGTCGTTGCCATACTGGAACCACACAGCGTACTAAAAGCACCACAGGCCAAAATGGTGGCCATCGCCAAGCCGCCACGTAGGTGACCGATAAAGGCATTAGCAGCGGTATACATGTCGCGGGATAAGCCGGATGCATTCACCAAATTACCCATCAGTACAAACAGCGGTAGCACGGTAAAGCTGTAGCTTAAGCCGGTGTCAAACGCCGTTTGGGCGGCCATGGTGTAGGCGGCTTCAAAGTCGGTATAGAAGCTGAAACCCAGCGTCCCTACCAGCAGCATCCCCCAAGCGATGGGTAGGCCAACAAACAGGCTGATCAGCAGGATGATCAGTCCAAGCAAGGAAATAAGCATGATGGAGTCCGGTGTATCAGGGTTGGCGGTGGCGGGTGAACAGTTGCGACAAGGCAGCAAGTGACGCAAGGCCTGTCAGTACCGAAATCAGGTACGCAACAGGTGCAATGGGAATATCCAAGGCGTTACTGCGGTCACCGTAGTCGGCAAGCTGCATGGCATGTAGCCAGAGGTAGTAGCTCAAAATAGCGAGCCCGCCGCCAGAGATCAGAGCAATGATCATGCGCTGGAACTGTTTGGCGCGTTTGCTTAGCACGGAATCCAGCAAACTAACCGTTAAGTGCTGATTGTGCAAAGTGACGTGGGGCAATGCTGAAAAGATCAGAATGGCCAATAAGAACTCATTGCTTTCATAAGCGCCATGTATAGGTGCGTGAAAGATATAGCGACCTAGCACATCAAGGGTGGTGACCATCACCATCAATGTCAGGATTATGACGCACACCCCATTCAGTAGACGCTCAGCCATACGTAGCGGCCCGTTAGGGGAGTGTTTGACTTGCATACCCTCTAATTCGTTGTCCATGTTGTCTCCGTTGTGGACTGGGTTTGGCAATCTCTAAGGGGTTTATCATCCCCTCATATAATATTTATAGGAATATAGTTTATAGGTAAATAAATTCAAGTGAATAGGAAATAACCCTAGATGGTCAGCGTACCGATACTCGCGCCACCGCAAACATACAGGGTTTGACCGGTCACAAAGCTGTTCTCAGGGTCAGAGAAAAACTGCACAGCACGGGTAATGTCGTCTACTCTGCCTAAGCGTTTGACGGGGATGCCGGCGGCAATGTTCTGTTCGCGTTCGCTGCCAGAAGGCACCACGTCATAGAACATAGGGGTTTGAATGGGGCCGGGGGCAACGACGTTAACGGTGATACCTTGGTCTGCAAATTCCAGTGCCCAGGTTCTGGCCATACCCATCATGCCGGCTTTGGTGGCGGCGTAAGCAGTACGGGTTTGCAAGCCCAAGGCGCCTCGTGAAGACATCAGTACGACGCGACCAAATCGCTTAGCACGCATGGACGGCAAAATGGCCTGCATGATTTGTATGGCTGAGCCTAGGTGAATTTGTGTGAGCCCTTGCAGCTCTTCTAGGCTGACGTTTTCCAGCAGGTTAGGCCAGATGACGCCCGCATTATGTATGAAGTGGCTGACCTCATACTGGGCTGTGATCTGTTCAATGGCTTGCTGGGTGGCTTGGCTATCTAACAAATCCACTTGCACTGATACCAGTCTTTCATGGCTCCAGTCTGGTGCTTTACGTGCCATAGAGATAACGGTGTAGCCTAGGGCTAAGTAGTGCTTACACAGATCTGCACCAATACCAGCGCTGCCGCCGGTAACGATAACGGTATGGGGTGTGGTCATAAGAGTTCCGCGACGAAATAGGGGCTATCAAATAGGGGTGGCGTTGAGTACAGCACTTTGTGAGGCGTCTAATTCCAGCGCTAAGCGCAGGCGTTGGCCTAGAGGCAGCGACGCCGGCAAGTTCACGATGGCCACCGGGCCGCAATCTAATTTGGCCGTGCCGATGTACCATGGCAGCTTGGCTTGGAAGTAGGGCTCATTGCTGTGATGCAGCGTGCTGCAGGCTACCAAAGTGGCCGTAGCGTCCACAGCTTGCCACAACAAGCCAGCGCCTAAGCAATGGCTACATACATCGCGAGGGGGGTACTGAACGGTGTGGCACTCTTGGCAAACCTGCAGGCTAAAACTGCCGGATTTAGCAATCTCGTTTAGGTGCAGAGCTGTTGTGCTGCGTGCATGGGGAGGAAGCGACTGTGTCATGGTTATCCTCGCTGCAAAATGGTCGCGGCCGTACAAATGCCACGGTCGTAATTGATCATGCCAAAGCCAGACACCATGCCGATGCGGGCATTTTCTACTTGCGTGTTACCGGCAGTGTTGGTTAATTGGCGTATGGCTTGTACTAGGCCTAAGTAACCGCCTGCGGCACCCGCTTGGCCTACGGATAACTGGCCACCCGATGTATTAAAGGGGAAGCTGCCATCTATGGTGAAGCTGTGATCGCGAATGAACTGTGGGCCTTCGCCTTTGGCGCAGAAGCCTAAGTCCTCGAATTGCAGTACGTTAATGACGGGGTAATCGTCATAGGTTTCTAAGAAATCGATGTCGCTGGGCGTGACACTAGCCATGTTGTAGAGCTCGTCTACATCCATCGCCCAACCTCCACGGTATTGCACGGGGTCTTGGTGGAAGGCATTGTGCCGTTCAATACTGCCCAAAATACGTACATAAGGCAGACCTAATTTTTCGGCTTGTTCGCGGCGCATCACCAAGTAGCCTTCTGCGCCCGCGCAAGGCATCACGCAGTCAAACAGATGTATGGGGTCGGCAATCACTCTGGCATTGAGGTAGTCGTCTAGGGTCAACGGTTTTTTCATCAACGCATCTGGGTTACGTAATGCGTTGTCGCGTTGGGCGACGCACAATTTGCCAAAGTCGGCGCGGGTAGCGCCATAGTGGTGCATGTAATAGTTGGTCAGCAAGGCGAAGCTGCCATTGGGGCCTGCGGCACCATAGGGGTAGACGGCGTCTTGAGAAAAACGAGAGAACGCACTCACCGTGTGTTTGAAGGATTCACGGTGGTTAGTGTCGCCAGCGATGCAAGCCACAATACTGGCATCACCACATTGCACAGCGCGTGCAGCGCGGCGCAACGCGACCACGCCGCTGGCTCCACCCATAGGGATATGATCCAGCCAGCGTGGGCTCATTTGAAAGTGCTGCATCACCCCCACGGCAGAGTCGTTACCCAGCGTGAAGCTGGATACACACACGCCATCAACTTGAGTTTTTTGCAGCCCACTATCATCCAGTAAGCGTCGTAAGGCAGTGCCTAACCAGTAGTGTGCGCTTTGTTCAGAAAAGCGCTCATACGCAATGGTGACAGGGCAAGCCAGTACGATATCATCGTAGGGCAGGCGGGTAGTGCTCATCATCGCTCCTGACGTTTTTTCAGGTGATTGGTGTCAATGCACTCGGGGCTTTGTAGCAGGGCTAAGGCTTTAGCTTTAAGCTCACCACGTTGGATTTTGTTAGTAGAGGTCAGCGGTACGGCATCTACAAATACTACATAGCCAGGCACTTTGAAGTAGGCCAGTTGGGTCAGTGCCCACTTCACGATTTCTTCGGCCAAGGCTGTAGGATTGGCGGGGGCTTCGTGGGTGATGATAAGCGCCATCACTTCGTCACCGCGTATAGAATCAGGTACGGCTGATACGGCAATAGAGCGAATAGCAGGGTGTTGCTGCAAAGCGTTTTCTACTTCTACCGCGGCAATGTTTTCACCGCTGCGACGAATCACGTTACGTTTGCGGTCAATGAAGTGTAGGTAGCCGTGTTCATCACGCATGACGATATCGCCAGTGTGAAACCAGCCATCGGCCCATGCCGCTTCGGTGGCAGCAGGGTCTTTCCAGTATTCAGAGAAAAAACCAAAACGTGGGTTTGGGCCTGCACGACGCACCAGCAACTCACCGTTCACGCCGTTAGGCACGGGTTGGCCGTTGTCATCCACCAAAAGAATGTCTACGTTGTCGCTTTCTTTACCAAAGCAACTAGTGCCAATGAAACGAGGCTCTTCGTTGGCGATAACGCAGGCGGCAGCGCCAGTTTCTGTCATGGCCCAGGCTTCTAATAAGGGGAAGCCAAAGCGAGTTTCAAACGGATGGTGCAAGGTTTTTTCTACCCCGGCACCAAAGCCAAAGCGCACGCAATGGTTTGTGTCTTCGCTGCTTGCAGGCAGCTTCATCAGAATCGCAGGCATCACACCCAAGTAATGCACGATGGTGGCTTTAGAAAGTCTGACGGAATCCCACCAGCTACGTGGGTGGAAACGATCTAAAACGATGATGCAACCGCCAGTTTTGATGATGGCCATGGTGGAGGTTGCCAAGGCGTTCATGTGGAACAGTGGCAGGGGCGTCAACATACGCTCTTTGCCGGGCTCCAAATGGGCCAAACCACCTACCGTGGCGTACCAGTCACCGGCGTAGTCAAAGTACTCATTGGTCAGCACACAGCCTTTAGGTAAGCCGGTAGTGCCTGATGTGTAGAGCAAGGCGCATTCAGTATGTAGTCCCAATGGGCCGTCTGCACGAGCAGGCGTGCTCGCGGCTGGGAAAGGTTGCTCTGGCGTGATCACTGGCAGAGCAATGCTGTTTTGTGCAGCCGCTTCGTTCAGATCATTCACGCGAGAGGCCAAGCTAATGGCCAACACCATATCCGAGTGTTGAACTAAGTAGCTGAGTTCGGCAATGCGCAGATCTGGGTTGATGGGCACAATGGATGCGCCCAATTTGTTCAACGCTAACCAGTGCAGCAGAAACACAGGGCGGTTTTCCAGCAGTAACCCAATGCGGTGGCCTTGGCCGTAACCAGCTTTCTGGTATTGTTCGGCCAACTGGTCTATGCGGTGTAAGGCCTCGGTATAGCTAAGACTGCCCGCGTCAATGCCATAGATTTCTGCTGTTTCAGGTAGAACAGTGATGAAATCGTTGTTTGGCCATTGTTTGGCGGTGCTTTGAAAAACAGAATAAATCGTGTGCGACATGAGTAATTGGGCTCCAAGGGGGCTTACATGAACAGCTGTATATTGCCGAAGGGGGCGTCACAGTTCAGCAGATCAACGCGTTTCAGGCGTATGCGTAACTGACCGTCCTGATCTACAACCACGTGGTGGGTGGCCCAGCCTACGTAAATTTGCAGATCGTCACCGCGTGTTTCGGTGTAATGAAAGGCGGTGCGTACGCAGTGCTCGGAAGCCTGTGCATCGAAGTTCACGACTTGGGGGCGTTGCAATAGATGATGGCAACGGCTTTTAGGCTGTTGAGAAAACGTACGTTGTCCGGCTAGGCGCTCAATACGTATGCGCAGCAACAGCGTGTCTTCATACATCAGCGAGGCATGCAAGACAGGGTCTGTTTGGCCGTGCGCCAGTGGCATCCAGTAGTAGCCATCTTCAGTAAACAACTTGAGCCAATCGTCGTAGTGTTGCTGATCCAGCAGGTCGGCTTCTTGGTAAACAAAATCAATGAGGTCTTGGGGGGTAATGTGGGTCATGTCGTATTCCTTGAATGAAGAACCAGGAAATTCAGGGTTTAAAGACCCATATATTTCAGCCAAGCGCGAAACTGTGCGCGCATTTGCAGCTCACTGGTGCCATTAATCACCACATTGGTGCGCGTCTCTTCACCGTCTTCATACAAACGTCCTACGTTCATCCAGTCGCGACCACGGCTTTGCAGCGCAGTTTGAGCGCGTTCGTACATTTCCAGATCGTCGTGACCCACTACAGAAGTAGGCGCATTGATCAGGCGGTTGTACATGAGCGTGCGTTCCAGCAGCTTGTCGGGCGCACCTACTAAGCGGAAGGTCCACGATTCCACCAAGGTTTTGTCAGCGGCAATAGGTTTGAACACGCGTAGTGTTTGGATGGGGCCTTTGACCATGATGTTGGGGAAGTAAATGGTGTTATGGCGCACATCACCCAAAATGGCTTTGGCTTTTTCTTCGCCGTAGGCTGCTACCATTTGATCCCAGTAACCGCCAATATCAGAGTATTCGGCGTGTATGGAATCACTAACACCGGTGTGGCCATGGCCGTTTTCCCATACCCGTATACCCATGTTCTCAAAGAACTCATACGGCGACATAAAGGGCGCAAAGAGTTCTACCGCCATAGGTTTAGGCGTGCCTTCAGGAGCTTCTTGCCACACTTTGACAGCGGTACCGGCTGACGACTCGTGTGCCACCATGGGGTGACAGGTGTCAGTCTGGTTATCTACCAGCATTTTCCAGTTGCAGTTGTGCATGTAGCGCATCACGCCACCAGCCACTTCCAACTTGCCTTCGGGGGATCTGTCCACCATGTTGTCGATGGTGCTTAAGGACTCGCCAAAGAAGTCCGCAAAGCTTTCGCCTTCAGGGCTTAATCTACAGAACACGAAATCGCGGTACACCTCTACGTTTTCAACCGGAGCCATGCCTTGGCTGGCTTCGCTGCATTCAAAGCCCGTGTTCTCGTAGCCTTTTTTCAGTGGAATAGCTAAAAGCTTGCCATCTGTGCGGAAGGTCCAGGCGTGGTAGGGGCAGCGGAAAAACTTACCGGTGTTGCCACAGCTTTCGCCAGCCACTTTGACGCCTTTATGCGGGCAGCGGTTGTACAGCACTTTGATGCTGTCATCGTTATGGCGCACCATCACCACTTCTTCATTGCCTACAGTCGTAGTGATGTAATCGCCCTTGTTAGGCACTTGGCTAGCATGGCCAACGTAAACCCACGTGTTGGCAAATAACTGTTCCATTTCCAGTTGGAACACTTCCGGGCTGATATACAGGTCTTTGTGTACCTCAGTATCACGCACCAGTTGGCGGATGGCGTCGGGGTTGTTGCGGTAGGTAGTCATGATGGCACCTGCTAATTACAGATCAAGAACAAGTTTGGGTGTTTTGCAGCGGGAAATGCAGGTCTGTATGACCTTATTGCTGGCTTTCTCGTTATCACTCAGGAAGTAGTCGCGGTGGTCGGGAATGCCTTCCAGTACGTCGGCAGTACAGACACCACACTCGCCGCGTTTGCAGTCGAACATAGGGTCTAGACCAGCTTCTTCCAGTACGTCTACGATGGTTTTATCGGCAGGCACCGTCAGTGTCATACCAGACTGACGCAGCTCAAGTTCAAAGGGCTGGTCGCCGGCTTGCGCCGCAGCGGTCGTAAATAGCTCAAAGTGCACATGGCTACGTGGCCAATTACGCGCTTTAGAAATCTCAATAACCGCATCAATCATGGATTGTGGGCCGCAGACATAAATATGCTGCTCAGGATTCAGCGTGTCGAAGAGTGCATTCAACTCTAAGGATTGGCCGTCATTCACATAGCAGAGCAACTTGTCCCCCAGCGTCTGTTGCAAGCTATCGGCAAAGGCCAGCTGAGCTTGACTGCGCGCGCTGTAGTGCAAGCGGAAAGGGCGGTTTTGCTGTTGCAACGTACACGCCATACTGGCAATAGGCGTAATGCCAATACCGCCAGCAATCAGCACATATTCTGGTTCAGCTTGCGCAGCAGTGTGTACCGGGAAATCATTGACGGGGCCCTTAACCTGAATCACATCACCTACCTGCAACTGGTGCATGAAAGCTGAACCACCACGGCTTTCCGCTTCTAGGCGCACACCTAAGCGATAACAGGAGGGGGCGATTTGCCAGTTGTAATCGGGAGCGGTGACAATCAACGAGTAACAGCGGTGATCGTTAAGGTCAGGGATGTGTACTTGTAAGTGCGCACCAGCATCAAAACTGGGCAGAGGTGAGTTGGTTGCGGATTCCAACAAGATTTCTCGTATCAGCTCGGAAGCTGGACGTACGTCGCGAACCACAAGATCGAATGTAGGCATCGTTTATCTCTTCCAGTATGGCCTGAAGTCAGGTCAATTATTTTCTTATTGCTTAATAGTTTAGTAGTAAACATATTCCAAAGAATATAAAGGAAAACCATTAGTGGAAGGCGGTCGATTTTGGGGAAGAAGAGAGGGAGTGTGCCTTGAAGCAGAAAGGTGTGACTGGGATACCAGCTTAAGGCTAGGGCGGTCTATTACCGGCACCTAGTAACTATGCGGATGTAGATCTATAGGCTTAAGAATATGTTGGCAGGTGAGTGCTACAAATGAGCATCGTATTCATCGCACGCGCTGGGGACTGCAGGAATACTTTTTGTGATTTGAGACACCAAATCAAAAAAGTTTCCTCTCCGTCCCCCGGTTGTGGTGAATGTGGTGAGGTTTACAGCCTTTTCTTTTAGATGATTAATTCAAGGGTTTAGGAGTGTCTGTGATGTCAGTAGTTGCATCAGAAAATACAGCTTGGTTTTTTTGAGCAAGGCAGCGAGTACCGGGATTGTCAGCCTTCAGACTAACTATGTACCTTCAGCAATTGGCAAACATGCTTTTTCATTTGTCACAGAAGTACGCAGTAGCCTCAATAGCGACTACCCTAAAAACCGTGGCAAGTGATGAAGGGAAAACGGAGGAAAGTGTTTTTTTATTTGGTGTCTCAAATTAAAAAATACTTTTCGCAGTGCTAGCTATGGCAGCCAATTGCTGGCGAGTAGTAGCTCTGTGGGCGTAAGAGTATGTTGGCAGGTTAGTGCTCATTGCATTCATCGCATGCGCTGGGGGACTGCAGGAAAGCTTTTTGTGATTTGAGACACCAAATCAAAAAAGTTTCCTCTCCGTCCCCCGGTTGTGTTGAACGTGGTGAGGTTTACAGCCCTTTCTTTAGGACTGTATGTTCTCAGCTGTTAGTTGAGCCAGAAATTGCTCAAATGATTCCGCTACTACGTCTACCTTCTCGAACTCCGGCTCTAGTCCCATGACAACACGGCCAAAGTGTTCAACGGAGGTATCAATCGCGTAATAGCCATACCCATCAGAGACTGAAAGCATAAAGGGGAAGTGACGGTCCCAGAACGAAACAACAGCAGACCTCAGTACGCAGTCGTCACCAGCGGACTCTAGCGAGATCAGTTCCCACTCATTCCACCGGAAGGTGGATGCATCTGTGTTGTGGAAGTCAGCTTCGCATAAGAACCAAGCCGTTTCTGCGTGGTTCACGCATGAGACTAGGCTACCCAGGAAGTGCAGCAATGCGGTAGGTAACTGAGGATGCCTAGCTGAGATTTCTTTAGGGAGCTGAAATTGTTGGGCGTGTCGTTCTTCAATAGCCCAACCAAGGCGCGTTAATTCAGCAATAGGGTTCATGGGTTGTGGCGTAGACATATAGCTTTGTGATTGGATGCACTGTGGTGACGCGATATCGTATCGCTCAGACTGCAGCATCACAAATAAAAAACCCTTCGTACATACGAAGGGTTTAAACGATACACCAATCCCTGTACTCAAACAGGGAAGTCGTAAAGTCGCTTAGTTTGCCACCAACGCGAGCACACGCAATGGGCTACCTGAGCCTGCCTCAATCTTCAATGGTGCAGAAATAATCAGTGCTCCTGTAGGAGGCAACTGATCAAGGTTTTGCATGCATTGCAGACCGTAGCGGTTGGCGCCGTGCATCAGTGTGTGGCAGGGGAAGGGCATAGGCCACGCGTAAGATTGTCCGGCGTCGGTATTGATGGTTTCTACCCCAAAACCGTGCACGTTACGTTCTTTGAGCATCCACTCCACTGCTTCTTGGCTAGGGCCTGGCGTGTGGGGGCCGTCTTCTTTCATGTTGACGTAGCTGGCAGGATCTTTGGCTAGACGTTTGTACCAGTCGGTACGTAAAAATACCCAACTGTGTTCTGGAATACGGCCATGTTTGGCTTCCCATGCTTTAAGGAAGTCGCTAGTCAGTACCCAGTCTTCATTCGCGGCAACTTCGGCAGATGCGTCGATCACGACCGCAGGGCGTATGAAGTTTTGCGCAGGAATGGTGTCTACGGTGTTTTGTGGCTGATCTTTGCCCGACACCCAATGCACAGGTGCATCAAAGTGTGTGCCGGTATGCTCACCACAGGTGAAATTGTTCCAATACCACGCCGGGCCTTGCTCGTTGTATTGGCTGATGGTTTGTTTGCTGAACCCTGCTGTTTGGCCAAACTCAGGTGGCAATTGTAGGGCAGGGAAGCTTTCGCTTAGTGTGTGGGTGAGGTCAATGACCTTTACCTGTTGGCTATTCAGCGCTTGTACAAGCTGGCTGATGCTGTTCTGTGTACTCATCCCGGTGTCTCCTCGTTGTACTCGTACCTGCCGCTATTACTGGAATAGCGACAGGTAGGTACAGATCATTCTTTAGTTTTCGGGTTGTTCATCCAGACCTGCGGGTGCCGGGTTGAGCTCGGCGGCGCAGAAGTCATCATTCACAAAGGTGGCAGCACTTAAGGAACGTCGATTGACTTGCAGATTGAAGATGTCAAAACGGTTGTAGTGGCCGGTGATGTCATGCATTTGTCGTGGCTGTATGCAGCGTGACAAATCAATCTCACCGTAAGCAATACCGTCATCATCAATCAGCGGTGTGCCTATAGTGCGACCATCAGGCCCGATCACACCAGAGAACGCGCTGTTTTTACGTTCCAGCAAAGCACGGGCATCAGGGTGTACGGTGCTCATTTGTTCGATGATTTCTTCCGAAATCGTAGAGCACGCAATCACTGTAAACACTTTGCCTTCAAAGCAGTGGGCCGCAGCACGCAGACGGATGGCTTCAGCCATGTCGTAGTCTTTAGGTGCCACAGGCAAACCAATGTAGTTAGCCACGTGTACCAGTTCACCTTGTGACAGCAAGCTAAAGCGTGCCAAGGTGTTGGTGTTCTCACCGCAAGCCAACGCACCCAATGGACCAACGCTGGTTTTGTGTACGCGTAAGGACGACGCATCGCCAGGCGACCATGTCAGTTTTTCAGCCCATGTAGGTACCAGCTTACGATGGCGGCCCAACAGGCGACCTTCGTCGCTGATAGTCACTACCGTGTTGTAGATGGTAGCGATACTGTTTGGGTTGCGTTCGTTAACACCAATCACCACGTTTACTTTGCGCTGACGAGCTACTTCGGCGATTTTCTGGATTTCAGGGCCTGGTACTTCAATGGCGGACTTCACCAGTTTTTCAAACCAAGGGCTACCGTCTACTGGATTCAGAATCCAGCTCCAGTAAGGGTAGGCCGAAATAAACACTTCAGGAAAAGCCACCAGTCGGGCACCGTTATCGGCAGCTTCGTGGATCAGCTTGCATGCTTTTTCTACGGTGGCATCCGTATTCAGGAATACAGGTGCTGTCTGTACGGCAGCAGCCTTGAACACTGGAAGATCTAGCATGTGACTACTCCTTAGTTGTTGGGCGTAACGTCAACAATAGGGTGACGCAGTGTACCGATGTGCTCTACGTAGGCTTCTACTACGTCGCCTGGCCACATCCATTCTTGTGGGCTACGGCCTGCGCCTACGCCTTCAGGCGTACCGGTTGCGATGATGTCGCCGGGTTCCAGTGTGATGCCTGCGCTGATGTCAGCAATCAGGTGGTTCACGTTGAACAGCATGTGACGTGTGTTGGAGCTTTGTTTGGTCACGCCATTCAGTGTCAGGCTCAGGTTGATGTTGTGTGGGTCTGGCAGTTCGTCAGCAGTAATGATGACTGGGCCAAATGGTGCGTAGGTGTCTTGGCCTTTGGAGTAAATCCACTGACCAGCACGACGGCAGTCACGTGCGCTTACGTCAATCATGGCGCTGTAGCCAAACACGTATTTCAGCGCATCTTCTTTGCTGACACGTTTAGCGCGTGTACCCATGATTACGGCCAACTCAACTTCCCAGTCCATTTGTTGGGTGATGTTTTTGTTGTGCTCGATAGCATCGCCAGGGCCTACAACCGTGGTTGGTGGCTTGGAGAAAATGACTGGCTCTTTAGGCAGCTCTTTGGAGGTATCCAAAGTGCGGCTGGATTCGGCTACGTGTTCTACGTAGTTCAAACCAATACCAAAGATGTTTTTGCGTGGGCGAGGAATAGGGGCCAGCAGTTTTACGTTAGCCAGCGGTACGGCGATGCCAACAGGCATGTCGTCGCTGTATTCGTTCAGCAAGCGGGAAACGGCTGTGACTGTAGCAGGACCCATGTCGATGAAGTCCAGCATGTTGTCTGGCAATGGGGTGCCAGTCACAACGCCAAAATCGTGCAGGTCAACAACCAAGTCGTTAACGATAGCGCCTAAACGGCCTGCTGCTGCGGGTTCACTGCGGTAAGTTACGAGACGCATTTTCTTCTCCAGAGTTACGAACATGCTTCATGGAGCATGTAGTGATGCAAAGGTGTTAGTTAGTAATGATTTGATGCCCGCCGTTATCGGCCAAGGCTTCTTCACGATAAAGATTCAGTGCACGCATGGTAGGTAGATCATGGAACGAGAACAAGCAGGCGTCTTCACTGCTAGAGCCGTTGACGTGCTCGTGGAACATCCATGAAGGCACGCAGAAAATGTCGTGCTCGTTCCAGTCATAGCGTTTGCCATTGATGATGGAGTGACCATGACCTTTGGCAACGTGATAAATGATGCTACCGGTGTGGCGGTGGGCTTTGGTGTGTTGACCAGGCAGCAGCATCTGCATGCTGGCACCCATCGTGGCCATCACTGGGCCGCCTGTCAGCGGGTTCAAGTAATCCATGATCAGGCCATCAAATGGGCTGCCTTCAGATGCTTTGGCATAACGCTGCAAGGCTTCGTACGTAGGCTCCCATTCGTATTTCAACAAAGGTGAGTATGGTTTTTGCCAGTCGTGCAACGTAGGTCTTAAACCTGGGCCACCCCAAATGTTGGTGGCATCATTCACTGGATAGGTCACGGCTTGCTGCAAGTCTGGATGCACAGCGTAAAAGCCGGCTTCCAGCGCATTCACCAGAGGAATATCCAAACCGTCTTGCCAGATGCAGGTAGTGCCGTCTGAGCTAACACCGTGTTCGTGCCACGAGCCATTGGGTGTGAGGACGAAGTCGTTCGCACCCAGTGTCATTTTGTGGCCATCTACCACGGTGTAAGCACCAGAACCTTCCATGATGAAGCGCAACGCTGACGATGAGTGAGCGTGAGCAGAGGCGGCTTCACCTGGATGCATGACTTGCAGGCCCGAGTACAGCCAACCCACGGCGGCTGCGAAATCGCGGCGACCAGGGTTGTTCAGGTAAATTACACGGCGACCTGCTTGTTCTGGGGTAACCAAGTCTACAGAGCGCAGTACGTAGTCACGCAGGTCTTTAAAGCGCCATACCACGGGTACGGAATCAGACTTAGGTTCCCACGGCTCAATTTTATTGGCTACGTTCCACAGCGCACCCGTCTCGAACTTTTCCAGCTCACGGTAGTACGCCACCAGTTCTGGTGTGTCGGTGACGTTGGCTCGGCCAATCACATCTTCGCGGTAGGCGTCATAGCGTTCTTGTGTCATTGTTGTCTCCTTTGATCTTCTGCCATGTTGCTTAGTGTGGGGTGTCTAGCGTGTAAGCCAGTCCTTTCCCCACTGATAAGGGGCAGGCCATGGCATGTCTTGATAGCCTAGCTTGGCGGCTTCATGTAAGGGCCAAGCGGGGTTAGCAAGGAAGCCACGGGAGAGCGCACATAAATCGGCACGGCCTGCGGCGATAATGCTGTTTGCATGGTCTGCTTCAAGAATCGCACCCACTGCCATGGTAGGGATGGATGCTTCATTACGGATGCGGTCAGCAAACGGTGTTTGGAACATACGGCCATACACCGGTTTTTGATGAGCAACGACCTCACCACTGGACACATCCACCAGATCTGCACCTGCTGCCTTGAAGTGGCGAGCAATTTCTACGGCATCGTCTGGGGTAATACCGCCTTCAGCCCAATCATGTGCTGAAATGCGTACCATCAACGGTTTGTCTGCAGACAGTGCAGCGCGCATGGCTTTCAGCACTTCTACGGGGTAACGCAGACGGTTTTCTAAGCTGCCACCAAATTCATCGGTGCGCTGGTTTGTTAGCGGAGAGATAAAACTGGACAGCAAGTAGCCGTGACCGGCTTGTAGTTCAATGCAGTCAAAGCCAGCAGCATCAGCACGTTTGGTTGCCGACACAAACGCATCGCGTATGGTTTGCATTTGTGCTGCAGTGATGGCGCTAGGGGTAGCGCTATCTGCGTTATAGGCAATAGCAGAGGCCGAGACTAGATCCCAGTTGCCGGATGCTAAAGGTTTATTAGCCTTTTCCCAGCCTACTTGGGTAGAACCGCGACGACCAGCGTGACCCAACTGAATACCAATGCGAGCATCTAAGCTGTGCACGTGGTCTACGACTTTTTTCCAAGCAGATGTTTGGTCGTCATTCCACAAACCAGCGCAACCGGGGGTTATGCGGCCTTCAGGAGTGACGGCAGTCATTTCTGCCATCAGCAAGGCTGCACCGCCCAAGGCTCTGGCACCGTAATGCGTGTGATGGAAGTCGTTAACCAGACCGTCTTTAGCGGAATACATCAGCGTAGGCGCAAAGACGATACGGTTTTTCAATGTCATGTTACGCAGTTTGAAGGGCGTAAACATAGGTGGGGGCGCTTGTTTGCCTGTTTCCAGTTTCAGACCAGCGTCGGTAGCAAACCAGCGTTCAAACTCGGCAATGCCTTCAGGATCACGCAAACGCAGGTTCTCGTGGGAGATACGCTGTGAGCGGGTGAGCATGGAGTAGGTGAATTGCTCCGGAGCCATATCGGCATAGCGGGCAACGTTTTCGAACCACTCGGTAGAGTTACGGGCAGCATTCTGGATGCGCAGCACATCAATACCGCGAGCTGTTTCGTACTCTTTCAGGGCAGTTTCTAGATTGATGTCATGTTTCAGGTGCTGGGCTAAAGAAATAGCATCCTCCAAGGCCAACTTGGTGCCTGAACCAATAGAGAAGTGGGCTGTATGAGCCGCATCACCCATCAATACAAACGGTGTTTGCTTGCCGTCTACATTTTCCCAATGTACCCAGTTACGGCAGATTACACGTGGGAAACGAATCCAGATGGCAGAGCCACGTAGGTGGGAGGCATTGCTGATCAGCTTGTTGCCATCCAAATGAGGGGCAAAAAGTTTTTCGCAGTAGGCAATGCCTTCTTCCTGGCTCATATTCTCGATGCCAGCTTTTTCCCATACTTCATGCGGTGTTTCTACGATGAATGTGGAAAGCCCGTTTTCAAAACGGTAAGCGTGAGCTTGGAACCAGCCATGCTCGTTCTCAACAAAAATGAAGTTGAAAGCATCGAATTTTTTCTCTGTACCTAGCCATACAAAACGGCATTGGCGTTCGTCAATGTCTGGCTGGTAGCTTTGCGCGTATTTTGTACGAATGCGGCTATTAATACCGTCGGAAGCGATGACTAAATCGGCTTGGTATTTGCGGGCGATTTCAAGTTCATCTTCGACGAAGGTTTCAAACACCAGTTTGACGCCGATTTCTTCGCAACGTGCTTGCAAGATATTCAGCAGTTTTTTACGACCAATACCAACGAAACCATGCCCACGGCTGCGCAGTGCGCTGCCTTTGAAGTGCGTTTCTATGTCGTCCCAGTGGTTGAACGCATCACCGATGGTTTGAGCGGAAACTGGGTCAGCTTCGCGCAGGTTTTCCATGGTGGCATCTGAGAAGACCACACCCCAGCCAAAGGTATCGTAGGGGCGGTTACGCTCCACCACAATGATCTCGTTGCTAGGGTCTTGCAACTTCATAAGTAGACCGAAATACAGGCCGGCGGGGCCTCCTCCTATGCATACGATCTTCATGTCTGCTCCCTTATTGGTATGTACCACGCTGAATTAGATGCAGAGTAGTATGTTTATTAATAAATAATATACAAATAAAGTATTTAGGTACAGGAAAAAACGCGATTTATTTTGCGCTATCCATTACTGCGGCTTCTTTCTGAACGTAAGCCTGCATGGGTGTACGTAAAAACTCTGGAATATCAATGGCTTTGTGCGTTACCAATGATGTGGTCACAATAACTTGGTTGATCTCCATGCGTAGCTGACCCTCCAAGTCGGTGCACTGCAAATGCAGCTGTATGGAGCGTCCACCTAAGCGTTCAATGCTGAGGCTAAGAATGACGTCGTCCCCCATTTTGCTGATGGCACGGAAGTCGGCATCCAAATGCACGGTAGGCAGGCCAACTTTACGATCGGCAATAACGCCGTGAAAACCAATGGTGGGGACGATGTCGTCAATCCACTTTTCGAGCAGATCGTTAAACATCACAAAGTACTGCGGATAGAACACAATGCCTGCAGGGTCGCATTCCGAGAAACGGATTCGGTGTTTTTGCATGTATGGCTTTGATTCCATGCGTTTTCCTTTTTATTTATAGTGACGCCATAAAGCGCTAGGTCTAGGTGGAGCCAGACTGGATGCGTGTAGTGTCTAGTCTGGCCTGTTTAGGATTATCTGTAATTAGCCGAGGTTCTTTTGCAAATGCACACGCAATTGCCCCAGTTGTTGCAGTGCTTGTACGATCACGTCGTGGTCCAGACCTTCAAACAACTCGCTTAGCCACTGGTTATGTTGGCTAGCCATTTTTTCAAACGCCGTTTTGCCTTTTGGGGTCAGGTGCAACAACCAGGTTCTGCGGTCAGTTGGGCTACTAACACGTGAAACCAGACCTTCGCGGGATAGCTCGTCGGTGAGGCCTGTAATATTGCCGCTGGTGACCATCAGATAACGGGATAGCTCACCCATTTTCAGGCCTTGGGGATAGCGGTATAGCTGAGCCATGTAATCGAAACGTGCCAACGAAATATCGAAATTGGTACGTAGGCGTTTACGTATTTCGTCCTCAATCTGCTTGGTGCAGGTCATGAGTCGTAGCCATAGCCGCACAGTGGCAGGATCTTTAGGGCTAATGCGTCCTTCGTAGCCGCTGTCTTGTGCTAATTCAGTAGACAGATCTAAGTCTGTGGTTGGTTGCATTTTCTGATTCCAAGCGCACCCTTAAATGAGGACGCAGTACGTTAACAATAAAGACCAAGCCGTCGCATACGCACGTAGTCAAATTACATTCTACACTATATTGTTTAGTAGTAAAGTATCTGACACCGACTTACCATAATTGCTCACATAAAGTGCTTAAACTAAGGCGTACGCCTGTCTAGTTTCGTCTAGTTTCTTCCCATGTTCATCAGCAAGCGCCGCATCACGTAGGGCATGCAGCATCTCAGGCGAAACGCGATCAGCGTGTTGATCCAGAATTTGCATTAGGGCCGAGAAATTGCGCAAGCCGCGTTGATGGGTATCGCCGTAACCTTTCACCAAGCGTTGTGTACGGGTAATTTCCAGTGCCAAAGCAGGGTGGCTAGAGGCTTGTTTAGCAATACGTTGCAGCCATTCATCAATGCGCAGTTGTTCTGCTTCGTAGCGCAAGGTTTTGCGACGCCAGCGTTTCATGCCACTTAAAGTGTTCAGCAATAAGAAACCACGTAACGAGCTGGTTTGGACGATTCTGCCTTTGCCAGTCATACTGCGCAGCAAACGATGTCCCCATGATTTACTGTTTAATAACCAACGGGCAAGACGTTTACAGGGCAAGATCTCGCTGATTTCTTCTACACGAGGGTGCATGTATTCGTTGATGGCCAATATTTGACCGGACTCAAGCTGTACCTCTTGGCTGACGCGCTCAAAACGTGTGGCACGGGTTTTGAGTTCAGCAACACGTATGGCGTCCTCAAAAGACATCCATAGCGCTAGGTAACGAGCAGCTTCACTCAATAGCAAGTGATCATCAGCACGCATGTTCTGTTGCAATGCGGCCAGCCTGTCTACATACAGTTCACCGTACTCCACGTCTTGGAAGTCGATGAGTCGTCGTGTGCCTTCCAGAATAATGGGTTGGGTACTGGCAGGGAATGTCTGACGAATGCGTTCTACCAGTGTGGCCACACGAGGGTGCTTTGGATTGACGGTGGCAGGGTCGGGTAGAGCCGGTTTGTCGTCATCTGTGCTTTCTTCTTGTGCAGCATTAACGCGGCTGTAGGCAGCATCAAAGGCGCGTAAGCTAGGTTTGACACCTACGCCACCGCGCTCAATGGTTTGTTCAAACTGTTCGCGACTAAAGGGCAGTACGCCTGCGGCAGATAGCGCACCAAACATGACAGCGCTGATCACACTACCAGCATCTTCTGCGGCTTTGGCCATATTGAAATGGATAAAGCGCTTTGCTGCCTTCTTAGCGTGCTGAATCAGAGTGTCACTGTCTACACGGCCATCGCCCATGGCTGTTTTTTCAGCAATGGAATAGACACGGTGTGTGGAGGCAATCAGGGTGGTGCGGTCATCGGTCACAATACCGCGTTGTACCGCACGACCAGCTTCCATCAGCTCAGAGGCCAAGACTATATCAACATCGCCGGGCATAGGCATGAGCGATAGCACCGGTTTTTTGTCTTGTGGCGCAGCACTAATAGGAAATAGCTCTACATAGTAGATAGTGGCGCCGGTACGTTGAGCTACGCCAGGTACCGACGTGGTTTGTGCAAAATAGCCGTTGTGTTCGCCTAGGCTGACTACCCAGTCGGCCAACACGCCACCACCTTCACCGCCCATCGCCAAAATAGCAATTTTTATGGGTTTTACTTGCATGATTCTTTATTCCCTAATGTTCAGAATGCGTAACGCTCGCGCTTAGCGGCGCTACGACGCTGGAACCAACCGATCACGTTGCGGCGTAGTTTTTCGCGCCAACGATCCCAGCCAGTAGGGTTGTTAATGATTTGTGCGCGGTAGAACGATGGGCACAAAATGGCAGCGTGTGATACTTCACCACACAGGCCACAGCCCACACAACTGTTCATCACCGTTGCTACGGGGTCAGTACGCAGTGCATCAGGGTTGGGGCGAATAGATAAAGAAGGGCAGCCCGATAACCGTATGCAAGAGTGATCGCCCGTGCAGGTATCTGAATCTACGCCAAAGCGTTCACGCACTACACGTTGGCCATCAGACAGGGCTTTACGCACTTGGCCACGCTCGCGACGCTGTCGGTTCAGCATGCACTCACTTTGTGCAATCAGTACTTTGGGGCCTTTTTCTTCTGTAGTTAAGGCATCACGTAGCGTTTCCGTCATGGCCTTGAGGTCATAGGTGCGACGAATAGTACGCATCCATTCCACACCTACACCTTTAACGGCTTTTTCAATAGGATGGTTGGTGCTGCGAGTGATGTTCTGCGCACGCGATGACAAGATATCTTGCCCGCCAGTGGCCGAGGTGTAGTTGTTGTCGATAATGATGGTGAGGTTATCGCTCTTGTTGAACACCGCATTCGCCACGCCGCTGGTTAAACCGTTGTGCCAGAAACCGCCATCACCCATGACAGAAATAGCGCGCTTGTTGCTGGCGCTGGTGTTTAAGGCGGCGGCACCGGCACCACCCAAGCCGTAGCCCATGGTGGTGTTGCCTAGATGGAATGGCGGCAGAATAGAGAACAAGTGACAGCCAATATCAGCACTCACGTGGTGAGGGCCTAGTTCACGCTCTACCAGTTTCATCGCTGTGAAAATAGGGCGCTCAGGGCAACCAGTACAAAAACCCGGTGGTCTTCCGTGCACGTTGTCATTCAACGAACCGGCGGGTAGCACTTCGGCGGCTACAGCAGTTGTAGTAGCTGGTTGCTGTTGTACGTTTTCTGCTTTAAGTGGAATAACGCGTGGTTTACGAGCGGGCTGCGGCTCAATGCGACCATAGTGCTCTAAATACGCACGTAGGCCTTTTAGCATGGTGAGGGTGTTGTACTCACCAGCCATAGGCAGAAAGTCTTTGCCATGCAGTTCGGTTGTGCTTTTGGCTTTACGCAAAATAGCCGAGATGTTTTGTTCTACGAAGTTAGGTTGGCCTTCTTCTAACACCAGAACGGCCCGCTTGCCTTCACAGAAACGCAAGATTTCAGACTCTATCAGTGGATAGGCCACGTTCATTACGTACATAGGAATCTTGGATTCGCCAAATACGTCAGCCAGATCCAAGTGTTCTAGCGCGCGGATGACGTTGTTGTAGCCACCTCCTTGAACGATCAACCCTATATCGTCGTGGTTGTCACCGAAGAACTCATTTAGTTGACGCGATTCAATGAACTGTACCGCAGCAGGCCAGCGCTGTTCGATTTTTTCTTTTTCATGCAAGAAGCTAGCAGGAGGCAGCACAATGCGATCCAAGTCGCGTTGTGGGTTTTCCATGGCTTCTTTAAGCGAAAATTTGGCGCGTTTATTGTCAGAGGCAACGAATTGGCCGTGTACGTGACAAGCACGTATGCGCAATTGCAGCATCACGGGCGTATTGCTGGCCTCAGACAGATCAAAGCCATCTTTTACCGCTTGCACAATACAGGGCAGGTTAGGGCGCGGGTCTAGCATCCACATTTGCGACTTCATCGCAAAGGCGTGGCTACGTTCTTGCATAATAGAAGAGCCTTCACCGTAATCTTCACCCACGATGATCAACGCGCCACCTTTCACGCCGCCAGAAGCCAAGTTTGCTAAAGCATCAGAGGCCACGTTAGTGCCTACAGTGGCTTTAAACGTGACAGCACCGCGCAGCGGGTAGTTAACAGAGGCGGCTAAGGACGCAGCAGCAGTGGCTTCACTGGCGCTGTTCTCAAAACGTATGCCGTTTTCGGTCAAGATATCTTGGGCATCTGCCAACACGTCCATTAAATGGGAAATGGGTGCGCCTTGATAACCGGCCACGTATGAGACACCGGACTCTAATAGTGCTTTGGTAACGGCAAGAATACCTTCGCCGCTAAACACATCGCCTGCGCCTAAACGTAACAGCTCAACCTCTTTGACAAATGAACGCTCTGCCATTGTGTCCTCCTAGTGCTACTGCTTATGTATATTGGAATATTATTATTTTCATATGAATATGTTTAGTTCTCAATATATTATTTGTGATGGTTTTCCCTGATAAGGAAAACGGCATACCGCGGTGCGATGAGTAAAGTTTGGTATATTAGGCGAACTTTTAGACTCTATTGGCCACGTAATGACCGCCTCTACAACCGATAAATTTGTATTCGTTGATGATTATTTGCCTGCCTTACTGGCGCAAGCGAGTTTGATTATTTCAACGGAATTTCACCAAGTCGTACTGAAAAAGGGTTTGTCCATTACTGAGTGGCGCGTGCTGTCTACGCTATCAGGTGCGGGTGTGGTGAGCGTAGGGCATTTAGCACGTATTGCGACCAGTAAGCAGCCTACAGTCACGCGTGTGGTAGATAAGATGGTGGGGGCGGGCTATATATGTAGGGTGCCGCATTCGGGCGACAGGCGTGTCACATTAGTGGAAATCACTGAGGAAGGGCAGGTGCTGATTTCGGGCTTGATTCAAGAAGCTAAGCACCACGAGTCTGAAGTGATTCGACGTTTGCAGCCTTTAGATATAGATATGCTCAAAGACACGTTGCGTAGCTTGATTGCGGAAACGCGTAATGATGATTGATGCGGTATTTATCGCCCACGCTGGGGAACTGCAGGAAAGCTTTTTGTGATTTGAGACACCAAATCAAAAAAGTTTCCTCTCCGTCCCCCTGATACCTCTGAATCTGGCGGGTTCACAGTGCTTTTTTTTGTGGCATGTTAGGTTCATACAGCGAAAACATACTTTCTCACGTGTTCATCTTGTAGGCCGAATTTGTCTGGGCACACCTGAGAGGTACTAGCAGGAAATCTTTGTTTTCTGCTAACCAAGTTGAGCTGTTTCTGGCTTGTCACAGAAGTAGAACAACCATCAGTAATTATCAAAACAAATCCCTTTATATCCGCCTTGGGCTACGACAGACAGTCGTTGAACAGTGGGCTTTTGCGAGCATACACAACTATAGCTACGCTGCTGCGCTACTAGAGAAAGAGGGAGTCTGAAACCGCTTGAAATCATCCAAGCGGTTTTCAAGCATGATTAAGCTTCAGGAGCCTGTTTTTGCTGTTCGGCAATTTCAGCATGCACTTGCTGCATATCTACCGCTTTAACTTGAGAAACCAATTCTTCCAATTGTGACTCAGACAGAGCACCAGAGTGGGAGAACAGCAGTACGCGTTCACGAAATACCATGATGGTAGGAATAGAACGAATGCGCAATGCGGCGGCCAGTTCTTGCTCTTCTTCGGTGTTTACTTTGGCGAAAACGATATCATCGTGTTTCTCGGACACCTTTTCAAAGGTTGGGCCAAATTGGCGGCAAGGGCCACACCATGGCGCCCAGAAATCGATAATCAGTGGCTTTTCGCCTTCGATGCTGGATTGAAATGTGTTTTGCGTGAGTTCTACAGTGCTCATGAGCCGGACCTTCTAAAATGAGAGCAAACAGTCGCTGGGACAGTGAGTAAGGTTCCAGTGTAGCGCGTTTAAGTGCTATTGCAACGCCTTGCAGTTACAAAAACGGCAACAGAATATAAGCTTCTGTTGCCGTTAGAGACCGAGGAATAAAGGACTTATTCGAAGGTGTATTTCGCGATAAACAAGGCCGCTACGATGATGGTAGCAGGGTGCATGTCACGGAATTTGCCGGTGACAGCCTTAATCACGACGTAGCTGATAAAGCCAAATGCCAAGCCGTTTGCAATGGAATATGTAAATGGCATTGCCAGTGCAGTCAGTGCAGCAGGAGCCGCTTCAGTGACGTCATTCCAGTCAATATCGCCCAACTCACGTAGCATCAAACATGCGACATATAGCAATGCTGGGGCAGTAGCGTAAGCAGGTACGACACCAGCCAGTGGTGAGAAGAAGAGCGCCAGTAAGAACATGGCGGCGATCACCAAGGCGGTCAAACCTGTGCGACCACCAGCCTGTACGCCAGAGGCGCTTTCTACGTAAGCCGTTGTACTGCTGGTACCGATCATGGAACCGGCCACAATCGCGGTACTGTCAGCCAGCAAGGCACGGTTCAAACGGTTAGGTTTACCTTCTTGAATCAGGTTGGCGCGTTTAGCTACGCCAATCATGGTGCCGGTGGCATCAAAAATCTCTACTAACACCAATACCAGAATCACGTGAACTACACCCATGGACAGTGCGCCCATGATGTCTAGTTGCAGGAAGGTAGGAGCAATGCTGGGTGGCAAGGACATCAGGCCATGAAATTCACTGTGACCCAACTGGATGGACAGTAGCGTAATCACCAAAATACCGATCAAGATGGCGCCGCGTACTTTCAGGGCATCCAACGCAGCGATGATGAAAAAGCCCAAAATGGCGTATAGCGCAGCAGGCTCAGTCAAGCTACCCAAGCCTACTTTGGTGGCAGGGTTGGCAACCACGATTTGGGCGTTGGACAGTGCAATCAAACCCAAGAACAAACCAATACCCGCCACAATGGCAGAGCGTAAGGAGCGGGGGATGCCATCTACAATCCAGCTACGTATGCCGGATACCGTCAGAATCAGGAAGATAATCCCCGATATAAATACGGCCCCCAGTGCTTGTTGCCACGTAAAGCCTAGCGTACCGACGATAGTGAAGGCAAAGAAGGCGTTTAGCCCCATGCCTGGTGCCATACCAATAGGCCAGTTGGCGACAAAAGCCATAATCAGCGAACCAATGATGGCGGCCGCACAAGTTGCCACGAAAATGGCGTTGCGGTCCATGCCGGTGGAGGACAGAATCTCCGGGTTCACAAAAATAATGTAGGACATGGTCAGGAAGGTAGTCACCCCTGCCAGTATTTCTGTTCTGATATTGGTTCCGTGCTCTCTTAGTTTGAATAGCTGTTCAAACATAAGGCTCCCCTGTGAAATAAAAATGTGTGTTGCGCTTGAGCAATTTGCTGCGAGGCAGATTTTAGACCTTTTGGCCGCATTATGGTTGGGAATGCAGGGTATATCATCATGTGGGGATACTGATAAGGCTTATGTGCCTCAATAGAGAAGCGTGACGGAGCAGTACGCTTTCGCAGTACAATAGAAGGCTATGAAAATACTTGGTTATGAAAGCTCTTGCGATGAAACGGGCGTCGCAATAGTCTGCACAGAAAAAGGGCTGCTGGGCCATGCGCTGCACAGCCAAATCGCTATGCACCAACATTATGGTGGCGTGGTGCCTGAGCTCGCCTCTAGAGACCACATTCGTCGTGCGTTACCGCTCACACAAGAAGTGTTGGATCAAACCGGCTTGAGCTTGTCTGATATTGATGCCGTAGCGTACACCGCAGGGCCGGGCTTGGCTGGTGCGTTGTTGGTAGGTGCCAGTGTGGCGCGATCCTTAGCGTGGGCGCTGGATTTGCCGGCTATCCCTGTGCACCACTTAGAAGGCCACTTGTTGTCGCCATTGCTGGCTGAGCCTAGACCAGACTTCCCCTTTGTGGCGCTGCTGGTATCAGGCGGTCACACACAGTTGATGCGAGTGGATGGCGTGGGTCAATACGAACTACTAGGCGAAACACTGGATGATGCTGCAGGCGAGGCGTTTGATAAAAGCGCCAAGCTGATGGGCTTGGGGTATCCCGGTGGGCCTGCTCTGTCCAACATGGCACAAAAAGGCAATGCCGACGCCGTTGTGCTGCCGCGTCCTATGTTGCACAGTAAAGACTTAGATTTCAGCTTCAGCGGTCTGAAAACAGCCGTGCTGCTCAAGATGAAAGAATTAAAAGCACAGTACGACGAGGTTCCAGAAGAGCAGTTGGCCAATCTGGCCGCCGGTACCGAGGCTGCTATTGTGGATGTGTTGGCAGCTAAAGCGATACGCGCTTTAAAAGAAACAGGCTTGAAGCGTTTAGTGGTGGCTGGGGGAGTAGGGGCTAATTTGCCGTTGCGTAACCGTTTGCTGACACAAGCAGCCAAGCTCAAAGCGGAAGTGTTCTTTCCACCTGTGGCGTTGTGTACGGATAACGGTGCAATGATTGCGTTTGCGGCAGCGATGCGAGCTAATGCAGGGTTGTTGCCTGAGAACCTGAAAAAGCCCGGCTTTACGGTGCGCCCGCGTTGGGAGTTAAGTAAGGCGGGCGAGCTGTACTAGGTAGGACTGGTTGGAGTGCGAACAGCTCAGAGAGTAGGCCGCTGAGAGATTCATCGCCCATGCTGGGGACTGCAGGAATACTTTTTGTGATTTGAGACACCAAATCAAAAAAGTTTCCTCTCCGTCCCCCGGTTGGTCTGAATGGGGCTAGGTTTACTACTCTTTCTTCTGACCCACTTTAGGTTCAGTGCCCTGAATTAGTCTGCGAATGTTGGCACTGTGACGCCAGAGCAACAATGCGCAAATTAAAATTAAGCACAATGCGATCACGCCGTTCAGTGGCCACAAGGTGCCAGCCCCTAGGAAGTAATACATAGGGCTAAGCACAGCAGCAGTCAGGGCAGACAGTGACGAATAACGGCTGGCATAAAACACTACTAACCATGTAGCCGCCGTGAGCAATCCCAACCAAATATTCAACGCCAACAGCACACCTAGTGCCGTGGCAACCCCTTTGCCGCCTTTGAATTTCAGGGTGCAAGGGAAAATATGTCCCAAGAAAGCAGCCAGCGCGGCAATGCCAGGTAAGCCGGTAGACAGTCCCCAGTGACGCACGGCATACTGAGCCAGAAGTACAGCTACTACGCCTTTCAGCATGTCACCCAATAAGGTGTATATCGCGGCTTTCTTATTTCCCGTACGTAAAACGTTGGTCGCTCCTGGGTTTCCGGAGCCGAAGCTGCGCGGATCCGCTAGCCCCATGAACTTGCTGACAATCACAGCAAAAGGCAGTGAGCCCAGAAGATAGGCAATAAGAGCGGTCAGAATAACGCTGGGTAACATGGTTGTTTTGGGAAATGGTTGAAGAAGAAAATACTAAAATGGTGATTCTACTGGCTTGATGATAAAAAACCAAAGCAGCAGGTACAATGTGAGCTGTGCCTCACTCTGTTTTTCGGGTTGAACAATGAAAATACTAATTTCCAACGATGATGGGTATAACGCAGAAGGCATTGAGGCTTTGTATGCGGCCCTGAAAAACTTGGGAGAACTGGTGGTGGTGGCACCAGAAACCAACTGCAGCGCATCGTCTAATGCGCTGACGCTAAATAGGCCACTGTTTGTGCGCCAAGCCTCTAACGGCTTTTACTACGTCAATGGTACTCCGTCAGATAGCGTGCATGTTGCGCTAACGGGCTTACTGGATTTCAAACCTGACTTAATCGTATCTGGCATTAATAACGGTGCCAATATGGGTGACGATACCTTGTACTCAGGCACGGTAGCTGCCGCAATGGAAGGTCATTTGTTTGGTATCCCGTCTATTGCTTTTTCGTTGATTGAAAAAGGCTGGCAACATCTGGATAGTGCTGCGCGCGTTGCTCGCGATATCGTAGAAAAAGTTGCGAAACAACCGCTGGCAGCCGGTACGTTGTTGAACGTGAATATTCCTAATGTGCCTTACGAGGCCCTAAAAGGTACACGTGTGACGCGTTTGGGTAAGCGTCATCCATCAGAACCCGTGATCAAAAGCGCCACACCTTATGGTGAGCCGGTGTACTGGATTGGGCCAGTAGGTAAAATCCGTGACTCTGCTAGCGATACGGATTTTGGTGCGGTAGCCGATCTGGCTGTGTCATTGACACCATTACGTTTCGATCTGACTAGTTATGACAGCATCGAAGCCATGAAACGTTGGGTGAGCGATGAGCAAGAATCCCAATAACAACCGATTTTCGTGGGCAGATGGCACTACCAATAGGTTTGGTCGTTCCAGACTAGGTAAGGGCTTAACTACCTCGAACAGTAATGCAAAGGTCATCCAGCCTGGCCAATTGCGTGTGCCACTCAGCACACCTATAGAAACAGTGGCAAGGAATGTAAATCTGGGTTTGAACTCAGAGCGTTCGCGTGGCATGATGATCGAACGTTTGCGCAGACAGGGCATAAAAGACGAGCGCGTGCTGCAAGCCATGATGGCTGTACCACGACATTTATTCGTCGATGAAGGCTTGGCAAGCCGAGCCTATGAAGAAGATGCTCTACCTATAGGCTACGCGCAAACTATCTCGCAACCTTGGGTGGTGGCACGCATGATTGCCACCTTATGTGAGGTGCGCGTTCCTACCAAAGTTCTGGAAGTGGGTGCTGGTTGCGGCTATCAGACGGCTGTGCTCGCCCAATTGGCAAATGAAGTGTATGCCATAGAACGAATACAGGGACTATACGATCTCGCTCGTATTAAAATGCGTGATTTAGGCTTAACAAGCCGCGTAAGATTGAACTTTGCGGACGGTATGCTGGGTGTGCCCCATGCCGCGCCGTTTGATGGAATTATTGTGGCAGCAGCCGGACTGAAAATTCCTCAGGCTTTACTGGAACAGTTAGCCGTGGGAGGGCGCTTGATCGCCCCGGAAGGCTCTGCCTCACAACGATTGGTATTGATTGAGCGTACCAGCATGAAAACGTGGCAACGTAAGGAGTTAGAATCCGTACGTTTTGTGCCGTTACGTGCCGGTACTCAGCTTTAAAAAACTCAGGAGAGGGATATGCAGCATTCAGGCGGTAGGTTGATGGCCGTTGCTGAAAATGGCTTGAGCAAGTCGGCAAGCCGTAGTGTAGTAAGCGTTGTCTTGCTATCAGTAGTGTTAGCAGGTTGTGCTTCCAGAATGGATAAAGCACCCATAGTGGATGGTTCCGCTGGTGGTCCTACTGGTACCATGCAAACTGCACAAAATGCTGGTGGTACGTATCAAGTAAAAGCCGGCGATACGCTCTACAAAATTGCACAAGCTCATGGGATGAGCGTGTCTAATTTGAGCCGTATCAACAACATTACTGATCCTTCGCAATTGCGTGTGGGGCAAGTATTGCAATTGGGTGAGGGTGCTACACAAGTGGCCGTTACTACTCCAGTAACCCCACCGCCTACAAAAGCACCTGCACAACCAGCGCAAGTACCGCCAACTAGCGGTACCACGACTACACCAGCCGCCACAGGCACAGTACAGCGTGCTAGTGACGCTAACCTGGTTTCGTGGGCATGGCCTGCTAATGGTCCTGTGATTCAGTCCTTTACGACCGCAACTAAAGGTATAGACCTGTCCGGTGCTATCGGCGATCCTATTCGTGCCGCTGCAGATGGTAAAGTGATGTACGCTGGTAATGGTGTGCGTGGCTTGGGTAATCTGATCCTGTTAGGTCATAGCAATGGCTTCATTACTGCCTATGCACACAACGACAAGTTGTCCGTAAAAACTGGCGATGAAGTGAAAAAAGGCCAAACTATTGCATCGTTGGGTGAAAGTGATACAACGTCCCCACGCTTGCACTTCGAGATTCGCCGCAGAGGTACTCCGGTCAATCCACTGGCATATCTGCCCGCACGCTGATATGATTTTCAGCCGAATGGCATAACGTGAACGAATGCGTTGCTTGTTCATACAGGCAGCGCATTTTTAATTTAGACATCCTCATGACAACAGCATACGAGTTGGAAATAGAGTCTCTCGATATAGAGGGACGTGGTGTAGGCCACTACGATGGAAAAGTGGTATTTGTAGATGGTGTATTACCAGGTGAACGCGCGTTAGTGGAAAACGTACGCAGCAAATCATCCTATGACAAAGCTCGCGTGGTGCAGCTGTTGACGCAGTCCCCTCAACGACAAACGCCTCCCTGTCCTAGCTTTGGTGTGTGTGGCGGCTGTGCCATGCAACACCTAGAGCCATCGGCGCAGGTGGCGGTTAAACAGCGCGTGCTGGAAGATGCGCTGAACCATATTGGTGGTGTCAAAGCAGAAAGCTACTTGGCACCTATGCATGGCCCGTATTGGCAGTATCGCCATCGAGCCCGTTTGTCCGTGCGCAATGTGATGAAAAAAGGCACAGCGTTAGTGGGTTTCCGCGAGAAAGGTAGCCACTACGTTGTAGATATGGCCGATTGCCATATTCTGCCTCCGCAGGTGTCGGCGTTGTTATTGCCGCTACGCGAACTGATTAGCGGCATGTCTATTCCCCACCGCATTCCACAAATCGAAGTGTCGGTGGGTGAAGATTGTTTGTCTTTGGCATTGCGCCATATTGAGCCGTTGCAAGACAGTGATATACAGAAATTACGAGAATTTGCTAAACGCTATAACGTGAGCTGGTGGCTGCAACCCAAAGGGCCAGAAACCATGCACCCATTAGAGCGCGAAGACGAAGATAGCTTGTATTACGACCTGCCAGATTACGATCTGCGCATGCCGTTTAAGCCTATTGATTTCACACAGGTGAATCCTAGCATCAACCGTAGTTTGATCCGTTTGGCACTGAACCTGCTGCAGATTAAACAAGGCGAGCGTGTGGCAGACTTGTTCTGTGGTCTGGGTAACTTCAGCTTGCCATTGGCGCGTGTGGCATCTTCAGTGGTGGGTATTGAAGGTAGTTCTACCTTAACTAAGCGTGCGGGCGAAGCAGCGGCGTTACATGGCCTGCAAGATAAAGCCAGCTTTACGACCTTGAATTTGTTTGAGGTGGACGTATCGTGGTTGCGTCAGTTGGGCTATTTTGATCGTATCCTGATTGACCCACCACGTGATGGTGCACAAGCTGTAGCGCAAGCACTAAGCGAGTTAAGCGAGCACGAAAAGCCTAAACGTATTGTGTACGTATCCTGTAACCCCGCAACCTTGGCACGTGATGCCGGTATCTTGTTGAAAGAGGGTGGTTACCGTTTGCTGAATGCAGGCGTGTTGAACATGTTCCCGCACACCGCACACGTAGAATCTATTGCTGTGTTTGAGCCGGTTTCAGCCGGCGCAGTACAAAGCACCGTAGAGGCGTAACAGCACGATCGTTGTGTTGCCGTGTGGGTGGAATGGCTACTGTTGAGTTTCTCACAGTAGCCATTGTTTTATGTGTTGCCGCGGCGTTTACAGCGCTAGTGTAGCGAGGCGGCCCGCCGTGTAGTTTTGTCGGCAGTAAGCCTAGCTATTTGCTAATAAGGTTGCATTCCACTGTGCTACAGCCGTCTTGCTGCTGTGCGCAGCACTCTGCCATCAAGAAGTTCACTAACCCCATCATTTCGGTCAGGTTCGCTCTATAACGCTGGTAGCGTCCTTCTTGGGTAGCAGTAATCAGCCCGGCATGGTTAAGGGCTTTGAGGTGAAAGGACAGATTGGTAGAGGGAATTTGCAAGGTGGTGGCAATATCGCCTGCGACCAAACCATCTTCGCCAAACTTCACGAGTAGCTTAAATACATCTAACCTGACTTCTGAGGCTAGGGAATCGAACATTTGTACGGCTGTTTTGGTGTCCATAAATTGACTATTCAATTATAGTTGAACTATTGTAATGATATCGTTAATACGGAATCTGATCTACTCATGGATACTACCATCACCATCTATCACAACCCTAATTGTGGGACGTCACGCAACGTACTGGGGCTAATTCGCAATAGTGGGAAAGAGCCTCGTGTCATTGAGTATTTGGTGAATACGCCTAGCAAAGCAGAGTTGCAGGGGCTTATAGAAAAAATGGGCTGTAGTGTTCGTGACCTGTTGCGTACCAACACGGCGCCTTATGCAGACTTAGGGCTAGAACATGCGACGTTGAATGATGATCAGTTACTCGACGTGATGCTGGAGCATCCTATCTTGATCAATAGGCCGATCGTGGTCACGCCCTTAGGGGTTAAGTTGTGCCGACCCTCAGAAACAGTGCTGGATATCTTGCCTGATCCGCAGATTGGAGCGTTTAGTAAAGAAGATGGCGAAGTGGTGGTCAATGATGCGGGCCAACGTGTGAGTGCCGCAGTTTTGCCATCGCAAGTCATACCAGAACTGTTTGACGTACCCGATTTACAGCGTTTATTGCAGCCAACGCAACGAAAGACACACGCACCACGCTTTTTACTGCTTTATGGCTCGTTGCGAGAGCGCTCATATAGCCGCTTCGTGATAGAAGAAAGCGCACGTTTGTTGCAGGCGTTTGGCGCTGAAGTACGTATTTTTAACCCCAAAGGCTTACCGCTGGTGGATGACAGTTCGGAGCAACACCCTAAAGTGCAAGAGCTACGATCCTTAGCGCAGTGGGCAGAGGGAATGATTTGGTGCTCTCCTGAGCGACACGGCGCTATGACGGGGGTGATGAAAACACAAATAGATTGGATTCCGCTATCCGAAGGTGCGGTGCGACCTACACAAGGTAAAACATTGGCCGTGATGCAGGTTTCAGGAGGTTCGCAATCCTTTAATGCGGTGAATCAGATGCGGGTGTTAGGGCGTTGGATGCGCATGCTGACTATTCCAAATCAGTCTTCTGTGGCCAAAGCGTATTTGGAGTTTGACGAGGATGGTCGTATGAAGCCGTCGGCGTATTACGATCGCATTGTGGATGTCGTGGAAGAACTGGTGAAATTTACACTGCTTACACGCGATGTAGGGGCTTACTTGGTGGACCGTTATAGTGAGCGCAAAGAAAGTGCTGAAGCACTAAGCGCTAGAGTCAACCAACGTTCTATTTAAGGGCGTAGATCATGTTTACTGCAGTAGGTATTTTTATCCTTACATTAGTACTGGTGATCTGGCAGCCTAAGGGGTTGTCCATAGGGTGGAGTGCGAGCATTGGTGCTGTGTTGTCCTTGCTGCTCGGTACCGTCAGTGTGGCTGATATTCCAGTGGTATGGAGCATAGTATGGAATGCAACCGCTACATTTATCGCCATTATTATTATCAGTTTGCTTTTAGATGAGGCGGGCTTCTTTAAATGGGCTGCCCTGCACGTGGCTCGTTGGGGGAGGGGCAACGGCTTAGCCTTGTTTGTGTTGATTATCTTGCTAGGGGCAGCGGTTGCGACGTTATTTGCCAATGATGGCGCGGCGCTGATTTTGACACCCATTGTGATGGCAATGCTCTTAGCCTTAGGTGTGAATGCAGGGGCAACATTAGCGTTTGTGATGGCCGCGGGGTTCATAGCAGATACCGCCAGTTTGCCTTTGGTCGTCTCCAACTTAGTCAACATTGTTTCGGCTGACTTTTTTGCCATAGGTTTCACCGATTATGCGGCGGTAATGGTGCCTGTAGCTATTGTTGCTGTAGTGGCATCTTTAGTGATGTTGGTGCTGTATTTTTGTCATGCTATTCCTAAACACTATGGCCAAGAGTCATTGCAACAACCCCACGAAGCTATCGTTGACCCCATTACCTTCCGCTTTGGTTGGCTAGTATTACTGTTATTGCTGGTGGGCTTTTTTGCATTAGAGCCTATGGGAGTACCCGTGAGCGCTGTGGCGGCAACGGGGGCGTTATTGCTCTATGCAGTGGCAACGCGTCAGCACATCATCAATACGCATAACGTTATTAAGGCTGCGCCGTGGGCCATCGTTATATTCTCTTTGGGTATGTACTTGGTAGTCTATGGCTTACGTAACCAAGGCCTAACAGATTATCTGGTACGCCTACTGAATTACTTCGCTGAGCAAGGGCTGTGGGTAGCGACATTGGGCACAGGGCTGCTGACAGCACTGTTGTCTTCAATCATGAATAACATGCCTACAGTCTTGGTGGGGGCACTGTCTATTGAGGCATCCAGCGCCACAGGTGTGGTGAAAGAGGCCATGATTTACGCCAACATCATAGGCAGTGATCTGGGCCCCAAAATCACACCCATAGGTTCACTTGCGACACTGCTGTGGCTGCACGTGTTGGCACGTAAAGGTATGGTGATTAGCTGGGGCTATTATTTCCGCGTAGGTATAGTGCTGACGCTTCCCGTATTGGTGCTGACGTTAGTGGCGTTGGGGCTGCGGCTTAGTGTTGGGGGTTAGTGGTAACGGCTAGCAGCTCGGAGATTTCGGTAGCGGCTTGCGACATCATGGCTCGGTATGACAGCAGTTTGCGCAGGTCGGTTCTAGCCGTCACCGCGTGACAGGCTATGGCAGCAATAACTTGAGAACTGTCTGTAGCAGCAAATATGGGTACAGCAATAGCGATCATGCCTGTCACGAACTCTTCATTGTCTACGCCAAATCCTTGCCTACGTGTGCTTTCTAGTTCTGTTTTTAGACGTTGCATGTCGGTGATAGAGTTCTCGCCATAGGTAGCGAAATTCAGCCTATTTAAGTATTTTTTCTGCTCTATATAGGGTAAATAGGCCAAAAATAACTTACCACTTGCGGTGCAGTGCAAGGGTACAGGGGCATTGGGCTGTACATGCAGGCGCAAGCTCCACGGCGCATTGCTGTCTTCCCGCACTAGATATTGCACAGAGTCCTCGGACAGCATCGTGAGGTTGCAGGCCTCACTGGTACTTTGCACCAGTCGTTTTAGGGTTTTACGTGCTGCATTCAGAAACCACGATGAGCGTAATGCATTGACGCTTAGCCGTAGACTGCGTGCGCCTACGGTATATCCCAATTGCCCGGGTAAGCGGATCACGTAACCCGCTTGTACCAGCAGTGAGATATTCCTCAATAAGCTGGTTTTGGGAATTTTTGAGTAGTGCATTAACTCCGTTAACGTCAGTGGCTCAGTAGAGTTGGTTAACGTTTCCAGTATGCATAATGCCCGCAATGCACTAGGTGTGCTGCCCATGTCTATGTCTCCGGTGGTAGGGGCTGATACCGCTACGATGTTTTTATGTGCTCTTGGCGTTATTCGGTGCTAAGTGGATCTTAAAATAGCATAAAAACAAAACCATTTTTGATACTGTAAGTTCCGAAAATGGTTTTTCAAGCGAAAACCCTATGCCGATTAGGTACACAACTCCCTACATTGTTTAGAACAAAAACAGCGAGGAGTTGAACGTGCAGGAAACTTATGACTACATCATTGTGGGTGCAGGGTCTGCGGGTTGTGTCTTGGCAAATAGACTCACGGAAAACGGTAAATACTCTGTATGTTTGATAGAGGCAGGTCCGGCCGATAAGAATATATGGATCCATATTCCTATTGGCTACGGCAAAACCATGTTCAACAAAAAATTGAACTGGGGCTTTGAAACGCAAGCCGATCCGCACATGAACCAGCGCCAGTTTTATTGGCCCAGAGGTAAAACACTAGGCGGAAGTAGTTCCATCAATGGACTGATCTACATCCGTGGTCAAAAAGAGGATTATGACCGTTGGGGTGCCTTAGGCAATGAAGGCTGGAGTTGGGAAGACTGCCTACCGTATTTTCGCAAACTGGAATCCAATGATTTACCAGAAGCCGATACACGCGGCAAACATGGGCCACTGAGTGCAACGTCTATTCCTGCCAAGCATGAGCTCGTTGACGCGTTTATCCATGCAGCGCAAAAAGAGCATATTCCCTACATCAAAGACTTCAATACGGGTAATCAGCATGGCGTGGGCTACTACCAGCTCACTACCAAAAATGGGTTGCGCCAATCTACAGCAGTCGCGTATTTGAATCCTGCTCGACAACGCATGAATCTCACAATCAAAACTGAGCATTTAGTGCATCGTGTGTTGTTCAAGAATAAAAAAGTGGTGGGTATAGAGCTGAGTAACAAAGGTGGAGAGCCGTTTGTTATTCGTGCTAATCACGAAGTGATTTTGAGTGCAGGGGCTATTCAAAGCCCTCAGGTCTTGATGCTTTCCGGTATAGGGCCTGCAGATCACCTGCAAGCAATGGGTATTCCTGTGCAACAACACGCACCAGGTGTGGGCCAGAACCTTCAAGATCACTTGCAGTTGCGCTTGATTTATGAGGTCGCGAAGCCCATCACCAATAATGACCAACTGCGAACGGTCTGGAGCAAAAGCAAAATTGGGTTGCAGTGGTTATTTACGCGCTCAGGCCCGTTGGCTATAGGCATTAATCAAGGGGGTGCATTTGCCTATGCCTTGCCCGAAGAGGCTAAGACTCCCGATGTGCAATTTCACTTTGGAACGCTATCTGCCGACCAAGCGGGCGGACAAGTACATGAGTTTTCTGGCTGCACGATTTCCGTGTGTCAGCTAAGACCAGAGTCGCGGGGTTATATGCATCTGCAAAGCACAAATCCCGCTCAGCCTATGGCGATACAGCCCAATTATTTGAGTACCGATTTAGATCGGCGTACGGCGGTAGCATCTATTCGCTTAGCCCGACGTATCGCGAGCACGCAACCTTTAGCAGATTTGTTGGTGAAGGAGTATAGGCCGGGCTTGGATCAGCAAAGCGATGAGGAAATTTTAGAGTTTTGTCGCAATTACGGTGCCACGATTTTCCATCCGGCAGGCACAGCAAAGATGGGAGTGGAAAGCGACGAAATGGCAGTGGTGGATGAGCAATTACGCGTCTATGGCGTGGAGGGCCTACGGGTAGTCGATGCTTCCATCATGCCTACCTTGGTATCCGGAAATACCAATGTGCCAGTAGTCATGATTGCTGAAAAAGCGGCAGACATGATTCTTCAACATCAAAAAACACAATCAAAAAATGTAGCGCTCACCTAACTCAGAAATGAGGAGACAAGCAATGAGTACGACGCATAAACAAGAAGTGTCCAGAGTCATACGAGCCTCAGTCATAGGAGCCACCATAGAGTGGTATGACTTCTTTTTATACGGTGTGATTGCTGGACTGGTATTTAACAAACTGTATTTTCCCAGTGATGATGCCTTTATTGGCACCATGCTGGCGTACACCACTTTTGCTATAGGTTTTGTAGCACGGCCTTTAGGGGGCGTAATTTTCGGCCACATCGGCGATAGAGTAAGTCGCAAAGGTGCACTGATCGCTACGTTGGTCTTGATGGGGGCCTCCACCGTCGCCATAGGGTTGATTCCTTCCTATGACAGCATAGGCGTTTGGGCACCTATTCTTTTGCTGCTATGCCGTATTTTGCAAGGTATAGGCTTAGGTGGGGAGTGGGGTGGTGCTGTATTGATGGCCTATGAATACGCTCCAAAAGAGAAGCGCGGACTTTATGCTTCATGGCCACAAGTGGGCTTGGCCCTAGGCTTATGTTTGGCCTCGGGTGTGGTCGCCATACTCACGGCTGTACTCACACCAGAGGATTTCTATACATGGGGTTGGCGCGTGGCCTTTTTGTTATCGGCATTATTGGTCTTTCTTGGGCTGTATATACGGGTAGCTATTAAAGAAAGCCCTGAGTTTGAGAAGCTCAAAGCCAGTAACGCAGAAAATAAGCAGCCTTTTGTGAGCATGATTAAGCAGTACCCCGGCAATATTATTAGGGGGATGGGTGCGCGTTATATAGATGGTGTGCTGTTTAATATCTTTGGTGTGTTTAGTATTAGTTACCTAAGCAACGATCTGAACATGGACAGAACCACCGCTTTAACCGGGGTGTTGATCGCATCGTTCATTATGTGCTTTTCTATCCCTTTCTTTGGGGCGTTATCGGACAAAGTAGGGCGCACTAAAACCTATTTCTGGGGTTCAATCATCACTGGGTTCTCTGCTGTACCCGCCTTGTATTTTATGACGGCGCACTCAGACAATACCTTGGTGGTGTGGCTGTCTATCATCATTCCTTTCGGCATTCTGTACGCATCAGTTTATGGTCCCGAGGCAGCCTTGTTTTGCGAGTTATTTGATACGGATGTGCGTTATACCGGTATCTCGTTTGTGTACCAATTCTCGGGTATTTTTGCCTCGGGCATTACACCTATGATTGCTACTGCGCTGTTGCATGCCAACGATGGACAGCCTTGGTACGTGGCAGGTTATGTGGTGTTTGCTGGGCTGGTATCGGCGTACAGTGCGTGGTCTATTAAGAAGTCTAAGCAGCAAAAAGAAAGCGTGCCAACTCCGGTTTTGCGCAGTCGGTATTCGTAAGATAACAGAGTCATCGTAGCGATTTGGCCATGCGTGGATGCATGGCCTTTTTTGCATAATCCTCTAGCAGTAACTGTGGCCACCGTACCTTTAGGATATCTATCACCTGCCGCCTATCTAGGATTGGTAGTATGAGGGTGAGCCATACAAAAAGGGGTAGAACATCACTGTTCTACCCCTTTATCAACGCTGTCTATGCTACTTATTCAGCCAGAATGCGCTCTGCTTCAAAGCGTACACGTTCGGGGGCTGTGCCACCGATGTGGTTACGCGAAGCCACAGAACCTTCCAGAGTCAGTACACCGTAGATGTCTTCTTCAATGCTGGCGTGGAAAGCTTTAAGCTCGTCCAAGCTCAGGTCAGCTAAGTCGCAGCCTTTTTCTTCGCATTTACGTACAGCCAATGCCACGGTTTCGTGTGCATCACGGAAAGGCAGGCCTTTTTTCACCAAGTAGTCAGCCAAGTCAGTGGCTGTGGCAAAGCCTTGCAGTGCAGCAGCACGCATGGCTTCTGGGTGAACGCGAATGCCATCAACCATGTCTACAAAAATAGTCAGTGTGTCGCGAATGGTATCAGCGGAGTCAAACAGACCTTCTTTGTCTTCTTGGTTGTCTTTGTTGTAAGCCAAAGGCTGGCCTTTCATCAAGGTTAACAAAGCCATCAGGTGACCGGTTACGCGGCCTGTTTTACCACGAGCCAACTCAGGCACGTCTGGGTTTTTCTTCTGAGGCATGATGGAGCTACCTGTGCAGAAGCGGTCAGCAATGTCGATGAAGCCTACGCGTGGGCTAACCCATAGCACTAACTCTTCGGAGAAGCGCGAGATGTGAGTCATGACCAGTGCAGCGGCAGCGCAGAATTCGATGGCGAAATCGCGGTCAGAGACTGCATCCAGAGAGTTGCGGCACACGCCATCAAAGGCCAACAGGCTGGCAACTTGCTCGCGGTCTATAGGGTAGCTAGTACCAGCCAAGGCGGCAGCACCCAAAGGTAGGCGGTTTACACGCTTGCGGCAGTCAGCCAAGCGCTCGGCATCACGACCAAACATTTCAGCGTAAGCCAACAAGTGGTGACCGAAGGTCACAGGCTGAGCCACTTGCAGGTGGGTGAAGCCGGGTAGAATAGTGTCTGCATGTTTGAGCGCCAAGGTAGCCAAACCTTTACGCAACTGTTGCAGCAGTGTAATTGCAGTGTCGATTTCTGCGCGCAGCCATAGGCGAATATCGGTGGCAACTTGGTCGTTACGTGAACGGCCTGTGTGCAGGCGTTTACCGGCATCACCGATGATTTCTACTAAGCGCTTTTCGATGTTCAGGTGCACGTCTTCTAGGTCGATGGACCATTCAAACTGCTGTTGTTCGATTTCGCCCAGAATTTGTGCCATGCCGCGCTCAATCGCTTGCAGGTCGTCTTTGCTGATAACACCAACCGTGGCCAGCATAGTGGCGTGAGCCAAGGAGCCTTGAATATCAAAGGCAGCCAAACGTTTGTCGAAATTGACGGAAGCCGTGTAGCGCTTGACGAGATCAGACACTGGTTCTGTAAAGCGCGCCGACCAGGCTTGGGCTTTGTTCGCGAATTGGTTTTGCATGGAAGATGAAGAGTTATCAGACATAATTGATTGCTTTTGTAGGTCAGCCAGGCTTACGTGTAGCCAGGTCAATAGGCTATATTAAACGGTTATTTAGGACGTGATGGCAAGTTTGACGATCAACGCGCTCTGGCGTCCGACAAGATTATAGAAATAAGGTATACATGATTATGTTAGACGAATGGGTAGATCAAAGTTTATTAACGCAGTATTTGCCAGAGGTTTGGATGCGAGTTCTGGCAGGGCTGCTACTGTTGATCGTGCTCTACAGTATTATAAGCTGGGGTGTGCGTGCAGGGATGGCCGTTATTGTTGGCAGAGCCTTGCAAGCAATACGTAAAGGGTCGTGGCAGGAGCCATTGCGCAAACGTCGTGTGGCGGCCTATCTCAGCCACATGGTGGCACTGTTGTTCTTGGCCCTAAATCTGCAGTTAATGCCCATGAGTGAGACCGTCACCGAGGTCTTGCAACGTATTGTGCTGACGCTGTCATGTTTTTATGCCTTGCGCTGTTTGAGTGCTGCGTTGTCAGCGACTCAAGATATCTACGAAGAAAGCACTCGTTCTGGCCGCGCTTCGATTAAGGGCTACATCGAAGTCGCACGCAGCATTATGTGGGCGCTAGGTACGGTGGTAGGGGTTTCCATTCTGCTGGATAAATCACCTATCCTGATGCTGTCTGGTCTGGGGGCGATCTCAGCCGTACTGCTGTTGGTGTTTAAGGATACGTTGCTGTCCATGGTGGCCAGCGCGCAAATTAGTAGCAACGACCTGTTGCGTATCGGCGACTGGATCAGCATGCCGCAGGCCAATGCAGACGGTACGGTGATTGATATTTCTTTGCACACGGTAAAAGTAGAGAACTTCGATAAAACCGTGACCAGCGTACCGACATACAAGCTGTTTTCTGAAAGCTACAAAAACTGGCGTCATATGTTTGAGTCGGGTGGTCGTCGTATCAAACGTACGTTGAGCATTGATGCTTCTACCATCCGTTTCCTGAATGATGAAGAGGTAGAAGGATTGCGTAGGTTTTCGCTGCTGGACGAGTATTTGGTGGAAAAGCAGTTAGAACTAGAAGAAAGCAATAGACAATTAAAAGCGGAAGGGCGTGATGTGATTAATCGCCGTCGCTTGACCAACATTGGTACTTTCAGGGCGTATGCCATGCAGTACTTGAAGCACAAGAAAGGTATTCATCATCAGATGTTGATGATGGTGCGCATGATGGAACCCAGCAGCGAAGGTGTGCCCGTCGAAATCTACTGCTTTACCGATGATACAGCGTGGGTAAATTACGAGCGTATTCAGGGCGATGTGTTTGACCACTTCTTGTCTATCTTGCCTGAAATGGGTCTGCGCTTGTACCAGTCGCCGTCTGGCGTAGACATGCGTGAAGCCTTTGCGCAGGGAGCAAACCTTAAAGAGGTGTTGCAGGCAGAGCGTTCAGACACCGAAAAACGTGCAGGTAGTGCGTTGGACAGTTAAGATGTAGCGGGTGGCAATTTTCAGAGTTATCGCTTTGGTTATATAGATGAAACAAATTACCGCAATTATTAAGCCTTTCAAATTGGATGAAGTGCGTGAGGCTCTAGGCGAGCTGGATGTAAACGGGCTGACGGTTACCGAGGTGAAAGGCTTTGGCAGACAAAAAGGGCATACCGAGCTGTACCGTGGCTCCGAGTATGTAGTGGATTTTTTACCTAAAATCCGTATTGATATTGTGGTGCCAGCAGACCGCTGTGATGCTGTGATCGAAGCCATTATCAAAGCCGCTCGTACCGGAAAAATTGGTGACGGCAAAATCTTCGTTACCAACGTAGAGCAAGTCGTGCGTATACGTACTGGCGAAGCCGGAGCAGCAGCGATCTAAGGAGTACAGGGTGCAGTCGTATTTTTCACTGGATAATTCTACGTTCTCTAGAATTGGGCAGGGTTCTTGGTATTTAGATAATGCAGCCGATAGAGCGCAAGCCATTCGTGCCGTACAAACAGGTCTAGATGCCGGGTTGACCCACATAGATACCGCAGAAATGTACGGTGATGGCGATGCTGAAACCCTGTTGGGCGAGGCGTTACGTGATCGTAGAGACGAAGCATTTCTAGTGTCTAAGGTGCTGCCGTTTAATGCCGGATACGACGACACTATTGCTGCCTGTGAACGCAGTTTGCGGCGTTTGCAAACCGACTACTTGGATAGCTACTTGTTGCATTGGCGTGGGCAAGTCCCGCTGGAAGAAACCGTTGCAGCGATGGAGCAACTACAGCAGTCCGGTAAAATCCGTAGCTGGGGCGTTAGTAACTTCGATGTGAATGACCTGGTAGAGCTGTATGCCATCACTGGCGCAGGCAAAATCGCCTGTAATCAAGTGCTCTACCATTTAGAAGAGCGCACCATTGAGCACGAGCTTATAGGTTGGTGCGCTGCTCACGGTATCAAAGTTGTAGCCTATAGCCCGTTTGGGCATGACCAGTTTCCATTGGAAAACAGTGCAGAAGGCCAGTTGTTAGTGCAGATAGGCCAGCAGTACGATGCCAGTGCGCGTCAGGTGGCATTAGCGTTTTTATGTCGTAGGCCAGACGTATTTGCGATTCCTAAGGCATCTACGATGCGGCATGTGTTGGATAATGCTGGCGCGCTGGATTTAACCCTTAGCCAAGACGATATCGCCAATATTGATGCAGCGTTTCCGCTGCAACCTCATCCGGGTTATTTACCCATGATCTAAAGGCCGCAGCGGTAGGCGCTTAGTCTGCCGCTACGCCAGCTTGGCTGCGCTCATGAAACCACAGCCACATCAATGCAATCACTACCACCCCTACGATAGGGAAGGTCCAGGTGTTGATGCCATCCCAGCCATGCGTGACCAGTAATTGGCCCGAAGAAAATGATGAAATCGCGACCGAGCCAAACACTAAGAAGTCGTTAAAGGCTTGTACGCGGTTACGTTCTTCGTTGCGGTAGCAGTCGGTGACCATAGCGGTGGCACCAATAAAGCCAAAATTCCAACCCAAGCCCAGTAGAATTAGGCTGATCCAGAAGTGCTCTACTGATAAGCCGCCTAGGGCGACTACGCTAGCCAAAGCAATCAAGAGCAGGCCGCTGAGCGTGACGGCAATTTTGCCGAAACGACGAATGAGCGTACCCGTGAAGAAGCTAGGGCCAAACATGGCCAGAATATGCCACTGAATACCTAGAGTAGAGTCGCGCATGCTATGGCCGCAGCCCACCATCGCCAAAGGGGAGGCGGTCATCATGAAGCTCATCAAGCTGTATGAACTGGTACCAGCAATTACTGCCACGATGAATTTGGGTTGTTTGATGATCTCTAACAGAGGGCGCCCGTGAGAAGCATTGGCCTGTGCCGCTGGCGTGCTGTGTGTGACAGCAGGGTCATTGCGCAAAAATGCAATTAACGGAAGAGCGCACAGGGCCAGTATAGCCTGAGCGATGAATGTGCCACCAAAGGGGAGGCTAGGGATAATTTCGCTGGTATGAAGGATGACTTGGGTCGCCAGTACGGCAGCTACCAACCCCCCAATCATGACCCAAGAGATGGCTTTAGGCTTGAGAGGGCCTTCTACAGAGTCAGCCGCTGCAAAGCGGTAGCTCTGCACGTAGGAGGCGTACAGCCCAGCCAGAATAGTACCCAGACAAAATAGCAGGAACGAGCCGATGGCGATGCCGTAGAAGGCAATCATGCCGCCAGAAGCACCTAACAAGCTGCCTAATACATACCCGAATCGGCGGCCTTTTTGACGCATGACAAAAGCAGCGGGTAGCACACCTAACGCCAGCCCAATGTTAAACAAGCTGACAGGCAGTGTTGCCATCTCAGTAGAAGGTGCCAGCTGCGAGCCCACCAACCCCCCCAGAGCCACAACAACGGCAGGGTTGGCACCTCCAAGAGCTTGCAGTCCGGACAGCACTAGGGCGTTACGACGCCCGTTGCCTGTAAGTGAGGAGTTCATGCGTTAAGTACTTTGTTAGTAAAATTAATTGTTACGAGGAATATACAAAGAACTTAACGTAATTTATCTTTTTAAGCTAGAAGCTGGCTGTTGGGGTAACGCGTCCAAAACTCGGGATGAAAGCACTCAATCACAATCAAAGCCTGATTTTGTCTCATAAAACGTGAGCATCGCGCATACAGCGGTTGTAGGGCTTGAGTGTGAAAGGTGTGTTGCGCTAAAGGTGCAAGTGCACTATCTGTTTCGGTATTTAAGCGATAGCAGAAGTTAGAGCGGCTAACTTCTGGATCGTTGTATAGAATATCGGCCAGTGGTTTAGTACCTAGATTCTTAATGCTGCCCCACTGGTCGTCAGAGGCTGCTACAGTACAGAAGCTGCGCGCGCAGACCATGGGCTGTTCATCCAAACTCATGACAATTTCTCTCACCCACGCTTGTGGTTGATCCAACATCCAGCTTTCCTCTTCATGCAGCGTAGTAGCACGTTCGGCTTGTACGGCCAGCGTGAGCTGACCTAGGTTACGCAGCGACGCTGTCAAAGCGCCGGGCTTATCTAGCCAGAAGGCAGGCAAGGGAGCCAAGTCGGAGGGCAATTGGGATGTCCAGGAGTTCTCAGCAGGCGGACAGAATTTCATAGGGAATTACGCAAACAACGCTTAAAATAGCAAAACTATGGAACAGATCAGAATTTCAAAACTCATGGCAGAGCGCGGCCTTTGTTCGCGCCGGGAAGCCGATGCTTTTATAGAGCGTGGCTGGGTAAAGGTTAACGGCCGCGTTGCGGTATTGGGACAAAAAGCATCACCAAACGACAAAATTGTACTGGATAAAACCGCTCAACAACGTCAAACAGAGCGTGTAACCATTATTTTGCATAAACCGGTAGGTATTGTCTCCGGTCAGGCAGAAAAAGGGTATAGGAACGCGGTGTCGTTGATTCAGGCCAGTACACAGTACAAGCCAGGTGTCTCAGGGCAAGGTAAATTTAGCCCTGCGCACTTGCGTGGTTTGGCGCCGGCAGGTCGTTTGGATATTGATTCGCAAGGCTTGTTGGTACTGACTCAGGATGGTCGTATCGCCAGACAACTGATTGGTGAAGACTCACCTATAGATAAAGAATATCTAGTGCGTGTGAGTGGCAAGCTGGATGACCGTAATTTGGCTATGTTGCGTCACGGCTTAAGCTTGGATGGCAAGCCCTTGCTGCCTGCAGAAGTGCGCTGGCAAAACGACGATCAGCTGCATTTTGTGCTGCGTGAGGGTAAAAAACGTCAGATTCGCCGTATGTGTGAGATGGTGGGGCTGAAAGTTGTAGGCCTGAAGCGTGTACGTATGGGACGCGTTGTACTGGGTGATTTGCCTCCAGGCAAATGGCGCTACCTGCGCCCCGGTGAGAAGTTCTATTAATCTGAATTCTTGTCAGCACAGAGATGTGTATACGCTGCCGAGTTGTATTGCATGGGGTGTTGTTACACCCCATTTTTTGTATTAGGCCTGATGTCTAGCGTAGATAGGGTTCAAAGCCATGTTGGCAGCAGAGCATCAATGATGCCCCGCATGAACTGGTAAAACGTTATTCGTATTCGTTTTGTGTAGTGCGACGCACAGGTTTAGCGGCTTGGTGGCGGAAAGTAAACGAGGCATCTTTATCTTGTGCCAAGGTTTTAGCCAACCATTTCATGGTGGATGGTAGCTCTTTAGTCAGCACCCAAGGTGGGTTGATCACAAACATACCACTGCCATGTAAACCAAAGCCGTCCTTTTGTGGTGCTTTCACGGTTAGTGATGCGTGTAGCCATTCCACTTTCAGCTGTTCTAAGCGACGTTGCAGACTGCGCACTTCTTCGCGCTGAACAATGGGATACCAAATGACAATGCAGCATTGCGCAAAGCGTTTCAGTATTTCCGTGAGGCTATCAAAGACCTTTTTGTAATCGGTTTTTGCCTCATACGATGGGTCGATAATCACAATGCCGCGACGTGTATGAGGTGGCATCAAACGCAACACTTCTTTAAAACCATCTTCAGCATGTACGTGCACGCGACGTTTTGCTGGTGTGCGTATTAATTGAAGGTTGTGTTGCAGCAAAGGGTATTCGTTAGGGTGTAGTTCAAAACCGTGAAAGCTGTCTTGCTTACGAAGTTTGCTAACGGCTAGCCATGGTGAACCAGGATAGTAGCGGGCTAAACCATCAGGGTTTAACTCGGCAATCGCATCCAAATAGCCTTCCACCATCTCAGGCACGTTTTCGGCCTCAATAACTCTATCCAAACCATCTACACACTCACCGCTTTGCTGTGACCATTCATGCTCCAGATCGTAAAGTCCGGCGCCGGCGTGTGTATCGATAACGGTAAAGCCGGTTTCCTTTTGCAGGTAATAGTCCAGAATGCGTGTGTAAATCACATGCTTCAGTACATCTGCGTGATTGGCGGCGTGAAAAGCGTGTCTATAGCTGAACAAAGTACTATCCGATGGAAGTAAGCGGTTAATCGATGAAATAGAAGGTGAGGGTAGCATTTAACGCTTCAGAAAGCTAAGTGCTTGTGCTAGAAGAGTTTTATACCGCATTTCTAGGTAATAAGGCGTAGACCAATCTATGATTTTAAAGGTTTATGCAGGCTAGAGGCGATTCAGCAATGAAAGCAGACCAAAAGTTCAGTAGAATAGGGGATTATTTTATTCTCTGGCCAGCAGTCCGGTCTTTGGTTTTGATCATAGATTAGGCCGTTGTGCTGTTCTAAACACGCAAGAATAGGTGTTTAATGTTCAATTTTTTCCGAACGCATCAACGTTTGATGCAGGTGGTTTTGCTGATCCTGGTTCTGCCTTCTTTTGTGCTGATCGGGGTGAGTGGTTACAGCAGCTATACCTCTAATGACACCGAATTGGTGAAAATTGGGGATACAGCGCTTACTGTTGAAGAGTTTGATCAAGCTCGTCGTGTACAGCTACAAAACATGCAGCAAGAGCAAGGCAGTGCCTTTGACTTAGCTGCGGTGGATTCACCTGAAGCGCGTCGCAAGTTGTTAGACGCTATGGTGAACCGTAATGTCTTGGTAGAAATAGCCACCAAAGAAGGGTTGAGTGTATCGGATGGTGTTCTGCGCCAAGCTATTGCTGCTATTCCTGACTTCCAAGTAAATGGTGTGTTCTCGCCTGAGCGCTACAACACATTGTTAAGCACATCTGGCATTTCCCTGCGTGCGTTTGAGCAGTCTCAGCGTGCCGATCTGACCTTGGGCCGCGTATTGGGCCCTGTCGCTCAAACAGCTGAGCTGCCTGCATCTGTTGCAAACCTGGTAGATAAAGCCCTGACTACAACTCGCAAAGTTGAGCTGCTGAATTTCGAAGTCGCTGACTATGTGAAGCCAGAGTCTATTACTGATGAAGAAGTACAAGCATGGTACGAGAAAAACCAAGATGCATTGCGTTTGCCTCAGTATGTAGATGTGTCGTACTTGGTTCTGGATGAAGACGCAGCACGCAAAAGCGTACCAGCGCCTTCTGCTGAAGATGTGCAGAACTATTACGACCAGAACAAATCTCGTTTTGGCCGTGCAGAGCGTATCAACCTGAGCCATATCTTGATTGCCGTGAAATCGGATGCCTCAGAAGAAGAGCGCAATGCTGCACGTGAGCGTGCTGAGAAAATCGCTGCAGAAGCTAAACAAGACGGAGCAGACTTTGCTGCTTTGGCACAGCAGAACTCCGACGATAAAGGTACAGCGCGTAACGGCGGTAACTTAAGCTGGATTAGCCGTGGTGCATTGCCAGAGATGGAAACCGCAATTTTTGCTTTGCGTACTGGTGATGTATCGCCAGCCGTACAAAGTGTAGACGGTTACCACATCTTTAAAGCTAATGCCTACGAAGAAGAGGCGGTGCAGCCTTTAGAAGAACTGGCAACGCAGCTTGATCAGGAAATCCGCCAGCAACTGGCAGCACAACGATTTGCTGATATGGCAACACAGCTGACAAGCTTGGTGTATGAAAGTCCAGAGTCCTTGCAAGCTACTGCAGATGCGTTGGGCCTGACTATTCGTCAGGCTAAGGGTGTATCTCGCGAAGGTTTGTTGGATGCCGTCATTATTGGCGAAGGTTCCGCTCAGAACTCGGCGGATGCTGAGTTGTTGAATGATCCTCGCGTGCGTCGTGCTTTGTTTAGCCCGCAATCGTTGTCACAGCGCCAAAACGCTGGTGTGATTGAAGTAGCTGCTGACAACATCGTGGCAGTTCGTGCTGAAGAAATTCACGAGTCTTCTGTACCAGCATTGGCTCAGGTGAAAGATGCCATCGTTGAACGTTTGGCTGTAGAGAAAGCTCGTCAGCAAGTGAAAGACGCTGGCGAAAAAGCACTGGCTAGCCTGAAAGTAGGCCAAGAAGTGGCTGATGCTACATTCGGTTGGGAGCGCTCCATTAACCGCCTGAATAACGCTGGTTTGCCTGAAGTGGTTGTGAACGCAGCGATGTCTGCCGATATCACGACACTGCCTGGCTACGCTGGCGTCAATACAGATACCGGTTACAGTGTGATCAAAGTAACAGGTGAAAGCGTTGCTGATCTGGACCCAGCGCTGAAAGACTTCATGCAGCAGCAAATGCGTGCATTGCTAGCTAATGCTGAAGAGCAAGCTGCAATGACGGCTCTACGCACTGAGTTGAAAGTGGCGGAACAGCCTGCAGTGCAAGAGGCTTTGCAAAGCAGTGACGAAGAAGAGCAGTAATTTTCATCTATGATGTAAATAGCCCCATCTGAGCAGTTAGGTGGGGCTTTTTAATATGTGACGCAATGATAAAAAAATACGTAAAACTGATGATGGTGGGCTGCGCATTCTGGGCGGGTGCAGCGATGGCGCAAGAGACAGGCTATATACAGCGACAGTTGCATAATGCTGTACCAGGTGGGGTGGCAGTATTGGCGCTGGGTAACCAGGAGGCAGCGCCTAAGGCTAGTTATGAAGGCAAACCTGTATTGGTGGTTCGTGATAGTAACGAGCAATGGATTGCTATCGTGGGGTTGGATCTTAAAACCTCACAAGGCCCGCATGAGGTGGTAACGGATCAGGGGCAAAGCTTGGGTTTCAACGTGGGTCATAAGCAGTACCGCGAACAGCATATTAAGCTGAAAAATAATTCGCATGTGAACCCTAGCGCCGAGCAGTTAGCTCGTTACGAGCGTGAATATAACGAACAGATAGATGCGTATCAGCAGTTTAGTGATCGTTACCCTAGTAACGTGATTTTCGACTTACCAGTACAAGGGCGGTTCAGCAGTCCTTTTGGTTTACGTAGATTCTTTAATGGCGAAGAGCGCAACCCACACTCTGGTTTGGATATCGCTGCAGCCAGTGGCACGCTAGTGCGTGCACCTGCTAATGGCAAAGTGATACTAGTGGGTGATTACTTTTTTAATGGCAAGACGGTGTTCCTAGACCATGGACAAGGTTTGATTACCATGTACTGCCACCTGTCCGAAATTATGGTGCAACCTGGTGATGAAGTCGCTCGTGGTTCATCTTTTGCCAAGGTAGGGGCGACTGGCCGTGCGACTGGCCCGCACTTGCATTGGAACGTTAGTTTAAATAATGCGCGCGTAGATCCTCAGATCTTTATTGCTAAGCCATGAGTAAAGCGTTATGTAGAGGCTTGAAAGATAGCCTATCCATAGCGGTTGGCTATGTGCCTGTTGCGATCTCGTTTGGTTTGGCGGCTGTGGCTGCAGATGTACCAGCATGGGCCGCCATCATGTTTTCGGTACTGGTTTATGCCGGAGCTAGTCAATTCGTACTGGTAAGTTTAATTTCGCAGCAAGCGTGGTTTCTTACCGTGGTGGCAGTGGTGTGGCTGATGAACTTACGGCACTTATTTTATGGGCCTGCGCTATTGAATGCCGCCCAGCCTTGTCAGCCTAAACGTCCTACGCTGTTGTGGGGAGCAGGCCTAACGGATGAGGTATTTGCTACAGCAGTGGGGCGGTTGGCTAAACAGCCAGATAGCGATAAAGAAGATTGGTATTTAGGCTTGCAGTTGGGAGCCTACTTGTCATGGGTGGGCGGTACAGCCATTGGTGCATTGTTTGGTGCAGATTGGCTAGGGCGTTGGGAAGTGTTGGATAAAAGTTTGGGTTTTGTTTTGCCGGCTTTGTTCTTTACGTTGCTGCTAGAAATTGCCGATGCAGTACCTCGCCCGGTGTTGTGGGCGGCCGCGCTTGGAGCCGGGCTAAGTTTACTTGTGGTGCCTGTGTATATGGCCATCATTGTAGGTATGTTCACCGGATGTGTGGCCGTCTTGGTTGGAGCTAAACATGAGCACAACTGATTTTATTCTTGTGGCAGTGTTGGGTGGCTTGGGTACGCTATTAATACGTTACGTGCCATTACGGTTGCATGGTCAGCGGCGTTCAGGACAAGGGCGTAGGGTATTGCATCAAATGCTTGCAGCAATAGGTCCTGCGGCCATTGTGTCGCTATTAACAGTATCGCTCATTGCTGAAGTAGCCCCCGACGCACCTATACGTAGCTTGCTGCCGGGCTTGTGCGGATTGCTGGGGGTATGGTTAGGCCGCAAACTGTTTAGGAACAGCATTGCCGCCGGTACCATCATGGGTGTGCTAGCGTATGCTGCTTGTACTGCGGTAGTAGGGTAGAAATGAAAACCGCCTTGTAGAATACAAGGCGGTGATGAATGCAATTACGAGTTTGCGCCTTTCACGCGTACGATTTTCTGTACTTGCGGAATCTGGCGTATAGCGCGAATCACTCTGGCTAAGTGAGTACGGCTATCTACCTGTACGGTAAGGTGTAGCAGGTTTGTGGCTGCACCTTCGTCAGGCATGGTTAGGTGCAGAATGTTAGAGTCTGCATCGTTAATGGTGGCGGCTAGTCGGCCCAATACGCCACGCTCATTCAGTACAGTAACGTCTAACTTGGTGTTCAAGTGGCGTGCTGTATTGGTATCCCATACCACTGGAATCCAGCGCTCAGGCTCTTTTATTTGCTGACGTTGTGCAACCTGACATTCCGCCATGTGCACGACTAGGCCGTGACCCATACGAATACCGCCAATAATGGCATCGCCAGGAAGCGGGCCGCAACATGGAGCCAACTGTACTGCTTGACCTTCGTTGCCATGAATCACAATGGGTGCAGCGCCACTAGAGGTGTAGTCATCCACTTGCGCGGCAGTCGTGGCCAGAATCGCATGTTCAGGCGCAAATCGGCGAGCCACTACGGCTGCCAAACGTTTACCTAAACCAATATCTGCCAAAATTTCTTCACGCGAAGCCGCGCCAGAGCTCTTGGCCAGTTTTTCCCATTCTGGGTGGTCGTCGTCAGGGTAAGGAATGTGAATGCTTTCAAACGCTTGTTTCAGCAGACGCTTACCGAAGGCAACAGACTCTTCGTATTTTACGGTGCGCAAGTAATGGCGAATCTCAGAACGGGCGCGACCGGTGCGTACGTAGTTCAGCCATTGGATGCTAGGTCTAGCGGCAGGTGAGGTGACAATCTCAACCGAGTCACCACTCTTCATCTCGGTGCGTAGCGCAACAAACTCGCCGTTGATTTTGGCGGCCACAGCTTGGTTACCGATGTCGGTATGGATGCTGTATGCAAAATCAATAGGTGTAGCACCACGTGGCAACGAGATAATTTTGCCGCGAGGGGTATATACATAGACCGCGTCGGGGAACAGATCCACCTTAACGTGATCCAGAAATTCACTGGAGTCTCCAGTTTGGCTTTGAATGTCTAACAAAGACTGCAACCAGTGGTGGGTGCGTTTTTGTAGATCGTTCAGTGTGACGTTTTCGTCTTTATACAACCAGTGCGAAGCCACGCCTTCTTCCGCTACGTGATCCATTTCATGGGTGCGGAACTGGAACTCTATAGGGGTTCCATAAGGGCCAATCAAGGTGGTGTGCAGAGATTGGTAGCCATTGATCTTAGGAATGGCAATATAGTCTTTGAACTTACCAGGAATAGGGCGGTACAACTGGTGCAGGGTGCCAAGTGCTAAATAACACTCAGGCAAGGTGTTCACGACTATACGAAAACCGTAAATATCCAGCACATCAGAAAAGGACTTTTTCTGTTCCTGCATCTTACAGAAAATGCTGTACAGCGATTTTTCGCGGCCACTTACCTCGGCTTCTATGCCGGCAGCAGGTAAGGCAACCGTGACGGCCTCTGTGATTTTGCTTAGCACCTCTCGTCTGTTTCCACGAGCAGCCAACAAAGCCTTATGGAGCACTTGGTAGCGGTTTGGGTGTATAGCTTTAAAGCAGCGGTCTTGCAACTCGCGAAACAAGGCATTTAGCCCCAAGCGATGAGCAATGGGAGCATAAATCTCTAAGGTTTCTTGAGCAACACGGCGACGTTTTTCTGGGCTAACAGCATCCAGTGTGCGCATGTTGTGCAGACGGTCGGCCAGTTTGATCAGGATGACCCGAACATCTTTGGACATAGCCAAAAGCATTTTTCTGAAGCTTTCGGCTTGTTGCTGGCTTTTGGTCTGGAATTGCAAACGCTCTAGCTTGGAAACCCCATCCACGATTTCAGCAACGTCAGTGCCGAATTTTTCCGCTAATTCTTGCTTAGTGACATCTTGGTCTTCAATGACGTCATGCAGCAAAGCAGCCATTAGTGAATCGGCGTCTAGCTTCCAGCCAGCGCAGATTTCAGTAACTGCTATAGGGTGAGTGATGTAAGGTTCGCCGCTAGTGCGAAATTGCCCCAAGTGAGCGTTGTCAGCCAGTTTATAGGCTTCACGTACACGTTCTACGTCCTTGGGGTCAAGGTAGGTGCTGATGATCTTGTTCAGCGGAGCGAGTGAAGCGATGGGAGCTTTAGCAGGTTTTAGCGTAGGAACCGTAACTACATCTTTATTCCTGCGCCCAAGACGGGAGCCTTTTTTAAGCACGGCCAACAGGCCGGATGAAGCGCCACGTAAACCTGTAAATGCCATAAAACTTCCTCGCTAGATCATTGCTTATCAGGTGGGTACTTTACGCAACATTTCTACGCCAGTTGTACCGGCAGCAACTTCACGCAGCGCAGTAACGGTAGGCTTGTTACGGCTGTCTACGCGAGCTTCGTGGCCTTGGGCCAGTTCACGTGCGCGGTAAGCAGCAGCAAGAGTCAGGTTAAAACGATTGGGGATTTTATCCAGACAATCTTCAACAGTAATACGTGCCATAAATAGAACCTGTATGACTAAAATTTAGGAATTGAATTCAGTGCGAATGCCCAGTTGGCTAAACAACTCGGCGTGCCTATGCGCTTGTTTTGGCAAGCTTAAGCGGCTGGCTTTTACTACAGCGGCAAGCTCTGCAAGTGCAAAGTTAAATTCTTGATTAATAATAACATATTGAAACTCGGAAATATGCGACATTTCGCTGCCAGCAGCTAGCAGGCGGCGAGCAATTACCTGAGCGGAGTCTTGACCACGCTGGTTTAGACGACTTTCCAAAGCTTCAATAGAAGGGGGAAGGATAAAGATGCCAATGGCTTCAGGGAAGAAGCGACGCACTTGACGTGCCCCTTGCCAATCAATTTCCAACAACACATCGCGACCTGCCTCTAGGGCTTCATGAATGGGTTGTACTGGTGTGCCATAAAAATTGCCATGCACTTCAGCCCATTCCAGCAACTGATCGTCTGCGCGCAATGTCTGGAAATCCTCAACAGACACAAATCGGTAGTGCTCACCATCTTGCTCACCTGGGCGCGGAGCGCGCGTAGTGCAAGAGATGGAAAGTTGGATATCGGGTTCTTGTGTCAGCAAAGCGTTGATCAGGCTGGATTTGCCTGCACCGCTAGGCGCGGCGACAATGAAAATATTGCCGGGATGTTGTGTGCTCATGATGATCTAATAGCTAATCAGCGGGTTGAAAGCATAACAAAAAAGCGCTGTAACGAGGCAAAATATTGCAGGCTACTTAGGCCAGTTTGTCGAAATCCAGCTCCACAATCACGGGAGTGTGGTCAGAAGGCTGCTCATTGCCGCGCGGTTGTCTATCTATAGTGCAAGCAACGGTAGCAGGCTTTAAGGCATCAGAAACCAAAATATGATCAATACGTAGCCCCGCATTACGGCGGTAGGCCATGCGTCGGTAGTCCCACCAGCTAAAGCTTTTCTCTTCTTGGGGGAAAAGCCGGAACGAATCGTGTAAACCCAAACCTAGCAGTGTTTGGAAGGCGGCGCGTTCTGGCTCGGAAACATGTACTTCACCTTCCCAGCGGGCGGGATCATGCACGTCTTCATCAGCAGGGGCAATGTTGTAATCACCAACCACAACTAAGTTAGGGTAGCGCTCTAGCTCGGTTTTCAACCATGTAGTCAACGCTTGAAACCATTCCAGCTTATAAGCGAATTTGTCGCTGCCAATAGCTTGGCCATTAGGGCAGTACAGGTTGATGACACGTACAGGGCCTGCGGCCGTGTCAAAGGTGGCTGCAATAGCGCGTTGTTGTGGGTCTTCATACGTAGGCAGGTTGCGTTGTATATCTTGGCCTTCCAGCTTGGTAATGAGTGCCACGCCGTTATACGTAGGCTGCCCAGCCCATTGTGCATCCCAGCCTGCTTCACGCAGTTCCTCAATAGGGAATTTATCTTGCGCCAATTTGAGTTCTTGCAGGCACAGCACATCAATAGGATTTTGCTCTAACCAGTCCAATACTTGCGGCAAACGTACGCGCAGAGAGTTCACATTCCACGTGGCAATTTTCATTGTTAAAGCATTCCCTTTATTTATGCAGCTTACAAGGGGTGGGTTTGGTTTTTTGTGTTCTAGGCTACCCACCTGACTACCCAAACACAACATTGTATAGGTAGTGTACCCCGGGCAATGGTGTAGCCAAAGTTAACACCTGACAACTTCAAGGTGGCGAAGCTATGTGCGGCTTGTACACGTAAGCAGACGCGCTCATAAAGCCAAAGCAAAGGCCGTTATTTTTGCAAAGTAGTTCAGTTTGTCGGCATAGTTTGCTCAAATAGCACATTCATCTCTTCACGACGGCAGGGGGCTCTCTTAACAAGACAGGCCCGCCGCTTATTACTCGCGCTAGAAATCTTCATTCCCTATGAACGCTCAAGACATAGATACACTCATCGCCAGCCACCCAATACTCAGCGAACATGCCGATTTTGTGCGCAGTTTGGTGCGCCCTAACGTGAGAATCACCATTAGCCAAGACGCTGCTACCGGCGTGCAAAGTAAGTTTGGTGGGCCTGCGATGGTTCCTGCTGATTTTGAGTGGCCAGAACACGATGTGGGTTTGTATTATTTTCTGGGGCAGATCAACTTTGCTGAAATTGAGAATAGACCAGACTCATTACCCGCTACCGGGCTATTAGCGTTATTTAATGCAGATTACGATCCTAAGTCTGAAAGCGACGAGGAAGTGTTTTGGGGTGACGAGGGCTATCTGAAAGCTTGGTACTTTGAGGACGTCGATACCTTGAGACCCATGGCAGCACCTCACGGTAGGGATGTGCAAGGGAAACGCCTCACATTGGTAGGTGAGTTGGATATCCCCCGTCATCAGGACATGCTGAAAGGGTGCCCGTTTGATTCGGAGATTCTTGAGGATCTATTGGACGTAGAGGGCGAGTGTCCAGGGCCATCGGCCACGGTGGATATGCTGGCTACGGATTATTTGTTGGGCTATCCCTCGTATTACAGCCTTGGCTACAACCCAACACCAGGGCCGGAGTGGGTCTCTTTGCTGACGGTGGACTCGTACGAGCAGTTCAACTGGTGTTGGCAAGATGGGGCTAAGTTGATGGTGTTTATTGAGCAAGAAAAATTGTTGGCTCGCGATTTTAGCAATTTAATGTGTGATGCTGGTTAAGTGAATGCTGCAGTGTGTATAGGACGCACTATAGTAGGACGGCGGTCAAACCGGGCAGGGTTTGGCAAAAGCGCTTATGATGCAGGGCGGGCGTCTAACGACGTGATAGATCAAGCTGGGAAATAGAGGGCCATGGATCAAGAATGGGAAGACGATAGTCTGTACGACGAAGATGATGTGACGATGTCGGAAAGTGACGGCATCCGTTATTTGCACTTTGGAACAGAGTGGATTCAAGGTGCGATGCGTATGTCAAAACCACATGATTTGGTATTGGCGTATACGCAGCAAATGATGACATGGCTCTTATTTCATGAACCGCACGAGTCTGATCGTATTGCCATGTTGGGATTGGGGGCAGGTTCGTTATTGCGTTATTGCCTGAGGCAAACCCCTTCTTATTGCGTCACGGTAGAGATTAATCCCCAAGTAACAGCGATGTGCCGTGCCTTCTTTAGACTGCCAGATCACGTGCGCTCTGAAATAGTGCATGAGGATGCTGCTGACTGGGTAGAGAATACCGAAAACCATAACCAGCATGCTGTGTTGATGGTGGATATATACGATGCTGCCGCTCAAGGGCCGGTATGTTCGTCAGTGGAGTTTTACGAAGGCTGTAAGCAATGCCTAGATCAAGACGGCATTATGGTTGTGAATTTGTTTGGCTCTCACCCGAGTTTTGAGTTAAACCTACGTAACATTCGTCAGGTATTTAATGGGCAGGTCTTGGTGTTACCTGAAATTGATGAGGGCAATACCATTGTTGTGGCGTTTAAAGGGCGCGGTTTAGAAACCACCACACAACAGCTATTAAATAGGGCAGAGTCAGTGCAAAGCCGTTATAAATTGGAAGCGCGTCGTTGGGCTAAAGCGCTTTTGGCTACACGGTCTGTTGATACTGCGTTTACAATTAGTGAAATCTAGCAGGGAAATTCACTAGAGTTTTTTTCAGGCCTGTAGTTCAGACTACTCGTTGTCTGGTTTATTGATTCTTTTTTCCAGGAGCTTCGCATGAAGTTAAGAAATACAACGGCACTTCTGGCCAGCGTTCTGGCTGGTATCAGCATGATGGGTGCGAGTGTGGCAGGTGCGCAAACGGTTTCTGTCTCCTCCATTGTCGAACACCCAGCGCTGGATTCTATCCGTGATGGCGTGAAACAGGCTCTGGAAGAGGCCGGTTATACCGAAGCAAACGGTCTGAAATGGCAGTTTCAAACCGCTCAAGGTAATACTGCAATCGCCTCGCAAATTGCCAAAAAATTCGTAGGTGATAATTCGGATGTGATTGTTGCTATCTCTACGCCTTCTGCTCAAGCAGCAGTAGCCGCAACTAAATCTATTCCTATTGTGTACTCAGCCGTGACTGATCCTGTGGCTGCACAACTGGTTCCTTCGTTTGATGCTAGCGGTACGAACGTGACAGGTATGTCTGATGCATTGGCATTAGAAAAGCAAGTTGATCTGATCAAGCGTATTGTTCCTGACGCTAAAAACGTAGGTATGGTGTACAACCCAGGCGAAGCTAACTCTGTGGTAGTAGTAGAACGCATGCGCGAACTGCTGTCCGAGCAAGGCATGAGCTTGGTAGAAGCGACAGCGGCTCGTACCGTAGACGTACGTGCTGCAGGTAGCAGCTTGATTGGCAAAGTGGATGTGTTCTACACCAATACCGACAACAACGTTGTGTCGGCATACGAAGCTCTGGTGAAAGTGGCTAACGACGCCAAAATTCCATTGATTGCTTCTGATACGGGCAGTGTTGAACGTGGCGCTATTGCGGCATTGGGTGTGAACTATTTCAATCTGGGTAAACAAACCGGTGAGAAAGTGGTGCGCATTCTTAAAGGTGAGAAGCCGGGCGATATTGCTTCCTCTACCAGTGAAAACCTGGAGTTGTTTGTTAACCCAGGTGCAGCCGCCAAACAAGGGCTGACGTTAGATGATGCATTCATCAAGTCAGCCACTACCATCGTTGAGTAATTTTTAATCACGCTAGCGGTGCCCTAAACAGGCACCGCTTATTCTTGTCTGACTACGCATGTCCTTATATTCTCTGTGGGGCGCTCTAGAAATCGGCCTAATTTTTGGTCTGGTTGCACTGGGAGTGCTGATCTCGTTTCGTATTCTTCGTTTCCCTGATTTAACGGTTGATGGCAGTTTTCCTCTTGGGGGCGCCTGTGCAGCAGTGCTGATTAGCCAAGGGGTAGATCCATTTATCTCTACGTTTGTTGCCATGTGCGCAGGGGCGTTCGCGGGGATGATTACTGGCTGGTTGAACGTACGACTGAAGATCATGGATCTGCTGGCCAGTATTTTGATGATGACAGCGTTGTACTCCATTAACTTGCGCGTGATGGGTAGACCTAACGTTCCGTTAATTAACGACGATACTGTCTTTACGATTTTGCAGCCTTCTGGCTGGTCAGACGACTATATTTTCCGTCCATTGCTGCTGGTGTTGATTGTGATCATCGCCAAGTTGCTGTTGGATTGGTTTTTCTCTACCCAAAAAGGTTTGGGTATGCGTGCTACTGGTTCTAATCCACGTATGGCCAGAGCGCAGGGCGTTGCGACTGGCGGCATGATCTTGCTGGGTATGGCTATTTCCAATGCATTAGTAGCCTTGGCTGGCGCGTTGTTCGCACAGTCACAGGGTGGTGCTGATATCTCTATGGGTATTGGGACTATCGTGATTGGTTTGGCCGCCGTAATTGTGGGTGAAAGTATTTTGCCATCACGCCGTTTGGTGTGGGCAACGCTGGCAGTGATTTTAGGTGCGATCCTGTATCGCTTCTTTATTGCGCTGGCGTTGAATGCAGATTTCATTGGCCTGCAAGCGCAGGATCTCAACTTGGTGACGGCGGTTCTAGTAACCATCGCACTGGTGATCCCGCTGTTGAAGAAACGTAAAAAAGCTATTCGTAAGTCGTAGTACTAAAGGGAAGAGTCATGCTTGAAGCAAAAAACCTGCAATTAACTTTTAACCCTGGTACTCCGATTGAAACTCGTGCGTTGCGCGGGGCGTCACTGACTATTCCTAGCGGTCAGTTTGTGACAGTGATTGGGTCTAATGGTGCTGGTAAATCCACATTTTTGAATGCGGTGTCCGGCGACCAAAGCGTAGATGATGGTCAGATTCTCATCGATGGTAAGGATGTGACCCGACTGCCTGTATGGAAGCGTGCCGACATGGTGGCCCGTGTATTCCAAGATCCTATGGCGGGTACGTGTGAAGACTTAACGATTGAAGAAAACATGGCATTGGCCTCTAGACGAGGTCTTAGCCGTAGTTTGTCGCGTGCCGTACAGCTCAGTATGCGTGACGAATTTAAAACCAAACTAGAAACTCTAGGGTTGGGTTTAGAGAACCGTCTGACGGATCGTATTGGGTTGTTATCGGGTGGTCAACGACAGGCTGTTAGTTTGCTGATGGCAGCATTACGCCCTTCGCGTATTTTGCTGCTGGATGAGCATACGGCTGCTTTAGACCCACGCACAGCCGATTTCGTGTTGGAGCTTACTGCACGCATCGTGGAAGAGGGCAAACTCACTACCATGATGGTCACGCATAGTATGCGTCAGGCCTTAGATGTGGGTGACCGAACTGTGATGCTGCACCAAGGGCAAGTAGTGTTAGATGTGAGTGGTGAAGAGCGTAAAGGTATGGAGGTAACCGATCTACTCCATATGTTTGAAAAAGTACGTGGAGAAAAAATCACCGACGACGCTTTGCTTCTAGGGTGATGGGTTAAGTTTTTGTTGCAAAAGACCCTATACGACTGTGTGGTCGTTTTTGTGAAAAACAAATAATCCATATATACTTTACGTCTCACTATCCACGTCTACTGGCGCGGTGTGTCTATAGTCTATTGAGATTCAGGAGTTTTTCATGCTGAAATCCCGCCCTAAGGCGTGGCGTCCGCTACGAGTATTATTCTTAACTAGTGTGGTTCTGCTTGCAGCATGCGGTGATAAAGAACCACAACAGCAAGCCGGAGGCGGCATGAAGGTTCCAGTCAGCGTCGTTACGGTGAATACAACACCAACGACGCTGTATCAGGACTTGCCAGGCCGTGTGGAAGCCATCAAAGAAGCACAGATCCGTGCTCGAGTAACAGGTATTCTTGAGGAAATTAACTTCAAGCAAGGTACTGACGTTACTGAAGGCCAACACCTATTCAGTATTGACCCGGACACCTATCAAGCATTACGTGACCAAGCTGCTGCACAATTGCAAAACGCACAAGCTGATGCAAAAGCAGCCGCCTCATTGGCACAACGCTACCAGATCCTGATTAAAGAAAACGCGGTCAGCCGCCAAGAGTACGATAACGCGATGGCGCGTAACGCTCAGGCACAAGCGGCTATTGCTGCTGCGCAAGCGAACCTGAAAACAGCTGAAATTAACCTAGGTTACACCAAGGTGACATCACCGATTAACGGACGCATTGGTAAAGCCATTGTGACTGAAGGTGCTTTGGTGAATGCGAATGAAGGTACGCAATTGGCTGTGGTTCAACAGTTGGATCGCGTGTATGTAGATATTCGACGTCCTGCTAGTGAATTGATGTCCTTGCGTAATGCCATGGCCGCCGGAGAACTGACGCAAGACGCTGAAGGCGCCAAAGTGACAGCCTTGTTTGATGACAATACGCAATACGACCAAACAGGCGAACTCTTGTTCTCTGGTGTGTCGGTAGATCCATCTACAGGCCAAATTAATCTGCGTGCTGAGTTCGCTAACCCAGATAATATTTTGCTGCCAGGCATGTTTGTGCGTGTGCGTTTGCAAAACGGGGTAGATGAAAAAGCGATTCTGGTGCCTACACAAGCGGTTCAATACTCTAACGCTGGTGCGACCTCTGTGTTCGTAGTGAAAGAAGGTGTTGTTGCTGCAGTTCCTGTGAAAGTAGGAACTACATACGGCGACAAAATTCTGGTGAACACTGGTTTGGCTGAAGGTGACGAGCTTATCGTTGCTGGTTTCCAGAAAATTGGCCCAGGGGTACCTGTAGAGCCAATGCCTTGGAACTCAGGCCCTACCAGTACTGAAAACGCAGAAGAGTCTGCTGAAGCTGCACCCGCAGAAGATAGCGGTGCAGAGCAAGCTCCAGCTCAGGATGACGCTAAAGCAAGCGAGTAAAGTTTATGCCACAGTTTTTTATTGAACGCCCCATTTTTGCATGGGTGGTAGCGTTAGGGATAACGCTGCTCGGGCTACTGTCGCTACCGCTAATGCCGGTTGCACAGTACCCGGATGTCGCGCCACCTTCTGTCACTATTAGTGCTACTTACCCAGGTGCAACTGCAGAAGACGTGGCCAGTAACGTTGCTAACGTTATTGAAAACGAGCTGAACGGTGCCAAAGGTCTGTTGTACTACGAGTCTGTTAGTGACTCCTTTGGTCAAACCCAAATTACAGCGACCTTCAAACCTGGTACCGACCCTGACATGGCTCAGGTGGACGTGCAGAACCGTATCTCCAACGTACAGGCAGCCTTGCCTACGGCGGTGGTTCAGCAAGGTTTGAAAGTAGAGCAGGGTAATGACAGCTTCTTGCTGGTGGTTACGCTGTCGTCGGAAGACGGTAGCTTGGACCAAACAGAACTGGCTGACTACATCAAACGTAACGTGCAAAACACTATTTCACGTGTACCAGGTGTAGGTAAGTTCCAGCTGTTTGCGTCTGGTAAAGCCATGCGTATTTGGGTAGACCCCGAAAAGCTGGTTAGCTATAACTTGAGCATGGCTGAAGTGAATGCTGCTGTTGCTGCGCAAAACAACCTGATTTCAGGTGGTATTTTGGGTGCTCCACCAAACCCAGATAGTCAGCGTGTAGCATCGCCTATCATCGTTAATGGTCAGCTAAGCAAGCCAGAAGAGTTTGAGAACATCATTCTGCGCGCTAACCTAGACGGTTCTAGCGTGAAAATGTCTGACATTGCTCGTGTAGAAGTAGGCTCTGATAACTACCAGTTTGGTGCTAGGCTGAATGGTAAATCTACGGCAGCGTTTGCGGTGTCGTTGACACCAGATGCTAACGCGCTGGAAACAGCTGAAGGCATTAAATCTCAGATGAAAGAACTGTCTCAGTTCTTCCCTGATCAAGTTAGTTATGCCATCCCTTACGATACCTCCCCCTACATTCAAACCTCTATTCAGCAGGTGGTCGAAACACTGCTAGAAGCGATGTTGCTGGTGTTTGTGGTGATGTACGTATTCTTGCAGAACATTCGCTATACCGTCATTCCTGCTTTGGTGGTGCCTGTTGCTATTCTGGGCTCACTGGGTGTGATGAATGCCATGGGCTTCTCCGTGAACGTACTAACCATGTTCGCGATGGTGCTGGTGATTGGTATTCTGGTGGATGATGCGATCGTGGTGGTTGAAAACGTCGAACGTATCATGGCGGAAGATGGCTTGTCTCCTAAAGAGGCGACCGAAAAAGCCATGCCGCAGATTACTGGCGCGATTGTAGGTATCACACTGGTTCTGACCGTGGTGTTCTTGCCGCTGGCCTTTATGTCCGGTTCGGTAGGGGTGATCTACAGACAGTTCTCCGTCGCGATGGCGGTGTCCATTGCCTTCTCTGCGTTCTTGGCATTGAGCTTTACGCCTGCGCTTTGTGCAACCATTTTGAAACCTGTGCCTAAGGGTGAGCATGGCGATAACCGTCGTGGTTTCTTCGGTATGTTTAACCGTGGCTTTAACAAGCTGACGAACGGTTACGAAGGCTTTATTAAAGGCAGCTTGAAACGTACAGGTCGCATGATGCTGGTGTATCTGGCATTGGTAGTGGCTGTAGTGTTTATGTACATGCGTATGCCTACTGCTTTCTTGCCAGAAGAAGACCAAGGTTTTGCATTTGCGAACATCGAGTTGCCAGCAGGTTCTACTGCGAACCGTACGATGGATACCATTAAAGAAGTGGAGGACTACTTCTTTAAACAGCCACAGGTAGAAAACCTGGTGACTGTGCGTGGTTTCAGTTTCAACGGTAACGGTCTGAATGCTGCATTGGCATTCGTAACGCTGAAAGACTTTAAAGAGCGTAAAGGGCCAGAAAACTCAGCACAAGCGGTAGCAGGTCGTGCAACCGGTGCATTGTTGATGGGCTTGCCTGACTCTATCGTGTTCTCTATTGTTCCTCCAGCCATTATGTCGTTGGGTAACTCCTCCGGTTTTGATGTGCGATTGGAAGATCGTGCAGAACTGGGCACGAGCGCACTGTTAAATGCGACCCAAGAGTTGTTGGACAAAGCAGGTAAAAGCCCAGTCTTGAAAGATGTGCGCTTGACAGGTTTGTCACCTGGCCAACAGTGGCAAGTGACTATTGACCGCGAGAAAGCAGCAATTCAAGGTGTGGACTTCGAGGAAGTTGCTAACTTGCTAAGTACTGCACTGGGTTCTTCGTACTTGGGTAAATACACCAGCGAAGGTTGGGTGCAAAACGTCTGGGTACAGGCTGATGAACGTTTCCGTATGAATATCGAAAACGTGATGAGCCTACAAGCGAAAAACAACAAAGGTGAAATGGTACCGCTGCGTACTGTAGTAACTGCTGAGCCTATTAAAGGCCCAGTACAGATTGTTCGCTATAACAGTTACCCTGCAACACGTATCAGTGGTGCCGCTCAAGAGGGTTACACCAGTGGTGACGCGATGGCTGAAATCGAGCGTTTGATTTCTGAGTTGCCAAGTGGTTTCGGTTACGAGTGGACAGGTTTGTCCTACCAGGAAATTCAAGCTTCAGGTCAAAGCATGATCTTGATGGGCTTGTCGGTACTGGTGGTGTTCATGGTGTTGGCGGCATTGTATGAAAGCTGGGCTATCCCGCTGTCTGTAATGTTGTCTGTGCCGTTAGGGGTGCTGGGCTCAGTACTGTTAACGAGCGCTATGGGCATGGCAAATGACGTGTACTTCCAGGTGGGTATTGTGACCATTATTGGTTTGGCGGCGAAGAACGCGATTCTGATTGTGGAGTTTGCTAAAGATGCGGTCGCCCGAGGCGACGATCTGATCGAAGCCACGGTGGAAGCAGCGCGCCTACGTTTCCGTCCAATTCTGATGACCTCGTTCGCCTTTATTCTGGGTGTAGTACCTCTGGCTATTGCTAGTGGTGCAGGTGCAGCCAGCCAGAACGCGGTAGGTATTGGTGTGCTGGGCGGTATGTTGGCCGCTACCCCATTGGCCGTGCTGTTTGTGCCTACCTTCTTTGTTGTGATTCTGAAATTGTTTAAAACGCAGCCCAAGTTATTTGGTGCAGCAGCTGCAGCCGCAGCGGCAGAAAAAGCCGCACACGCTCAGCCTAGTACCGGGGAGCAAAAATGATAAAAGCTAAGCTCAGTACACTTAGCGCAGCATTGCTGCTGGCAGGGTGCTCCTTCGCTCCTAAATATGAGCAACCTGAAATGCCTGTTTCTGTTGATTACCCTGCCTATGTGCAGGGTGCCGCAGAGGCAAGTTCCGACGCTAGTTTAGAAACGTTGGGTTGGAAAGAGTTTTTCAACGACCCACGTTTGCAAGCGTTGATCGCTCTATCGCTGGAAAATAACCGCGATATGCGTATTGCAGTAGCGCGTGTTGATGAAGCGCGCGCGCAGTACGGCATCGCCAGAGGGGAGCAGTTCCCCTCTATAGGTGCTGCGGCAAATGGTCAGGTAACACGCAATCCAGAAAATATGCGTTTGCCTGGCTCATCTTCAGTCAGCAAAACTTTCCAGACAGGGGCGGCTGTGACCTCCTTTGATCTGGACTTCTTTGGCAAGTTGCGCAACTTAAGCGAAGCCGCTTTTGAGCAATACTTGGCAACAGAAGAAGCGCAACGTGCGGTACGTATTAACGTTGTAGCTCAAGTGGCTGAAGCGTATTTCCGCTTGCGCGCCGCACAAGAGCTGCAGAGCGTGATGCGCAGCACTGAAAAGAGCCGTTTAGAAAGCCTGCGTCTGACCAAAGTGTCGTTTGACGCCGGTAGCACATCTGAGCTGGACTTAAACCAAGCTACTTTGCAGTTGGAAACAGTACGTGCCGACCTAGAAGAAGCTAAGCGTAACGAAATGCAGGCATTGAATGCCTTGACGCTGTTGGTAGGTACACAGTTGCCAGAGGATCTGCCTAAAGAAAAGGCATTTGGTCACGAGCAGTTGGTCAGCAATATCCCAGTGGGTTTGCCTTCAGACTTACTGCAACGACGCCCTGATATTATCGCGGCTGAACACGTATTACGTGCGTCTAACGCTAACATTGGTGCAGCTCGTGCCGCATTCTTCCCCTCTATTTCCATCACAGGTTTGCTAGGTTTTGCTAGCCCATCTTTGGATAATCTAGTGGGTTCATCGCACCGTTTCTGGCAGTACTCACCACAAATTTCCTTGCCGATTTTTGCGGGTGGTAGCATTCAAGCTGCCTTGGACGTAGCTGAAGCTAGAAAAATTATCTCGGTAGCTGAGTACGAGCAAAGTATTCAAAACGCGTTCCGTGAAGTGGCTGATGCATTGGCGGGTGAGGCAACCTACAGTTCACAGTTAGATGCGACTAAACGTATGATTGCTTCGGCAGACCGTACGCTAGAGTTGGCTAACCTGCGCTACAAAACAGGTGTAGATAGCTTCTTGCAAGTGCAGAGTGCGGAAGTGAATTTATATGGTGCCCAACAAGCTGGTATTCAGATTAGCCTAGCTTCGTTGATTAACCGCATTTCGCTGTACAAAGCGTTAGGCGGTGGCTGGCAGTTGGACGAGGAGGTTGTAGAAGCCAATGATTGAGTTGGGTGTAAATATTGATCATGTGGCAACGCTGCGTCAGCAGCGTTTGACCACATATCCTGATCCGTTACTCGCCGCGCAACGCGCCGAAGATGCAGGTGCAGACTTGATTACCTTGCACCTGCGCGAAGACAGACGTCATATCCAAGATGCCGATGTATTTGCAATGCGTCCATTGCTGCGTACCAGGATGAATCTGGAATGCGCGATCACTACAGAAATGCTAGAGATCGCCTGCAAGGTTAAACCGGATGACGTGTGTTTGGTACCTGAAAAACGCCATGAACTGACTACTGAAGGTGGTTTGGATGTGGTGGGGCATTTTGAGCAGGTGAGTGCAGCGGTTAAACAATTGCAAGACGCTGGTATTCGCGTGTCCTTGTTTATTGATGCCGACACAGCACAAATTGCAGCAGCTCAGAAATCAGGGGCAACCGTTATTGAATTGCACACCGGCGCGTTTGCAGATGCAGTGGGCCCTGAAGAGCAAGCTATACAGTTGCAACGTATCCGTGAAGGGGCAGCGCAAGGTGTGGCATTGGGATTGCGTGTGAATGCGGGCCACGGTTTGCATTACGGTAATGTACAAGAAGTTGCCGCTATTCCTGGTATTGCAGAGCTTAATATTGGCCATGCCATTGTTGCCCAAGCGGTATTTGATGGTTGGGAAAAAGCAGTACGTGATATGAAAGCATTGATTATCACAACCGCCCAGCAACGCCCTTAAGCGCTGCGGTGTATTGAGTTTTTGTAAGGAGCTGATGTGTCTGTCATCTCAACACTTTTGAGCCGTAATTCGGTAAAAATGGTGCAAGGCCCAGGCCCTAGCCAAGAACAGCTAGAGCAGATTTTGCAAACGGCAATGGTGGCACCTGACCATGGTAAGTTGCGCCCTTGGCGCTTCAAACTGATTCGTGGTGAGGCTGTTGAACAGCTAGGCGATTTGTCAGTGCAGGCAATGGCCGAAGAGGGCATGGCTGTGGCGCCTACAAAAGAGGCATCTATTCGTGCATGGCTGAAAGATGTGCCGTTATTGATTGCAGTGGCTTGCCATTTGGATCACAGCAACGAGCGTATCCCAGAGCATGAGCGTTTGCTTGCAACGGGCGCAGCAGTGATGAATATGCTGAATGCTGCTCACGCTTTAGGTTTAGGCGCGTACTGGAGCACTGGTTTAGGAACGTACACGCACAAAGTGCCTGAGGCCTTGGGTTTTGACTCCTTAGACTACAGCTTTATGGGTTTCGTTGTAGTGGGTTCTTTGCCTGATAATGTACCTGTGAAAGAGCGTCCTAATTTCAGCGATTACGTAGGTGAGTGGAAAGGGCTATAACGCCAACGGACTTCTGACTTGCTAAAGCATGAAAGAAAAACAGCCCCTGATGATTCAGGGGCTGTTTTTTTATGCGTACGGTTTGTGTCACAGTACTGTATCTGTCTGGAGCGTGCGGCGCGTCGGGTAGAGCTAGAGTGCCAAGCACGTATTGGCTAGCTGTGGCTTTAACAGGGTAGTTGATGATGAGCCGATTAACTAGCTTGAGAGCCTAAATTATCCAAAATAGGGCATTCAGGACGTTCATCGCCGTGACAGCACTGGGTTAAGTGTTTAAGCGTGTTAGCCATGTCTTGCAGCTCTGCTGCTTTACGTTCTAGTTCATCTATATGTTGCTGCGCCAATTGTTTGACTTCAGCGCTGCTGCGGTCTTGGTTATGCCAGAGGGCGAGTAGTTCTTTTATCTGCGCCAGCGAAAACCCTAAACTTCTGGCTCGTTGAATAAAGCGTAAGCCATGGAGGTCGCGTTCTGTGTACAGTCTGTAGCCGCCTTCTGAGCGTGCACTAGGCTGCAGTAAGCCCTCGCTTTCATAGTAGCGAATCATTTTGCTGCTGAGTTGGCTGCGTTCTGCAGCAACGCCTATGGTGACTGCGTGATTCATAGTTGAACTCCTTGTACTGGCAGCCTTGTAAGGTATGCCGCTATAGAGTTATGCGCCTGCTGTGTAAGCTCGTTGATCGCTTAATGTAGGATGGCGAGTCTGTGGCAGCGCAGAGGGTAGTGGGGCGATAAAAAGCTGTTCTGAATAGAGTATGAACCTTACCATAATGTTAAGGTCAAACCACAAAGCCGTTGTGCTGCGAAATGCCATCAAAGCACTGGTTCAGGCTGTGATGTCACTATTTTTACAGTACTCTACAGTAGTGTAGAACAGCTTTTTTATATATCTTGGAGTCAGTTATGAAGCATGAGTTCACAGTAGCCGACATGACATGTGGTCATTGCGTGAAAACTATTACTACAGCGATCCAGAAAGAGTGGCCAGCTGCGGTAGTCGTGGCAGATACAGCAACGCATCGTTTGAGCGTTGACGTAGAGGCTGATAGCGCCGCCGTTGCAGCAGTGGTAAAAGAAGAAGGTTATACCCCTGTTGCAGCATAAAAGGGCTAGTCAGATGTAGTGAGCAGTATCTTAGGATGGCGATATAACAGCAGAGGAAAGCATGAATATACTGAACGTTGATGTGGCAATCATTGGTGCAGGAACCGCAGGCATGACGGCATACCGTCAAGTGCTACGACGGGGTAAAACCGCTGTGCTTATAGAAGATTCGCATTACGGTACTACCTGCGCTCGAGTGGGCTGCATGCCTTCTAAATTGCTTATTTCTGCTGCTGATCATCGCCATGCTATTGATGAAGCTCCAAAATTTGGTATTAACGTAGATACCACTACCGTCGAAGTAGATGGTGTGGCGGTCATGGATAGGGTAAAACGCGAGCGAGATAGATTTGTGTCGTTTGTGGTAAGCGATGTGGAAGGTTTTGATGCTGATACCAAGTTATGGGGTACGGCTCGCTTTATAGATACTAATACGCTAGAAGTGGGGGATCACTCGCAGGTGAAGGCTAAAGCCTTTGTGATTGCTACAGGTACCAGCCCACGCACACCGGCAGCTCTGAAAAGCTTAGGCGATAAGCTTTTAACCACGGACGAGATTTTCTACTGGAATGATTTACCCAAAAGCATTGCTATTTTAGGCACGGGCGTGATTGGTATGGAGATAGGTCAAGCCTTGCACCGTCTGGGTGTGAAGGTGACGATCATCAACCGTAGCCAACGTATCGCAGGCATTCAAGACCCTAAAGTGGCCGAGAATGCACGTAGTGTATTTGCCGAGGAAATGGACATACGCTTCAATACGCAAATCCAGCATGCAGAGCGTCAAGGCAACGATGTGCAATTGACCTTGCAAGACGAGCAGGGTGTAGAGAGTTTACTGACGGTAGAGTGCGTGCTCAATGCAGCAGGCAGGCAGCCAAATGTTGAAAAGCTGAATCTGGCCGCGGCAGGTGTGACAGAAGATGCCAAAGGCAAGCTTAGCTTTAATGAGCAAACCCTACAGGTAGAAAATAAGCCTATCTTCTTAGCTGGTGATGTGAATGGTTTACACCCCATTTTGCACGAGGCGGCTGATGATGGGCGTATTGCTGCCGATAATGCTGTGAACTGGCCTATAGCGCCTCAAGCGCCCGCTAGACGTTGTCCTATGAAGGTGGTGTTTAGCAACCCACAAGTAATGTCGGTAGGGCTGGCGTTTTCGCAGTTACCCGCTGATGTGCGTATAGGCGAGGTTAGCTTTACAAACCAAGGGCGCTCACGTGTGATGTTAGAAAACAAAGGTATGCTACGGGTGTACGCGGATAAAAACAGCGATGTGTTTCTAGGTGCTGAAATGGTGGGGCCTTCTGCCGAGCATTTGGCTCACTTGTTGGCATGGTCTGCGCAACAGCAACTCACCATCAAAGAAATGCTGGGAATGCCGTTCTACCATCCGGTGGTAGAAGAGGGCTTGCGTACTGCATTGCGCAATACGCATTCCGCCTAATAGTTACAGCAGCTTGCGTACGGCTTCGGTCAAGTCTTCTACAGATTCGGAGTCGGACGCCAGCACACGTGCTTTGCCACGTTTATCAAAAATATAAACCCCACGGCTATGGGCTACTTCGTAGTAGTCAGAGTCGGCTTCTGTGGGTTTTTCTATTTGGAAAGCTACGCGATAACGTCTAGCGAGATCAGCAATGGTTTTCTCGTTGCCGGTCAACCCTATGGCATTGGTGTCGAAAGCATCTACGTAAGCTTTGAGAATTTCCGGTGTATCGCGGTGAGGGTCTACGCTCACAAATACCACCTGTACTTTCTCGCCATCATCGCCCAAGTTGTCTACCACGGCAGAAAGCTGTGCCATGGTGGTAGGACAGATGTCAGGGCAATTCGCATAACCGAAAAACATGAGCACGACTTTGCCTTTAAGGTCATCTTGCGTCACGTGTTGATTATCTACGGATTGCAGATCAAATTTCAGATCGGGCAGAAAGCCCGTCACGGGGTGAATTTGTGATTCGGCAGCCAGTAAGGGGCCAGCAAAAAGTACGCTGCTGCCTAATACTAGGCTTGCTGCTACGCGTTTGCCCAGAGAACGAAGAGTGAACTTTGTCATAAGCCTATACAAACACCCCCACCAAAAGGTGGGGGATAAAGGGATTAGGATTGTGCCAACATACCACTGTGGCGCAGCAAGGCGTCAATAGACGGATCGCGGCCACGGAAAGCTTTGAATGAATCAGCAGCTGGGCGTTCGCCGCCTACAGCCAAGATTTCATCCAAGAACTTGCGTCCGGTTTCCGGGTTCAGCGTATTGCGGCTATCACCCTCTTGCAGTGCAGTTTCTTCAAACGCGCTGTATGCATCAGAAGACAATACCTCAGCCCATTTGTAGCTATAGTAGCCTGCGCCATAACCACCAGCGAATAAGTGTGAGAACGCATGTGGGAAACGGTGCCATTCTGGTGGGAAGATTACCGCTACTTCTTTGCGTACCTGATCCAATGTACCCAATACATCTTTAATGGATAGGCCTTGATCTTGCTGGTGAATCAGCATGTCAAACAGCGAGAATTCGATCTGACGCACCATTTGCATACCGCTTTGGAAGTTCTTAGCGGCAAGCAGTTTGTCGTACAGTGCGCGTGGCAGAGGTTCGCCAGTTTCTACGTGGTGAGACAGTTTCTGTACTACCGGCCATTCCCAGCAGAAGTTTTCCATGAACTGCGAAGGCAGCTCAATGGCATCCCACTCTACGGCAGAAAAAGCAGACACAGCAGGCTCATCTACACGGGACAGCAAGGCGTGCAACGCATGGCCACTTTCGTGGAAGAGGGTGATCACTTCATCGTGTGTCAACAAAGATGGTCTACCTTCTTGCGGTTGTGCGAAGTTGCACACCAAGTAGACAACGGGTACTTGGGTAGAAGCACCCAACAGTTTGCGGTCACGTTCGCCGTTTACCCATGCACCGCCTTGTTTGCCAGCACGCGCATACAAGTCTACGTATAAGTAGCCAAGAGTATTGGCCTCTTTGTCTTGTACAGCATAGGCCTGCACATCAGGGTGCCAACCGGGTTCTTGCGTAGGTACAAACTGTACGCCGTACAGGGTATGCACAACGTCAAACAAGCCTTTCATGACTTGTGGCTCGGTGAAGTACTGACGCACTTCATCTTCGGAGTAAGCGTAGCGGTTTTCGCGCAGGCGTTCGGCTACAAATGCCATATCCCACGGCTTCAGTTCGTCCATGTGTAAGCTGACACGAGCAAATTCTTTCAGTTGCTCTAAGTCAGTGCGGGCAAAGCTGATGGATTTTTGTGCCAGAGTACGCAGGAATTCCAACACTTGCTCTGGGGTGTCGGCCATGCGTGTTTCTAGGCGCATGTGCGCGAAACTGTCATAGCCTAGCAAACGTGCTTCTTCGGCACGCAAGCTCAGCAATTGTTCGATGGTTTCCGAGTTATCCCATTCAGGCTTGCTGCTTTGCTCGGAAGCAATGGTGGCATAGCCTTTGTACATTTTTGCACGCAGGTCTGCATTTTTAGCGTATTGCATTACAGGTAGGTAGCATGGCATTTTCAGCGTCAGCAACCAGCCTGTTTTACCTGCTTGAGTCGCGGCATCCTTAGCTGCTGTCAGTACATCTGCAGGGATACCTTCTAACTCGCTTTCGTTTTCTACTAGCAAGCTCCAGTGATCAATACTATCCATCACATGTTCAGAAAAACGCTGTGATGCGGCAGCTTGCTGCTCAGAAATTTCGGCGTAACGTTCACGTTTTTCGCCTTGCAGCTCTACACCACTCAGGCGGAAATTACGCAGCGCGAGTTCGATGACGCGTTGGCGTGCAGGGCTAAGGGTAGCGAACTCAGCACTGGCGGCCAAGTTCTTGTATTGCGTGAACAACTGCTCGTTCAGCCCCAACCACGTGGAGAACTCCGTCACTTTGGGTAGGCACTGATTGTAGGCCTCACGCAGTTCTGGCGTGTTCACGACAGAATTCAGGTGTCCTACGATAGTCCATGCGCGCCACAGCGGTTCTACGGCGTCTTCCAAGGGGGTAACCACGTTATCCCAAGAGCTGTCGCTCACGTGCTCTACAGCTTGCACAGCGCTTTTGGCGCTTTCCAGCAGTTGATCAATAGCGGGTGTAACGTGTTCGGGCAGAATGGCCGAGTAGTCAACCAGTTGGTTGACTGGCCCAAGCAGGGGATTCGTCATTTAACTCTCTTTGTTTGCGCGGCGCTCAGCAGCTTCCAACGTATTGACCAGCAACATCGCAATGGTCATTGGGCCCACACCACCTGGTACAGGGGTGATAGCAGAAGCAACTTGGCTAGCACTAGCGAACTCTACGTCGCCGGCCAGTTTTCCGTCGTCTAGGCGATTGATGCCCACGTCGATGACTACGGCGCCAGGTTTGATCATGTCACCCTTAATCATATTGGGTCTACCTACCGCAACTACAAGTACGTCGGCTCGGCGAGTATGTGCAGCCAAGTCACGAGTCTTGGAATTACAGAGGGTTACGGTCGCGCCAGCTGCCAGCAGCATCATTGCCATGGGTTTGCCAACAATGTTGCTAGCACCCACGATTACCGCTTCAGCACCACGCAAGGAAACCTGTTCGGATTCCAGCATTTTCATGACACCGTAAGGGGTGCAAGGGCGAAACAGTGGTTGGCCAGTCATAAGCAAACCGGCGTTGCTGATGTGAAAACCGTCTACGTCTTTAGCGGGCGAGATACTTTCAATCACCAGATGCTCATCTAAATGAGCAGGCAGGGGCAATTGCACCAAAATACCGTCTACGCCATCGTCTTGATTGAGTTTCTCAATCAATGCCAGCAGCTCGTCTTGAGTGGTGCTGGCAGGTAAGCGGATGACATCAGAGTTGATACCGGCTTTTTCGCAAGCCAGAGCTTTGTTGCGTACGTAGACTTGAGAGGCAGGATCTTCACCAATCAATACTACGGTCAGGCCAGGATGAATGCCTTTGGCTTGTAGCTGCTTGACGTTCTCGGCAACTTGCTCGCGAACGCTTTGTGCTAAGGCTGTGCCCGAAATGATCCTGGCTGGTGTACTGCTCATGCTAGTTTTCTCCGCTTTGTACCAAGGCAATCTTCATTAGATCTGCCACAGTGGTAACTTCAAGTTTTTCCATAATATTTGCCCGGTGTGCCTCAACAGTTTTGATACTAATGTTCAGGTCTCCGGCGATTTGTTTGTTCAGGCGGCCTGCCACAATGCGCTCTAGCACTTGTTGTTCGCGAGCAGTCAAGCGTGACAGTACCTCAGCGTGTGTGCGTTTAGCGTGTGCCTGATCGGCCATAAGGCTGGCTTGCTCCATCATGCGTACTACAACGGCACGCAGGTCAGCTTCGTTAAACGGTTTCTCTAGGAAGTCTACGGCACCTTTTTTCATGGTGCTGACAGCCATAGGTACATCACCGTGACCGGTGATGAATACGATAGGAATAGGGGAGTTGCGTGCAATCAGCGCTTCTTGTAGCTCAAGACCGCTCATGCCAGGCATACGTACGTCAGCAATCAGTACGCTAAGTTGTGTGGTGTCGTATGAACTGAGGAATTCTTCAGCAGACGCAAAACACTGCACTCGGTAACCATTAGCCTCAAGCAGCCACCGCAAGGAGTCACGAACGGCTTCATCATCATCCACAATAAAAATCGTGCAGGGAATCGGGGTACTACTCATGCTTGTATCTCCTTGGGACTATCGGTGGTTGGTTGCACTACGTCTTGCGCACAGGGCAAAGAGAATCGGAAGATTGTTCCACCCTCTGGATTCTCCACTGCCCACAAACGACCATGGTGTGATTCTATAATGGTTCTACAGATGTTTAAGCCCATCCCCAGACCTTCTGACTTGGTGCTGTAGAAAGGCTCGAAAAGTCGCTCGGGGTTTTTGAGTCCATAGCCCCTGTCGATGACGGCGACCTCTAACATTTGATCGTAAAGTGAAATGTTCACATGAAGGATATGATAATCGCTTCCTTCCATCGCTTCTACGCCATTTTTTAGCAAATTGAGTAGTACTTGCTCAATAAGGATGGGGTCAGCTAACACCATAGGAAGGTGCTCAGGAAGCTCAACGGCTATTTCTATACGACGTTTGCGCGCATCTATGTCTGCAAAGCTTACCGCATTATCAATGATTTGCGTAATGGGAACCGCTTGGCGACGTGGTTCGCTGCGTTTCACAAACTCGCGTATACGGCTAATAATTTTGCCAGCACGTTCAGCTTGGGCAGCGGCTTTTTCTAGTGCCTCTAGTAACTGTTCTGGTTTGGCTTTGCCACTACGCACCATCGCTACAGCACCCATGCTGTAGTTATTAATAGCTGTCAATGGCTGATTAAGTTCATGTGCCAACGATGACGCCATTTCACCCATGGTGGTTAACCTACTGGTGAGTTGGATTTTATCTTGTTGTACACGCGAAGCTTCTTCATGTTTGCGACGTTCGGTGATGTCTCGGGCCACCTGCAATCGCACACGACGACCATCCGTCCAAGCCAGCATACGGTGATGTACTTCGAACCAGCGTTGAGCTTGTGCTGAATAGGTTTCTACCGTTTCGTCGGTGAAGCGCCCTAAGCGACCACCCAATAGCTCTTCGTGTCCATGTCCTTGGGCACCGAAAAAGCGTCGGTAGGTGCGGTTAGCAAATAGCAGCTCTAGACCCTCAGGCGTATCGGCAGTCACCGAGATCGCATCATCCAGACCTTCTAGTACGGTCATAAAGCGTTCGTGGGCAGCCGTCATGGCTTCACGTATACGCTTAGGTTCGGTGATGTCTGTCATGGACGTCATCCAACCTATTTGTTCACCATTAGGGTCGCGTAAAGGGGATACGTACATGCGGGCTGTAAAGCGCGAGCCATCGCGGCGCTGTGCTTCCACTTCTAAGCCACTATTAGGTGTGCGCCCAGACAAGATAAGGTCCAGCACCTCTTGATGATGAGAGTGTCGCCCAGGTACCCAGTACGGGAAGGGGGCGGTGCGTCCTATTAAGTCGGCCTCGTTCCAGCCTATCATTCGGCAGAAAGCAGGGTTGACGTAAGCAATGCGTCCGCTCAGATCAAATACACGCATGCCCGTAGACATGGAGTTTTCCATGGCTCGTCGGAAACCGGTTTCTGCAATCAGTGCGGCTTCAGCACGCGTACGAAAGCGTGTATAGCGCCATAGGGCTAGCAAGCTAAATACAATCACTAGAGATAGTGCGGCAATCACCATAGTCAGGCGCTGCTGGCGAGTCTCTTGGTCTATAGGGACCACCATCACACTATCGTGCTGCAGGCGTTGCAACCAGATAAATACGCCCATCACACATAAGTAGAGAATCAGTACGATTACAGGCGTGAGCCAGTATAGGCCGCGTCTATTTTGACGTGCCTGATCGTAAAACGTATTAGGTATAAGTGATTTTTTTACGGAGTTTGCCATAACAGTAATCGTAAAAAGCTGGGAGCATTGTAAACCTTAACGCTCGATGATATTTTTCACATTATAAAAACTATTACCATAAAATGAAATTTTGCTTGAGATAACCTTTTTTCTTTCCTAGAATAGAATTGATAAATAGGCATGATCTGCCTAAAAACTGTACGGGTCCGGTCAATCTGTTATGGTCTGAAAAGCAAACATTACAACGCAGATGAACATCGCAGCACGGACTTCTATCAATAAAACTGGAGACGCTATATGTCCTCTCTTGACCAAAACAGTAATCCAGCCAGCGCCAATCCCGACGCAGCTCTTGAAACACAAGAATGGCTAGAAGCTTTAGAGGCCGTGCTTGATCGTGAGGGCCCACAACGTGCCCATTACCTGTTGGAACGCCTAACTGACTTGGCGCGCCGTTCAGGTTCTAACATCCCTTACTCTCCGCACACGGCTTACTTGAACACCATCCCTGTAGGGTTGGAGCCAAATAATCCTGGTGATTTGGCGATTGAGGAACGTATTCGCTCGTATATTCGCTGGAACGCGATGGCAATGGTGGTAAAAGCCAACCAAGAAACGCCTGCCGATGGCGGCAGCTTGGGTGGTCACATTGCATCGTTTGCTTCCTTAGCAACCATGATTGAGTGTGGTCAGAACCACTTCTGGCACGCTGAAAACGAAAACCACGGTGGCGACTTGGTGTACTTCCAAGGTCATACCTCTCCTGGTATGTACGCCCGTGCGTTTTTGGAAGGCTCTTTGACTGAAGAGCAAATGGATAATTTCCGTCAAGAAGTAGACGGCAAAGGTTTGTCCTCCTATCCTCACCCTAAATTGATGCCAGAGTTCTGGCAGTTCCCTACTGTATCCATGGGTCTTGGCCCGCTGATGGGTATTTATCAGGCTCGTTTCCTGAAATACCTGCATGCGCGCGGCATTCAAGACACTAGTGGCCGTAAAGTATGGGTGTTCTTGGGTGATGGCGAGATGGACGAGCCAGAATCCTTGGGCGCTATTGGTGTAGCAGCGCGCGAAGGTCTGGATAACCTGATCTTTGTAGTGAATTGCAACCTGCAGCGTCTAGATGGTCCTGTGCGTGGTAACGGCAAGATCATTCAAGAATTGGAAGGCACCTTCCGTGGTGCTGGCTGGAACGTGATCAAACTGATCTGGGGCGGCTACTGGGATCCATTGTTGGCTCGCGACAAAGAGGGTGTGTTGCGTCAAGTAATGGAAGACACCATCGACGGTGAGTACCAAGCGTACAAAGCCAATGATGGTGCTTACGTTCGTGAGAACTTCTTCGGTAAAGATCCTCGTCTGCTAGAAATGGTAAGCCGTATGAGCGACCAAGATATTTGGCGCTTGAACCGTGGCGGTCACGATCCAAACAAAGTGTATGCCGCATTTGACGCTGCCGTGAAACACGAAGGTCAGCCTACTGTGATCTTGGCCAAAACCATTAAAGGTTACGGTATGGGTCATATTGGTCAGGCTAAAAACCCGACTCACCAGCAAAAGAGCTTGGATATCGATTCCATCCGCGAATTCCGCGATAGATTCAATATTCCTATTTCTGACGACAAACTGGAAGACTTGCCGTACTTCAAACCTGCAGACGATTCTCCAGAAATGCAGTACATGCAAGCTCGTCGTAAAGCGTTGGGCGGTTACTTGCCTAAGCGTCGTGCAAAGGCTAGCGAACAACTGAAAGCGCCTGAGCTGGAAGTATTCAAAGCGGTATTGGAGCCTACAGCCGAAGGCCGTGAAATCTCCACTACACAAGCCTTTGTACGTGTACTGAACCAGTTACTGCGCGATAAAGAATTGGGCCCACGTGTAGTACCTATTTTGGCTGACGAATCCCGTACATTTGGTATGGAAGGTTTGTTCCGTCAGATCGGTATTTACTCGGCAGTAGGCCAAAAGTACACACCAGTCGATAAAGACCAGGTGATGTACTACCGTGAAGACAAAAAAGGTCAGTTGTTGCAAGAGGGTATCAACGAACTGGGCGCGTTTAGCTCCTGGGTGGCTGCTGCTACGTCGTACTCCAGCAATAACAAGATCATGATTCCGTTCTTCATCTACTACTCCATGTTCGGTTTCCAACGTTTTGGCGACTTGGCATGGGCAGCAGGTGATATGCAAGCTCGTGGTTTCATCTTGGGTGGTACCGCTGGTCGTACTACGCTGAACGGTGAAGGTTTGCAGCACGAAGACGGTCAAAGCCATATTCAAGCTTCTGTGATTCCAAACTGCGTGTCTTATGACCCTGCGTTTGCTCACGAAGTGGCAGTAATCATGCGTGACGGTCTGCGTCGTATGGTTCAAGAGCAAGAAGATGTGTACTACTACATCACGCTGATGAACGAAAACTACGCACAACCAGGTCTGAAATCTGGCGATGAAGACGGCATCCTGCGCGGTATGTACAAATTCAAGTCTGTTGATGCAGGCAAACTGAAAGTACAACTGATGGGTTCCGGTACGATCTTGCGCGAAGTGATCGCTGCTCAAGAGCTGCTAGAAAAAGACTGGGGTGTAGGTTCCGATGTATGGAGCGTGACCAGCTTTACAGAATTGCGTCGTGAAGGTTTGGATTGTGAGCGTTACAGCTTGCTGAACCCTGCTGATAAGAAAGCACCAGTACCTTACGTGACACAGAAGTTGGCTGAAACCGATGGTCCAATCGTCGCTTCTACTGACTACATCAAAGCATTTGCTGACCAAATCCGTGCCTTTGTACCTGAAGGTCGTATTTACCGTGTATTGGGTACTGACGGTTACGGTCGTTCTGATTATCGCTACAAACTGCGTGAGCACTTTGAGGTTGATCGTCATTTTGTTGTATTGAGCGCGCTGCGTGCATTGGCCGATGAAGGCAAACTGCCACGCGAGAAAGTGCTGGAAGCAATCAAAAAGTACGGCATCAATCCCGAGAAAGCCAATCCGCATCACGCCTAAGGAGTAGATAAATGAGCAATTTGATTGAAGTCACTGTTCCTGACATTGGCGACGACGGTGAAGTGGATGTGATTGAGCTGCTGGTTGCCGTTGGCGACACCGTAGAGGTTGAGCAAAGCTTGATCACCGTTGAGTCCGATAAGGCTTCGATGGAAATCCCATCGTCACACGCTGGTGTGGTGAAGTCGCTGAAAGTAAAAATCGGCGATAAAGTAAAACATGGTTCCTTGATTCTGGAGCTGGACGCTGCGGGTGCTGCTGAAGCACCTAAGGCAGAAGTTGCCGCTGCGCCAGCGGCGGCTCCTGCAGCCGCAGAAAAACCTGCTGCAGCACCAGCTGCTCCAGCAGCGCCTGCCGCTGCAGAAGCGACCACATCCATCATTACTGTGCGTGTGCCAGATATTGGCGATGCACGTGATGTAGACGTGATTGAAGTGCTGGTTGCTGTGGGTGACACCATTGAAGCGGATCAAAGCCTGATCACACTGGAAACTGAAAAAGCGTCTATGGAAGTACCTTCCAGTCACGCTGGTGTGATTACTGCGCTGAAAGTGAAAGTGGGCGACACAGTTAGCGAAGGCTCCGACATTCTTGAGCTGCAAGTAAGCTCTGCTGCTCCAGCCGCTGCGCCTGCAGTGCAAGCGGCTCCAGCAGCTGAAGCTCCTAAAGCGGCAGCGGTTGCCTCTACAACGACAGAAGTGGTGAGTTCTGCTGCTGGTGTGGCTGCATCTCAGTCACCAGTGCGTGAATCGCCTACAGCTGCTTTTGCTGAAGCGGCTGTGCCTCTGCGTAATTTGCCTCACGCATCCCCATCCGTGCGTAAATTTGCACGTGAGTTGGGCGTGAACCTGACTAAAGTGAATGGCTCTGGTAACAAAGGCCGTATCACTGCTGACGACGTACGTCAGTTTGTGAAAGCGGCGTTGGCCGGTGGTGCTGCGCCTGCAGCAGCGGGTGCATCGTTGTCTGGTGGTGGCTTGGATCTGTTGCCATGGCCAAAAGTCGATTTCAGTCGCTTTGGCGAAGTGGAAGCGGCTCCGCTGTCACGCATCAAGAAAATTTCTGGTGCAAACTTGCATCGTAACTGGGTCATGATTCCTCATGTCACCAACAACGAGCAAGCAGATATCACTAGCCTAGAAGAGTTCCGCAAACAGCTGAATGAAGAAGGCAAAAAAGCAGGTACACGTGTGACCATGCTGGCGTTCTTCATCAAGGCAGTGGTTGCCGCACTGAAGAAATTCCCAGAATTCAACGCATCGCTGGATGGCGATAACCTGATTCTGAAGAAATACTTCCACATTGGTTTTGCTGCCGATACGCCAAATGGGTTGGTAGTTCCCGTAATCCGTGACGCTGATAAAAAAGGCGTACTGGAAATTGCTAAAGAAACCGGTGAATTGGCTGGTTTGGCTCGCGAAGGCAAACTGGGCGCTGCTCAGATGCAAGGTGGTTGTTTCACCATTTCGTCCTTGGGCGGTATTGGTGGTACAGACTTCACACCTATCATCAATGCCCCTGAAGTGGCCATCATGGGCTTATCACGCTCTAGCGTACAGCCTATCTGGAATGGCAAAGAGTTTGAGCCACGCCTGATGTTGCCAATGTCGCTGTCTTATGACCACCGTGTGATTGATGGTGCATCGGCTGCTCGCTTCAACGCTTACATAGCGACATTGCTGGCAGACTACCGTCGCATCTTGCTGTAAGGAGCCGCTATGAGCATGATTGATTTGAAAGTGCCTGATATCGGTGATTCCGGTGAAGTGACAGTGATTGAACTGTTGGTGAACGTTGGCGATACCATCGAACTGGAACAAAGCCTGATTACGGTTGAATCCGACAAAGCATCTATGGAAATCCCAGCTGCAGAAGCTGGGGTGGTCAAAGAAGTGTTGGTCAAACTGGGCGACAAAGTAAAAGAAGGCTCTGCCATCGTACGTATAGAAGCGACAGGTGCAGCAACTGAGGCAGCGCCTGCTGCCGCTGCAGCACCTGTAGCAGCGGCTCCGGCCGCCGCGCCAGCGCCTGTACAAGCTCCTCAAGCTGCGCAGCACAGCGGTGCTGCCGATGGTGAGTACGATGTAGTGGTGTTGGGTGCGGGCCCTGGCGGATACTCCGCTGCGTTCCGTGCTGCTGACTTGGGCATGAAAGTAGCCTTGGTTGAGCGTTACAGCACCTTGGGTGGCGTTTGCTTGAACGTAGGGTGTATTCCATCTAAAGCATTGCTGCACAGCGTGGGTGTGTTTGAGGCGGCTAAAGCCTTGGCTGATCATGGTATTCGTTTTGGCGAAGCCAAGATCGAGCTAGACGCACTGCGCGACTACAAAACATCCGTCATTGGTAAATTGACAGGTGGTTTGGCTGGTATGGCTAAAGCCCGCAAAGTCACTGTAGTGAACGGCGTGGGTGAGTTTGTAGACCCTCACCACATTGCAGTGCGTGCTGCTGATGGTAAAGAGCAAGTGTTGAAATTTGCCTCGGCCATCATTGCTGCAGGTAGCCAGTCTGTGAAACTGCCATTCTTGCCTGAAGACCCACGCATTGTGGATTCCACAGGTGCGTTGGAGCTGCCATTCCTGCCTAAGAAAATGCTGATCGTTGGTGGTGGCATTATTGGTTTGGAAATGGGTACGGTGTACTCAGCGTTAGGCGCACGTTTAGACGTGGTAGAGATGCAATCCGGCCTGATGCAAGGTGCAGACCGCGAAGCCGTAAAAGTTTGGCAGAAAATGAACGAACATCGTTTCGATCACATTATGCTGAACACCAAAACGGTTTCTGCTGAAGCGCGCGAAGACGGTATTTGGGTCAAGTTTGAGGGTGATAAAGCCCCTGCAGAAGCTCAACGCTACGACCTGGTATTGCAAGCCGTAGGCCGTACGCCTAATGGCAACAAGATTGGTGCAGACAAAGCAGGTATCGCTGTGACTGACCGTGGTTTCATCAACGTAGACACTCAGCAGCGCACCAACGTGCCGCACATCTACGCGATTGGTGACATCGTAGGTCAACCAATGTTGGCGCACAAAGCTGTACACGAGGCGCATGTGGCAGCAGAGGTCATTCATGGCGAAAAAGCCTTCTTTGATGCACGTGTGATTCCTTCTGTTGCGTACACTGACCCAGAAGTGGCTTGGGTAGGTATGACTGAAGAAGAAGCCAAGAAAGAGGGCATTGCCATTGAGAAAGGGCATTTCCCATGGCAGGCTTCTGGTCGTGCGATTGCTAACGCACGCGACGAAGGCTTCACTAAGCTGATTTTCGACGCAGAAAGCAAACGTATCCTGGGTGGAACCATCGTAGGTACGGGTGCTGGCGATTTGATCAGCGAAGTGGCGTTGGCCATTGAAATGGGTGCGGATGCTGTTGATATCGGCAAAACCATCCACCCACATCCTACCTTGGGTGAGTCTGTGGGTATGGCGGCAGAGGCTTCATTGGGTGCATGCACCGATTTGCCACCTGTACGTCGCAAGTAGTTTTTTCGTCATTAACCTGACGTCAGTAATGGCAGGTGCTATCATTAGCACCTGCTGTTTTTTTGTGTGCTTTGACCATGTTGAATCATTCTTTGACAGCCACCAGCTCGCTGGAACAATGGCTGACATATCTGGAAACCCTACATCCTACCGAAATCGACTTAGGGTTGGATCGCATCAAACAAGTCGCAAAAAATCTTGCACTGCAAACACCGTTTGTCACCATCACGGTAGCAGGCACCAACGGTAAGGGTTCTACCTGTACCATTTTGGATGCTATTTTGCGTGCTGCTGGTTATAAAACTGGCCTCTATACTTCCCCCCATCTCGTGCATTACAACGAGCGCATTCAATTGAATGGCGAGTTGGCAACTGACGCGCAGATTACCCAGCAATTTTTCCGCATTGAACAAGCCCGTGGCGAGGTATCGCTGAGCTATTTTGAGTTCGCGACCTTAGCGGCGCTGTTAATGTTTGAACAAGAAAAAGTAGACGTAGCTATTCTGGAAGTAGGGCTGGGCGGCCGTTTAGACGCCGTGAACATGGTTGATGCTGATTGCTCTATCCTCACCAGCGTAGACATTGATCACATTGCTTATCTGGGTGATTCTCGCGAGGCCGTAGGCTGGGAAAAAGCGCACGTATTCAGACCAGGTAGGCCTGCTATTTGTGCAGATCCTTTGCCGCCAGAGTCTGTAGAGCGCTACGCCAGCGAAATTGGTGCTGACCTGTGGCTGTTTGGAAAAGATTTTAATTACTCTGGCGATAGCCAGCAGTGGGCCTACGGTGGCCGGGAGCAACGTCGTGCGGGCTTAGCCTACCCATCGCTGCGCGGTGTGAACCAACTGTTGAATGCATCGGCAGCCCTGGCGGCCCTTGAAGCGTTGAACATGAAGTTGGTGGTTTCGGCCCAAGCCGTGCGCAGCGGCTTGAACCGTGCTTCCATTCCTGGTCGTTTGCAGATTTTGCCAGGTGAGCCATTGGTAGTGTTAGATGTAGCTCATAATCCGCATGCAGCGGGTGCGTTGGCGCAGAATCTGGATCAAATGCCATGCACAGGTCGTACATTGGCCGTGTTAGGTATGTTGAATGACAAAGATGCAGCGGGTGTATTGCGCTTGCTGATCGATAGAATTGATAGTTGGTATGTTGCCTCTCTAGAAGGCCCTCGCGGCTTAAGTAGCCGTGATTTGGCAGCGCTACTTAATGGCGTGAAAAAAATGGGGGCAGTACAGAGTAATCCTCAAGAGGTTGGTGCATCAGATGGTGATCGTAAGCCCGGTGTGCGTCCCGCAGCCGGTAAACGTGTAAACTATTTTGAAACAACTGTTAGAGAGTGTGAAAATCCGGTTAAAGCCTTCGAGCAAGCACTAACAGATGCCCAACCGAATGATAGAATTCTTGTATTTGGTTCATTCGCCACAGTTGGCCCGGTTCTCAAGCATTTAGGTAGAGATCCTCGCTAATTGTGTAGTGCAAGCGGTTCTTACTTAGTGGGTTTCAGATACATGGGGTTGTTCTCAAACAAAGAAACAGGTGGTGCATCACGACGTCAGTCCAGTGATGCGCAATTGCGCGAAATGCGTACGCGAGCACGCCGTCGATTAGTAGGCGCGTTGGTTCTTGTATTGGCAGCGGTGGTGATTGTTCCGTTTCTCACCAGTAACGATTCTGAGAACATGCCTGAACCGGTGATGGCTGTGATTCCAGCTATTGTTCCACCCGTGATTGAAGCTGAGCCCACACAAGGTACTGCAGGCGAGCAAGATACTGGTGAAGCAACTGGCGACGAAGGTACGGTAGTTGCTATGCAGCAGCCTACGCCTGTGACACCAGGTAATACAGCTAGCCAGCCTCCTGCAGCAGGGTCTTCTACACCTGCTACGCAGCAGCCTGCGGCTGTAGAGCCTCCTAAGCCGGTAGTGGCGCAGCCTACACGTCCAGCAACACAGCCTTCTACACCTCCGCCACCACCTCCTCGTCGTGACAATAATCAGCGTACTGATGATGGCGCGGTAGCGTTGGCATTATTGGAAGGGCGTACCCCGCCTAGCAGCAATTCAGCAACTGCATCGGGTAGCAATAATGCACAGCGTGGTAACTTTATCTTGCAGATTGCAGCCTATTCGTCGGAAAATGATGCACAGACACGTCGCAGACAGTTAGTAAACGCAGGTGTTACTAACGCTTATGTGGAAAGCACCACATCTGGCGGCAAAACTGCGTACAGGCTGCGCGTAGGGGCTTTCCCTACACGAGAAGCCGCGCAGGCAGCCCAAACGCGCTTACGCTCGTTAGGGTATGCAAATAGTTTTATTTCTACCAAGTGACAAGCTTTGATTATTTACTGTTAGCACTACTAGGACTCTCCAGTATCCTAGGATTAATCAGGGGGCTGCTCAAAGAGCTGCTCTCCTTGATTGCTTACATCGCTGCATTTCTGGTTGCTATATGGTGGGGACCTTCGCTCTCCGTCTTGCTAACCGACTATCTGAATAACGATTTGCTTCGCACCGCTGTGTCCTACGCGGTGCTTTTTATTGCTGCTTTATTGACCCTTGGCCTATTGAATATGATGCTGGCGACCTTGATAGATCGCAGTGGCTTGGGGTCTGCTGATCATGCATTTGGCGCGCTCTTTGGCCTCTTGAGGGGCGTGGTATTTGCATTGTTGCTGGTCATATTGGCCGGCTATACCGAGTTGCCTAAAGAGCCCTGGTGGCAAGAGGCGCGACTATCAAAAGCCTGCGTGAATGCCGTGCAGCAGTTAAAGCAGTTACTGCCACCTTCTTTAGCATCTTGGTTACCTTACTAAACTAGCACTGGAACATTATTATGTGTGGAATCGTTGGGGCGTACGCGTACAGTCCCGTAAACCAATTGATCTACGATAGTTTGCTGCTTTTGCAGCACCGTGGTCAGGATGCCGCTGGCATCACTACTTTTAACGATAGCTTTTTTCACACACACCGGGGCAAGGGACTAGTTAGAGACGTGTTCCGCACACGCAATATGCGTGCGCTGCCAGGTAATAGTGGTCTAGGGCATGTGCGTTATCCCTGCGAAGGTGATAGCGATAGCATCGAAGAGGCACAGCCTTTCTATGTGAATGCTCCATTTGGTATCAGTTTTGTGCATAACGGCAATCTGTCCAACTGGCGTGAGCTGCGTGAGGAATTGTTCAGCGTAGACAGACGCCACATGAACACGCGCTCTGATTCCGAAGTGTTGCTGAACGTGTTTGCGCACGAGGTACAGCAAGCATCCAACCAAGGCTCAGACGCTGAAAGCATTATTTTTTCAGCGGTAAATGCGGTGTATACCCGTGCCCGAGGCTCCTATTCGGTGATTGCTCAAGTTGCTAGCTTGGGTATGGTGGCTTTCCGTGACCCTAACGGCATCCGTCCGTTGTGTATGGGTAAACGTGAAACCGCACAAGGTACAGAATGGATGTTTGCTTCGGAGTCGGTAGCTCTTACAGGCTGTGGCTTTGATTTGGTGCGCGATGTTAAACCTGGCGAAGCCATTTGGATCGACTTAAATGGTGAGCCTCACAGCCGCCAATGCATGGAATCCGCTAAGTTGATGCCATGTTTGTTCGAATTCGTATACTTTGCACGTCCTGACTCTACGGTTGACGGTATTTCTGTCTACGATGCTCGTTTGAATATGGGTGAGTACTTGGGCGATAAAGTGGCAAAAACCGTGCGCCTAAGTGATATCGACGTGGTGATGCCTATTCCAGACTCCTCACGTCCATCGGCTATGCAGTTGGCTGACAGACTGAACCTGCCATACCGCGAAGGCCTGATCAAAAACCGTTACATTGGTCGTACCTTCATCATGCCAGGTCAGGCTGTACGTAAGAAATCTGTACGCCAGAAGCTGAGTCCTATTCCTATGGAGTTCAAAGGCAAGAACGTCTTGCTGGTGGACGACTCCATTGTGCGTGGTACTACCAGTAAAGAAATCGTCGAAATGGCGCGTTCGGCTGGCGCAAACAAGGTGTATTTGGCGTCTGCTGCGCCACCAGTACGTTATCCAAACGTATACGGTGTGAGCATGCCTACTTATGGTGAGTTGATCGCACATAACCGCGATGTAGATGAGATCGCCAAAGAAATCGGCGTAGATGGTCTAATTTTCCAAGATTTGGAAGATTTGGAACAAGCCTTGCGTGATTTGAACCCTGAAATTAAAGAGTTCGAAGGTTCTTGTTTCCACGGCGAGTACGTAACAGGCGACATTGACGAGGCCTACTTGCTGCGTTTGTGCCAAGAGAAAGAAGAGGCTAAAAAGCGTAAAAGCTCTATGCCAGCAGACGATTAATGCACATCTAATGTGCAGTAACGACTGACAAAGTGCCATAACCTTGAAAGGGGTTATGGCACTTTGCTTTTAGTCCATGCCTTTTAGCAAAATACAACCTTGATTGTATTTTTCAATAGATCTTAGCAATAGGTTTTTGTGTATGCCGAACTTGGTAGATAGTCTATTGAGAATATCGTCGTTAAGCTTGAACGGCTGATTTTCTATTTCTAAGTACTCAGCGATGTCCAGATTCATTTTCTTGGCCATGTATTCGCTGCTTAAGTACAAATACTCTCGCCAAGCGCGTATAGGGTTCCAAAAATGCTTTTCCATGCTGGTGGAGACTTCTACGGGTATATCCATACTGGGCTTGGGCAGTTGGATAATTTCGTTCAGTACTTTACAGACTCTGCTGTCTAATAATGCACCACTGGTCAAAAAGCCGGTTTTCTTATCTTTGGTAGATAAATTTTTACTCTTAAGCAACTGCGAGGGCGAGTAGAAGAAGCCATCAATGTCATGAATGCTGGTTTGGGTATGAGACACAGTAGTACTCCGAACATGGTCATGCCGCCCAGAATAGCAATCGCCTAGACGCAGTGGTATCAGAGCTGTCTGTATCAGCTTCAGATAATTCTCATAGTCGTGTTTGTTTGCGCCTGCGGTGCCTCTTTTACGTTGAGAGCCTACTGTTCAGGATGAGTGTGGCTCCTCATGCTCATCAGTGATGTGGGGGCTGATGAGCATGAGGTGCACATTACTGTGGGTTTATACCTTTCATAAAAGCCCAGGCATGGTTGTATTTTTCTATGGATTTCATCAGTAATCGTTTGTGAATCCCAAGCTTGGCAGAAATGTTATGTATAGCTTCGTCATCAAGCTGAGCAGGCTGATCTTCGATCTCAAGATATTCGGCTACATCCAAATTCATTTTCTTAGCCATGCATTCGCTGCTTAGGCACAGATACTCTCTCCAGGCGCGTATAGGATTCCACAGATGTTTCTCCATGCTGAAGGGCACTTGTGCAGGGATAGCAGAACCAGGTTTGGGTAATTGTGTGATTTCATTTAACGCTTGGCAGACCCTGCTATCTAATAGAGCGCCGATGGTCAAAAAGCCTAGTTTGTTATCTGTGCTCAATATGTTTTTATTTTTGAGCTCTGCCGAAGGTGAGAAGAAAAAACTGTCAATGTTGTGCATGCTGATTTGAGTTTGGGTCATAGGTGTACTCCGAACGTGGTTTATGTGTTCCAGAATAACCAGCACAGCCGCTCGTCTATATCAGACGCGTCCTTATCTACTTCAGACAAGTCTCATAGGATTTTTCTATTTGTAAATACAATGCATTAGCTCTCTATAAGGGCTGCTCAAGCAAGGCGTTGCAGACGCATGGTGGTGGGGTGAAAAAAGCTTAATGAGCATGGAAGGAACTCAAACAAGGCTGATCTAGTAGTTGGGCTAAAGCATCGTGACGCAAGGCTGGTGAGATCAGAAAGCCCTGAATAATGTCACCACCCATGTGGTGAAGGAACTCGGCTTCTTGCTGGGTTTCTACGCCTTCGGCAACCACCGTTAATCCTAGATCATTTCCTAAGCGGATAAGGCTGTGTAAGGCTGTATGAAAGTGTTCATGCTTAAGAGCGTTGTGGAGCAGGGTGCGGTCTAGTTTGAACTCGTTAAACGGCGTAGAAAGTAGTCTATAAAATGAGCTGTAGCCTGTGCTGAAGTCATCTTGTGATAGCGAGAAGCCCATCATACGTAACCGGGTGGTGCCACTGTAGTAGTGCCCGGCCTCGGCAGTGGTTGTGTTTTCGGTTAACTCAAAAGTTATAGCGGCCGGTTTGGCATTGCGCGAGAGGGTCAACTCGTAAAGCCGCTCGGGCAGTGTTAAATCGTTCAAAAGGTGGGTGTGTAGGTTGATGGACACGTTTAGCTCATGGCCTAATGTGTGCCAGTACTGCTGGGCGGAAATGACTTGCTGCAGCATGTTGTACAGCAGTGTTTCGTGTAAAGCTGCGCGTTCTATATCTGCTAGGAAGGCGCTAGGGGGAAGTAGCCCAAGATTGGGATGCTCCCACCGTGCCAGTGCTTCTACCCCCACAATTTTTTGTTCAACCATAGAGTACTGGGGTTGATACCAGGCCTGAATAGCATGGGAGGCGAGTGCCGTTTGCATTATTTGATTGGTATGTGTGTGGCAAGGTGGGCAAACGACGGGTGTGAGCTGCTGTTGATATGCATGTAAGTCGCGTAAAAGCGAACTGGCACAGCATTGGGTAAAGGGTTTGGTATAGGTGCCTAGTACGTTAATTCCCCGTGCTTTAGCCGCTTGGGCAACCCCAGACAATATCGCTAAAGTATCGCCGCTAATGAGGGCAAGTGCTGGATACGGTGAGTGTGTTGTAGGCCATTGCTCTACCAATGAAAGCCCATCTACATCAGGCATATGCAAATCGCTAAGCACTAGATCATAGGCAACCTCTGAGAGCAGGCATAATGCCTCGCCACCGCTACTCACGCCCTCAACGAGATGAGGGCCTAAGCTGGCCAAGGTATGGGTAATGTCAGTGAGTAAGAGAGGGTGGTCTTCTACGACCAGAATGCGGTAGTGCATTGATATGACTCCAGCGCGCGTTGCGCCTTTCTAATAGGTGTGTCACCACGAAAACAGTGCGTTATGACAGTAGAAACGAAATCAATTACGTCATGTGGCCAACGTAATGTGTTCGTCATAGAGTAGAAATGCGGAAGGATCAGATGGCGCTGTGGTTTTGTCTGTAATCTTCGTGTAGTGCCTAACCCCACAGAAACATAGCTAAGAGCCACAAGACGGTTTTAGCGCATCGTAGCGGTGCGAATAGCGAAGGGGCTTTGTGGGATGTTATGAAGTTATAAGAAGTATCTGACACAGTGGGTGTGTGATTTCGGTTGGAACGCGAGAGAAATCTGATCTGGTTTAACTCCTGAATCAGATACATTGAAAGCTTCTGGAGGGTAGCGAATGCACTGTGTAGCGTGCTCGGTGGCGAAGCCTGAGTAGAAGAGTAGCGCGATGTGATCTAGCGTTCTGTGGGTAGTAACGAATGTGGCCGACTCTATAACAGCGACAGTACTGGAGAATCTTGAAAGCTCATGCACACTGGTATTGCCCAGTATTGCAGGGATAGTTGTGGCTGTATTTGTGGCGTGGGTACTGTACTTGCGTAAGCAGGTGGCCAAGCGTATTGCCTCAGAAAAAGCCTTAAATGATCAGCTAGAGTTTTTTGACACCTTAAGTGAGGCCACACCCCAACCTATTTATGTGCGGGATATCACCGGGAAGTTTATTAGTGGTACGCGCAGCTATTTGGAAGCCGTAGGGGCTAAAGCAGAAGACTTGTATGGGAAAACTGTTTTGCAAGGGCCTCCAAAGTTTGGAGCGGCGCAAGCCATGCATCAGGCCTATATGCACGCTATCGCAAGCAATCAAGCGTTACGTATGCGGCGTGCCACTGTCATGAATGGAGAAGAGCGCTGGATAGATCATTGGATTCAACCGTTTCACGATACGAATGGCGTGATGCAAGGTGTGATTTGTGGCTGGTTGGATGTCACTGAGCAGCAGCGACTGATTGCCGAGTTAGAGCAGGTGGTCACAGAATTAGAGGTTGCTCGTAAGCAAGCAGAGCAAGCCAATAGAGAAAAGACCAGTTTCCTAGCCACGATGAGTCATGAAATCCGCACCCCACTGAGTGCTGTGATTGGGACCTTGGAACTCGTGCAATATCAAGCGGAACAAGGGGTATTAGATAAAAAGGGCATACAGATTGCGTATAGCTGTGCCCATGGTGTGCAAGATCTGATCGGGGATGTGCTGGATATCTCCCGAATAGAGTCGGGCAGGGTGGTATTCACTCCTGAACGCATGAGCTTCAAAAGCTTGATAGAGTCCGTAGCCTTGTCGTTTGAGGGATTAGCCAAAGAAAAAGGGCTAGCACTGCTGCTGGAGTTAGATACGTATGAGTCTAAAGCTGTGCTGTCAGACCCTGTTAGGGTGAGGCAAATGCTGTTTAATTTAGTGAGCAATGCCATCAAGTTCACCGTAGCTGGTCATGTAAAGATTAGTGCCGTGGGGCAGAGTGTAGGCAACGACACATTGCGTATGCAATTAACGGTGAGTGATACGGGTATAGGGGTATCTGAAAATGAGCAGAAACGTTTGTTTTTGCCGTTTACACAGTTAAATAAAAGCGCAGACTCGTCAGGCTCTGGGCTGGGTTTAGCAATTACGCGTTCATTGTGTGAGTTAATGGGCGGTACTTTAACTATGCGTAGTTCGCTGAATGTGGGTACCAGTATGGTGATAGCGCTAGAGGTACCTCTAGCGCAGGGGAAGGAGACAACCGTACAGAACAAAGCACTAGGTTCCTTAACACGGCACGCATCCGTACAGCCTTTGCATGTTTTAGTGGTAGATGATTACGCTATACACCGTCAATTACTGTGCCAGCAATTGGAGTTTCTGGGCCATACCTTTAGCGAAGCTATCACAGGGCAGCAGGCGCTGACGCTATGGCGCACCACGGCGTTTGATGTGGTGATTACCGACTGTAGAATGCCTGGTATGTCAGGCGTGGAGCTTACCGAGGCCATACGTCGCGAAGAGCACATGATGCAACAATCCCCTTGTTTGATTTTGGGTCTAACGGCTGACGCACAGCGCGAAGAAATGCAGCGAGCCTTAGCGGCGGGTATGGATGACTGCATGGTTAAGCCTTTAGGGCTAGAGGCATTGCAAGAGAAGCTCGCATCATTATCCCGTGTGTATAGCGAACGTCTAGCATCAGGCAATCCTGACGAGGCATGTCACGTAAGCGGAGTGCATGCTGTAGAAGCAGCATGGGAGGCTAAAGACTTTGCGACCTTGCTGTCGTTGACGGGCGGAAGCAGAGAAAAAGCCTGGCATTTAGCTAGGGAAGTTCTAAAGTCAGTCAACGATGCTAGGCAGCAGTTACAACAGCCTCGTGAGCAACAAGATTGTCGCCATCTGGCTGAGCTAGCCCATCAAATCTTAGGTGTGGCACGTATGTTGGGCTATCAAGAGTTAGTACAGGCTTGTCAGCAGGTAGAGTTGGTATGTCAGTGCTATAGGTTGGATGATAGTAGGGCGCTGAACTCCATACAAAAATTAGATAGTGTTTTAGATGAAATGAGCAACCGTTATAGACAATTGTTTGCAGTGCTCCCTTGCGTATAGAGTGCGGATTAGGTTGTGGCAATATCATTGCGTTGAGCTATTTTTACCAACTCAACCATATTGGGGGCATTCAGTTTATTCATCAGCCGTATTTTGTAGGTGCTGATGGTTTTGTGACTAAGCATCAAGGTATGACTAATTTCTTGGTTGTTCATGCCTTTCACCAGCAGTCCAAATACCGTGAGCTCTCTGTCGGTTAAGAGTGATAACTCAGAGGCATGTGTTGAGGTGGTTTTGCGGGCAGTCATGAACGCATTTTCACGTAGCTGGTCGGTGACCTCTTTTTGGAAGTAAGAATACCCTGCAAGTACCGCTTTTACGGCTTGGGTTAACTCTTCCAGCTTATCGTCTTTACACACAAAGCCCGAGGCACCCGCTTGCAGACAACGGAAAGCATAGTGGTTAGAGTCACTAGAGGTCAGAATCAGAATACTGGTTTTGACGTTAGAGCTACGCAGCCTATCAATAACAGAAAACCCATCCAGTTTGGGAATGCTTAAATCCAGTACCACTAAGTCTGGTTCTAAGCTACGTACTGTTTGTATGCAGTCAGCACCGGTATGGCATTCGGCAACGATCTCATAGCCTTCGCGTTCCAGAACAAGACGTACAGCGATGCACATTAATGGGTGGTCATCAACAATTACAATGCGCGGTTGCATGCGTTAATCCAGTGTAAAAAGTACAGTTAGCCTATGTGGTGCCAGGCTTATCTCGGCGGGCGTAATGAGTGAGCGTATGATTGGCACAGATGGAGATTACCAAAAAATGATGAGAGCAATGGTGAGGACCGCAGAGCGAAATATTCAGCAGAGTCAGGGGCAGAGTTTTTGGCATGATCCTATGCTTCCGTTCGTGGAAACACGCCGTGCTTGCCATAGTAGAGCCTGCTATAAACCGCATTCTCACCCTACGTTTTCTATTGGAGCGGTAGATGGCGGCAGCAGTGTGTTTACGGGAGCAGAGGGCGGCCCGGTAGCCTTACGTCCCGGCTCATTGGTGTTTGTGCCAGCAGAGCGTGTGCATGCTTGTAATCCAGCGCCTGACAGCGCGTGGAGCTATCAGATGTTGCATCTGGATGTGCAGTGGTTGTGTACGGTGCGACAAGAGTACGTTGATGATGGCTCTCGTAAGGTAGAGCCAGTTCGTGTGGTGTCGGATGCGGCGTTGTACGTGCAGTTCTGTCAGCTTAATGATGTCTTGTTTTCGGTGGCAACAGCGGATGAAAAAGAGGCTGCACTCATAGAGTTTGTGGGGGATTACGACGTATCACAAAGTGTGTGGGTAGAGTCGGTTAGCGATACGTCACTTGTTGCGAAGAAAATCCAACCAGCACTAGAGTACCTACGCAACGTACCTACAGAAAAAGTGTCGTTAGTAGAGTTGGCTACGTTAACTAGCATGAGCCGGTATCAGCTCATCCGTGCATTCAGAACGGTAACGGGTATGACACCGCACGTATGGCAACTGAATTTGCGTATTAATGTTGCTCGATCACTGATGCATCAAGGCGATAGCTTAGCTGATCTGGCCCAGCATTTAGGGTTCGCCGATCAGGCGCATTTCCAACGTGTATTTAAAGCCTATACCGGAGTGACGCCAGGTTGTTATAAGGCGTGATGCCACAAGGCATGAGCACTGCAATTTTCTTCAATACACCCATCAGGCTCTTAGGCAGACTACACCTAACTTTTTTTAAGGTGTGTTTCTGTCAATGCAGCTGTTTTTAGTGATAGCCGCAGCGCATTTTTTGGCGCTGCTTTCTCCTGGTCCTGATTTCTTTCTTGTTGCACGAACCTCGTTAACGGCTGGGTGGAAGGTTGCCAGCGGGGCAAGCCTAGGCATAGCGTTAGCAAATGGTGTGTTCATCGTTGTAGCCTTTGCCGGTGTAGAGGCCATGCACCCAGACAGCGTCTGGTTTGTGATCTTGCAGATGGCAGGGTGTATTTACCTGTTTTACTTAGGCGTACTGTTTATCTGCTATGCAGGAGATGGTACGTTACATGTACCGATGTCTACACAAAAAACATCGGCAACGACGGCATATAGGGCATGGTGGCGAGCGCTAGGCATGGGGTTTTTGTCAGGTATTCTGAACCCTAAGAATGCTTTGTTTTACGCCAGCTTAGTGAGCCTTCTCACAGAGCCCTATGCCATCAGCGTAGGCTGGAAAGTGTTTTATGGCCTATGGATGTTTAGCATCGTGGCGCTATGGGATACGCTGGTGGCTGTGCTCATCGGTAATCAACGTGTATTACAGCGTTTTGCCAGAATACAGCCGTGGTTAGAGCGTGTGTCGGGTGTGATGCTGATTCTGCTCGCGATGGCCGTGTTGGGCGCCATGATATTGCACAGGTAACCAGCTACCTACCTAGACTGACAGGATTAGCGTTTTAGGAAAGGTGGCCGTAAGGAGCCCTCAGCTACCTTTAAGGCTTGTTGGACGAAACCAGTAAAACGTGGCGCATCGTGACGCAGCCCCGTCTGTTGACCACCTATTAAACAAAGATGCGCTGCTTGGCCTATAAGGTTAGCGAGGGCTGGAGAGGCTCCCCAGCGTTGGCTGGTGTTCACAGCAAAATCTAACCTAGTTTGGTCTACACGTTTCTGAAAGCTGGCAACTAAAGGGTCTATTAATGACCACGCTCTAATCGCCACTTCTATGTGTGGGCGTTTTTCTGACGCAATGTCTACATAACGTAATAGGGTGTCTGCAGAATTAGTGCCCTGTGAGGCATAGGCCAGCATCCTGTGTGTGTAGTCTTCTTCCCAGTAGCTAAGCAAGGCTGTCACGTAGTCTGACTTACTGCGAAAGTGGTGGTAAAACGAGCCACGCGTCACATTTAAACGGCGGGCTAGGTTTTCAGCTGATACACCAGCGTGGCCGTTGTGTTCTAACGCATGAAAGCCAGCTTCTATCCAGTGGTGACGAGTGAGAGTAGTCATGGCGAGTGACCATACAGGCTGTGTATGGCGTTATCCGTGTTGATAAATTGCGAATTCTACCTACGTATTATCACCGCATTTAATGTGCGGTGAGTGGACTAAGGAGTTCGTTTTGAAAACTATTGCGCTAGTAACATTTGATCAATTTACCGATCTGGATCTGTTTTTGATGTGGGATGTCTTGGGTCGTAATCAGCAAGATTGGTCGGTACGTATTTTGGCAACCAGCCCTACGATTACCTCTGCTCATGGGCTGAAAATTGACGTGCATGGCCCAGTGTCGGAAGCCAATACAGCGGATGCCGTGCTTTTCTCTAGCGGTAAACAAGGTATACCTGCTGCGTTACAGAATCCCGAATTTTTACCGTCGCTAAAATTAGATAGTCGTAAGCAATACATAGGCTCTATTTGCGCAGGGGCCTTTATTCTTGAACGTTTGGGTTTGCTGGCACAGTCACAGGCCACTACGCATCCAGAAGCGCAAGCAGCTTTGCACGCACGTGGTGTAGAGGTTGTAGAGCAGGCGTTGGTATGCCGTGAGAGGGTAGCGACAGCTGGGGGCTGTTTGGCTGCGATGTATTTAGTAGGGTGGCTGGTAGAGTCTTTATTTGGTGTGACCAAGCGTCAAGAAACCTTGTTGCCTGTATTACCTGCTGGGCAACAAGAGCACTATGAGCAATTGATTTCAAAGAGTATTCAGCAAGCTAGGGGATTGCTGTAGTAAGGATTGGATAGGTCATACAATTCATCTGTATACAGGCCGTCAGCATCTTCTACAATGGCGCATGGTAATGCAAGGTAGCAGAGAAAAACTATGCAGATTTGGGTAGATGCCGACGCCTGTCCGGTGGTGGTTAAAGAGATTTTATTCAGAGCCTCACAACGCTGGCAAAAACCATTAACGTTGGTAGCGAATCAAATGCTGCGTACACCGCCTTTTCACTTGATCAAGGCAGTACAAGTACCACGAGGTTTTGACGTGGCTGATGATTACATTGTGCAGCATGCTAGTGCTGGTGATTTGGTTATTACGGGTGATATTCCGTTGGCGGCACAATTGGTAGAAAACGGTGTGCATGTGCTTAGCACGCGTGGCGAGCGTTTTACACCTGACAACATACGTGAACGTTTGTCCATGCGCGATATGCTGGAAGAACTGCGTAATTCAGGTGTAGAGGTAGGTGGGCCTGCGGCGTTTAGTCAGTCAGATCGACGAGAGTTTGCCAATGCCTTGGATGCCTTGATGATGCGGTTGGCACGAACACCAGCAGTTGGTTAATGCTTTTCATGATTTTCAGTGTGGCAATGCCTGCATTTTTAGCAAAATTGCGTTAACCTTTCAGGTCGATTGTTTAGGAGCATACTATGGCACAAGCATCCGCAAGCCACATCTTGGTGAGCAGCGCAGAAAGAGCGCAAGAACTGAAAACTGAAATTGAAAACGGCGCAGATTTCGCGCAGTTGGCACAAGCTAACTCTAGCTGCCCTTCATCCCGTCAAGGTGGTGCTTTGGGTACATTTGGCCGTGGTCAAATGGTTCCTGAGTTCGACGCAGTGGTATTCAGCGCCCCCGTTGGTGTTGTTCAAGGCCCAGTGCAAACACAATTTGGCTACCACTTGGTTCTAGTGACCGAGCGTAACGACTAAGATAGTTGTTATCCGTAGTCTGAAAAAAGCCAGCATTATGCTGGCTTTTTTTGTGGCTATAGGGGTAGGGGAGTTACAGGTCTTCCTGCATGACTCCCCACCACGCTAAGGTTTGTGAGAAATGGTGCTGCACCATACTGGCAGCCGCGGTTTCGTCTCCAGAGGCAATGGCATCCAAAATAGCGATGTGTTCATTCATGGCCAAGTTAATACGTGTATTCAGTGGGGGGCGGTATTTCTGCAATACATGTATGCGATCACAGTTCTCGCTGTAGTTCTTGGCAACGATGGGGTTTTTGAGGGTATTGGCCAAATAGTGATGCAGGCGCCAGTCTAGCTCCATCGCCTCTAACTGCAATTGGCGCGTCAGCGGCGTGTTTTGCAGTTTTTCTATGACGTCTACGTGTGCTTGTTTTAGTGCTGATAGAGTGGTTTGATCTGGTTGTTGTGCCGTGAGCCGAGCGCCTTCTACGTCAATCAAATAACGAAAATGAAAGTTGGCGTAGAGTTCTTGAGGGCTAAGTTCTAGCACCACAATGCCCCGCTGAGGGTACACCGTGACTAAGCCTACAGCCGCTGCTTTTTTGATGGCATCGCGTATGGGGGCGGTAGCGAAGCCTAGTTTCTCGCATAGTTCAGAAATAGACACCATTTGCCCTGAGCGTATTTCGCCTGAGATCAGTATCTCGCGTAACGCTTCAAAAGCTTGTTCACTTAGCAGGGCGTGACTGCGGTTTGTTTTTGTTGTCACTAAGAGGCCTCGTTGTTGCGGGTGTTCTACCTTGGTTGATAAGGGTAAGTGCCCTGTGTGTGCTGATTCGCAAATCACTTATATTAGGAATGCCACATCTAATATTAACTAAGATTTCAGTTGTATAACTTTTGCTTTGTAACTGAAATTTCAGTTGGAATTTTAAATAATAAAACAAGTGAGAGAGGTGACTATGCGGTTCTTTAAAAGTTTATTTGGGCAGGTGATTATTGCCTTAGTGTTGGGTGTGATTGCTGGCGTTGTATGGCCAGACACTGCGGTAGCGTTAAAGCCTTTTGGCGATGGTTTTATCAAACTGATCAAGATGATTATTGCGCCCTTGGTGTTTTGTGTGGTGGTGCATGGTATTTGCGGCACGAGCGACATCAAGAAAGTAGGGCGCGTGGGTGTCAAAGCACTCATTTATTTTGAGGTGGTCACTACTTTTGCGCTGGTATTAGGTATTAGCTTGGCGTATTTCTTTGCGCCTGGCGGTGGCATGAATGTGGACCCTAGCACCTTAGATGCGAGTGCGATGGATGCATACACATCACGCGTAGCGGGGGCGACAGACACCACAGGGTTCTTGATGAACATCATTCCTACTACCTTTGTGGATGCCTTTGCTAGTGGTGATATTTTGCAGGTGCTGTTGATCGCCATCTTGTTTGGTTTGGCAGTAGCCATGTTGGGTGAGAAAGGTCGTCCCATCGCTCAGCTTATAGACTTGTTGTCGCATGTGTTCTTTAAGCTGATTGGCTTTATTGTGCGTTTAGCGCCAGTGGGCGTGTTGGGGGCCGTCGCCTTTACCGTTGGTAAGTATGGAATTGGCACCTTAGGCAAGCTGGGCATGTTGGTGGCGCTGTTCTACGTGACCTGCTTTATTTTCGTAGTGGTAGTGTTGGGTGCTATTTTGCGATTGGCCGGCTTCAATATCTTCAAATTCATCCGCTATTTGCGTGAGGAGCTGTTGGTGGTGCTAGGCACCGCCTCGTCTGATGCCGTATTACCGCAGGTGATGCGTAAACTTGAGCGTTTGGGCGTAAAAAACACCACGGTGGGTTTGGTGATTCCTACAGGCTATTCCTTTAACTTGGATGGTTTCTCTATCTACTTAACGTTAGCCGCTGTGTTTATTGCCCAAGCCACCAATACGCCGTTAAGTTTTGTGGATCTGATGACTATCTTGCTGATTTCTATGCTGACATCCAAAGGTGCGCATGGTGTACCCGGGTCGGCCATTGTAATTTTGGCGGCAACGCTTAGTGCAGTGCCCGCGATTCCTGCTATTGGCTTGGTATTGGTGCTGTCTGTGGACTGGTTTATGGGCATGGCTAGAGCGTTGACCAACATGATCGGTAACTGCGTAGGTACGGTAGTGATCGGTGCGTGGGAGGGCGACGTAGATAAAGAACGTGCTCATGCGGTCTTAAATGGTGAGTTGATCGTGGATTTGAGTAAAGCTGAAGACTAATCATTTGTTATTGATACAGCCATAGCAGCTAGAGAATAAAGCCCCAATAGGCTCTATTGGGGCTTTTTGCCGCGTGGATTCCTACAAAGGGTGGACGTGATTTCCAGCATGTTTGACTGTGATGCGCGACAATAATGCAGTTGTAGGTGATGGCTGTGTGTCATCAGCACCGCAACGAAAAACAGATAGATCTAGATAACCAGAAGCATCAAGGAGCACGCATGGCACGAAATGTAGAAATCAAAGCATATATAGACAGTATTGCTGCCGTGCTGCCCAAAGCATTGACGGTAGCAACGGCTGCTCCAGTCGAGATACAGCAAGACGATACGTTTTTTCAGTGCGCAAATGGGCGATTGAAATTGCGGGCTTTTGATGCTCAACGGGGTGAGCTGATTTTTTATAGTCGTGCTAATCAGGCTGGCCCTAAAGAGTCTTTTTACCTAATCAGTACCACCACGCAACCCCAGCAATTACGAGAGGTGTTGGCAGCGGCACATGGCGTCGTGGGGCGAGTCATTAAGCACCGTACATTGGTGATTGCCGGCCGTACTCGTATTCATTTGGATCGCGTAGAGAATTTAGGTGAGTTTTTAGAGTTGGAAGTGGTGTTAGAAGACGGTGAGACCTCTGAAGCAGGCATGAAAGAAGCCTATACGTTGATGCAGCAGTTGGGCGTAGGGGAAGAGCAGCTTATTGAGGGTGCTTACGTAGATTTGTTAGCACAGAAACCCTAGCAATATGGCATAGCGGTAGGGCCGCTAGGCCTTTAAAATAAGGCGTTACCACTTTCTGATCAGAGTAATTTATGGCGACATCAGCAGAGATTATGGATTTTTTGCTGGATCAACTTTCTAGTGTGAACCAGCTCAGCACCAGACGTATGTTTGGTGAGTACTGCGTGTATGTGTCTGGCAAGCCTGTGGGGTTTGTGTGCGATGATCAGCTGTATATGAAAATCACGCCTGCAGGTCGTCATGTTGCACCACAATTGGAAGAGGGGTTTCCGTATCCCGGTGCTAAACCATACCTACTGGTTACCGCAGATAGGTGGGAAGATCGAGACTGGTTGATTGAGCTTGTTCTGGCAACGTATGGTGATTTACCCGATCCTAAGCCACGTAAAAAACGTAAGGCTTGAAGGTGCATTAATGAGGTTTAGGGATAGCCCCCAGATGCGTCAAGAGGCTTTGTAGTGGCGGGCCTAAAGCATCCCAGTCCTGATAGCACACACACAGTTGGCGTGTGGCCCACTCATCGGTCAACGCCAGTTTTTTATAGGTATAACGACGCTGGTATTGGGTGGCAATCGCTTTGGGTAGAATAGCGACGCCTATGCCGTGTTGCACCATCTCGCACATGCCCTCAAACGTTTTCATCTGTATGCGCGATTGCAGCACATGACCTAAGGTTCGTGCTTGCATGTCTATGTGATCTTGTAGTGCATTGCCGGGGCTAAGACCCACAAAGGTTTCAGTGACCACATCAGCAAACGACAGTTTTGTGTGTTGAGCCAATCTATGGTCAGGCGGCACAATCAGCAGCAGATGATCGGCAGCTACGGGCTGCAAGTGTAGGTGAGGGGCCGCTATGGCATCAGACACAATACCAGCGTCCGCCACACCTACCGTAATACTCTGCACGATTTCTTCACTGGTGCGCTCTTTGAGTTCTACACGTAATTGCGGGCGTGAGCTTAGCCATACTGCTAAGCGTTGCGGCAGAAAGTGGCTGAGTGCGGCGGTGTTGGCATACAGCGTTAACGTCCCACGCGTACCCGTCGCAAAATCGTGCAGCTCACCTTTGAGCAGATCTTGTTGGCGCAGTATCAGACGAGCGTGGTGCGCTAAGGCTTCACCCGCTTCGGTGGTGATGACTCCGCGAGGCTGGCGTATCAACAAGGGCACGCCTACTTCATCTTCGATTTTACGCAGCCGTTCACTGGCAGAGGCCAGTGCTAAGTGTGCACGTATAGCCCCTTGAGTGATGCTTCCTGCATCAATAATGCATAAGAAAAGACGTAAGTCAGAGAGATCAAGGCGCATTTTATAGTTTCCTATGCTTCGGGTTTTCCGAAGGCTGCTGCGAAGAATCCTCATTGTGCACCAGGGCTGGATTGGCTTCAATACAGTCATGAATACAGAACTTTCTTTTTACGTTTTAATCACGGCTACCTTCTTTGCCGCGGGCATGGTGAAGGGTGTGACCGGTATGGGGCTGCCTACGGTAGCGATGGGTATATTAGGTACCACGATGCCTGCTTCCATGGCGGCGGCAATGCTGGTGTTGCCTTCGTTTATCACGAATGTCTGGCAGTTGTTAGCAGGGCCAGCCATGCTGAAGCTGCTGCGTCGTTTGTGGCCATTGTTAGCGACTATTTGTGTGGGGACGGTAGGGGGCTCACTGCTGCTGGTGCATGTAAACCCATTGTGGTCGGGCTTCGCTTTGGGCGTAGCGTTGATGGTGTATGCCGTCTATGCATTGGTGGCGCCAGTGTTCGTCGTACCTGTTAACACAGAGCGCTGGGCGTCGCCGCTAGTCGGACTACTGACGGGAATCATCACGGGGGCAACGGGTGTGTTTGTGATGCCTGCGGTGCCGTACATCAGTGCCTTGAACCTTAACAAAGATGAGCTAGTGCAAGCCTTGGGGCTGTCGTTTACCGTGTCTACTGTGGCATTAGCTGTAGGGCTGCTTGTGCACGGGGCATTTAGGTTAGAGCAATTAGGCCTATCTACGTGGGCTGTATTTCCTGCCTTGCTGGGTATGTGGTTAGGAGGGCATGTGCGTGCGCGCATTAGTCCCAAGCGTTTTAAGCAGTTTTTCTTGGTGTTCTTGGTGGTGCTAGGCGTAGAGTTGGCTTCGCAGCCTTTTTTCTAGCGTGTTATAAAAAAACGGCACTTTATAGCAAGTGCCGTTTTGTTTACGAAGACGCCAGGTAGGGCTTAGAACTTCGCGCGTAGGTTCAGCATAAAGCTGCGTGGTTCACCGTAGATCAAGCCATCATAAAACCCGAATTGTCGGTAGTAGGTTTTATCAAAGAGGTTATTGATGTGAGCGCTCACGCTGAAGTTTTTGTTCAGATCGTAGCGGGCCATGACGTTGGTAAGCATGTAGCCAGACTGGCGTATGGGGCTGTTGTCAAACTTGCCATTACCTAACGGACGACCGGGCATGGGTGTGCTCGTAGTAGCGCTGTTGTAGCTGATGCTAGTACCTAAGGTCAGTTTGTCGGACAGTATGTCAGGTCGGTAGGTGGTGCTTAGGCGAACACTGTGTCGTGGGTCTTCGCGTGGGCTACCGTTAGCGTTGGGGTCTACAACGTTCATATAGGTATAGCCTGCGTAGATATTCCAGCGACTGCTCAGCGCACCCGCTACTTGCAAATCTATACCAGTAGACTTCACGCCTGTTGCATTGGCTACATAGGCTTGGTCGCCGGTATCCAATACCGTGTTGTCATCATCTGCTTTTGCAACGTTTTTCTGTTGAGCATGGAAAATGGCGACTGTTGTAGACAGCTTGTCATCTAACCAGCTGCTTTTGATACCAGCTTCATAGCTAGCGCCACGTATAGGCTTAATAATGTTGCCCGACACATCGCGTTGGTTTTGCGGTTTGAAAACGTCTGTGTAGCTGGTGTACAGCGTGTGATTAGGGGTGATGTCAAAGGTCAAGCCTAGGTATGGCGTCCAGACTTTTTTGTCTAACTCAGCACGGCGGGCACTACGTAGGTTGTCTTTGTCGTAGTCGTGGGCGTAGGTTTTGTAGTAGCTGTAGCGAGAGCCTAGGATCACTTTGAGTTGATCCGTAAGTTCTAGCCTAGTAGCAAGGTACGCGCCATAGTTGCTAGTGGTGGTGACGCCGCGTGCGTTGGTTCTGAAGGTTTGTGGTGCACCGTATTCGTTCCCGCTCCAGGTTTGCCAATTGGCTGGCAGGTCTAGACGGTACTGGCAACCACGAGCAGGCACGATGCCATCAATATTGCAGTTGCCTAAAGCACCGCTAAATTGGTATGAGGTTTCCTCGGTGCGTTGGCCGTTAAACCCTACAATCAGTTCATGTTCTCGACCCAATAACTGGAAGGGGCCATTCACGTTTACCGAGAACGCATGTTGTCGGGTTTCACTCTCAGAATGCAGGCTATTGAGGTAGGCAAGGCCAGTATCTTTATCAAAAAAGCCCCACGTGGAACCAGCACTGTTCGCTTTCAGAACCCCAAAGTTGTTGACGCTGTCTAAGTGGCTGTAGCTGTAATTGGCGCCCAGATTCCAACCGCCCCCTAAGTTTTGATCTAGGTTCGCAAACCACGTCGAGCTTTTACGTTGGGTGTAGCTCCAGTCTGCAACGGGATGAAAGCGTCTATCAAAGTTGGTTTCGCTGCCATCCGCAAACCAAATAGGGACGTTAGTGCCCCATGAGGTGCCTTTGTGTTTTTTGTAATCGTACTCATAACCGGCAGTGATGCTGGTGTTGGGTGATAAATCGTAGGTCAGCGTGGCTAGTACACCCAGAGTTCTGGGGTTTTCGTTATTACGGAAGGTGTTGCTGTCATCGCCACTAACAATTAAGCGTGCTCGCAAGTCACCGTCTGTAGACAGCGGGGTGTTGATGTCCCCCATGACGCGCTGCTTGCGCCAGCTACCTACTTCTATCTCACCGATGACTTGGAAGTCTCGTAGGGCTTTTTTACGCGATAAGCTCACCGTTGCTGATGGATCACCTGTGCCACCCAATAAGCCATTAGCCCCACGTAGGATCGTGACATTCTCGTAGAGATCCATGTTGATGGTGCCGCCAATGCCAGAAAAGCCTGACTCGCCATTAAACTCCAACCCATCAATGCGGTAGTTGGTGATGTTAAAGCCGCGTGCTCTGTAGGTAGTACGCGAACCAATATCGACTTCATTGACCGAAATACCCGATACAGAGAGTAGGGCGTCATCCAAGGTTTGGATGTTTTCGTCTTCGATTTGCTGCCTAGTGATATTGGTGATGGCCTGAGGGGTTTCTTTTTCTTCTAACTTCAAACCTATAGCGCTGCGGCTGTAGGTTTGTTGGTAGCTGTCTTCCGCATCAATAGTCTCATGCCCTTTAACAGTAATGCTTTTAAGGGTGTGCGTAGACTCTTGAGCCAGAACGCTGTGGCCAGACATGGCCAACATAACCAAGGCGGCCAGTGGTTTTAGCGTAGTGCTAGATAAGGGTGACGGCAAAGCTAAACTCCTAATTTAATAATGAGAATAATTCTTGTTTGCCGTAAGATTAGCGTGTATGGTTTTAGGCTGTGTTTTGTCGTGTGTTGAGAAGCAGCAGAATTGTATTGGTATGTAATGGACGAGCAAAAAAAACTACCGCGTAGCGTATTAATTATTGAGGATGATCTGGAGTTAGCCGAGTTAGTGGCGCAAGAGCTTCGAGTTGGAGGCTTCACAACCTATATTGCGCAAAGTGGCAGGGAAGCGGCCAAGATACTAAAAGAATCTACCATTTCGTTGGTGTTGCTGGACTTGATGCTGCCAGGAGAAGATGGCCTAGAAATATGCAAACAGATTCGTCGCCACGAACACTCGCCGGCGATCATTATGGTGACGGCGCGTGGGGAACTGGCCGACAAAGTAGCTGGTTTAGAGCTGGGTGCTGATGACTATGTAGTCAAACCTTTTGAAGCGCGTGAGTTACTCGCACGTTGCAAGGCAGTGATGCGCAGGCAGGGTGGGGCCTCTACTAACCAAGTTATATCGGCACCGCACATGGCTGAGCCTGTGCGTTATGGCTTTCTGGGATGGCAGTTAGACATGAAGGCAAGGCTGCTGTATTCGCCAGAAGGGGTAACAATTTCATTGCCCAATTCAGACTTTCACGTTTTAGTTACACTGATCGAGGCACCTAACAAGGTGCTGCCTAGGGCTTTGCTGTTAGAAAGAGCTTTTAGCCGTAGCATGAGTTATGAAGACCGTGCGGTGGACGTATGTATTAGCCGCTTACGTCAGCATTTAGAAAAAGATAGGTCCAAGCCAGAACTCATACGCACAGTACGTAATGAGGGTTATGTACTGTATGTAGACCCTGCACAGGTGTCCGTGCAGTAATGGGTTCTACCTTGTCAGCAAAAGCGAGAAGCCTAGGGGCTGTGCTGTATAAAATCGCCTACTTCTTTTACCCCGAGCGTCTACGTAGCAAGATTACTGTGGTGGCTGTGATGGGTTTGTTTTTGGCTCAGGCACTCACCAGCACTATGTGGTCGCAGATGCGGCATCAAGCGCTGGTAGAAACGCCTGCACGCATTGCAGCTGTACGTTTTTCTGACTGGTACTTACATGCAGAGTCACAGCTAAAGCTTGGGCAATCTATTAGCCACGAATGGTTAAATGGCGTCTATGCCGTAGAGCGTAACCAGCCTGTCTCACCCAATTATGAGTCGAACATACACGATGATCTGGTGTCATTCTTTGGCAATATCATCCAGGAAAGAACGGGCGCGTGTGATGATTTTCGCCTGATTTCTGCCAACAAAATACAGACTACTAAAGCCGATAGTAATGGCTTTTTTGCACTGTTCTCTGACGGGCTAGCTCTGGTAGATGTGTCCTTTGTGGCGGTGTTTAGGTTATCTAATGGGCAATTGTGGCAACTGCAGGTGACCGAGAACCAGGGTTGGAGCTCTATAGGTACGGTAGAACTTATCTACGATTACTTTCTGCGTATCTATTTTGTTAGGCTGATTCTGGTCGTGCTGGCATTGACGCTGTGTCTGAACTTCATCTTTAGACCCTTAAAAAAGCTAGAAAAAAGCGTCAAGGAAATGGACGTAAACAGGCACCAGGAAACCATCCAGCTAGGAGGCTCTAAAGAGTTCAAACACTTAGGAGATGCCTTTAATAGCATGGTTGAGCGCTTACAGAAGCATATAGAAGAGCGTTCGTATTTCTTCAGTGCTGTCTCGCATGATCTACGTACTCCCATCACACGCTTAGGCTTACGGGTGCAACAAGTGGATGATGTGGTGCTACGGAAAAATCTCAGCCGCGATATTGAGCAGCTCAATGAACTGGTGAACTCTACGCTAGAACTGATGCGTTTTCAGACCTCTACAGAAGAAGCCGTGGCCGTGGATGTAGGGGCGTTGGTGACGGCAGTGAGCGTGAATAGGCAAGATCTAGGTGAGCATATTGTGTTGGGTGAGGTGGAGCCGGTTACGCTGAAAGTACAAATTCAACGATTACGACGTTGCGTGGAAAACCTGATCTCCAATGGCCTGCGCTATGGGTCTACAGTACATGTGTATGCGCATAAACGTGCGCAGGAATATGTCATTACAGTAGCCGATGAAGGGCCGGGTATTCCGCAGGACGAGTACGCTAAGGTACTGCGTCCGTACTATCGTGTTGAGACCTCACGAAACCGTGAGACGGGTGGTTATGGATTAGGGTTGAGCATTTGCGATGAGGTCATGCGAGCGCATGGCGGGCATATTCAATTCACCCACGATAACCAGCGCTTTTGTGTGTGTTTGCATTTACCCTTGCCCTAGCCAGAGCGACAACCGTACACTGAATTTCTATAACCCTTTTTGCTACTTTCATTATGATCGTCCGCCCAGCCTCTCGTTCACCGTGGTTGCTGCTTTTTACCTTAAAAGGCTCCATCGTTTCCATTGTTTGGCGACGTGTAGTAGCGATGATGCTGCTCGCAACCTTAGTGGTGTTTTTCGAATATAAATACTCTATGGATGCCGCTGGCTTAGGGGCTGTTCCATTGATGTTGGTGGGTTTGACGCTAGCGATTTTCTTGGGCTTCAGAAACAGTGTGGCCTATGAGCGTTGGTGGGAAGCACGCACCTTGTGGGGTGAGCTGCTGATCGTGACGCGCAATCTGACACGTCAAACCTTAAGCTTTACCGATAATCTCCCCGAAGATCAAAAACGCGTATTAGCACACCGTTTGGTAGCTTTTTCCCATGCCTTGCGCCATAAGCTACGTGGCAGTAATGCGACTGCGGATTTAACCCGTTGGTTGGGGGAAGATAATGCGCAGCGTTGCTTGGCGTCGTCTAACCCACCTAATGTGCTGTTAGGCGAGCTAGGGCAGGCCTACGCGCAACTACGACGTGATGGGCAGATAGATAACATCTTGTTTGCTGACATCGATAAACAGCTAAATAGGCTGTCTTACATTGCGGGGGGCTGCGAACGCATCACCAGCACGCCTATGCCTTTTGCCTATATTTTGCTGCTGCACCGCACAGTTTATATCTATTGCTTGTTACTGCCGTTTTGCTTGGTGGGTAGTTTGGGCTGGATGACACCTATTATGGTGGGCGTGTTGTCGTATACCTTCTTTGGGCTAGATGCCTTGGGCGAGCAAATTGAAGAGCCGTTTGGCCTGCAAGCAAACAACCTGCCTTTGGATGCGCTATGCCGCAGCATAGAGATTAGTGTGGCAGAGTTATTAGGCGATGAAGAAGTGCCTGCACCTATACGTCCATTTGATGGCGTGTTGATGTGAGTTTGGCGGCGCGAGTACTGGGTGCGTTGCGGCTGTCTTAGTTAGGCTGTGTTTTTGCTTCACTTAGTAGCCATTCTTTAGCCCAGCGCTTGGGTGGCATACCTATTTGTTGGCTGAAGGTTTTACTGAAATGGCTGATATTAGAAAACCCCACACTTTGCGCGGTGTGGGTGACAGAAAAGCCATGCGCCAACATCGCCAAGGCCACATCTATGCGTATGCGCGTAAGACACTCGTGCACAGAGTAACCAAATAAGGTTTGAAAGCCTGCTTGCAAGCGTTTCTCGTTGAGCCCTACGGCTTGCGCCAATGCGGCGACGGTCCACGTATCGGTGTAGGTGTTTTCGAGTAAGGCTTTGGCGCGTACCAGTTTGGGTCTGTCGGTAGGTAAGGCACGCTGTGTACTGATGTTGCCGTTGCTCGTGATCTTGCTATGAATGATGGTGGCTAAGGCTTCGGTCGCTTTGGCACACAAAAACATGTTTTTGAGTGGAGAGTCTGCATAGCGGTGTTGGCAGTGCACGATCTCTGCAGCTAAGCGGCGCAAGCTGCTGCTTAGGGGCAGGGTACTCATGCATACATCCAAATGCGGCATGTCAAGTTTGGCAGAGCGCATTTGTTGCAATATGTCGGACATGGCTAAGCCGGTTAAGCCTTCCAGTGCACTGGCGGTGATATGCACATTGACCAATTTGAAGTCTTTTTCTGCTGAGAATACATCCCAGCCACTGATAGGCTGATTCGATGCCATCAACAACACCTGCTCATTGCTCAGGCGTAGGTCAACCCCATCCTCAATGGCGGCTTCTATGCGTCCTTCTAGCAAAAAGCTCATGGACAGCGCTTGCTCAGTTTCGGATTGGAACACCCATTGGTCGCTAGGGCTGCCGTACATGCTGCAAATATTGACCCCAGCGTTGGGGCGTTCTAGCAGCATGGTTTGACGCCAGGTGTCGGGCACGCCATCTAGCTTGCTTTCCACCATCTTGGCCGGGTTGTGCGAGAGCACGCTTGATGGTCTTTCTAAAGACAGCCCATTCATACAAAAAATTCCGTATTTGACAAGTTTTGTCCGTAAAGCGTGAGCCTTAAACCGCGCTATCGCTCATGCTTACACTCTTATTGTATCGCTAAATGATAGTGATAATGATTGTCAATTATTATGACTGACTGTGTACTGATATGGGTCAGTAAAGACCATTCATATTCCCTGATTTTTCTCGTAGAAGGTTTGAGTTTCAATGGCTACCCACATGGCTGATCGTGCTGCCCGTTTAGGTTTACGCCAGTTATTACCGGCAGTGGCGGGCATCTATGTGACCCAGTCCATCATCACGGTGTTAATTACCCAGGCCTTACCCACGTTACTACGTGACCAAGGGGCATCCTTAGAGATCGCAGGGTTGACCGCATTGTTGTGGTTACCGTGGGGCGTCCGCTTTCTGTGGGCGCCGTATATAGAGCGGTGGCGTTTGCCATTAGGTACAGCCGAAAGGCAGTCCAGAAAAATTGTGCTGTTAGGCCAGTGGATGATGGCATTTATCTTATTTGCCATCGGGGTGGTGTGTTGGTACGAACAACTGTCACTGGTCACGCATATAGGGTGGATTTTAGGCACGCTATTGTTGGCAGCACTGGTAGCTGCAACGGCCGATATTGCCTGCGATGGTTTTGTGGTGGATCAACTGTCTGAAGGACGACGAGGCTGGGGCAACAGCATACAAGTAGGGGGCGCTTACGTAGGAGCCATGCTGGGTTCAGGTGGCTTCTTGTTGTTGGTGCGCTGGTGGGGATGGGAACAAGCACTTATGGCCACGGGGTTGGTTATTTTGTTGTTGACGGTGCCCATGTTGATGGTGAAAGAGCCAGCCAGAGCGCACAGTACAGAAAAAGACCACCATCCCAGTTTGTGGTACGCCTTTCGCCGACCCGAAGTGCGCTTGGGGTTAGTGATGCTCTTGCTATCCAGTGTGGGCATACGGTTGTCCTTAGGCATGTTCGGACCCTTTCTGCTGGATAAAGGTATGGACCTAGATCAGGTGGGTTGGTTGTTTGGCTCGTTGTACATAGGGGCTGGGTTGGGTGGGGCCATCGTGGGTGGATTTGTTGTGCGCGTTGCGCCAGGTTGGCGTGCAGTATGGATAGCTGTAGCGCTTAAAGCCTGCATTTTGGCATTGTTGGCGGTGGCGGCTCCCGTGGCGTCTTTGTCGGTGGTGACTTTCTTGATTGTGGCAATGTTTGCCGTGATGGGTGTGCTGTGGGTGGCGTTGTATTCCAAACTGATGAGTTTGGCGTCCCCGTTGCAAGCCGGGGTGGATTTCACCTTGTTCCAAAGTGGTGATGCGTTGTTGGCTGGTGTGGCCGGCGTGCTGGGTGGCTGGTTATCGCAGCATTTTGGGTATGCCACCTGCTTTGGCTTGGCGGCTGTGTTGACGCTGATCGCAACCGTGTTGGTACGTCATCAAGATCAATCAGGCCGTGCCACAACGGCGGCTACGCCTAGTCAGGGTTAAGGGTCTGGCATGTCTACCAAAATGAGTAAAAAACCTGACAGTGCTTGGGCCATTATGGACCCAGTTCGCGGACAAATACGCGTGTCTATGGTGTTGGCCGGTATTAGTGCGGCAGCGGCATTAGGTGTGGCGGTGGCATTGGCGTGGGCCGCACAGGCGTTGTTGCAAGAGACAACGCAGTATCCGTGGTGGCCTTTATCGTTGGCATTGGTTTTGACGGTGCTGGCACTAGTATTGCGACTGGCGGCTTTTAACCAGTCGCACTTTGCTGCCTTCAGACTGGAAACCTTACTGCGTACGCAATTGGCTACTCATTTAGCTAGCGTGTCGTTAGGTTATGTACAGAAAATGGGGGCGGGGGCTTTGTCTAAAGTCATGATGGAGGACGTCAAAGCCTTACATGTGTTTGTCGCCGACTCTTCGCCGTTGTATGCGCGTGCCTACATTTCGCCCATTCTGACGTTTGTGTTGCTGTGTGCGTTGGACTGGCGGTTGGCGCTGGCAGCAACTGCAGTATTAGTCATCGGTGTTGCCGCGGTATCGCTAGCGTGGCGCGGTGGTGACGAAATGATGCGCCAGTATAACGAGGCTACAGAAAACGTCAGTGCAGCGGTGGTGGAGTATGTGCAGGCCATGCCGGTAGTACGTACTTTTGACAGTGGAACGGCTACCTTTGGGCGCTATCAGCGTGCGTTAGAAGCCTATAGAGATGTAGTCACGCGCTGGTACAAAAGCGCGGGAACGTCCTCCAGGCTGTCGCAAATTATTCTAAGCCCGCTACCTACCTTGGCTGCTTTGCTGTGGCTAGGTGCATGGATGTTTAGCCAGTCATGGCTAGACGCTGCAACGTGGATCGCAGTGTTGCTGGTGGGTACGGGTATGGCGGAGTCCTTACTGCCGTTGATGTCGTTAAAACACTTGGTGGGTAAAACCCAAATTAGCATCCAGCGTATTCAAGAGGTCTTGGCGGAGCCTGCGTTACCTACCGTCAATGAGGCACACAGTGCTACGCCTGCAGACGCGAGCTTACGCTTTAATAACGTGAGTTTTTCTTATGCGGAAAATGAAGCCTTGGTGTTAACCGATGTGAGCTTTGACGCCCCCCAAGGCAGCGTAACGGCATTGGTGGGTGCCAGTGGTGCCGGCAAAACGACGGTGGCGCGTTTGATCTTACGTTTTTGGGACGTTAGCGAAGGCAGCATACAGATAGGTGGTGTCGATATACGTACTATGTCGCCACACACCTTAATGCAGCAAGTCGCATTTGTATTCCAAGACACGTTTTTGTTTTCTGGCAGCATCGCCGACAACATACGTTTAGGTATGCCAGAGGCGAGCATGGATCAGATTGTGGCGGCGGCTACAGCAGCGCAAGCACATGAGTTCATCATGAGTTTGCCGCAAGGCTATGACACACCTACTGGTGAGCGTGGTGCTTTTTTGTCTGGAGGGCAGCGTCAACGTATCACCATTGCGCGCGCTATTTTGCAGAACCGACCTATTTTGGTGCTAGACGAAGCCACTGCTTTTGCTGATCCTGAGAACGAAGCTGCGCTGATTGCTGCCTTGTCTCACTTGATGCGTGGCAAAACAGTGGTGATGGTGGCGCATCGATTAAATACCATCCGCCATGCCGACCAGATCGTGGTGTTTGAACGTGGGCATGTAGTGGAAAACGGTAAGCACGACGTGTTGGTAGAGCAGGGTGGTATGTATGCACAGTTATGGCAGCACTACGAGCAAGCGCAGCAGTGGGCATTTAAAGGAGCGGCGCGATGAGCACACCAGCATCTCGTACACAAACAGTGACGTCATTACGCGAAACTTGGCATCAATTACTGCGCAGTGCTCGCAGTCGTGCTCCCCGTTTGCGGGCAAGTTTGATAGGTTTAGCGGTATCTGCGGCAGTACAAGGGTTGGCGTTGGCGTGTGTACTACCGCTATTTCAGGCTTTGATTCCTAGTAAAAACTGGGTAACAGCCTGGCCGTGGCTGGCTGCTTTATCACTGTTAATGTTGTTAAGCATGGTGATACGTTGGTGGGCAATGGGTTTTGATTACCGCGGCGACATGGTGCAAAACACGCACGAATTGCGCTCTGCGTTGGGCGAGCAATTACGTCGTATTCCGTTGGAGAAGCTACAAGACAAACGTGCGGGCGAAATCAACGCAACATTGCTGGGTGGGGTAGACGAAAACCTAAGCTATTTGCTCACGGTAGCCAACATCATGGCGAATGCCTTGATCATGCCACTGGTAGTAGCGCTGGTAGTGTTATGTGTGCAATGGGAAGTAGGGGTAGTGTTGCTGTGTGTGTTCCCGTTGCTGATACCTTTGTATCGTTGGCGACGTCCGGCCTATGGTCGTGGCATGCGTATCTTGGCTGAAGCAAATGAGCGCGTGAGCGCCGATATTTTGGAGTACACCCAGGGGTTACCTGTACTGCGCGCGGCATGTTGTACCGGCGAAAAAGCGCAGCACTTACATGATAGTTTCGCCTATGTAGAAGCTGTGCAAACCATAGGGCAGAAAAAAGGGGCGAAGCCTAATCTGGTGTTGTCGGCCGTGATGGAACTAGCCATTTTGGTGGTGGTGTTTGTGGGGGCATTTCTGGTCACACAGGGCCACGTAGACAGTGCTCTATTTGCGGCGGTGATGGTATTGGTAGTGCGCTTTGGGGAACCGCTGGGCGTGTTCATCCTGAGTACCAAAATGCTAGACATGGTAGAGGCATCGCTACATAAGATCACGGCGTTGATGCAGACTCAGCCTTTAGCGCAACAACAGCCAGCAGCCGCACCTACACGCTACGACGTGCAGTTTCAGGATGTGCATTTTAGCTATGCCGGGGGTAACAAGCCTGTGGTGGATGGCGTTTCTGCTACCTTTTCGGCTCGTAGCTTAACGGCATTGGTAGGCCCTTCTGGCAGTGGGAAAAGCACCTTAACGCGTTTACTGATGCGCCATGCTGATCCACAAACTGGAAGCATTCAGATTGGCGGTATAGACCTACGTGCGATAGCGCCAGAAAAACTCAATGCACTGATTTCTATTGTGTTCCAAGACGTGTACTTATTTGACGATACCGTGTTGGCCAATATACGTATGGCTAAACCCGAGGCTTCCGATGCCGAGGTAGAGGCTGCTGCGCGTGCGGCGCATTGCCATGATTTTATTAGCTGCTTGCCACAAGGCTATATGACCCGCGTGGGGGATATAGGAAGCCGTTTATCGGGTGGTGAGCGTCAACGTATCAGCATTGCGCGCGCCATGCTGAAAGATGCCCCTATTGTGATCTTGGACGAGCCTACTGCAGCGTTGGATACGCAAAGTGAAGTTGCTGTGCAGGCCGCCATTGATGCTTTGGTAAAAGAGCGCACCGTCATTGTGATTGCGCATAGGCTATCCACGATAGTGGGGGCAGACCAGATAGTAGTGATTAACGAGGGAAAGGTGGCTGAAAAGGGTACACATGCCGAGCTAATCGCTCACCAAGGTGTGTATGCCTGTATGTGGCAGGCCAGCGAAAGCGTTAAAGAGTGGCATGGCGTATGAGACCACATCACCACGGCTTTTATTAAACAGGGTATTACTTCATCATGAATCCTATGATTCCATCATTCAAGCTATGTTGCTTAAGCGTGGCGTTGATGTCCGTGCAAGCGGCTTACGCTGCAGAAAATGAGACGAACGACAATGACGTACAGTCGCTTTCGGCGATTGTGATCTCAGCATCCAAACAAGGCGAAAAACTAGAGAAATTCAATGGCGCGGCAAGTGTGGTCGAGCGCTATGAATTAGACGATGCGCAAGTCAACGATACGGTAGATTTGGGTCGAGTATTCCCCGATTTGCAGATGTCGTACAGTGGCTCGCCTTTGTTTCCGCAGGTCACTATTCGTGGCGTTACCTCAGCACAAGATTTCTATAACCCAGCGCTGACGGTGTATGTGGATGGTGTGCCGCAACTACCTGTGGCAGCGTTGCAGTCCTTGGTGGATGTAGAGCGTGTAGAGCTACTAAAAGGTCCGCAAGGTACCTTGTACGGTAAAAGTGCTCAAGGTGGCGTGCTGAATATTGTGACGCGCCAGCCAGATAACGATTTTCAAGCGCAGATTAAAACGGGCATCTCTAACCGTCATGGTTACCAAGTACAAGCCAACGTATCGGGCCCGTTAGTGGAAGACCTGTTGTATGGCTCAGTGTCGCTGCTGAAGAACCAAACACCATATTGGTTAGAAAGCGATGTGTTGGGCAATAAACTGGGCCGTACGCAAGCCGAGGCAGGTACGTTTAAGCTTAGGCTGGCGCCTACTGGCAGCCCTTGGGAAATGGGTATCGCGGGTGGCCGTGATTGCGCTAAAGGAGCGCACGATGTGTACACGCCCTACGATAATATTGATGATAGAACCGCCTTTGCTTGGTCTGATTTGCCTGAGGCCTATCGCGAGGTATACCAGCGCCGTTGTGTTAACTCATTAACTGGGTCGGGCCAATATCAATGGGACGATTGGCAGCTAAACGTCATTCTGAACACGCAGCATTTGCGTTTGGAGCGCGAGTATCCCTTTGCCATGCAATACTCTTGGCAGCCTGAACAGTGGCGTCAAGACGTACAAGAGTTGCGCCTATCAACGCGCCCGCAAGAGGCCGGTACCCTGCACAGTCGTAACTGGGATGGGGTATTCGGCTTATATAGACAAAAAGTGAAGCAAGCACGCCAGTACAAAATTGACATGGTAGTGCCTAACTACATGCCCTATCTGGAAAGTAATTCTAGGAATGAAAGCGAGTCCTTAGCGGCCTACGGTAACGTGACATGGCATGTGACGCCCAAGCTAGATCTGACAGGTGGTTTACGCTTGTCGCGTGACTCGGCTAAAACGGACTTTGGTGGCCACATGGGCGGTGTGCCTGTGCGCGGGGATAAATCCATACACGAAAACACATGGCTGACGCATGTGGCGGCAGGGTATCAATTTACCGATGCGTGGCGTGGTTATGTGAACGTGGCGCAAGGTTATAAACCAGCAGGTTATAACTTGGCACCTACCAGCATGGCAGATGCTGAAGGCTTTGGTAGAGAGCGTTCTACTAGCTACGAAATTGGCGCTCGTTATACCACTGACGATGTACGCTTCAGTGTGGCGGCGTACCGTGTGAACAGCAAAGATACACAGTTGTATGGTGATAGCCAGATGGGGTACCAAACACTGAAAAACGTCGGTAAAACACGCTCTACCGGTTTGGAGTTTAATGCTGAGTGGGATGTGTCACAGTCCTTAACGTTGGCAGCCTCAGGCTTTATTAACGATGCCAAGTTTGTGAAGTATGTGGCGAACACCTGCACGGGTTGCGAGAACAATCGCGTACCTTTCACGCCTAGCCATGGGCTGACGATTGCGGCGAAAGGCAACGTGCGCGTGGGCAATACTAGCTTGCGTCCACAAGTGGCTGTACGTCGTACGGGTTCACTGTATTTCGATAGTGCCAATACACTGAAGCAAGAAAGCTATACCTTAATTGACACGTCGATAGCGTGGAACGTGAGCGATAACGTAGAGCTAGCCGCGTATATCCATAACCTGACTGATAGAAAATACCGCACTTACGGTTTTTCCTACGGTGCGTTAGGGAATTTTGCTCAGGTAGCGCCAGGCCGAGTGTTTGGTTTGACGGCTACATGGATGTACTGATGAACATGTAGCGTTAGGTCGGGGTTGCAGCCTAACTGTTTATCATTACTAATAAAAAAAGGCCGCACTGAGCCATACAGTACGGCCTTTTTACTACTGTGAACGTGCTTAGAAACGAATGCGTACTACGCTTTCTTTAGCGCCTTCAGGTGTGTCAGCCTCATTTTTGATGGTGACATACAGGTCGCCCGTGGCAGGGTTGAGTGCCAAGCTATTGGGGTGAGCAGGTAGGGCGATGGTTTGCAGCAGTGTATTGTCAGTGCTGTTATATACGGTTAGGGTTCCCTCGCCGCGGTTGGTGACATATAAGCGTTGGCGCTGTTCATCAACCAACAGATCCAAAGGCTCTTTGCCGGTAGCGATGCTTTGTTCTACGTTACCGGTTTCAGGGTTAATGACCACAACGCGATTTCCAGCCCCTCTGGGTGTGTAGTCCACTAATTTTCCGGCGTTTTTACGCATGCCATCAGTGCGTTCGTCACCTACATCGGTGGCAAGCAGTCGCTTGCTTTGTGCGTTAAAGGCTAAGTTAATAAGCTGATCTGCTTGTACTTCAGCCGTTTTCGTAACGTTAAGTGTTGCTGTGTCTACGGTGATGACTTGGCCTTGGAAATTGGACACATACAGCTTGTTGTCTTCGCTATCCAGTGCTGCACCCCTAGCGACGAAACCAAACCCAGGAATTGTTTTTTCTACGGCTAGTGTGTTGAGGTTAACCACGTACAGCACACTGTCTTGGAACCATAAACCCGGCGCAAAAATACGCTGATTTTTTTTGTCCAGCACTAGCTCTCGGGGGTAATGCGTATAGAACTCTCGCTCCGTGCCATCAGGCGCTTTGCGCATGATTTTCTCAGCTAACTGAACGGTGGTGAGCACTTTATTGCTAGCGGTATCCACTACAGTGATAGAGCTGTCTACGGCATTACCCACATAAAGGCGATTGGCTTCATCGTCTAAGGTGAGCGCAAATCCTTTGCGTTCTAGAGGAATTTCACCTTTAACAGTGAGGGTGGCGGGATCTAACAGGAAGATGGTGCTGGGGGCAGAGCCTTCCTCAAAACTGCCCGCAGATGCGACGTAGAGCGTGTTGTGACGCGGGCTGAAAGTCAGTTGATACAGACCCTGTGCCAGTTCTACGCGTTGAACGTCTGGGGTTGAGCGTTGTGCGGAGGTGGCAGCAGCAGTAGTCGTGGAGGCTGACGTACTGTTATGGCTACTTTCTAAGGTGTTGCAGGCACTCAGAAAAAGTACGGCACATAACACGGTATTGAGTTTGAAAAGTGTGCGTTTCACAGAAGACTCCTTGATAAAAGACGAATGATTCAATAACGAACTAGCGCGAGTTCTGTATACGGCCCAGTACGACTAGGCCAAGAAAAACCAGACCAGCAGCAAAGCTGGTGTGCCCGCTGTAAGCGACAAAGCCAAACCCAACTCCCATGGTGTAAATGGCCACTGCTAGGCTGACGAGTAATAGCATCCACCCCAACATGCGTAGGGCGCGTAGGGTGAAGGATGAAAACTCTTTGTCGAAGACATCCATTTGATGCCTATAGAGCGAAAAGGCGAGGCAAGCAAAGCCCAATAGTGCGGGTAGAAAAATTAGGCAGTGCGCAAGCACATCACTACTTGCAGGGCTCATGAGGCCTCTCCTTGCGACCCACTGGTAGTTGGAATATTCACGTCGGCAGTTTTGGCCACCATGCTGTGGCGGGAGCTGGCGGGCTTGGATGATGGCACCGCTTTATGCTTGCTGCGGTGGTGCGTGACACGCCATGCTAAATAGCCGTGCAGCACAGCCAATAGCCAGAGGCTGATGTCAAACCAGAAGAACAACCAATCTCCTGTTGTGATGCTGTGTAACAAGTGCTTATCGGTAATAAAGAAGTTGAGTACCGGCAGCAAGACTAGCAGCAGGGTGGCGGTGTAGAGCAGCTCTACCCAGGCGCGTTTAGCTGGCCGTACGCAAGCCCATACCAGTGTGAGTAGCCACGTGATAAAAAAGCCATGTATTTCCCAGCTAGCTCGTTGTGCCATGTCTAGTGGGAGTAAGCGGTTCAGCCATAGGAATGCCGTCATGGCGATAGAAAGTCCAGCAATACTGGCAATGTTGAGCCGCTCTACCAGAGCAAAACCAAAGTAGGGCTGAGTAGGATTAGGAAGTTTGGTGCGGCGCTTTACCGTCCAGAGCACTAAGCCAGTGCCTACCATAGCGGTGCCTGCTAGACTGACCAAGAAGTAAAACCAACGCGTCACAATGTCGGCAAAACGTCCTAGGTGTAAGCCATAGAGCACCCCTTGGGTGGTGGCTGCCGCGCCGGAGGACTCTTTGGCGAATAACAGCTCTCCATTCGTACCATCAAATAACAAGTATTGAGGGGTGATGGAAATTCGTTGAGATTGCTGTCTTGCAACGGCTACGCGAGCATTACTGTCATTGGCAAGGTTGACTTGTACGGCCCCCACGCTATTTGGCCCCCAGCGCTCTTCGGCTTGCTGCACCAGTTGACTAATAGGCACTAAGGTGGCGGGTGTACCTGAGGCTTCGCCCATAGGTAGGAAGAAACGCATTTCACTGTTGACCGCAGCGCGGTCGGACATTGAAGGCAGTTGCTGCATACCCCAAGGCATGTAGAGCAGCATTAAGGTGATGAGTCCGCTCCACGTAATCATGAAGTGAAACGGCAGTCCTAATACGGATAAAGCGTTATGGGCATCTAGCCACGAACGCTGTCCCTTGCCCCATCTGAAGGTAAAGAAATCTATAAAGATTTTCTTATGCGTAATCACGCCGCTGATGATGGCCACCAGCATGAACATAGCGCAGATGCCTGCTATCCAACGTCCCCATAAGGGTGACATGTAATGCAAGTTAAAGTGAAAACCAAAAAAGAAATCTCCGCCCTCGGTATCTCGAATAGCGAGACGTTGGCCAGTTTCTGGATCAAAAATGGCACGCCCAAAAGCAGGAGAGCCAGGGGCTGCGGTAGGTGGGTTACGCCAGAAGGCACTGGCAAGAGGGTTGCGGTCGGTAGGCAAAGTTAGCAAGGCTAACGGTGCATTGGGTGCTTCCTCAAAAATAGTGTCGACTATACGTTGACTGACTGCGGGGGCAGGAATCGCAGAGTCAATCTGCAGCTCTGGACGCATATAGGCCGAGATTTCATCCCTGAAATACGAGACCGTACCGGTAAGGAAAATAGCGTAAAGAATCCAACCCGCCAGTAATCCCGTCCAGATGTGTACATTGGACATGATTTGGCGTACACCTTGGGGCTTGCTGGTGGGAGGGCGTTTGGCAGTTTTTACAGCAGTGTTCATAGGGCGCTACCATTCAAGTAGTGCCACAAAATGGCGCTTAAACATAACAGACTAGAAAGCACTAAAAAAACCCATGCACGAGTGGCGGTACGTGCAAGAAAAACGCCAAGCACAGCAATACCCCAAACGAGAAAGCTGAGTTGTGCGCCCCACAGCACCGCTTCGGAGGACGCAATGGGCAGTGCCAACGTGGCGACGGAGAAGAGGGCTGCCAGTACATAGCAGCCCACTGTGGCGGCAAGAATTCTAGAGAGCAACGGAAGTTGCTCTCGTAATGAAGTCCATTGCCGCACAAAGAAAGAAGAGTGCTTCATGGCTGGCAATTAGAAGTCTATTTGCATAGACAGTCTGAAGCTTCTTGGTGCGCCAATAGAGGCGGAGCCATTCCAGACGCTAGACCAATAGCGTTTGTCGGTAGCATTAATCACGTTTGCTCTGAATGTGACTTTGTTGCTGGCGATTTTGGTAACGTATCGCAAGCCCAGGTCTAGGCGTGTCCAGCTGGGGATTTTCTGTGTGTTTTGCACATCTACCCATTGGGAACCGGAATACAGCGCCGAGGCAGACAGCGTCAGGTTATTCACCCACGGGGTATCCCACTCTAAACCTAGAGTAGAGTTCCAGCGGGGTACACCAATAGCCTTTTTGCCATTGAGCAAACCACCATTGGATTTAGTGGCTACGGCATCGGTGTACACCACCCCTCCTAGCACACGCAGTCTAGGGTGCAGTTCGCCAGCTATAGCCCACTCAATACCGCGGTTTCGTTGTTCGCCATCAGGGCTGTAGCTGTTGGTGGCAGCATTCTTTATCAGGCTAGGTTTAGCAATCTGAAAAAAGCTGATTGTATTGAGCAGGGTGTCGGTATCCCATTTCAAACCTACTTCGTACTGTTTGGTTTTATAGGGAGCAAACATCTCTCCGTAGTTGGCCGCTGATGCGTCGGACACTGTACCGCCTTGAGACAAGCCCTCTATGTAGTTAGCGTAGAGGGAGATAGGGGCTTCCCACGGTTTGACGACTACAGCGATAGCAGGAGTTAGCGCTTGTTCGTCGTAGTTGTCGGTGACTTGTCCTGCTGCATTAAAGCCTTTTTGCTGTACGCGCTGTAAACGCATACCTAAGGTCAACAGCACACGATCGTCTAAGGCAGATAGGGTATCGGCTAAAGCCACACTGCTTAAAGTGGTTTCCCCCGTTTTGTATACGTCGGGCTCAGCAACGTCTAAAGGGGTTGCAGGGTTATACAGATTGGATTGCCACGCTTTAGAGGCCGCTACCGCACCTGACTTTTGAGCAATAGCATTGGCGCTTAGCACCACATTATGGTTAATAGAGCCTGTAGAGAAATCACCTCGTATACCGAGATCTACGGCATTAACATCGAAATAGTTGTTGATAGCCATGCCCAAGGCGGTGAAATCACCATTAGGTTGGGCACGTTGTCCAAACGCATTATTCAAATAGCCGGAGCCCTTTTGACGTTTGGTGCCGCCCATAATAAATGCGGTCCATTGATCGGTGAGATCGTACTCCACAGAGCCAATGATCGCTTTGCTGGATGAGTTGCTGTAGGCATTGGTCAGTTGATTCAGAGTGGGGTCTGGTGGGCGTGGGATGTCGGAAGAGGCGAAGCTGGTGAGCAAGGGTGCACCACCACGTTGCTTTTCACGTATGTCGTATAAGTCTAGCGACGCACGCAGGCGTTCACCTTGGTAGTCCAGTGCAACGGAACCCAGTGTACGGTCTTCCTTTTGGCCATCTATATCTAAGTCGCCATGCGCTTTGGCCGCGTTTACGCGTATACCAAAACTTTGATCTTCACCAAAGCGTCGACCTAGGTCTATGTGTCCGCCTACATTGCTATCAGATTTCAATGTGGCAGTGAAACGCGTGATAGGGTCGTCGGTCGCTCGTTTAGGAACTAGGTTAATCACGCCGCCTATAGAACCACTAATAGACATGCCGGTTAACAGAGCACCAGGGCCCTTAATAATTTCTACCCTGTCTAGCAGTTCTGTTGACGTACGATTATGCGGTACTAAACCAAACAAGCCATTCCATGCCAGCTCATGGCTTTGCGTCCAGAAACCACGTACATAGGTGTGTTCGCCTACACCTCCTTGGGGAAAAACGCTGCGTACAGCAGGGTCATTGCGCAGTACTTCAGCGACAGACGTGGCTTGCTGGTTTTCAATGTACTCAGAGGTAAAGCTGGTGGTGCTAAAAGGGGTGTCCATCACGTCCTTATTGCCCAGCAAGCCAAGGCGGCTTCCCGAAGCAATTTGACCGCCAGCATAGGCCGCTGGCATAGCATGCTTAGTACCTGTGACTGTTACTACCCCCAATGTGGTGGCCGCACTCTCAGAGTCAGCGGTGTTGCCACGTAGGGTGTAAATGTTATTGCCAGAAGGCACGATCTGAATGTTTGAACCAGCCAGTATTTTTTCTAACGCAGCATAGGCTGTATAGGTTCCTGTGACAGCGGTTGACTGCTTGCCTTCCACGATACTGTCCGAAAACAGTAATTGGCTGCCTGATTGTTGTGAAAAGGCTTGCAGCGCGCTGGATAGAGTTTGCGCTGGGATCGTAAAGCTGTGTTGGCTTTCTTGTGCGATAACAGGCTGCATAGCAGCTATGGCACACAAAGCACTGGCTACCAAGCTGTTGGCGAGGGTAGGTCTATTGCCTAATAAGGGTTGGGCAGGCGACATGGCTGTACTGACGGCGGCACGCCACAAATGAAATGACTTCATGTGATCTCAACTATCAAAATGAACGACACAGTAACGCCGCGTAGGGCGAAGCTTCTTATTTTTGTATGGCACTAGCCAAGAACAGGGAGGGCATCTACGTTATTCGTAAACGCACCGATCCGCCTGTGTATGGGCTAGTGCCAAATACAGGGAGCGATAGTGGAGATGACAGCCATTTATATATTCTCTATAGGTAATAAACAGTCTTCTTGGTGCGTGATAACACCAAGCCGTACCGAAGGCCAAAAAAGTAGGCCATATCTATAAAGAGTGGTTCTAGCGAAAACAGGCTACAGCAATACCCTGTTTAATTGTAACTAGATGTTATTTTGGGGTGATCAAATAGGTATTTTGTTCGGTTTCACGCACGTCCACGGGCAGTAGCTGGGTGAGAGCATTGAGAAAACCAACGGGGTTAGTGGTGTTAGCAAAGCCTGAAACTTTGTGGTGGCCTAAGCGCGGGTTAGCCAGTGAGATGGGTTTATCCGCATAGGGTTGTAGCGCCTCAATTACTTCGTATAGCGGCGTGTTCTTGAAGCTTAGCTGTCCTGTTTTCCATGAGCCTACAAGCTCTGGGGGTAGGGTGCTGTGTTGCTGTTGGCCGGTTTGTAGATTGATGGTTACCGCATGGCCTGCTCGCAATGTCGTGGTCTGGTTAGGGCTACTAACTTCAACAACCCCTTCGTTGACAGCGATGTAAGTGTTAGAGGGGGCTGCACGTACATTAAAGGCTGTGCCTACCACACGTATTTCGGTATTTGCTGCTTTCACGATAAAGCTGTGGTCACCTTGGGGAGCCACTGCAAAATAGGCTTCCCCTTGCAGTAGTTGCACTTCACGCTGATGCGGATAAAACTGCACACGTAGGTTACTGTCAGTGTTCACCGTTACGACCGTGCCATCCGGCAGTGTGACTGCTCGCTGTTCTGCACGAGCCGTTTGTATGGATTCACTAAATTCGGGCATAGAGGCGTACCAATAGTAGCCAGCTACACCAAGTATGACTGTTAGCGAGAGGGCGGCACCCATTGTCGTTCGTACGGGCAGTCGCAGGCTTGCACACCACTGACGCAAGCGCTGCCCAAGGCCTGTATTTTGGCGTGGATGGGAAAATGTGAGAGATGGCTGCGGTTCAGTTTGCAGGGAGGTAGATGCCGTCAGAGGTTCTGGACGTGGCACGTAGTCAAATAGTTGCCATGTTTGAGTGACTTCCTCATACGCCTTTTGATGGCGTGGGTCGGCATGTAGCCATTGTTCCAGTGCATGCTGATCATGGGCGGACCAGTGTTCGCTGTCTTGTTGACGAGCTAACCATTCAGAGGCTATTTCGTAGAAGTCCGCTACAGAAGAATCATGCGTCATCGTCTGTGCCTTTGGAGGAAAGAATGGACATCGCTTGCTCTGGGGAGTGCTCGATCCGTAATCGGCAATAGGCCACTGTTCTTGCTATATATCGGCTGACTAATGCACGGGATATGTTCAATTTTATTGCGATTTGTTCGTAGGTTAAGTGATCAAAGCGATGCAAAGAAAATGCCTCGCGCTGACGAGCGGGCAGCTCTTGTAGCGCCTGTTCTATTCGACTAAGCAATTGAGTGTTTTCCGCATGCTGTTGTGGGCATGAGTTACTGGGCGCAGCCGCGTACTGATCTTCAGACGCATCGTCAGAAAGAGAGAGTAGCACAGGAGCTTGCGCACGTTTTAGCCCTGTTTCACGTACGATGTTGACGGCAATTTTTGTAACGTAGGCTTTTGCGTTATCTGGTGGGGTTTCGTTTTTAGAGGCTGACCAGCGGGCAAAGGACTCTTGAGTGATGTCTTCTGCATCAGCATCATTACCTAATCTACGTTTTAAAAATCGAAATAACGGTAGTCGTAGCTTTAGGTAGGCTTGCTCTATGAACTCGTCACGCATGTCTAGTACTGAGCAGTAGAAACCAATATGGCGTTTCTTCGTAGGCAAAGTAACAGAGTAAAGCGGCTGAAAACAGAGGCTCTGCGTGTAGAGAACATGTGAGGGAGTGTGATGATAGAGGAAAACGAGAATTGTTTAATAATAACAATTATTCTCATTTCTATATAGAGAAATTCATCAACATCACATAGCACTCATTGCACGTTCACTTACGGAACTTACTTAATGCTGAATATCAGGCTCTTTAGCGGCGGCGTCAAACCATTCCTGCATCGCAGCTAAGGCTAAGATGCGATCAATCCATGCTTGGCATGCAGCGCTAACTGGCAGTTTATAGCGATGAATGCGGATAGCAACAGGAGCAAAAAATGCGTCCACAATAGTGAAGCTATTTCCAGCTAAGAAGGGGCCAGAAAAGCGCGTTAGCCCCATTTCCCAGAGTTGGTTGATGCGTTCCACGTCTTTAGTCAGCGCAGCATCCATGTGCTGCACAGGTGATTGTGGTTTGCAGTTCATGGGGCACTGATTACGTAATGCATGAAAACCTGAATGCATCTCGGCAGCAGCACTTCGTGCCCAGGCGCGAGCAACTTTGTCTTGTGGCCATGCAGCGGGATGGGACTCAGCAATATATTCGCAAATCGCTAAGGAGTCCCAAATTAGGGTGTCGCCGTCTTTCAGGCAGGGTACTAGACCTGTAGGTGAGAATTTTTTGAATCTCTCGTAGCTGCTTTTGCCGTGGGCGTCAAAACTCTCTACCGTTTCCTGAAAAGGAATGCCTAATGCTTTCAATAAAATCCAAGGGCGTAGTGACCAAGAGGAAAAGTTCTTGTTAGCGATATAGAGAGTCAGCATCATTACCTTTGTGCAGTGCAAACAGAAAGACGAATTTCAGTATAAAGTGCTCAATGCTGAAGAACGATGCGCTTTTTGCGTGAGTGTCAGACATCCAACAAAATGCGCTAGAACGCCTGAGTTCATAGCAGGTGTTCTAGAGCATTTTGGATGATGGCAGCATGTCTTACGATTACTTGCCTTGGTGTGCTTTGAGCTGCTGGTCACGCTCAATAACTGCTTGTTTTTGATTGTCAGGGTTACGGGCGTACTCTAACCATTCGACAATAATGGGGTGGTTGTCTAAGGCTTGTGCTTCGCGGGCTAATTGCAGTGCTTTTTCTACATTGATAGGCCCACAGATGCCGTTGAAGTAATGCTGAGACAGCGCAACCTTAGCATGCGGTAAGTTTAAATCACTACCGCGTTGTAGCCAGTTTTGGCCGGTGCGAACCACACTGCAATTGGTGTAGTAATGGCCTATTTCGTAATAGATGCGTCCCAGCGCCATAATAGAACCTTCGTCACCATTTTCTGCCGCTTTAGCTACTTCCAGCAGTTTTTCCTGACTAATAGGCATATCAGGATAGAAACTTTGCATGGCCGTTAAATAGCGAATGTCAGCGTTGCCACCCGTCAGCTCACGGCTCAAGACTATTTCACCCGTTGGCCCTTTATAGTTTACCCCGCAGGATGCCGGGTAAGGACCTTGTGGGTTTAAGCACTCGGCTTGTTCATTCACATAATCAGGAAGCGAGCAGCCTGCTATGGTGAAGAGCGTAAGGGCGGTGACTAAGGCGAATCTAGATAAAGAATGGCGCACAAGAATACGGTGTTATGAAGACGTAGAGACCAACTAGTCTACAGGCCTTAGGCTGATAGGGGATGGTATTTTTAATACCAGTCAGTGGTAATAAAGAGAGCTGGGCTAGAATGGCGATCACTTCAGGCAGGTTATCAGGGAGCAGAAATGAAAAATAGTAAAAACGTTTTGTATTCCGGGGTAGTGGCAATAGCGGCCATGTGTTTTAGTGTGAATGCTCATGCACTCGATATGTGGCATTCGAATACGGTATGGGCAAATCAAGGCATGTGCGCTGCTAATTTCACGTTTGATAGCGGGATGGAACTCGTAGGTAATTTAAAGGTTTCTATTGTTGCCGTAGAGAAAGGCACCAATAAAATAAAGGGCCAAGGAGTCATAGAACTAGAAGACTTCGGTGAATCCAGCGCTGATCGTTACGCTATAGGGTATTGGGAAAGTGAACTAGCGTGTGACGACAATTTATATTTGGTAGTGACTGAAGCCAAGGCAGATATTGATGGGGTTAGAGAGGATCTGCTAGAAAAAGGGCTGCTGAGAGCACGCGAATTTGCCCCTTACCAAATTAGAATTGAACGCTAAGCGAGACAAAGAAAAAGCCCCTAAAAGGGGCTTGTCGCACGCACAGTAATCTTGCTTACGCTCTGGCGGTTAGGCTCGCGTTTGCCTGCACCTCACGCTGACGCTGTTCGAACTCACGGCGTAATTCGCGTCGTACTTGCGCCGCTAAAAAGCGGCGTTTCTCGTCATCGGTTTGAGGCTGTAGAGAGGGTACGGCAATAGGTTTGCCATTTTCAACCGCGACCATCGTGAAGAAGCAGCTATTCACGTGACGTACAATGCCGCTGCGTATGTCTTCGGCAATCACCTTGATACCAATTTCCATAGACGATGTACCGGTGTGATTCACGCTGGCTAGAAAGGTCACCAGTTCGCCCACATGAATAGGCTGTTTAAAGGTTACTTGATCCACGCTCAGTGTCACGACGTAGCTTTTGGCGTAACGGCTAGCACAGGCGTAGGCCACTTGGTCCAGCAGTTTAAGAATGGTGCCACCATGCACGTTTCCGGAAAAGTTCGCTGTATCGGGAGTCATCAATACAGTCATGCTTAATTGGTGGGCGGGCAAATCCATTGTGTAACGTCCTTGTTTGGATACAAATAACGATGCCATACACAAGAGTAAAGGCACCGTTGAAAGAAATCAGTAGTAGGGTAAAACGCAGAAAGCAGGCTACGTAGTAGGCTGCTTCGTGTTGCTCATTATATGCCACGGCTTGAGTAGACTGGCTTGAAATGGCCGTTATAAGCAGATGAGTGATGTGAAAAATCCTCAGCAGGGCTGAGGATTTCCATAAGCTGATAACCAGTAGCGTTACGGTATTAGTTTTCTACGATCAATACGGTGCTTTCTACTGTCGTTGCTTTGATGTCATCCACGGTTGAGCTGACAGGTTTGCAACCAAAGTTTTGGTATAGGGCGAGTTGATCATCGTAGTGCGGGCTTTTCTTACCATGCCTGTCGATGAAACCGCTTTGGCCCGGAGGCATCGCGTCGCAAAACTCGACTTTGTCCTCATAGAACACAATGCGGTTGTTCTCTGTGCCTCGGTTTTGATAACCCGTGAAGCTGAACGTATTACCCGCTGTGGTTTGTGGGGTGCCGGTAAAGTTGCGATCGCTAAACTTATGAACTGAACTGCTCATTTTCCAGTTAGCCATATCGTCACCTTGCTCCGCTTTTAAGCGTTGGTAGGTATTTTCTAAGGCTTGCTGCATGACCTCGGTAGAGGGTTTTTGCGCAAAGAAGTTATGGCGTTGTGGGTCGGGGTTTTGTTCTAAATCCAGTGCGCGCAGCAGGACTTTAGTACCCATGCTGAGGTTGATAGAGCCTGGGTTAGGGCCATTGGTGCTCGCAAAGCCGGTGTTGGTGTAGCTGGCTTGATGGGCTTCTGGCAAGACTGGTACCAGCACTAGCTTGTACATTTCCTCCAGCCACGTTTTGAAAATCAAACGTTCAGGGCCAACGTTAACGCCGTTGCCGTCATCCGTTTCCAAACCATCCCACTGCAGCAGAAGCGCTGTCATGTCGTGCGTAGGTGTATTGGTTGCCTGTTTGTTGGCAGCCGCTTGTAAGTGCGGCTGGAAGTAGCGCCAGTTCACGTCGTGGTAGGAAGCAGGGCGATTGAAGTCCCAAATTTCTTGCAGCGTGAATTTATCTTTTTGCGCAAACTGCACATTTAATTCGTTGACCCTATCACCGTAGGTCCAGTAGTAGGCATCGGTATTGGTCTTGTCGGGTGCGGGGCGATTATTCCAGTTGCTTAGGTAGCCTTGCTGAGGGTTGTAAGCCTTAGGCGTGGCGCTAAAGTCATGTATACCTTCCCATTCCATGCTGCCATCGCCCAAGGCGGGAATGCGCATGTCTTGGTTTGCGGGGCGTTTAGGCAGAAAGCCGGGCGATACATAGCCTATGTTGCCGTTTTTGTCGGCGTAATACCAGTTGATGGAAATGGCCATTTTCTCGGCTTGTGCTAAGAAATCTTCCCAATTTTGCGCTTTGGCGATATTCAGCCATGCCAATAAGGATTGCACTTCGTAGCCGTCCCAACTGCGTTTCTTACTGTATGCCACCTTGTTTTGATTATCTACAGCCATAACGGGGCCATGCACCGTGCGCTGTAACGTCACGACGGTATCTGGCTGGCCTTTTACTTTAATGGTTTCTTGACGCTCTTCTATGTCTAGGTATTCGTTGTTGTAGCGATACTGAGCAGGATTATTGGGGTTTAGTTGCTCTTGGTAGATATCAACCACATCTTGCGGGCCGGCGGTTGCTCCCCAAGCGATTTGGTTATTGGTACCAAACAGCACGATAGGGTATGCAAAGGGTGTGTTACCCGACACGTTGAAGCCCGCACCGTGTAAGCCTATGCCATAGGTGTAGCTAGGGTTATACCAGCCGAACTGAGGGCCATTAATCAAAATGGTGGCGTTCTCTTCTACGCGATGCGGTTGGGTAGACCAGAGGTTACTGGCTTTGGGTACAAAGTCTGGCCCTGTACCGCCCCAGCGTGTAGCGGTGTCTTGCAAAATGGATTGCGCTGTTTCTGTGGAGAGGGCAACCAATTGTTGTGGCGCAGGCTGGTGGTAGGACACCGGTTTTTCAGTGGCTGATTTAGGCACTGTAGTGGGGGAGTTGGGATCATTCACCCACAGCAGTTCATTGAAAATGCGTTCAGCCTCGGCTTTGTCGTGTTTGGCTTCCAGATCGTTTAGCAAACTTAACGACCCCATTTCCAAGTTCACGTCAGAAAAGCGGTTCGCCATAGAGCCTACCCAAATCATGGCCACATCAAAGGCCGAGATAGGCGTAGGAGCAAAGTCGAAGTCTACATACTCTTTGGGCAGCAGCTCTGGCTTTTTGAGCACTTGAGCCAGATACGCGTTATAGCCGTCGGCGTAGCCTTTGAAAATGCTGGCATCCTCTTCGGGCAAGGCAGCAAGCTGTTTGTTGATAGATTCGGGGTTGAAGTTGCGGCGTACATTGATGTCGTAATTCAAGTAGACGTTGTTATCACCAGCACCTAATACTTCTGCAGTCGTCCCTACAAAGGATCGGCGTGCCATGTCCAATTGAAAGAGGCGATCTTGTGCGACCGCGTAGCCATAGCCGTAAAACAGACCGTAGTTACTGTCGGCGAACACGTGAGGTACGCCGTAGGCATCCCGATTTATTTCTACCGTTACGGGGGCGGCATGGGCCACAGAAAGTAGGGCACTGGCTAATAAACTCAAACTAAAAGCTGTTTTTTTCAAAGCAGAGGATCGCACTCGTTGTCTCCTGGCGCTATACGCATATAGCGGTTAATACATTACTTATTTTTGATTTATTAGAGTAATTCTGTAATGTTTAAACTTGAAATAAGGGCTTGTCCTAGTTGTTCAACGATTGTGTGTCGCGTGGTGGTTTGTGTTTGCCGCCTTTTAGAAGCTGGATTAAGCTAGTGAATCAACCCCTTACTGTGTTACGAGCACCCTATGAGCCACGCCTATTTCGCCCGCGTTCACTGGCAACGCCAGCCTGATGAAGATTTTCTGATAACAAATACAGCAGATTGCATCAATGGACCTTCGATGAGGGGGTGAGCATTCCTGCTTCATCGTCTGTACATTCTGTTCCGCTACCATACTCAACCTTAGCGGCAGTGGACCCAGAAGAGGCCTTGGTGGCTGCGGTTTCCAGTTGTCATATGTTGTGGTTCTTGGGCTTAGCGGCCAAGAAAAGATGGGTGGTAGAGAGTTACGATGACAACCCGCAGGGCACGATGGGAAAGAACAGTCACGGTAAAATGGCCATCACGGAAATAGTCTTAAAACCGAAGATTGTGTTTTCGGGCAGTCACCAACCTAGCGAAGATGAAATTGCTAAAAATCATGAGCAGGCGCACGAGAACTGCTATATTGCGCACTCTATTTTGGCAACCGTTACCGTGGATGGTGAAAATCACTACGCAGGCTAAGGAAGCTAAATACCTATTCTGTAGGTTGTATAAGTGGGGGCGAACGGCGCTTTCGCATTAGGCAATAGGGTCTAGTATCAACACAGTTATGTCTGAATCTAAAAAAACGGCGCGCCCTATGTGCGAGCGTTGTGCACGGCCTGTTTCACATTGTTTGTGTGCACACATAAGCGTAGTGCCAAATCGCATTAGCGTACTGGTACTACAGCACCCAGATGAGCAAAAACATCCCTTAAATACTGCACGTTTGGCTGTATTAGGCTTAGAGCAGGCCGAGCTGTGGGTAGGAGAGCATTTCCCCCAATTGGAAGAAAAGCTTGCAACGGTGGATGCGGCGTTTCTACTGTTCCCAGCAAAGGAACACAACGTGATGCAGCCTTTAGTGGCTATAGATGCAACGAAGGCTGCATTGCTGATTGTGCCCGATGGCACGTGGCGTAATGCGCGGAAAATCATTCAGTCCAACCCCTTGTTAAGCGGCTTGCCGCATCTTAGCTTGCCAGTTGGAGAGCCGTCTTTGTATAGAGTGCGTAAAGCAACAGAAGTGGCAGCGGTAGCGACCATCGAAGCTATTGTTCGCTCATTGACGGTATTAGAGCCAGAAAGTGATTTTCAGCCTTTATTAAAGCCGTTCAACGTTTTGGTAGAGCAGCAGATTGAGGCGATGGGGGCAGAGGTGTACGCGCGTAACTATGGGCGCAGAGGCAGCTGAAAACAGAGCAGTAGTATATAAAAAGGACTTATAGCCATGACGCTGTAAGTCCTTTTTTACTAGCAAGGTCACGTGCGAATGCTACGCATGGGCCTCATAGTCTTATTTCTGATGTTTGCGTACCCAGTCGGCGTAACGATTGACCCAGTTTTGCAGGAAGTCTTTGCTTGCCGGCCCAATGTTGCCATCCGCATCGAAAAAGCCATCTTTGTGCTGGAGGAAAATCTCAGGTTGTTGAAGCGTCGGGACGTCAAGGAACGTGAGCACGTTACGTAGGTGCTGCTGCGCTAAGGCTGTACCAATAGCACCAATGGAGATCCCCAAAACACCAGCAGGTAGGCCAGCCCAGACGTTCTGACCATAAGGGCGTGAACCTTGGTCTAGCGCGTTCTTCAATACACCAGGTATGGAGCGATTGTATTCAGGGGTGACAAACAGCAGCCCATTGGCAGCCTGTATTTTTGCTTTGAACGCCAACACAGCGTCTGACGGTTGAGCGTCAGCATCTTGGTTGTACAGTGGCAGGTTACCAATATCTATAAATTCACAAACGAAATCGGCAGGAGCCAAACGAACAAGCGCTTGAGCGAGCTGACGATTAAAAGAGTCCTTTCTCAGGCTACCTACTACTACTGCAATTTTAAATTGATTCATATTACTGGTATCCATGTTCTGAGTGCTCGCCTAGCGATGCTAAACACTCTGGGTTAAGAAATGATGTGCTTATGTTTGGAAAATATACGTTAAAGAATGTGTTGTTTAGGTTTGTTAATTATGGACGATCTTGGCATTCAATGCGTTGAGATAATGCATAAAAGAATGGTTTTGCCTTATTCTACCTTGCCCTAGATGACATTTTTTAGAACTGTGAACGGACAATGGGCGCTAGTTGCGAAGGCGCTTTTACAATGGTAGGTGACAAGGCTGCTGTGTCGTGGGGCAGCAGCCTTGTGTGGCGAGAGCCTGCTTGTTAGCGTGAACGTGTCACTTCCAACGTGGCAATACGTCGGTTAGCGATGCCCGTAATCGTGATATGTAGATCGTCTATTTCTGTTGTAGCACCAACCTCAGGCAAGTTACCAAAGACGTCTAGCAGTAGTCCAGCAATAGAGCTAAACCCGTTAGCCCGTGCCAGTAGCGTGTCACTTTCAAGCGTTTGGGCAAGGTAGTGTAAGTCGGTGGTGCCGTCTACACGCCATGTGTCGGGAGCTATGCATTCAATCGTCGGGTGTTCGTCTTCATCCGGGAACTCACCTGCAATGGCTTCAAGAATATCTATAGGCGTAAGCAAACCTTGAATGGTGCCGTATTCGTCGGTCACCAGTACTAACTGACCACGGGATTTCTTAAGTATATCCATGGCCTGCAAGACGCCTGTGGCCTCGTGAACAATAATAGGTTCGCGCAAAGAAGGCAGCTTTTGCAGATCGGCGTTATCAAGCATGTCGGCCATCAGATCCTTAGCCCGCGCAACGCCTAAGGTGTTGTCTAGTTGGCCCCGACTTACAGGGAAAAAGCTGTGTGGCGTTTCGCGTAAAAGCTGTTGTATGACGGTGGGGTCATCATCCAAGTTGATCCACGATATTTCAGCACGTGGGGTCATGATGGAACGAATGGAGCGAGCACCCAATGTCAGTACACCGCTGACCATATTTCGTTCCTCAGGGCCAAAGGCTGTTTGGCCGCTGTTTTGTTCGTCGTGGGCATCTTCTTCTGTACTTTCAGAGCGTTTGCGATCACCCAACAAACGTAGAACGGCGTCAGCGGTACGATCACGCAACGGTAGACGAGCTTCATTTTTAAGTGAACTGCGACGTGCCCATTGGTTGAAGAACTCAATCACAATAGAAAAACCGATGGCAGCGTATAAGTAGCCCTTAGGAATCTTGAAGCCCAAGCCTTCGGCGGTTAGCGTCAAACCTATCATCAAGAGAAAGCTTAAACACAGCACCACAACGGTAGGATGCGCGCTAACGAAACGTGTCAGTGGCTTAGAGGCCCACATCATCATTGCCATAGAAATCACAACGGCTGCCATCATGACAGGTAGCTCATCCACCATACCGATGGCGGTAATGACCGCATCTAACGAGAATACGGCATCCAACACAATGATTTGAGCCACGACCACGGCAAAGCTAGCATAGGTTTTAGAGCTACTTTGTTGATGGGGTGTGCCTTCTAAGCGTTCATGCAGTTCAGAGGTGGCTTTTAGCAAAAGGAAAAGGCCGCCTAACAGCAGAATTAAGTCTCGTCCTGAGAATGAATAGGACGCGATAGAAAATAAGGGCGTGGTGAGTGTCACCAACCACGAGACGATGGTGAGCAAACCCAAACGCATCACCAGTGCGAGCGATAGGCCTATTAAGCGTGCTTTATCACGTTGATGCGGGGGCAGTTTATCAGCCAGGATGGCGATAAAAATAAGATTATCTATACCCAGTACTATTTCTAGTACAACCAGAGTCAGCAGACCCACCCATATATTAGGGTCTAAAAACCATTCCATATTATGCCTACAAAATTAAGTAAAACCTGATGCAATACCATCGTCAGAAAAAGAGATGGGCAAAACCTACAACGCATACAAAATGCATGTTGAGTGGGGTTAAATGCGGGGCGGTTTTCGTCGTGGCGGATACGCTAACGGAGAGGCTTGAGCACTATAGCTAGGCCATTGCTCAAACAAGAGTGGAGTGTGTAAGTACAGTTCTGCACTGTTCACAGAATCACTAATATCAGCATGCACCGTTTGTTGGCCCTTAGGTTTATCTAAGAAAAGCGTGGTGCTTTTGATGATGCTTCTGTCTGTGGTGGTTGCCGTTTCAGCGACCTCGGTAGCCGTGCTGGTATGAGGTACCGTAGGTAAGTCTGCTAGAGACTCAGCTAATACTTGAATGGGCAGAATGAACAGTAAAAAGAGGACGATAAATCGTCGCATACGGGCAGAAAGAAGTTTTGATTTGTTCAGTATAACGTAAGAGATAGTCAGTTTTTGTTTTTTTATAGACTAGAGACGGGTGCCCCGTTTAAGGGGCACTCGCACGTCAAGACAATGCCAGCCAGAGACCAGCAACAATAACGATGGCGACAGTGGCCCAACCTAAGCGGTCTACATAGCGATGTAACAAGCCTTCCATACGAGGGCCGCCCCATGCGAGTAAACCTGCCACCAAAAAGAAGCGCATGCCCCTACCAATCATCGCCGCCAGAACAAAGGGGGCAAATGCCATGGCCATAGCACCGCCCGCTAGCGTAAAGACTTTAAAGGGGATGGGGGAGAAGCCAGCCACAAAAATAGCCCAGAAACCGTAGTCTTTAAACCAAGCAATAGCAGTTTCATAAGCAGGCCAGTAACTGCTGCTTTCTAACCAGGGCTGTATAGCACTAAAGGCATAGTAGCCAATCAAGTAGCCCAGTATGCCGCCTATAACAGACGCTAATGTCGTGATTAAAGCAAACCACCATGCACGCTTAGGTGTTGCCATACACATGGGGGCGAGCATGACATCCGGCGGGACGGGGAAGAATATGGACTCAAAAAAACTGAGTGTGCCAAGGATAAAAGGCGCTTTAGGGTCACGGGACCACGTCATTGCGCGAGCATACAACGGTGAGAATATCTTCATGCAAGAAGGTAGGGACGTAGGTCTATAAGTAAAGGTGGCATAGCGTAGCAGAAACTGCTTACGATGAGGCGTTCTCGGATAGTGTCTTGGCTAATTCGGATGGTGACATGGGGATATTGGGGTTGCACTGTATCAGTTCCCGCGACCAATCCACAAAGCAGCGCACACGTTTGGAAAGGTGCTTGTTGGTGGGGTACAGGATATGTATGGGGCGGGCTTTGAAACTCCAAAGTGGCAAGACAGGTATTAGAGCACCTGTTTGTATAAAAGTTCTGACGGCAAAGGGGGATCCTGGGCAGATGCCTGCGCCCGAGATGCACGATGTAATGGCAATGTCGGGGTCATCAAACAGCAGGCCCGCATTGTGAGGCACGTTAAACACGTCTGTGTCAGAGTAAAGCTCCCAAGCCAAGGGGTGACGTTGCCCAGCAAACCAAGAGAGTCGATGGTGAGCAGACAGTTCTTTGGGGTGTTTAGGTACGCCTGCTTTTTGAAGATAATTAGGCGCGGCATATAGCCCAAACTGTACATCAGCAAGGTGTATTCCGATGTGGCTGGAGTCTTCTAATGGCCCACCCCTAAAGGCGCAATCTATACCGTCTTCCAACAAATGGCTGACGCGGTCGCTGGCACCTAGCTGTATAGCAATATCGGGGTAGCGCGTTTGAAAGTCGTGCAAGTGTGGGGCAAGAATCCAACGTGCAACTGACACTAAGGCCTCAACGCGTAATTTACCTTTGGGCTCGGTATTGGCGACTTTTAGCGTGTTTTCTAAGGCGTCAATATCGCGCAGTATTTCTTGGCATTTGGCGTAATAGACTTTGCCATCTTCAGTGAGCCTTAATGACCTTGTAGTGCGATGCAGTAGCCTGACGTGTAGGTGGCGTTCTAAGTCAGACACCCGTTGTGATACACGCGCCTTAGGCAGAGCGAGAAGATCAGCAGCCTTGGTGAAGCTACCGGTTTCTACAACCAGCGCAAAGGCCTCCATAGCGGCAAGTTTATCCATATGTCATTAGTAATGAATATTGAACAATTACTGTATTTAAGCACACTCTAGCACTTGCTTTATTAGTTTGCAGATAGCTTGGTAAAGAGTTGTAATCCTTTATGGATAAAGCATTGAGTGGATATTTGAGTTTTTTTATTGTTCAGTATTATTGAACAATGAAATCACAATAAGCCTCTTACTGATTCAGGGCAGGTTGCGTAGACTGTACAGAGCTAATCCAGAAGGAGTCTGTACAAATGATGAATTGCGATCCTGTTACCGGTGCGTGTTTATTACCCGAGTTAGATACAGCCACCAGCGTGAAGCCGACGTTACGTCAAGGCTTAGCGGTGCGCTACGTTGGCGACCCTATGTGTTCATGGTGTTGGGGTATTTCACCTACGGTTAAAGTATTAGCTGATTTTTGTGCGGCAGAAGGTATAGCGTTTTCTATCACCATGGGTGGTTTGCGGGCCGGCGGCGGCGACCCATGGAGCCCGCAGTTCAAAGATTTTCTGCGTAATGAATGGCAGCACATTGCTAAGGTTACAGGCCAGCCTTTTGGCTTTACGTTGTTAGAGGCGCCGCATTTTAACTACGATACCGAGCCCGCCTGCCGTGCGGTGGCAACGGTAAAGCTGCTTCAAGCAAAACATAATCTGCCAGAAGCTGTAGTTCTGCAGTTTTTCTCTGCGATCCAACAGAAATTTTATGTAGAAGGGCAAGACACCACCAAGCTAGATTTCTACGCTGAAATTTGTGTGCGTTTAGGGCTGGATGTGGTTGAGTTCAATGCGTTGTTTGAGTCGCCAGAAGCCAAGCAAGCGGTACATCAAGAGTTCGTGCGTTGCAGGCAATGGGGAGTACGTTCTTTCCCTACGATTTTGTTGGAACGTAATGGTGAAATGTCTGCGTTAGCGGTGGGTATGGTGAAGGCAGACCAATTGCTGACGGCACTCAAACAAGCAATAGCCGCCTAAGCCTTTAGGCGGTACACGATACAAGGAGCACGCAATGCACTACATCCTTCAAGTTGATTTCCCGTACACCGGCCCGTGGGGCAACGACATGGTTCCCGCGATGGAAGGCTTGGCGCAGTCTATCGCCAAAGAGGCAGGACTGATTTGGAAAATATGGACTGAGAACGCCGCAGAGAATGAGGCAGGGGGGATCTATCTGTTTGCTGATAAAGCCAATGCTGAGCGTTATTTGGCATTGCATGCAGATCGTTTAAAGCAAGCAGGCATCCCTCATGTGAATGCCAAGATATTTGCAGTGAACGAAGCGCTTTCCAACATAGATGGCTGGAGCGCCTAAGCGTAGAAAACTACGTCACAACACATTCAATGGAGTATGAAATGCAGGACAATCACGAGCGTTATGGTTTGGTTTCTAGGGTATTGCACTGGGGAATGGCCGCTATCCTCCTATGGCAGTTCTTGGGTATGGTGCTATTGATTATCCTGGGCGAGACACCGCTTACGTATTTCTTCCTAGGTACACACGGGCCGCTGGGGGCTGTGCTTTTTGTGTTGATTGTGATCCGTTTGGGATGGGTTGGTCGTAATGCAAGCAACCGTCCTCAGCCAGAAGATTCCTGTAGTGGGAAGTTGGCCAGTATTGGTCACAAGCTGCTGTATATGCTGATGATTGTTGTGCCGTTACTGGCCTTGTTGCGTAGCTATGGTTCGGGTCGTGCTTTTGCCCCCTTTGGCATTTCCCTTTGGGAAGCCAGTGAACAGAAAATTGGCTGGATGATTTCCGTAGGTAATGCAGCACATGGTATTTTGGCTTGGGTATTGTTGGCCATGATTGCTGGGCATGTGGGTTTTGCCATCTGGCATAAAGCTATCAAGCGCGATCAGGTATGGAGTCGCATGGTGTAAATGCCTACCTACTGAGTGTGTAGAAAAACGGGTTGCCATCCGATTGCAGAGGCGTTTACTCAGGATTTACACTTGTCATGAATCACGAAGTAATGAACAGCTTGAGGATGTGGCTGTCAAAACAGTAGGAATGACATGAGAGTAAAAGCAGTAAGCAGTTCTGTAGTCGGATTATCTGCCGCGGTGTGTTTGTCGTTGATGGGAGCTACCGCTCATGCGAATGGTCACTCGCTGTTGCTAGATGGTGGGCCAGAGGCGTTAATCAGCACCATAGATACCTTCCACGTTAAAGTACAAGAGCAAGTTGCAGATGGGTGTTTGGCTAATGCTTCAGCCTTGAAAGACACGATGGAAGCCGAACTTAAGCAAAATGGTTTTCAAATTGCTGACAGCGTAGGGTCAAGAGCAAAAGGGCTGCTTGTTAGCGCAATTGGGTATCAACTGACGCCTGCTTCTCTGTGTGCGGTGAGTGTGACGGTAGCCATTGAGCTTCCGCTGGTAGTGCCCGTACCGTATGCTGACAGCACTCCTTCTGGGGATACTACTCTGGTTGTATATAAATACGATGTGCGCAAAGAGCTGTTAACAGGCCCTAAGAGTGATATGCAAAAACGCGTTGAAGGTGCGATGCAAGCAGCGGCAAATACGGTAGTCACCGATATATCACACGCTAGAAGCAGTATTTTCACGAAATTCCCCGAGATTAAGCAGGAGTTTGAGAATCAGGCTAGATAGCACGGTTTGTTCTCAGCTTGTCAGTAAACCGCCTTAGGGCGGTTTTTTGTTGGATGGTAACTAGAGAGGGATAGAAAGCCTATAAAACTCCCGAGCAGACTGCTCATAATGGGTATATTATACTGGTTAAATACACAGTTAATTTATCTGTAGGGGCTCAATCATGACTACGCGCTATTGGATAGGCGTTGCTTCTAAAGACCACGTAGGTGTTGGCGTTGGGGGCGGATTCAGCCAGCTATGTCACGGTAAGGCTCAACCGCTTAAACGCATGGCGGTAGGTGATTGGCTGATTTATTACTCGCCAAAAGAGAAGTTCGAGTCCACAGAACCTTGCCAGAAGTTCACGGCCATAGGCAGGGTAGTGGGTGAAAACGTGTATTCCTTTGAGATGTTCAAAGGTTTTGTGCCGTATAGGCGAGATATCGCGTTTTTAGATGCTAAGGAAGCACCCATTCGCCCACTTTTAGAACAGCTCTCTTTTATAAAAGATAAGAGCCGATGGGGATACTCATTTCGCTTTGGGCATCTGGAAATTCCCAAAGCGGATTTTGAAATCATTGCGGGAGCAATGTTAGGTAGTGGTTTTGTAGCGTAGATTACGGCACGATCACTTTCATTAGCGGCAACAAGCGTTGAGGGTCAACGCTTGAAGCGATTCGCCCTATAGTGGTGGCTCCCATTTTTTGATAAAAGCCTTCGGCATGTGGATCGGCATCCAGAGTGAATTCGATCATACCCTGGTGTTTAGCTGTTTCCAGTATGTGAGCCCACAATAGTTTGCCCAGTCCGTGGCCAATATAGGTGGGCCGAATAAACAGCGTATCCAGTTTTTGTTCGCGCACACAAAAACCATAAAAAGCCAGCAGCTCACAGTTATCTTCCACTACATATACGGGATTTTTTTTGATGAACTCGGCAGAAACTGTCAGATCTGCTTTGCAAGCTTGCAGAAATGCTTCGGAGTAATTCCAATGAGCTTTAGATTCATAAGCCAAGAGGCTTATTGCATCGCTGTCTTGAGGTATGGCTGCTCTGATTTTCATATTCGTTGTTTTGGGTTATTGCCCTAATTCAAAAACCAAGCGAGTAGCAGGAATGCGATCAGGTATGGAGCTGCATGGTCTAGTTATATAGCAGAGCATAAAGCATGAACAGTAGGTGAAAAGCGCATCGTTACAGTGCTATTTTGGTGATATGCTCGGAATCCAACGACTCTGCCTAGCAGATAACCAAAGGTTCATATTATGGAACACCTACAGCAGCTTTTGATGGTTTATACGGCCTATGTGATTGCAACAGCAAGCCCAGGGCCCAGTAATATGGCCATCATGGGGATAGCGATGAGCCAAGGCCGAGGCTCTGCTTTGCTATTGGCGTTCGGTGTGATCACTGGCAGTTTGTTTTGGGCGGTGATGGCGGCTACAGGGATTTCAGCAATACTTGCTACCTATGCTAATGCACTGTTCGTCATCAAAATAGCGGGTGGTCTGTACCTGCTGTATTTGGCTTACAAAGCCGCAAAGTCTGCACTCAGCGCCAAAATGCCTTCCTCGGTAGTGGCCCGATTACCTGCCAATAAGTGGCAAATTTATAGACGAGGTCTTTTACTTCATCTGACCAATCCTAAAGCGGTATTGGCATGGATAGCAATTATGTCTCTAGGGCTTAGACCGGACTCTCCCACTACTACATTGCTGGCGATAGTCTTGGGTTGCGCGATGTTAAGTGTAGTGGTGTTTGGGGGGTATGCCATGGTGTTTTCTACAGCACCTATGATTCGTTCGTATTTAAAAGCACGCCGTTGGATTGAGGGTGTGCTGGCGATAGCATTTGGTTATGCTGGTATACGGTTGTTGTTAGCTAAAGCTATATAATTGGTGGCATGTTTTTCCTTCCCCGTCTCTCGCAAAACCTAAGTTGGGTCACGCAACGTTCGTTGCTGTGGCTGCTACTGCTTGCGATTGTGGCGCGAGGGCTAGTGCCTGCAGGCTATATGCCCGATGCAGCAGCTGCTCAAAACGGGCAGTTGGCACTGACTTTTTGTACGGCTGATGGCGCAGTAAGCACACTGCGTTTTGCTCCCGAATCAGGTCATGATGACTCGTCGTCAGCAAGTGGCGACATGGATTGTGTGTTTGGTGTGTTGTCGCTGCAAGCAACGATGACGCCACCTGAGGGCGTAGTGCAGCCTAAGCCTGTATTGCGGCAGTCACCGCTGTTGGTGCGTGCTGAGCAGATACAGGCTCCTATTCTTCTTACTCAAGGGCCTCCTTTAGGTTCTAGAGCTCCCCCTGTTGTTCGCTAACGTTGCACATTTTGTGCAGCCTACGTTTTTGTGCCATCAGCGGTTGTTGGGGCACGCTTGGCGTACTGCCAACGCTAGAGAAAACGTGGCTGTCAGGTTGTGATGTATCCGTGTTTTACGCGTGTGCTGTTCGTCCTTGAGGGTGAGCAACTGGCGTAGGCGTGGCTATGTCTATTTCATACTGGATGACACCATCTTGTGGTGCATCCCTGCGTTGGCTACAACATGCAAAGATATATTCATCAAATTGGCACGGCGGCGATGCTGGCTTCGTGTCCGGTAGCGGCTGTTTATGCGGCTACCTCAGAACATCCACCTAATGCGGATCAAGGAGTGCAGGCATCCACACTGGCCCCTATACAGGTACGTGGCTTACAAACACATGTAGCGAATGGGCCTGTGGATTTTCAGGCGATTACTTCAACGGCGAGTCGATTAGGATTAAGCATCAGCGAAACACCCGCAACAGTGACGGTGATAGACCGAGAAACCATTGAACAGCGTGGGGCTGACAATACCCAAGAAATGTTGCGTGGCGTACCGGGTATCAGTGCGTCGTCGCCCCCTGGTGCGATAAATGTCAGCTACAGGGGCTTTACTTCTGGCCAAGTAGCCGTTTTGTATAACGGCATTAATCTTCAAGATACCAGCCAAGCTACACGTCCTGTAGATAGCTGGATCTATGACCGCGTAGAGGTTATGGGCGGGCCATCAGGCTTTTTGTATGGGGCTGGGGCAGTAGGCGGCACCATTAACTACATTAGCAAGCTAGCCCAGAGGGATGATTTCTATGACGCACAGTTGCGAGTAGGGTCGTATGGCTTACGCAGTGTAGGCATAGGGCTGAATAAACAGCTAAGCGGTCAAGAGGGTGGGCCTGCGCATTATGTGCGTATTGATGCGTTACACCGAGCAGGAGATGGTTGGGTGGATAGGAATGCAGCACGTGCCAATCAAGTGGCGTTATCGCTGTTGTCAGATTTCACCCCTAGGCTATCGCACACGTTGGCTTATGAATATCAAACAGAAGTAGAGCGTAGCCCTTACTTCGGTACACCCGTATTGAATCCCAAGGTAGGCGAACTCAAAATAGATCGCAAAACGCGCTATAAGAATTACAACAGTCGTGATGCTCGCTACGAACAGCGTGTGCAGTGGTTGCGGTCCATCGTTGATTACACTGTTTCAGATGCGTGGAAATTTCAAAACACGGCGTATTGGTATGACGCGAGGCGTGATTTTCGTAATCTAGAAAACTATAACTACACGCCAGATAATAGTGCTGTGATACGTAGTGGCCCCTATCTACAGCGGCATGAACATCAACTGTATGGCAATAGAATGGTAGCCACCTATAACGGCAATCTAGGCCAACTAAAAAGTGATTGGGCCTTCGCGTTGGATGCCAGTATGAGCTACCGGACTAATTTTCCCAGTAGTGCGACCTACGAGAGCATCGTGGACCCCTATGATTTTGACGTAGAGGATTTCTTCGATATACCGGGTATGTACGACAGTTTTCAACGAGATAGACGTACTCGGTTGCGCACGATAGCTGTATCAGCGGAAAACCGCACCGAGCTGTTGCCTAACCTACAGTTAATTACCGCCTTACGCTATGAGCGTTTGAAACTGGATCTGAATAACTACCGCACAGTGACTGTGACGAACCCTGCGCATTTTGGGCGTAGTTACTCGGCGACCACTGGGCGAGTAGGGCTAGTGTGGGACCCTGCGCCAGGTATTAATCTTTACGCGCAATACGCCACATCAGCCGATGCACCTGCGGGTGGTTTAACCACTACCAGCTACGCCAATCTTAATGATAACGCGAAGCTTAGTACGGGTAAGCAAGTTGAAGTAGGGGGGCGGTTTAGCTTTTGGGATGACCGTGTCACCGTAGGGTTAGCCGCGTATGAAATCCAACGTAAAAATGTAGCTACCCCTGATCCACAAAACCCACGTACAACCATTCAAGCGGGTAAGCAGTCTTCACGAGGTGTAGAGCTTTCCGTGGGTATGCAGCCCATTTCCGCGTTGAGGTTACAGGCCAATCTTGCTTACGTAGATGCTCAATACGACACGTTTAACCAAAAAGTGGGCAACGAGATTGTGTCTATGGCGGGGAAAAGGCCTGTAAATGTGCCTAACGTTGTGGCCAACCTATGGGTAGATTACGACTTTCTGCCGCAATGGACCGCCAGTGCAGCGGTACGTCATGTGAGTAAGGTGTATGGCAATGTGGCCAACACCTACTACGTCCCAGCCTACACGTTATTGGATGTGGGCGTGTCGTATAAGCTGAATTCCAGCCTGACGTTAGTGGGGCGTGTACGCAATCTAACCAATGAAACCTACGCCGTAGGCACCAACAGTATTTCCTACTATTACGCAGGTGCTCCTAGAACATACGAGCTCACATTGCGTGCAGCATTCTAGGGGCTAAGAATGCGGCTACGTAACCCAAAGGGTTTTGTGTATTGGTTGCACCGTTGGAGTGGGGTGGCGGTTGCCATCCTTATGGTGCTTTGGTTTTTTAGCGGCATAGTCATGCTGTTTGTGGGGTATCCCAAGCTGTATCCTTGGGAGCACATGGCTAGACTGCAGCCTTTGAGGCAAGCGTCGTGCTGTGTGTCACTGCATACGGCGTTAGATGCAGTACCGCACACAGATGGCACCGTGAGTAGTGTGCGCATCGTTGCAGTAGGAGGGAAGCCGCAATATCAGATCGTGCAGGGAGCAAACGTTTATGCGGTAGATGCGCAATCAGGTACCTTGTTAGCGCTTATAGGTGAAGAACAGGCGCTAGACTCCGTTGCTCACTATCTACAGGGCAGCTCACCCACGTATGAAGCCTTGGTTGAAGCAGATATTTGGACACGATCAGGTGCATTACACCCGCATCGGCCCTTGCATAAGGTGCGGGCAAATGATGCCGCCGATACCGTGGTCTATGTCTCGTCCCGCACGGGGGAAATAGTGTTGCTTGCGGACGCTCACACACGTAGTTGGAACTACGTAGGAGCATGGCTGCATTGGCTATACATGTTTAGAGGGCCTACGCCTGACCCTATCTGGCACTGGCTAGTGGTGGTGCTTTCAGCAGTGGCGGTGGTGAGCACTATAGCGGGTACGGTAGTAGGCATATGGCGTTGGCGTTTTCGTAAACCTTACCGCTCGGGTGCGCGAACACCGTATCCCTCCAGAGCAATGCGCTGGCATCATATTGCTGGTTTATTGTTTTGTGGTGTGACTTTAACGTGGATAGTGAGCGGATTACTTTCCATGAACCCATTTGGTGTGTTTTCACCAGGCCAAGTTGCCAATAAAGCTGCCTACCAAGGCAAAGCCTTAAGCGCTGCGTGGTTTGATAAAACCGCACAAGACTTTATTGCTGCGATGACACCAGATAGCCTACGAGAAATACAGTGGGTACTGATAGACAGCCACCCGTATTTGATTGGGCGTACAGCCGACAACCTCCCTGTAGTTATGCCTGCAGTAGAGGGATTGCCGTCAACGGTTGCTCACCACATAGACGAGCATCAATTGCTGGCAGCAGCCAAGCATATATTTGATTCCCCTATAGTGTCTGTTCAACGGTTAGAACAATACGACACCTATTACTACGCCAGAGCACCGCAAGCTATGCGTGGCGCACGAGAAAAACCACTGCCTATTTTGCGCATTCAGTTTGCGGATCCGGACAGCAACTGGGTACACCTAGACTCACGTACGGGCGCAATAGAAAGCATCATGGATAAGCATCAACGTTCAGGCCGGTGGTGGTTTGAGTTGCTGCATAGCTGGGATTTACCGGCAATGCTGCGGTTTGCAACGCTACGCGATGTAGTGTTGATCGTGCTGAGCGTGGGTGGATTGCTAGCCAGTGCAACGGGGGTGTTGATTGGGTATAGGCGTATACGCAGCACGATGGCAGCGAGGTGTGCGCGGGCGAGAAGAAAGGGCAAATAGTGTGGTTTTGCCTACGCAGTAAACACGGTGTGTGGCTGCACACATAAGAATTTTGGCTGACGTTGCTGTAAAGGCTCGTAGTGCTAGCGGCGCTACGGGCTTTTTTTCTGCTTTTTTGGGGTGATCCGTACATTCCCTAGTAGTTTCTAAATAAATACAAAACTACACTTCATGTACATTATTTATATTTTGTATACAAAACGATGGATAGCACACAAAAACCTCTTACGGGACAGTCCGTATACGAAGATGTCAGTGCGTTATTGCGCGACATGATGTCAGACCTTACTGAGCCAGTTCGACTCAGAGAAGAAGATCTGGCTAATCAGCTGGGCGTTAGTCGTACACCGGTGCGTGAGGCCTTAATCCGACTTGAAAGCACAGGCATGGTAAGCCTGCGACCAGGTCGCGGTGCGTTGCTCAGTCCAGTGACGGATGAGGAATACATTGAGTGGTTGCAACTGCGCGAAGTATTGGAAGGTTTTGCCACACGTGAAGCTGCACTGAATGCATCGCAGCGCGATGTTGAACGGCTTTATGCAATTTTCGAACCGTTTGTGAATATTGATGAGTCGGAGTTTTCTGCTGAAGCATACGCACAGGCCAATGTGGCTTTCCATAAAGAGATCATCACTCTTGCCAATAATCTGTTACTGGAGCGTGTATGGGCGGCATTTGGTCACCGTCAAACCACTTATAGACGACAAACCATTAAGCGCCTACATCGTTGTAGCGATTCTTTACGCGAGCATTTGGCCATTATTGACGCCATCCAACGACGTGATGCGGACTTAGCGGAAAGTCTAGCTAAAGAGCACGTACGTGAGTTGCATGTGGCATTTAGAAAATCCTTTACAGGCGCATAAGGCGTTTTGCCTCGTTACGCCCGTTACGTAACAACCCATATTTGAGTACGGTATGAAATTCTTAAGTTTTACTGACCATGGGCAGCCTCGCCTTGGCGTGTTGACTGACGCTGCAAAGGTAATAGATCTGAGCACGCTGCTGGCCACAAATCCAGATCATGGGTTGGCGTTCATTCCTGTGAACGTGAATCAACTGATTTGTTTGGGCGATGAAGCCTTAGCTCGCATAAGCGCTTGTCTGCAAGCACATCATATTGCAGAGCAAGATTTACCGTCACTGGATGACGTTGAGCTGCTTCCGCCTTTGCAGATGACTAAAAATGTCTTCTGTGTGGGACGCAACTATAGAGAACACATTATCGAAGGCAATCTTGCCCGCGGTAGGCCAGCTGAAGAGTTTCCTAAAGCTATAGAGTTTTTCTCTAAACCACCTAGTGCTGTGGTTGGGCATGGTGCGAATGTCTTGCGTCATGCTGACCTGACAAATAGTTTGGACTACGAAGTTGAGCTAGCCATTGTGATAGGGCGTCGCGGTTCAAATATCTCGCGAGAAGACGCACTTCAATACGTATTTGGCTACACCATCGTCAATGACGTGACAGCGCGTAACTTACAGCAACTCCATGGCCAGTGGTTAAAGGGTAAAAGCCTAGACACTACATGCCCAATGGGTCCAGTGGTGGTGCATCACTCAGCAATAGAAAATGCCAACGATCTAACTATTTCGCTAACCGTGAATGGAGAGCTTAGACAAAGTGATAACACGGCTTCCATGATTTTCAGCGTGCAAACCATTATTGAGCAGCTTTCAGCAGGAATGACATTGGAGCCCGGTGACGTGATTGCGACTGGAACACCTAAAGGCGTTGGCTTTGCACAGAACCCACCCCGTTGTTTGGACGTGGGCGATGTAGTGTCAGCATCGGTTCAACATATCGGCACACTTACTAACACCATCGTGGCTTGAGGCTGGCATACGCGTGTTTCAGCACTGATCGAGGAGACTTTTATGACTATACCTAAAGACCTTTTACCGTTTGCGAGTGGGGAGCTCGCCTCTCGCTATGTGAATGTAGAAGAGCTGCCTTGGAAGGCGACGCCTACACCGGGCATTGATATGAAAATTTTGCTGGATGTGCCAGAAACAGGGCTGTTAACGGCATTGTTTAGATGGCAACCCGGCACCGAGCTTCCATTGCATGAGCACGTAGAGATTGAACAAACCTACGTATTAAGCGGAAGTATTGTGGATGACGAAGGGGAGGTATGTGAAGGTAACTACGTTTGGCGTCCAAAAGGGAATAGGCATATTGCACGTTCGCCTAATGGTGCACTCGTACTGTCATTTTTTCTCAAACCTAACAAGTTTCTTGAAGGCCCATTAGCGGGTCAAGAACTGAAATAACGCGTCTTGCACGTTCATCATCTACACGCATAGAAAAAGCATAGAGGAGACATAACATGTCATTCAAAATGAAGACAGTTGCTACGTACACTGCAGCAGCATTGCTGGCCGGTTTGTCCTATCAGGTAGCGGCGGCGGACGTTCAAGAACGTCGTATGAAATTCAGTTACCCAGTCAGTCAGACTAACCCTATTGGTCTGGCCACAAAGAAATTTATCGAGATTGTTGATAAAAACACAGACGGTAAATTTAAGGTGACGGGTTATGCCGACGCTCAGTTGGGCAATGAAATCCAGGCCATGTCCTCAGCACAGGGGGGAACCATCGAACTGACCGTGGTTTCTACAGCGGGTGCGGCTAATAACGTCAAAGAATTGGGTGTGTTTGATTTGCCCTTTTTGTTTCAGACGGTAGAAGAGGCCGATGCGGTGATTGATGGCCCGGTAGGCAGTGGGTTGCTGGAGAAGTTCGAAGACAAGAACTTGGTAGGGCTGTGTTACTGGGATTACGGCTTTAGACAAGTCACCAACAGCAAACACCCCATCAAAACACTTGAGGATTTTCAAGGCTTAAAGCTGCGTGCTCTGCAGAACAGTATTTATCTGGATACCTTCAAAGCATTAGGTGCGAATCCGCTGCCATTGCCGTACCCAGAAACCTATACTGCGCTGGAAACTAAAGCCATTGATGGTCAGGAAAGTGCTTACTTAGTGACCCAAAGTAGTGGTTACCAAGAAATCCAGAAGTACTTAACTGAAACCCAGCATGTGTACTTACCAGCAGTAGTGATGGCAAGTAAGCGTTTTTGGGATCGCTTAAGTAGCGATGAACAGACCATCTTGCGTGAAGCCTGCACCGAGTCCCAAGCCTACCACCGCCAAGTGAGCCGTGAGATGGAGAAAGACGTTGTGCAAGAGCTGATTGCATCTGGTCTAGAGTTCAACACCATTACGCCGGAAGAGCGTGCTCGTATGGTGGCTGCTACGGAAGCGGTGACTGAAAAGTACAAAGCTGAGTTAGGTGCTGAATTAGTGGATCAAGTCTTTGCAGAAATTCAGCAGGTACGAGCTAAACAGTAATGAGGCATGGCGAGGGGTGTCACTTATCAACCCCTCGCTGCTTCAGCGTGCTGTCTCACGCCTCAGTATGACGGCGCACTTGCGTCATTAATGAAGGACATCAGAGATGTCAAAAATCGTTCAAGCCTATTTCAGGCTATTAAAAATAATTATTGTCACATGTTTGGCTGCCATGGTGGTCATGGTGTTTTCAAACGTTGTAATGCGCTATGCCTTCAATAGTGGGCTTCCGGTCTCTGAGGAGCTGTCACGATGGTGCTTTGTATGGCTAACCTTTCTTGGGTCCATTTTGGTCCTGCATGAACGCGCTCACTTAGGGGTGGATATCGTCATTCAGGCCTTAAAACCAACGGCTCGCAAGGCGTGCTTAATCCTTGCCACTTTACTGATGTTATATGCGACATGGCTGATTCTAGTAGGTAGCTATGAGCAGACCATGCTGAATATGGGGGCGACTGCGCCAGCAACGGGCTTTTCCCAAGCCTGGTTCTTTGGGGTAGGGGTGGTGTTTGCGGTATCAACGGGAGGCATTTTGCTGCATCAGCTTTATGTGCTCGTGAAAACACCGGCAGAGGCGATTGACACTATCGTCAGTACTACGCAGACGAGGGCCGAATAATGACTTTAGTGATATTTATTGCTGTGCTGTTTGGTAGCTTGGCGATTGGCTTGCCGGTAGCCTATGCACTGATATTGACTGGTGTTGCCATGATGTATCAGCTGGATTTTTTTGATGCGCAAATTGTGGCCCAGAACTTGCTCAATGGTGCAGACAGTTTTCCATTGATGGCCGTGCCATTTTTCATGCTGGCGGGTGCCATTATGAATGCGGGTGGTCTATCACGACGTATTGTCGATCTGGCGCTCGCCTTGGTAGGGCACATTAAGGGCGGGCTTGGCTACGTCACTATCTTGGCGGCCTGCGTCTTGGCAAGCTTGTCTGGTTCTGCGGCGGCTGATGCAGCAGCATTGTCAGCACTGTTGGTGCCCATGATGATGAAAGCAGGTCATTCAAGAGGCCGATCTGGTGGGCTTGTAGCATCGTCAGGGATTATTGCACTGGTGATTCCTCCCTCTATTGGGCTGGTGATTATTGGTGTGACAGGAAATATCTCGATCACACGTCTGTTTATGGCCGGTATTTTCCCGGGCATTTTGATGGGGTTGTCGTTGTGCGTGACATGGTGGTTGCTGTCGCGTAAAGAGCAGGTTCAGCCATTGCCCCGTGTGAAGTCTAGCGAGGTGCTGAAAACCGTACGCGAAAGCTTTTGGGCGTTGCTGTTGCCGGTCATTATTATCGTGGGCCTACGCTTTGGTGTGTTCACACCTACAGAGGCAGGGGTTGTGGCTGCCGTATATGCGTTGGTGATTGCTACCTGCGTGTATCGTGAGCTGCGTTTACCTGACCTGTATTCGGTGTTTTTAGAGTCCGCCAAGATGAGTGCCATGGTGATGTTTATGGTTGCCGCCGCATTGGTCTCCGGTTGGATGATTACTATTGCTGGTTTACCACAGCAAGTGACTGAAATTGTTGAGCCTTTTAAAGACTCACCTACGTTGCTCATGCTGGTGATTGCAGGCTTAGTATTGGTGATTGGTACAGCGATGGACATGATTCCCATCATTTTGATTCTGATCCCGGTATTACTGCCTTCTATTGTTGCTGCGGGTATAGACCCTGTGTACTTCGGCATAGTCTTCATGCTGGCATGTTCTATTGGCTTGATTACTCCACCAGTGGGCGCCGTACTGAACGTTGTGGCTGGGGTAACGCGTTCAAGGATGATTGAACTGATTGTGGGGGTATGGCCTTTTCTATTGACGCAGTGCATCACGTTGCTGATGTTGATCCTCTTTCCTCAACTGATCTTGACCCCCCTTAAATGGATCATGGGGTAAGTCATACACCAAGCCTTATGACTTGTAGTCATCAAGGCGTAGGGCTTGGAACGTTTTTGGTTTAAGGAAACTATCACCATGCAAAAGGATTTGGCAGGTTGCCGAGTAATGATTTCCGCCGGTGCTTCAGGTATTGGTCTTGCGATTGCCAGAGCCTTTGTGGAGGCTGGTGCACAGGTTCATATTTGTGATGTTTCAGAAGAAATGTTGCACACCGCTCAGGCTGATCTAGCGGGTATAGGCATATTCAAGGCGGATGTATCCGACGCAGCACAGGTAGATGCGTGGTTTACCCACGCTCTGGCGGAACTAGGGGGCTTGGATGTGCTGGTGAATAACGCCGGTATTGCAGGCCCAACAGCAGGTATTGCTGAGGTGTCGGTTGAGGATTGGGACCGTGTGATGGCAGTGAATGTACGGGGGCAATTTCTGTGCATACGCCGCGCAATGCCTGCCTTACAGGCATCAAGCAGGGCAGCCATTATTAACCTAAGTTCAGTAGCGGGTAGGCTGGGTTACCCCTTACGTACACCCTATGCAGCATCTAAGTGGGCAGTCATCGGCTTGATGCAAAGTTTGGCCATAGAGCTAGGCGAATACGACATTACAGTGAACGCAATCTTACCGGGAATTGTTGAAAGCGAACGCGTGAAAGAGGTGGTAGCCGCTAAAGCACGGACGCGAGGTATATCTGACGAGGCAATGCAAGCAGAGGTGTTATCACACGTCTCGTTGCAGCGCATGGTGCCCACCGCAGATATTGCAGAAACAACCTTGTTTTTAGCATCCCGAGCGGGTCGTAGCATTACCGGTCAGTGCATGAATATTTGTGCTGGTGTACAGACATTGCGCTAAGCCCGTCTTTTTATTTACAGATAATAATTACTTTGAGGAGCCAAGAAATGGCGGCTGATTATTTAACAGCGACGTTTGGGTTAGAAGGGCGCACAGCGCTGATTACCGGAGCAGCATCAGGTTTGGGCTACTCCATTGCTTGCGCTCTTGGTCAGGCAGGCGCTCGCATTATTGTGAATGACTTGTCCGAGGCATTGTGTACCGAGGCGGTAGAGAAACTGAACGCACAAGGCATTGCGGCGTGCGGTAAGGCGTTTGATGTCTCGGACGCCAACTCGGTGAATGCAGCGGTTGCGCATTTGGCCCAGGATGGCTGGCAACCCGATGTGCTGGTCAGCAATGCCGGTAATCAAAGTCGCATGCCTGTGGTGGAGCAACCCCCAGAAATGTGGCAGTCGCTCTTTAATGTGCACGTGAATGGCGCGTTTAACTGTGCGCGTGCTGTGCTGCCGAATATGATCGAGAAAGGGGATGGCAGGATTATTCTGATGTCGTCAGTTGCTGCCTTAGCAAGCATGCCAGGCATCTCGGCCTATGCGGCCGCAAAAGGAGCATTAGCTTCATTCACGCGCTCTTTGGCCGTGGAGTATGGTGGCAAAGGAATAACCACCAATGCGTTGGCTCCAGGCTTTGTACGTACAAAATTCACCGTAGCACTACAAGAGCGTGATCAGTTTAACGACTTCTTGCACGACTCTGTACCGTTGGGGCGTTGGGCACAACCCGAAGATATTGCTCCAGCCGTGGTGTATCTGGCGTCGCGTGCGGGCAGCTTTGTGAATGGCCACTTGCTCGCTATTGATGGCGGCTTGTTGGCACAGATGTAATGAATTGAGTGATTCGTGTCGTAGGAGTTTTTATGTTTCAGCATCTAGTCATGATGAAGCTGAATGATCGTGTGGATGCACACTTCTTCAGTAGGGTTCAGCAGTATGTTCAACGTGTAAAAAATGAGTGTGATGGCGTATTGCTGTATCACTTTGGTGAGAACATTTCTGATCGTTCCCAAGGATTTACGCATGCAACCAGCTCTTCATTTATTGACCCGGAAGCACATGATCGCTATCAGGTAAGCCCAGCGCACGTGGCCATGAAAGCGTTCATGACAGAGTATATTGAGCAAGTAGTTGTATACGATGGTGTTGTGGCAGAGTGATTAGGCAATGCAACCCTAAGGTTTAAGACGTAGTTGATGCTGGTTGAAAAAAAGGACTTAACGCTGCAAAGCGCTAAGTCCTTTTTTGTGGGAGGCGTTTTTAGCATAACAAGAGGGTGCGTGTATTCACACCCTTAGCTCTCTTATTTATGAGCCAAATGCTTTTAGACGAATCGCTCACATCCTAGGGCTTGTTATAAGGCCTAAGCGTAAGGCGCAAAGGAGAATCAGGCCGTAGCGTGACGCGAAGAGTCGGTTTTGGAGGCTTCGTAGTAGGGGGGATAGAGAACGTGCAGCGCTGCAAGATTATCGTGGCGACCGCTCTAATTTCTGCTACTGCTAGATGCTGTCCTAGGCACACACGTGGTCCCATACCAAATGGGGCGTATGCGCCACGCGGTGCATTGTTGTGATCTTTAGCAAAATGCGCAGGGCAGAATTTCTGCGGGTCGCTATACCATTTCTCATCCGTTTGAATATGCTGCAGTGGAATCATAAAAAGAGTGCGAGCAGGAAAATGCTATGGCCCTAAGCTCAAAGGTGGCACAGCGCGGCGTGTCATGAGTAACGGTGCAGCAGGATACAGACGTATAGTCTCTTCTATGGTTTGTGTAAGGTAGGGGGGGGCGGCTAGTCGATCGTACGTAGGCAGCACGCCTTGCAACACACGAGAAATTTCCTCTTGAGGTGTTGTCTGCTGTTCGGGGTTAGCAGCCATACACCATGCCCACCACGTTAATGTGGCGATTAATCAATTGCGTTAAGTGCTGTATCGCTTTCTTCTTCTTTCCGGGCATCCCGTGTGCTCACTACTGAGAAGCAGCCATCAACGGCTCTATATCTAGACAAGGACATAGGGTGTGATGCTGTTGTGGCAGTGGTTAGCCGAGACACTGACGATGTCATGCTTAGCGAAGCGCAGCGGCTATCTCACTTTCCTGCGTCTTCATTTGTCAGTCTTTCTTGGCACAATAATATTGCTATAAGCGTTTTCGATAGGCTGGAAAAGGGTGGCTCTTGGAAGGGAACTAACGAGAATGTTCAGATATCTGGAAGTCAGTCGCAGCCAACTGTAAGTTGGTCAGTACGTGGGGGCCGTGGAGGCATGATGTGCTTCACGGTCAGTGTGGCTCAGACGTTATTCGACTTTGACGTAACCACAATCAAAAATCAGCGGTCCTGGCGACATCTGGAAGTTGCTTGGCAAAACCTGCAGTCTTTATGTAGACAACGACGATGGGTTCAATCTTGCTGTCGATGCTTGCTGGAATCCCGAACATGGGCTGACTGTGACGGTCAAGCAGTGGTGCATCGAGCAGTAGCGCAATTTGAAGTCGGTTTTCTACGGTGATGAATTAATCCACTTTGAGGGTGTCATTGAACGAACAGAGTCACAACAGCCCCATTTGAGGGGCTGAAAGTTGCGTGCATAGAGGCAAGCTGTTTTTGCTAAATTATTTTATATGATTGAGCTCAACATAATCACCTTGAGTGTTTAGCGTAACGGTAACGTCTTGCTCGGTTCGATTGCGCCAAAACCAGCCATGGTTGCCATCGAAGGCTGCCACAAGCGTCCCATTGTCTGATGCTACACCTCTACCTTTCTCGTAAGAGACAGATTGGCCGCCGCCATCACCATGAGTGTCATAGTTAAGAATGGAACCATTTGCAGTCCATGAGAAGTTGGCCTGTGCACCTGCTTTCATAACCATTTTGACTTCTGTGCCTTGTCCTGGTGCGAGGGTGATACTAAGTTGGTCTGTTCGGTTCTGTAGCGCAGGGTTAATGTTGGATGGAGCGATAGCAGGAGGGTTAGCCGCTATAGGAGTGGGTTGTTGTATCGGAGTTGGCTGAGTAACTACTTGTGGTTGGGAGAGAGGCATAGCAGCAGCTTTGGCATCTGCAGCAGCTTCCTCAGCTAACTGCGCTTTAATTTCCCCCATTTGAGTGAGCCCCATAGCACGTCCTATACCTGTAGGATCGATTGAGTATTCAGAGGGCAAGACAACAGTTATGAGGATCACTAATGATGCTATGGCAGCGATAAAAGTAGACTTTCTTAACTGTTGAGAAGTTGGGAGTTCGGCGCGTGATGGAAGATCTGAGTTGTACATAAAGAACCTTTTACGAAACAAAATAACCAGTGACTTGGTAGCCAATTAGAGTAAAACCAGCGCACATCATCATGACGTTAGCTGTGTAGGCGTGATGCCAAAAGCTTGGTGTACGCCGCCAATAGCTCATAACAATAAGAATGGCACCTAAGGCAAGTAACTGGCCAATTTCGACGCCGACATTAAATGCAAGTAGGTTAGGGACTAGGCCATCAGGCGAGATGTTGTATTCGATGATTTTTGTTGATAACCCAAATCCGTGGAAGAAACCAAAAATCAGTGTTGCCACCTTTGTGTTTGGTTGAAAACCAAACCACCTTTGGTAGGCACCCATATTGTCTAAGGCCTTGTACACCACGGAGAAACCTATTATGGCGTCGATGATGTAGCTATTGATTCCTATGTTGAAATACACGCCTAGCAGCATGGTTGTAGAGTGGCCTATCGCAAACAAGCTTACATATAAGCCTATGTGCTTCATGCGATATAGGAAAAAAATGACGCCAAGCAAGAACAGGATGTGGTCGTATCCTGTCACCATATGTTTTGCACCTAGATAGATGAAGGGCAAGATATTTACGCCAGTGATTTCCTGAATATAACCTTTGTCACCTTCAGCTACGGCATGGGCAAGAGCCAGCTTGGGGAAGATAAACAAAAATAGCAGCGTAAGGCATACAGAGATGGTTATTCGCTTGGTGATAGGCGTGCGAATCCATCCCCACAAGGAGGGGTTGAACATGTGTTCTCCAGTAGTTATAGAGTTTGATCAATAAGTGATCTAGCTATGGAACTAGGAGAGCAGTTTGGGAGGGCGCTCAAGAGGCGCGTTAAGATTTATAGGTTTAGCTTGTGCGGGAGCTAATACCCAAAGCTGAGGTGTGCTTTTAGTTATGTAGCAAAATTCTGCCGCAAAACTTTTGGTTTCATGAGAATGGTCAGCAGGGTTATGTCCATGCTGATGCCCGGAGTATGTCTCTTCGTTGAGGCCTACCTCATGCGTGTGGGTTTCTTCACTGGCTGCTGTAGCAGCAAGTTCAGAGTGCCTTTGTTTTTCGGCAAAAGCTAATGCGAGAGGATTATGAGAGTTGGTTTGACCAACCGAGGGCACGGCGAGTAGGCTCAGTATAATTAAAAATACTGAAAACAATCTAAAAGTTGGTTTGTAAAACCAATTAAACATGTTTTTCTAAGCCTGACTACGGGTTGATGCAAAGGCATGGATGAGAATTTATACATCCACCCTAGGGGGATTATTATATCCCCTAATCGAGTGATTGCCTGCGTTTTTTATTCTAAAAAATGTTCTTGGATGGGCTTAGGGCCAGTGGCGATGCAAGTCATCAATGATCAGAGTGTGCTTGTGTTGGCCATCTTGAGAGTGTTGGCGTAGATGAGGATGGTCGTGAGGTAACTCTGGGTGCGTATGTACTAAATCGGAAGGATCACCAGCGGGCCAGAGTTTGACTGTTAGAAAGATGGAGAGCAATGTCATCATCGACATGATGATAAAAGTAGTAGGCATACCTAGTGCAGCGCCTAGTATCCCTACTAGGGGATAGCAGACAAGCCAGCATGCATGAGATAGCGCGAATTGGGCAGCAAAAAGAGCGGGACGATCTTCGGGGTGGGAGGATCTACGCAATAGACGGCCTGAAGGCGTTTGAGCAGTACTATAACCTACGCCGATGATGAACCATATGATGACTAGATGCGCGTAGCTGGACGTGATGGCACCTGCTAGGGTACCTGCAGTGAGTAGGGATACACCTGCAAGCATAACAGTACGGTCGCTCACCTTTTCTAGCAGCGGCGGCAGAGAAAATGCAGCAAGCATAGAGCCACCGCCGAAGGCGGCCAGAGCCCATGCAACTTCAGTTTGGCTAAGCCCCATATTTGCTTTCACAATGACTACAGTATTGATAATAACGATTGCACCAGCAGCAGCAACAGCGAGGTTTATGGAAAGTAATCCGCGTAGCCGAGGGGTTGCTAGGTAAAGCTGAAAGCCCCTGGTGGTCCGTTCCCATATGCTCCTGCGTTGTTGGGCGATGGGCGATGGGAGAGTGACGCTAATAACAAGCGCAGCAGAGAGTAGAAAGCCAATACCTGTACCAGCAAAAAGGTTCTCAAAGCTAATAACAGTCAGTAGTGCTGCGGCTATGACCGGTGAGACTAGACTCTCTATGTCGTAGGCCAGTCTGGATAGTGATAATGCTTTTGTATAGTCTTCTTCATTAGGCAGTATGTCAGGAATGGTTGCTTGGAATGCTGGTGTAAAACCTGCTGATGCAGACTGCAGCAGAAAGATTAATACATAGATCTGCCATGTTTCTGTTACGAATGGAAGGCATAAGGCAACACTTGCACGTACCAAATCTAGAAGCACTAGCAAAGTGCGACGTGGTAGGTGGTTAGCAAAGGCTTGGGCGATAGGAGAGATGCCTACATATGCAATCATCTTAATTGCAAATGCAGTGCCTAGAACAGTTCCCGCACTTTCACCTGCAAGTTCGTATGCAAGCAGAGCTAAAGCAACAGTCATTAAGCCTGTACCAAGCAGAGCAATTACTTGGGCTGCCAGCAGGTGGCGATAGGACCGGTTTTTTAGAATGCTGAGCATAGGAGGAAGGTCTTACAGTAATTTAGAGAGGGCTTTCATTTCTTCAAGAACTTGAGCAGTGTCGTGATTTAAACAGTGGTCAATATGGTCATGAATAAGTACTCGTTTAGCGGCTGTGATAGCGCTTTCAACGGCACTGAGCTGTTGAGCGATATTTAGACACGGTTGTTCAGTCTCTATCATGCTAATGACGTGTCGAAGGTGACCCTCTGCACGCTTGAGACGCTTGATGAGGGCAGGGTGTGTGGCGTGAGTGTGTGATTTATTCATATGCTGATATTATCCCCCTAGGGGGGATGTAGGCAAGTGAAAAAAATATGGCGATAACTGTTTCTATGGCTTTAGGTATCACTGTGAGGGAGTGTGTCTAAATACTCTTGATTGGTGCACGTTTGATAGACGTTGATTGTTCAACGGGTTTATGACACAGATAGGTAAAAATATAGCCCCATATATGGGGCTATATAGAGAGTCTGGAAAACTAACGTTTTCTAGACATAATGCTTATGTTGATTCTTACTGTGTAGTAGTCAGGAACTGTATGAGTCTTCAATTGAGGCAAGGATGACGGCACAAACTTGGGGGAGAAGGAAAAGGAAAATATTAACGCCCTAATTTTTTATCTAGGCTGTGAGCGAAGCATTTCAGAGTTAGCGAAAGGAGCTTAAAGTGACATTGTTTTAATGGCTACAAGTTTTTTCTTACATAGGGAACTTGAGCTGCTGTCATGATTGCTATGCAACGGTCGGCGAAGGCAGTTGGTACAGCAAGTGCGCCGAGCTGCTTGGCGCGAGTTAGCCCAACATAAAGTACCCGCTTGGCTTCTGCATCGGCAAGAGTTTCCCAAGATGAAAATAGAGCTTCAGTTCGATTTTTGGGAGCACGATTGGGGGGGATGACGAGGCATACGGCATCAAACTCATGGCCTTTGACTTCATGGATTTTCGCGCATTTGAGAGGGGAGTCTGTCGGGGTTTGAAGGTGTTTTGACCATTGAGCACTGGTTGGACGACGAAAAAAATTACGCACGGTCACACCAGTAGGTAGTGGAAGTGCTAACTGCTCGACTGTTTCATGCGCAGAAGCTATCCACGCAAGCCGATCTGCATCGCTGTCTTCGCACTCCTTAGGAAGACCCATAAGTAGACTCAGTGCCTGTCTTCGGTGTGCTCGACGATCAAGAGCAAGCCGCTCTACTGTTCTCAATAAGTGCTCATTAGGCTGGCGTAATCCCATGAGATCCAGTAATGTTGTCTCCGCAGCTTGAAGTATGGTCTCTCTGGATCGAGCTGTTGCTGCTGGCGACCAGAACGCCGCTACTTGCCGCGCCAGTAATTCAATACGTGAGCTTCCTTTGGAATCATTAATAGTTGCGCCAACAGCTCGCTGCGCAAATTTTCCTGAGTGTGCCAAGATAATTGCATTTTTAGCATCTAAGCCAAATTCAGTAACACTATCAAGGAAGGCCTGACCTATTGCCGCAGTTGGGCTTTGGCCTTTATATGCTAGAAGACATATTGGGTGTTCTACTGTAGAAGTGTCACCAACAGACTGATCTTCTTGGCCACTATTTCTAAGTGTGGCTGCTAGTCGGCAGATTACCGGGCTACTACGAAAATTACCGGTTAACTTTAGATGGGATTCAATAGGGTACGCTCCCTTGAATTCATGAATCCCCGCAGGATTGCTGTTACGAAACTCGTAAATAGCTTGATCTGGATCGCATACAAAGGTGATATTTACACCGTATGCTTTAAGCCAGGTGAGAATTTGCAGATCGAGAGGGTTGCAGTCCTGTCCTTCGTCCACCATGATTTCGTGGAAACGAGCTGCTAATGAACGACCTAAGGCTCCTCCAACTACTGGGTTCTGGATCAACTCTAGCGTTCGGGTGCGGGCATCATGAGCGCTCATGTAGCCTGCCTGCAATAAACCACGTCGCTTGTTTGCAGCAACTCGTTGGTATCGTGTTTGGTGCAAACGCACATGTTTTTTTAATTCAGAATGTTCGATTCTTTCTGGGTCAATGATATTGGTTTCAGGATCAAATAAGTCTAAACTTACAGCATCACCTCGAAAGGCGAATTCTCCAGCTAGCCTGATTTCAATACCAAGAGTGTCCCAGCTATCTAGGATGATTGGTCGTATGGTGCTTGTCGCTACACAGTTTGGTAAGACTACGAAATGTCTGACGAAAGAATCAAGGGTTCCCATAAAACTAGGATGTTTCAAGAGCTGGTCGAGTCCTGCTATTTGGCAGCGTTTACGAAACTCATCTACGGCTGAGTTTGTGAACGAGAGTATCGCAACACCATGGCGTGGTGGTAATGTAGTGGCTATTCTTGCTAGGCGTGCAAGAATCGTATGTGTTTTTCCAGCGCCGGGACATGCATGGACGAAGGTACCGCCAACGTGAGCGACGAATGCTTTCTGTTCTTCTGTCAGGCTTTGATAATCGCTCATAATTGTGATGCACCGCGGATTGCGTCAGCGAGGTAGGGCGGTACAATAAATGGTTCGCTAGCTTCAATATATGAAGCCATTGCTTGGGCTAAATCGCCTTTTCGGGTATTTTTTGCTTCAATTAATTTGAGAAAAGCATTAGGACGGTCTCGTTCTTCTACTCCCTCGATTCGACTTTCCCAGTCGCGACGCGAGTTACGATGTAGACGAAGAAAAACCTTCTTCAGAAAGGCCTCGTTCCCAGCGCTAAAAATCTCGTGTTCTAAGGTGTGTTGATTGGTTAGTACGGTTAGTGCTTGTGGTGCGCCGTATCTCGTGGCTAGGTTTTCTAGATCTACCTTCCTATTTCCCAACACGCTAGGATCAGCGTCTGTGACCACAATGAGGTGATCTGCTATACGTGCTTCTCTGTGTGGACGTAACAGCACCTCTACGTAGGGGCGGAAGTCAACACCGTCGATCGGCACAATGACGGCCCCCTTGAAACGGAGCCATTGATCGGCATTGTTGGCGAGAACGATTTTCTGTGCCAATATAGGTAACAGAAGAGCTTCTGCAATTCCTTCCACTAGAATGGCCCTGTTACCGAACAGCAGTGCTGAGCGAGTGACGTCTAGATAACGACTAATCTTGTCCAAAGTTTTTGGTTTGAGTCCTATTTCCGCAATAGGCACGCTTACCGACTCTGAAACTACCACTCCGTTTTGCTCACGACGACACGAGCGCATGACCACTAGATGGATTGGAGAGACCCATGCCGTTAAATTTGGCGAGTGGGTTGTCACAATAATCTGGATACGCCCTTCCGGCTTGCCAGACTCAATGGCGCGATCCGTTGATTGACGTGCTTGTTCTAGTAGAAATTCGAGTACCAGTACTTGTAATTGAGGGTGTAGGTGTGCCTCAGGCTCTTCGACGAGGAAAATCGTGAGGTCAGCCTCCTTGGCCTTGGCTAGCTCAACTACCACTGTGGCCATATATAGTAGGTTGGAGTAGCCTAGACCTGAGGCTCGGATGTCTTCAGGTATCAAGCCTGAGTCGGCTAGACGGAATCTTAAGTCGCGAGCGATATCAAATAGAGTCTCCTCACTAAAGTCCAATACTGCAGTTTGCGGTCGGACGCCATTAGTCAATAAACCTAAGGCAGTACCGATTTCTGCGTTCATTGTGTTTAAAATATCGGGCCGTTGATCGGCGCGCCTCACGTTGGTGAGAAAGCTTTCTTCTTGATCTTTTGGTAGAAAATTACGCAGTAGTGCCATGACACGTGTACCGCTACTTGTTCCCAGGGCTTGATGCGCATCTCGTAAAGCAGGTAGATAGACATGTCTAATTAACTCAGATGACCCGGCTTCTGGTTCGTTAGTATCGAAGCGACCAGCCCAAGAAGTGACTTTACCGCGTGGAGCACGTTCGGAACGCGACTCATAACGATAGCCAAAGATGGCTTCGTTCTTGTTGGGGTCTGGGACTGCTGAAATTAGTAGTCCTTTTAGAGTGTCACTTAGGTCTTGAAAAACACCTTCAATTTGGAAGTTGGGTGTCGTTGAGTGGCGTCGTATATCCTCATCCTCTGGATAACGTTCCCGTCGCCCGCTTAATGGCAAAGTTAGTAATCGAATTGCGTCTATGACATTGGATTTTCCACCGTTATTCTCACCAACTAAAACTGTTAAGTCTGGGCGTAAACTTACTGTGACGTTATCGCAAGATCTGAAACGCGAGATTGTCATGTCTTTTAGATACATACTCTACTCACTATATGTTGCATGCTTTGTACTTTATTCATGATGATTCGTAAAATGTATGTCTGCAGTATTTGCAACTGAGTCAATTGGCTCTTGCAATACATATTGATGCACACACATATATTCTCTTTTCAAAAGCTTAATAAGTAAGCATAGGAGCTATTTTTTGTTCTTCTGCTTATAGAAGTAATAGAGTTATGATAATCGAGATACCTTTCCGCGTCCCCATTATGGGATCGCTAGAGTTTATCTCCACCAACCTCATGAATTGTTGATATCAATCTTAATATTTACAACTAATGTGGATGGGTTGGCTATTTTTTTGATCTAGCATGTAATCTGGTTTTCTAAAAATGGGACTGAATTATTTGTCATTTTTGAAAACATTTAAGTTTATTAACTCAGGCCAAATCTGATCCCAGTCATTGGGACGAAGCATTTGGCGAGTCACAGTGCCTTTCGTCATTTTCTCAATTTCCACGCACCGAATGATAGGGACTTCTTGAGCGCCAGTGGCCCAGCGGTGGACGATAGAGGGGGATACGTTGAGATGCTTGGCTAGGTAAACAAGCCCCCCAGCAAGCTCACACGCTAATCGTACAGGTAGAAAATCGCTCATAGGATTCGACTATAGTTGTTAGTTATAAGTGTAGGAGTTGCATAATTTTCACTCGCAGTGAATAATAGCATCGAACACTGACTACCAGTGGATGCTCATTAACAACCTGGTCGATGAATACCGGCTCATGCATAGAGTTATTGATTTGTGCAGAGTAGGCCGGCTGCCCGATTACATAGGGGCAGAAGTAAATCCTATGAAAAACCAGTCAATCTTCAGGCATGTAGAGTATGCGTTAAGAGAAGATGTGGCTGGCGACCCTACGAAGGGCTGTCTCATTTCGATGTGACACCCAGAGGGCGCCCATTGTCGTGAGACAACCACCGCGGGGATGGCGGGTAATTCCCGACAAACAGCAGTAACTTGATCAGTGTTTTATGAACCTCATTGTTGACGCAATGAATCTCTTACTGAATCAAGGTTGATACAGCCGCTTAACCAGTAAGCTGTATCTCAAAGCGGGATGTTTTTACATCCTGCTTTGGTTAGTCATCTCTAGGGTAGAGGAGGCTAACCAAAGCATTTGATTTTCTGTCGCCCAAAACGGAAAAAGCCATGGTATTGCTACCATAGCTTTTTGCCTTAAAGGCGTGTTCTGAATCGTTAAAGAACCAGTACTACCTTGGGGAATTCTTTGGTCGGAACGGAAGGATTTGAACCTTCGACCCCTTGCACCCCATGCAAGTGCGCTACCAGGCTGCGCTACGCCCCGAGAGAAATAAACTATAGCCTATGTAACAGACTTTTGTCAACTAATCAGGGAGTGCTATACGCTGTTTGCTAGAGGCGATTTTCGTGTGATGCCTCAATGGTGAGATCTTTAATTAGTACCGCAAAACGGTCTGAAGCGGGCAGGTTACAACTGCCTATACGCACATTAACGGTTTCACCGTAAAGTTCGGATAGCGCCTGGGCGATGACTTGTTCGGTTTCAGCGATGGACTTGGACTTGAACAGTTTTCCTACTGCTGGTAATTCAACCAACTGATCCAAGATGCTTTGATTGGGCCTGTTTTCATACATAATTGTCTCCCGATAGCACAATAGGTTATGTAGCCTCATGGTAGGGGCTTATATAACGCGGTGATTTGTGTCACATCAATAAATGCGTATATTTCACGGACAATCTGTAGGGTTTTATAGAAATTCTGTACTCACCGTTAATACAGAGCTACTGCGATAGTGATTCGCACAGTAGAATAACGGCTGAGCTATTACAGGAGGTGAATTGCTATGAGGTTGGTGATTGCGCTGTTGTTGCCTTGGTTGGTGTTTTTTACGATCAAGCGCCCTGTTTCTGGCATTATTTGCCTGATTTTACAGATCACGATTATTGGTTGGGTGCCGGCTGCTATTTGGGCAGTATATGCACTAAGCCAATACGATACAGATAAGAAAATCGCTGAGGCGTTTGGACGTAAGTAATGAGTACTAAAGTTATGACAGAAGTGAAGTGGAATATTGGTGATGTGGTGCAGCTTAGAAGTGGCGGACCACGCATGACAGTGACTCAACTAGGGCTGACGCACGGAAGAGTAGAGTGTTCGTGGTTTGTTGCAGATACAGAATTACGTTCTGCCTTTATCCACTCGCAAGCCGTAGTCCGTGTGAGCGACGCGCAGTAGTGATAAAAATAGCCAGCAAATTGCTGGCTATTTTTTTGTCTAGAAATTGGCTTGTACCGCCATTTTGACATAAGGGTCTAGGCCGTCTTGGCGCAGCAGCCATGCTTTGTAGTCTGGTGGTAGATCAGCAATAGGCATGCCTCGGTGTTTGCCAAAAGGCATGATGGTTGGTACACGGGCTTGGTCAGAGTAACGCCAGAGTTCTTCCCAACTGTTGACTGGGGTAGGCATCGCGTTTAGCAAGGCGCGCAGTAGGTCTAGGCAGTTGCGTACATCGGCTAATGCGGAGTGCGCATTTTTTAGGCGTTCACGCGCGTTAGCTCTGTCTATGTAATAGATCAGCGCGGATTGGCTATGGCTGTCTAGCTGCGGAAATAGCTGCTTGCTTAACGCCAAGGTGCAGATACGTTTAACGTCAGGTTTGCCAGCGACTTCCCAGTCGTAGTCCACGTTGTGCCCAATGATGTATTGCGTATCAGCAGGTAATTGGAAAGTAGTGTGTGAAGGGCAGGAGGCCAGCTCTTCGTCGTAGATATGGTGCACAGCGAGTGCGCCTAAGGTGATGGCTTCGCTGGGTTTGTAGCGCTGCTCAAACTCTTCCAAGATGGTGAGGTTAGCTGGCGTATCCAGTTTGAGCCAGGCGGCTTCAATGACTTGCGGGGCGCGTGTGCCCGTGGTTTCTGTATCAAATAATAGCGCGCTCATCAGCCTTTTCCTGTGTGGTGATTCATTCAAAAGCACCGCCCCCGTAAGAGGGCGGCCTGATCAGGAATTGTAGACTGCTTATAGGTGCTTTTGCTAGGGCAGGTATTAACCCACTTGGAAGGGGGTTTCTGGGTAGCGGATGCGGCTACGTGTGCGTCTAGCAATGGTATAGACCAGTGTGAGCGGGCCTAGCCTACCTACGAACATCAGCACGGCCAACATGGCTTGGCTTGGTCTGGTGAGTTCAGGGGTAATACCGTGACCCATACCGGTAGTGGTAATGGCGGACATGACTTCAAACAGCACGCTGCGGAAGGGTTGATGGCCATCAAAAATGGTGACAAACATTACGCCAAACACAAACCAAACACTGGTAATGAAGGCCAAGGCCAAGGCTTTTTGTGTAATGGCAGGTGAGATGGTGCGCCCACCAATGACCACCTCTTCGCGGTGACGTATGTACGAAAATACGGCCGCCACTAGAACTATAAAGGTCCCTAACTTAATACCGCTGGCGGTACTGAGCGAACCGCCGCCAATGAACATATACATCATCATCAGCATGGTAGAGCTGTCGTGCATATCCACGACGCTCATGGTGCTAAAACCAGCGGTTCGAGTGGCAATGGCTTGGAACCAGGCAGCGGTAGCTTGTTCACCTATAGGCAGAGGCTCAAGGGTGGCGGGGTTATTGGCTTCAAAGGCCCAGATTGCTAAGAAGCCGACGACGTTCAGCGCCAAGGTGCCCAGCAGAATCAAACGGGTGTATAGCTGCAGTTTGGTCCAACGACGTTTTTGCAGTATGTCCAGTAGTACTGGGAAGCCTAAACCGCCCAGAATGATCATCAACGATAAGGTCAGAATGCTGAAGGTGTCAGGCACCATGCTGCGCAAGCTTTGATCGTAGAGCGAGATACCGGCATTGTTAAACGCCATGCTCACGTGAAAGTAGGCTTGGTAGAAAGCTTCTCTCCACGGATCATGACGCGTCCACCAAAGGCCTAGAATCAAAATGGTGATTATCTGTATGGCAGCCGATATCTTGATTACCGCCAGCGCCGTTTGGTGAATTTTCCCCACGTTGGTTTGGTTGAAGGCTTCTAAGGCCAATGCCTGCTGATTGAGGCTAATACGTTTTTGTATGCTTTGTGCGGCAAGCACAGCAAAAGTGATAATCCCTAAGCCGCCCAACTGAACCAAGATAGTCAGAATGACTTGGCCAGTGGTGGTAAAGGTGGTGGCAGGCTCAACGACCGCTAGGCCGCTCACGGTCACCGCTGATGTCGCCATGAATAGGGCATCAAACCAGCCTATGGGGCGTTGGGTGGAAACCGGCAGAGACAGCAGTACAGAGCCAAGTAAGATCAGCAACAAAAAACCTAATGCCAGTACTGCTGGAGGACTGGCATTCAGGGTGGTGCGACGATCTACCTGAAAGGGAAACCGGTCGCGAGAGGGACGTATTTTCATTAGATCAATTTAGGCGCAATCGTACGCAAGGCCGTTAATGGGCCAAACAATACAATCACGTCTTTGGCTTCTAGTAGAAACTCGTGTTCTGGCCGAATGGTGACTTGGCCACGTCGCTTGATCAGTAACACCTCTACATTCGGCTTGTTTTGCAGAATGGATTTGATGGCTACATCTTCCAAATTATCGCTGGCAATAATTTCAACGATAAATTCTCCATTTCCTAGAGAGATATAATCGTTTACCATTGGGTAGCTGAGCATTTGTGCGACGCGTATACCCATTTCTTCTTCTGGGTGCACAATGCGTTGAACACCTAGCTTGCCCAAGATAAGGTGCTGGGCATGAGATACGGCCTTCACCCAGATGTTTTGCAGCCCCATGGATTTCAAGTGCACTACGCACACCAGACAGGCTTGCACGTCATCGCCAATAGCAATGAGCACGGCATCGTAGTTTTCTAAGCCCAACTCTTCCAGCGCTGCTTTGTCGGTTACATCTACGATAACGGCGCGGGAAATGTCGTCGGCATAGCGCTCTACCAATTTGGGGTCATTATCTACGCCAAGGACGGCGTGCCCCATTTTTGTTAGCTCCAGCGATGCGGCGGAGCCAAAACGTCCCAGGCCGATGACGGCGAACTGTGCCATTTTTTGTCCTGAATGTTGCGGTTCTAGAAAAGATTTAGAATAAGAGATTGGTAGTCTACTCCAATTTCTGGTAAAAAAACCTTATACGGGAAACTACGGATATCATGTCTACAGCTGATATTTTTACTCTGTGGGTGGCAGTGTTGTAATGGTAAGTTTGTTTGATGCTTGTAAAGCAGGGGATCTAACGATGTCAAATCGCATCGTTATGGCCCCCATGACGCGTACGCGTGCTACCGATGCTCGCGTACCTAGCGATCTAATGCGCAATTATTATTGCCAACGATCCAGTGCGGGTTTGATTATTTCAGAAGCTACTTCTGTTTCACCTCAAGGCGTGGGCTATTTGCGCACGCCGGGCATTTGGAGCTCAGCCCAAGTAGAAGCGTGGAAAAATATTGTGCAAGCAGTGCACGCACGCGAGGGTAAGATCTTCTTGCAACTGTGGCATGTGGGGCGTGTTTCTGACCCTGAGCTGTTAAACGGGCAAATGCCGGTGGCACCTAGTGCTATTGCGTGCCAAGGTAATGTCAGCTTGCTGCGCCCACCTCGTGAATATGTGGTACCTCGAGCTCTAAGCGTAGAAGAAATTGCTGGTATCGTTAAGGATTTCAAAAATGCAGCGCAAAATGCCATGGTGGCAGGTTTTGATGGTGTAGAAATCCATGCGGCAAATGGTTATCTGATTGACCAATTCCTTAACGATAGCAGTAATCACAGACAAGACGACTACGGCGGCAGCATCGCAAACCGTAGTCGTTTTCTTTTTGAAGTCGTAGACGCGTGTGCCGAAGTGTGGGGGCATGGCAGAGTGGGTGTGCACTTATCTCCGCGCGGAACAGTGCATTCTATGCATGACTCTGCGCCTGCGAGTCTGTACACGCATGTGGCAGCAGAATTAGAGCGTCGTAAAGTGGCGTTTGTGTGTTGCCGTGAAGCGAACGGCAGCCAAGATATCACGGCTGTAGTGCGTCAAGCATACAGCGGGCTGTTGATCGTGAATGAAAGCTATGACTTAGAGCGCGCAGAACGTACGGTGAGTTCTGGGCGTGCTGATGCGGTTGCTTTTGGCCGCTTGTTTATCGCTAACCCTGATTTGGTTGAGCGCTTTAGACAGCGTGCCACCTTGTCCGAGGCTGACAGCAGTTCGTTCTATTCGGATGGCCCCAGAGGCTATACCGACTACTCCAGCTTGGAGCAGTAGCAATACACAGCAGCCCTGATTTCTCAGGGCTGCAGCGTTTTAGACGCGAGTGTTGCGGTCTCGTTTACGTACTACTTTGAAGCTGGCAGAGGCAGTGGCCACCAAACGCTGTTTGGCATCACGGGCTTCTGCAGTGCAATACGCAATCTCATCAATGATCTGCAAGCAGGTGGCAGTGAAATCTATGTCGCCCCTAGCAGGGTTCAGAAACTGCGTAGACATTTCAATGGTTGCCATGCCTGATTCAGGAATATGCGCACGAGCGGCAGCGCTTAAGGTGTAGTCCAGCGCACTCATTAATGCACCACCGTGTACATCGCCACGGCTATTGGTATTGTCTTCACGCCACGGCAGTCTAGTGACGGCGCTTTGGTGATCAGAGGTCAGCGAGAGCAAGCCAATGGCTTCCATAAATGGAATATGCAAGCCAAAGTGCTTACCCGTTAGTGGAGCAGCTACTACTTGGGTCATGCTTGCAAAGACTGTTTTACCTGTGCAGCAACGGCAGCCATGTCTGCTCGACCAGCCAATTTAGTGCGTACACCAGTCATCACAGCGCCCATCAGTGCAGGGCCTTGAATGCCTTTGGCAGTTGCTTCGTCCAATACGGCTTTAATAACCGCTTGGATTTCTTGCTCGTCAGCTTGGGCTGGCAGGTACTCTTGCAGAATCAGCAGTTCGGCCTGTTCTTTCTCGGCGTGTTCAGTGCGGCCGGCTTGTTCAAACGCAACGATGGATTCGCGGCGTTGTTTCACTTGCTTTTCGATAATGCTCTGAACTTCGCTGTCATTTAATTCGCTTTGGCTATCAATTTCACGACTTTTGATCGCGGCCTGCAAAAAGCGCAGGGTGCTTAGGCGCACTTGTTCGCGGGCGCGCATAGCGGATTTGATGTCATCGTTGATTCGTGTTTTAAGCGTTTGGCTCATGATGGTTTTGCTATAGAGGTGTGAAATCGGGATGGCGTTAAGGTTTTGCCGACCAGTTCAGATCAAGTGCTGTGTTTTTATTTTCTTGAATCGTGATCTTACGGGTTTGGGTAACGCCTTCATAGGTGCTGTGCAGTGTGTAGCTGCCAGCAGGAAGTTGGATCAGGCAGAAGGGGGCGTCACTGGTGATATTTAGTACAGTGTTGCTGTCATTTTGATCACGCACTACGACTTGTACATCGCTGACAAAGGCAGCACGGCCATCGTTAGTGTGGGCAGAAAAATTCAAGCTTAGCGAGTACTTAGAACGTACGCGTCGGAATGCCGCTGTTTCATCACTACCAATACCACCGGTCACATACACGATAGAACCGTGGTACTGAGGAGGAGGCAGGGCTGTAGGTGTTTCTTGTGCCTGAATAGCTGTGCTGGACAGTGCTGCAGAAAAGAACCAAGCAAATAACAGGGAGAATTTTTTCATGGTCGCAATAACACAGGAGTACAGGCAGGGGATCTGCCTGTGATGCGACTATTGTAGCGTCATCTTAGAGCATCGCTAGTTGTGAACTGCCTTCGACCAAATTGCGTAGTCGCACAGCATCACCAATGCGAGAGTAGCGACCCTGCGCATTCAACAAAACGATAGCTACATCACGACCATCAATTTTGGTGAGCATGACCAAGCATTCGCCAGCTTCATTGATAAAGCCAGTTTTAGAGATTTGGATATCCCATTTCTCGTTTTGTACCAGCCTATTGGTGTTATTAAACTGCAATTCGCGGCCACGACTAGGTTGCACAGAGTAGTGCTCGCTGGTGGTGTAGCGATGAATAATAGGATGTTGGGATGTGGCTTGTAGCAGCTTGACTAAGTCTTGCGGGCTAGACACGTTCTGGCTATTCAAGCCTGTAGGCTCAACAAAATGTGTTTGACGCATACCCAGTGCGCGAGCTTTGTCGTTCATGGCACGCGTAAATGCAGGTAAGCCACCAGGGTAATGACGACCTAGCGAGTTAGCAGCACGGTTCTCGGATGACATGAGAGCCAAGTGCAACATGTCAGTACGACTAAGTTTGCTACCAATAGCCAAACGAGAGCTAGAGTTTTTGAGGGTGTCTACGTCTTCGCGAGAAATTTCCAGCATCTCATCCATATCTTGACCAGACTCTGCCACGATCAATGCGGTCATGAGTTTGGTAATCGAAGCGATGGGGCGAATTTCTTCGCTGTTTTTCTCGTACAGAATCGTAGAGCTTTCCAAGTCTTGTACCAGCGCAATTTCAGAATGCAATGCAGCTGATTTGCTTTGGCTCAAGGGTAAAATAGATGGGAGCTCAGCAGGGGCCATCCCTACTGGGCGTAAATTTTGCTGGAAACTCAAGTAGGGCTGGTTGTAAACCAAGCTGTTCGCTGGGTTCATTGCTGTTTCCGCCAAGACTGCAACAGAGCTTAGGCTTAAACCAATGCATGTAACCAGAGAAGCTGGAAATTTGGTGAGGAAGCGGGCAGATGTTTTTAGTGTCATGGCCAGTCTGTGCGTAGAGCGTATGGTGCAGCAATAATAGCAGAGTTTTTTGATTTAAATTAGGGGCTTACGAGCTAAACTTGAAAAAAAATTCAAGTGACGTAACAAGGTGTTTTATATAATGAAAAAAGCTGATTTTTCATACAGTGGTTTTACGTTAAAAGAGGCTGTGGTTAGAAAAATTTTGGTAATCAGTGTTTTAGCGCTGCTGGTTCAGCCTGCAATCAGTTGGGCAAAAGATGCACGTGCGTACTCAGCCGTAAGCCCTGGCATAGAGCGCTTGGATTCTGTCATGGCATACCCTGTTGCGAATGACAACGAGGTAGGGAAAATCGCTGAGGTATACATAGACGTGTCGTATGCGGGTAATGCAGCGGTACACAGCGAGCTATGCCACGCCAGTGGTAGCCCATGTATACAGGTAGGCTCTGTAGGTAGGCAAAGCACCGTATTTGAGGGGTTGGATGCCGCCGTGGGCTTTGTCTTAAAGCACAACGTACAACGCTGGGGAAGCAGCCCGCGCCCGTTATTCATCCAAAGTAACCTTGGTGTGTGGACAGAGTAACTCGTTGTTTTTGTAGTATTCATTGATACAAATCAGACGGCAAACCTAAACTAAACGTAACAAATGCCGATACCAGAGGGTTGTCTTGTTGCCTGAATATTCTGTTTGGGCTGCTTTGGTGAGTATTATGAATCCCTCCACACTGATAGGAATTGTGGCCAGCGTATTGTTGTTGGCCGTTGTGTTGTTCTTTTCGGCAGAAGATGCATCACTGTTTCTGGATTGGCCAAGCTTAGGCATTGTGCTGATAGGTACGCTGGCAGCAACCTTTATTAGCTATCCATTAAGTGAAGTGGTGCGAATTTTTGGGTTGATTGGCACCGTTTTGCGTAACGAAAAGCTGTACACCCAACACGATATTGATGAGCTAGTGAACATTTCCCGTCTTTGGATAGCGGGTGATATACGCGCTGTAGAAAATGCGTTGGAGAACGTGTCCAACCCATTTCTCAAAACAGGCGTGCAACTGGTCATTGATATGACTCCTGAAGAAGAAATCATCGAATTACTACAGTGGCGCATTTCCCGTATGCGTGCGCGTGAGCATGCCGAGGCACAGCTATTTAGAGTGATGGCAAGCTATGCGCCAGCTTTCGGTATGGTGGGTACGCTCATTGGTTTGGTGAACTTGATGTTCTTGCTGGGCGATGGAGATATGACGGCCATTGGCCAGCAGATGGCATTGGCCTTGATGACCACGTTTTATGGTGTGTTGTTTGCCAACCTGCTATTCAAGCCTGTGGCGGTGAAGCTAGAGCGTCGTACCGAGCAACGTGTGGTGCTGATGAACATGGTGCTGCAAGGCATCTCGCTGATGAGCCAGAAACGTGGCCCTGCTGTGATGCGCGAAACGTTGAATTCATTTATGGCGCAATACCAAGATGAAATTAACGACTCCGATATACGCCATGAGTACGCAGAGTAATGATGAATCGCATAACGAATAGTCAGGAGCGTACCCATGAGTCAAGGTGATTCACTGAGCGTTAATCAACTGGCGGCGCGTGCTAAAGCGCTAGAGGCCGAGCTGCAACAAGCTAGACGCCTACAGGGCCATCATAAAGGTCCACGCAGTACTAAAGATTGGTTGAATGAAACCGCTAATCCCATCAAGGAAGATGAGGATGCATGGTTTGTGACCTATTTAGACATGATGACTCTGTTACTGGTACTGATGCTAGTGATGTTGGCGTTTGCAGGCAATTCCAGCGGTTCTGACGGCAAAGGATCAGGGGCAGGAGGCAGTGCCTCGGTGCAGGCGAATGGAGTGGCCACAGGCGGCGGTGCAGTGGGTGAGGGTGGTGCTGGTACGGGTGGAGCAGGAAGCGGTGGCTTATTGACAGCCGATGGCGAGCACTCCGGCAAGCCGGGGCGTAGTTTGGCTGATTTAGGTCTAGATGGGCTTGGTGACGATATTGATGTGCTGCTGAATGACCAATCTGTGAGCTTTAGGATCAACAGTGAAATTCTATTTCCATCCGGTCAGGCCGATTTAAGTTTGGCGGGTATGGGCGTGCTGCGTAAGCTGAGTCATGTGTTGAACCAGAATATCTATCCTATTGCTGTAGAAGGGCATACGGACTCCATTCCTATGCGTAGCTCTCGTTATCCGTCTAACTGGGAGTTATCTGGGGCGCGTGCAGGTAGCGTGGTACGTTATTTCGAGGCCAATGGTGTGGCGAAGGATCGGTTACGTGCAGTAGGCTACGCCGATACACGCCCCATCGCCGATAACGCCTCTGCGACAGGGCGTGCAAGCAATAGGCGGGTGGAGTTAGTAATGGATATACCAGCGGCTAAGCCCTAAGGCAGCAGAGAGAAAAAAAGACGTAGGGCGGAGAAGCCCTACGTCTAAAAAGGTGGTGTACTAAAATTCGCATTCGCGCTCTTGAGCAACCACCTTGCCACAACTGGTCAGGTGCAGATCGGTTATGTTAGATCCGCACTGCGATCAATACCTCTGATTTTAAACTTTAAACTGTCTAGATCAAATTGATGGTTGCTACTTATAGACTTTAGTATAAGCCACGTTACTCCAACGGGGACCATAGCAGCAAGCAAAAATGATTCTAAAAGATAGTCCATGGCAGCGCCTGGAGCCGGAAAAACCACGAGTCCAGCAACCAGTCCGCATAGCGTACTAATGGTGGCTGTCTTACCCGATATTTTTCGGCTATAAAGCCCGTAAAACACTGGAAAAGCAGCGGCAGAGCATAACAGATCAGCCAGAAGAAAAAGGTATAAAACGCTATATCCTTGCGCTGACGCAATAAAAACCGGAACCATCAACACAATAACCAGCCAACGTGATAGTTGTCTCAAAGTTTGAGCTTGCGTGTTAGGACGTAACCGTTGCAAATCTACAGCAATGATGCTCGCGATGGCACTAATTGCGGTGTCGGCACTGCTCATTACTAAAGATAAACCTAAAGGAATAAGCACAATAACGAACCATGTGGGTAGCACGGGCATAATCACATTGAACAGGGCTACAGAGCTGTCACCAGTAGGTGTGAAGGCCATGAAAGCCAAGCCAAATAAGCCCATGACGAAAATGAAGGGGGCTACTAATAAGCCGCCCAGCAGAAAACCACGCCGCATGGAGCGTGTGTCTTTCGCGGAATAAACCCGTTGCCAGTTGCCTTGATGGAAGAGTCCAGTCAGCAAAATAGCCACAAAAAAGGTTAAACCAGCTTTAATCCCCATAGGGTCAGTGAATGACAGTAATTGTGGGGCGCTTTGTTGCAATGCATTGACGGTGGGCGTAATGCCGCCAATAGCCTGCCAACCAAAAGCCACCAAAATCACTAATGCTGGAACAATGATCAGCATTTGTACCTTGTCGGTGAAAATGCTGGCACGTAAGCCGCCGTATGAGGTGTAGATCAGAGTAGAGACCAGCACGATCCCTGCTGTGACCCACAACGGTATGGGGGCGATGAGTTGTACTAGCTTTGCCATCGCGGTGAGTTCCGCTGTCAGGGCAATGAAAATGTAGAACAACATAATAAGTAAGGTCAGTGCATACATGGGCTTGCCATAGCGGCTGAGCACGAACTCGCTAAGCGTGTGGCCTTCAGGTATTAGTTCACGCATACGTTGACCCAAGGGGATCATTGCTAAACGCGGTGACATAGAGCCAATGGCGTAACCGGTGACAGCGGCTAACCCCCCCCACGTAGCAGCTTGAGCGGGAGAAAATAGAATCCATGCACCTAAAGACGATGCTAGCAAGGTAAGAATGGTGGCCGTTGAGCTTTGACTATTTCGTGCAACCACGAAATCTTCCAAACTTTCACGGGCATGGCGCGCATAGAGCACACCTGCTAATGCAAAGACGGCTGCAAAAGCGATAAGCCACAAGAGGGTGGCAGTAGAGGGTAACAACACGAAAACAGCTTCCTGTAACAGTGACTCCAGCATCTGGAGGGACCGGCAGGCAAGCGAATAGGAGAGGGCACAGAAAGAGTGCGAGGTGATTATCCTTCCCTTCGCCGGCATTACCCGGATCAGGTTCAAAGGGTTACGGTATAACCGAATCTCAGCCTACAAAAAGGCCCCCCTAGGAACAGCAGCTAGCTTAGTAGATGGTGCTTTATTCGTCAAATAATGCGGGGGTGTATTGTGTAAATACTAGAGTGTGCTAACCTTTCTAGTCTTGACGCGGGGTGCTTCGCTAACAGCGATGCTGAGATCATACCCGTATAACCTGAACCAGATAATGCTGGCGTAGGGATGTCTCTAGCTTTAGTCATAAAGCCTATAGCCTCCTCGCGCCGTAGTGGAGGCTTTTTCATGTCTGCAGTTGTTTCTCTTCCCTTGAATCAACAAGTTGTGCTGGTCACTGGCGGTGCTCGCGGTTTGGGCGCTGAGTTATCTAGAGCCTTCTTGGAGCAAGGTGCCAAAGTGGTGGTGAACTACTTTCAAAGCGCAGAAGCGGCGCGTGCTTTGGTGCAGGAGTACCCAGATAGTGCATTGGCATGGCAAGCAGATGTGTGCGACCCCAAGCAAGTCAAAGCCATGGTAGCGGCTGCCGCACTGCATTTTGGTCAGCCTGTCACCACTATTGTGAACAACGCGTTGCCTCAGTTTTCGTTTAACGGAGATGCTCGTCCCCATGCGGACACCATTAGCTGGGCGCAGATGCAGCAACAGTTGGAAGGCATCGTGGCTGGCGCTTTACATACAGTACAGGCGTGTTTGCCTGGCATGGAAAAACTGCGTTTTGGTCGCGTGGTGAATATTGGTACTAACTTGTTCCAAAACCCTGTGGTGCCGTACCACGATTACACTGCTGCAAAAGCGGCGTTGCTGTCCTTAACGCGTACGCTAGCAAACGATCTAGGCCCTAAAGGCGTTACGGTTAACATGATTTCAGGCGGCTTGCTGCGCACTACTGATGCGTCTGCTGCCACGCCCGAAGCAGTGTTTGATTTGATTGCGGCCAATACACCATTGCGCCGCGTGACTACACCGCGCGAATTTGCTGAAACAGCACTGTTCTTTGCGTCACCATGGTCTAGCGCAGTCAGCGGACAGAACCTGATTGTAGATGGCGGGATGGTGAAGAACTAATGAAGCGCCAACTGCATTTAAACCTGTTTATTTATGGCTGCGGGCATCACCGCGCAGCGTGGCGTCATCCTAACTCTAGCGTGGACCAGCTGGGTGATATCCGCTATTACCAGTCGTTAGCGCAATTGGCGGAGCGCGGTAAATTCGATGCGATTTTCTTTGCTGATGGCCAATACACCGATAGCGTGTCAGATGGTCCTCGTTGGTTTGTAGAGCCACTGACTACCTTATCGGCATTGGCGGTAGCGACGGAGCGAGTAGGGCTGATTACGACGGTGTCCAGCACGTTCTATACGCCATTTCATGCGGCTCGTATGCTGTCGTCGTTGGATCATATTTCCAATGGACGCATAGGTTGGAACGTGGTGACCTCTATGTACGATGCCGAGGCACGTAATCATGGTCATGAGTCTATGCCCGATCACGCATGGCGTTATGCGCGAGCAGCCGAGTTCATCGAGGTTACCAAACGCTTATGGGATTCTTGGCCAGATGCGGCGTTGAAAATAGACAAAGCAGGCGTGTATGCCGATGAAAGCTTGGTGCACCAGATTAACCACCATGGCGATCATTTCTTGGTGGATGGCCCATTGACGTTGCCACGTTCCCCACAAGGTCATCCGGTGCTATTCCAAGCGGGTGCATCAGAACAAGGGCGTAATTTGGCCGCTTTGGAAGCAGAAGCTATCTATGCTGTGGCGTACGACTTAGCCGCCTCGCAAGCCTATTACCGCGACATTAAAAAGCGTGTGAAAGCGGCAGGTAGGACTGTGGATATGCCCATCATGCCGGGTTTAGTGACATACGTTGCGTCTAGCCAAGCAGAAGTGTTGGCCAAGCAGCGTGAGTTGGATGTGTTGTTGCCTGCCGATGCGTCATTACGCCAATTAAGCATGTTCGTAGGGCAAGACTGCATGGACTGGGAGCTGGATGCCCCAGTGCCTGATCTACCACCCCTAGAAAGCTTTACGGGCCCTAAAGGGCGATACGGCACGATTCTGCGCATTATCGAGAAAGAGCAGCCCACCGTGCGCCAATTATTAGGCCGCTTAGCTGCTGGGGGCGGGCACTGCACCATGGTGGGTACCCCTGATGTGATTGCTGACCAAATGGAGCAATGGTTCCTTAATGAAGGGGCAGATGGCTTTAACTTGATGCCACCTGCATTGCCCAGCAGTATCGAGGATTTCATCGAGCAGGTAGTACCGATTCTGCAGAAGCGAGGATTATTCCGTAAAGAGTATCTAGGTCGCACATTGCGCGATCATTTAGGTCTAAATAGACCTGCTGCCTAAATGATTTGGCCGTCTTTAGGGAAAACCCCTAGGATGGCCTATCTGTAAACAGGATGAAGTCTATTTTTTTATTATTTATCATATAGTTAGTTGAGTATATAACGCTGTAATAGGTGTCTAAAAAATAGCGTTACATGGGTGCTGTGTGCCCCGTTAACGTTGATTTGCCCGCGAAACGCGGCAATAATTTCTGCTCGCGAAATTTCAGTTAGGCTTTTTTGCGCAAGCTGCTACTGATGATTTTCGCCTATCGTGTGGAACACTTTGCGCGTGTTTACCCACCGATTTATGTTTGTTTACCTACCGCAGAGTGGCATCTGTGTAGTGTGAGCACTTTCTCCTAGTGATACACGGACAACCTCCGTGCTTGATAGCGATCGGTCTTGATTGGGCTCAATCTGATCGTGAGGGTATGTTATGCAGTCTACAAATGTAGCAACTGCTGCCGAATCGTCGGCGGTAGAGGCAGCTCCTACACGTAAATCCCTAACCTTCTGGGAAGGGGTGGCAATGATCGTAGGTACCAATATTGGTGCTGGCGTTTTGTCTATCGCGTATGCATCGCGTAAATCTGGTTTTATGCCATTGTTGTTTTGGCTGATTCTAGCAGGGTGTTTAACCACCATTACTATGCTGTATGTCGCCGAAACCACCTTGCGCACCAAAGCGCATTTGCAGTTAAGTGGCTTGGCTAAACGTTACGTGGGTAATTTCGGCTCGTGGCTGATTTTTGCATCCGTATGCGTGAACTCGGTGGGTGCCTTGATTGCCTACATGGATGGTAGCGGTAAATTGCTGGCCTCTTTGTTGGGTATTTCTCCCATGTTGGGCAGTGTGCTTTTCTTCATTCCTGCTGCAGGGGTGTTGTACCTGGGCTTGAAAGCCATTGGTAGAGGCGAAAAATACATCAGTATCGGTATGGTAACCATGCTGACAGTGCTGATCATTGCCACAGCGTTACACGAGTACACCGACATCGCACGTGCGATGGATGGCGAGTGGAAGTACATGATCCCCGTGTTTAACGTCGCGGTATTTTGTTTCTCTGCACAGTACATCGTGCCGGAAATGGCTCGAGGCTTTACGGATAAACCAGCGAAGCTGCCTAAAGCCGTGATGACCGGTATGTTGATTACCTTCATCTTGCTGTCTTTGGTGCCGTTTTCGGTCATCACTCTGAACGGTCTGGACAACATCTCTGACGTGGCCACCATTAACTGGGGCCAAGCCTTGGGTGAGTGGGCATTCTTCTCAGCTAACATTTTCGCGCTGTGCGCGATGTTGACCTCGTATTGGGGGTTGGGTGGCAGTTTCTTCACAAATATTTTTGACAAGTTCAACTTGGGTGAAGAAGACAGAGCACCTGCTAAGCGTCGCTTTATTGTACTGATGATTGTGACCTTGCCACCATTTATCATGGCGTACAGTGGTTTGGTATCGTTTGTGAATGCGCTGTACATCGCAGGTACATTTAGTGGTGTGGTGCTGTCGATTATGCCTATTTTGATGTTGCGCGGTGCTCGTAAACGCGGTGACATCACTCCTGCATGGCAATGTGGTTGGATTACCCATCCTATTTTGCAAATCAGCATTGTGGTGTTGTACCTATGTAGCGCGGCCTATGCGATTGCGTCACTGTTTGGGTATTTGCCTGCAGGTTGGTAAGTAGTAGCTTGCGCAGATAACAAAAAAACCGCCTCATAACGAGGCGGTTTTTTTATGGGACAAAGCCCATTACACCGGGCTGTAAATATGGCTAATGCTTTGGTAGGCGGCTAGCCCCCATGGGCCTAGCTCTCTACCTATGCCGCTGCGTTTGTAGCCGCCCCAAGAGCCTGCTGCGGGCACAAACTGATGGCTATTAATCCATGTCACGCCACTGACCAATTGTTGGGCAATGTTGTGTGCGTTTTCTTGATCAGCGGAAATCACCGTTGCAGCCAAACCGAAGTGCTGTTGGTTAGCCAGATCAATAGCTTGATCGACTTCATCAAATTCCTGTACGCACAGAACCGGCCCAAAGATTTCTTTTTGCCATAGATCGTGTTCACTAGGCACGTTCAGGAAAATGCTAGGGCGTACATAGAAGCCTTCTTCAGGCACCGTAATAGGTACTAAAGCCAATAAGTCTACGATGCCATCCCGTAAGCCTTGATTCTGAAATGCCTGTACCTGTTTTTGCTGAATGGCACTAATTAACGGTGCTAAGGTGCTAGTAGGCACAGCAGGATCACCTAGCACAAAGTCATGGGCACGCTGTTTCAGCGCAGCGTACAAAGCCGGAGCAATACTGCTATGTACCAACAGCCGTGACGTGGCCGAACACATTTGCCCGCTATTGCTGAAAATCCCACTACATACCCAGTCGCAGGCATTTTCAATATCGCTATCTGCCATCACGATAATAGGGGACTTGCCACCCAGTTCTAACGACACGGGACGTGTACCTTGCGCCGCCGCTCGCATCACTTCCTCACCCACTTTATTGCTGCCCGTGAACGAGATCTTATTGACCAGAGGGTGTGCGCAGAGTGGAGCACCTACATGTAGGCCATCGCCATGCACAAGATTCAGGACACCAGCAGGCAAACCGCTAGCCAAGACGCAGGAAGCAATGTGTTGTTCAGGTAAGGGAATCAGCTCTGAAGGCTTCCAAACGACCGTACAACCGGCTGCTAGAGCGGGAGCAAGTTTCCATGCCGCCGTCACCAGAGGGAAATTCCATGGCGTAATCAGGGCAACCACGCCTAAGGGCTGGTGATAACAGTAGGCTTGAAAACCAGGTGCTTGAATGTCACGTAATTGGCCTTGTTGTGCATCCAACTGCGTAGCTAATTCAGCGTAGTATCTAAAGCAGGCCACAGCGTCTTCCACGTCTAGATAGGCTTCGGCTAGTAGTTTGCCAGAGAAACGTACGCTATCGGCTGCCAGAATATCAGCCCGTTCTTCTAGCTGGTCGGCGATTGTCAGCAGGTACTGAGCACGTTTGGTGCCGCTCAAGGCTTTCCACGAGTTAAAGGCAGTAGCAGCAGCTTGCACGGCCTTATCTACATCGCTGGCATCACCACGAGTGAGTACCGCATGCAGTTGTCCCGTTGCCGGGTGATAGAGGTTTAGCGTTTCCGAGGATGCGCTATCTACCCATTGGTTTTGAATAAAGTGCTTTTGTAGTGTCAGCATAGCTAAGGTTTACAACGTTGCGATCCACGCGTGAGCGTCGATTTCTATGATGAGCGGAGCAGCCTGCTGCCAGTGTTGTAGTTGTTCAGACAACTGGGCAGGGTTTTGTACATGTTCGTAGGCGGCACTAATGCTTTGGCTAAGTGCTTGGAAATCTGGTGGTGGAATGTTCACGCCTATTCTGGCAACGGATGCTCTATCCATGGCACGACGAATTTCGTCGTAGCCTGTGTTGTTCCAGATCAGTACCAGAACATTGAGCTGCTCATCCACCATCGTTGCTAACTCGGCGACGGTGAACATGATGCCGCCGTCACCCATCAAGGCAACCACAGGGCCATGAGGACGCCCAAGCTTAGCGCCTAAGGCTGCAGGCAGTGCGTAGCCCAACGTGCCATACCCCGTGGAGGCATTAAAGTAATGACGCGCCGCAGGCAAGTTGCAGATATGGTTGCCTGCATAAACAGTAGCCGTTGAGTCGCCTACGAACGTGGCGTTAGGCAAGTGCTGTTCCAGCGTTTTATACAGAGGGTAGAAAGGCGTGAAAGCGGGATCAGACTCTAGTGCTAGCGCAGCCCGTACTTCGGCCACGACGCTAGCGCCAGCGTTGGGTAATGATTGAGGGAAATGCGTGAGCAGTGCGCGAGCAAACTCTCCCGCATCAGACACTAAAGCGATATGAGGACGTTGATTGCCTACTAATTGTGACGCATCTATATCAACACGTATCAGCTTGCCTTGCAGGATAAAGCCGTCATCAAACACCACGTCATAGTCGGTTTCGCCCAACTCTGTGCCCAATGCCAAAATGACATCGGCCTGTGCTGCGAGTTTGCGCACGGCAGGGAAGGCCGCATTGGCGCCTAAATCTAACGGATGAGGTTGATGCAGGCTACCTGGCAATACACCTTTAGCATTGATGGTCGTGACTGTAGGGATATTCAGCGTTTCTGCCAAACGTTGAATAGTGTCAGCACTGTCCACGCAACCACCACCCACTAACAGTAAAGGCTGTTTGGCCGCTTGCAGCAGTTGTGCACAGTGGGCTACGGCGTCGGGGTGCGGGCCAGCTTTATAGAAAGTAGGCAAGGCTTGTACCGGCGTGTTGAGTGGCGCGGTGAGCAAGTCTATGGGAATCTCTAGGTGCACCGGGCCAGGTTTGCCCGAGCTAAAGATGGCCATCGCGCGTTCCAACGCATGAGGCAGTTGCAGTGGGTCCAGAATGGTTTGGCTAAAGCGTGCTACTTGGCTTACCAAGGCTTGCTGCGAGCTGAGCTCGTGCAGCCTACCTTGTTGGCTACCTAAGGTATCGCGTCGCCCCACGCTGGAAATCACCAGCATGGGAATGGAGTCTGCCAAGGCTTGCCCCATGGCCGTCAAAATATTGCTCATGCCGGGGCCGGTGATAATAAAACATACCCCCGGTTTGCCTGTGGCTCGGGCGTAGCCGTCTGCCATGAACCCTGCGCCTTGTTCATGGCGTGGGGTGACGTGGCGAACACGGCTATTTTCCAACCCTCTATACAACTCAATGGTATGCACGCCGGGGATGCCAAATACCTGTTCAACTCCCCAATGCTCCAATTGTCGAACCAGATATTCACTACAGCTTTGCATAATCATTATTCTCCAGAAACAGGGCTAGGGGTTGGCACAACGTTGGTACGGCGCGGGTTAGGGTCTGTAAGGCTAAACACAATAAAGGTAATTAGCCCGATGCTCAAACTGAAATAGATAGGGGTATTAGCGAGCAAGCCATCTTTAAGCATAAATACCGAGGCTGTAATTGCACCCGTTGCCATGCTCACAATGGCACCACGTGTCGTGGCACGCTTCCAGAATATCCCACCAATCAGTGGAATCAACATACCGCCAACCAGGAGGTTGTAAGCCATGGTCAGAGCACTAATCACATCACCAATGGTAGGAGCGATTGCCAGCATCAGTAAACCGAAGAGTAGAGTGAATACACGGTTTAAGGTCACAGAATCGCTTTCACGGTGATGTTTACCGCGTAGCAGTGGCCACAGGTCTTGAGCGACTGTTGTAGAGGCGGCAAGTAAACCTGCACTTGCGGTAGACATCAATGCAGCTAAGCTGGCAGCAATCACTAGACCACGCAAGCCTACAGGCAAGACTTCGTTGATCATGGCGGCAAAAGCGGTATCAGGGGCATCTAGCTCTGGAAGCACCAATCTGGCGGCCATACCAATTACCGCCATGGCGATACCGTACAAAATGCAGTACAACCCGCTAAGCATACCTGCACGTTTGGCAACGTTTTCGCTGCGTGCAGTAAACACACGCTGCCAAATATCTTGACCAATAAACACACCTAAAAAGTAGATGAGGAAATAGGTCAGAATAGTGTCGTAGCCTATGTTGCTGAACGAGAAAAACGCATCTGGCAATTGCTGTGTCATGGCAGACCAGCCGCCAGCGTTGTACACCGATGCAGGTAGCAAGATGAATACCAAGCCTACCGTCATGATGATGAACTGAATCATGTCAGTCAGCGTGAGTGACCACATACCGCCGATGGTGGCGTACAGCACGACCAAACCACCGCCCAGAATAATGCCGGTGATAAAAGGCAAATCAAAGATCACGGCCAAAATGGTGCCTGTAGCAATGGTGGAGGTCACACCAATCATCAAGGCATAGACCAGCATGATTACGGCGCTGGCATTACGGGTAGCAGGGCTGTAGTAGCGTTCTAGCACCTGGGTCACGGTGTACACACGCAAACGCAGCAACGGTTTAGCTAACAACCAGCTCAAGCCCATGATGCCTAAGCCTAGTGTGGCACAGAGCCAAAGCCCTGAGATACCATACAGGTAGCCTAAGCGTACCGAGCCTATGGTGGCGGCTCCACCTAATACGGTGGCCGCCATGGTGCCGGTATAGAAGCCTGAACCCAAGTTTCTACCCGCCACTAAAAAGTCGTCTTTATTTTGTATACGACGCATGCCTATCCAGCCAAACGACAGGATAAGCAGCGCATAAAGAATGACGACACCCAGATCTATACTGACTTCCATAGTTGTCTCCTTGTTATAGCTCTATTGATGCAGGAGTAAAGATTATTTGGTGGCGTAATGCACACCGGGGAACACGCACAGCATTTCGTAGGCCAAGTTAGCACCCAGCAACGCTGTAGTACCGCTTTGGTCGTAAGGTGGGCTAACTTCTACTACGTCAGCACCGATTAGGTTGACGCCACGTAGACCACGCACAATCTCCAACGCTTGAGGAACCGTTAAACCGCCAATTTCTGGTGTGCCAGTGCCTGGTGCGTAAGCAGGGTCAATGCCGTCAATATCAAAGGAGAAGTAGACGGGGCCATCACCTAAGCGGGCGCGTACTTCGGCCATGATGGGTTCCATAGTGCGGTGCCAGCATTCATGTGCTTGGTAGATGGTGAAACCTTGTTTGGTGCACCAGTCGAAATCTTCTGCGGCGTAACCTGTGCCTCGTAAACCAATTTGCACCACGCGATCGCAATCCAACAGGTCTTCTTCCGCAGCGCGTCTAAACGGTGTGCCGTGAGCAATCTTTTCACCATTCATTGTGTCGTTTACATCAGCGTGTGCATCGATGTGTACCAAGCCTACTTTGCCGTATTTCTTTTTAATGGCGCGCAAGATAGGCAATGTCATGGTGTGATCGCCGCCCAAGGCGATCAGCTTACAGCCCGATTCAATCAGTTTGCTGTAGCCTTCTTCGATCAACCGTACAGAGTCTTTCAGGTCGTAAGGGTTGATAGCGATATCGCCTACGTCAGCCACTTGCAGACTATCAAAAGGAGCGGCACGCGTAGCCATGTTATAGGGGCGCAGCAATGAGGACTCAAAGCGAATGGCTTTGGCACCAAAACGTGTGCCAGAACGGTTGGACGTACCAATATCCAGCGGAATGCCAGTGAAGGCTACATCTAGACCTTCAGTACTTTGCACGTAGGGCAGACGCATCATGGTGGCGATGCCGCCAGAGCGTGGCATATCGTTACCGCTAAGAGGCTGATTGAAGGTAGTCATAACCGGGTACTCCTAAAAATTAAAACAAATGTGATGGCTACCAGAGTAAATCGTAGAGCAGGGGGCTACCATGAGAAGCTGTGAATTGATACATTGATGTTTATCAATGTAATGATTTCAATATTAGGGTTTCTACTATGTTGGTCAATGTAAGAGATTTGGATTTACGACTGATACGGGTGTTCTTGGCCATTGTTGATGCCAATGGTATTTCAGCGGCGCAGGAGCGTTTGGGTATTAGTCAGTCCACCATCAGTACGCAGTTAGCGACCTTAGAGGTGCGATTGGGCTTTAAACTCTGTGAACGGGGTCGTACCGGCTTTAGGCTTACCGCCAAAGGTGAGCGTTTTACCAATTTAGCGCGTCGTTTGCTGTCTAATCTGAGCGAGTTTGCGGTAGAAACCCAGCATCTAGAGAAGAAGCTTATTGGCCAATTAAACGTGGGGTTGATCGGTCACTTGTCTCGCAGTGACAGCTGGCGTTTAAGCCAAGTAGTGGCTCGATTTAGAAAGCGCGATGAAGCTGTTCGTTTGAACTTCTATATACACTCGCCTGATCAACAAGAAGAAATGCTGCTATATGGCAGACTGCATTTGGCGATTGGGTATTTTCTGCGTCGCACGCAAAACTTGCGTTACACCACCTTGCTAAGCGAAAAGCAGGTGGCTTACTGCGGACGTGGTCATGCGTTGTTTGAGCAAGCGGGAAAGGTAGAGGTGAATGACGCGATTAACTACTCATGGGTGAGCCGAGGCTACACGCCACCTAAGGCGCACTTGCAAGTGCCGCAGCAAAACATCAGGGCGACGGCTAACAATATGGAGGCTGTCGCTATTCTGGTGATGTCAGGCGAGCATTTAGGCTATTTACCGCAAGAGGTAGGGGAGGAATATGTGCAGCAGGGGCTAATGCGGGCGTTGAATCCGGCACAAATGCATTACGACGTGACCTTACACACGGTAGTCAATAGGGTGACGGAGCATGATGACGAAGCGTTACAGGCGTTTCAGCAAGATCTCAAAGCAGTGTTTAGTCTGCCGCAGTCTGAGCCCTACCTGCTCTAAAAGCAGAAAGAAAAAGCGCCACGAGTGTGGCGCTTAGTGTGGTGATCTTAGTAGGTTTTATAGGGCAAAAATTTGCCGCTCATAGTGATCTTCACACGGTCGCCATTCGGGTCAGGCTGGCGTGACAAATCCATATTGAAGTCGATGGCGCTCATGATGCCATCACCAAACTCTTCGTGGATTAGCTCTTTAAACGTAGTGCCGTACACGTTGATCAGCTCGTAAAAACGGTAAATCAGCGGGTCGGTAGGGACAGAGGTAGGCAAGGAACCTTTGTACGGCACAACTTGCAGCAACTCTACCGCTTCATCGGGCAGTTCTAGCGCTGCTACGACTGCCTGAGCTTGTTTTTCATTGAGCGTCATTTGCCCGAGTAGCGCGGCTGTAGACCATTCTTTGCTGTGGCCGATAATGTCAGCCAGTTGTTGCCAACTTAGCTTATGACGACGTTTGGCGAGCAGAATTTCTTGAGTTAGCTCTTGGCGATTCATGGTGAAGCTCCTCTAGTAAAAGCAGTTCAGACAGTACTGTTGAGTATAGGCAAAAAGCCCTAGAGAAAGAAGTCGCCATCCTGACTAGATATAAAGAACTAGGATGGCGATCTCTATGAGGTACTAGCGTGTTATTGCTTGACAGCCTGGGCCAACTAAACGGCTGCGACCACCTGATTGGGGTAGCACTTGAATCTGTGTGCTAATACGTTCTTTAAGCACTGTTACGTGCGAAATAATACCGATGAGCTTACCGTGTTGCTGCAGTTCAGACAGGGTTTCTAAGGCCACATCCAAGGCGTCTTCATCTAAGGTGCCAAAGCCTTCATCCAAGAACAGCGAGTCCACACGTATACGGTGGCTGGCCATGTTAGACAGCCCTAGGGCCAAGGCCAAACTTACGATAAAGCTTTCGCCGCCGGATAAGTTTTTAGTGGACCGCACTTCGCCAGCTTGATCGTTATCGATAACGTTTAATTCCAAGGGCTGCTGCATATCGCGGATTAGCACATAACGACTGCTCATTTTTTGCAACTGCTCGTTGGCGTGTGCCACCATAATCTCAAAGGTTAAACCTTGGGCAAAGTTACGGTATTTTTTACCGTCTGAAGAACCTATAAGATCGTGCAGCATAGACCAGTGTTCACAACGTTGCTGTTGCGTACGTATCTGCTCCAGTTGCTGTGCTTGTTGCTGTAGATTCTTTTGATGGCTTTCTAATCTATTGTTTAGCGCCCCCAAGCGCTGTTGCAGTTGCTGTAACTGCGACTGAGTATCGTGTTCTTGGGCTTGTAAGGCTTGTATAGGTTCAGTACTAAGAGCACGAAGTTTCTCACGTTCCAGTTGTTGCTGCTTATTGCGTATCAGGCTGTGTAGGGCTGTGGTCTCTTCGTGCAGGGCTTGTGCCTGCTGCTCTAGACGTTGACGTTCGTGTTCAGGCAACAGCACCGCTAAGAAGCTGGCTTCATCCTCAAAGCCTTGTGCGTGGCAGCGTTTTATAAACTCTTGAGTAGCGAGTTCAAGGGCAGGGGTCAGTTGTTGCGTTTTTTGACTCAGCTCCTCAATACGCTGCTGCTGTGTGTGCAGATTGTGCTGTACGGTACGCCAATGCTGTTGCTGGGCCTCTTGCTCGTGTTGTGCGCTGTTTAGTGCTGCCTGTAGGGCTGCTTCTACTTGATCAGGCTGCTGCTCACCAAAGAGTGCCTGACGTTTCTCGTGCAAGGCTTGCAGGGCACCAGTTAATGTTTTGACATGAGCTTGTTGTTGCTCTTGCGTGCGCCACACGGTGTTTAGCTGTTCTGACAGCTCTTGCAATTGTATGTCAGTTGCTTGAATGGACTGGCTAAGCGTTTGTACGGCATGATTGCGCTCCATCCGTTGTGTACGGCGTTGGTGTAGTTGCAGGTACAGGCTTTCTAACGCGGTGGGGCTGCTATCTAATTCGTGAATGCCATAGGGCTGCAACTCTGTAAGCAAGCTGCGCTGAATCTGCTGTTGCTCTGCTTGTAGTGTCGCTAGATGGGTATTGGCTTCAGTCAGTCGCGTTTTTGCGTAGGTATATTCTTTTTCTGCTAGATCTTTGGCGTGGCTGTGTTGGGTACGTTCGTGACTGGCCAGTTCATGTTGTTTTTGTTGTTCTATAAGCTGGGCCTGCAACTGCTCCAGATGAACAACTTTATGGGAAAGCTCGGTCAAGCTTTGTGTATGAGCCAGTTGCAAGGCTTGGAATGCGGCTACAGTGAATTCAGGCAGCTCCTGCAAGGCTAAGCTGTGTGCTAGCTCTGTCACCTCAGCCACAATCTCCTGTTGCTGTTCGGTAATTTGGTCCAGCAATTGGGTCGCATGATGTGTTTTTTCTTGTAGCTGGCCTGCGAGTATACGTTGATCGGTATGCTGTTGACGCAAATCGCGTAGGCGCTGCTCGGTAGACGCAATGTCCGAGCTTAGGCTGTCATTTATGGTGGGCGATTGGTCGGCATAGGGGTGTTCGGTTGCACCACATAAGGGACAGGGTTCACCATCGTGTAGTTGAGTACGTGCCGCCTCTAAAGAAAGCAACTGTTGCTGCAGTTGCTGCTGTTTGAGCAACAAAGCATGGTGCGCTTCCTGCTCTATTACTTGTTGAGCAAGCTGTTGCGAGTGTGCTTGCGACTGGCTGAAGGCCTGTTGCTGCAAAGCGTGTTCATTTTGCAGGCTGTGTTGGCGTTGTGCTAAGTCGTTCTGTTTGTTCAGCCATTGCAAAATAGCGACGTAGCTTTGTCGATGCGCTTTGCTGTCAGCTAATTGTTGTTGCCAGTAAGCCAGCGTGTGACCAGACAAAGCGGTTTGCCACTGCTGCTCGTGGGCAGCTAGTAGCTTAGCGCTGTGTTCAATACGCTCTTGAGAGCGAATGTAGGCGTCGTGTTGTGTGGCTACCGTTGTTTTATGTTGCTGTACTTCGGTGTGTGCGGACTCCACCTGTTGCTTGGCTTGCTGCTGTAAGCGTAGCTGTGTGGTCAGCGCATCAAAGCGGCTTTTTAAACCAGCGAGCTCACCAATTAATGCTTCATCACACTGACTTTGTTCTTGTTGTGTGGCGAGCGTTTGCTGTTGCTCACGTTGCTGCGCTTGTGTGTTGGTAAGTGCTTGCTGTTTATCCTGCAAGTGTTTATGCAACTGCTGTTGCTCGGTGAGCGTTGCTTGTTCACGCGCTAGGGTAGTCTGGCGTTCACGGATTTGCGTATCTAGCTCACGTACCTGGCGCAATTCAGGCAAGGCCTTATGTTGTGCTGCACTGGCTTCCGTATACCGTTTTTTAGCAGCCTCTAGCGTAGCAGTAGCCTGTGCTAATTGAGCGTTTAGCTCAGGCAGTTGCTGCTGTCGTTGCGTTAGCTCTTGGGCAATAGCCTGTTGTTGCCCGCGTTGGCTGCTCAGTGCTGTATAGCCAGCGTGTAGTGTCAATGCGCGTTGCGCTTGTTGCAGTGTTTGCTGTTGGGGGGCGAAGGCAGTAGTGCGTTGCTCTAGCTGTAGTTTTGACTCAGCCAATTGAGTCAGTTCGGTTTCTAGGGTCTCTAGCCCTACACGCCATTGCAACTGCTGCCGTGTTTGGAGCAACTGTTGTTCAAGCATTTCAGCTTGTTGCTGAGCGTTTTTGTGTTCTTGCTTAAGTTCAGCCTCTTCATCGGCACTTAAAATTTGTAGGCCAGATACGCTGCTTTGTAATTGCTCTAACTCACGCTGTGCTTGGCCACGGGCCTCGTGCACACGAATAGATATTTGGCTGTAAATCTCTGTACCAGTAATTTGCTCCAGAATAGGGGCGCGCTCATCTGGGGGCGCTTGTAAGAACGCAGCAAATTGGCCTTGAGCCAGCATCATTGAGCGTGTGAAACGCTCAAAATCCATACCAGACAACGCTTCTACTTGTTCAGCTACGCCGCGCAAATTAGACGCCAAAATAGCACCGGTTTGGGCATTGGCAATCTCATGCTTAGGCGTCTGTAATTCTCCATCGGCTTTACGACGAGATCGGTGTTGACTCCAATGGCATCTAAACACCCCTTGCGAGCACTCAAAGGTGACCTCGGCAAAGCATTCACCTGTTTGGCGTGACAGTATTTCATTACTGCTTTTGCTGAGCTTTCCTAGTCTAGGCGTCTGGCCGTACAAAGCTAAACAAATGGCATCCAATAACGTGGTTTTACCAGCACCAGTAGGCCCGGTAATGGCAAAAATACCGCTGTTTTCATAGGCAGGATCGGTAAGGTCTATACGCCACTCACCCACCAGCGAGTTCAGGTTCTGGAAATGTATATGTAGAATTCGCATGACTAGCCCTTACGCACTGTGGTTATCGTTTTCTTCCAGCGATTGCACGATATGCTGGTAATGTTCCCGCAGCAGGGGGCGTTGTTCTTCAGGGATTTCATGCGCTGTTAAACAACGTTCAAACACTTCCGTCACGCTCATTTCTTCTAAAGTTTCAGTTTGATGGGTACGTTGCAATAGGCGCTCTATCACGCGTTGATTTTGCACGCGTAGTACGTCAACAGCAGACCCTTCAATGGTGTGATCTATACGTTCCCGTAAATTGCTGATCAACTCGTCGCCGTCATAGATTACTTCCACCCAAACAGGTAGCTCAGAAGGCGTAAGTTGTTGCAGTGCATTGTGTATGTGTGGCCAGTCGCCACGTATGGAAACCAGTTTTTGAAAGACGGGAATGGGCAGGAGCGACACTGTTGCTTGGCCAGCTAGCAGTTGCACTATACATAAAGATTTCTGCTGCCTTGCCTCACCAAAGCCCATGGGCAACGGTGAACCGCTATAGCGAATGTTAGGATTCTGATCCACCATTTGTGGCACGTGTAAGTGTCCCAGTGCTACGTAGGAAAAGGCCGGTGAAAAAGCTGCAGCCGGTACGCGGTTTAAGGAGCCTACGTATAACTCACGCACGCCATCGCCATCTATGGTTTGTCCGCCAGTCGCAAATAGGTGCCCTGTAGCGATGATGGGTGGGTGTGAAGCATGTTGGGCTTGTAGTTGCTCGGCACGCTCGGCAATCGCGTGATAGTGGGCATGAATGTTTTGCAGCAAGTGCTGGTTTTTTTCTTCTGGGCTTTCCCCTGCTTGCGTGGTGCGTATATCTTTATCGCGCAAATAAGGCACGGCACACACAATCAGTTCAGCCTGTTTATGGGCATCATAGAGCACCAACACATCGTCCTCTATATTGGCACTAGGGCTACCTACCACATGTATTTGCAGTGCTCTGAGCAGCGTTTTTGGTGCTTCTAAAAACGATGGTGAATCGTGGTTGCCAGCAATAATCACTACATGTCGGCAAGGTGACTGCGCTACTTGCTGTAGAAAATGGTAGTACAGCTCTTGAGCCTTATTGCTAGGCGTGGTGGTATCAAATACATCACCGGCAATTAACAATACATCTACCTGTTGCTCATGCAACTGCGTCAACATCCAGTTTAGAAAATCCTCAAACTCCTGATAGCGTTTCTTGCCATACAGTGACCGCCCCAAGTGCCAGTCAGAGGTATGCAAAATAGTTAATGGGGTAGAGGACATAAGCAGAGCACCAACGAGGTTTAGCTAGGAAAGTAGCTATGGTAACAAGCGGCAGAGAAAAGTGAAGCCTTGCTCAAAAGTACACTACTATTTCAACTCTACGTCACGACAATTAAGCACAGACTTTAAGGAAACATGTATGAAAACCATAGGGTTGATTGGGGGGATGAGCTGGGAATCCACCATTCCTTACTATAGGCAGATTAACGAAACTATTAAGCAGCGATTGGGTGGTCTGCATTCTGCAAAAATCGTGCTCTACAGCGTGGATTTTCAGGAGGTGGAAGCCTTGCAGCATGCAGGGCAATGGGAACAAGCCGGGCTATTATTGGCTGATGTTGCTCATCGACTGGAAACTGCTGGCGCTGAGGGCTTGGTGCTTTGTACGAATACGATGCATAAGGTGGCTGCGGCCATAGAAAGCGCAACCCGTGTTCCGTTGCTGCATATTGCTGATCCTACTGCTGAAGCGATCAAACGCGCAGGTGTATCAACCGTTGGGTTACTTGGTACTCGCTTTACGATGGAACAGGACTTCTACCGTGCTAGGCTGGAAGATAAGCATGGCCTTACAGTGTTGACGCCGAACACAGAAGACCGTGATACCGTGCATCGCATCATCTATGATGAGCTGTGTTTGGGGCGTATTGATGCCGACTCACGAGCTACCTACATTGAGATTATCAAAAGCTTAGTTGAAAATGGAGCTGAGGCTGTCATTCTTGGGTGCACAGAAATATCGCTGCTGATAGAGCCGCAACACGTCAATATTCTGTTGTTTGATACGACACAATTGCATGCGGTGCATGCCGCAGAATGGATGTTGCGCTAAGCGCAAGAAAACAACTACGGTGTGGATAGTGCAGAGCCTAAGGCGCACTTACTCTCAGGAGCTTTTATGTTAGTGACTATTTGCCGATACAGTTTTCCCTACGAAGCGCATGTGGCACGTGCGTTGTTAGAGTCCGAGGGGATTCCGGTTTTTTTAGCCGACGAACATACCATTAACATGCAATGGCTTTACTCAGATGCGTTGGGTGGAGTGCGTTTGCAGGTGCCTGAAGCCTTTGTAGAGAAAGCGGTGGCACTGTTATCAGAGCAGACTGATGATAAGGGCTCAAGCGACGAGCAGTAATACCTTGGTGGGGCAGAAGGCAGAGGTCTCAGGCCCGTTCCTCTAACTAGGCACGGTAGAAATCAGCGTGTAGAGCTATTTTCAGCTATATGCTAATTTTCTAACCGGTTATATAGCCATCAACTTTAAATGGTTTGGTTGTAGGCGGTCTCTACCTAGAATGCATTCAACAATGTTTGTTTTCGGGCTGTGAAGTAAGTCATCTGTTGACTTATATCGTAGTCATTGCACGTGACGCATAGCGGTCTGGTGGCAGTAGAAAACAGCACCAAGTAATAACGAGCGTGGTGTGTTGAATGCGACTATTTCTACAAAGTAAAGCAGTGTGGCGACGTAAGTTGATTGCCTTTCTGAAGTGGGCGAAAAGCGTGAACCTGCCGCATTATTAAAAAGAAAGGCCACCCAAACTGGATGGCCTTTTCTTTAGTCTTGCTCGTTGCTGGGAATGTTAACGAACGGAACCGGCGATGCTACTTACTTGGCTGGGCGTGACTGCGGTGGCTTGGCCACCCCATTGTGCTCGCATCCATGTAGACAGATCGGCGATTTCTTCATCGCTAAGTTCGTGAGCAAACGGAGGCATGGCGTACATGCGCTGATTACCCGTGAATGTCTGGGTAGGAATACCGTTTAGCACCACACGTATCAGGTTCTGGGCACTGTCCATCGCCAAGGTGGCATTGCCGTACATGGCGGGCGCTACATTAGGAATACCTTCACCTTTACTGCCGTGACAACCCGCACAAGCGGCTAAGTAGGTGCGTCTGCCGATGGCCATATTGCTGTCAGCAGTAGGGTTCTCAGCTTCAGGTAAGGGCGTGGGAGCCGATGCTGCAGGAGGAATTGAACCGTTAGCATCTGTGAGCAAGTAGGTAGCAACCGCTTCTACGTCGTCTACTTTCATCGCGCTAGTCGAGAAGTGCGTGACTGTATGCATGTCCGCAAATGACGTGCCTTGAGGTGCAATACCTGTGCTTAGGTATTGGGTCAGCGTGGCTACATCAAAACCATGCTTGGCTAAGGAGCTAGCCGTGATGTTAGGAATAGCCCAGCCGTTGATCTCACCACCTTGGAAATCACGCGCAAAGTCCACACCCATCATGAAATTCTGTGGGGTATGGCAGCTTGCGCAGTGGCCTACACCTTGTACCAAGTACGCACCACGCAACCATTGCGCAGAGCGTTCTGCGTTTTCGGGTACGCTGCGATCAGGGAAGTTCAGCAGGTTCCAGAAGTTCATGAACGGACGCACTGGCAACGAGAAAGCACCACTATTGCTCTTGTTCGCTACAGCAATAGGAGGAATGCTCATCAGGTAGGCGTACAGCGCATCAATATCTTCAGGCGTGGTGATGTGCGTGAAGATGTATGGCATGGCCGGGTACAAGTTGCCTTTAGGGGCTACACCATCTTTTAATGCACGGTGGAAGTCCGCACGCGTGTACTTGCCTATGCCGTAAGTAGGGTCGGGAGTAATGTTGGTGGAATACAGCGTACCAAAAGGCGTATCAATGGCCACACCACCGGCAGCTTTAGGGCCTTGAGGTTGAGAGTGACAGCCAAAACAGTCGCCCGCCATGGCCAGTTCGCGGCCACGAGGAATCAACTGCTGCATTTCATCCGCACTTAACGGCTTATCGACGCCGGGGGCAACGCTGGTGCTGCGAAATGCACCCAGCAAGATGGCTATACAGACCACCACAGCCACCAGAATCACGGTAATGATTACTTTACGTAGCATGTTGCCTCCTTAGTCAATCACACAGCCAGGCGTTGCCAGAGCAACTTCCTTCACGGCTTCGTAATAACGTACATAGCCAGTGCAACGACAGATGTGGTCGTTTAAGGCTTCTTCGATGGCACTTTCCAGATTGGCACGTTGCACGGGTTTGCGTTTGAGGCCATCTAAAAACACTGTGGCCCCAGCGACAAAACCGGGCGTACAGTAGCCACACTGGAACGAGAAGTGATCAATAAAGGCTTGCTGTACCGGCGTTAAGGCTTCTACCTTACCCAGCTTGTCGTATTTGGCTTGGCCTTCAATAGTTGTGATGGACTTGTTATTGAAGTAATGCGCGCTAAACACACAGGTGCGGCTCTCTGTTGTGGAACCATCTGGGTGGTTTTCTACGATGGTACAGGCGTGGCAAATGCCTTGGCCGCAGCCAAAGCGTGTGCCGGTAAGGTTTAAGTGCTCATGTAGAAAGTCGATCATGGGCATATCCAGTGGTACATCCACGGGGCCAATAGTCTTGCCGTTGATCGTGAGCGTGAGAGGTTGTTTTTCTAAGCTCATGCCAGGGCTTCCTTGATTTTTTTAGGCGTAATAGGGAATTCGTAAAAACGTTTGTCTACCGCATGCGTAATGGCATTGCTGATTGCTGCTACCACGGGAATCATGCCTAGTTCAGCCATCCCTTTAGGGGGAGAGGTTTCAGACAAGGGTGGTAGGTAATCTGCCGTTTGCTTCCATACGGCTACATCTTTAGCGCGTGGCAACATATAACGGTTGAAGTTCCACGTACCGTTACCGGGGCCATCTTCATAGAGCGGCAATTCTTCCATCAGAGCGTGGCCTATACCCATGGCAGCACCGCCTTGTAGCTGGCCTGAGACCAGTTCTGGAACAATCATCGTGCCAGGGTCCATCAGAGAGTGGTGATTCATCACTTCAACCTGTCCGGTGAAGGTGTTCACATTAAGCTCTACGATGTACGCGGCAGGTGTGTAGGTGGTTGGACCCGCGCTACTGCGTTGGGTAGGAGGGTAGGTGGCGCTATTACGTTTGATGAAGTCGTAGCCAGCCGTTGTCATTCGCTGCTTCAATGAGTCAGGGGCACCGTCACCGTAACGTATAGCCAAAGCATCTATAGGTAGAGTGCGTACCCCGATGCCGGGAATATCGAACTCAGCACTCGCCCATTCCCAACGGCTGAAAGTATGTAGCGCTACGCCTGTGATCAATCCCATTTCGTGCGCTTTTTTAGCAAGCTGCTCGAAAGCAATGGGCTTCATACCTGCACCGCCTAAGCCGTCAGGTCCAATGCGTAGATCAGAGAATTGCACATTGAAACTGGAAAGCGGGCCTCCGCCTGCTCCCTGACTCCAGATGGCTTGTGCAGCAGGCCAAAGGGTGAACTCCAGTAAAAAGCGTGCTGCTTGGCGTGTAGCAAAACCAATGTAATACACACTGGAAGAGGAACTCATGTCTGGAATAATGGACGGTACCCAATACGGGTCGTTTTTAGAGTACTCGTCTTGCAGTTTTTGATCGGCCCATGAGCTGGTCAATGGTAATTCAGGGAATTCAGTGACACCAAAGTCTACGTGATCAGGGGCTTTGCCTAAGGCCTGCCACACCATGACCTGTTGTGCCGTGGTGGCGCCTGTACCAATTTCTTGGGCGCAATGTCGCATGTTTAGTTTGCCGTCGCTGTCGAACTCCAGCACCAATAAACTAGGGTCACCACTGGAACCATAAACCTGCTGAACTTGTGCAAAACCTACGCCATAACGTTTGCCCGGATTAGCGGCATCGTATTCGGCTTTGGCTTTATCTCTATTGGCCCATAATGGGTGTTTGGCAGCTAAATCCAGCATTTCTTCGATGCGAGGGTCACCAGCCTGCACGCCACCTTGTGTATTCTGAGCGCCTTCGCGCAACGCGTTACGACGGCGTAGTTCGATGGGGTCTATACCCAGTTCGTCGGCAAGTTCATCTACCATGACTTCGGTGATGGACATGGATTGCAACGAGCCAAAGCCACGCATAGAGCCAGCTTCTACGGCCTGCGTAGCCATCGCCACGGTTGCCAAGTCAGACTTAGGGAAGTAGTAGACAGACTGCGCACCACGGGCGGCAACGTGAGAAACAGCAACCGATAAGTTTTCCCTGCCGCCGCCGTTACAGTTGTAGAAACCTTTTAGAATTTCAAACTGTCCCGTTTTTCTATCCGCCGTAATGCTGACGTCCATTGCAATAGAATGGCGTTTCATGCCTAGCTGAAACTGTTCGTAGCGGTCATTGGCAATACGAACAGGCATGCCACCACTGTATAAACAGGCGGCAATGGCGTAATAGGGGAATACGGAATAATCCTTGGAGCCATAACCCACGGTAGAGCCAGTCAGCAAGATGATGCGTTCTACCGGAACCTGGGTATTGTCTTTCACCATCGCTGCCGCAGCACTGGCCACACCTGCTGGCGACTGCGTAGCAGTCATAATATGCAGGCTACGGGTCTTTGCATCGTACCAAGCCGTACAGTTATCAGGCTCCATTGCACAGGGGTCAATAGATTGTGAAAAACCATGACGCTCTAGCACGATTTTATCCGGGTTATGACGCGCTTGTTCTATATCTTCGGCAATGATCATCGCCGCATCCATAGCTTGTTCTGGTACCGTAGGATCTAGGCTAGAGGCATGTAAAGAGTCTTCAAAGCCACTGCCGCGTTTGCGTTTGATGACTTCTGGAATGAAAAGCGCATTATCAGGCTTAAAGGGTGGCCAGACAACGTCATTGCCATGGAACCCGCCCTTAAGTGAACCATTCTGGAATGGTGCAAATTTAGGTGGGTCATAGGGGGTTTCTCCGCCTATACGCACAAAGCGGCCAGCACCGTAATTAGCCGGTGGCTTGGGGCCTGTAAACTCGCCGTACTTTACGACGGTAGTATCAAAACGCAGCTTGCGTTTAGCGGCTTGGAAACGGTCGTAGTCTTTATAAAAAAGAATAGCAACTGGATGCCCAAGAAGCGGCGCGGTTTCGCCTACAGGCAGCAGAATATGCTCACCATAAAAACCTTTACCCATACTCTTAGGTGCTTCTAGACCGTGTTCAGCCAAGTCTTTTTGCAGCAGTAGTCTGTCAGGCTGTAAGTCATCGCCTAAGATGGAAATGTCTACGCCTTCAAAGCGGTGTTCGGCATCGCTGGCTTTCAACATGAAGGCATAACCCTGCTGTTGGGGCCAGCCTGGTAGGTCGCTGGAACGGAAGTCAAAAGAAAAGTTCTTTTGACCAGTTACTTTACGTATGGCATCCCAGCGAAATTTGGCCTTACCGTCGCGACCAATCCAGTCGGTAGAGCTAGCGCCAGAGTTAACTTCCAGCGCATGGGCAGTAGGTAAACGACCCAACAGTAGGGTGATACCACCTACTGTACCTAGCTTGATGAAATCCCTACGGGAAAATCCAGTTTGATGTGTACTCATTACAGCCAACTCCTGAGCGTGAGGTGGGGCTAATTTGTTGTTATGTCAGACCCGAAACACATGAAGCAATGAAGGTCAGAAGCTATGATCCAACCCTACAATGGCTTGCTGGCCTCTAACGTTTTGGAAGGCAAAGCCTGTGGCATAGCCTGCTAATGCGTAAAGCGTTGTGCGCTTGGACAGGTTGTAGGAATAGCCGGCGCTAAAAATATTCTGCTGACGCTTGTCTAGATTGTGGGTGTCGTTGAAGGTGCTGCTGGCACGCGAAACACTCCAACCCACCATTGCGCTAGAAGCAGGGGTGATAGGCACTGTGGCGTTGATCGTAAAGCTGGTAGTTTTGAAATCTTTGGTGTAGCCAGAGTTCCAAAACTTGAACGAGGAAGAGGGCGCATAAGAGCCAAACCCTGATTGTCGGCCATTAATATCTTGGCCCACCGCTACACCAAGTTGCAGTGCACTGAAATCGTAACCACCGATCAGCACCCATGAGTGTACTTTTTTAGCCCAGTCTTTTGATTGCAAGCGGTCGTAGCCCAAGGATAGACTCAATGGGCCATTGGAGTAGCCTACGGCAGAGGTGATGAGTTTAGTATTCTCACTACTATTCCAACTTTGTTGGCCTTTAGTATTAAAAGAATAACCAATAGAAAAATCTAAGCCATTGAATGTAGGCGATTTATAAACCATCGTGTTGTCAGCTTTATTAGAACCAGCAGCACTAAAAGTATTGGTAATATCAGACAGATTTTCCTCATCGTCTGGGCCGGCAATATAACTGGCGTAGTCTTGAATGGCATTGCCTACACGACCGAAACTAATGCTACCCCAATTATCACTGCTTAGACCTAGTGTGGTAGTTTTAAATAACCGATCACTAGACGAGGTTCCGGTGAGCACATTAAAGCCGCTTTCCAGTTTAAAGATGGCTCGTAAGCCATCACCTAGGTCTTCGCTGCCTTTCAGGCCCCAGGAACTACTGGACCATACGCCGTTAAACAGGCCGGTTTGCGAGGCTTTGACACCATCGTCTCTATTTTTGAAAGATTGGAAACCGATACCAGTGTCTATAGTGCCGTATAGGGTTACGGAGGTTTCTGCATGTGCAATAGAAGTAGCGCCCATGAGCATGCTCACGGCAAATAGTGTTTTCTTCACGAGACTGTCCCCTTGTGCTTGTGCTGAGTGTTATTTGTGGTTGTTTACTAAGTGCTGCGATGTAAGCATGGTCCTTAGTGTCTAATGGTGCTTGCTTATTTCTATGCCTCATTTGACGGTGTATGCAGTGACTGGTGCTGTCCTTAATGCTCTGGTGCATACGGCAATAAGATGCTCATGGAAAACGCGAATAAGACATAAAAACTTTGTTTTACGTAATTCAGGCGGTACAGCAATCAGAAACATCTTTTGAGATAAATGAGGAATTGTATGAGTCTGCCATTAGTGAAATATTTTAGGATTTATTTTTACATATTTTAAGTATTGTGTTGATATTTGGCGACGAGCAGGTAAACCATTAATATGTATATTTTCAGATATTTAGTATGTGGAGTTATGCGGGTTATCGGTAAACCGCATAACATATGGTTAGATAACCGAAGTTAAAAATAACGGCAGGAGCTAGAGCAGAATATGGGTCAACAAAAAAAATCGTACGCTGCATTTTTCGCAGCCCCAGCAGTCTTGATAGCACTGTCCCTTTGTACTGGAAGTGCAGTCGCAGAGAGCGCAGCAGTGAGCTTCTCTCATAAAGACTGGGATTTGACCTGTGATAACACGCTAACCTGCAGGGCGGCAGGTTATGCAGAATACGATGCCGAGGATGGTGCAACGGTGTTACTGACGCGACAGGCGGGTAGGGGAGCGCCAGTTACAAATAGAGTCATGCTGGCGCATTTCTACGATGAGCCTTGGCAGGCAAACCCACCAGTTGAGCTCATCATTGCCGGTCGCGCAGTGGGCACCTTAAGCGTGGCCGAAGACGAATCATGGCAAATGAGTGATGCTCAGTTGGCATTGTTTCTTGACGCACTGAAAAAAGATAAGCCTATTACTTTTCGTGAGCAGGGCAGTGATTATGTGCTGTCAGGGGCAGGCTCAAGTGCCGTGCTGCTCAAGATGGATGATGCTCAAGGGCGTGTGAATACAGCCAGCGCTATTCTTCGCAAAGGAAAAGCAAATGAGGCATCCGTTAAGTCGCCCATTGCAGCCCCCGTTATTGTTCGTGCGCCAGTGGTAGATCAACGCTTGCGCCCTATGACTGCGCAAGAAGAAGCACTCATAAAGCCAGAGCTATTGCGAATATTAGCGGCGGACTCAGATAACTCTTGCAGTGATGACAGATTAGATGAGCCGTGGACTATCGCACAGCTTAATCAGCACTCATCAGTAGTGAGTGCACCGTGCTGGATGGCAGCCTACAACGGAGGGGAAGCTTACTTTGTTATCAGTAACGATATGCAGTCAGCACCGGAGTGGGTGAGTGACAGCGGAAACTACTACGAAAATGGCGTAATTTCTTCAGGTATGAAAGGGCGTGGCGTAGGAGATTGCTGGAGTTATCAGGAATGGGTCTGGGACGGCAAAGAGTTTATGGAAAGCTCACGAGGCGACACGGGGCGCTGTAGAGCCATCCGAGTAGGCGGTGCATGGGATATTCCTGAAGTTGTTAGCCAGGTTGTAGAGCCGTAATGGGACAAGAAAACAGACCATCGTGGGTGGCCTGTTTTTCTATGCTGAATACTAAGGTTAGGGCTTAAATAAGCATGGACTTGAGGTGTGAAAGACGGGAGGGGCTGCGAGGGCTATGTTCTCTATTGTCATTTCACCGCGGCATTGCCACCATCAGCAAAAAGAGCTGAGCCTGTCACGAAACTAGACATAGGGCTAGCAAGAAACAGTGCGGCAGATGCAATTTCTTCAGGCAATGCAATGCGCTTCATTGCGTGTAATCCAGCAGCCCACTCCTTAGTCTCCTGGTCTCCCGCTATGTCGGTATCAGTTCCGCCCGGTAGCAGAGCATTGGCACGTATGCCTTGGCTGGCATATTCCGCAGTGATGCCCTTTACCAGACCCATTAGTGCTGCTTTAGAAGCACCATAGGCCGTCATGTTGGGTAGACCTACGCTAGTGCCTACGAAACTCGAGGTGAAAACAATAGACCCGCCACCACGTTGAAGCATGGCAGGTATCTGACTACGAGCACCAAGAAAAGCGGCGGTGAGATTAGTGTCCAGCGTCTCTTGCCATTCCTCTAGCGTTAATTCAGTCAAAGGTTTAACGGCACCTACAATACCTGCGTTGTTGATTGCAATATCTAGTCCGCCAAACTTACTGAGAGCGGTTTCGATTAGCTGATCGTGCGTGTGGGTACAAGAAATATCTCCCGCCACAACTTCGGCGCGGCCGCCACTATCGTGGATTGAATGGGCCACCTCGTTGAGCAAGGTTTTGCGTCTTGCGGTGAGAACTACCGCGGCCCCGTGTGCAGCAAACATTATTGCTATAGCGCGGCCTATCCCCGAGGATGCTCCTGTAATAATGGCAACCTTTCCATCAAGCAAAGCCATATGTGACATCTCCTTTGTTTTCTATCGAGAACTCACATCGTATGTGCGCTAGCTAAGCTAGGAACTCTGTTTCTTGCTGCAAAGTCTGTCTCAGAGCATTGAAGAGTATCTCGAAACAAAGTATCTGCCATTACACCTGTTGAGGGAAAGAAGAGGCCGCTTGCATCTTTAGAGTTACTAAATAATCTACAGATTAGGATTTGATATAAAGCAGAACGGCTATTTCAATGAGATAGAAAAAAAGAATGCATGTAAGGGATAGGCATGAGGCGTAGAATGCGGTCCTTTTACCTGAGTGCTCACCCTCCAGTCGTATACTGAAAACGATGATGCCAACAATAAAAAAGCAAAGATAATAGGGTGGCACTACATTGATAGAGGTTGAAACGACAGATGATACGGCTATTTGTGGTGCAGCAAAAAATAGCCGCACAACCAGAGCCAGCCCTGCGACTAGGTACACACTCAAGAAAGGGCGGTGTATTTTGATGGTGGGGGAGCGTTTCCCCAGCCAAGAAAGGCCTAGTCCTATGATAAAAGTAATCACAATAAATGCTACAGCAAATATCACACCGACTAAAAAGAGCGGGGGGGCTGCTGTCATCAATACGCCTTTAACATCAGATGTGCGACTAAGTACACAAAAAATACCCACCAAAATTATAGTGGTGGGTATTCGTTGAGCTTATTGACCTTTAGTCGGTATTACTCGATATTCTGCGCCTGAATAATCATTCAAAATAAATAATTATTAAAAATCAATAGATTATGGTTTGTTTTTTGAGGTTTATATAATTGTACTCACCAATATACTCACCGTTTGGTTTCAAGGCATGATTGTGGGTTGATGAGCGACTGTGTGTGCATACATTAAAAATTACAGCTTTGTTAAGCTCCGGTCCATTCTTCATGTTTTTGGTTGTGCCTTGCCTCTGGGGTGTTCTGCAGCAAAGTCGGAAATTCTTAGTCTAAAACACGTCGCGCTCGTGCGCGTTCTCGATTAGCAATTCAATTAGCTCAGTTTTGGTCATTCGTCTCCTCTTCGCGAGAGAGTCTAGTTTTTTTCTAGCATCATCAGATAAGGATAGGTTGGTTTGCTTTTTGTCCTTACGCTTAGCTGCGATCTGTTGAGCTTTGAATTTTTTCTTAATTTCTTCTAAATGAAAACGCTTTTCGTCCAGGCTAAAGCTGGTGTCGTCGAGAAACTCTAAAACGTCTGTTGGTTTGGAAAAAGCTTCGGCATAGCTGGCTTCTCTTCTGTGGTTGTCTTGATACCATTGCCATGCAATCCGGCATTTTTGTTTTTCTTCGCCACCAATGGAGTACCAGTTGAAATACCTATCTTCGACTTGGTGCTGCACCCATGCGGCTTGCCAATCTTTCAGAGCCTCTTGTTTTGTGGATATTGTTGTATCGGACAAGCCTACTATTGCCATCACGCTTTCTCTGGTAGAGAGGTCTGGCTGTGGTTGTGGGGAGAGACCGATAGTGTCTTGTTTTCTGGGGACTATTCCATCACAAAAGTCTAGTAATGTAATCAGTCGTTCTCTGGTGGTGAGGTGTGATGGTAATTGTGGGGGCTGGGGGATAGTGTCGAGATGTTGTTTCAGAAGCCAGGCGGGCTGACGTCCGGATTTGTCGATCCAACGGAGGTCATGCTCTGGGATGAAAGCGCTCTTCTGAGCTCTTTCGATCCTTCTAATAAGGTCTTCGTTATCAGCAAGGTAATCGGCCATTTCCTCTCGGATATCTAGTGTATTGAAATCATCCTCATGAAAACCAGCACCATACTTATTTAGCTGAAGCCACAGCCATACGAGGGAACGATCATCCAAGATCCAGCTAGAAAAAAAACTCTGTAGACGATCATCAGTGTGAAGAGCCATGTTTTAGATTCTCTGGTTTGTGATAGCAACAGACATACACTTAATGTACAAAAATATAGTAGAGAACTATATATTAACTATTCAGTAGCTTCAATGTAACTATGTATATTCTATGTCAAAACTATACTAGAACTATATGGCTTGTATTTGCTTATTTATAATGAGATAGCAAGCTTTCAGAGGATTAACCTTCTCTATCAGAGTAACCTCTAGGATTTTGATCGGCTAGTGTTGACTGACGTGATTTATCTAAAGCAAGTTGCTGCTGATAGTTGGGGTGGGGGCAGAAAGCTAGCTGTCAGTCGATAACTTAAGAGTTAATTCTGCTACTCAAAACGTACAGGTATTCATTATTGGCTTGTTAGGGTATGTGATTTTCGTGTACTGCTACTTGTAATTGTTGTTGGTTTAGTAATAGAAGGAACGAAGACCTGCGCTGACAAGAGTCACAGAGCCTAGTCATGCTACTGAGAAGCGCTCATGGCATAAGGGTGATGCCTATGTCACCGATGAAAGTAAAAAATAAACAGTACTGATCTTCCTATGTGATTAATAAACATAGGAGAAGGTCATGCCACAAAGTCGCTATAACGCTGGGTACCAATCCATCATCAGGAACACTATCTCAAAAGCATTGGAGGCTCATTCAAGGTCTATGGTTTTCCGTTGTGATTTGCGCTTTCCAGATATTGAAACCTACGCTGAGTATGACTCCAGAGTCATCACTCGATTCTTCTCTTCATTGAAAGCGAAGATCAGGTCAGATCTAGAAAGAAAAACAAGAGCCTGGGGGCGAGAATATCCATGCGCAGTGAACTATGTCTGGGTGCGTGAGTATGGGGATGAGCGTGGAAGAAAGCACTACCACGTGCTGATATTTGTGAACAAGGATGTGTATCACGCGTTAGGCGAATACAAGGAAGGTGCTCACTGCCTAGCAACGATGGTGAGGGGGGCTTGGTGTAGTGCTACTGGACTGCATCATTCAGACTTTGAGTCACTTGTTCACTTTGGCCAGAGGTTTTATGTAGACCGTAATAGTCCTGAACTGAACCACCAGATTCAGGCCATAGAGAGGCGTGCCGGTTACTTAACAAAGCATGCTACCAAGCGTTATGGAGATGGTGAGCGTTCGATAGGTAGTAGTCTGTAATTTATTACGCAGTGGATTCATGTTGTAGAAGAAGTGCCGGTTCATTTGGCTGGCATTGCCTTCTGCCTTTTATCAAGACAGGAGAACAACATGAATACCACGGCCACACAAAATATAGACCACGCTGTACAGATGGCTTATGAGCACACTTCGCTACTGAAAGATCAGTTTGTGAATATGGATTTTATTACTCAGTACACGGGTTTAACAGACAAGTGGTTCTACAAGCAGATACAGGAAGGGGAGTTTCCACGACCAGTTAAGTTCGGGCGCAGTTCACGTTGGTTAAAAAGTGAAGTAGAAAGGTGGGTTCAGGTGCGCATCGATAAGGCGCGTGCAAGGTGAGAGGAATGTATGGGCTAGGAGCTCTAGCTAGCAAGGAGCACTTGGGTTATCGATAAAAGATTACTATGTATCTGATACGGTACACAAATCAGGAGAGAAAGCTCAAACCAACAGACAACTCTCGTCCTCTGAGCGTATTGTGCAATCTAGGGGTTTAAGGATTTGATGAGGCCCTTCACGCGGTGCCGTATATGTCATAGGTTGGATATCGTTTTTATTGGCTTACCATTCACAACTTTCAGTTTAATTGGAGATCTTCACATGCCTCATTGGATGCTCAACTGTCAGTATAGAGGGGCTTTGCGAAAGCAATTCTTGCAATGGTCAGTACCAACAGGAATTTGTGGGGATTTGGTTGATGGAGATAAGTGTCATGTGGCTATTCGTATCCTAGACTATCACTATGCTAGTGTGTTTAAACTGACTAGCGGCAGGGAGTTTCGTCTGCCAAGCGGGGTTGCTGATGAAATCTCAAAACGAGCATACAAGAACCCAAATGCCGCTATTGAATTTGCATTATCGGTTGTTCCGCTTTTGGAAACACTTGAAAGCGCTCTCCTCGTCAAAACTCGAGAGGCAATGGCAATGTCCAGTGAGGAGCGGAAAAGAGAACTTAGGAATAGTCATGCATTGCCACAGCGTGTAGAAGTCAGAACTACGGCCTTTATCCGAAATCCGATCGTTGTTGCAGAGGTATTGATACGGGCAAATGGAAAATGCGAACTATGCCAATGCAATGCGCCTTTTTTTCGAGCCTCAGATGGCACCCCGTACTTAGAAGTACATCATGTGAAACGTTTAGCTGATGGCGGATATGACACTGTCAAAAATGCAGTCGCACTTTGTCCTAACTGTCATCGAAAAGCGCACTTTGGGTAAGTAACTAACAGCTCACAAAGTACGACGGAGTTTGATGATTGCCATACAGCATCAACTAGCAGCTCAGAGTCTATTCCATTGTGAGTTTAAAGGCGTCTACTCAAAGTTTGCGATACTATCAGTGGCTTATAGTTGCTGTTTCTGTGAAGGGATCAGATCATGGCTAGACCCAAAAAACAAGACACATTAACAGGCTCATTCTTCGAAGAAGACTATTTGATTCGAACGCTGGGGCCTATCGCGAATGATCCCACGGTCGCGCTGACAGAACTGGTTGCTAACGCATGGGATGCCGGTGCGTCTTTGGTTGATATAACTGTGCCCAGTGTAAGAGGTACAGTCCTTACTGTTCAAGACGATGGACATGGTATGAGCGATGATCAGTTTAGGGGGCGCTGGATGCGGTTGGGCTACGATCGAATCAAACACCAAGGAGCACACGTAGAGTTTCCTCCAGAACGATCTGACTGGCGCCGTAAAGCTTATGGCCGTAATGGCATAGGCAGGCACGGTCTACTGTGCTTTGCCGACCACTACGAAGTCAAAACTTGGCGCAATGGGCAGGGTTCAGGTTTCAAAATTGGTACGCAGAGCAGTGAGACACCCTTTAAAATCATAATGCAAACATCGTTTCCGCAGTCTGGTCATGGCACGCGGCTATCGGTTGTTGTGGAGAGACATCTACCTGACGAAGCGCACATTCGTGAGATTCTATCTGCCAGATTTCTCCACGATCCGCAGTTTATCGTAAGGGTAAATGGTCAATCGGTGTCACTGGCAGACCAATCAGGACTGATCGAGCGGACTACGTTAAATATTCCGGGCTGTCCTGCGGCTGAGGCCTTTTTGGTCGATTCGTCACAAGCAGCTAAATCGACGATTTATCAAGGTGTCTCATTTTGGGTGAATGGTCGGTTGGTAGGCTGGCCAAGTTGGCTGATTGGTTCTGAGAGTGTTATTGACGGCCGTGCTAGGTTTGCTAAGCGCTATTCCATCGTTATCAAAGCTGACGATAACTGGGCTAACGAGATCGAGCCAGATTGGACTCGCTTCAAGCATGGCCCAAGAGTCGATGCAATGTTCACGGCGGTACAACAATATGTGAAGCAGGTCTTTAGTAAACTGTCCTCTGATTGGGTGGAGGAGAGTTCAGAGGAGGCTCTAGTACGAAACCGAGAGGGGTTTAAGGGGCTCTCACCACTAGGGCGTATTGATGTCGCCAGTTTCGTGCGTGAATTAGTTACCGCCAATCCGACGGTACATCCGGATACTTTGTCTGCGGCCATCCAAGCATTGATCAATTTGGAGAAGTCGAGAGGAGGGGCAGGTTTGCTCGAGAAGCTGGTCAAACTCGATGATTCAGACATCGAGGGGCTTGATCGATTGCTTAGTCAATGGACAGTCCGGGATGCCCTGTCGGTACTAGACGAAATTGATAACCGGCTAGCGGTTATCACAGCCATCGAGAAGCTTTGCGGAGATCCGTCAACTGATGAGCTGCATACATTGCATCCACTGGTTACTCAGGCCCGTTGGCTGTTTGGTCCTGAGTTCGATAGCAGTGAGTACGCTTCCAACGTAAGTCTGAGAACGGCCACAGCAAAGATCTTCAGTAAGCGTGTCGCGCATACTGCTTTCGCTAACGCTAGACAACGGCCCGATATAGTGTCGCTAGCTGATGCGACATGCTCAGTAGTGGGCACAGAGGCGTTTGACTTAGCAAACTCCAGTTTGATGCGTATTCAGGACGTTTTGATCATAGAACTCAAAAAAGGTAAATCGATCATAGGGCGTGAGGAAATGAACCAGGCCGACGGTTACATACAAGATTTTCTCGGCAGTGGGGCACTGGATGGCACCCCCGTATTCAGAGCCTTTGTTGTTGGTTACGAGATAGCCCCAAAGACTGCTAGGGAGAAAGAGATTAGGGAGGATGGTGTTCTTCGTGGAAGGGTGATTGCAACCACCTATGGGCAACTCACAAGAACAGCACATCAGCGCTTATTCCGCCTCAAAGAGCGAATTCCAGCGCGATATGAGGATGTATCAGGAGCTGATTTGTCCGCTAGGGTTATGCAAACTGCGACCCAAGCCCCACTGTTACTGGTCGACACGAAATTAAATGCGGCAATTGAAATGCCTCGCAGTTAATCATTACCAAAGAACAAAACGGCAAATACATACATCGTGGACGAGTACGCCTTTCGCCAGTAAACTGCAGATGCTATTGTTTTTCCTTGAAAAATCCCCTTTTGCAAGCCTAATCGGTTCAGTAATTATTCGCTTATGGTTTGATAAAAAAATCATCTTTAGACTATATAGCCCTCACGAATTAAGGGCTAAAGCCATCTATATATTAATAACGTATCGAATAGGAGCTTGAGTGCTGTGGAGTTTTGGTTATTTTTGGCGGTTGTTTACATCGTCTTTCTGCTTCTTAAGCAATCCAAAAGAAAAAAAGAACTTCTAGCTATACAGGCTCAGGTAATGCTTGGTCGAGATGAGTTAAGTGATCGTAACTCAAAGATCGATGAGCTAAATCTACAGTTAGTCAATATGAGCGAGCAACTTAAGCGGCTTGAAAGGTTCTCACAGGTGGCCGATGCCAGCGAAGAAGCAAAACGTCTTTTGCAGGAGGCAAATGAAACTTGTGATCGTATGAAGGAGCAGATTCAAAAAGACTGTGATGAACTGATTGCGCAGGGGCAAGCTGAGCGAGATGAAGTGCAGCGCCAAGTACGAGATCGCAGAGCTCGTATTGAGCAGCTGATCAAGGACTCTAATGAGCAAGCAGCCCAAATTATCGCAGCAGCCAAAGATAGTGCTGAGCGTATTGGTGGGGATGCCTATAGGGCGCTCAAAGAAGCTGACTCTTTGCAAGCGACTGCTACGGCAATGAGCAATATTATTAGAGGCTATGGTGATAAGTACCTGAAGCCTACGTTTGGTTTGTTGGATGAGCTAGCAGAGCTGTATTCGTTTGATGATGCTGGAAAGCAACTCAAACTGGCGCGTGAGCGTACTCTTATGTTGACCGAGGACTTAAAGGCAGCAAGTTGTGACTATGTAGAAGCGCATCGACGTTCGACAGCAATTCATTTTGTTGTGGATGCTTTCAATGGCAAGGTGGATAGTATCCTTACACGAGCTAAACAAGATAACTACGGCATCTTAGAGCAACAAATTAAAGATGCGTTTGCCGTGGTAAATCATCACGGTTCCGCTTTCCGCAATGCTCGCATTACAGATGAGTACTTAAACTCGCGGATGCAGGAGTTGCGTTGGGCTGTGGCTGTGCATGCGGTGCGTGAGCGAGAACGCGAAGAGCAGCGCGAGATACGTGAGCGTATCAGGGAAGAAGAGCGCGCACGCAGAGAAATTGATAAAGCGCTAAAGGATGCAGCAAAAGAAGAAGAAAGCATCGAAAAGGCAATGGCTAAGATGCGTCAGCAGATTGACAAGGCGGGTGCTGAACAAAAGGCGAAGTACGAGGCGCAACTCGCAGAGTTGCAAGCGCGCTTAGCAGAGGCTGAAGCGAAGAGCCAACGAGCATTATCTATGGCGCAGCAAACACGTGCTGGCCATGTTTATATCATTTCAAATGAAGGTTCGTTTGGCGAGAATGTTTTTAAAGTTGGTATGACTCGTAGGCTTGAGCCATCTGATCGTGTGCGTGAGTTAAGTGATGCTAGTGTACCTTTCCCCTTTGATATTCATGCAATGATTTGGTCTGAGGATGCACCGGCTTTAGAGCGTGAGTTACATACGGAGTTTGTGAAAGCACAAGTTAATAAAGTTAATCCGCGTAAGGAGTTTTTCCGTGTGGGAATTAAAAATTTACGCGAGGCAATTGAAACACGAGGTATTGAAACCTCTTGGACTATGAGGGCTGTTGCTGCTGAGTTTCGAGAATCGTTGGCGATAGAGGAGCGAATGAAATCCAGCCCTCTATTGGAGGATGATTGGGTCCGACAGCAAGCTAAATACGAAATTCAGAAAGAGACAGAGCTGGTAGAGGACTAAAGTTGTTGGTGATTTAGGGCTAATGTAGAGAGTTAATTGCGTGCGGATGGTTTTTGTTCTACGTCCTGACTCATGGACAAGGTTTTGAGAGCGATGTTTATGAGTCAGGTCAACTTTAGGCGTAATGCGCATTAAGCCACTATCTCAATCCAGCAGTCGAATACGCGAAACATGTACGTATCCTGTTTGCTTTCCTTTTGTTTGAACCTTCCACCAGCGCCCCTCTTGCTCATAGGTGTAAAACTGTTCTCCTTCAACAATCCGTGAAACTACATGGCTCTTCGCATTTGCTTGACTGCGAATGTTGGTATATCCGTCAGGATCATTGATAACCGCTATACGGTTAAATGCTATGTCAGCCTCTTCATTTTGATCTGTGCTTGCTGTTTCGGTGAGAGGTGTACCAGGTAGCAAAAAGTTAAGCACATTTTGAAACCTGTAAGTAGGATTGTCTTGGCAGTAGCCAAGAACCAGTGACACTATACGTAAACTATCGTTGTGCAAGCTAGATATGAGAGCTTGCTGTCGATCTGATTCAAAATTCAATCGAGTAATGGCATCTTCGAATGTTTTTAATAAGCCTGTCTTAGAGTCATTGTTTCTTGAAGCTATATACGCCTGTTCACTCACGTCACGACATACCACGTCTGATTCTGGATTGTCATATAGGCTCTTGAACTTCAGGTTTTCCTCCTGTTCAAATTGGAGTTGTTCTTGCTCTTGCTGGTAACGGGCTTGTTCTTGTAGTTCTATTTCTCGTTTCGCATTATGTTCAGCCGTTGCTTGGGCACTAGCCTCGGCTCTAGCTGTGTCAATTGTTTTATGGGCAGAAGTAAACATGACCTCTAGGGCTGGTTGCATAGGGTCCAGAGCACATTGCTGAGAAATGATTGCCTCCAAGTGTGCATCACCATACGCTGGCTCTCTTTGAACTAAGGCAACTCCAGCAAGCTGACTCGATATAGTTGAGTCAAGTGCAAGTGCAATTAATGAATTATAGGTAATAGTGCCTTTGTTATAGGCGTTACAGAGAGCATAAAAAGGGGTTGTAGTCGTCAGCTGATATGTTTCATTAAGTGCGTTCGTAGCAGCCTCAAGAACACCTAAGTTAGGTGTTTCTATGCAGGTATCTATGATTTTTTGCGAATACAACTCTTTGTATCGTTGAAGTCCACCAATTCCACGAGAGGTAGCATGATCCATAAAGGCTGTGTTGGGGTAACGCGGAATCTCCCCTCGTAACCGTACTTGATAAAACCGCTCGATAGTACTGTCATCCGTATAAGTTTTGTCTAGTTGACGTAGCGATAGCTCTATCATTTCGTTAACGGCACGGTAATCACGGCTACCTGCAGCTTGATTAATTTGGGAGCATTGGAATGCAGATTCAGCTTTAACTGGAGCTACTTTCTCATCACTACTTTGTGAGCCACCAAAAAACAGCAGTAACGAAGCTGCTGCAGTGGAAAGTTCATTAATCATATTAAATTCTCTTTATTAAAAAACTCAAAACAAAGGCATCCTTGTTTTGAGGCTGGTTAGGTGTGCGTAATGCCTTTACTGTTTCCGTACTTTACTCTTTTATAAATAATTGATGAGGTAAGTTTACCAACTCAAAAGGTTGTTTACCAACTTATTAAGCACTTCATCTCAAAAAGATGATACCTGACCATATGGGTTGATATGGGAGATGGTATGGTTGAAACAGAGATGAAGCTCTTGAGTAGTTTAGTGGGTAGAGCAATAGCAAAACGACGCATGGCTAGCGAGCTAACGCAAGAGCAAGTGGCAGAACGCCTAGGAGTTGGTGTTGAGGCTGTGTCTCGGTTGGAGCGTGGTGTGGCTTTGCCTACCGTAATACGTTTGGGAGAGTTGGCTGATATTTTTCAGTGCAAAATAGAAGACCTAGTGACTGAAGCCAGTCCAAGAGTATCGGATCAAGCTAAACACATTGAGCAATTGTTGTTTTCGCTGGAAAGTGATGACCGATTGATGGTGTTAGAACTGGTTGAGAAGTTAGCTTATCGGTTAAGTAAAAAGTAAAAGCGCACCTAAGCTCTATTTTGGTTCTCATCACAATCCAGCAAACTCGTGCTGAGTCTTTGATTGACTACATGAGAGGAGAGCGCTTCCATCGCTCACGCAAACACTCATTCTCCAACTTCAGTCGCTGATACTTTACGTAGTGTTTATAGCTAGCTCGTAGCATCACAATAAAGCCTATTACTGCCAATAATAAAAACATCTTAATCTCCTAACAGTGATTACGCACACGCAACGTCGGTTTCTACCTCACCAGTCAATTGCGTAAGTTTGTCAGTAAGTGATGGCTTGCTCTGCATGCTGTCAGCATAGGGGTTTTGATCTGAGTAAAACTCTTCTACCACCTCTGTTGCTTCATCTACGCTGTCTTCAAAGGCTCCGTTAGCAAAGCCAGTACGCGCAATGGCATCCAGTGCTTGTTGATCAAATCCCATGGCCTTACGCTGTGCGTGTGTTTGTTGTGCTTGGGTCAACGCTTCTTCTAGCGTCATGACTTCGCGTATGGTGAGGTCTACGTAGTAAATAGGTGTGCCGCGTGATTGAGCGGTACTTTTGCCTCGTAGCCGTAACTCCAGTGGCAAGCAAGCGAGCAGATCACCTGATACGGCTTGGAAGTAATGCAATCTCGCCTCTAAGGTGCGAATGCTGTTGTAGCCGGTTGTTCTAAAGATAAACGAACCCAGTTCATCGTCGTCAGTGAGTTTGACGTTTAAGCGTCCATAAGGCTTACATGCACCGCCTTTCGCTAGCTCACAGTTATCGCTACCAGGGCAAGGCAGGCTTTGTATGCCACTGGTGGTAAGCCGTCGGCACGTATCCCCATTGCCAACACATACCGGACGCCCCGAACTGCGATCAAACAATGAGTACTCTGCACGTAGATTCAAATCGGGATCATTAAAAAGTAATGTGACAGGAATAGAGCGCAACTTACCGTTAGGGCTTTGTTTACGTAACGTTTCATCTAGGGGGTGAGCAATCCAGCCATCTTTCGTATGAATCTGGCTGGTAATCGTGAATTGGTCATCTTTCTCGGGTAGACGTTTACCGTTACGTTCAACAACACGGCCAATAGAGATACGACCAAGCACGGGAGGAGTGATGGCTAAACCTTTAATCATGATGAACTCCAAATAAAAAGAGCCCACTGCATGTACAGAGGGCTCTAGAAAAGGGTGATAACAACAGTACTAAGTAATGCGCTATATCTGGCCACGTTCAGCTAAAGACGTGCAGCCTTCAGTCCCTACAACGATATGGTCCACCACTTGCACAGCAACGAGATCTAGTGTGTTTTTTAAGGTGCGGGTGAGGTCAACATCCACTTGGCTAGGTTCAGGATTACCGGAAGGATGGTTGTGTACCAAAATAGCAGCGGCAGCATTGTGTTTGAGGGCCAGCTTCACGACTTCGCGCGGATGCACTACAGCCGAACTGATCGTGCCACGAAAGAGTTCATGCAGACCAATGACACGGTAGGTATTATCGAGAAGCAAGATGCTAAACACCTCATGCTCATAATGCGCATACAGGGTTTGTAAGTGAGCTTTGACGTCGCTGGGATTAGCAAGGCTTCGGCCTTTAGCAAAACGCTTACGTGCGAGTTGTCTCGCCATAGTGAGAATATCGTGTTCGGTCACAAGAGCGCTTTCCATGACGTAAGTGCCTGGCTCAGGGCCCGCTTTAAGTTTGTGGTAACGCATGGGGATTCCTTGATAATGCAAAATGCCGCTCCTAATGAGCGGCATCTATGCGGGTGAGAGTAATAGGAGGGCTAAGGTAGTAGAGACGACTACGCACTGATCACGAAACGTCTACTACCAGGGCAAGTCAGGCTGAACTGATTGAGTAGTTCAGGTTGCTCACTGAGTAAGCGTTTGCTATCGAGCACAATGCTGTCTTTGCTACGTTTCCAAGTCACTGAGCCCGTTTCAAAGATAGCTTTACTGGCATCCCCCATAGACTGCTGAATTTTTTGTTTGTATTGCTCCTCTAAGGCTTTGTATTTATCAGCATGGAACCGTGCCTCTTGCAGATCCGTAAACAGTGCGGACATTTGACTGTCTTGGCTAAAGTCCACGTGTTGGCCGCTATCTACAGGGTACAAGTACTGCAATGCAGTAGCGGCAGAGTGTGGGCCGTCTGTAGGTGGTGGCGTATCCGTTGTAACGTATTGCCAGAAGCGTTCTTGTAAAGCGATGAGCTTCGTGATGAGTTCCTCATCACGTGTTATGCGGTATACCTGCAATTGTTGACCGCATAACAGCACCGCAACATCGGCGGCTTGTTTCCCGGTGACAGCTAACTGGTGCTGGACTTGTAGCTGTATATATTCTGGTACACCCTCTTTCCATAAGCGAGCCCCGAACTCCCCCGCTGTTTTGCACTCTAGGATTTGTACATCACTGGTTCCAACGACCTCGCGGTCTATATTGGCGAGCATCCACGGTTTTTCTGGGTGTTGTAGTACGGCATTGATCTTGCGTGCTTTACGGCCTGTTTGTTTGGTGTAGGCCATCGCCACAATGGGTTCCAGTAGCGTTCCCCAATACACTGGAGCTGTTGTGTCATCAGGATCAGGTTTTGGTAAGCCTGCATCGCGCCCTGTCTTTTCCATCCAGAGCTCTAATTGGCTTTTGTAAGGGCTTAAACCTACCGCTGCGGCTGCATCGGAGCTGCCAATGCCATGCTTACGTACAGTTAACTATTCATCACGTGTAAGGGTGTTGGTTTTGACTAGGCGTAAAGCAGGACGTAGTGTGGGTGGTGAAGTATAGGTTTGTGCGAGATTTGTCATGGTTTTTGACCCCATAAATAGCATAAGGCCCAGCGCAATGAAGTCGCTGGGCCTTATGCTGTAATCGTAGAAAAGGAAGATGGTGTTAGGTGAGCATGAGTAGGGTTTGCTCTAAGGCGCTTTGTTTAAGTGTGGCTCCTTGTCCGAACCAGGCTGAGTCTAAGCGGTAGTCACTGTTACGGGCTCGGCGTTCATGATCCACAAACTCTGTGACCGAGTTAAGTAACCCCAGTGCCGTACCTTTGGCTGATCCCAACTCTGCACCACGGCCATGACCGTTATAGATGCTAAACGTCTTACGCATGGCATGTTCATTGGTTGTTTGTGTGGCAGGCTGCTTGCTACCCGAAAATAGCTGCCTGAAGAATTGCTCGGCTTCAGCGTGTTTCACTTTACGTTCACTCAACTGCTTCATGCGATACATAAAGCTATCCCAACTAGAGACAGAGATGCCTAATTTCTGCTTTACCGCTTGAGCATCAAAGGCTGTACTGTGCGGGACTTTAACGGCTCCTTTGTTATCATCTAGTGCGACCGCTAGCGTGTTATTGCAGACTACACGAATTGCTGTAAATTGTGCGGTGGTCGCCAATGTGCCATCACAGGCTGTGGCTAACAGTACATAGGCATTGGTGACGTCGTTGCCTTGCAAAGTGGCTGAGTGACCCGTACGAGCCAAAGCCCATACCTTACGGCCACCTTTTAATACACCAGCTGTTTCCAACTGAAAACCCGACACTTCGGTGAGATCCCTATAAAACTCCAAAATCTCGCGAGGCTGTACGACTTGATAGCGCTGGCTCACGACAGATAACGGTGCATTCGTATCTGAGCGGTACAAGGCCTTATTCTGCGGAAAGGTAATGAGACGGCTTTGGGTATCATCCACCGAGTCCATGAACTGTACCGGCGCTTCTTTTATGTCCCAGTCCATACCGGCTTGCTGTTGCCAGACCTCAATAGGCTGATTGGCTGATAATTGATTGCCCAAGCCATGCCAAGGAGTTTGGCCTACATAGGCCATCTGTTCAACGTGATGTGACATTGTGACTCTCCTGTAGGTGTTAGGTGGCTTGAAATGAGTGGTGACAACGTAAACACTGGTGGTTGTTTAAGATGGTGTTATCAATCACTTGCCCAAAAGCAGCACCAGTAGCGCAGCCTATTGCCCCACCGATGAGGGCTCCGAGTACGGCTGCTGAGATACGAGTAAGAGGTTGTGTAGATGGGGTAAAGCGAAAAGCCAGTGCAGCACCACTGCTGGCTCCCTGGGCTGCACCAGATAAGCTACTTACTACTCCCATGCCAGCACCTAGCGTACCGCCGAGTTTTTGTGCATGGTTTTTAGTGTGAATAGAAGAAGAACCGCAGGCTGGGCAATGGATAGGCTTGTTGGTGTGACGAGCAGGCTGCTCATCATTAGTGAACGATTCAGACATAGAGAATCCTTGATGTAGGTAAATGGCATACATGAGCAAGCTGTTGCTCGCTCTCATCAAGGTGATATATGTCTGAAAATTTCTTGAATACAGTGTGTTGTCCGTTGTTTTAAACGGTGTAGTGCAGGGAATAAATTGCTATGGCGTACTCAAAAATGAAAGAGGGTTTCTCTAGCGTTCAGAAAACGGTGGTTTTCTGGGCATTTCAAGAATGACATCCGAGACTATCCGAACCCCAATTGTCGAGTTAACATTCTCGTCAATTTTTCAATGTCTCGGTTGTGTCAATGAAACAGCGAATCGGCTACGCACGGGTCTCCACGGAGGACCAGCATCTGGACTTGCAGCGCGATGCGCTTCAACAGGCCGGGTGCCAGGTGATCTATGAAGAGGCGGCAAGCGGTAAAACGTTGCTCGGCTAGAGCTGGAGCAGTGCCGCAAAGCGCTGCGGATTGGCGACACGCTGGTGGTGTGGCGGTTGGACCGGCTCGGGCGCAGCCTACCTGATCTCGTGCAGATTATTGCCGAGTTGGAGCGCGGCCTGATCCGAGAGTGCACTCATGCAGGGCTTGCCGCAGCTCGCGCGAGAGGCCGTTCTGGCGGCCGTAAACCCAAGCTGGGAGAGAAGCAGGTTCGGGAGATTAGAGCACTCCTGCGTGACCCGGACATTCAGGTGGCCGATGTTGCCCGTCGCTACGGAGTTTCACGAACAACTCTCTACAAACATGTAGGGGTTGTTTTTCCTTGTCATGCGTAGTTTAATCCAAGAAAAAATATAGAATCAGAAATAGCGCTGCTTTTGATCACAAGGACAATAGATGCAAAAACATGATCCGGTTCGGCAAGTCAGTTTTATACAGCAGGCTTTGTCCCAAAATCGTAAGCCTATCGGTTTCTTTATCGGCGCGGGCTGCCCTCTCTCAGTACGGGTCAATCAACGCGAGGAGGGAGGGAATACGGTTTCCGATCCGCTCATATGGGACGTTGCCGGGCTGACACGGATCATTGCGGAGCGATTGACAAGTCCGGATAAAACATCCCCGTCCACATGGGACAAGATCGTAAAGATTGTTGTCGATGACGGTGGAAATGGAGCAAATATCGAATTGATCTTAAGTCGAATTCGAGTGTTTGCGAGCGTTGCAGGTAACGGCGACGTTCGAGGATTGTCCGCAGCGGAACTTGTGAAGCTCGACGAAGAAGTCTGCAAAGTTATATCGACGGAAGTGACGAGGTCCCTCCCGTCAAAAGACAGTCCATATCATAATTTGGCCATATGGAGTCGTGCGATCCGTCGTGAGCGACCCGTGCACGTATTTACGACCAATTACGATCTTCTGATGGAGCAGGCATTAGAAGAAAGCTCGGCTCCATATTTCGACGGATTTATAGGGGCCCGGAAGGCGTTCTTTGATCTAGGTGCTGTTGAAGATGAAGATCTATTGCCGCCGCGCTGGACGCGACTTTGGAAAATCCATGGATCGTTAAACTGGCGCTTGGAGAACGGTACATCCGTAGTGCGAAGCGATCAAAAAACTGAAGAACAAAGCTATCTTATTTATCCATCGCATCTCAAGTACGATCAGAGCCGCAAGATGCCTTATCTTGCGATGCTCGATCGACTAAAAGCATTTCTACTTTCACCATCGGCGTTGTTATTCATTTGCGGATATTCCTTTGCCGATGAGCATATAAACGACGTTATTTGCCGGAGCCTTGATACCAACCCAACTGCACACGTATTTGCCTGCGTGCATGGCGACCTCGAGGATGAGCGATATGCACTTGCGCGCCAGTGCGCATCGGCAACCCCTAACTTAAGCCTGTTAGGGTTTGACAAGGCAATCATAGGACGAAATTTAGGGAATTGGGTTAGCGACGATATCGACGCACTTCCCTTGCCTCCGGGTGTTTTGGTGAAAAGCGGGGACGAAATTAAGCTGCGGCTTGGTGATTTCGCCGCTCTCGGGGAGCTTCTGCGGGGATTGGCCGGTACCGGAGTAGCCGATGATGAAGCCTGAACTAGCGAGCAGGGCGACGGTAATCGGAACGGTTCAGGATGTCAGCGGTACCTCAGTGAGTGTCACGCTAATCTCCGACCGATTTTCTGGATTGAGTTTCGTCCACGGGCAGGGCCATAAAATTGGCCAGATAGGTAGCTTCGTCAAGATACCGGTCGGCTATGTCGATTTATATGGGATTGTCTCGCAGGTTGGTGCCAGTGCCGTCCCGGAAAAGGCACTCCAGACGATGCCGAATGGACTTCGCTGGATAACAATTCAGCTTATCGGAGAGGGCTATCGATCAGGAAAATTCCAACGCGGGATATCTCAATACCCAACCTTTGAAGACGAAGTTCATCTCGTCTCCGAGGCAGATCTGCAAGCCATTTATGGTAGGTCAGACAAGCAAAATCACCTGGTCCGCGTCGGGTATGTCGCTGGAAGCGAGTCGATTGATGCTTTAGTTGATGTGAACAAACTGGTCACACGGCATTCTGCGGTAGTCGGAACAACTGGTTCTGGTAAGTCGACGACGGTAGCAGGTCTGCTCAATGTCCTTTCTGATCAATCTCGCTTTCCATCTGCACGAATTATTGTCCTTGACTTACATGGTGAGTACGGGAAGGCATTGGGCGATCGAGCAAACATTTTTAAGATCAATCCAGATAGTCGCAGAGACAATGAGCATCGGCTGTCTATCCCGTTCTGGGCTTTGAACTTTGACGAGTTAATGCGCGTAACGTTCGGGGTTCTTCCTGCCGATGGCAAAGCGCGTAATATCATTCTTGAGCGCGTGCTTGCGGCCAAAATCCAATCGTTAACGGCGCAACCAATCGACGGCGTAGACCCGAGCAGTATCACAGCGGACAGTCCCGTTCCGTTCTCTCTAAACAAGCTTTGGTATGAACTTTACTGCCATGAGTTCGGTACATATCTCAGTGCCGGTGGTGCGAATCCTTCCGATCAGACAACTTGGGCTTATGAGCTTGATGGTGCAGGAAAGAAAATTGTCGGGGATGCCCAATTAGGCATTCCTCCACGATTCCGAAAAGTAAAAAATGTTGCCGCCGACCCGGAGAAAATCAATTACCTCCCGGACCCATTGAACATCCGCGGTGCTCTTGAGGCTTTGGGTGCAAAATTGCGTGTCGCTCGATACGATTTTCTACTGAAGCCCGATGGCTGGCATCCTGAGCTCAATGGAAAAACAGAGCGAGGTCTTGCGGATCTGGTACGGCAATGGCTGGGAACTGAGCGTCCGGTCACAATATTAGACTTGTCTGGTATTCCGTCACCGGTCACCAATGATATCATCGGCAACATTTTGCGAGTTCTTTATGATTGCCTTTTTTGGTCAAGGAATCTTTCCGAGGGCGGGCGAGAAAGACCGTTGCTGATTGTGATGGAAGAGGCCCACAGCTACTTAGGTGATAGCGGGAATAGCGCCGCATCGATTGCGACCCAGCGTATCGTAAAGGAAGGCCGGAAATACGGTATTGGAGCGATGATCGTAAGCCAACGCCCGGCAGAAATTAATGCAACGATCTTATCGCAATGCGGTACTTTTTTTGCCATGCGCTTGAGCAATGGGACCGATCGTTCCCACGTCACAAGTGCTCTCTCAGACAACTTGGAAGGGCTGACAAGCATGCTGCCGGTTTTGCGTACCGGTGAAGCAATCATACTTGGCGAAGCTGTTGGTTTGCCGATGCGAACGATGATCCAAGCCCCACCGAAGGATCGACGACCAGATAGTCAAGATCCTCTCATCTGCGATGAAGCATTGCCTGAAGAGTCGATGTCCCCGGGCGGGTGGAACCTAAGAAATCATATCGAACCCGACTATCGATATTTTGTTGAGACCTGGCTTCAGCAGAATCCCGTCATACGTACACCTGAGAAAGGATAATTTTATGGCTTGGCACGAGTTTCCTCCCTTCACGTCCTCCAACGTAGCCGCAATTCGCTATGAGTCGGAGCAAAGCCTACTGGAAGTCGAGTTTCTCAATGGCGGCCGCTATCAATATTATGATGTTCCTGAACAAGTTGCCCAAGAGTTTGAGCAAGCCGAGTCGAAGGGAGTATTTCTCGCACAGCGAATTAAAGGGTATTTTCGCTACAGCAGAGTTTAAATATGGCCATTGTCAATCTTGACCAGAGAAGCAATCGAATTCAAATTTCTGCCTTTGAAGTAGAAAATAAGATTTTATTTGAGTTTTTTAATAAGCTTCCTTCTTCTGACCGTGATGGTCAACTCCACAAGGCTCTGTATATCGGGGTTCTGGCGTTGATGGAGGATAGGCTATCTAGCTTTCTTGCACGGACGAGCAACGAGCTAGGCACCGAATTGGAAAGCCTGAAGATCATATTCGATATGAAGAAAGAGCTCTTCTATCGATCGTCAGTGAAAGGTGTATTAGCTGAAGCCGATATCGCCGATTATTTGATGGATTTCATTGCGAAGCAGAAGCTGCCTGATAAGGTTGAGCTAACAGGCGACCGTGCCGGTGCCATCCGCAGGAATAAGACTGGTGACATCGTTTGTCATTTGAATGGTGATGGCGGAAAGCGAATCGCGATCGAATGTAAATTTGATAAAAGTATCCGATTGGGTGACATTCAGACAAAGGATGTTTTTACCAAAAAGTCCGATACGGCTTGGAGCCAATTACTCGAAGCTCAGGCCAATCGAGATGGCCAAGCAGGCATAATTGTGTTCGACATTTCGATTGTCGATGGAAGCGTTTTGAACGCGGTCCAGGATGTTCGGTTTATTCCGGGAATCGGACTGATCGCTATCATAGACTCTCAAAAGGGCGATTATCGGAATTTATCGATTGCTTATATGCTCGCTCGAGACATTGCTTTAAACGCTAAAGTCGTTGATCTTGACGTCGATGTTTTAAAGGCCATCGTGAATCGTTTGATCAAGGACGCGCGGGAAATAACTCTCGTAAAGAATTTGATTGCAGTAAATATAGACAATTTGAAGCAAATTCTTCATCAGATAGAAAAAAGTATCCTCCTTGCTGAATTTAATCAGCGCTATCTTTCAAAATTTTTGTCGGAAGGCACCCTCACGAAAGAAGATATGCTCGCGTTCTATGCCGGCGATGAGGTCAAGGATCGATTTCGGTTGATTGAACGTGAGATCGCAGAGCTGGGCACATAGACTGTTCCTGTGTGGCTTCGGCTGCTGGATTAATCTTGGGAAAGAGTGGACTATAAGGGTGGATATGGTATTGATCGTGGTATTTTAAAAATTTGGATTTTTAAATCGTTGATTTTTAATGGATAAAAGTTTATATCAACAATTAGTGGGAATCATAAATGGTGGGCGCTGTTTGTAGCTGCCAAGTCAGTGCTGTGATGGCCTTGTTTTGGTAGAATTCATAAGATCCTGCTGGGAAAATTCAAACGGATTAACGGCTTTCTCTCTGTTCGCATCTAAAAAATCAGCCCACCACTGCATCATCAGTCTGCGTTCATCCAAATGTTCGGCCTTATGAATATATGCGGCTCGGACAGAGTTTCTCTCTTGGTGGCTCATCTGCCGTTCTACGGCATCTCTGGACCACAGTTTTGATTCAATGAGTGCACTCTACAGGCCATGGTCCTAAAACCGTGGCAACAGACCTCTGTTTTCGTGTCATAACCCATTGTCCGTAAAGCGCTATTAACCGTATTTTCACTCATGACTTTCTTGGAGTTATTGTCATTGGTGAAAATAAGCTCTTTATCACCAGTCCAGTTATAAATGCGTCTCAATATTATTATTGATTGAGTGCTGAGTGGTACAAGGTGAGGGGTACGCATTTTAGAGCCGCGGTGAGAGAAGCGCATGCCTTCTATTGGTTCTCGTTCTGCGGGAATTGTCCAAAGCGCTCGCTCAAAATCTATCTCGTCCCAACGAGCAAACCGCATTTCCCTTGAACGTACAAAAACACGTAGTGCGAGCTCAACAGCCAGGGTGGTAAGTACTCTACCTTTGTAATTACTAATCCTTTCTAAAAGCTCAGGTATGCGCTCAAAAGGTAAGGCTGGACGGTGCTTTTCTTTACTGGTCGGAACTGCGCCAGCGATATCTTGTGCTGGATTGAAGTCAATCAGGCCGCTTTGAACAGCAAAACGCATAATCGATGTGATGCGTTGCTGTAAGCGGGAGGCTACCTCCAAGCGGTCAGAGTCTACAACAGTACGAATGGGTACGAGTAGATCACGTGTTTTAAGATCTTTAATGTCTGTTTTGCCGATAACTGGAAAAATATCAGCTACTAGGCTTTGCAGCACCCTATCTCGGTGAGATTCAGACCATGTTCTATTGTTGGCGTGCCACGCTCTGGCAATATCCTCAAAGGTAGTGCCATTGCACTCTTCAAATCGTTCTTGTTTTTTTTGCTCACTTGGATCTACGCCTTCAGCCAATAGTTGTTTGGCATCGGTGCGTTTAGTCCGAGCTGCTGCAAGTGTGGTAGCTGGATAGACTCCCAGTGCTAGGGTTTTTTGTTTGCCGTTAAATCTATAACTAAGTCGCCAATACTTGGAGCCGTTAGGATGAACAAGTAAGTGCATGCCTTCGCCATCGGTTAGCTTATGGTTTATCGGCAGACTTTGCTGCGCGTATCTGCGTATCACTGAGAGCCATGACTGTTGGTACATTCTTTGATGAGTAGAGGTTGTACCAGCATATACCAACACTTATACCAACAACAAATGCTTGATGTGGGTAGACTTCAGTTGATCTGGGGAGAGTGTAAATGCTTGGAAAGCCTTGTAAATGCTGGGTTTTAGGCAAAAAAATAGACCTCAAATGAGGTCTGTGGTCGGGGCCAGAGCCATACGATGACTGAAAACCCTGTGTTCATGAGGTTTTTTGGGATTTCTTGTTTTTAGAGGTACAGTCCTAGGAATACACGGGGTAAAAGTTGCGCATAAGCGACGTGCTTGCAACAATGTTTCGAGGAGTGCAGCCGTTCCATCTGAGATACATCAGTTGGTCGGAGTGGTATTCAAGTGCTGTTCCAAATCTGCAATGGCCTAAAAGACATTATCAACTCGGGGGGGGGGCTGTTCGACAACCATCTCACTCATTGCATCGTAGGTGCGGGCCAGCTCACTCTACATTATGTCAGATGGCATCAGTATAAAAGACTAGTGTACAGCCACGTCCAGTCGCAGGTTTACACAGGCAAAGAAGAGCTGAGCATACTGTGGCAGTCCAATGCTCCAAAGTAGGTGGCATGTGATGATAGAGGCACGTATGCATCAGGGTCGTAGCTGGATGGTTAGTAGTTGATTGCTTCTCTGTTACACTCATTGGTCATTCAAAGGGTATTGTAGAGCCGCCAAGACACTTAAGTTTATCAAGAGGAGCAATGGGAAGTGGCATGCATTTTTCTTGAGCCGATGGAATTTCACTCATATTCCACCTTGGCGATCTTGGGTCATTATCAATGAGCGTGGTCTTGTCTGCACCAGTCGCGCACAGCGCCCCGGGACAGTATCTTGGTTTTGCTCTGCAGCCAGTGCGAATGTGTTTTTATTTGATGCGCGAAGGTAATGGCAGTCATGTTTCTCTTGAGCACTTGGATGATGTTGCTATTCATTACGCTGATGGTTCTGTCGTTGTTGAGCAGGCAAAAAGTGCGTTGACGCACAATCCCATTTCCAACTGGTCAGATGATTTATGGAAGACGATCGCCAACTGGCTCCGAGCGATTCATGCCAAACAGTTGGATCTTCAAAAAACACATTTTATTCTATATGTGACGCCAGCGAAGACTGGGAAATTCGCCAGTCTGCTCAATGAGGCTACAACCACCGAACAAGTACGTACCCTGACAGAACAAATTCAGAAAAGTCTAGCATCCAATAAAACAGTACCTGCCTGTATGCCTTATCTCAAAGTTTTTCTCAATGCTACTGAGGAACAGAGAGCCGGGCTCGTTAAACGGATGTCTATTGTCAGTGTTGATGATGATCCACTAAATGCGCTGCGTGCTCTCTTAGCAGTGACCGTTCCAGATTCGTTGATTGATTCCATTTGTCAGGCTGCCATTGGGATGGTCAAAGAGCGAGCAGATAAATGCATACGCAATAATGAGCCGGCCGTCATTAATGTGACGGATTTCAAAAGGATATTTCATGCCTTTGTTCAGCAGCACAATCTGTCTGGCTATCTTTCTTCATTCACCGCAAAGCCGGGCGATAAGGTGCTGGAGCAAACCTTGCGCGGACGGCCGGGCTTTGTCCGACAATTGCAGTTCGTTGAGGCATCAATGCAGGATCAGTTGCGCGCAGTGAGCGATTTTCTTCGTACGTCAGCGGATAAGGCCGACTGGGCCGAACGTGGCTTGGTGTTTGATGGAAGCTTCTCCGATCTAGACGACACGCTGTTGCGCCACCATAGCGCATTACAAGGGGAGGTTAATGACTTGCATCCAACATTGAGTGATATAGTTAGGGGCCGTACAGTTTACCGCCGTTGTTCTACTCTACAGATTCCCATGGACGGGCGTGAGTTGCCGGGGCATTTTACGCACGGCTGCTTCAATGCGTTGGCCGACGAGGGGACGCTTGGTTGGCATCCGCACTATAAAGAGCTGCTGGACAAGTTATGAGCTTGATTTCCCTTCTGCATCGTCCTGCGTTGACTGAAATGGCCTTGATTCAGAATCCGGCGTTAGGTGCTTTCGCGTTATGGAAATTCGGTTTGGCCTACCAAGGTCGGGAGGGACATCATGTCGAACTGCCTCTGATGTTCCTGGTCTTGCCATTGGTGCTCCATAAGCCTACTCGTGAACTGATTGTAGGGACAAATAGGACATCGGGCCTCGCCTTGTTTGCAGGTAAGCTCGCTGAAAACCGTGAAAATCTACTTGCAGTTCATGAGCGGGCATTAACTCTTCGGCATTTGACTCTGGAGTCGATCGTCCTGGGTGAGCAGTCGCAGTTGTTGAGTATCGATGCAACGCGGGCTACGGTAAGGGCCAACGCACTGAGCGGCACGCTAAAGGTACCTATACTTCCAGAGCAAATCAACTGGCTTATTCCTTCCTGTGAACGGCTTGGCTATTGGTTTGCGGGTCTGTCGAATCAACAAGTGGCGCGTACGCTTAACGTGGAATTCTGATGTATTTTCAGCTTTTGAAAGTGGTTCTATGGCCAAGGACGGAGGGGGAGCCTCGGGAAGTCCTTTTTGAGCCGGGCATGGTCAACGTGATCAGCGGAGCGTCCAAGACAGGGAAGTCGGCCATGATCCCCATCATTGACTATTGCTTGGGATCGGAGAAGTGTACCGTTCCTGTCGGAGTAATACGCGAGTCGTGCTCATGGTTTGGGATTGTGGTCGACACTGCTGAAGGGCAAAAACTGTTGGCTCGTCGTGAACCCGGTATTCAGCAAAGCACTGGAGATATGGTGCTGCTTGAAGCGCGAGAAATCGAGCTCCCTAAGAAAATTGATACCAAGACAACTAACGTGGATTATGTGAAAGCGGTGCTGAACCGCCTTGCTGGCCTGTCTAACCTTGAGTTCGAGCCGGGGACGGAGGATCGGTATAAGTACCGGCCTAGCTTTCGGGACTTGATGGCTTTTACGTTTCAGCCACAAAACATCGTGGCCAATCCGAATGTGATGTTCTTTAAGGCGGACATAACGGAGCATCGTGAGAAGCTTAAGACGATTTTCCCCTATGTGTTGGGCGCGGTTAGCTCGGATATTTTGCAAGCTCGCCATGAGTTGGATCGGTTATCACGTCAATTGAGGCGTAAGGAGTCGGAGCTGCGCGCACGTCAGGCTTCTGGTGCCGTCTGGCAGGGGGAGGCTCAAGTTTGGGTGAGACAGGCCATTGAGTATGGCTTGTTACCTCCCTATTACGAGGTGCCAGATGATTGGTCGACAATCATTGATACGCTTCGAGACGTGCTCGGTAGCGATGTGCGCGGAGCGGTGCCGACACTGGGTGGCATGGACGTGGTCATGGCACGCCTTGCCGAATTGCGTGGAATGGAAACAGCTCTTGCTGTCCAGTTGAATCAAAGCCGTCAACGATTGCACGAGCTTGGGCGTTTAGATGAGAGTAGTGATGCCTACGGTACGGCATTGAGGGTACAGCGTGATCGCCTAGCGCTTTCCAAATGGATACGCGGGCTGATACAGGAAGAATCAGATGTGGTGTTTGAATTAAACGAAGCAGGGCGTGAGCGTTTAGGGCAATTGTGTGGAGCTTTAGATGCCATTGAGGTTCGACTGCGATCGCATCCAGGCATTACTGAGACCCTCGGTAAGGAAACACTGCGGCAGCGCGAAACAACGCAAGTGGTGCTCGAGAAGTTGCATGCTGTTCGCCAGGAAATTCGAGCGTTGGAGGGCAAGTCTAACGAGGCCACCGAGGTGAGAGAACGGGGCGAGCGCGTTGAGCGTTTCCTTGGTCGGCTTGAAGAATCACTGCGCCTCTACGACGCTGCTGATCTTTCTTCTGGTTTGAGTCGTGAAATCGCTGAGCTGCAAGTAGAAATCGAGCGTTTGAAGGCATTGGTGGCGGAACATGAAATAGCTAGAAAGCTGACGAATGCGCTGGACACTCTCCAGAAGTTTGCTGGGCTACTCGTTCCTAAACTGGATGGCGAATGGCCCGAGGCACCGGTGAGACTCATCATTTCCGAACTCACCGTGAAGGTGATACGCGGCACGCGTGATGATTATCTTTGGGAGATCGGTAGCGGCGCAAATTGGCTAGCCTATCATGTGGCCATCACGCTTGCTCTTCAAGCCTACTTTTTGAAAACCCCCAATCATCCGGTGCCAGGCTTACTGATTTATGATCAACCCAGTCAGGTCTATTTTCCTGTGAGTCGTGCTGGTGATAAAGGACTGGTTCAAGGCGATCCGAAGTGGCATGATGAGGATGTGATTGCGGTGCGCAAGGTATTTGATCTGCTGGCTAAAGTTACACAAAAAGCGGCGGGGAAGATGCAGGTTATTGTATTGGATCATGCCAATGAGGACGTATGGGGCAAGCTGCCCAATACTCGTTTAGTCGAGGAGTGGCGTGGTGATGCGCTTGTTCCCGCTGCTTGGATGTCGGGTAGCCAAGAGAATGCCTAGCCGAAACTGATAAGCGGGACGCTACGGGGCTAGTGGAGTGGCGTTTAATGCCTTAAAGATGATTTCGGGCCATTTCTCGAGAAATGCGATAGAGCGATTGGTCCGCAGCAATGCCCATTTTGATTTGTTTATAGGGTGGAGCAAGTTCCGTGTGTCGCGTATTTCATGGACATCCTTGGCGGGATGTGGTTGGTTTGCGTAGTGCTGACGTGTGGTGGAGTGTGTCCCTGAGGTGACTTCACTTTCATTGCTATGGTGTATCAACAAGGGTTTCAGGATTAAAGACTGTTTGGCCTGACTAGCTGCTCTTGTTCATATAATCCTCGACCAATGCCTTGGCTTTGATCTGGTCAATGAGAGGTGGCGAGTAGGGGCGTGCTGTCATGATGTCGCGTAGCTGTTCCGGCGTGATGCAGTCGAAGGTGGCGGGTACTGTGACGCCTAAGCCCTTTGTCAGTTCCCAGTTCATGCCTTTAACGACGGCACAGCAGTCCATGCAAATAAGTTGTATGTGGCGCCATAATTCGCTTCGATAGGTGGGAGCATGGGTTTGAAATCCTACTTTCCCCTTCTCAAACTTGACTGTTTGATGCTTCGGACGCATGCAGATCGGGCAGTGCCAATCGCCCCCTAACTCCTTCCACATTTGGGCCGAGCCCGCCTGAGATAAGAGAATCGCTTCGTAGTTCTTGGGCGGCGTGTCGCGCGGCTTTTTTTGCTCTGTTCGCCAACGGCTCCTGTTTGCGCGATGAACGACTGTCTCTTGCTTTAGAGCGTGTTGTAATGCATCGGCTGAGAGCCATTCGAAGCCAGCTTGCGTCCGACGGTTGTGGCGATTCGCCAGCGTAGGGACCGGTATGAACCCTAGAGGATATTTTTCATACCAGTGGTCCTGGGTAACGGCTGCTTTGGCGACCTCAAAGATCAACTTCATTCGAGCGATATAAGCTGGGCGTACGACTACCCAAAGGTCTTTTAACTTGCTTTCATTGATCTGATGAGGGACGTGAGGCCGAGGTAGGATGAATTGTTGGAGCTGGCCAATGGAAAACGATTGATGTGTGAGGTTTATCGCGTCGTGTTGCGACAGTAAGGCTTTAGCAGCCGTGTCCGCGTTATTGCAATCCTCACACACTAGTACGGGGGCGTATGCAGCAAAGGCACCCGCCATGTGTTCGACCATAGACAAACCGGTATCGGTGGGGCGGTTTGTACCCGTCTCGATGAATACCTTGTTGAATGCTGCTTCGAGCGCATCACTCATGTGATCGTGGTGCTCAACCAGTTTGGCCAGAATCTGGCCTTTATTGCCCGTTCGGGATATTTCAAACTTATTGCGGTCGCAGCATGGACAGTGCCAGTTTTGTGCAGAACCTATCCAGGAGCTGTTCATTTCGAACAGTTCCTGACCGTGATGTGATTTGATCCGAAGAGATAATGGCGAATCGGGGCCGTCAAGTAAGGTCAGCGTCCCATCGTTGATGCACTGAATGGCGAGCTCCAAGGCGCGTGCATGGCGAGCGATTATCTCGTCATGGTCTGGCTGATACTGTTGTGCCCATTCGGCCAGCGCGTTGAACGTGATGCTGCTTGCATTAGGTGAGTCCCTGTGGTTCGTCACGGTGGCTTCTCCTATAGACTACTCTGACGGCCCGGCATGAGAACAAAATCTTTCTATTGCCGTACCATCACGAAACGCTAACATGATTTGCATGCGCAAACTTTTATTGGCTTTCTCCCGTAAGCCGTTTACCAACAGGTTGGGTAAACTATTTTGGCGGCAGCCTTCTTCTAGAACTGCGAATTCTGAATCCTTCTGGAACGGGTTTAAACGGGTCATTTTTTTCTGGCCACCGTTTAGCGCGGCTTTGGAAGGCCCTCAACGAATCAATGTCCAGATCGACAACTACACAAAAGTCATTTGCTCCGCCTCGTACACGAGCAAGATCTCTCCGAAACGATTCTTTGCTTGGGGCACGAACACGGCTATCTCCATACTTTCGATTATTTACAAGAATGGTGTAGGCGTGCACATCCAGCGCGGCCGACTCAATTAGGGATGCAAAGGTGTCTAGATCCTGATTCCAAGACAGTACCATCAGGGCATCGATTTCTCCTTGGAACTGAATCCGTGCTTGGCTATTCTGCAATTCAGAGCAGACCATTACACCCAGGTGAACGTCGTTATGAATGTAGATTGGTTTTCTGCGTGAGTAGGGGGGCTTCCAAGTTTTTCCAAGCTTTGACGTTAGCTCACGATCCTCTCCGACCGCTGGTTCAATTTTCGGTTGCCATATTCGGACAGAGGAAGGAAAACCTAAGCGATCATCTGTGAGTACTAAGCAGGCCTCACTGCGGATCTTATTGCCACCATAGTGACGGTATTCTGTGCCCGCAATGAGGCTGATGCCAGCCCCAAGTAACCTACTCGCAATACTATTAACCCATTCGAGTGGGAGTGATAGTTCAGGAAGAATAAGATAGTCCGGTTTAGGCCGTACCGTTAGCGCCTGATTAACTAAATCGCATATACGTTTGTAGCGTTCAAGTGTCAATTCCGGTTTCCCTGAGGCAGTGCCCCCCCACGAACTGTCTTCAGTCAATAGATTGGTAATCGCAACAACTACCGATTTCTTTTTCTGCGTTCCAATGCGAAGCCGCTTACGAGATTGAGGCTTAGTTTGGAGTTTTCTATCATTTAGTACGATTTCATCATCGAGCAGTGCAGGTTTGACCCAAACACCTCTAACAGCCCGTACATACTTTGCCCAGATTGACTGAGGTTTAGCGGAAGTGGTTGTCTCAAGGCCGACGCATTGAGGAGCCAACTCAGCAACTTCAGTCGCTGAGTATGGACGTGTAGGGAAAAGATAAGGCAGATCGATGCTCTCGTCAGTACTTTTGTTTGCGGAAACTGTTGGTAAACGTTTTTCTTTTGAGACATGCAAAAACTGCTTGAGGCTGTCGACATCAATCAATGATGTTCTTTTAAATTTTTTTAGTATTTCTTGTTCTTTTTTCTTGTCTCGTTTTTTTATTAGCGCAGTGGCGAACTTGCCCTTTAGGAGCTCTTTGTATGGCATCCTAGCAAGGTCACTTTGTGCAAGAAGCGGAGCAATTTCATAGAAGGTGTCACTATTTATGGGGAACTCGAGAAAATTTACACTGTTAAGCTCGTTCCAAAGTTGAGCCATAAAAATTTCCGCAAGTTTAGATTCTTTCCAATGCGGCTTGTTAGATAAAAGACTGCTAGGGTTGTAATGCTTAGCTGCTGCATCTATAAAAGCCGCGGCTAGAGAGCCGCGGACGCAGTTCCAGATGAGGTTACTAGCTAAGCAGTCGTAGCCGTTGATCTTGACCTTGCTTTTTGTTGGTAGTTGTTCAAGTTGATCAATACAGTGGAACGAGCGCTTCACGATAGCTTCTGCCTGACCCCACTCACCCATACCGACTGCAAATCCCAGCAATCTTGGTAGATACATGTAATGAGCGAAAATCTGCTCAGGCCGAAGAATGTGGTTATGCGCGAACTGATAAAACTCATGACGTTGCTTATGCCAAGTCCCTGCTGGCAAGTCATGAGCCAAGGTTTCAACATGTCTAAGTTGTAAAGACCAGCCCAGGCGTCTTACAGTGAGCCCATCAGCACGTCGTAATGAGTCAGCACCTTCACCTATAGAGCCTGCGGCCGATAGCACTCTTGCTGCAGTAGAGTGTTCGAGTTGATCGGGGGAGGGCATTAATCGTTGTTCACTGGATAGCTCACTGATCTCCTTCTCAATGCTATCTAGTAAGTCACAACCTCCTTGCCCGTCTAGCATAAAAAGCTTCTGTTTCTGTGCTTGCAGTTCAATCAGAGATTTTTTCTGGTATTTTTTACCGAGCTCTATACGCCATGTATCAGTAAGCTTATTACCTACAACAGCTTGGGTGAGTCTTTTTTTACCAAGTCTTTCCTGAATAAAACTCATTAACAATGCTGAGCTGCGAATAGTACCTGGGTCTCTTAGCACCAGAAACATGTCATCAATGTAACGGCCGTAGTGTATAGGAGTAATCTTTTCCCTGATCAGTTTATCCCATTTATGCAAAACGACATTTGCAATAATTCTTGATGCGGTTAAGCCAATCACAAGCCCACCATTAACCTTGCCAAGCTTACATCCGAGCTGTTCAGCAAACTTTCCAGCTTGTTTGGCCCAGTTGTCCATCAGGCGCCCTAGATGTTTGGTGAAGTCGCGCTCCTCATCAGATAATGACTTTTCGCCCTGCAAACCAATTTCTTCCTGAAAGGCATCGGAGGTCACCATCATCGGATCGAGCAAGTGATAGTAGCTTCTAAGGTCTAGTGAAACTGCGACTACTTTTCGATCCTGCTCCAATTCATTCCGGATAGCATTCAAACCATCTGCACGCCACTTCTGATAGTGTTGATAATATGGGGCAAAAGAGCCGATAGCTGTGATGTGAAAAGGTTTTTCTGCTTTCTTGTCAATAACCTCCTCATTGCGAATACGACGTAAGCGAGCGCCATAGCAGCTATCGTCTAAACAGGCATCAAACTTGTGTCCCACCATATTGATCCACAGAGCGGATATAATATGCGTGTCAACAGGGAAATCGCCAACGATACGGAACTCAAGTTCAATGTCATAGGACTCTTTAAGATGTTCAAACTCCCGATCATGGTCCGAAAAATGAGTATGCCCATTCGAAACCTCTTCTTTTGGCTCTCGCGATAATTTTTTTGGTAGTAGGCGACAGTCACCAAGTAAGTGCTGGGTTTTGTGGAACCCACGGTTTTTCTGTAATTTAGCTAGCAATAATTTGAGATTATTGAGCAAGTCCTGTTCGTACTCAGCGAACTTTGCAGCTGTTGGAAAGCTGTTCTCAAAAAACTGGTCAGCTTTGGCTTTGCGATAAGCCACAATCAAATCGGACAGGGTGAGTTGATTCCAGCCCTTGAATTCTGCTTTGTAGTTCACCTGCTGCTACTCCTTCTACCTAACTTGAGCGTTTGGCGGTTTATGTTCGGTCATTTTCGATGCGCCACAGTACCAATGTTTCTTATTAAAGCACCTGGAATGCCATAAATTTCTAGGTGCTTAAAACCAACCTGTTAACGCATTTGTTAGTCTTCTTCGGTATTATCCAGATATACATAGAATCCTGTTGTATTCTGGCTATCCGTATTTGTTATTCCTTGATATGAGAATTGCGCGAAAAAAGGGTAAGAGTTAACTGAGTAGTAAACGCTGGTATCTTTTGCATATTTTTCATGCAACTTAGCCTTTATTTTTTCCGGTACTTCCGGGTTCAAACCAAAGCCTACGATTTGACCGCGTTTTTCTTTGGCCGAAAGAAGCCCCTTTAGCTCGCTTACAGAGATTAATGGAATACCAAGATTTTGCGCTGGCTGCAAAGCGAAGTTTCCGGAATTCAGCATATTTGATCCGCTAAGTCTTTCGATAACTATTTTGTCGTTACCGTCATAAATATCTACGGCGAGCTTTTGGGCAGGGCCTTTCGAATTATTCTCGAAGTGGAGGGTCAGGAATGGTTCAGATTCGCCTAGCCACTTCTCCAATGTTACCCCCATCAATTGCACTTTAGGTCGATATTCCTCTTGCGCAACTTGCTCCAAAACACTTTGTTTTGGGAATAAGGAAATCACCAATGCAATAATTCCTACAACCAACCCCCACAACGAATACTTGCTTGGAAGAGACCACTTTTTGTACTGACTTGATTTTGGTAACAATTCTAAAGCCTTCAAAAACGTTATCGAAGATCGGCTAACTGGGTTTAGACTACAGACAAAAAGTCTTGTCATTCTCATAAAACCGAATTTATTCGCATTTATGAGAGTGGGAAGTAGCAAGTAAACTTTTGAGGAAAACTTGTCCTGAATCACCTACGTCTACGGATTTTACCACCCAGACAAAGTCGTGAAGTAGTGTGTGGCTACAATTACTTCGTATTAGCTGTCTGGTAGATAACTTGATAGCAGTTCGTCCTTATATGGCTCCTAGACCGAAAAACGACTTTCTGCCTCATAACGATAAAAACTTTAAAATCCTTGCCTGGTACGGGTTTTGAAAAGTTTTTAGTGGTCTGTATATGGTGGAAGTAATTATTTTTGAGTTGCCTGTTGTCATTGGGGGGGTTATTAGATGGTTCTTTCAAGCTTTCTTGCAAGGGCTATTAGTGCATCTCGCCTCTCATCAAAATAATCATGCCGATTATAAATGCCCTCTACACCTTTAAGCTTATGGTTCAGGCATCGCTCAGCCACATGGCTAGGTACACCTATAGCAGCTAATAAGCTTCTACAAGTACGCCGTAAGTCGTGCACAGTAAAGTACTCCAGATCTCCCATCTTGTTTTCAGGCTGTACAGTTTTACCTGACTCTTTGCCAAATAGTTTAGCTATTGCCCGGTTTAGGGTGTCTTTACCCATATGGGGTACTTTGCTTGGTCTTCTGTTAGGGAAGACATAAGGAGAGCCAAAGGCACGAACTTTGAGTTCGTGTAGCCATTCAAGTGCCAGGTCGGGTAAGGGGATATCAATGGCTACACCTGATTTGCTACGTTCGCTAGGCAAGTACCAAACTTTTGCATCTAGATCGAATTCGCTCCATGCTGCTTCAGTTAACTCACCTTTGCGCACGCCGAGCAGCACCAAAAGAGCGCAAGCTAAGTAGTTGTCGCGGGTAAAGCTTTCTATTTCTTCTCTGAACTTTTTAAACACAAAAGAGAGCTCATCTAGCGTCAGGGCTCTATCTCTGCTGTTTTCTACGCCCCCGGCATCCACTACATCAAAAGCACTCGCAGGGTTGTGAGTGACGATATCCAGTTTGATTGCATGGTTAAAGAGTTGTTTGCAATAGAGTAGGGCATCGTTAGCAATAGTGGGCCTATTGCTTTCAGCTATATTTCGCAGAATTTGCCTAATGTCTCGCCCTGTGACAGTTGTTGGCTGCATTTGACCGATTACGGGGGCGATGTCTTTGGTGTAAACACGGAAGGGGGTGTGATGGTGCTTAAGCCGTTTTATATTGCCTTCATGCCAGTCGGCAAAAAGCTCATCTACGGTATCCATAGGGCCGTATATGGCTCTTTTTTTCTCTATAAGTGGATCAAGGCCTTCACGGTGCTGCTTCATCTTCAGCGCAGCCTCGGTTCGAGCATCGGCAAGAGATAGGTCATCCACTTTGCCTAGCGTCATTTGCTTACGCTTTCCACTAGAGGTGAAGCGTAGTGCCCAATAAGCGCGGCCTCTGCTTGGTACTACTAGGTAAAGACCATTGCCATCGGCGAAGTGCCCAGGGCTACCTCGAAGCTTTGCGCTAACTTCTTTGCTTGTAAGTGCTGACATAGAAACCTTACTCCAAATGTACTCACCACTGATGGAAGTGAATTGTACTATGTACTCACCATTGTACTCACCGTTTATTTCTTGATATGGGTGGGTGTTGGTGGAGTTGTGTGGAGTAAGGTTTTGTTTATCTTATTGAACTTATTGGGATAATTGAGTTTGATTGATTTCTGTGGGCATCACTCGATATTCTGCGCCTGTTCACGCATCTGCTCAATCAGAAGCTTCAAATCAATCGCTGCTTCAGTCACCGTCAACGAACCTGCTTTAGAACCCAGAGTATTAGCTTCACGGTTCATTTCTTGGAACAGAAAGTCCAGGCGCTTGCCGCTACTGCCCTTACGCTGGCGTTTATTGCCAGTGTCTTTGCCTTGCAGAATGTGTTGCAGTTCTTTTAGGTGAGAGCGCAGGCGAGTCAATTCTTCAGCAACGTCAGAACGCAAGGAGAACAATGAGGCTTCTTGCGCAATACGTGCTGACAACTCTTCGCCAGAGATATGGCTAAAGCCTTCTGGATTAGCAAGGTTCAAGCTCTCGCGCAAACGGTCACTGATTTTGTTTTGCTGGTCTTGCAGCATTTGCGGAATGTGCTGTTCTACGTCAGCCACGATGCGCTGAATGTCTTCTGCAATGGTGAGCATATCAGCGGCCAAGCGCTCACCTTCGCGCAAACGCGCTGCTTGGAAGTCTTGAAGGGCTTGCCCCAAGGCTTCTAAACAAGTCGCTTGCCACTGTTCCGCTTTTTCTTGAGTTTGCTCTTGCTGTTGCGATTGCATTAACTCTTGTAGTTTTGGGGCAGGGGTATCCGGAATAAAACTGCGAGCCAAGGCCAGTTCAGCGGCGAGCTTTTCTAGGTACGCCGGGTCTAAGCGGCTTTTCTGCACCAGCAGGTTTTTATGGAAAGAAAGACGCAGCTCGATTTTCCCACGCTGCAATGACTCGCTTAAGCGCTCACGAACTTGGGCCTCAAGAAAGCGTAATTCTTCAGGAATGCGTAGATTCAGGTCTAGGTAGCGATTGTTGACGCTGCGCAGATCAATGGTGATACTGCCTAGTTCTGACTCGGCGCGCGCGCTACCGAAAGCGGTCATACTGCTGATCATAGGATAAGGTACCGTGTGTATGCTTGAATTAGAGTATTGTAGCCTGTTCTAATAGCGACTTCGGGCGAAGTCGTCTAAATCAGTAGGAGAAACAAGTTGTCAGGTTTGCAGAATTACGAACGTCATGCCGCGCGTGCGCATGATGCATTGCGCAGCATAGAGTTTGAAGTGAATTTCAGCAAACACGCTGAGGGTTCAGTACTGATTAAAGCGGGCGATACCCATGTGCTGTGTACAGCCAGTGTAGTGGATAAAGTGCCTGGTTTCTTGAAGGGTAAAGAGCAAGGCTGGGTAACGGCCGAATACGGTATGTTGCCTCGCTCTACGCATACACGTATGGATAGAGAGGCCGCCCGAGGCAAACAAAGTGGCCGTACTCAAGAAATTCAACGTTTGATTGGCCGCAGCTTGCGTGCTGTGGTGGATCTTAAGGCGTTAGGCGAGCGTTCCGTGCATTTGGATTGCGACGTACTGCAAGCGGATGGCGGCACACGTTGTGCGAGCATCACTGGTGCGTGGGTGGCGTTGGCGATTGCCTTGAAGCGTGTGGGTCTAGAGCAAGCGTTAACTGGTCAAGTGGCGGCTGTCTCAGTAGGTAAATTGGGCGATAGCTTACTGTTGGATTTGGATTACGACGAAGATTCCGGCTGCGATGCTGACGTGAACGTCGTGATGACGGATGCTGATCAACTGGTAGAGATTCAAGGCACGGCGGAAGGCAACACCTTTAGTCGTCAAGAATTGAATGCGCTATTAGATAACGCACAAGCTGGTATTCAACAATTGCACCGTGCACAACGTGCAGCGGTAGAGCGTGCTTAAGCAGGTGAGATAATTATGGCACTACATAAAGTCGTACTGGCATCGAACAACGCCGGTAAGTTGCGTGAGTTTTCTGCGATGCTGGAGCCCGTTGGGCTGCAGATGATTGCGCAGGGCGAGTTAGGTGTCCCAGAAGCGGCTGAGCCGTTTCATACCTTTGTGGAAAATGCCTTGGCTAAAGCTAGGCACGCGAGTGCGATCACGGGTTTGCCTGCTTTGGCGGATGATTCAGGCTTATCAGTGCGTGCTTTGGATGGTGCTCCGGGTGTGTATTCGGCTCGTTTTGCCAGTATGGCTGGCGGTGAGAAGTCCGATGCGGCGAACAACGCGCATTTGGTTTCCAAGCTACAGGGCGTAAGCCAGCGTGAAGCCCGTTACGTGGCCTTGTTGGTGTTCGTGCGTCATGCGGAAGACCCCTGTCCCATTATTTGTGAAGGGTTCTGGGAAGGTGAGATTGTGGATCAGCCTCAAGGCGAAAACGGTTTTGGCTACGACCCGCACTTCTTCCTGCCTGATCTGGGCAAAACTGCGGCGCAATTAAGTTCTGCAGAAAAAAACAGTTTGAGCCACCGTGCTATTGCTTTGAAGCAGTTGCTACAGCGCTTGCAGCATGAAGGATGGACGAGTTAATGATCTCCATTCAGCCTTTGCAACGCGTACAACCACGCAAAGCGGATGAATTCAGATTTAGCACGCTGCCGCCACTTGCACTGTATATACATGTGCCGTGGTGCGTGCGCAAATGCCCGTACTGTGATTTTAATTCCCACAAAGCGCCGCAAACATTGCCTGAAGAGCAGTATTTGTCAGCACTGAGAGCCGATTTAGAGCAATCTTTGCCCTTGATCTGGGGACGTCAGCTGATTTCCGTGTTTATTGGGGGTGGTACGCCCAGTTTGTTATCTGAGCAAACGGTAGACGCCATGCTCTCTATGATCCGGGCCTATTTGCCTCTGCTGCCGGATGCAGAAATTACGCTTGAAGCTAACCCCGGTACGGCTGAGGCTTCTCGCTTTAAGGCGTATGCGCAAAGCGGTGTAAACCGTATTTCGTTAGGTATACAAAGTTTTGACGACAATGCGTTGAAAGCTTTGGGCCGTATTCACGATGGTCAGCAAGCCCGCTTAGCCATTGAGATGGCGCAGCAAGCCGTAGAGCGTGTGAACTTGGATGTGATGTTTGCGTTGCCAGATCAAACGCCAGAGCTAGCGATTAAGGATGTACAACAAGCGCTTAGTTTTGGTACTGAACACTTATCGCTGTATCACCTGACGTTAGAGCCCAATACGGTATTTGCGAAGTATCCGCCGGTGCTGCCAGATGAAGATCAAAGCGCTGTGATGCAAGATGCGATGATACAAACGGTGCAAGAGCACGGTTTCGAGCAATATGAAATCTCCGCCTACAGCAAACCGGGCCGACGCAGTAGGCACAATATGAACTATTGGGAGTTCGGTGACTACTTGGGTATAGGCCCGGGGGCGCACAGCAAATTATCGTTTCCCGATAGAATCGTACGTCGCGCGGTATTGCGAAACCCGCAGTCGTGGATGGAAGCTGCAGAAAAACGTGATGGTAGCCACTTAGCTGAAGATGTAAGCGTTGCGTTTCACGACGTGCCGTTTGAGTTTATGTTGAATGCATTGCGTTTGAAACAGGGTGTGCCGGTAGGGCTCTACGAAGAGCACACAGGCCAGCCACTAAGTTATGTACTGTCAGCGTTGCGTCGCTGCCGTGATAAAGGCTTATTGGCTGACGACCCACTGCGTATTCGTGCATCAGAAATGGGCTGGCGTTTCCTAAATGATCTGCAAGCGGAATTTTTACACGATCAGTAGTTGTTTTCCTGTTGTTGTTGCAGGTTTTTTTAACGGCTGCCTAGCCCTTGAATTACAATAAAACAGGCCCTTTGCAGCACGGGCGTGCTGTAAGGTGGCCTTTATCTCTGCTTTTTAGCCTTATTCTGGAGTCATAATGTCTACCCCCGAAGAGCTGGTCAAACTCATTGCGGAACGTAATGTTGCCTTCGTCGACTGCCGTTTCACGGATACGCTGGGCCGTGAACACCACCTGACTGTGCCAGCGCACAGCTTTGATGAAGAGCGCATAGAAGGGGGGGTAGCGTTCGATGCATCGTCTTTGCCTGGATGGAAAGGAGTGGAATGCTCCGACATGCTATTGCTGCCAGACGCTAGCTCTGCCCGCTTAGATCCATTCCGCGAAGAAAGCACGCTTATTGTGACGTGCGATGTAGCAGAACCTACCGATTTGAATGGTTACGATCGTGATCCACGTTCGTTGGCCAAACGTGCTGAAATTTACCTGCAAGCCAGCGGCTTGGGCGACACCGCCTATTTTGGTCCTGAGCCTGAGTTTTTCGTTTTCGACAATATTCGTTGGAACGATCAAATGAATGGCTGTATGGTTGAAATTGGTGCTGAGCATGCCCCTTGGTCTACCGCTGCTGCGTTGAATGGTCATAACTTGGGCCACCGTCTGCGTGTTAAAGGCGGCTACGCACCCGTACCACCCGTTGATAGCTTCCACGATCTGCGCTCAGAAATGTGCGTACTGATGGAACAGCAGGGCGTGCCAGTTGAAGTGCACCACCACGAAGTGGGTGGTGGCGGTCAGTTGGAAATCGGTACACGTTTTTCCACGTTGGTGCAGCGCGCCGACTGGAACCAGATCATGAAATACACCATCATGAACGTGGCTCACGTGTACGGTAAAACAGCGACCTTCATGCCTAAACCCATCTTGGGCGATAACGGCTCTGGTATGCACGTGCACCAATCCATCTGGAAAGACGGTCAGAACTTGTTTGCCGGTAATGGTTACGGTGGTTTGTCTGATATGGCCTTGTTCTACATTGGCGGTATCATCAAACACGCTCGTGCACTGAACGCCATTACGAACCCAACTACTAACTCCTACAAGCGCTTGGTACCTCACTACGAAGCACCTGTGAAGTTGGCGTACTCGGCTCGTAACCGTTCAGCGTCTATTCGTATCCCTTACGTGAGCAGCCCTAAAGCACGCCGTGTAGAGGTACGTTTCCCAGATCCAATGGCTAACCCATACTTGGCATTCTCTGCCATGTTGATGGCTGGTCTAGACGGTATTCAGAACCGCATCCACCCTGGTGATGCTGCTGACAAAAACTTGTACGACTTGCCACCGGAAGAGGATGCAAAAATCCCAACCGTGTGTAGCTCGCTGGAACAAGCGTTGGAAGCACTGGATAACGACAGAGAATTCTTAACTCGTGGCGGTGTATTTAGCAACGACATGCTGGATGCCTACATCGAGTTGAAACAAGCCGAAGTGAATAGGTTGCGTATGACGCCACACCCGGTTGAATTCGACATGTACTACAGCCTATAAGCGTAGCTAAGGCTGTACCGCCCCTGTCTGCATGGCAGGGGCTTTTTTTTCTTTGTTGGTAGGAGTGGGATCTATGTTTTCTGGGCTGGTTTCATTTCCCTTAACCCCGTTGCTCAATGATAGTGCCATTGATGTTCATACCTTTGAGCGCCTGATTCAGCGTCAAGTGCAGGCTCAGGTGAATATGATTACGGTGTTGGGTTCTACAGGAAGTTACGCCTACCTGAACCGAGAGGAGCGGGCAATGGTTGTGACGCTAGCTGTGGCTCAAGCTTCTTCTGTGCCTGTTATGGCGGGTATTGGTTCGGTACGCACTCGTGATGTGTTGAAGCTTGCGGAAGATGCTCAGCGTGCTGGAGCAAAAGCCGTGTTGATGGCTCCAGTGTCGTATCAGAAGCTGCAGCCTGATGAAGTGTATGGCTTGTTTGAAATGGTCACGCGTGAGTTGTCGGTACCATTGTGTGTGTACGATAACCCGGCCACCACACAGTTCCATTTCAGTGATGAGTTGCTGGTGGCATTAGCAGCATTGCCGCACGTGGCATCCATCAAAATCCCCGCTCTGACTGGTAGTTTGGATGAGGCTACAGCACGAGTGAGTGCGCTGAAGGCGCGTTTGCCTGCACAGTGCAGTTTGGGTGTGAGTGGTGACCATGCGGCAAGTTTGGGGCTGCAAGCGGGCTGTGATGGCTGGTATTCAGTATTAGGTGGTTTGCTGCCGCAATTGTGCATGCGTTTGCTAGCAGAAGCTAAGCAGCCTAACGCTGACGGCGAGTCATTATCTGCTGCGATGCAACCATTGTGGGCATTATTTAAGCAGCACGGTAGTGTGCGTGTGGTGGCGGCTGTTGCAGAGTTGCTCGGCCTAGTGCAAACACCGTGCCTACCACTACCGTTGCATAGCTTGCAAGGCGAAGAGCGTGCCAAAGTGGCCGCATGGTTAGCATCGCTACCAGAAGGCTGTGCTTGCTGATAGCGGTTGCTACTTAGTCGTCCGAAGGGCTGCCACGCAAAAACGCTTGCGCGCGTTGGTGTAGCAGTGCTTCGCGGCGAATAAATTCCGACACGAAGTTATTGGCAGGGTTGTGATGCAGGTTGTAGGCAGTATCCCATTGGGCAATGCGGCCTTCGTGCATGACACCGATGCGATCAGCAATCGCAAACGCTTCGGCTTGGTTGTGCGTGACTAGTAAGGCCGTTAAGCCAGCAGTTTTTAGAATATCGCGTACTTCAAAGGCTAAGCGTTCACGCGTATCTATATCTAGATTGGAAAAAGGTTCGTCCAGCAACAGTAAAGCAGGCTCAGGAGCCAGTGCGCGTGCTAAGGCTACTCGCTGTTGTTGGCCACCTGAAAGCTCGTGAGGGTAACGTTTAGCATGACCTGCCAAATCCACCAGTTCTAGCATTTCCTCTACGCGTTGGCGTCGGTAGGCTTTTTCAGATTTACGTAGGCCAAAGGCGATGTTCTGGGCGACAGTTAGATGAGGGAATAGGGCGTAATCCTGAAACATCATGCCCACATTACGGTTCTCAGGCAGTACTACATGCTCAGGTGTAGATAGGGTGACGGAGCCCAACTGTATGCTGCCAGCTTGCAAGGGTTCAAAGCCAGCAATGCTACGCAAAACTGTGGTTTTACCACAGCCAGAAGAACCCAATAAGCAGCCAATATGGCCCTGATTTAGCGACAGGCTTAAATCGTCTACTACTGTTTTTCTACCCTCGGGTGCGGGGTAACTAATGGACAGGTGTTCTAAACGCAGAAAAGCAGTCATGTTGATTTAATGATTTTTGAATTGGGTGCGTGCAAGCAAAATGACGGGCAGCAAACCTGCTACCACAATGGCTAGTGCTGCAATCGCACCTTCTTCATAAGTGCCGCGAGCCGCTTCGGCATAAAGCCAGGTAGCCAGCGTGTCAAAATTCATGGGGCGCAGCAATAGGGTGGCAGGCAGCTCTTTCATGGCATCCACAAATACCAGCAACGCAGCTGCGCCTATGGCAGGGCGTAATAATGGTAGATGTACACGTCGCAATGTGCCGCTTGCGCTTTCACCTAGCAGTCTAGACGCTTGTTCTAGTGAGGGAGGAATACGCGATAAGCCGGCTTGCAAACTGCCCGATGAAATCGCTAAAAACCGTATGCTGTACGCAATAATAAGAGCACCCATGGAACCCATCAGAATGAGTTGCTGCGGTGCGCCCCATAACTGGCCAATACGATTCAGCAAGCCATCTACAAAGACCAAGGGGCCAAGTAAACCGATGGCTAGTACAGTACCTGGGATGGCATAACCAATAGAAGCTATGCCCGCGAGCATATTAGGCAATGCACGACTGCCATGCTGATGATGATTGCCGCGAGCGGACCACGCTAAGATTAGCCCTGCGACTAAAGTGACGATGGTTGCAATCAGCGCTAAGCTCAAGGTGTTCCAAGCACTGCTCAGCAACTGAGCAGACACAGTGCCATTCAAATTCAAATATTTAACGCTGGCATTGATCAGATATAACGCTGGTGCTACAAAGCCAATCACAATAGGAGCCCAACCTAAAGCACACGCAATCAGTGCTGGCACGCCTTTAAGGGCTTGGGGGCGTACAGGGTGTGAGCGTTGATTGCTGCTATAACGTTGATGACGGCGGCCTAAGCGTTCAATCCAAATTAGGCTTACCACCATAACCAACATCGTCAGGGCAATTTGTGCTGCACCTGCCAAGTTAGAGCGTGTGACCCACGTGGAGTAAATGGAAACCGTCAGCGTTTGTATGCCTAGGAATTCAGATGCGCCTATGTCGTTTAAGGTTTCTAGCAGCGTTAGGCTCAAGCCTACTGCAATAGCCGGTCTGGCCATAGGTAGGGCAACGCGGAAAAATACCGATCTACGGCTTTCGCCCAAAATACGAGCGGCTTCAATCAAGCTAGCGGCTTGGGTGGCAAACATGGCGCGGGTGCTCAAATACACATAAGGGTAGAGCACAAAGCCTAGCAAGAAGATGGCACCGGGCAAAGACCGCAAATCGGGCAGACGGAATTGTCTGGGGCTGGTATAGCCAAGAATATCGCGGATAACGCCTTGAACAGGGCCTATAGGATGTAGCAAGTCCAGATACGCAAAGGCCACTATATAGGTGGGAACGGCTAAAGGCAGCAATAGTGCCCACGACACAATACGCCGTCCGGGGAATTCATAGGCGGTAATCAGCCATGCAGCCCCTACACCTAAGCAACCAGCTAGCACGGCCACGCCGGCTAACAGCAATACAGTATTCAGAAACGCGCCAGGCAACACATAGTCAATCAGGTGTACCCAGTGATCAACGGCACCAAAGGATTCCCAGAACAGCATGCCTACGGGGGCCAGCACAATCAGGGCGATCACAAAGGAAACCAGCAGCCAGCCGTTCTTTTGGAAAAACACACGAATAGGGGAGCGAGACGCGACAACAGGCCATTGCCCTGCAGCAATGGCCTGTTGTGTGTGCTTGCGGTTTGTCGTTTTAGTTGTTGAATCCAACTTTATCTACCAGTTCACTTGCCTCTTTACGGTGCTTAGCGATTTCGGTCAGTGGCAGAGGATCAATCACCAACTCACCAAAACTGGCGACTACTGGATCAAGTTCTACACCCGCTTTAACTGGGTATTCGTAATTCGCTTTCGCATACAGGCTTTGTGCGGAATCAGACACCAAGTATTCCAACAATTTGACAGCGTTATCTTTGTTAGGAGCATGCTTGGCTACTGCTGCGCCAGAGATATTAACATGAGTACCATTGCTGTCAGAGTTTGCAAAGGTAGGACGAATTACCTTGATGGCTTCACCCCATGCGTAGTCGTCTGTGCCAGGAGCGGCGTTTTTCATGCGGCCTACATAGTACGCGTTGGCAATACCTACATCGCAAATGCCGCCCAAGATATCGCGGGCAACGTCACGGTCACCGCCAGCTGCTTTACGTGCTAGGTTGTCTTTCACGCCTTTCAGCCATGCTTCAGTAGCTTCCAAACCATCGTGCGCAATTTTGGCAGCAATCAGAGCTGTGTTGTAAGGGTGTTGGCCAGAGCGGATGCACACCTTGCCTTTAAACTCTGGGTTAGCAAAGTCTTCATAGGTTAGGGTGGTGATTTCTTCCATGTCTTTGGCTACATAAGCCACGCGATCACGCAAAGACAACGTAAACCATTGGTTATCTGTACCACGCAGGTTGGCAGGAATAGCGGTTTGCAATGTGGAGGATTCCACAGGCTGAGTCACGCCAGCTTCTACCAGATCCAGCAAGTTGCCGATATCAACAGTCATCAGCAAATCAGCAGGGGATTTGTCGCCTTCCGTGCGTACACGCTCAATCAATCCGTCCTTCACAAAAACCGTGTTCACCTTGATATTGCTTTCATTGGTGAAGGCTTCAAGGATGGGCAGTATTAACTGCGGTTCACGAGTGGTGTAAAGATTAACCTCTTCGGCTGCATAGGCGTTGAATGCCATGGTGCCAAAAACTAGACCTGCCAAAATAGAAAGACGATTACGTGCAAAACGCATAGTGAAGCTCCTACTAGTTAGGAATTTTCATCAGAATGACAATCATTATTGATAGCCGCGAGAGCGACCATAGCAGACTACGACAAGCCTAACAATAGTGCAGTGAAAGAGGGTTACAGATTTGACGAAAACTTGATGGGCCGGACATATTTTGAAGGACAAATGTCATCATCTTGATACAGATCAGGGGGGGATAAGCTTATTTCTGTGATGATAAGTAAACCCAGTTTTGCATAAGGATATCAGGATTTACACTATAAAACGCGCTAAACTGGTGCGGTAAATCTCTTTTTCCTGTCCTGCTGAGGCTGGCAGATTCCTTACATACTCTGAAACTGATACATGGCTGCTTTTAATACTGAAAAAGTCCTGAGCGTGCATCACTGGAATGACACGCTTTTTTCATTCACTACAACGCGCGATCAGGCTCTACGTTTTACCAACGGACACTTTGTCATGATTGGTTTGGAAGTAGAAGGTAAGCCACTGATGCGTGCTTACAGTATCGCTAGCGCGAACTACGAAGAAAACCTCGAGTTTCTGAGCATTAAAGTGCAAGATGGTCCGTTGACCTCTAAGTTGCAGCACTTGCAAGTGGGCGATTCTATTCTGGTCAGCCGCAAACCGGTGGGTACACTGGTGGTAGATGACTTGCGTGATGGGCGCAACTTGTATTTGCTGGGTACAGGCACAGGTTTGGCTCCGTTTATGAGCATTATCAAAGACCCAGAAACATACGAGCGTTTCGAAAAAGTGATCTTGGTACATGGTGTGCGTTTCGTCAGTGAGTTGGCGTACGCTGACTTCATTGAAAATGAACTGCCAAATAACGAGTTCTTCGGTGACATCGTGCGTGAAAAACTGTTGTACTACCCAACCGTAACTCGTGAAGCTTACCGTAACGAAGGCCGTATTACATCGGTGATCGAATCCGGCAAGATCTTTGCTGATTTGGGTATAGATGCTTTGGATCCCGAGAAAGATCGTGTCATGTTGTGCGGTAGTCCAGCCATGCTGGAAGACCTGAGCAGTATGTTGGATGCTCGTGGTTTCAAAGTTTCTCCAGGAGTGGGTCAACCTGGCGATTACGTGATTGAACGTGCGTTTGTAGAGAAATAACAGACTACGTTTGTGCGCAAAGGGCTTGTGTAGCCTTTTGCGGCACGATTAGAATGGTGCGGTTTTCAGCATTTATATAACGTACCCATGATTAAAGATATTATCCAGACAAGTGCAGCTCCTGCAGCTGTAGGCCCTTATTCTCAAGCCGTAGCGGTACAAGGTAGCAAGACAGTCTATCTGTCTGGCCAAATTGGTCTGAGCCCAACGACTGGTGACTTGGTTTCTGACAACTTCGAAGCGCAAGCACGTCAGTGTTTTGCCAATATGGAAGCTGTGATTACAGAAGCGGGCGGTACGCTGGAAAATATTGCAAAACTGACGCTATACCTGACAGACCTGAGCAAGTTCGCGACGGTGAACGCTATTATGGCTGATGTGATTCCTCAGCCATTTCCTGCGCGTTCTACACTGGGCGTGGCAAGTTTGCCTAAAGGTGCTCAGGTTGAAGTAGAGGCCATTCTGGTTCTCTAATCGCTATGGCATCTGCATCATCCTCACGGCCCAGCAAGGGCCGCGCAGATGCCGCGGCAACTACTCTGGCACGAAAATTCAGCCAATTAGGCTTGGAAACTGATGCCGATTTCGTGGTGCATTTACCCTTACGCTACGAAGACGAAACCGCTGTTCACGCCATTGCGGATGCCCGATCGGGCTTATCTCAGCAATTCGAAGGTGAGGTGGTTGAGCAAATCATTACTCAACGCCCGCGCAAGCAACTGCAAGTGATTTTGCAGGATGAGAGCGGCAGAATTACGCTGCGTTGGCTGCATTTCTATCCCTCACAACTCAAACAATTGGCAGAAGGCCAGCGCGTGCGTGTGCGTGGCGAGGTGCGCCGTGGTTTTCATGGTTTAGAGCTAGTACACCCTAAGGTTACGAAGCCAGATCAGGGATTGTCGGATACGTTAACACCGGTGTATCCGGCGAGTGACGGATTGCGTCAACAGCAAATACTGAATCGTATTAACCAAGCCTTAGAGCGCTTGCCTTTAAAAGATACGTTGCCAGAAGCCCTGCGTGAACAGTTTGAGTTACCTGATTTTGCGCAGTCCTTACGCTTGCTTCATCATCCTCCTAGAGATGTAGATGCTTATGCGTTGATGCAGAAAACGCATCCTGCGTGGCAGCGTATTAAATTTGATGAACTGTTGGCTCAGCAGTTGAGTTTGGCGGCAGCAAGAGCGGCACGACGCAAACAGAAATCATGGCCATTGAAAAAGAAAAAGGGCCAGTTAGAGCAACGTCTGCGTGAGCGTTTGGGTTTTAGCTTAACCAATGCTCAAGAGCGTGTAGTAGCTGAAATTGCTGAAGACCTGACCTTGTCACACCCTATGCATCGTCTATTACAGGGGGATGTGGGGAGCGGTAAAACTGTGGTGGCGGCTATGGCGGCAGCACAGGCCATAGAAAGTGGTTACCAAGTCGCCCTGATGGCACCAACTGAATTATTGGCCGAGCAGCATTACCAGAAAATGCAGCAGTGGTTTGACCCTTTGGGTATTGCGGTGGGGTGGTTAAGTGGTAGCCAGACAGCGAAGCAACGAGCACCTGTTTTAGAGGGCGTGCAGAACGGTAATTGTGCGCTGGTTGTGGGCACACAAGCCTTAATTCAAGAAGGTGTAGAGTTCCACAAACTGGGGCTGGTGATCTTGGATGAGCAGCACAGATTTGGTGTGGGACAACGATTAAGCCTAAGCCGTAAGGGTGAGCAAGGCGAAAAGCAGGCTCGTACTATTCCTCATCAACTGAATATGAGTGCCACGCCTATCCCCCGTACTTTGGCGATGAGTTTTCTTGCTGATCTAGATGTATCAGTGATTGATGAACTACCGGCAGGGCGTACACCCGTCATCACGAAATTGTTGTCTGAGCATAGACGCGAAGAGGTGATCGCCCATATTTATGCGCAAATCCAAGAAGGTAGGCAGGTGTATTGGGTGTGTCCTCTGGTAGAGGAAAGTGAAGCCCTACAATTGCAAACCGCTGTAGATACATATCAGCATTTGGCTGAGCAATTGCCTGGCGTCAAAGTAGGCTTGTTGCATGGCAAATTGCCTACGCAAGAAAAGGCCCACATTATGGAAGCATTTCGGGCGGGTGAAGTGCAGGTGTTGGTGGCTACTACAGTGATTGAGGTAGGGGTGGATGTGCCTAACGCCAACTTGATGGTGATTGAGCACGCTGAGCGCTTTGGGTTAGCGCAATTACACCAGTTGCGCGGTCGAGTAGGGCGCGGATCGCACCAGGCTGTATGTGTACTGTTGTACCAACAACCATTGTCAGCCATTGCGCGTGAGCGCTTAAAGGCAATGTACGAAACCACAGATGGTTTTGAGATTGCACGTCGCGACTTGTCACTGCGAGGTCCAGGCGAGTTTTTGGGCGTACGGCAATCTGGGCAGGCATTATTGCGTTTTGCCAGTTTGGATAGTGATGAGTATATGATTGAGAAAGCACAAGAATGTGCTGTCTTGTTGCGAGAACACTATCCGGAGCATGCCCATGCGCATGTGCAGCGCTGGCTCAAAGGACGTGAAGAATTTTTGCGTACCTGATATAACTGTCAGGACACGCTATCTAAGGGCTGAACATGACACTGACTGAGTTGAAATACATTGTGGCGGTTGCGCGAGAACGTCACTTTGGCCGGGCCGCAGAAGCTTGTTTTGTAAGCCAGCCTACCTTATCGGTAGCTATTAAAAAGCTGGAAGAAGAGCTGGGTATCGTGATCTTCGAGCGTGGCGGTCCTGAAATAGGTATCACCCCCATAGGGCTGCGTATTATTGAACAGGCGCAGCGCGTATTGGAAGAGGGTGCTAAGGTGCAAGAAATTGCGCGCCAAGGTAATGATCCGTTAGCAGGGCCATTACGCGTGGGTATTATCTATACGGTAGCACCATATCTACTGCCTAAACTGGTGCCTGAACAAATACGCCAAACTCCGCAAATGCCACTGTTGCTGCAAGAAAATTTCACCGTGAAATTAATTGAGTTGCTTAAACAAGGTGAAGTGGATTGCGCTATTGTGGCCTTACCCATTCCTGACACAGGTTTCATGGTGCGTGATCTGTACGATGAACCTTTTGTGGTGGCAGTGCCCAGCATGCATGCTTGGGCAGATAAAGAAGCGATTGACCCTGAGGCTTTAAAATCAGAAACCATGTTGCTTTTAGGAGCGGGGCATTGCTTTAGGGATCAGGTGTTAGGTGTATGTCCAGAGTTATCACGTTTTTCAGCCAGTAGTGAAGGCATACAGCGCACTTTTGAAGGCTCATCGTTAGAGACTATCCGTCATATGGTGGCTACAGGTATAGGTGTAACGGTTATGCCATCTAGCGCGCTCGCTGCTCCCGGTCAAGAAGGTGCTTTGCTGCGCTATATTCCTTTTACTAAACCGGCACCCGATAGACGCATAGCTTTAATTTGGCGTAAAAGTTTTCCCCGTATTGAAGCCATTAATGCATTAACCAAAGCCATCATGAATTGCGGCTTGGAAAATGTTAATTTTTTGTTAGATAAAAGCGTTATTTACAGTAATCTTGATGGATTACAGTAAACTGTTTGACTTGAAATACAAGGTTCGTAGGTTTTATTTAGTCCAACCTCAAGGAGCGATGTATGGCTAAAGCGGTAAAAGCTGTGAAAAAAGTGGCAAGCAAAAAAGTTGCAACCAAAAAGGCTGCACCTAAAACGGTAGCCCCAAAAGCAGTAGCACCAAAAACAGTCAAGGCAGCACCAGGTATTCTGGCTGTAAACATCGGTATTAGTGATGCTGACCGTGCCCGTATTGCCGAAGAGCTATCTAAGGTATTGGCTGATTCCTACACGGTGTACCTGATGACGCACAATTTCCATTGGAACGTCACTGGTCCTATGTTCAATACCTTGCATGACATGTTCATGGGGCAATACACCGAAACATGGCAAGCTCTGGACGCTATTGCTGAACGTATGCGCGCATTGGGGCACTATGCTCCAGGTACCTACGCTCAGTTTGCAGCGTTGAGCTCTATCCAAGAACCTAAAGGCGTGCCAGATGCACAGCAAATGATTGCTATGCTATTGTCTGCCAATGAGGCGTTGTCTCGCACAGCAAGACAAGCATTTGATTGTGCCGATGCCGCAGACGATCAGCCTACTGCTGACTTGTTAACGCAGCGTTTGGATGTACACGAGAAAAATGCGTGGATGCTGCGTAGCCTCTTACAATAAGTACTATGAGGTAAGGGCTTGATGAGCTATCAAGCTCTTATAGTGGGTGACTGCCTGCGCCGGGTAGGGTAGGCAGTCATGTCATTTATCAGGAGATCACATTTATGAAAATCCGTTTTACCCCTGTTGCCAGTGCTCTGGCCTTGGCTACTGGCATGATGATGGCTACAGCCGCTCATGCGGATAACATCAAAATTGCCGTAGCAGGTCCAACCACAGGTCCCGTAACACAGTATGGCGATATGGTTCGTGAAGGGGTGTATACCGCTATCGAACAAATCAATGCTAGTGGTGGCGTATTGGGTAAGCAGCTGGAACTGGTAGTCATCGATGATGGCTGTGAACCTAAACAAGGTCCAGTTGTAGCGAACCGTGTGATCAATGATGGTATTAACTACGTTGTTGGCCACGTATGTTCCGGTGCAACCATTGCTGCTACCGACATCTACAACAGCGAAGGTATCGTGATGGTGAGCCCATCCGCTACAGCTCCTGCTGTAACTGATGGCAAAGGCTACGACAGCATTTTCCGTACTATTGGCCGTGATGACCAGCAAGGTCCTGCTGCTGCCGCATTTATCGCCGCTAACATCAAGCCAACTAAAGTGGCTGTGCTGCACGACAAACAATCCTACGGCCAAGGTATTGCAACAGCCGTTCGTGACGGTTTGAAAGATGCTGGCTACGAAATCGTGATGTTTGAAGGTATTAATGCCGGCGACACCGATTACTCGGCTGTGATCACTAAACTGAAATCTACTGGTGCTGATTTTATTTACTACGGTGGTTACCACCCAGAAATGGGCTTGTTGTTGCGTCAAGGCGCAGAGCAAGGTCTGAAAGTTACTATGATGGGCCCTGAAGGTTCTGGTAACCCAGACATCAACGCTATCGCTGGTGAGGCAGTTGAAGGCATGCTGCTGACATTGCCAGCTGACTTTACGCAAGATGCAGAAAACGCTGAAATCGTTAAAGCCTTCCAAGCTAAAGGCCGTGACGCAGCAGGCGCATTCCAGATGACATCTTACGCAGCAACTAAAGCCATTGCTGATGGTATCGCTGGTGCTGGTGTAGACGATCCAGTCAAAGTGGCTGAGTACTTGCACGCTAACGAAGTGAAAACACCTATTGGTGTGATCTCTTGGAACGAGCAAGGCGATTTGAATGAGTTCAAATTTGACGTGTACGTATGGCACAAAGATGGTTCCAAAACACTGTACGGTAAATAATTAACGTATAGATGGTTCCAAAAGAGGGCGGCGATAAGCCGCCTTCTTTTATGTGGGCAAGGGCTCTGCTACAGTGTTGAATGCGCATCTTGGAGCGCAGTAATAAGAAAGAAATTCTAGGAGTTAAATAGATGGTGAACGAGGCTTACCAAATGACGCTGGCATTTATCGGTGGGGGCAACATGGCTTCCGCTTTGTCGGCAGGTTTAATCGGTAAACGATGTGCTGCATCGGATGTGCTGGTAGTAGAACCCCATGCAGAATTGCGTGATAAATGGGCAGAGCAAGGCGTATTGACGCAACCTCATGCACAAGAGCAACTGCGCCACCATCGTGTGTGGGTGTTTGCCGTGAAGCCTCAGGTAATGAAAGAGGTAGTGCAACAGTGCAAGCCTTTCTTGCAAGCTGATACATTGATCATCAGTGTGGCGGCTGGCATTGCTGCTACTGATATTGCTCGCTGGTTGGGTGACGATTCACCTTACGACCGTGTGATTCGTTGCATGCCTAATACGCCAGCTTTCATCGGTTGTGGTGCCACCGGCTTGTTAGCATTGCCAGCAGTGCCTGAGCGCGATAAAAACATCGCTAATCAGCTGCTGGGTACGGTAGGCGAAGTGGTATGGGTAGATAGCGATGACCAGTTAGATGCCGTAACAGCATTGTCTGGTAGTGGCCCTGCATACGTGTTCTTGTTCTTAGAGGCGTTGATTGCTGGCGGTACAGAGTTGGGGTTGTCGCCAGAACAAGCAAGAAAACTTGCTTTGGCAACCTTGAACGGCGCTACTCAGTTGGCTGGACTGTCACCGGAAACACCAGAAACTCTGCGTAAACGAGTGACCTCTCAGGGTGGTACAACAGCAGCAGCATTGGACGTACTGTTTGCTGAGAATTTTGAGAAAACGGTGAAAACGGCAATGGCTGCGGCCAAACGCCGAGCAGCTGAGTTGTCTGTGGAATTTGCATGAAAGCAGTAGGTGAAACGGGCCGCCTTGAGGCGGTCCGACCTATACATTATGGTGTGGCCATCGTTGCGATGATTATCATCGTTGTGGCCTCTAATGTATTGGTGCAGTACCCCATTAACCCATGGCTGACATGGGGGGCGCTCACATACCCAGTCTCCTTCTTAGTGTCTGACCTACTGAATAGGCGGTTTGGGCCGCTCACAGCGCGTAAAGTGGCGCTGTGGGGGTTTATTGCAGCCTTGATCGTGTCGGCATGGCTGGCAACTCCCCGTATTGCCATTGCTTCAGGTTTGGCATTTCTCATTGCCCAACTCGCTGACATACATGTGTTTGATAGATTGCGTGATGGTAAATGGTGGCAAGCACCTTTTATAGGTGGTATTGCAGGTGCAGCAGTTGATACCTTTGTTTTCTTTTGCATTGCATTTGTGGGCACTGATATGCCATGGCACACATTAATGCTTGGCGATTTCGCCATTAAGATTCTATTGAACACCTTTATGCTTGCACCCTTCAGGGCATTAATGTGGAATCTTGCTAGACCAAAGGATAAGTAAAAAAACAGTAAATTCACTCCTTCGCTAGGGCTTATACGTAGTGACACCTCATGGTTGGCTGTAGAAAATACATGAACTTTGTTCACTTTGTTTCTACAAATCATGTCCGTAGCAATTAAGCGTATTTTCTGAAAGCAGCGGCTTCATAGGGGGTGGTAGCAATGAAATTAACAGCTTTAGGGTTGAGTCTAGCAATAGCAATGGGTGCTGGATGGGGTGTGGCTTACGCCGCTGATGACACCATCAAAATTGGTATTGTGCAGCCCATGACCGGGCCTTCTACGCAGTATGGCGATCAAATTCAAGCAGGGGCACTAACAGCCATTGATGCGATCAATGCCAAAGGTGGTGTGAACAACCGCCAATTAGAAGCTGTACTGATTGATGATGCTTGCGAACCTAAGCAGGCCGTTGCTTCCGCTAACCGAGTGATGACAGCCGGCGCAAACTTTGCGGTAGCACACGCTTGCTCTGGCACTGCTGTGCCAGCCGTGAATATTTACGAACAAGAGGGTATTGTGGCCATCACGCCGGGGGCTACATCGCCTGCCGTGACTGACACCATCAAGCCGCATTATTTCTTCCGTACCATTGGCAGAGATGATCAGCAGGGGCCATTTGCAGCTGCCTACATCTTGGAGCAAATCAAACCAGCTAGTATTGCCATTCTGCATGACAAACAGACATATGGTTCGGGTGTGGCTAACCAGGTGCGTGATGCACTGACAAAAGGCGGTGCCAATATTATTTTCTACGAGGGTATTAACGTAGGCGACACGGACTACTCTGCTGTGATCACTAAACTGCGCAGCATGAACCCAGACTTGATCTATTTTGGCGGCTATCACGCTGAATTAGGGCTATTACTGCGTCAAGCGCGTGAACAGGGCGTTACTACGCAGTTTATGGGGCCTGAGGGCGTAGCAAACCAAGATTTAGTGGCTATCGCAGGTGACGCAGTAGAGGGTTTGCTGGTAACCTTGCCGGCTGACTTCGCCAAGATGGACAGCAATAAGCAGGTCATGGAAGAGTTTAAAACCTATGGACGTAGTCCTGACGGCGCCTTTACTTTCCCGGCCTACGCTGCTGTGCAGATCATTGCGGATACCTTAACAGCAGTGGGTGATGATGCCGCTAAAGGCGCAGATCACATGCATGGGAACAACTTCGAAACCGCCATTGGCAATGTTGCTTATGACGATAAAGGTGATCTCAAACATTTTGAGTTTTCAGTTTACAAATGGGACAAAGAGAAAGGTTTCTCTGAGGTCAATTAAACGTTAATTAGGTCTGGCGTCATGAAATTTACTGACGCCAGACAGAATAAGCATCTAGCTACGGGTTACAATCCCTGCCAAAGCTTTATTCGGAATCCCAAATTCAATGTCTGATTTATTACCACAATTAATTCAGCAGCTGTTTAACGGGCTGTCGCTGGGTGCTATTTACGCGTTGATTGCCATTGGCTATACCATGGTTTACGGCATCATTGGAATGATCAACTTTGCGCATGGCGAGATCTATATGATCGGTGCTTATGCAGGGTTGGTGACGTTATCTATTATCGGAATGAACTCTGGCTTACCAGTACTTTTGATCGTGCTGATCATGATCCTGGTTGCTGTGGCCATTACAGCCGCTTATGGCTTTGCCGTAGAAAAAGTGGCCTACGCGCCATTACGGGGTAGTCCTCGTTTAGTCCCGTTGATTTCTGCAATTGGTATGTCCATTTTCTTGCAGAACTGGGTAGCGTTGGGCCAAGGTGCACGCGATATGGCGGTGCCTGCGCTGGTAACGGGTGCTGTGCAGATCCCTATGGGGGACGATTTCACAGTAACTGCGGCGTATTCGCGTATTTTGATCATCGTGGTGACGGTGGTCTTGATGGTTGCGCTGAGCTTCTACATCAAATATTCCCGCATGGGCCGTGCTTCGCGAGCTTGTTCTCAAGATTTACGTATGGCAAATCTGCTGGGTATTGATACCAATAAGGTGATCTCTTTCACGTTTGTGATTGGTGCCATGCTTGCCGCTGTAGGTGGGGTCTTGATCGCATTGGCCATCGGTAAATTGAATCCTTATATCGGGTTCATCGCCGGTATCAAGGCTTTTACCGCTGCTGTGCTGGGTGGTATTGGCAGCATTCCTGGCGCTATGCTGGGTGGCGTTCTGCTAGGGCTAGCAGAGACCTTTGCCGCTGCTTATATCTCATCGCAGTACAAGGACATCGTAGCGTTCAGCTTGCTAGTGCTGATTCTACTGTTCCGTCCTACGGGCCTGCTTGGTAAACCAGAAGTGGAAAAAGTTTAATGGCAAGTCGAATTAAACAAGCATTATTCGCCGCATTTATTGCAGGCGTGATTGTCGCCCCAGTCTTTGGTTTTCAGATTCTACGCTCAGGGATGAACACCACAGTTCAACCCGAGTGGCCATTGATTTTTTATGGCATGGCGGCTGTTTTCATTGTGCAACTGCTGCGCCCTGCATTGGCGGGAAAGCTCTCTAAAGGTGGGGTGTCGTTCAAAATCCCAGTAATGGGGGACCGCACACGACAAGTATTGATTGGTGCCTTAATCATTCTGGCCGTAGTATGGCCTTTCTTTTCCGGACGCTCGCAGATTGATATTGCGACCTTAGTGCTGATTTATGTGATGTTGGCATTGGGGTTGAATATTGTGGTGGGCTACGCTGGTCTGCTGGATTTAGGCTTTGTGGGCTTTTACGCTGTGGGTGCTTATACCTACGCATTGATGTACCACTGGCTAGGCCTAGGCTTCTGGTGGGCGCTGCCATTTTCTGGTGTGATGGCCGGTATCTTTGGTTATTTGCTGGGCTTCCCCGTTTTGCGTTTGCGCGGAGACTACCTAGCTATCGTGACCTTAGGTTTTGGTGAGATCATTCGCTTGCTGTTAATCAACCTGTACGACTTTACAGGTGGTCCTGATGGTATTTCCGGTATTCCCAAACCTACCGTATTTGGTTACCCCATGGTGCGCCGTGCGCCAGAAGGTGAGACTAGCTTCCACGAGCTGATGGGCTGGGCCTTTAATAACCAAGACATGACCACGTATTTGTATATTTTGGCGTTGGTGTTGGCGTTGATTACCTTCTTCGTCTCTAACCGTCTGCTACGTATGCCTATTGGTCGTGCTTGGGAGGCGCTGCGCGAAGATGAAATCGCGTGCCGTTCATTGGGCCTGAATCCTACCGGTATCAAGCTGTCTGCCTTTACTATTGGTGCAACCTTTGCTGGTTTCGGCGGCGCGTTCTTTGCTGCACGACAAGGGATTGTTAACCCTGAGTCCTTTACCTTTATTGAGTCCGCGTTAATCCTAGCGATTGTTGTGCTGGGGGGTATGGGTTCACAGATAGGGGTGATCCTGGCGGCAATATTGTTAACCGTATTGCCTGAGTTTGCCCGTCAGTTTGCAGAATATAGAATGCTGGTTTTTGGTTTGGTAATGGTGTTGATGATGATTTGGCGTCCACAAGGATTGTTGCCTGCTAAACGTCCACATGTGGAGCTAAAACCATGACACAAGCTAAGAAGATATTAGAAGTAGACGGCTTGCGCATGCGTTTTGGCGGTCTGTTGGCCGTAGACGGTGTGAAGTTCGACTTAGAGCCTCAAGAAGTATTCGCTATTATTGGGCCTAATGGCGCAGGTAAAACCACTGTTTTTAACTGTATCAGTGGGTTCTATAAGCCTAGCGAAGGCAATATCCGCCTAGACGGTGAATCCATTCAAGGGTTGCCTAGTCACATGGTGGCGCGCAAAGGTATTGTGCGTACTTTCCAAAACGTACGTTTGTTTAAAAACCTAACGGTATTGGAAAACTTGATGGTGGCGCAGCACACCCGTATTTATACAGGCTTGTTGGGTGGTTTACTCAAGCTGCCTAAACATAGGCATTCTGAGGAGAAAGCCCTTGAGCGTGCGGCGCATTGGTTAGATTACTTAGATCTGCGCGAGTTTGCGAACCGCGAAGCAGGTAACTTAGCCTATGGTTTGCAACGACGTTTAGAGATCGCGCGTTGCATGATCACAGATCCACGTATTTTGTTGTTGGATGAGCCCGCTGCAGGCCTTAACCCGCAAGAAAAGCGTGATCTGCAAGTGCTGATCAACGATTTACGTAGTAAGTACAATGTGGCTGTGCTGTTAATCGAGCATGATATGAGCCTAGTAATGGGTATTTCAGATCGTGTGATGGTAATGGAGTACGGTAGACCTATTGCGTCAGGCTTACCTACAGAAGTGCAGAGTGATCCGCGCGTGATTAAAGCGTATCTGGGAGAAGAATAGCGTGCTTAAGCTTGAGAATGTCAGTACATATTACGGTGCTATTCAGGCTCTGGATGAGGTAACACTGGAAGTTAATAAGGGCGAAATTGTTACGCTAATCGGTGCGAACGGTGCTGGTAAAACCACGATGCTAATGACAGTATGTGGTTCGCCATGTGCTAAAAGCGGTCGTATTAGCTTTGAAGGGGATGACATCACCAACTTGCCTACGCATGACATTATGCAGCGAGGCATTGCGATTTCCCCTGAGGGGCGTCGAGTATTTCCCGATTTAACGGTATCTGAAAACCTAAAAATGGGCGGTTTCTTTCTAAGTAAGAGCCAAATCGCAGAAGGGGAGGAGCACGTATACGAACTGTTCCCTAGATTACGTGAACGAGCCTCTCAGCGTGCAGGAACGATGTCTGGCGGTGAGCAGCAGATGCTTGCCATTGGACGCGCATTGATGAGTAAACCTAGACTGCTGTTGCTGGATGAACCTACTTTGGGGTTGGCACCGCTGATCATTGCGCAGATATTCGATATTATTCGCACAATCAGAGAAGAGGGCGTGACGGTGTTTCTGGTTGAACAGAATGCGAATAAGGCGCTACAAGTGGCAGATCGAGGTTACGTAATCGAAACAGGTAAAGTGGTTATGCAAGATACAGGCGCTAATCTTTTAGCGAATCCTGATGTGCGTAAAGCTTATCTAGGCGCGTAAGCGAAAAGAAGACAAAGATAGCCGGTTAAATACCGGCTTCTTTAGGTATAATTAATGCAACTAACGGAAGATATAAGTTTCACTTAAACAAAGAGTTAACAGTAGGTGAGAAGTGGCTGAATCTAAAACTTTACGTCACAAAGAAGCCATCAACCTTTTTGAGCGTTGGATGGATAGTCAGCATCCGCCTTTCAGGTTATCCAGTAAACGGATTTACCAAGTATTATGGCGGCGTTTTCTAGATTGGCTGCCCACACAACGGCTGAATATTAATACGGTTAATGAAACCCATATCAGCAACTTCTTAAGTAGTTTAGAAGATACCAATAGACAGCAGCGAGAGCGCTATCAATTAGTGATTTTACGTGCTTATGAAGCATTGCAAGCTCAAATCCCAGAACTAATTAATCCTACAGCATCACAGCAACTACAAGATATGCATGCTACGTCCTGGCGTGACTCTAGCAGCAATCAAAGTAAGCAATTCCTAACCCCTGAGCAATGCGATGAAATGGTAGAGATGTTAGAGGCGGAACAGAAGCGTTTAGCGCTGGAACATCATAGTCTGACTGCTGCCGCGCTTTGGAAAGCGCATAGAAATGCAGCAGTTGTAGCACTGCTATTAGGATGCGGGCTGAAAGCCTTAGAAGTACTGTCTCTACGTATAGATGCCGTGCACCCGAACGAAGATGGTGAGTATTGCCTAGATACTGGCTGCTTTATTAGTTTTTCATTGCAAGAGCAATTGGCGTTAAACCGTAGTAACCCCGAAGACTCTACTATTCATTCCTATATACAAGACTACGGTGGCAAACATAGAGTATTAGCTCTACCAGAATGGGCAGTAGAAATTGTGTTGAACTGGAAGCAGCGTTTAGAGCATGCTGTGGGCCACCAACTGCTTTTCCCGTCCAATAGAGTGCCATCTGAGTTTAGAGCCAAAGAAACCATGAACCCAGCTACATTGGCCAGGATTGTTTCAGGATGGGGAAATGAGCATGGGTTTGCGGGACTAACTGCGCAGAAGCTACGTAATAGCTATGGCGGAATGCTGCTAGAAGAGGGGGCAAGTTTGTCAGACTTAGATAGCCGTATGGGCTTTGTAGCGGCGGCTGCCGGAAGTTCCAGGCTAGCCGCCGAATGGCGTCACTTCAAAAGCTATAACTGTTAAATTACGCCAAACCTTCCGCTTTCAGCGCGGCTTGAACACCAGCATCAGCTTCCATGTTTTTGAAGAAACGTTGCAGGTTAGGCAAGTCGCTCAAATCAATCTTCTGAATAGGTGCCCAACGCATGACCACATACAGGTATGGGTCAGCGATAGAGCGTGTGCCGGTCAGCCAGTCTTTACCTTCTAACTGTTTATCCAGCAACTCAAAGTAGCCACGCAAACGCTTAGCTGTGTTCTCTTTGACTTCTTTCTGGGCTTCTTCATTTTGTGTATAGCCCTGAATACCAAACATCACGCCAAAGTTTTTGTGTACGTCAGAATTCAAGAAAGCCAATGAACGACGAGTCTCAGCACGCTGTTGTGGTGTGGTTCCTAGCAAGTTTTGTTCTGGAGCACTTTCCGCCAAGTATTCCAAAATGGCCATACTTTGTGTCAGCAACATATCGCCATCTACAAACGCAGGCACAGAGCCCAATGGGTTTAGGGCCAGAAAAGCTGGTTCTTTAAGTTCTTTGCGACTAACGGCTTGAGCTTGGTAGGGTTTACCAATCCACTCCAGCACAATATGTGATACCAAAGCACAAGAACCAGCCATGTAATACAGTTTCATAAGAGCCCCTTCACGGAAAAAGACAAAAAACCTAGATGTTTATAGCATGCAATAACCCCGTTTTTCACACAGGGAACTGCAGTGTCACACATTACTACGGTAGACTAGATGACTATGATACGCGTACTCATACGCGTCATGTTTGATCCTACTATGAGTGTCATATGTTAAATCAGCCTCTACGCATTGTTTTTCTCGATAGCGAGACACTAGGCCCGCATACGCAATTGCAGGCATTTTCTTTCCCGCATGAATTGGTTTGCTACGAAAAAAGCACCGAAGCACAAGCCATAGAGCGCTGTAAAACAGCCGATATCATTATTAGCAATAAAGCGCCGGTCAGTCCAGCGGTGATAGAGGCCGCTACTTCATTGAAATTGGTGGCCATAGCCGCGACCGGCTATAACAACGTGGCTCTGGATACCTGTAAGAATCGCAACATCGTCGTGTGCAATGTGCGTAATTACGCAGAACATACAGTGCCAGAACATACGTTAGCCCTGATTTTCGCACTACGACGCAGTTTGCTTGCCTATCACCAATCCGTTGCTCGTGGGCGCTGGCAAGAATCACAGCAGTTTTGCTATTTTGACTACCCCATACGTGACTTAGCTGGTAGCACACTGGGTATTATTGGCTCAGGAGCGTTGGGGCAGTCAGTCGCGAAGTTGGCGCAAGGGCTAGGGATGACAGTGCAGTTTGCTGCTCGCAAAGGCAGTAATGATGTCAGCGATGGCAAAGTATCGTTTGAACACATGCTGCGTACCTCGGACATCATCAGTTTGCATTGCCCGTTAACGCCCGAAACCGCCAATTTGCTTACTGCCAAAGAATTTGCCATGATGGATAAGCGTCCTTTGGTGATTAATACCGCTAGAGGCGGGCTAATTTGTGAAGAAGATTTGGCTATTGCCTTACGTAGTGGGCAAATCAGTGGTGCTGGCATAGATGTGACCACGCCTGAACCGCCGCGCGATGATAATGTGCTCTTTAGCTTGATGGATTTACCTAACTTTATCTTCACACCACACGTCGCGTGGGCAAGCCAAGAAGCGGTTCAAGCCTTAGCCGATCAGTTGGTGGGCAATATAGAAGCTTTTATCGCTGGTACGCCACGTAACGTGGTGATGTGAGCTAGGTAGTAGCATGCAAACTATAGAGTCATTTATTCCTTCGTTTGATCTGCATGGTCAAACGGCGTTGATTACAGGATCCGCTCAAGGCTTAGGCTGGGCGATTGCCGCAGCGTATGCAGGTTTAGGTGCGCATGTAATCTTAAATGGTAGAAGCTTGGCGCCACTACAGGCCGCCCAAAAACGCTTGCACGATGCTGGTTATCAGGCATCTATATGGTGCCAAGACATTTCTGATCTCAATACACTAGAAGCTTCCTATGCAACCCTAAGCGTACAGCCAGATATTTTGGTGAACACGGTAGGTGGTCGTTTGCGCCGCCCATTTAGTGAATTGAGCGCGCTCGAAATTGCGCAACACATACAAGATAATCTGACGGCTACGGTGGTGTTATCTAAGCTTGCGGCAATGGGAATGGCAGCTAAAGGCTATGGTCGTATCATCACCTTTAGTTCTATCGCCGGCCGCATAGCCAGAGCAGGGGATGCGGTGTATCCTGTTGCTAAACAGGGCTTAGAAGCACTGGTGCGCTCCTTAGCGGTTGAATTTGGTTCTCAGGGCATTACCAGTAATGGGATTGCGCCAGGCACCTTTGCTACTGAATCCAATCAAGCATTGGCTAGCGATCCTATTAAAGGCGCACATGTGATTGGCAGGAATCCGTTGGCGAGATGGGCTCAGCCAGCTGAAATTACACCTGCTGCCGTATTTTTAGCATCAAAATCTGCCAGTTACGTCAACGGCCATATCGTGGTGGTTGATGGTGGTTTTTCTATTACTTTTTAAACAAGGATGGGCATGGGAACGCCTGTGACACGCATAGCAATCAATGGATACGGTCGCATAGGGCGATGTGTTTTACGTGCTATTTATGAGCGCAAATTGCAGGATTCACTGCAAGTAGTTGCTATTAATGAGCCAGCGGATATGGAAAGCATGGCTTACCTAACTCGTTTTGACTCCACGCACGGCCCGTTTCCTGCTGCCCAAATCAGTCACGATGAGCAGTCTCTGGTGATTGATGGCCATACTATTGCTGTCACCCACGCCCAGAACCCCGAAGACGTAGACTGGAAAAGCCTAAATCTAGACTTGGTCATTGAGTGTTCCGGCGTCTATGGCAAACGTGAGCAGTTACAGCGCTTTATAGACAGCGGCTGCCCGCGTGTGCTGGTGTCTCATCCTGCCGATGGTGCAGCCGACGTAGATTACACAGCCGTGCTGGATATTAATGATGCAGGCTTAGCGGCACATCACCGTATTGTGTCTAACGCATCCTGTACCACGAATGCCATTATTCCTGTGCTGGCGGTGCTAGATAAAGCATTTGGCATAGAGCATTGCTTTCTGACTACCTTGCACTCGGTCATGAATGACCAGCCTATGATTGATGGCTACCACCACAAAGATTTGCGCCGCACTCGCTCGGCGATGCAATCTATAGTGCCGGTGGCCACTGGCTTAGCCCAAGGGGTAGAGCGCTTGTTACCGCAACTGCAGGGTAAAGTTCAGGCCAAAGCTATACGTGTTCCCATTTTGAACGTATCAGCCATCGATCTGATGGTGAATCTGCGCACTGAAACGACGCCTGAAGCGATCAATCAACTGTTTAAAGATGCCGCTGAAAAGTCCTGTACTACCATCGCCTTCACGAATCAGCCACATGCTTCCGTGGACTTCAATCATGATCCGCACTCTGTGATTGTAGATGGCAGTCAAACACGTACCAATAACGATGGCTTTGCCAATCTTTTTGTCTGGTTTGACAACGAGTGGGGCTTTGCCAATAGATTAGTAGATATTGCACAAGTCTGGGTGCAGCGCTTGGCAGAAGCCAATGAGCTGGCCTGTACTAAATAATTTTTCTCTGTAGGAGCAAAGCATGTCTGATACACGTATAGAACAGGATTCGATGGGCGACATTGCTGTCCCAGCAAATCATTACTGGGGTGCGCAAACCCAGCGCTCTATCATTAACTTCCCGATTGGAAGAGAGCGTTTCGTGTGGCAAGCACCCATGATTCAGGCATTGGGTTATCTGAAAAAAGCAGCAGCAATGGCCAACAAAGAGTTGGGCGAATTACCTGCTGAGATCGCAGACCCTATCGTGGCAGCCGCACAGTTAGTGGTTGAAAACAAATTAGATGCAGAATTCCCGTTGGTTGTGTTCCAGACTGGTTCTGGAACACAAAGCAACATGAACACGAACGAGGTAATCTCCAACAAAGCGATTGAGTTGGTAGGTGGTGTGATTGGTAGCAAAAGCCCCATTCACCCTAATGATCACGTGAACCGTGGCCAGTCCTCAAACGACACCTTCCCAACAGCCATGCACATTGCTGTGGCTTTGCAGGTTAAAGAGCGCTTGTTGCCTAGCGTGGCACAACTGCGTGACACCTTTAAAACACTGGCTGCTCGTTACGAAACACTGGTCAAAACTGGCCGTACCCACTTGCAAGATGCAACGCCAATCACGTTGGGTCAAGAAATTGGTAGTTGGGCAGCACAGTTAGATTTCGCGTTGGAACATGTTGAAGCGCAATTACCCGGTATTTACGACTTGGCTATTGGTGGTACAGCTGTTGGTACGGGTTTGAATGCTCATCCTAAATTTGGTGATACGGTTGCGCGTCATTTGAAAGAGTTGACTGGCTTGCCATTCCGCAGTGCTGAGAATAAATTCTTTGCCTTATCTGCTCACGACGCCTTGGTAAATATGTCTGCATCGTTGCGTACGCTAGCCGGTGCATTGATGAAAATTGCAAACGACGTGCGTTGGTTGGCCAGCGGCCCTCGTTGCGGTATTGGCGAGATCCAAATCCCAGAAAATGAGCCAGGTTCTTCCATCATGCCAGGCAAAGTTAACCCTACACAATGTGAAGCCATGACAATGGTGTGCGTACAGGTGTTTGGTAACGATGCTGCGGTAGCGTTTGCTGGCTCACAAGGTAACTTCCAGTTGAACGTTTACAAGCCAGTGATGGTGCACAACGTCATGGAAAGTATCGCGTTGATCAGCGATGCGTGTTTGTCTTTTGATGAACACTGCGCCGTCGGTATCTTGCCTCATGAAGAACGCATTCGTGAGAATCTAGAGAAAAACCTAATGCTGGTGACTGCTCTGAACAAACATATTGGCTACGACAAAGCAGCCAAAATTGCGAAAACAGCTCACCTGAAAGGACAAAGCCTGAAAGAAGCAGCGCTTGAATCAGGCTTTTTAACCGAAGCGGAATACGATAGCTGGATCAACCCATTGGCCATGACACAACCATCGGTATAACGCGATGAAATCCGGTAGGTGGTTTTATTTGCACCTACCGGATTCTTTATTTGATCAACGTTACTGGCACGCTTACTAAGCTCAGTACTTTAGTGGTAACAGAACCCAGCACCAATCCTGGAATAGCACCCAAACCACGGCTACCCATAATGATGTGGTCACAGTGGTGCAGTTGTACGTATTCTTCAATAGTCTCAGCAACCGAACCCGTCAGCACGCTTTTCTGAAACTTTACTCCCGACTGAGTAGCCAGTTCTACTGCTGGTGTGAGTGCAGCATTGCCTTCGTCCTGATAATATTCGTTCAGAACTTCAGGAGCAAAAAAGCGAGATACATTGCGCGACACGATAGGGGCCTGCACAGTCACAATGTGCAATTCGCCGTCCGGAATGGATTTCAGCATCGTAATTGCCATTTGCACCGCACGGGTAGAAGCGTCGGAACCATCAACTGGTACTAAAATTTTACGCATAATATATCCTCAGTGTAGGGGGAACATAATGACTATTGTAATGTGAGAATATCTACATAATGTTAAGTCGATACAGCTTTATTGCTCTTTGTTTGATACTTGCCCCGCAGCAAGCTGTAGTAGCTCAAACCTCTGCACACGACGTTCTAGAACTACTCAAGAAAAACACCTGCCTTGCCTGCCACCGCGTCGATAAAAAACTGCTTGGGCCTTCTTTCCAAAGCATTTCTGAGGCAGCGCCTGCCAGTGCAGAACGTATAGCATTACTCAAAACGCATATACGCCGTGGTAGCCAAGGTGTATGGGGGCCTGTTGCCATGCCACCCAACACCAAAATAAGTGATGCTGATCTAGAGATTATCGTAGAGTGGATAGTATCTGGGGCCACAGAGCACTAATATCAAGCGGCCTGTAACACCTGCTGTAGTTGCTTGCGTAATGCGGTATCCGCAGAGAAGTCCAGCATACGTTTTAAGCTTTTCTCTGCTGCAAACCGAATAGACTCCTCTACCTGAATCTCGTTTTGATTGCCTGTTAGGCTACCTAGCAATGCGGGCAAATTATTGAGGCTCATCCACGGGCAAAACGCACAACTTTTACAGGTAGCTCCAACACCGCCCGTAGGCGCGGGCATAAATTTCTTATGCGGTAAGAGTTGCTTGAGCTTATGTTGTAGCCGCTGGTCGGTGGCTACAATAAATAACGTGTTTGGAAACCTAGCGGCTGCTGCCAAAATCTGCGATGTGGAGCCAATAAAATCAGCATGCTCTAGTACATTGGCGGGTGCTTCTGGATGCGCCAATACACAAGCTTCTGGATAGCGTTTTTTCATCACCAAAAGCTCATCGGCTTGGAACTCATCGTGTACCAGACACGAGCCTTGCCATAACACCATATCAGCGCCGGTTGTGTGCTGTATGTAGGAACCCAAGTGTCTATCGGGGGCCCACAGTATCTTTTTGCCTTGCTGGTGCAAGTGTAGGACGATTTCTTGACCCACGGCTGAGGTGACCACCCAATCTGCGCGAGCTTTGACGGCTGCGCTGGTATTGGCATAGACCACAACTTCTCGGTCTGGGTGTTGATCACAAAAGGCCTCGAAAGCAGAGATCTCACACCCTAAGTCTAGTGAGCAAGTGGCCTGCATATCTGCCATTAATACGCGTTTTTGCGGGCTTAGGATTTTGGCGCTTTCACCCATAAACCGTACGCCAGCAACCAGAAGGGTAGAGCTGTCGCAATCACGGCCGAACCTCGCCATTTCTAAGGAATCAGCCACACAGCCACCTGTTTCTTCTGCCAAATCTTGAATCACAGGGTCTACGTAGTAATGGGCCACTAACGTAGCGTCTTGTGCCTTTAACTGTTCACGTATTTGGTTTTTGTAGGTTTCTACGTCAGTATCGGCAATAGGCTCTGGCACATTGGCCCATGCCGTGGCTAACCGCACCGAACCAGACGTGGCGTCGGGCAAGTCAAAATAGATTTCTTTTAGGCTCTCCACCTGACGTTCTCCTTATATGCTCAAATTGAGCTTAATTAATGTAGAACATAGGGCTAGAAAAAACAAGCCATAGCCTTAAAATCGTTGCATTAACTGCTTTTACAGGCTGTAATGCGACGAAAATAGCGTCTAAACCGAATATTGCCTACGGCTAACAAGGTTGCGTTTACAATGCTTCTTTGTGAATTTATTGTATTTGAGTCTGTTATACCGGAGTCACTCATGAAGCCATTAGGTACACCGCTAAGTCCTGCTGCAACTCGCGTCATGCTTTTAGGCGCAGGAGAGTTGGGTAAGGAAGTCATTATTGCCTTGCAACGTCTAGGCGTAGAAACCATTGCGGTTGATCGCTATGAGAATGCTCCTGGTCACCAAGTAGCGCACCATGCTTTTGTCACGGATATGCGTGATGCCAACGCGCTAACTGCGCTGATTGAGCAGGTTAAACCGCACATTATTGTGCCTGAGATCGAAGCTATCGCTACCGATGCACTCGCTGCGGTAGAAGCTGCAGGTAAAGCGCGTGTTGTGCCTATGGCGCGTGCCACACAGCTCACGATGGACCGCGAGGGTATTCGTCGCTTAGCCGCTGAAACACTAGGTTTGGCAACTAGCCCCTACAAATTCTGCAACACCCTAGATGAGCTGAAAGCGGCGATTCAAGACCATATTGGCTACCCTTGTGTGATCAAGCCGCTAATGAGTAGTTCTGGCAAAGGTCAAAGCAAGATCAGTGGCCCTGAAGACATTGAAAAAGCGTGGAATTACGCTATGGAAGGCGGTCGTGTTAGCCAACAGCGCGTGATCGTAGAAGGCTTTATTGATTTCGATTATGAAATCACGCTATTGACGGTACGTAGTCTAGATGCTCAAGGTGCTGTGCAGACCAGTTTCTGCGCACCAATCGGCCACAAGCAAGTGGATGGTGACTATGTAGAAAGCTGGCAACCACACCCTATGAGCAATGCAGCGCTGGAATCTGCGCAGCATATTGCGGCGTCTATCACGCAAGATTTGGGGGGGCAAGGCATTTTTGGCGTTGAGTTGTTCGTCAAGGGTGATCAAGTGTGGTTCAGTGAAGTAAGCCCACGCCCACACGATACTGGCATGGTCACCATGGTGACACAGCGTCAAAACGAATTTGAACTGCATGCGCGTGCGATTCTGGGTCTTCCTGTTTCTACAGCCTTGTTGGCTCCTGGCGCTAGCGCTGTAATTTATGGTGGCGTGGACAGTAAAAACGTAACGTTTGATGGTGTAGCCGAAGCGCTAAGTATTCCGCAATCAGACCTACGTTTGTTTGGTAAACCAGAAAGCTTTACTAAACGTCGTATGGGTGTCGCATTGGCCTACGACGAAACTGTAGAAGCAGCACGTGAACGTGCGAAGAAAATCGCTGCAACTGTACGCGTCAGCGCTGCAGAATAAGTTAGACGAAAAAAAGGCTGCCGGGGAGGGCAGCCTTAAATCTGGCTTGAAGGGAGATTAATTTCTTATATTAGTAACGTGCATCCTTTGGTTTTTTACCATTAGGCCAATCGTTCACTTTGCCGGCAAAGTCAGGTCTAGGCATATGGGTGAAGTATTCCGCAATATCTACTGCGTCCTGATCATCCAACACACCACCTTGCCCCCATGCGCCATGATCTTCAACGCTCATGGGCATGTTGTACTTGATGAAAGCAGCGGCTTTGTAAGTACGTGCTAGACCCGCACCAATATTGAAAGACTCATCACCCCATAGTGGTGGGAACACAATATTGCCACGTTCATCTTTTAGGCCTTCGCCATTCGCACCATGACAGGTTGCACATTGTGCGGCGTATAAGTCACGACCACGTTCAGTATTAGGTACTAAGCTTTCATCCACAGCACCAGCAATAGGCACCTGCGCTTTTTGGCCTGGCTCCATACCTTGTGACAACCATTTCATGTAGTCCAGCATACCTACCATTTCTGCGGAATCTACTGGTAATGGCTTACCGTTCATCGAGCGCATAAAACACCCGTTAATACGGCCAGCCAAATCTACCATCTTGCCAGAACGCGGCATGACTTTAGGGTAGGTCACAAAACTGTTGATGTAGTGTGCGCCCAAAGGTGCTTTACCTTCAGCGATGTGGCAGCTACTACAGTTCATCATTGCGCCCACATTGTCAGGCAATAAACGACGTGTTTCATTCAACAAACGTTTACCGTACAAAATGGATTCTGCGTTAGGTTCGTTTGCAATCAACAGATCGGACGGTATTTGGTACTGGCCAACCACCTGCTTGGTTTCTACGTCAATAATAGGGTAGCTAGTTTCTGTTGGGCCTGTCAGGGTAGGGCTTGCAAGGCTATACCAAGAAGCACCTGCAATACCAGCAATCGCCAAGGCTACTACAGAAAGGGTTTTGGCTTTACTCATGGCTGGCTCCTTCAGGAAGGATGTTAGGCGATTTTTTCGCAACGAACTGACGAATATGAGCTACGTCTTCAGCGTTCACCGTAGGCGCTTCGTTAGTCCAGCTGGTGCGGATGAAATTCACCACATCAGCCACTTCCTGATCGCCTAAATGACGGAATGCAGGCATGGTGAATGTCATTGCATCTACTTCGTTTTCTGGCATGCGGCCACCTTCCAAAGTCACTTGGATGACGGATTGCGCATTGTTAGCAAATACAGCGGAGTTACCATCCAACGCAGGGAATATACGTGGCACACCTTTACCATCAGCACGGTGACAGGTTACGCAGTGTTCAGCGTACAGCCACGCGCCTGGAGTAGTGTATTGGCCATCCAATTGTGCTTGGGTAGTGGTATCAACTTGATGTGGGATCTCTGGGTTACGGCCTTTTACCGGAGGCAATGCCTTCAAGTATTGCGCCATCGCACGTTGATCTTCTGGGGTCATGTACTGAGTACTGTGTTCCACTACATCAGCCATCGCACCAAATGCGGCTACTTTGTCTGTTCTACCGGTGGCAAAGAAATCTACCAGCTCATCTTCTGTCCAACTCGCTAGACCACGGCCTTCACCACGCAAGCTTTTTGCACGCCAACCATCAATCACGGCACCAGACAAGAAGTCATCACCGTCATTCAGGCTCATGGCTAGTTCTTGGTAAGCCAAACCGCGAGGGGTGTGACAGGCTCCACAATGGCCAGGGCCTTGCACTAAGTAAGCGCCGCGGTTTTTGATGCTATCTACGGCATCATCAGCGATGAATTTCTGATCTTTAGGAGCAAACATCCATTGCCACCACGCAATAGTCCAGCGCATCTGGAACAACTTGGGCAATGTAGGCTCTGCATTTTCTTGTTTAACTGCCGGCACACCACGCATGAAGTACGCATACAGCGCATTCATGTCGTCATCGCTCATGATGGCGTAGGAAGGGTAAGGCATAGCAGGGTACAAGGCTGCACCATCTTTACGCACGCCATGTTGTACTGCTGTCTTGAATTCGTCTAGGGTGTAGCTACCAATACCAGTATCTACATCGGGCGTGATGTTTGTTGAGTAAATCGCCCCCAGCGGTGTTTGCATTGCCAGACCACCGGCATACTCTTTACCACCAGGAACGGTATGACAGGCCACGCAGTCACCGGTACGGGATACATAGGATCCTTGCTTGATGAGTTTTTCATCATCCAAGTTCAAGTTGCTCGCAGAAGAGGACGTTATGCTACGTTGCGAAAGAATAAGCTGTGATCCGCCATAACCGACCCCCAGCGCAACCAGTGCAACAATCAGGGTTTTAGACAAGGCTTTCATAAACACTACCCATAATTAATAAAGAAATGTGTCAATTAACTTCAATGTCACACTCAATACTCATGGTATAGAGAGCCTATATGGGTAGAAACCCTTATCGAATTCATGTTTGATCTAGCGCAAGACCTATATAGATAAGGCTATAACGGCATGAAAATCGTACGCTCAGGGCAACAAATACACTAAATGATCTATTGCTATAGCGCTTTGCTAGACTAAACCGTGTAACGAAAAATTCATGCCTAAAATACGCATAACTATTTGATAATTATACTATTTATTTAATTTAGGCTTATAATGTTTCTCAAGAATGTATTAAGAAGATAAGCAAAAAAGGCGTAAGAAAGGCTGATTTTCTAGCATAAAGAATACTTTTAGGGACAGTCGTAGCATTAATGCGTTACGGCAAAGTTACTTTACCTACAGCGCCCACAAGCACGCTAAATTCGTGCCACTTCAAGAGGGGCAATGCGCTCTAAAGCTATTTACCACTGAATTTTATGGTGTTGCTCTGTCTCTTGGTGTCTCGCATCATCAGCGGAGTGCAGGTAAATATTGGTAGTGGTCAGCGATTCATGGCCCAAGTTGTCACGCACATGACGTAAGTCCACCTGTTTATTGGCCATATGTGATCCTGCTGTATGACGCAGCCAGTGCGCAGAGGCTTGTTCTAACTGCCGCGCTTGCCACTCTAAGTCTGGATTGCTGCTGCGAATTCTTTCTGCTGTAGCGTTAAAGACTGATTTCACAATGCCGTGCACCCCCGCACGTGTTAATGCTCTCTGCTGATGGCCTATAGGCAGCAGCAGCGGTGTAGTCTCTGTGGCGTTTGGGTAGGGTGGCAGCGATTTTTCACGTCTATAACGCAATAACTCAGCCATTAATTCAGTGGTAGCCGGCACAATGCGTGTTTTATTGCCTTTACCTGTAATTTCCAGCCACCAACGCTCTACGCCATCATTGCCACGTCTACAAAAGAAACCAGACATCTGGTTCTCTATTACCTCAGAAATACGCAAACCACACACGTATAACAACGAAAACAACCAACGTAAACGCGCATAGTGTTCACGCTCTCTATCGGTGTCTTGAGGTAGATAGGTGATAGTACGTTTCACTTCTAACCAAATATCGTCATCTAAGTACCGGCTGACGCGAGGGGCCGCATTACGAGACCGTTGTTTGGTTAATGACAATGGATTTCCTGCCAAGTAGCCGGCAGCGACCAGCCAGGAAAACATGGAATTTAGGATGATGACAGCTTGCCGTTGACTCGCTTGAGATAACGGCCCAGCAAAAGGACACCATTCAGGGTGCGATCTAGGCACTTTACGGCCAGCAGGCATTACCCATTGTGCGGCGGGTTGTGGGTCCGTTAAGAAATACTGATAGAGCACAAGATCTTCGTGCGTGAGCGAAGAAATAGGCTTACGCATGGCGATAGTGGCCCATAACAATAAACGCTCAGCTTCTTTACGGTAATTGCTAAAGGTGTGAGGGGAGTTCACGAAACGGGCTAACCATGCCTTGATGGCATCAATGTCTGTGGCTGCACTGATCTGTGAACGGCCGCCTATCGCTCTATTTGTGCCGTTGCTTCCATCTATTTGCGCAGATCGTGGGAGATGCTCAAGGGGAGGGAAGCGCATTAGCGCCGTTGAATTGCTCTCAGACATGATTTCCCCCTATACCCATCTAGTAATTTGACATTATAAGAGTAATGTCAAATTTTAATCAATAATAATTGTATTCTTAACATATTACGTTGTATTATCAATTATCGAATAAGGAATAATGATGAATACAGCAAATACCAGCGAAATAAGCCTAAATGCCGAGGTTGAGGCGCTTAAAGAGCGTTTCTCAAACACACAAGAGCTTTATAGGGAAGTCTGTGCCTTGTTATTCTTCAGATACGGCACTACGCCCACCGCTAACAAGCTTTATCAGCTAGTTCGTAAGGGCAGCATGAGTGCGCCATCACAGGCATTGGTCACATTCTGGGAGGAATTGCGCGAAAAAAGCCGTACACGCATCGAGCATCCTGATCTACCCGAAGCACTCACATCTGCCGCCGGTGAGCTTATTGCTACTTTGTGGCGTCAGGCTCAGGAAGCTGCGCAAGAATCCTTAGAAACATTCAAGGCCGAAGCACAAGCTACAGTCGATAACGCCAGAATGGATGTGGCGGCGTTTGAACTAGAACGCGATAGAGCCTTACAAAGAGAGCAGGCCACGCAACAAACTCTTGCTGCTGCAGAGCAAGAAATTATTAGCTATAGAGAAGAACTAGCCGCTGCTAACGAAGCCAGACTGGCGCTCACCAAGGCCATAGAACAAACGCAGTACGATAACCAGGCCTTGCAGCAGCAGTTGCACGACGTCAGAAAAGAGTTCAGTACAGAATTGGAAAAACTGCATCACGCTGCACAGCTATCCGAAACGCGCTCCAGAGACACTGAAAAGCGCCTCATGTTGGATGTAGATAGAGAAAGGCTCGCTACCGTTAAGGCACAGCGAGAAACAGATGCGGTACGTGCGGCAGCCAAAGCCGCAGAAGACGAACAACTTGCCGCGCTAAAACAGCTAGAGCAACAATTGCAGAGCAGTCAACACGAGAACGGGAAACTAGAAGGCGCCTTACAAACGTTAAATCTTAATCTTGAGCGTTCTGATAGCGAGCTCAAAGCGCTATATCAACAAATAGCTCAGGCAAACGCTGAAATAGTCATGCTAAGAGAACAACACGCATCAAGTGGCGTGCAGAAAACAGCCAAGCGTAAAGGCATGAAGGTTTTAGAGGGTAGGGCACGACGCACACCTACCGCTAAGCCTTAAGCTATGTAGATACCGCTACAATTTAGCCATATAGCCGCCCATACAGTACGTACCACGTACTACCTAGATACTCTACAGAACCCACTCATGTTTACTGCCGCTACACTACGCACGCTTTTAGAACCTTTTGGCCAACTACACTCACAGACAGCAGTTGAGTGGACCGATCTCAACGCCTTGCCCGCAGCTATCGCTGATTTTTATCTGCACGTAGGGCCTTTGGGTAAGACCTACTATGAAAAAGTAGGCCCAGTAGGTTGCACCTTAACCGTTGGCGGCAACCCAGTGTGTATTCCTCCACTTAGCAAACTTGCTTCACTGCAGGCTGGATACGCCTGGTCAGAGAGCCCCGAACACGCGCTTGAGGATTGGGACTCCAATTGGCTTGTTATCGCCGAGCAAGGTGGTGATCCCTTTATTTACGACAAAAGCACAGGGCATGTCTTATTTGCTTTCCATGGTGCGGGAAAATGGGAACCTACTTTCTTTGCTAAAGACTTGAACACCGCAATAGGTGCTTTAGCGACCGTCGCCACCAGCTATTGCGCATTGGATGACGATCAATTTGACGATGAAGCACTGGTTGAAACGGGCTATCACAGCATACGTACAGACCTTGCTACGGCTTTAGGTAGCATAGATGAAGCCCAACGAATGCTAGATGCTTGGGAATTCAACCAATAGATCATGTAGGGGTGTCTATATCATCCCAGGCTGTACCAATATCATTTTGAAAGTTAGTCAGCCAATTTAGCGCATAGTGCCTTTCCATCACCACGCCTGAAATTAACCCCTCAACGTCAGCATCACTTTGCGCAGCCTGCCTAGTAATCCAATGCTGGCGCCACGTTAGATCAAGTTGATCCAAAATTTCAGCCGTGGGACGCAATGTAAATACATGGCCAGTATTGTTGAGCTCAATCAGTCTCATTGCTTTATCAAACATCACTTGAGACTCTACAACGTCTGAGGCGGGTGACAATGGCTCAGGCTGCTTAGATAACGCCCACAACAAAACATTCAACGCCTCATGCCGCCAGCTCATCTGTATTGCCATATGCTCATCTGGCTCTTCAGCAGAAATAAAGGCTTTCTCTTGCGGGCTTAGCATCGCCAACCCAACAGGGTTGTGCTCAGCCATAAACGGCAAACTACTGTCTTCCTTATCTAAAATAACCAGCCCTTCAGACGCTACGCAAAACAAGCTAAGTGCGCGGTGTACGACATCGGATACCGATCGCAGATGAACCTCAGCCTCAGCCAATACGGGAGGCATAGAAGCGGGCGGGGTAGGGTTTAGCTGAGCCAACTGCTTCAGACTTTTTTCACGTCGTGCTAAAGCGTCAGGCAGATACGGCAAGGCTTCATGTTCAAAAAACAAGCCATCAGCAGTCATTAACAAAGTCAGATCTGGCGTTCGCACGGAACCATCTGGCATAAACAGCAACGCATTAGCACGCGCCGCCCAGGCGCTCATTGCTGATAAATCCTGTTGCTTCACCTTCATGCTAATGTGATTTTGCACACGCTGAAGATGACGCCATAGGTGATAACGCATGGCAGTCATTTGACCATCGCCACGGCTCATTACATACCCAATAAAGCCATCTAAATGTTCTGCTAAATCAGGGTCAGAAAGATCGCGCTGACCCAGTAGCTCGTGCGGGAAGTCCAATTCTGGAATGTCTGTAACGGTTGCATAGGCATTGACGAGTACTACTTCCTCGCTCGTATCAGCGCTAGTTTCTGTCGTCGTTGCTTGTCGTTTGCCTAGAATGCGTTTCAGTAAGCCCACTTGCGTCTCCCATAATGATGCAAAACTATACTACAGCGCGCACGGTGCCATCGGCTCTCTAGGCTTATATATCGCAAACAATTGTTAGGCAAAACATGACTGGTCTCGTACGGTTAGCCACCTTTCTTAGCACGAGTGCATAACAAAAAAGCCGCCACATACTGGCGGCTTTTTGCTTGCTTAGGCTTTCAGCGTATAACGCAAAATTTCCACTACTTGTTCAGGCGTTGTCGCCCAGGCTTGAGCATTGGCATCCACCTCTTTAAGTGGGTGGATAATGTCTTCTGCGTGCAGGGTAATATAGGGCTTACCCAAGGCGGCACAGAAACCAGCATCAAAAGCGGCATTCCATTGCTTGTACTTATCACCAAAACGTACTACTACCAGATCGGCTTTCTCGATCAAGGTACGCGTACGAATGGCATTTACTTTGGATGACTTGTGATCACGCCAAAACGACTCGCTTTCAGGACCTAAATGGTCGCCTGCCGCGTCACTGGCCTCATGATCAGTCACTGGTGCGGTGAAAAGAATGTCCAATCCGGCCGCGCGGGCACCGTTGGCGATCTGCTCACGCCAATCCGTGTGAATCTCGCCAGACAAATAGACGGTAAAGCTCATGTAAATCTCCATAAATAAAAAGTCGGGCTAGCCCCGAGGGGAGCGCCCGACTCACTCAAGCAGACTACACCATAGCATGCTGTGCTAGATAAGGAACCTACACAGCATGATGCGCAGTATTTAAGACTGTAATACCACTTAGGTCCAGAAGCCGTGATGTGGAACAGCAGCTTCCTCTTCGATCAAAGGGCCTATGACTGTAACGGGTCTTTGGCCACGAGCAAACACCTCTCTACATGGCAACGAAAATGTAGGGTTTTCGGGATGATCGCCAGTTAACTCTAATAGTTTTTCTTCGGCTAATGCATAGACTACACGCCCTATACCGCACCAATAAATTGCTCCAGAACACATGCAGCAAGGCTCAGCACTAGTATATAAGGTGCATTTGGCGAGCTCTTCAGGAGACAGCAACTTAGCAGCTTCTGCAGCAGCACGTAATTCTGCGTGTTGTGTTGGATCTCCCTCAGGTGGCATAGAGTTATTTCCAGCCATGCAGACTATTGTTCCATTACCATCTGCCACTAGTGCGGCAAAAGGGTGTCTACCGCTGTTCTTAGATTGCTCAGAGAGCACAATGGTTTGACGTAGCAGTTTCATATCTCTGGGACTGAGCTCTGTACTGTCAACGTAAGTATTAGTCATGATTAACTCCTTTCTGGTGTGCAAGAATAGGGGCCGCAGAGTCTTCTTTGCCGGCCGCTAGCGTTTCTTTGGTATTGAGTAATAGGTTCAACAAAATGGCGGTGATCGCGGCTAAAAAGATGCCGCTTTCCACAAACAGTTTTAGTGGGCCATCTACGCGTTGAAATAGGGCAGGGAATGACATGGGCAATACCCCCACACTGATGGAAACAGCCACAATCAAGCCGTTTCGTGTTCCTTCGAACCTCACCCTACTCAGCTCTTGAATACCCGCAACCGTTGTCATGCCAAACATCACAATGGCGCAACCACCTAACACCGGACGAGGGATGGTCGCAATTAAGGCGCCGAGTTTAGGGAAAAGCCCCATCAAAATCATAATGACGCCAGCTGCTGCCACGACAAACCGACTACGCACATTCGACATGGCGATTAAGCCAGTATTCTGAGTAAAAGCGTTATACGGAAAGCTGTTAAATACACCGCCAAGCATGGTAGATAAACCATCTGCCCGGAAGGCATCGCCTAGTGTGGTTTGATTGGCTGGTTTACCCGTTATTTTTCCAATAGCCAGTACATTGCCGGTGGTCTCAGCCATGATGACTAGCATCGCCATCATCATGACCAGTGTGGGGGCTAATGCGAATTGCGGCATCCCAAAAGCAAAAGGTGGGCTTAATTCAAACCATGCCGCCTCACCAACACGTGTGAAATCGGTGTATCCCATTGCCATGGCGAGAGCAGTACCAAACAACAAGCCAATTAACACTGACAGGTTGCCTACAAAGCCTGAGAACTTCGCATGAATGAACAAAATAATGGCGATGGTAGCTAAGCCCAACAGTAAATTCTCGGGCGCACCAAAATCTGCTGCATCTGGATTACCCCCTCCTAGCCATATAGCTGCAGCCGGCATCAGCGAGATACCAATAACGCTAATCAGACTTCCTATGACTACTGGCGGGAAGAACTTCAATAAACGACTAAATAAGGGAGCAATCACTATGGTTAATGCACCTGCTGCAATCACAGCACCGAACACAGTCGTTAGACCATATTGCTGACCAATCATGATCATGGGGGCAATAGCAATAAACGAGCAGCCTTGGATTAAGGGCAGACGAGCACCAAAGCGCCAAAAGCCTAAGGTTTGAATTAACGTGGCAACGCCAGAGGTCAGTAAGTTGGCATTGATCAACGTAATCATTTGCTCAGTAGTCAGCCCTAAGGCGCTACCTAAAATAAGCGGTACGGCTACGGCGCCGGCGTACATAACGAGCACGTGTTGCAAGCCAAAGCTAGCCAACTGCCGTAAGGGTAGAACCTCATCTACTGGATGAACTGAATCGCTGTTTTTCATACTTGTCTCCTTTGTGGTGGATGCCACGTAGTACTCTTTTTGTTAGAGCTTGCTGCTATCATCAATCAGCTTTGCAATTGAACATAATTAATATTCATCGGAAAATCCGATAGATGAGAGAGACATGCGTTTTTCAATCGAGCAGCTAGAAATGTTTAGCGCAGTAGCTAGACAAGGATCTTTTTCAGCAGCCGCACGCGCCATCAGTAAAAGCCAATCAACAGTGAGTGCCGCTGTCGCCAACTTAGAGGTAGATCTAGGTGTAGAGCTTTTTGATAGACAAGCAAAACTGCCCGTTTTAACCCCTGCTGGGGTGCAGTTGTTGCGTCAAGCAGAACTAGTTTTGGATAGATGCAGCAACCTGGAAATGCATGCGCATCAGCTATTGGATATTCCGCAGTCAGAGCTTTTGTTAGCGATAGAAATTCCGTACCCAGTGCTTGCCCAACCTTTACAAGCGCTGTCTACGCAATTTCCTTATTTAGATGTGACGATTCGCCATCCAATGGACGGCGATGTGGCTGTACTGGTGCAGAAGGGGGAGGTAGATCTTGGGATCACTTTTTCGCAACCGGCGTATGCTCGCGGTATAGCATTCAGACAAATGGGTAAGTTGATATTGACTCACGTCGCGCATAAAGACCACCCATTAGCGTACTATGCATCCATTAGCTTTGCTGAGCTACGAGCCCATCGCCGATTAACATTTTCAGCCTATGGGCATAGATTGCCTTCCACTGAGTATTTAACCGCAGGGAATAGCTGGCAGGCGGAAAGCTATTCAGCGCTACTAGAAATGACTAGAGCCGGTTTAGGCTGGACTACATTGCCAAGGCAGTCGATTCTGCGAGAAATTGAGTCTGGGGAATTAGTAGAATTACCACTAGAGGCCTACCCACATACAGACTGGGTTGTGGGTGTGGATTTGCTATGGTCACAACAAGCACAACTAGGCCAAGCTTCTACGTGGTTAAAGCATTACCTACAGGAATTTAAGGTGTTTGAACTGGATAGAAATGGAAATAAAACCATTTTGTAGCGCCAAGGCTCTCACTACTCAATGAGTGTCTGAGCTTGTTTATAGCGTTTTGACCTGTCATAACGAAACTTGCCCCAATAGGGGCAAGTAGTCATGTGGCAATAGCGTGAGTAATCGCTTACCTATCTTCCAAAAAACGCATGCGGAAACGACGACCTTTGATGTTGCTGTTAGCAATGCGATCAAAGTACTTTCTGGCGATTTTTCTATCTAAGGCCACGTAGCTGCTGTACTCAGTAATGGCTATTTTGCCTACTTGATCGCCTCTCAAACCTACGTCGCGAGTGAGCGCACCCAATAAGTCGCCAGGGCGTAGTTTGTCTTTCTTACCGCCTTGTATTTGCAAGGTCATCATCGGTGCTAACAAAGGCTCTTGAGACTTAGCACGCAAACCTTTTGCTTGGCCCCATTTCACTGGGCTGCCTTGGTACTCTTCAATCTGTTTTACCCAGCGCATTTCGCTGCCGGATACCAAGCTCAACGCTAGACCTTTTTGATCGCCTCGGCCACTACGTCCCACACGGTGTACGTGTACTTCCGCGTCTTTGGTCACATCTACGTTGATCACTGCCTCAAGGTTCTGAATGTCCAAACCTCGAGATGCCACATCGGTAGCCACCAATACGGCACAACTTTTGTTCGCAAACTGAATGAGGATTTCGTCTCTATCACGCTGATCTAAATCACCCGTCAGTGTTTCAGCGCTAATGCCTTCGGAGCGCAGTTCCTCTACCACCTCTTGGCAACGCATTTTGGTATTACAGAACACCAAGGTAGAAGCAGGGCGGAAGTGCTTCAGTAGAGTCACGACCGTGCTGAGTCTATTGTCAAAACTAACTTCGTAGAAGATCTGTTCGATCTGGCTAGAGCTATGCAGAGCTTCAACTTTGATCTCTACAGGGTTCTTTAAGAATCTAGCGCTGATTTTACGGATGTTGTCAGGGTACGTAGCCGAAAACAGCAGGGTTTGGCGACGGGTAGGGCAATGCGATGCAATGGCAATCATGTCGTCTTTGAAACCCATGTCTACCATGCGATCGGCTTCATCCAGCACCAGAGTTTTTAAGGCGGTGAGATCTAAATTGCCTCTGTCCAAGTGGTCTTGAATACGGCCTGGTGTACCCACAACAACGTGAGCACCATTACGTAGTGCTTCAGTTTGCGGTCTAGAAGGTACGCCACCATATAACGTCAGCATACGAACGTTAGGGATTTGGCGGGCCAAACGACGTAGTTCAGTCGTGACTTGATCAGCCAACTCACGAGTAGGGCAGACCACGAGGGCTTGAGGTTCTAATTTGCTAGGGTCTAACGTTTGCAGTAGCCCCAAGCCAAACGCAGCGGTTTTACCACTACCGGTTTTGGCTTGGGCTATCAGGTCTTTACCGTCCAGAATCAAAGGCAAACTTTGCTCCTGAATAGCAGTCATGTTTTCAAAACCCAAACCTTGCAGGGTTTCAAGCAAAACAGGCAACAGGGGGAGCGTATTAAAAGATGTAGTGGACATAAAAGCCAGATAAAAAGTACTGCAAAATAAAAATATACCTACAGTTTACCTTTAGCTGGCCCTTCGCTGTGAAATATGAGGATAGCTAGCACCTAATTGCTTCACTCTGCTGCCACGGTTGGCACAGTGGCAGGGGCGCGTGCGAAAGCAGCATATACCACTGAAGCGATCACAATCGTTACGGGAGCAGAAAAACTGCTGTACGCACCGCCTACATGCATAATCGTGATCCCCGTTAAGGCTGCCAACAACCACGCCATTACAGCCCCAACTCGTAGAAAGGTTACATGCTCAAGTTGCTGTTGTATGTAGGTTGCCGAGGTCTGTTTATGCGTTAGGGCAATGTGCGTTAAGGCCATAGCTACCCAAGCCACAACGAAAATACCTTGATAGGCTAAGGCTTGCAGCAAATAGCTAAAGACGTCGGCCAACATCAAGACGTACACAAGGCCCGCTACCACAAGCGCCCACAACAGATAGTGTCCTCTGACGCCGATGAGTTGGGTCATACAGGCTTGCATATTTGTAGCGGCCAAATAGAAGTTCGCGGTATTGATACGGGTTTGTGTGGCCCAGACAAACAGCAATCCCAACACACCCATCATTTTTAACAGCGCCAACAAAACCGAAACTTCGCTTAGACCACCGTCCAAAGGCACACTCGCCACTAAGAAAATACCGGCTAGGCCACTGAGGAAAAACGCCACAAAATAAAAAGGCATCCCAAAGTTAACACGTGCATGAAAGCGGCTGTCTTCTTTTTTGCCATAACGTGCATAGTCAAAGGTGTACATCATCAGTACCCAAATGCCCATGTAATACACAAAGGTATGCCACCACCCGTATGGGCTAGGTTCTGCCGGACCTAAGGCCAGCCACTGATCGTTATAGCCATACAAACTGATGGCCAAGACAATGGCAGCCACTAAACCAATAATGTAGACGGGCAACAAGATAGCGTTGAGTCGGTCTAGCCAGCGCATTGCATTACCAAACATTAATGGCACACTCAGCAGCACGACAACTAATGCCGCTAACGGGTAGCTCACACTAGGAAAGACGGTAGTAATACCTACTGCGATGACTGAGCCTTCAAAAATGGCGTAGTACATGGCGGTGGCAAAGAAGATTAAGGTAGCGATGACAGATCCTGTTCTGCCCAAGAGAATTTGTGAAAACAAAGCTACTGATAGCCCCGTTTTAATGGCATAGCGTGCAATGACAGCATTAATCAAGCCGTATACCACTACAGACATGGCCATACCGATAATGGCGTTGATAGCACCAAAATTTAAAGCCAAACTTGCCGCGACCACTAAATAAAACATAGCACTACAGACTCCCCACCATGCCATCATCAAGTTGTTTCTTGATAAGCGAGCGCTAGGGGGAACAAGCATTTCAGCGATGGTTGTTGATCCAGTTTGTTGCGTCATAATTGTCTCCTTGGTCTTTTTGTAAACACGTTACGCCACTGAATTACGGATGCGTAAAGTAAGCCTTTTCACGAGATTGCTGACTGAGTGAGTCCTCCTGTGTACGCCGTGCCATTTACTGCTAGCAGCTAGCGTTGAGATAAATGTCCCTCATTCTAGTGAGCAGAAAGAATGGCCTACAAGCGAGCGCTTTTTGCTGAGCGCACAAAAGCTTCCCCGTATGCGCAATACTAGGGAAATCAAGTAGTTAAAGACTGATTTAAGGCGTAAATCTAGGCGTTATTTCTAGCTGTTTTACGGCTCGAATAGCGGCACGTTATGATTAACGCCTCTGAAAATAGCGGCTTGGTACTTCGCCTAGCACAGACTTAAAAGCAGAGGTAAAAGCACTAGAACTGCTATAGCCAAGCTCCATGGCGACGCGAGTAATGGATTGCCCATTTCCCAACCGAACCACGGCCGCTAATAAGCACGCTTGTTGTCGCCACTCTATAAAACTAATCCCCGTATGCATACGGAATAGTCGTGTGAAAGTTCGTCTGCTCATGGCAGCGAGTTTCGCCATATCATCAATACTCATTTCTAATGATGGCGCAGCCAGAAATGCATTACACGCGTAGGCCAATCTAGGTTCAGAAGGCAAGGGAGCGTTAAGCGATAAGGCAGGCATCACCGCAATTTCATGCAATAGCAGCCCCATTAAAAAGCTCTCACGCCCATCCTGCTCATAGCGTAAGGGAACGTCTACGGCTTTTTCTAGTAGCTGTTGCAACAGTGTAGAAACCCCAAACACCTGACAATAGGTGGGTAATCCTACGCGCTGTGCGGCAGTAGGGCTGATATAGCTATTAAGCATCGTGACAGGCCCACGCATTTGCATCGCATGCCCCATATCAGCAGGTACCCAAATAGCTCGCAAAGGTGGAACTGCCCAGTTTCCCGCTTCTGTTTCTACCGTAATAACACCACACGCCGCATACGCAAATTGGCCACGACCATGCGTATGCCAAGGAAATAGCTCCCCGTCCACATAGTCTCGCCGTGTCACCGTGACATCGTGCGGCGTGTGCTCATAAGGTAGGTCGTGTGTGTCTTTCATGGCCCAATTTTATTTCTATTTGACCTTAAATTGAAAGCGGGCCAAACAAGCTACGCGCATAGTGTCGTGGTCATCAAGGCATTCTGCCGCGATTCAGCACAGAGATGAAGATCATGCTCACAAAACACCTAGTTTTAGCCATTCTTGTAACCGCTGTATGGGGGCTTAACTTTCCCATTACGAAGCTTGGTTTAGCGCATATAGACCCCATACTACTTACAGCCATACGCTTTACCTTCGCTGCATTACCGTGGGTGTTCTTTATTAAACGTCCCGCTGTGGCAACTCGCTGGTTAGTGGCCTACGGTTTGATCTTTGGAGTAGCAATGTGGGCACTGATTAATGTGGGGATTGCTTTAGGTGTGCCACCGGGTAACGCCGCATTACTCATTCAATTCAGTGCATTTTTTACAGTAGGGTGGGGCGTTTTACTGTTTCGTGAACGCCTTACGTGGCCACAAGTGATAGGGGTAGTCTTTGCAGCAATCGGGCTGCTGGGTACTTTGGTTAGCAGTCCGAGTAAAGCAACAACGATAGGTTTAGTTCTGGTATTGATTAGTGCCGTTGCATGGAGTATAGGCAACATCATCATCAAGCTATCCAAGGTAAAAGAAATTTTCGCTTTCGTTATATGGGCTAGTCTTTTCCCGCCATTACCTTTACTGCTGATCTCATGGTGGTTACACGGCACAACACCATTTACTACCTTAGCCTTGCACATTGATGCAGTAGCAATTTTTTCCCTTGCCTTTCAAACCTATGCGGCTACCCATTTCTGCTATTGGGGCTGGAATCTGCTGTTGCGTGAATACCCCGCATCCAAAGTAGCACCGTTATCGCTATTAATCCCGGTCTTTGCCACGATTAGCTCTGTTTTTATTGTTAATCAAACTCCTAGCCTTACAGATTGGCTATGTCTTGCTATGATTTTGTCAGCATTAGGGGTTGGCACGAAAAAAGGCTCATCTGTGATGAAAGCCACACATTCTCCAGCCTCATGAACCAACACTATTTTTGTAATCGATACACTACGGCGATAAATATGTACGTAGTTTCGCATCCATCACACATCAGAGATTGATATGAAAGTTGCTTCGTTTCTATTCCTGCTGGTTTTACCAGTGAGCGTACTTGCCAATAATGAATGTACGAGCCCAAATGCACCATTAGCAATCTGTAAAGCAGAAGCGGAAGCAGGGCACGCCATAGCCCAAGTGGCCTTGGGCACAAAATATATGTATGGCGAGGAACTACCGCGAGATGAAGAGCAAGCCTTTAGTTGGTATTTAAAAGCAGCCGAACAAGGTGTGGCGCCTGGCTCTGTAGCGTATATGTATGCCACAGGTACAGGCGTTGAACAAAATGACCAAGAAGCCGCCGTATGGTATGCAAAAGGTGCTGAACAAGGCGATGCCGTATCTCAAGTCAACCTAGGCAGATATTATGAGAATGGCGCAGGCGTTGAGCAGGATATAGATAAAGCCAAGGCTCTCTATAAAGCATCCTGTGAAGGCGGTAATTACTCAGGGTGTGATGAATACAAGCGACTGCAGACACCATAAAAAGGGGACTTAGCTAGATATATGATCGAGCAATACGTAGCACAACAAGTTGCTATGGCGTGCGTCTCTAGGTTTGCTCGATCAATTTGCGTAAGGCATCACAAATCTCAAGCGCCGTTTGATGTCGCGTTTCTGGTTGTTCGGTATTGTCTTTGAAGCTTTGTTCCAGCTCTTTGATTCTATCGGCTATGTCATGCAGTCCCATCACCACCAGAGCACCCGCCATACGATGCAAGACAGCCTGACTTTGGGCCGCATTATCTTCCTGTAAAGCTATTTCCAGCGCCTGCAAATCACTACTCATAGTGCTGCGGAAAATGGCTTTATAACGTTGAGGAACAGGCGAACGACTCAGCGATTTCAGCAGATTATCCAGCGTGGCCAAATCCATTGGCTTCACGAGACAAGCATTCATGCCGCTTTCTATACAGCGCTGAGCCTCATCGCGCATGGCGTTTGCAGTAATGCCAATAATAGGGGCGGTCACTCCCTGTGCTCGTAAGCGTCGAGCCAGTTCCTCGCCGGTCACATTAGGCATATTCACGTCAGTCAGCAACAGATCATGACTGTTGCTATCCCACAGGCTAAGCGCCTCTGCACCATCTTGAGCAAGGGTAACCAGACACCCCAAGCTCTCTAGCTGCTCACATAGCGTGGCCTGATTAAGAGGGTTATCCTCTGCCACCATCACATGCAATCCAGGACTACTATGCGCTTTGATGGCTGCCTTTTTCGGTGGTGGGGTATCCTCAACAACGGGTTCTGTCGTTGTGATTTGTTGCTTCATCCAACGCTCTAGCGCACGAGCAGTACTTTCAGGATTAGTGCCATCAGCCTCAGGCAATGTAGAACTACCATCTCGTGCAGAAACACTGATATAAGGACCAGACCACTGAGGCGCTGGATTACTGCTAGGCATCATTACGTCGAACAAAATATCGTCGGCGCCACCAGTTAACGGTGAGTTTGGCAATATCACGCGCGCCTGAGCATTCCAACGATTAAGCCAAGCGCAAAGGGATTCCGATAACTCAACATGCGGCGTGCGTACATGCAGCCGTAGCCCTTGCAAATTAGGGGGAGGGCAGCGTTCTACGTCTACAGGTTCTATGGTGGTATTCAACGTAAAAGAGAAACTACTGCCTAAGCCTGGCTCACTGGTTAATTGGATCTGACTGCCCATTAACTCTGCGAGTCTGGCGCAAATGGACAAACCTAAACCAGCGCCATGTATGGTGTGCTCGCCAGAGTGAGCAACATAAAAAGGCGTAAACAGATTGTCTTGGCGTTCGTGCGGAATACCTACACCACTATCAGCCACTTGGAACAACAAACTCGTGCGTCCCTGGGCTGCTTGTTCCTGTCGTAGCCGAACAATGATATGCCCGGCCTGGGTGAATTTAACGGCATTACTAATTAAGTTGTTCAGAATCTGGCGTATGTGTAGGGGATCACCCAAGATACTGCGCGGTATGTCTGGATCTACATGGCAGAATAACAGTAAGTTTTTCTGCTGCGCCATGGCCGTATACGTGGCTGTGCAATCTTGCACCAAGGCAACAGGGTCTAAAGGAACTGACTGCACATGCGTTTGACCTGCCTCGATGCGACTGATATCAAGAATATCACTGATGATTTGCAGCAGTTGGCGCGAGGCCCCTTGAATTCGGTCTACCTGTTGTTGCTGTTGAGCGCTAAGCTCGGTCATGGACAGCAACTCCAGCGAGCCCAATACGCCATACAAAGGGGTGCGGATTTCATGGCTCATCGTAGCCAAGAAAGCAGACTTAGCTGTGCTTGCTTCATCAGCCGCTATGCGCGCACGTTCTAACTCACGTTGAATCTCTTCTTGTGCCGTCAGATCCATCAACACACAAAGCAAAACATCTTGTTCCTGGTAGCGACTAGGCGCGCAAGCCAAATGTAAGCTACGACCATCAGCTAAATCCACCTTACCTTCGGTGTTGCTAGGCCACTGCTGCTGTAGTGTGTTGAGGGCAAGGGATAGTGGCGCTTGATCGGGTAAGGTGTCTCCCACCTCGAGTTCCAGCCACTCCAACGCTTGGGCGTTACCAAAAATCACCTGTCTTTCATCTTTGCTGATCACGCACAATGCGACTGGCGACGTATTAATAATGCTGCGGTTGAAGTCTTGGCTTTCCAGCAATGCACGCTGTGCTTGATGCGCAGGCTCTACCACGCCACGCCCATACCAGCGGGCATAAGCTACTCCGCCCAGAAGGCTTAAGAATAGAAAAATCACTGTGCCCAAAGGCACCCAAGAACTATCCAGTAATTGGCTAGGGCTGATCAGATAGCGACCTATCCATGTGCCCGAGGGGTCTTGAATCTGGAAAGCTAGCCCTTGTAGGCTGATGGTGAAGCCGTCCTGACCCAAATCGGGAGAGTCGTCTTTGCCAACTAACAAGCCTTGATCAGCATGATGCAACCAGAACCTATAACCTACTGGCGCTTCAGTTTGATTAAAAAACTCACGTAACCTACCTTTATCAAAGAGGCTCATTGCCTGAAACTGGGTAGGGTCTACACCCGGTAAAGGAAAACCCGGTAAAGAAATCTGCATCATGCCCAGCATATGCAAAGGATGTTTTGGCAACGAGAACCATTGCACCATTGACGCACCAGGCTTGGGCTTTCTGAAAGGTTGAATTTGCTGGCGTGCCTCTTTATACGAAGCAATGGGCAACACCGTATCCGTACGAGAAGACTCCAACTCAGGGATGCTCAAACTGTCTTCCAGATCAGGGTGAAATAGGAAAAAGTAACCTGATGGAAAATAGGAGCGAGCCCAGAACGATGCAAAACTGTCAGCAAGGTCTGCTCCTAACGTGCCGTAAGCCTCTTTAGGAGTATGGCAATCTAGGTCGCAAATCATCGAAAAAGAGACGCTTGCCGTGGGACGCCAGATACTGACAGAACGGCCACTTTCTACAGGTGGGGGTTCAGGTTCTGTACCCGCCTCAAGTTTGGTTGCATCAGCTCTTAGCTGAGCTAGGAAACTTTCCTGCTCATGAATATACGCCAACGTTAAGGTGAAATCTGACTCTAATCTGTAGCGCTCATTGCTGAAAAAATGCTGTCCAGCGACTAGTAATGCACCGAAAAAAATGAGCAAAACGGGGATAGCACTAAGCAATAGCCACGTGTGCCCACGCGAGTGTTGCGTCATGCGATTAAAGGGTGATTTGGCTATGGTTTTCACTGTTCACCGTGTAGTGCTAGTCCTGCCGTATCATACCACCGCACACCACGATGACTGCTCAGAGATTGTCAAGAATGAGCAGTAAAATCAGAGGATTGCACGTGTAGGCTATCGCGCAAAGCCGCCATGTGTAGTGGTTTTATCAACAAAGCATCCATGCCTGCTGCAGACCACTCATTGTCTTTGTCCAAAATGGCATTAGCCGTAACACCAATAATGCGTTGCTTATAACCCTGCGCACGCAAAGCATGGGCAAAAGAGTAGCCATCCATACCGGGCATGAATAAATCGGTGAAGATAATATCAAAACGATTTTTATCGGGTAGTGCCAACGCAGCTTCAGCATTAGATTCCAGATGCACAAGGCACCCCAACAAAGTAAGCTGTTCTTGCAGAATTAGCCGGTTGACAGGGTTATCGTCAACGACCAACACCTGTTGTGTGCGTGCTGGGGGGCTCATAAACTCTACTGTAGTTTGTGTGTTGCCTTCCAACGCCTGAGCCCGCTGTACCGCTTGCATGATGTCGTGCACAGAAATAGAGGCCGTATAAAAAAAGTTGGGCTGTTCAATCAAAGAGATAGACGTTGGGGCGGTGGGCTGCACCACCACTTGATGCCCAGTCCACTCGTTAACAGTACTAGCAACACAAGGCCAACTATGAACCAAGACGGATCCAGGTTGAGCTTGCTGCCCAGTATAGGGAAGAGCATAAGCCCCCCAATGACGCAGCCATTTACAAACATTGGACACAATCTCAGGAATATCCCCCATCACATAAACCGGCCTAAATGCCAGTAAAGATTGTGGAGTGGGTGACATTCCTAACGATGCAGCGACCGGAAGAGTCACTTCAAAAGTCATGCTGGTGCCTAAACCTGGCTCACTGACCACAGACAAAGCCCCTCCCATCAAGCTTGCCAACCTCTGACAAATGGGTAAACCCAGCCCAGTCCCCGGCTCCTTACTCACGCCACCTTCATTCAAACTGAAATAGGGTAAGAATAGCTTAGGTAAAATATCCGCACTGATGCCGTGGCCTGAGTCGGTAATCTGAAAACGTAAAGCTAAGCGGTTGCCAGCCTGAGGCTCAGTATGTAAACGCAGTACCACGTGACCAGAGGTAGTAAATTTAATAGCATTGCTAACTAAATTACTAAGAATCTGACGAATCTTCTGTGGGTCACCAATAGTCGTCAGCAAGGCGTTAATAGGCGTCACGGAGTACAATAACAACCCCTTATTCTGTGAGGTAGCTGCAAAAGCAGCAATCACTTCATCCACTAACTCTTGCACCGAAAACTCACGCGGCTCTAGTGTGACGTGTCCTGCCTCGATACGTGATAAATCTAAGGATTCGCCCACCACTCTGAACAGCGTTTCCGCTGAGCGTCGTAGGGTGTCTAGGTATGGTGACTGCTGATGTTGTTCAGACAAAGCAAGCAGTTCTAAGGTACCTAAAATGCCATATAAGGGCGTGCGTATCTCATGACTCATTGTGGTCAAGAATTGGGTCTTAGCAATATTAGCGTTCTCGGCCATTTGTCGAGCATGGCGCAGAGCCGCTTCTTCCGCTTTCTCTGTAGTGACATCAACAATAGAGCACAGAGCTGCTCGATTACCGCGGTAGTTCAAGCTAATAGCTTGTACACGTACACTACTACCATTTTTTAACGTGACATCCGTGGAAGCACTTTGATCGTGCTCACCCGGCAAACGTGAACGCCATTGATCATCACCTTGCATCCACATACGTGCTTGGGGATTTTCTTGGAAAATCACATCACCACTCGCATCGACCAAGGCCAAACCCACAGGAGCCATCGCAACAAGCTTGCGATTAAGGGTCACACTATCTACTAAGCTTTGCTGTTGTTGGCGTGCGGGCACAAGCAAACGTCGCCTAATCAGGTAGGAGCCGACCAGAACAATGGTCGTGAAAATGGTGAGCGTCAACAAAGCCGTAATGATGGCGCCACGACTATCTAGCAGCAATTTTTGCATTGGCAAAGCATAGAGTACGCGCAGACCTCCTGTGCCAATAGATTTGCTCAGAATAATGTGTTGAGGCCAGCCTTTATTATCAAAACCAAAATAGTCTTGTTGTATCCACTGTAATTCAGCCGAGTCCGGTGGGGCGCTACTGTACAGCACCGCTTGCCCACGTATATCGAACAAAATATATTCAGTGCTAGGCGGTGGTGGAGTCAGCGTTAACGCACGATCTATTTCTTTTAGCTCCAGCCCCAGCCACGCACCTTGGCTATTGTCTCTATCTATAGGGGTATATGCCACCAGCCTTGATGGGGAGTCATCATCTTGATGCAACCAAATCACTGGGATTTGGCGCGCATCCGGTTCGCTGTTAATACTACGTAGGCGTGAAGCCAGCGCATCAGCCTGCGGCTCCCACAATAGACCATCATTGGTTTTATTCAAACGAAAATCACGGGCTGGATTCAGTTCGCTGTAACGCAGAGCACCCGTGCGATGGATAGCATTCCAATGCCTACGTGTCAAAAGCAACATGTATTGATCAAGAGACCCACTGTCTGGCGTGTTGATTGCTTCAAGATTACTACTGATGGGCGATAAGACTAGAGCCTCTGGCGTGACAGCGCTAGCCGCTACAGCACGTAGTAGGACTTCACGCTGATCAAAATACAGTTGAGCATGGTCTGCTGCACTATTAAGTTGGCGACGGTACTCGGAAATTAAGTGCGTGGCTGAAGCATAGAGATATGCCCCAGCCCCTAGAGCTGCACATAAAATCAAAATCAAAGACAAAGCAGCCAATAAAACACTGGGAAAGCGTGGCGCTTGCATAGCCGGAAGGTTTTCACGCATAGTCTCTGCGGCTAACTGAGCTGTTTTCATACAGTACCGTCTTCAGCATCGTTTAGTTTAGCCAAATGTCCAGGCATCACAGGGTCAGCGTCACGTTTAACGCAACGTAGACGAATCAACTGATAATTCTTACCCTCAGTTTCCTCTGACAGCTCATAGTGAGCTCGGCACAACTGACCATCACGGCTGATATCCAAATGGCCGCGCATTTTTTCAGGGGACATCATGGTCAAAATACGCCCACGAGGATCTGTCATACCCAGCTGATTCCCCAAAGCATCGTGCACCATTGCACCAAAGGGTAGGGTAGTGCCTTGCTCATCATGCAGCTCAAACTGCACGCGATGACCTACTTCCGCTTTGAAAGTAACCAGAGCAATCGCCCCACGAGTGGGAACAACTTGCTGCACAGCGTTATCAAACTCAGCATTGCGCGGGGCACGACGAGTGTCCAGGCTGACATGGTTGCTGCGGTACGGTGTAGCGTTAGGAATAATGGCATAGCCATTGGCACCTGTTTCAACGCCTGCGTGGCTAGACACGCCTACACCCGCAACCGTTGGTTCCACTTTGGCCAGCATAATAGTTTCACCTAAGGCTTGGCCTAAGTTCACGCCACCACTGTGTACTACGATCGAACCATTAGCTGAGAAGTTACCAGAGCGATATTTGCTGCCGTGGGAGTACCCGGCATTCAAGCGAGCAAAAGATGTCGCCGTCCCTACGTTGATAGAAGCTGTGTTTTCCCCTGTAGCACTACGGCCCCCAGAGACGGCATAGCTGATTTCACGCTCGGTTGGCAATAATCCATTAACACCCACCTGCACAGCATTACCGTTCTTATCATGGTTAAAAGTGGTGAAGCTTTGTGGTGCCTTAGGGCCACTGCCTAACGGAATGCTCAGGGTCAGCATGATGACATTATCTTGCGAACGCGAACCGCCAAACGAAGACTGTAGGTTTCGTGTACGCGTGTACGACAAGTTGTAATTCACCTTACCTATATTGTTGCTATAGCCTACTGAGAGGCTATTGGAAGAATTGTTCTCCCAGCCTTTGTTGTACGAGGCATTAAGGTACAAATTACCACCCGCTATGGGTTGGCTGATGTTTGCATCAAGGCGTTGACGTGTATCTCGCTGACCATATAGACGGAAATGCTCAGGCACGTCTACCGCCTCAATATGATCAGACAATGTACGGTAACCCCGGCTCAGATCACGGCGCAGATTGACGGAGACATTCGAACCGGTAGCCTCAATGAACTTGCTATAACGCACGTTCATACTGGTACCTTGTGTTTGCTCGCCCTGAACTCGACTCGTGGATCGAATGGCATCAAGAGATACAGCGCCTAACTGGGTATTCATGCCCACGCCAACGGAATAGGCATTGAAGTCTTTAGAGACTTGAGCGCCTGCAGCCACAGAGGTGTTGGCACTCATGCCATAGAGCATAGTGCCGCTCACAAAATTGGGGCGTTCTTCTATATCGTTACTCAGTCGCAGTTGACCAACAGCAATGTCATAACGCAAGCGTCCTTCACGCACCATCAAAGGAGGGGCTGAAAAGGCTTGACGCAGCGTGCGACGCGAACCATCAGCTTCAATAATGGTGATTTCCAAATCACCATTTGAGCCAGATGGAGACAAATCCGTGATCGCGAAAGGGCCAGGTGCAACGTTGGTGGTGTAGATTACGTAGCCATTCTGTCTTACTTCCACAGTGGCATTGCTTTCTGCAGTACCACGGATAACAGGCGCATAACCTTGCTCGCTATCCGGGCGCATGGCATCGTCAGAAAACATTTGCACACCCAGAAAACGTACGCTGTCAAAAAGCGGCGAGCGAGTGTATGTTTCTCCCGCTAATACTTGGCTTTTCAAGCTAACGATATCGCGTTGTACATAGGTATTCTGACTAGTGAAAGAGCTAGAACGGTTACTACCGGCTGTGTAGTACGAGTTATTACGCAAGCGCCAAGGACCAATATTCACCCCCATGCGTAAATCCACACTGACGTGATTACTGGAAGACATCTCTTTGCTTTGGTCGCGGCGCATATTCACGCCATAATTCACAAAAGCAGCGGCTTGGCCAGCATCCCAGAAAGCAGGGTCTATATACCCACGCTTGCTAGGGCTTAAGTAAATCTGTGGAATGCTCAGCATCAAGCGTAATTGAGCACTTTCATAGATTACTGAAGCATCTGGAATAACTTCTGGCAACCGTAGACAGGCAGCTTCATCCGACACAGGGGTTGGCAGCTTACTCAAATCTATCCCTAGCTGATCCAACATTTCCTTATCAAAACAAGGCTCGTTCTCGTCGGTGCGCGGGTTACGCTTAAAAACAATATCTCGTCTTCCGGTGCGCTCCTGATTCACATATAAGTCCACGCGCTGCACACCCTCTGGCACGTTGCTGTTAGACAGTAGGGCACGCAGATCAGCGGTGGAAGCACTTCCGTGCAGAAAGGCAGTATTAAAGCCTAAGGACTCAGCATTATCCAATGCAGCCACTTGTACAGGTTCAGCGGTAGTGCTCTCGGCCTTTATTGGTGTCGTCAGTTGAGTTTCCGCCTGTGCAGTGGCAGCGGCAATAACCATACTGGGAAGCAAAGCAAGTCGCAACACGACCAGCGGTTGATGGCTGATAGTGCGAACGCTATGGCTGAACAGATGGTTTTTTGTAAACATGACTCTGCACCCTAGGGGCGTAATTGACGATTTAAAGACGTACAAGGGCTCCTGCTACTGAATTACGACCAGTAGCCGAAAGGGGGGCAAACGTGAAGGGAGAGGAGGGGGCGGCAAACTAGGCCGCCTTTTTTAAGGAGTGTCGACGCTCACAGCGCGACCTTGAACCTTAGTCGGTCCATTCAAGCGGACTTCATAAGCATCGGCGCTGCCATAGTCACTGATAGCACTAAACTGTAAAGTGGCCTGAGAAGCCGTGCGGCCTAATGGCAGTAGACGAGTCTGGCCAGGAGCAATCATGCCAGGGTCTTCCAGTTCCTGCCCTGCAGCATTTTGCAGAGTAGACATAGACACGTGATAAGCGCTGGGGTTATGAATTTCCAGCTGATTATTTACCACTGCCCACTGTAATTGCTCAGGGGCTTCGGCTGCCGAGCCAGGCAATCCATCAGGACGGAAAAAGAGTTTGATTCGTTGGCGAATAGCAATTTGCAACTGATTTTCGCCAGGCCCCTGTTGGGGGATTTCCTGAACATTTAACCAGAGCACAGTTTCACGGTCCGTAGGCAGACCTTGATCTCCACCTGCGTATAACACACGCATAACCTGTTGCCCATTAGGAGCAACTTTCACCAATGCAGGTGTAATGGCAAATGGCAATTCTGCTTGATCGTGATCAGTATTAGTTTCTAGCCAAGACTGCACCAAAATGGGTGAGTTTTCGTTACGAACAACGATGGACGCCTCTTGTTGTTTCTCGGGAAGAATCAGACGAGTACCGCTCAAGGAGATGGCTGCTTGCGCTTGGCTATTCAACAAAACAGCACTCAGGGCCAAACACCCAACAGCCAGTTTCTTTAACGTTAAGATCGACATGGTTTATTCTCCTTGAGGGTAGAGCTGCCAGAGGGCGTCACCCTTTGGCAGCTACTTAAGCGGGGCTTATTCGTAAGACAGCTCGTAAGCAACAGTAGCGTTGGCTTGACCACCGACAACATCAGCCACATCAGAACCAGCTTTACGGGTGTAGTACGCAGTCAGAGGGATGCTAATAGCGCCATCAGCGTAAGGAGCATCCAACGTGGTGCTACCACTTGTGAAGTCCAAGATTTTGTCGTTGCTGACCAACATGATCTGCACGTTTTGCGCGCCACCAGTTACCGCAATGCCTTTACCAGAAACAGCAGTAGGAGCCAGCTTCAAGGACACTTTAGTGCCAGTAGCACATTCAACTTGCATGTCGATGTTTTTAGAAATGGCTGTCAGACCACCAGCAGATGTGGCTGGAGCAGCTTCGGTACCCAGTGTTTTAGCAGTAACAGGACCCATATCTACCAACATGTTGGCACCAGTACTGGATGCGCCTGGTGAACGTACGGTACAACTGTCAGCGTTGATACTACCTACAAAGTTGATGTTACCGCGAGCACCGATAGTAGATTCTGCTTGAGCACCAGTAGCAGCGAAAGCGGAAAGGATAGTGAGGCCTAAAAGGATCTTTTTCATGATTGATTTAACTTCCGATTGTTGAACAAACGAAGCAACCTTGTTATACGCCTTGGGGCGCTCAAAGGTTCCCTAATATGTGCATTGTTGTTTAAGCACAATTGAAGTTTAGGAAATTAATCAACGAAAAGATTTAGGAGGATTCTTAAAAAGAAATATTATTAAATTTCTGTATTAATTATGTAATAAAAAATCAATCAACAATAATTTTTATAAATTGACAATTATTAACAGTTTTGAAATTTATACGTATATGTAAGTATCTAGAAAATATTTCCAAACAAACTCGGAATAGTCTTAAACAACTAAAGGGCTTGTGCTTTTAACATCCTATTTTGTTTTGCCTGCCTATATGCGTACAGCAAATAGTGATGTGCAAGGAGCACGATAATGTTGAACATTCTAATGAAGAGCCAGAACGTACTACGTATGCGATACAGCGGGTCTACGGTACTGGCATTGTCCTTTGCATTACTTATAGGAGTTAGCCCGGCTAAAGCCCAAACAGAAGTTTGCTTTAGATCTCGAGACTTAACACCCAGCACTACTTGGTCTATGGCACCAGACGGAAGTACTTTTAAAAATGGCGATATAGTAGGCCGAACTTCAGCCTATACCCAGTTCTTTATGCCCATTGGACATCGAGAAACCGTCCACGTTGATGCTAATGGTATACCTGTTAGCAACGCCTATAATGCAGTGCCCTTGGGTGGTATGCCAGGGCTAGGTTTGATTGTTCGCTGGGGAGGATACAACGCCACCGTCACCTTAACACCTACAGCTCCAAGCGCAGCACCAGGAACAATTATTTCAAATAGAACCTGGTTTTCTGTACTTAAGGCCAGGGCCACATCAAACTACACCCTGACACATTTCTACACTTTTGAACTAGTGGTGATTGATGAAAAACTCTACAAAGGCGGAAAGCTAAATTTTGTTGAAACTGGAAAAACATTGGTCCAAACAGCTAGCCAAAAAGGGGCTGGTGTCCCCCAACTTTGCTATAACGGTTTTGTTGATCCAATGGCTGCATTGCTTGGTACTGTTCAAGTACCTGAGCTGCCTAAGCCCGTGACTCCTACCTGCAGGTTTACTACCAATACATTGAATCAACGTGTAGAGTTGGAGCCAGTAGATCCAGGACAAATCACACCAGCCGGCAGTGCTCGCCCCACAGGATCAGAGGGTCAATCTTTCTTTTATGTTAATGCGACAAACTGCAATAAGGGAGCAAAAATAAAGCTCTACTTTACAGATACCCGTGATACCTCAACGCCTAAAGAGTACATACGCACCAATAATCCGGCCGTTGGTATACGTTTATATTATTCAGGTGAGTATGAGACTATGCCTTTTGGGCCAGCACCAGTAGGCTCATGGGTGCCTTCACGATATGCCCCCACTCTAGGGCCTGCTACATATGAAGGGGGCAGCTTATCGGCTGGATTTACCGCACAATATGTACGACTGCCAAATAAAACCGAAGCAGACATCAAGCCAGGTCCTGTAGACGCTTCAGCGACGCTTGTGATTGTCTACCCTTAAGATGCAAGCATAAAAAACGGAGCTTAATAGCTCCGTTTTTTATGCTCGACTGTTTTTTGCTAGAGGCAGGTTTGAGGCCAACTGTGCAAGAATTTAGTAGCCCTCAATCAGGCGAGTTTGCTGCATTCATTGCAATTGTTCAGGCTGGATCATTCTCTGCCGCTGCACGTAAACTGCAACGCCACCCATCTATTATCTCCAAACGCATCGCATCACTAGAAGAGCGACTAGGCGTAAGGCTGATTGAACGATCAACTAGAAGTATTAAGTTGACCGATGCAGGTGAACGGTTCTATGAAAGATTGTATACCGCAGCGCAAATACTTGAAGAAGCAGAGTTGGAAGCAGGGCACCTATCTAAAGAAATAGTGGGTAGCCTCAAGATCAGCCTTCCTGGTGCACTGGGACGGCTATGGCTAAGCCCTGTTATTGCCAATTTGCTCAAACGCATCCTCAGTTGAAGATTTATACCGACTATTCAGATAAGTACGTTGACGTAATTTCTGAGGGGTACGATGCCTGTATCCGAGTAGGGGCCTTAGAAGATAGCCGGCTAATCGCTAACAGACTCTGTAGCCACAGCAGAATATTGTGTGCATCGCCACGCTATATAGAAAGAAATACGCCACCTGCGCATCCCAACGATTTAATCGATCACAACTGCCTTGGTCACACGGGACTTCGTACGTATCCCGAATGGATCTTGTATCGAGGCGAAGAGGCTGTCACTGTTAACGCTCGTGGAAGTTTTATCAGTAACGATGGAGAAGCCTTACTAGATGCCGCACGACAAGGGCTAGGCATACTTGGATCTAGTAATTGGCTGGTTGCTAAAGACATCGCGGCAGGGACTTTAGTACCCGTGTTACCTGGTTGGAAATTTGATAGGCAATCAGCTATTTATTTAATTCGTCCATCCATTAAGTTCACACCATCAAAAACCGCTGCATTCAAAGCGTGGGTAGAAAAGGCATTTGCTGATGGAGCACCTTGGGAAAAGCTTCTACGGTAACTAACGACTTGGACACATGTCGCCTTTTATGTACGGAAGGGGAGCGTTATTGAAAAGCCATGGAATCAAAATCAAGTCTGCTTGATATCTCCAACTCTTACGCCAGCTTGTTTATGCCAGAATCATCCCGTACAAGTACCTGGTACTCAGCACAGTAGAGCCTTACGCGACAAAGGCTCGCAAACGAAGGGGAGCGTCATCACGAAACTTTTGCGCTGAGACTATGACATATTCTGGTAAAGAATTTTGGAGACCTCACTAAAGAGTCTTTCCATGCAGCTACGGATTGGGCTCCCCATGTGTGTAATGACTCAAGATCAGCGTCCTCCCAGTTAACGCTTGTTCTATCCGTCGAAATTGTGTCCTGCTTTAACTCATCAATCCAGTCTGCCTCAACTACTGCATACATGTATCTTGAGAAAATCTCACGTCCTTTAACGCCAAAGAAAAATGGCCTATCTTGGGCAATTTTACCGTGAGCATAAACTCCTACCCCTGCCTCTTCGTGAGGCCAGCTTGCAGATTTAACGAACCCGACCCAAAATTTTACTAAACGATTGCCAACTGGCGTGTTCAAGACATGCTCTGACATGCCTTGTTCTGGTATTCGAAGCTCCCACTCTGGAAACACATCAGCCTCAGTGAGTATGTCGCCATTTACATGAACATTAAAGTCTGGGCGTGCTAGGGTTACAGTGAAACGACGACCGAGAGATTCTCGAAGTTTTTTTATTGATATTTGTTTCTTAATGGTTAACGAAGTAGAGTAGATTAAAGTTCCTGAACCTGAAGTGAGAATAGCATCTTTAAACTTTTGAAAGATACCATTCATGGTTGAGTTTTTTTCAATCACAAGATCATTGATTGAAATTTCGTCTGCTAGTACTTCGGGAGCATAAACAGCAGTAGTTGATGCATCCTGCTGCTCCGAGGCTAGCATGGCTGTATAATCAAATTTAAGCCACATCGCAGTGCCCTCATGCACAGTTATGAGGTGAACGATCTGAGCAATTCCGAATGGTGCTAACTTCCCAATCCCTTTTCTTCCCATTGGATATCGGTCGCTATGCTCATTATTAGCTGTATTTGGCCTTGGTTTAGGCTGCCCGACTACTAAATAGTTTTTTATCAGTCCCTCCTTGCTCATCCCTTGACCATTATCATAAATGCTAATGGCTATGGGAGTTTCTTGTTCGGAAACGCTGAGGTCAATGAATACATTCGAAGCCATAGCGTCCCAGGAATTGGAAACCAATTCTGCCAGTACGTTAGTTGGCTTGTTTTGATAAAGCTTCAAACCGAGATGCTCAATTACGTTATGAGCAAATCTAAGGGTAAGCGGAGATGAGTTAGATTTTAATTGATCCATGAGATCCCTTGAGTCAATAGCTCATTTTATTGAAGTCTAGCCATGACAATCATAATTTCTTTGTAAGTACTCTCTAGTGTTCTTATTGTTGCATAGTTTTATTATTGCGTCTGCGGTTGTTGCCGACAAGTTCACACAGTCGAGCCGCATAGCGAGATTTCCGTTGCTATATTTAGAGCTCGAATAGGGGAGTTTTAGTCCCCCCCTAGTAACTACTAGGGAATATTTTTTGATTATGGCTTTAATATTCGCAATATAAAAGAAGATACTAAATAAAGATTTTTTTTAGCGAAAATATTCGCCAATACCATGGAATACTTATCTCACTTTCTGCACAGATCAACTGCATCTGCACTCTGTTAGATACTCCCCATCACACCAATGTTTTACATTCCTCGCTGGCCAACCAAAAATCGCATAATGTATATTATGTAAAGTCAGTAATAGGCGTCTTATACAAGCGGATACCCCTTTCCCAAATCACTACCAGTACACTAGCAATCAAAGCAGCATTTTTTGGGTTGTAGAGATGATTTCATACATAGCGACTAATAGTGTCTATTCTATTCAGCAACTAGGTCTTTCTGCCGCTGCCGGCGGCATCTTTGCCATTCCTTATGTGATGGCGCTGACAGCCATTATTCTCGCTATTACATTGTCGTTATGGGGACTATGGCGCTATACAAAAGCAAAACAAGGCGAACCACGTCCGCCACTATCATTGCCTACACGCCTGATCGTGACGCTTATTGCTATTTACCCAATTTGGTTTGGCATAACGTACGCCCAAATCTGGTACTCAAATTATCAACTAGAGCAGTCTCGTCTAGCTGAGAACCTGCGTCGTTTTGGACCTTTAGAGCAAACCACGCAATTTGGTGAAATGCAGCTTGTAGCCGGTACGCTGATTAATAGAGGCGATCCCTGGCGCTTCAAAGAGCTTCCCCAACAAGATCCTTTACTAGATTTGGAAGCAGTACGTTTTCAAGAACCTACTGCTGTAGCTGGTGTATTAGCCTATGCCATGTCCATTGAAGGTTCTAGTCTTACGATTGAATTAGCGCAAGAATATCAACTAGATACACCCGAACTATCCAGGCATTGTCCCGTAGGTTATGTGTTGATGTTTCCCTTTCCTGATAGACGCATCCGTGCAAAGCAACGCCTTGAGCCACCATACACATGGTTTACGCCCAGCCAATGGGAGCCTACCAGCTGTTTTCAATCCACAAACGGTGTGATGGTAATGGATATGAATCAGCACGGTATCTACTTTCCTAAAGATGGTGCGCCTTACACGCCTAGAAAGTAACTTTTCCGTTCCTAGCTCGCAGATTGCGCGCGATAATGCTTATTCTGCCCTCTTTCATCTGTAAACTTTTTTTACGGATGAATACACCTCTTCCGTTAGTTGCATTATTTACACCAGCCAATACAGTATAAACTTCTTTTTATCGTCTTATTTTTAGCAGAGTTGATAGTAGCTACGATTACTATCTGATGCAAAAACACATGCCACATCAGCCTAATACACTCAATGTACCTGTATGGGTGCATTGGATTCCACGCTCTCAGGTGGTAGGCAAATACTGCCACAAGCACAAGGTGGCTTGTACTACGTGATTACGCCGCCTCTTCCTAGTACGCTGCCCGAGCCTTGTTCATGGTCTTTAGTGCTGCAAATTACGCAGAATGATGATGCTGATACTAACGGCGCTCGCTACAGTTTAGGATACGCACATTTTCTGATGGATGAAGCTCCTAGTGATTTGCTTAAACCAGGATTCACCGTAGACATATATGAAGGCCCACGTAAGGTTGGGCTGGTAGAGGTCATCTGAATAGATGCTCTACCCTGCTTCGCTGCTACAGCACGCTTTTACGCTGAAATGCGGCGGGTAAGTTCTCCAGTAAATATTCCAGCAAAATACGCACACGTTGCGGAATGTAGTGATTACTAGGCAAGACGGCATAAATGCCTAAACTGCTGTGACAATACTCATCCAACACTGAAACTAAAGAACCGTTTTCAAGGTATTCCCACGCGATAAAATCAGGCAGCAAGGTTAACCCCAGACCGTGTACAGCAGCCTGTGCCAAAGCATCACCATTATTTGCCTGCACACGCCCGGATGTACTGATACCTATGGTTTTTCCATCTACCTCAAATACCCAGCGGCTGTCTTGCCTGTACTGCAAACAGATATGTTCGGTTAAATCGCTAGGATGTTTAGGCATGCCATAGCGTTTCAAATAATCGATGGATCCCACCATCATCAACCTACATTCACCAAGACGGCGCACAATATCGTTTGGCGCAGGTTCTTTGGTGACCCGTATGGCGACATCCAACCCTTGCTCACTGGTATTCACTAGATTATCGTCATACTCCAACTGCAGATTCACCTCTGGATACTCTGCCACAAAACGCGCCAACACTGGTGCTAAGTGACGTACACCAAAACTGAGCGGCAGACTGATGCGAATCATCCCCTTGGGTAATAAACGCTCTTCTTGTATTTCACTCTCTGCACTTTCTACCAAATCCACGATGGCTTTTGCGCGCTCTAAGTACAAACGCCCAGCTGAGGTCAGTGCTTGCTTACGTGTGCTACGAATTATTAATTGCACACCCAACTGCTTCTCCAACGCTGCAATTTGACGTGTAACCACCGAGCGATCCACTCCCATTTGCTCTGCCACCGCTGCAAAACTTCCTTGCTCGGCAACCTGAATGAAGAGAGTTATAAAGTCCAATCTGCTCATTGTTGTAATAAATGCAATTGATAATTGTTGAACTAAACTGTTTTACATCAATCAAACAGGCTAAAGTAGATATCTCACCAAATTTTACGAGGTTTACATGGTTCAACGCTATGCGTGGTCATTGCGACTATTGCATTGGCTCATGGCAGCTCTGCTGATTGGCATGCTAGCACTGGGCTTATACATGAAGGCACTACCGTTCTCTCCAGCCAAATTACAGTTGTACTCATGGCATAAGTGGATTGGTATCACATTGATAGGCTTGGTAGTGCTTCGCCTTGCGGCCCGCTTCCTAACAGCAAAACCTCGTTACCCCTCACATATGGGCCCTACTTCTAGAATGTTGGCTCATCTGGGACACTGGCTATTGTACGTGCTAATGCTCTGCATCCCGCTATCTGGCTGGTTGATGAGCTCGGCCAAAGGTTTCCAAACCGTATGGTTTGGTGTATTGCCTTTACCCGATCTAATTCAAAAAGACCTGCCATTAGGTGAGCAGTTAGTCGTTGTGCACGGCTGGCTTAACTGGCTGTTTATTGCCGTATTAGCTGGACATATTTTGGCTGCGCTTAAACACCAGTTTATGGATCGTGACGCGATCTTTCACAGAATTTCTCTGTCTCCCTCTAAAAAGGACTAAGACCATGAACAAAAAAATACTTGGTGCCTGCTTATTAGCATTCAGCCCGCTGTGGGCGCATGCTGCCACCTTTGATAAATTCGTTCCAGCCGATAGCAAAATTGGCTTCACCTACTCGCAAATGGGCGTCAGCCTTGATGGTGAATTCAAAAAATTTGACGGTACATTGTCGTTTGACCCAGCAAATGCTGAGGCCGCTAAAGTGACACTGTCTGTACCTCTGTCTGATATAGACACCGGCAGTGCAGAAGGCAACGATGAAGTCGCAAATAAAGACTGGTTCAATACCGCAGCACATCCTGCTGCAAGCTTTGAAAGCACCGCCGTCACCGTTGATGGCGATGGTTATAAAGTCGAGGGTAACCTCACTATTAAAGGCGTAAGCAAAGCAATTAGCTTCCCCGCCACCTTCGTTGAGAACGGTAATACCGGTACTTTTGAAGGCAAATTTGTCGTACAACGAGGCGACTTCAACGTAGGTGAAGGCGCTTGGTCTACATTTGATATCGTCGCTAACGATGTCAACGTTAACTTTTCTATTGTGGCAGCACAGTAATTTCTCTTAGGAGCTCATTTCATGTTGAAAAAAACACTGCGTACTACCGCCCTGACAACATTGGCTGCCCTGCTGAGCAGCGCTGCAATCGCTGCCCCAGTAACTTTTGGCGTTGATGATTCCCATACTTTCTCTCGTATCTCTTACGATCACATGGGCTTCAGCACACAGCTAAACCGTTTTGATAAAACCAGCGGTACCGTTGTTCTGGATCAAGAAGCCAAAGATGGCAAAGTGGATATCGAAATCGATACACGCAGCATCAGCACTGGCCACGATGGTTTTAACCAGCACATCCAAGGCCCAGACTTCTTGGATACAGCGAACTTCCCAACCGCTACGTTCAAATCCAGCAAAATCAACTTTGACGGCGACAAACCTGTATCCGTTGAAGGTGACTTGACCATCAAAGGCGTGACTAAGCCTGTTACTCTGGAAATCACTCGCTTTGTGCGCAAAGAGCACCCAATGATGAAGAAAGACACCATTGGTGCAGACGCTCAAGTTGTCATCAAACGCTCTGATTTCAACGCCGGTAAATTTGCTCCAGGCGTAGGTGACGAAGTCACTATCGGTATCGCGTTGGAAGCAATGGCTAAGTAAGCCTACGTTTCTAGCATAAAAAATGGGCCTTTCGGGGCCCATTTTTGTACTAGCCTACACAGCAATTAAAGAATTTCTTCTACTATTTCTTTAGGTCTGCACAAACGTGTACCTTTCTTGGTGATCACAAACGGCCTATTCATCAAGATAGGGTGTGCAGCCATCGCCTCAAGCAACTGTTCATCGGTCGCCGTTTCAAGGCCCAACTCGCTGTATAGGCTTTCTTTAGCACGAACAGCATCTTTTACTGACAAATTCGCATCGGCAATGAGTTTACGTAGACCCTCTTTATCCAGCGGGGTTTTCAGGTATTCAATAACAGTTACCTTATGCCCTGCTTCCTCTAAACGCGCCAAGGTATTGCGCGACGTACCGCAACGCGGGTTATGGTAAATTGTGCTCATATTCCGGTTATGTGTAGTGATCTGTAGACTAGCCATTGTAGCCAAATCACCCGCCTCTGACCTCAGCGTCTTATTTTGAAGGTAAATCAATGATTGACTTGTATTACTGGACAACACCCAACGGCCACAAAATCACGCTTTTTCTCGAAGAATGTGGTTTGGAATATAAGATCAAACCCATCAATATAGGTAAAGGCGATCAGTTCGAGCCGTCTTTTCTACGCATCGCCCCCAACAACCGCATTCCAGCCATCGTGGATCACTCCCCCACTGATGGTGGAGACGCCATTTCAGTCTTTGAATCCGGCGCAATTTTGCAGTATTTAGCTGAAAAAACCGGTAAATTCTTACCTACAGACCTGCGTCAACGTACTCAAGTCATGGAATGGTTATTTTGGCAGATGGCAGGTTTAGGCCCTATGGCGGGTCAAAACCACCATTTCAACGTCTACGCCCCCGTCAAACTGGAATACGCCATAGACCGATATGTGCGTGAAACAGCGAGGCTCTACAACGTGCTGAATACTCGTCTTGCAGGCAGAGATTACATCGTAGACGAGTACTCTATTGCTGACATGGCCTGCTACCCATGGATCAAGCCACATGTACAACAACAGCAAGATTTGAATGACTTCCCGCATCTCAAAGCGTGGTTTGAGCGCATTAGCGCACGTCCTGCCACACAGCGTGCTTACGCGCTCGTAGACAGCATTAACCCTGCTGCAGGTACTCACGATGATGCCGCTAAAAAAATCTTGTTTGGCCAAGATGGCAAATCCATACAACCCTAACGGATCTCTTGCATGACACGTTCTTCCAAATCCCTGTTTTGTGTTCTCGCGTTAAGTGCTGCGTTGGCTGGGTGTGCCAGCACTGACCAACAAAGTCGTATCCCTTCATTTACCGATGATGTCACCAGCGCTGATGGCGTGTTTAGTCAGCCGGTGAAATGGTCTAAAAAACAGCCAGACTGTAAAGGCCAATGCGCTACCTTGAGCGTAGACAGCTTAGTGTTCCCTGGTAATAGAGAGCTCACCGAACTGGTAGATACTGCTCTGGCCACCATGACGGGGATGGGAGAAACCACACTACAAACCTCTATTGAGGATTTCGAACAGCATTATTGGAAAACCGCTGGCCCACGTGATGAAGTCTTATTAGCAGCCAAAACGCGCTACCGCAACAAAGACATCACGACGTTAGAGTTGGGCTCATGGCAGTACTTCACGGGCGCAGCACATGGTATGTCGGCCACCCAATTCATTAATTGGGACAATCAACGCAAAACACCTATCTCGTTAGAGCAAATGCTGCAACGAGGCGAGAAAGATGCGTTTATCAGCGCACTACGTCAGGCCCACACACAATGGTTGGCTACGCAAGAAGATGCCATTGAGAACCCCGAGCGTTACCGACGCCTGTGGCCATTTCAACCTAGCGATAATGCCGGTATTACCGATAAAGGCATTGTGGTGAAATATAACGCCTATGAGATTGCCCCCTACTCTTCAGGGCAACCAGAGTTGCTTATCCCCTATTCAGCGTTGCGCGGTATCCTGAAACCCGCCTACCTACCTGAATAAACAAAAAACCGCTTGGGAAGTCTCAAGCGGTTTTTTTATGACTGACGTACCAGCACTCACTGCTACATGCCTCTAAGTAAGGCTATTTCAATCGCCATTTCTTCATGGACTTTAGGGTCAACTCTGCCAAATAGCGTACAGACTCATCACTGTCTGCTTGAGTTAACGCCATCAGCTTTTCCTGCATAGGTTTCACTGCCTGCGCCCCTATAGACTCGCCTACAGCTCTCTCATCCAACACACAAGCTGCATGACGGCGAATCACCGCATAAGGTGATGACAGACCTCTGAGCGCCTCAGGAATATCACTCGCTCCAATGATGCAGTAACTGGAACCAGGTTCTAGCTCTTCTTCCGCTTCTCGTTGCATGGTTGGATACGCGGCGATCAACCTTTCCAGTGGTGCATAATCCAACTGCACAGGCTTTGCACCTCGATTTCTAAAAGCTCGTAATGGCGCACAAAAACCACCTACGACATGTTCAGCGTACTTATCGGACGATGCGAGCGACAGTAACCAGTCAAAATCCCCCAGATAGCCTAGAGCCGAAGCACTCCAACTCACTGTACTAGGCTCTTTCGCTTTCATCACCAACTGACGTAATGCCTCTATAACCTTAGCATCAGCCTCACCTATTAGCCCCAAAATCATGGCGACTTTCCATGCGTGATTGCGCTGCGTTAACGTATCCAGCAATGCAGGGATCGCCGCTGTACCACATGCAATCAACCACTTTTCCGCTTCTTCGCAGTCTATGCCCTCATAGCTACCCAAGCGCTGCGTATAGCACACTGCTTGCTCAGTAATAGGCAAGGTAGCAATACGCTGACGTTCTTGCTCCGTCGCATCCAACTCTGGGAAATGATGGAAAAATAGTGCTTTAGGAATGCTCAGCCGTGCCAGATCTGCACTGCCATACTCATCTTGGAAATACACCACAAAGTCTTTAGCAACACGGCTATCTTTGGCAAAGTGTTTACGCAACGCCGACGCAACCTGTGCAACAGCCATCATGAAGCGTTTCTCGGCATTGTCCCACATGGCAACGCTACCGCGATTTGCATAGGTCTCAAGCTCAGTCTCATAGGCTTCTAGCTGCTCGCCCCCATACTCGTCGACATCCCAGTTCCAATGCCAATCTACGGGATTCCATTTCAAGCCATCAAAGCAGTCGTCACTGGCTCGTCGATGAGGGTGATCTTCATCCAACATTGCCATACTGTTAGCGGCCAATGAGGGCATACCTATGACGCTTTCTTGCTCTCTATAACTGGCGAAGAAAGCAGCGGCATACAGTGGCTCTACCCCTTCAGATAGCAGCTCTTCTAATTTGCTCTTGGCCGCTTCAAACAAGCATGTTTTAAACGCTTTCCAATCCATTGAATCCCTTCATCGTAGAACGCTACCACGTACACCTGTGACTACAGTACTACTCTATTTTCTTACCCAAAAACACCAAAGCCGCTTAACACACTGGTAAGCGGCTTTGGGATCAATGCATAGCACTATTCAGCTACTGCTTTACAGCTCGCTGCATTAATCGTCAAAACGACCTAAGTCAAAATACTGGCTGTTACTACTACCACCTGTATTTTGTGTAGTCGAAGATGCTGAAGGTGCGCTTGGAGCACTGGTACTAGCCTCAGCAGCAGCGGGCGCTGCAGCAGGATTACTGATCTGCTCTAAATAGCTAGCTAAACCCGTATGACCGTTTTCGCGCGCCCAATCTGCAGCTGTTAACTGCTGCAAGTTCACCGCTTTAGGATCAGCACCAGCAGCAATCAACAGGTCTACTACCTCGCGTCTACCCGATCTAGCAGCCATCATTAATGGACTCGTACCATCTGCAGATGGCGAGTTTGGTAATGCACCCTCTGCCAACAGCATTCTGGCCATATCTGTTTGCCCTGTAGATGCGGCATAGTGCAGCGGCGTCCAGCCCAATCTACGTACTTGAGCGCCACGTTTGATCAGGTCTTCCGCACGTTTGGTTTCGCCTAACAGCGCCAAGTACATCAGAGGGGTTTCATCATGAGCATTCGTGATATTCACATCAATAGCACGGTGTGCGCTTAGCACGTCGTACACATCCCACGACTTATTCTGTATAGACAGCATGATCGTAGGCTGACCTTGCTCTGTTTTCTGATTAGGATCAGCACCCGTAGCCAGCTCTTGCAGCACATCGCTTTTACGGTTGTTGATGACATCATTCCACCACCCCTCACCTGCCCAAACAGGTGATACCAGGGCAGAGCTTAATGCTATTCCAGCCAGCAATGCGGACCACGACGGTTTTCTCATCCTTATTTCCTTTTTATTTACGCCAGCACCTTAGGCGCTTTCTTAAACAAAGCATAGAAGTTTTCACGTGTTGCTTGCGCTATTTCTGCACTGCTGCACTGGCGCAACTCAGCAATTTTCTCAGCAACATGCACCACAAGTGAAGGGTCATTCTGTTTCCCTCTGTAAGGCACAGGGGCCAAATACGGGGAATCGGTTTCTATCAGCAGTCTATCCAGAGGCACCTTAGCAGCAACCTCTTGTATGTCTTTGGCGCTTTTGAAGGTCACGATACCGGAAATGGAAATATAGAACCCCATCTCCATAGCGGCTTCGGCCATTTCCCACGACTCTGTAAAGCAGTGCATCACACCACCCACTTCGGCAGCACCCTCTTCTTGCATAATACGAATGGTGTCAGCCGAGGCATTACGGGTATGAATAATCAAAGGCAACCCGCTTTCTTTGGCTGCCCGTATATGAATGCGGAAACGCTCACGCTGCCAATCCAACGGCTCGGACTGATAGTAGTAATCTAGGCCTGTTTCGCCAATAGCAATCACTTTAGAATGCGCGGCACGCTCACACAAATCCGCTACCGTAGGTTGCACGATATTATCGTAACCTGGGTGCACGCCCACCGACGCCTGTAAATGCGGATGCTGCTCTACTAACGCCATCAGTCTAGGCCAGTCATCTAATGTGACACTAACAACTAACGCCTGCCCCACCTGATTTTGCTTCATGCGCTCTAAGATGCTCTCTAGGTTAACGGAGAGATCTGGGAAATCAAGGTGACAATGGGAATCTATAAACATAATGGCGACATCAACTAAAACACTGCATTAAACGATCCAGCAAATGCTGTACAAACAACTTGGCATTCAAGGGGTGCTGGGCCCATCTAGACTGCTCATTCAACCATTTTAACAACTGCGCCAACGCCACAGGTTGAGCACGCGGGACCAGTTTCTCATACAAGCCCTGCAACCCCGGATAATAACAAACCGGCTGCGCATGCTGTACCAACTGCATATCTAAACAACTACGTTGCAAAATTGGAATCCAATGGGCAGCACCTAGTTTTTCTAGCTCATCCATGACAACCATGGCATCTTCAGCATTGCGTGCTGCAAGCGCCTGCCATAGCGTATTTACCCACTCGGGGTACGGTGTACGTTGTTGCTGCGACAAAGCCAAGGCCGCAACAGGCCCGCCCCCAGCGGCAGCCAGCCAGTCTTGTGCATCGCCTTCCACTTGCCCACTTAACCAATCCAAAGCAACCTGCGTATCAGGTCTAGGCAACACCAAACGTCTACAACGCGACACAATGGTAGGCAATAAGCGATCTGGTGCATCAGCCACCAACAAGAAGATCGTAGAGGCCGACGGCTCCTCCAACACCTTCAACAGCGCGTTAGCTGAAATCTGATTCAAACTTTCAGCAGGATACAACACCGCTACTCTATAGCCACCACGGTGTGTAGCCGTATTGAACCAGGTATGTAATTGGCGTAGCTGCTCTACCTTGATCTCTTTGGACGGAGCTTGTTTGCTTTCTGAAACTGTACCGTCCTCTTGTTGGGCAACACTTTCTGGGCGTATCACACGCAAGTCGGGGTGGTTACCATGCTGACACCACAAGCACGCATCACAATGGCCACAAGCACGTGACTGCACCGGCTGAGTACACAGCAACGATGCGGCAGCAGCTCGAGCAAATTGTGTTTTCCCTATACCCGGTACACCATGCAACAACCATGCATGCGCAAAACGCTCACGCTGACTTAACCACTCACTGGCACGCTCTTCTTGCCAAGGGTAGAAAGTCGTTATGGGTAAGCTCATGACTATTTCCTAGATGCTTGATGCAAATGCTGTAGATCTGCCTCTAATTCCAAACGTATCTGCTCAATGCTTTGGCTACTATCAATCACACAAAAGCGTTGGCTGTCATTGGCTGCTCGGTGCAAGTATGCTGCACGCGTGCGTTCAAAGAAATCGCTTTGCTCTTTCTCGAACCTATCCAAATCGCGCGTACGTTCTAAACGCTCTCTGGCAACCTCTAAGGGCAGATCAAACAACCATGTTCTGTCAGGCTGCATGCTAGGATGCACCCATTGCTCTAGCTGCTCTATAGCTACGCCGCCCAACTGACGGCCACCGCCCTGATAGGCGTAAGAGGCATCACTAAATCTATCGCACAACACCCACTTACCAGCCGACAACGCCGGTAGAATCACTTGCTGCAAATGCTCATTACGCGCCGCAAACATTAACAAGGCTTCGGTTTTCAAGTGCATGGGCTCGTGCAGCAAAAGTTCGCGTAACTTTTCACCCAACACGGTACCGCCAGGCTCACGCGTCACCACCACTTCATAACCTAATTGCTGTATAGCTTCCTGTAACCACGCGATGTGACTACTTTTGCCTGCCCCATCTACACCCTCTACCGTTAAAAACAGCCCTTTTTGCATGTTAATTCCTGCGCAAAATATACGTTGATACGGCTCTATTATGTTCAGCCAAATTGCGGGAGAACTCACTAGTTCCATCACCGCGCGATACAAAATAGTAAAAATTATGTTGTTCTGGATGCAATACAGCTTCTAATGCAGCTTTGCCTGCATTAGCAATAGGCGTAGGAGGCAACCCCCTGCGAGTGTACGTATTCCATGGTGTATCAGTTTGCAGATCACGTTTACGAATTCTGCCCTCGTACTTCTCACCCATGCCGTAAATCACTGTTGGGTCTGTTTGTAGCGGCATACCCACTTTGAGTCTATTGATGAACACACCCGCTACTCTGAATCTATCTGGCCCGTGCCCAGTTTCTTTTTCGACTATAGAGGCCAAAATTAACGCCTCATACGGAGTCTTAAGCGGCAAGTTAGGGTCACGACCGTCCCACATCTCTTGCAACAAGGTTTGCTGTGCTTGGTAAGCACGACGCAAAATATCCATATCGCTGGTACCACGTGTGAACACATAGGTATCGGGGTAAAACAACCCTTCTGGATGACTAAGATCACTGCCTAATTGCGTCAGCAACTCGGCATCAGTCATATCGCCCAAGGTTTGTTTGACGTTAGGATCAGCTTTTAAGGTGTCGCGCAAACGTTTGTAAGCCCACCCTTCCACAAAGGTCAGCCTAGTTTGCGTCATATCACCACTGGCCATACGCTGAATAATGCGCCATAGGGTATCGCCATCACGCGCTTCATACGCACCGGCCTGCAACAATTTATCTTGTTTGCTAAGTCTGCTAACTGCCACAAACACGTCGGGTTGTACATCTATCCCTGCTTCTCGCATAGCTAACGCGATCTGCCTAGGGCCACTGCCCTGCTCAATAATGTAATCCACCGTTGGCGCACTAAGCTCTACGGGGCGTTTCATCACCCACCACCATGCGCCGCCTGCCGCTGCTCCGCCTAATAGAATGAGCAACAACAGTAGCCAAAGAAGAAGAGAAAAGATTTTTTTCATAGACTCAGAGTGTAAACCGGAAGCAGTACCCACTGCTACGACAAGGTTGAGCAGTGCGAGATTCATCAAGGCTCGTTATCATAGTGTCATTCCCTCTTATTTTGCAGAATTTCGTTGTTTTGTTTAGCGCCATGAGTCTTCCTACGTTTACCTCCCTAGTCACGCTTCCCCACTACGTAGTGCTGGATGCTACCGGCCCCGACGCCCTGTCGTTTCTGCAAGGTCAGTTCAGCAATGATCTGCAAACCTTGGGAAACACACAAGCCAGCTTTGGTGTGTACTGCGCAGCTAACGGCCGTATGTTGGCCTCGGCACTGTTGTGGCAAAACGATGCCCAAACCATCAGTCTATTAGTGCACCAAAGCCTCGCAGAGTTTCTGCTTAAACGCCTGCGTATGTTTGTACTGCGCGCTAAAGTAACATTGAGCCAACGCGATGCAACGGTATACGGCGCCTACGCTGAAACCGCTACAAGCCTTGAGAACACGTTTGAGGTTTTGCACCCCGATGACCGTACTGTATTGGTGCAAGCACCATCCAGCCATGAAACACCACGCTGGTGGATGATCACTAGCACCACTACAGCCGAGCCAGTAGACGATAGTACCGAGGCACAGCAGCGCTGGGAGGCACAAACATTGCAACAAGGTGTTGCTCATATAGAGCAAGCTACCCAAGACTTGTTTATTCCTCAAACCCTGAATATGGAACTGATTAACGCCATCAGTTTTAGCAAAGGCTGTTTCCCTGGGCAAGAAGTAGTAGCTCGAAGCCATTACCGTGGCACTATTCGCCGTCGGAGCGCTCTATTCAGTATTGCCGTCACCTCAGAGCTTGATACTAATGCGCTGACACCTGCTCAAGATATTTTCGGTACAGATGCCGATAACCAACCCATAGGCCGCATCGTTAACAGTGCGCTGATGAATGGTCGTTACTATTTGCTGGCCGAGGTACTGCTAGATGAGTGGAGTAGTGAACAAAGCTATCACCTGCAGCACAGTAATGGACCGCAGTTACAGCGTGAGCCATTGCCTTATGACATTACCCAACAACGGGATAACAAGCGCCCTAAGCTCTAAGCCAAGAATGTGGCATCAAGCATGCACTACTCTATAACGCAAAAACCCAGCCTAGGCTGGGTTTTTATATACATCACAAACAGGCCACTAGCCTTCTGCCTAAGTGTATTGGCTAAAACTAATCTGGCAAGCTTAATGCTAATGCAGGGGATTCCCACGCAGGCTGCCAGTACTGACGCACGTCATGCTCCAAAGGCTGCCACTGCGGGTTTTTATCTTTATCAATCAGCAAAGCACGCACACCTTCTTTAAAGTCGCCATGCGCACAACACTGTATAGCTACCCATAAATCACGGCCCAGAGTTTGCGCAATGTTTTTACTACGATTTTGCTGCACCAATGCCAAGCTAATCGTACGCGACAGCATTGATCCTTTGCTACCCAAAGCCAAGCCCTGCTCAAACCATGGCGATTTCTGCTGCGATATTAGCTCTTCTGCATCCTGAAAAAAGCTTTCTACTGATACTGGATTTGCCAGTTTACGTAGCACATCATAGTTCTGCCATACTGCCGACTCCTCGAACTGGTAAGGCGTACTCAAACTACGCAAAGCAGCATTCAAGGCTAACGTAGGATTACCCAAATCCGTGGGTAATAAGCTAGGCAGGATTTCTACGATTTTCTTGGCATCCAAATCTTGTATATACCAATCAGCCAAGCCCAAAAACCCACAATCTTGCGCGGTAATGCTACTACCGGTAAGCGTTAGGAACTCACCCACACCACCCGCCAAACGCCCTAACAGGTAGGTACCCGCCACATCAGGGAACAAGCCTATACCCACTTCAGGCATGGCATAACGTGTAGTGGGGAAAACCACGCGATGACTAGCCCCCATAAAAAGGCCCACACCACCGCCCATGACTACACCCTGCCCCAATGCTACGACTGGCTTCGTGTAGTAATGCAGCAAGTGATTTACGCTGTATTCAGCGCGGAAAAACTGATAGGCGTAGTGATCGCCATTTTGTGCTACATCAGGATGCTCAGTTAACGAACGGTAGATGGACACAATATCGCCACCAGCACAAAAAGCACGTTCGCCTTCGCCTCGCATAACCACAAAGGCAATTCGATCATCATGTTGCCAAGCCAACAACTGCTTGCTTAGCAACTCTGCCATTTCTAGATTGGTACTGTTTAAGGCCTGCGGCCTGTTTAAAACCAATTCACCAAAAGCATGCTTGCCATCACCCAAGTCATGCGTAAACGTTAATAACGGCATATCAATTCTTTCTGGAACTGTGCAACAACATACTTGCTGCGGCACTCAATGATTTTTTACCTTGTTTCTCGGCAAGACTACGTGCTTTGTGCTCAGCGCGTCGTCGCCTGGAATCTGTGGGATCGAAGCTAAGTTCTCTGTAGAACTCTAGCCTATCGCCGTCTTGCAGTACTTGCGTGCCACTCACTAGCTCACCGAAAATGCCATACGGCAGCCCCTGAAGTTCGGGGCACTCTTCTTGCCAAGCAACGTTAGCGAGCACATCCTCTACCGTAGAGCCCTCTGCTACCTGTACTATTTTCTTCCATTGGCGCTCAGGCGCCAAATACAACAGTTCTACCGTAATCATCATCGCAGCGTGTGTATCAGTCATACAAATCGTGTGCTCTGCGAGTAAAAGAATCAATGAAGCTATTCGCCACACGATTAAAAATAGGGCCTACTACCATTTCTAAGGTACGGCTGGAAAACGCGTAGTCCATCACGTAATTCACCTTACAGCCATCTTCGCCCAATGCAATAAACTCCCATACGCCAGTAAGCTCCGAGAACGGGCCATCCACCAAACTCAATTGGATACGATTGGGATAATCATGCTTGTTACGCGTGCTGAAAGTATGCTTTAGACCAGCAATACTGATGGTTACCGAGGCTTCCATCCCATGCTCATCTTGCTGTTTAACCTCTGTACCACCACACCATGGCATGAACTCTGGATAGCGTGCTACATCCGCAACCAGATCAAACATTTGAGAACAAGTGAAGGGAACCAAGACAGAACGTTTTACTGTATGCATCGAACAAGGGATAATAAGAGAATAATACTGATTAAATCATTCAAGGTTGGACCATAACTACATGAGCATCGTCGACAATCGTAAAGCAAGACACGATTACTTCATCGAAGAAACCTATGAAGCCGGACTGGTACTGCAGGGCTGGGAAGTGAAAGCCATTCGCGCCGGCCATATTCAGCTTGCAGAAAGCTACATTATCATCCGCAATGCAGAACTTTGGGTAATCGGCATGCATATCAGCCCCTTACCTACAGTGTCGACCCATATTGTCCCCGACGCTACACGTACACGCAAACTTTTATTAAAAGAGGAAGAAATCAGCAAGCTAATCGGGCGCGTAGAACAGCGCGGTTACGCACTGATTCCTCTGAACTTACACTTTACGCGTGGGCGCATCAAAATGGATGTGGGCTTGGGTAAAGGTAAAAAGCACCACGATAAACGTGATGCTTCGCGTGATCGTGACTGGGCGCGTGAACAAGAGCGTTTAATGAAGCACGACACCCGTCGTCGCCGTACTGAGCAGGACTGATTCTCGCAGTCCTGCCTCTGGTTTAATGCAGTTTGACGCGCGGCGCAGAGCGTTTTAACAACAACCTACCCAACGCCATCGATGCCGTGCGCAGCACACCCAAAATAGCCATGTGATGCATCAAGTGCAGACTCATATACATGGTTCTGGCTACCAAGCCTTCCACAAACCAGCTACGGCCCTGCAAAACTCCCATTAGGCTGCCTACGCCCTTGCTGTGCCCCACCGAGACCAACGACCCATAGTCCTTGTAGTCAAAGGCTTCGGTGTGCGCTGGAAGCCCCTTAAGCTGCTTCGCTAATACCTTAATGAGGTAAGCGGCTTGTTGGTGAGCCACCTGCGCCCTTGCAGGTAAATACTGGCCAGCTTCTTCCCCCCATGGGGCTTGAGCACAATCCCCCAATGCATAGATATACGGGTCTGCTGTTTGCAGATGATCGTTCACCACCAGTTGGTTAATGCGATTTACCTCTAAGCCCAGCTCTGTCAGGAAAGCAGGCGCTTTAATCCCTGCCGCCCACACGCATAAATCAGCCGGGTACTCTGTGCCATTAGTGTCCTGCAGAAAACCTTTACGCACCTCACTAACGCGCACGCTAGTATGTACTGTGACACCACGCTTTTGCAGCAGTTGTGTGGCGCGTAATGACACTTTAGGTGGCAGCGCCGCCAACACACGATCAGCGCCTTCAATCAGCGTGATATGTAATGATCTAGCTTGGTCTAAGGTGTGTGTGCCGTAGGCCTGCAAACTGGCATTGGCCTCCATTAGCTCTGCCGCTAACTCTACCCCTGTAGCTCCACCACCTACGATAGCAATTTCTAAGGGGCCAACGTCGTCATCGGCACTTTTCACACGAGAAGATTTAGTCAATTCATACAGCAGACGCATACGAAAACGTTCTGCTTGATGTGTGGAATCCAGTGCAATGGCAAACTCTTCCGCACCTGGCGTATTGAAGAAATTAGATTTGCTTCCTACTGCCATCACTAGCACACCATACTCAACCGTGCGTGCAGGCAACATCTCTTCGCCTTCAGCATTACGTACCGCTTGAAGCGAAATGGTTTTATTCTCTTTATCTAGCGCGTGCATGCGCCCCGGTACAAACGTAAACCCGTTATCACGCGCCAGCATGAAATACGACAAGCCTTCACGGTGAATATCTAGCGTACCGGCTGCCACCTCGTGCAACGAGGGCTTCCAAATATGCTCATCCATCTTGTCTATTAAATACACTTTTTCCGGGCCAAAGCGACGTCCTAATTTAGCCGCTAACTCAAGCCCACCTGCCCCACCACCAACTACGACTACTGGCGCGATTTTGTTCATCGTTCACCCTTTAAAAGTACACCATCACTCACTCATCTAGCTGTGTCATCACTAGCATAATCTATCTTTTCTACTCAACGATTACATCGTATCAGCATAGTGCTCATATGTTTTTTACCGTTGCACAGACAAACATTCTTTACTTTAACAAACTACCTTACAGCCTACCGTGTATTCAGCATCGTCATAACTCGCCACAATCTGTAGGCATAAAAAAAGAGCCTCATAAAGAGGCTCTTTTTAACGGGATAGATACACCCTAGAAACGCTTTTGCTAATTACTTAGCCAAACGCTGCCATGTATCAACCACAGTATCAGGGTTCAGCGACAAGGATTGGATACCTTCGTCACGCAACCACTCAGCCAAGTCTGGGTGATCGCTAGGACCTTGACCACAAATACCTACGTATTTGCCTGCTTTGTTGCACGCTTGAATAGCACGGCTCAGCATGAATTTCACTGCAGCATCGCGCTCGTCGAAGTCAGCAGCCAACAGTTCCATACCGGAGTCACGGTCCAGACCCAGAGTCAACTGAGTCATGTCGTTAGAACCGATGGAGAAACCATCAAAGTACTGCAGGAACTCGTCAGCCAAGATAGCGTTAGAAGGCACTTCACACATCATAATGACGCGCAAACCGTTCTTACCACGTTCCAAACCGTTAGCAGCCAACATGTTCACTACACGCTCTGCTTGAGACAGTGTACGTACGAATGGCACCATGATTTCCACGTTGGTCAGGCCCATTTCATCACGTACTTTCTTCAGTGCTTCACACTCCATGCGGAAACACTCTTCGAAGTCGTCAGAGATGTAACGTGCTGCACCACGGAAGCCCAACATTGGGTTCTCTTCCTCTGGCTCGTAACGGGAACCACCAACCAATTTGCGATATTCGTTGGATTTGAAATCGGACAAACGTACGATCACTGGTTTTGGATAGAAAGCAGCGCCCAATGTCGCTACACCTTCAGCCAATTTTTCAACGAAGAAAGCACGTGGGCTAGCGTAACCACGCGCAGCAGATTCAACTGCTTTTTTCAGCTCGCTGTCTACATTGGGGTAATCCAACACAGCTTTAGGGTGAATCGCGATGTTGTTATTGATGATGAACTCTAGACGAGCCAGGCCAATACCAGCATTAGGAATCTGAGCGAAGTCAAAAGCCAATTGTGGGTTACCCACGTTCATCATGACTTTCAAGCCCACTTCAGGCATTTCACCCCAGCGTACTTCTTCAATCTGTGTTTCCAGCAAACCGTCGTAAATACGGCCTTCGTCGCCTTCTGCACACGATACAGTCACTTCTTGACCTGCTTTCAGCACGTCAGTCGCGTTGCCACAACCCACTACCGCAGGAATACCCAATTCACGCGCAATAATCGCAGCGTGACATGTACGGCCACCACGGTTTGTTACGATAGCAGAAGCCAACTTCATCACAGGTTCCCAGTTAGGGTCTGTCATGTCGGTAACCAAGATATCGCCGGCTTTAACTTGATCCATTTCGCTGGCATCGCCAACCAAACGCACCGTACCCGAACCAATTTTCTGACCAATAGCACGGCCAGTTACTAGTACGTCACCAGTTGCTTTCAAGCTGTAGCGCTCTTGTACATCGTTTGCGCTTTGCTGAGACTTAACGGTTTCTGGACGAGCTTGCAGAATGTAAATTTTGCCATCAATACCATCACGGCCCCACTCAACGTCCATTGGGCGTTGGTAGTGTTTTTCGATGATGGTGGCGTATTTTGCCAATTCAATTACTTCGTCGTCGCTCAGGGAGTAACGGTTACGCTCGTTCACAGGTACATCAACGGTACGTACGGACTCACCGCTTTCACGCAGTGGATCGAATTCCATTTTCAACAGTTTGGAACCGATACGACGGCTAATGATAGGGTAGTGACCCGCAGCCAAGGATGGTTTGAACACGTAGAATTCGTCAGGGTTCACAGCACCCTGCACAACGGTTTCGCCCAAGCCGTAGGATGAAGTGATAAACACTACATCTTGGAAACCAGACTCGGTATCGATGGTGAACATCACACCAGCGCTGCCCTTGTCAGAGCGCACCATACGTTGGATACCCGCAGACAATGCCACTTCAGCGTGAGCAAAGCCTTTGTGTACACGGTAAGAAATCGCACGGTCGTTGTACAAGGAAGCAAATACCAAGTGGATTTTTTCCAGTACGTCGTCCATACCTACCACGTTCAGGTAGCTTTCTTGCTGACCAGCGAAAGACGCGTCAGGCAAGTCTTCTGCCGTAGCGGAAGAACGCACAGCGAAAGAGCCTTTACCGTCTGCATCCAACTTAGCGAAAGCATCGCGGATTTGCTGTTCCAGTTCTGCTGGGAAAGGTGTTTCGATGATCCATTTACGGATTTCCGCACCAGCTACTGCTAGTTCACGTACATCGTCAGCATCCAATTTGCTCAGACGGTCAGCAATACGCTGATCCAAACCATCGGCTTTCAGGAACACACGGAAGGCTTCCGCTGTGGTCGCGAAACCGCCTGGCACGCGCACCCCAGCACCAGCCAACTGGCTAATCATTTCCCCTAGGGAGGCGTTTTTGCCCCCTACGGTGTCCACATCCGTCATACGGAGTGTTTCAAATGGCAAAACATAAGACATAAAAGTCACCTTAATAGTAAAAAAGCGTGTTTGCTTAATGTGCTGCACCGCAGCGCGCACTAAGCAAACTTGCCTTGCTCGGATTTGAGGTCACTGTTAATCTCTGGAATTGTACCTTTTAATAGGCTTTTGTGTGCCCTTTTAGTTATGACATCGTCACTGATCAAACGTACCGTTTTTATAGTTTCGGATAGCACTGGTATCACAGCAGAAACCTTCGGGCATTCCGTCCTCTCCCAGTTCGACCAGTTCAATTTCGAGGCGGTGCGTATGCCTTTCATTGACACCATCGAAAAGGCTCAGGATGTCGCTGAACGCATTAATCGCTGTGCCGAAGAGAAGAATGTGAAGCCCTTGGTGTTTAGCACCTTGGTAGACCCTAAAATGGCCAAAATCGTGGGTGCATCCAACTGCACTTTCTTAGATTTATTCGGTTCATTTTTGCGCCACATTGAGCGTGCTCTGGGTGTGAAATCCAGCCGTTCCGTTGGCCGCTCTCACAGCAATGGACTGTCTAAACAATACAACAACCGTATCGAAGCCATTAACTTCACATTGGCACACGACGACGGACAATATGTACAGGGTTTAGAACAGGCTGATGTGATCTTGGTTGGCGTATCCCGTTGCGGTAAAACACCTACCAGTTTGTACTTGGCCATGCAGTACGCCGTTAAGGCCGCCAACTACCCTCTTATCCCTGAAGACTTCGAGCGCGACACGTTGCCTGCTACGCTGGCTCCTTACCGCAACAAACTGTTTGGTTTGTCTATTCAACCTGAACGCTTGGCCGAAGTACGTAACGAACGCCGCCCCAACAGCAAATACGCGTCCATACAACAATGCATTGATGAAGTAGCTGATGCTGAACGTATGATGCGCATGGAAGCCATCCCCTGGCTATCTACCACCAGTCGTTCTATTGAGGAAATTTCCAGCAAAATCCTGGAAGAGATCGGCCTTAACCGCCGTATGTTGTACTAAGGCTTTTAGCCTTGCAGATGCTGGCGGCGTTGCTCAAACAGACAAATAGCCGCCGCAACTGCCACATTCAATGACTCCACAGCCGCTTCCTGCGGTATGAATACCTGATGGCGTGATTGCGCCACCAAGTCAGGATGCACTCCTCTACCTTCATTGCCAAACAACCACGCCCCTTCTTTGGCAATCTCCAAAGCAAATAGCGACTGAGCCTTATCACTTAGCATCGTTGTATATACAGGCACCTCGGCATTTTTCAACAATGCCTGCAAGTCTTGGTTTTCGTGAATGGCTAACGCGAAATGTGCGCCTTGCCCACTACGCAAGCTTTTTTGCGACCATGCATCAGCACAACCCACTGACAAAAACACATCGCCTATGCCAGCAGCCGCCGCCGTGCGCAACAACGTACCCAAATTACCGGGATCTTGCACTCTATCCAACAACAATGCCGCTTTCTTCAGCACAGGTTGCGCAGGCACTACTGGGCGTTGCACTACAAATGCTATGCCCTGCCCTTGCTCTACGCTAGAGAGGCCTTTCATGAGGCTAGAACTCAGCATCAGTTGCTGACGTATAGGCACCGCATCCACTAAACGTTGCACCGAGTCTGAAAGCGGTTCGCGCTCCGCATCTACCACTACCATTTCAGGCGTGCCGTAATGTTGCAACCAGCTTTGGCACAGGTTGGGACCTTCCAGCCACAAGACAGGTAGATCGCCCTCAGCAGGACGTTTACCTTCCACCACGCGTTGCAAACGTTTATAGGTAGGATTCTGGCGCGACTCAATAATCATGATGATGCTTTATCGTTTAATGCCCGCTGCACCGGAGCAAAACTACGTCGGTGTTCAGGACATGGCCCGTGCTCACGCAACAACTCGCTATGCAGCGCTGTACCGTAGCCTTTATGTTGATCAAATGCATACTGGGGGTAACGCTCATGCATCTGCAAACACGCGGCATCACGCGCCGTTTTAGCCAGAATAGACGCTGCAGAGATAGCTTGTACTTGGCTATCGCCCTTGATCACCGCACGTGCAGGAGCGTTTAAGCCCTCAGGTACACGATTACCATCAATCAAGATCAGTTCAGGTTGTGCCGGCAGTGCTTCACACGCACGACGCATGGCCAGCATAGTGGCCTGCAAAATATTGATCTCATCAATTTCTTCACGGCTAGCGCTACTAATGCTCCACGCTAAGGCTTGCTCTCGAATAAGCTCGGCCAAATAGTCGCGTTTTTTAGCGGTGAGTTTTTTAGAATCTGTTAGCCCGTCTATAGGACGATTCGGATCTAGGATAACAGCGGCAGCAAAAACTGGACCAGCTAATGGCCCACGCCCTGCTTCATCTACCCCTGCTACCAACGACCCTGACTGCAATAGCTGCGATAAATCAGCGTTCACGTGCCACCTGCATAATCACTTCAGCCGCCAGTTTTGGCGTGTCTAAGCGCAATACTTCATGTAAATGCTGGAATTTCTGCTCTACGCCTTGGCGCCATGAGCTATCATTCAACGCTTTTTCACATGCTTTGGCCAATTTTTCGGGTTCTGCATCATCTTGCAGCAACTCAGGAACCACAAAATCTTGGCTCAAGATATTAGGTAACCCTATCCAATCAAGCAACGGTTTCTCTTGGCCTGACTGCCACGCCATGAGTCGTTTCATCATGGGAGTCAACACGTAAGAAATCACCATGGGTTTCTTATACAGTGCCGCTTCCAACGTTGCTGTTCCACTGGCCACCAACAGAGCATCACTGGCTTCCATCACATCCCACGCCACAGGCTTACTACCGCCGTCTTGCAGTAACGTAGGTGCTTGTGTGTCTGCCGTGACAATGCGCAGATTGTCTACGGGATTATCACGTAGGATTTCTAGAAACTGCTGATGTCTAGCCTCATTCACTACCGGCACAATCACATGCAAAGTAGGGTCGTCTTTTTGCAACCGCTGTACGGTTTGCAGAAAACGAGGGGCCAACTGCATAATTTCTGATTTTCTACTGCCTGGTAGTACCCCAAGAATTTTCACATCCTCAGGAATATTCAATCGTTGCCGCGCCGCTTTCTGGTCTGGAACCAAAGGAATATTTTGCGCCAACGGATGACCAACATACGTAACTGGTATGCCCTCTTTCTGGTAGATTTCAACCTCGAAAGGGAATAACACCAGCATATGGGATACGGCTTTACGAATGGTATGAATACGTTCGTAGCGCCACGCCCAAATAGACGGGCTCACGAACTGCACAGTTGCAATACCTGCTTTACGCAGATCTGATTCCATGCGTAAGTTGAAATCAGGCGCATCAATGCCTACGAACACATCCGGCCGTTGTTTCAGCCAGCGTCGTCGCACACCGTAATACGTATTGAGTAATCGAGGCAGGCTTTTTAAGGCATCCACATAACCGAACACCGATAAGGCGTCCATGGGATACCAAGCATTAAACCCTGCCGCAGTCATTTCAGGACCGCCAATACCGTTAAACACGGCATTGGGATCCTCGTGTTGCAACCCTCGCTGAATACGCGAGGCCAGCAGGTCACCAGAAGGCTCCCCTGCTACCATCCCAATATTCAGGCCGCTCATGGGCGAACGATACCTCGATGTGACTGCTCCAAGAAGTCAACCATAATGGCTGTTTCTGGCGTTTGATCTAAGGCCTTTATTTGCGCTAACGCTTCTTCTACTTTGAGATCACGGCGATACAGCAACTTGTAGAGATTTTTAACATTGGACACAGCCGCTGCATCAAAACCTCGGCGGTTCAGGCCCTCAGAGTTCACCCCCACAGGGCGGAACGGATCACCCGCACCAATCACATAAGGAGGTACATCCTGACGTATGGAGCTAGTGCCACCAATCATGCAATGCGCACCAATACGTACGAACTGATGTATGGCAGTCAGCCCGCCAATAATGGCCCAATCACCCACATGAATATGACCCGCAAACTGGACACTGTTTGCAATCACGGTATGACTGGCGATCTGGCAGTCGTGTGCAATATGCACATACGCCATGATCCAGTTATCGTCGCCCACACGAGTCACGCCTACGTCTTGGGTAGTACCGGTGTTGATGGTCACATACTCACGTATGGTATTGCCATCACCGATTTCCAAGCGTGTAGGTTCACCCGCATATTTTTTGTCTTGAGGCATCCCACCAATAGAGCAAAAACGGTAAAAATTATTGTTTTTACCTATAGTGGTATGACCGTCGATAACACAGTGTGAACCCACCACTGTGCCGGCGCCGATTTCTACGTTTTCACCAATAATGCTGTATGCACCTACTTGAACGTCATCTGCAAGACGCGCTCCAGGTGCAATGATTGCGGTAGGATGTATTAGACTCATTGGTCGTCTTTTTCCAAAATACGGATGGCACACATCAACTTAGCTTCGGCCACGACTTGACCCTCTACCAAGGTTCTTGCTGTGTATTTACACATAGTGCGGCTGATGCGGTCTGCAGTCACTTCCAAACGCAGCTGATCGCCTGGCACAACAGGTTTACGGAAACGTGCGCCATCCACACCTACCAAGTAGTAAGCGATTTTTTGGCTGGCTGGATTAATTTCCGGATGCCCTTCAAAAGAAAACAGAGCAGCTGCTTGCGCCATTGCTTCGATAATCAGCACGCCAGGCATAACTGGATGATGTGGGAAATGGCCAGTAAAGAAAGGCTCATTCAGTGTGACGTTTTTGATAGCCACAATGCTTTTGCCCGGCACCATTTCTAACACTCGGTCTACCAGCAGCATCGGGTAACGATGCGGTAGACGTTCCATAATTTGTTTAATATCCAGTTCCATGACTTATCCTATATTTGCTATTCGTTATTGTTTTCACGTTCCAACGCACGTAGGCGGCGTCGTAAAGTCGCGAGTTGCGTCAATACGGCTGCATTGCGTTGCCAGTGTTGGTGGTCCGCAAACGGGAACACACCTGTGTAATGACCAGGCTCTTTGATATCTGCCGTAATGGCAGTACCACCCGAAACTTGTACTTCGTCAGTAATGTGTAAATGACCAGAGAACATAGCTGCACCACCGATAATGCAACGCTCGCCAATATGTGTAGAGCCCGCAATACCTGTACACGCAGCAATCGCCGTATGTTCACCAATGTGAACGTTATGGCCTACCATGATCTGGTTATCCAGTTTCACGCCATTAGCAATAACTGTGTTGTCTAGCGCACCACGATCAACAGTCGTGTTCGCGCCTATTTCCACATCATTGCCCAGTTCTACAGCACCAATCTGCGAGATCTTTGCCCAAGCACCGGCTTGTCGTGGGTCTGGCGCAAAGCCAAAACCATCAGCACCAAGCACCGCACCAGAGTGCAGAATGCAGCGATCGCCCATGCGCACTTGATGATACAAGACTACGCGTGCATGCAATAAACAATGCTCACCGATGACGCTATCCGCACCAATGCTGCAGCCTGCGCCAATTCGTGTTCCTTTGCCTATTTGCACACCGGCTTCAATCACGGTGTAAGCACCAATAGTGACGTTTTCACCCACGACTGCTGACGGATCAACCACTGCAGTAGGATGAATGCCTTTGGGCAGATTATTCAGTCTATGCTCGTCAAACCACTGCGCCAGCAACGCGTACATCGCGTACGGCTGCTCACACAACACCACCGCAAAACGTGGTTCACTATCCAAAGACTGGTAGTCTGCAGTCGTTAGAATGACCGCAGCGGCCTCTGTAGTGGCTAGTTGCCCTTTTAGCTTCTGGTTCGACAAGAAGCTTAACTCGCTAGGCCCGGCATGAAGCAAAGAGCCCAGTCCCTGTATACGTGGAACGGGCTCTTTGCTGGGAGCCAGACTACAAGGTAGTCCGGCTTTTTGTACGATGCCGAGTAGCTGTTCTAATGAAGGCGCCCTATCGGACGCTAACAATACTGGCATTATGTATTAATTACCCAATGCGGTCAGTACTTCTTCCGTGATGTCTACACGTGGGTTTACTGTCACTGCATCTTGGATGATCAGATCGTAACCTTGGGTCTCAGCAATACGCTGGATAGCGGCATCCGCTTTTTCCACGATCGCAGAAAACTCTTCGTTACGGCGACGGTTGAAATCCTCTTGGAATTCACGACGTTTGCGCTGCAGATCTGCATCCATGTCTGTAAGCTGACGCTCACGACGAATACGGTCTGTTTCGGACATTACTGGCGCATCTTTGTCGAATTTCACTGCATCATCACGCAGTTGGTTCGCCAAACGCTGCAACTCTTCGTCACGACGCTTGAATTCAGATTCGATTTTTTGCTGTGCAGCCAATGCTGGTTTGGAGTCACGCAGAATGCGCTCTGTACTCACAAAACCAATTTTGGTTTGCGCTTGCACTACAGGTGTAGCCACGATGGCCGACACACCCAAGACAGCAGCCATAAGCGCAGTACGATTGCGGCGAACCAATTGGCTGCCAACTGCTGAAAGTTTAAACGCGAATTTAGACGACATGTAAATCTACCTTGCTAATAACGCTGCTAAAAAGTTAATTGTGCCATTAATTACAGGAATTTAAAACGCGGTACCAATCTGGAACTGGAACGCTTGTTTATCATCACCTGGTTTGGAGTTCAGTGCTCTACCGTATGACAACTGCAATGGACCCATAGGGGATTGCCACGACAAACCAATACCAGCGGAGTATTTCCAACCGCATGGATCCTCTGCCGTATGGCCCTTAGAGCCTTTCATGCATGAGCCATCGGAGTTATCTACCCTACCCACGTCACCAAAGATGAACCAGCGCAATGTACGATCACGAGATGCTCCTGGGAACGGCAGATACAACTGTACGTTACCAACAATACGTCGTGAGCCACCCAGATAGTCGTTTGTTAAGCTATCACGTGGGCCCAAAGACGCACCTTCGTAACCACGTACCGAACCTATACCACCACCATACATGGATTTAATGATTGGGAACGCTTTACTACCATATGACCTACCGTAGTCAACCATACCGTTAAAGGCCAGTGTAGTAGATCGGCTAAGCGGCAGGTAGTACTGCTGTTGAGCACTTAACAAATAATAACGCAAGTCTAGCGTAGAGAAGTCAGCAGACAAGCGAGTGTAACCACCTCGAGTAGGTGCCAAAGCGCTGTCACGCGTATCTTTGGACCAACCCAAGTTAAAGATCAATGCATTCGTGCCTTTGCCATACTCTTTTACAAAGTCTTGGTAAGCCTGTGGCATGTATTTCTCGTCATACCTACCGATCTTGTTGTGCTCGAAGTTCATACCAACAAAGATACGATCGTATTCGGAAATAGGCACACCAAAGTTCATACCCAAACCGTAGGCGGTCACCTGGTAATCACCATCACTATAGCCACGTGTGTCGTAAGGGGTGGTACGGCGGTAGTACAACGATGTAGTTTTACTAACACCGTCTTGTGTCCAGTAAGGATCAGTGTGCGAAATAATGGCAGAACGGTTGGTCTTGCTGGTATTTACCTGCAACGACAAGCTATTACCGCTACCAAAAATATTGTCTTGGCTAATACCCGCAGACAACATTACTTTATCTGTAGAGCCGTAACCCACACCCAGGTTAATCATACCGGTGGGTTTTTCTTTCACGTTAACGTTTACGTCTACCTGGTCAGGTGAACCAGGCACTGGCGATGTAGTAACGTCTACTTCGTTAAAGTAACCCAAACGGTCAATACGATCGCGGGAGGCGCTAATACTGTCGGAATCGTACCAAGCGGCTTCGCTTTGACGCATTTCACGACGCACAACTTCGTCACGGGTACGAACGTTACCACCCACTTGAATACGGCGCACATATACACGGCGGCCAGGATCCACGTAGAAGGTCAAATCAGTAGTGTTATTTTCGCGATCCAATACAGGGTGAGGGTTCACGTTAGCAAACGCATAACCCAATGTGCCCAAGTAGTCGCTAATCGCTTTAGCCGTTTCGTTGGTTTTCTCAGCAGAGAAACGCTCATTGGCCTTTACTGTCACCAGTTGCTGGATTTCGTCTTCCATACCCAGCAAATCACCGGCTAATTTCACATCCGTTACAGTGTAAGGTTTGCCTTCGTTCACGGTCAGCGTAACGAAAATACCTTCACGATCTGGGGAAATCGAAACCTGTGGAGGCTCAGAAGAAAATTCCAAATAACCTTCGTCTAGGTAATAAGAACGGATACGCTCCATATCACCTTCCAGTTTTTCTCTGGAATACTTATCACTGCCGGTATACCAAGTCATCATGCCTGGAGTTGTCAAATCCATCAGATCTAGCAAGGTGCCAGTGCTGACTTCTTTGTTACCAACAATGTTGATCTCTTGAATCTTCGCCAGATCACCTTCAAACACGTCAAAACTGATACCTACGCGGTTACGTGGCAAAGGTGTAATGATTGGCGTAATTTCAACGCTGTATTTACCTTTACTCAGGTATTGCTGCTTCAATTCGAATTCGGCGCGCTCCAGCATAGAGCGGTCGAAAATACGACCTTCACCAAAACCAACCTGCGACAACGACTGTGTAATCGCCTTGGCATCAAACTCACGCATACCGTTAAAGGTCACCGACGCGATGGTAGGACGCTCAGCAACGGTAATCACCAACACATCACCGTTAGTATCCACAGTCACATCACTAAAGAAACCTGAAGCATACAGACGCTGAATAGCTTCACTTGCTTTAGTTTCATCGAACTCTTCACCCACTTTCACTGGCAGGTAGCTAAACACCGCACCGGGATCTACCCGTTGAATACCTTCCACCTGAATGTCGCGCACAACAAAAGGGGTAAAAGCATTTGCCAAAGCGGGAGCCAGCAGCGAGGCCACCAAAAAAGGCAAAGTACGCAAAGTAAATTTTGGTTTACGGCGTAACGACATCCTGTGAATCCTTGGTTGATCTTAATGGGGTTGAATTTTAAGCTATGGACGGCTAACTGAAAAGGCGCGTAAAGTCATTTGTAAACGCCAGCACCATAAAGAATGCAAGTATACCCAATCCTATGGCTCTTCCGCGAGCTTGCCACTCCTCTGATAGAGGACGGCCTCGGACAGCTTCGATCGCATAATACAGCAAATGCCCCCCATCCAGCATGGGTATGGGCAAAAGATTTAACAATCCTATACTAATACTGATCAATGCTAGGAAATTTAAGTAGGCAATTGCGCCAATACTCGCACTCTGACCAGCATAATCTGCAATAGAGACTGGGCCACTGAGGTTTTTCACTGAAACCTCACCCACCAGCATACGGCCAATCATCTTGATAGACATCCATAAGGTGTCTACTGTACGGCTAAAACCGCGCTGTATGCTGTCTAACACACCATAACGCACCGTTACCATTGGCAACGCATTGCCCACACGCAATCCCACGCGACCAACTGTCGTGCCATCAGCATCATATGCATCAACGACGACTGGTATACGGACAGTGTCATCACCACGCTGAATCGTGAACGTAATGGTTTGGCCTGGCACTTTCTGAATGGCTGCAACGAATTGGTCCGCAGTTTGATAGCGCTGATCATTAACCGCTAAGATCAAATCTCCTGCCTGCACACCGGCATCACCTGCGCTACTACCCTCTTTCACCACACTTTTAACAACGGGCGTACCTGGCATCAATACAAAGCCTGCCTCACCTAACACATCAGGCTTATCAGGATCAATTTGTACTTTAGGCAAATCAATGTCGTACGCTGCACTTGCTCCTGATGGGTCGGTCGCTTCTAGACTAATACGTCGCCCAGAGGACAACGCATCCATCATTTGCCAGCGAAACTGCGTCCAAGAAGCAATAGCATGGCCATCCACGGCAGTAATCACACTACCCTCTGGTATATGCGCTGAGGCAGCAACACTATGCTCAGGCGCAGCCCCCATAATGGGCGCAGGCTCTTCGCTACCCACTGCACCTATAACTGCATAGAGAATGATTGCTAGCAGCAAGTTGGCTACAGGCCCAGCTACGGTAATCGCCGAACGCTGCAACAAACTTTTATTGTTATAGGCAGATGCTTCTTCAGCCGCTGTAGCGTGCTCAGGTGGCTCATTACGCATCATGACATAGCCGCCTAGCGGCAAGGCTGAAAATGCCCATTCGCAGCCGTTCTTATCTGTGCGCTTAAAGAGTACTTTGCCGAAACCAAACGAAAAGCGCTCTACATGTACGCCACACCAGCGTGCCACCCAATAATGGCCTAGCTCATGAATAGTGACCAATAAGCCAATGGCAACAATAAAAGCAATAACAGTGACCACTCAACGCAATCCTAGTTCGTCAACCCGCTAGACTGTCACAGCGCACAAACTACGTGCCTGTTCACGTGCTCGCTGGTCTATATGCAAAATAGCTTCCAACGAGTCCAATACCACATTTGGTAATGCCGTAATTTTTTCTATGCTTTCGGCGATAATTTTCACGATATCGGTATAAGCAATCTTACGGTTTAAGAAATGTTCTACAGCCACTTCGTTTGCCGCATTCAGCGTAATACAGGCCACCTGCGAACTACGCAACGCATCAAACGCCAGCTTCAAACAAGGGAAGCGTTGAAAGTCAGGTTCCTCGAAGTCTAAACGCCCCAAGGTAGACAGTTCTAGCAGGCCTACACCGCTCTGTATACGCTCAGCACACCCTAACCCATAGGCAATTGGTGTACGCATGTCAGGTTGCCCCAACTGAGCCAACACTGAGCCATCCACATACTCCACCATAGAGTGGATCATGCTTTGTGGATGCACTAACACTTGAATTTGATCGGCAGGCATACCAAACAGCCAATGCGCTTCTATAACTTCCAAGCCCTTATTGACCATAGTTGCGGAGTCTACAGAAATCTTCCTGCCCATACTCCAATTCGGGTGAGCACACGCCTGCTCTGGTGTAACCGACGACAACAGTTCAGGCGCCCATGTTCTAAATGGTCCACCGGAAGCGGTAACTAACAACCTGCGAATGGTTTGATCTGCGGGGGCCGGCACATCTTTGCGTATGCGCTCAGGCAAGCACTGGTAAATAGCGCTGTGTTCGCTATCAATAGGAATGAGCTCAGCTTTACCCGTTTTTACGGCGTCGATAAAGAGCTGACCCGCTGTGATCAGCGCTTCTTTATTCGCCAGCAAAATACGCTTGCCCGCATACGCCGCCGCTAATACAGGCTCTAAACACGCCGCACCAACAATCGCCGCCATCACTGTAGTAACAGAAGCATCGGATGCTGTTTGCACCAACGCTTGGCTACCAATACGCACCTCAGGTTTAGCTACTCCCTGCCCCAAATACTGCACAAACTCAGCCGCAGCTTCGTCAGTAGGCACTACCACGACTGCAGGCTGATATTTTCTGACCTGCTCGGCTAATTGCTGCATGCTGCGATGCGCTGTTAACGCATACACAGCCATCTTTTCCGGATGACGAGCAATCACGTCCAAGGTGCTACAACCTATGGAGCCGGTAGAGCCCAACACACACACACGTTGAAATTCCATAATCAATGCACCAGCTTAGCAACTTCCAAGAATGGACCACCCAGCAGCAAAGCGACTGGTGCCACGGGAATCAACGCATCAATACGGTCAAATACACCACCATGTCCGGGTAACAGATTGCTGGAGTCTTTTACGCCTGCACGACGTTTCAACAATGACTCAAACAAGTCACCCATTACAGATAGCGCAGCCAATCCTGCTGCAATCAGAATAACCAGCGGCCACGACCAACGCACGGTTAGAGCATGCGCATAACTGCCATCAATTTGGGCAGTCAACACGATGTAAATCACCACACCAATCACGCCACCCACGAAGCCTGCCCACGTTTTTCCGGGGCTAATACGCACCGCCAATTTTGCCTTCCCAAAGGCACGACCACAAAAATACGCAGCAATATCTGCCACCCAAACGATGGCCATCATGGACAGCAAATACCAGGCATTACGGTATTGCAGCATTTCGTTCAGTGACGCCCAGGCCACCAACACCGCCACCACACCAAAGACGCTTAGCGCTGGCTTCGCAGATGGATGATCCACTTGGGCGAAACCCAGCATCAAACTTACCCCTATCACCCAATAGAGCACCACCAAGGGAAGCAGGATCATAAAGAACTGCGCGCGTATTGCATCAGCCCATGGCTGCAACTCCACAGGCTGCCAACCCACCAAGAGGGCCAACATCGCGAGAAAAGAGAGAAAACCTAAGCCAGGCGCCAACCACGCTGAATGCTCAGGCCACGACAAACGCAACCACTCCCAGACAGCGCTGGCAGCAATAATGGTTAACAGCAAGGCTAGCGGCCATTTGGACGGTAAGATCATGGCCACCAACAGTACAGCAATCAGCACGACAGCTGTTATTACCCGCTGCTTCAACATAATCTCTACACCTTTAAAAGATTAGCGCCCTGCCAGTTGGGCACTTGTGCGGCCGAAGCGACGCTCTCTACCAGCGTACCATTCAAAGGCACGGGTTAACGCATCGGCATCAAAATCTGGCCAATAACTATCTGTAAAGTACAGCTCGGTATAAGCCAACTGCCAGATTAGAAAATTAGAAATACGTTGCTCACCACCTGTACGGACGAACAAATCCGGTTCGGGAGCAAAAGACATGGAAAGATAGGGGGATAGCATTTCTTCATCCAAAGACTCTGGCGACTGTGCCAGTTCAGGATGCTCGGCCAATAAGCGGCGAGTTGCTTGAAGAATATCCCAACGACCACCGTAGTTGGCCGCAATAGTAAGTTGTAACGCTGTATTATGTTGCGTGCTTTCTTCGGCTTGACGAATCAGCTCTTGCAGACGTGGTTCGAAGGCAGACAAATCGCCAATCACGCGCAAGCGCACACCTTGTTTGCGGAGCTTGCCTACTTCTTTTTCCAGCGTTTGCACAAAAAGTCGCATCAATAGGGATACTTCTTCCTGTGGTCGGCGCCAGTTTTCGGAACTGAAAGCAAACAGCGTTAGATACTCCACACCAGCTTTACCACAAGCTTCTACCGCACGGCGTACTGCCTGCATGCCACGTATGTGACCTGCTGTGCGGGGAAGCATGCGGCGGGTGGCCCACCTACCATTGCCATCCATGATAATCGCCAAATGGCGCGGGACAGCACTGTAGTCCGGTATGGATTGCGTAGAGCTTTTAGACATGGGCCACACCTGTATAACGGTTTAAACCGTCATGACTTCTTGTTCTTTTGCTGCAATCAACTTATCGATTTCAGCAATGAACTTATCCGTCAACTTCTGAATTTCATCTTGGAAACGACGATCATCATCCTCAGAAATCTCTTTGTCTTTCAGAAGACGTTTAGCCGCATCGTTAGCTTCGCGACGCAGGTTGCGTACAGCAACTTTAGAGTCTTCGCCATCACCACGAACCACTTTGGTCAGGTCACGACGACGCTCTTCGGTCAATGCTGGTAGAGGTACACGAATAGTTTCACCCAACAGAATTGGGTTCAGACCTAAATCAGATTCACGTATGGCTTTGTCCACTGCTTGAGCCATATGCTTTTCCCAAACTTGCAGGCTCAATGTACGAGCATCCGCAACGCTAACGTTAGCGACTTGCCCTACTGGTACATCCGAACCATAGTATTCAACCATCACGTGATCCAACAAACCTGCGTGAGCACGGCCTGTACGAATCTTACCCAAACTAACTTGCAGCGCCTCCAAAGAGCGCTTCATGCGACTCTCGGCCGAACTACGAATTTCAGACAAACTCATTGTTGAATTCCTGTATCAAACGTGTACCAAAGTACCCTCGTCTTCACCACATACTGCGCGAGTCAGCGCGCCAAGTTTGTTGATGGAGAACACTTTGATAGGAAGTTTTCGATCACGACACAACGCAAAAGCTGTAGCATCCATGACTTCAAGACGACGCACAATAGCTTCATCAAAGCTAATACGCGCATAACGCGTAGCACCGGGGTCTTTGTTCGGGTCTGCGCTGTAAATACCGTCTACTTTGGTTGCTTTCAGCACAATTTCCGCACCCACTTCTGCGCCACGCAACGCTGCAGCAGTATCCGTTGTAAAGAACGGGTTACCGGTACCAGCAGCAAATACCACCACCTTGCCTTCTTCTAGATAGCGCAAGGCTTTGGGACGGATGTAAGGCTCTACCACCTGCTCGATATTCAGAGCGGATTGTACGCGCGCATCCAGACCACGATTTTTCAACGCATCTTGCAAAGCCAGTGCGTTCATTACGGTGGCCATCATTCCCATGTAATCAGCAGTGGCACGGTCCATACCTTGCGCACCTGCAGCAATACCTCGGAAGATATTACCGCCACCAATTACGATACCAACCTGAACACCCATCGCAACGACTTCGGAGATTTCCTCTGTCATGCGCATGATGGTGGCGCGGTTAATGCCAAAGGCATCTTCCCCCATTAGCGCTTCACCAGATAATTTAAGCAGAATACGTTTATAGAGAGGGGTATTCATGGCAGGGCTTCCAGACATAGGTACTGATGAAATTTAATGCAGTAAAACACAATGGCAGGCGCCAGTCTATGGCGCCTGCCGAAAAAAACGAAACAGAATTAAAATCTGTCACTGTTTCGTATTAGTTGCCAGCTTGAGCAGCAGCAACTTCAGCAGCGAAGTCTTCGTTACGACGTTCGATACCTTCACCTACTACAAACAAAGCGTAGCCAGTGATTTGAGCGCCCTGCTCTTTCAGCATTTGCTCTACAGTCAGTTTGTCGTTTTTCACGAAAGGCTGGGACAACAGAGTCACTTCTTTCAAGAATTTGGCAACGGAACCTTCTACCATTTTCTTAACGATTTCTTCTGGCTTGCCGGATTCAGCAGCTTTCTGAGAAGCAACGGAACGCTCTGTTTCGATGTCAGCAGCGTCAACACCGGATGCATCCAATGCTTTAGGACGTGTTGCAGCGATGTGCATAGCCAAGTCTTTACCAACTTCGTCGTCACCGGCGAATTCAACCAATGTAGCGATACGGCCACCGTGCACGTATTGAGCCAGCTTGTTCGCTGTTTCAAAACGTTTGAAGCGACGGATAGTCATGTTTTCGCCAATACGGCCGATCAACTCTGCACGTACGCTTTCAACTGTAGCGCCATTCAGAGGCAATGCAGCCAAAGCTTCTACGTCTGCTGGGTTGTTTTCTGCAACCAACTTAGCCACTTCGTTTACGAAGTTGATGAAGTCATCGTTTTTGGCTACGAAGTCGGTTTCGCAGTTAACTTCAACTACGGCACCTTTTTTGGCGTCTTCAGCAATGAATACAGTTACCAAGCCTTCAGCTGTCACACGGGATGCGGCTTTGCTTGCTTTGCTGCCCAGTTTTACACGTAGCAGCTCTTCAGCTTTGGCCATATCGCCATCAGTTTCAACCAGCGCTTTTTTGCACTCCATCATTGGCGCGTCAGTTTTTTCGCGCAGTTCTTTAACCATCGATGCTGAGATTTGAGCCACGATATTCTCCAATTCGGTAAACACGAGCCCTGGCGAACCAGGGCCGATGAAATTCTAAGCGGCGACCATTCAGGGATCAGGATTCGAACAGTCGCCACCTGCACGAGGCAGGGTTTAGGTGAAGAGATTACTCTTCGTTGCCGGCTTCTTCGACAACTTCAACTTCTTCCACTTCAACGAATTCTTCGTTTTCGCGGATGCCTTCAACCAAACCACTCAGAGCTTGATTACGGCCTTCCAGAACGGCATCAGCCATGCCACGTGCGTACAACGCAATAGCTTTGGCGGAGTCATCGTTACCAGGAATAACTTTAGTCAAGCCATCTGGGGAGTGGTTGGTATCAACAACTGCCACAACTGGGATACCCAGTGTGCGAGCTTCTGCCACAGCAATTTTGTGGTAACCAACGTCGATCACGAACAGTGCGTCAGGCAGCTTGTTCATGTCTTTGATACCGCCGATGGATTTGTGCAGTTTTTCCAACTCACGCTCAAACAGCAGACCTTCTTTCTTAGTCATGCGCTCCAGTGCGCCATCGGCCACTTGAGCTTCCATGTCTTTCAGACGTTTGATAGAAGTTTTAACTGTTTTGAAGTTGGTCATCATACCGCCCAGCCAACGGCTGTCTACGTATGGCATACCGCAACGTTCAGCTTCAGCAGCTACCAATTCACGCGCAGCGCGTTTAGTACCTACGAACAGAACGCTACCACCACGAGCTACCAGTTGAGTGATGAACTTCTGAGAGTCGATGAAGTTGACAACCGTTTTTTCCAGGTTGATGATGTGGATACGGTTACGTTGACCAAAAATGTACTGAGCCATTTTTGGGTTCCAGAAACGGGTTTGGTGGCCGAAGTGTACGCCGGCTTCCAACATTTCACGCATTAAAGACATGCTGTTCTCACAAGGGTTAGGTCTTGTACCCATTCAGTATCCGGCAGGGATCTTGCACTAAAGCTTAGGCAATCTTCCAGACACCCCGAGACAAATGGGCACGCGATTTACATAAATAAAAGTCTTACCTGTTGCCGCCGCAAGACTCTCTCAAAAGCTATACAATAAGTAAAGACTAGTGGCGAAATACGGGTAAGTCCGTAATTTTACTATTTTTAAACGCTTTAATTCAAGTCATCATGAGTATTATTGTTTCCGATCCCGCTGATTTAGATAAAATGCGCGCTGCCTGCCAGGCCGCAGCAGCCACCCTGGACTTCCTAGGTACACACGTACGTGCTGGCATTACTACGGCTGAATTGGACGCGCTCTGCAAAGACTTCATCACCAACACCCTACATGTAGAGTCAGCCACCGTGGGCTACGCGCCCCCTGGCTATCCGCCCTTCCCTGGCGCCATCTGCACCTCTGTTAACCATGTTATTTGTCACGGCATCCCCGGCGATAAAGCGTTGAAAAACGGCGACATTCTGAATATTGACGTTACGGTTATCAAAGATGGTTGGTTTGGTGATACAAGCCGTATGTATTACATTGGCGAGCCTTCCATTTTGGCAAAACGCTTGGTAGAAACCACATACGAATGCATGTGGCTGGGTATTGATATGGTCAAACCCGGCATACGTTTGGGCGATATTGGTCATGCAATTCAACAACACGCCGAGTCTAAAAACTACTCTGTAGTGCGTGAATATTGCGGTCACGGCATTGGCCAAAAATTCCACCAAGATCCACAAGTGTTGCATTACGGCAAACCCGGTACTGGTGTAGAGCTGAAACCCGGCATGATTTTCACTATTGAGCCCATGATCAACGCTGGTCGTCGCGATATTCGTACCCTGCCTGACCAATGGACTGTAGTGACTCGTGACCGCAGCCTGTCGGCACAGTGGGAGCACAGCATTCTGGTTACCGAAACTGGCTACGAAGTTCTGACCATTTCGCCTGATATGCCAGCCCCACCAGCCTTTGTAAAAGGCCACCAAGCTTAAGCACATCATGGCCATCGCCGCTATACGCGCACGTCATCAGCAACGACGCCGTAAAGCCATAGAACGGTTTCAGCGCAATCATCGCGCTGAGCCGTTGCTGCGCCGACTAAGTCAAATCGCAGACCAAACGCTCAAAAAGCTTTTTGCACGCGCCGCCCTACCTGAAGAGTGCGCTGTCTGCGCCGTAGGCGGTTACGGCCGCAAAGAGTTATACCCAGAGTCTGATCTGGATATTCTTATACTACTCCCCAGCACTCCTACGCCTAACATGGCTGCAGGCGTTGAGCAGTTAATTGCCTCGCTGTGGGACACCGGCCTTAAAGCGGCGCACGCTGTACGCACGGTTGCGCAATGTGTCAGTGAAGCACGCACAGACATCACCACCCAAACATCACTATTAGATGCTCGTTGGGTGTGTGGGTCTGTGCCTCTAGTGAGAGAGCTGCAGCAGCAATTGCATGATGCGTTAAATCCCCAAGCCTTCTTTTTGGCCAAACGGGCTGAAATGCGTCAACGTCACCTGCGCTATCAAGGTACCGCCTACGCATTAGAGCCCAACTGCAAAGAATCGCCTGGCGCCTTACGCGACTTACAAGTATTGTTTTGGATAGCTAAAGCGGCGGGCTTGGGCGATACCTGGTCAGATATTGCACATTCAGGTTTATTAGATGACGCTGAACTGCGCGCTATTAAACGAGTCAGTATTGCCTTTATGCGGTTGCGTGTAGAGCTACATCTACTTTGCGAACGCCGTGAAGACCGATTGCTGTTTGATTTACAGCCTAGATTGGCCAAACTCTATGGTTTTCAAGATACCGATGGGCGGTTAGCCAGCGAAGTGCTGATGCAGCGTTATTACTGGGCTGCTCGCGTGGTGTCGCAGTTAAATCTGATCTTCATGCAAGAACTTGAAGAGCATTTATTACCAGCACCAGACGCCTTACCTCAGTTTCTAGATAATGATTTCGAGATTCTGAACCACCGCTTACACCTGCGTGAGCCAGAGTTATTGCCACAGCAACCCGCTTTGCTGTTTCGCAGCTTCTTACACTTACAGCAGCAACCTCAGTTGCAGGGCATGACCGCTTCTACACTGAGAGCCATCTGGCATCATCGTAGGCTGATTGACGAGCGTTTCCGCAGCCAGCCTGAACATCGCCAACTGTTTATACAGATTTTGCAGCAACCTCGCGGCATGTTACACGCGCTGCGTTTGATGACCATGCTGAACATTTTGCCGCGCTATCTGCCTCCCTTTAGGCGTATCGTCGGGCAAATGCAGCATGATCTGTTCCACACGTACACGGTGGATCAACATACGCTGATGGTGATTCGTAATCTGCGTCGATTCACCATGGCTGACCATGCCAATGAACATCCTTTAGCAGCCGAACTGGCTACCGATTTCCAAGATTATTGGGTACTGTACATTGCAGCCCTTTTTCATGACATTGCCAAAGGGCGTGGCGGCAATCATTCTGAGCTAGGCGCGGACGACGCACTGCAGTTTTGTCGCGAACATGAACTAACCGAAGAGCAAACCACCCTAGTCGTATTTTTGGTACAAGAACATTTGCAAATGTCGCTAGTTGCTCAAAAGCGGGACATCTACGACCCTACCGTCGTGCAAGAGTTTGCCAGCCATCTGCCTAATATGCATACGCTAGATGCGTTATACATGCTGACAATTGCCGATATTAAAGGCACCAACCCAAATATTTGGAATACCTGGAAAGCCAAACTTCTGGATGACCTGTACCACCTGACACATAAAGCCTTACGTCATCAAAACACCTTGCCTGCTGGCAGCTTCCTCGCACAGCGTAAACAAGCAGCACAAAATCAGCTACTGGAACGCGGCCTAGAACTAGACGCTGTTCAACGCTTCTGGGGTGTATTGGATACCGATTACTTCCTACGCCACGATAGTGAAGACATTATTTGGCACAGTCATGAGCTATGTCCCATTTGGGAGCAGGCCAATTTTGCCTATGCGTCGGTGCACGCATTGGGCAATGACCATCTACATCAGGTCATGGTTTATGCCCCTGACAGATCTGATTTATTCATGCAGTTGTGCCAGTTTTTCGATCAAAATGGCTTAGGTATTCAAGACGCTCGCATCTATACCACCCAGCATCACTGGGCTCTAGACACCTTCGTAGTAGAAGTGCCTGCCGAAACTGCTCAGCAACCAGGTTTCGCACAACGTTTAAAACACAGCTTAGAGCATTGGCTGCAACAAACACCTACAGCCGAAGAGCCAGAACCTACGGATTACATTGCCCCCTACGAAGCACAGGCTAGGGCCTTCCCCATTACGCCCACCTTCGAGCTGAGCTTGCGCGGCAATCATCTATGGAAACTGACAATAGTCACTAGCGATCGCAAAGGACTGTTGTATAGTCTCGCTAAAGTCTTTGTCAGCAACGGTATCAATCTAAAATCCGCCAAAATTATGACCTTAGGCCAACGGGTAGAAGACAGCTTTTTGCTTTACAGCGAAAACTTACAACAACAAACACACTTCAAGAATTTCGAGCGGCAACTCGCCGAAACGCTTTAATCATCAGGTTTTTACGTAAATGACCGATTCAGTCTTATGGTTGGATTTTGGCAGAAGTTTTCTGTTTACTATTGCCACCCTGCTACCCATGCTTAATCCACCGGCCGCGGCACCTATTTTTTTGACGCTGACCGAAGGTGCCTCCACGCCCGCTCGTAATGAGTTGGCAAAACGCGTATGCGTGAACATTTTCATCATGCTGGCTATCGCATTGGTTGCTGGTAACTTGGTACTGGATTTGTTTGGTATTTCATTGCCTATCATCCGCATAGGCGGTGGGCTGCTGGTGATTGTGACTGCGTGGAATCTAGTGGTTGCGACCGACCCAGATACTAGCCACGCCCAAGATATGGTGGAGCAATATTCATTTGAAAAAGTGCGCTCCAAAGCATTTTATCCGCTCACATTCCCCATGCTATGTGGACCAGGCTCTATTTCTGCCGCATTAACTGTGGGCGTAACGCTGCACGACTCCACCACTATCCTAACCGCCAGCAAACTAACGGGTTCCATTACAGCCATCGCTGCCGCCGCCATAATCGTATACATGTGCTTACGTTTTGCATCGCAGTTTCTTTATAAGCTAGGCACCACCGGCACTGCGGTACTCATGCGCTTATCTGCATTCATCCTACTTTGCTTGGGTGTGCAAATTGTGTGGGACGGCGTGCATGATCTGGTGTTAAATCTACTTATTGAAGCCGCCAAAGCTACCCAGTGACCTCTTTCAGCCTTTTCTTGATTCAATAATGAACAATACCTCTACTAAACTGCTGTTCCTGCTATCTGGACTGTGTTTCTTGGCACTGGCTATAGCTCTGGTTTCTCAACACATGTTCGGCATGCGCCCTTGCGCGTGGTGCGTACTACAACGTTTGATGCTTATTGCTGTAGGCGTAGGCTGCTTATTTGCAGGCATAGCGGCGAAGCTCAATATTAACGTTATCGCTAAACTGCTCACGCTACTCAGTGCATTGCTCGCAGCAAGCGGCATTTGGGCCGCATGGCACCAATACAGCGTGGCATCGTTAAGCTTCTCTTGCGATCAAACCTTAGCAGACCGCATCATGACCCAATCGGGCTTGGAAAGCCAATTCCCATCACTGTTCGGCATTTACGCTACCTGCATGGATGCACGCGTAGAACTGCTAGGTGTGGAATATGCGCTCTGGGGCATGGGTTTGTTTGCTGTGTGCGTAGTTGCCTTGTTGTATGTATTGTTCAAAAAGCCAGCACGCATGTTCTAGGCCTCTTGCCTAACTTTCGTTGCTTATTATTAGCCCCTACTCTGAAAAGAACAGGGGCTTTTTTACGGCTCAACGCAAGTCAAATCCATCACTCCAGCCGCAGATGACCTGAAACCGCACACTTGATAAAACCCCTGCAAATGGGGTTCATAATCCACATGCAGCCAATGCGCACCTCGTTGCTTTGCCACCGCAGTAGCCATTCTCACTAATCCAGTTGCCACACCCTGCCTACGACAGTCTGGATGTACACATGTGTCTAAAATAAAAGCGTGTATACCACCATCCCAAGCCACGTTCACAAAACCCACTAACACGCCCTCACGGTATGCCCCCACATGCGTAAGGCTACGCAACAATATACGCTTGATCTCAGCGGGCACCTCAGTTTTCCATGCCGCTAACCACAGCCTATTCATTTCTGCATAAGAGGGGTGTGGGTCCACTTGATAGTCCAAAATGTATGCCTTCTAAATGAGTAATCAAAACACCGACACCGTAAATTAACACACGACTTAGCGAGCCACACAGGTTACCTACCGTCACGCAGAAGCATGACCCGGCGACTACAAATCACCTATACTTGAGCCAGAACTCAACTCTGCTTAGGTGAAAAAATGGATATTGATAACTTTGACTTTGAACTAGACGAAGAGACCGAAAGAAAGCTCAATCAGAAACACCAAGAGTTCATTGAAAATCAGGAAGAAATAGAGCCTAGCAATGATTGTGAGGGTGGTGCTTGCATCATCTAAGCCCATCGCAACACCTTTTCTTTGACTATTTTCTACCTGCTTATTTATGGATCAACTGATAGAGCTATTCACCGTCGTCGGGCTTGGCCTTACCCTTATGCTGCCCTTGGCCAACCCGTTAACCTCTATGACATTGCTGCTATCGCTAGGCCGTCATATCCCCCTTCAAGAACGTAACAGGCAAATCAATCAAGCGGCTATTTATGTAGTCATGATTATGCTGGTGACGTACTTTGCAGGGCAGTGGGTCATGCATTCGTTTGGGATTTCTATCCCCGGCTTGCGTATTGCTGGTGGCCTGATTGTGGCCTTTATTGGCTTCACTATGCTGTTCCCCACGCAAGACACCAATGACATGCCTGAAGCCGAAGCCAATGCCGATGCGTTGGCACAGCGTAAAGCCGTCAACATTGCTTTTGTTCCCTTGGCATTACCTGGTACTGCTGGCCCCGGCACCATCGCATTTATTATCAGCGCCACCGCTACAATGCAGTCCGATGCAGTGCACTACAGCACACTGACATTAATACTGGCTCCTATCATCGTATTTTTGCTCTTGGGCTTGTTGTTCTGGGTGTGCTTACGCAGCGCTAACAGCATCAACAAATTCTTGGGTGAAGGTGGTGTGCAGGCGATTGCTCGTGTTATGGGCTTTTTGCTGGTCTGCATGGGGATCCAATTCGTGATCAACGGCATACTGGAAATCATCACCCAGCATGGTGCACCAGTTATCTAAGCGTTTACTACTGTAGTACCTACTAGTTATCCGCTAAAAAACGGGGTCAGATGATAGTATCTGACCCCGTTTTCTATGATGCTGCCTTACGGTGTACTCAAGCGTTTTCACCGCCTATCTCAGGCCCTGCACCGCTGCATCCGTAGACAACACACTGTATTTATACAAACTCAAAAACCGCCCGTCTTTACACTCCACATCGCGCAGCATGCCTTCACGGGTAAATCCCAACTTTTCTAGTAATTGCCAGCTAGCTGGGTTTTCAGTTTCTACGTCAGCATGTATGCGATGCACCTTCATCACATCCAAGGCATAGCGCATGATGACGGGCAAACTCGCTTTCATAATACCGTTGCCCCAATAGGCTGGCAGTAACCAATAACCTAGCTCAGTACTGCGATGTGTGTGATCCCAATCGTAGAAGCCACACGCTCCTACTAACTCGTTGTTGTCTGCGCGAGCAATCCCCCACCAGATACCCTGATCTTCAGCCACAATCTGCTCAAACCACTGCATTTGCACTTCAGTAGCTTCTAGGCTGTCATAACTCAATGCATAGTATTTGATGACCTCAGGATCAGAAAGCCCTTGGTAAACGACGCCTATATCGTCCGCTTGAATTTGTCTAAGCGTATAGTGAGGTACACTGAATTCTGGAAATGATGCAGCTATTTTTGACATACAGTTTCTTAAAAAATCGGCCGTACGATGACGGTATAGTTGACCAAATTTTACCAAACTCCTTTCTATTGCCACATAAATACTTTCCAAGACATGCCTCAGCACTCACCACTCTCTTTTTCTTCTATTTTGCCCTGCTCTGATGGCTCTATTTGCATTCGTACTATGCAAGACAGCGATGCCGAGGCTTATGCAGCGGGCACCGAAGATGCATCAGTCAAACGTTTTGCCCACTTACCCTTAGACCACTACACACCAGAGATTGTGCGCGACATGATTCAAGGTGTGATTGCAGAAGGTTTACAAGCTGGCTTTTTAGCCGTACTAAGTATTGCCGACGCCAACAATGATGAGTTTCTGGGCAGCATGGTGTTCTTTGATATCACCGCCACAGATGCCGAAATAGGTTACTGGGTTGCCCCCAATCATCGTGGTCGTAAAGTATCTAAACATGCCCTACTATTGGCGATGGAAATTTCTCGACAGTTAGGCTTAACGCATTTACGCGCACGCACCGTAATAGACAACCCTGCCTCAGCCTATGTGCTAACAACGGTGGGCTTCGCTCAGCAAGGTGAACCTACTGCTGAAACCGTGCCCTCTGGCAAGACAGAAATGAGCGTCAAATACCAAATAGCACTATAGCTATAGCAAGATAACGCTAAGAAAACCTAAAAAGCCCATCATGTGATGGGCTTTTGACATTGCTATACTACATGCGCAAATACTTAGCTAGCATGCTCCTGCTTGAGTACTGCCGACACCCGTATCGCACTAAAGACTGCCAGCAACGGAGCCGCGGCCAACACCCAAAACAACCACCCTGCTGCACTGGACGTACCCGCTACACCGCCAGGTACATTCAAACCACCTACGTTTGCCAGCATACCTGCCAAAGCAGAACCCAATGCCGTCGCAAACAACTGTACGGTGGTAATAGATGTTGCTGCGGCATCTTTGTCATCACTAGGCGCGACTTGCAAAATACGTGTCAGCATATGTGGCCAGCCCAACCCTATACCAAAACCCACCAACGATAAGCCCACACAAATGGCCGCTAATATCAACCAGTCGCCTTGACCATGCAAGGGCACACTACACGCCAACAGCACCATACCCACTAGCACCACCACGGGGCCGTTAACGATTGCTGCACGTATACCACGGCCTTGCCAACCAGAACTCCAGATTTCTGCTACCGTCCACCCAGCAGCCATTAGCGCCGCCAAATAACCCGAGATCAAGGGCGACTGGCCGTGCAATAGCTGCAAGAAATACGGCACAAACGTTTCGCTAGTCATACCGATTACGAGTAACCCCATCGTCAGGTACAACATTAACAACGGTGAATGCATACGCAACGCATCCTTAGGCAATAAGCGCAGGTTACTGGTGAACTCTTGACGCACTAACATGGCCACCATGACAGCAGCCACTGCTACCCCCAGTAAGTTCCAAACTGGATCATGCGACATACTGCCTACACTCACCGCTAAAACAGCTACTGTCAGCAACAACAACTGAGGCACAGGAAGCGCTTTCGCCGCTAGCCTCTCTTGACTGCGAGCCGGTAAAACTAGCCATACCAGCACCATATACACCAAGGTCACCGGCACCAGCATCCCAAACGCCCAGCGCCATGCATCCAGTTGCGCAAAAATGCCGCCTATAGCAGGCCCAAACAAGGTGGCTACACCCCACATCCCCGAAATCAGTGCCATTGCTCTAGGCCATAGCCGCTGCTCAAAGACGCTATTAATCATCGCGTAGCCCAACGCGAATAAAAAGCCGCCCCCTACACCTTGTAATGTGCGCCCCAATAACATCACCGCTATAGTAGGCGCTGCCGCACAGATCACACTACCAGCCATAAATAGCACAGCCGCTATGGCGTAAGCCCCTCTAGAGCCAGCCGTCGCTAAGAGTTTTGCGGTCAATGCGGAACCTAAGATTGACGCCACTACAAATAGCGTCGTGTTCCACGCATACAGATCCAAACCGCCTATGTCCTTTACCACTGAAGGCAAGACGGTAGTTGCTATATAAATATTGATGGCATGCAAAGCCACCCCACCCGCCAACGCAATGGATCCAGCGAGGTTCTTGCCAGATAGCAAATCCCCCCAACTACCGTCATGAACTGACATATATTCTCCAGGCAACATAACGCCCCTATGCAACGTTGCCTAGGACACTGTAATGCGCTACATTAATTAAACAAGCATTTGCTTTGAATATTAAAAACGCACCTTTAATTTGTCAAGAAAACCCTTGGAAAATACCGTACAACCTACTCAATCTACTGCCGATCGCTTACTGCACCTGCTAAAAACACGCGGCCCGCAACAAGCTGCCGATGCGGGTAAGCAGTTGGGTATTACGGCTGAAGCCGCACGACAGCAATTTGTAAAACTGGCTGCTGCCGAACTAGTCGTCGTGGAAACTGATTCAAACAGCAAAGGCGTAGGTCGCCCTAGTCAGTATTGGCGATTGACCGAAGCCGGCCACCAGCGTTTTCCAGATACCCATTCTGAGCTCACCATACAACTGCTCAACACCGTGAGGCAGGCATTTGGTGAACAAGCTATAGATCGCTTGATAGATATGCGCGAGCAACAAAGCCGTGAGTTGTATCACCGTGAATTGCAGGGTTTGACTACGCTCAAAGACCGCATTGCCAAACTTGCGCAGTTACGCTCGCATGAAGGCTATATGGCTGAATATGAAGAGTGCGAAGATGGCAGCTTTGTATTGATAGAGAACCACTGCCCCATTTGCGCTGCGGCATCTACTTGTCAGAGCTTCTGTAGAGCGGAGTTGGCCGTTTTTAGGGAAGTCTTGCAGGCCAAGGTAGAACGCACCGAGCACATACTCCATCAAGCACGGCGCTGTGCGTACCGCGTGCAGCCGCTATGACCGCTACTGGCGCAAGACTGGCCAAACCTCAGCGTCGCATTACTACACACTGTGACGGACAGTTTATGGGCGGCTTCATCCGTTCTAGAGCAGCTACCTGAAGGCATATATACTCACGCACAAACTGCCTCTATATCAGGGCTTCATGCTATGGCTATTATTAATGCAGGCGGTATTACTATTCTTGCTATTATTTCTGCTAAAGCATTACGGAATACAAAATAGATATTTTTTATTCTTAATTAATAAAAATGAAAAAAGCGCATAAATTAAAAATTTATGCGCTTCTAATTATTTTGTATTATTTATTTTTTCAAACCTTTTACACCGTTCAGCAATAGGCCCAGACCCAATGCCAATGCCAAGCCCATCAAGAACATGTAGATCATGTGGCTGCCAGTGTCACTTTGGTTAGCTGAGCTAATGGCTTGAGCCATTTCACCAGCAGAGCTTGCACCACCAGAACGTGCATTCATCATAGCAATAAAGCCTACGCTAGTTTTGCATTGTCCGATCAGGGCATCAGCACTGCTACCATAGTTAGCCAGTACTTGTTTTTCGCAATTAGCTTGCTCGGCTGCACTGATACCGGAATCTTGGCTTTTCCAGTAGATCAATGCGCTCAATACCAATAGAACAATCCCAAGTATCAGCGATGTTTTTGGACTTAATTTTTTCACTCTATCTTCCCACTCTATATTTAATTTTTTAATTAATAATTATTAATCAAAAATTTTGTTTAATAAATTTTGAGCAGGGATTATAAACCAGCCATGTTGGAAAAATTATCGATAAAATTGTCAAATTTGAAAAACTTATTTCAAATTGAAACAAAGAATTCCGCATCCACCCACATAGCTAACTCACCCAAACAGCACAGTTCAAAATCAATGTGCTTACGGCCGCAAGGCGTGCTCACACCCTACAGCCGTATCTAACTACACCTTTTCAACCGCTGCAGTTGATGCCGTTCCTTGGCCTCGCAAAAGCATAAACACTAACACCGCGATGACTATCGCCAATCCTGCCAACGCGTACAACACATACACAAAGGACTCTGCGTAGCTATGCGCCAATGCTAGCTCTGCTCCGGGCAATAATTCGGCTGCTGCGCGTAGTTCTCCTAATGCAGCAAGGCCTGCCCCTTTAATTACAGCCTCTGCTGGTAACGCACCTACATCTAACACCAAATTATGCTGTATCAGGGTAGCCAACAACACGCTGACCACCGCAATGGCTACACCATCCGCCGACACTCGCACGGTATTAAAGATACCCGTCGCCATACCGACTCTATCAGCGCTCACCACACTGACCGCCATCGCATCCATTAAGCCCCACGGCAAACCAATGCCTATGCCTATGAGCAATAACGGCAGTTGTACTTGATGCGCACCCTCTGCAGCAAATGCTTGTGCCAACCATAACAAGCCCATCGCCACGATAATCAACCCGGCTCCAGATAAGACTCCGGGAGTAAACCAACGAGTCAACATTGCCGCGATGACAGGAACCACCAGCAAGGGGGCCGCCAACCACACCATCATCTGACCAGCTTGCAAAGCACTGTAGCCATCAATACCAATAAACCTGCCTGGTAACACCACAATCAAGGCTATAAACAAAAATGCAGGGGATGCCGCCAAGGCTTGTACACCTACAAAAGACGGCTGTTTAAAAAAGCTCAGATCCAACATGGGGTTGGCGACTTTTTTCTCTATGATCACAAAAACAGAGAACACAATTACCGAGGCTACCAAGGTGCTGATAACCGTCGTATCCAACCAGCCTTTTTCGGGAATCAACAACATGCCATACGTGAACAAACCCAACGCCAAGGTAAAGCTGATCGCCCCCGGCCAGTCTAATGCACCACTGGTGTTTTCATGTGTGGTAGAAGTACTCACCATCACCATCACAATACTCACCAGCCCTACTGAGCCCGTCACATAAAACACGCCCTGCCAATTGCTAATCTCTACAATCCAGCCAGCCACCCATGGGCCGAATGCCAGACCCAAACCAAAGGTGGTACCTAATAGGCTAAAAGCTCTGGCGCGTGCCTGTCCTTCAAACAGCGGTGCTAAGGAAGTCATGGCTGCAGCAAAAGCAGCTGCACCACCCAACCCCTGCAACAACCGCAAAATGTCGATCCAAAACACCGATGGCATGAAAGGGATGGCAAAGGTTACGGCGCAAAACCAGCCTAAGCCCAACAACCAAATACGTCGACGCCCATAAATATCCGTCAAACTACCTGAGACCATCACCGCGCCACCATAACTCAGGATGTACGCGTTCATAATCCAACTAAGCTGGGTGGCGGTTCCGCCTAAATCTGCACTGATAGACGGCAGCACAACTGCTGGCCCAGTGAAGCATAAAGGAATAAGCAGCCCAGTCAAACAGGCTGCTGCCAATTGAAGCCACCGCATAGACGATGGCTGTGAAAGATCAGACATGGTTTCTCTACTGTAAAAATCACGTAGTACGGAACAGCACTGGCGTTCACGCACTACTAAAGCAAGATCAGTAGCTTACGATCAAAAACAGATAAGAAAAATATGCTAGAGTAATCAACACTTCGGACTAATTTGTCTTAAATAGAATCGCATATGATCGATAACTTGGGCAGTATGGGTGTATTTGTACGTGTAGCAGAACGACTAGGGTTTTCTGCGGTTGCGCGTGAACTGGGGTTATCGCCCTCGGCCGTAGGCAAAGCGATTGCCCGACTAGAAGAACGATTAGGCGTACGTTTATTTCACCGCAGCACGCGTACCTTAGCCTTAACCGCCGATGGCGAGCGTTTTCTTGAACGCTGCTTGCGAATTTTGGCTGAAGTAGAAGCTGCTGAGTTAGAAATGTCCAACGCCAGCGAAACCCCGCATGGCAAATTACGTGTCAGCCTGCCCAAATACAGTGGTTTGTTCCAACCCGCGATTGCCAGTTTTATGAAGCACTATCCCGCAGTGGAACTGGACTTAGATTTTTCTGACCACATCGTTGATGTGATTGGTGATGGTTTTGATGCAGCGGTACGCACAGGAAAACTCACAGACTCTAGTTTAAAACGCCGCAAAATCGGAGCACTACAACGCGTATTAGTGGGCTCGCCTGCCTACTTTGAACAGCATGGCCGCCCACAGCAACCTGCGGACTTACTTGCTCATACCTGCTTGCATTACCGCTTTCCTACCAACGGCAGACTAGAGCCGTGGCCCCTACCTATGAATGACGAGGAAGAAACCATAGAGCTGCCACGCTCATTTGTGTGCAACAGCATAGAGATGCGCCTACACCTAACCCTGAATGGCCAAGGCATTGCCTGCCTGCCAGACTTTAGCGTTGCCGATTACGTGCAGCAAGGGCAGCTACAAACCATCTTAGAAGACTGCACCCAAAACTCTATTCCTATCTGGATAGTATGGCCATCTAGCCGAGACTTATCCCCTAAGTTACGCGCTTTTATTGATTGTTTAGGGCAAACCAGCTTAGGTATAAAAAAGGGGCAGTTTGATGCCCCTTAGCAGCGCATTAACTGTGCTGTATCACTAACTCAACCACTAATGCCCCCGCAATCGCCATCATGCAGAAACCCGACACTTGGCTAACACGTTGAGCCATTTCAGGTCGCGTTTGCAATACGGCTTGTGAGCTATAACCCACCAGTAAATACACGGCACCACAACTCACCAAATGAATCCCACCTAAGGTCAGCATTTGTACTGATAAGGGCCACGAGCTGGCTGGGTCAGCAAACTGCGGGAACAACGCTAAAAACAGCAAAAACACCTTGGGATTCAGACCGCTTACTCCTATGCCTTTCACTATCCACTGCATGCTGCGATCTGGCGCATTACTGAACTCTGCAAGTGGTGAAACTGGGTGGCGAATCATCCCTATGCCTAACCAAAGCAAATACCCAGCGCCAACCAGCGTAACCGCATCTAGCGCATAAGGAATATCGGCCACAATCGCCCCCACTCCTGCCGCCACCAAACCCGTTACTGCCAAGTGGCCTAACAACATCCCACTCACCGCAGGAGCGACCACCGTCTTACCTCGTATACCCGCCGAAATGGCATAGGCCCAATCCATACCAGGCACAATCACCAACAAAAACGACACCAGCCAAAACGACGCCAAAATGCTGAACGACACACTAACCTCTATTGATTAAACATACTCAAAAATCAATAGGAAGAATATCCCCAATCTATTAGAATGTGCTTTCAAATAAAGACTATATAAGGTCCATTTTTGGAAGAAAATTACGAATGGATGACTTTGATAAGAAGATTCTTGCTGAACTTCAATCGGATGGCCGTTTAACCATCACCGAACTGGCCGAACGGGTAGGTTTAAGCCTGTCTCCCTGCCACCGTCGCTTGAAGGCATTAGAGCAATCTGGAGCCATACGAGACTACCGTGCGCAGTTGAATCCGCTCGCCTTAGGGTTAGGATTTTCAGCTGTAGTATTTGTGACCATGCGCGATGGCAACCAAGAAAACATCAACCGTTTTGAAGCAGCCGTGATCGACATTCCGCAGATCATCGAAGCCAAGCGCTTGTTTGGTGACCCCGACTATATGCTGCAGATTGTCGTTAAAGATCTAGAGGCCTACCAAGTGCTGTATGACCGCCAGCTTTCTGCCATGCCGGGGGTGCAGCGGTTAACGTCTACGTTGGTGATGAAGAATCTGGTGCAGAATCGGGAATTGCCTTTGTAAGTACCATAAGAAATGGCCCACATTTGTGGGCCATTTTCCTACTTACTGCCATACCCCTTATACAGCGGCATTTACCAACGCATGCACTAACTCATCTTTACGCACGTGCGGTGAGGGATAAGCATGCCTACTGTGGGTCAGTTTTAAGCTTAGCAACGTTTCCGCCAACTTATAACTGAATGGTCCTGGATTAATCAACGGCACTGGCAAATGCTCGGCCAAGTACTTTGCTGCTAGGTGCATGGTAGTAGAACCCAGACAAATCACCTCTGCACCATCTTCTTCCACGCAACGCATTGCTGTTTCCAGCATACGTGGAAATACCGTATCTTCTTTGCCCTCGGTAAGATTGACAAAGTCAGGCTCAATATCAAAGGAACGTACAGAAGCGCATTGGCGTTCTAAGCCATACTCTCTGATTACTTTCTTATAACGTGGCAAGGCGGGTTTCCATTGAGCCAACACGGAAAAACTATTACCTAAGGTCAAGGCATACAACATAGACGCTTTACCTGGGCCTATGACAGGAATACTCAATACAGAGCGTAGTGCGGCCATACCTGAATCACTCATGGTATCGATCACTACCGCATCAAAACCTTCTTTTTCTGCATCCACAGCCGCTTCATAAATACCTATATCTGCCAATAGCCAATCGTGGTGCGACATAAATGAAGTAGAGCCTACACGCACAGGCCTATAGACCAGCTCTGTACTGGGGTCTAGCTCTACGTGCTGACCTTGTGCTGCGCGACGCGCGACACCTTCCTCATCCAAAGGGAAGGGATTAATTACCAATATTCTGGACATAATCTGCTCCTGCGTTATAGCGCTAGGCCCATGGCTTTATAGGTATCTAAGCGCGGTGCCAATGGTTCAGGGTATGTTGCACGGCTGTGTGACAACCCCAACTGCAGCGCATTCTGCGCTAAGCGGTATGACAAGGGCCCCGGGTTGATCACCGGCACTGGCAGTTGCTGAGCCAAGTAGGCGTGGGCCTCATGCATAGTCGTCGAGCCCAGCACAATCACGTCTGCACCATCTTCTTCTATACAGCGTAAGGCCACATCACGTAGTACTGGAAACACTTCCGCTTCCCTACCACCCAACAACACCTGATTGTTAGGTACTAGATTCGCGGCTCGCATCGATGCACATTTATGCGCCAAGCCTAACTCAGCCAGTATTTTTCGATACAGTGGATTCCATCTGTCCCACATAGAGAGGATAGAAAAGCTATCGCCTAGCATCAGGGCAGTTAGTATGGCGTGGCGCCCTGCACCAATCACAGGAATCGTGAGTACCGACCGCAATACAGCCATACCTGCATCACTCACCGTATCAATACACAGCGCATCATAGCCGGCCTCTTCCGCAGCCAACCCCGCTTCCATCATGCCTATATCCGCCAACAACGCATCTTGTTGGCTCACATAGTTGGCAGGCGCAATACGTACTGCGTTGAATTCAAACTGTATGCCCGGCCCCAAACTCACCGCTTGCAGTTGTTGCTCACGCTTACGCAGGTTGGTGTCATCCATCGGAAATGGCACTAATACCAGAACTTTATACATGGTTGTCTCCACTGTTATGGTGCTGTTATCCGTTATTGCGCGTTAGCCTCGAAACGCTTACCGTGCTCCAACATTTCAGGCGTGCCAATCAATGCATTCAAACCATTCAAGTCCAACATGCGATCTTTAAAAGGCATGTTGCTTAAATTTAGGTGCAGTGAGTCATAGTATTGATCGGCTGTTTTGGCGAGAGCCCTAGCAATACCACCCGGGAAAATCACAATCTGGAAGCCCAGTTCACCCAACTCAGGCGCCGTATACATAGGCGTTGAACCACCCTCTACCATGTTGGCTAACAAGGGCAATCTCGTACCAAAACGCTGGCAAATAGCGTGCAGTTGTTCTTGATTCGCTGGTGCCTCCACAAACAACACATCGGCACCCGCTTCCACATAACGCTCAGCCCGTTCTAATGCTGCCCCAAACCCCTCTACCGCGATTGCATCTGTGCGAGCAATGATCAGTGTCTGATCACTGTGTCTCGCATCGACTGCGGCTTTAATTTTCCCCACCATTTCCGCACTGCTCACCACGGCTTTACCCGCCAAATGACCGCAACGCTTGGGTAAACTTTGGTCTTCTAGCTGTAGTGCATTCGCACCCGCTCTTTCATACATGCGTACTGTGCGCTGCACATTCAACGCGTTACCGTGACCATTATCAGCATCTACAATTAAGGGGCTACTCACACGGTCGCGTATCAACTCTATGGTCGACACCACTTCGGTCATGGTGACTAAGCCTATGTCAGGCCTCCCCAACTTACTGTAGGCAATACCTGCACCAGACAGGTACAAGGCTTTAAAACCGTAGCGCTCAGCGATCAAAGCCGTCAACGCATCGTACACACCCGGCGCAATGATTTGCTCGCCACGTTGCAAAATCTGTTTTAGTGTCATGATTCTTCCTTTTTTTTGGTCTTACAAACCAAGATAAGTACGTCTAAGCTCAGGGTCCATTGCTACGGACTCGGCATCACCAGACAAGGCCACGCGCCCATTCTCGATAATGTAAGCACGGTGCGCTAACTCTAATGACTGCACCACATTCTGCTCTACCAACATGATGGTCAGTCCGTCTTGATTCAGGCGCTGTATGAGGGCAAACATTTCTTCCACCAATAAAGGGGACAGCCCCAATGACGGCTCATCCAGTATGAGAAAGTCCGGCTCGGCCATCATGCCCCTACCTATGGCCAACATCTGCTGCTCACCACCGGATAACGTGCCTGCTTTCTGGTTAATACGTTCGCGCAACCGAGGAAATAAATCATAGATGCGCTCAAGATTGCGTTGCTTATTGGCTTGCCCACGCAGGTAAGCACCCAGCTCTAAGTTTTCATGTACCGCCAGATTAGGAAATATCTTTCTACCCTCAGGCACATGAATCAAACCCGCTTTAACAATGTGCTCACTGCTTTTGGGTAATGCTGCACCTTTGAAATCAATGCTTCCTGCATTCACCTTCAACATGCCAGACAGCACCATATTTAATGTGGTTTTGCCTACGCCGTTTGCCCCCAAAACGGCCACTATTTCACCGGTTTTTACCTGCAGATCGATTCCGCGCAGCACTTCCACGGTGCCATATCCCGCTTTTAGCGCTTTAATTTCAAGCATGCTGTTGCTCCTGCTTCGCCAATCGGTTTGCAGCACCGTGGCCCAAATACGCCTCTATCACCAAAGGATCACTCACCACCGCACGTGGCTCACCTTGTGACACGATTTTCCCTTGCGCTAGTACGTAGAGGTAGTCACACAAACTCATCACTGCCTGCATGACATGCTCAATCATCAAAACGGAGATGCCTTCTGCCCTAATGCCTTCAATGACCGGAATGATGTCGCGAATTTCTGAAGGGTTTAAACCGGCCAACACCTCATCTAGCAGCAATAACTTAGGTTCCGTAGCCAGTGCCTTGGCAAGTTCTAAGCGTTTACGACCCGCCACGGTTAACCCTGCCGCAGGACGATGCAGTGCATGTTCCAGCCCTACTCTATGCGCCACATCACGAGCGACGGCTTCGGCTTCGTCTCTATCTTTATGACGAAGAAAAGCGCCCACCACAATATTTTCTAAGGTGCTTAAACCAGCAAAAGGCTGCACGATCTGAAAAGTACGCCCCATCCCCATCTCGGCACGACGATGCGGCGGCATAGCGGTAATATCCACCCCGTCGTACATGACTCGGCCGGTTGAGCACTTTAAAAATCCGGAAGCAACCGAAAACAGCGTGGTTTTACCCGCTCCGTTAGGGCCAATTAAGCCAGTGATAGAGCCTTTCTTAACCTCTAGCGATGCATCATTAATAGCGACTAAACCGCCAAATCGCATCGTGATTGATTGTGCTTGCAAAATCATGTGCGTTGCTCCTGTTCAGTTTTAGCAGAACGAATACGCCACTTACGCCCCAAGCCCAACAAGCCTTGCGGCAAGAAACACACCGCCACAATCAATACACCACCGTAAATCGCCATATCCACACCGGGAATTTCGCCAGTAAAGCTTTTGACCGCTTCGCCCAACAGATGCAATCCCAGCACACCTACCAAGGGGCCAAACACCGTACCCAGGCCACCGACCATACTGGCCAGCAATACTTCCACAGATACCTTAGGCCCAAACGCCAAGCTCGCATCTATATAGAGAAAATATTGCACATACAAACACCCTGCTGCTGCTGCCAATCCACCAGACAGCGTAATGGCCTTCAATTTGACCTTCAGCACGTTGATGCCCAATGCTTTTGCAGCATCTTCGTTCTCGCGCACAGCGGCCAATTGCGCACCAAAGCGGGAGAATGAAATTTTGCGCACCACGATCAAACCCACACTTAACACCGCAACCGTTAACCAGTAAAAGTACGTACGCTTGGAAAACTGTAAATGTTCAAAACCATAGTTAATCGGCAGCAACAGACCTGAGGCACCACCCATTAACGGTGAAGCGTTGGTGAGCACTCTGAACACTTCGGCAAATGCCAATGTCACCAGCGCAAAATAAGAACCTCGTAACCCAGCACGGAACGATAAGAACCCCACCAGCCAGCCTACTAAAGCACCCGCTGCAATCCCCACCAACAGACCACTCCACGCCCCCAAGCCCAAATTCAATTGCCACAAACTAATGACATAAGCGCCTGTGCCAAAAAATGCCGCATGACCAAACGAAATTTGCCCTGCCATCCCACCCAGCACGTTCCAGCCCTGAGCGGCAATAGCAATAATCAGGGTGTAAATCATGAAGCTGATCACTACGTTTGAGGAGGAAAACCACGGTAGTGCGATCAACAACACAATCACGGCGGCGATAGAGGAATACGCACTCAATTTCATGCTTTAGCTCCAAAAAAACCGGTGGGCTTAAACAGTAGCACTAGGATAAATGTGATGAAAATCCCAATCTGGCCTAGGCTTTCACCTAGAAACAGGCCACATAAACTTTCTACAATGCCAATAAAAATACCGCCTACCAGAGCCCCCACAATGGAGCCCATACCACCCAGTACCACCACCGTGAATGCGACTAATACAAAGGCACTACCAATGCTGGGGTACACATAAAACGTGGGGAGCAATAACGATGCAGACACCGCCAAGCATGCGCACCCAATACCAAAGGTGACAGCATAAATATGCTTCACGTTGATCCCAACCAAACTCGCGCCTAACTTCTCTTTAGAAACAGCACGTATGGCTTTGCCTGTATTGGTTTTTGCCAGGAACACCCATAACAAGGCAGCCGTCAGTACCGAGGCAAACAACCCAAACACTCGAGCTTGCGAGAAAATAAAGGGGCCAAACTCAAATACATCAAAGGAGTAATCCGAGCTCAACGAACGCACATCTGATCTAAAAATCGCCAGCAACACGTTTTCAATCACAATGGATAAACCCAAGGTGATAATCAGAATGTTTTCATCCCTACCGTGACTGCCTGGGCCAATTAGAAAACGCTGAATCACATAACCCACGATGAACAACGCGGGCACAATGATAGGAAGCTGTATATACGGGTCTAAATTGAAATGCTGGTTCAACGATAGAACCAAGAACATGGATGCCGCTAATATGGCACCATGCGAAAAATTGATGATGTGCAATACGCCATACACCAACGTTAAGCCCAAGGCGATCAAAGCATAAATAGAGCCAGTCAGCACACCATTTAAAACTGCCTCGATTACGATACTCATTGAGTACATAATTTTTGTCTCTCATTGATGGGGATCCGTAGATACCCAGACCACTCTCACTTACAACGGATAATTAGGTTTGGCATCCGCAAATTCCGACGGATAAATAACCTTGATATCACCTTGCTGAACCTGTGTCACAACGGGTGCGCCACCCATATTCTGGCCATCCACAAAGCGTGTTGGGCCATATGGCATGATGTGACCATCAAACTGAGACGTCTGCAGTGCTTCAATCACCGCAATGCGATCCGCCTTGCCTGCACGCTCCAATGCGTCAGCCAGCAGCAAAACGTTGGAGTAATTTAGTGCAATGTTGTATGTCCACGTAGTGCCACTGTCTTCCACGTGTTTACGTAGCGCTTGAGCTTGCTCGTTACGTGGATCGCTCCAGTGGTTGCAGTCCATAATGTTCTCGGCTGCTTGTGGGAACTCTTTCACAAACCTGAAATTGGACGCAGCGCCATTCAACACCGCATAAATCCCTTTGGCGCGTACTCGCTGTTGCTGCAACGTACGCATCAACAACACGGTTTCACCGTAGTATGACGATGGGATAATCAGATCAGGACGTAATGATCGAATGCGCAATGCCACGTTGGACATGTCTCTGGCGGGTGTTGGGTGCGCGATCACATCCAAGATTTCAAAGCCGTGTTTAGGCAGTTCTGTTTGCATTAACTTAGCCAAGCCTGAACCAAACAAACCGTCTTCGTGCACCAGTACCACCGTTTTGGCGGGGCTACCAGCATACTCGTTCATATTGACCAAACTATCTATTGCTGACTGCGAACAAATGCCAAAGCCTGGTGCAAACCTAAAGGTGTTTTTTAAGCCGCGTTGTACGATTTGGTCTGACACCCCCACATCCACCAAATAAGGGATGTCGTAGCGTGAGGCTGCTTGTGTCGCTGCCAAGCAAATGGGGCTAGCGAAGCCGCCCACAATTGCCACTACGCCTTGATTGTGCAGTTGCTCTACTTCTTGCACTGCAACCTCCGGGTTAGAACGCGCATCAGCAAATACCATTTCCAATGGCGCACCACCTAATGCCTTAATACCACCCTGTGCATTAATGTGTGCAATAGCGAGCTCTGCGCCTAAGCGGCCCAAACCACCATCTTGCGCAAATGTGCCCGTGACGGGCTGTAGAATACCTACCTTAATGGGCTGTACAGACTGCGCTCTGGAAAAACCTGGAACGCCTAACATCACAGCGCTGGCCATACCGTACTTCAACACTTGTCTGCGTTTTTGATCAAATGCATTCATTGTCTTATCTCCTGATTGGGTGCTTTGTAGCGCACACACCCAGCTTTTTAATTGTCGTCACGTTGTTGTAGCTGACTGCAGGCGCTTAAACCTGCCAACCGCCCCAACACCACGGCTGTCAACAAACCATTACCCGATAAGTAACCATCGGCCCCCGGCCCACAAAATCCACGTGCAGCGCCGCCTCCAGCATAAAGATTAGGCAAGACCTCACCATTTGGCTTCAATACACGGGCATGACTATCCACCGTCAGCCCACCCTGGGTATGAAACAGAGCACCACTTACTTTGGCCGCTCTATAGGGTGCTTGCAGAGCCTGCTCTGACGTAAAGCTTCTACCCAGCGGATCCTGTTGCTGACCTTGGGTATAGCTATGCACCTGCTCCAATTGCTCACGTAGTACCGCTAACGGCAGACCGGTAACCACCGCAAGTTCTTCTATGCTGTCTGCGTGACGTATGCCACCCAAAGCCTGCACTTCTTTGTAATCATGAAAAGCTAAGGCAGGCTGTTCGCAGCGGGCATCATAAATACTCCATGCGTATTGCCCGGGCTGTTTCAGGACTTCTTCGGCGTGCTCAGAGTAACCACGCATTTCGTTAGCGAAACGTTTGCCCAACTGGTTAACCTGAATGCCCCCTAGTGACACCACCGCCCACGTTAATGGCGAACCATGCGGCACCGACACCGAACCATGTCCTTGATATGAGCCTAAATCCTCCGCCTGTGCGCCCAACGCCAACCCCCAGTCCAACGCATCACCTGTGTTGGATGTATGGCCGCAGTACTCGGCCTCTGCCATCTCGGGAATAAATTGCGCTATTTTTTCTGGATTACCGCCAAAACCGTTGCACGCCAAAATCAGGGCTTCGCAACCTACTGTCTCTACCAAACCATCCGGACGTTTAAATGAAACCGCAACGACTTCACCTGACTCGGTGGCGTATAAATCCTCCACTGAAGCGCTGGTCATGATGTCTATCTGTGCCTGTGAGGCCGCAGCCAACAACATACTTTCTAAATCCGCCCCCGATTGCGAGCGCGGCCCGTGCATGCGGTACTGTGAATGCCCGGGGTAACGAAACCCCTCTACCAAGTGCAAATCTAGCTTGTGTTCACGCATTAACCAATCAATGGTCTTCCCCGAAGCAGTTGCTACGGCGTTAACAACTACCGCATCATTTCTGTAATGCGCTTTAGCCATTAAGTCTTCCGCAAACTGCTCTGCCGTATCCACTATGCCCTTTTCTTTTTGCAGTTGCGTACCTGCTGCTGGAATCAATCCCGCCGATAACGACGTGCTACCACTAGGGTGCTCATCGCGCTCCAGTACCAGCACCTCTACACCTTGTTCTGCCACGGACAATGCCGCTGTCAGCCCACAGGCTCCAGCACCTACAATGACTACGGGCACACTGAACTCAAACTCTGCCTCTATTGCTGGCTTTATCGCCATATTCTGTCTCCCCAAACCCATTCACCACCTTGACCAGCCAAGTAGCTGGGCACGCCTGTACTACAGCTTTGCCCAAGGGTAGCGTTGGTAATAGTTGTCTTCAAAATTGCTAATACTGTCTTGGTGGCTTAAGGTAAGCTCCAACTCATCCATACCCTGAAGCAAACAGGTGCGCCAAAATGCATCCACATGAAAGGGGTAAGCGGTACCGTCGGGTAACCTCACCTGTTGATTTTCCAGATCCACTACCACGCTGTGGTATTGCTGGGTACGCAATGCCTCGCCGATTTGGGAAACCAGATGCTCGGGTAAACACACTGGCAAAATCCCGTTTTTCAGGCAGTTATTATGGAAAATGTCCCCAAAACTGGGGGCAATCACAGCACGTATGCCGTAGTCGGCTAAAGCATAAACGGCGGCTTCTCGCGAGGAGCCACAACCAAAATTTTCGCCAGTGACTAAAATTGTGGCATCACGATACGCGGGCTGGTTTAGCACAAACTCTGCAATTTCTTCACCCTGCTCGGTGAAACGCAGGTCATGAAATAGCACGGCTCCATACCCCAGTGCGCGATCTCGTTTCAGGAAACGCCCCGGCACAATTTGATCTGTGTCCACATTGCGTTGCTCAAAGGGCACCGCTACGCCTTCCACACATACAAAAGCTTTCATGTCTGCACCTCGGTTGAAAGGCGACGCACATCGGTCAACTTACCGTATAGCGCTGCTGCAGCCGCCATCGCGGGGCTTAACAAATGCGTGCGAGCTCCTTTACCTTGGCGACCCACAAAATTACGATTAGACGTTGAAGCACAGCGCTTACCTGCCGGTACCACATCACCATTCATGGCTGCACAACTAGAGCACCCTGGCTCCAACCACTGTGCTCCTGCCTCTTGAAATACACGCCCTAAACCCTCTGCTTCTGCTGCTTTTTTCACTACCCCTGAACCGGGCACCACAATAGTAGGAACGCGCACCTTTTTGCCACGTAATACGTTTGCCGCTTCGCGTAAGTCTTCCAAGCGGCTATTGGTACAGGAGCCTATAAACACCATGTCTATCGCTATCGCATCCAACGCCATGCCGGGTTGCAAATCCATGTACTGCAATGCAGCCTCTACTGCTTGTTGACGCGACACATCGCCAAAGGACAAAGGGTCCGGCACCTGCGCTGAAATTGAGCTGACATCTTCAGGGCTGGTCCCCCAACTCACCATCGGCGTAATAGCATTGCCATCTATGAGTACTTCTTTATCAAAAACCGCTTCTGCATCACTGGCTAGACTGCGCCAATCGTCTACGGCTTGCTCCCACAAGACACCTGCAGGTGCGTACGCGCGGCCTTTTATATAAGCAAAGGTCGTGTCATCCGGCGCCACCATACCGCAGCGCGCACCCGCCTCTATAGACATATTGCAGACAGTCAGGCGCTCCTCAATACTCATATCGCGTATGACAGACCCTGCATATTCAATGGCGTAACCAGTGGCACCGGATGCCCCTATACGGGCAATGATGGCTAACACCACATCTTTGGCTGACACCCCTTGAGCACGTATCCCGTCTACCGTAATACGCATGACTTTAGGGCGCGATTGCCATAGAGTCTGCGTTGCCATCACATGCGCGTTTTCAGACTGGCCTATACCAAAAGCAATGGCTCCCAACGCCCCGTTGGTAGAAGTATGACTATCACTACACACTACCAAGAGCCCAGGCAACGTAATCCCTTGCTCGGGTGCCACCACATGCACAATGCCTTGCCGCGGATCTTGCAACGAGAAATGGTTCACACCACTCCACTGCATGTTGCGATCAAACTGCTGAATCATGTGCGTGAGCTCTATGGTTGCCGCACCTTCTGCCGTGCGCGAACGTGTAGGCACATAATGGTCTGGCATCCCAAATACTTGTTTGGGCTTACGAACAGTTAAACCACGACGCTGTAGATCAGCAAAAGCATGGAAAGAACCCTCATGAATAAGATCTCTGTCCACGTACAGCAAATCCGGCCCATCCGGTTGGGACAAGATCACGTGCCTGTCCCAAATCTTGTCAAACATGGTGCGCGCCACAACGGCCTTCTTGCTGCTGGACATTAACGCTCTCCAGCCTTCGCAACTGAAGCGCAATACGCATCTAAAATGTCTGTTCCCGTCGCCGCCCACACGCCGCTGTGTCCCAACATATATTCCAACGCCTCTCGTACTTTAGCTATACGAAATGGCACGCCAGACACCCACGCATGCAGCGGTACACTCATCACGCGTCCACCATACTGCTGTGACTCGCGATACAACACATCAAAACGATCTTTGATTTGTGTGAGCCACTCATCTTCGTTTTGATGAAACTCTTGGAAAATAACTCGGTCGTCTGTTTCAAATGCCAAAGGCATAGCGTAGTGCTCGCCACTGGTTACCTTCATGGCATAAGGCAAGTCATCGTTTGCCCAGTCGCAGGAATAACGCACGCCTTGCGCTGCTAGCAAGTCCATCGTATTAGCGGACTGGCTCCGTGCCGGTGACAGCCAACCCGTAATAGCTTGACCACTCATACGGCTCAACAACTCTACGCTAGAGCTTATAAGTTGTGCTTCGTCTTGCTCACTCAGTTCAGCATGATGCACATGCCCCATGTCTTTACCATGTGCGATGAGCTCTACATCCTGTTTAAGCAGGCTTTGTACTAATGCAGGGTATCGCTCTGCCACTGCCGCATTCAGCGCCACAGATGCCGGTATACCCAATTCCTTTAGCACTCGCATAATGCGGAATATGCCAACTCTGTTGCCATAGTCACGACTAGAGTAATGACGAAAATCGGGATAAGGCATCGTCAAACCACCCGGCGCACGGAATGGTTTAGCGGGTGCATTCAACGGAAACCATTGCAATATAGGCGTAACCCATAGCGCTACGCGTGCCTGATTAGGCCATTGCACGGGAGCTCTCTCAAACAGATCAGACCATTCATAACGATCGTGATCCATGCCGTAATGTCTGTGGGGATAGCTCAAATACGTCGCATCAATTGTCATTTTGTCACCTCTGCAGCCTGTTTGATGCCCGCAATCTGGGCTGATACGTCGTCGTAATAATGCGCTAAGTAGTGATGTGCAATCTCGCGCCCTGTGGTTTGCCACACACCTTCATGCCCTGCGATGTAGGCCAGTGCTTCCGCAAAAGCATCGATACGATGTGGCTGCCCCACAAGATAGGGGTGTAAGGGAATACACATTACCGTTCCTGACTCTGCCCCCTCGGCATACAACTGATCGAACTGGCGCTTAATCATTTCCCCATAGTGACGCGGTGTGAACTGATTGCCGTTATAGACAATCACATCGTTCATTTCTAACGAATACGGCATGCTAATCATGCGTCCATTCGCGACATTCACGGGTGTGGGCTGATCATCATGAAATAAATCGCAGGTATATAGCACCCCTTCCTCGGCCAGTACATCTAGGCTCCAAGGATTATTTGACAATGCAGGTGACAACCACCCATCCAACGACTGCCCTGTCCACTTATGAATGGTCTGACGTGAATCGCGGATAATCGCACGCTCTTGCTCTTTATCCATGCCATACACGTAGCGCGTGTTGTAGATACCGTGCGAGAAAAACTCCCATCCACGATCTGCGCATGCTTTAATGATTTCTGGATGGTGATCACACAGGGCCACGTTTAACGACACCGAACCTTTAAAGTTGGTTTCGTCCATCGCTCTCATCATGCGCTGCCATCCGGCACGATTACCGTAATCTCTATGTGAGTAACCTTGCACATCAGGATGTGGGCGCGGCCAAGCCGCTCTGGAGGCATTCGCCGCAGGGTTTAACTCATAGAACTCGATATTGGGCGCAATCCATACGGCAATACGCGACTCGCCCGGCCACACCAGTTTAGGGCGTTGGTCATAAGGCAAATAATCGTAGAGCTGAAGGTCACTGACTTGTGTATGGCTCATGCCTTACCCCTTCATGCTCTGTACATGAGCCAGTACCTCTGCGGTAGGCACTACGTCACCGTACTTAATCGCGATGTCATACAGACTGGCAAAGTGAGGGCTTTCATGTTTATCAGCCACGCACTCCTCGGCCACAATCATGCGATACCCGTTGGAAATACCATCTACCACTGTTGCACGTACACAGCCTGATGTAGACCCGCCCGTCAAAATGACGCTATCACAACCGTGCCACGTCATTAATGAACGCAAATTAGTCTCAAAAAACGCTGACGCCATACGTTTATTGATGATGATGTCTTTCACATGATCAATCTTCAATCTGTCGTCAAACTCAGCACGTCTTGACCCTACTTTGATGTTCTGTAATGAGTCAGGCGTATCACTACGGGTACCCCATACACCACAATCTTCGCCCGATTCCATGTACGCCACATACGTCCATACCACTGGCAAACCTGCTGCACGGAATGCACCTGCCAAAGCATTTACATGCTCCATCTGCTTTGGATCTGTTTCGTAAGCCGTCGCAAACTCACCCACGTTGGTGTACGACTTCTGCAAATCGATGTTCACCAAAATAGGTTTTTTGCCAAAACCAAAACGTGGACGAACAGGTTTAGCTTTAATTTGTTCGTATAGTTCGCGCGCTGTTTTCCCAGATGCTTCCATGTCTAGAGCCTCGTTACATTTCCAAAGTATTAATGTTATATTAATAATACATTTAAAAAAATAACTATCAGCACTAGGGGTTTCCCTTAGGTGAAAACAGAAGTAGATTCGTTATCTTGCTGATTACCAAGACACCTTTTAGGATGCTATGACTTCCAATACATCTCTTCTTAACAAGACGCCCGAAGGCCTCTTAAACACACTGGATGACAAGTCACCGCTACCGCTTTACCACCGCTTGTATGTCTTGCTGCGTGAGCAAATTATTAGTGGCAGCTATAGAAATGGCGAAAGTTTGCCGCCTGAAAATGATTTGGTACAGAACTTTGGTGTAAGCCGAATTACCGTGCGACGTGCCTTAAATGACTTAGCAGCAGAGGGCTTAATTACCCGTGCTCGCGGGCGTGGCACACAAGTCACCTATAGCGAAAACACTGCCATCATGGGCCGCCCGGTTATTGCCAGTATTGATGGTTTAATGGCCAACCTATCCATTATTGGTCACAACACCTCAGTAGAAGTAAAGTCGTTGGACTACATTCCAGCAGCAGCTGGCATTGCTGAGCAACTCAACATTGAACTGGGTACAACCATCCAATATGTGTCTCGTGTACGCTATCTCAAGAACGAACCTTTTTCTCACTCGCAGAGTTACCTGCTTGAAGACATAGGACGCTCTTTCTGCACCGAAGACTTAATTAATCATGCTCTAGTAGACCTCATACAAAAAGCAGGCATTACCATTGAGCACGTACAACAAGCTATTACCTGCACACTTGCCGATGAGCACTCTGCTCGCCTACTAAAAACCTCTATTGGATCCCCCTTACTCAAGCTACGCCGGCTGTTTATAGATGCAGACGAACGCCCTATCAACTACTCAGAGATCCTGTACACGCCTGATCGTTTTGAATACCGAATGAACTGGTCTAGAGGCAACAATAACAACCTAGAGCTTGCACAGGATTTTCAACGCTAACGTCTTTACCAATAGAAGCCGTAAAACACCAGCACAGCAAATAACGCGTAACCACCACTCACCACCAGTAGCTCACGCCCTTGTACTGATCCACGTTTGAAGATTCACCATAAGTAAACGATGGCCAACGCAGTGATCACTCCTGATAACAACAATGGCCCATCAAATAACCAAGGGATGAAAAAGAGGCCTAGGGCGCTAGGGATGGTGGCTTGAATCATCATGGCACCCGAGATATTGGCGAGGGCTAAGCCTGTGAGGTTTCACTACCAATGGGCGTATTTTTAGAGGCTCTAGTTCCTCTTCTTCAGGTACCACATCAGTTCGCACCTCTGCAGAGCCTCGTGCTAATTTCTTGCGATTCAGTAATAAGGCTAGCACCACGACAGCATAGAGCAGAGTGGCCAAAGGTCTCGCCTGACAAACTTTGCTAGTGCAACGGCTGAGCACGCTATGAAGGAAGGCTCTTCAAGTTTGTTGACGTGGACTCCCTAACACGCTGTTAGAAATCGCTACTCCCCAATGACAATGGGCCAAGGTGTAGCAGTCGATATAGCTACTGTCACGACAAATACTCAACGCTGTAGGGCATATGTCCCAATAAATTGTCACAAGACCTTAGATAATTTTACTTAGTAGCCTCACGCCTTTCTTGTTACCGTGTAATCAAGAAAGCAGCAAAAAGGTGTACCCGTTGTCCTCCCCTAAGATCAGCAACACAGACTCGCTAGTACTGGATTATGTGAAAGCATTAGGCATTATTGCAGTGGTAATAGGCCACTACCCCGGTGACCCATTTACCTTTCTAAAGCCCTATGTCTATCACATGCCACTATTTTTCTTTCTGGGTGGTCTGCTGCTCAACACCCGTCGCAGCGTAGCGTCGCACGCACTAGGCATTGTTAAAAAACACCTGTTCTACATCGCAGCAGTCTATGTATTGATCGCGTTGGTCTTTGCCATCTTGCATCAGTTGTATCCCATTGCCTATACCAGCATGTGGCGAGGCTCACTACTAAATTCAGTGCTTTACCCTATAGAGCAAAGCTTTCATGGTGGTAGCTATTTCTTTGTAGGCTGGTTTTTATTTGCCTACGCCATTGCGTCCCTGCTGTGCTTTCTGGTTGTTCTACTACTAGATAAAACTGTTCGCCACACTAGCGTTCACTATAGTCTCGTACTGAGCGCCGCTTTGCTAATGGGGCTGCTAGGCATGGACGTCATTGGCCCGTTATATCAAGCCAATAAAATCTTCTACTACAACCTGCTATCACAGGTATTAGTAGGTTCATCGTTTTTCTTATTGGGGTACTGCGCTAAAGGTTTTATTTTCAAACTGGCTGGCTTATACAGCTTTGTAGGTTCATTCGTGTTTCTTTACCTGATGCAGCAATACGATGCACTGCAACCTCTGGTCATTGCATGGAGTAAATACAGTTTGGGCTTTGCGCGTCAAACCCTAACAGCCTTAGCGGGCATCGTCGCTATTTTTTCTATTGCTAAGATACTGGCGCATTACCAGAACATGGCTGCACTTAAAAAAATAGGTCAGCACTCTAAACCCATTATGTCGTACCACATACTGGCCTTTGTACTGCTGGATATTGTGTTTTCATGGCTAGGACTCTGGGATCTGCACCACACCAAAGCCCTTAATCACTACTACAGCCCATTTACATGGCCTATCTACATAGGCTTAGGCGTAGCCATTCCTATGCTGTTGCATAACCTGTTTACGCGTGCCAAACGTAACTTACCAGTTCTTGCTACGTAGCCAGCCTATATGACGCAACGTCTGAAGCTCACATCGCTGCGGCCTCAGCCGAAACCCACTCAATAAAAGCTTGAACCTCTGCTCGCTTCGCAGCGCCTGGTCGCGTGACGATGTAGTAAGCGAATCGCGCAGGCCACGGCTTATCTAGCACTTGCACCAATCTACCCGCTTTGATTTCCTCACGCGCATAGGCCTCTGGAATCAAGGCTATGCCTTGTCCTGATTCCGCGGCACGTATGAGTAAATAGTCATCTTCAAACACACCGCCCGATCGCGCACGTTCATCTACCTGTACACCATGCGCACGTAACCATAACGACCAGTCTGCGCGGTCTACATCGTGCAATAACGGATAATTCAAGCAATCTATTGGCTCACGCAGGGCATGTCCTTGCAGCAAGCTATCCGCTGCCACAGGCACCAAGACGGGCGCCATCAAGGGCAACACATCTAGCTCGGGGTAGTCGCCCAACCCATGCCGCAACGCGATATCTACTCGATCTTTACGCATGTCTACAAGATCAGAGCCTGTTTCCACTCGTACCTCTATATGCGGATACTGCTGCGTAAAACGGCCTAAACGCGGCACCAACCACGACGCTGCAAATGCAGCCACTGTGCTGATAGTGAGTGTTCTGGTGCTCGCGTGTGCCGCCACCATATCCATCGCTCTATCAACTTGTGCGAACGCATCATTCAGCATGGGGTAGAGTTTTTCGCCCATGTAGGTCAGGCGCATACCTAAGCGCTCACGTTGTAATAGCTCGGTATTTAAGCGTTCTTCCAGTAAACGCATTTGCTGACTCACAGCACCCGGCGTCACGTGTAGTGCCTCAGCAGCACCTTTGATACTGCCCTGTTTGGCGACTTCTACAAACGTACGTAGCGCCTGCAAAGGTGGCATTACACTCATTTTAGTTTTCCTAAACTCTAAAGTTAGTATAAATCGCTTTATTTACAAGCTAATAACGACCGAAAATTACCTAACTTAAGCCCTATTCTACCTTTAGAAAATTCAAAGATTGTTATGTTACAGCTTTATACCGACAGCTCACCTAACGGCTTTAAAATCACCATCGCTTTAGAAGAGTTAGGCATACCCTACACCCTGCACCATATTCGTATAGAAGAAGGTGAACATCGTCAGCCTGATTTTTTAGCACTGAACCCACATGGCCGTATTCCCGTGCTCAAAGACGATAGCAACGGCGTAGTGCTATTTGAGTCAGCAGCCATTTTGCTTTATCTGGCAGAGAAAACCGGAAAGCTCTTACCCAGCGACGTGCAACAACGTTAGGATGCCATTAAATGGCTGCAATTTCATGCCTCCAGTGTTGGTCCTATTATTGGTCAACGTGTGCATTTTGAATTATTTGATAGCACGCCTAACCCCGTCGCTATTGGGCGCTACCAACGCATGACAGATCAGGTTTTTAGTGTGCTTGATCAACAGCTAGCGCAACACCCTTATTTGGCAGGTGATGACTACTCTATTGCGGATATTGCCCATTTTGGTTGGTCGCATATCGCACGTATTATTAACTTCGATTTCAGCCACCATACTCACCTGAGTGCGTGGCATGATCGTATTGCTGCACGCCCTGCTGTCCAAAAAGGGATTACCTTGCCAGAACCCGCCACAGGGGCGTAACTATTTTTCTCTATCTTCGCAACTTGAGCCATTTTTTAGTAGACTGAGACGGCGCTACCATGTGGTAGGCGTCGTCAACGGCTTTCACGATAGCTCGTGGGCTCACGCGTCTCGCTACTCTCATATTGCTGAATCATCATGACTAGACAGGGATACTTTTCACCGCGCAATGCGTTGTTGCTGCTTTCTGCGGGAATTCTGTCTGCCTGCCATTTACCCGCCACGCCAGATAAAACGGTTTCAGAAGCCTGCCTGCAACACGACACCCACGATACATTGCTGGGAAAAAGTGTGCAGCCCCAAGTGGCACAACACCCCCTACTTTCTGGTGTGGTACCACTGCCTGATGCGCTAGACGCTTTTGCTGCACGCATTTTGATGATTTCGACTGCGCAGCGCAGCGTAGATGTTCAGTACTACATTTGGCGGGATGACATTACTGGCAATCTGCTGCTGCATGCTCTGCATGAGGCCGCTAAACGTGATGTGCGGGTGCGCTTGCTGATTGATGACAACGGCACCAGTGGTCTGGATGCAAAGTTGGCGTTGCTCAATGCCGAACCCAATGTGGAAGTACGACTTTTTAACCCCTTCCCATTTCGCACCTTCAAACAATTAGGTTTTTTAACCGATTTCAGTCGCCTGAATAGGCGCATGCACAACAAGTCGCTCACCGTAGATGGTCAAGCGACCATTGTAGGTGGACGCAATATTGGTGATGAGTATTTTGGCGCGACCCAAGACGTAGCCTTTGCCGATTTAGATGTCATGGTAGTAGGCCCCGTCGTTGATGAGGTCTCTAAGGATTTTGACCGCTACTGGAACCACCAAGCGGCGTATCCCATAGAACTGCTGGTTGATGCACCAGACCAAAAAACAGCTGAGGCACTACTATCAGAAGAACGCAACGCCTCGCTTATTCCACAAGCACAAGCGTATGTAGAAACTATTGCCACCTCTACCTTTGTAGAAAATCTATTGGCTGGCCAATTAGCCTTTCAATGGGTTCCCGTCACCATGGTCAGTGACGATCCAGACAAGGTATTAGGCAAAGCACAGCCCACCGCCATGTTAATGCCTAGGCTGTTGGAGATATTGGGAGAACCCACGCAATCTATAGATTTGGTATCGCCCTACTTCGTTCCTACTCAGCAAGGAGTAGATGCATTTTCCGCACTCACCAAACAAGGTGTGCGCTTACGCATTCTCACCAATGCGATGGAAGCAACCGACGTGCTAGCGGTGCACGCAGGCTATGCCAAATACCGGCTCCCCTTGCTTCAACAAGGTATAGAGCTATTTGAAATGCGCAGAGAAGGCGACAAAGATCGGGCCAAAGAGAAAGCGGGGCCATTTGGTAGTTCAGGTTCTAGCCTACATGCAAAAACCTTTGCGGTAGATGGCAAGAGAGTTTTTGTAGGGTCGTTTAACTTTGACCCTCGCTCTGCCGTGTTGAACACCGAGCTAGGCTTTGTGATTGAAAGCGAAGACATGGCCAAAGCAATTACCGACACATTTGACCATACCGTCCCCTACTACGCGTATAAACTCGCGCTAGAAAAAAACAATGATTTAGTGTGGATTAGCCAAAGCTCTCAAGGTACACAGACACAAACCACAGAGCCTGCATCATCGTTTTGGAAGCGTTTATACGTGGGCTTTCTGTCTTGGTTGCCCATAGAATCACTACTCTAAGTCCCTAAACAGCAAACCCCTACTACCTCATGCAAAACGGCCTAGACAATCACGCTGTCTAGGCCGTTTTACGCTTGTGGCAAGATGATTAACGTTGGTGTGTTTATCGTGTATGAACAACCTCACTCACACTCATTACGCCTCACTGCTTTTGGCTTTACGGTGCGAGAAGTGTCGCAACACCATAGGCCCTACGCTCACTAAAATAGCCGCAACCCACAAACCTATAGAGACAGGGCTGCTAAACAAGATACCAATATCACCGTCTGTGATGGACAAGGCGCGACGTAGGTTTTGCTCCATCATGTTGCCTAGCACTACCCCCAGCACCATAGGTGCCATGGGTACGTCCAGCTTGCGCAGGAAGTAACCGATCACACCTATACCTACCACCATGCCCAAATCAAAGACCGTGCCGTTTAAGGCATACACACCAATGTAGCTGATGGCCAATACACCAGGCACCAACAAACGTGGAGGAATGGCAAGCATCGCTGCAAACACACGCACCATTGGCACGTTCATCAGGAACAGCATAACGTTAGCCACCATCAAGGATGCAATCAGCCCCCAGACGATTTGTGGTTGTGCTTCGAACAGAATGGGACCCGGTGTGATGTTATAGAGGGTAAGCGCCCCCATCATCACGGCAGTTGTACCTGAACCCGGCACACCTAAGGTCAACATAGGAATGAAAGACCCCGTAGCAGCGCTGTTATTGGCGGACTCTGGCGCAGCCAAACCGCGCATATCGCCTTTACCAAAACACGCATTAGGGTCTTTGCCTTCAATGTATTTTTTCTCGTTGGCGTAGGCTACAGCGGATGCCACACTGGCCCCTGCACCAGGAAGAATCCCAATAAAGAAACCCATCACACCACCACGAAGAGTGCTCCACCACGTAAAGGCTAGCTCTTTAAAATTAAAGAGTTTACGTTTGCTCTTAGGCACTTCAATGGATAACCCACCTAGCAGGTTTTCTAGCATTTGCATCATTTCAGCGACCGCAAACAACCCAATCACGACCACAACAAAATCGATGCCATCAGCAAGGTTAGGAATATCAAAGCTGTAGCGGTACACACCAGAGTTAGCATCCACACCTATCGTGGAAATGAACAGCCCCAGCATGGCTGCCAAAATACCTTTGACGGGTTCATCACCCAGTAAGCTAGTCAGCGCGCAGAAGGCAAACACCATCAGTACGAAATATTCAGCTGGCCCAAACGCTACCGCCCAATTCGCCAACAACGGCGCGAGTAACACAATCCCAAAAATCGCAATTGCCGAACCAATAAAAGACGCAAACGCCGACAATGACAGCGCTACACTGGCCATCCCTTTACGTGCCAACGGGTAACCATCCAAGGTGGTCATGACCGCTGCAGCCTCACCCGGCACGTTAATCAGAATAGACGTAATACGCCCACCGTACTCTGCCCCCACGTACACCGCAGCCAGCAGAATCAATGCCGACTCTGGTGGTAACTTCATGGCAAAGGCAATAGGCACCAGCATAGCAACGCCATTAATGGGACCTAAGCCGGGCAACACACCAACAATGGTGCCAATGAACGAGCCAATCGCTGCCACCAGCAGATTCAGCCCTGAAAATGCCACCCCAAAACCTATGCCCAGATACGTCAAAGTATCACTCATAGCCATTCTCCCAAGATGCCATGCGGCAGGACCACATCTAAAGCCAAGTCAAACAACAGAAAAAGCCCTATACCCATGCCTACACCACCGATGATGGATTGCTTCCATGAGGCACCAAACAAGCGCCCCACACAGATCGCCATCAATGCTGTTGCAACGATAAAACCTAACCATTGGAATAACCAGGCATAACCGGCCAATACTCCCACCATCACTACAATACGAGCCGTAGCACCAGGGGGGTTGGGCGCCACTTCACCACCGCCTTTGAGTATGAGCCTCAACCCGCACAGCGCGATAATGAACGCCAGCAACAACGGGAAAGCTTTAGGACCTACAGGCTCATAGGAAAACGGTGGTTCCAAGTCATAGCCAAAAGCCGTGATTAGGGCGGCAAAAACCAGCGCGCTCACTCCTAGCACGCGATTATTTAGCGTCATCATGAAGTCTCCTGAATCTCCTGCATCAAACAGGCAGGAAAAAGATGCCCGGTAAATCGTTACCGGGCTAAAGAGGGGATCAAAGCATTATTTTTTGATTAGGCCAAAGGAGTCGGCGAGTTCGCGGTACTCCACTACTTTGCCTTTTACATACGTATCCAACTCAGCACCGGTCATGTTGAACGGAAACAACCCTTGCTGTTGCTGCAATTGAGCAAACTCGGGGGTTTGCATCAATTTATCGAATGCAGCTACCCACCATTGATACTGCTCGTCTGACACTTTAGGGCCTACGTAGAAGCCACGAATAATAGGCCACTCAATGTCAAAGCCTTGCTCTTTAGCCGTAGGAACATCGGCCAAAGCACCATCCAAACGTTTGTCGTTGAAGACGGCCAGCACTCGTATAGGAGCACCACCCTCCAACATAGTGTAGGCTTCTGCCGCATCACCCATATAGGCTTGAATATGACCGCCGCGCAAAGCAGTCATGGCTTCACCACCACCTTCAAACGCCACAAAACGCATTCTGCGGAAGTCTACATCGGCTGCCCGCGCCGTTAAGGCTGCTTTCATCCAATCTTGACCACCTACAGAACCACCTGCCCCTAATACTATTTTTGTGGGATCGGCTTTAAACGCCTCCATCAACGAATTCAAATCTTGAAAAGGAGAATCGTTACGTACAATCGCCACACCATAATCACTACCGATAGACGCTACCCAGCGCACATCATTTTCAGAATACTTACCAAACTTCCCTTGTGCGAGGTTCAATAACGAACCACCGGAAAAAGCTGTGATCGCATTGGCATCACTGGCACGCTGTGCAACCACGTGGTTATACGCCACCGCCCCTACGCCACCTGGCATATAGATGGTGCGCATAGGCTGGTCCAAACCGCCTGTTTCCAGAAAACCGTTTACTGCAACCCGGCAAGTCAGATCAAAACCGCCCCCTGGTTGTGCAGGAGCAATACATTCAGGCTTAGTAGGTTGTTGAGCTTGTACGGTCATTGCCAAACCACTCAAGCCAATCATGCTACTCACCAACAGCGTACGAAGCGTAGTGCGTGTCATCATGTCACCTCTCCAGAAAGTCCATCCTTGTTGTAGTACACGCACCTTAACGTAGCGAAGCTTTCACTCACCTTTCAGTTTATGCAGTTTTTGCACACATCAAGGGTATTCCCCAGTTATTTGGGTAATAACGCCGCGCTGCTAAAACGCAACTCCACCACTAATCCGGTGTTGTTCTCGCCCGTTGCTAGATGCATGCTGGCCTTATGAATTTGTGCTGTAGCTTGCACAATAGCTAACCCTAATCCTGACCCTTGCTGCGCCTTGCCTGCCTCGCCGCGCCTAAATCTATGCCCTGCTTTAGCCCTATCTGCCTCGCTCATACCCGGGCCATTATCTTCCACTCGCAAAATGCAATCACGCCCGTTTACCACGACTGACACCGTAATCGTTGCACCCTTTGGGCAATATTTGATGGCATTACTCACTACATTGCTCACGGCCTGCAAGAGCAACCAGTGCACCCCTCTAATACGTACAGGAACATCCGGTAGTTCTAACCCTAAGTCTTGTTTTTTGGATCGTGCTAACCGCCAGAGCTCATCCACTACCTCTGCCGCTACCTGACACAGATCCACCGACTCAAATTCGGCTTTAGTACGCAACTGGTCTGCCGCATCATGCACTCTGGATAACGCCACTAACTGGTGCGTCATCTGTACGGTATTGTTCAGGCGTGTTTGTATTGCCGCTAGCACCTCTTTCATCTCATCGGTTTTCGCAATGGAACGGGCAAAGTCCACTTGGGTCAGCAACACGGCTAAGGGAGTTTTAAGCTGGTGTGACGCATCATCTAAGAACTGCTGCTGTTCTCTGGATTTCAGCGCGTAACGTTCCATATGCAGATTAATGGTCTGCACCAGCGGGCGTACCTCACGCGGCAAGCTGGTTTCATCTATAGGCTGCAAGTTATCGGACGATCGTAATCGTACCGCTTCACTGGTTTTGCGCAGCGGACGCAACGCCAGCAACGTACCACCCAGAATTAATAGAATGAACAAGATAAGGGTGATGACGTCTTGCACCAAATTTTGTAGCACCACCTTACTAATAAAGGCATTGCGATCACTCACATTTTCGCCTGCCTGAATAATGATGCGACTGTCTTGAAAGGTATTTAAACGCCCTCCTGAACGCATCACCACTGCCGCAATACGTAAAGGCTCGCCTAAGTATTCAGCGTTGTAAAACACAGGCTTATTGTTTTCTAATTTTTCAGCGGGCAACGGCATGCCGGCAAAACCAATTTCCGATAAACCATCTTCGGTGACTGCACGAAAATACACTTGGCTACTGATGGTGTATTCCATGAACTCCATCATGTAATAGGACTGCTCCATCGCCAGCCCACCGCTAATGGTGCGTACATTGGCTTCCATGGATTTCAACGCCCCCGCCAACGCCCTATCAAAGGCGGCATTCACTTGCTCGGTAAGCTCTAAGCTGGAAATCACCAACGACACGCCGGAGGTCACCACCGCCGCAGGAATCAAAATAGAAAGCAGCGTAGAACGCAGGCTTTTTAACATGCGTCAGTACCTCCAGCATTAGCCATATTGCGATTACACGCCATCATCATCCACCGGCTCTAAGCAATACCCCACACCACGTAAGGTGCTGATCTGCACGTCCGAATGCTGCAGCTTTTTGCGTAGTCTATGGATAAGCACCTCAATAGCCTCAATGTTGATTTCCTCTACATCTTGGTCGTTTAGGCGCTCCAGAATGTACTTTTTATTCACCGGTTCACCACTACGACTTACCAATAAGCGCAGCACTTCCGCTTCTCTAGGTGACACGGAAAGCGCCACGCCATCCAAGCTGAAACGCTGCGATGATAAGTCGTACACCAACCCCGCACAGGCCATACGCGGCTTATCTTTGCCGCGGCTACGTCGAATCAACGCATTAATACGCGCCACCAGTTCTTCTATTTGAAAAGGCTTGGGCAAGAAGTCATCTGCTCCGCACTCTAAGGTCTCCACACGCTCTTGCAAGGAGTCTCGTGCCGTCAAAATGAGTACGGGCGTACGATTATCGTTAGAGCGCAATCGTTGCAACAATGCTCTGCCATCCAGACTGGGTAGCCCCAAATCCAGCACCAATGCCTCGAACTCTTCTACTTGTAAGCGGTGATGAGCAACCAAGCCATCGTTTGCCCATTCCACCGCGAACCCTTTTTTTTCTAGGCTACGCGTCAGCCATAGCGCCAGATCTGGCTCGTCCTCAATCAGTAAAATACGCATGATGTAGATTCACAAACCCCTCTCAAGATTACGTTTTTGTTAGCGCTATCATAGCCAACTCACAAAAAACGGCACGCACCTTATTGCTTCATTTCTTGACAGCGTCTTGAGCACGCTAAGGTTTTCACACCGCCTGAAGGCTGCTGTTCTGTGCTCGTTATCTAGCCTTTTCTCGCCTACACACAACGGCAACAATTAGCCCACAGAAGGCCAACAATAGGCACGCATAATGCAGGCTACCTTGGCACTATCCTGCCATGATCTGATCTACACCGAGGATGTTCCATGCTGCGGACCCAGCAACTCAAAACAAAAACAACCATTCTTCTTGTGGCTCTTTGTGCTGCCTTATCCGGCGCTGCACACGCTCAAACTATGGCTCACACCGCCACCTTTCAAGACAGTCGCACTACGTTGGCACTCGATCGTTTTGCCAAAACCTTAGCCGAAAACCTAGTGCAAAGCTCGGATTACACCAGCGTGCAATATGCACTCATTGATGTAGATACCATCTTGGTTTCTGGACAAGTAGGTGAGAACGTAAAACCACTGAATCATGACACTGTCTATGGCATAGGATCGGTCAGCAAAATATTCGCCGCAGCCAGTGTGATGAAACTGGCTGAAACTAATGCGTTGAATCTAGACACACCTATTTATCGTTATTTGCCTGACTTCACCATGGCAGACCCACGATATAAGCGCATCACAGCGCGTATGTTGTTGAACCATTCAGCAGGCTTACGTGGTGACGATTACGTCAACGATGCCTTGATTAGTGGTGATAATTCTACTGACGGCTACGACAACTTTTTAACCATTCTGTCTACGCAAGAACTGAATGCCGACCCTGGTGCGTACTCGGTGTACTGCAACAGCTGTTTCACCCTGTCCGAAAAATTGGTGGAACGTGTGAGTGGCAAAAGCTTCACGCAATACATCACCGACACTTTCCTACGTCCCTTGCGGATGACGCACAGCAGCACGCCCGAAAACACATCGGCCACGGCTGACTATGCCTACTTTAAACCTGAAGACCCGTCCAGCTACTGGCCTTGGATACACTACAACGTCATCGCTTCTGGTGGTATCAACTCTACGGCAGAAGACATGGCCTCGTTTGCTCGTGTATTCATGCAAAATGGCGCAGGCATATTGTCTGAAGACTCCTTAGCCCAAATGCAAGCCGCTGAGTACCGTCGCGGCTTATGGCCTGCTGAAGCAGATGATAGCGGCAACTACGGGTTGGGATGGGATAGCGTCAAGCTGTACCCTTTTAATGACCTACGCATCCAAGCATTAGCCAAAGGCGGTGACATCACCTCACACCATGCCTCACTCGTTGTACTACCACAGCAAAACATGGCTGCCGTGGTACTCAGCACAGGTGGCAGCAGCAGCCTCAATCAACAACTGGCCACCAAACTGCTATTGCAAGCGTTGGCAACCAAAGGCATCGCTACAACCTCGTTGGTCGAGAAAAGCTTTCCCGTATTAGCTGGCGTCATCATGCCCCAACAGTTGGCCTCTTACGCGGGGGAGTACGCCCATAGCGATGGTCGCTTAACCATCACCATTAGCCAAGCAGGCGAACTCAATGTTGATGTACCTGATGCCGACATGCAAAGCTTTCAATACGCCGGTAACCAAGGGTTTGTGAGCCCTGACCGCAGTACACGCATAGAGTTTGTAGACGCCGCCAATGGCCGCACCTATTTATGGGTACGCCGCTACGGTACACACCCTCTTTTAGGGCAAGAAGCCACCTCTGAGTTTCAAGCTCAGAAGCTACAACCCAACCCATTAAACGCTAGCACTAAGGCAGCATGGGCGGCCCGCAATGGTGTGCGCTACTACCCCGTAAAATTGGTTTATAACTCAGAGCGTTTCTTAACGGGCTTACCGCCTGAAGAAGTACAGGTTACTAAAGACTTCGAGGGCTATTGGGGAGCCAAACGCATACGTGATGCCAAGAGTGCCGTCAGCGAAGTGCAAATTCCCGGCCAAGCAGGACGAGAAACACAACTAGCCACCTTTGAAACACGCGGCAGGAAGGAGTATCTGCACCTAAACGATGATGTGTTGATCAGCCAGCAATCCATCACCGCCTTAACGCTTGATACACAGCACGTAGAAATTGCCGCTGATGGCTTAGCAACATGGTTTGGTTTGACGCCCGCAACCGCTGGCTATGAGCCTCAGATCACGGTGCCAGATAAGGGTGCATACGCTATTTACGACGGTGAAGCCAACACCCTGCACTACAGTGTGGTGGATGGCGCTACCCCTATTACTCTGCCCGAACAAGGCGCCTTGGTATTTGCTGGGTTACCCGGCAGCACATTCCAGATTCGTATGGTCAAACGCTAAGCAAAGCTTCTGCCATACAACTAGCTAAACTACCTCCATTTACTACTCCCTGTTTACAGCGCTTGCTGTGACAGCTCTCTGATCTTCCCTGATGGATTAGAGAGCTGTTTTTTTATTACTGCTAAAGGATGGTAAAGGCCAAGATTGTTTTTCAAATAATCTGACTACAATACAAAGAGTAACTCTGCAGGAAAATTACTTTAGCCGTTTTTAACTGATCAAACAGGAGTCACGCATGTCCCAATCCGTAGCACAAGTCATTGTCGACACTCTGGAACAAGCTGGCGTAAAACGCTGGTATGGCGTTCCCGGTGACACCTTAAATTACATTACTGACGCCATTCGTACCAACAAGAATATGCGTTGGATTCATGTACGACACGAAGAAGTTGGCGGCTTTGCTGCTGGTGCTGATTCTATGCTCACCGGCGAACTCACTGCCTGCGCTGGCTCATGTGGCCCTGGCAGTTTGCACTTCATCAACGGTTTGATGGAAAGCCATCGTAACCGCGCGCCCGTAGTCTTAATCGCCAGCCAGATTGTTCGCGACGAACTGGGTTTTGACTTCCCCCAAGAAGTAGATTTCAAATCGGTATACGAAAGCTGCTCGGTATTTTGTGAAGAAATCCGTACACCCGAGCAAGCACAACGACTGACAGTCATGGCAGCCCAAGCGGCCTTAGCTAAACGTGGAGTAGCCGTGTTGATTGTGCCAGCCGATGTGTCGATGGCGCCTGCGCCTAAAACACCCTACCACTACACCGTTCATCATGCTCAGCCTCGTGTTTTGCCTTCAGAGTCTGAAGTGCAACGCATCGCCGACCTGCTAAATGCCGGTAAGAAAATTGCTATCTATGGTGGTTCTGGCTGCGAACTGGCGCACGATCACGTCGTGGCGCTAGCCGAAAAGTTACGTGCTCCGGTAGTACACACATCACGTGCCACAGACTTCTTGGCTCACGATAACCCCTTTGATGTAGGTATGGCCGGCATGTTGGGCTACTACGCCGGGGTTCATACACTTGCCAACTGCGACACCTTGCTACTGCTGGGTTGTGACTTTGCATGGCGCCAGTTCTACCCCGAAAACGCCAAAATCATCCAAGTGGACATTGATAACACCCACATTGGCAGACGTCACCCCGTTGACGTGGGTGTAGTGGGTAATATTCCAGATACCCTGCAAGCTTTGCTACCACTGGTCAATGCACGCCAAGACGACACTTTCCTTAAAGCTGCTTTGGATCTCTACACCAAAGATAAAGCCAAAGAAGAAAAGCACAACATCGACCAGTCAGGCCGCCCTATCCATCCACAATACTTGGTGGAAACTATTGCCAAACACGCGGCTGACGATGCTATCTATACGGCAGACGGTGGTACGGCCATGTTGTGGTGCTTACGTCATGTACCTTCTACTGGTAAAAACCGCCGCGTGATTTCCTTAACGCATGGCACGATGGCCGGTGCGATGCCGCAAGCGCTAGGTGCTAAAGCAGCATTCCCAGAAAGACAAGTGATCTCATTATCGGGTGACGGTGGCTTGGCCATGCTCATGGGTGATTTGCTGACTGCTATACAAGAACGCTTGCCCATTAAGGTTTGCATCATTAACAACGGCGCACTGGGCTTTGTGGATCTGGAGCAAAAAGTAGAAGGCCTGATCAGTGCCTTTACAGACCTGCACAACCCAGACTTTGCGAAAGTGGCTGAAGCCATTGGCTTCTGGTCGCGCCGTGTAGAAAAAAGTGCCGATGTGGACCAAGCTGTTCGCGACTGGATCAACGAGCCAGGCCCCGCTCTGCTGGATGTAGTCACCGACCGCTTTGAACTGATCATGCCACCGAAGGTAGGTGCAGACCAAGTCTTTGGCACTGCACTGTATTCGGCCAAAGCCATTTTGGCAGGGGAAGGTAAAGACGTATTAGCGATGGCACGTAACCTGCTGACCTAATCGCCCATTACTGCAGCACCTACAAACGCCGCCTTCAAAATGCGGCGTTTGTGTTTAGTGGTTCAGTCGTCACAGAGATAGCCGTATAAAGTTGTAACGTTCTATACTTGGCACTATATCGTCTCGTCATAAACAAAAACAATAGTGCTTTGACGTCCCAACGCCTCACCCATCTGCTAGGTAACCGCTACCTGTGGCTGCCCTTTTTATTCTGCGCTCTGCTGTTGCGTAGCGCACTGCCTATGGGCTATATGCCCAGCGCTGATGCATGGCGAGACGGCACCTTTGAACTTACGTTCTGTACTGCAGACGGCAGCTATAGCTCACAACGCTTAGAACTGCTTTTTGCCGCTGAATCTTCTAGCGACGAGACACACCAAGCCCCCGGCCATGCCACCTGTCCGGCTTTTCTCGTTCACATAGAATTACTACCCGATGCGCTAGATAGCACACTCGCTGTGGTCGCCAAGAGCTGGTACAGCTACCCGTGGTTAGCTCTTGGAACACAAACGGAACACTGCGCCCACGGCATCTGCGGCCCACCGCTAGGTGCCCGTGCCCCACCTGAATGGACCTGACCGCACTTTCTTCGTACGTTCAACGTTTACTTCAGGATATGTATGTCACCCTTTTTCTACCTGCGACCTTGCGCCGCAGCGGTGGCGCTGTGCTGCGCCTACCCATACGCTTACGCTGCTGATACGCACACACCACCTACCAAACTCTTTGATCCATTGGTGGTCACTAGTGTGAAGCCAAACCAAACGCCACTACATTTCGTGACTGACCCTAAACAGCCTCGACAACCCTTGCCTGCCAGTGACGGCTCTGATTATTTATCGACGATTGCTGGCTTTAGCGCTATTCGCAATGGCGGCAGTAATGGCGACCCTATATTTCGTGGCATGTTCGGTTCGCGCCTGGCTATTTTGGCCAATAACAGCTATATGCCCGGTGCCTGCCCTAGCCGCATGGATAACCCCACCTCGTACATTTCCCCACAAAACTTTGATGAGCTAGAAGTCATCAAAGGACCGCAAACCGTACTGTGGGGGCCAGGTGCATCAGCCGGTACCATTAGATTTGATAGAAAAGCCCCTGTATTTGACGAGGGCCAACCTGTACAGTTTGATGGCAGTTTGACAGGAGGTTCGTGGGGGCGTAATGACCAGTCTGCCGACTTAGCCGTTGGTAACTCACAGTACTACGCCCGCATTACGGCCAATAACTCCCACTCCCAAGACTACGAAGATGGTAATGCTGACAAGGTGCCATCCAAATGGAAAAAGTGGAATACGGATGTCGCAGTAGGTTTAACGCCTAATGACGACACTCGCATAGAGCTATCTGCCGGTGCTGGCGATGGTGAAGCCCGTTACGCCGGTCGCGGCATGGATGGCGTGAAGTTCAAACGCCAAAGCGTTGCCTTACGCTTTGAGCAAGAAAACCTCAACGACAACTGGCACAAAGTTGAAGCACAGGTGTACTACAACTACGCCGACCATGACATGGACAACTTCAGCCTGCGCGAGTTTAGTCCTTCGGGCGGCATGAAAATGCCCATGACCTCTAACGTAGATCGAGCCACATGGGGCGGTAGATTGGCAACTCAATTCAGTTTGTCTGACGACGTAAAAATGGATGTAGGCCTAGACACACAGCGCAGCCGACATCGTGCACGCCGTGGCATGCTCAACACCCACCGTGACAAACCTCGCGTCAAAGATGCACAGTTTGAAAATACTGGTGTGTTCTCAGAGTTGCATTGGCAAACTACGGACACCCAGAAGATCATTGCTGGCATGCGTGTTGATTTCGCTAGCGTGAAAGACTACCGAGAAGCCAGCCTAACCCATAACCAACGCCGTACTGATACCTTATATAGTGGCTTCTTACGCTTAGAGCAAAAGCTAGGCGACTCCACTAGCTTCTATGCCGGATTGGGTCATGTACAACGTATGCCAGATTACTGGGAACTGTTCTCTCCTAATATGGGTACACCTGGCAGCAAAAATGCCTTTGATAGCATTAAGCCAGAGAAAACCACACAGGTAGATATTGGGCTTCAGCACAAAACGGATGCGTGGGATATCTGGGCCTCGGCATACGTAGGTCACGTGCAAGACTTCATCCTGTTTAACTACCGTACTGGCGGCATGATGGGCAGTATGAGCCAAGTTTCTAACGTGAATGCACGTATTTTTGGGGGCGAATTAGGTGTGGAATACGCTTTGTCCTCAGAATGGAAGCTGGGCACCACCGTTGCGTACTCTTGGGGTAAAAACACTAGCGATCACCAAGCGCTACCGCAAATCCCCCCGCTAGAAACGCGTCTAAGCCTAGGCTACGAGTCAGGTAAATGGTCTGCTGGTGCTTTGTGGCGCATTGTGTCCAGACAAAGTCGCTATGCGTTGAACCAAGGTAACGTAGTAGGTAAAGACTTCGGGCCTAGTAACGGCTTTAGCACCTTAGCACTGCACACGGCTTATCAAGCCAACAAAAACCTAACCTTCAGCGTCGGGGTAGATAACGTGTTTAACCGCACCTATAGCGAACACCTGAATTTAGCGGGTAATGCAGGCTTCGGTTATGCCTCTAACACATCTATCAATAACCCGGGCCGCACGTTCTGGGCCACCATGCGGGTGACCTTCTAGACCCTTTATGCTTAGGGCTGGCCCTACATCAGCCCTAAGCTGGCTTCTCATGCACAACACTACCTGCTGCAATGCCCCCTACCTCTTGACGTAAAAGGCGCAGGTATTCCCTGCTACCATACTGATGTTTTTTTGCTGCGTTCAAGGCTTGACCTTAACCTTATGGCAATGTTTATGCTTCAGGTTATGCGTTATTAAACTATTGGGAGCCACATATGAGTGAGTCCAGAAGCAAGCAGGATTCAGCCCCTGCCACAACCATTAGCCTACCTATTGAAGGCATGAGTTGTGCAAGCTGTGTAGGTCGCGTTGAAGCCGCACTCTCTAAGGTGGAAGGCGTAAGCACCGTGTCTGTAAACCTTGCTACCGAACGTGCTGATATACAGGCTTCAGGCCAAATTGATAGACAAGCCTTGGTGCAAGCCGTTGAGAAATCCGGCTACACCGTACCCGCCGGTAGCGTAGAACTATCTGTAGAAGGCATGACATGCGCCTCTTGTGTGGGCAGAGTAGAACGTGCGCTTAAAGCGGTTCCGGGTGTTAATGAGGCCGTCGTCAACTTAGCCACAGAGCGTGCCACCATACGTGGTGTAGCCAGCACAGACGACCTTATTGCAGCGGTAGCTAAAGCTGGTTATGACGCCAAGCTTATTGATACCTCATTGCAAAATGACGATGAAAATGCTGAAAAGAAAGACGCTGAACGCGCTGCGTTAAAACGCGATCTGATGCTGGCTACGGTATTAGCACTGCCTGTATTTGTACTGGAAATGGGATCACACTTAATTCCCGGTATGCACGAATGGGTAGCACGCACTATTGGTATTCAAGAAAGCTGGTACCTGCAATTTGTACTGACTGCCTTAGTACTGTTGATCCCAGGCCGCCGCTTTTACACCAAAGGTTTTCCGGCACTGTTTCGCTTGGCTCCAGACATGAACTCACTGGTTGCCGTGGGTACAGCTGCCGCTTTTGCTTACTCGGTAGTAGCCACCTTCATGCCGTCGGTACTACCCGCTGGTACTGTTAATGTGTATTACGAAGCTGCTGCGGTCATCGTCGCTCTGATTTTATTAGGTCGTTACCTAGAAGCCCGCGCTAAAGGCCGAACCTCTGAAGCTATCAAGCGCTTAGTAGGCTTACAAGCCAAAGTGGCTCACGTCTTACGTGACGGCAACATGGTAGATATTCCTATCGCCGAAGTGGTCACTGGAGACCTAGTAGAAGTACGCCCTGGTGAACGTATTCCTGTAGATGGTGAAGTCACACAAGGCAACAGCTATGTAGACGAGTCCATGATTACGGGCGAGCCTATTCCCGTAGAAAAAACAGCGGGTAGCACTGTAGTAGGCGGTACGGTGAACCAGACAGGTGCCTTCTCTCTGCGTGCGACTGCCGTAGGTGGGCAAACCATGCTGGCGCAAATCATCAGGCTAGTGGAACAAGCGCAGGGCTCTAAGCTGCCTATACAAGCCGTGGTAGACAAAGTCACGCTGTGGTTTGTACCCGCTGTGATGGTGGCTGCGCTGTTAACCTTCTTAATTTGGCTGATTTTTGGCCCATCACCAGCGCTTACCTTTGCATTGGTGAATGCCGTAGCCGTGCTGATCATTGCTTGCCCTTGCGCTATGGGCTTGGCCACACCTACCTCTATTATGGTGGGTACAGGTCGTGGTGCTGAAATGGGCGTATTGTTCCGTAAAGGCGAAGCGCTACAACTGCTTAAAGATGCTAGCGTTGTAGCAGTAGATAAAACCGGTACGTTAACGGAAGGCCATCCATCCCTCACTGATCTAGAAGTTGCTGAAGGCTTTGATCGCCAACACGTACTGGCTCAAGTTGCTGCCGTAGAAGCGCGTTCTGAGCACCCTATTGCCCGCGCCATTGTTGACGCCGCTAATGCAGAGGGGCTGACACTTCCTGCCTTGGATGACTTCAACTCGGTCACTGGTATGGGGGTACGCGCCATGGTGGGTGAAAACACCTGTGTGGAAATCGGTGCCGACCGCTATATGCGTGAATTAGGTTTAGACGTGAGCAGCTTTAGCCAGACAGCACAACGTCTGGGCAGTGAAGGTAAATCACCTCTGTATGCAGCGATTAACGGTCGCTTGGCAGCCATTATCGCCGTCGCCGATCCCATTAAGGCCTCCACGCCTGCTGCTATAGAGGCCTTGCACCAGTTAGGCTTAAAAGTAGCGATGATTACGGGCGATAACGAACATACTGCCCGCGCTATTGCTAAACAACTGGGTATAGATGAAGTCGTGGCAGAGGTGCTGCCTGAAGGCAAAGTAGATGCAGTACGTAAACTCAAAGCCAATTACGGCAAGGTGGCCTTCGTGGGTGACGGCATTAACGATGCCCCAGCTTTAGCCGAAGCCGATGTAGGTTTGGCCATTGGTACCGGTACAGACGTAGCGGTAGAGTCTGCAGACGTAGTGCTGATGTCTGGTAGTCTGCAAGGTGTGCCTAACGCTATTGCCCTATCTAAAGCCACCATTGGCAATATTCGTCAGAACTTGTTCTGGGCATTTGCCTACAACACAGCGCTGATTCCCGTCGCAGCTGGTGCTCTGTACCCAGCATGGGGGGTACTACTGTCACCAATTTTTGCGGCCGGCGCCATGGCATTGTCTAGCGTGTTTGTCTTGGGTAATGCACTGCGCTTGCGTAGCTTCCAACCCCCACTGCGGGACAGCAACCACTAAACCAAATAATGTGAGTACAGCAATGGCTCACCAATTCCCATAAAACATCACGCCCTGCACGCTAAAACGTGTAGGGCGTGATGTTTTTTGCAACACAATCCGCACCACCTATTGCCCCTAACGCAACGTAAGGCTTTAGAGTAAGCTCCATGTAGTCGTGAATGAGCGGAGCGAAGATGTACTGGAAAGTCGGCGAACTGGTAAAAATAGCTGTGCCACGTGTTAACTCGTAGTGAAGTAGCAAAAGGAAGAAAATGACTATACGCATAGATACTGCATCTACAGCAGATTACCCATGTTTGTTAGAGATATGGTCCACCTCAGTGTTGGCGACTCATGATTTCTTAAAATCAGAAGACTATGAAGAAATTAAACAGCAATTGATTCCGGCATATTTTCCGGCGGTCAGCTTATATAAGGCTACGCATAACCAGAGCCAGAAAACCCTAGGCTTTCTAGGCGTGTTAGAGGGCTGCGTAGAAATGCTATTTATTGATGCCAGTGCTCGGGGGCATGGTGTGGGTACTACGTTGCTGAACTACGCAGTGCATGAGTTAGGAGCGACTAAGCTGGATGTAAATGAGCAAAATACCCAAGCCGTAGGTTTTTATATGCATTACGGTTTCGTACAAACGGGCCGCAGCGACTTGGATGCGGCGGGAAAACCATATCCTACGCTGCACTTACATTTACCTAAGCATATCTAGTGTAGAGGCTCAGGCAGGCTACGTCTTTCACCGCATAGCAGCAGTTCCACGCAGCCTTAGGTGTTAAACAGACGACGTAGCAATTCCACATCCACCGTGCCATCCTGGTCTAGCGAAATAAAGTATCTACACTGCCATCGTTGCGTGACTATTGCGGCCTTCGCTGTTAGCTGTACCCACGGCGGGTAGACACGCATAGCACGCTTACCACCTTCGCCAGCACTAGAGAAAACACCTTTAGCGACCAACACAGCTTGATCGAACACAAACAGCCCTTTATGCATTGCATCGCTCACGCCTACCAGTACAAAAGCTATACCATCGCGGCTATCTAACGGAGCAATATCACCGTCAGCTGTAGGACGTTTCCAGATTGTCACAAACTGCCCTAGCTTGGTAGGCGTTGTTTTGGCTGTACGAAAGACAACTTTATGACCATTCAATGCAAAGCGCGCAGCGCCGTACTCCGCGCTTTCAGCCTCGCGTACAACCATCTCGGTCAAATGCAGACCTGCAGGCTCAAATACCTGCTCTATAGCCACCAGCACATCGCCAGGAAGAGATTCTGCAGTATCTAGCTTCCTCGCTGCTATGCTGGCAGTACCTATCTTCGTGTTATCGCGTTTCAAGAAAACCTGCTTATATTTTTCGTCAGGCTGTATTTGATCACGAAGACACTTTCTACTGCCAAAAAACATCACGCCCCACACGTTTTACCGTGCAGGGCGTGATGATGAGCGGGTTTAAAACAGCTTATAGCGCTTTAGGCGGATAGCCTGCGGCTGTTAAGGCCGACACAATTTGCTCTTGCGATGCAGAGCTTTGAATCGTCACTACTTTAGCAGCCACGTCAGCCTCTACCGTGGCAGCAGGATCCAATGCCTGTACTGTTTTAGTCACTCGCGTTGCGCAGCCACCGCACGTCATATCTTGAATCTGGAATTTCATCGTTTTACTCCTTAGAAGAACCTATCACTATCCTAAGGATTCCCACGGTTGTAAGGTCAACCGTTTTTTCACTACTACGTTAGCGAGTTGATGAAACTGCCTCTTTAACCGGTGCTGAGCGCAACCTATGCAGCAACGTTAAAGGACTACTCTGTTGATGCGTATAGGTTTTTGCTGCCTCTGCCCATCGTTCTGCTGGAAACGTTGTACTGCTGGCCACACTACTAATGCCGCACTGCAATAGCATGACGAACTGGTCTGGCAGCAGCGGCCCAACTGCCCGTATATCACCTGTAAAACCATGCCGCTCACGCAATAACTTAGCCAAGGTAAAGCCTCGGCCATCACGGGTTTGGGCAAAGCCTATAGCAACTATTTGTACCTTAGCCAACACAGGTAGCAGCTCCGCTATGTTGTGGTAGCTGTTTACCCATACTCCCGCCGCATATTCACCTGTTTCGGCATGATGCGCTTCCCAGTTTTCAAGCGCAACAATACGTTGTGACGAGGGCTGCTCTGCCGCCCCTTCTTGCTCTGGGTACCACCATGTTTCTTTTTTAACCTGACCTGTAGCATCAAACAGCATGAGTAAGCGCCTCCTTAAATACCGTAATACCTACGCGGTTGTACGTGTCAATAAAGCGTTCTGTCCCTTCACGCTCTTTAAGATAAATGTCCACTAACGCTTCTATCACTTCGGGCACTTCATCGTAAGACACTGATGGCCCTAAAATTTTTCCTAGCGCAGCATCTTGGTCAGAGCGACCGCCCAAGGTGATTTGATAACTTTCTTGCCCGCCTTTATCTAAGCCTAAAATCCCTATATGCGCCACATGATGGTGAGCACAGGCATTAATACAGCCCGATACGTTAATGCTTAACGGTCCCACTTCACGCTGCTTTTCCTCCGAAAAACGTAAAGCAATGCGCTGCGCTACTGGCACTGATCTAGCTGTAGCCAAGCTGCAATAATCCATACCTGGGCAAGCAATAGAGTCCGATACCAAGCCTATGTTGGAGGTTGCCAAACTGGCTTCGCATAAGGCTTGCCACACGCTATAAACATCGTCTTGCTTCACGTGTGGCAACACCAAGTTTTGGCGGTGTGTAACACGCACTTCATTTAAGGAGTACTGTTCTGCCAAACGAGCAACCAACTCCATTTGCTCAGCACTGGCATCGCCAGGAATACCACCATTAGGTTTAAGCGAAATCACCACGCTGATATAGCCGGGCTGTTTATGTGGGTGCGAGTTGTTCGCCACCCAGTGTGAAAACGCGGCATTCTCTGATTTAGCAGTCGTAAAGGCAGCAGACTGCGCCGGCAAGTTAAGCTCTAGTGCGGGTGCTACAAAGCGTGCTTGTACAGCCTCTATAATCTCGGTATCCAGTGGTGGTCTATCAGACAACAAGGCAGCAAACTCAGTATCGATCATCTCAATAAAGGTTTCAGGTTTCAGCTCCCTAACCAGAATTTTGATACGCGCTTTATAGATATTGTCTCGTCTGCCTAAGGCATTGTAGACACGCAAAATAGCTTCTATGTAGCGCAGTAAATCACGCTCAGGCAACCACTCACGCACCAAGGTTCCCACTACAGGAGTACGGCCTAATCCGCCCCCTGCATAGATGTGGAAAGCTACCTCACCCGCTTCGTTCTTGTCAGCAATAATGCCTATATCGTGAAAACGTATGGCTGCCCTGTCGTCGGCACTGCCCGTAATCGCAATTTTGAATTTACGTGGCAAGTAGGTAAATTCAGGGTGCTCAGTAGACCACTGACGCATGATCTCGGCATACACACGGGGATCTACACGCTCGTCTGCGGCTGCACCAGCAAACTCGTCCGTTGTGACGTTACGAATACAGTTACCGCTGGTTTGAATACAATGCAAATCGGCATCAGCCAATACCGATAAAATCTCGGCCGCATCCGATAATTTAGGCCAGTTGTACTGCAAGTTTTGGCGCGTAGTGAAGTGGCCATAGCCCTTATCAAAGCGTCTGGCCACGTACGCCAACTGAGAAAGCTGCACCGCACTTAAAGTGCCATAAGGAATCGCCACACGCAGCATGTAGCCATGCAATTGCAGATATAGGCCATTCATCAGCCTATACACCTTGAACTGTTCTTCAGTCAGCTCACCAGACAAACGACGTTGCACCTGCTGCGAGAATGCTTGTGCGCGCTCTTTCAAGAAAGTACGTTCGCTATTGTCGTATTGGTAAATGCCAGCATGAGGAGCAAACTCGCCAGCCGCAGGCGCTAACGACCCAATGTGCTGATTCTGCTCTACGCCTGCTTGTTTCCCTAAATCAGCCCGCACCGAAGGCCCACGTGCGCGCAGTTGTTCTCTGAACGTTACAGGCACAATGCCGTTAGGCGTACGCTCGGCTTGCTGCGGCACTGGGTCTACAATTTCATTGTTGGCCACGCTTTCTTGCGCAGCCTGCTGTGCAGCTACCAACGCTTCCTCATCAAAGGCATGGGCGTGCGCTAAGGCCTCCACCCAGTGATAGCCGCTATCTAGCCATACCACTGCCCCATCGTGCAGCCTATTGGCAGAAATCAAATGGTAGTCACTCATCGTATACCTGTAGGATTGAAGGCAACGTACACCTAACCGTAGCCATATCCTTGCTACCGTTACCTAGTCAAAAAACAGACCCCGCACGTGGCAGGGTCATAGCCATCATGCTGTTTATTGTGACCAGACAACCTATAGCTGACAAAGTATAAAAAGGCATATGCAAATGCTTGATGCGTTACTGAGCTTGTCCTAGCAACTCTAACGGATGCCCCGCGGCGACCCATGCATCTATACCACCATGCAACGGCCGTACATGCGTATACCCCAATGATTTCAGGCGTTGCACCACCCTAGCCGCTGACGCGTCATTCGGGCAAGAACAATACACTACTACCTCGTGGCCTAGCTCAATACTGAGCGATTGTGGGCCTTGTAGATTTTGTTCATCCAACAACACAGACCCCGGAATACTGCCGTCAGTTCGGTAGAAATCGCTGCGTACATCCAGAATTAAAGGGTTAGCCCCATCTTGGATTAAGCAATACAGCTCATCTGCACTGATACGAATTTGACGAATCATTCTCAAAAACGCATGCCGCTGCCATGCTTTGCGTGCAATAAACAAAGCCAGCAATACCGCCAAAATCAGTAAGCCCCAACGTCCCAAGGCATCTAAAGTAGCTAAGAGCTCACCAATGGTAGAACTGAATAAACTGCCAAGCAGCAACGCCGAGCCTATCCATATGGTCGCGCCTAGCATGTCATACCACATAAACTTACGTATGTCCGTACCTAGCGCCCCTGCCATCGCACTCGCAACCGATGCAAAGCCGGGGATAAACTTGGCCACCAACAGCGACTTAGCCCCCCAGCGTAAGTACACGCCCTCGGTTTGCCTCACGCAGGAGTCTGGCGATAGCGATACCCTGCATAGCGTTGCCATCACCTTTCTGCCGTATCGTCGCCCAGCATAAAACCACAATACGTCGGCAATTAATGCGGCCAAGACGGCTAAACCCAATAGCCCGGGTATAGAAAAGCGCCCCGCCTGCGCCAAAGCGCTGGTCACCACTAAGGTGGGGTAAGCGGGGATGGGAGCTCCTAACTGCTCTATTAATACATTCAGGAATACCAGCCCCAAGCCGTGCTGTTCAATGATATTCATCAGCCACTGCATGTTCTCATTCCTTGATTCAACCAGTGTGTTGCAACATCTGCCTCTATTATCCCCTGCTCTCTACCTGCTGTGAATCCCACGAAAATCCCCTACTTTCTGTCGTGGTTTATGCCTTAAACAGTATGATACGATACCGTATCGTATTAATCCATGAGAACTGCCATGAATGCAAAAACAGCTGCTGCCCTCGCTACAGTACTGTGGGGCTTTACCTATGTTGTGACTACCCTCATGCTGCCACCTCACCCTTTTTTGATTTCCGCCGTACGCGCAATGGGTGGGGCAATTATTTTGCTGCTGATTGCGCGACAACTGCCTGCTCCCGGCTGGCTAGGACGTCTGGTGATTTTAGGCACGCTCAATACCAGCTTATTTTTCTCACTGTTATTTATCTCAGCGCTACGTTTACCCGGCGGTGTGGCGGCTATTTTCCAAGCCTTAGGCCCGCTATTTATCATTTTGCTAGGATGGGCCATTCTGGGCGCGAGACCCACTGCCTTAAAAATTATCAGCGTAATTATTGGTGTAGTAGGCGTTGCATTGGTAGTACTGAAAGGCGATGCTCAAGTTGATCTCTGGGGTGTAGTAGCCGCATTAGGCAGCACCTTATCACTCGCGTTGGGCGGCATCTTGATGAATCGCTGGGGTAGACCACCCATGAGTATGGTGAGCTTTACGGGCTGGCAGTTATTTATTGCTGGCGTGGAACTTACACTGCTTACCGTGTTGATGGGCGACTTCCCAGCAGAGCTAACTAGCACACACATAACGGGTTTCTTTATACTAGCCTTAGCCTTAACCGCCATACCTTTTGTGTTATGGTTCAGAGCAATTGCCCATGCAGGTGCTGTCACCATTGCCCCCTTCTTCTTGCTGGTTCCCATTACGGCCTTTGCCTTGGATGCCATCATCAAGTCGGTAGTACCCACACCCTTTCAGTTGCTGGGCATTGGCATTGTGATACTGGGTTTATTGCTTAGCCAAAAGAAAGTACCTTCCCCAACCGCCCCTTGATTACTCACTATGACAGATCACCGCCCCACTTCTGAAACCGGCAGCCGCCTTACTTACCGAGGGGCAGCCAGACGCTTGCAGATTCTGGAAGTCGCGTCCGAGCGCTTTCTGGAAGAAGGCTACGCCGGAGTAAGCGTGGATCAAATCATCGCTGAAGTGGGTGGGTCTAAAACCAACGTGTACAAACAATTTGGTGGCAAACAAGGGTTGTTTTTAGCTGTTGTGCAGAATCTGTCGGATGCATTCATCCACGATCTAGAGCATATAGACCTACGCGATCAAGCCCCTGAGCAAGGCCTACGCACATTGGCTAAGGTCTTACTGGCTATCTTGCTGCAAGATAAGCATTTAGCCTTCCAGCGTTTAATCATTGCAGAATCTAACCGCTTTCCTGAAATGGGGCGGGTATGGCTAGAAAGCGGCCCGCAACGCACACGCAAAGTCGTGGCTAGCTATTTGCAGCAACAACAAGAACAAGGGCATTTGCACGTCAACGACCCGTTACGCGCCGCCCTGTTCTTTCATGACATGATTACCTTCAACCCAGTGCACCTTGCCATGCTAGGCATAGGCTACGACGCCGATGCTTTAAATGGCTTTATTGATGACGCTATCACTACCTTTTTGCAGGGGCATTTACCCCGCAACTAAGATAGCTTTTCAGCATCACTAACAGGCTTACTCTACAGCGTCATCCGCCATAGATGCGCCTTCTGTGTAGTGCAGAATATCTCCGGGTTGACAGGCCAAATACTGACAAATAGCTTCTAAGGTGGAAAAGCGCACCCCTTTCACTTTACCTTGCTTGAGTAACGAAAGATTTTGCTCCGTAATACCCACTGCAGCAGCTAAGTCCTTAGACTTCACCTTACGCTTCGCGAAATCACATCCAAAGTTACTTCTATAGGCATATACGTTACACAAACTGTTGATTTTCTTGATGAATGGTTGCAGCTCTGCGCAGAATTCTAGCAATAATAATCACACACGCTGCCGCAATATTGCATAAGTTATCGTATAACAATCATCTCCATCATTACGATTGCCATGAAAAACGTCATCAAGTCACTACCGCTTTTACTCACTTTTCTCTGTGGCTTACTACTACCAAACGCCGTACAGGCCAACCGTGTAGAACTCAACATCGCTACACGCCCAGATAGCAGCGAGATGTACTGGACTCTAGACCTACCCCAACAGAGCCCCCCCACAGGCATTCTGCTATTGGCCCAAGGCTCGGGCTGCCTGTCAGCCACGAAAAATGAGAACCTGCTTTTAGCGCGCTCGTACTTTCCTAATCTGGCATCGTTAATGGTAGAAAAATACGGTGTGCTTCCTGGTGATACTCCTGAAAACGACCACGAAAATTGCAGCGATAGCTTCTATGCCCACCATACTGTCTCACAGCGTGTTGCTGATTACAGCCAAGTGCTGGAATCTTTACGGCAAGCACCATGGTGGAATGGTGAGCTGGTACTCTTAGGTGGCTCTGAAGGTGGTTTGGTTGTGTCTCTATTAGCTGAGCAACATAACCCCGATGCAACTATTTTGCTCTCTACCGCAGGCGGCATGAGTTTTGGTGACATGGTCATACAGTCAATGCCTAAGGAGTTCCACCCACAGATACTTGAGGGGTTCCAAAAGGCCCGACACAACCCATACAGTACAGAAAAACTAGCAGGTCAAAGTCTACGCTTCTGGGCAGACGCTATTGACCTCAATGTCACAGAAAACCTCCTGCGATCCACCTCAAACATCCTATTACTGCAAGGTTCAGCAGACTCTCTTGCTCCAGTAGAGGCCGCCAGACGCTTACAAGAACAATTTACGGCAGCGGGACACTGCAACCTCACCTACTGGGAATTTCCGCACTACGATCACGGTATGGAAGATCAATCTGGGCACTCACATATGCCCGAAGTACTCAAGCGTGCAGCCAATTGGTGGCTATCAGTACGAGGCACCGAAAATACTTTTTGCACCCCAAAATAGCCTGCAAAGCATGCTTTATACTGCTGGCTACTTTAGCCCCATACGCCTTGCTTTTATGTCTGATACGCAGTTGCTTTCTACACTTCCTGTTCCGCTGCCTGCCGCATGGCAATCGCAATTTGCCGCTTATACCTGGACAGCACAAACTGAAGGCTGCTCCGACGCTGCTGTGTATCGTTTAGAAGCACCAGGACACGATACGGTTTTTATCAAAACTGAGCGCATGCATGCCAATGCTGAACTGGCAGATGAAGAAATCCGCTTACGCTGGCTGGCCGCCCAAGGCGTATCATGCCCTATCGTCATCGATGCGCACTACCAACCTGAGCGTGGCTGGTTACTACTTAGTGCCGTAGCAGGTAAAGATTTGTACTCTGCTTCCTTACCTGCTCACGAAAAAGTGAAAATGATGGCGCTAGCCTTGCGTGATTTGCATCAACTAGGTGTAGCCCACTGCCCCTTTGATCACAACGCCTCACAACGCGTTGCTCATGCTAAAGCGCGTATGCAAGCTGGGCTGATTGAACTAGACAATGTAGACGACGAAAACCAAGGCTTAAGCGTAGAACAGTTGTTCCAAAAACTACTGGCTACACAGCCGCTACAAGAAGATAAGGTGCTCACACACGGTGATGCCTGCTTGCCCAACTTCATGGCTGAAGATGGTGTATTTACTGGATATATAGACTGCGGCCGTCTGGGTGTGGCTGATCGCTACCAAGATCTAGCCCTTGCCATACGTGACATTAGCGATGACCTAGGCGCTGAGTATGTACCTTTATTTTTGCAGCATTATGGTTTAGCGCAGCTAGACACAGAAAAAGTAGCATTCTACAAACTGCTGGATGAGTTTTTCTAAGCCTAACGCTACGAAATACTTGCCCTATACTCGGTAGGCCCCATTCCCGTGTGGCGACTAAAGTACTTGCCTAAGTACGACGGGTCTGCAAAGTTCAGGGCATCGGCAATCTGTTGAATACTATGCTGAGGCTGCCTAAGCTCTTTTTTAATTTCCAGCACCACTTGTCTATCAATTAAGGTTTTGGGCGAGTCATTAAAGAAGCGTTTAGTCAGTTGTGACAGATAGTAGGGCGTGATGTGTAAGGCATCGGCATAAAACGCTACCTCTCTGTGCTGCCTGCACTGCACACTCAACATTTCCCAGAATTTCCAACAAATCATTTCCTGCCTGCTGTAATCATTACGCAGTTGCTGTTTCTGGTTATCAGCTTGTTCGCTAAGAAATAAAAATAAGTTTTGGAACGCATTAATCAGCATCTGCCGTCTATACCCAGAGGATCGTGCAAAGACTTGCCTCACATGTTGTTCCCACACCGATACAAACGCTTTGCACTCTAGCGTAGCGGCAAAATAGGGGTGCTTGTTCAAATAGGAGAACAAGTGATTGGGTAGTAGGTAAGCGACATCTGCCGCACTGGAGCGCTTTAATAAATAAAACGAGCACAGTAAGTCTGGGCTGCGCTGTTTTAACAGAGCGATAGAATCTTCAGCCAAGACCAGAAAGTCATGCTTTTTTAGGTGGTATGACTGAAAGTTCACCTCGAACTCAACCTCACCTTGCTGACAAATCACCACCACTACATAAGCCAACGCCAACGGATGCTCTGGCACGGCCTGCAAGGTAGCCAAACCATGCGTGATTTCCTGATCCCCTGCCCCTAACAAAATGGCATCAGTTTCAATTACTACTTTAGGAATAGCCATAAAACCTAATTTTATCCAATTTTGTTTTCAAAATTACCTTTTTCACCCAAGTCTGTACCTTAGCATAGTCCGCTATTCTTTCTACACTTCTCTCTGTTCAGTCATTACATACACAGGAGAAAAACATGTTAAATACAGAACGCCTGATTCTCAGGCCGTGGCGAGACAGCGATGCAGCCAGCCTTTACCACTACGCTAAAGACGAGCGTGTAGGCCCTATCGCAGGTTGGCCGCCACACCGTAGCGAAGCAGAAAGTTTGGAAATCATTCAAACCATTTTTTCGGGCGAAGACATCTACGCTGTTGCCTTAAGTACCGACGACGTCGCTATTGGCATGATTGGTTTGCTAAAAGGGAAAAACAGCAACTTCCCACTGCCAGAGACTGAGGCTGAAGTTGCTTACTGGATAGGCGTACCATTTTGGGGACAAGGCTTAATCCCTGAAGCGCTGCGCACAATCATGCAGCACTCGTTTCAAACACTACAACTAGAGGCGTTGTGGTGCGGCTACTTTTCTGACAATGAGCAGTCGTTCAAAGCGCAGGCCAAATGCGGCTTTCTTCATCACCATACCGAAGAAAAGCAGTTTAACCAATTCATGAACGACTACCGCACTGAGCACATCAGTCGCATCACCAAGGAAGAATGGCTGCAACAGCAGGCTTAAGCTTCCACCCTATTTCTGCCGTTGTGTTTAGCTTGATAGAGTTTCTCGTCCGCCTGCTTCAACACAATGGCAGGATCTGTACCGTCTGCTGCCGAAACAGCCACGCCCAATGAAATAGTAATGTGCCCAACTTCTGGCATCTCTGTAGATTCCACTTGAGCACGCAACCGCTCAGCAACTTCCACGGCCATCTCAACAGTGGTATCTGGCAACAAAATCAAGAACTCTTCACCACCTATACGGCAGGCCCAATCACCGGAACGTATGCTGTTACGCATCTGCACGGCGAGCTCTTTCAGCACGATGTCGCCCGTATCATGACCGTAGGTGTCATTCACTTGCTTGAAGCAATCAATATCCACGGAAATCACCGCAAACATGCGCCGCATATGTCCACACACACGTAGCTCTTGATCTAAGCCACGACGATTCAACAATCCGGTTAAGGGGTCTGTGCGGTTATCTTTATCTAACTTTTCAATATTGCGCTTTAAAAAGCCCATGCCCATCAAGAGTGCTTTTTTCAACTCATGAGCCTCAAAATACCAAGAGCGTACATGGCTGATTTCACTTTCTGTGCCGGAAGAATGCATCATACGAGCGTTTTCCGCCAACTGCCGTAGAGGTTTAGCAATCTTGCGTGCCCCCCACCACACCAGTAACAATGAGATCACGGCAACCGGCAGAGTTTTATTAATGACCTGATGCATTAAGCCTTCCAACGGCTCTAACGTAGCCGACTCTGGCCGCTGCGCCACAATTCCCCAACCGCTTAATGGTACAGGCGCATAACCTGCCAGCATCCTAATACCTTGGCTATTGGTTAACGCCATACTGCCTGACTGCGCTTGCACCACGCGATCAATCACCTCATTACCTTCTACAACGTTTCCAACTCGTGACGTATCGGGGTGATAGATGATCTCTTTCTCGGCCGACACCACATACAGGTAGGAGCCATCTCTATAAGGATGATGACCTAATAACCTATTCAAAATACTTTCTTTTTTCAGGTATAAACTGCCACCCACCAGCCCACGGTATTTACCGCTTTTATCAAAAATGGGATGCGAAATGAAGACGATGAAATTACCAACTGTAGACAGGTAGGGAGTACTAATCACGGGCGCTTTTTGTGCTAATGCGTCTTGCACGCCTGGGCTGTCTAAACTTAGGCCTGTTAACTGTAAGCTTTCGGGTGACGTAGCTTGCACGGCACCATTCTGATCAATAATCAGTACGGAATTAAAGCTATCTGTTTGTAACCGCAGCCGTTCGGCCTCTACTTGTAACCGCTGCTCATCGCCCAGCATATCTTCCAACAACATCGCACTAACTTTCAGTTGTTGTAGAGCAGAATGTAGAAATTCATCTGTACTATTGGCAAGCTTTTGCGCATAGATCAAATTGCTTTCTAGCGTATTTTGCACAAGCTGCTGACGTTGCACCTTGTAGCCTGCGTAAAAAGTATTTACAAGCGTGACCAAGCAACTGAGAATAGTCACCAGCAGGATAAGCCGCAACAAATCTATTTTTTTAAACAATTTTGCAAACCATCAATCTGAAATATTGCACCATACTAGCGTCATTATATTCTGCCATTGATAACGCGAATGTCATAGAAAACCGCTAAAACACCGCTTAATCTCTCATAACAGCGTTGCTTTCCGTACTGGTCGCGTACAGACCAATCACTAGATCCTCGCTACTCGTAGGGCAAAACCTACGCTTTATGTTCTCGCCTTGCATTGGCGTTGACCCTAAAATAGAGTTCACTTATCATCTATTTCTTGTAACAGTTGCCCTGCCCACGTGTCATGGCCAACACTGTATCGTTCACCTTATACGCCCATAGCAATTACAAACGGCGACAAAAGGATAGGTCATGACATCTGTATGGCGTAAAAGCACCTGGATCATGCTGGGGGCATCGCTGGTTTTGTTTTTATCGTTAGGAATACGACACGGCTTTGGCCTATTCCTAACCCCCATGAGTAGCGAGTTTGGCTGGGGACGTGAGGTCTTTGCTTTTGCCATGGCATTGCAAAACCTGATCTGGGGGCTGACTCAACCTTTTACCGGCGCATTAGCTGATAAGTTTGGTGCCAAACTCACCGTAGTCGTAGGTGGCTTACTCTATACCGTAGGCCTAATACTCATGGGCTTTGCCGACTCCTCCTTATCGCTCTCACTCAGCGCGGGAATCTTGGTAGGCATAGGGTTATCTGGCACATCATTTTCAGTGATCTTAGGCGTGGTAGGTCGCGCCGTACCACCTGAAAAACGCAGTATGGCGATGGGCATAGCTGCCGCCGCAGGGTCATTTGGCCAGTTTGCGATGCTACCTGGTTCGCTGGGCCTGATTCAATGGCTGGGTTGGTCATCGGCTTTGATCGCACTGGGCTTGCTGGTGGCATTGATTATGCCTTTAGCGGCCATGATTAAAGACACGCCGCCCGTCGACTTGGGGCCGCAGCAAACCATGATGGAAGCCCTGCGTGAAGCCTGTAGCCATTCTGACTTTAGGCTCTTAGCTCTAGGCTTTTTTGTGTGCGGATTCCAAGTATTGTTCATTGGCGTGCACTTACCCAGCTACTTAGTCGATAAAGGCTTGCCTGTGGTTGTCGGTACTACAGTACTGGCCTTAGTCGGGCTGTTTAACGTGTTCGGTACCTACTTTGCAGGCTGGTTAGGGACTACACGTTCCAAACCGCACCTACTCTGCATCTTGTATTTGGTGCGTGCGGTGATCATTGCCCTCTTTATTTGGCTGCCTCTTTCTACATGGACCGCATACGCGTTCGGTATTTTGATGGGCTTGTTGTGGCTGTCTACCGTACCACTGACTAACGGCACCATTGCCACAATGTTTGGCGTGCGTAACCTGTCTATGCTAGGCGGCGTGGTCTTCTTGTTGCACCAACTGGGATCTTTTCTTGGCGGCTGGTTAGGTGGTTATATGTTTGATAAAACCGGCAGCTACGACATGGTCTGGTATATTTCTATCGTGCTCAGTTTAGTTGCCGCAGCACTGAATTTACCTATCAAAGAAAAACCCGTAGCACGACTCCCTAAGGTAGCCCACGCATGAAACGTAGACTATGGCTAATTTTGGCAGCATGCGCTGCCACAGCCATTGCCCTTCTCTTGCTATACAGTTGGCGTCAGGCAGGCTTTGCTCTGATGCCCATTCAACTGCCTATGTGCTAACTGCTGCTTATTTAGATTGCAGCAATTGCGTGCGAGCCGCCAGCAACAGTTCATCAGACAGTGCCGTGCCTTCGGTTGCACGCGCCAACAACATCGCCCCCACCAACGTAGACAACTGTTCTAGCGCCTGTTTGCGCGCGGCTTCTGAGGTATTAGCTTCAGGCTGTAAGGTACTGAGTACATCCACCAACTGCTCCAAACCTTGGTGAAATGCATCACGAACCGGCTTACTGCTGTCTTCACGAGACACATCCACCACCAGCGACGCTAAGGGACAGCCAGTGCTAGGTTCAGTACGGTGCTTATCGTGCAAATAGCCCTTGATGAGTGCATGGCGTGCAGCCACAGCATCATCCATAGCCGCTACCCGCTCTTTCCACTTGGCAGCGGAACCCTCAAAGGCTTTAGCGCATGCAATAGCTGCTAGCTCGTCTTTGGATTTGAAATGCCCATAAAAACCGCCGTGCGTTAGCCCTGCTGCTCGCATCACATCGGCAACACTCACACTTAACCCTCGCTCTCTAAAGAGCTTAGAAGAAGCTTCTTCAATAGCAAGACGGTTTTTTTCGGTTTCAGCTCTGGAGACTCGTGGCATAGCAAATCTATAGAAGACAATAACGTACAGCCGCAGCGCTTACTGCGGCAGCACACGTAGAAGAATAAATACCAGCAAAATAAGGATGCCTAACCCTATGTGTGCGAACCATGCCGCACAACCCAAGTATCTTAACTGCTTATAGTTAGGAAAGGCTTGCGCGACCTCAAGCGGTGGCTCAGTGGTTCTATAGAGAGCACGGGCGGGCGCATAACGACAGCGCGATAAGGCAAACACGAAATACCAATCTGGCACCGCTGATGTTAAGCCAAACTGTTGCTTATGCTGATTCATGGCATCTAATAAATCGCCTACTTTTGTCTGCACAAACACAGAAAACAGCAGCAATAACACGGCGTAGCCAAGTACAAAATAGCCCAGATGCTCTCTCATTTCTTACCTAGAGTCAGTTAGCACCGCCAGTGTGAGCCATGCTTGCCCATAAGTGTAGCAGGCTCACACTGTTGCTTAACCTTCTCTGTGATCGGCTTTGCCTACTTTCCAATACCCTTCGGTACGAACACGATGACGCTCCAAATAGCGTTCACGTAAATAATGCGCACGTAACTCTTTAGCGATACGTGATTCACCTGCCACCCATACATACCCCGGCCCTAAAGGAAACGGTCTGTACAACACGCGTTGCCCTAATGCCAATCCTGGTCGCTGACGTGGCTCTAACCACACCACACTCAGCGCTGCAGGGCTTTGAATGGTTTGTTGGTCTTCTGGTGTAGGCACTTCCACATACACTCTTGCTCGCACAGTAGCAGGCAAGTTAGCTGCAATATTTTGTATAGCAGGTAATGCGGTGACATCCCCTGCCAAAATCACCCACGCCGCATCGTCTGGCAGCGCAAAACCACCTGCTCTTGGACCGGCCAAGGTAATGCGTTCGCCTTTTTGCGCATGAAATGCCCAGCTAGAGGCCGGGCTGTAGGAATCCTCGTTGTGGTGCAACACAAAGTCCAGATCCAGTGTTTGGTTTTCTCGGTTAATTTGCCTAATAGTGTAGGCTCGCCCTTCCCCGCTAGGTAAAAACACTTTCACCCATGCAGCGGGAGTTTCCACATCCTCGGTACGTAAGAAGCTCTCCAATGCCGCACCACCTACGGTAATACGTTGCATATGGGGAGTCAGGTGTTTTACCGCGACCACCTCGGCTTCAACGCGAGGAATGATGGGTTTAACCATGTCATCCATCGCTCACTCCTTCATAAAAACAAATATGAGTAATTGCTCAGCCCCTCTATAATATAAGCCTTTACTCGCATTTAATACTCGCATTCCTCTACGTGCATGAAAAGCCCATTACAGCCTAGAAAGTCCCCACGACAAGCACGCTCCAAAGCGCTGGTTACCGCCATTCTGGACGCCACCGCTCAGGTTTTGGTAGAACGCGGCTATGCAGGCACGAGCACAAACTTAATAGCCGCTCGCGCAGGGGTAAGCATTGGCTCGGTTTACCAATACTTTCCTAACAAAGATTCCTTAATTGCCGCATTACGAGAAAGGCATGCGACAGACTTGTATGACACGCTAGAGTCGGTACTTTCTAGTCGTAACCCGCAAACTTTAGACGAAAAGCTAGCGGCCATCGTGCACGGCTGGATGATTGCACATCAACTAGAGCCTGATCTGCACCGTGTGGTAGAACAAGAGTTTCCTTTCTTCGAGCGGGCTAATCATGACGAGCTGCCTATTTATCGCAGCATTGTGGAGCGTGTGCGCCAGCTACTGGAAGAGCATCGCGAGCACTTGCTGCCCGATGACTTAGACCTTGCTACATGGATGGTGCTGCAAACCATAGAATCCTTGATTCATGCTGCCACCACTACCACGCCGTTGCCGCCCCATGCCCCTGCGGCCATAGAACAGCAAATCGTCAATTTATTAGCCCGATACTTACAAGTCCAAGCTGTGCCAGTGGCTGCCACATAACGCATTATCTGGCAGCCATGTGGCGCTACGGCGTAGAGGACGTCTTTTTTATTTGCTGCTGGATAATCTGCAGCGCCCGTTCTGAGGATGCAATAAATACCAGTTGCGTCATTGCTGGAGGCGGATCACAAGGCGTTAACCTGCATTGCCCACCGGTATAGTGCAACACATAAGCTTTGCCATCTTGCTCATCAATAAGCCGCCCTTTCACCCTATACAATACGGCAGCCCACTCCTCTAAGCACTCTAACAAGGATGACAACACAATAGGTTGGCGACTTTCTATGGTGCAACTATGCCACCCTCCGGCTTGCAGTGGCGTCGGTGTGATAGCCGCAGAAAAAGCTATCTCGTCAGAGGCTGTGTGCGTGTCGTAATGCAATACGGCCTCACTGGTTTTCAAGACCGTTCCCAATGCGGCGGGTAAACATTCGCGATCTGCATATCTATTCAACACCAACTGCGTGGCGCTTTGTATTTGCTGACGCCACACCGTATTGACCTGTGAGTCTTCGCTGTAACGCTGCGCTTGTGAGACATCCACAAAACACCAGATATCTTGCAAGCGCAACCTAGACGACACACGTACCATGTCAGCCACTCGCCCCGCGTTGGCCACGCCACTCACTTCCATATACAGAGCGCCAGGCGCAGGCTGCATACGGCTGATTTCGGCTAGTTTTTCAGCCATACTGCCCCCCAAGGTGCAGCATACACAGCCGTTATTTAGACGCACAATTTTATCGTCTTGATAAGCAATCAGCGATGCATCAATATTGATCTGCCCAAAATCATTCACCACCACCAAACTGTTATCCGGTACACCCTCTTGCAGTAGGCGGTTTAACCAGGTGGTTTTACCCGCCCCCAAGAAACCGGTCAGAATGATGGTGGGTATAGTGTCACGCAGTGATGTTCTCATGCACGCGCCCTCCTACTACCGTCGCTCGCACCTGCATGTCTGGCAATGCATCTGCATCGCTATCAAACAGGTCATGATCCAACACCACCATATCGGCATATTTACCTACTTCTAAACTGCCCACTTTGTCATCCATACGCAAGGTATAGGCTGCACCTAATGTGGCCGCATACAGGGCTTGCTCCATCGTTAGGCCTTCATGTGCCCCCAGCTTATGACCGCTTGCAGTATGTCTGCGTATGGCACACCACATGGAAAACAATGGCCCTAACGGTGTGACCGGTGCATCGGAGTGCATGGCGACTGGGATACCCAACTCTAACGCCGAACGTAATGGCTGCATGCGGCGGCTACGGCTATAGCCCAGCGTTTTACTGCGGTGTACATCACCCCAGTAATAGATGTGATTCACAAACATGTTCAAACACACACCTAATTTGGCTGCTCTACGCATTTGCGCTTGGCTAATAAACTGGCAGTGCTGCAAGGTATGACGATGATCAGCTCGATACCACAGCGTTTGAGCCTCTTCAATAGCATCCAAAATCAGCTCTACAGCTTCGTCACCATTGGTATGTATATGCAGTTGCAAACCAGACTGGTGGTAATCCAGCACCATCTGTTTCAGGCTTTCTGGTGGCGCATTCCAAATACCGTTCTCATGGCCATTGTGATAGCCCGGCCACAACATACGGGCAGAGAACCCCTGTATAGATCCATCCGTCATGATTTTGACTAAGCCAAAATGCAGCTTGTCATTATTGTCACGTTGGCACGCTTGCACTCTGGCAATGCCCTCTTGGTTTTCCCATTCAAGCGCTGCCATTGCTGGCACTAAACGTACCGCGTAATCAGCTTGCGCCGAGGCATCCCGCAGCACCTGCACCCCTGCATCGCTTAATGGGTTGTACAAATCGGTGATGGTAGTAATACCCGTACGTTGTGCTGCACGCGCATAGCGCTCTAAGGTTTGCGGGCTATCTACCTCTGAAAACAAACTGCTGCCCAGTGCTTCGAACACAGCAAACATGGCCGCCATTTCGCGCAACTCGCCATTAGGCTTGCCCTCTTTATCGAGCATCACCCCTTCAATCGTCGTGTTTTGCTCAAGTGTAGTTTGGCCCAGCATGGCACTGTTCACGGTCATCAAATGCAGGTTGGCATGCATGATGACTACAGGCCTGTCACTGATTACCGCATCAATCACCTGCCTATCTAACCTGTCACCCTCAAAATAAACCGGGTCAAAGCCCCATGCCACCAACGGCTCACCCGCAGGTAATTGCTTGGCATACTCTGCTAGGGTCTGCTGTATTTGCGTCAAACTTTGGCACCCTGGCCAACGCTTGCCTTCAGGGTCGTGGCGTGGAAAATACCCCAAATACAGGTATTTCCACATCGCCCCTTCTAGTGCATGACTATGGCCTTCTACAAAACCGGGGTATATGTACTGATTCGCGAACCGCGTATCTACTGTTGCCTCACCCAGATCTTTCAATTCCTCTAACGGCCCTACACCTAGTACCTTGCCGTCTTTCACCGCTATGTGTGTAGCCGTGGGTAAAGAAGGATCCATCGTGATAATACGTTTTGCGGCAAAAATAGTTAGCATGGTTTTCTTACTCTCCTACAACAACATTGGATTTAGCAAAGCCTACTGAAGACGATTTCTTTTTCAGCATCAATAAGGGCATTAACGCCAGTGGGATAAACGTAGTCGCTGCAAACACCAACAAATACGTGTTTGGGCTCAAACTTGGTGCAATAGGCGTCACGATATACAGCACGGGCAAATTGATAAGTACGATGGCCAAGTTGAAAAAAGCCAGCTCTTTACCTACCGACGTGCTGAAATCGGCATCGACTAAGCGTAGTAGTAATAGCCCTGTTCCCGTAGAACCTGTGCAGCAACCAAATGAGGTAATTGCGCGCTCTGGCCCCAGCTTGCCGCTGAGTTTGCCGCAGTACCAGCACAAAATAAATGTAGCGATAGTTACTGCTGCTGACACCAATAGAATCGGTACTAACAGGGAATACAGCACGGCAAACGCAATACTCATGATGGTGCCTACCACCATGAAATCCACCGAAGCCCCAGTAATACGCTTCATGGTTTCATCGTCTACAAAATGTGCCCAGCCCATTTTGTCTATCACCATGCGCATCAAGACGCACACGATCATGCCGTGCACAAAAAACATGTTGTGACTGAACAGAACCTCTAGACTCAACCCCCATGGTGCTTTACCTGCCACAACACCTTGCATGAAATTCAGCCATACATAGGTAATGCCATAGGCCACACCCAATAACCCCAAGTGCCAACCAAAGCTATCCATATTGGCGCTATGGCTCACTTCGCGCGTCGTGGTATGTCCGGTTTCTTTCTGATAGAAACCCTGCAGAAATGTCTGGTCTATAGACGACTTTTTGTTCAGATTCATGCCTTTACGAATGATGCGCTGTGCAGCCGGCACACCCACCACAAACGCCGCCAAGAATCCCAAAGACGCATAAATCAACCCTACCTGTGCTGCATTGGTAATGCCGTACTCTTGCTCCCAGATTGTTCCGTATGTCAGCGCTTGGCCTGGACCTTGTGTAAAGCCATGGGTAATCAACGCCCCCAACATAGGCCCTACTTGGCTACCAGTGACCTGGTCATACAGCACAATCATGCCGTAGCCAATTAAGACCTGTAAGCCTAGGCTAGAGGTCCAAATCAGGCTCAACCACATTCCGCCCTTGGCAATACTGCCGCCAGACAGCGATTTATCTTTACTGCTCCCGGTTAAGCATAAAGACATAAAACTAAGCGTGAAAAAATGAAAGGTAAGGCTATTAAAGTCTGATGGTGTATACCCCGGAATCCAGCCTAGACTCAGCAACACAAAACCTATCAAACCTCCCAGAATACTGGCTGGAATCAATGTCTTTTGCAGTATGGGAATATGTCGGCGCAATATCCCCCCTAAGGCCAGCATTCCCGCTAAGAGCGCAAATGCAATAATGCCGTGAAATGAGTTTCCCATACTGCCTCCTTATTATTTATCGAGATATTTTGTTTTGTTATTTTGTTTTCGACACCATTATGAGTACTAAACTCCCTGACTTACACACGTAATAACCCCAACATTTCTCACTTAGCAGAACAATCAGTCTCTATATATAAGAATTGATAATAAAAAGCCAAGGCTTATAGACAGCAATAACTCTGCATCTATCTGAAACCATGGTTATTTTTCAAATAGCCCCATCGCCATAGCGTAAATTCACTGCGCACAAGATCAGCCCACATCTATTTTGTATCTAAATATGTATTCCACTATCCCTAGATAACAATCCGCTATTGTCATAGGGCAAGCAAGTCTGCCGTACTGAGGTTTCAGCTCGTTTTACACCTCAATCAGCACCTGCCACACATTCTTTTTGTGTATCACTTCTGCTCTTAAAGGTTTATGTTATGCGTGCGCACGATTACCCCACTCCTACCATTGAAGAATGCACAGTCGTTGATCACTACTTTGCTAACCGACTTGCACCCACTGACAGTGTTTTAGAACGTGTGTTAGCAGCCAATCAAGCGGCAGGTATGCCTCCCCACGATGTAGCCCCTGTACAAGGAAAATTCTTAGCTGTCATGGTGCAAATCACTCAAGCTAAGCGAGTACTAGAAATTGGCACTTTAGGGGGCTATAGCACCATTTGTATGGCACGAGCCCTATCTGAAGGCGGCCACATTACTACCATTGATAACAATGCTGATTTTGCTCTGGTAGCTGCTCAAAACTTTGAGCTTGCAGGCGTTACTGAACGCATAGAGCAACGGGTAGGTACCGCGCTAGAAGTACTCGCTACCTTGCAAGGCCCCTTTGATTTGATTTTTATTGATGCAGACAAACCCAACAACCCTGCTTATTTAGATGCGGTACTCAAACTGAGTCGAGTAGGTACTACGATTATTGGTGACAACGTAGTGCGTGGCGGTGCTGTATCCAACCCCAACAGCGCCGACCCTAATGTATTAGGTGTGCAGCGTTTTCTACAAAAACTTGCCACTAACCCCAACCTGAATAGCACGGCTCTGCAAACCGTAGGAGAAAAAGGCTGGGATGGTTTTTCGCTCACTGTTGTCAATGCATTGCCATAACACTGTGCCGCACTACCTGATTTAAGCATCACGGCGGCGCATGATGAAATACGTCAGCCCGCCGCCCACCATGCCCCAAAAAGCAGAGCTAATGCCCCATAAACTTAGTCCTGAGGCTGTAATCAAAAAGGTCATGGCTGCTGCATCGCGGCGCTCTTCATCTTTCATCGCCAACGTCACACTGCTGGTGAATGTGCCTAACAGCGCTAAACCTGCAATGCTTTTAATAAAGGCTTCGGGCAGGTTGCTAAATAGCACGCCAATAGACGCACCAAATATCCCAGCCAATAAGTAGAAAACACCTGCACATGCCGCCGCCATATAACGACGCGATTGATCTGCATGCGCTTCAGGGCCTAAACAAAATGCCGCAGAAATAGCCGCGATACACACACTAAATCCCCCCAACGGCGACAATACTAATGACAGCAATGCCGTAATAGAAATTAAGGGCGAAATACGTGGTGTATAGCCAAAGGCCTGCAACGTTGCTATGCCAGGTGCATTTTGTGATCCCATGCTCACAATAAAAAAGGGAATACCCACACCGACTAGCGATGCCCACTCAAATTTAGGTGTGACCCAGCTAGGCCAGCTCACCAGCGCTTGATGGCTGAAATCCATGCCCTGCATTTTCCCAGCGGCCAACACTATCCCCACCAACAGCGTCAATACAATGGCGTATCGCGGTGCATAGCGTCTGGACACCAAAAACACCAAACACATCAGGCCACTCATCAGCAAATCCAGCTCGAATGCCAAGAAGGCTTCCAAACAAAAACGCAGCAAAATCCCCGCTAACATGGCGGCAGCTAGCGATTGTGGAATACGCTGCATGATGCGCGCAAAAATACCCGTAACGCCACACAGCAACATCAAACCCGCTGCAAAAATGAAGATACCTACGACTTCGTTTAGCGGCACCCCTACGGCACTGGTTGCTAACACCGCCATACCAGGAGTAGACCATGCCGTAAGGATAGGAATACGGTAATACAGTGATAAGCCTAAAGAGCTGATCCCCATCGCCAGCCCTAGCATGGTCAACCACCCACCTATTTCTGATGCCGGAACGCTAGAGGCACTCAACGCCTGCACCACAATAGCAATAGAGCCGGTGTAGCCCACTAAAACGGATACAAAGCCTGCCACGACAGCAGAAAACGACAAATGGCGCAAAGAAAGATGTGGTTGCATGGGTAGCCTTGATTGGACGTTATAACGCACGAACAAAGTATATAACACTGTGCGTTATAACGTACAATGCTTTTTATTTCCCACCGAACAAGGAGCTTAAGTCATGCAAAACATGGCGCTTTATCTAGCTCAAACCTTAAAAGACCTGCGACAAGAAAAGCAGTGGAGCCTTAGCCAAGCCGCCGAACACACGGGTGTTAGTAAGGCCATGTTGGGGCAAATAGAGCGTGGCGAATCCAGCCCTACAGTAGCTACACTTTGGAAAATCGCCACCGGTTTTAATGTACCTTTTTCTACTTTTTTGGAAGAAGAACAGTCCAAATCGCCTTTGCTACTGCATAGACAAGGCGCATTACCTGTGTACGATCAAGCGAATCACTACATGCGCGTCACGCCGCTGTTTCCTTTTGATCCGCAGTTAGGCTTTGATATTTTCCGAATCGAACTGGCCGCTGGTGCCTACAGTGAATCCACCGCACATGAAGCAGGTGTGATTGAACACGTTATCGTGTTGGAGGGAGAGTTGGAGTTGCTTGCTGAAGGCGTATGGCACAACCTCAAAACCGGTGAGGCGGTACGCTTTCAAGCCGACCAACCTCATGCCTATCGCAATAGCAGCGCACAAACAGTGGTGCTGCATGACCTGATTCACTATCCGTCGCGCAGCACCACGCTATAAGCTATTACGCCAGTTTCTGTGAGCAGGTTGCCATAAAAGTAGGCAAGAAGTGATCCACTACAAAGCGTGGATTAGGTTGTTTGTCTTCATAAAAGCCAGTAAGCACCAAGCCGGCTTGCAATTGCCCACCAATTTGATCAGTCAAACTATGACCAAACACCAGAGCCTGCCCTTGATCCATTTTCTGCTGCAAGCTAGCCGCATCTAAATCTTTGACGTCAGCATACGGCACACTATAACGAGGACGAATTAAGCCTTCTTCCATCAGTTTGGGGTCGCGGTCGCCAATAAATACAACCGGGTTATAAAAACTGGACAACAACTTGCCGCCGGTTTTTAGTACGCGATAGCACTCTTTCCATACCGGCAACACGCTAGGCACATACAAATTGGAAATGGGGTGCACAATCAGATCAAAACTGTTGTCGGCAAAAGCAGATAAGTCCGCCATGTCGCTACGTACCAGTTCTAGCGTTAAACCGTCACGCTCGGCCACCATACGATCTTGATCTAGCTGGCCTTCAGAAATATCGACAACCGTCACGTCGGCCCCAGCAGCGGCTAGCACAGGAGCCTGTTGCCCGCCCCCTGATGCCAAGCACAGAATTTTGAGCCCAGCTACAGAAGTTGGTAACCAGCCCTCAGGCATAGGCTGAGGAGTGATGTATACCGTCCACTGCCCTTTCTTGGCCTGTTCAATCACCTCTGACGATACGGGTTGCGACCAGGGGCACTGTTGCTGTACCAGCTTGTTCCATGCTCCACGATTATGTTGCCCCAACTCGTGTTGATCCATGGATGTGTTAGCTTCTGTCATATTTTTTGGTTCCTACTTAATAAGCGGTTACGGATCTACGCCGTGCAGTTTGTGCTGCGCAGAGCAAGCACGACTGTGATTTTTCCGTTGACCATCATACGCTTTTCAGCTCGTCGCACGAAAACCACCTTAAGCAGAGTATGGGTTTAATCACGGTCGGTAGCCTTATCACCGACCAATACAACCATCAGCGACCACTCCTTTACCGCAGCCCTAGAACGATTGCTGGCCACTACGCCCACTGCGACATAGCAAGAAACAGAGTGTAGACCTTCACCTCTATGCACTATAAGCTCTTGATACACTACTGCACTGATGATGTTTTTACCCCTGCACGGCTATGTCTACTTCGAATCTGGATCTCTTCGATACCCCACTGCAGCACACTAACTTACTGCCCTATGACGGTGAGGTGTATTACTACGGAGTAGTGATGGATGCCGCACGTGCCCAAGCGTATTACCAGACATTGTTAGACACGCTGGAATGGAAGCAAGATGAAGCCCTGATCATGGGGGAAACGGTATTTACCAAACGCAAAGTGGCTTGGTATGCCGATCATCCGTTTCAGTACACCTACTCCAAAAAAACCAAAACGGCGTTGCCATGGCTGCCCGTTCTAGAAGAGCTTAAAGCGCTGGTGGAAACACAGAGTGGCGAACGCTACAACGCCTGCTTAGCCAACCTGTACCACTCAGGCGAAGAAGGTATGGCGTGGCACAGTGATGCCGAACGTGATCTAAAGAAAAACGGCGCTATTGCTTCGCTCAGTTTAGGCGCGCAGCGTAAGTTCAGCTTCAAGCACAAAGTCACGGGGCAAACACAGTCTATCGTGTTGGAGCACGGTAGCTTATTGATCATGACGGGGACCACGCAAACGCATTGGCTGCACCGCCTTCCACCTACACGCACGGTGCATCAGCCACGTGTCAACCTCACCTTTAGAACCATAGAAGCTGCTTCGCAACCACGCTAGAAGCCCTGCTAGGCTAACGCACGCCTAAACGCGAACTGCCCTACCAAACTAGAAATCAACAAGGTCAGCGCAGCTAACAGCGCATGGTTTGCACCTAAGCCTGTCACCACGGTACAGACAGCCCCTATCATCATCTGACCAAAACCATACAACCCCGAGGCGGCACCGGATAACTCTGGCTGCACACTAATCACCTGCGTCGCGGCAGCGGGACTGGTCAACCCAGCGGCAATAGAAAACACAATAGCAGGCCCGATAAATAGCCCTACGTTCAGCTCTACGCTCACACACACTACGAACAGAAACACAGCGCTCACGATGCTCAGCGCATTCGCCCCCAGTAACACCTGACGCAAGGGTAAACGGCGCAACAAAAACCGGGCCAACAAGTTGCCCAAAGCCATCGCCCCAATCACCAGCGACAAATAGCCCCCTACCTCGGAAGCTGGCTTATGCAATTGCTCCATAAACACAAACGGGGCTGCTGCCACTACCGCATAAATAGAGGTGGTCGCCAAACCTCCCCCTACGGCATAGCCTAAGAATACAGGCGAGCGCAGCAAACTCCCATATTCACGCGCCACAGAACGTTTGCGTACAGAGGGCTGACGTGTTTCAGGCAACAGAAAAATGGTGTAGGCCATATTGGCAATGCCTAGCAAACACAAAAACACGAATACAGAACGCCAACCCAAATGGTGTACCAGCACCCCACCCAATAACGGTGCTAAACCTGGGCCTATCACCACCATCACATTCATCAGCGCCAACCGGCTGGCTACATCTTGGGCTACACGTGTGGTATCGCGCACAATGACACGCCCTAGCACCATCCCCGCACAACCACCCAAGGCAGCTAATAAACGCAACGCAATCAGGCTGTTTACACCATCTACAAACAGCGCAGAAAAACTCGCCAAAATATACAGCGCCAACCCTACCAATAACGGTTTGCGTCTACCGTATCGGTCGGAAAGAGGACCATATATCAGTTGCCCTACCGCCAAACCTACGATGTAAAAACTGATGGTCATTTGCATTTGTGCTGGTGTAGCCGCTAGGCTTGCACCCGCATCGGGCAACGCCGGCACAAAGATATGCATGGCCAAGGTACCGCTGAACGTCAGCATAGCCAGCCCCCACAAGGGTGGCATGTGCGCATCTGGGATGAACCACTGTTTAAGTGAGCGCATGGCGAGTCTCCGCAGGCTTAACGAGGTTGGCTAAGTAGCTTCAAAATCTGCTGCAACCCCGACTGCGTGCTCGAGAGCAGATCATCCGGAATCGCATCAAATACTTGCTGTAACACCTGCTGCGATGCCTTTTTAACTTGCAATGCCACATCAGTACCTGCTTGCGTCAAATGCAAACGCTTAATACGCCGGTCTTGAGTGTCTTCCTGCCGTGTGACATACCCCGCGCGCTGTAATACATCTAGCAATCGCACAACGGATGACCTGTCTAAGCCCATGAGTTCGGCCAAGTCATTTTGCGATAACGGCTCAACGGCTCTAAACAGATAAATCAGTGGGCGCCACGTACCTTCCGTCAAACCGAACTCAGCCAAGCTTTCATTCATGGCTTTACGCCATACTCGAGTCACCTGCCCCAGCAACGAACCGAAAGCCTCGTACTCCTGGATCATACTCATGATGCATACCAATAGTTGTTATACAAACAGTTTACATTACAACAAATAGAAAAATGGAATGCAACACGCACGGCTCTCGTGATTGCGCTGCTACTACATAGTACGAAAAACACACTACGTACTGCGGTAGACACAAAAAAAGCGGGCTTTATAGCCCGCTCATCAGCTCAGGAATTAGGCTATGGCGTAAACCGCTGCACCACCATAACACCTGCAAAAATCATCACCACACCTATCACACGGCCTAGGTTCACTTCTTTAATAGGCAAGCCCATCAATCCAAAGTGATCAATCAACATCGCAATTAATATCTGCCCCGCAATGGCACTGATCATAAAACCGGTTGCCCCTAGCCTAGGTGTAATCAATAGCGCTGCCGTAATAAATATCACCCCAGATAACCCGCCCGTCCATACCCAAAATGGCGCTTGCAATGCCTGCTCTATTTTTGGAAACGGCGCGCGGAACAACAACAGCAACGGTATCACTGCCAGCAAGCTCACGCACAAAGACGTCACCGTCGCCCACAGCGGATGCCCTAGCATGCGCCCTAGCAATGCATTACTTCCCGACTGAAATGGCACTACTGCGCCTGCAATTAACGCAGCACCTAACAACAACGCATGATAGAGAGAAGCATTCATTTTGCTCTAAACCCTTACAGAATGTTCATATGTTGAATACAGTCTAAGATATATATAATATGAATTGAAATTCTAATTATCTAGTAACCATTATTCTTACAATGAATAATTTACGCCGCATAGACCTAAATCTCTTACTATGCCTGCATGCCTTACTGGAAGAAAAGCACGTATCACGTGCCGCCAGTAGGTTGCATAAAAGCCAACCCGCTATGAGCCATGCGTTGGCACACCTGCGTCGCATTTTTAATGATCCTTTATTGGTGCGTCGGGCAGGAAAACTCACGTTAACCAGTACAGCAACGGATCTGTTGCCGTTGCTAGACCAGGCACTCAATCAGCTTGAAACCCTATTCCAAGCCCCTACTTTTGATCCCACACACGAAGCACGTAGTTTTAGGCTAGCCATGTCAGATTATGGCGCGCGTATTATTTTACCCGCACTGGTACGTAGCTTACGTCAGCAAGCACCTCATATTGAGTTGCTGATTAGCCAAGGTAGCCGTGAAGCCATGTTGGCGCAGGTGATGGATGCGGAAGTCGATATAGCTTTAGGAGTGTTCCCCACTGGGGTAACACCAGCCCTCAAACAGCAGATACTGTTTGAAGAAGCCTTTACCTGCGTCGCTGATGCCTCTACCTTAAATGGCACAGGCACACTGACGTTGGATGAATGGCTTGCCCGCCCCCATGTGAGCGTCGCCATGCAGCCGCATTTAAACAATGAAATAGATGTGGCCTTACAAGCGTTGGGGGCCAAACGCCACGTGATGGTGTCTTTGCCGCACTGGGGTGTTGCTAACACTCTGATTGCTGGCACCGATTTAATCTTAACCGTGGCGAAGGGAAACCTGAGCCCTGAGGGGTTGATACCACCACTATGCAGCTTTGCGCCGCCGTTGGATATCGCCTCGTTTAACTTTGTACAGGTGTGGCACACACGTAGAGATGCTGATCCAGCCCATCATTGGTTACGCCAACAAATAGCACGCATTGCTCAACGGCAAACGTAGCTCTGGATGTTTTATGCCAGAGCGCGGCGAGTCAGTAATCGTGCAACCAGTGGTGAGGTCACCATCTGCACAATGGCAAAAAATACAGCAGGAATAGCGATTTCAGATGGCAAACCTGATGCTGCGACAAAGGCTGCAGCAATGCTGAATTCTTTTTTACTTACTGTAAACAGATACGCAATCAGCTCTTGCCTGTCGCTGATCCAGATTTTGGCGCACATGCCCACGGCGTACCCTGCCAGATTCAAGCACAGCGCGGCTGCCGCAATCACCCATGCATACCACCCATAGTCCAACATCGTTTGTGCATTAGGCCCTATCACCGCTAATAAAATCAGCAAATACAACAGCGAGCCTGCCCCGGCGTACACCGAATCGTAACGTGCAACAGTGGCCGTAAACCGTGTACGTAACCCTACCCCCACTAATGTAGGTACTAATACGATTAAAACGAGTTCAGCGACAATATTCCCTAGCGGAACATCCAACTCTACGCCCGTGAGCCCTAGGAATAAAAATGGAATAATAAAGGGTGCTAAAGCTGTATTCACAGCATTCAAGACTGCTGCTAAGGCAACATTTCCCTGTGCCATCAACACCAGTAACGGCGCAGAAACATCGGTAGGCAACATACCCAGTAGAGTCTGGCCATCGGCTAATGCCCCTTGACCAAAAAACCAGCGGCCAGTCAGCCAACCCAATAAAGACATGGGTACATAGACCAAAAACAACGCTAGAAACTGCTTCGCTGGGTGACGCAATACGACGCTAACGGCTCGCGCATCAAAAGTTAAGCTGATGACCAGCATCAACAGCGCAAGCAAAGCACTAATACCGGGAGCCAACCACTGCCCCGGTGTAGGCCACAGTAAACCCACTACAGCCACCACCAGCACCCACACCACCAAGTGGGACTCTATGCTTTGAAAGAGTTTACGCATACTGCAAGTGACCAGAGACAGCTACGCCCTGATTGACATCAAGCGCCAGTATTAGACAACGGCACGCTATCAGGACGGCAATCGTCCAACCCATCCTTAGCGTTTACATCGCACGTAACGCCAGGCATGTCTTCTAATTCTTTGATGATTTTCTTTTCTTGTGCGGTGCAGCCAGCTAACACGATGCCACACACTAACGACATGCCTAAAAACAGGTTTTTCATGATGCAGTTCAGGAAAGGATTGTGATGGCGCATTATACATGCATTGCGATAGCCCTCTGCCCGCCCTAAGCGTAGCAACACATCAAAAACATCGCATACTTCACAAAAATTGCTTGATCATCTTCGTAAATATACTGTATAAATACACAGCATTAAGGAGATTACCATGCTATATATTATCCGCTTAGAAGATGCCCCAAAAGACTTAGCTGAACGCAACAAACGCGATGCTGAATCACGCTTTCAACGCACACTGGAACGCAAACTAGGCGGGCCAGATGCGGTAATCCAAGCCTATCAAGCCTGGCGTAATGCCGAAGAAACCTCAGAGTACGAGCTAAACGAATCACAAATCAGCTTAGTGAAACAATGGTTATCTGCCGCATCACAAGCGCAAACAGATGGCTTTCGAGAACTAGGCGAAAGCGAAGCCTATTTCGATATACGCTTGCAATGCTAACACAACCCGCCACCAACTACTGTTGTTTTAACCAGTCCTCATATTTCACTCGGTACAGCACATGGTGACGCAGCGGGTGATCTGCTGGCAATGCCGGATGCATGAAATCTTCGCCTTCGGCATAGCTCAAGCCTATACGCTGCATCACCGCTTGCGATCGCTGATTCGTCAGCGTCGTGAACGCCACCACTTCTGGTAGTTTTAACGCAGTGAATGCATGGGCTAACACGACGCGTGCCGCCTCACTCGCATACCCTTTACCCCACGCTTGCTGACATAACCGCCAACCTATTTCCACAGTAGGCATAAAAGGCAATCCTGCACTGCCGGGCACGGACAATCCAACAAAGCCTGCAAAAGGTAGCACACTGGGTATTTCTAATGCCCAAAAACCAAAGCCGTTGTTCTCAAAACCTGCTTGTATGCGTTTCGCTAAATCATCACTCTGCTCGGTATCCAACACCGATGGAAAATATTCCATCACGGCAGGATCAGCATTTAGCTGAGCAAATGCTGCCAAATCATCGGTACGCCACGGGCGTAGTAACACGCGCGGCCCACGCAAGGTCATTGCGCTTTCCATACTGCTTTCCTTAAAACTGTAGCTTTCTAGTATAGAACGAAGCGGCCCTCAGCTACTGTATAGCGAGTGGTTTTATACTACGTAACATCACCCTAAACGTTGTCATGCACTACCTTTTATTGCGCATTAGGCGTGTAAAACAGCGACTCTCACCAGCCATTTACACGGAGACATTCATGGTTGCGACATCCCCTTGGCTAGCCCCGGTCACACTACAAGGCACCACCGTCACATTACGCCCCCTTCAGCCTAGCGATCGCGATGCACTATTGTTAGCCGCCAGTGATGGGGAGCTATGGAAACTGTGGTTTACTAGCGTACCTAGCACAGAGAGTATTGATGCCTACTTAAACAAAGCGTTTGCAGACCAAGCCTCCGGTGTTGCCCTGCCCTTTGCTGTGATAGATAACGCTACCGGTGAGTTGGTAGGCAGCACTCGTTTCTGTAATGCCGATGTGGTAAATCACCGTGTAGAAATTGGCTATACCTGGTATGCCAAACGCTGCCAACGTACTGCCATCAACACTGAAAGCAAGCTATTACTCTTAACGCATGCCTTTGAGCGCTGCGAGGCTATTGCCGTCGAGTTTAGAACCAATTGGCATAATCTAGCCTCTAGGCAGGCCATTGCTCGTTTAGGCGCAAAACAAGATGGCGTACTGCGTAATCACCAAAAAATGCCCAATGGCGGATATAGAGATACGGTTGTGTTCTCTATACTGAATCACGAATGGCCTTCCGCTAAACAAGCACTCTCCAGCCGCTTACTGTAATTCCCCTTTAACCTTTTGCTCTAGTCTTTCATACGCTTATGGAATTCCTTTTGGCGGGTAATTACGCCCACTACGTGCTGATGCTGTCCACTCTGATCTTATTAATGGGCGCTGCTTTTCTGGGTAAGCGCATAGGCAAACGGCGTCAAGCCCAAGATCTACCCGTAGATGACGAGCTCAAGATCGTTCTGGGTGCCATCTTGTCACTCTTTGGTTTATTGGTGGGTTTTACTTTTTCTTTTGCGATCAACGGTTATCAAGCCCGTATACAAGCAGAAGAAAACGAAGCTATCGCTATTGGTAATGCTTTTCAGCGCATTTCGGTGTTAGAAGAAAAATACCAGCCTAGAGCTGAGTCTATGCTGCAAGATTATCTAGCACTGCGTATTCATTTCTTTGAAACCACCGACGAGACAAACCGAGCTGAAACCCGCATGGCAGCTATACAGCTACAAACCCATATGTGGAAGCTCATTAGCCAACTGGCACAACAAAACCCCAATGCCGTCATGGTGACCGCACTTAACGCGAGTAATGAACTCTATACCGCACAACAAAAAACCATGTCCAGTTGGCAGCGCCAAGTACCAGGCGCGGCATGGATACTTTTGCTCTTTTTTGCGGTGTGCTCCAACTTTTTGTTAGGCCACAACATTCGCGGCATACACGGTAACAACACAATTATTATGTTGCTCCCCGCGCTAATCTCACTCGCGCTATTGATGATTTCAGAGATAGACTCCCCCGGAGCAGGCCTAATTTACGTCACTCCTGAAAACCTTAATGCCTTACGCCATACGCTAGAAGTGGGTGGGCTTGCTCCTTAGATAAAGCAATACCATCACTAGCTACGTTTTTGCACAGTTACGCTTAGTTGTTACTAAAACCTACAAACATTGCGTAGCCAAAAAACTGCATTACCCTGTCCTATAGTGAGCTAAATGCTCACTATAGAATGAGTGCCCCTAGACTGTACACGCCCCGTATCTAAACACAGGCGCGGCATACCAACCACCACAGAGGCTACCGCCCCTGCTTTCATCTTTCTGATTTGTATAGATGGCAAAAACCGTAGCGTCCAACCAGCCTCGTCCAGCTTCCTTTGCCCACCCCGTAGCGTGGATTCGACAGTTAACACGTCTGCAACCTGCCAAATGGAATTGGTCCCGTTCAACCAGAGCGGCATTAGGCATGGGCATACCCTTAGCCATAGGTACGCTGTCAGGCAACCTAGGCGTTTATCTCTGGGTGGCCATGGGCTTCCTACTGCAAATGGGTGGTGAGCGCGACAACCCCTACCATATCCTGTTCCAGCGCATGCTGATCACCACGCCGCTCAGTTTGCTGGGTATATTGCTGGGCTATTTAAGCTATCTACCTTGGGAAGTGGTCATACTGTGCTTTACTGTCTTGGCTTTTATCTCGGCCATTTTAAGTAGCTATAACTCCGCACTGTCCATTGGCACTATGCAGATGCTGATGATGGGCACTGTCGCCGTCGGCAACCCTGCTATTAATCATTACTGGCATGTAGCGCTGTTAGCATTTACAGGCATTGTGTTTTACGCCGCCTTATTAGGTTTAGAAGCCTTAATACTTAGGCATAGACCTGAAGATCAAGCCTCAGAAAACCTACTACGCGCACTGGCATCGTTAGCGCTACATCGCGCCAAAAAGCAACCTATAGAGCAAGACGAACAACAGATCACCACTAACTTAAACACCTTGTACACGCTAATGTTTCACACCCGTTCGTTGTCGCAAGGTAGAAACTTAGGGTCTGAACACACCGCCGCAGTGCTACAACGTTTTGATAGTTTATTTGCGTCTATAGTGGGTTGCGCAGACAGCACCCAACTTAATGCCATAGCCACCACCTTAGAGCAAGCTGCCACGGCGTATGCCTCTAAGTCTAAGCATATTCCCGTTGTTAACGAAACACCAGGCTGCAACGCCAGCCTAAACAAAGACGCCAACGAGCTATTTCAAACTTTATGGCAACGTTCAAGCACCCTGCCCGATAACAGTATTACGGCTACGCAACCCGCTGCTAAACGTAAACAGTTAGCCGCCATTTTGGGCGAACTAAGCCCTGGAAGAGAGGTTCTGCTGGCTGCCGCTGCACTCGCCCTATGTACCTTTATTGCCTATGCTTTGCGTTGGAAAGACGATTACAGTCACTGGTACTGGATCCCCATGACAGTCATTCTTGTCATGAAACCTGATATGGGTTCGGTGTTTTCGCGCAGCATGTTACGTAGTATAGGTACTAGTTTTGGCGTCATTATCGGTGGTGTAATCCTGTACTTTGTCAGCCCCGGCCCTTTGTTTGTGATCATTATGGCGGCGCTGGCCTTTGTCTTGCCATGGGCATCACAACGCTCCTACGCCATGATGTCGCTGATTATCACTCCACTGGTGTTGGTCTTAATCGATTACGTCAGCCCAGAAAAAAATGGCGTTAATTACGCGCTGCTGCGTTTTGAGGACACCTTGTTAGGTGGTGCTATTGCTTTGGTATTTGGCTATTTGTTATGGCCCAAAACCAATCACCGCCAGCTATACCAGAATTTCCAGCAGATTCGCTTAGCTCTGGCCCACTACTTGCATGCCACGTTGCCTCAACCAAATACTTCTGAGCAACAAAACCAATTACATAGCGCACGCCATGCTGCCTATGGGCAAATCGCTAACATACGCACCAACCTGCAAAAACAGCTCTCTGACCCGCCACCAGCGAGCCAAGAAGCCTTGTCATGGTTTCCACTCATTTCCAGTGCAGCACGTATGGCGAATAGCATCACCACTTACTCCATTAACAACACTGGCAACCTTAGTACACACGATTTGCAGTACCTACAGAAACTTGCCGACCTGATAGCACATGGCACGCCGGCCGATTTCCCTAAAGAAGCATGGCAAAGTGATACACCAGGCTCTGCTGAGGATCAATTGCTACGTGCAGCCATGAATGAGCTACAACATGTGAATGGCATGGTGGACATACGCCCTGCTTCTACGACTAACGAAACCACTACTGCTTAACAAGCGTAGTGGCTAATTATTAGTAAAACCAGTGTGCTAAATGGATATCGTCGGGCTCTTTTTCATAGAGTTCACGATCAGGCGGCAGACTTAGCTCTGCACCACGGCTGAGGTAAAACTCCACGGTGCGCTGCGTAGACGTTGCAGAAATATAAAAGCCAGCAATACCCATGGCTTGCGCTTCTGCTCTAGTGCGAGCATACAGTTCAGAAGCCAGCCCTTGGCCACGCCAACCATGGCTGACATGTAGAAAGGCCAATTGATGCAGCTTAGGGTAATCCGTGACTGGACGACTATCCATCACGCTGACAGCGGCTAACTCATCCCCCTCAAAAGCACCTAAGAAGAGGCCACCACGCGCAAAACAGGCGCGTAAAATCGGGCCATATTCTTTTTCCTCACCTTCTGGCCACCCTCGTGTATCGTAAAACTGCTCACGTAGCTGCAAACGGTCATTTACCATCACGTAGACATGTTGAACGATCTCACGTCGCTCAATTTCCCATACTCTATCTACTTCTTGTTCTGTTAACCGTCTGTACTGCATTCAACCCCCTTCATCACCTACGTAGTTAATTTCACAAACACCGTCGCTGCTATGGTCACTGATGCCCACAACGCTGCTGATCCACAGTACGCCATCCCTATGCTGTGCCTGTAGAGAGGGCTAATCGTGTTTGCCTTTGACAATAAAAAACCGAGTCTACGACTCGGTTTTTAGTATTACAACATACCTAGCTGTAATCGAGCGGATTCGCTCATCATGTCACGACTCCATGGCGGATCCCACACTAGATCCACATCCACCTGCTCAACGCCTTGGATGGATTGCAGTTTAAAACGTGCTTCATCTGCAATCATCGTACCCATGCCGCAACCAGGAGCGGTCAAGGTCATTTCCATACGGATGGCATAATCACCTGACTCTAACTTGCTCACCGCGCAGGTATAAACCAAGCCCAAATTCACGATATCAACGGGAATTTCTGGGTCAAACACCTGCGTCAGCACGATCCACGCAGCGTCTTCTATGGTTTTCTCGCTCAACGGCTGCTCAGGAACAAACACCTCGCGCTCTACCACGTCTTGACCAAGTGCATCGGCATCAGAGCCTTCTACACGGTATAGGTTGCCCTCTACCAAGACGGTAAAACTGCCACCCAAGCGCTGCGTGATGGTTGCCATGCAACCCGCTTCAATAGTGACCGGTGAGCCATAAGGAATGGTTACAGCCGGACAATCACGACTTACTACTACATCTTCACGGTCGAAGTAACTCAACGTCTGCCCCTATTCTGTTTTCGCGGTTTCTTGGGCTTTGGAAATAGCATTATGCAAGGTGTGCCAAGCCAAAGACGCACACTTCACACGTGCAGGGAATTCTTTTACACCAGACAATACTTCCAACTTGCCCAAGTCACGGTCAGGGTGCTCTTGGGTCAACATGGCATGCACATCCTCAAACAGCTGCTCTACATCTGCTTTGCTTTTACCTTTACAGGCTTCCGTCATCAACGAGGCTGATGCCTTAGAAATCGCACAGCCGTGACCAATAAAGCTCACTTCCTCTACAACGCCTTCGTCATTCAGACGTGCATAAACAGTTAACTGGTCACCACACAACGGGTTATGCCCATCAGCCTGATGTGTAGCAGGATCCAACGCTTTAAAATTTCGTGGATTGCGGTTATGGTCAAAAATTACTTCTTGATAGAGTTCGCGCAGACCATCAAATGCATTACTCATCACTTACCCCAAAGAGTTTCTGTGCTTTTTTCAAACTAGCTACCAATGCATCTACATCGGCAAATGTGTTGTACACGCCAAAAGACGCACGAGCGGTACCGGGAATACCCAGCTCAGTCATCAACGGCATCGCGCAATGATGCCCAGCACGAATGGCCACACCATCCATATCCAAGATCGTACCCAAATCGTGAGGGTGAATCCCGTCAACCATGAATGACACCACTCCTGCTTTATGCGGTGCTGTGCCAATGATCTTAATGCCTGGCAACGCCTGCAATTGTTCCGTAGCATAGGCTAGCAGCGCTTGTTCGTGCTCGGTAATGGCGTCAAAGCCAATACTTTGTACATACTTCAGAGCCTCAGCCAATACCACCACACCCGCAATATTGGGCGTACCAGCTTCAAAACGTTGTGGTGCTGGTGCAAAGGTACTGCCAGAAAAGCTCACGGTATGAATCATGTCGCCGCCGCCTTTCCAAGGTGGCATGGCATCCAAAATCGCGTATTTACCGTACAACACGCCCACACCTGTAGGACCATAGATTTTGTGACCTGAAAAAGCGTAAAAATCACAATCCAAATCTTGTACATCTACCACTTGGTGCGCCACAGCCTGGGCACCATCTAACAGCACTACCGCACCCACGGCATGCGCTTGTGCAATCATCTCTTTCACGGGGTTCACAGTACCCAACGCATTAGACACATGCACAAGGCCCACAAACTTTGTACGTGGGCTTAACAAACGACTGTACTCAGCCTGATCCAAAGTGCCATCTTCTAGCATAGGCACGACTTTGATCACTGCGCCTTTCTCATCCGCCAACAGTTGCCACGGTACGATATTGGAGTGGTGCTCTAGCATGGTGAGCAAAATCTCATCGCCCGCCTTGATATTGGCACGCCCCCACGTCGCTGCTACCAAGTTGATGCTATCGGTAGTGCCGCTGGTGAAAACGATTTCTTCTGTACGCGCCGCATTCAAAAATGCACGTGTGCACTCACGACTGCGATCGTACAAGTCGGTCGCATGTTGCGAGAGCCAATGCACACCGCGGTGTATATTGGCGTTCTCACGTTCGTAGAATTCGCGCTCAGCCTGAATAACACACTGAGGTTTCTGCGTGGTGGCTCCGTTATCCAGATACACCAGTCGCTTATCACGGATGGGGTTCTGCAGAATGGGGAAATCCCCTTGCACATCCAGTTTGATTTCAGTAACGGCAGAAGCGCTCATCATTTATTCCTCAACCAAAGCCAAGCCGCCGGGCAGCAAGGCAGAAATACTAGCGGTTGCTCGAGCACGCAGAGCATCATTGCGAATGCGCTCCAAACTGGAGGCTGCGAACGCATAAATCAGCAGGTTGCGGGCTTCCTCTTCACTCAGACCACGAGAACGCAAGTAGAACAGGCTTTCTTCGTCTAGCTGACCCACGGTAGCACCGTGCGCACATTTCACGTCATCAGCATAGATTTCCAGCTCTGGACGTGCATCGCTACGTGCCAGTTTGGACAACAACAAGCTGTCTGAACGTTGAATAGCATCGGTACCATCTGCCCCCTTGCCCACCACAATACGGCCGCTAAACACACCGCGAGCCATATCAGTCAAAATACCGCGATAGTATTCGTGGCTAATGCAATTAGGTACGGCGTGGTCAATAACCGTGTTGTGGTCTACATGGCGCTTGCCATCAACGTAGTACAAACCGTTGAACAGCGTCTCGCAACGTTCGCCCAAGAATGTGGTACGAATATTGTGACGTGCCAACTTAGCACCAAAAGACAGCGAGTGCGATTCAAAGCGCGAGGCTTTTTCCTGTGTCACACTGATATCAGCCAAGTGCAACGCTTGCGTATTTTCTTGCTGGAATTTCAGGTGTGTCAGGTTTGCATCTGCCGCCACAAACGCTTGCGTGACCACGTTATTCAGTGAGGCCACATCGTCGCTCACGCTAACGTGATGCTCTACTACAGTCGCCGCTGCACCCGCTTCCACACGCACTACGTTACGAGGAAAGCTAGCACCTTGCGACGCCGTATTCATGAACACCATATGTACAGGCTGTTCTAGCATGACGCCTTTAGCAACGTGCACGTAAGCACCGTCTTCCGCCAATGCCAAGTTCAATGCACTAACGCTAGTACCAGCATCTGCAGCACCGTAGAACTGTTCTAGATCAGCATCATTTAGATGGGCAGCCAATGCGCCCAGTGTCACACCAGCAGGCACGTTATCCAGTTGCGATAACTGACTTGCATACTTGCCATCTACAAACACCAACCAGTAGCCAGCTTCGGCGTGTTGCAACGCTTTAACTTGTGCGGCTGCATCAACGCTGACTGGACGCTGATAAGCAGCCTGCTCCAGAAATGCCAATGAGGTGTGGTGCCAGTTTTCTTGTTTGGTGGTTGGCCAACCTTCTGCTGCAAAACGCTCCAAGGCCTGCTGTCGCTGGCTATTCAGCCATGCGGGTGCTTCTGCCAGTGTCTGCGCATACTCCGTGACCCATGCAGGGAGCTTGCTCATACAGCGGCTCCTTTAGCAGCCTGTTCCGCAGCCAATTCTTTTACCCAGCCGTAACCGCGTTTTTCCAGTTCCAGCGCCAAGCTAGCATCGCCAGACTTGATGATCTGACCATTAGCCAAAACGTGTACGTGATCAGGAACGATGTAATCCAACAGACGCTGATAGTGAGTAATCACGATCATGGCGCGATCTGGCGCACGCAGACGGTTCACACCATCAGCCACCACACGCAGCGCGTCAATATCCAAACCGGAGTCGGTTTCGTCCAGGATGGCCAGTTTAGGTTCCAGCAGGCTCATCTGCAGAACTTCATTGCGTTTTTTCTCGCCGCCAGAGAAACCTTCGTTCACAGAGCGGTACAAGAACTCTTCGCGCATACCTACGGTTTTCATTTCAGCTTTTACCAGCTTCAAGAAATCCATGGCATCCAGTTCAGGCTCACCGCGTTGGCGGCGAATAGCGTTCAAGGATGCACGCAAGAAGTAAGCGTTAGACACGCCAGGAATTTCGATGGGGTATTGGAACGCCAAGAACACGCCGTTACGGGCACGCTCTTCAATGGCCATATCCAACAAATCTTTACCATCAAACTCTACCGAACCGCCGTTGATGGTGTAGTCATCACGACCCGCCAACACTTGCGACAACGTACTTTTACCGGAGCCGTTAGGGCCCATGATGGCATGGACTTCACCCGCTTTAACTTCCAGATTCAGACCGCGCAAAATTTGTTTGTCTTCAATAGAAGCACGTAAATCTTTAATACTCAACATGATGAAGCTCTCCTTAACCTACACTGCCTTCCAAACTTACGCCGAGCAGGTTTTGGGCCTCGACTGCAAATTCCATTGGCAACTCTTTAATGACATCCTTGCAAAAACCGTTCACGATCATGGACACGGCATCTTCAGCAGAAATCCCACGCTGCATGGCATAGAACAACTGATCCTCGCCAATGCGGGATGCGGTTGCTTCGTGCTCTACGCTTGCCGTAGGGTTTTGCACTTCCATGGTTGGGAAAGTATGTGCTGAACAACGCTTGCCAATCAGCAAGGAGTCACACTGGGTAAAATTCCGGGCATTTTCTGCTTTAGGGGTAATACGCACCAAACCACGGTACGTGTTCATACCTTCACCAGCCGAAATACCTTTAGAAATGATGGTGCTACGGGTGTTCTTACCCATATGGATCATTTTGGTACCGGTATCTGCCTGCTGACGGTGATTACTCAACGCTACCGAGTAGAACTCGCCTACGGAGTCATCACCACGCAAGACCACACTTGGGTATTTCCAAGTGATCGCAGACCCTGTTTCTACCTGAGTCCAAGAGATGCGTGAACGCGGACCGCGGCATTCGCCACGCTTCGTCACGAAGTTGTAAATACCACCTACCCCATCTTTATCGCCGGGGTACCAGTTTTGCACGGTGGAGTACTTAATGTTTGCATCATCCAACGCGACCAGTTCAACCACTGCCGCATGCAACTGGTTTTCATCTCGCATGGGCGCCGTACAGCCTTCCAGGTAGCTTACCGAAGCACCTTCCTCTGCAATAATCAGGGTGCGCTCAAACTGCCCTGTATTGGCCGCGTTGATACGGAAGTATGTGGAAAGTTCCATCGGGCAACGTACACCCTTAGGTACAAACACAAACGAACCGTCTGAGAACACAGCGGAGTTCAGCGCTGCATAGAAGTTGTCCGTAGGAGGAACCACAGTACCCAAATACTTACGAATCAGTTCAGGGTACTTATGTACGGCCTCAGAGAAGGCACAGAAAATTACGCCTACATCTTCTAGCTGCTTTTTAAAGGTGGTCGCCACGGACACGGAATCAAATACCGCATCAACTGCCACACCTGCCAAGCGCGCGCGCTCATGCAGAGGCACACCTAGTTTCTCATAGGTACGCAGCAATTCTGGATCGACCTCATCCAGACTTTTAGGGCCATCATCTTTGCTTTTTGGGGCCGCATAATAGCTGATGTCTTGGAAGTCTATAGGCGGATAATTCACCACCGACCACGTCGGCGCCTTCATTTCCAACCATTGGCGATAAGCAGCCAAACGCCATTCGAGCATAAACTCGGGCTCCTGCTTTTTAGCAGAAATCAGGCGGATGGTATCCTCATTTAGCCCCTTAGGGATGATGACAGATTCAATATCCGTCACAAAACCTGCTTCGTATTCTCTATCGAGAAACGTATCGAGGTGTTCGTTGACAGTACTCATTCAAGAAAGCTCCACTTTGGAAGTGCGTGCTGTGAAGGGTGTTTGGTCTTGCAAGACCGTGCGTTTAAGAGGAAATTCTGAGGGCGAAGGCCGAATCATGTCTGCGACGCTGACATCTTCAAGCGTTCGACGTACAATATCGTTGATTCGTTGCCAGTTGCTACGAATGTGGCAATCTGATTCCACATTACAGGCGCCTGGAGTCGCCACACACTCGGTAATACCGAATGGTTGATCGTCCAGAGCATCAATAATCTGCGCAACGCTAATCTCATTAGCTGGCCGCGCGAGCGTATAACCACCACGCGCACCACGAGTACTGATGACCAGCTCATCCTGACTTAGCAGCTTCAACACTTTACTGACTGTAGGTTGCCCCAACCCCAGTAGTGTAGCGAGCTCCGATGCGCTGAATACACGGCTGGGGTCTCCCGCCATGTGGGTCAGAACAAGGGTTCCATAGTCTATAATTTTGCTGATCCGCAGCATATCGCGATCTCTTGCAAGCCTCAAATAAGGATATGGTACTGCTTTGGTACTATATGCGTCAAATCACCTAGCTAGGCAGATCGCAGTTACCCCCACCCTGCACAAGATTTAGCACTTTTAAACAACAGTTTCCCCTACAATAGATGTTTCGTTTACATTTTCTGGCACGCAGCATCTCTCATGGTTTCCCGTCACGTCGATCTCAACACCGCCTTGCAGCTTTGTGCCAAAGGCGACCAACGCGCTTTTGCTGACCTTTACACACAAGAAATGCCCCGCATCATGGCGTATTCCTTGTCTATGTTGGGCAGTCCTTCTGCAGCAGAAAACCTTGCTTGCGAAACGTTTGTGCTAGCGTGGAAAAACTCGTTGGGCTTTGACGCATCGCTAGGCAGTGCTCAAGCATGGCTATACAGCATCTTGCGTTACCGTGCTCGTGCACACCAACAACGCGGAGCCAGCAGTGCGGGAGACTTACCAAACAGCACGCCAGGACATCGTTACAGCAGTGGGCTACTGGCCTATTTCCCCCGTTTGGACCAAACCTCCAAACAGGTAGTGCTGATGGCTTATCTGCAAGGTAAAAACTATACAGACATTGCTCAGATAGAAAATACACCTGCCAGTCAATTGCGTAGACGTACCCGCTTGGGCATCGCCTTGCTGCGTAAACTGCTGCATGGCCAAAGCACCTCACTGGATGAGCAACAGCTACAAATTGCTGAATACACCTTGGGTTTGCTATCTGATACTGAGCAAAAAACCATACAAGCTTTGTTACAGCATGATGACCAAGTAGCACACGATGCACTAAGCTGGGAACAAGACCTGATTGCTTTGTGTGATTTGTTGCCGCAACAGCAACCACCTTCCGAAACATTATTCGTGCGCATTCAGGAAATGCTGGGGCTAAATCCCATTGCATTGACCGTTGACCAGACATCAGATCACCAGCACTTCCAACCTAAACTGTACCGCGCAGACGTGGCATCGACGTTTGCAATTCCCGCAAAAGAACAAGAAACAGCGGCAGTTGTTGAACCTGAGCCCGAGCCTCAGCCCGACCCCGAAACCGTTGAAGACCTACATCACATCAGCTTTTCTGCACGAGATGACGAGCCTAGCCACGGCAACCATCGCTATGCTGCAGCACCTACTGCTGCCAACAATACGCACGATGACTTCTCTCCGGCCCCCACAGAAAGCTTCACCGCTCAGCGTGATGAACCTAGAACAGAAACGCGCGCTAAGAAACAGAAGCCAGTAAAAATTAAAAAGACTCTCACGCTGAAGCTCCCTAAACCATGGCGCATTGCGGCTATCGCTTTAGCTGTGATTGCCGTGGCATTGATTGTGATTAGTCTTTTGCCTACCAAGCCGCCCATCACCGTCATTGAAATGGCACCACGCTATGGCGCTATCTTGATGGCTCCTGGTCAGTCTTCCACTCCAGGCTGGGTCATGACCTCTGACCCAGAGGGCAACCTACTATTAGAGCCTAAAGTACACACGCAACTGGATACCAATCAAAGTGCCCAACTGTGGACACAGCGCCCTTTTGACCCAAAACCCACTTCGCTAGGGTTAATTGACCCTAACAAACCTGTAGCACTGCCCGTATCCCTCATAGGCACTGTAGAAAACGATCAGGTATTTGAGATCACATTAGAAAATGCCCAAGGCGCAGCAGCCGGACAACCACAGGGTCCGGTGCTCTTTATTGGGCGTATTGTGCGCTTTGGTGAAGTACCGTCCATGCAAGCCCCCGGCGCTGCCAGCGAGGCTTCATAAACGGCTAGTGTCGTTTTAGCGATCGCGCTTACGGGCGGTATTATCCTGCTGTTCCAACCAGTCCAACTCCGCCTGCTCAAAACCGGCCTCCAGACGTGCCGGGATATTAAACGGCCCTTTTAGTGTAGGGGCACGAAATTTTTCAGCCATGATTGGATACATAGCAATGGGGTCTACACCCTGCTGTGCACATTGCCAACGGTACCAATAATTACCTAGCGCCACATGCCCTACCTCGTCGCGCAAAATAATATCCAAAATAGCAGCACCCTTTTCATCACCCACTTGGGCTAGCCTATTACGTACGATTGGGCAGGCATCCAAGCCCCTAGCTTCTAAGGTTCTGGGCACTAGGGCTAAGCGCGCTAATAAATCGTCCTCTGTGCGTTCTGCCATATCCCATAAACCATCATGCGCAGGGAAAGCCCCATAATCAAAACCCAACTCACGCAAGTAATCACGCAACAAGTTGAAGTGGTAAACCTCTTCTGCGGCCACATTAAGCCATCCACCATAAAAGGCCTCGGGCATACCCGCGAACCGCCACATAATATCTAACGCCAAATTAATGGCGTTGAATTCAATATGCGCCAACGCGTGCAATAGACCCGCCCTGCCCTCTATCGAACCCAGCCCGCGGTGTGGCACATTTTGAGGTGACACAATGAGTGGCGCATCCGGTCTGCCCGGTACGCCTGCCGGAGCCACATAACACGCAGCGATGTCTACCAAGGGCGCCTGAATGCCTTGTATGTGGCGTACCAGTTCAGATTTATTTTGTGGGTCTGGCTCTAGCAGCGCCGCTAACGCCTGCTGTCGTATACATGTTTTTTGCATAGAAAAAGTCCGGCTAGAAGCCGGACCCTTTTTGTATTCAGAAAAGCATTTTAATGCGTCGTTGCTGTCTTAGTCAGCACGTGATCCAACGCATTCGCAACGTTTTCCAACTCTTGGCGTAAGCCCTGCAGCTCTACACCACTTAAACGAACTGCCGCTTCGCTATCGTAAGGAACCTCTACGCCATCACCCAAACGATTACGTGCACCGCTGATAGTGAAACCTTCTTCGTATAGCAGTTTACGAATACGACGAATCAGCAATACTTCGTGGTGCTGGTAGTAGCGTCTATTACCCCTACGCTTTACTGGCTTCAGTTGCATGAACTCCTGTTCCCAGTACCGCAATACATGCGGTTTCACACAACACAACTCGCTTACCTCACCAATAGTGAAATAGCGTTTGGCGGGAATAGGAGGCAGATTTGCCGTATTTTCTACATTCGTCATGATGCGTTCTTAATCAATGCGAGAGACAAAAAGCATGGACCTGCGATCAGGCTTCAACCACCTGTTCTACATCTTCCACTACCGCTTTCAATTTCTGACTGGCATGGAATGTCACCACACGGCGAGCTGAAATAGGAATCACCTCGCCAGTTTTTGGGTTACGACCAGGGCGCGGTGGTTTATTGCGCACCTGGAAATTACCAAACCCAGACAGTTTCACTTCATCACCTTGCTCCAGCGTATTACGGATCTCGGCAAAAAACGTATCAACAATGTCTTTTGCTTCCCGCTTATTCAACCCCACGTGGTCAAATAACAATTCGGTCAGTTCTGCTTTAGTAAGCGTGCTGCTGACATTCATGAATACCTCTCCCCTTCCTTATGCGCGCTGACGTACTTGGTGATTATCAACCAGCGCTTTTAACAACTGTTGCATTGCTTGTTCTACTGTAGCGTCGTCCAGTGTGCTGTCAGGCGATTGTAGCCAGAAACGCATTGCCAAACTCTGCTCCGCAGGGTCTGCTGGATCGCGCCAAATATCAAACAAACGAATATCCTTAACGATAGCAAGATTTTCATGCTGGCGCACGGTTTCTTGCAAGGTATCCACTAAGCTTTGGTAACTAACTTGACTGTTCACCCAGAATGCCAGGTCACGCTGCACTATTGGCTGTCTGGACAACGCTTTAGCTTCAGGCAAATCTTTGTGTGACAAGGCTTCTACATCCACCTCAAACACCACTGGTGCTGTAGTAATATCCATATTTTGCAACCATGCCGGGTGCACTTCACCAATGAAACCTACGGCTTTGCCGTCCATCTCGATACGTGCACTGCGGCCCGGGTGTAATGCTGGATGCTCAGCCGCTACAAAACGCAAGTCTTGAGCTTTAGCGCCAAACAGCGTTTCCAAATCTTTTTTAACGTCAAAGAAATCAACGTGGCGCTTCGCCATCCCCCACTGCTCTGGGAAAGCTTGCCCCCAAGCTGCACCGGCTAAGTGTGTAGGTTGGCAAATACCTGCCACTTCCAAATCACTGCTTTGCACACTGGCATCACGACGAAACACGCGACCCAACTCAAACACACGCACACGCGGTTGACGATGTTTAGCGTTGTACTCAATATTAGCCAGCAAGCCGCCCAACAGCGAAGAACGCATCACAGCCAGATGGCTAGCAATAGGGTTCAACAAACGCACTGGGTCTTGGTTTCCGTGGTAATTTTTTTCCCACTCTTCTTCTACGAACGAGTAGTTAATGACCTCTTGGAAATCCAATGCAGCCATAGTGGCTCGCAATGCGTGAGGGCCGCGCAAAGATTCCGGTTTCTCGTACATGGCGGCGCGCGCTACAGGCGGCACATCAGGCAGATTTTCAAAACCATAGATACGAGCCACTTCTTCGATCAGATCTTCTTCGATCTGCATATCGAAACGGTAGCTAGGTGGCACAACCGTAAACACCTGATCTTTGCACTGGAATTCGAAACCCAAGCGCTGGAAAATGCGTGTCACTTCTTCTTCGGACACAGGCACACCCAATACTTTATGGCACCGAGCCAAACGCATAGAGACAGGAGCACGTGTAGGCAGTTTGCGCTGAATGTCATCAACTGGGCCTGCTTGACCACCACAAATCTCTAGGATCAACGCTGTGATGCGTTCTACATGCTCAGTAATGTGATCGAAATCTACACCACGCTCAAAACGGTGACTAGCATCAGACGAGAATTTATATTCGCGCGCGCGACCCATAATGGCTTCTGGCCACCAGAACGCAGACTCCAAGAACACATCTGTAGTGTCCAGAGTTACCGCAGTATCTTCACCGCCCATGATCCCTGCCAAGCTTTCGATCTTGCCGTTGCAAGCGATCACGCCTACTTTTTCGTTCAGATCAATAACTTTGCCGCTTAGCAGTTCTAATTTTTCGCCTTCTTTAGCCCAACGCACTTCCAAACCGCCTTGCAGTTTGGCCAAATCAAACACGTGGGAAGGACGCCCCATTTCCAACATCACGTAGTTGGAGATATCTACCAATGCAGACACTGGACGCTGACCGGAACGCTCCAAACGACGTTTCATCCAGTCTGGTGTTTCAGCACGTGCGTTCACACCTTTAATCACACGCCCCACAAAGCGACCACACAAGTCAGGAGCTTGTACATCTACGGCAACGTGATCATTGATGCTAACCGCCACTGGCTCGCAACTAGGAACGTTTAGAGGCAGCTCATTAAGCGCAGCTACTTCACGCGCCACACCCAATACAGACAAACAATCTGCACGGTTAGGCGTCATCTTTAGTTCGAATACGGTGTCGTCTAGATCTAGGTATTCGCGAATGTCTGTGCCTACTGGTGCATTAGCTGGTAGCTCCATCAGACCTTCGTGATCGGTAGACAAACCCAACTCACGAGCAGAACACAACATACCGGCAGACGGTACACCGCGCATTTTTACAGCAGCTATGGTCATGCCACCTGGCAATTCTGCGCCAATACGTGCCACTGGAATGCGCAAACCTTGCGCTGCATTTGGTGCACCGCACACAATTTGCAGCAACTCACCTGAGCCGTCGTCCACTTTGCACACGCGCAAACGGTCTGCATCTGGGTGAGGAGCCACTTCAACAATATGCCCTACCACTACACCAGTAAACGCGGGTGCTGCGGTAAAGACATCCTCTACCTCCAGCCCTGCCATAGTCAACTGGTGAGCCAGTGCATCGGCATCCAAAGTGGTATTAACAAAAGAACGAAGCCAGGATTCTGAAATTAACATGATGAATACGTAAGCGTAAAAAGTTGCCGTAGCGTTTGGAGGTGAAGGGCCTTCAGTGTCTTATCAGGCGAATTGGCGCAAGAAACGCAAATCACCCTCATAGAACAGACGCAAGTCGTTAACACCATAACGCAACATCGTCAGGCGTTCCAAGCCGGAGCCAAAAGCAAAACCAATGTATTGCTCAGGGTCTAGTCCAAAATTACGCACTACGTTGGGGTGTACCTGTCCGCAACCGGAAATCTCCAGCCATTTACCTTGGTTAGGACCACTGGTAAACATCATGTCGATTTCAGCAGAAGGTTCAGTGAACGGGAAGAAAGATGGTCGGAAACGCACCACCAGATCATCGCTTTCAAAGAAGGTACGCAAAAAGTCGGTATACACGCCTTTAAGGTCAGCAAAAGAAATATCTTCTGCAATCCATAAACCTTCCACTTGGTGGAACATTGGCGAGTGTGTTGCATCGCTGTCCACACGGTAGGTGCGGCCAGGAGCAATCACTTTAATTGGGGGTTTATGCATACGTGCGTAGCGCACCTGCATAGGGCTGGTATGAGTACGCAGCAACAGTGGCTGACCCTTCTCATCGTTCATATCGATGTAGAAAGTATCGTGCATGGAGCGTGCTGGGTGATTTTCCGGGCTGTTTAGCGCGGTAAAGTTAGTCCAGTCGTTTTCGATTTCGGGGCCATTCGCCACACCAAAACCAATAGAACCAAAAATCTGCTCTACACGTTGCCACGTTTGGATCACAGGGTGAATACCACCCATAGCGCGACCACGGCCCGGTAACGTGACATCAATCGCTTCTGCTGTCAGTTTTTTGTTCAGCTCAGCCTGTGCCAATTCGGCACGACGAGCATTTAATAAATCTTCAACCTGACGTTTTAACTGATTAATTCTTGCCCCTTCTTCTTTTTTTTCTTCGGGAGACAAGGTTGCTAGCCCTTTCAGCAATGCTGTAATTTCGCCTTGCTTGCCCAAGAAACGGGCTTTGGCATTTTCCAGCGATGCAGCATCCTGAGCCTCAGCAAATTGAGACTGAGCACGCGCAATAAAATCTTCTACAGAGAACGTCATGGTGTGTTTTGCCTTTACCAAAAACAAACGGAGCCCATGCAGAGCCCCGTTTGCCATCTATACTAAACGACGATAAGCCGATTAAGCTGCCAGAGCGGTTTTAGCCTGAGCTACCACAGCGGCGAAGCCTGCTTTGTCATTTACAGCCATATCAGCCAGAACTTTACGATCCAACTCGATATTAGCTTTATTCATGCCTGCGATAAACTGGCTGTATGTTACACCCAACTCACGGCATGCTGCGTTGATACGAGCAATCCACAATGCGCGGAATACACGTTTGCGATTACGACGGTCGCGGTATGCATATTGACCGGCCTTCATCACAGCCTGTTTGGCTACGCGATAAGACGTACCGCGGCGACCACGGAAACCTTTGGCTTCAGCCAAAACCTTTTTATGACGAGCGTGGGCTGTTACACCACCTTTAACACGTGACATAGTAGTAGTTCTCCGTTATCAGGCGAAAGGAAGCATCGCTTTTACAGCGGACACATCAGATTTATGAACTTCAACTGCACCACGCAATTGACGTTTGTTTTTAGTAGTTTTCTTGGTAAGGATGTGACGCTTGAACGCCTGACCCCGTTTAATGGAGCCACTACCACGAACAATAAAGCGCTTGGAAGCACTTTTTTTCGTTTTCATTTTAGGCATGATGACACTCTAGTAAAGTTGTGACTGGCGGTGACAGAGCCAAACTGATAGCGCTGCACTTGATAACCGACATGACACTTATTGTTTTTTCTAGGGGGAACCACATTGGCCAAAGCCAAACCCTTGAAAAGCTAATAATTATAGAAAGATACCGAAAAAATGTCTAGCCAATTCAAACTTTAGCCACGATATTGTATGGCCATCGCCAGATGCTCGGTTTGTATATGTTCTACCCCCGCCAGATCAGCAATGGTGCGCGCCACTTTTCTGGCCCGCTGCACGCTGCGCCCCGACCAGCCCCAACGTCTTACGCACTGGCGCAACAACTGTTCTGCATCACCACCCAATACCGCATAAAGCGCCACGCCCTCATCATCTAGCCGGCTATTTAGACAACCTTGGCGTTGATGCTGTATCGCCTGAGCACACTCCACTCGCTTACGTATTTGCACTGAACTTTCCATCACAGCAGTAGCATCCAACACGTCGGCCTCTACCTTTAAATTGATGCATAAATCCAACCTATCCATGAAAGGCCCTGATAATTTGGCTCTATAACGCTCTATACGCTCAGGCGTGCACAAGCAATGTTGTACCGCATGCCCCAACCATCCGCACGGACAAGGATTCATCGCTGCCACTAATTGAAAGTCTGCCGGAAACCATACACTGCGCCCTGCTCTAGCAATAGTAACTCCACCAGTTTCTAAAGGCTCACGCAAGGCTTCCAACGCGCGCCCAGTGAATTCCGCCACCTCATCTAGAAACAATACACCGTGATGCGCTAATGAGATTTCACCTGGCTTAGGTGGTGAGCTACCTCCCACCAACGCAACAGTAGATGCCGAGTGATGTGGAGACCTAAAAGGCGGCAACGTATCTACTGGTTCAGACCTACCCGCCACACCGGCCAACACCGCCACATCCAAACGCTGGGGTTCTGATAACTCAGGCAATACGGTAATTAAGCGCTGCGCCAACATACTCTTACCCACGCCCGGCGTACCACGCAGCAGCACGTTGTGCCTACCCGCCGCCGCAATTTCTATAGCATGCCTCGCCTGCTGCTGTCCTTTCACCTCTGACATGCATAGTCCTACAGCATCGGAACCAGCCATGATTGCTTGCTCTGGTAGCGCACACACCAGCTCATGAGCAAGTAAAGCCTCTACCAACTGAGGCAAGCTACTTGCCCCATAGACTTGCACCTCACTGACTTGAGCCGCCGCCTCTGCACATACCTGCGGCACAACCACTTGCCTGAACCCCAGCTTTGCTGCACTCCACGTCACCGCCACAGGTGCAGCCAAACGCAACAACGCCCCAGTGAGAGACAACTCACCAGCAAACATATACTGATCTATGCATAACGGCACCGAAGGCGAGTGCTCGCTTTCCACCGCCAACTGGCCCGATGCCAGCAAAATGCCCATCGCAATAGGCAAATCAAAATGCGCAGCGTCTTTAGGGAGATCGGCAGGTGCCAGATTCACCGTAATGCGTGCCACGGGAAAATTGAAACCGCTACTTTGCAGGGCTGAACGCACCCTTTCACGACTTTCTCGAACGCCAGTATCAGGCAAACCCACCACACTAAAAGCAGGCAATCCCGCCCCTATATGCACTTCCACCTGTACTGCGTGAGGTTGCATGCCCATCAGGACACAACTATTCACCACTGCTAACGACATAGCGCACACCCACAAACCAAAGTTAGAGTGTGCCGCTACATCGCTTCATCACGTACGGATACTCACTCTTTTAACCATCCGTCGTGTTACCTACCTAGCTGGTTATTTACCCGCTGCAGCATCTTCCAATGCTTGCACGCGTGCTTCCAGCGCCGCAATACGTTGCAAGGCGCGATCCAACAAAGCGCTTTGTGTGTCGAACTCTTCACGAGTCAGTAAATCCATACGCGAAAAAGCTTGGGTCATCATCGCACGCACATTTTTTTCTATGTCTGCTGCAGGGCTTTTGGCGATAAGGTCGGAAACGTTTTTCTGTAGATCATTCAACCAATCGGTACGAGGATTCATGCTTATTCCTTTGATTCATATTGCAATGACATCAGTGTATAAAAAAATGGCTGCCTAGGGCAGCCATTTTCTATTCCTGCAAAAAAACAGGATTATTTTTTGTCGCCGTTACCAACAGCATTTTGGATAGCTTGGTCAGCTTTAGCGGTACCACTTTCGATGGCATCGCCTACATCTTTAGCAGCCTCAGCAGTAGCGTCTTTCAGCTCATCAGCTTTTTTGCCAACACCTTCCATTGCTTCGTCTACTTTGCTTTTAGTAGCGTCAGCTTCGCCTTCGGCTGCTTGAGCGCTTTCCTCAGCTTTCTCTTCGGCTTTATCAGCCTCTTGTTTCACTGTTTCTGCTGCGTTATCAGCAGACTCTTTTACCACTTCCACGGATTCCTCAACTACAACCTCTGCCTGCTGTGCAGTAGGAGCAGCTGCAGGAGTTGGAGCAGCTTTATCCTCACCTTCCGAGCACGCAGCCAGCAGGCTCAGTGAAGCAATAGCGGCAAATACGGCAAGATGCGAACGAGTCTTTTTCATAACTATCCTTACATGATCCATGTCGTGTAACAACCATCTCCAAACCAGACGCGACAAACAGGTTTGGGGCGAAAACAATTCTCATTCTACTGGTGAGCTACGCTATAAACCAGTCTTATATTCGAAACAAAATTTAAAAATGGTAAAAAGTTACGTAAATCTTTTTACCATTCACATGAAGCCTGAAACGTATAGCAATTTGCGTAATAACGCGCAGCTACTGTCTACGTTCTTTAATTCAAAATTGCTAAATCCAAACGCTCTGCTCTATTCAATGCACCAGCCACTTTAGTACGTAGCGCATTAGAGTGTGCCGTGACGATTTCGCGCTTTACATCCAGCAATTGCGCTGCATGCATAGAGAAACGCGTTAACCCTAAACCTAGCAACAAGCGCGTTAAGGTAGGGTCGCCCGCCATTTCACCACATACCGACACTGGGGTATTAAAACGCTCACCCGCATTAATAGTCTGAGCAATCACGCGCAACACAGCCGGGTGCTGCGGATCATACAAATCGGCCACCTCAGAGTCGCCTCTATCAACGGCCATAATGTACTGGATTAGGTCATTTGTACCTATAGACAAAAAGTCTAAGGTTTCAGCAAAAGGCTCTATCGCAATCGCAATTGCCGGAACCTCTACCATTGCACCCAACTGTATGTTGTCGGCAATAGTAACGCCCTGTGCAAGTAACGACTGCTTCGCTTCGCTAATTGCCTGGCGTACGGCAATCACTTCTTTGATGCTGGAAATCATCGGCACCAAAATACGTAATGAGCCGTGCACAGAAGCACGCAGTAACGCACGCAACTGCGTTTGGAATAAATCAGGATTCGCTAAACAATAACGTACGGCGCGCAAACCCAAAGCCGGATTTGTCGCCACGGTTTGCTCGCCATCCAACACCTTATCCGCACCAATATCCAAGGTACGGATGGTCACGGGTTTACCTTGCATAGCTTCCAGCACAGCCTTATAGGCTTGATACTGCTCTTCTTCATCAGGCAATGTGCTACGCCCCATGAATAAAAACTCACTGCGGAACAAACCTATACCTTGCGCACCAGCGGCCAAAGCATGCTCAGCTTCTTCAGGCAGCTCAATATTGGCTTCCAAATGCACGGCTATACCATCCAAGGTTACGGATGGCGCATCACGTAAAGAAGCAAGATTCGCTCTCGCCAATGCAAATTCAGCCTGTTTTTGGCGGTATTCTTCCAGCACCAGTTCAGATGGATTCACCATCACAGCACCAGTGAAGCCGTCAGCGATTAGCACGTCGCCATCTCGTACCAAAGAGCGGAAGTTACCCAAACCTACCACCGCTGGTACAGCCATACTGCGCGCCACAATGGCTGTATGCGAGGTGGGCCCGCCCAAGTCTGTCAAAAAAGCCGCAAACTTGGCTTCGCGTAACCCCATCATGTCAGCAGGGGCGATGTCTCGCGCCACCACAATCAGCGGCTCGTCGCCGGCTTGGGCCAATGCATTCAGCGTCAACGGCTTACCGCCAGACAACAAGAGCAACACACGTTCTATCACTTGGCGTATATCAGCACCGCGCTCACGCAGGTACTCGTCTTCCATCGCTGAGAACTGCTCTTGCAGCAATTGACCTTGAGTAGTTAGCGCCCACTCCGCGTTATAAAAACGCTCGCGTATCAGGGACATGGTTTGCAAGCGCAACTGCGGGTCATCCAACAGCAGCACATGCACGCCCAGTAGCGATGCCATTTCTTTTGGCGCATCAGCAGGCAAACCCGCCGCTAAGGCGTTGACTTCGTCTCGCGCCTTATCCATGGCCGCACACAGTCGCACACACTCCTGCTCTACTTCTTCTGCCGCCACTCGGTAATGCGGCACTTCCAGCGCCGCCGCTCCCATTACTACCGCTCTACCTATGGCATAGCCACGCACCACGCCCTGTCCTTGCGCACAGAACATGGCCGATGGTGTAGTACAGATGCTCTGTGTTGCCTCTTGCATCCCCTGTGCTCCTCTTTTGGCTATTGCTCTTCGCCAAACTTCTGTTCAAACAACTGCTTGATTTCCACCAATGCTTGCTCGGCATCATCGCCTTCTGCATCAATGGTAACTGCCACACCCAGCCCTGCTGCCAGCATCATTACACCCATAATACTTTTGGCATTCACACGATGGGTTTGACGAGAAATAAAGATTTCACTTTTAAAGCGTGACGCCATTTGCGTCAATTTTGCTGCTGCTCGGGCATGCAACCCTAGTTTGTTGCTAATCACTATTTCTATAGATGGCATGACTATCTACCTTTCTCTTTATACTTTGTCTTTATCTAGGTCTGCGTTAAACACAGCAATGGCTTTGCTAGCACTTTGCATGACGGCGTCAACAAACCGCTCTGGAGCCGTCTGGCGGTCACAAACCGACTTCAACACCATCCCCAAATTGGCACCTACAATCACATCCGCATGACCGCCCTCATGGGCCATTGCGGTTTGCGCCAATCTGGCAATATTAAACGGTGTGGCACCCACCACATCGCACAATATTAATACCGGGGCATCAGCCTCTTCACGATAAAACGAGACGAGTCTTTGCACCCAAGTGGGCACATCATCGTCAGCGTGTATATCAAAAACCCGGAAGGAAGCACCTGCTGAAAGCACGTGCTCCACACAAGCCTGAAATGCCTGACCCAATGGCGCATGCATAACCAGCGCCAAACGCGGGTACTTAGCCACTGACAGCCTCTTCCAGCGCCACGGCAAAACGCTCAGCAACGTTATAGCCTGTTTGCTCGGTGATTTCTACAAAACAAGTGGGGCTAGTGACGTTAATTTCCGTTAAATACTCACCAATCACATCCAGCCCCACCAGCAACAAACCACGTTTTACCAGTTCAGGCCCTATGCTTTCGGCGATATGACGATCATGATCCGTCAGAGGTTGTGCCACACCACGACCACCTGCAGCCAAGTTACCGCGCGTTTCGCCGGCTAAGGGAATACGTGCCAAGCAATAAGGCACTGGCTCACCGTTAATCAGCAAAATGCGCTTATCACCATTAACGATTTCAGGGATATAGCGCTGCGCCATAATGGTTTGCGTCCCCATTTGCGTCAACGCCTCCAAAATAGAGCCTACGTTTGGATCGTCAGACTTAATACGAAAAATACCGCTACCACCCATGCCATCCAAAGGCTTAACGATTACATCGCTATGTTCAGCATGGAAGGCACGCAATTGCGCCATATTACGGCTTACCAGCGTAGGAACCGTAAATTGAGAAAACTCGGTAATAGCGAGTTTTTCAGGATGGTTACGCAATGCGCTGCCGCTATTGAACACCTTGGCCCCCTGCTGCTCGGCGTAGCTAAGCAAGTGCGTGGAGTAATTAAACTCCATATCAAACGGCGGATCTTTACGCATCACGATGGAATCGAAGTGGTTTAGTTCCACATCAAACGATTCGCCAGACTCTTGCCACCAGTTAGCGGCACGCAAATTCGCATCTGCTGCGATAGTAATAGTTTGCGCCTTACACCGTACGCGGCCCTTGATTATGTATAAATCTGGTTGCAAGGCCACGCTCACTGTATGCCCGCGCGCTAATAACGCACGCATCATGGCTACAGAAGTGTCCTTGTACGCCGACAAGGCTGGCAATGGATCAATGATAAATAAGCTATGCATAATCAACTCTGAAACAAAGCCCTTCATGAAGCAAAGTCATGAAGGGCTTATTGCCGCGACTCAGGCCGCAAAAATCAGCATTACACTGACGGACAGTTAAGCTAGATCAGCTTACACTGCCTTCTTTTTAGGTGCCAAGACCATAATCATCTGACGACCTTCCAGCTTAGGCATGGACTCGACTTGGCAGATTTCCTCTACTTCGTCACGCACGCGTTCCAACACGCGCATACCCAGCTCTTGGTGAGCCATCTCACGACCACGGAATCGCAAAGAAACCTTGACCTTGTCCCCATCTTCGATAAAGCGTCGAACGTTACGCAGCTTGACGTTAAAGTCGCCATCATCCGTACCGGGGCGGAATTTCACTTCCTTGATCTGGATTATCTTTTGTTTAGAACGCGCCTCTTGTTGGCGTTTCTGTTCCTGGTAACGGAACTTACCATAATCCATCAACCGGCATACGGGCGGCTCAGCCTGCGGAGCGATCTCGACCAAATCAACATCGTGTTCCTCGGCCATATCCAGCGCGTCGGCTACTTTAACAACCCCTAATTGTTCACCCTCAATTCCAATGAGTCGCACCTCAGGGATACGGATTTCTCCGTTGATGCGATGTTTTCTTTCGGTTGCGATATCTAGAACTCCCAAAAAATTAAATATAAACAGCCTCAGTCACTTACTGACGGCTTTCGATTTCATCTTGTAAGCGTTGGGCAAAATCATCCAAGGACATTACGCCCAGATCCACACCACCACGACCACGCACGGCGACGGAACCTGCTTCCGCTTCTTTGTCCCCTACCACAAGTATATAAGGGACTTTTTGCATACTGTGTTCTCGGATTTTACGAGTGATTTTTTCACCACGCAAATCAGCCGTTACACGCATGCCCAGTTTAACCAGCTTTTGCGCAACAGCTTGCGCATAATCGGCTGACGATTCGGCAATACAACACACCACGGCTTGCTGTGGCGACAACCATGCGGGCAATGCCCCTGCATAGTTTTCGATCAACATTCCGATAAAACGTTCAAAAGAACCCAAAATAGCTCGGTGCAGCATTACTGGTGTCCGACGCTGATCTTGCGCATCCACGTATTCAGCACCTAAGCGCTGAGGCATGGAGAAGTCCACCTGAATGGTGCCGCACTGCCAATGACGACCAATAGCGTCTTTCAGTGTGTATTCAATTTTAGGGCCGTAGAATGCGCCATCGCCTTCAGCAACGGTGAATTCACACCCTGTACGGCGCAGACTTTCCATCAACGCGGCTTCGGATTTGTCCCACACATCGTCGCTACCAATACGTTTTTCAGGACGTGTAGCCACTTTGTACAGAATCTCGGTAAAACCAAACTCTTTGTATACCTGCTGCAGCAACGCGGTGAAGTTCGCGCACTCTTCTTGCAACTGATCTTCAGTACAGAAAATGTGGCCATCATCTTGCGTAAAACCACGCACACGCATCATGCCATGCAACGCGCCAGAAGGCTCATTACGGTGACACTGACCGAACTCGCCGTAACGAATAGGCAATTCGCGGTAAGAATGCAAGTTAGCGTTGAAAATCTGTACGTGACCAGGACAGTTCATAGGCTTCAAACCGTACATACGGTTCTCAGACTCTGTGGTGAACATGTTGTCGCTGTAGTTATCCCAGTGGCCAGTTTTCTTCCACATGGACAAATCTAAGATTTGCGGTGCTTTCACTTCTTGGTAGCCGTTGTCACGGTATACCTGACGCATGAACTGCTCTACTTGCTGCCAAATCACCCAACCTTTGGGGTGCCAGAAGATCAAGCCTGGAGCTTCGTCTTGGAAATGGAACAGATCAAGCTCACGACCTAGGCGGCGGTGATCACGTTTCTCAGCCTCTTCCAACATATGCAAGTAAGCGGCTTGCTCATCTTTGCTTGCCCATGCTGTACCGTAAATACGCTGCAGCATTTCGTTTTTGCTGTCGCCGCGCCAGTAGGCACCGGCCACTTTCATCAGCTTGAATACTTTCAACTTGCCAGTGGAAGGCACGTGAGGACCACGACACAAATCTACAAACTTACCTTCACGGTACAGCGAGATTTTTTGCTCAGCGGGAATAGAAGCAATGATTTCTGCTTTGTATTCTTCGCCAATACTGCGGAAGAACTCTACCGCTTTATCGCGTTCCCATTCTTCACGCACCACTTGCTCGTCTAGCTTGGCCAGCTCAGCCATTTTTTTCTCAATGGCTTGTAAATCTTCAGGTGTGAAGGGACGTTTGTAGGAAAAGTCGTAGTAAAAACCGTTGTCGATCACAGGGCCAATAGTGACCTGTGCCTCAGGGAACAATTCTTTTACTGCATATGCCAGCAAGTGAGCGGTGGAGTGACGAATCACATCCAACCCATCTGCGTCTTTAGCTGTCACAATCGCCAACTGGGCGTCTTTATCGATCACGAAACTGGTGTCTACCAGTTCTGGCTCTGCACCATCAAACGTCACCTTACCGGCCAGTGCTGCGCGCCCCAGTCCGGTGCCAATAGAGTAGGCAATATCGTTAATAGAAACCGGATTTTCGAACTCTCGTTTCGAACCATCAGGTAAGGTGATTTGAATCATAAATGCTTCCTAAAACAAAAAACGCGGCATACAAGCCGCGTTTCGGTATTTGGTCTGATGTTATCAGCGTATGAACACAATGCGGCTACGGCTAGTTGGGCCAGGTAGTAGTTCGCGTTGTGGTCATAATGTTTTTCCAATAACTAATCATCAATAAGAATACGGTTTGATTTTAGCATCAAGTTTAACAAGCATGAAAACTATTGCTCTCCCTACAGCAATTTAAGGGGCGCAATTCACAAAGCTTTGATTCTGTGCGGCATAAACACAACAAGCCCTGACACCATTACTAATTTTTAGTAAAGCTTTGCAAGCAAATGAGGAAGTCACATAGCTTTTGCATACTATGAACATGACTGAGAGAGCGATGAGTCAGCTCTTTCATAACTACAAAAACGCAAGCAGCAAATCAAAACTCTACACAGGGAGATACCTATGGCATCAGGATTTACCCGCCGTGACTTCATCAAACTAGGCACGTTTGCTGGCATTACGGTCACCTTGGCACGCCTGCCCTTTGCACACGCAATAGAAGTACATTCCGGCCTTGGTGCATCAGGCTGGATGAACAACGATGGACAAGCCCGCTATCGCTGGGATGCTATACGTAAAGTCACCGGCCAAAAAGTCTTTGCGCGCGACTTCCGCGCCATGAACCTGCCCGGTTGGCCCAAGCAACAAGCACATGCTTTTTTTGTGAAAGCCACACAAGCTGACAAAACCTTTGAAGGCTTAGCATTAGATAGACTAGGCGATGACTTACAGCCTGATAGACTGCTTTTTCATGAAGACCTAGAGCGCGATGGTATACAAGTACCTAAACCCGCCGATTTAGGCCCTGACTTCTACGGCCAAAGCTTCCTGACACCAAAAGGCACTACGCCTACCATGCTGGGCCACCCTGTAGCCCTCTTGGTCTATCACGATTTTGACAAATTCGAAGCTGCTAAGCGCCAACTGCGTTTTGACACTGAATTTGTACTGTATGGCAAAACCACTGGCCCTAACCCTCCTCCTAACTTTGGTGCAGCACGCTATGTGCGTATTGGTGGCGAGTCACCTACCGGCACACCTGAGTTCTCACCCATTCAAGACGCCGTCATTTGGGGTAGCTTTGATGGCGCTACACCCGTATGGCCTCCAGCTGATCCGGACGGTATATTTGTACCGCAATCCGTCATGCACAAACACCGAGGCGGCGGCACAGGTAATCGCGATCCACAACAGGTCGCACAAGAAACTTACAAGCCTATGCAGCGTGGCATGGAAGCCGCTGCACTCATTGCTGCCGACATCGAAGCCGCGCGCCAAGACCCAGACAAAATTGTGATTGAGCGCCATGGCTATTCGCAATCCATAGACCCGTCTGCAATGGAGCCTGATAACGGCAATGCTTGGTACGATGCACAAACACGTACCCTGCATATTTTGGCAGCAGCACAGTCCCCCTATGAGGTCGCACGCGTTGCCGCCTTTATGGTGAAAGACAACAAACGCTTCCCCGTAGAACATATTGAAATTCTCACCGGCACGACTGTTGGGTATGGGTCCAAAGACCACTCTATTTTCCCCTTCTATGTGATTGCTGCCTGTTTTTACGGCGACGGCTTGCCTGTTCGCTTAGCCAACGATCGCTACGAACAATTCCAGATGGGCATTAAACGCCACGCCTTTGATATGGACGTGAGCATTACTGCTGATAGGAAAACTGGCCAGTTTGAGACTCTTAAAGGCCAATACACCTGTGATGGCGGCGGGCGAGCTAACTTCTCGTTCTCGGTGGCCCAAGTAGGCGCCACGGCCGCTCAATCTATTTACTACTTCCCTAAATCAGACTTGGCGAGCACAGCCTTATCCAGCCGTGCCGTAGAGGCTGGCTCCATGCGTGGTTATGGCACCATCCAAACCATGACCATGACAGAGATGCTAGTAGACGAGTTGGCCTCTGAGCTAAACATAGATGCCATTGAGTTACGTCGTCGCAATGCGTTGCTCCCCAACTACCCCAACACGCAGGGCGCAGTACAACTAGGCGAGCCGCGTTTGGTAGAAATGCTGGATATCGCTAGCAAGCACTCGCTTTGGGTGAACAAAGATAAAGCAAAAGCTGAGTTTGATGCCGCTAACCCCGGTAAAAGCTATGGTGTAGGTTTTGCCCAAGTCCAAAAAGACTACGGCACCGGCGCCGACACCAGTGCACTTGTGCTGGAGTTTGATGCTGATGGCAACATCACCATGCGCCACTGCTTGCAAGAGATTGGCACGGGTGCCACCACTGCCCAGCAAGTCATGATTCAACAAATGCTAGGGCAAGCCCCCGAAACGGTAGAGTTCGGTGTGACAGAGTTTGATCAATTGCCATTAGTCAGCAACTGGTCGCCCTACACCACTACGCAAGAAGAGCAAGATAAGCTTGCCGCCAACCCTTTCTGGGTACCATTCATGCTGCCAGCGATGAGTGCCTCTAACAGCGTGTACTTCATTGGTTTCGGCACACGCCAAGCCGCTAACTTCCTGTTGGAACATAGCTTGTGGCCAGCGGCCAAGGCCATTTGGAGTGATGGCCCTGCTGGTGGTGAAATCGCCCCAGGCGATGTGGCGTTGTCTGATCTGCGCGCTTATCCCGGCGGCATTGGTGGCGCAGGTATGACCCCTATTCCTTTTGCTCAATTGGCCCGTAAGGCCCACGAAATGGGGTTGATTACAGGCGTAGCGCTGCACTGCTTTAGTCGCTGGGAATGGGCTCGTGGCAGCTTTGACATTCCCGGTGTAGGCGAACGCACCTTGCCTCTGGATGCCTTAGCCGTACGCTATGGCGAAGGTGCCCCTGAGTCACTCAAAAAACGTATGGATACCGGCGGCTACGACTATCTAAAACGCAGCAAAATCGCCTACCCACCCGTGCAACGTAACAATGCAGGCGTTACCACCTACACCCCTGCGGCCTGTTTAGTAGAGCTCAACGTCAATACTTTTACCGGTGATGTTGAGGTCATGCGCCTACATAGCCTGATTGATCCTGGCAAAATTGTTGTTCCTGCCTTGGTCTCTGGCCAACAACAAGGAGGGCTGGCGATGGGTATAGGCCACGCGCTGATGGAAGAACTACCACTCTATGAGGATGGCCCCGGTAACGGCACGTGGAACTTCAACCGTTACACCTTACCTCGCGCTAAAAACGTTGCAGTTTGGAACCAGACCGTGGATTACCTACCCCCACTGTCGGAGACCTCGCCACCTAAAGGGATGGCTGAAGTGGTCATGATTCCCGTAGTTTCGGCCATTAGCAATGCTGTGGCACACGCCATAGGCAAACGTTTTTACGAACTCCCCATCACCGCAGAGAAAATTAAGGAAGCCTTAGCATGAGCTTAGAAAAACAACCTCTCACGCTCACGATCAACGGCAAGACTATTGGCCCAGTGGATGTACCACTGGATATGCCCATGATCGATTTTCTGCATGAGCACTTAAACCTTACCGGCACACGCTTTGGCTGCGGCCAAGGCATTTGCCACGCCTGTACCATCGTAGAAAACCACCCAGATGGTTCCACAACAGAGAGCCGCACCTGTGTGTTTAGCGCGCATTACTTCAATAACAAGTCCATCACGACTATTGAAGGCCAAGCCAAATACGACAAGCTGGGCAAGGTAGAAGCCTTAACACCAGTACAGCAAGCCTTTATTGATCACTTCTCGTTCCAGTGTGGCTACTGCACGCCTGGTTTTGTGGCCGGTGCCACAGTGTTTTTAGATGGCCTCAAGCGCAAACCCGTACAACGTGCCAATCTGGAAAGTGCCATCGAAGAAGCCTTAAACGACCACATCTGTCGTTGCACTGGCTATGTACGTTATTACGAAGCCGTAAAGGAAGTTGCTCTGGCAACGCCTGGCTGTGTGATTGACTAAGGAGGCAACATGCTACGTAAAGTAATCATTACCGTGATTCTGGTGGCTGTGGTGGTCTGTATAGCCATCTTGCTGGGTGCATTTCGCAGCACCAGCGTTGCCCCCGGCGTCGATAAGCCGTTAAGCGCCGATGAGATGCAGCAGTTGATTCCTCGTGGCCGCGAACTGGCCATGGCGGGCGACTGCTTTGGCTGTCACTCTCAACCTCAAGGCCCTAAAGCGGCCGGTGGTGTGGCCATTGATACGCCGTTTGGTACGCTGTATTCCACCAACATCACTCCCGCCCCTACCTACGGTATAGGCAAGTACACTCGCGCAGACTTTCACCGTGCATTAAAAGATGGTGTGGCACCAAAAGGCAACTTATACCCAGCCATGCCGTACATCTTCACGCACATCACCACGCCTGAAGATATTGATGCGCTGTATGCCTACCTGATGAGCATTCCGCCTATTGCTGTAGCGAACAAGAGCAATAGTGGTGCTTTCTCGTTGCCCGTGCGTCCGTTCATGAACTTCTGGAACTTGCTGAACTTCCCCGATCGCAGCGTACCCGAGAATGCAGAACGTTCTGCGCAATGGTTGCGTGGTGCGTACTTGGTGCAAGGTGTAGGCCACTGTGCAAGCTGCCACACCCCGCAGAATTTCATGATGGGCGTGGACTTTGCGCGTGATTTCCAAGGTGGCGAGATCAACGGCTGGGCGATTCCTAACATCACGGCTAGCGCCTTAGCCAAGCATGGTTTTGATGTGGCCACGCTGACCCAATACCTAAGCACCGGTATGGCACCACAAGGCACGTCATTTGCGGATATGCATACAGTCACGCACTTCTCGACTAGCGCGATGAAAGTAGAGGACGTAGAAGCGGTTGCTACCTACCTGCTCACAGATGCTAACGGTTCAATTCCTCCTGCAGCATCGGCTCCCACGCCCTTACCTGAAGCTGAGAACCCTACTGCCGACAGCAATATGGCCATCGGCAGACGCACGTACTTAGCTGCATGTGCGGGCTGTCACGGCAGTAAAGGGGAAGGTATTCCTAATGTAGCGCCCGCCATGTACGGCAATGCCACCTTGGCGATGGACAGTGCTCAGAACCTGATACGTGTGGTGCTAAACGGTATTCCTACCCAGACATTCACAGGTAATCAGCGCATGTACGCCATGCCTCCGTTTGCTCACGAACTTAGCGATGAAGAAATCGCCGATCTGTCTACATGGATGCGAGCACAATGGGGTGGTCAAGCCACCGCTGTTACCACCGAGCAAGTACAACAAATCTCGCGCGCCGTTCACTAACCTTTAGCTCTTGCGGCACTGGCCTAAAAAGCCTGTGCCGCACTCTTTTTTATGCATCAGTTAGGTATATTGTTAGCTGCTGGATATGGTCGTCGCTTTCAAGCACGGCAACCTCAAGGCAATAAACTGCTAGCTCCCTTGGCAAACCACCATAGTGTCGCCGCGACTAGCCTGCACAACTTACGACAAGCTGTAGATCACGTCATCGTCGTAATGCGCCCAGACAGCCCCGAGCTGTATGAGCAACTAGCACAACCCAACTGCACCATCGTAGAAAGCGAGCTTGCGCATACCGGCATGGGAGCCAGTCTTGCTGATGCTGCACGCGCCGCCTTACAGTGTTATGCCCAATCCCCTGCGTCCACAGTTTTAGTCACCTTGGCTGATATGCCGTGCATTTCTGCATATAGCTTTCAGCAAGTGCAACAAGCGCTACAAACCCACACTATTGCCGCCCCCCTTTACCAAGGGCAACGCGGACACCCTGTAGGCTTTCAATGGCATTTACTCCCAGAACTAACCACCTTATCTGGGGACGAAGGTGCACGCAGCCTACTGCAACGCCACGGTATTCAATTACTGCCTTGTGATGATGCCGGCGTATGTTTTGACATTGATGAGCCTGACGACTTACAACACCCCACTCTTCACACCTTTTTGCGGAGCCACACATGAACGCCATGGACCTAGACGTACTGCAACACGCCCACGATTGGGTCATGGCCGGCCATACCGTGCACCTAGTCACCGTGGTACAAACTTGGGGATCCGCTCCACGCCAAGCCGGAGCCATGCTAGTCGTACGTGAAGACGGCAGACTAATGGGATCAGTCTCAGGCGGCTGCATAGAAGACGACCTAATCCGCAAAGCCAAAAGCAATGGTTTGGGCAGCAAACCCGCCCCTTTGTTATACGGCGTATCCCAAGCCGAAGCCGCACGCTTTGGCCTACCCTGCGGCGGCACATTAAAGCTAATGGTAGAACCCATCGCTGACACACAATGGTTGGATAAGGTCTTAGAGGCTATACGCCAGCACCGTTTGCTACTGCGCACCGTCAACCTAACAGATGGTTCCTACCAGCTGGCACCTGCCACCCCAGACATGCAGACCGCGTTAAGCGATACACACTTTCAAAGTGTCTACGGCCCGCACTGGCACTTACTGATCATAGGCGCCAACCAAACTGCCCGTACCCTCTGCGCCATCGCCAACGCCCTAGACTTTCATGTCACCGTATGCGACCCCCGCCAAGAATTCTTTGCAGATTGGGACGTGCCTTACGCTACGCTGGTGACCACCATGCCTGACGACACCATCGTAGAAATGGGCGTCAACCACCGCACCGCCATCGTTGCCCTTACTCACGACCCTAAACTGGACGACATGGCCTTGTTAGAAGCCCTAATCTCGCCTGCGTTTTACGTAGGCGCATTAGGTTCTAAAGCCAACCAAGCCAAACGCAGAGAAAGACTAAAACTCTTTGACCTAACCGATGCAGATATAGACAGACTACACGGCCCGGTGGGGCTGCCTATCTCTAGCCGCACACCTGCAGAAATAGCCGTGGCGATAGCGGCAGAGCTTATACAAGTGCGCAATAGACTGCCGGCAGAGTCACAGAAATCTAGCACTTAGCATCAAGGGGGAATGATTAGACCCCCACCACTTGACGCCGTTACAAAAACCATCGTATTATTACGTTCTTTAGGCGGTTAGCTCAGTTGGTTAGAGCGCTACGTTGACATCGTAGAGGTCGCTGGTTCGACTCCAGTACCGCCTACCAAAGCACTTCCAAACAGTGCCTAGGACTGCCAAGCAAAGCCGCATATCACAACGATCTGCGGCTTTTTTGTTGCCCAGAGTTACCAGCCCTGCCCAGAACTTTTGGGGGCATTTTTGGGGGCATCCTAAAACTGGATGGGGGCATCGTATTTTGACGTTTTTCCGAAAACGACCAAAAATAGCCCTAAAACTCTTTATTGACACATTTATTAACAACAAAGTCGATTTGTGCCACAAAGAGCAGCGGACACATAATCCGCAGGCCCCCTGTTCGAATCAGGGATGAGCCACCAAGATACAAAACGGTCTACAGCGATATAGGCCGTTTTTTTTATGCTCTGCAATTATAGGGGCGCTCCGCAAAAGCCTACTAGCATCAAGTCAAGCGCCACCGCTACCAGCTAACCGAAACCCTCACCATATTGCCGGTAAGGATGTATTCGACCAATACATGATTTCAGCTATCTAATCTATTGATCCATATGATTTTTATTATTTATTCTGTCTAATATAAAGTGGTTACCTAAAGCCTGTAAGCCTTTGTTTTGTAAAGATCACAAATCGAAGTATTAGACAGCACCCTCCCGTCATTTCACAATATGGCAACTCGTTATCCTCCTACTCATGTCAATCATAACGTTGCGAAAAACATATTGAAACAAAGCATGCCGCTCTTCTATCGCCTCATACGGATACATTAGTCACGACTATGTTGCATAAGCCTTCAACTTAAATTTCCGTTTAATAAGGACTTAGTGATGAACTTACTTGAAACCACACAAAAACAGTACCGGCATATTTGTTTAGCTATTTATATAGGTGTAGTTGCAGGTATTTTTTCAGCCCTAGTTAAATCTGGCTTTGAAACACTCATTCCACCTAGAACCCCAGAAACCACACCGCCACCAGTCGTCTTGCTTGAGAAACTAGGGTTTCACGTTGACTCTATGACATACGAATGGTTAGGCTCCTCCATTAATTGGGGTGGGAATGGTGTTCATATACTATTTTCAATCACCATAGCTATTATCTACTGCGTTCTTGCCGAATACTTGCCAAAGGTAAAACTACTTCACGGTATTGTTTTTGGGTTCTTCGTCTCTGTGTTTGCTCATGGTTTAGTGGTCCCTTTGTTAGGCCTATCCGGTTGGTTATGGATTTCAGGCTCTGAGGCTTTAATCTCGGAATTCATCGGCACAGCATTTTGGATATGGTCTATCGAGGCTGTGCGTAGCAACCTTAGATACAGCTTCACAAAAGAGTTAGAGACTCAATAGTTAAACTCACCCTAGGGATACGATACTGTCCAAAAAATTAAGGCAGTATCGTAGATGCTCTTCCATCTTCTCCATATACCCTCTAATTGCTGTTATATACCTCTGTAACTCGTTTACTATGTCTGCATACTTTGCAGTGCTTGTATAGCCCAAACCAAATCAACAATCGCTGGAGTAAAAATGGAAAACCCAAATAAAACGATATCTCCATCACCATCCAACTCAAGAGACATGAAAGCTTATTGACATACCATCTTAGAGATATCTTATTTGTTGACCAATGAAGATTTTGGTTTAACGCTTTTCATGGGAAATTATCGTACACATATTGAATCAAGAAGGTTCCTTAAAACTGAAAAGGTTTCAAGCCATCTGAAAATTGGCATCATTATTTCTGCCAAAGACTCCATAAGAAGAAAGTGTCACAACTAGAGGTAATAGGCGTGATGCAAAACATTCTCGCACCAACTACACCTCTTGGTTAGGAACGGATCACAATGCCTTAAGTTTACTTTGAGAGTTTCAGGTATAAAAAGGCGACAATAGTCGTCTATTTAACACTCCCTTTCTCATTCTCATGCCTCTCCGAAAGACACTGAAAAGATAGCAATATATTTCCTTCTTTTCTTCTTGCTACTTTAGTCTGTCTGTTTTTTCATCCAGTTTAATAACTATGAGCTAAATGCTAGATTACGACATCACTCTATAACGATAAAAATTCAATGAAATTTTCTGGCCGTGGTTTAATTGCCGTTATTTTCCTAGTTGTTATTGCGAAAACTTGCGGTTCCGACAGTTCATCCAGTAAGGTTCGGTCAACAATTCCTGTTGCTGTAGCTCCGCCACAGAGCTCTTTTGTAACCCCCTCGCCTACTACTCTACCTGCGATCGCACAAAGGCCCACACGCTACATTGGACCGAAATCACTTAATGTCCGCTCCTCTGCAAATGGCAGGGTGCTAAGCAGCCTTCCTCACGGTCAAGCTGTGACTATTTATGAGGAGCTCAACGGGTGGAGCAGAATCAGCACAGACACCGAGACTGCAAAATGGATTTCTAGTGATCATCTTTGTGTAGAAAAAGACTGTAGTGATATAAAAAAGTGGATGGCACCGCCTGCTCCACCGCCTAGGCCTACCGTCTCTCGAAGCTACAGCCCCTCATCAACCCGATCAAGCTGCCCATGCTCCTCAAACAGTAACTGCTACGGCCCCAGAGGGGGCAGGTACTGTATTACATCAGGTGGGAACAAAAGGTATAGATAACTACGTTGCAGCACAAATACATAGGTACAAAAAAACCCACCGACGTGGGCTCTATATAAATTCTTTTGAAAAACTAATCTTCTGACTCATCAAAAATACGATGATCGTATCCGAATAGCTTTTCTAGCATTTTCCGCTGCTTGTTTTTCCTCATCAACCACTCTTTCATCGTCGCCCTGATCTGTGGCTGAGTAGGATATAAACGAGCCAGCTAAAACCAAAATAATACCCGCTGAGATTATCAACCCACGACCAAGTGCTGTCTTCTTAGTGCTAGCGAACACCAAGGGCCATAGCAGCACTGCACCCACTATCGCGATCACCTCACCAATCACAGACCGTCTCCTGATAATCTTAAAAAATCTCTAGCATAGAAAACATACTCTCATGCAGTACTGCAGCCGTCCAAAAGAACACAGGGATAATAACAGCACAATCAAGTAGCGAGAATGCAGGCTATTTCCTCGTCTGTAGTTTGCTTCGCGATTATTGAGCCACTCTGCAAGATCATATCTGCTCAAGGTAAATCATCTCTGAAACCACGCGTCACTGCACTCTATACGCTATATTGATATGATCCGTTTTCACCAACCACTCTTTAGCGAATTGCGTAGCACTACTGGGGTTAAAAATGACAAAAGCATGGGGGCCGTTTTTCACTGTGCTGATACTATCACTTTGCACTGGCGTTAATGCTAACTCTCTTTCTACTGCCAAGACATCCATAACTTTTGACCAAAACCTTTTTGATCAATGGCTTAGTTCAGCACAATTAAAAGCAGAACAAGGAGATGCTGTTTATCAAAACGAATTAGGTATCGTATACCTAAGAGGCGAAGGTGTTGAGCAAGACTACACGCAAGCGCAAGAGTGGTTTAAAAAGGCCTGTGATAATGGCAACCAAAATGGCTGTAAGAACTATCGGAACCTTCATGAGCACCGTGAGTAAATCTCAACACTATAGTCTTCGTGCAATCCTAGATGCGTAGTCAAACTCCGCCTTACAGCCCTGGGCGAACACGCCCATACGAGACCTTACAAGCGCACCTTGCTACTCTCACCTGTCAGCTTCTGCTGACTCGGTCTCTACAGCAGCAGCCGTAGTAAGCGCTGCATCTCACGACTAATGTATTCTTTTGCTGCGCCCCTCTCGCACTGATTAGCAGCACCAAATAATGGGCATCGTATTTTTAGGCTTTACATAAAACGTCAAAATAGCCCTAAACGCCAAATAAGGTAGCCAAATAACAAAGTTCACTTTTGTCGGACGTATCAGCAAAAAAACCAGCGTGATTTCTCATACTGAGATTTTCTCTTGCCTACAGAAACACGCGTCTAAAGCATCTACGATACGGTGTATATCAGGCAGCTATAGCTAATGCATCTACTCCGGAAATATGGCTACATCACTAGACTTCAAGCCTCATTTATCACAATCCAACCCACCTCCCATAATATACAAAATCTGGTCTAGCCTATTTTTCCAAGTCAAATAGTATGTATAACCCTGATATTCAGTGAGTTCGTCTCCAACTTGATTTAACTCAACCAAAAGCACAGCACTATCCCTAGTGAACCCAGGTATATAAGTTGTAAAACGTGCTTTCCTTGGATCTGATGGATTAACCGCAAGCGGTGTCCCTGTTGTGCTGCACTTATCGCCATAATCATAGAGAGCCTGCTGAATCTGCGGGATAGACTTCTCTATCGTCCCAGATTTTCGTAAGTTCTCCGGAGTTCTAAGTTGATCGATCTTGACGTTTTGAAACATCGCACACCCTGACAGCGCCACAACACATACACCTATCATGAGCTTTCTCATGCCTACCCCCTTTCAATAAGGTGCTGAAATAATAGCAGCATAAATAACCACAGCGAAGGGTAGCTAAAATCAAATGCTCTATAGCTTTTATTTTTGCTTAACTTTGACATGTCAATGATTCAAATTTTTTCACAAGCAAAAATTTTTAGATATAAAAAATCAACACTCTCAAGAAGGAGTAGCATCACCCGCACTATTCACTTAACATTTAGAACATCGACCTCGTGGTTAGCCAAGTACATTGCTACAGACTGGCAATATAATTACAAAACATCACCCTGAGAGTTCTATTTCATATGAGGATATGATGGGTTTTCATACTATGAACAAAATTTTCACGAAAACTGCGGTTGTGCTCGGTGCTGTTCTTTTAGTCGGCTGTGCTAAAAACACGCATATGACACTCCAAGACCTTGATGCCTCACTGGTTAATAATGAAGAGGCTGCTGTACGAATGTACCCAGGAAAATCCATTGCTGATGTAAGGCAAGCGGCACATAAAGTACTGTATTTACTTGATCCAGATGACATCGTGTTTGACGCTCAGAGTGATGCGCTGTTAGCAACTCGATGGTCCACCTTTTTTGCGGTGTTTAGTGCTACCTTTGGAAGAGATTGGTATAGCGTAGATTTAGAACAAACAGACAAAGGAACAATCGCTAGATTTGGATTTACTGGAGAGCAACAAACAGGTATATGGATAAGTCAAATACCCATTAGCTTTAAACCTAAAATATCGATTAGTGCTTATCAGAATCCCGCTGACTTCCAACTATTCCACGACCGGGTAGAGTATTTTTTAGGCCTAAGGGATGAGTGGAAAACATGCTCTATAGCAAAGAGCAATCAAACCAATCCTGAAAATTCACTCTTCTTATGTGATACTCTTGGTTTAGAAAATAAGCCTCCGCAAGAAGCTGAAAAGCTAAAGAACTCTGCGGGAAGACTAGAAGATCGCAGACATTAACTCTAACACTGAATCTTGAACACACAGTTCCTCCACCGAGGGAGGGACTGTTTGCCCCTCATCACATAGTAGTTTGCTAAAGTCAGTCATTCAGAACTAGAAAAACACCCACAACAGAAGCCCCTTTCTTAGTAGGTTTCATTACGTAAACCAAACAAGGGGAAATATGTTTAGCGTTAGCGTCTTGTTGACTACTCACTATAGAAAATCAGCTAAAAACAGACCACTCAGGCTCTTAGACACTCAAGCCTCCAAGATAAGTGGCTTTGCTTCCCTATATCACCTCATTCAAAAAAAACGCCACCAAGCTCAGGCAAGCTATGGTGGCGTAAAGCTTTTCCATTACCTTAATGTATGAAAAAACATGCACCCTAAAGATAGCCTGCAAATTACGCTAATCACATAAGAAGTTTCTGAATTCCTATGCGCTGACCAACGCCAGCTACCTAGTAAGCACACCCATAGGGACTCACACACTGTATAGAAACCAGCGCTGTAGACCCTGAACCTCATACCCCATACTCAAGAGTTCATTCCTAAATTCTTTAAGATGGCGGTGGCTTTCACTCAATAGCGTTGGTATGCTTACCAGCTACGTGTTTTTGACTGAACGACCATTTCTCTTATGGAGCTCCAAAAGCACCGAACATTAGCCCTCACCTTACTAAGCGTGCAGGCAGTTGCTTCCACATACACTAACAATAATTTTTTAGCTCCTCGGAGAGAGATGCATGTCGAATATCAAAAACATCCTTGGCATAGCAATGGCTTTTGTAGGAGTCGTTGTGGGTGCTGGTTTTGCATCGGGCCAAGAAGTCCTGCAATTTTTTAGTAGTTTTGGCTACTGGGGGCTTCTAGGGGGAGTGATCAGTGGCTTGTGTTTTGCACTACTAGGAATGGCGGTTGGTGAGTTAAGCCAAGTATCGGCATCGCATTCGTTTAAAGAAGGGTTGTATTTGATTTGTGGGCCACGACTCGGCATTGTGGCTGACATCATGATCACTTTCTTTATGTATGCCATTGCTGTGGTGATGTTTGCGGGTGGCGGCTCGTTGATGGAGCAGCAATGGGGGGTACCTGCAGAATACGGCAGCATCGCGGTAATGTTGGTCACGGTATTGATCGTGTTTTTGCGCGTAAACCGAGTCTTGGCCTTTATTGGTAGCATTACTCCTCTATTGGTATTGATGGTGGTTTTTCTGTGTATTTACAGCTTAAATACACGCAGCCTACCTTTAGAAGAACTGGATATTATTGCCAACACAAAACCACAAGGAGCAGGCAATTGGTTAGTAGCCGCCCTACTCTATGTGTCTTACAACATGGTGGTGGGTGCGCCGTTTCTGATGATTGCGTGTTCGCAAGCCACATCTAAACGTAATGCGCTACTAGGCGGTCTAGTGGGCGGTTTGCTGCTGGGCGGGTTGATTGTTTTGATTAGCGTCAGCGTGTTTGGACGTATTGACACCATTGGCTCAGCGGCATTGCCTATGTTGATGCTTGCTACCGAGCAGTCCAGACTTTTGGGGACGCTGATCTCAGTCGTGATTTTTGCGATGATCCTGACCACATCGGTGGGGGTTTTATACTCTTTCTCAGCGCGTATTTTTACCCCTAACACACTTAAATTCAATATTGGTACGGCTGTTGCGGCCTGCTTGGGCCTAATCGGTACAAAGGTTGGTTTCATTAACTTGGTAGGCACTGTCTATCCATTTTTTGGCTACTTTGGCTTTGTGCTAATGGCCTGGATTCTGATTGCTTGGATACGTTTACGTTATGTAGGCAGTCATCCTGCTTGATCGCCCACAGTAAACGTTATGCTCTTCATTCAAACACTGTGGCAGCGATTGGGGCCTGTGGCCTCACGTCCTTCTTGGAAGGAGCTCGCACGCTCCAGTATTGGCGTTGGACTAGGCGTTGCGCTCGCCTGTTTGCTGGTAGTGCTGGCCGATTATGTTCACCCCCACCTTCTGTTTTTATTTGCTCCACTAGGCGCCAGCGCAGTACTGGTGTTTGCTGTGCCCAGCAGTCCGTTGGCACAACCGTGGAACTGCATCATTGGCAACAGCGTATCCGCGCTTTATACCTTACTGCTACTCTGGGTGCTTCCCTTTCTGCCTCATACCGTTCTGGCCACACTGGCCGTAGCGGGTGCGGTGGCGTTGATGCTTCTGCTGCGCGCCCTGCATCCACCCGGTGGTGCTGTGGCCTTGATGATGGTGTTAGCGGCAGAACAGCTTTTACCCGTAGATTGGCTGCTGCTACTCCCCGTGACAATGCTTTCTGCTGCTGTCGTCGCGGTAGGTGTGCTCTATCATCGCGCTTGCGGTCGTAGCTATCTGCAGCACTCCCTCGCTGCAACCAAAACCCAACGCCCCAGCACTCGTCTAGCGCTAAGCGAGGATGATCTTCAACAACTGCTACAACGCTTTGAACAGAGCTACAACCTGACCCCTGAGGACTTGGGTGATCTGCTTGCTGCCGCCGAAGAAGACGCGATCAAACGCCGTATGTCCAGTGTGAACTGCGGCACGGTGATGTCCTCTACCCTACTCACCATTGGCGTAAAGACCCCGCTTGAAGAGGTCGCTGAGCTCTTTCATCGTCATCTGATTAAAAGCTTACCCGTAGTTGATAATCAGGGAGAATTGATTGGGCGTGTGTTGCGTGCCGATCTGTTCGACTGGCTCTGGCAAGACCACCATGCGCGGCAGCAGCAAACGCTGTGGAAACGTCTGCGCAATAAATCAGCTAAAGAGCAATCAACCGCTAAAGATCTGATGCGCATGCCTGAGATGAGTGTGCAAGAGGACACACCTATGGGGGATCTTTTACAAGAACTTGCTTCGCATGACGTGCAGTTTATTGCCGTATTACGCGAGAAAGTTCTGGTTGGTGTGATCACGCGCTCTGACGTTATTCGTACGCTGCTCGCCCTTAACCAATAGATTGATAGCATGGCAAGCTAGGCTGCAACGACAGCCTAGACGCCATTAGAAATCAGCCATCCAAAGCTAGCATACCTACTAGCGATCACTTGGTAGGCGTAAAAACCACCTTACTAAACAGAACCCAAAAAACTCCAATTGCAACTACGACCACACCAACCACGGCTATGCCCATCACATAAGTATCAGTCGTGGCTAGCATCAATGCCGTAATAGTACTCACCCAATACGTAAGCACTGCTGCAGAGACGATAAACGCCATCTGCATCGCAGCTTTTGCTTTACCGGTTTTCCAGAGGACTATCGCTAGTAGCGCTACCGCTGTAGAAAGCAAAATAGGCGCTACGAGTGCTGCACCACATACCAGAACTAGAAAAATAGCTATCTGCACCTTAAAGCCTCACAGGTTTTATTGCTGTTCATAATGATAGCGCCCTATAGGCATGTCTCGCTGATCTATTTCATACGCGAGCCCTTGCCAAGGCTAACACTACCAGTACACTGATAGAGCACCTCCGCCCCCCTATCCCCTTGCACAGTGACACGCCCAATCATGACTGACATCACTCTCCGAACAGCCCGTTTCCCTAGCGATCAACCCGCAGTACTTGAGATTTTTAGAGAGTATGTCAAAAGCCCTAAACAAGATCTGTCCTACCAGAATTTTGAAACCGAGTTTGCCTTACTACCAGGCGACTATGCAGAACCTGCTGGTCGTATTCTATTAGCGTGGCACAAGGGTAATGTCGTTGGGTGTGCCGCTATTCGTAAGGTTGATCACTCAGCATGCGAGCTAAAACGGGTGTATGTTCGCCCTGTTGCCAGAGGCTTAAATATCGGCAGATTATTAGTTGAGAAGTTAATCGCTGAAGCTACGTTGATTGGCTATTCGCGTATGTGCTTAGATGTGTTGCCTGAGTTTCTTACCGCGCAAAAACTCTACGAATCCTTAGGCTTTCTGCCTGCTAATCCCGTTAGCTACAACCCCGTTCCTGGTACTAAATTTTTAGCCTTAGAACTGTAAGCACAGCATGGGGGAGTTCACACGGTTCAGTACTAGCATCACATTTAGCAGACACAAAAAAACCGACAGTGTTTATACATGCCGGTTTTTTAGAGCTATCTCTTCTTACATGGCGATGTAAGAAATGAGATTACACAACTTGGATATTCGTCGCGCAAGGTCCTTTTTGACCCATGCCAGCAACAAAAGACACTCGTTGGTTCTCTTCAAGAGACTTAAAACCTGTCCCTTGGATTTCGCTATGGTGCACGAAAAGATCTTGGCCTCCATTCTCCGGAGCAATAAAACCGAAGCCTTTTTCGTTATTAAACCATTTAACAATGCCGATTTCTGTATTCAATGTAAATCCTAAATTATCAAGGGAAACATATCCCTCTGAACACTATCGCAGTTATCGTTGACGATAGATAGCTCTGTTACAAAGTAAACGTAGGCCACGCCCTTGTACCACTCCTCTTTTTGCGCGCAACACCGCTTGTTTGGCGGAAACGTGCCAAATACGTTGTCATAGTTTGCATAGCTACTCTCAAAATCGCTGTTACAAAGTATAGGTGTACTTTGATGTCTTAAAGCCCCATAGTAAATAAGTGCGTTAACACCACACAACTACAACAATCATAAATACGGCCAGCATCCTCGCTCGCCTATAACTTTTTACTACGCGTTCACTTTTTTCTACGCTACGCTTTTGGCAGCACCTGCTCCCAACCGCTCTCACTGATCAATATGAAGAAGCGTTGGAGATCTTAAATGATTTACCACAAACTGAATCAGGGTGGCCTGAGCCCCCTGCACGTCTCCCCTTTGCTTGAACCTCAAAAAACAGCTAAACAGCAAGAAAAACAGGCACAGGAAAGACGACTTTCTGAAATACGCCGCAATTTTGCTAGAACCCTAAAAAGCAGATTTGCTTAACTGTTCTACAAACAAGTAAGCCAGCCTACATGAGTAGTCTGGCCACTGCGAACAGCCCCCATACATACTTGTCTAGACCTAGGTTGATTAGCTACTCACTCCTGACATAGCTAATTTTACTGACGTGTATTGCCACGCAATATGCAAGTAAAAACATAGGAGTCCTAGGCTATTTCACAGAGACGACTACAATGTAGGTTCATTTAAGGAGTCTTATGTTGAAATTTGAGCCCAATGAACGGGCGTATCTGTCAGAAATCCGTGCCCTGTCTACCGATCAGGACGACAATGAAATCTTTGTAGGCATGACGGTCAGTGAGTCCGTCTGGTATGCCAACTACGTACAAGAGTCATTCAACGGCACGGTTACTCGAGATGATGCAGCGCAAGATCGCTATATCTCACTACACACTCAACATGAAGAAATGCGTAGAACCATCTTGGCAGCAGAGTCTTTGGCATGGCCATCAAACACTGCTTTGTCATAAGTTCTGTGACGCGTAGGCATTTATGCCTAACCTACAAAAACGCCACCATACACAATTATGGTGGCGTTTTTTTGCTCTATCTTTACTATTTATACGCACTACTTCGATGTTTCATGCACTTATCGTTCCAGTAACTCTGAAAGCTTGCACTCAGCGCGTAACGTCTGATCCTCATTACTTTTGGCTGAAACGGAAAAAGCAGTACAGCACACCGCTACAAGCATATTTATTCGCGTTATCTTCCCTGTTTTACACAGCGTAGATTTCAAACCAATCTTGCTAGATACCCCCTACTAGAACCACTGCGCAATCAATGGCATCAACAATGCAGCCAGCAGCACTTGTAGACTTAATGCCAGCCCCGCAAACGCTCCAGCATCCGCATTGACCTGCAAAGCACGAGCAGCACCAATACCGTGTGATGCCGTCCCTAGACTAAAGCCACGCGCCACCCAGTCCGCATCTTTAGTACCCACGCCCAAAAATCGGAATAGAAAACTGCCCGACAATGCGCCCACCAAGCCTGTTAACACCGCAAAAACAGCCGCCAATGCTGGCACACCACCTATTTTTTCAGCGATACCCATCGCCACTGGTGCTGTCACTGATTTCGGCGCTAAGGAACGCAACACATCATCCGGTAAACCCAATGCCCAGCCCAATACTACGGCAACTATCGCCGCGGTTGCTCCACCGGCTAAGGCGGCTATGACATAGCGCCCCCAGCCTCGGCGTAATTCTTCACGACGTTCCCATAAAGGAAATCCCAGCGCGACAACGGCTGGCCCTAACAGAAAGTGTATAAATTGCGCGCCAGCAAAATAGGTGGGATATGGCACCTGTGTAATCATCAACCCAGAGCCCAACACAATCACTGACCACAGTACCGGATTTGCTAAGGGAGCCTGACCTAAATGGACATACACACTATGGGCCAGCACATACACTGTGATCGTGGCACTTAAACCAAACAGAGGTTCCGATGAGAGATAAACCCAAAGCTCAACAAAATTAGGCATCACGATTCAGCTCCTCTTCAGTGGTTTCGTACTGATTACGGATTAAACCGCGCACCAGCAGCACTGTCACAACCATACCGGCCCACGTTGACAGCAAAATAACCAAGCCTAGTTTGAAACCATGATCGCGTATCAAGCCTAAGTGCGTGATGACCCCCACCCCTACCGGTACAAACAATAAAGACAGGTGCGACAACAAAAAACCCGCTGCCACTTTGACTGGCTCTCGTATAAGAGGAAAGTGCAGAGCAAAAACCAGCAGCAACATGCCAACCACAGGCCCAGGAAATGGCAACTGCAATACACGAGCTAAGGCTTCACCCGCTAATTGCAGCAACATCAACCACATGATTCCTTTTAACGCTTGCATAAAATCTGGCCTTTTCTAAGTAAATTCAACGTTAGCGAATCCAAACAACAAGGAAAATATACCCCTACTTCTGCATATAAAACCGGTCTTCAGCCTGCCACTCGACAAGGATAATCTGGCGTATTGCTATAAGCCAACAATTGCACTTTTTTACTTCATGACAGCAATCGCATAACAAGGTGCAGAATGCTTTATACCAAATATCAGTGATAGGCAAGCATATCGCAAATCCGCATAATTGCCACTCAAGGTCACGATGCACGCGAGACCGCTATCTCCCCCACTGTTTTCAGGGGGAACAATAACAATAAGGCTACGGGTCATTATGAATCGCATGTATAAATTGGTGTTTAACTACAGCACAGGCCAATGGCAAGTTACCAGCGAATTAGCTAAAGGACGCGGCAAGAGTCGTGCGCGAAGCGTGGTGCACACGGCCTTCTTAACAGTAGTCTGCGCCACACCTACCGCACAGGCTCTGGCTGGTGTAGTGGCGATCGGCGACGTAACCCCCTCGGCGAACTGGAACCTATCCAATGACATGGTCGTCGGCAATTCAGCGTACGGTTCGCTGTTGATTGAGTCTCCGGCGACGATCCTGCGCAGCGCCAGTGGCTGGCTGGGGGCGGCGCCGGACGGCGAGGGCACGGTGACGGTCTCGGGTCCGGGCGCGTCCTGGGAGGTCAACGGCCGTCTGGTCATCGGCGCCAACGGCAGCGGCACGCTGACGCTCGCCAATCAAGGTGTAGTCTCGGTGGGTCTCAACGGCCAGGGGAGTGTCGAGCTGGCCAGCAATCGCGACGCTGTCGGCGTCATCAACATCGGCAACGCACCCGGCGGCGCTGCCGCTGATGCCGCCGGCATTCTGGACGCATCAGAGGTGCGCTTTGGTGCAGGCAGCGGCACGCTGAACTTCAATACATCGGGTGCCCAAATCTTCGCATCCGCCCTGAACAGCGGCCAGGGGGGGCAACACCAGCTCAATCACTACGCCGGCACCACGTTATTGCTGGGCGACAGCTCACGTTTCGACGGCGACACTACTATCACAGGCGGATCCCTGCAGATCGCCAACAGGCTGGGCACCGAGCAGGGCCGGATCGATGCCGGTGCGGCGCCTGACGCCTCGGCCCGGGTCAACGTATACAACGCGGGCGCCACTTGGGCTCTGACCGGCAACCTGTTCGTTGGCGGCAGTGGGCTCGGCGAACTAAGTATCTTTTATCAAGGCACGGTCTCGAACCAGTTCGCCACGGTTGATGCACAGCAGAACGGTGTAGCGACCGTCACGGTTTCGGATGTGGGGACGCTCTGGAACAATCGCGCGGCGTTGCTGGTCGGTTCGGAGGGCGGCAAGGGCGCCGTGTCGGTTCTGTCAGGCGGATATGTCGCTAGCGTCGATGGCGTCGTCGGGCGCAAGCAAAACGGCAGCGGAAATTTTCTGGTGTCGGGGTATGGGTCGACCTGGGCCAATACCGGCGAGCTAAGGGTGGGCGACGTATCCGGCCAGGGCACCCTGAACATCGAATCGGGCGGCACCGTCTCGAACCGCGACAGCTATGTGGGTAGCATGAGTGGCTCCGGCGACGTCGTAGTACGTGGCTCCGGCTCCACGTGGAATAACAGCGGTGCGATGACCCTGGGCTTTGGTGTTGGAACCGCCTCGGGCACCCTAACGATAGCCCAAGGTGGCACTGTCAATGTCGGCACATCCGGCACAGGGGTTGTTTCGCTGGCAACGGACCGGTTCCTAATCTTTCCTACCAGCGGCACCCTCAACATAGGTGCCGCTTCAGGATTACCTGCCGTAGGCGCGGGCACACTCAACGCCGGTGCGGTCCAGTTCGGCGCGGGCATTGCCACGCTGAACTTCAACCATACCGATAGCGCCTACCGGTTCGCGACACCGTTGCTCAGTACAGGCAGCGGCGCGCACAGCCTGAATCAGATCGCCGGCACCACGTTCCTAACGGGCGCTAATGATGCCTTCCTAGGCAAGACTACGGTGTCTGGTGGCAAACTGGTGGTGCTGGGGCAATTGGGCGGCTCGGCACACGTAACTGGCGGGACTCTACAGTATGGCGATGGCACTACTGGCGCTGCCAGTAGCTTGTCTGGAGATCTGAAGATATCAGGCGCGGGGAGCACGCTGGCTGTGCAGGGACCTGCGACGCTGGGGACCACGGGTAATATAGAAATGGCTGACCACACTATTCTCGATCTCACGGCAGGCGCGAACGGTGTTGCACTTCGCGCCAATACCATGACGCTAGGCAATGATGTCACATTCAACATAGACGGTATCAGTAGCACAAACCCAGCTGAGCTTGTACTGATCGATACTAGCAACGGCATCACCGGAGACTTTGCCACAATAACGACTGGCGGCTTCAACGGCTCCGTGGATTACCTCACTCTCAATACACGCAAGTCGGCGAACAATCTCCAATATCTGGCCCGATATGATCTAAGCTGGAGCGCCAACAACAACCTATCACACGGTACCTTCACGCTAACCGACGCTTCCGATAAATTCACCGTAGGCGTGGCCCTGAACGACGAATCGGCCAATAGCACATGGAATGGCAAAGCACTCACAAAAACCGGAGCAGGAACGCTGATACTCAATGGTGCTAACACTTACAGCGGTGACACCCTAATCACAGGCGGCACTCTACAATATGGCGATGGTATGACTGGCTCAACCAGCCACTTAGCGGGTGAGCTCACTGTATCAGGCGTAGGCAGCACTCTTGCTGTAGAAGGGCCGTCAAAGCTTGAGCTATCTGGCGATATGACTCTGGCTGACCATACTGCGCTCCGACTCGCTATCGATGCCAATAGCACACCATTGCACGCAAAATCTATCACGCTAGGTACCGATGTAGCACTCAAACTGAGCGGCATCCACAGCACTACCCCAGTAGAGACATTGCTCATAGATACGGTCAACGGTATCAACGGTGACTTCACTACCGTCAATTCCAATGGGGTTGGCACAGTAGACTACCTGAATCTCAACACACGTAAATCAGCCGATAACCGCCAATATTTCGCCCGTTATGGCCTGACATGGAGTGCCAACAACAACTTATCACATGGCACCTTCACCCTCGCAAATGCTTCAGACTATTTCACGGTTGGTGTTGCACTGACCGACGAGTCTGCTAATTCCGTGACAGGCTGGAATGGCACTACCCTGACCAAGGCAGGAGACGGCACACTCGCTCTGAGCGGCACGAATAGCTACAGTGGTGGAACCTTAATCACTGGCGGTACGCTACAGATTGAGCACGATGCAAATCTGGGTGCAGCAACGGGAGGGTTACTGTTAGAGGGCGGCACACTCGCAACGACAGCCTCGTTCGAGACAGCAAGGACTATTTCTATTACGCAGTCTGGTGGCATTAATGTAGCCGCCAATACTGCCCTACTCTTAACTGGCCCACTGACCGGCAATGGCGATTTCACCAAGTCAGGCAACGGCCTACTGACCTTGCAAGGCGATCACTCCAGTTTCTCAGGCCAAACACTCGTAAACAATGGGCAGTTGGTCGTCAACGGCCAACTGGGTGGTTCCCTCACACTGGGTAATGGCAGTGTACTGGGGGGTAATGCCAGCATTGGGTCACACCCAGGCTCAACCTTAACCGTTGCAGCAGGCGGTACGCTCTCGCCAGGCAACTCTATAGGCTTACTTACTGTTAAGGGCGATCTGGTCATGCAACCGGATGCCCGCTTTGTGGTAGAAACAGACCCTACCAGTACCGCAACCGATCGTGTCCACGTCACGGGCAACGCCCTACTCAACGGCGGATCAGTCATACATGTAGGTGCAGCGGGCCATTACCAACCACACAGCAGCTATACCATCATGGAGGTAGAGGGCACCTTATCAGGTCGCTTCGATAAAGTCGCCTCAGATTTTGCCTTCCTCACGCCTAGTTTGGACTATGACTATGGTCAAGGCCGCGTCTCATTGAATCTAGACCGCAACGATGTAGTGATGGCGCTCACCGGCGTCACGCCTAATCAACGTGCCACTGCTGCTGCCATTGACAGCATGGGCATAAACAGCGGGCATGCTCTCTACAATGCAGTAGTCAGCCTACCCGACGACGCAGCGCTATTGCATGCCAGTTTTGACCAACTATCCGGTGAAATTCACGCATCGGCTAAAACGGTACTTCTGCAAGACAGTCTCTATCTGCGAAATGCGATGGGCGATAGGCTGCACAATATATCCAACACACCGACTAGTTGGCTACAAGCCATAGGCAACTGGAATCATGTTGATGGCAATCACAATACTGGTAGCCTTAAGAGTTCAAATGGCGGCTTCCTGATGGGAGTCGATGCACCAATCGCTAACAACTGGCAACTTGGCCTATTAGCGGGCTATAGCCGAACCAGCTTTGATGTAAACAGTCGTTCCTCTTCCGGCCACAGTAACAATTACCACGCAGGGATTTACACAGGCGCACAATGGGGAGCATTACAACTACAGGGTGGACTTGCTTATAGTTGGCATAATCTCTCCACGCGTCGTTCGGTGAACATGCCTAGCTTGAATGAGCAGCTCAACTCTGATTACCGAGGCCGCACCGCTCAAGCTTTTGTCGACCTAGGTTATGGCCTGAAAGCTGCTAGCGTTACCGTAGAGCCATTCGTCAATCTGGCTTACGTGAATCTACACACTAACCACTACAGCGAAAGCGGTGGTGCTGCCGCACTACAAGCCTCTGGCCAAACCTCACACACCACGTTCTCAACACTGGGATTACGCGCTTCCTCTTCTATAGAGATAGGCAGTACCTCAGTGATTGCGCGTGGCTCACTGGGTTGGCGCCATGCAATGGGTACTATCACACCATCCACGACACAGTCATTCTCAGCCGGTACTGCATTCAATATCGAAGGTGCCGCAGTAGCAAGAGATAGCGCAGTACTAGAACTAGGCGTGGCCATGCAACTTCAACCCCGCACTTCGCTAGGCCTAAGCTACCAAGGACAACTCTCTGATACAGTGCAAAATCATGGTGTAAAAGCCAATCTACTCGTACGCTTTTAATAGAAAAAGGGCTCACAGAATTGTGAGCCCTACTCTACGTAGTACTCGTATAAGCCGATGTGACGCTTATTTCGCAAAAGTGCTGTAGCTAGTCATCAGATTGCGGTAGTCAGGGATATGGTTAGAGAACAACTGCCCCAAACCTTCCACGTCATTACGCCAGTCACGGTGCAGTTCACACGCCACACCAAACCATGTCATCAACTGAGCGCCTGCTTGAGACATACGATCCAAGGCGGAATCACGTGTTAGCTCGTTGAAAGTACCGGAAGCATCGGTCACCACAAACACATCAAAACCTGCTTCTAGTGCAGACAAGGCTGGGAAAGCCACGCACACTTCAGTCACCACACCCGCGATGATCAATTGTTTTTTACCCGTGGCTTTTACTGCATCCACAAACTCTTGGTTGTCCCATGCATTGATTTGACCAGGACGAGCAATATATGGTGCATCAGGAAACTGAGCTTTGAGTTCTGGCACCAATGGGCCATTAGGGCCTTGTTCAAAACTGGTGGTCAAAATGGTAGGCAAGTTGAAGTACTTCGCCAAATCCCCCAACGCCAATACGTTGTTTTTGAACTTGTCTGGATCTATATCTCGTACCAAGGACAATAAACCAGCTTGGTGGTCTACCAACAATACAGCAGCGTTGTCTTTATCTAAACGTACATAAGGTTTGCTCATGAGAAACTCCTCAAATTAACAGGGAAGTAGAACCTTTACGCAATGTCTTGCACATTCATGTTGATGTACGGGGTTTTGAGTAAAAGTGCCATGTACTCATAGTAAAAGCTGCCACACTGCTGTACTAGTCGTTCATTTTGAGCATCATCGTCCTATTTTTAGAACGACAAATACCAATCTACAGACCACAAACCTGTTTTCATGTCTATGTATAGATCTGAAAACTAGCCTTCAGCGGCTGCCAAATACGCTTGTGTAGATGTCACCTTACCGTATCCAAACACAAATGCTGCCATCAGCGCCGCATGCACATGTTCTGCTGGCACAGTAACCTCACCAAAACGCAGCTCTAGCGTAGCGCACGCATCATGCAACACGGTGACAGGATATCCCATATCCACGGCAGCACGTACCACGGCATCCACACACATATGGCTCATCGCCCCCACTACAACCAACTCGTCCACGCCCTGCGCATCCAACTGCTGCTTAAGGTCGGTTTCTCTAAACGCATTGATGTAGTGCTTCACAATCACCGGTTCGCCAGTCATGGGTGCTACAACCGTTTGAATGTCAGCACCGTCAGAACCAGGCACAAAAATAGGAGCCGTTTCACTAGTCGCTTCGTGCCGTATATGAAAAACAGGCATCGCTTTTTGCCTCGCATCTGCGATCACGCGTTCAGCATTCGCTACTGCTGCCTCAATACCCGATAAAGGGAGTTTGCCTGTTGGTAGATATTCGTTTTGTAGGTCAACAACGATTAAGCCGCGTTTTGTCATGGTTTCATGCTCCGTAGATAATCACTTCAGAAGCTCTATGATCGTCAAAAACACACAATGTGCGAAGTGGCGGTACTGACAATATAAAGGCCAATAACGACATCATCCTATACTCGCCATGATCATAACCACCGCACAACTACGCTTCAGAGGCTGATGTGGTTGTAGTGCTAAAACGGCGTCTATAGTCGCTAGGCGCTAAGCCCACAATGCGTGTAAATACCTTACGAAAAGCGCTAGGATCGCTATACCCTACTTCCCACGCAACTCTATCGATGGATGCATTGCCAAACTGCAGTAACTCGCGTGCCCTGCCCACCCGTAAACGCTGGCAATACTCGGTGGTAGTCATCCCCGTTGCTTTCTGGAATCGGCGTAAAAAGGTACGTTCTTCTAAGCCAGCTTCACGCGCTAACGTGGCCAGAGCCGTATCATGGGCTTGGGTCGCTTGCAGCCAATGCTGTACCTTTAACACAGCGGCGTCACCATGCGTCAGCCTAGGCGAAAACACACTATAAAAACGCTGCTCACGCCCTGCTGGGTCCACCAATAAAATGCGCGCAGTAGCAATCATCACAGACGGCCCCAGCAACCTATCGACTAATCTCAGCCCCAGATCCGTCCACGCCATTAAGCCGCCTGCAGTGATGATATCCCCATCATCAATGATGAGTTGATCTGCATCCACCACCACATTGCCAAATTGTTGACGCAGTAATTCCGCATGGGACCAATGTGTGGTCATGCGCCTATTGGCCATCAACCCGGTCGCGGCTAAAGGAAATGCCCCCGCACACACCGACGCCAACACGACACCCTCTGCGTGCCGTTCACGTAACCATGCCAGCAACGCAGGCATGTCTTGCGATGACAAGGGGTCTCCTAAGGCAGGCGGCAAGATCAACGCTGCTAACGCATCAGAGGCAATGGCAGCATAACTATCAAACGTTTTCTGTGGTACCGCGGCTGTTGCCTCGTAATGCCAGTGCGAGACTTTAATGGCTGGAACATCTGTTCCAACGTGTGCCGCAGCGACTCTGTTTGCTACTGCAAACAAGTCCGTCAGCCCCAAGATAGCTGCCTGTTGTGAGCCTGGATACATCACAATCCCAATTTCTTGCACGCTGTAGCTCCTACTGTCCCGCACGTCATAGTACTGACAGTATAAATTGGCTACCTATCTACTTGGGGGATCACCCTGCCTACCCCTGGTAGAAAGATCAGCGACTGCTTCAACATAGAGAAGACACGCGTGATCAGGCGTATCTAGCTAACCACTACGCTAGTTATAATCACGACTAAGGCGAATTAAAAAGGGAATTATTCATGCGTAGAACACTAGCTCTGTTGGGACTGCTCCTGACCCTATGTATAGGCGGACTTTCAACGTCACATGCGCAAACGCATCGCTACAACCCAGAGCAGTTAGAAGAAATGAAACAGTTAGCCAGAGATGGTGTAGCCGTAGCGCAAGCCACATTAGGTATGGTTTATTCAGACGGCAAAGACCTACCCCAAGATTATGAAAAAGCACGTTATTGGTTAACCTTGGCCTCGGATCAAGACTACGCCTTAGCTCATGTGCAATTGGGCTTTATCTACTTACAAGGCTTGGGTGTCGACGCCGATCAAGCTACAGCGCTGGAGTGGTTTAACAAAGCTTGCACAGCGGGTCTTGATGGTGGCTGCAAACTGCATGAACGCTACTCCAAATAACACTCATGGACTCTGCGTTCACTGTATTACGTAAGCAAACTCCATAAAAAAAGCCGCAACCAGTAGGTATGCGGCTTTTCTATTAACTGTATAAGAATTACAGCAAAGACGACGCGTTATCCAACACGTAATCGCAAGCTTTTTCTTTAAGATCGTCTTTGACTTTGCTGATGTCGAAAGATGAACCATCGCTACCCGACAACATGCCAGTCAGACCTTGCTGATAGCCAGCATCTTGCTGTTGTTTAGCAGGGGTATCCATACCCAACTTGCCCATTAACTGACCTTTAATATTGTCAGCATTCGTCGCGTTCAGGTATTTGTTTTTTAGGCAATACTCCAAAATACCCGCCACGTTACTGGCTGCGCCACTACCAATGCTGGGTAGGCCCATTGATGCACCGATGCCTCCTAAACCGGCAGCACCAGAACTTCCACCGCCTAGGCTACTACCAAGGCTTTCTGTAGCTTGGCTTTTCAAACCGCCCAACATATCTGCTGATACAGGTGCGGAAAGAGCCACGCCTACTGCAGCGGCTGCCAGCAGTTTTACCCCTAAGAATTGACGCATTAGTTTCTCCTGAGTTTATGGTTTTCCACCGGCCTACCCGGTATGTAAAATCGTACCCCAAGCTTTATGGCTACAGGAAAAAGTATGCGACTATTTGTTAATTCTTAGTATTTCACCCGAAGACACCAACGAATAGTAAGACGCTCTTTCACTAGGGTGCTTTGACGTTATGGCGATGAGTAGCGCGATCTAGCAATACAGCTTTTAAGACGCTTAAGTATGAAGTGCTGGCATCTTTGGTAGCCGTTAGCAGTGTGATATCACCATTATTCAGTAATGTCAGCAACGGATCCAAACATGACGCCTCAGACAGCAACTGCTTTGTATACGCTATTTGAAATGCCGGCACATCCAACTCTCCAGCGTGAAAAGCCTTACGCAGTTCGGTACTGGGGCTGGCCTCTTTGTACCACTGTATATCGCCTAACGCCTCTTTACGTAAGCCGCGTGGCCAAAGCCTATCGGTCAGAACACGTGGGTGATCTACGGCCGGATGATGTATAGCATGTTGAATACGATCCAAAAAAACCCTCCCCACCATATGTCCTCCTTTCCCTTCCTAATTCAGGTCAAACTATTCCCTGCCATAGCAAAAGCATAAAACTTGGAATCGCTATCACATACTTAATAGCTACCGCTTTGCACGACCATACCGCAAGTACATCGCAACAATAGCAACCGCTAGCCCGATAAACAAAAAGGCGTAACCAAACACAACCAAAAAGAATGGTTCATGCAAAAAACCTTGTTCATCCACGCTATCGCCCAACCATGCTCGCAGCCCAAAGCACAGCAATGACAACGCTAAACATACTCTATACACATATCTACACACGCTTAAATACCTCACAACCAACTCACACTTCATATCATAACCTTAGGACACTAGCGCTGATTCCAACGCATCGATATCGGCATCACATAACAAAGGTTTAATACGCTCAAACTGCTCAGCAGAGAGCTCGTATACGCGCAACGCCAATAGGCGCTCAATGGTGGTGTCACTAAAGCGTTTTTTCACAACCTTGGCTGGATTGCCTGCAACAATGGCGTAAGGTTCTACGTCTTTGGTCACAATAGCACCTGACGCAATAATGGCTCCTTCACCTATGCAGATTCCCGGCATAATCATGGCACGCATGCCTATCCATGCGCCATTACCAATAATCGTATCGCCCTTAGCTTGGTAAGAATGCTCAATGTTTTCCATAAACGGGTATAATGAGAACCAGTCTGTACGGTGCGTATGATTGCCACCCATTAAAATGACTGCCTCTGCCCCTATGCACACATAGTCGCCCACATAGAGTTGGTCAACTTCCCAAGCGGGTTGCCAAGCTTGCAAACTATAGGCATCACCATACAGATACCGCACCACACTGTGCTCAAAACTCTCTGACCATGCATTGCTGTAATAGCTATGCGTACCGGTGTGATGAATATTGGGATTGCTATGAGTTTGGTGCAAAAGCTCTACTTTTGACCAATGCTTGATATCTGACATATGCACGAAGACCTTTTACGTATTTTTATACGTATGCAGTGTACTTGTGCAGCATCACAGCAAGCAATGTTGTCACGAACGCTTAAACGCTACCTGTAATTACCCACGGATGCCGGTAATATTTGTAGTGTTATTGATCTTGAATGGTGCTGCAGTATTTTCTAGATCAGGCGTTACACGCGGGGAATCGCTCACGCCACCCAACCCCTGTGTAGTCATCAACTGATTATTCACGTGGTTTTGTTGATTCATCCATCCATCGTTACTGGCCACATCTTTATACTGTGCTTGTAATGCAATGCCCCATGGGCTATTACTTGCCCATAAAAGTAATAACAAAATAACGAAAGTGACACGGTTTGTGCTAACGGTTTGTTTCCACCCATATAAACACTCACTAACCACACGCCACAACACATACCCAGACTCGCCTCTGGTTTTATATACGTTACGCATTGGTGCTCCCAGATAGCGATAAATAACGTTTTTTGACACTCCTATTTACATGATACGTAAGCAAATGTCGTTGCGCTATCACTGAAAACTGGTAGTTCCTACGTTTATACCTCACTGTTTTTTATTGAGTAATTTACGTCTTTACCTAGATATCCAGGGATAATCCTTTATTTACATAAACGTAAATAAATTGCTAAATAGTTACATCCTCAGCATATACATCAGGGCCATAAAGCCTCATAGTGCTGAACTGAAAACTAATTCACAAAACAATCACAAATAAAAGCTAGTATTAATTACTCGCTTATAACTTTTAAACGCATTTATTTATATATGCTACGCAAGGGAAACTAACCCAACCATTGCTCAGAGCAAGAAAACTAAAGATGCGTTGGAGATCACCATGATTTACCAAAAATGCAATCAAGAAACTAATAACACGCTGCATGTAGCCTCTGTCATCGGCGCCGACAAACGTTCACCAGAACAAAAACAGGCCCAAGAACAACAGCTCACAGAAATACGCAGAAATTTTGTGCGAAATATCAAATACAGAGCATCTAGATAAATAAAAAAACCGCTAACTATAGCGGTTTTTTATTTCTATATATTTAGCTCAATGTTCAGCCTATAAGTTGTAAAGCGTTCATTTTCAGAATCGGTACGTCAATCCCAGAACAGGCCCTTTCATACGCACGTCGTATACATGACCACGGTGCTGATAATCCACATCCAGCACTTTGTAGCCTACTGAGGCAGAAAGATTGTCTGAGAACACATAGTTCACGGTCCCCAAGGCAGACCACGTATGTTTGGAACCCATTCCAAAGCCCCCTATATCGGCTTGCATTTGCAGTGACCAGTTATCTGTCACAGGCACAAATGCCCGTACGCCTAACAGCGGGTCCACCCAATTAAAGCTTTCTTTTTGACTGGCCGAGATTGAGCCTATACCTGGATGGCTAGCGGTCACCCTAACATCCGTAGAGATATGCCAAAAGCGCACACCGCCCAACGCATCTAAGGTGAAACCTGGTGTGTCTAACACCCTATAGCCTGCTTGCAGGGTAGCCATAAACTGTTTGCTTTTTACCTTAGCTTTAGTATCTGCACCAGCGGGGATCGTCACGCCAAAACCCGGTAGTTGAAATGCCGATAGCGGGCCACTGGCCTCCGCACCTCTCGTGCTGATGTACATCATGTCGCCCGAGAACACGAAGCGATCACGACGCCCCCACGCATTAATAAAGCCGCCCATGCTGAAGTCACTCATCACATCAGAGAAAGACTTTTCTACACTCATCGTGGGCCCATGCTTAAACGGTGACATATGGCCTTTGATTCCAGCCGCCCACACATAAGGCGTAATCTGCCATGTCCAAGCACTATTCGTTTCGTTCAGCCACGGTGATGATTCTGTATTATCCGCAGCCTGGCTTGGTGCAGAAACAGCCGCACTGCATAACGCAATCGTCAAAGAATGAAGGTATTTATTCACCGTGCGGGATTCCTGAAAGATAGGGAGTTCTTTTTATACCTTGATCGACTTTCTCAGGGCAAATATCAGCATCAGAATGAGTGCTACAGCATGTGTTTAGCTGTAGCCACCTGCCTACAAACATGTAGCACAGAGGTATTAGGCATAAAAACCTAGCAGGCGTTCTTGTTCGTCGCTCTAAACGAGTGCTATTATCATTTCATAGTTCTATGGAAGGTGCCTTCTTGTGCCTTACCACATACTGTAGAACCGTAAGCGTTTACGTTAACCAACGCGCACTGCTTTTTAGTTAGCAGGGCGTCCGTATGCGTAATCGATTCGGTACCCTGCTCTTATTTGGGTACCACATGCAATCTTCTCGCTCCACCTTACTAGACCTCATCCGCATACAAGGCGCTATTGTCTGCTGCTTTTTTGTAGTGGGTTTATCGTTGGGCGCCCTACCGCTCTATATCTCTAAAGACCTTGCTGCCAGCGACACCATCGTAGGTGTCGTCATTGGCTCGCAGTTTATTGCCTCGTTAGTCAGCCGTGTTTTTGTAGGACAGCTCTTAAGCACCGTAGGTGTGCGGCGTTGCGTGATGACCAGTTTGATTGGACTAAGCTTATATGGTCTGATCTTAGCCACCACCAACTTTATGTCTAGCGGCACCATCACCATTTTAATCGTCGCCCGGTTAATGCAAGGCTTGGCTGTGGGCGTACTCACGACTGGCGCCATTATGTGGGCCATACATAAACTGGGCGAGTCCAGCACAGCACGCGTGCTATCTATGACTGGCATATCCATCTATGGTGCGGTAGCGTGTGGTGCTCCTATTGGCATTTTGCTCTTCACCTACGTAGGATTAGGCGGTGTGGCGCTGTGTATTGTCATACACGCTATTGCATCGGCCTTATCGCTCCTAAGTGTAGAAAATAGCCAAGCCCCTACCAACAAGAAAGCAGCAGGGAAAGCCGTATTGGCTAAGGTGGCTCTACCTGGCAGTATCTTGTTTTTGCATGGTGTGGGATTTGTATCTATAGAAGCGTTTATCTCGCTGTACTTCTCAGTATCAGGATGGTCTGCCGTCACGCTCGCCCTCTCCTTATTTGGTATTGCCTTTGTGGTGGTGCGATTAGTCGTAGGCCACTTATTGCAAGGTCAGCACCTAGCCAGACTGGTAATGATGTCCTTAAGTGTGCAGGCAATAGGCTTAGTCTCACTGGCTTTTGCACCCACCCAGTATTTGGCATTGTTGTGTGTAGCTGTTATTGGCGGTAGCTGCTCACTTACCTTCCCTGCATTAGGAGCTATCGCTGCTGGACGCTGCGCCGTACATGAACGCGGTACCGCGATGGGCTTTTACTCTGGTTTTCAGGATGCTTCGTATGCAGTGACAGCACCAGTGATCGGCATGGCTATTCATCAGTTTGGTTACAGCACTGGTTTCATACTTGCCGGCGCATGCGCATTGCTTGGCCTGCTATTGTTAAGCAAAATTCATCGCTAGAGCCTGCTGCCGCTGCTACACACCATGCTAGGTCTACATACTGCAACCCTATGGCTGTTTGGTGCCGGCTTACCCCTTACTACGACGCATGGTGTAGTGTAATGACTCCCCGCTGCTTTTTTTACACTGTAGTTATGACTATTGAACTTGACCGCGACACCAAGGCTAGAGCCATCGAGTCCATCCAACGATACTTCGATGAAAACATGGAGGAATCCATAGGTAACATTACAGCGAATGCGTTGCTGAACTTTTTCCTGCAAGATATAGCACCAAGCGTCTACAACCAAGCGGTACAAGACGTGCAAGCCAAAATTCAGCAACACGTGGAAGATGTAGACATTGAAGTTCATGCTGAAGAATTCCAGTATTGGCCCAGCCAAAAACGCTAAGCACTGCGCCACCATCGTAGACAACACCTACCCGCAGCACTCTGGCTACCGGATTGTTGCGGAGCATGGTACTACACGGCTTAGCTAAGCCTTATCTAGCCGTGTCTTTAGCCGCTTTCTGGTTGTTGCAAATTTCACAGCAAGCACCTCTATTTCTCTCTGCACAATGCAAAAAAATATTTTCGTGAATTTCGCTTTTCTATAAAATTAATTTTGCTATTTTTTGACACTCACAGACCTGTCCCTGACTTTCAAAAAGTAGAGTAATTACTCTTTTGACTTATAAAGTACGGACCTCATTCATGAGTACTCTCACCACCTCTTTGCTTGATTTCCAAGAAGAGCGTCAAAAACTTCAGAGCGACACATCGCAGTCCAAACCCGAACGCCAAAACCCCTGTTACGCCTGTGGTGTGTGCTGCCAGCATTTCCGCATTTCGTTTTACAGCGGCGAACTGATGGGCGAAACGGGCGGCTGGGTCCCTGTAGAGCTAACTACCCAGATCGGGCCACTGCGCGCCTGTATGAAAGGAACCGAAAAAGGTTCAGGGCGCTGCATTGGTTTACGCGGTGAAATTGGCGACCCCTCTATACGGTGTGGTGTATACGAGCAACGCCCTTCAGTATGCCGAGAGTTTCAAGCCTACGATGTTCATGGCACCCCTAATCCAGACTGCCAACGCTTACGATTAGCGGCCGGATTACCTCCACTGGATGATATTCCTCCTAACGATAACGATTTAGCAGCGTAATAATTAATCGTTATTCGGGTTTGCTAGAGTTGTAATTTTTTATAAAGCCCGTAAACTTGAGGCCGTCATTCTAAATGGTTCAGGAAAGAGACTTCTTACGAAGCGCCGACGGAGCAACCGCCCCGGAATCTCTCAGGCAAAAGGATCCTGAAACCATGACAATCTGGAGAGAGGCAAACCGTGTTTTGCCCACCGAAGGGGACCACGATCTCAGTGGAACAAGCTCTCAGGTAACCGGACAGATGGGGTGTAGCCGCTATGTAGCGGGCTACCCCTATTTCTATATCTGGAGCATTCCCCCATGACTACCATTGCTGTTATTGGTGCCGGTATTACTGGCGTGACCACAGCGTACGCCCTTAGAGAACAAGGCTATGACGTTATTGTCATGGACCGCCAACGTTACCCAGCCATGGAAACCTCGTTTGCTAACGGTGGTCAATTGTCGGCATGTAACGCTGAAGTCTGGAACAACACTGGGACCGTACTTAAAGGCCTGAAATGGATGTTCAAGCGCGACGCTCCGTTGCTGCTGAACCCAGCCCCTACCTGGCACAAATACTCGTGGATGGGCGAGTTCCTGTACAACATCCGTAATTACGAAAAAAACACCGTAGACACAGTCAAACTGGCTATTGCTGCGCGTGAGCCTTTCCATCGTTGGGCTAAACAAGAAAACATCGACTACGATTTGGAAGAACGCGGCATCTTGCACGTGTACCAAAGCAAAAAAGGCTTTGAGGCAGGTATTAAAGTAAGTGAACTGCTGGCTAAAGGCGGCCTAGAGCGCAGCACCGTCACGCCTGAAGAAATCCGCACTATTGAGCCTACATTGCAAGGTAAATACTACGGTGGTTTCTTTACACCTAGCGACTCTACCGGCGATATTCATAAGTACACTCGTGGCTTAGCTGAGGCGTGCGAGCGCAAAGGCGTAACGTTCATGATGGACGTAGAAGTTAGCAGCATTGCTCAAGCTGGCTCCAAACACCGCATTCAATACATCTCTAAACTCACTGGCGCGCCACAACACCCTGAGTCTGTTGAGGTAGATGCATTGGTAATTTGTGCCGGTGTAGGTAGCCGTAAATTGGCTGCTATGGTGGGCGACCGCATCAACATTTACCCTGTTAAAGGCTACTCCATCACTATTCCTTTGGAAGATGAAATCAGCCAGACTTCTGCCCCTTGGGTCAGTTTGCTGGATGAAGAAGCCAAGATTGTGACTAGCCGTTTAGGTAACTCCCGTTTCCGTATTGCTGGTACTGCCGAATACAATGGTGAAAACCGTAATATTCGTGCTGACCGCGTCAACCCTCTGACCGAATGGGTACGCTACAACTTCTCAGGTGTTAGCACAGAAAACGCTATTCCTTGGGCTGGCTTGCGCCCAATGATGCCTGACATGATGCCTCGCATTCAAACAGGCAAACAGCCTGGCGTGTTCTACAACACTGGCCACGGCCACTTGGGCTGGACCTTGTCTGCCGCTACTGCCGAAGCCGTTACTGCCTTGGTACACAGCAGTATCAAACCCTAAGCCTGTCGTTAAAAACAAAAAAGCCCTGCCTCATCATGAAGCAGGGCTTTTTCTATGGTGCCAATGCTCTACACGGATAACGGCATTGAGGCACAAGCATATGCTAGCCATCTGAACACATAAAAAGCACTACGCTACAGGTTCAGTGATGCAGACAATGCCGAATAGCTATCAAAACGCAGAGTTTGTGATGACGCTGGAGTAGATACAAGGGATGACGCTGGAGTAGATACAAGGGATGACGCTTGTGGCACTTCCAGCAGATGCAAGATACGCCCTTGCTCTAAGGGCTGACCGTCACGCTGTAATGTGCCTACGCGCACACCAGGCGCTGTTGACAGCACTACCCTACGATCAGCATTCACCACCACAACCGGATTATTAATCGCTGCTAATAGCGGTGCTAGCAAGCGATCCAAAGTGGACACCAACATATCAACCGCCGCCACACCCACGAAAACACCGTCCACCAGCACTGGATGTGCCGTGGTAATGGTGTAGTCGCCATTACACACATAATCCACATACGGACCATCTACGTAGGCCTGATGATCATTGGCTGGCAGGCCAAACCAATCAAACACGCGGAAATCTAAGCGTTTACGTATTTCTTGGTTACGATCCAGTTGCGCGTGCTCAATCGTACCCGCCTCTTGGTACCACCATTCTAATGACCAGACTTCCTCGCCAGCCTGAGCATTACTGTAGCTGGCAAACCCGGCACCATTGCACCACGGATGGTCGTGTAATACGGCTTGTATAGGCGCTTGCAACTGCTGTCGTTGCTCAGCACCTAGCTGTATGCCTTCTTTGTTTGCAGAAACGGTATGCGCCAAAATGCGCTGGGTTTCTTCTGCTAGATTAGCCGCCGCACTACACGCAGATTGCGTGATCTCGTGCAGCATGGCCTTTGCTTTTTCTACTGGAGTATCGCTATACATGGTTGTCTCCTGCAGGCTATGCCCACCTAGGATCAAGCCAGATGGGACTGTTGTAATGATGTGTCTGCATCTAGCTTTACTTTACAGGCCAGCAGTTGATCTGTCAGCAGATAAATCATGTGTTGAGCCTGCATACAGGCTTGATCTGCATCGTTTTGACGTAACGCCAGCACCAGTTGCTGATACGCTACTACCACTTGCTCATGCGCATTCGTGTATTGGTATAGCGCGGCCACCAAGGGTGCCCATTCCGCTTGTATCATCAATACCTGATTGGCCAACCTAGCCGATTGCGCATTCGCTGCCAATGCCAACAAACAGCGCATATCGGCGTGCGCCCGTTCTTCGGCTTGTTCAGTAGCGCCAAACGCATCAACTGCTTTTTCAAAACGCAGTAGGTCTTGGTTGGTAGAGCGCTGCGCGGCCAGCCTTGCGCTGTGACTAATCACAGCACAATGCCACTCACCCAAGTCAGCCAAATACGCCGAACTGGCCAGCTTCAGCGGGTGCTGCGCTAGCAGCATGCCCGCCGACATTTTGCAGACAAAGCTTCCACCATTACGGCCACGGCGCGTATCAATCAGATTACGCATGCGCAAGGTATTTAATGCCTCGCGCACTGTCACAGGGGACACGCCCAACATACGCGACAAATCTGCCTCATTGGGCAATTGCTCATCGGCCTCAAGCAAACCAGCCAGGATGGCGTTACTTAATCGTTCCACCACCAATTCAGACCGGCTTGCTTGACCTATGGGCGCGTAAACAATGGCATGCGCCGTCATGCTGCTACTCCCCAATTCCGTAGACAAATCGGGAATCGTAGCACTTCTGATCAAAAAATCCCATGCTTATGCAAGGCTTGATCATCTTCTGGTACTGGTGCAATGGCATCCCACAGCTCGGCCACTTTGCCATTTTCAACGCGCCACAGTTCAAAATACGCATGACGCTCACCAGCAATACTGCCCTCGGAGTGTGTCAGCACAAACTCGCCTTCCGCCACACTACGGTGAATGCGTGCGTACTCTAAACCATGGCCGTCTGTGCGCAGTTGTTCTAGGAACGCGATCACTGCTTTGACGCCATCGGCAATATCAGGGCTATGCTGATGGAAGTCTTCGCCATTAGCGTAACGCTCAAACCCCGTGTAATCACCCTTAATGAGCGTCTCGGTAAAGAACCGCCACACCAACCCACGGTTCTTTTCTTTGTTACCTTTGCCGGGTTCTACAGGACCATCCAATTGTGTGCGACCGCTGGCATTAGGTGCTGCCTCTGGTACCAAACCATCCCAATGCTCAACAATTTTCCCGTCACGTACGCGGTATAAATCAAAACCTACCAAGGGCTGCTCATCCAAGCCTACAAAACGCCCATGAATGGCCACTAAATCACCATCCTGTAGTACACGACGAGCTTCATGCTTTAGATCAGGACACGATTGCACCAGCTCGCGCAACCCACTTAGCCCATCAGCCACTAGCGGTGAGTGTTCAATAAAATCCGTAGCAAAGTACTTCTCTAATGCGCTGGTGTCGCGCAGCGTAAAGAGTTCATAGTGTGCTTTCGCCACCAAATCACGGTTTGACAATGTTTGGCTCATAATCCCTCCCTTATTCGTGTGCGCTCATCACATGTTTAACGCGGGTGTACTCTTCGAAACCGTAGGCCGACAAGTCTTTGCCGTAGCCGGATTTTTTGAAGCCACCGTGCGGCATTTCTGCTGTCAATGGAATGTGAGTGTTGATCCATACCGTACCGAAATCCAACTCACGAGACAGGCGCTGCGTGCGGGCATGGTTGGTGGTCCATACGCTAGAAGCCAAACCATATTCCACGCCGTTAGCTTTGGCGATCGCATCGGCCTCGTCGCTAAAGGTTTGTACGGTAATCACTGGCCCGAAGATTTCGGTTTGGATTGCTTCGTCATCTTGCTTCAAACCTGTGATCACAGTAGGTTCAAAGTAGAAACCGTCACGATCAGCGGCTTTACCACCTGTTTGGATTTTGGCATGTGCTGGCAAGCGCTTCATAAAGCCACTTACACGCTCTAATTGGCTGGCATTATTCAAGGCGCCGTACAAAGCCTCGGTGTCGTCTGGATCACCAAATTTAATCGCTTTCACCTGCTCTACCAATTTTTGTACAAACTTATCGTGCACAGACGCCGCCACTAACACTCGCGTCGCTGCCGTGCAGTCTTGCCCTGCATTGAACAGGCCAGCGATGGAAATGGTGCTGGCCGCTTTATCCAGATCAGCATCTTCAAACACCACTACTGGGGCCTTACCACCTAATTCCAAGTGAGCGCGAGCAAGGTTAGCAGCAGCGGATGCTGCAACTTGTAAACCTGCACGTACTGAGCCTGTAATGGAAACCAGCGCGGGGGTGGGGTGTGACACCACCATAGAGCCAGCATTAGCCTGTCCTAGCACCACGTTAAACACACCTTCAGGGAATAACGGTGCGACCAGCTCCGCCAATAGCAAGGTACTTTCTGGGGTGGTGTCGCTAGGTTTTAGAACGATGGTGTTACCAGCTGCCAGTGCAGGAGCAATTTTCCATACCGCCATCATCAATGGGTAGTTCCATGGCGTGACCTGCCCTACTACACCCAGCGGCTCGCGGCGGATGCTTGAGGTCAACCCTTCCATGTATTCTGCGGTGGCTTTACCTTCCAAAAAGCGCGCTGCACCGGCAAAGAAACGAATCTGATCAGCACAAACAGCGACCTCTTCAGACGCAATCAAATGCTTAAGTTGGCCAGTGTTACGGCTTTGTGCTTCCACCAGTCTGTCACTGTTTTTCTCAATTTGATCTGCCAACGCCAGCAAGGCTTTTTGACGTGCTGATGGTGTGCTGCGCCCCCATACTTTGAACGCAGCACGCGCTGCTGCATAAGCAGCATCTACATCTTGCTGTGTCGCGTTAGGTGAGCGTGCGTAGATTTTGCCAGTCACTGGGCTAATCAGGTCAAAAGTGTCTGTGCCGGTGGATGCCACAAACTTGCCATTAATGAAGTGTTTAAGTGTTGGGTGAGTCATCACAATCTCCTTGGTGAACGGAATATAAATATATCCTATGAAGTTATAGGTATTAGCAGTATCCGTAATTACCCTAGCCTAGAAAAGAAGCAGCCGTTTCCACTAGTGTGAAAACGGCTGCTTACCACGCTACAACTGGCGTAAAGATTAGGTTCTAAATACCGAGACCGCTTCAGACAATTGACGCGCTTGATCTTGCAATGACGAGGCTGCGGCAGAGGCTTCTTCTACCATGGCAGCGTTTTGCTGTGTCACCGCATCCATCTGCACAATGGCCGTATTGATCTGTGCAAGACCATCGCTTTGCTGACTGGATGCGGAAGCTATTTCGTCCATTAGTCTAGCCACATCTGTAATCGCACCTGCTGCCTGGCGGATAATGCCACTGGCTCTATCCACTTTCTGCGTGCTGCCTTGCGCTAATTGCACCGAGTTTTCGATCAGCTCTTTGATCTCGTGTGCAGACACAGCACTGCGCTGCGCCAAGGTTCGTACCTCTGCTGCCACCACAGCAAAGCCTCTACCATTCTCACCGGCTCGTGCCGCTTCTACTGCCGCGTTCAACGCCAAAATGTTAGTTTGGAAGGCAATACTTTCAATCGTAGTGATGATGTCATTCATCTTCTGCGAGCTTTGGCTAAGTGCCGTCATGGATTGCACAATCTCACCCACCGCACCGTCACTGGCCACTGCCAACGACGAGGCATCTGCCGCCAAGTCATTCGCTTGATGCGCGTGATCCGCATTCTGTTTTACGGTGACTGACAGCTCCTCTAGGCTCGCCGCTGTTTCTTGCAATGCTGCGGCCTGTTCCTCAGTACGCTGGGACAAATCGATGTTGCCTTGTGCGATCTGGTGGGCGGCCTGCGAAACGGACTCACTGTTTTCACGGATGCCACTGATGATGCCCACCAACTGCGTTTGCATACTATCCATAGCATGTAGCACGCTATATTCATCGCCCTCATGCAAACGAATATCAGAGCGCAAATCGCCCTGGGCAATGCTTTCAGCCACATGCAGCGCTTGTGCAGGCTCACCACCCAAGGGGCGAATCACCATACGGTTTAGCGCCACACCCAGCACTAAGGACACCACCACAATACTAATGGCACCCAGAATTAGGGATGTATTACGTAATTCGTAGACTTCAGCTAATACTTTGGCTTGCGGCACAGTCACCGATAATGCCCATTTTCCCTCAGTAGTTGGCAAAGCAATAGGCACGACCACCGTATAGCTATCCTCTCCAAGCAGCGGGTCTACACTTTCAAAACTTTGTGTTTTGCCTGTCCTTGCTGCATCCAGACTTTGCTTCTGGTCAGCATCCATTCTCGCGCCTACACGCTCTGCATCGCGATGGCCGATGTAAATACCGCCTTCTGAAAACAAACTGGCATAACCAATTTCATAAGGACGAATCTGGCTGATCTGGTTCTGGAAGGCCGACAACGCAATATCCACCCCTACGACTGCAATCACTTGGTCGTTATGCAGTATAGGCACCGAGATACTCGTCAATAACGTCGAAATACCGCCTATATAGTCACGGTAAGGTTCAGACAGGATCGTTCTCTTGGTATTGCGGGCATTGAGGTAGTAATCGCCCTCGCCTGCCTGGTGGTAGTTACGGATCACATCTACTGATAATGCACCATCAGTACGACTCCAGTAGGGAGTAAATCTACCTGTACCATCGTGCGCATCGGCATGAGCAAAATCTTCGTCACGGCCGTCAAAAGCGTTGGGTTCCCATACTGCCCACACGGTTAGGAAATTGGAGTTATTCGCGAGAATTTCACGCATCATAGCCATGGCGGCATAGCGATCTGTAATACCGCTTTGGCGCACACCATACAACATTTGGGCTAAGGTTCGTGCGGCATTTAAGGCTTTCTCCGTTTCCTTCATCACCTCTTGCGCTTCGCCTTTTACCGCTTCTTCAACATACATATGAGCAGCTTTGGTCTGCATCGCAGAGCCTTGCTGCACCACTACTCCGATGATGGCCGTAAACCCAACTACGATCATACCCACCACAACCATCAACATACGAGCACGTAGGCTCAAGTTTGAAAACATCAAGTTCTCCAATCATATAAATACAGCGCAAAAGGGTTTACGGCCTGATCTCGGAGAAATTTATTGAGGCTTCAAAAGTTCACATACTGGTTAACGATAATAGAAGGGGTTTTTCACTTATTTATAAAATGCGATGGTCAACAAATGGTTCAGGAGAGAGTCTTTATTCTCCATGAAGCGCCGACGGAGCAACCACCCCGGAAACTCTCAGGCAAAAGAATCCTGAAACCGTGACAATCTGGAGAGAGGCATTACAATATGCCCACCGAAGGGGATCATGACACAATCATGGATAAGCTCTCAGGTAAACGGACAGATGGGGTACAGCTGCTGCATGGCAACTGTTCACCTACTACGTCCGGAGAGTCTGCCATGACCATTTCCTCACTGTACGCGTAATAGCTGGGCGGCTATTTACGCCTACCAAAGCATACTTTCTGGCACACACATCCTATGTTGATACGCGCAATCAACATGTTGAGTTATGTCGTGCGCTTGTGAGCTTACTCTGGTTTGCAACTGTTACTTCCGTTTCTGCAGAACGGCGGTATGCCCGTGTTTTTTTCTTGTAGCACAGTAACACCCACTTCATAGTGATATAACAAATTACGGAGAAACGCGTGAGTCAACAACACTCATCAGGATTGCAACGCTCGTTAAAAAACCGACACCTGCAACTTATCGCGATTGGAGGCGCGATTGGTACAGGTCTATTCATGGGTTCTGGCCGCACCATCAGCTTGGCCGGCCCTTCGGTTTTATTTACCTACGTCATCATCGGCTTTTTCCTCTTTTTCGTGATGCGAGCAATGGGAGAATTGCTTCTTCACAATCTGGAATACAAATCCTTTGTTGATTTTGCTACGGATATTCTTGGCCCTACGATGGGGTATTTCACCGGCTGGAGCTATTGGTTCTGCTGGGTAGTTATTGGTGTGGCCGATATTGTTGCCATCACTGGATACACCCAGTTCTGGTGGCCTGACGTACCGCTTTGGCTACCTGGCATTCTATGTATCGCATTCTTATTGGCCTTTAACCTGCTATCTGCCAAGCTTTTTGGTGAGCTGGAATTCTGGTTTGCCTTGATCAAAATCGTCGCTATTCTGGCCTTGATCGCTGTAGGTGCGTATTTGCTGTTTACCGGCTTTGTTGGCCCTACAGGCGATAAAGCGAGCCTGTCCCATCTTTGGGATAGAGGTGGTGTATTTCCTAACGGCATCATGGGCTTTTTTGCTGCATTCCAGATTGCGATCTTTGCCTTCGTAGGGATTGAGCTGGTAGGTACAGCGTCTGCTGAAACGGCAGATCCAACCAAAAATCTGCCTAAAGCCATCAACAAGATCCCTGTACGCGTAATTATTTTCTATGTGCTGGCACTGACCGTCATCATGACCGTTACACCATGGGATGTAGTTGCCCCCAACAAGAGCCCATTTGTGAACATGTTCTTGTTGATTGGCGTGGGTGCAGCGGCTGCGATTATTAACTTTGTAGTGCTAACTTCTGCTTTGTCATCAGCAAACAGCGGTATGTTCTCAACGGGCCGTATGTTGTATGGCTTGTCTAAAAACGATCTAGCACCAGAGTCATTTGGCAAACTGTCACGCAGCGGCACACCACGTAATGGCTTGCTGTACTCATGCGCCCTGCTGTTAAGCAGCGTATTTCTGTTGTACGCAGAAGGTGACGTGATGCGCGTGTTCACCATCGTGACCACCGTATCCAGCATTTGCTTTATTTTTGTGTGGGCTGTGATTTTGGTGTCTTACCTGAAATACCGCCGCACTCGCCCTGAAGCACATGCGAAATCCAGCTACAAAATGCCTTTTGCTATTCCTATGTGCTACGCCACCTTAGTGTTCTTTGCTTTTGCTCTGTACCTATTCAGCCAAGAAGAAGAGACATTAATTGGTTTGATCGCTACTCCTTTCTGGTTCTTAGCCTTATTTTTGTGCTTGCCTTTGTACAAAAAACGCTTGAAACGCATTCAGCAGCAACCTGCTGCAGTGCCTCACGCTGCAGAATAAGTACCCTTGGCACTACCCTTTCTAGGGGTAGTGCCTCTCTTGATGGTTTGGCATAAAAATCCATACAAAAAACCATACAAGAAAAAACATTCACATCTCCCCACACAAACAAAACAGCTCAAATCTTAAGCGTAGTTATCGCTAAGATCGTAGCAGTGTTGCTATAAATAGCCACAACCACCATACAACACCCATACAAAACAAGATTGATAATCCATACAAAATAACCTATATTACGCATACAAATTAATGTTATGTATGCATACAATATAAATCTTGTATGGTTTACGGCTTTCATGGGTTGTTGCTGAACTCACACTGGTATGCGGCAGCCCCTTCTTCCATTGGCTGTACTCGGAGGTCTGCGCATGTTCGGCCTAGATGCACTAGAACTGGCCCGCATTCAGTTCGGCTTTACCATAAGCTTTCATATTATTTTCCCCGCGATCACCATAGGATTGGCTTCGTACCTCGCTGTACTGGAAGGCATGTGGTTATGGAAAAAAAATCCGGTTTATCAAACTCTCTACCATTTTTGGTCCAAAGTTTTTGCCGTTAACTTCGGTATGGGCGTGGTGTCTGGCTTAGTCATGGCCTACCAATTCGGCACTAACTGGAGCTTTTACTCTGAGTTTGCCGGTAGCATCACTGGCCCCTTGTTGACCTATGAGGTGCTCACTGCCTTTTTCCTAGAGGCTGGTTTCTTAGGGGTCATGCTGTTTGGCTGGAATAAAGTAGGCCCCAGATTGCACTGGTTTGCCACCATCATGGTTGCCATTGGCACGCTGATTTCTGCCACATGGATTCTGGCCTCTAATAGCTGGATGCAAACCCCTCAAGGCTACGAAATCGTGAATAACGTGGTCATCCCTACCGATTGGATTGCGATCATTTTCAATCCTTCTTTCCCGTACCGTTTGGTCCACATGGTATTGGCTGCCTTTATCTGTACGGCCTTGTTGGTAGGGGCTTCTGCTGCGTGGCATCTGCTTAAAGGCAAACAAGAACCTGCTATACGCACCATGTTCTCCATGGCAATGTGGATGCTGTTGGCCACGATCCCAGTACAGATCTTCGTAGGTGACTTACATGGTCTGAATACGCTGAAACATCAGCCTGCCAAAATTGCCGCAATTGAAGGTCACTGGGAAAACAAACCCGGTGAAGGGGTTCCGCTAATCCTATTTGGTTTACCAGACATGGAAACCGAAACCACGCGTTACGCCCTCTCTATCCCTAATTTGGGTGGCTTAATCCTTACCCATGAATGGGATGGCCAATACCCTGGTTTAAAAGAATTTCCCGCTGCCGATAGACCTCCGACTGCCGTCGTGTTCTGGACTTTCCGCATCATGGTGGGTCTGGGCCTATTGATGCTGCTCTTGGCACTGTGGAGCGCCACTGCCTTATGGCGTCGCAAAGCCTTTCAATCAAAAGCGTTACAGCGCTTTGCGCTATGGATGGGGCCATCTGGGCTAATCGCCTTACTTGCCGGTTGGTACACCACTGAAATAGGCCGACAGCCTTGGATAGTCTATGGCCTGATGCGTACCAAAGATGCGGTGTCCACGCACTCTACTGCCACCATGTCAGTCACCTTAGTAGTTCTGGTCGTGATGTATATGGCGGTGTTTGGGCTAGGTATTCTCTATATGCTGCGCCTGATTAGCCATGGCCCTGATGACCCTTCCACACAAAAAGAAACACCTATAAAACCACTGCGCGCGAGCCACCTTGCCACAACAGGCGCATCGTCCGCACACTCAGCACCCTCTACACATAACAAGGAGTAGTCATGGGCATAGATTTACCCTTGATCTGGTTATTGATCATTGGCTTCGGCATCATGATGTACGTGATTACCGATGGCTTTGACTTGGGCATAGGCATCTTGTTTGCTTTTATTCCCGATCGCCAACATCGCGATACCATGGTGAATAGTGTCGCCCCCGTTTGGGATGGTAATGAAACCTGGTTAGTGCTGGGCGGTGCAGGTTTAATGGCGGCCTTTCCTAAGGCATACGCCGTAGTATTAAGCGCGCTGTATATACCGCTGCTGTTGATGCTGGCAGGCCTAATTTGGCGCGGCGTTTCATTTGAGTTCCGATTTAAAGCCGATGAAGCACACAAAGCCTTTTGGGACAAAGCCTTCATGCTGGGCTCCATTGTGGCCACTTTTTTCCAAGGTGTGACCTTGGGGGCTTTTATTGACGGTATCCCACTGGGTGACAGCAGCTACGCCGTCGCCGGATGGATTACCCCATTCTCTATCTTCACGGGCATCGGCACGCTCATTGCCTATGCCTTGTTGGGAGTCACGTGGTTAATCTTGAAAACCAGCGGCCCGCTACAGCAAAACATGATACGCATCACCCGCCCTATTACGCTGGCATTACTAGCCTCTATCGCTATAGTCAGCTTCTGGACACCCTTGCGTCACCCCGACATTGCCGAGCGCTGGTTTAGCTTTCCTAACCTCTGGTTCTTTCTACCCGTACCGTTTTTAGTGTTGCTGGCCTGTTTCGCTATTTTCCGCTGCCTGCGTGGTGTTCCGCATGCTGGTCCATTTGTCTGGTCATTACTATTGATATTCCTAGGCTACACCGGCTTTGTGATCAGCGTATGGCCCCATATTATTCCGCCAGATCTCACTATTTATGAAGCTGCCGCACCAGTACAAAGCTTGGGCTTTACCTTAGTAGGTGCGTTGCTGATTATCCCCATTATTTTGTGCTACTCAGCATGGTCTTACTACGTATTTCGCGGCAAAACACAGGATGGGTATCACTAATGAATGACACAACAAGTACCAACACTTCCGGAACATTACTGCAACGCTTAGGCTGGCTAGTCCTTATTTGGGTATGCAGTATTGCCAGCTTAGGCGCAGTGGCTGGGCTTATGAGATTACTGATGGGCTTCGCTGGCATGACCCCCAGCGCCTAAGCACTCAAAAAGTTTTCTATATTCCTAACAATTCATTATATTTTTTTGCCAATGCCTGAGTACAATATGCGCACTTTCTTACTACTCAGAGAACCTTGACATAATGAAGCTCTCGACTATTTTTGCAGCCATTCTTGGCGCAGCCATCGCTGGTGGTGGTACTGCTTACTACTACCAGCAACACCAAGGCACAGCACAGCAAGCAGCTTTTACTGCTTTGCCGTTGGACACAGCTAAAGCCGGTGAAATCAACAGCACCAGCTTGGTCAACTTGAGCAATGGTGTACGTAGCGTACCGTTCACATTGACTGCTGAAGCCGGCCAGTTCTACAAAATTGCTGTAGCTGGTGCGTTGCGTGCCCAAATCAGCGTGCTGCAAAATGGTCTGCTGATTGCCAGCTCCACGACAAACAGCAGCAGTTGCAATGACTGCAGCAGTAGCTCTAACACAGCTACAGCGCCTGCTGTATTGGCCTTTAAAGCCGAAACCGCTGGCAAATACGACGTAGTAGTAAGCGGCTTAGACTCCAATGCCTACGGCCCATTCAGTGTTACTGCAACACCATTGAAAAGCTACGTAGGTGGCATAGTTAAAGCCGGTATGGACATTACCGAAATTGCTATGGGCCGTCAGCAAAGTTTCACTCTGGAAGTAGAAGAAAACGCGATTTACACCATCGACATGAAAGCCGACCAAGGCCGACTGGACCCTTATCTGACTCTGTTGGATAAAAACGGTCAAGAATTGGTTGCTGACGATGACGGTGGCGATAACTACGACGCCAAGATTCAAGCGTATTTGGAAGCCGGCACTTACACTATCCAAACTAGTTCTGCTGTAGGCGCTGACACCTTCCAAGGTACTTACCGTTTGATTATCGCTAAAGAAGCCTTAACCAGCGAAATCACGCTGGAATCTGGCGCAACCTTGAACACTGATGGCGCAAAGCAAACAGGTTTGCATAACGGCCAAGCACAAGAGTTCAGCTTTGAACTGCCAGAAACCATGTTGGTTAACCTTGATGTGCGCGCATTGGGCTTTGACCCAGACGTCACCGTAGACGGCGCTAGCATCAACTACCAAAGCCGTGGTGTGTACACACTACGTGCTGTATTGGAAGCAGGTACCCACACTATCGGCATTGAAAGCCAACAAGGCGGTGTATTTGACCTGACATTGGCTGCGAGTTCCGTACCGGCTAACGCTGGTGGTGGCGCCATTCGTGTAGGCGATAGCCGTCAGGCTGTAATGCTGTCGGGCGTTACCCGTATCAACTACAGCCTGAACATTACTCAAGCTGGCACCTATGTTATCGATATGGCTTCCCCTGTTTTCGATACATCGCTGTCTCTGAACCAAAACGGTTACACCATTGCTGAAAACGATGACATTGATTACAGCAACGGCAACACCAACTCCCGCATTGAAATGTCGCTGGAGCCAGGTCAGTACCAAATCCAAGCTATGGCACTGAGCGAAGCTTCTCGCAACCGTGACTACAGCTTAAGCGTAAAACGTAAATAAACGTTTGAGACGTCAAGATGAAAAAGCTGCTCTACGGAGCAGCTTTTTTTATGCCTACTTGGTACAAACTCCAGATAACCCAACCCACGCCATCACTCTGTACGTCGTGCATTTGGCTATGTCCGTCTAGCGATCATTTTCTTCGCCGCTAACAACGGTTTGACTATACGTATTTACAATTAATTACACAGTAAGGCACTGGATTCACCCTTCTTAACAATACAACGCCTTGTTTAGGGAATGCCCTAGTACAATGAAGACACTTATACTACTTAGAGATCCCTATACACATGAAGCTCTCGACTATCTTTGCCGCCATTATCGGGGCGGTTATCGCTGGTGGTGGTACCGCTTACTATTATCAACAAGACCAAAACCCTGCAGTCTCTCAGTCTGCTTTCCCAGTACTGGCCTTAGATAAAGCCCACCCAGGTGAAATCAACAGCACAAGTTTGGTTAACTTGAGCAACGGCGTACGCAGCGTTCCTTACACCTTGGATGCTGAAGCCGGTTTGTTCTACAAAATTGACGTAACTGGTGCATTACGCGCGCAAATCAGCGTGCTGCAAAATGGCATGCTAGTTGCCAACTCCAAACAAGGTGATGCCAAAGCATCAGCCTCTGTATTGGCTTTCAAAGCCGAAACAGGTGGTAAGTACGACGTAATCGTCAGCGGTATAGACGCTAATGCTTATGGCCCCTTCAGCGTTACTGCTACACCACTGAAGAGCTACGTAGGTGGCGTAGTTGAAGCTGGCATGGATATCACTGAAATTGCCATGGGTCGCAAGCAAAGCTTCACCCTGGAAGTGAAAGAGCCAGCCATCTACACCATCGACATGAAAGCCGATCAAGGTCAGGTTGACCCTTACTTGGATCTGCTGGATCGTGCTGGTCGTGAAATTGCCTCGGATGATGATGGCGGCGACAACTATGATGCCAAAATCCAAACATACCTAGAGCCCGGTACCTACACCATTCAAACTAGCTCTGCGCTGGGCGCTGATACCTTTAACGGTACTTACCGCTTGCTCATCAATAAAGCAGACATCCCTGAAGTCAGCCTGAAATCTGGTGATGTACTGACTGTTAATGGCGAAAAACAAGCTGGTTTGTACATAGGTGATCAACAAAACTTCAGCTTTGTTCTGGAGCAACCTACCTTCGTTCACCTGAAAGTAGATGCGCTAGGCTTCGAGGCTGATGTAGAACTGGACGGTTTGCCTATTAGCTTCCCACGTCGCCAAAACGATGGCAGCACACGTGCAATCCTACCTGCTGGCACACACACAGTGTCTATTGATGGCTCACAACAAGGTGTATACGAGCTGACATTAGGTGGCAACAACCTGCCTCCTAACGTTGATGATCCACGTATCACCCCCGGTCAATCTATACACGCCATCATGCAATCCGGCGCAGATCGTGTTACCCATAACTTGACTATCGCACAAGCGGGTAACTATGTGATTGATCTAGGCTCTCCTTCTTTTGACACGTACCTGTCACTGCAAAAAGACGGTTATGTGATTGCCGAGAACGACGACATTGACTACAACAATGACAATCTGGACTCTCGCGTAGAAGTAGCGTTGCAACCTGGTGAGTACCAAATTCAGGTCACCATGTGGAACCAACCTAATCGCAGCCGTGATTACACATTGGCTGTAGAACGCAAGTAATGCTGTAGTAATGGCATACGAAAAAGGCAGCTCAATCGAGCTGCCTTTTTTATGTTCCAGCGATGACGTAACCGCCACCCAACCTCACGCACTTATTGTGCTGGCTTATTCGCTGATGCCGAGACACCCATTGCCTGCGCATAACCTTTAGGTGCGAACTGCCACACCAGAACACTCACTACCGTTACACAGCCTACATGCCACATCCAACCGGCCATATAGCTTTCGGTAGCATCGTACAAAGTGGCCACAATCCATGGCGCCACAGCGGCTAACAAGAAACCACCGCCTTGCATCAAGGCTGCCAACGCACCCGCTTGTGCTGGATCTTTTAAATGCTCTAAAGCCACCACCATCGTGAGTGAGAAGCAACCACCCAGGCCCGCCCCCACCACGATCGCCCAGAGTAGCGGTGCTGCTGCTGGCCAAAATGCTAAGCCAGCGAAGCCCACTAGCTGCAGACCTAAGGTAAACCACAGCCACGGCCTGAAGTCAGGCTTCCTGCACGCGATAGCAGGCAGCACCAAAGCAGCTACTGCTTGAGCAATCGCCATCACGGCCAACAAACTACCACTGTACGCCGCACTCCACCCCAAGCTTTGATACGCAGGCGCAAGCCACGCTACAGCAGACGAATAGCCACCATTCACCAAGCCGAAACACAACATCAATAACCATGTTCGGCGACGGCGTAATAAGGGTTTTATAGAGACTCGCCTACCCGCACTACGTGGTGGATCCATGGGCAATAACTTCATGGCTAGTAACAATGCAAGCAAAGCGGGCACCACTAACCATGCCAAGCCTATTTGCCAACTACCCGTCGCCTGCGCCACCCAGGGCGACAACTGAGCCCCCAAGGCACCGCCCCCCATCATCATGGCTGAGTACAAGCCCATCACAACACTACTGCGTTGCATGAACTGACGCTTGATGATACCGGGGAATACAGCCTGAATAATGGCCACGCCAAAGCCCATAATGGCGGCCGTGAGTAGCAGCACGCCACCCGAACTAGTGACCCAGCGCAATATCGCCCCTATAGCGATCACCAACAAGGCTAATAGTACGAGCAATCTCGCACCCAACTTACCTTGCAACGCAGGCCCAGCAAAGGCGACCACACCCATTAACGCCATAGGAATTAAGGTCAGCATGGATAGCCCTTGCTGACTTAACCCCGTGGCCTCACGCAAGGATTCTGCCAATGGCCCAATCCCTGTCATAAACGGACGTAAATTTAGTCCTACGATGGCCACTACCACCAGCAACCACACCGTAGATTGGTGTTTATGCGTTACGTTTACATCCATACTGCCCTACTACTTTTGTTTTAATTTCCACTCCGTATACAAGCCTGTATAAGGCTCAGGACGCAATGGCTCATACTGTATATGCATGCTTTGTTCCGAGAAAGGTAAGGCTAACTCTGCATAAATAGCTGCAGTAGAGAGCCCATATTGTTCGGCTTCCTCGTTAGAATAGGCATAAATCACTTCCCCCACTCCCGCCATACGCATTGCTGCCATGCACATAGGGCAAGGATGCCCACTGGCAAAGACACTGCATCCCGATAAATTAGGGGATTGCAGCTTCTGACTTGCGGCTCGCAATGCCGTCAGTTCAGCATGAGCAGTTGGGTCATGTGTGGCATGAATTTCATTCACGCCGGTTGCCACTATACGCCCATCTTTGACTACTACGGCACCAAAAGGCCTACCGCCCTGTTGTTGGTTGGTATAGGCCAACGCAATGGCTTCACGCAAAAACCCTGCTTTTTCTGTACTGATTGTCATGTTCTAGGCTCCTTATCGCGCACCGGCTGCGAGCAACAATGCAGCGATTTCGTTATACCCTCGGCGTTCTGCATGCTGCAGGGGTGTTACCCCCTTATCGTCAGCCAGATTCACATTGGCACCACCGTCAATCAGGCGTTTAACGATGTCCTGATGCACAGGACCACCGTTGCTAAGCACGATAGCTTCCAGTAACGCCGTCCAGCCCAAGCGGTTAACGTGGTCCACTGCCACACCAGCATCCAGCAAGATACTTACCGTATCGGCATGGCCTTTTTCAGCGGCAGGAATCAGCGCTGTGCCACCATATCTATTGGTGCTTTGCAGATCAGCACCATGCGCAAGGGTTAGCAAGAGAATATCATTTAAGCCTTGGGCGCCCGCATACAAATACGGACTATCCTCTATATTGTCTTTTGCATTGACATCAGCACCCGCCTCTATCAGAAGAGTAGCTGCCTGCACATGATTAGCACGTGTAGCACGCATTAATGCTGTCCTGCCTTGCCCGTCACGGGCTTCTAAATCAGCGCCGTTAGCAAGTAACTGCCGAAGCTCAGCCGTGTCGCCTTGCGCTGCTGCACTCTGCAGCGACATTGCCGACAACGACGCCAGCGCTGGCTTTTGCATCATCACCACTGCCAATGACAGCAGCATTCCAACCGTCAAAAATCTACGCATTTCCACACCTTATAAAACAGGTTTTCACTCACACTGCACGTCCGGCAGTGGCACAAGCTTATATAGGGTAGCGCGCTCACCCCACGACTCGCAAAGGTAAGACTGACTAGAAATTCCGTAGTTCTACGTAGTAGGCCAACGCTCAAGACGCTGCTTTAATAGTTTTGACCACGCCATTGTCACACACCACGGTCAAGGACTCTTGCCACCACTCCACCATGAAAATCGTATGTAGCTGCTCGAAGCCAGCTTGATGCAATTGCGTCTCTAGCCACGCCGCGTCTTTGTCTAGACTTTCAAGCAGGCTAGAAAAGATAGTGCCATTCATCAGCACAATAAACGCCGGCCTAGGCCCACCCTCTTTTTTCTCAATAACGGTTAACTGCCCACCAGGTTCTATTTGCAAGAACTCTAATCCCGAGAATGAGAAGTGCCCCATGCTGCGCAATAAGCTAGCGACGATGCTGAGATCAATTTTATTTTTCTTGTCATTAATCGCCGCCACACAAAATTTACCGTCTGCAATCAACGTGATAGGACAACCCACTGCAAATGATCTAAAGAAATTGGTGCGGTTCACCAGATAGTTCAAACCATCAATCAATCCTATACCTATTAACAAGCAAACTATGTAGGTAAGAAAGCTGATGTCTTTGTTATAGATAATGCCGCCTACTACCCCACCCAGCACAAAGTTGCCCACCAAATCGATGGCATTCATCTGCGACAACTTGGTTTTACCGGTCCAGTTCATGTTGGCAATAATAATGACCAACCCTACCAGTAGCTTCACAGCTAGCACCACATAGACCAGCAGTGATTCAGCGTAAAAATTCCATTCCATCACTAGTTCCTCGATGTGGGTGTGGGGTAAGACGGATAGCCTCGGTCACTGCTGCTACGCTAGAATCAACAATGTTCTAAAAGCTATCCCACTCACGCAATGGGCGAGTGACGTTAGCCATTATGCCCACTTCTATTTCTAATTATTGTTAGCAAGGATTACTATGATTCACGAACTCACCAGTATCCAGATTCAACCCGGTAAGCAAAAAGAATTTGAGGCTGCTGTAGCACAAGGCGTTGAGAGCGTTATCCGCCACTCCAAAGGCTACATTCGCTACAACCTCAACCACAGTTTAGCTAAGCCTGAACACTACCTGCTGCATATAGAATGGGAGACTCTGGAAAACCACATGGTGGATTTCCGTGAGTCTCCCGCTTTCCCTAAGTGGAGAGGCTTTATCAGCGAGTTCTTCGCTGAAGCCCCCTCCACAGAGCATTTCGAGACGGTTACAACCTCAGCCTAAGCTGATTAATAACCCGAGGACGACCTGCTTTTTACTTCGGCAGGTCTGTCCAACGCGTCTTCTTGCTCTTCATACAAGACGCCGCCCATTGCCGCTACCAGTACCATAAAACCTGTACCTAGCAACCACGACAAATACCAAGGGCCGTAATCTCCGAGGATGACCGTCAGCAAAATAGCGATAACAGCCAAAATCAGGAGCACAATAAAACGCATAAACACCGACATAATGTGACTCCTCTTATAAAGCGTGTTCTGAACTATCGACTTGCTCAGTCGTCACTTTGCCGCGCATCACCCAGAATGCCCAGCTGGTGTAAGCAATAATCAGCGGCATAAAGATGATGGTGAAGCCAAGCATCCAGCTCATGGTCAATGAGCTAGCACCCGAGTTCCACACGGTCAGACTGTGCGAAGGGTTTGTGCTGGAAGGCATGATGAATGGGAACATGGCTGCACCAGCAGTACCCAACACACCAATCCAAGCCAACGCGCCCATCCACCAGCCAAATACCGAACGGCCCGCTTTCAGCGCTAGCATACCTACGATCAAACCTATGTAGCCCAATGCAGGCACTGCCCACAAGATAGGGTAGTTGCGGAAATTATTCAGCAAACCACCTTCTACTACTGCTACGGTCTGGTGCAAAGGAATCTGTGCCATGCCAGGTTCAGGTGAGGAGGTAATTTGGTAGAAGTCCATGTTAGCCACCCAAATACCGCACAAGGTGAACAACACTATCGCTACGGTACCGCCCAGCAATGAAGCTTTGCGAGCACGTTTAGCAATATCGCCCACACTACCGTTCATCAAGATGGCACCGCCCATGTAAATGGACAGGGATACCGACACCAAACCACACAGTACAGCAAAAGGATTCAGTAGCTCTAAGAAGCTACCTGTGTAGTAAGACGTCATACGCCAGTCGAAATGGAAAGGCACGCCTTGCAGCACGTTACCAATCGCTGCACCGTAAATCACCATAGGGATTAAACCGGAAGCAAACAAACTCCAATCCCAGGCGTTACGCCATGCAGCATGAGGCAACTTGCTACGGTACTCAAAGCCCAGTGGGCGAATGATCATGCTCCACAGCAACACCAGCATCACAATGTAAAAGCCAGAGAACGCTGTTGCATATACCAGTGGCCAAGCAGCAAAAATCGCACCACCACCCAGAATAAACCACACCTGATTACCATCCCAGTGTGGGCCGATAATGTTCAGGGCTACACGGCGCTCAGCGTCAGTACGACCCACAAAGCGCAGTAGTGTACCTACGCCCATGTCCATACCGACCATTATCCCGAGTCCCATCAGCAGCACGCCTAAGAGCAGCCACCAAACTATTTGAAGTACGTAATAAACATCCATGGTTGACTCCCTAAATTATGACGCTGTCGCGGCAGTGGTTTGGGTAGCCGGAGTCGTTGGCTCGTCATCCGGTCCTTTACGAATACTGCGGATCATCAAGTACATCTCGATCAGCGCAAAAATCGTGTAGAACAACAAGAAGCCTGCTAACGATACGATCATGTAAGTGACACTATGTGTGGATGCCGACAACCAAGTAGGCAGCATTTCGTACACGGTCCATGGCTGTCTACCCACCTCGGCCACAATCCAACCCATTTCACACGCGATGAAAGGAACTGGAATCATCCATACAGAGCATCGCAAGAACCAACGGTTGTTTTGCACTTTGTTGGATAGTGTGAGCACCAAAGCACCGACGAAGTACGCCAGCATCAGCAGACCCAGTGCCACCATGATACGGAATGACCAGAAAATTACCCATACTTCAGGAATAGTGTCATTGGCTGCTTTCGCAATATCCTCTTCGGTAATTAAGGATAAATCACCATCTGGAGCATAGCGTTGTACCAGTAAGCCATAACCTATATCTGCTTTATGCGCTTCAAACTGTGCCAAGGCGGCAGTATCTAGCGGGTTAGCACTTAAGGTCTTCATGGCCTCTACTGCAGGCATACCATTACGGATACGCACCTTAGCCTGTTCTTCTAACTGATCGATGGCTGGTACCGTACCATCCAACGAGTGCGTGACCAATATAGAAAGTAAGGCTGGGATTTGTATTTCGCCAAGGTTGCGCTGCTCTTCTTGCGAAGGGAAGGCAATGGCGTTAAATGGCATTGGTGCTTTTTCTTCTTTCCATAGGGCTTCCATGGCAGCCAGTTTGGTAGGCTGTGCATGGCCACCAATCAAGCCCAAAGCATCCCCTAGGGTCAGAACACCTGCCGTACCCAACACCCCGAACAGGGCTGCAATACGGAAGGAACGACGTGCAATATCCATATGACGATTACGTAGCATATAGAATGCACTGACCCCACAGACGAATACAGCAGCGGTTACGTAGCCTGCCAAAACGGTATGCACAAATTTAGCTTGCGCATCGGGGTTGAAGAACATGGCCGAGAAGTTGGATAACTCCATACGCATGGTAATGGGGTTGAACTCGGCTCCCAATGGGCTCTGCATAAAGCTGTTGGCCACCAGAATCCACAACGCCGACAAGTTAGAACCCAGCGCAACCAAGTAGGTTACGACCAAGTGCTTACCTTTGGACATGCGATCCCAGCCCAACACCATCAAGCCAATGAAGGTGGACTCCATAAAGAAAGCCATTAGGCCCTCTACCGCCAGTAAGGTACCAAACGCATCCCCTACAAAGCTGGAGTAAAACGACCAGTTCGTCCCAAACTGAAATTCCATGGTCAACCCTGTTGCTACACCTAGCGCAAAGTTGATCATGAAAAGCTTGGCCCAGAACTGTGTCATACGTCTGTAGACTTCACGCCCTGTGGTGACGTATACCGTCTCCATCACAGCGATCAGAATGGACAGACCCAAAGTTAAAGGAACAAATAAGAAGTGATAAAGTGCTGTAGCCGCAAACTGCAAGCGGGACAGATCAACGACGGTTTCATTTACCATAATAATTATCTAGGTGAAAACCAACTGTTTTATCCTGCACCACGTCTTTTGCTGCAACAACCAAGACGTGGACAGAACAGAAAAACCAGCAAACCACACCAGCCTGGCACCAGATTATTAGCGGTCCAAAAGATTGGTTTTGGCCAAATCCAACACATTGTGCATTTGACCATCCATCACCGCCCTTAACCCCCACAGCCCAAAACCTTTGACTTGCTCTAGACCAATGGTAGGAGGTAGCACCAACTCCTGCTTCGCCGTTACTACATCTAGCAAAGCAGGCCCCTCGTGCTGTAGAACTTCTTCTATCGCTGCAGGAAGATCATCAGGATGCTCTACGCGCACCCCATGAATGCCTACGGCACGAGCCACAGCAGAAAAATCTGGATTATCCAGATCAACCCCTGTATTCACAAAGCCAGCCGCTTTCATTTCCAGTGCCACAAAACCCAGCACACCGTTATTGAAAACTACTACTTTCACCGGAATATTGTGTTGTTTCAGGCTGATTAAATCCCCCATCAGCATGGACAAGCCACCGTCTCCCGAAAATGTAATTACTTGACGCTCTGGCAATGCATGCTTGATACCCAAAGCTTGGGGCATCGCATTGGCCATTGAGCCGTGTGTTAATGAGCCCACTAAACGGCGTTTGCCATTCATTTTCAGATAGCGGGCAGCCCACACAGTCGCCGTACCCACGTCGGCAGTAAAAATCGCATCTTCAGATGCTTTTTCACTCAACATACGTGCTAAATACTGCGGGTGTATGACGCCATGCTTACCTGGCTGCGCCAACTCATCTAAGCCTTTACGGGCTTCTTGATAATGTTTGCGTGCGGAATCCAGGAAACTATTGTCTGTACGTGCTTTAAGCTTAGGTAGCAGGCGCTGAATGGTCAGTTTGACGTCGCCCACCACACCCAACTCCAACTTCGCACGTCTACCCAGATTTTCTGGGCGTATATCAACTTGCACCACTTTAACGTGGCTAGGCAGGAATTGTTTATAGGGAAAATCGGTGCCCAACATTAGCAAGGTGTCGCAGGCGTGCATAGCAGCATAGCCAGACGAGAAACCGATGAAACCAGTCATCCCTACATCGTAAGGGTTGTCGTATTCCACATGCTCTTTACCACCCAAGGCATGAACCATAGGGCTTTTTAGTGCATCAGCCAGTTTCAGTAATTCATCGTGTGCACCAGCACAACCACGGCCCGTAAACAAGGCAACGCGGCCAGAGTTATTCAACAACTCTGCCAAAGCATCAATTTGGGCCGCTGCAGGCTGTACTTCAGGTACAGGAGGAATCAAACCCAAATGTGGAGTTACTGTGCTCACTGGCGACGCCGCCAACGCCACGTCACCCGGCAAAACGATAACAGCCACCCCTTTTTGGCCTACCGCTGCGCGAATAGCGTTATCCAATACGTAAGGCAACTGTTTAGGATCTGAGACCATTTCGCAGTAGTGACTGCACTCTTGGAACAGATTTTGTGGATGCGTTTCTTGGAAGTATCCGCTGCCAATTTCCGCAGAGGGAATGTGTGCTGCAATCGCCAACACCGGTGTACGGCTACGGTGTGCATCAAACAAACCGTTGATCAAGTGCAAGTTACCTGGCCCGCACGACCCCGCACACACAGCCAACTCACCGGTTACTTGTGATTCGCCACTGGCCGCAAATGCCGCTACCTCTTCGTGACGCACACCTACCCATTCCAACTCAGGGCGTTGACGGATGGACTCAGTCACCCCGTTCAAGCTATCCCCCACCACGCCATAAATGCGCTTCACCCCAGCTTCAATTAGGGTTTCGGTCAACAAGTCGGCAACATTCTTAATCTTCATGGAGGACTTCCTTAAATATTTTCCAGTTTCAATACAGCAGCCGTTTCGGCACGAATGGCTTTACATGCAGCAGCATCCACTTTCAGGTCAATACCGTAGGTAGGGATAATGCTCTTCAGTTTGTTCAGCCACCCATCAGGAGTCAGCTTGTCAGCGAAACACTTCTGCAGAATCTCCAAGGAAATAAACGCTGCTGTTGACGCACCTGGAGACGCTCCCAGCAAAGCTGCAATAGAGCTATCCGATGCTGTGATCAACTCAGTACCGAACTCCAGCATGCCGCCATCGTGGTGATGCGTGGGCTTAATAATCTGAACGCGCTGACCCGCTACCGCTTTGGTCCACTGGTGTGGGCGTACTTCAGGATAGAATTCGCGCAGCATTTCAAATTGGTGTGCTTCACTTTGCAGCACTTGAGACACCAAGTACTCGCACAGTTGCCAGTTATCTTTGGCCACATCCAACATAGGCACTACGTTGCCTGGACGTACGGACTTTGCCAAATCCAGCAAAGAACCATGTTTCAGGAAGCGTGAAGAAAAGCCCGCGTAAGGCCCGAACAAAATGGATTTTTTGCCACCGATAATACGTGTATCCAAATGCGGTACTGACATAGGTGGCGAACCGTGCGGTGCTTTACCGTAGACTTTAGCGTGATGACGCTCGCTGACGTCATCGACGTCGCAACGCAACCAAATACCGCTAACAGGGAAACCACCGTAACCGTGCCCTTCAGGAATACCGGATTTTTGCAGCAGCTCTAATGCACCGCCACCCGCACCGATAAACACAAACTTAGCCGTCACCGATTGTTTTTCACCACTGTGTGCATTGCGCACATCTACCTGCCACTTACCATCTGCTGCACGCTTCAAATCGTGCACACGGCTGAGGTAGTTCACCGAAACACCAGTTTCTTGGGCTAGGCTTTTAAACAAAATGTGCGTCAACGCACCATAGTCAACGTCAGACCCCGTAATAATGCGCGTCGCCGCAATAGGCTCGCTAGGATCACGGCCCTCCATCACCAGCGGTACCCATTCAGCAATTTGTTTAGGGTCTTCGCTGTACTCCATGCCGTGATAACAATGGTGCGCTGACATTTGTTTGAAACGTTCGCGCAAGTACTTCACGTTATCGTCACCCCACACAAAGCTCATGTGTGGGCAAGGATGAATAAAGGCACGTGGGTCAGGAATGGATCCTTTGCGGATCAGGTATGTCCACAACTGGCGGGACAAATCGAATTCAGTATTAACTTCCAAGGCTTTGGAAATGTCCACGCTGCCATCTGGGCGCTGGGGTGTGTAATTCATTTCGCAGTTGGCCGCATGACCTGTACCTGCGTTATTCCACCCATCAGAACTTTCTTGTGCGCAGTCTTCCAGCGCTTCCAGTACAACAATGTTCAGTGAGGGTTCTAGCTCTTTTAGCAATGTTCCCAGCGTGGCACTCATGATGCCCGCGCCAATCATCACTATATCGGCATTAGCGGGCAAGCGTTGATTCGTCATAACTACTCCTGTTCAGCAACTTCTTATTTAGCAGGTACAAACGGTACGGTCTCACCCAACGGGAGAATCACGTACGCACGACGCCACGGATCGTTATTTAATAAGCGCCACTTATGACCACCGCCTACGGTGTCTTCGGCTAACAATACGTCGCCAGGGCTTAATTGAAAGCACTCTCCTGTGCGGGTTTCAAACTCCAGCACACCACTGAGGGTCAGCACATATTGGCGAGCGGGTGCGGTATGCCAGTCAAAGCTACCGCCTTCGCTAGTTTCCCTAAACGAAATGCTCACTGCATTCGTCGGTACGCCCACCAAATCTCCACGTTCGCCGCCGGGCAAGTCTATGAAACCTTCTTCGATTTTTGATTGACCATGCTCATCTGTTGAGAGCCTTACACAACGAATCATCTTTTCCCCTTGAGCTTAAATTTCCCATCAGATTTTGGTGCAATTTAAATCATAATCCACTTATGAAAAATAAAACCAAAACTATTGAAATGGGATCCAGAAAAACCACTACTTAACCCTATATTAAATACTTCTTTACAATTGTTTTACCCAGTAACAGAGGAATATGATCAAGTATTTATTTTTTACCAAACCAGAAAGTTATAATTAATTTTTTCCGTAAAAAAGAAACCCAACTTTTTATTGCATAAATATTTCTTTTCTTTATTTAACAAACTCGTTTGGAATAGGATCATAAAAATATGTTAGTGCACACCATTTTGGAGGCGTTAGGCCCAATCACACTGGGCATAGCGGTTGGTTGGGGATGCGGGAAAACAGGTTTTGTAAAACAAGACTACTCGCAGGCTTTTGCTGATTACGTAGTAAAAATCGCCCTGCCCTTGGCACTATTTTTGGCGGCTCTTAGTTCATCGCCAAAAAATATTCTGAATATTGATTACGCACTCGCATTAGCGGTAGGTTTAGTTGTTACCTACATATTGGGCTACATTGCTGGCCGCGTGATGTTCAAACACAACAAGGCCGATGCCACCATGCAAGCGCTGGCAGTGTCGTTCCCTGATATGGCGTACTGCGGGCCACCAGTGCTGATCGCTGCAGTGGGTTCATCCGGCTTGATCGCCATGGTAATTGGTAACCTGATTTACACCGTTCTGATTCTGCCGTTGGCATTGGCCTTGTTAGGTGGCGGTGCTGCGGGCACCAGCCCTGCCAAAGCCTTAGCAAAAGCGGTATCCCAACCCTTAGTCATCCTGCCTATCTTAGGCGCGGTACTGGCCGTGTGCGGTGTGCGTTTGCCCGAAATCCTTAGCTCCTCCATTAACGAGCTGGGTAAAACGGCGGGCGGTGTAGCGCTGTTCTTCTTGGGTTTATTTATTTCGAAATCCAAGTTCTCGCTGAACAAAGAGATTATCTTTAACGTGGTGGTAAAGAACATCGTACAAGCGCTTTTAATTCTTGGGGTAGGGATTGCCCTAGGATTACGCGGAGAACTATTAGCCTCGGCATTTTTGATTGGGGTTATTCCTACCGCTACTGCCGTTCCTGCATTAGCCGTTGGCAATAAAGCATATATGGATGAATCGGCTTCTACTGTTGTAATTAGTACTTTTTGTGCCCTAATTTCTATTCCAGCGGGTTTAGCGGTAGTTTCCACTTTCTACCCGTAATTTCCATTTAAAATCTTTTATCCTCTCCCATCATGTAACAACTACATGATGGGATTTTTTATGCTTGTACGTGGACGGATGGCGCTTCCTCTACATCAGTGTGAACGTCTAAATGGCACATGCAATACAACATGCGCGAACAGGCCTATCACCAGTCCCCAAAACGCCCCACCTATGCCCAAGAATTGAATGTTGGCAGCTGCAGCTAAAAAGGTGATGAGCGATGCTTCCCGTGTTTTAGGTTCCGCCAACGCACTGGCCAAACTACCGCCAATGGTACCCAATAACGCCAACCCAGCTAATGTCGTAATGAAGGTAGCTGGCAAGGCCATGAATACGGCAGCCAACGTCACACCAAACACACCCACCAATATATAGAAAATACCGGCAGCCACCCCTGCTATCCAGCGTTTAGAAGGGTTCTCGTGTGCTTCTGGCCCTGTACAGATGGCGGCAGTAATGGCAGCCAGATTAAAAGCGTGCGAACCAAATGGAGCCATCAGCAACGAACCAAAGCCGGTCATGCTGACTATAGGGCTAGCCTTGGTGTGATAACCATCATTACGCAATACCAACATACCCGGCATGTATTGCCCCGTCAGCGTGATCAAAAAGAGTGGCAAGGCCACACTTAACAGTGCATTGACCGAGAAAGCAGGCATTGTGAATACGGGCGTCGCAAACTGCAGGCTTACTCCTTGCAGTTCTACCCTATCCAGCACAAACAACAAACCTAGCCCTAGCACCAACAACCCCACCACCGCATACCGTGCTGTAAACCGCTTCAGAAGCACATAAGCGACGACCAAAGTGCCCACTAGCCATGGGTCCACACTCATGCCGCCAAAGGCTTGTATGCCGAACTGCAGCAAAATACCCGCCAACAAACCCGCCGCAATACCAGGCGGAATCCAGCGTATCAATCGCTCGAACCAGCCTGACAAGCCCAACAGCACAAACAAGGCAGCAGAGATCACATAGGCGCCTACTGCCTGCTCATAAGGGGTAGTAGCTAGAGCCGTCACCAAGAAGGCCGCAGCAGGCGTAGACCACGCTGTGATAACCGGTACTTTGGTGCGCCAACTTAGGACTAGACCCGTCACCCCCACCCCTATAGATACTGACCACACCCAAGACGCTGTGAGCTCAGGGCTTAAGCCAGCCACCTTGGCGGCTTGAAACACCAAAATAAAGGTACCCCCATAGTTCACCAACACGGAAATCAAACCGGCTACCACTGGATGTACCCAGTCGCGCCAAGAAAAAGAGGAAGAATATGTCGCGGTAGACATGTGTAGCTCCAGCACCTATAAGAATAAAAACAGCAGAGCTTCTTTTATAACGACATAATGGTCTACTTTGATCTACCACTTTTTAATACATAGCCAGACCATTTAGCACTCACACAGCCAAAAAAAAGCACCCCGTCAGGGGTGCAAACTTGTTGTGGCAAGGGATTGCTTAATCGCGCTTGTCCTGAGCAAAGGCTAGTGCTTCGTTCAACAGTGACTTGATTAAGGGTTGCACATTCACGGCAACTTCTTCTTGATACTCAAACGGCCACTTTTCTTCCATGTAGCAACACTGCGCCATTTCCAGTTGTACCGCGTGGATATTTCTGGCTGGGTTGCCATAGTTTCTGGTGATATAACCACCTTTAAAGCGGCCATTCAGAACACTGCTATAGCGTTCATCTTGCTGCGCTACACGCAGCAAGCGTTGTGCTAATTCTGGATCACAACTAGCACCATCAGCTGTACCAAAGTTCAGGTCGGGTAATTTTCCTTCAAAGAACCTAGGCACAATAGAGCGAATAGAATGCGCATCCCACAGCACTACACGACCAAACTGGGCATGCAAACGCTCAAGTTCTTGCTGCAATTGCTGGTGATAAGGGCGCCAAATCGCTTCGCGTCGTGCAGCAACTTCTGCATCGTTTGGCTCGGCACCTGGCTGATACAACGGCTCATCACCAAAAGTATCCAACGGGCATAAGCCAGTAACGCTTTGCCCCGGATACAAACTGGCGTTATCGGGCGGACGGTTCTGGTCCACCACATAACGGGAGTACTTAGCAATTAGGATGGAAGCGCCCAACTCACGGGCACATGCGTATAAGCGTGGCAAATGCCAGTCAGTGTCTTGCAGCTGACGGGCTTCCGGACTCATGCGCGCCAACACGTCGTCTGGCACATACGTGCCCACGTGCGGCATGGAAATCAGCAAAGGGCTAGTCCCTGCATGAAACTCAAAAACGGCATTGGTTGCTTCAGTCATCCTTTACTCCACTATCTGTTTACTGCTGAATTGGGTACAAATCACCACGGCGGTGATCCCAAGCAGGCAACGACTCACGCAGACGGGCTACACGAGCAGGATCAATGTCTGCACAGATATAGCCAGACTGATCTGGCATACATGCCAGAACGGTGCCCCAAGGATCAATAATCATGCTGCGGCCTAAACATGGCATGGCTGGGCCTGGCCCACCAATTTGTGCTGCGGCCAACACGTAACACTGATTTTCGATTGCACGGGCGCGCAACAACACTTCCCAATGATCTCTGCCAGTATGTACATTGAAAGCAGCAGGAACCACCAACACGTTCGCACCACGCGCACGAAGCGTACGGAAAAGCTCTGCAAAACGCATGTCGTAGCAAATACTCAAACCTAAATTTAGATCACCGATTTGTACGTTTTGCAGATGCTCGCCGTGACAAAACTCGTCCGATTCACGATACGTCACGCCATTAACCACAGCGTCATACAAGTGCATTTTTCTATAGGTAGCAGCAATGCTGCCATCTGGCGAAAACACTACACTGGTGTTACCTAGACGTTGGCCATCAGCACCTTTTTCGTGCATAGACCCCAACTGTATCCACGCACCTGTTTGACGTGCCAATGCAGCGAAACGTTCTGTGACCATGCCAGGAATAGGTGTTGCCTGCGCACTCACCCACTCTTTGTCACCGCGCACATCACTGTACTCTGGTGTAATGATCAACTTGGCACCGTCGTTGGCTGCCGCCAGCACCCAACGCTCTAGCTCAACCAGATTGGCCTCACGATCTCGCCCACTATCGACCTGAACCAGTGCGACGCGTGTTGTTGTCATGGCTATTCCTTATTTTTAGACCCGGCTCAATCCTGCAAGCCGGGTAATTCATCATTACTACAATCTCAGGCTCTAAGTACATCAGCCACGGTTGCTGCCAATTTGGACAACACAGCTGCACCTTCACCACCATACAAGGTGGAACTGGTACGCGCATCCGTAAAACCATCAGCCAACACAGCCAATACCACACTGCGTTTGCCTACGGTCATGATGCCCGCATCGTGACGTAAACCTGGCAAAGAACCTGTTTTATGAGCCAACTCTACGTCGGCAGGCAATATAGCGGCAAAGTGGCCACGCTCGCGCTGATCAGCCAACATTTGCAAACCTTCCTGACGCAGGGCCTCTGGCAACACAGGCGACTGCAGCAAGTACAACAAGGTCGTGCACGCATCGGCAGCACTGGTCCAGTTATCTTTGCCTTGTGCACGTGCTTGCGCATCCATCATGTGACGTTGCAGCTCGGTGTACGCCAAGCCAGCTTGTCGGCACCACTGATTAATTCGATCCATACCCAAAACATCGATCAGGGCATTGGTCGCGACGTTATCGCTCAGCACAATCATCAAGTGCGCCAGTTCGCGCAGGCTTAACGCTTGCACGCCAGGTAATTGACTCAAAATGCCTGTACCACCTGCACGATTGCTGTCAGGCAAAGCGCGAACATCGTCCAAGCTCACACGCCCTTTGGCCACTTCTTCCAGCAAACAAAGCAACATGGGTACCTTGATTAAGCTGGCAGACGGCATCGCGCGCTGTACATGCCAATCAAACAGGCTAACGCCATCCAGAGTCCGCACCGCCATAGAAATGCGTGCAGGCTCTTTTTCCAACAATGGTGTCAGGCTACTCTCTAGTTGCAGACGTACTTCCTGCACATCCAGTGTTTCGCTACCCAAAGTAAACATCGTTACGCCTCGCTTCTTACTCTAGAATCATGAACAAGCCAGCGAACATCAACAAGTTGATCGCCATGACTGCCCAACCGTTATAGAGCATGTATTTAAGTTGTGTGGATCGTGCCAAGCCCATCTGACCAAACATGTCAGACGATGGGAAAGGACCAAACCAGTCAATCTGAGAACTACCCAAAATCACCGCAGTAGTGGCTGCTGGGCCTACGCCGGCTGCTGCCAACACAGGGCCAAAGATTTTGGCGGTAAAGGTCATCTGCGCCACGGCTGCACCGGGGATGTGACCAATCACGTTAAAGCCCACAATAATCATACATAGTGCAGCACCACTCACACCGATCAGGTACGGCTGAACAGCATCCAACAACGCGTGGTACGCATTCAACTGATCTACCAGCACTAACACAGGGTTAAACAGCCAGAACAGGAAGAAAATCCAGATCAGCTTGCCTGCACCTTTGTACATAGCTTCCAAAATTTCACGTGGGTTCAAGCCGCCGGCCAAACCGGTTACTGCACCCAACGACACCATCACGATAATCGCAAACGCAAAACCCGCTTTCGCCAACACACCTACTACAGCCAATGTGATGATGGTCAAGCAGAAACCCCATGCTGCGCGAACAGCTTTAGGAGAAGCCTTAGCATTGATATCAAATGCTGCTGCACCTTTTGCTGCCTCTTCGTATTGGAAGTCGTCTGCTGTCATTTTCTGGATGCGACCAGACATGAACCAACCAGTCAGCAATGTGGCAGCCGCCATAGGCAGACCAGCAACCATCAAGTAGTCGCCGTAGCTCAAGCCAGTCAAACCAGTCACCGTCACAACGTTAGGGGTAAATGGCCCCAACACCAGACCAGCGGAACCCGCGCTCTGGAACAATGCCGCTACTGCAGGTGGAGACAAACGCACCGCTGCAGCGATAGGGATCACCACAGCCGCAATAATGGCGTTACCACCAGCTAACGTACCCAGAGCACCACAGATCAGCGTAGACGCGACCATGATCCCCAAACGTACACGCACTGGGTTAGACAAACCAATACGCTTCACAATGGCGCGCACCAGCTGTTCCGCAGCACCTGTTCGGGCGGCTACTTCACCTACCCCAGCGCCCAAAACAATGATCAAACCCACTACGGCAATAAATGAACCCAGTGAGTCAGCCAGCAATTTACCCATCGCAATGGGCGTGGTGCTGGTCATAATAGCGCCCAGCACAATCGCACCGATGGTCGCCAATACGATGTCAACACCCAGCAAGGCGATGACAGCAAACACGACTACTGGCGTCAAACCCCACAAGGAAGTTTCACCAGGCATGTAGAAGTGTGTGTACAGAGCTATTGCTAGCCCCAGTATGTACACCAGCATCGCGGCATTGCGCTTGCCAGTGGGTTGTTGCGTGAAGGTCATGGGGTCTCCTTAACTGTCCTTCGGGAGCGGCTTGTTAATCTGTACCGTTCCTATTGTGATGCTGACAGTCATGATCACGCGTGTAAAAACATCACAGATCATGACTAGATAATGAAATTAGAACGATGGCGATGAACTGCCTTGTTCCACACTTTTTGCTTTGGCGGCAAAGGCCCGGTTCAACACCTGACCAGGTCGTTGTGCTGGCGCCTGAGGAAATACCTGTACGCCATTCACAAATACAGCTTCCACACCCTCTGAAGGCAGTGTTGGCTGCTCCCAGGTTGCGCAGTCTGTGACGGTTTCCGGATCGAAAACCACCACATCGGCCCACGCACCCTCTTGAAGTACGCCACGGTCTTTCAGGCCAAATACCGATGCGGGTAAGGCTGTCATTTTGGCGACAGCTTGTTCCAACGGCATCAATCCAGCTTCACGCACATAAGGTCCTAAAATGCGTGTAAAGCTCCCCCACAAACGTGGGTGCGGCTGCGCATCTGCTGGTAAACCGTCAGAACCCACCATGCAGCATGGATGACTGAAAATACGGTGTACTTCGGACTCATCCATTGCAAAATAGATAGCACCGGCAGGCAGCAATTTACGGGCAGCCGTTTCACGGTCGCATCCCCACTGCTCTGCAACGTCGGACAAATCCATGCCGTTGCACTCAGGGTGTGGTTCTGACCAAGTGATACGAATACGATCAATAGTGTGGGCGCGCTCAGGAATCAAGATGGTGGAACTGCCCGAGTACGGGTAGATATCCAACGTAGCTTCCATGCCTTCGGCACGTGCACGATCAATGTTCGCCAGCGTATGGCGACTACGGCCCCAGTTAGCGGGCAACATGCATTTATGGTGGGACACCAAGGTGGCACACTGGCTGTCTCTACCTACAGACAATACCTCTTCAACAGACTCTTCTACGGTATCGCCTTCATTACGAATATGGCTGGTATGCAAAGAACCATGCTTAGCTGCAACCGCCGCTAACCCTTCCAATTCACTAGGTTGAGCCATGCAACCAGGTTCATACGCCAAACCGGTACTAAAACCTACAGCACCACTCGTCAAAGCGTTATCCAGCAAACGCTCCATCGCTTGTTGTTCTTCTTCTGTGGGCGTTGCCATAGGATCAGCCATCACCGCCATACGCAAGTTGGCGTGACCTACCAACGCCGCAACGTTGATCATAGGGCTAAGCTTTTGTACGGCTTGTGTGTAGTCCGTCATGCTGTCAAACAGCGGAGAATCGCCCAACAGGGCCAACGCCGCAGCATGGTTACCTGGCAACGGTGCAGGAAATGCACTCACGCCGCAATTACCTACGACTACCGAGGTAATACCTTGGCTGGTTTTCCAATCTAGAGCGGGCTTCTCGATAAACATCAAATCATCGTGACCATGTGTATCAATAAACCCAGGTGCTACGACTTTTGCAGTAGCATCAATTGTGGTGTCAGCTGTCCAGTCACTCAAATCACCTAGAGCCACTACACGCCCGGCACGAATACCCACATCACCTTGTTGGCGCGGGGTAGCGGTTCCATCAATAATCCAACCATTTGCGATTTTGACGTCTAACCGGCGGTCGTCCTGTTGCATTCTTTACTCCTGAGACCTCCCCAAATAACGGGAGTTTGGCGTATTATCCAAAAGGATTATTGATATGAAAAATTGTTTAAGTTAATCGATCAATCACAAATTGAGATGAATAGACTTCCCAAACACATCACGTTAAAGCACTTGAATGCCTTTGTTGCCGTAGCCCAAGAGGCGAGTTTCACACGGGCGGCACGCCGTTTATTCCAAACTCAGTCGTCGGTTACGGGGCTCATTCAGCAGCTAGAAACAGCCCTAGAAATACCCCTTTTTATACGCACAAGCCGTAGGGTAGTACTTTCCCCTATTGGCAAAGAGTTTTTACCTAGAATTACACGTCTTTTGGCTGATTTCGATGGCGCTATTGATGACGTGATGCGCTACGGGGCCTTGAAAAGCGGACGTGTCAGCGTATCGGCCGCCCCATCAGCCATTACCGATTTGATCGCACCAGCTGCTGCTGTGTTTTCAGAACACTACCCTGGCGTACGTTTGTACTTACGTGATGCCAACTCGGGGCCTATTCAGCGTCAAGTTGTAGCGGGTGAAGTGGATTTTGGCTTAACCAGTAGATGGGCGGATATGCATGGTTTGGAAAGTGAGCCGCTACTGGAGGATCAGTTCGGCGTGCTCTACCGTACTGATGACACACATATACACCCTGATGCGCGTAACAGTGTCGGTTGGAAAACCCTGCAAAACCGTAAGCTAGTAGGTGTGATTGATGAAACCGGAATTATGGCCGTGCTGCAATCTAGGCCCGATCTGCCAATCGAAGTCTCTGCCCCTTTCTACGAAGCCTCTAGTACTACCTCGCAAGCTGCTATCGTACAAAGCGGTTTAGCCATTGCCCTCATGCCCTCGTTAGCGGCTCAGCGTGTATTGGTTCCTGGCTTGTCATTTTCATTATTGCGATCACCCAAACTGGTGCGTACCTTGTGCCTGATGTTTCCCCAAGACCATGCCCCTACTCCGGCGGCTACGGCATTGGCTGATGAAATACGCCGCTATGTGAAACAAGCAGAGCTGCCTGCTGGCTGCAAAGTGCTCTAAATACCGTACATCACCGCCAGCCAAAGTCTAGGCCAAAACACAAAGGGGAGCGATTTCTACGCCCCTCTCTCTATATATAGAGAGTAGTCATGCCGTGTTCTACAGCACTACGGCAACCATAACCTTAGTCTTCTTTAAAGACCAATACGGCCTCTACCTCTGCTTCGCCGTAGTGATGACTTCATCGCAGGCTGACATCATTTACAGCGCCAACCCCAACTGCCAGTAATGTAAGAGATCGTTAAGCAAACTTGCCATCACAGCGCTATGGACTGACAATGCAAGTCTACGTTTCGCGAAACTCTCGCTTTGCCTCGCTGAAAAAGGAAAGACTATGAAGAAAAAATTTGCGCTAACTGCTGGTTTTGTTGCCATGATGGGCTTGGCAGCTTGCTCTAGCTCCCCTTCTGCTAACACTGACTCTGCACAGCAATCTTCGATGACCACCGAAACGACACTTCAAGCCTACAACTGGACGTTGGAATCTGTAGCGGCGAAAGGGCAAAAACCACAAGCTGCTCCTGCTGGCATCAACGGCTCCCCCATTGTGCTGCATTTTGCGGACAACCAAGTCTCGGTAGAAGGGCTATGTAACTTGATGAATGGTGGCTACAACGTCAACGGTTCACATATTTCCGTTAGCAACCCTGCCTCCACCATGAAAATGTGCTCGGACCAAAAACTGATGAGTTTTGAGCATGAAGTTGGCCAACTTTTGCCTACAGTTAGCCAATGGGCAATTAACGCTAACGATGCCAACCCCACACTGACACTCACCTTTACTGATGGCGCCAAATGGCTGATGCAAGGTGAACCTACTCCTGAAACGCTATACGGCGGTGAGCCTGAGCGTATTTTCTTGGAAGTCGCACCACAGCGCGAAGCATGCTCGCATGCCATGATCCCGAACTACCAATGCTTGAAAGTGCGTGAAATCACGTATGACAGTAACGGTATCAAAACCAAAACAGGCGACTGGGGCTATTACTACGGTGATATTCAAGGCTACGAACACCAACCCGGTATTCGTAATGTCTTGCGCATCAACCGCTACACACGCCAAAACGTGCCTGCTGATGCGTCCAAATATGTAGATATTCTGGATATGGTGGTTGAAAGCGAACAAACCAAGCAGCTCTAATCTATAGCTAGCACTTGCTACAAAAAAGTCCGTATGGTGATTCATACGGACTTTTTTATGCCTACTCGTAATACTGATGTGCATCCAGTCATCGCATGCATCGTGTTCTAGCGTGCTGCCCTACCACGCGCTTAGGGCTCCAGCCACAACACCACAACCTAGCACCACTAACCACGGCGGCAATTTCCAATACATCAATGCCACCAAGGCCAGCAGAGCGAATGCAAAATCATAGGGAGTATGTATAGCGCTGGTCCATACAGGATCGTAAAACGCGGCCACTAACAAACCCACTACAGCCGCATTAACAGCCATCAACGCAGCTTGAGCAGCCGTGCTGCGTCGCCATTTTTCCCAAAATGGTAATGCGCCAACAATCAGCAAAAATGACGGAATAAAAATAGAGATAAGTGCGATCACGCCACCTAACCAACCATTCATCGCTGCGCCCAAAAAGGCGGCAAAGGTGAACAATGGTCCAGGCACAGCTTGAGTTGCCCCATAGCCAGCCACGAAAGTTTCGTTGCTTAGCCAACCAGTAGAGACCACTTCGGTTTGCAGCAAGGGCAGCACCACGTGGCCGCCCCCAAACACCAGCGATCCAGCTCTATAAAATGCGTCTACTAGCATCAAGAATGGTGTGGTAGGCCAGAGCCACGCCAACAACGGCAAGCCCAGTAATAGCACAAGAAATAGAAGTAGCCACGCACCACCAGCGCGTGGTGTGATCCCCAACGGCAGCACATCAGGCACAGAACGCGACAACGGCTTGCACACCCACAGCCCCAGTACTGCGGCCACAGCAATGATCGCTACTTGTATAAAAGCGAAGGGCAACCATAACGCCACACAACTGGACGCCACCATGATCGTGATACGTAATGCACCTGCGCATAATGTGCGCGCCATACCCCACACTGCTTGGGCTACCACGGCTACCGCCACAATTTTCAAGCCATGTAATACCCCTGCTGGCACCACATGCCCAAACTGAGTGAGCCCTATGGCAAACAGAATTAAGACCAATGCCGAGGGCAACGTAAAACCCAACCACGCAGCCAATGCTCCTGCATAGCCTGCTCTGCTCAACCCTATAGCCATGCCCACTTGGCTACTAGCAGGGCCGGGTAAGAATTGGCATAACGCCACCAGATCCACATAGCTGCGCTCACTTAGCCAACGCCGTTTGCCTACAAACTCAGCATGAAAATAACCCAAATGCGCTACTGGCCCGCCAAAAGAGGTGAGCCCCAGTCGTAGAAAAGCCCAGAACACTACCCACGCACTTTTATCAACCTCTGAGGCATACGCCATGACCGCATCCTAATTTAATAACAGCCGCATACTACTGGAAATTCATGACGTTCTTGCGCTGTGATACCCCGCTATTGACGCCATGCCCACAGCATCAGCAACACCGGTGTACCTACTACTGCTCCCACTATGACAAACAGAGGCCCATACAATAGAGCACTCATAGGAATCCACGAGAAGCACACGCCTATGCCCTCATTCAGGCAACTAAACTCTGGCCCTTGAAATACGCTAACCACAGGCAAAAACAAACCTGCCACCACCACACTGAGGGCTACAGCAACAAGTAAGGCCAGCAAGGTACGTACTAGAGTTTGCATAAGAGGAAGTGAAATCACATCGTGATAAAGGAGAAACGGCATCGCCTTTAACAACCACACCGTTGACTACACGTCGCCATTGTAAAGCAATGACTTCTTCGGCAAACGTAGCGCGTTGTGATCAACGTTTTATCATACTGATGGCAACTAGCGCAGCGACCAATGCAATCACTGTCGCTACGTAGCTAATGTATTGCACCCCAAAAGCAGGAATCACGAGTCCTCCTATCATCGCCCCCAAACCCGTACCTGCGTTCGCCGCAGACACATTGAGAGTACCAGCCAAGGCTTGTGCATGCGATGCGGCCTTCATCACCCTCACCTGACAGATAGGAAATAGTGCCGTGTAGGCAATCCCCCATATTGCTAATGCCCCCGCCAACCCTACGCATGAAGACACCATAGACACACTACTTAGCATTCCTAGCCCCAGCACGACCACGCAGACTATGGTAGCGCCCAGAGGGTTGTGATCCACATAACGCCCACCCAACCAGTTTCCTACCAAACCTACCGCACCAAAGCCCATTAGCCACCATCCTACGTGTACAGCATCAACCTTAGCGATAGTTTCCAGAAAATCAGCTAAATAGGTATAGGCCGTGAACATGGCGGTAAACACGAGTACCGACAATAAGATTTGCAGCAAAAACCGTTTGTCCTGCAAGATACGCAGTTGCTCTGTCATACGTAATCTAGCGGGTTGTGCCACCCTAGGCATGAAAACAGCTAAGGCAATCGCCATGACTAGCGATAATCCAGACAACAACCAAAAAGTGCTGCGCCATCCAAAATGGGTAGCCGCTACAGTGCCTAGCGGAATACCGAACAGTAACGCCGCCGAAATACCTAAGTACACACGCGATACGGCCTGACCTGCTTTTTTAGGCCCTACAATTTGGCCGGCTGTCTCACTCGCTGTCCCCCAAAATACAGGTAAGACCAAAGCGGGAATGAATCTGGCCAGCGCTAACACCCAGATAGATGTTGCCATTGCCGCCAATGCATTCGCCGCCGCAAATACCAGCAGAATCATCACAAATAATCGTTTGCGCTCTACGTGCGATAACCATGCCGTTAGCAATGGCCCACACAGCATTACCGTGAATGCAAATAGCGTCACCAACTGCCCTGCCATCGCTATAGATACCTGCAGATCACGTGCCAAGGCCGGTAATAAACCGACGATCACATACTCTGTAGTCACAATCACAAAAGCCGCGATCGCTAACAGTGCAATAGACAAAGTGTTTCTTTCTGTAGGCTCCGCCACGTTGCCTGCCACATACGCCGACATTTCACTTACTCCATGAAGCATTTACCATGGAGCTCAGTCTATTTAAGAATTAAAATCCTATCCCAGATATAAATTCTTATTATTTTTGAATATTAATCACCAATTAAGGCATGCGCGATGAACCAAACAGAGCGCCTTAAAGGCATAGAGCATTTTGTGGTCACGGCCGATGCTGGCAGCTTTACCGCAGCGGCAGATCAACTGCATCTCACTAGTTCTGCAGTCAGTAAAAGCGTAGCGCGTTTAGAAAGCCGTCTGGGCATACGTTTATTTGAACGTACCACTAGACGGTTATCACTTACGGATGCCGGCGCAGCGTTCTACACCACCTGCCAACGGGTGTTGCGTGAGCTAAAAGAAGCTGAGTCTGTCTTGGCCAGCCACCATCATGAACCAACTGGTCGCTTGCGCTTAGACGCCCCTGCCACCTTTGGGCGTCTACATGTATGGCCAGCGGTGTTGGCATTTGCTAAACAATACCCTCACCTACGACCACAGGTCTCATTCACTGACCGGTTCTCTGACTTGCACGATGACAACATAGACATCGCTGTGCGCATAGGCGGCCCCGAACAATGGCCAGAATCCATTGGGCATCATTACCTAGGTAAAGAGCGCCTAGTATTCTGTGCCTCACCCCACCACATCGCCACCCACGGCACACCGAACACTCTCGCCGACCTACTCACACACGACGCTGTGTTGTATGGCAAAGCAGATGGCAGCACCAGCCCGTGGCTACTGGCTCATAGCACGGGCAATGTAGAACGCCGCTTTAGGGAAGGTCGTATCGTCGTTGCCAATGGCGAGGCACAAGTCGAAGCCGTCAAAGCAGGTTTAGGTATAGCCCAACTTGCCACGTGGCTCATCAAAGACGAACTCGCTCGTGGAGAGCTTGTTACCCTACTGCCCGAACTGGCCACCGACGGCTTAGCACTGCACCTGCTGTGGCCCATAGGACGACAATTGCAGCCCAAGGTACATGCCCTACTCTGCATGTTTATGAATGAACTCAGCGTAGCGTGATATTCATAAAGTAGGTATACTGGTCTACCTACTTTTTACGTTTATGATGATGAGCACTCTCTCTACCGCCAAAAAAGAAAGCGCACGCGACAAATTACTGAATGCAGCCGCGACCTTGTTTTACAACGAGGGAATTGCCGCTACGGGCATTGATGCCATTGTCAAAAAAGCCGATGTCGCCAAAAAAAGTCTCTATAACAATTTCGCGTCAAAAGCCGACCTCATCGCGGCGTACATAGAGAATCGCCATGCAGAGTGGCTGTCGCTGTATGCCACGCGCTTACAACAGGCCACCACACCTGCGGAACGCGTATTGGCCGTTTTTGATGCCTATACCGATCATGCTGAGGATGCGTATGAACGGGGCTTTAGAGGCTGCGGCCTGTTAAATGCCGCCGCCGAGTTTCCGGCTGGTGACAACGCTAGAGTAGCGGTGCGCGCCCACAAAGAAGAAGTAGAAGCCTTATTGCAGCAGCACGTGTCTGAGCTATTACCTGAGCAGCCTGAGCGTAGCACTGCGTTAGCACAACACCTCGCCTTCATACTGGAAGGTGCCATGGTACGTGCGGGTTTAGAAGGTCATAGTGCCCGCTCAGCACAAGCCAGAGCCATCGCTACTGCCCTGTTAGAAAACGCGTAATCGCACCTACAGATACCTAGCTGCTGTATCCCTGACAGCACCCCACTTTATTCTTTTACCGCTCACAGCCTTAGCGCTGGTTTTTACCCTTGGAGCCCACCGGCATGAACACCATTACTTGGGATGATTTTGAAAAAGTAGAACTGCGCGTAGGCCGCATTATCCAAGCCGACACCTTTCCCGAGGCTCGCCGCCCTGCATATAAACTGGTAGTGGATTTTGGCCCTGAGATTGGACAACGTAAATCCAGCGCGCAAATCACAGATCTCTACACGCTAGACGAGTTAGTAGGTAAACATGTGGTGGCAGTGGTGAATTTCCCACCTAAACAAATAGGCCCCATCATGTCTGAATGCTTGGTCACAGGTTTCCCTGATGAACAAGGTCGCGTGGTGCTGTGCACGCCTGACAAAGCAGTACCACTGGGTGGCAAACTGTACTAATCACACTACCGAAGTAGAGGGGCTTGCCCCTCTACTGACTATCGGTGTAAGCCACGCCCTAACGCGTGAAACGCTGCCTCTTGTAAGGCTTCGCCCAATGAGGGGTGTGCATGTATGGTGCCAGCAATATCTTCTAGACGGCTTTGCATTTCTAGCGATAGGCCAAAGGTGCTGACCAACTCAGCTACCCCTTCCCCCACGGCTTGCCAGCCCAGAATGGCGTGATTGTCGCGTCTAGCAACCACACGTACAAAACCGGTTGAGGCTTCCATCGTCATCGCTCTGCCGTTTGCCGCAAAGAGGAAAATACCCGTGATGCAATCAATGCCCAAAGCCGTTGCCTGCTCTGGCGTGATACCCGCCGTGACAATTTCAGGATCAGTAAAACATACGGCAGGAATGCTAGCTGGCATAAAGTGGCGATTTTTACCCGCAATCACATCCACAGCCACCTCAGCCTGAGCCATCGCCCTATGCGCCAACATAGGCTCACCAGTGACATCACCAATTGCCCATACCTGATGCATAGAGGTACGGCATTGATCGTCTACACGTATGGCCTTGCCATTCATCGCCAACTGCAAGCTTTCTAGCCCAAAGCCTTTGGTAAACGGGTGTCTACCTACCGCCACTAGCACCTTATCAAACTGCCCTCTGCCCTCAGCGCTGTCTGGCCCTGTCCAGCTTAGGGTATTGGTTTGTGCCTCAAACCCTTTAACTGAACACGACAACTGCAATTGCACACCTAACGCTTTCAGACTGGCCTCTACCGGTTTCACCAAGTCTGCATCGTAGCCTGGCAATAGTCTATTGCTGGCCTCGACAATCGTGACCTGACTACCCAAACGGGCGTAGGCCATTCCCAACTCTAAGCCTATATATCCGGCACCAATCACTGCAAAACGCGTAGGGACCTGCGCCAAAGACAAGGCTTGAGTGGACGACAACACGTCACCACCAAACGGTAAATGCGGTAACGCCACAGCTTGTGAGCCCGTTGCCAACATCAAGTGCTCACACTGCACGCGCATTAGCCCTTCGCTGTGCTCTACCTCTACAGTTTTGCCATCCAAGATACAAGCCCAACCTTGAATTAGCTCTACACCCGCTTTTCGCAGCAATCCGTTTACGCCCGACGTAAGCTTACTCACCATGGCATCTTTCCATGCCACCGTTTGCCCCAAATCAATGCTAGGCGCTGCAGTAGTAATACCTAAGGGCGACGTCTTTTGACCGTAGCGGGTAGCACGATGGAATTCTGCCGATGCATGGATCAATGCTTTAGAGGGAATGCACCCTACATTCAAACATGTGCCCCCTACGCCACTGCCTTCCACCAATACTGTGGCAATACCCTGTTGGGCGGCCCGTAAAGCGGCGACATAGCCGCCTGGACCACCACCAACAATCAGCAATGTCGTGCTTTTTTGTAGCGTCATAGTGCCTCCACAAACAATAAGGCTGGGCACTCTATTAGGCTGCGTATACGTTGAATAAACAGTGCAGCATCCATACCATCAACCACTCGGTGATCAAAGGACGATGACAGATTCATCATTTTTCGCACCACTATCGCGCCATCTTTAACAACCGGACGTTCTACGATGCGGTTCACACCCACAATCGCTACCTCTGGATGGTTAATGACGGGGGTAGCCATAATGCCGCCCAACGGCCCCAAGCTAGTCAGCGTAATGGTAGAGCCTGATAGTTCGTCGCGTGCTGCACGCCCTTCTCTGGCCACTCGTGCTAACCGCACAGTTTCTTGCGAAGCCTGCCACAAATCCAACTGATCAACATGGCGCACTACCGGCACCATCAACCCCGTTTCAGTTTGCGTGGCAACCCCCATGTGTACGGCACCATAACGATGGATGATTTCAGCCTCATCGTCATAACGGGCATTCATTTGCGGAAACTCTCGAAGCGCGACTACCATCGCCCGCATGATGAATGGCAATAGTGTTAGCTTGCCTTTGTCTTCCCCATACTCGTGATTCAGCTTGGTTCGTAGGTTTTCTAGCTCGGTCACGTCTAATTCTTCCACATAGGTGAAGTGCGGAATGCGCCGTTTAGCTTCCTGCATTTTTTGAGCGATTTTTCTACGTAACCCAATAACTGGAATGTCGTCTATACGTTCGTCATCGTGCAATAAGGGCTGGCTATGCGCATGTACACCGCTACTCGCTGCAGACGACTGCTGCATGTAGGCATCTAAATCTTGGTGTGTAATCTGCCCTACTGGCCCGGTGGCAGGTACATATTGCAATTCAATGCCCAGTTCCCACGCTCGTTGGCGTACGGCTGGCGATGCCAAAGGCTTAGCGCCATCCTGTCTCGCTGCTCCAACTGGTGCTGACACTGTACGTGCAGCTTTGGGAGGGCTGCTGACTGGTGGCGTTGTCTTGGCTGGTGCCACAGCGGCGGTTGTTGAAGGTGCTGGCTGTGTGGTGGTGGAAGCGACTGATACAGCAGCCACTGCTGGTGCCGAAGTAGGTGCATCCGTCGCTACCGATTGTGCTGCACTGGCAGGTACTGGGGTAGGTGCTGCCGAAGCCGTCGCACTCACGTTGCCTGCTCCTTCCACCTCTAAGCGTATAAGCTCAGACCCTACCGCCATCACTTCACCTATCTCGCCCCCCAGCGCGACCACCACCCCACTCACCGGAGACGGTACTTCTACTGTGGCTTTATCGGTCATCACATCAGCCAGGATTTGGTCTTCAACCACGGTATCACCCGCTTTGACATGCCAACCCACCAACTCAACTTCTGCAATGCCCTCGCCTATGTCTGGCATTTTAATGACATGTATACCCATTATTGACCTCCTGTGTGGCATTGTCTGGCGGTAGGCAAACTACCTAATACGCGTTTGTAAGCGTCGTGTACACGTTGAGGGCTAGGGAAATAATGCCACTCGTGCAAGTGCGGGTAAGGTACATCCCACCCCGCCACGCGCTCTATGGGCGCTTCCAGATGATAGAAACAATGCTCTTGCACCAAGGTTGCCAACTCAGCCCCAAACCCGCTGGTTTGCGTAGCCTCGTGCACAATCACACATCGACCGGTTTTACGTACCGACTCGGTAATGGCATCTAAATCGACTGGCCACAAAGTGCGTAAATCGAGGATTTCAGCATCAATACCTGCCGCGTTCGCCGCCTCTAAAGCCACATGCACCATCGTGCCGTAGGTTAAAACCGTCAAGGCTTCGCCGGGTCGCACAATGGCGGCTTTATCCAAAGGAATACTGTAATAACCCGCTGGCACTTTGCCTTTTTCATGCTTGGACCACGGCACGATAGGTCTATCGTGATGACCATCAAAAGGACCGTTATACAAACGTTTGGGCTCCAAGAAAATAATAGGGTCGTTATTTTCTATGGATGCAATCAACAACCCTTTGGCATCGTAAGGGTTACTTGGCATTACCGTACGTATACCGCTTACATGGGTAAAGAACGCCTCTGGGCTTTGGCTGTGCGTTTGGCCACCAAAAATCCCGCCCCCGCACGGCATGCGTATGGTTAACGGTGCTGTAAACTCACCCGCCGATCTATAGCGCAAACGAGCCGCTTCCGACACGATTTGATCAGTAGCTGGGTAAAAATAGTCAGCAAACTGAATTTCTACCACGGGGCGCAAACCATAAGCCCCCATCCCTACTGCCGCTCCTACAATGCCGCTTTCAGAGATAGGGGCATCAAACACGCGGTTTTTACCATATTTAGCCTGCAAGCCTTCAGTACAGCGAAATACGCCACCGAAATAGCCCACGTCCTGCCCAAAAACCACCACATTATTGTCGCGCTCTAGCATGACGTCCATGGCTGAGCGCAACGCTTGGATCATGGTCATATCGACCAGATCATGTTCTTGTTTGTGCTGTTCCATGATTACACCCCCGCCTGTTGACGCTGATGATGCAAATGCCACGGTGCATGTTCGTACACATCCTCAAACATGCTGGCTGCACTAATGACCTGTTCGTTAGCCATGGTCCCAAAAGCTTCTGCTTCTTTCTGGGCAGCCATGACCTCTTCCAATGCCGCTTTTTCAGCCGCTTCATGCTCGGCATCAGACCAGATAGCGCGCTTGATCATGTGCTGTTTTAAGCGAGCAATGGGATCCCCTAATGGAAAATGCGACCAGTCATCGGCAGGCCGGTATTTACTCGGGTCATCTGACGTAGAATGCGGGCCTGCACGGTACGTGACCCATTCAATTAAGGTTGGACCCAAGTTGGCGCGAGCACGCTCTGCCGCCCATTTGGCCACCTCGTATGTCGCGATAAAGTCGTTACCATCCGCCCGTATAGACACAATACCACTGCCCACGCCACGCGCTGCAAAGGTGTTATTTTCACCGCCAGCAATGCCTTGAAACGAGGAAATAGCCCATTGGTTATTCACGACATTAAGTAGCACCGGGGCTTGGTAAACGTGCGCAAACGTCAGAGCCGTCTGGAAATCAGATGCTGCGGTAGCACCGTCACCAATCCATGCAGACGCAATGCTGGTGTCGTTCTTAATGGCAGAAGCCATGGCCCAGCCCACTGCTTGAATCATCTGTGTGGCCAAGTTTCCTGACAGCGAGAAAAAACCCGCATCACGCACCGAATACAACACCGGCAACTGACGGCCTTTCAACCTATCTTTCTCGTTGGAAAACAGCTGACACATCATGTCTACCAACGACACACCTTGCGTGATTAGCAGGTTTTGCTGTCGGTACGAGGGGAAACACATATCGCCTTTGGCCAGCACCATAGACTGGGCTACACCAATGGCTTCCTCACCCAAACTTTGGGTGTAAAAAGACATTTTTTTCTGTCGCTGGGCATTCACCATACGCGCATCAAACACACGCGTTTTGATCATGGCTAGCATGCCTTTGCGCAGCAGCTCTGGCGCAAGCTCTGCGGCCCACGGGCCTACCGCTGCGCCGTCATCGTCTAACACACGAACCAAGCCATACGCCAAATCGACAGTATCGCGTGCGGACACATCTAACGGGGGTTTTGCTGCTGCACCAGCAGGTTGTAAATGCAGATAAGAGAAGTCAGTAGCATGACCTGGACGGCCAGAGGGCTCGGGCACATGCAACCGTAATGCGGGAGTTTGTCTCATATTTTTCTCGCCTTCGAAAAAACTTGTGGATTTTTCGTTGCTGCTTTTATGCACTGCTTGGTGAGCAGTAAATCAATCATCGCTCATCTTTGAAAATTTCTCAAATCGACCATAGTTGGCAAAAAATGACGCGATCACACTCCGCTTGATTCCTTAGGTTTTTAACGCAGTAGTTCCTCCCACTACCACTGCTACACACCCCTACTAAAAAACACTTGTATAGTTAGTTCGTTCAGCTTAGACTGAACGGTCTATTTTTAGAATACAGAATATCTGATCAGCGCTCACTGCCTCCACCTTGCCCACTATGCCATCACATAACAACCCGGCATCCGCAGATGAGCAGTCCACCCCACCATCGTGGCCTGATCCTGAAGTTTTTATAAAAGACACCATGACACGATTTGCCGAAGCCATTTATCAATACTGGCAAGAGCCCTTCATGGGCCACACTGTGTATAGCGATGAACACCTCAGTATTGTCATTAATCCTCAGTTGGATGAAGACGAAGGCGTCACGATTCTTCACACACTTAGCAATGCACACACCCACGTCGCCCTGCTACCCAGCATTGCGGAAGCCTTACAAAGCAAGGGCGCACTGGATGACAGTGGACTAGTCACTGAAAGCCACTTGCGTGTCGCGCTGTCAGAGCTAGGCATCGTGATGCACGGCGCAGACCACCTGTATTACGTCCCCGATGAGGTTCGTCAGAGCTGGCTTAGCGAGCCTGACAGCCCCGCTATTCGCAAACTGACCGCAGACGATGCCATGTCATTTTCCGAGTTGGAATACCACACTAGCGATGACGATTTGGACATGGCCCAAGTGGCGATAGACGACTGGGCGGCCTTTGGTGTCTGGGAGCAAAGCGGCACACTTATCGGTGCAGCCAGCATCTACCCATGGGGTAATGAACACATCGTAGACCTAGGTGTGTTCACCCTTGCTACGGTGCGCGGTCAAGGACACGCCACCAAGTTAGTGCGTGCTGTAGGCCGTTATGCCATGGCACAGCACTACGAGCTGCAATACCGCAGCCAAGCCGACAACCATGCTTCTATTGCGCTAGCAGAAGCGGCCGGATTAGCGCTATTTGGATACTGGGAAATCCCCACCCCCAGCGACTCCCCCTAACCACATCAACAACAATGACAACATCCATCACACTGAAGCACCGTGTGTCCGTATCACCGATTGTGCGATTACCTGAACATGTTGCAGGACTGCAGTGGCGTCGTGTGCAGCACGCCGATATCCCCTTGCTGGTAGAACTGGCACATGCCTGCAATACCGTGGACTCCCCTTGGGAATCTACCAGTGCCAATGACTACACCCTTACTTTTGAAGAACCCAGCATCAACTTAGAGCACGATTCTGCCATAGGCTTGGATGCACAAGGGCGTGCTGTGGCTTACGGTTTGGTGTTTGGTAGCCCTACACACAACACCATTATCTGGGTAGATTTAGAGGGTATGGTGCACCCAGATAGGCGTGGCGAAGGCATAGGTTCAGCCTTACTGGCGTGGCAAGAAGAACGTGGGCAGCAGTTTCTTGCAGAGTTAGATGCTTACGCCCCCGCCCTACTTGCTGTCGCCGCATGGGACTCCGTTCAATCCAGTTGTAAGCTAGTAGAAGCACACGGCTATAGAAGCATTCGCTCATGGTTAGAGTTAGAACGCAGCCTTGCACACGCCCTACCTACTCGTCCTTTACCAGTGGGTTATCGTATAGAGAGCTACATAGGCAACGAAGAGGCCGCACGTGGTGTACATAACGATGCCTTCCGAGACCACTGGGGATCGCAACCTGTCAGCCAAGAGGAATGGCTGCGCGATAACCAGCGAGGCCCTACACGCACCGATTTATCGTTCGTGATTAAAGCGCCTACTGCTGAGGGCAGTGAGGCCGTCGTTGCCACCATCATCTGCGCCGTCCCCAAAGAGGATTGGCCAGCTCGCAGATGTCGTTTTGGCTACATACAAGTGGTAGGCGTGACATCTACCGCTAGGGGCAGAGGCCTTGCCAGTGCATTAATTGCGCATGCACTGCACGCTTTTAAAGCTGAAGGTCTGGAAGTAGCCGTATTAAGCGTGGACTCGCAAAGCCTTACTGGCGCCGTAGCGCTGTATGAACGACTGGGTTTTCACACGGTGCGCACCTCGCTCACCTTAGTCAAAGAGTATTAACGAACAGCACACTATGAGTAACTTGATCATACGCCGCGCCAGCGCGGCTGATGCACCCGCCGTATTAGCCATTTTCGATGAGGTAGTGGCCTGGTTTCTGACTATTGGCAATGAACAGCAATGGGGTGTAGAACCGTGGTCAGCACAACCACATCAACAAGCCAGAGTTTCCGAAGCCTGTTCTCTGCCCGGCGCATGGGTAGTTGAAGACCCTAACGGCACTATCTTGGCTGCCTTGGTGTTGGGCGATGCGATGCCTTACGTACCCGCAGCCACCGAACCTGAACTCTACGTGCGACTACTGATTGCCTCCCGCAACGCTAAAGCGCGCGGCGTAGGCAAACGGTTGCTGGCTTTCGCAGATGATCAAGCCCGCGTCGCCAAGCTCACACACTTGCGTGTGGATTGCTATGGCGGCGGCACTGGTGCCTTAATACGATTTTATGAATCCTGTGGCTACAAGCGCCTTGCCACCTTTGAGGTAGAAGGCTGGCCGGGACAGATTTTAGGACGTGCGCTGTAAAGAATTTACCCCTTTAGCATCGCTTGCAGCCGTAACGCTCTGTCCGTCCTCTACCTTAAAGATAGTTAGCGTCAACGGGTGATGTGAGTAGGTGCTAAGGCTCGTCGTACACAAGAAGCACCGTTGCTGAACGCTGAAATTACGGTTTAGTGGAAGCGGCTGGCACAGACCAGCCCGTTTCCACTAACTTCGTTTTTAACTCTTCTAATGCTTTCACCGTTTCTATATGGAAGTCTTTGGCTGCTTGCACACGTGCGGTGGCTTCCGGCGGTAAATCGCCGTGCTCTAACAGTTCGTCTACATAACCATTAAAGCGTACCGATTCGCGTATGCTGTGCTCTACCGCCAATGCAAACGGGTTGTTCTGCAACTGAAAAAAATCTTGGCGCTTTCCACGTATAGAGACACGCTCTATGATGCCCACGCGTTCTAGTAAGCGTGTATTGGTGCTGATACTTGCCCTACTGGCTTGCAAACGTTCGGCCAATTCAGCAAAGCTTATAGGGCCACCATCCAACAGAAAAATGCCTATTAAGCGGCCTGCAATACGCGGCATGCCGCTAGCCTCAGCTTGTAGGCCATTACGCTCTATAAACTGCTCCCTAGCATGTTGGCTGGCAGAAATTTCTTCAGTCATATCGTCACTCTTTGTTCAGTGAGACAAGTTTATCCCAAACACGAGAAGTAAGAGTGCGTTATGACCAATTACTTGCTGTAGGGCAGAAATAAGCACTCTACTGCTGTAAATAGAGTTGGTATAAACGCTTATTTGCTTCCATCGCCCACGCCACATCCAAGTCAGTCAGTATGTCAGGGAAAAAAGTCGAGCTTACTTCTATGCTGACACCTCCTACCACCAGTTTTGGGGCTTGCATGCCCAACACCTCGGACGGGTCTAACGTTGTATACGGAAACCATACCCATGCATTATCAAACGGCTCACCCATCACCTCGTGGGCAGTACCTGCTGCGATGGCATCTTCTTTGCTAGGTAATGCGGGATCACGCTTAATCTCAGCGGTAAGCAACCCTATGCTGGCAGCATAATCTTTCGCGGTGATCAGCTCTTTTCCTGCCATATTCAGCTTCCAGATACATAACCTACCTTCACCACGAGGCGTATTAAAGTACCCCTCTGTTGCCTCTGGATTCACTATTTCTATCATGCTAGTGACCGGTGCACCGATGCTATATGCCATCACCGTACAGTCTGGAAAATCCACTGCTGCGGCCTGTACATTGCCGCCCACACATAACATCCCCACCCCTAGCACTTTTTTCAACGGCTTCACTTCCACCCACCTCTTTTACCTGCTTGGTCATAACGCTCAGCACCTCTATGCTTGCTCCCTTATCGTTATGCCAGACACCACCACCAACGACGACAGACTACTCGCCATCGCCACGTTATTTGTTGTTCTTAGTACAGTAAAGCCAAAGCTGCTTTGGCTTGATCCGTTAATGGTTTTTTCTGACGTGTTTGTTTATCCGCCAACACAATCACTGTTTTCGCTACAGCGGCACATACGTCACCTGAAAAAATCACCTGTTCAGTCGTGAAGGAGCTATTGCCTATGTGGGTGACTTTGGTGCCTATCACCACTGAACCTGGCCAGTTGATTTCTGCCAAATAGTCCACGGAGATATGCGCCAACATGAACATACTGTTTTCATGATCCAACCCGTACTTGGGGTCGAACAAGATGTCTACCCTACCCATCTCAATCAACGTGACATAGACCGCATTATTCAAATGCCCTTGCGAGTCCGTATCGCGAAAACGCAATTTTTCTACGGTATGAACGGGATAATCTTTTAAATCATAATTTTTTTTCATTGTCTCTTTACATCCGTACAACAGCCACTATCTATAACAGATAGACCAAACTTTAGGGCTACATCCCCTGATTTTCTATGCATACTCAAAAGGCTGACGTCTGCACTCGTAGACCTCCCTTGCATCTGCAAATCAAGCATCGCCCTTTATACTACAAAGCAACCCCATTACGTTGCCGCATCCATAGGGAAAAATCATGAGCGCTGTCAGCATACACACCGTGCTAGATCAATTACTGAATCAACAAGATCTACCTCTAAAGGACGTGATAAATCGTCACTTCAGCCCACACTACCGACAACGCACCAATGGCGTTTGGGATGATCATGCCGCTTTCAGTCAGCACATACGTAAACTGCGTGAAGTGGTAGAGTCCGCACGTATTGAGGTACTAGACGAATTACACGATGGCAATCGTTACGCTGATAGGCACTGCGTCTATGTGACTAAGCGCGATGGTTCCACCGTGGTGCAAGAGGTATATTTGTTTGGCGAGTTAGATAGCGATGGTCGTTTTCTACGCATAGAAGAAACAACGCTAATGCTAGAAGGTGCGGAGGCTGACAGAAATATAGGCAGTGTGAAATAACATGACAGACGACAACTCATTACTCTATGCCTGCGTCATCAACGACCTAGCCTTAATCAAAGAGCGACTAGTAAACGTAAAACCCGCGCAGCTCAAAAAGAGTACACAAGAAACCGGCACGCCATTACATGCCGCTGCTCTGAATGAAAACAAAGAAGCCGTTCGCCTGTTACTTGCCGCCGGTGCAGACATCGAACTGGGTAATTTTCTACGCAATAACGCCATGCTGACATGTATAGCCGCAGGCAAACTGGACATGGCCAAGTTCTTGATAGAACAAGGCTCTGACATCAATAAAAAAGGCTGCCAAAACCGCAATGCCTTAAGCCAATTGTTGTGCTATGCGTGGGATAGAGACTTTGCCAACTACTTGGTAGAGCAAGGGTGTGATGCCACCCAAACCTCACGCGACAACTACAGTTTGCTAAACGATGCGGCGTGCCAGAACAATGGCGATGCCATCGAGTTTTTTCTGCAATTTCCGGTAGAGCCTACACATCTGAGTTCTGCTCTGTGCTGGGGAATCATCAAAAATGCTCCCACAGCCGTCAACATGCTCATAGTAAACGGTGCCAATCTAGACGAAATGTACGCCACCCGAAAAGGCTTAGAAAAAGGGGCGTACCACTTAGCTGCACTATACGAGAATGGTGTTGAGCTCATTCAACTGCTGCAACGTCATGGCATAGATTTCTCTAAAGCGCCAGAACGCGCCACAGTAGTCAGGTTAGATAAAACCAAACTCAGCCCCTTGGAATACGCAAAAGCGCATTTCGCCAAATGGCCTGAGGCTAGCTATTTGGCGGCGAATATTGCGGCGATGGAAGCGTAACGGCTTGCGCATTACTGGTTACGCAACAAAGCTTCTGTACTCACACCCACACTATGGCGCACTCTGCATGACAACACGAACGCAAACAGTACGCCTAATGTTAAGGCACTCAGCATAGTTACGTGACCAAAGTGATCTAAGATCACACCGGCCAGAATAGGGACCGCCATGCGTGCAAGGGTAAAAATGGTTGATTGCAAGCCATAGTCAGAGGCATTGCGTTGACGACGTGTGAAAAACATCGTTAGCCCAAATAACAATGCTGACACCGCCCCCATACTGGCAGCAATACTCAGCGCAATCACCACTAGCCATGTAGTCCCCCACTCTGCCCATACGGCTACCGTCAACAGTGATAATGACAACAACGCGGCCAATAGATAAATAGGAATGGCGCGTGCGGCCCCTAAAAATGAGGCCAGACGCCCTCCTAACAAGCTAAATACGGCTCCGGTGATACCACCCGCTATCCCTACTGTCCACGCCACCTCTTCTAATGGCATGTTTTGATCCAGCATCAAGGGTTTCAAATAAAACCACACTGCGCCGATAAATGGAAAGCTAGTCAGAAGTAGACTAGTCCATTGTTTAGCGCCCTCTTGTCCAAAAAAGCTGGCCCAGTCAGCCACGAAGCCTGTAGGTGCGTGTGTCGTTGCCTCGCTCTGCAATCCGGCTTTGGAGCGTAAAAATGCAAAGGGTATGCACCCTAGTAGCAGCGCTACGCCCATCATGACAAACGGTGCTTGCCACCCCCACTTAGCCTGTACCAGCACCATCACACCCGCCCCGATGATAGCGCCCAAAAACAAGGCTGCCGACCGTATGCTGCCTGCTCGTAACTGTTCAGCGCGAGGTAAGTACTGAACCGCCAACGCATTCAATGGAATATCCATCCAAGTCGCCACAATACTGATGCCAAAGGTTAATGCGAACAGGGACACACGGTCATTAATCAGGTTGGCCTTGCCTATACCCACGTACAACATCAACAGCAAGACGGCCATCACCCATAGCCAATTCACAAAATGTGCAGTACCTAGTCGTACTCGCTGCACAGGCATAGCCAGCAACAACTTAAAAATAGCTGGCAATGCGGCCAACTGGAACAACCCTATTTCAGTGCCAGACCAACCATGCTGACGCATCACTAATGGCATGCCCAACAGTAAATAAATACTGGGTACAGCCAATACCAAATTCATCCAACCAAACAGTAGCTGTGCGCCCCACATTCTCCACGCTGTCATTGTTCCTACCCTCATTCCTTACGTGCAATCACAGCCGCTACCGGTGCGACAGGAAAGCGCACGGCGTCGTACTGCTGTATTTGTGTAAATCCCACCTGTTGCAACTTCTGAGCTAATTGCCCCTCTGGCCAAACCTGTCGGCCTTGCATACGCATATGCAAGTAGTAATGCAATACAGCGGTAGCCTTATGCGCTTCTGCAGGCACTTCGGCATGGCAACACACCAGCACACCACCAGAACGTAAAGCCTGATACAAGCGCTGTAGTACCGTCTCTATATCTGGCACAAAATGCAAAACCGACGAACACCAGATAATGTCGTAATCCGCCCCAAACCCATCCGTGAGTAAATCACCCGCCATAGTGTGTACGCGGCGCTCTAGGCCTGCAGCCACAATGCGTTGCTGCGCCACCTCTGCTGCTTCGGGATATTCAAATACCACGGCCTGCAACTCGGGTTGCTGCTGCGCTAAAGCAATGGCAACCAAACCAGGGCCACCGCCCAAATCCAATAAGCGTTGCGCTTTCTCATACTCCGGCAAGCCTGCCACTAACTCACACGCCACCTCTGTGGTCACGGCGAGTTGTTCTTGTGCAATTTGTAGGCGTGCGGCCTCTGCCCACCCTTTTTGTACTCGTTCTGGCTCGGGCACATCCACGACTCCTGTTGTGAGCAAGCCCTCTAGCTGTGTACCCACACGTCGCAAAATCGTGTGTCTAAATAACAAAGCATCCCCGCAATACAACGGTGATGCAGCATTGAGATAACGTCTACTGTCAGAGGTATTCCGGTATAGTCTGACAGTGCCACCTTGACACTCCACCAGCCCTAAACCACTCAATAGCTCCAGGAAATAATCCGTATTGGTGGCATCGAACCCCAATCGCAGGGCCAACTCTGCTGCTGACAGCCATTGATCTAGCTGTGTAAATACACCGTGCTGCAATGCCAGTTGCAAGGCATCAGCACTCAATCCTGCCAATTGCATATCCCAACAGGGCTGTAAGGCATGTGGTTTACCCAATGACTCTATAGAAACGGCTGGTTCTGTTGCGTGGTACGACATCATTTCTTACCTCTACTCGTTACTTTTCAATCGCTATCGCTACATCAGAGAGAAATGATATACACTAAATGAGAATAATTCACATTAAGATCTATGCAAAACGTAGAGATTCATATGCGAGACGTTATGACTAGGGGAAATCATGAGTACGCGTAAACAGGGCTATCGTTTAACCACTGAAGAGCCCAGATCTAGGCATGTACTTCAGGATGGCAGAGTACGGCTGCAACTGCCTGATGAGTTAGGCCATTGTTACGCTGACTCAGTAGAGCTAGAACCCGGTTTTTCATTGGGACGACTGCACTATCACCCTAGCTTTTCTCTGGTAGAAGAAAGCCAAGGCCCGCATGCAGGCCGTGTCATGGTCATTACCGTAGGCTTACAAGGGGAGTCCGCTTATCAGGGAGAACGCACCCCCGACCTACTGTTCAAAGCCGGTCACACCACGGTGACAGCCTTTCACTCACTACGCGGTGAGCGCCACTATCAAGAAGATCAGTCTGTATCGCAGCTACGTTTAATCATCAGTGAATCAGCACTACATAAATATGTGGGCTCAGAACGAGCGACTCAGCTCTTGGATTGTGCCGGCCTACATAGGCTCTCTTTCCACAGCAGCAGCCAAGCCACGATGGCACATGCCGCTGCGTTGACTCGCTATATGCAGCCTAGCAATCACGACCAACCACTGCATACACAAAAACTGAATCTGCATATTCATGCTCTCAGCTTACTCGCTGAGCAATTCAATCGTCTTACCCCCACTACTCCCCAACCCGCAGCACCACTCTCGGTAGAAGACATACAACGAGTAGAACGCGCACGCGACCTGCTCAGTTCGCAGTTGGACCAAGCCATTACCGTCGAATACTTAGCCACAACCGTGGGGATCAACGAGCACAAACTCAAAGAGGGTTTTCGTTATTTGTATGACAACACGCCCATAGGCTTGCTACTCGAACTACGTATGCGCAAAGCCTATACCCTACTGGAATCGGGCCTACAGGTTGCTCAAACGGCTTGGCAAGTGGGCTACAAATACCCCAACAACTTCTCCGTTGCATTCACTCGGTATTTTGGTCGATCTCCTAAATCTATTTTTGGCAATAAACGCCTATAACAGCACCTTTATCTAGACGACTACGCGTGACCAACATCCCTCATCCACACTGCTCGCGCATCTAAAGTCGTAGCGTGTCACCCCGCATTGACACCCTCGTTATGCCGCAGCATAGAAATTGCTCCGTCACGCATACAAATCTAAGTGATAACTATTCTTATTGATAAGCATAATATCCCGGTGCCAAGCAGCATCGATGGGTATAGCCCTCAACTTGCCTGGTCACCACATCAAAAAGCGCCCTCTAGGCGCACGGGGATTTTTGTTTAACACACGGGGCTGGGGTTCGTTTTATGTACGCCGTTTCATCACCATTAGAAAAAAAACACACGCTTAAACCGCTGGTATACGCCATGATTTTGGCATTTTATGCTGGGCATGTGCAGGCACAACCAGTAGGGATTCCAGGTAGCGCATCTAGCAGTACAGACCGTACATCAAAACTGCAAACCATTACGGTTAAAGGCAATCAGGAAACGCCTGATGAGGTAGGAAAATCGGATGTATACGCCAAAGACATCTCTAATGTGTATGCGGGTAAAGACGAAATAGAACTGTACAAAGGTAGCTCAGCGGGCGATTTATTCAAAGGTTTAAACGGTGTCTATGCAGGTGATTCGCGCAATAGCGGTGCGTTAGACCCGAACATCCGCGGTATCCAAGGTGAAGGCCGTATTCCCTTAACGGTAGATGGAACAGAACAAGCCACCTCTGTCTGGTTAGGGCCAGCGGGCGTGGCCAACCGCAACTATGTTGATCCCAATATGATCAGCAGTATTTTGGTGGAAAAAGGCGTGTCCGGTAGCACGGGCCCCGTTGGTATGGGGGGTACGGTACAAATCCGCACACTACAGGTGGACGATATCATCAAACACGGCGAGAGTTTTGGGATTGAGCTGAAAGCAGAGACAGCGACAAACTCCACCAAACCCAATGAGCGCTCTTTTGGGGTATTTGGTAAAGACTATAGGGATATACCGGGTGCTGTGTTTGATAAAGGCGGTACCAATGGCGTGATTTTGCCTAGTGATATTGCTCAAGCTCGCTTACCTAAAACTGGGAATGGCGGCAAAGATTTCAATTTAGAAGATCACTCTTACCGCCTTGCCATTGCCAATAAAAGTGAGCACCTAGACGTACTGGCCGCTTACAGTTACAGAACCCGTGGCAATTACTTTAGTGGTAAAAACAATAGCGACAAATACGAGCACGACAGTTGGCAAGAACAAGCGAAGCAAGATAATCACCCCTCTTACACCTTCCCTAGGGTGAGCTACATTGCAAAATACTACCAGCCGGGTGATGAGATATTAAACACATCTAGCGAACTAGAAACCACGCTGCTCAAAGGCACGCTGCGCCTGCCTCATGATCAAACCATCGACATGGGTTATATGCGCAGTAACCACAAATTTGGAGAAAACGTCCCTTGGAATGTGGTCTGGGCCGTGCATGCTTTAGATGGTTATGGCAATAAAACCATCGCTCAAAATGAAAACCCTTATAGCAGAGTTAAACAAGACACGTGGAACCTGAATTACGCGTGGAACCCTGAGGGCAACCCCTACATTAACTTCAAAGCCGGCGTCTGGCTTACACAAAGTGATAGCGCACGACATCAGAATGGTGATGTTATTTTTGGCACCCAAGGGGATGGCTGGAATGGCCGAGATAACGACTGGGATAACTATACCGACTGCCATATAAACGGTAGAGATATGCCTGCGTGCGCCAATATACCTAACACGCCACCAGATAAAGCCCCTAACGAAGATGGCCGTTACAACATCACTGCGCGCGCCTTACAAATTACCGACCACCGCCGTACTGGCTTTAACCTTAGCAATGCCATGACCTTACATCCCACCTTGGATTTGAGTGTGTCGGCAGATTTCACCAGAGAAAAGTTGAAACAGCGCGATGCCTCAGAAGATCTGAAGCATTTAACTGAGCTCACATGGGGGATTAATCACATGGGGCCACGATCGGGGACGCGCCAACAATGGAATTTTGGCTTTAACTTCGATTGGCGCCCTACTGACTGGCTACAAGTCAATGCAGGAGCCAGATATAGCGACTACTGGTCTTACGATGACAAGCTGGCCGACATGCGTAGCCAGCAACATCCTCACTGGGCTACTCAACCAACCCTGAAGGGGTACAACTACCGTGTACAACGTTTAATGAGCGATCAGGAGGTGACTGAATATGAAAACAAAGTTATTCAGGATCTCCTTCCTAGCTACGAAAAGTACAAAGAAGACTGGCAAGTCGCGTACGACTTCGACCCAAGCTTTGTTGATGGCCCACTCATGGACATTGAAACGTTCAGTGGTGATCAGCTACAGCAAGGAAAAATCAACGGATACCGCTACACCGAAGAAAGCGTCTATGTGCCCTCTGGCGACAACCACAGAGGTTATGCCGCCAACAACCCTTTTACTAACGGTGAGATAGACTCCACTGAGCAAGTCACAAATGCCCAAGGCCAAGAAGGCACTGTCAACAAATACATCCCCGTCACAAGCGGCGGCGGTCGCAAACCGGTGTACCAAGACGAGTCCGAAATTAAGGACAAATGGGAGAAACCCAAAAAACAAAAAGACCACGCTTGGGTACCGCATATTGGGCTCACTGCCTTCATTACCGACGATATACGCGTTTACGCCCGCTATAACGAATTTGTGCGGTTCCCCAGCCTATTTGAATCATCACTAGCAATGGCGGGCAGCAATAAGCGCTCTACGGGTGTGGCCGGTAACCCTGAACACGCTTACAACTGGGAAATAGGTTATGTGCATGATTTGTCAAGCTTTTTCCCTAGCCTAGAATATGCTGACCTGAAGGTTAACTACTTCCACAACCGCATCAAAAACTACATAGATAGAGATTGGGACTTCAATATTACGCAGTTTGCCGAAAAAACCATGTCAGGGATTGAGCTGCAAACGCGTATAGATACAGGTAAATACTTTGCCAATTTTGGTGGTACCTACCGCATTAAACAACAATTGTGCGACCACGATTACGCTCAAACCTTTACCCCCATTCCTGGTTTTTCTACTGGGGGTGAAATGCCTAGTTGCGTGGATGGCGGCTTTCCTCGAACGTTTGCCCGTACTAGCTTGCAACCCAAGTACTCACTCAACCTAGATGTAGGGGCTCGTTTATTCAATGAAGACCTATTGATAGGTGCTAGGGCCGTGTACCACAGTGAAGCCAAAAACAAGGATGAAACGGCCATGAACTCTTGGGGCTTCAATAAAAGCAACTACTGGAACCCCATCCTAGTCTTTGATGCCTACGCCAGCTACCAAATTCACGAAAACCTGAATGTAGACCTTGCCGTGAGCAACATCACCAATCAGTACTACCTAGACCCTATGGCGCGCACCGCCCTGCCCGCTCCAGGTCGCACCATACGTATGGGATTAACCGCCCGTTTCTAGGTGCATAGAGTAAGTGTGTGACGTTAGGCCGCTCTGAGAAAGCGGCCTTTTTTTACGGCTTTAAGGCCTGCAGCACATGCGCCAGTTTTTTAACCCCCACCTCCATCTCACCCGGAGTGTGCGCAGCAAAGCCCATTAGAAACCCGGCCTTATGCTTGGTTGATGCATGCAAAGCCGTTAAGCCCAACAGATCTATACCCGCGCGTTTGGCGGTTTCTACCGCAACCGCTTCAGGAATATCCTGAGTCAGTATGCACGGCATTTGCATGCCCCCTTTAGGCACGCGAGGCTCTAGAAAATCAACCAGATAGGTACGTACCAAACGTTCTAGTACATCGCGCCGCTCGGCATAGACAGCACGCATGGTACGTATGTGTGCGCTGAAATGTCCGCCCTCTATAAAGCGCGCTAGCGTTAGCTGTGGCAAGGGTGCGCTATGCCCATCCAATAAGGTACGGGCAACAGTCATCGGGGCCACCAATTGCGGCGGCAGCACCATATAGCCTATGCGTAAGCCTGGGAATAACGACTTGCTGAATGTGCCTATGTAAATGGTGCGTTCATGCGGGTCTAAGCCTTGTACGCAAGCCGTGGGTTTACTGGCGTAGTGAAACTCACTGTCGTAATCGTCTTCGATAATCCATGCCTGCTCACGCTGCGCCCACTCGATAATGGCCAAGCGCCTTTCTAGTGCTAACGTCGCCCCCGTGGGAAACTGATGCGATGGCGTTAGAAACACGGCTTTGGCGGCAACCTCAGCTTGGGCTGCCTGTAGCTGCTCTACTTTCATCCCATCTGCATCCAAGGGCACAGGTACGCACTGCAACCCTGCCGCATCAAAGGCTTTACGCGCCCCGTGATATACCGGATCTTCCACAAAGATTCGGTCTCCGGCATCCAACAGCACCGTGGCGCATAGCGTGAGGGCTTGCTGCGAACTGGTCAGCACCAGAACTCGATCTGGCGTAGCGTGTGCTCCGCGCTCTAAATTAACGTAATCCGCAATCGCACGGCGCAATGACTCTACGCCCTGCGGCTCACTGTGCAACAAGGCTTGGGTGCCATATTCTTTAATCTCTAAGCGCTGTAAACGCTCCCACGTATGCAAGGGGAAATTGCGCGTTTCCGGTACGCCAGGCGCAAAGGCTCGAGGCGCCACAAAGTCTCGCAAACCACCGCTGCTAAACATCGCACTGCCACGTTGGCTTAAGCGTAAAGCCGGTTTGGGAGCACTAGAGCGTCTGACCAAACCTCGCCCAGGTAAGCGCTGTACTTGCTCAGAGATAAAGGTACCACTGCCTACGCGCCGCTCAATGAACCCTTCGGTATGCAATTGGCTGTAGGCCTCTTCTACGGTTCCGCGCGATACACCTAAGGATTTTGCTAAGGCGCGTGAGGCTGGCAGCGGGTGCCCTGCTTTCAATGCCCCATCCAAAATGAGCTGTCTTACGGCCAAGCGTATGCGCACATGCAGCGGCAAGGCTTCATGTACAGGATCATTCATCCATACTTTGACTGACTCTAGTTGGGCATGCTTAAACAATGGTCTATACACCTTGAAAAAAGTGGCTATGAATACTGGTCCATTTACGATGTATAAAACAGTTAGGTCTTTGTCGCAATGCCATGTTTCTAGCCAGCCACACCTAGACCAATTCTTTGCTCTCTATCGTCTGCGCACGGTAGCTGTTTCATCCTTGATCAAAAAGGGGTAAGTAATGTCGGAAGCTATAGGCACTCAAACCCGCCACGACAAACACGGGCTATATCCTCAAGCTACTTCGGTAGATGATTTCAAACACAACATTGCCGCGGTACAAGCCCGCATTGCCGCCGCCTGCCATCGCGTAGGACGCGACCCAGCCAGCGTGCGCTTGCTACCCGTTAGCAAAACCAAACCTGAGTCCAGCTTGCGCCTGGCCCATGCTGCTGGTTGTACGCTATTAGGCGAAAACAAGGTGCAAGAGGCCTACCGTAAATGGGAAGCCATGCAAGACCTCACCGATTTGCACTGGTCTGTGATCGGGCATTTACAAACCAACAAAGCTAAGCTGGTGGCCAAATTTGCCAGTGAATTCCAAGCCCTAGATAGCTTGCGTGTGGCCGAAGCCTTAGACCGCCGCTTGCAAGCCGAAGGTCGATCCTTGGATGTGTTTGTGCAGGTCAATACCTCGGGCGAAGCCAGTAAATACGGCTTAGAGCCAGATAATGTGCAGGCCTTTGTAGAGCAACTTCCGGCTTTTTCTGCTCTACGGGTACGCGGCTTGATGACCTTGGCGTTGTTTTCTGCCGAGGCAGAACGGGTACGACAGTGCTTTATCTTGCTGCGCAATTTACGTGACCAGCTACGACAAACTGCCCCCGCTGGCATCAGCATGGACGAGCTTTCTATGGGGATGTCAGGTGACTTTGAAATTGCCATCGAAGAAGGTGCAACCGTGGTGCGTGTAGGCCAAGCTATTTTTGGTGCCAGACCCTTACCGGATAGTTACTACTGGCCCACTGCTGGCGCCAGCGATACCGATGATGCCCCGCCGCAGGAGCTGCCATGAAACCGCTACCCATTGATGTGGTGTCCGTACAGTCGCAAGTGGTGTATGGCCGCGTGGGCAATAATGTCGCCGTTCCCACACTAGAGGCGTTAGGACTATCCGTTGCTGCTGTGCCCACCGTGCTGTTTAGCAATACGCCACACTACCCGTCTATGCACGGCGGTCCTATACCCATAGAGTGGTTTGAGGGCTACTTACAGGATCTGGCTGCCAGAGGAGCTTTACGTTCGTTACGAGCGCTATTAGTAGGCTACCTAGGCGATCCTACACAAGCGCTGACCTTGCTGCGCTGGGCTCATAACTTGTCCAGAGCCGGCATGAATCCGCGTATCGTCATTGACCCAGTACTGGGTGATCACGACCACGGCATTTACGTGGACGATAGACTCGTACAAACCTATAGCCGCGACTTACTACCCATGGCTGATGGGCTCACACCCAACGGCTTTGAGCTAGAGCAGCTCAGTGGCTTACCCGTGCATGACGTAGAAAGCGTCATCAAAGCCGCTCGCAGTTTGCTCTCGGCTAAGACCCAATGGATTGCCGTCACCAGCGCCGCACCTGATACGTGGGTACCTGGCGAGATGAAAGTGATTCTAGTCACTCACACCGACACCGAGGTCATCACACATCCGCGTATTGATGCCGCCCCTAAGGGAACTGGCGATTTGTTCTGTGCCTGCCTGACAGGACATTGGCTAAACGGCACCAGTTTGGCTAAAGCCGTGTTCTTAGCCTGTCAGCAAGTGGTGCTGGCATTAAGCCATACCCAGCAAGCCCAGTGCGCTGAGCTAGTGCTCTCACCACTGGTTCGCTACCCCACTATGGCTGACATGCACATGTAGCACAGGGCGTGCTATCGCTCACTATTGATACCGCTATTGCACAGATCAGACGCTGTGCACAGGAGTACCGCATGACCACATATTCGCACAGCGACCCGCTGGCTAAAGAAGGTTTTTTTGGCCCTTTTGGTGGCTGTTTTATCAGCGAAACCTTATCGCAAGCCGTAGAAGAATTACGTCTGGCCTATGAGCACTATAGTCACGACCCTGCGTTTATCGCAGAGTTCACGGAAGAGTTGGCTAGCTACGTAGGTAGGCCCTCCCCTATTTATTACGCCAAACGACTGAGTGAAGAAACCGGTGGTGCGCGTATTTTTCTAAAGCGCGAAGACCTAAACCACACTGGCGCACACAAGATCAATAACGTAATAGGCCAAGCCATGCTGGCATTACGTATGGGGAAACGACGCATCATCGCCGAAACTGGTGCCGGACAACACGGCGTAGCAGTAGCCACCATTTGTGCGCGCTATGGTTTGGAGTGTGTCATCTATATGGGCAGCGAAGACATACAACGCCAAAACCCCAACGTACAGCGCATGAAATTGCTAGGTGCTACGGTGGTGCCTGTGTCTACGGGTAGCTGCACCCTTAAAGACGCCATGAACGATGCCATACGCGACTGGGTGGCCAACGTAGACGACACTTTTTACCTTATTGGTTCGGTAGCAGGCATGCACCCCTACCCCACCATGGTGCGTGATTTTCAAACCGTCATCGGTAAAGAATGCCTACAACAAATGCCTACGCTTTTTCAGCGGCTGGGTATGGCTCAGCAACAGCCCGATGTGGTGATTGCTTGCGTGGGAGGTGGCAGTAACGCCATAGGCATTTTCCATCCTTATCTGGACCATGAAACGGTGCGCTTAATTGGCGTAGAAGCTGCTGGTTTAGGATTGGACTCTGACCAACATGCCGCTTCCATTCAACGCGGTAGCATAGGTGTGCTGCACGGCAGCCGCTCGTTGATCTTGCAAGATGATCTGGGCCAAGTGCAGCCCACGCACAGCATCAGTGCTGGTCTGGACTATCCCGGTGTTGGTCCTGAACATGCTTGGCTACATGAAATAGGTAGGGCTGAATACGTAGGCATTACCGATGCTGAAGCCCTAAGTGCCTTTCACCAGCTTTGCCGGGTAGAAGGCATTATTCCCGCGCTAGAAGCCAGCCATGCCGTAGCCTATGCCATCAAGCTGGCCGCTACGCTTACGCCTGAACAAGCCATCTTGGTCAACTTATCGGGTCGCGGTGATAAGGATATGGAAACCGTCATGGCTAGCTCTACCACGCAGGAGGGCCAACATGAGTAGAATCGCTGCCACTTTTGAACGGCTACAGGCACAGTCCCGCAAAGCCTTAATTCCCTACGTAACCGCAGGCTACCCTTATGCTGACATCACCCCTGCCCTGATGCACGTCTTGGTAGAGGCTGGTGCGGATGTTATAGAGTTAGGTGTACCGTTTTCAGACCCCTCTGCGGATGGGCCAACCATCCAAGCGGCTGGCGAACAGGCATTACGCCAAGGCATAGGGCTACCCACCGTATTAAAACAAGTCAGCCAATTCAGGCAGACCAATAACGACACGCCTGTAGTGTTAATGGGCTACGCCAACCCTATAGAACGCTACGACGCCTTACGCCATGCCGGTGCCTTTGCCGAAGACGCAGCCAAGGCCGGTGTGGATGGCGTGTTGGTGGTGGATTACCCACCCCAGGCATCCGAAACACTAGCTGCACAACTGCGCCAGCACAGCATAGATTTGATCTTCTTGTTAGCCCCAACCTCTACCGAGGCACGTATACAGCAAGTGGCTGAACGTGCGAGTGGCTACGTCTATGGCGTGTCCATGAAAGGCGTCACGGGCGCCAAAACCTTAGACACCACGTTGGTACAGCAGATGTTGTCACGCCTACGTCGTCACGTACACATTCCCATCGGCATAGGCTTTGGCATACGCGATGCCAGTACGGCCCGAACCATTGCTCAAACAGCTGACGCCGTTGTCATCGGTTCGTGGCTCATTGAAAGCCTAGCCAACAAACCCGCTGCCGAAGCACTAGCCGTCGCCAGTGACATGATTCGCGACATACGCCATCAGTTGGATCTGGATATGCCTGAGCCCGTGCGCAGCACTAAACAACCTTCTTTACGAACCTAGGATCATCACATGTACGATACCTCTCTCACCCTCGCAGAGTTTGACCCCACGCTTGCTACGGCCCTACAAAAAGAACAACGCCGCCAAGAAGATCACGTAGAGCTGATTGCCTCGGAAAACTATGCCAGCCCATTGGTGATGGCGATACAAAACTCTGTCTTCACCAACAAATACGCTGAAGGCTACCCCGGCAAGCGCTACTACAGTGGCTGCGAGAATGTAGACGTCGCAGAAGCGCTTGCCATCGAACGCCTCAAACAACTGTTTGATTGCGACTACGTCAACGTACAACCACACGCTGGCGCACAAGCCAACGCTGCTGTATTTCTAGCCTTGGCTCAACCCGGCGACACCGTGATGGGCATGAACTTGGCACAGGGTGGTCACCTGACCCACGGCAACCCCTCTAACTTTTCAGGGCGCCACTACAAGATCGTGCCTTACGGCCTAGACCCCAAAACAGGCCTCATTGACTACGACGACATGGAGCGCATCGCCCTAGAAACCCGCCCCCGCATGTTGATTGGTGGTTTCTCGGCCTATTCCCGTTACAAAGACTGGGCACGTATGCGCGAAATTGCTGACAAAGTAGGCGCAATATTCTGGGTAGACATGGCTCACGTTGCGGGCTTGGTCGCGGCAGGCGAATACCCGAACCCCATTCCCCATGCTCACGTTGTCACCAGCACCACCCACAAAACCTTACGCGGCCCTCGTGGTGGAATTATCTTGGCTAAAGGGCAAAGTGAAGAGTTCTACAAAAAACTGGATTCAGCCGTCTTCCCTGGCATTCAAGGTGGTCCCTTGATGCACACCATCGCGGCCAAAGCCATTGCCTTCAAAGAGGCCTTACAGCCCGACTTCAAAGTCTATCAACGTCAAGTCGTCACCAACGCCCGTGCCATGGCCGCCGTGCTCATGAAGCGTGGCTACCAAATCGTATCTGGTGGGACCGACAATCACCTGATGCTCATAGACTTGTCCAGCAAACCCTACACTGGTAAAGATGCCGATGCCGCGTTAAGCGATGCCTACATCACTACCAACAAAAACTCCGTCCCTAACGACCCACGCTCACCGTTTGTAACGTCAGGCGTGCGTATAGGTACGCCAGCAGTCACCACACGCGGTTTTGGTGTAGCGGAATGTGAAGAATTAGCTGGCTGGCTGTGTGATGTGCTGGATGCGCTAGAGAACGGTAATCTGGAGCAGGTAACCGCACGGGTACAGAAGCAAATTGTGGAACTGTGCCGTAGATTCCCGGTGTATGGCCGCTAATGTATTAGAGGGGAGGAAACTCCCCTTTTATTCACTTAACACTCGAACGAACTCGCCAACCACACGATATTGGTGGCTGTTTCCTTCATTAAGCTCTATAGCCGCGAAGCTGGAATCTGTGGATCTAGGTTTGAGCACAATTCGTGTATGCCGCCACTCGTCTTCGGTACTCGCTTTAGTACTCTCATACTCTTTCACGGTATAGCGCGAACCCTCACCCACATCCTGTGTATCCATACACTCTACAAGAACAATTTTCCCATTTCGACTGCCTGCAGGGTTCACAGTAAACAAGCACATAGCCCCATTCGGAATCACTTGATTCATGGAATCCCCTACTACCTGACACGCAAAGAGATTCTTGTGTACGCTCGTTCCTTCAGGAACAGCCACCCATTTGTCATGCTCCACCTGCTGTAGCTCACTAAACCCACCAGCAGCAGCTTGTAAATCATAAACAGGTACAGCATTCACATAGGGGATCAAGGTTATTGCAGGCTTAACTGCTGGGATGACTACAACGCTATAGCTAGGGATATGCTCCCTTAAATAGTCCCTTAATCCCGCATCACATGCGTACACAAAGGTGCCTTTAATGCCCCGCAACATGATGGTTCTGTAGATGTTCAGTATGTACTGTTTAAGCTCAGCATCGTTTTTAACCGTTTGCTTACCATTAGCATCTAGATAGTTCTCTTTATCTATATAGATCTGATCGCGTTCCCGGTCATAACGAATCTCATGACCAAAAATCAGCCCGGTATAGTTCAGGTCATAGCCTTGAGTCGTGTGTATACAGCCCACCTCAACAGCCGAGCCTTTTGAGTTGATCCAGTCCACATTGGTACTATTCCAACGTAACTGCACCCCATCAATCTCTATATCGTATTTTGTGTGATCTTTTTTAGAATGCCATGGCCACGCATACCCAGCCACCAACCTAGATAAGCCATAACGCTGGTTCCTTAGGTCAATTTCTTTGACTAGGGCCGACATATCATCAAACAATAAAAATTCATATTTACTTGATATGAATTTCTGATTGTTTTCTAGCTGCTGATTTAACAATGCATCAATAAATCGCACATAAGGCATTCCACCTTGCACACGAAACTGCGACTCTAGCTTCATGAGCTTGGTCAATGGCGAGGCTTTTATCGCAATGAAATCAGATTCATCAGCATCAGAGGGTTTAATGGACTGGTTGGCATCATAGAAGAAAATGGCTTTGCTCGACTGTTGCATCACCCAATCCACTTCACTGCAATGATGTTTATCCAAGCCTAGTGCCAAGCAGGCCTTGTCAAAAGCACCGTAATAAGCACCCAGGTTCACACGTTTACGCAATCTATGTGACTCATCCACTAACACGATGTCATAGCGTTGTCGCGCCAGTTCAGCGGGGCCAATCACCATATCCGGGTGCAGGCCCACAACGTTTCTAAATGCTTTTTTGAGTGTTGCCCTGAAAGATGACATGGGCACCACCAGAGCCATACGTGGTTCTGGATAGCGCTCCTTAACCTGGGCAAGTAACTCGCGAAGCTCGCTTTCTTCTTCGTCGAACTCCCTCAGATTTAGGTCGTTTTCTTCCGAATGAATGAGCTTAAAGAGGAAAATAGCCAATACAGACTTTCCTGTACCCGCCCCACCCTCTACAACCAAACTCTTTACTTCTGAGTCCAACAACGATCGCATAATCTCGATCAGGCTTTGACGCTGATCAGGGGACAAAGACTTATAGGGCGAATACTTGAACACATCAGAGTTATCAATGGACTCCAGCGAATGCTTGGTCAGCCCCTGAGCCGTTAACTTATCCCAGACCTGTTTGAATATCTGCGAATACAGCTCTTCTTTTTGATAATAATTATGGTCTACCAAACCCAAATTACCATTCAGCAAGTCGAAGCTACCATCGGCGGCCATGTACTTAATCAACGCCGACTCAATATCTAACGTCGCTGACTTATTAAACTTGTCGCTACTCACCACATGCACCGTGGTTAACGACTGTTTTTCTATGTGTTTCAAGTGCGTACTAAACCGCATCAAAGCGCTGGTGGTCTCGCCCACATAAGCACGACGCGTACTTCTATCGCTCAGTATATAAACCAGCGGCCAGTTACTAGAGGCATAGGCGTTAGAGCGAATTTCACTCAGGCTTTCTTGAGAAAACCTGTACTCATTCACTTCCACAAGCGACTGTTGGCTCATAATTCCGTATATTTTTTAGCGCTACCTTTGGCTTTACCCACTGGATACTTTTGTTCGTTTTTTCTTATTTTATCCAGAATAATTTCTTGTATATCAAAACCATACGAGTCAGATAACAGCAAAGCATAGGCTAATACGTCGGCTAGCTCCTCTTTCACCCTATCTACATCAGCCTCTTCGGGTGTTTTCCAAAGGAAAACCTCTAATAACTCACTTGCTTCAATGCTAAGTGCAGCAGCTAAATCCTTAGGATTATGAAACTGCTGCCAATCACGATCATCCCTAAATTGGCGCAACTTTTGTATGACCTGATCCATTATTCGACCACCTTTGCATAACGTATAGAAAACGATAGTAACTGGTATAGAGGCAAGTTGCAGCGCTTAAACTTTTGCTCTTACTGCTCTACCCCAAACTACGCTTAATATCCTGCGCCAATTTTTCGCATTGCTCAGGCGTGATATCAGAAATAGTAATGCGCAGGCCATTCACTGCATCGTCTACAGCAAGGCTTGCACCGTGCCTGACCAACCAACCACGTCGTGCCAAGGCTAAGGCAATAGACTGATCATCCACCTGCAAAGGTATCCACAGATTCAGGCCATCGCCCTGCATCTGGCACGCTATACCGTGCTGGTGTAACGCTTGCTCTAGCAACTGTCGGCGTTGGTGGTAATCGTGTTTGGCCTTGGCTAATAATTCGTTAGTCTGTGGCTGCGTGACGATAGCAGCTACGATGCCTTGCAATAAGTGGCTGACCCAACTAGTGCCTGAGGTTAAACGCAACCCTAACGCTTTAGAGGTAGCGCTATCACTCGCCACCGCGGCCACGCGCATATCAGGCCCCAGTGCTTTGGAAAATGATCTGACTAATGCCCAACGTATGGCATCGTTAGGGATCACCGAGTAATAGGTTGCGTTAGACAGCAGCGCAAAGTGGTCATCCACAATAATCAGCACGTTAGGATACTTAGCCAATACTTTGGACAAAGCTTGTGCGCGTTGTTGACTAAGGCTGCACCCAGTAGGATTATGCGCACGCGGGGTGATGATGACGGCTCTAGCGCCTTTGCTCAGTACCGCCTCTAGCTCATCAGCCAACATGCCTTCGCTGTCTACACTCACACCGGCCGCTTGAAAGCCAAGCGCCCCCAACGTATGAATGCTGCTTAAGAAACACGGGTTCTCTACGGCTACTTTGTCACCCGCCACCAAGTAGGCGCTGAGCAATCGCTCTATGCCATCCACGGCACCGTGCGTTAGATCCACCTCGAAGTTAGGCGGGCAGTCTGGTGCCATCCACTGCTGTATGTAGGCCTTTAGCTCTGCATTTACCGTAGGTTCACCATAGAGTTTGGGTGTGTACGCCGTACGCTGCAAGGCCGCCGCCACATCTGGCAACCAGGCAACGTTAGGGTTGCCGCTAGCCAAGTCTGTCAGTGGGGAATCTGTCTGCGCCCCTTCTTGTTCACTAGGCTCATACTGGTTACGGATGATGGTGCCAAGGCGGCCATGCGTCGTGGCGATACCGGCAACAACCAAGCGCCTATAGGCAGACGCTACCGTATTTCTAGCCACTCCCAATTGCGCCGCTAAGTCGCGCACGGGGGGCAACGAGTCGCCTGAACGCAAGGTTTGGGATTGTGCCAAGGCACGTACACACTCGAAGATTTCCGCAGCTGTTTTGCCTTGTATCACTATGGTGTTCCAAAAGAAGGGGCAGGTCTGAATGGGCCAGAATAGCTATTGTCTGCTCTGGTAGTAATACAGAATTTTGCCATAGCCGCGCGGTGGATGCGACCTAAGCAGCGTCTACCTTATTTCTCTAGTGAACGAATGCAATCAGCGTTATGCGGATTTTTTAATGCACGTCGTACGTAATACTGGAAGGAAATGCTATTACGTTTGGGGCGCAACACCCAGTCGTGTGCCTCTTTACCTAAAGCTGGGTCTATGGCTTTAATTTCCCCGGCGCTACTGGCTAACAACTGCATACGAGCAGCGCGCTCAAAGGCTAATGCCAGCACACAGGCTTGTTCTACACTGGCACCCGCCACCAACAACCCGTGGTGCGACAGCATCAAAGCACGCTTATCACCCAGTGCCGTGGCGATCAGTTCGCCCTCTTCGTTGCCTACAGGCACACCCGGCCATTTCGCGACAAATGCCACATCGTCATACAGCACACAGTTATCCATGTGCGAGATGATTAACGGCTGCTCCAACATACCCAACGCCGCTGTGTGTACCGCATGCGTATGGATGATGCACTGCACGTCTGGCCTAGCCCTATACACCCACGAATGAAATCGGTTAGCGGGGTTAGGAATGCCCTTGCCCTCGAGCACGTTTAAATCCTCATCCACCAACAGCAAATTATCTTCGGTGATCTCATCAAACCCCAACCCCAATTGTTGGGTATAGAACTCACCAGGTTTATCTGTTCTGCCTGTAATCTGCCCCGCTAGCCCAGAGTCATGGCCGTTATCAAACAGTATGCGACACGTAAGCGCCAACTTTTGTCGTAGCGAATACGTGCTATCTGCGAATTGGTGATCGATTTGGATAGACGATTGCTCCACTAGCGTGGCTTTGTCTAATTGGAAAGTTGTGGGCTGGGTCATTGCGAGTCCTTAGAAAAACATTTCAAGACGATTACGGCAATTGACCTGCTGAAAGATGGAGGCGCGGGCTGGAATTAAACCAACCTACATGGATTTGCAGTCCACCGCATAGTCACTCTGCCACCGCGCCATATTTTGTATTGGTACAAAATCAATTATGATCTAAGTCAAAATAATTAGCAAGCATTCTGCCGTGTGATTACTACACCGTTGCCACATTGCTGAACACTTGTTGTTGCCTTAGCCCTTTTTCTACAGGACACGCCATGCAGTTTCATTTCCCTATCGTCATCATTGACGAAGACTTTCGCTCCGAGAACACCTCTGGCCTAGGCATACGCGCGCTGGCACAAGCCATTCAATCTGAAGGCTTTGATGCGCTGGGTGTCACTAGCTACCACGACCTTAGCCAGTTCGCCCAACAACAAAGCCGTGCCAGTACCTTCATTTTGTCTATCGATGATGAAGAATTCACCACTGACACGGAAACCTCACCTGCCTTACAAAACATTCGCACCTTTATCAGTGAAGTTAGACGTCGCAATGTGGACGTACCTATTTATGTGTACGGCGAAACCAAAACGGCACGTCACATGCCCAACGACATTTTGCGTGAGCTACAGGGCGTAATTCACATGTTTGAAGACACCCCAGAATTTGTCGCCCGCCATCTGATACGTGAAGCAAAGAACTACCTAAACGGCATCAAACCACCGTTTTTGAAGGCCTTACTGGATTACGCAGAGGACGGATCCTACTCGTGGCACTGCCCCGGGCATTCTGGTGGCGTCGCCTTTTTGAAAAGCCCTGTAGGCCAAGTGTTTCACCAATTCTTTGGCGAAAACATGCTGCGCGCTGACGTCTGCAACGCCGTAGAAGAACTAGGGCAACTGCTGGATCACAATGGCGCCATTGGGGCCAGCGAACGCAATGCCGCACGTATTTTTAACGCCGATCACTGCTTTTTCGTGACCAACGGCACCAGTACCAGCAACAAAATTGTGTGGCAACACGTAGTCGCTCCCGGCGATGTGGTCGTCGTCGATAGAAACTGCCATAAATCGTTGTTGCACAGCATTGTGCTAACTGGAGCTATTCCGGTGTTTTTACGCCCTACTCGCAACCATCTAGGCTTGATTGGCCCCATAGCGCGAGAAGAGTTTTCAACTGAAGCCATCAAAGCCAAAATCGCTGCACACCCACTGTTAGCCCATGTAGACCCTGACAGCATCAAACCCCGTATTTTGGTGCTCACGCAATCTACCTACGATGGCATTCTGTACGACACCGAGGTCATTAAATCTGCTCTAGATGGCTACGTAGAAGCGCTGCATTTTGATGAAGCATGGATTCCCCACGCTGCGTTTCACCCTTTTTATGGCAGCTACCATGCCATGGGTAAAAAGCGCCCACGCCCTCAGCACTCGTTGGTGTACTCCACACAGTCCACCCACAAACTGTTGGCAGGACTAAGCCAAGCCAGCCATATTTTGGTGCAAGATTCTGGCACGCCACAATTCGATAAACACTTGTTTAACGAAGCCTACTTAATGCACACCTCTACCTCGCCGCAATACGCGATTATTGCGAGTTGCGACGTGGCAGCGGCAATGATGGAGCCACCCGGTGGACAAACCTTAGTAGAAGAAAGCATTGTGGAAGCACTGGATTTTCGCCGTGCCATGCGTCAAGTAGGCGAGCAGTTTACTGACGACGACTGGTGGTTCACCGTATGGGGGCCAGACAAACTCGATGAAGAAGGCATAGGCGCTACCGCAGATTGGAAGCTTTATGGCAGCGGAGCAGAAGCCACTTGGCATGGTTTTGGTGCACTGACAGATGGTTTCAACATGCTAGACCCCATCAAAGCCACTATTGTCACCCCCGGCTTAAACTTGGATGGCCGTTTTGACGCCACTGGCATACCCGCACCCATCGTGACTAAGTTTTTGGCTGAGCATGGCGTGATCATTGAAAAAACTGGCTTATACAGTTTCTTCATTATGTTCACTATAGGCATCACCAAAGGCCGCTGGAACTCGCTAGTCACCGCCTTACAGCAGTTTAAAGACGACTATGAGCGCAACGTGCCGGTATGGCGAATTTTGCCTAGCTTCTGCAAAAAGTACCCACGCTATGAAGAAATGGGCCTGCGCGATTTATGCGAACACGTACATTCCATTTACGCGACGCACAATATTGCACGCCTGACTACCGAGATGTACTTGGAAGAAGCCGTGCCTGTCATGAAACCTAGCGATGCCTATGCGCACATTGCCACCCATCGCACAGAGCGCGTAGAAATAGACCAGCTAGAAGGTCGTATCACCACCAGCTTAATTACGCCCTACCCGCCCGGCATTCCCTTGCTTATCCCTGGTGAGCGCTTTACTCGCAACATCGTAGAATACTTAAAATTCTCGCGCGAACTGAATCGTTTAGCCCCTGGTTTTGGTACCGACATTCATGGCTTTGTAGAACTCAAAGATGCGGAAGGTAATCCACGCTATTACGTGGACTGCGTCGCCTAAGCCTCTTATCTACGCCCTACTTCAGATTCTCTATTCACAAAAAAATACCGCAGCGTGACTGCGGTATTTTTCTTCCAGCCAACTGTGATTACGCGTCTTTACGTAGCTTCACAGCGGGGAAATCTACGGGCACATCAAACACCACGTTGATATAGTTCGTGAACAAATTCAATGCCACATGCGCCAGTATTTCTACAATTTGTTCGTCACTAAACCCTGCATCACGCACTGCTTTGACATCCGCATCCGTCACTTGACCTCTGTCATCCACGACTTTCAACACAAAGCCTAAGGCCACAGCCGTTTTAGGCACAGCCGACTCACCTGCTTGCGCGGCAGCCAACTCGGCATCTGACGCACCCGCTTTACGCCCCAGCATCGTGTGTGCCGCCAAGCAGTATTCGCAAGCATTACGATCCGCCACAGCCACGGCAATCAGCTCACCAAGTTTGGGATCAATGGTCCCGTTACTCAACGCACCAAACGATCCCCACATACTTTGCAGGGCCGCCGTGGAATTTGCTACGGCCTTAAACATGGCAGGTGTCGCACCAAATGCACCGTGAATCTGTTTCAACAACAGTTGACGATCACCAATGGCAGTGCTGGGTTCAATAAGAGGAACTCTAGACATGTTGGAACTCCTTAACGTGGGAACAAAACTGACGCAGACATTGCGTGCAGTCACAACAAATACAGCTTAGGCATCCTGCTGACCCAGCAGATGCTCTAACACTTTCACTAAATACGTCGCTTGCTGGTCCGTACCGATGGAAATGCGCAAATATTGAGCCACCCGCTCTTGGCGGAAATGACGTACTAAAATTCTGGCTTCACGCAATCTGGAGGCCAGTTGTGCCGCGTTATGCTGCGGGTGACGCACAAATAAAAAGTTAGCTTTGGAAGGCAGCACCTCAAAACCTAAACCAGCCAAACCTTGTGCCAACCTCTCTCGCGTCGCCATCACCGCCTGACGCGTTTGCTCAAAATAAGCCTTGTCATCAAACGCCGCGACCGCCCCGGCTTGCGCCAAACAGCCCAACGGAAACGAGTTAAAACTATTTTTGACTCTGTTGAGTGCACTGATCAGCGCTGGCTGACCAATGGCAAACCCAACACGTAACCCGGCCAGTGAGCGCGACTTAGACAGCGTTTGTACAATCAATAGATTGGGATGCTCCTGCACCAGCGACACCGCCGATTGCCCACCAAAATCCACATAAGCCTCATCCACCAACACCACACGCTGCGGATTCAACGCCAACAAATCGCGCACGGTATCCAACGACAAGCTTTCCCCAGTGGGCGCGTTAGGGTTAGACACCACTATTCCTGCAATGGGTGTATTGGCCTGCGCGGCCGCCGAAAAAGCCGCCACATCAATACATAAATTCGTGTCCAGAGGCACCAGTTCGGCCTCTATACCAAACAAACGGCAGTACACGCTGTAGAAGTTGTAGGTCACATCGGGAAACAATAACTTCGCGTGATCGTGCTGAAAAAAAGCACAGAAAGCATGTGCGAGCACTTCGTCCGATCCATTCCCCACAAACACCTGTTCACGTGGCACCCCGTGATAGGCCGCAATGGTGTCGCACAACTGATCCGACTCAGGGTCTGGATACAGCTTCAAGCTTTTGGCGGCTACCTCTGCAATAGCATCAATCACCTGCGGTGATGGCGGGTAGGGGTTTTCATTGGTGTTGAGCTTCACCAATCCGCCCACCTTTGGCTGCTCACCCGGCTGGTAGGGTTGCAGATTTTGTATGCGCGGGCTCATAAAGGATTCGTTCACGACAGTCATGCTATGCACTTCCATTTAATATGTCTTGCGACAATATAAATTATGTATTGGTACAATAAATACAATACCACAATGTTTAGGCAATCATGACTATCACGACTTTCCTACAACACCTGAGCCCGCTGCGTCTACTCACACGCTGCGCCGGCGTCGTGGCACAAAGCCGCTACTCGGTTATTGCACAGCCGTTAATACGCCGCTTCATTCGTCAACACGGCATAGACCTAAGCGAAGCAGTACGCTGTCATCCCAGTGACTATGAAAGTTTTAATGATTTTTTCACTAGAAGTTTGCTACCTAGCGCTCGCCCTATTGCCGACACTGAATGGGTCAGCCCGGCAGACGGTGTCATTAGTCAGCGAGGAGAAATTGCCGCTGGGCAACTGATTCAAGCCAAACAACAGGCCTACAGTATCAACGGGTTGTTAGGCGACCCCGCTTTGGCCCACTATTTGGAAGGTGGGTGCTTTACGACGGTGTACTTAAGCCCACGCGACTACCACCGTGTACATATGCCATGCGCAGGCCGTTTGCTGGGTATGCGTTACATACCGGGAAAACTCTTTTCCGTCAGGCCGGATATCGTGAACGCCATGGATGGGCTGCTTGCACGTAATGAGAGGTTGGTGTGCTGGTTTCATCATCCCCACTGCGGAATCTTTGCCATGGTGCTGGTAGGTGCAGCCATTGTTGGCAGTATCCATACCGTGTGGCATGGTGCCGTTAACGCCTCTGACCGTCGCTCCATACAAGAATGGCGCTATGCAGAACAGAACCACGCGGTACGTTTTGTCAAAGGCGAAGAGATGGGTCACTTCCAGCTAGGTTCTACCGTTATTGTGTTGCTGCCCCAAACGGCGGTGACGTGGCATCCAGAATGGTGTGTTGAAAGCACCGTCAAACAAGGCCAGGCAATGATTGCCAACCCGCCCCCATTGCCTTATACAAGGCAATCGCTACTTGAACTTCAGCAGGCTTACTCAACGCCAACGCACTCTTAGCTTAATGGGAAGAACGCTGCGCCAGTTCACACTCTGCCTTGGCTTGCCGTCAGAGTAAAACACAGAATGTAGGAGGTTATAAGCGGGGCCAAATAAGCTTTTTACCCGCCACACACAAACGCCCTCGGCATCAGCCGAAGGCGTTTTCGCACTGTGCTGCTCACTTACTCTTTGAATCGTTGGCAAGGCCCCCAGTACTGCATCAGCACGTAGTACACCACTCCTGCCGGTATCAAACTTGCATACCAAGATATCGTAGAGAAGTACAAGGCAATCACCGCACCCACAGCCGAAGCAATAAAGCCTGCGTAATTCACCCCTTTATAGGCCCCGTTTTCATCGTAGTATTTTTCCAGATTCAAACGACGTTTACGGATGATGTAATAGTCCACCACCATCACAGCAAATATAGGGCCCAAGAACGCTGAATACGTCTGTACAAAAACCTGCAAACCAGCAGCGGATTCATCTTTCACTAATTCCCACGGGAACGTTAAAAAGGCGGCTAAACCCACAATAACGGTAGCGGCTTTAAAGGGAATCTTAAAGACATCCATCAATACATACGTAGGTGGCACCACGTTATTCAAAACATTAGTGGTCACTTGAGCAAAGGTAATGAAGAGCAGCGTCGCTATCAACAAGGGTTTGTTATCGACAGCGCTAGAAAAGACGGCAATAGGATCTGCATGACCTGTTGCGCCTGACACCATCAAACCAATTAGCCCCATGAATAATGTGCAAGGCAAGATAGACATGGCATATAACGTAGTCAGTGGCCCACGTTTCATACCTGTTTGCAGTTCGCGTGAGTAATCACTAACGTTCAACATCATGGTGCTATAAATACCCAGGAACAACATAGTCGCCCCCCAGAATTCTAGGCCCCATGTACCCTCAATACCCACTAGATTGGCATTGATTTCGTCACCGTATTTATTGATGACGCTAAAGAACATATAGACCAGCGACACCAAAATAAAGACGCTACCTATGTTTTCCAGCCACTTAATCCCTTGAAAACCTAAGGTAGACAAGGCGATCTGCAAGAATTGAAAGACCACAAACCAAAACACAATGCTTTCAAAACCAAACAGTGATGCCGACACGGCATTCAATGCTCCTGCACCAACCCAACTCTGAAAGCCGTACCACACGATAGCGGGTATAGCGCGCACCAGTCCCGGAAACTTTGTTCCGGAAAAACCGAATGCCCCACGGGCTTGCACCACAAACGGAATGCCGTATTTGTAGCCTGCTGCACCGTTCAGCGTTAAGGCAATCCCAATGACAAAACACCCAATAGCAATCGCTAACGTCGCTTGTAAAAGATTAAGTGTTCCTACAATGCTGGACCCCATAGCAAACGTCCCTATGGAGACACATCCCCCAAACCAAGCCAGCAAATACGACCACTTCCCCATGATTCGTACACCCTGCGGGGCTAGCGACTCTTCTCCTGCGGCTTTAGTTTGTACTTCTTGCTGCTGGGTCGTCTGCCCCGTTTTTTCTATTGATTGAGTCATGTCTCTCTCCTTTTTAATGGTCTTACGCCATGTCTATATCGCTCAAATATGCATACTTACCTGTAAACTTTTTACGTAATGGAAAATTCAAATCACCAAACTTGCTGGTGTGTACACCTAGACCTACTAATGCCTCAGCCAACTTAACTGCGGCAGTTACTCCTTCAATTACTGGCATTTGCACGGCCTCACTGATGCGATGCCGTAAATCCGCCATACCACCACACCCCAACACCACCGCGCCAATCCCATCTTCGGCCTTGGCCCGCAAACACTCTTCTACGATTAAGCGAAATGCGGCATCGCCTTCTTCCTCTAGCGCCAGCACAGGGATCTCGGCAGCACGCACTTTTCTACAGTGCTCTTTAAAGCCGTACTGCTCTAACAAATGCTCGGCAATGATTCCTGTACGACTTAAGGTAGTCACGATGGAAAAGCGTGTACTCACCATCGCCGCCACATGGAAAGCGGCTTCAGCAATACCAATAACGGGAGCGCGTGTCATTTCACGTGCCGCCAATAAGCCGGGATCACCAAAACACGCAATGATGTAAGCATCTACCCCCTCTTGTTCACCTTTGCGTATTTCTTCCAACACCCCCACCGCCGCAATCGCCTCGTCGTAATGAGACTCTATGGACACTGGTCCATCGGCAGGATTCGTGGCTGAAATAATCGTGCCTGCACTGGCTACCTCCTTTCCCGCCTCCCCAATTTTGGAAGTCATGGGAGCTGTAGTGTTAGGGTTAATCAAACGAATATGCATGCTTACGTCCTTACAATAAGTGCTAAGAATCTCGCTGACCGACTCGGCTGAGAATAGCTTTCAAATCCAGACTGCCTGTATCGCTACGTTCCAGAATCACACTGCGCTCAATATCGCGTAAATGTGAATCCATCCATTGCTGAGCGGCTTCCATATCCTTCTCACGCAATAACTTCAAAATCTCTTTATGCTGACTAGGCGGACAACTGCATGACTGTGAGCCGCCAAAGGTAGCAATCACTAGCGATGTTCTGGCTACTAAATCCTCCAAAATATCGGCCACCACATCATTGCCGGACAATCGTGCTAACCGTATGTGGAATTGGCCCGATAGAAAAATAGATTGGCGCCTATTTTGGCTCTGCACAGCTTGGTCTTCTTGATGAGCAATATCTTCGATCTCTTGCCAACTTTCTTCCGTGGCATTTTTTAGTACACACGGCAGCGCACCCACTTCAATCATGCGTCGCGCCGCAAACAGATCTCTGGCTTCTTTGATACTGGGCTGAGCCACTGAAGCACCGTGATGCATACGTATATCCACCAATTTGTCATGCGCTAACGACTGAAATACCTTGCGTATGCTGGTTCTACTCACCCCATAACTTTCGGCCAATACATCTTCTGGCAGCCTAGTACCTGGCTCCAGATGATGTTCAACAATGGCCTGATACAGGTGCTCGTAGATAGCCTCATCTTTGCTTTCACGTCGTTTCAAACTTGAAGGTTTGATCACTGACGACACCTTACGTTTGGCGTCACTCATAGCCGTCCTTTATATGCTTTCAGTTATGCAGATCATTCAAACAACCACCTGTACAAACTGATATTTTCATGATTTCTATAACTGCTAGTTTATAGTTGTATACGATGTTGTATACAAAAATATCTTGAGTATTTACCCTAAACAAAAAATAAAATCGTTATATTTCAATCAATTAACAAAAACCACATAATTCGCAAGCGTAGAAATAGACGCAAAACCACGTAAATAACCACCATTTCATGTACAACATCAAAAACAATATCAATGTCCTAACGCACAACACCTGATTGAACGAGCCGCTATAGATGCCATGCCTATAGCCGCAAAAAAGCCCGCATAATGCGGGCTTGTTACGCGCTACAAAAACGACCTATTACTCAGTGTCACTCACCAACTGCCCCTGATCCGCCAACAGAGGCAAACGCTCATTCAACACTTCCACAAATGCTTGTGCCGCAGCACTTAAAGGCTGACGACGCAGTTGCAGCACACCCAACAAGCGTCGCAAACTGCTACCTGCTACAGGCCTATATTCCAGCCCTTCGCAAGACGCTGCCTGTAAGGTAGATAGCGGCAAGACGGCTACCCCCAACCCCGCCCGCACCATACTGATGGCCGTAGACAAATACGCCACTTCACAGGCAATTTCTATATCCACACCTTCGGCCTCTAACGCACGGTGTACCGACTGACGAACACTAGACCCTCTGGAGGTCAGCACATGCGGGTACTGCGTCAGTTGCTTCCAACTTGGGCAAGTCTCTTGTTGCAACGGATGCTCTGGCGGAAAAAACACCACCATTTGATCTTCCATTAACGGCGTAAACGCGAGCGTTCTATCCCGGTTCCCCCACGGGCCTAAGCCTATGTCCACCTGCTCTTCACGCACCAGCGTAATGATGCTGTCTGCTGACACGTCATCAATTTGTATATCTATACCCGGATAACGCTGCCTATAAGTACGCATCACCTCGGGCAACCACGCTGCCGCGATAGATGGCAACGACGCAATGGCTAACCTACCACTTTTGAGATCAGCAATATCTTGCCCCTGCTGCACCGCCCCATCAAACTCATCCAAAATACGTTGCATAGCAGGTAATAACCGGCGCCCAGCTTCGGTTAACGAGACTTGCCGCCTATCTCTATCAAACAAACGGGTGCCCAACTCGTCTTCCAACTGCTTGATCTGTACCGTGAGCGCAGGCTGAGACACATGCAACTGACCTGCTGCCTGCGTAAAGCTAGAGTGTCTTGCCACCGCCAAAAATGCCCGTATGTGTCTAAAACCTTGCTTCATTTGAAAAACAAATCACAGAGATAATAAAAATTCAATTTTCTAATAATAGCGCCAATCGTATGCTTGGGGCACGTCCGCTTCACGCCTTGCGAGCCAGAAAGCGGTCTTAACCAAGAAGCCTGCTTATAGTCAGGCCGTTATTTTCAGGAGACATCCTATGCTCGCTCTGCTTGGGCTATTAACTGTACTGGTGCTACTAGCCGGTATTATGAGTAACCGCCTTTCCCCCTTGGTGGCCTTAATTGCCATCCCTGTGGTTGCCGCATTAATTGGTGGCTTCGCCCCTGAGCTGGGCGGTTTTATGGTCAATGGCGTGAAAAACATTGCTCCCGTCGCGGGTATGTTTGTATTTGCCATTCTGTTTTTTGGCATTCTGACGGATGCCGGCACCTTAGACCCCATCATTAATCGCATTCTGAGAATCGTCGGCAACAACCCCGTGCGTATCGTCATGGGTACGGCAGTATTGGCTGCTATTGTGCACTTAGATGGCTCGGGCGCCGTGACCTTTATGGTGACTATTCCTGCCCTACTTCCTCTATACGAGCGCTTAAACATAGACCGACGCATCTTGGCATGCGTGGTAGCTATGGCTGCCGGTGTAGGCAATATGCTGCCGTGGGGTGGCCCTGTATTGCGTGCCGCCGCCGCATTGCAAGTACCAGTCATGGACTTGTACCTACCTTTGCTACCTGTACAGTTAACCGGCTTTGCCTTTGTGCTGCTGTGTGCATGGTGGTTGGGTAAACGCGCCAGTACCTCGGTAGATTTCCAAAGCGTGGCCTCAGGCCATGCCACGGTAATCCCCGCAGCGGAAAACAAAGAAAGTACCCCAGAAAACGACGTACGTCGTCCCCATTTATTTTGGATCAACATCGCACTGATCATTGTGGTGATTGGCACCATGATCTCTAGCCTGCTTGAGCCTGTAGTGTGCTTTATGCTGGGTACCATCATTGCCTTACTGATTAACTACCCTAACTCTAAACAACAACGCGAACGTATTGATGCGCACTCCAAAGCTGCCCTATTAATGGCCAGCGTGCTGTTTGCTGCGGGTGTGTTCACTGGCATTATGAACGGTACCGGCATGCTTAAAGCCATGGCTACTTTTGCTGCCGACCACATTCCCTCTAGCGCTGCTACTCACCTGCCTTTCTTGCTGGGTTTGGTCTCCCCCCCTTAAGCTTGCTGTTTGATCCTGACTCCTTCTACTTCGGTGTCATGCCTGTACTGGGTCAAGTGGTACAAGCACATGGTGGCTCAGCAATAGAAGTGGCCTACGCTGCAACCATGGGCCAAATGACAGTGGGCTTCCCTATCAGCCCCCTCACACCAGCCACTTTCTTACTCGTGGGCTTATGCAAAATTGAACTGGGTGCGCACCAACGCTTCACCATACCCTTCCTCATGGCTACCTCTATCTTGATGACCTTCGTTGCCGTGGCCTTGGGTTTGTTCCCCCTTTAACGTGCGAGAGTATTTGTCATGACTAACGCCCACTCTTCTTACCTACGCTTAGGTTCAGGTGCCGGTTACTCTGGTGACCGCATCGACCCGGCTGTAGAGCTGGCCCGCGATGGGCAGATTGATTATTTGATTTTTGAATGCTTGGCGGAACGCACCATCGCCTTGGCACAGCAAGAACGCCTGCATCATCCAGACAAAGGCTATGACCCTTTGCTAACCGATCGCATGCAAAGTGTGCTGCCTTTAATGTTTGATACTGATGGTCAACGGCGCTTTAGAATTATCAGCAACATGGGGGCAGCCAACCCCATTGCTGCCGCTAAACACGTCAGCCACATTGCTAAAACACTAGGCTTACATGGCCTAAAAGTAGCCGCCGTTGTAGGCGACGATGTACTAGAGCAAATACGCACCAGCAACGACCTGCTGGATAACGGTCAAACCCCAGCACAGTTGGGAGATAAGCTGGTATCGGCCAATGCGTATTTGGGTGCAGCGGGCATGGTAGAAGCCATAGAGGCAGGCGCAGACATCATACTGACCGGCCGAGTTGCTGACCCCGCCCTTTTCCTTGCGCCGTTAATCGCTGAATTTAAATGGTCATGGAACGACTGGGAAAAACTGGGCACCGGTACCTTGGTAGGCCACTTATTAGAATGCGCAGGCCAAGTCAGCGGTGGCTACTTTGCAGACCCTGGCGTCAAAGACGTGAAGAACTTGGCAAGGCTAGGTTTCCCCATTGCCCAAGTATCTGCCGACGGCAACGTGATCATCACCAAAGTCAAAGGATCAGGCGGTCAAATCACCGTACAAACCTGCACCGAACAACTGCTGTACGAAATTCACGACCCCAGCCGCTACCTCACCCCTGATGTCATCGCCGATTTTTCTAAGGTGCGCTTTACCGAACAGGCTGTAGATGAAATCCACGCCGAAGGCGCATACGGCCAAGAAAAGTCTGGTTTATTCAAAGTGAGCGTAGGCTACTTAGACGGCTACTTGGGTGAAGGACAACTTTCCTACGGCGGCCCTAATGCCTTGGCACGCGCCACGCTAGCGAGAGACATCGTGCTAGAGCGCATCGCCATATTAGGGCTAGAGGTAGAGGACTTACGCGCTGAACTCATCGGCATGAACTCCCTTTACGGCAATGCACAACCACCTGCCACAACAGAGCCACAAGAGCTACGCTTACGCATTGCCGGCCGCTGTGCCAACCCCGCCCACGCTAAACAACTGGGCAATGAAGTTGAGGCCCTATACACCAACGGCCCAGCCGGCGGAGGTGGCGCGAGCAAGTCTACTCGCCAAGTGGTTGCGGTTGCCTCGTTGCTATGGCCATCAGACCGTATTCCTCATGCCGTACATATGGAGACCGTGGAATGAAACTACACCAACTTGCTCACTCCCGTACTGGCGACAAAGGGGATACCTCTAACATATCGGTCATCGCTTATGATGCCCAAGACTACGACTACTTATGCCAACAACTTAGCCCTGAACGTGTGCAAGCACATCTGCAAGGCTTAATGCCCGAAGTACCACCAGCAGAGTGGCGCATCACACGCTACGAGCTGCCACAACTGCAGGCACTGAACTTTGTGATTTCAGGCGTGCTACGCGGTGGCGTGACTAGATCTACTGCCTTAGATGCGCATGGAAAAAGCTTAAGCAGCTTGATGTTGGATCTAGAACTAACTGAAAGATAAATACAAGGTGGCGTTAAGCCACCTTTTTTATTGCCCCGCCCTAGGCACTTCGCTAACCCCTGCTTAAAAGTTACCGCATATTACTCCTGAAGAACGACCATATTTTTAACGCTACTATTAAAGGCGGGCTACATGCCTTCAGCGAAAAATAACAATGCAGGAGCAACACAGCATGACAGCAGACATTGCGGTAGTTTTGGGTTTAGCTTTCATAGCCATTATTTTATTTGCCACGGAAAAGCTCAGAATAGATGCTATTGCCTTATTGGTGTTAGGCACTCTAGCCATTCTAGGGTTGATCTCCCCTGAACAAGCGGTAGCGGGGTTTAGCAATGCCGCCACCATTACTGTCGCTGCCATGTTCGTACTGGCAGCCGGTCTGCAAAACAGCGGTGCGCTATCCGGCATTGGTGACTTATTAAGCAAAGCCAAATCCCCCTTTCAGTTTCTTCTTGTTCTCTTTCTGATTCTGGCTGCCATTGCCCCTTTCGTAAACAATACTGCCGTAGTTGCCGTCTTTATCCCCATTGTGATGACGGCTACCGCGCGCATAGGCATGTCGGCCTCTAAAGCCCTTATCCCGTTATCGTATGTGTCACAAATGGCGGGGGTATGTACGCTAGTAGGTACATCAACCAACCTATTAGTAAACGCCATTGCCCGCGACATGGGGCACCCAGGCTTTAGCATGTTTGAATTCACCTCCTTAGGGGTGATTTGCATGGCCGTAGGCTGTGTGTACCTGCTGACTGTAGGGCGCTGGTTATTACCAGACACTCGTGGTAGCGAACTGGTAGAAGAATACGAACTGGGCAAATACATCACCGAATTGCGCGTCATGCCCGACTCATCCTTAATTGGGCAATCCGTTGGCGACGCCAAACTGGGTGAAGAATACGGTGTATTTGTACTAGAGCTATTACGCGATGGGCGTAAAGTCTGGGGACCACGTGAGCAAAAACTAGAGCAAGACGACATCTTACTGGCCCGCGGAGACTGGACACAGCTAGACGAACTACGCAAGCAAACAGGTCTAGAAGTAGACCCTCAATTCAAACTAGAACAAAAATCCTTTGAACAAGTGGAGCAAGTGCTCACCGAGGTGATGATTGCACCACGCTCGCGTATTAGTGGCGGCACATTGAGCGCCTTAGGCCATGTTGGCTGGTACAAAAACGTGACTGTACTTGGCATCCATAGACGCGGACAAGTACTGCGCGAACAGCTTAAAACCGTACGTTTACGGGTAGGTGACATACTGCTATTGCTCATCCCTGAGTCTGAAAAATCCGACCTACGTGCCGACAAAAATCTCATCGTATTGTCTGAGCGTGAAGCAGAGAAAAAAATGGGCTGGCGCGCGCCTTTTGCCTTACTCACTATGGCACTAGTCATTGCCCTTCCCGCCCTAGGCTGGGTGCCCATTAGCATCACCTCATTACTAGGTGCTGTTGCCATGACACTGGCGGGCTGCTTACAAGCTGATGAAGTTTACGACTCTATAGACTGGCGCATCATTATCCTCATGGCAGGTTTATTACCACTGGGGATGGCCATGAGCGAAACGGGTGCCGCCGCCTTTTTAGTAGAGAACACCGTAGGTTTAGTGCAGTCCTACGGGCCATTAACCGTGTTGGCGGTGGTGTACTTAATGGCATTATTACTCACCGAGTTCATGAGTAATGCCGCCGCTGCCGTGCTACTTACCCCCATCGGTATGTCCACTGCACAAATGCTAGATGTAGATGCCACCCCCTTCCTTATCGCGGTCACCTTTGCAGCCTCTACAAGCTTTGCTACCCCAGTAGGCTATCAAACCAACACCATGGTGTATGGTGCTGGCGGCTATAAATTCACGGATTTCATTAAGGTGGGCTTGCCACTGAACTTGCTGTTCTGGGTATTAGGCGTCGTCTTTATTCCAGTGTTTTGGCCTTTTTAACCCTGCTCACGTTGCAACAATTGCGTAGCGGGCACTGTGACGCGCTGGCCATTTTCAACCACTACTATCGCTGTCGTGGTTTGAATGGCGATGTGTTTGGCCGACTCAGCCGCTCGCTGCAACGCTATGAAAGAGGCTGGTAAGTCCGGGTTGCCTGCTTGGTCTAGGTTAAGCGTACTGCTACGCCCTGCCTCTCCCCACTCCAGCAGCCTAGGCGGATGCACAGAGTTATCATAAAGCACCCAGTCATCCACATGGTGACGGTACTGCTGCGTCAAGTTTTTAATACCAGCTTCGAAACGCCTACGTATTACCGCTTCTGGAATATGGTGCCCGCCTTGACGCACACGTTGCGCGACACGCTCTACTGCCATATCCGCTTGCGGCAAACCTAGAAAGTACAAACTGACGCGATAGCCTTGCGCCCGCCACTGCGGAATATGACGGATGTAGCCCTGACCTGACAACGTGGTTTCTATTGCAAAGCTTTGGTTTTGTTCTACTGCCTGCGCCACCTCGTCCAGCATCAAGCGCCCTGCTTTTATCGCTACCGTCTCTGGTGCAAAAGGTGATAAACCCGCCGCGATTAAGTCCGCATTAATAAAACGCAAAACACCCGCTTCCGCAGGTAAGAAAGCACGGGCAAACGTGGTCTTCCCTGCTCCATTTGGTCCTGCCAAGATAAGGATTTTTTTGTTGCTCGTTGTCATCGCTGCATCCATATGACTAGTAGAACAAAATTTATACCATGCCTCAGCACAAGAGACTCAGCAACGATCTACCAACACAAAAAAGCCAGAACCCAGCACAAACTGGATTCTGGCTTTAGGCCGTAACTTCTCTCACACTCATTGTTGAGGAGAAGTTACTAAGCAGGCTTCTCTACAACGACTATTACTTACCCGCCAACTCTTTACGGATAATTTCTGCACCGGCGCTTAGTGCGTGCATTTTGCCGCGCGCTACATTACGTGGCAGTGGAGCCATACCGCAGTTGGTGGATGGGTACAGGTTCTCTGCATCTACAAACTGCAAGGCTTTACGCAAGGTGTTGGCGACTTCTTCTGGCGTTTCAATGTTGTTAGTAGCCACATCAATCGCCCCTACCATCACTTTCTTGCCGCGAATCAGTTCAATCAAATCCATTGGTACGTGCGAGTTTTGGCACTCCAAGGACACGATATCAATCTTAGATTGCTGCAGTTTAGGGAAAGACTCTTCGTACTGGCGCCACTCAGAACCCAGTGTTTTCTTCCAGTCGGTATTGGCTTTAATGCCATAGCCATAACAAATGTGCACGGCTGTTTCGCATTTCAGACCTTCGATAGCGCGTTCCAGAGTAGCAATACCCCACTCATTTACTTCATCAAAGAACACGTTAAAAGCAGGCTCATCAAACTGGATAATATCCACACCAGCAGCTTCCAGCTCTTTAGCTTCTTGGTTCAGAATTTTGGCGAATTCCCATGCCAGTTTCTCGCGGCTTTTGTAGTGGTTATCGTAAAGCGTGTCGATCATGGTCATAGGACCAGGCAACGCCCATTTGATAGGCTGTTTGGTCAATTGACGCAGGAATTTAGCGTCTTCAACAAACACCGGTTTAGTGCGCGATACGGCACTTACTACGGTAGGAACGCTTGCATCGTAACGGTCACGGATTCTAACGGTTTCACGTTTCTCGAAATCCACACCCGCTAAGTGCTCAATAAAAGTAGTCACAAAGTGCTGACGAGTTTGCTCACCATCACTAATGATGTCGATGCCAGCATGCTCTTGTTCTTTTAGAGCCAAACGCAGTGCATCTTGTTTACCTTCAACTAGCTCATCACCCTCTAGTTTCCAAGGGGACCACAGTTTCTCTGGCTCAGCCAGCCAAGACGGTTTAGGCAGGCTGCCTGCAGTAGACGTGGGTAACAGTTTTTTCATAATAGATGTCGTCGTTTTTATCGTTAATCAAAGAGCGTAGTTGGTCGCCCATTGTTCCAGAATAGCTTTGTATGGCTTGATGAATTTTTCTTCAGTGAACTTACCTTGCTCAACAGCCAATTGGCTACGCTCTTCTCTATCGTAGACAATTTGCGTGAAGGAGTGGTCTTGGTTCGTCAAGCGCGGTTGGTAAACCTTCCCTGCAGCAGAGTTCGCATTGTAAATTTCAGGGCGGTAAATACGCTGGAACGTTTCCATCGTACTGATAGTACTAATAAGCTCAAGATTTGTGTAATCGTTAAGCAAATCGCCACTGAAATAAAAGGCAAACGGTGCTGCACTGTTTTTAGGCATAAAGTACCTAACCTTCAAACCCATCTTCTCGAAGTACTGATCGGTAGAAGAAAATTCATCCTGCCTGTATTCCACACCCAGTATAGGATGAGAGTTCTCAGTGCGGTGATAAGTCTTGCTACTGGATACGCTTAAGCAAATAACGGGAGCTTTGCTGAAGTTCTCTTTATAAGTATCAGAGTTCACGAAATACTGGAACAGTTTCCCGTGCAAGTCACCAAAGCCTTCTGGCATGCTAAAACCATTTTTATTCTTATTGTGTTCTAGCAGCACAACGCTGAAATCGTAATCGCGTACGTAAGACGAGAAGTTATTCCCCACGATCCCTTCAATGCGTTGATTCGTCTTATGATCCACCACATTGGTTTTCAGTATTTCAATCACAGGAAAAGTCGAACCGTTGCCTTCAACATCAAGATCAACCGACACAATATCCAACTCAATGGAGTAACGGTCACCATTTGGGTTATCCCAATCCGCTAAGTTATTGAAACGGTTATTCATCATTTTCAGAGTGTTGAGCAAGTTTTCTTTTCTGCTCTCGCCTCTGGCCAAGTTTGCGAAGTTGGTGGTGATGCGCGTATTGTCAGAAGGATGGTAGTTCTCATCAAATCTGAGCGTCTTAATACTAAAGGCAAACTCTTTACTCATTTTCTTCTTGAACCCTAAATTTATTAGCCAAACCCTAATCGGGTTTTATGCGTATCCGGCGATTGAGTTAATGTGATTACTCTCATTGAACTAGTAGGTGTACTCATTTCGTGATGTACAGTCAGAAAACCCTAGGCAACTACGCCAAGTTTTTCTGCGAAAACCACTCCTTATTTGTCTACACCCTGCGCGTAACGCGGCAACGGCGACATGCACTGACTTCACAGGCAAGAACAAGGAGAGACATGCATTGTAGGTAAGCCAACCAATGAAGTAAAATGGCTTTATCTCACCTATTGATGAATATTATTCATAACATGTTAGAACGCATCCATTTAGCCATCGTGCAGCAAGTAGAACAGCAAGGTTCCTTAACCGCCGCCGCAGGCGTACTGCATGTTACGCAGTCTGCGCTCAGCCACAGCATGCGTAAGCTAGAGCAACAATTAGGCACTGAAATTTGGCGACGCGAAGGTCGTAGCCTACAGCTCACACAGGCCGGACAATATCTATTAGCCGTGGCCAACCGTGTGCTACCACAGTTGGATTTAGCCGAAGAAAGGTTGCAACAGTTTGCTCAAGGCGAGCGAGGTTCTTTGCGTATAGGTATGGAATGCCATCCCTGCTACCAATGGCTACTGAAGATCGTGGCACCGTACCTCAGCGCTTGGCCCGATGTGGATGTGGACGTAAAACAAAAATTCCAATTTAGTGGCATTGGTGCGCTCTATGGTTATGAGGTAGACCTACTCGTCACGCCTGATCCTATCTACAAACCCGGCCTCACCTTTGAACCGGTGTTTGACTACGAACAAGTGCTGGTGGTCGCTAAAGGGCATTCTCTTGCCAACGAGACGTACGTCAAGCCGCACCACATCACCAAAGAGGTACTGATCACCTACCCGGTGGATGTAGATCGTCTCGATATTTACAACCATTTTCTACTACCCGCTGGCGTCACCCCTAAACGCCACAAGACCATAGAAACCACGGATATCATGCTGCAAATGGTGGCAAGTGGCCGTGGCGTAGCTGCCCTGCCGCGCTGGTTAGTAGAAGAATATGCAGAAAAACTCGCTATAGTGCCGGTGCGCTTAGGGCCTAAAGGGATTGCCAAGCACATTTACTTAGGCGCACGAGAGACAGATACTGCCATTGATTATGTACGAGCATTTATAGAGTTGGCGCGCGGCCCGTCTACTACGGTATCAGGCTAGCCTAAACCCGTTGATTAATGGTACAAAACAGCCCATCTCACTCTAACTGCACACTACCTAAACTCTGGCTCCCTTATGCACATTAACATCCAAGAATTCCCGCGTGTCTGGTTCTCAAACATCGCCCCCTCTAACTGGCAACAAGAACTGGAAGCCCTACTCGCTAAAGGCCAGCGCTTTGTACTACTCACACGTGAGCTGCCTGGTGCTAATGAGGAACAAGCCAAGGCCCAAGAAGAATTCGGACAATGGGTAAAAGAGAATCACCGCAATTTTCGTAACACCTGCGCTGGCTGTGTGGTCGTCGTCAATAACGCGTTACTCGCTTTTTCTATAGGCTTTTTTGTAGCGCCCTTAAGTAAGAAGCTAGGTATTCCAGTACTGGTAGCGCAAGAAGATAATTTAGACGAACAAGTTGCCACCTGTTTAGCAGCTAACACGACTACCGAAAACACCTAAAAAATAGCCCAGCCTGCAACTTTATGTAGGCTGGGCAGTCTTAGTAGAGTCTGTTTTTATCCTTGCTGTAATACCGTTGATTCTACCTACACCTTCATCCGATTTACCTCCGGTATTAGCCGGTCCAATACTACGCCGACTAGAACCACAGCGTTTGGTTTTATGGCTAGTAGGCAGTGAGCCTTTATCGTTAAGTCTATTACTCAAGCCTGCTGGCGCAGCCTCTCAGCGTCTTGATCTGGACGACACACACTGCCGTATTGTGCCTATAGGCCTGCACGCCCACATACATTTGATAGATGTGGAGCTGGATAGCCCGCTACCCAGCGAAACGGTGATTCACTATGACCTCATTACCCGTGCAGCCGATGGTCAGGAACAAGGCATAGCAAACTGGGCTCCTCATCTACTGCACGATGGTGAGCCACTGCCTAGCATGGAGCTGTCTACTCGTACTGACAACATTATGTTTGGCTCCTGCCGCAAGCCGCACCATGCGTCTAAAGATGGCCTTGCTCACGCAGATAGCGTCTTAGCCCCACACATTGCTGACTCACAAGCCAGACCTGCCTTGTTAATGCTGTGCGGCGATCAAGTTTATGCCGATGATGTGGCGGGCCCCATGCTGGCCACCATACATGCGTTGATTCAGCGCTTAGGATTGTTTGGTGAGTACTTAGAGGGTGCCGTAGTGTCAGACAGTGACGCACTGTATCGCCACCCAGCTAGCTACTACCAACGAGCGGATTTACTGCCCGCTTTTAAATCCAATGAAGACCTACGCGAACGTTTTTTTGGTGGCGTAGAAAAACCCATCTTCACTACCAGCAGTGCACATAACCACCTTGTCACACTCGCCGAAGTACTGGCCATGTACTTGCTGGTATGGTCGCCCATACCGTGGCGAATCATCCCCGACGTACAGGTGCCGCCATTCGACCCAAAACATCAAAACCGGTGGCAGAAAGAACTACAAGCCTTGGAGGTTTTTAGGCAAGAGCTTCCTCGCGCTGCGCGTACCTTAGCGCATCTACAAACGTTAATGATTTTTGATGATCACGACGTTACTGACGACTGGAACCTGTCCGCCAAGTGGGAAAGCACCGCTTATGGTCATCCTTTTTCGCGACGTATAGTGGGCAATGCGCTGGCCGCCTATATGCTGTGCCAAGGCTGGGGCAATAGGCCCGAAGTCTTTCAAAACGTGCTGGATGATGTTACGAGTTGGACATCGACCACGGATGAGCATCATAGATTAGCGCCCCAAACCCAAGACGCCATCATCACGCAATTACTGGCTTTCCAGCAATGGGATTATGTACTGCGAACCCAACCCACGCTGATTGTGCTGGACACCCGTACACGACGCTGGCACAGACGCAGCTTGCCCAATAGGCCATCGGGTTTGATGGATTGGGAGTCGCTAATAGAGTTGCAGCATGAACTGCTGGATGAGCGCTCGGCCATTATTGTTTCGCCCACCCCTATGTTCGGCGTCAAGTTGATTGAGGTCATACAAAGCATTTGTACCTATGCTGGCTTTGCGCTAACAGTCGATGCCGAAAACTGGATGGCGCACCCTGGAGCCGCCAATACCATGCTGAATATATTTAGGCACTCACGCACCCCCGGCAACTATGTGATCTTGTCTGGCGACGTGCACTATTCCTTTGCCTACGACGTCAAAGTACGCCACAGCAAAGAAATGCCGCATATCTGGCAGATCACCAGCAGTGGCATCAAAAATGAATTCCCACGCAGGCTCTTAGACTGGCTAGATAGACTCAACCGTTGGCTCTACTCACCACGCTCCCCTCTAAACTGGTTTACCCAGCGCCGCGACCTCAGCATCACCCCTAGGCTACCCGATCAGCGTAAGCGCGGTGAGCGCGTGTGGAATGGTTCGGGAATGGGACAAATCTGGCTGGACGAGCAAGGTCGTCCAGCGCGGATTTTGCAGCACAATGCTGACGGGACACCTGCTACGGAGTTTTTGCCTACGGAATCTGAAAGTTAAACAACGCTGTTACGTAAAAAAGCCCGCTTTATGCGGGCTTTTTCTTCTAAGGCACCAAGCTTCAGTGCCTTAGATAGACAAACGCTAGGTTCATCCATTAACCGACCAACTTCTCGTGCACCATGCTGTGTTCTAGCACATTGCCTGCGGCATCCATCACGCGCATCGCATCGGCAGAAATTTCGTCAATCACGACAACGGCACCATCCACCAGACCCAGCTCAATCTTCATGTCGACCAGCGTTAGGCCTTTGCTAGCCAAGTCGGCTTCAACGATACGGCATACGCGACGTGTAATGTCTTTAGCTTGTGCCAGATGCTCTGTGCTCACCAAACCAATCGCTACGATAGAATCATCGTTGATGAGGGGGTCGCCGCGCTCATCGTCTTTAACGGTGATTTCTACCAAGTAGTCTAGTTTTTGCTCGGTGTTGCGAATGTACTGTTTGTAACGACGGATGAAGCTGCCCCATGGTCTAGTACGGCATACGAATTCTAGGCCACCTGCACCGTTCAGATCTTTACCCAAAGGTACAGCACGGCGTACTTCCATGGTGCCTTTTTCAAGATCAAGGTCCACCAAGTGTGTGGCGATGTCAGCAGCGTGCAAACGCTTAAAGAAGTAATCAGTCATAGCAAGAGACTTACGACCCTTACCTTCTACCTGACCAATAACGGTGTTTGCACCGGGGTCAATCACACCGTTCTCGCCGGTTACGTCATCCTTGAAAACAAGGAGAACATTATTGTTCGGCAAGAGGAATAAGTCTTTAGTTTTGCCGGAATAGATTTTTTCGTTGCTGCTCATCAATTTACTCGCTGGTGATCCCACTATCTTGTTACTAGGTAATCTTGGTGCACCTGTTACAGAGCCCTGCACGCTAGACGCCCTGTAGTTTAACAAAATACACAACAGCATGAGCGTTACACTTTCCCCTGCTAGCGATTTTTCACAGAAAAATTTTGACCCAGCACCACCAACACCAAAAATTACAGATCTTACTGATTCATCACTACTTTTATCTTTAGATATCAGAGAGCGGTAGACGGTTGATCGCATCAATCGTATGATTACCCCCATTTCATCGAAAGCTCGATTTCAATTTAAGATTCAACTAAAAATTCAAAAAACCAATTAATCATGCATATAAAAAACAAACTCTCAATAAGAAAAATAACACTATTAACAAAAATATTATTCGGTAGTTTGTTATTTTTTCTTATGGCTACACCAAGCCATGCTACTTGCTGGGCCCCAAATTGCTTTGGTGCTGTAGGATTTGATCCGAACACAGGCCAAACATCCTACGCCACTGATTATCCAACAGAGTATCAGGTTAAAGAAGTTCTACAAAAAGATTGCCCTAGCTGCACATACCTCACATTTAATAACGCTTGCGGTGCAATCGTTTTTTCCGAGAAGCACAATTTCAGCTTGAGATTCTACGGCTCCTACGAGAGAGATCTAACAGCCCATGCCTTAGGTGAATGCAGAACAAAAATTAACGAGATAGGCTTAAATGAATCTAGAAATGATAGACGCAGATCTAGAGTTCGTAGCGGCGTAGAATCAGATTGCAAAATTGCTGTCTTGGCTTGCACATACAGAATGTACTAAACATTAAAGAATCATTAAAAACTTAGCGATTATTAAAAATGCTTAAAAAACTCAAACCAAAAATACTGCTGTTGATATTACCTATTGCCATAACCGGATGTGCTACCACAGACTTTACTGATCTTTTGGGTATCTCTAGCACACCACAAAGCTCACCGTTTGACGCTGCCGACTATAGACAATACGGTAAGCCAATAACGTGCTCTGAGATAGGCAATGCCATATCAAAAGCTTATCAACTTAAATCCAAGGGTAAGAACAAAGAAGAAATATATTGGGAAATCACCCCTGAAGATAGCTCCTATGTTCAACAGGATGTTTATACCATCATGATTGAAACAGGTATGTCAGCCGATGCGAAGACACACAATTTATTCACGCAGGCTTGCCAACAAAACGTCGAAACCTATCAATCTATCTTTGATGAAACATCTAAAGATTTATACACCCGCGTCGATCTACTTTATTCCACTGCCTATGGCATTGAGTTAAAAGCTTACCGCGCAAGTTTATCAACGAGTTTTAGGGCGTCTAGATACTACTACGGTAGATCGAAAATGGATATAAAGCGAGATTTCGTCAATGCTGAAAGTCGCGGAGGTCTAGATAATGTGAGTGATGAAATCAATAAATTGGTTTATGAAGAATTAATAGAAATTCTATACAAACCTGAATACATGGACGCCTCAAGTCACCCAAACAAAATCATGCCATCACTAGATAGCGTGAGAATGCAAATGGCACCTGAACTTATACTGAAAGTCGTGAGATAAAAGCCATCCATAGGTAATCTATATTTATATATGAAAGCATTTAAATGAAATTTCATATATAAAATTACGCATTGACTAGAATCTGAGTACCTTATGTCTGAGCCGCCCTGTGTGACGGCTCAGGCTGCCAATCACCTCCCAACGCACGAAAAAGGCTCACTGCCGCCAATAAGCGCTCAGCCTGACGCCGTGCAATGGCATCTTGCGCTGCATATAGGGAACGCTGTGCATCCAACAACGTCAGCACGGTTTCCGCGCCCTCTTTGTATCGTGCCTGAGCCAAAGAAAAAGCACGATTCGCCTGACTCAACACATCGCTTTGTGCATCCCATTGCTGCTGAGTACCCGCAACAGCATCCAGCGACATCTGCACATCGGCAAACCCGTGAAGAATGGCTTGCCTATACTGCGCCAGCATTTGCTGACGCTGCGCCTGAGCAACGTCGTGCCCCGCCGCCAAACGCCCTGCGTTGAAGATAGGTGCAAGCAGACCACTCGCCACCGAATAAACCGGATTAGCGAGCACACGTGATAACTCGCCATCTACACCGCCCACTTTCGCCGAGAGCATCAAGCTAGGCAGCATCGCCGCACGCGCAACAGCCACATTGCCATCTGCTGCCAATAATCGTGCTTCGGCAGCTTTGATGTCGGGTCGTTGCACTAACAGCTCGGACGGCACTCCTACTTCCAGAGTTGGTACGCTCATCACCATCAGATCCATAGCGGTGGAATCAGGCTTCGTGCTTGTTCCCAACCACAGCGCAAGCAACACCTCTGCCTGTGCCACTTGCTGGCGTAGCAACGCGATACTCACACGCTGATTCGCTACCAGCGTTTCTTGTTGCGCCAACGCCAGTGGCGACTCTAACCCCTCCTGTACGCGTGCACGTACCAAAGCGGACACACGCTGCGCGCTGTCCAAGTCAGACATGGCAATCGCAAGCTGTTGTCGCAAGCTCTGCATCGTTATCCATGCAGTTGCTGTCTCGGCGCTCACTGTCAACGCCACCGTCGTAGCATCCAACTCACTGGCCACCGCAGTGAGTACTGCCGACTCTCGCTCGGCCTGTAGACCGCCCCATAGATCCACTTCGTAACTGGCCGTCAAACCCAGTGCAAAATTTGTTCCAGCCGTTTCAGCCCGCCCGCCTATACGATCCTGACGAGAGGCGTCTAGACTAGCAGATACGGTAGGCCAACGTGACGCCCCCACCATACGCGCCATTGCCCACGCCTGTTCTAGCCGTGCAGCAGACGCCGCAATATCTTGATTATTTGCCAATGCTTGTTCTACCACCGCCGATAACTCTGGGCTACCGAATTGCTCCCACCAATGCAGGGAAACCGATGGGCTTATAGGCTCGCTATGTTGAGGCGTCGGCACCCTATGCCATTCTTCGGGTAACGTGGGTAGTGTGTGGTCCGCCGTCGGAGGAACAGCACACCCCGCCAGCAAGACAGAAGCAGCGATAAGCGGATGCCAGAAAAAAGAAGTCTGCATGTTATTCCCCCGCCAATGCCACAACGGGATCAAGCTTCGCCGCCTGACGAGCAGGCATGATGCCAAAGATCATGCCCGTTCCCAGCGCGCAGAAAAACGCCACCAACATGGCTCGCACAGAGAAAATCACAGGCACGCTCCACAACATCAGCAAAGCACCTATTGCCAGCCCAATCACGACTCCAGCCACACCACCGGTACAAGACACCACCACCGCCTCACTCAAGAACTGTAGACGTATGTCACGCTGACGCCCGCCTGTTGCCATACGAATACCGATTTCCCGCGTGCGCTCTTTCACCGACATCAACATGATATTCATCACCCCAAGCCCACCCACCACCAGCGATATACCGGCGATCAACGCGAGCAGCATTGTTTGCTGTCGCATGACTTCTTTTTTGCCCTGAACCACGGCTGCACTATTGCTCACTCGAAAATCGTCTGCCCGCCTGGTCTGACGCATCACATGCTCTATGTCTTTCACCGTCTGATCCAATGCATCTAAATCATCCACCACCACTGAAACATAGCTCAACTGAGGTTTCCCAAAGATGCGCTGACTGGCGGTGGAGTACGGCACCAGCACCAGATCGTCGTCATGACTACTACCACTGACCAAGCCCTTTTCGGCTAGCTCGCCAATCACCCGCAACGGCGTGTTATTCAGCAAAAGGTACTGACCAATGACATCCTGCGGGAGCACATCGGGAAACAGTCGCTCTCTAGCCACTTTGCCCAATACCACAACGGGTGCAAGCGCCTCGTCATCCTCGGGCGTAAAGAACACCCCATACTGAACGTCCCAATTCAATACCACAGGGGCATCGGCGGTGACGCTCCACACGTCTGTGGCAAAGATTTCCCCACCTGCTCGCAGCAACGCCGACTCGGCCAGATAAGGCATCGCAATGCGTACGTTAGCGACCTGCTCCAACACCTTCGCATCCCGTTCGTAAAACTCCCCTCGTAATCCTGTTGTCGCATCCACATCTGGGCCTACGTACATACGGTGTGTTCCCCAGAGGGCGATTTGCTGCAGCAGTTTCTCGTTATTTCCCTGCCCTACAGCCACCAGAACAATCACCGAGGCCACGCCGATAATGAAGCTCAACAACGTCAGGAAGGTACGAAAACGACTCACCCAAAGGGCTCGCCATGCGCTAGATAAGGTAGTTCCTATGTCTTGCAACCATGATGCTGACAACGCTTGTGTTCCTATACGACCAAAAGGCACACAAGATAAAGAACCCACAGCAGCCGCACTCGCGGTAGTAGGCATCGCTGTTTCCGCTGTGGCCAAACTGGGTTGCTCTTGCCGCGTTGGCTGTACGGCATCCTCAACAATCTCACCATCGCTAATACGCACAATACGCTGCGCCTGCGCTGCCACCTTGTCATCGTGAGTGATCAGAATCACCGTATGACCCGCCGCGGCCAACTCATTGAGCAACACCATGACTTGCGCACCGCTACGGCTGTCTAAGGCCCCCGTGGGTTCGTCGGCCAATATGACCTGACCACCATTCATCAAGGCCCGCGCAATCGATACGCGTTGCTGCTGTCCCCCCGAAAGCTGCTGGGGCCTAGAAGTGGTTTTGTCGGCTAACCCAAGTAATGCTAGTAGCCCTGTCGCCCGCTCTTCTCGTGCGTGTGCTGGCACACCTGCATACACTGCGGGCATCTGCACATTGTGCAGTACATCCAACGTAGGAATCAGGTGATAGCCTTGGAACACAAAACCAAAGGCCTCTCGGCGTAACCCAGCCAGTTCATCAGCCGACATTTGCGACACATCACGGCCCAGAAAACGGTAGCTACCTGAGGTGGGTTTATCCAAGCAGCCCAGAATATTCATTAGGGTGGATTTTCCCGAGCCCGATGCCCCTACAATCGCCACGAACTCTCCGGCCTGTATGGTCAACGAAATCCCGTGTAACACCTCCACCGCAGGGGAACCCTCTTTGCCACCGTACTGCTTGCGAATGTCAGTCAGCGCTATGAGTGTAGCCCTAGCTTCCGTATCACTCACCATCGTAACCTCTTGGCGCCGCTTTCCTCGGTAATACGCATCACCAATTCATCGCCCTCTTCCAAGCCAGAAACAATCTCAGCATACAAGCGATCTTTCATACCAATGTTGACCATGCGAGTTTGCAGGCTATCGCCCCCCGTCCACACTTGGGTGGTAAACACACCGTAATCTGCGGTAGGCCGTAGCGCCGCTAAAGGCGCAAGCACTACATTCTGTGCACTGGCTTCAACGAAGAACACACGAGCACTCATCTGCGGCATCAAGCTGCCATCAGCATTATCTACATCAAACAAGGCGGTATAGCTCACGGCCTTACTGGCAGACGCCCCCTCCACACTGCTTTCACCACTTTTCACCGGCGGCGCAGGCAATACCTGACGCAGTTCACTTTCCCAACGGCGAGGCTCTCCATTTGTATCCAGCAAACCTAATGTCATGAAATACACAGGCATAGCAGGCTTCAACCTGCCCACATCGGCCTCTGAGGCCTCCGTCCAAACGGTCATGCTGGTCAGATCTGCCAAGCGCAACAGATTAGGAGTTTGGTACGTGGCATTGAGCGTCTGGCCCTCACGCGCCTCTAGCGTAATGATTGTGCCGTCCATGGGGGCATAAATACGGGTATAGCCCAACAACGCCTCATTCCCTTCTAGCGTGGACTGCGCACCCGCAAGCTGCGCCGTTAAGCTTGCAACACGCGCTTGGGTGATACGTACATGGGCTTGCGCTTCTTGCAGCAGCTCAATACTGGTGGCTTCTTGTCGCTGCAACCGCTGTTGACGAGCCGACTTAAAGGTAGCCAACTCTAACTCAGCCTCCTGCTCTGTTAACTGGGCACGCAGGCTTTCTAGTGTGGCGCGGTTGGCATTGACTGTCGCCATCTGCACGGTAGGATCAATTTCCAACAACAAATCGCCTTTGGATACGGTATCGCCCACTTCCACAGCAATATGCTTAATCTGGCCAGACACTTGCGCGCCCACATCCACGTAACGGTGTGGCTGTATTGTCCCCAAGGCCGAGACAGACAGCTCTAGACTGCCGCGTCGTACCGGCTCGGTTTCAATAGTCAGCTCGGTGCGCCACAACGTTCGCCAGAACAACAGCAACAACAAGCCCAGGGCAAGCGCCGTCAGCAGGCGACGCGCCATGCGACGAGAAGGTATACCCATTTACATCATGCTCCATCAAATATCGTGTAAAGCTCGGGCACGTAGTAACGCAGACCATTGCTCGCTTGCCGCGCAACTGGTCTAACAGAAATACGCAGCACCCAATAAACGGGCGACAGTAAAACTGCCGCCCTGTTGGCTACATCACTATTACTATTGCGTAGAAGGGTTACTGCCCCACTACGGTCACAGTGCGTCTAGATCCACACGAACCACCTGCTCCAGACCTTCTGGCTGCTTCACACTGACATACAGTCGTTGACCATCAGGCGTCACAGCGATGCTGTTGGGGTACACAGGCAGCGCGATACTATGTTTGATGGCGTAGCTTGTCGCGTCAATCACGCTTAGCGTGCCGCTTTCTCGACTCGCCACATACACTTCATCGCGAATGGGGTTATAGCGAATCCCTACCGGTGTTTCTCCTGTAGGAATGGTGTGCAAGATGGCACCTGTTTTCATATCAAACACTAAGGTGCCTTCGCCATTATTCAACTGGTTAGCAAACAGTCGCTCACCCTTGCTATCCAACGCGGTGTTGACCAGAAAGCGTCGTTTGCCATCGGTTGACAACAGTTTTTCAGGAATACGGTTTTCGCCTACTTGCTCCCAACTCTGTGTGTCAAACACGGCATACGCGGCGGTGCCACTGACCAGCAACTTATGATTCGCCGCATCCAAAGTCAAACCCGCCGTAGGTGCATCCATGCCGTGCAGAATGCGACTGGTTGAGAAGTTCTTACCGTCTATCACCCAGATAAAACCACCATCGGTCACACCACTCACGATGATTTCATTGGCAGCTTCGTCCACCACGATCTGACGTGTATGCACTGCCTTGCCTTTAGCATTATTCACGCCATGACGCAGGGTTCCTTTAACCTCACCCGTAGTGGCATTAATAGCTGTCACAGCGCCATCCAGCGTATGGCCGGCGTAAAGCGTATTGCTGCGTGTGTCCAGTGCCAGCGCAAAGGGTTTTAGTGGCAGGTCGATTTGTCTCTGTACAGCCAGTGTGTTGGGATCTAACTGATAAATCGCACCGCCCCCATTGCTAGAAAAATCAGCGGTACTCGCCACGAAAACCGCATTAGACACGGGGCTATACACCAGCTCGTAAAGCCCTTCCGCAATATCTTGTCGCAAGATAGGGCCTGACACTGGAGCAGAGACAACAGAAGGCGCCGCATTCTGTCTGTCTGATGGTTGCGATGTGCAACCCAGAACAAACAACGGGAACAATGCCACGGGAAGGTAACGCATACCACGCGTTAAAAGCGTAAATTTCTCAGCCATATAAACCTCTTCAACTTAACTCTGATATAAAAATTCGGAACAATGCTGAACGCACGCAGGGAGTACTGCCGGGCTACAACTGCCCCCTACGCCGCGCACGTTCACTCTCATGCTTAGAGACACTACTAGGGTGTTTAGTACTTCCAACGCAGATTCAACATCACACTACGTGGCGCGCCGTAGAAGTTACCGAAACCCGCAGACCCTATCTGACGCAGATAGGTACGGTTGAACACGTTGTCTACCAGTAAATCCACATTCCAATGAGGATTGATCTGATAGCCTACTTTGGCCGCTACGGTGGCGTAGCCCCCTTGGGTATAGATGCCGTTATACGTATCACTTTGCAGATTCAAGCCTGCGCCTACCGTCCAACCTTGCAGCGCACCGTCTAACACCTTGCTGTTGAAGCGGTACTGAGTCCACAGCTTGACCATATGCACTGGCACTCTGGAGTCTAGTGGCGTACCAACTTTGGCCGCGTTGGAGTCTTTAACAATCTTGGACCTATTCCAGGTGTAGCTGGCGCTAATATCCCAGCCTGGTGTGGGGCTGCCCATCACCTCTAGTTCTACACCCTTACTTCTCACCTTACCGGCGCTGAGGTAGCAGGTACCTGTAGAGCTACCACCGCAGCCTACATGAGCGTCATCGACCATCGCGCGGTTCTTATCTTCCAGATAGAAAAACGCTAGGGTGGCATTCAGCTTGCCATCCATGAACTCGCCTTTCAGGCCGGTTTCAGCCTGCCAACCTACGCGAGGGTCCAGTATGTTGCCCGAGTAATCAAAGTTGGTTTGTGGTACGAAGGTATCCGCATAGCTGGCATACCACGTCATGTCAGGATGGAAGTCCCACACCAAGCCGCCATAAGGGGTGAACTCATTGCTGGCTTTGGCATTACTGGTTTTCCAGCTGGTCTGCATTGGCCACGTCGTCCTACTCTTACTGGAATAATCCGTCCAACGGCTACCCAGTATCAGTCTGAAGTCATCAGTGATGCTAAAACGAGCCGCCGCATATAAACCCGACTGCTTGGTGATGGTCTGACTACGGTCGGTAGGTGAACCAAACTCATAGGAGCCATGATCATCCAGCACATAGTGAGGGGCTGGAGAGGTATAGGCTTGGCCTGAGCGGTAGTCGCGCTGAGAGATGTTGTACCCAAGGGTTAGCTCATGCGTCTGGCCTAGCAACTCAAACGGGCCACTCGCGCTTAGGTCCGCGCCTTGAAAGATACGAGACTCATCCAAATAGCCCAGACTACCGCCGCTGGATAAACCCGTGTTCTCATCAATACGTGTATTGAAAAATGAGTACTGTTCTATGTTCACTCTGCCGTAGTTATAGATCAATTTAGTTTCCCAACCATTATCAAAACGGTGGGTTAAATCGGCAGACAGCTCTGGGCTCTCTCTGGTCGACGGTTTATCAGAGCCCACAAAAGAATCACGACCGGGTAGCTCACCATTCATATAACGCGGCAACCCCCAGTTCACGATGGTTTTCTGATACCCATATGTCCCTGTCAGGCCCAGCGTTGTATTAGGCGTCAGGTCATACTCAATTGCCCCATAGAGCAAGGTATAGCGGTTAAACCACGTCTCATAAAACGTGTCTTTGTCATCGTGTGATAAGACCCCGCGAGCGCGTAATCGCCCACCTTCTGTCAACGGGCCGCTGACATCTAACTCAACACCCTTATTGCTCCATGAACCAGCACGCACCGCACCTGAGAAAGCAAACTCTTTAAGCGGGCGTTTACGCACGTAATTGATGGTGCCGCCGGGCTCGCCGCTACCTGACAATAAAGCGGAAGGCCCACGCAACACTTCTAGGCGATCATATTGTGCGATCGTACTGTTGCCCGGTGCCCCGGTATAACTACTTTGTATAGGTACGCCATCCGCTTGAACGTTAGCCGCAAAGCCACGAATGCTGGCCGCTTCTTGGCCTTCATAGCCCGACAATGTCACCCCTGTAACTTGCCTAAGGGCATCAGCCGAGGTGGTCCACCCTCTATCTTCAATCTGCTGGCGAGTCATTACCGAAACAGACTGCGGGATCTCGCGCAGAGAGGTCACGCCCCTAAACATGGTGACGGCATCCGTCGCATACGAGCCGCTACCGTCGGTCTCCGCACCTCTGCTGCCAATCACAGACACTGGCGCTAATTGTGCAGCTTCCGCTAACGGCGACAAGATGACATTTTTGCCTTCTCGTTTATATTGCACCGGCGCCCCCTGCAACAAGCGCTGTAGCGCCTGCTCTGGCGTCATCGCCCCCTGTACGGGTGGAGCCTGTATACCGGCCACCACTTGCTGCATATAGAAAAACTGCAGATCAGTCTGTCGCCCTAGCTGAATCAGCGAATCCTCAAGCGGCTGCGCGGGAAGGCTAATTTGTACGACCTCCCCTTGTGCATGCACACTCATGGGCATACTCAAAGAAAACGTGCCCATTACGGCCATGGCTGTCAGGTTAAGACACAATGCAGAGCGGGAAGCCAGCCGTCTGCTAGCAGAGTGAAATGGACGGTTGTCCATGGTCGTTCATCCTTCAAGAAAAAAGACTGCTGTGAAGCGTCTAACCCTTTGGCCAAAGGTAGGTTGCATGAATACATAAAGTGCTCGCCAAAGAAGCGGCATTTTCATGAGTAAAGCGCTTTGGCCACCTCAGCTCCTGAATGGATTTCTAAATATAAATTGTAACTATTTGCAATAACCAAAATAAGCCCACCCATAGGCGTGAGCATGCCTCGCCACACGGCGAATACAAGAAAAAGGAAAAGTGCCCTATGGCTTGAAGCCATGGGATAGAAGCTGCTAGCGCGCTAGGATATCCACCGCACTACCGTCAGGCCGTCGCTGCACGATTACTGGCGCAAACTGAGGCAACGCTGCCAGAAAAGACTCTGGGTCGTCGATATTAAACACGCCCGACACACGCAACTCACCTATACGAGCATCGCGCACCAGCATACGTTGATCGCTGTAACGGTTCAGCTCCTGAATGGCCTTGGCCAATGGAGTCCCTCTAAAGACCACCTTGCCCTCACGCCACGCCACAGCGCTTTCAACATCGGCACCTTTGCCCGACGTCAGCTCACCAGATGGCGAGACGCGTGCGATATCGTTTGATCGCAACATCGCCGTTTGCCGACTCCACCACGGGCCAGCACTGACCTCTACCGAACCCTGCAAGACATCGACCGAGAATGCCTGCTCATTACGGCGCACATTGAATTGCGTACCCGTCACGCGTACATTGCCGCTTTCTAACTCAACAATAAACGGCGTACCCTGCTTGCCATCCACATGGAAAAATACTTCGCCCTGGTCTAGACGAACCGTGCGCTGATTGGCATAAAGCTGTACCGAAACCGTAGTATCGGTATTCAGCAAAAGCGTGGAGCCATCTGGCAAAGTAACCTCAGTACGCTCGCCATGCGCCGTAGAAAGCTGCGCCTGATATTCAGGGGTGGCACGCCACTGCATAGGATCAACAATGGCAAACGTGACTGCCGCCGCACAAACCATTCCTAACCCATAACTCCAGAATGCACGTCGTGATGGCTTGTGAACCACATTCGGCTTAGGTATTGCACCTAGCTTTTTCACTTCGCTTTTTGGCAGCGCAGCCGCCATGTTCCAGATATGTTGTACGTGTTGGTAGCGCTCTTCGTTTTTTGGATCAGCCTGATGCCATTGCTCAAAAGCCCTACGTTCTGCAGCGGTCACATCATCTGAACACATGCGTTCGTACCAATAGGCAGCCTGATCGTATGGATCAGCCGCCGTAGCAGGATCTATATGGTCAGTCATGATCGTCAGCCCTCCAGAACCAAGGCACGAAAAAAACATGCCCCCTCATAAGACAAGACGTTTGGCTAGACTGCACTCCTGAACAACTAGTGAGCATTTTTCTGTAACTGAACTTGTAAATGACGCAACGTTCGCATCATATAGCGCTCGACCATATTGCGAGAAACGCCCATCTTATCGGCTATTTCAGCGTTTGATAAGCCCTCTACTTGGCGCAGTTGAAAGGCAATCTGACATGCTTGTGGAAGGTCATTCAGAGCAGCCAACATAATGCGGGCAGTTTCATCGGCCTCATACAACTCATGGGAACTTGGTTCCATCGGATGGCTTTCCTCAGGTAAAGCATCCAGCGACTGTGTTTGTCGCACCTGTTCGGAGCGATAAATACTAATGGCACGATTTGAGGCGGCACGCTGAAAATAATACGGCTCATAATCCCGTAATACCGCCGTGTCCTGCTCCAACATCTTCAATGCCACATCTTGCAGCGCATCTTCGGCATCCTGCCGGTTATTCCATTTGCGAGCCCATGAGCCCACCAACTCGCTGTAGTGAGCGAGCCAATTCTTTTTGGGCATAGATGAGCGAGACATGGCAAATACAAAAAGACCAAATTGCAGCAACTCGCAATAATAACAATAATTCTCATTTGTATATAGAGAAATGAAACATTAGCTTTTTATCGTTGTAGATTAGTGCCTCGGGCTGGTTGCTCACCCATCGCATGAGGAATACCGGTAGCTAATCCAACCTCAAATCAGTCTGGTATTTCAATCTCTTTTTTACGATCAAACACAACATTACATTGAAGCCTCTGCCGCAGCCTAACTGGCTGATAGCCGTTTGTGACTATACTAAGCACTATCTTAATAAACCCCTGTTGTAAGCCACTCTGCTGCTCATAGTAGCCCAGCAAAAGAAACAGACTGGCGTACGTGTTTTCGACGGTCTTTTATTACGCGTCATTATGTTGTGTTGATCTCTTATGATTCCTTTCGCCCCATTTCCTGTCGTTCTCTTACTGCTTCTGACGCTAGGCCAGTTGGCGGTGGCTGTTGTGCTGATCTGGGCTATTTTGCTCGTAGTACAGCCAAAACGCCGCGCTGACTTTAAAAACAGACCATGGCCACGAATACTGTTTTTGCTGCTCTTGCTAGCACTGGCTGGCTACTACGGTTCGTTTCAATGGGATCTCTATCAATACAAAAAAAACTATCAAGAAGAAATCCGTAGTCGACAGCACGTATTAAAAGAGCCAGGGCGCTACGCTGGCATAGACATGCCTACAGGAACGGAATTAGAACTAGAGGTTTGGGGCGACCCAGACAGCGTCTCTTGGGCCCGTTTTCCAGAGCCTGTGATGGTAGGCAATGCCCCCGTGCTGTCTTTCGAGCGCCCCCGCCCTGACCTACAAGACTCCAGTTGGAGACTGCATCTGGCACATGATACTAAGCTAGACGGCTGGCAGTGCGATGGCAGCAAACTGCTGGAAATGGAACAAGACTATATGTCTGAGAGCGGCTTTAGATTTGTAAGCTGCTTTTTAGCCGAAGGAAATCAGATCACCGGTTGGAGCCCATTGGCTGCGGCGTCCAATAGAAGTACTGCACCGGATTTTGTGCTGGATATTCCTGCTGGTACGTTGGTGCAATCCAGGCCTGAGGGGACCCTTTACGTCAACGGAGAGCGAGACCAAGATCGTTGGATGGTACGCGTTGAAGAGGATGGCTTACAGATTAATGCGTGGGGATTGCCTTTGGAACGCGCTTATTTTGCCGTCGATAACAATAAAGCGCTGCTTTATCTATCGCATGCTGACTTGGCTCAAGACACTGAACTTGGTGGAGTTAGCTATGCAGCGGGGACTCGCGTGTCTACACCGAACTATAGGTTTTACCCGCAATGGCCGCTGCTAGTGAGTATGACATTGCCTGATAAGGATGATTCGGGTCGAAGCAAAAAGCAGTTGCATGAGCTGGGAAGCGGGGAGATTTGGACAGAGGGGCAGGAGGAATGATCGCACGCAGTAAGCCCGCAGCCTAAGCCCTCACGTAAACACTCACTCTTTTGATATCATAAAAGTGATATTAAAAAAATGCCCACAGCTACGTGGGCATTTTATATGTCAAGCATAATTATAAGCTTCGTTCAGTTGCCATACTATGACAGCTATTAGCAATCAAAAATCTCCAAAAAAAACACTGCGCCTAAATTATCTGAGCATATTATTTTTATACTAAACTATGCTAAGTAAAAACAAATTAAATCTCATCAGAAATTTAACCTGAAATAAATCGTAGGAATTTTTTCATCTTCGAATCCTTATAACCGTCATTTATCAATTTCCGCACGCTACTGCGAAAATTTACTGAGATTAAATAGAAAGTATCAACCTCTTTTTCCGCACTTAATTCTAGGTAGCCTTCAGAAACCAACTTATGAAAAGCTTTAGGTCGTAGCCCAGGAATATGATTCGAAAATCTCATATGTACTTTGTTATTATCCCGAAACCCACTATTTCGGTAGAAGCTCTCTAGAAACTTCCTTGCCTCTTCTATAATTAAATTTTCGTTAGCTTCTGAGCTGAGACTCAGCATCGCAATTGACTCTTTAAGATCACCAACATTACAAGTACTTTGATCAATATTTGCTTTTAGAAGTGAAGATTTCTTATAACTATCGTTATGACAAGATATAAATTCAGAGTATAGAAAAGATGCACCGCTAAAATCGGAAGAAAGAAATTTCGGATAGTTTCTAAATCTACTATTTACAACTGTAATATTAGTGAAATCCAAAGCAGGTAAATCACCCATAATAAATAAACCATCTAGAGTGTCAGTAGCGTTATAAATCTCTTTTACATCATTAGTAAAGGATTCCTTAGTTGAGTTTTTTATAAGAAAAGCAACTGATAACAAGTTCTCTATTGCATTTATATATATATTTCGCTCTAGAGTGTTAGTATTATCTCGAGTGAACAGCTTGAACTTACTAATAATTTTTCCTGCAAGTACAAAAAACTCATCTTTTCCATCTTTGAAGAAACTCACTAAATCTCGCACCTCTGCTGACTCTATCGTAGGACGAGAAAGACATTTAGCAAAACTCAGACCTGTCTCTGCGTTAATCAAACCCTGAAAAAGACGTAGAGAATTAAGGTACGCATGCAAAAAATCGTATTTAAATCTGATTTTATTTTTTTCAAATTTAACGAGTGGGTTCTTCTTAATAAGCTCTGGAATTCCTCTTCCATTATCCCCATATAATCCTTCTGAAGTTTCAGAAACAATCTGAAAATCCCACTCCTCTCCCTGCTCTTGATTTAAGTATGTAAACAACTCAACATACTCATCAGTTTCAAGATTAAACTTATGTCGAGTCTTTTCCCTATCAAAAATCGAGTATATTATATGATCAGTAATCTCATTCAATGAAGGATAAGGTGTTTGAGAAAAATCTAACTCAAAACCAAATTGATCATTATCTTCATTCAATTCCTCCTCTGCAATATTAGATATTACATCTACGAAAAACGGTACAATTCTATTTTCATAATTAAATAGGCTAGAATTGATTTTTTTTGCTATTTTCTTACAAATTGCCTCGCTATTTTCGTACGCACTGAAACGTCTATTTAAATACTTAATGTAATTTGATTCTTTAAATCCTAGAAGTTCATATCTAACAAAATCCAATTTCTCTAAAACCTCCTGGTTTATTAGCGATGTATCCCGTGATGTTAACACCACACGCCCATAGCCCAGCTCTTTATAGTGAGATGAAATTGAATCTAAAAAAAGGCTCAGATCAAATTTTTCTTTAAATATAGATGCCAGCTCATCCAATCCGTCAATAATTATCGCTATATTTCCACTAACAATCGACAAATCAAAAGTTTTTCTATCTATTAAATTACTATGACCAAGATGGTTTGCCTGTAACACATACAAATCATAAATTGTATTAATCTCAGGAAGAACCCTACTTGTTGAATCAAGATATTTTCTTATATCTTCAGACCTAATAAGTACAGTCAGAACATTTTCATTATGCCTAATGATAAGCTCTTTAGCTAATGACAAACATAGTGAAGTCTTACCGATACCACCACTCCCTATAACAAGTTGAGGTATACAACTCGCATCATTTGTTAGTTCTTCGAGCAGGTGCTTAACTGCTGACTCATAGGTTTTTTCTTCAGACTGAAGTTCTTGAGTAGTATAAAAATCTATAGCATCAGGAGGCTGAACACTTTTAAAACTCTCATCGATACAATAGTTCCAAACATATTCTTCGTATGTTATCTCTGTTAAAACAAAACTTGATCCCTTGTTTTTATCTAAAAGAATTTTATCTATAGATGAAGTATTTTTTCTTTTTTCTTTTGGTCTCAATATTGTTAGATTGGAAATTTCTATTTTCTTCTCAATTATCATTTCCACAGCACGTGTCAGTGTTTGAGATATATTAATATTATTATGCAATGCTAATATATGCATGAGAGCAGGGCTTTTTGTTTCCCACAGCTCATATTTAATCCTGTACCCTCCAGAAAAATCCGTTCCTTCCTGAGAAGATATCAAGCATTTTCTATTTCTTGCTCCAATTCCTATTATTTCTGAAGCCTTTGTTAGCTGATACACTTTCATTTCTGTTTGAACTACACTCTTAGGAGGTCTTTTATATTTTTGTTTTTCTAGAATTTTTTTTACCAATTCCTGAACATTTTCCATAAAACAACTATCATTTGTAAAGTCTATGTATAAATGACCTTTCAAATATGTTGGCGTACTATCTTCTTCCCTTAAAACCACTATGCTATTAGTACGCTTAGTTTCTAATAACGCCTCCCAATGTTTCGCACTATTTAGATAAGTCTCAATCCCAACCCCACCCTCTCTTTCATTTGCTTTTTTAAAATATTTTTTTGTTGCAACAACGATTGTATAGTCAGCATTTCCCACTGACTCTTCCATATATAAATTTTTATCAATAAATGAATCTAGGTCATAGCCATCCCAAAAGACGTGTAGCTCAGGATTTCTCTCTAACTCCTCTGCTAACTTTGCTACCCACTCACGATGCTCATTTGAATCCCAGCTATAGGATATAAAAACCTTCTTCTGCTCCATGAACTCCCTTCCCTTTATCGTGATTTATATAGATAGTTCATTACAATTATCAGCTTTAATTACCTCATCTCATGAAGAATCTCTTACTCTAACTGTTATTCGTCTATCATAAGTGACTTAATTTATACCATTATGCCATCTTCATGTTTGATTTTGTCATTTTGAGAGATAATAATCTCGGTAAACAAAACTATCACCTAGTATACAATTCTCAAACCCAATCAAAATCATCTGTAATTCATACCGAAAAAATAGAGAAGATTTATTTTCCTCCATTGCTCCTCAAGAACTTCCATATCTTTCTAACGCATCTACTCACTAACTTGCTACTTCATTTCAACCCACATATCAGTTTGATGCTTAGCCCGTACCTTTCCACCTAAAATATACTTAGGTACAAACTACTCGAACAAATGTAGCAATTTTTACCGTAGAAAATTTAGTGGCATTGATTACCCATATTATCCCCTGAGGGGCATAGAGATCGGCAGTCATTTCCTGTAGAGGTGCTACAGCATACTTTCTACGTGCAATACGCAAAGCGTTCATAATCTCCCTAAAATCATCTTCGCACCCGTCTCTACCTAAGTAGAAAATAGCCATAAAGCATTAGCAACAATATCTACCAAAGAGGCTGACTTCTTGCCCCTCTCATTCGATCTTGTAACTTTTCTCACTTGAGATCAACTCTCCTCACCTATTCACCTACTATGCCTATAAACAATTGTGCTGACTTAGGAAAACTATTACCGTTACTACCCTGTGTACTATCTAGTCCTGCCGCCTCAGGGAAAAGAGATACGTCCGAGTCAAGCCCTCTCTCGTTGCGTTCAGCCCCCCCATACTTGGCATATCCATCATATTGGCAGAAGCTTGAGGGCAATACTCAATATGCTTCTAAAATAGTTAATTTCCATATCCGATATCCCTCAGGCACAACCTAACTCCTGAAACAAAAAAGCCCGCACTTAAGCGGGCTTTTTTGTTCCTACGACGAGCCGTCTAGCTATGCCAGACGCAGGATCATTCCCACTCAGTCATAAATAAGAAATTATTAATCTTAAAAAACAATAACTTGCATATCACAAATCATCTAATACCATTAAAAAAACCATACTCAAAAAAGCGCATAAAAGTATGCGCAACATCTTGACTAATCATCAACTGCCTTATCGAGCCCAGTCTCACAGTTTCATCAATGATGTGAATTAGAATCAAAGCTCAAATGTGCGGACTAGGCTGAGGCTTTATAAAAACACTGCCCTGACGTTTATCCAAATTTAAAGCAATAGCATCTGTATTTTGAGGTTGGTGCAATATGATGTGTGTTTAATCGAAGGTGAATGTCGAGAGCAGCCCATGCTGCTGCCAGCGGAACCGACTATGAGCAGGCCCAGCAGTACGACATCGATTTTGATAAAGTGCACGACTCAAGTTATAGGCGCCCCGGCTAAAGACAGCGCTCAATGCAGCCTTCACAGTTTGCAAGAAGCTGTTGCAGACCCTACGCGGCGCAGCCAGGCCACGCACCTCCCGAGCAAAGGTAGCTTTTCATACAGTTCTTCAGCTGTTCCAATAATTACGGTGGTCTAGCACAAGACCTTGAGCGTTTAGCCGCAAGAACGTCCCTCCACGAATGCACTGCGGCACACTTTTGCGCCAGCGACGCATACGAAAGTGGAACTCCCAAGCCAAAAACGCTCGTTGCCCTTGCGCCAGTTGCTCCGTCACTATACGATTCGGTATTTCAACAACAAAAAAGGTAGTTTATGAAACGTTTGCTCAAGGCTACAGTCGCGGGGGTACTGGTGGTTGGATTGACTGGTTGCGCGCAGATCGGCAGTGCTGTCAATATGCAGATACACAAGGCCAGGATTCGTGGCGAACCCGTTGACAAATTCGTGGATTATTTCGGCCGCAATATCGCAGTTGCCACTGTTCTGAACGGGAATCCTGCTTACACGTGGAATGCGTCCTATACAGAAGCCCGTACTGTTGAAGTGGACAGTTATGCGTACTACAACCAGGATCGCCCAGGCATGACCACAGGCATCGTCTACGGAACGCGTACGTTTGACCGTGATTGCAAATTGACGATCGCCTACGATGAAAGCACACGCTTGGTGACAGACCTGGAGCTGACAAATGAATTCGAATGCACGCAAGTTCGCGCGGAACTCGCGAAGCTTCAGCCAGTGTGGGGCTTCTAAGCAAGTATGCTCCCACCCGGTCGGTACCAGGTGAGCTAACGACCCAAAGTTACCTGCAGAAGGTAACGCAAGATGTCCTGAAGGAATGCTCGTTTTGACACTGTAGACGCAAGATCAATATCAACTCGAAGATGATCCTAACATTGCTAATAGCATTGGGGGCTTTGGCTTCTCTGTTCTTCAACTCAGGGAGCTATTACCACCCTTTTCCCTCTAACGCAGAATAAGTCTGCAACTCTGCGTTAACTGTCTACTGTTGATAGTACGGCAACGTACCCTAGTCCCTAACGTCACCCACGAGCAAACCAAGTGCACAGCTTGTACTAAGCAATAGTTGATTAAATTAAACTCAAAGAGAACAACATGAAAAATAAAAAATCTTCATGGTACTGGCTACATCTGCCGTTTTATGTCTCGGTGTTCGCCATACGGGAAACTGCCTGACAATGAGCATCTACAAGGTAAAGCCATAAATCAACAACTCGCTGAAGCTCAAGAACAGAACTTAGGCATTGTATTAACGCCTATCCTCCACGTCCGAGACATTGAAAAGTGAAATCTTGCTTTAGACGATGCAATGAATCAACGTGTGCTAACAAGCTTATGCACGCAAGTAACAAGCAACCGAACTCTAAACGTTCTCTTTGAAAAAACCGTTCAAGCAGCTACTCAATCAGTAACAGCAAACCAAAATAACTGTTGTAAAATGCAAGATTCTCACTAAGAATCTAATTGGGCAGTAAATATATTTACTGCCCATTCAATTGCTTTATCTATTGCACAACAAGCTCAACCCGCCTATTGCGAGAGCGACCAGCTTCCTGCGCATTACTTGCTACTGGCGAAAAAGAAGCTACCCCTTTAGCAACCAACCTTGCCACATCAATACTATACGAGTCACGTAAAGCCTCAACAACCGCTTGTGCTCTACTCTGAGACAATGCAAGATTTGTATCAAGTGAACCTTGGTTATCCGTATGGCCTACTACATACACTTTCAGACCAGCATTACTGGTCAGTAATTTAGCCATTTCTGACAAAGCCGCACTAGACTCCGGCTTAATCTCTGCTTTAGCGCTATCAAAGTAAATACCTGGAATAGCAACATACCCGTGACGCTCAAGTGATTGCTGCAACTCATCAGCTTGGAGAGTTTTTATTTGATCTAGCTCCAACTCTGTACCTTCTATAATTTGCTGATAGAGATACGTTCTATTGTTAGGAGTATCCTCCACTACGTGTAGAAACACGTGCACCTCCCCTGTTTCATCGCTACGACGCGACAGTACAATCCGCTCACTTGCACTACCAAAGACAGCATCACCAAAGCTTTGCGGTCGTACACGCCCCTCCAAAGAAATAAAAGGCATCATGTCCGTTCCACATGCTTCTGGACCGTGACAAGCAAACAATGTTTCAAAACCTCCTTGCTGCAGTGCCTTTTCATAGTTTCGAAAAACTTCTAGGGCGGAGTGTTCACCCGGGATTCTGTAAGAGATACTAGTAACCTTACCTTCCAGCTCAAGCAGCTCACTCGGTGCTTTTCTATCATCAATCTTAGCTCTTGGCAAAGACGCTGCATCGTAATTTTTTTGCAAGTAACTACGAATCTCTGCTCCAGGAAACCGATTTAATAGCTGATGATCCGATGAGCCTTTCACATCAGCAGCTAAGACAGTAGTTACACCCCCAGCTAATAATACTAAAAGCATTGATGAAATCGTTTTTTTCAACATATTCTTAAATAACCCGCAAAAAACTTAATCGCTAGAAATTGCTCTTTACAAGAGCCAACTACTACACACTCTTATACATAAAAACTTTACAGATCTTTTGGAAAGCCTATATTTTACGGAATGCACTACGCACCGCCCCACACTTCGTTAGGGCGGTAAGCTCAAAATTCGTAACCAAACGCGTCTGCGGATCATATAACATGGTCAACTGACACAAACGTAATACGTCTCTATCTTCATAAATAATACCTGTCCTCATTCCTGGGCGATCCAAATTATGATACGCATAAGTATCAACTTCTACAGTCACTCTTTGATAATAGGAAAGATCCCATGTGTAGGCAGCCTCTCCATTCAAAACTGTTTCAGCCTCAACGCTACGACCAAACACACCGCGATATTTCTCTATTCTCTCGCCTCGCACCATAGGTTTCTCTATGAGGAGAGAACACCAAGAGCAGAACCAATCTCAGCTGCGCAACCACTCAAGCTTAGTGCCACAAACACTGTTAAAACTATTATATAAAACGTGTCATTTTTAGATCAAAAACATCAATTAAATAAAATTTTATCTTAAATAAAAACACGGAATTCTAACAATAATTAATAACGTTCACAATTACAAATCACATCAATTTCCAGATCGATAAAAGCCACAGAGAAAATAACTGCCACAGATAGATTTTTTAACCTCGAATAAAGCGTTAAATTTCTCTCAGAATCGTTATTCAAGTAAAAACTGTTCGCTTTCGTAAAAAACGCAGAAAAAACTTTCAATAATAAAAATTATATTGTCGTGTGAGTATTATTGATCTTTAACAGCACAGTTTTGCCATTCAAATTTCCCTGAATGGTAACACCAGCCGGCAGTCTCCATCGCATCTTCCAAGACGAATAATGGTGCAATACTGGTTTGGTTATCCGACTGGCAGGTAAAAGAGGCAATATTTTCATCCCCTTTTGATACATTAACACCAGCCTGTAACTCAGCCTCTTCGTCCAGACGGTCGAAGCTTTGCCACACATGGTATTGATATCCCTGATGGTTAAATACAACACTTGAGTTGATAGCTCTGCCAACGCCTTTCCATGGCGACACCGTTTTGGCGGAGAAATTTTCGCTTAGCGAAAGTCCCTTCTTTTCTTTCTCACTGAACTTATAGGTAAATTTCGGCTCTGCGTTGTCAGTGGCAGGCTCTATGCAAACCTGTAAATGTTTATTCTTAGCAACATTGCAAGAAACGAATACCTCTCCGATACAACTTTCTGCTGATAATGCCGAAACAGGATAATTAATAAGGAAACCAGCAGCCAATACTTTCATGCAGAAAATTGAAGCACAAAATCTATAACTTTTCATCAACTCACACCAAATCGCTATAATGCATCGACAAGTTAATCGGTGAGTGTACAGATTAACGCATTAGGCATATAGAATATTTTTAAACATTTTGAAACAAAAATCAGGATAGGCATGAAAAAAAATGCACTCATAGTACTATCTGGCCTTATCCTTGGGGGCATATTCGGTTTACTTGATGTCAGCAGCATGATCGCTGATCAGAACGTAAACCCTGTGATTGGCTACGGCTCTGCTGGCGCTGTATTAACCATTCTTGCAACAGCCGGAATGATACAGTTGCCATGGGTCATTGCTGGTGCTGTTCTCAACGGACTGATCATCAGTTTTTTAGCTTCTTTTGCCACAAGCGGCATTCTCACCGGCGAATATTCGGGGCAAACGGTCAATGCAACCCCCATGCTGATGATCATCCTATTGCCACTGCCGTTTTTAGTGGCTTACGTACAGACCCGTCGTTTTGATTATGCCATCATCTATCAGTCCGCATGGAATATCTGCTGGCGCGTCTTCGCAGCGCTTGCCTGCCTTTTTTGGGTCGCTATTTATTCTACGGCTTCGGGCATCGGTACCGATATTGTCGATCCTGAATTGATGCGCTTCATTTCCTGGCTCATTGCTGGCGCGATAGCAGGTGTCGTTGCCATATTAACAGATCGTCTTGAACCGTCTTTTACATCACCAAGATCACGTTTTATTGCTCATCTGATAGGGCCACAGCTATTGTTGCCGCTCATGGCGCTAATGATGCTCATCGTGTTTTTTGGCACGGAGTCGAATTCCGACTCCCAGCTTTCAATCAGCCTCACCGTGTGGGCAATGTTAAGCTGCTCTATTATTGCAACCATCATTAGTGAGCGTAATGAAACTGAGCGCCTGCAAGGAGCTTACGACAAATTAGGAAAAATCGCAGCGATTGCTGTATTAGTGTTCGGTTTCCTGTCCGCACAGCTGTTTTATGAAGACTTTCAAAACTTTGGCCTTGCGCCCGTTGATGTCACATTCATTTACCTGACAACCATCGGCCTCGTATACGGATTTTCCTATCTATGGGCGCTCACAGGCGGAGCAGTCTGGACACAGCGTTTACGGCGCATCAATCTTGTCATGGTGCTTCCTGTTTACGGTATCTTTGCTCTAGCATTGACTGACGCGCTATCGCCATTGCGTATTGCTGCTCAACAACAAGTAGCGATGGCTCTTTCCAGCGATAAGCGTTTTACTGAAAACAATGTACGCCAGCTTATAAAATGGGGGGAGCCCGGTAAAAATGCATTAAAACAATTAAGAGAGGCAGCCGTTGATAAGCGTGACCTTGCAATCACCTTGGGCACACTGCTCCCCAAAAAACCTACAGCCCTCTCCGTGCCTGCTCAAGTTATCACGCCAGAACAAGGACTAAAATTACGTGATGAGTTAATCAATCAAACCGTTTTTGTGCCTAACACTGAGCAAACCCGCCTGGTTACCCGCGACGCGTTTTCACTGATGCCTGATTATTTATTCCAAGAGTATGCTCATGCCTGCAAAAGCACCGACACACATAAAGGCTGCACGATTTATCTTGCTAATTTCTTGCCGCAAGTACAAGGCGTCACGATATTGATCGATACTCACAAAGCCGATCCGTTTCGTTTTCAGGCCTTACAAGTCAATGAGAAAAATTCGGCTTCCCTGCAAGTCTTTGTTAATGGTGACATTACCGATCAAGACAAAGGCAGCACCATGGTTCCTGTTGCGGGATGCAATGTTAATGCCATGCAATTTGGCAAGTCACTGGTTTTGGTATTGGATGGATTGGATAAGAAAAAGGCATGTCAACTATGAGCAAACCATTAACTTCTCTTTTTCGATCAGGATTTATCCTAGTCGCTGCTTTGAGCCTGTCCCAACCATTATCAGCGATCGCTAGTGAAGCAAACGGCGATCTGAAAGGAGCAAAACTACGCGAGCTACTGGATCAATCTGGCATTCAATGTCATGATGAAAAAACTTTCGACTGCGCCACAGGCCCCTACAAGGTCAATATTCATAGTGACTGTTCTGTTGCACCTTACTATGGGGCAGTTTACGGTCAACCTACCAAACTCTACACAAAAGCAGACAGTGTTGAGAATGATCCGAATACTCTCACCAGTCTCGCTGAAGATCAGCTCATTTGCATCAAGGCTACCGCCAAATACGGTATTTCTGATGTGGCATATTTCATTATGGCGATGCCAGATGATCGATTCGAAAACTGCAACACAGCAGATATTTTATGTCGCGTCTCTGCCCCCTTGCCTGAGCCGTATAGCACGGCTATGAAACACTGTAAGCGCTTAGAAAATGGGGAAATTACATCCTGCCCGCAAGGTTGGGTAAAAGCGGACGCTATCGAGCCTTACCCGAATGGACTGCAATAGATAAGAGCAAAAGAAAATGTTGCTATATACCGATCAGGTTGGGGGCAATGCTTAGCCCAATGAAAAACAGCCCTCCTTGCATAAAAAAAGTTGATTGCCTCTATTTCTCGACCAGGCAAAGCGTATATGAACGCAGTTTGAAACCATCATCAATACGAAAACGATCCTGCAAAACGATTTTTAGCTGTGCTTCATTTAAAAACTCAGCGCGCAGTTCGGGTTGTGCGCATGTTGCCTTCAATGAATACTCTCCGTCACCGATTAATGTTGGCTCGGAAAATTCACATCGACTTTCAGCTATGCTGATATGTTGATTACTCAGCAAAGCCGTATTGATATTGTCAACCGCTTCACACTGTGTGCCCTCAACTGTATAGCGCCCTTCTTTCAAGGGCAAACGATCATCAGCAAGACTTGGAAAAGAAAAAAGGCAGAAAATTAGCAAACTGCGTATCGTAAAACTCATCATCAGATATTAGTCCCATTTATGCGGGGGCTGCGGTGGCGGTGAAAAATTTTCTGGTCCTAATATCCTATATCGCTCAGCCAGCATGGCAAGCTCTTTACATTCAGAAATCAACAGGGGCAGTAGTGTGCCGCCTCCAGTTTCTGTATCTACTTGGCAGCGAGATTGCAGTTGCTCCTTCCACACCATATAGTCACCAGCAGTCTTAGCGTTGGTCGTTTCAATCGTATCATCTAGCAACAATTCTGCCCAAATAGCACGCTGAAAAGCACATAAATTCAGCGTGCTTTGGTTTAACTCACAATCTTTGAGCGCAAGCTCTAAATCACCAACACCAATACCGTTTCGGTTTACCATCTCGATCAACACACGCTGTTCCATATTTTCCGAAGGATGTTCGGCCAATACGTTTGATGACAACAAAGTCAGTGCGGTGATACAGCTTATTATCATACGCATGATACGCCCCTCAAATGCCCTATATTTATACACACATGCTGATCGAAACGAAGCGCCATTTGCAACGGCAGGCAATGCATGATCAACGCAAGTAAAAGCTAGACTTACACCCTAGTAAACTTGTTTGACAATTCCAAAAATAATTTAACCCGGAATCGAACCTACAGGCCAATCGCCAAAGCTGGCACTGATTTCTCCAGCCTCAGATGAGCCCATCAAACTTAGAGCAAAAGCTTTTTTACCATTCGTAAACCAACTAGCTTCTGGAATATTTTTGTCGGTAAATTGTGAATAGCAAACAGCTGCTACTTTTCCAGCAACGACGATTCAGCCGTCACACCACCATACCATCCTCTGTCCGCAGCGCCTTACGCCACTGCTCAAGCTTTGGACGCACAGCGTTCTTGCCACTAATTGCTTTCATAGATTATCTGCACCCAGCTTGCGAAAGCGCGTCGCGCTGCAGGTCTAGGTTCTGATCGTCAGTTGATACGCGAGCGTACCCTACACGTTGACTCATGGACATATGCAGGACATTGAAAACTTGACGAATATATTAACACTTGTAAACCATTCTCACGGCGTGTGCATGCGATGCTTTCCCCCGTCCAGACAACCACCGTTTGCTGAACACGCATTAACTGTTACTTATAACAAACTATTTTCTTTTTGGTGCCTCTTCCTTCTCCATAAATCCCTACCCTGGTCAAAAGCGACCAACTAGGGGTTTTATAAGTTTTAATAGTTTTAGCTGTGAGCAACCCGAAAAATACATTTAAAATCAATGCATTGCAAGTTCCCTCGTTCCCCAATGTACGGGTTTTAGCCCCTAATGTACGGAAAACAGCCCCCAATGTATGCGCTTTGGTCCCTAATGTACGGACCATTCACACAACTAAAACACTAGAGTTAGTTCGCATAACCAGGCTTAACTCTCTCTAAACCACCTCAATAACGCGGGCCCTTTAAGGCCTTGCTCATCAAGTCCATCATCTTCTTTTGAAGTAATCGAAAATCATTCATCAAAACTTCAACCGAATGTGCCGGAGCACCATGACCACGCTTTTCCAGCAACCAGAGTTTCAATAAGCCTGCCACCCTACCCAGATCTCCATTCACTTTCACCATGTCCGTTACAGCGTGCAGGTCTAAAACAGAACGTACTTTCTGATTCAAGGCAAGCGCTCGCAGAAAGGCAGACATCGATAAGCCTGACATCTTTGCCTTTTCTTGAATTTCTGACATTTCTTCTGACGTTACAAAAACTTTGATGTACTTCCCCCTTGGTCTTGTGCCATAGGTTCCACTTCTTTTTTCTTCCATATTTTCCTCTCTGGTGCGGTAGCACCCGTATGCCTCGCAGAGCAAGTGTGTCGTCGAGCTACAGCGAGTCGATCAGGTGTTGGAGGACGACAAGCGCAGCTTGTGGGCCCACAACACACATCTTGCCATCAGATTTAGTGCGATTATGTGCAACATCCCAGTATCTAAAGCCTGTTTTTCACCAAATTGCATAAAATCGCATTAAGTCGCGTTTAATCGCACATAATCGCGTAGCGTCGCATTAATCAATCCATTCGATCGCATAAAATCGCATAAAATCGCATACATTCGCATAAAATCGTCTTTACACTTAAGTTCCCAATATCTTCGAATGAATGGGCACCAAAAAGAAGGCTTTTTCAACGCCAGCGACGTATTTGCCAAATGGACGAGTCGTGACGGACTCAATAGCCGTGTCTTGCATGTAGAACACGTACGACTTTTTTGGCTCAAAATATGACTGATCTACCTTCACTTAACAATAAACCTAACTCCGCTTTGATCAAGCGAGCTTTGTTAAACGCGCAAGCCACACAAATACCCCAGAAATAAGCCATACTCGATGTATTTATTGTGAGTCCTTTTTTTCTTTTGGTGTCCTGACGGCCGTAGGCCGACTGGCAAGGCTTGACTGCACTTAAGTGCGGGCAATGCCGCGCAGATAACTGAATATCCTGAATATCCTGCTAACTCCGGGCGGGTGTGCCACGTTTCGGGCGGCTGTGCCACGCTACCGGGCGGGTGTGCCACGCCATCGGGCGCCTGTGCCACGCTTCGGGCGTTGTAGACGTCATTTTTTTGATGCGTTCACCGTCGAGCACAATCCCAATTTCCCGTAAGTTTTGATTTTCTTCCTTGAGCCTTCTTCTTGCATCGCGCATAGCTTGACTTGATACTTGTCCCGCAACCGCCACAATAACAGTGTCAAAATACCAACCGCCTGTTGGCTCTACTTTATGACTCAAGATATGCCGTGCTACCGCTTGGCTGATACCATACTTCAGACGAGCGATGGGGGCTGGATCGTAATACAGGCATAGGTCATGCTCAAGCAACATTACCAGCGCTACACCAAGACGCACTCGCCATAGATTTCGCATCCCTCCACTCAGAGGATCTGGACGCGTCATAAGCGAAGGGATAACATGATCAATCAATCCACCAATAATCGGAAAATCAAATTGTGGGGTATCAATTGTGATCGTCGCTGCTCGCAGTTCAGCCAACAACTTTTCGATCTGCGTAAAGCTGTAGCGGCTATCAGACAGCGTCTTTCTCAACCGAGCAGGGTCCACAAGAAGTTCTACGCCGCCATCTGAAACATCTCGACGACGTTCTGCACAATACAGAATAGCCTCCACTATGTCGGCATGCCTCTGACCAAGCCTGCCCTTCACGCGGCAACGCCCAAATGATGTATCCATCCAATCACCTTCTAGTAATCGCGGGCGCTGACTGGACTGATAGAGCATTACTCGTGCCTGTACGCTAGTACTAGTAGGCGTGACAGCGTTACCACGACTCATCATCTGCCCCATTAACGCTCGTCAGGGCATTTTCCTTTCTCGTACTCACCAACTTCACTGGTACAAGGACACCACCGTCATAACGCTTGTACCAGCGATCGATCGGAATGGCATCATAGTTCTGCTTACTAACACCAAAACGGACAAAAAAACCTCTTCGATCGCCACCTATAGGCTGTCGGCTAAATTCCTGATCACTAAGACTTTTAGCCTCTTTTTCTGTCATTTTGGCAATGAAGCCGCACCAGCGAGCATTGTCGATTAAAGCAGATGCGCCTCGTGCCGCCTGCTGTTGATCCGTTCCTCCCTCACGAGCGCTACCTTTGCTGACGTGATGCAGATACAAAACCGAGGCCCCAGTACACGCTGCAATATGCTCCAACATAGCGATAAGTTTGGCCATGTCACTGTTGCTATTCTCATCTCGATCATGAATCCGACTTAGTGTATCCAACACGATCAGACGAGCACCGGAACAAAAGCTGATTAGATCTGCTCGTTGAACATCATCCAACACGTTCATTAGAGTCCCCATAACGGGCTTGAGAATCAAATTCTCTACGATAGCTCCACGAGCCTGTTTATTTAGATGTTGGCCGATAGCATGAATACGACGTACCAATGCAAGTTCTGGATCCTCTCCTGCGTAATAAACAACGCGGCCAGCACGAGTAGGAGAAAGCCCCACTAGATCACCTCCAGCAACGCTACATGCGATAGCCATTGCCGCTTCTAACGCCCAGAAACTTTTACCCGTAGCCCCAGGAGCCACTAATGCTCCTACTGTCCCTGCTAAGAAACCGGGCCAAATAAAATCTAATGTTGGAGGCTCGCTCTCGAATGCTGCATGCAAGTCAATTGCCACAATTCAGCCCCCCATTCCAGGTCTAGGGGCAGAGCCGGAATGCTTACATGCATCAATCCATGCCTCGACCTCAGCTAAATCCCAGACAACTTTACGACTGCTGAGTGCAATACGGCGCGGGAACTTCCCTTGCTTTTCAAAGTTATAAATCGTGCGCTCACTCAAGGGAATGATTGAGAGTAACTGTTTCTTGGTAATAAGAACTTTTTTCACTTTACTAAATTCATTTGCCACACCGAATACCTCATTTTGTTTATTTGATGTTTTATTATTGCCCTACAATTCATGGTGTTTCCAGCATTTAAAAGAAAATAAAACAAACAAAATCAACGACTTACTGTCCGTAAATTCACTATTTACGGACAGTTTAGTTATTACAAACCACAGATTTACTTGGATTTAGGAAAGAGATCCCAAACCTATTGTTTTTGTCCGTCAAACACACCTTTTCCGGACATAAAAAAAGCCCACTAAAGTGGGCTTTTCACTACAAAAACAGGTTGCAATACTCAAAATCAGTGCGCTGTGAGTACTTTTCCAGCCGTCCACCCATCAATCATATTCGCCCAATCCTGCAACATCTCAGTCCGCTGTTCCCTATACTCCGCCTTGTTATAAACCGCTCTCACACCTCGCTGTTCGTGTGCTAAGCACTTTTCAATCCAGTCTGTGTTATACCCAGCCTCGTGTAGCAAAGTGCTTGCTGTGCGTCTTAAATCATGTGGCCCAAACTTCGCTAGCGGCTGCCCTTCTTTTTGTGCCAGCCGGTAGGTTAAGGTCAGCACCTGATTCAGAGTTGCGCTGCTCATGGGTTTATCAGTGTCATAGCGGGATGGCAGAACGTATTCCGATCCGCCCGCAAAGGTTTTTAACGCAATGAAGATATCCAAGGCCTGTCGGGATAAGAACACCAAATGGGGATTACGGCGTTTCATACGTTCTTTGGGAATGGTCCATAGCGCCTCGGTGAAATTAATCTCGCTCCATGTGGCATTGGTTAGCTCACTCTTGCGTACCATGGTCAACAATAAGAGCTTAGCGGCAGCTCGTATAGAGGGAGATGTACCGATTCTTTCTATGTATTGATACATCAGGTCAATTTCTTCTGGTGTTAAGGCCCTATCACGCGGCTCAAATCGGGCAATACTGGCTGGACGTACTAGCTCTGCCGGATTCTCTACTTGCTGGCCGCGTTCAATAGCCCAACGGAAGATTTGTAGCACCAACTCACGCGCATGTACGGCGGTTGCCGGTGCGCCGCGCTCTACGATGTGGTCCGTCAAGGCGCGTAGATCCTCGTGGCCAATTTCTTGTAGCTTCATTTTTCCAAATCTAGGCAGCAGCTCGCGCTCATAGACTGAACGGCGCATATCACGTGTGGAGTCGGCCATCTGATAGCCACGCAACCACTTTTGTGCCCACGCATCGAAAGTATCGGCATCTTTGACCCGCGCCTTGGCACGGGCTTTTTCTTTGGCTGGGGATTTTCCTGCGGCGATCATCTTTTTGGCTTCGCCTAGTTGCTCGCGCGCCTCGGCCAGCGTGATGCCTCCCAAGCCGTAACGGCCAAAGGTAATGGTCTCTTGCCTGCCATGGATACTGTAGTTGTAGCGAAACGAAATGGTACCTGCAGGGGTGACAGCAGCATACAGCCCATCCCTATCGTTGACTTTGTAGAGTTTCTCTTGTGGTTTTAGATTTCTTAGCTTGGTATCGGTTAGCATTAGAGGTGGCTCCATATCCATTCTGATACCATGACTCAAAACCACGTCAAAAATCAGAAAAAGATGATTAAAAACAATACACTATAATTTTTCAATACCATGACCCAGAAAATAAACCTTGCATGGTATTTGCTTTAATCATGGCATTACCGATCCATAATACCAAGTTTCATACCACAAATAAATCGTGCTTGAGGCTGCCAAACAGTGCCAGACCCTACCACCCATAAAAACAAAAAAGCCCGCAATTACGCGGGCTTATCGGCTTTTTATGCCATGTACTTCCGGACTATTCCAGACGCGGGATTATTCCCACTCAATCGTCGCTGGTGGTTTGCTGCTTACATCGTAAGTCACACGGTTGATACCGCGCACTTCGTTGATGATGCGGCCAGACACGCGTTTCAGCAGTGAGTATGGCAATTCTGCCCAGTCGGCTGTCATGAAGTCGGTGGTTTCTACGGCACGCAGTGCAACTACGTATTCGTAGGTACGGGCATCGCCCATCACACCCACGCTTTTCACTGGCAAGAATACAGTGAAAGCTTGGGAAGTCAGGTCGTACCAGTTTTTACCGGTGGCTTCGTCTACGGTGTTACGCAGCTCTTCGATGAAGATTGCATCGGCTTGGCGCAGCAAATCAGCGTATTCACGTTTGATTTCGCCCAAGATACGCACGCCTAAGCCTGGGCCTGGGAATGGGTGGCGGTACACCATTTGCGGTGGCAAGCCCAATGCTACGCCCAGTTTGCGCACTTCGTCTTTGAACAGTTCGCGCAGTGGCTCTAGCAACTTCAGGTTCAGTGTTTCTGGCAGGCCGCCTACGTTGTGGTGCGATTTAATACCAGTTGCTTTGCCGGATTTAGCTGCAGCGGATTCGATCACGTCTGGGTAGATGGTGCCTTGTGCCAACCAGCGGGCGTTGCTGAGTTTCGCGGCTTCTTCTTGGAAGATTTCTACGAACTCGCGGCCGATGATTTTACGTTTAGCTTCTGGATCGGTAACACCAGCCAGTTTGCCTAAGAATCGATCGGAGGCATCAATATGGATGATTTTCAGACCCATATTGTCAGCGAAGGTGCTCATTACCTGTGTAGCTTCGTTCAAGCGCAGTAGGCCGTGGTCTACAAATACACAAGTCAGTTTTTCACCAATAGCACGGTGAATCAATGCAGCCGCTACAGAGGAGTCCACACCGCCGGACAAGGCCAAGATAACTTCTTCGTCACCCACTTGTTCGCGAATGTTCGCAATGGCTTCTTCTACGTAGTCAGGCATGTTCCAGTCACCTACGCAACCGCAGATGTCGCGCACAAAGCGTTGGAACAAGGCGCCGCCTTGTACGGTATGGGTAACTTCTGGGTGGAACTGTACAGCGTAGAAATTACGCGCTTCGTCAGCCATACCAGCGATTGCGCAGGTAGGTGTGGAAGCCATCAGTTTGAAGCCTGGAGGCAATGCGGTCACTTTGTCGCCGTGGCTCATCCATACTTTCAGCATGCCATGCCCTTCTGGGGTGGCGAAGTCTTGGATGCCATCTAGCAATTTGGTGTGGCCGTGTGCACGTACTTCGGCGTAACCGAATTCACGTTTGTCTGCACCTTCGGTAGTACCACCCAATTGGCGCGCCATGGCTTGCATACCGTAGCAAATACCCAGTACAGGTATGTTCATCTCGAATACGGCGGCAGGCACTTGCAAGGCGTCGTCGGCGTACACAGAAGCGTGACTGCCTGACAGAATAATCCCTTTCAGGCCTTCTTGCGAACGGATGAATTCGTCGCTCACATCGCCAGGGTGGATTTCGCAGTAAGCGCCCACTTCGCGCACGCGGCGTGCGATCAATTGGGTAACTTGTGAACCGTAATCAAGAATAAGTATGCGTTGATGCATGATGACTGATAGATAAATGGTGCTTGCTGTTAAGGGGTAACTCTACAGCCAGCGATAGAACGAATACGGCCACGTTGCTGTGCAACGCGGCCGTCTGAATTATAAACCGCAGCAGAATAGTAAATTAGTCTGCACGGTAATTCGGTGCTTCTTTGGTAATCTGCACATCGTGTACGTGAGACTCACGTACACCTGCTGCCGTGATTTCCACGAACTCTGCTTTCTCATGCAGTTCGTCAATGGAAGAACAACCGCAGTAACCCAACGAGGCACGTACACCACCAACCAACTGATGGATAATGGCGATCACGCTACCTTTATAAGGCACACGACCTTCAATACCTTCAGGCACCAGCTTGTCGGAGTTGCTGGAGGCGTCTTGGAAGTAACGGTCAGCTGAGCCTTCCACCATCGCACCCAAGCTACCCATACCGCGGTAAGACTTGTAGGAACGACCTTGGAACAATACGACTTCGCCCGGCGCTTCTTCTGTACCAGCAAACATACCGCCCATCATGCAAGTGGATGCGCCTGCTGCCAAGGCTTTAGATACGTCACCCGAGAAACGGATACCACCGTCAGCAATCAGAGGTACGCCTGTACCTTCCAATGCTTTAGCCACATCAGCAATTGCGCTGATTTGCGGTACACCCACACCAGCCACGATACGTGTAGTGCAGATAGAACCTGGGCCAATACCCACTTTCACACCGTCAGCGCCGGCTTCAACTAACGCCCTAGCCGCAGCGGCTGTAGCGATGTTGCCACCAATAACTTGGATGTGAGGGAAGTTCTTTTTCACCCAACGTACGCGATCGATTACACCTTTGGTGTGACCGTGTGCAGTATCCACAATGATGGCATCTACGCCAGCGCGGGACAGTTTTTCTACGCGTTCGTCAGTATCGCCACCCACACCTACCGCAGCACCTACGCGCAACTGACCGTGTTGGTCTTTAGCTGCCAGAGGGTGAGTGGTGTTTTTAACGATATCTTTAACAGTAGCCAAACCACGCAGCTCGAACTGGTCGTTAACGATCAGCACGCGCTCTAGGCGGTGTTTGTGCATCAATGCTTGGGCTTCATCCAGTGTAGCGCCCTCTTTCATGGTTACCAGACGCTCTTGAGGCGTCATGATTTCACGAATAGGCAGCTCGAAACGATCTTCAAAGCGCAAGTCACGGTTGGTGACTATACCCACCAACTTACCTTCTTTAACCACTGGCAAACCGGACACACCATGCTGGCGCTGCAAATTGATTGCATCACGCACCGTCATTTCTGGTGTCACGGTAACGGGGTCGATCACAATACCGAACTCGTGACGTTTCACACGGGATACTTCACGTGCTTGTACATCAGCAGTCAGGTTTTTGTGGATGATACCCATACCGCCCTCTTGTGCCATAGCGATGGCCAAGCCGGATTCGGTCACGGTGTCCATTGCGGCGGACACCAGTGGGATGTTCAGGGAAATGTCGCGGCTGAATCGTGCTGTCAACGATGCATCGCGAGGAAGAATTTCTGAATATGCAGGCACTAACAATACATCATCGAATGTTAGTGCTCGTTTGATAAGACGCATGCTTTTTACTCCGTCCAAAGCAAGATTATACGCTGTTGCCCTTAACCAATCCAGACCCTAGCGTTCTGGAAGAAACGCATCCAAGGACTAAACCCACCATTTGTTGCCTGTGCGCCACCCTGATCTTGCTCGCCCCAGCTTTCTGGCGCCCACGACAACATGACGTTGCGTGTTACACGCTCTGGGTGAGGCATCAATACAGTGAAACGACCGTCAGCAGTGGTAGCACCCGCCAAACCGTTGGGGCTGCCGTTAGGGTTGAACGGGTATTGCTCTGTAGGCTTACCGTAGTTATCTGCATAATTGGCCACGGCCAATACGCTGCTGGCATCACCTTGTGAAGCAAAGTTAGCAAAGCCTTCACCGTGTGCTACAGCGATAGGCAAACGTGCACCTTCCATACCTTTGAAGAAGATAGAAGGAGAATCAGCCACGCTCAATGTTGCCAAACGGGCTTCGTATTTCTCGGACAAGTTACGGGTAAATCTAGGCCATGCTTCCGCACCTGGAATCATAGGAGCCAAGGCAGCCATCATCTGGCAACCGTTACATACGCCCAGTGCAAAGGTGTCTTCTCTGCCAAAGAAGCCAGCGAACTGGTCATTCAACATGGCGTTGAAGCGGATAGTACGTGCCCAACCCTCACCCGCACCCAATACGTCACCATAGCTGAAACCACCAGCAGCGACTATACCTTTGAATTGCTCCAAAGTTACGCGACCGCTCAGCAGATCAGTCATGTGCACGTCGGTCACATCAAAGCCGGCTGTATCAAAGGCCCATGCCATTTCTACTTGGCTGTTACACCCTTGCTCACGCATCACAGCGATACGTGGACGTGCGCCAGTGTTAATGAATGGTGCGGCAACGTTTTCTTGTGGGTTGAACGGCACCACAGGGCTAATACCTGGGTCTTTTGCATCGTTCCACAGCGCGAATTCTGCTTCAGCACTGGCTGGGTTATCACGCAAGTTCATGATGCGACGTGTAACTTCGCTCCACTCTTTACCCAACTCGGCACGCGGTGCTTGGTATACGCAAGCGCCATCGCGGAAGATTTCCACTTGGTCACGGTTGTTCAAGCTACCCACTACGTGTGCGTAAGGTGACAGACCTGCGTCACGCAAACGTTGCAACACGTTGTCGCGGTCAGCTTGTTTCACCTGAATCACAGCACCAATTTCTTCGTTGAACAGCGCTTTCAGCGTGAGTTCTTCACGTTGAACCGCTACTTGTTCTGGACGGATTTTGTAGTCGCCCCAGTCAGCCGCATGCGGATCAATAGTCAGCATGTCTACGTTCAAGGACACACCTACGTGACCCGCAAACGCCATTTCGGCAACTGTCGCCAACAAACCGCCATCAGAACGGTCGTGGTACGCGTGTACCAAACCATCGTTGTACAAGGAACGTACCGCATGGAAGAACGCCAACATCAGTTCAGCGTTGTCCATATCAGGGGCTTCGTCGCCCACTTGGTTAAAGGCTTGCGCCAGTACAGATGTACCCATGCGCTGTTTACCCAAGCCCATATCCAACAAGATCAAGCAGCTTTCGCCGATATCGGTACGCAACTGAGGAGTCAGTGTTTTACGTACATCGCCCACTTGCGCAAAGGCTGTCACGATCAGGGAAACAGGCGATACCACGTTGATGGACTCACCGTCTTGTTCCCACGAGGTACGCATAGACAAGGAGTCTTTACCTACAGGGATAGACAAGCCCAGTTTCTGACACCAGTGGCTTACGGCCTCTACCGTGTCGAACAAAGCTGCATCTTGACCGGCTGTACCGCAAGCTGCCATCCAGTTAGCAGACAACTTAACATCTTTCATGCTGCTGACATCCGCAGCAGCCAAGTTAGACAAGGCTTCTGCTACGGCCATACGGCCAGAAGCGGCGGCATCCAACACTGCCACAGGTGTACGTTCACCCATGGACATGGCTTCACCACGTACGCCTTCAAAGTCAGCCAAGGTAACCGCACAATCCGCCACAGGGATTTGCCATGGGCCAACCAACTGGTCGCGGCTGCACAGCCCGCCCACAGTACGGTCACCAATGGTGATCAGGAAGTTTTTGTTAGCTACGGTTGGGTGACGCAATACGCGCGTTACCGCTTCTGCCAATGGAATCAATGGCAGATCTACGGGTTCCGTAGGCAGCTCTACGTGCTCTACATCACGCAACATGCGTGGTGCTTTACCCAGAATCACGCTCATTGGTACATCAACAGGGCGTTCTGCTGCAGGTTTGATGTCAGCATCAACACCTGGCAGGCCTTCGCCTACGACTACACGCAATTGACGCTCTTCAGTTGCCACACCGACAACGGCCCATGGGCAACGTTCGCGGTCAGCAATGGCAGTAAAGCGCTGCAAATCGGCTGGCGAAATCGCCAATACATAACGCTCTTGAGATTCGTTACTCCAGATCTCGGCTGGAGACAAACCAGACTCTTCCAACTGCACGTGGGTCAGATCAAAGATCGCACCACGCTCAGCATCGTTTACCAGTTCAGGGAAGGCATTAGACAAACCACCCGCACCCACGTCGTGGATAGCGATAATGGGGTTTTCAGCGCCTTGCTGCCAGCAGCGATCGATAACCTCTTGTGCACGGCGTTCCATTTCTGGGTTGCCACGTTGCACAGAGTCGAAATCCAGTTCGGCCAAGTTCACGCCAGAGCTCATACTGGATGCAGCGCCACCGCCCATACCAATACGCATACCTGGACCACCAATTTGCACCAACAAGGCGCCTACTGGCAGTGGATCTTTGTGTGTTTGGCTAGCGTCTATAGAGCCCAAACCACCGGCAATCATGATGGGTTTGTGGTAGCCCCAACGTACGCCACCTGCCGTTTGTTCAAACGTACGGAAATAACCCAACAGGTTAGGACGGCCAAATTCGTTGTTGAATGCAGCGCCCCCAATAGGGCCTTCGATCATGATGCCCAAAGGCGAGGCGATACGGCTGCAATCACCATGAGAGTCTTGCTCCCAAGGCTCTGGAAAATCAGCAAATTTCAGGTTAGAAACAGTAAAACCTGTCAAACCTGCTTTAGGCTTAGAACCACGACCGGTTGCACCTTCGTCACGGATCTCACCACCAGAACCTGTGGATGCGCCGGGGAACGGTGCAATCGCTGTAGGGTGGTTGTGTGTTTCCACTTTCATCAAGGTGTGCAGCGTGGTGTCCATACGCTGGTATGTGCCCTTGCCTTCTGAATCAGGCAACGTAGCACGGAACACTTGTGCTGGACCGCCTTCCATAATGGCGGCGTTATCCGAGTAAGCAACAACAGTTTTTTCTGGCTGCGCCGCGTGCGTGTCGCGGATCATGCCAAACAGTGTCTTGTCTTGTGGTTTGCCATCAATCACCCACTGGGCGTTGAAGATTTTGTGACGGCAATGTTCACTGTTTGCTTGCGCAAACATCATGAGCTCTACGTCGGTAGGATTGCGTTTCAAGCCTACGAAGGCTTCCAGCAAGTACTCTACTTCGTCCTCAGACAGCGCCAAACCCATAGTACGGTTGGCTTCTTCCAGTGCCGCTTGGCCATTGGCCATCACGTCTACGTATTGCATGGCTTTGCCTTGCAACTCTACGAACAACTGCTCTGGTGCAAAATTGACGTCTACAACGGTTTCCGTCATTTTGTCGTGCAGCATGGCCGAAATTTGGGCCAACTGCGCTTCATTGATGTTCTTGCTACCCAACAAACCGCGCTCTGGTGTGATCACATAACGCACACCACGCTCTATACGTCGTACCCCTTGGATACCACAGTTACGGGCGATGTCAGTGGCTTTACTTGCCCACGGAGAAATCGTGCCAATACGCGGGATGACTCGCAATACCAAGGCGTTTTTGGCTTGATCCTGTGCATCAAAACATGGACGAGAATCATCCAGCAACGCTTCCAACTGGCTCAGGTTTTGCTCATTTTGCGCACTGTCATCTGCCCAGACGTAGTGCTCATAAAAACCCTGTACATCAGCAACAGGGAGATCCAATGCCTTCAAGCGTTGCAGCAAGCGCTCGCGGCGGAAATCGGAAAGGAAAGAGGAGCCGGGATAATGCAAGAAAGAGTTCACGGTTCTGTGGGAGAAGTAAAAAGAAGACAAGAAATGTGACTATTTTAACCACAAGCGCGGGAAGAATCCCGCGCTTGTGGTTTTACGGTTAATGTCCTAGCTCGTCATCTGGCGGGGCTGGTTCGGTGGGATAGTGCACTTCCAAAATATCCAATTCTTCCTTGCCGCCCGGTGTACGCAAAGTAATGGTGTCGCCCTCGCGCGCTTTGAGCAAGGCACGAGCCACGGGAGATATCCAACTAATTTTGCCGTTTAGCGGTTCGGCTTCATCTATACCCACAATGGTAATGGTGGTTTCTTCACCACTAAGGTTGGCGTACACCACGGTTGCCCCAAAGAATATTTGATCTTTATTGGGCTGCAACGCGGGATCCACCACTTCGGCAATTTGGATGCGCTTAGTCAAAAAACGGATGCGGCGGTCTATTTCGCGCAAACGTTTTTTACCGTATAAGTAGTCGCCGTTTTCAGAACGGTCGCCATTAGACGCAGCCCACGACACCACCTGCACCACTTCAGGGCGCTCTACGTTCATCAAGTGATTAAATTCGCGGCGCAAGGCGCGGTAGCCCTCTACCGTAATGTAGTTCTTGGTACCCGCCGGTATGCTAACAGCGGGGGCTTCCAAGTCATCATCAAGGTCTTCGGTGTCTTCTTTAACAAAAGCTTTATTCATTTTCTGTACTCCACTTCAACTGGTTAGCCCAGCCACTCATCCCACACGGTAGGCAAATCGGTGGGCGAAGGCGGCAACTTGCCTAAGTCCAAACGCCCTTCACCTGGTGCATGAAAATCTGAACCGCAGGAAATCTCAAACCCATAATGGCGTGCTACCTGCGCATATTCCGCATATTGGTCGGCTCGGTGGCTGCCTGTGACCACCTCAATCCCTACCCCACCCAATGCTTTGAACTCATCAAACAATGCCCCAAATTGCACCGGCGTAAATTCGTAGCGTCCGGGGTGCGCAATAATCGCCTTGCCACCTGCTTCACGTATCCAATTGACGGACTGCGCAAGCGTCGCCCATTGCATAGGTACATAGGCCGCCTTATGGTCACCCAAGTAGCGTTTAAACACCTCGCCCACGTTGGCGCAATGCCCTTCTTCCACCAGAAAACGAGCAAAGTGAGTACGACTAATGAGCGACGGATTAGACACATAACGCAAGGCACCTTCATAAGCATTAGGAATACCTAAGCCACCTAGCTTTTGCCCTATTTCTTGCGCACGCTGCTCCCGCCCTGACCGTATATACGCCAGCTCGTCATTAAGCTGCGTTTGGTGATCATCTACATTTAATCCCACGATGTGTACGGTACGCCCCGCCCACGTCACGGAAATTTCCACACCGGGAATAAACTGCATACCCAAACGTGTAGCCTCGGCCCGCGCTTCTTCTAGACCGCTAAGCTCATCGTGGTCGGTCAATGCCCACAACTGCACGCCATTGGCGGCCGCGCGCTGTGCTACTTCCTTGGGTGGCAACAAACCATCAGACGCTGTGGAATGGCAATGTAAGTCCACATTAAGTGTTTGGTTTCTCATGCCTTACTACCCCATCAAAAACTGTTCTACTATCGCGATTTGATCTGCATGACGCAACGTGGGCGCATGCCCTACTCCGGCCACTTCCACACTATGCGCCGCAGGATGCCTAGCAACCATCTCTTGTACTGTGCTGGCTCCTAATAAGTCAGATTGTTGCCCACGCATGATCAATACCTGATGTGGCCAACTTTGGTACGACTGCCATAGCATCTGCTCTGCTAACTGCATGGCGGCTTCAGTTTGCGTTGTAAAAGGCAGTGCGATACGTAAATCATAATGCTTAATCCACGGCCCCTCTGCTGTACGCACAAAGGCAATACGCGTCATGTCTTCCCACTCAGCATCCGTATGTGGCCCGAAACCAGCCAAGGTTTGGCGCACGTAGGCTACGGCTTCCGCGAAGCTCGCAAACTGCACTGGAATACCGACGTAATCCCCGATGCGCTGTAAGCCCTCCCAGCTTAGGGCTGGCCCCACATCATTCAGCACCAATTTACCTAGTGGGATTTGCTGCAATACTGGCAGACTCAACGGGTGCGACAACCGCAGTTGGGCGGACACTGCCACGCTACCTGCCAACCCCATACCTATTAGCCCGCCCATAGAAGTCCCCACCCAATCCAACGTAGCGGGTTTCAGGCGAGCAATTAAGGTCAACATATCGGCCACGTACTGGGGAATAGCGTAATACGTAGGGTCTAGCAGCCAATCAGATGCACCGCGCCCCACCACATCAGGGCAGACCACGCGATAATGGCTAGATAAGGCTTGCGCTAAGGCATCGAAGTCTCTGCCGCTACGGGTTAAACCATGCACACACAACAGAATATTGTGATTATCAGGGTCGCCCCATTCCCAATACGCCATACGATGCGTACCGGCAGGTGATGCGCACATCACATAATCCAAACGAGGTTCAGAGCACATAGCAGAATGGCTGTTCATGGGCAGGCTGCGCCAAAGTAGGAAAAGAGTAATGTTCATTCTACACGCATCATTGGCTCTCTCTAAGCGTCTGATCGCAGGATGTTTGTAGTGCAGAACTTGGATGCTGCCAATAACGTGCACGCACTTGGCGTTGACACTGCACCTGTATACCTGAACCTTCCGTTACGATGCGTACTGCCCCTGCATAGTCGGTACGAATAAACACCGATTTAAATCGCTGCCAACGCCGTACTACTTCGGTATGTGGATGCCCAAACCTATTTCCCCACCCTACTTGTGCGATTGCCCAAGTCGCCTGCATGGACTGCACCCAGTTTACTGAGGATGAGGTACGGGAACCATGATGCCCCACGACTACTACATCGTGTGGCTCTAGGCCTTGTCTTAACAGTGCAGCTTCTTGAGCCACACCTATATCCCCCGTTAGTAGCAGGCTTTTGCCTTGCGCACTGCGAATGCTCAACACACAACTACGTGCATTGCTATCCTTATTCCTTAATGCCGACGCATCTGGCCACACAAAGCTAAACTGCACACCATCCACCAGCCATGAAACACCTTGTTGGCAGAGATGTTGCGCAGTTGTAGGCAACAACGGGGACACCATCCCTAGCAATGCCGCTTCACGCCCAAAATACGCTCGCGCCGAAAAGCTCGTATAAAGAGCACGCACCGGCACAGCTTGCAGCACACTCAACGCGCCACCGGTATGGTCTAAATCGTCGTGGGACAATACCAACCAATCTAGTGCAGTAATGCCTTTGGCCCGCAAGAACGGCACAATTACCCTATCGCCCACATCACTCTGATGGCTTAAACGCAGCCCCGTATCAAAGAGCAAGGCATGATGGCGCGTTTGCACCAACACCGCACCACCTTGCCCTATGTCCAAGACGTCCGCTCGCCACTCACCTTCAGCGATAGGTGTACGCCCCCATAGCAAACACGGCAGTAATCCTATCCAGCCCCAATGTCTGCCAGGCAACCCCTTAGGCAAGAAGGCATACCCCATTCCTAACGCCGCCACTCCATACGTCCACCATGGTGCCCACGCTACGGCCATACTGGCAGCCGGAAGTTCACACAGCCACTCTGTGGGTCGCATCATGAGCTCCAACAGCACATGAGCTAACCACGCCACGCCTTGTGCCACCGTAGAAAGAGCCTCTATAGGTGCAACCAACATCAACAACAAAGACAGGGGCGTAATCACCATCCCTATAAGCGGAATGGCATAGGCATTACTAAAGGGCGAGATGAGTGAAATCTCATGAAACTGCCAGCCCAATGCTGGAAAGAGCGCCAAGCTAATCACTACTTGCCAAGCCAACACCTGCAGTACATAACTACCAATGGCCGCCCACCCTTGTTTGGGTTGCATAGCATGCCCCTGCCAGTGATAGCACAACAACAGTACGGTCACGGCCCCAAACGATAGCCAAAACCCACTGGCTACAACCGTCCATGGGTCTAAGCACACCACCAAAACGGCGGCTAACGCTAAAGTTTGCGACGGTTGCCACGACACACTGGCTAAACGGGTACCTACCACCACCGCTAACATTAAAAAAGTACGTTGTGCAGGCACACCCCAGCCAGCCACCGTGCAATACAAGGCGGCCACCAACAACGCTACACACGCCGCTATTTTTTGAGCAGGCCAATACTCTGCCAAAGCCACCCGTTTATAGCGCAAGCGTCGCCAACACCACGAGATAACGGTGGCCACCAGTACCGCCATCAGCGTGACATGCGAGCCACTAATAGACACTAAATGCGTGAGCCCCGCTCGGTTAAACACCAACCAGTCTTGGCTTTGTATGCTGTTTTGATCACCCACACTCAACGCCAACAGCACACCGCCATAACGATAGGACTGTACATAGGGCAACATAGCCTTACGTAATTCATAACGCAGGCTTTGCGCCATCACTGACCACGATCGCTGCCACCACGGAAGTGTGAATAACAGCTTAGGTTCACCGCGCACGCTACCTAAGGCCCGAACCCCATGACTAAAACTGTATTGTTCGTAGTCAAAACCCTGTTCGTTCTGATAACCATGCGGTGTTTTGACTAGCATATTGCTTTGCCAAACCTGCCCGGGTGACACCGTAGGAAAATCCACCTTCACGGGCTTGCTATAAGGCCCCAACCACGTCGCGGCCGACCAATTCACCTGTATGGTACTAGGCAAAGCTTCTGGTTTGCTCTGACGAACTCGTGCGGTGAAATGCAGGCTGCTTGGCGTTTGCTGCGGTAAACCTATGACCTCAAACTCCACACGTGAGACTCTATTTTCATCTGTCGTAGGTAAAGTTTCCGCCAAGCGCTGGTCAGCAGCCGCGCTTACCCACCACAAGGTTATAGCGGCTGCCATCAACGGCACCATCACATAGGCGGATGCTGGGATGCGCCAACACACTACGCCCCCCAACACAACCAACAACCATAGGCTGTACCACAGCCAGTCTGCCGGCAACTCAGAAAATGTGTGTACCCATACGGCAGCAGCCACTATGGCTAACGCGGTAATACGTCCGAAAAATTGTCGTTGTAGCAATCGCATAGACGCTATGCAAAAGCTTTAGGCTACTGCCGAGCAGCAGCAACCAGACTCCCGCACACACCGTTATGTCTGTGCGATTATGTACGTAGGTAATAACAAAAAAATGCTGTGTTTTACTGCGCTAGTCTAGGCAAGACTTCCAGTGCATTATTGCCAGTCTGCTGGGTAATGTTCTCTAGCGGCACACCACGTAACTCTGCCAGCACTTGGGCCATACGCGCCAAGTGGGCTGGTTCATTACGCCGCGCCAATGGGGAGTCATCCTCTTCCCCCGCTTTACCTAACCATGCAGGTGGAATATCGGGCGCATCAGTTTCCAGCACAATGACCGTGAGCGGCAAATCACTGGCCAAACGGCGTATTTGCTTAGCGCGTTCAAAGGTCATAGCACCGCCAAAACCTAATTTAAAGCCCAAATCCAGCAAAATTTCAGCCTGTTGCTGGCTGCCATTAAAGGCATGCGCTATGCCGCGTAGCGTAGGGTGCTGACGCAGGTGTTTGGTGATGACATCCACCGAGCGACGCACATGCAAGATCACCGGCAGGTTATAACGCACAGCAAGTTTTAGCTGTTGCTCATAGAACGCTAATTGGCGCTCACGCATCTCAGGTGTACACAGTTCGGGCACGAAGAAATCTAGCCCTATTTCACCGATGCCCACAAAACAGGAATCCTCTAGGGCCTGCTGTACGGTTTCTTCTAATAATCTTAGGTCGCTCGGCTGCGCGCGCGGTACATATAAGGGATGTATGCCTAGGGCGTAGTACACGCCGTCGTGTTGCCGAGCCAAATCGCGTACAGTCTGGAAGTTACTTGCCTCTACCGCTGGCACGACCACTTTTTGCACCCCTGCTGTCTGTGCTCGACGCCACACCTGATCGCGGTCCGCATCAAACTCTGGTGCATCCAAATGGCAATGACTATCTATCAGCATGGCTTCCCCCGTGATACGACCTACGCAGTGCCATACGTACAGAGTATTGATAACACCCTGTACGCATGCTTATGCGGTTTAGCTTATTGTAGATTGCCATCCACCATGTTCAACTGCCTGTGCGCGAGGGACGCCAAGGCTACGTCGTGGGTCACGATTACAAAAGCTGTGCCCAACTCACGATTCACTTCCTGCAACAAGCCAAACATTTCATCAGCAGTGTGGCGATCTAAGTTACCCGTAGGTTCGTCAGCCAACACACATGCCGGGTTAGACACCAACGCACGTGCCAAAGCCACGCGCTGACGCTCACCGCCTGACAATTGCCCGGGGAAATGATCCAAGCGCTCACCCAAACCCACTCGTTCTAGCAACGCCTGGGCTTGTGCTCGTGCTTCATCGCGTTTCAAACCACGCACAATCAATGGCATGGCAGCGTTATCCAACGCATGGAACTCCGGCAGCAGATGATGAAACTGGTACACAAACCCTAGCGCCTGATTACGCAAGCGACTACGCTGCTTTTCGTTCATGTCTTCGGTAGCTTGCCCCTGTACCCATACTTGGCCAGTCGTGGGTTTATCCAGCAAACCTAGTATGTGCAACAGCGTACTTTTGCCCGAACCAGACGCCCCCACAATAGCAACCATCTCGCCTGCCTGCACCTGTAAAGACACGTCATGCAAAATACTGATATCGCGACCCGCTTCGCTATAGCGCACGCCCAAGTCGCGGGCTTCAATCACGGGAGTAGAAGACATTACAGAATCAGTCATGACGCAATACCTGTGCGGGTTGCAAACGCGAGGCACGCCAGCTGGGGTACAGCGTTGCCAAGAACGACAAAATCAACGAAGTCACCGCAATAATGACAATATCAGCCACTTGCGGATTAGAGGGTAAAGAGCTGATGAAATAGATTTGCTCAGGCAAGAACTGCAGGCCAATCAGGTTTTCAATAAAGGGAACAATGACATCTACGTTATAGGCGATCAACACACCTAACAGCACGCCAAGACCCGTTCCCAAGAAACCAATTAAGCTGCCTTGCACCAAGAAGATACGAGCAATCTCAGCAGGAGTCGCACCTAATGTGCGCAAGATCGCAATATCACTGCGCTTATCTTTCACCGCCATCACTAACGACGACAACAAGTTAAACGCCGCCACTGCCACAATCAGCGTCAAGATCAAGAACATCATGCGCTTTTCAGTTTGCACAGCCGCAAACCATGTACGGTTATTACGAGTCCAGTCACTAGCAATCACACCGCTAGGCAATTGCCCTTGCAGCTCTACCGCTACCTCAGGGGCTTTTTGCATGTCTTTAATACGTAAACGCACACCACTCACACCGCTGTCACGGAAAATGCGCGCTGCATCTTGTACATTCACAAATGCCAATGACGCATCGTACTCATAGTGACCGGATGAAAACAGCCCCACTACGGTGAACTGGCGCATACGTGGCGAAAATCCGGCAGGGGATATTGTGCCTTGCGGCGCCATCACCATTAAGGTGTCTCCCTGCCCCACACCCAACGTCTTCGCCAGTTTCTGACCTAACACAATGCCAAAACTGCCATCTTTTAAGGCATCCAAACTACCAGCATATAGCTGATCTGCCAGCTCAGACACTTGCGTTTCAACGCTAGAATCTATGCCTCGAATCTGTGCACCACTCAATACGTTATTGCGCACCAACATGCCTTGTGCGCCCACAAATGGTGCAGCACCTTGCACAGCAGAGTTTTGTTTAGCATCTGCGGCAATATCAGGCCACATTTCCAGTACACGTTGATGTGGCTGCCCAGGATAAAACAACTCTATATGCGGCAAAACCGACAGCATTCGGTCACGTACCTGCGTTTGGAAGCCATTCATGACTGAAAGCACTACAATAAGAGCCGCAACCCCTAGAGCGATACCAGCCATAGAGCTTCCAGCGATAAACGAGACAAACCTGTCCCCTCGCTGTCCCGCTTTACGCTTAGATCGGGTTAACCCCGCATAACGCGCTCCAACCCACCATTCAAACGACATAAACTTTGCCACCGCACGTGTATTAGACAGAAAACTTCTATGCAAATAGTACTCTCAGGCGCCTTGCCTGAACCACCCTATGCTTCAAAACTTTTGCCTGAGTTGGAAAAAGTCGCCCCCACTCTGGTTCATTGGCTTAATCAAAGCCAAAGTACATTGCAGGTTCTGGATAGCAATCAAGAACGCTGTACTGCTCTGGAGTATTGGCAACTGCAACAGGCAGGATTCCAACCCAAACCCGCTCAGCATAGTAGCGCAGGTCTAGGGGTTTTGTGGATGCAATCGCAACAAAACCTAACTTTAGCCCCTGAAGAGTCCGTTTGGTTAGGTGAGCTAGTACATATCTCTCCGTCGCGAGATGGCGCAGCACTGATACCCGCCTCTGATCTGGCTATCACGCCAGAAGAAAGCGAAGCATTGTTCAGCAGTAGCGTGGCATGGTTTGAAGGCACTGGCTTTGCTGCTGAATACATGAATACCCACTATTGGCGCATTCAGCCACCTGAAGATTTTCACGCACGTACGGTAAGTTCTGCCTTAGTCAGCCAAAGCGCGGTTAACCACTGGTGGGAACAAGATGCCGAAACGCGCCCATGGCGCAGGCTCGTGAATGAACTGCAAATGTTCTGGTTCAACCACCCCGTTAACCAACAACGTTCCGCTGAAGGCAAACTACCTATCAATAGCTTGTGGCTACAAGGTGGCGGTTCTGCAGCGCAATTCACTAATGCGCATGCCGCCCCCTATCAGCTCTTTACAGACCTGGAAGACGCTTTACAGCAACAAGACTGGTCGCGTTGGCTAGAGGCTTGGCAGCTCTTAGAAAAGAATTGCTTCGCCCCTCTGCAACAGCAGCCACCTTCTATTGTGTTGTGCGGTCAAAGCCGCTTGTTGAGTGTGAACCCGCGACCTGCTGGTTTTCTGCGTAAACTCTTTGCCTCCAAGCAAAACGATTGGAAGAAACAATGGTCATCCCAGTAATACAAGATCGTACGGTCAACCCTGACTACGTCAACACACTTACCAGTGCAGGCACACACCCGCTGCTGGCAAAACTGATGGCAGCCAGAGGGGTATCCAGCACAGAAGAGCTCGCTACCGATTGGGCGCAAATGCTTTCACCAGCCCTGTTGCGTGACCTGCAACATGCGGCACGCTTTTTGGCCGATGCCATTGCCGCCAACAAACGACTGCTGGTCGTCGCAGACTACGACTGTGACGGCGCCACGGCATGCGCCGTAGCCGTACGCGCATTACGCATGATGGGTGCCACAGTTAGCTTCTTAGTACCCAACCGTTTTGAAACCGGCTACGGCTTATCGCCCGCCATTGTGGATCTAGCCTTAGTACACGAAGACGGCAAACCTGATGTACTCATCACCGTAGATAACGGTATTGCTAGCGTAAGCGGTGTGGAAGCAGCCAAAGCGGCAGGCATGGAGGTCATCATTACCGACCACCACTTACCCGGCGACGAACTGCCTGATGCATCCGCCATCGTGAACCCCAACCACCCCGACTGCAATTTCGCCTCTAAAAATTTGGCCGGTGTGGGCGTGGTGTTTTATCTGATGTTGGGTTTGCGCGCCGAATTACGCCAACGCGGCGTGTTTGATGCCAAAACTCAGCCTCGCTTGAACCGCCTAAGCGATCTAGTCGCTTTGGGTACCGTCGCCGACGTGGTGCGCCTAGACAGCAATAACCGTTTGCTGGTGAATCAAGGCTTACAGCAAATACGCTCTGGCATCATGCAGCCCGGCATTGAAGCGCTATTTCGCGTTGCCGCGCGCCATCCAGGCTTAGCCAGCACCTTTGATTTGGGCTTTGCACTAGGCCCCCGCATTAATGCCGCCGGCCGCTTAGCTGATATGGCATTAGGGATACGCTGCCTACTTAGCGATGACCCCGCCGAGGCCATGTCATTGGCACAAGAGCTGGAGGACATGAACCAAGATCGCCGCCAGATCGAACAACACATGCGCCAAGAAGCGTTAGTCGCTGTTGAACAGCATGTGAGCCACAACCCTGAACAGCGGGCCAGTCTGTGCGTGTATCACCCTGACTGGCATCAGGGCGTAGTGGGCTTGGTAGCCTCTAGACTCAAAGAGCAATTCTGGCGCCCTGTGCTCGCTTTTGCTCGCAGCGACGATGGCATCATGCTGAAAGGCTCTGGTCGTTCCGTACCCGATGTACACCTGCGTGATGTGTTGGACTTAGTCTCTAAGCGCCAACCCGGCATTATTGCCCAATTCGGCGGCCACGCCATGGCAGCAGGTCTAAGCATCAAAGAAGAAAACTACGCAGACTTCATGCTGCTCTTTGATGATGCCGTGCGTACCTTAAGCGGGCGCGAATACTTTGAGCCCATCATTGAAACGGATGGCAGCTTATCGTTGGATCATTACAGCGTGGAAACGGCTTATTTATTGCAATCGCAAGTGTGGGGCGCAGGCTTTCCTGCCCCACTCTTCCGCGACCGCTTTATTATTCGTCAGCAGCGTTTACTGAAAGATCGTCACTTGAAGCTGCAATTGGAGCGTGGCACCCAAGTCTTAGATGCCATCTGGTTTAATCACGATCAATTGCTAGATGGTGTGATTGAGGTGGTGTACAGTTTGGCCCCCAATACGTGGAATGGCCAAACCTCATTGCAATTGATTGTGGAGTACGCCGCCAGCGTTAATTCTTAAGCGATGTTCCGTTTGCGGGATGCCAACATAATCCCGCCCACAATCAAAGCAAACGCAATAGCGTGGAAGGTTTTAGGCAGCTCATTCAAGAACACCGTGGACAGCAACGCCGCAAACAGGGGAATAAAGTTGGTAAAGAATCCGGCGGTTGCGGCGCCAGCGCGCTGCACCCCTTCCCCCCAACAGTACAAAGCCACAATGGCAGGGCCTATCGCCACATACGCCATCGCCCAATACAGCTCAGTTCCCCAGTGAATCTGCACGTCAAAAGCAACCCACTCGCCCCACGCAAACAAGCCAGACCACACTGTACCAAACGCCACTTGCGACATCAGCAAAGTGGCCCAGTTACGGCGCACATCGTCAGGGTGTTTTTTCGCCAACAACAGCCAACTGTAAAATGCCCACGCGATGGTGGATAGGATCATGTAGAAATCCCCTATCACTAAGCGCATAGACATGATCTGTGTCAGGTCGCCACGCGTCAGAATAATCACCACACCGCATAACGACACGATGCCGCCCAGCAATTGCCAACGGTTCATCAGCGCACCAAAAAATACGCGCCCAATCAGCAGCATCCAGATAGGCATGCTGGCCCCTACTAGGGTCACGTTGATGGGAGTAGAACTTTGCAATGCCATGTACTGCAAAGTGTTGTAAAGACCAATACTCAGCAGACCTAAAATGGAATAACGTTTCCACTCTTTCCATAATTGGCTGCTAGGTCGCAAAACCGAATAACCAAACGGCAACAAAATAATCAGCGCAATAATCCAACGCACAAAATTCAGCGTCACCGGCGGAATCATATCGCTCACGATACGCCCTACAATGGCATTGCCCGCCCAGAGCATGGTTGGAATAACAAGAAACGCCACCGTGGCTGGGGTAAGTTTTGACTGACTCATTACGACATATATGCCCCATTATGTCTCCGTAACAGGGCTGGTTTTTTATAGTTAAAAACTTAGTATAGTGAAAGCCTCTTCTAAAAACGAATGATAATAATTCCTTAAAATCAGCTGAATGCATACAAAAAGCCGCATTCACCCTGCCCTTATATGATCTAACAGGTTAAAATTATTCCTTTTGACCGAATTTTTGGCATAGCACTAATCATGGCTATGCCGCCACACAGGAAGTACATCGCTATGGAAGCCGAACGTCAAAACGCCATTGAATCGCACCTGGAAGATTACATCAGGCGCGAGGCTGAACTACGGAGGTATCTTTGACTACGATGAAAAAGCACACCGCTTAATCGTAGTTAATGCTGAGCTAGAAAGCCCAGACGTCTGGAACGACCCCCAACACGCCCAAGAACTGGGTCGTGAAAAGAAAAGCCTAGAAGGCGTGGTAACCGAACTGGACGAAATCCGTAGTGCGTTACACGACAGCAAAGAGCTGTTTGACTTGGCTGCCATTGATGATGACGATGACACCCTGCAAGCCGTAGAAGAAGACATTGCCAAAGCATGTGAACGTATTGAAGAACTAGAGTTCCGTCGCATGTTCTCCAACCCTGCCGATCCGTCCAACTGCTTTATGGACATTCAGGCGGGTGCTGGCGGCACAGAAGCTCAAGACTGGGCTTCTATTTTGCTGCGCCAATACTTGCGCTATGCCGAACACAAAGGTTTCAAAGCTGAAGTCTTAGAGATTTCCGATGGCGAGGTAGCAGGTATTAAATCCGCCACCATCAAAATCGAAGGCGAATACGCTTACGGTTTGCTGCGTACCGAAACTGGCGTGCACCGTCTAGTACGTAAAAGCCCATTTGACTCCAATAATGGCCGTCACACCTCGTTCAGTAGTGTGTTCGTCTACCCCGAAGTAGACGATTCCTTTGAAATCGAAGTGAACCCTGCCGACTTGCGCGTAGACACCTACCGCGCCAGTGGTGCGGGTGGTCAGCACGTGAATAAGACCGACTCTGCGGTACGTTTGACTCACTTGCCTTCCGGTATTGTGGTGCAGTGTCAGAACGATCGTTCCCAGCACCGTAACCGTGCAGAAGCGATGCAAATGCTGCGCTCTAAACTGTACGAAAAAGAGCTGCGCGAACGTATGGCTGACCAACAGAAACTGGAAGACTCAAAAAGCGATGTGGGTTGGGGTCACCAGATTCGTTCCTACGTGCTGGATCAAAGCCGTATTAAAGATTTGCGTACCAACTTGGAAGTCTCCAACACTCAGAAAGTGCTGGATGGCGACCTTGACCCCTTTATTCAGGCCAGCCTGAAACAAGGTCTATAACACCATGAGTACACAGCGCGTTGTTATCATCACCGGCACCTCAAAAGGCTTAGGTGCAGCAATGGCACAGCAAGTGCTAGATGCCAACACTACGCTCTTTGCAATTGCCCGACGTGACAACCCCTCCTTGGCTGCCCTTGCTGATCAGCAAGGTGCCACGCTACACGCCTTGCAAGCAGATTTATCCTCTGCTGCAGGTATGCAAACCACACAAGAATGGTTGCAACACGCGCTGCCCCGTACCGCACAGCACTATTGGCTTATCAATAATGCTGGCACCGTGGAACCTATTGCCCAAGCCAATCAGCTCAATGACGCAATGGCTATACAACAAGCCCTGCAGTTAAATGTAGGCAGTGCCATCGCCTTATGTGCCACGCTATTGGCTGCTACAGATGCCAGTGCTGCCGAACGCCGCATCTTGAACATTTCTTCAGGTGCGGGCAGACGCAGCGTCGCTGGCTGGGGCGTTTATGGTGCAACCAAAGCTGCGTTAGATTTCTACACGCAAACTCTGGCGATGGAAAACCACCCTCGCCTACGTTGTGCCTCGCTCGCCCCCGGTGTCATTGATAGCCCAATGCAAAGCGTTATACGTCAACAGAAAGTCTCTGACTTTCCCGACCTACAACGCTTTCTTAACCTACATGCCGAGCAACAACTCAGCTCCCCAGAGGAAACGGCTGCACACATTCTGCGCCACATGGGCAGTGATGTGTTCGGCAGCACCCTCCTGGATGATATCCGTCGTTATTTGTAAAGTTTACTGAAACCATGACTCAACCTACTCCTGCCCCGCATGCCGACGAAAACCATTTGATTACCGAGCGTCGTGGCAAGCTTCAACAACTTCGTGAAAATGGTGTGGCTTACCCCAACAATTTTCGCCCTGCCGACCAAGCCGACGCTTTGCACGCCACCTTCAGCGAGCACGAAAAAGAAGCGCTGGCCGAATTGAAACACCCTGCCTCCGTTGCAGGGCGCATGATGCTGAAGCGAGTAATGGGTAAGGCCAGTTTTGCCACACTGCAAGACGGTAGCGGCCGCATCCAGATTTATCTGGATAAAAACTCGGTAGGCGAAGAAGTCTACGAACAATTCAAAACTTGGGATATTGGTGACATGCTGGCCGTTGAAGGCATCATGTTCAAAACCAATAAAGGCGAACTGTCCATTCACGCAAGCAGCATTCGCCTGCTGGCTAAATCGTTGCGCCCACTACCCGATAAATTCCACGGCTTGGCTGACCAAGAACTACGTTACCGCCAACGTTACGTAGACCTCATCATGAATGAAGAGGTACGTGGCACATTCTTGGCACGTAGTAAGATCATCAACAGCATCCGTCAGAATATGCTGCAAGAGCGTTTCCTAGAAGTGGAAACTCCCATGTTGCACCCTATTCCAGGTGGCGCATCAGCTAAACCTTTTGTGACCCACCACAACGCGCTGGACATGGAAATGTACCTGCGTATTGCACCAGAACTGTACTTAAAACGTCTGGTAGTGGGTGGCTTTGAGCGTGTATTCGAAATTAACCGCAACTTCCGTAACGAAGGGGTGAGCCCACGCCACAACCCTGAGTTCACCATGATGGAGTTCTACGCGGCTTACACCGACTACCGCTGGTTGATGGACTTTACCGAAGAACTGATCCGTAATGCAGCAATTGCCGCACACGGCACAGCCGTATTGACGTACCAAGACCAAGAGCTGGATCTGAGCAAACCGTTTGAGCGTTTGACCATCATCCAAGCTATTCAAAAGTACGCCGAAGGCTATCAAGAAAGCCAGCTGCAAGACATCGCTTTCTTACGCACGGAGTTGAAACGCCTGAAAGTTGATGTAGACAACCCACCATTATCCAATGCTGGTCTGGGTGCACTGCAATTGGCTCTGTTTGAAGAAGTGGCTGAGTCCAAACTGTGGAATCCTACGTACATCATCGACTACCCTGTTGAAGTATCTCCATTGGCTCGCGCATCGGATTCTGAAGCAGGTATTACTGAGCGTTTTGAACTGTTCATCACAGGCCGCGAAATTGCTAACGGTTTCTCTGAGCTGAACGACCCTGAAGACCAAGCACAACGCTTCCAAGCTCAAGTAGCGGCCAAAGATGCTGGTGACGAAGAAGCCATGTACTACGATGCCGACTACATCCGCGCCTTGGAATACGGTATGCCTCCTACAGGTGGTTGTGGTATCGGTATTGACCGTTTGGTGATGCTGCTGACAAACAGCCCAAGCATCCGTGACGTGATTCTGTTCCCGCACCTACGTCGCGAGTAATCCATGCCGCGCCAGCCTCGTGCTGGCGGCAATAAAAAAGGCTCAATGTGTTTCAACATTGAGCCTTTTTCTTATACGTAGCACTTAAATGGTGAAGGACTCACCGCAGCCACAACTTGCCGCTTCATTAGGATTATGAAACTTAAAACTGCTGCTTAAGCCTTCGCGTACAAAATCAATTTCCGTGCCATCAATAAACGGCAAAGCTTTAGGATCTACGTACACGGTAATGCCGTGCTCTTCAAAGACTTGATCGCCTTCGTTGCCAGCACTCACGTAGTCCCACTTATAGGCCATGCCGGAGCACCCTGTTAGTCGCACGCTCAAACGCATCGCTTGCGCATCATTTTTGCTTAAATGATGGTTGATATGTTTAGCCGCACTTTCAGTTAATGTAATCGCCATTTTTTACCTCATTCACCCTGTGACGGTACAATTTTGCTACCCGCATCGCGTAGCACCTCTACAGCCAAAATTGCACTGTGCAACTTCACGGCTGGCAAATCCAAGGCCTGCATCAGCTCAGCGCTGGTTAAGGATGCCAATTGCTCTACAGGCTTACCTTCTGCCCATCTACAGGCATATTCTGCCGCAGCAATAGTGGCACCACAACCATAAGCTTGAAACCTAGCTTGCTGGATCACACCGCTTTCATCTACACCTAACGACAACTTAATTGCCGCACCTTCCTGCACCGAGCCTGCCAGTGCACTGCCCGCTTTTGCCGTAGCAATCGCGATCACACCCGCATGTTCGGGCTGTTTGAAATATGACTCTACCTGCGCGTTATACCGCATGATATCCCTTTACCTACGACACCAACGAGCTGCTTTGCTCGTGTTCCCAGAAGGGAGACAAGTTACGCAAACGCTCTACACTGTGGCGTATGGCCGCAATCGTAGTCTCTACATCTTCTTTTGTAGTTTGACGCCCTAAGGAAATACGCAACGAGCTATGTGCTTGTTGATCCGTGCGACCTATGGCTTTCAACACAAAAGAAGGCTCCAAACTGGCGGATGTACAGGCTGAGCCGCTTGATAACGCCAAGCCAGACAAATCCATCATTAAGGCCTCGCCTTCTACCCCATCAAAGCTCACACTCAAGTTGTGAGGCACACGTTGAGATAACGAACCATTAATGTAAATATTGGGTATGGTCTGCAAGCCCTGCAACAACTGCTGATGCAATTGTTGTATGCGTTGGCACTCTTCTTCACGCAGTTGCTCGGCCAACTCAAATGCTGCACCCATACCTACAATTTGGTGAGTCGCCAACGTACCAGAACGCATGCCACGTTCGTGTCCACCACCGTGCATTTGCGCTTCTAACCGTACACGCGGTTTACGGCGCACATACAGCGCCCCCATACCTTTGGGGCCATACACCTTATGCGCTGACATAGACAACAAATCAATGCCCATGGCGTCTACATCTATAGGTAGCTTACCTACAGCCTGAGCCGCATCCACATGCAACAACGTACCGTTTTCATGGCATAACGCGGAAATAGCCGCCACATCTTGCACCACACCAATTTCGTTGTTCACCAACATAATGCTGACCAACGTGGTGTCAGGACGCAAATGCGTACGTAGTAATTCTAAATCCAGCAAACCATCTGCCTGCACGGGCAAATAGCTCACTTCAAAACCTTGCTGCTCTAGCGCATGACAGGTATCCAGCACTGCTTTGTGCTCGGTTTGCAGCGTAATAAGGTGTTTACCTTTGCTCTGATACGCTTGCATCACACCTTTGATAGCCAAGTTATCAGACTCGGTAGCTCCTGATGTCCACACAATATCGCGTGCCTGCGCACCGATGGCGTTAGCCACCTGAGTACGCGCACGTTCTACGGCTTCTTCTGCATCCCAACCATAGCTATGGCTGCTGGATGCCGCATTACCATAACCGTCTTGCAACCAGTACATCATCTGCTCTAACACACGCCCATCCAAGGGCGTGGTAGCCGCATAATCCAAATACAGTGGTCTAGATTGTTTCTGCACGTCAGCCACCAAAGTTGAAAACACTGGAGGCTACGGGTGTGCTAGTTTTTTGCACAGAAATGACTTCCTCATCGTTATGAGCCGCTTCTTCTAGCTGACGCAAACGCTGCTGGTCTACTAAATCCTGTAGCGACACTGAGTCTAAGTAGTCCACCATTTTACGGCTTAAGTTGGCCCACAGATCATGCGTCATGCACTGACCTCGGCTACCACCGGCACCCAACTTACAATTGCCTTTGCCCTTGCAGTTTGTGGCATCAACCGGCTCATCTACCGCGAAAATAATATCGGCTACCGTAATGTATCTAGCCAGCCTGGCCAGTGAATAACCACCGCCAGGTCCGCGCGTACTTTCCACCAACTCATGGCGGCGCAGCTTTCCAAATAACTGTTCTAGATACGACAACGAAATATGCTGACGCTCACTAATTTTAGCCAAAGTGACTGGCCCACTTTGTTGTCGTAACGCCAGATCTATCATGGCCGTTACAGCAAAGCGGCCCTTTGTCGTCAAACGCATACTGAAACTCCTCAGCTTATGGCGGGCACGCTTATGGCTGTTTATACCCGACTGATTTAGTCCAGTATAGCAAACAACACAACCTAAAATAAGGGTTTTCCCACAACACAATACACCATTTCGTACCGTGAAAACAACGCGAATTGTTTACAGTCCCAATAGCGCTTTCTCTTTCAACTGGCGCAACTGGTCGCGTGCTTTAGCTGCCTGCTCAAACTCTAGATTCTTTGCGTGATCCATCATTTGTTTTTCTAGACGTTTAATTTCTTTGGCCAGTTTTTTCTCGTCACCCAACACATCACTACCAATAATGCTGTATTCGGTTTCAACCACAGGCGCTGCCGACACGCCATCAATCAGGTCGCGTACCGCTTTATTCACACCACGAGCCGTAATACCGTGCTCTAGGTTGAACGCCACTTGTTTTTCACGACGACGCTCTGTTTCGCTCATCGCTTTATGCATAGAGTCTGTAATTCTGTCTGCATACAAAATAGCGTGACCATTTAAGTTACGTGCCGCCCTGCCAATGGTCTGAATCAAACTACGCTCGGAACGCAAGAAACCCTCTTTATCAGCATCCAGAATGGCCACTAAAGAGACCTCTGGGATATCCAAACCCTCGCGCAGTAAGTTAATGCCCACCAGAACATCAAACATACCCAAACGTAAATCGCGGATAATTTCCACGCGCTCTACCGTATCAATATCAGAGTGCAAATAGCGCACGCGTATACCGTTTTCGGCCAAGTAATCGGTTAAGTCTTCCGACATACGCTTGGTCAACGTGGTGACTAAAATTCTTTCTTGAGCGGCAACACGAAGTTTAATCTCGCCCAGCAGGTCATCCACCTGCGTAGTGGCCGGACGCACCTCTACCAACGGATCCACCAAGCCTGTAGGTCGCACCACCTGCTCTACCACCGCATCGGCGTGCTCTTGCTCGTAGGCCGCTGGTGTTGCCGACACAAACACGGTTTGTGGCATACGCTGCTCGAATTCTTCTAACTTCAGCGGGCGGTTATCCAACGCTGATGGCAAGCGGAAGCCAAACTGCACTAAAGTTTGTTTTCGAGAGCGGTCGCCCCGGTACATGCCCCCTATCTGGCCCATGGTGACGTGACTTTCATCAATAAACATCAAGGCGTCTTTAGGCAGGTAGTCGATCAAGGTGGGCGGTGGGTCACCAGGAGCTGCCCCCGACAAGTGCCTGGAGTAGTTTTCAATGCCTTTGCAAAAGCCCAACTCGTTCATCATTTCCAGATCGAAACGTGTGCGCTGCTCAATACGTTGAGCCTCTACCAGTTCGCCAGCTTTCACAAACTGATCCACTCGTTCACGCAGTTCGTCTTTGATGGTTTCCATCGCACGCAAAATAGTTTCGCGCGGTGTCACAAAGTGCGACCCAGGGAACACGGTATAGCGACGTACATCTTGCTGAATCTTGCCAGTCAGCGGATCAAACAACGCCAAGGACTCGATTTCATCATCAAACATGGTGATGCGTAGAGCTTGCTCCGCGTTCTCCGCCGGGAACACATCAATGACCTCGCCTCTTGCCCGGAAAATACCCCGTGCAAAATCAGCATCGTTACGTTCGTACTGCATCGCCACCAACCGCGCTAACAGCTCTTGCCTAGGAACCGTATCCCCTACACGCAAGGTCAGCACCATCGAGTGATAATCGCCGGGGTTACCAATACCGTAGATACTGGACACCGAGGCCACAATGATGGTGTCGCGACGCTCTAACAAGCTTTTGGTGGCTGACAAACGCATCTGTTCTATATGTTCATTGATAGACGAGTCTTTCTCAATAAACATATCGCGTGATGGTACGTACGCTTCAGGCTGATAGTAATCGTAGTACGACACGAAGTATTCCACCGCATTACGGGGGAAAAACTCGCGCATCTCGGCGTACAACTGCGCCGCCAAGGTTTTGTTTGGCGCCATCACAATGGCCGGTCTACCCGTGCGAGCAATGACGTTTGCCATGGTGTACGTTTTACCTGACCCCGTCACCCCCAACAGAGTTTGGTACATCAAACCATCGTCTAGCCCCTCTACCAGCTTTTCAATTGCCGCAGGCTGATCGCCCGCTGGCGGGTACGGCTCGTACAGTGAAAAAGGACTATCGGGGAAATTGACAAAACGCGGAGCAAACTCTGACATAGGATAGGTGACACGAAGTCCTGAAGAAACAGCCAGCACAAAAATGTGCCCAGATCAGCCCAAAGGCCCATACGGCTTGATTTTTCTTGTATTTTAACGCAAAATCATTGCTGTATAAATAAACAGCATCCAATATATCATGGCCGTCAAACTTACCATCAGGCAACAACAGGTGCTTGACATCATACGTCAAGAGATACAGCGCACCGGTTTTCCTCCCACCAGAGCGGAAATCGCTCAGACGTTGGGCTTTAGGTCGGCCAATGCTGCCGAAGATCACCTTAAGGCATTGGCAAAAAAAGGCGCCATTGAGTTAACCGCTGGCGCATCGCGTGGTATTCGTCTTGTTCAAGACGACACCCTGCCCGCTGCCGCTAACGACCACGACATTGCCAGCAATCACTTGCAACTACCTATTATTGGTAGAGTAGCAGCAGGTAGCCCAATACTGGCTAGTGCCCATGTAGAACAAGAAATTGGTGTTGCCCCTAACCTGTTTAGCCAAACACCCGATTACTTGCTGCGCGTACGCGGCCTCAGTATGCGTGACATTGGTATTCTGGAAGGCGACTTGCTTGCCGTAAAGAAAACCACCGAAGCTCGCCACGGCCAAGTGATTGTGGCCCGGCTGGGTGACGATGTAACCGTTAAGCGCCTGCACATAGACGGCAAAACCATCAACCTGATGCCTGAAAACCCAGATTTCGACCCTATTCCTGTGTCTGACGAAGACAGCTTTAGTGTAGAAGGTATCGCTGTAGGCCTGATCCGCAACACACCCATACACTGATCATTCGTTTCACAGCGATAAAAAAACAGCCCAGTACTAACTGGGCTGTTTTTATTGCAACACTAGATTTAGTGCGTAGTACTCAAACCACCTGCACTGCTAACTGCTTTGTTAGCAACAGCGGCTTCCGCTGCCAGTCTGGCAACTTCTTCATCGCTTAATGGCACAGGCATTTTTTCCAACGCCACTTCCAGCACTCTATCAATCCAACGCACTGGAATAATCTCCAAGTGGTTTTTGACGTTGTCTGGAATCTCAGCCAAATCCTTCACGTTTTGCTCTGGAATCATGACAGTTTTGATACCACCACGCAGCGCCGCCAGCAGTTTCTCTTTCAAACCACCGATTTCCAGCACCTCACCACGCAGTGTGATCTCGCCAGTCATGGCAACATCAGCACGGATAGGAATACCGGTCAACGACGACACAATAGCTGTAGTGATCGCAATACCTGCAGATGGACCATCTTTAGGTGTAGCCCCATCAGGGAAGTGCACGTGCAAGTCACGTTTCTCAAAAGTGGTATCAGGAATACCCCACTTCTGAGCGCGTGAACGAACTACCGTACGAGCGGCTTCCACCGACTCTTTCATCACGTCACCGATAGAACCAGTACGCTGTACGTTACCTTTACCGGGCATGTCAGCAACTTCGATGGTGAGCAAATCGCCGCCCACTTCAGTCCATGCCAAACCAGTCACTTGGCCTACTTTGTTTTCGGTTTCAGCCACACCAAAGGTATAACGACGCACGCCCAAGAACTCTTCTAAGTTCTCTGAGTTCACCACTACAGTTGTTGGTTTAGCATCCGATTTAGCGGCTTCCAAGAACTTACGCACTACCTTGCGGCAGATTTTGCTGATTTCACGTTCTAGCGAACGCACACCAGCTTCGCGTGTGTAGTAGCGAATCATGTCGCGTACAGCGTCTTCAGTGACTTCTAACTCGCCATCTTTAACACCGTTGTGTTTCACCAGCTTAGGAATCAAGTGATCAAACGCAATACGTACTTTTTCGTCTTCGGTATAACCAGACAAACGAATCACTTCCATACGGTCTAACAGCGCCGGTGGAATATTCAGCGTATTGCTGGTGGCCACGAACATCACGTCGGACAAATCGAAGTCCACTTCCAAGTAGTGATCTTGGAAAGTGTGGTTTTGTTCTGGATCTAGTACTTCCAACAGGGCCGATGACGGATCACCACGGAAGTCCATGCCCAACTTGTCGATTTCATCCAGCAGGAACAGCGGGTTACGCACCCCTACTTTGGACATGTTTTGCAGCACTTTACCTGGCATGGAGCCAATGTAGGTACGACGGTGACCACGAATTTCGGCCTCGTCACGTACACCACCTAGCGCCATACGCACGTACTTGCGGTTAGTCGCGCGTGCAATAGACTGACCCAACGAGGTTTTACCCACGCCCGGGGGCCCTACCAAACACAAGATAGGTGATTTCAGTTTGCTCACACGTTGTTGAACAGCCAAATATTCAACAATGCGTTCTTTCACTTTTTCCAGACCAAAGTGATCACTATCCAGCACTTCTTGAGCGTTCACCAGCGAATTGCTGATTCGACTCTTCTTGCGCCATGGCATACCCACCAAGGTATCCAGATAGTTACGCACCACGGTAGCCTCTGCCGACATAGGCGACATCAGCTTCAGTTTTTTCAGTTCAGCTTCCGCTTTCTTCTGCGCTTCTTTAGGTAGCTTGGCTTCTTCGATGCGTTTTTCCAGTTCTTCTAGATCAGCACCCTCTTCGCCTTCGCCCAACTCTTTCTGAATGGCTTTTACTTGCTCGTTCAGATAATAGTCGCGCTGGCTTTTTTCCATTTGTTTCTTCACGCGGCCGCGAATGCGTTTTTCCACTTGAAGAATATCAATTTCAGATTCCAGCTGAGCCAACAGTGCTTCTAAACGACTGCCTACAGCAGCCATTTCCAGCATTTCCTGTTTCTGTTCCAGCTTCAAGCTCAAGTGAGCAGCCACGGTATCGGCCAACCTACCTGGCTCTTCGATGCCAGTCAGAGAAGTCAGAATTTCTTGCGGTATCTTTTTATTCAGTTTGACGTACTGCTCAAACTGCGCCAACACAGCACGACGCAAAGCTTCGTGCTCTGATGCCGACGCTGCAGATTCGATTTCTGCAGCCACAACCTTAGCTTTGAAACACTCGTCGGTTTCCGTCACATCAACCGCACGCGCACGCTGCATACCTTCGACCAACACCTTCACGGTGCCATCGGGCAGTTTCAGCATTTGCAGAATGTTCGCTACACAACCTATTTCGTATAGGTCATCTTTGGAAGGCTCATCTTTGCTGGCAGTTTTCTGGGCAACCAACATAATGTGGTTGCCATCTTCCATTGCCAATTCCAACGCCTTAATGGATCGTGGACGCCCCACGAACAGGGGAATCACCATATGCGGAAACACCACCACATCGCGCAATGGCAACAGCGGTAGCTCCATGGGTTCCGTAGTAAGAATCTGGCTCGCAGACATAGCAAATTCCTTTTAATAAGCCCGTCATCCGCAAAAGGGAAGCATGAAGCTTCCCTTTTTAGATGCACTTCTTAACTGTAAGGTTGCGGCTATTTTGAATATTTCAAGAGCCAAGGAAGCAATGAGTCTGTTATTTATAACAGAAAGTTTCCCAATTAGGCGGCTGCAGTGTCAGATGTTGCTGCCGTTTTTTCTTCCTCGCTGCGTTCCACCATGATGGGCTCACCTTTGCCACTCACAGCATCTGCTGTCAGTATCACTTTGCCCACATCAGGACGCGATGGCAACTCATACATTGTGTTCAACAGTGACTGTTCCACAATAGAGCGCAAACCTCGTGCGCCCGTCTTACGAGTAATCGCGCGCTTAGCAATAGCACGCAGTGCAGCATCTTCCACTTCCAAGCTCACGTCTTCCATTGCAAACAGTTGCTGGAACTGTTTAACCAAGGCATTACGTGGTTGAGTCAGAATTTGAATCAGAGAATCTTCATCCAACTCTTGCAAGGTTGTGACCACAGGCAACCTACCAACCAGTTCAGGAATAATACCGAACTTGATCAAGTCCTCTGGTTCTACTTCAGTAAACAGCTCGCCCACACCACGCTCAGATTTAGAGCTCACGGATGCAGAGAAACCAATACCGGATTTTTCTGTACGATCCAGAATGACCTTATCCAGACCCGCAAACGCACCACCCACAATAAACAAGATGTTTGTGGTGTCTACTTGCACGAAGTCTTGGTTAGGATGCTTACGACCACCTTGTGGCGGCACCGAGGCAACCGTACCTTCAATCAATTTCAGTAAAGCCTGCTGCACACCCTCACCCGATACGTCACGGGTAATGGATGGGTTGTCAGACTTACGGGAAATTTTGTCAATTTCGTCGATGTAGACAATCGCTTGCTGCGCTTTTTCCACATCGTATTCGCAGCTTTGTAGCAGTTTTTGGATGATATTTTCTACATCCTCACCCACATACCCAGCTTCGGTTAGTGTCGTAGCATCGGCCATCACAAACGGCACATTCAGCATGCGCGCCAATGTTTGGGCCAGCAGTGTTTTACCTGAGCCGGTAGGCCCAATCAGTAAAATATTACTCTTGGAAAGCTCTACACCATCATCAGTGGTGCTCGCATAACGAATACGCTTGTAGTGGTTGTACACCGCCACAGCCAAGCTACGTTTAGGAGACTCTTGACCAATCACATACTGATCAAGAAACCCGGTAATTTCTTTGGGTTTAGGAAGTTCAGTTTTGATGGCTTCCTTAGCTTTTTCCTGTGACTCTTCGTGAATAATGTCACTGCACAAGGTAATGCATTCATCACAAATGAATACTGAAGCAGGTCCAGCTATCAGCTTGCCGACTTCGCTCTGGCTCTTGTTGCAAAACGAACAATGCAGGACTTTGTCATCGGACGAGTTTTTATCGGACATAAGACTCTGTCAAAAATAGAGAGAAAAAGCATTTTCCCTACAAAACATCAAGTGCCCACGCTGCCAGCACATTTGCATGACAGCGTGGTCACACCCATTAAGCTGTTTCGTCTGAACGGTGCATTAAGACTTGGTCAATCAGACCATAGCTTTTTGCATCATCAGAAGACATAAAACGATCACGCTCTGTATCAAGCGCAACTTGCTCAATGGTCTGGCCAGTATTTTTAGCCAGAATACCATTCAGCCTATCACGCAAGCTCAGGATCTCTTGAGCATGGATTTGAATATCCGATGCTTGACCCTGCGCACCACCCGATGGCTGATGAATCATGATGCGAGAATTAGGCAAGGCAAAGCGCTTGCCCTTTTCTCCCGCTGACAACAGAAAAGCCCCCATACTGGCTGCCATCCCGGTGCACAGCGTTGAAACCTGAGGTTTCACGAACTGCATGGTGTCATAAATGCCCATCCCTGCGTACACACCGCCACCAGGCGAGTTGATGTACAAAGAGATGTCTTTGTCTGGGTTTTCCGACTCCAAGAACAGCAGTTGCGCCACAATCAGGTTAGCGGACTGGTCATTAACCGGCCCAACCAAAAACACCAAGCGCTCACGCAACAAGCGTGAGTAGATATCGTAAGAACGCTCACCGCGACCAGACTGCTCTACAACCATAGGAATGTAGCCCAAACCGGACGGTGTTACTGAGTGCCCCCCATGCATCGAAGCATAGAAGTCGATAAAACTAGACGACATTTAGTTAGTTCCCCATGATTTCGTTGAATGGCACGTCCTCTTCTGTAACTTTAGCGTTAGAAAGTACGTGTTCAACCACGTTATCTTCCAGCACCACAGCTTCAATTTCGGCACGGCGTTGACGATCTGACAGGTAGTATGTCACAACCTGAGCAGGTTGTTCGTAGTTCTGTGCAAACTCTTCAATACGAGTGCGAACTTGCTCTGGCTTAGCTTGCAGTTCAGCAGCTTTAACCAATTCGGACAGCAACAGGCCCAAACGTACACGACGCTCGGCTTCTTCTTTGAAGCTATCTTCAGGGATTGGGAAGTTCTCAGCATTTGGCAAACCACGTGCTTTCAACTCTTCACGAGTTGCAGCGATACGGTTTTGCACTTCTGCATCGATCAGTGCTTTAGGCAGCTCGAATGTAGAGGCACCAGCCAATGCATCCATTACGCTTGCTTTGGTGCGAGCTTGCACGCGAGCTTTAACTTCGCGCTCAACGTTGCTACGGATATCCGCTTTCAACGCTTCTACATCACCTTCGGCTTGACCCAGCATTTTTGCAAAGTCAGCGTTCAGTTCTGGCAGAACAGCTTCAGCAACTTCAGTTACTTTGATTTCGAATTGAGCTGTTTTACCAGCGACTTCTGTGCCACCGTAATCGGCTGGGAATGCCAGCGGGAAGGTTTTCTCTTCACCAGCTTTCATGCCTTGCACAGCTGTTTCGAACTCAGGCAACATACGGCCTTCGCCCAACACGAAGGAGAAACCTTCGGCGGTACCACCCTCAAAAGCCACGTCATCAATCGTGCCTTTGAAGTCCAATGTAATACGATCGCCGTCTTGAGCAGCGTGATCTTCGCGAGCTTCAAACTGGGCACGTTGTTTACGCAGGATATCGATAGTTGTTTGGATTTCTTCGTCGCCAACGTTTGCTGTGCTACGAGTGATTTCCAGTGCGGACAGATCAGGCACAGCCACTTCTGGGTACACTTCGAAAGTGGCGCTAAACGCCATAGTACCTTCAGCAGGCTCACCTTCTTTAGGTTCGATGCTAGGTGTACCAGCAACACGTACGTCTGCAGCTTTCAGAGCCGCATCCATCGCTTTACCTAATTCAGCATTGATCACATCGTAACGGACGCTAGGACCGTGGCTGCGCTCAATCATGGCTAGTGGTGCTTTACCGGGGCGGAAGCCCTGAATTTTTGCGGTACGCGCCACACGTTTAAGTTGTGCCTGGACTTCTTTTTCGACATCGGCCACAGAAACGACCAGATCGACACGGCGCTCCAAACCGGACAGAATTTCAACCTCGGGCTGCATTAGAGACCTATTTGAGTGAGTTAGTGAATGAAAATAATCGGTTATTTTACTGCAAAAGCCGTCATCAATAACCGGCCAACCCTCTATTCAATAGCAAGCATAGTACCTATGTCTAGCAATTTTTTAGGGTAAATCGAGTGATTGTACGCATAGAGGGCCATGCATACAATCTCCGGCCCCACCCTTTACCCTGCATTTTTACTTACTTTTACTAGGTGTAGAGGCTAATGCAAAATATCTTGCAAAAATTTTAAAGTCGCTCTATACTTCAATGCTTGTCTGTGCGAACGTGGCGGAATTGGTAGACGCACCAGGTTTAGGTTCTGGCGCCGAGAGGTGTGGGAGTTCGAGTCTCCCCGTTCGCACCAACAGATTGATAAGCATTGAGTCTATTGAATCAACATTCAACAGAATCAATGCTTTATCTTTTTGTGCTGTAGATTTCTGATAGCCTGTTTTCAATTATTAAACACCGTTAGCCCCATAAAGGCCCCACGGTAAGCCCCACGAAAACAGACTATGGCAAGTATCACAAAACATCCTCAGGGCTATCGCGCCCATATCAAAGTTATCCCCTCACTAGGTCAGCCCCCACACAGGGAAAGCAAGGTCTTTCGCACAAAACGCGAAGCTCACGTATGGGCCACGCAACGCGAACCTAGATGGCTTTGTTTGACATGACACTAGACACACCGCCGCCAAAATGCTGCCCAAGAAAGTGAATGCCTTGGACCTTTGCAAAATTTTGGATGGGCTGACCCAAAATGGCGATGGTTTACTACAACCCACACGCCTCTACCTTGGCTGACCTACTCAATTAGTGGGCGGCGGTAATTGAACCCGCGTCCAGCGCATTTAACACCAATAGTTAACACTTGAATTTCAAGGGCTTGCGTGGACACGTTTTACCGCTTTACACCTTCGGTGTGAAATCGGTGTGATTTAGGGTAACTAACAAATGAACTAACATCATTGCTCACTACCGCAATTGATAACAGCAAGGGACCTCCATGTCGAATAAAGGCCGCAGAGACCTTCCGGAAATATTAAAAACGCTCTGCTTCCTACCGCTGAACTATTAGAGCCTGTACTAAAACACTTATCCAAAGCTAGTTCACCTCTGCCCACCAACAAGTCCCCCCAACACCAGCACCTATAGCCATGGTCTTGTTGGCTGCTGATATCCCAGTTTCCTCTACTGCAACCTCTCTCAAACTCATGGTTTTAATCCTTTGGGGCCGCATAGTGGCCTCCAATAAAAAAAACCACTACAAAAGTAATGGGCGTAAAAAATCCGGCTTTAACCGGATCAAAACGAGCAATGATTTATCGTTAATTTTCACCATAACGAAACTATGGGAGTGGAGCGCGTCAAACTGTAATTAACAGGAGGTCATATAACCAATAAGACTGTTTTGAATGACGAGCAGATAGCCGAAATAGCTATACAAAACTGCATTCTTCTAAATGGCTGATGGTCTCATGAAAACGGCACCCGAATACTACGTCCCGGCCCGGTCAGCCAAACCCCAGGCCACCAGCGTCCCTAGCTCGACATGCGCTGGCTTATCAGCAACCAAGTCGGCAGAAGGATGCTGGTGGCGAACCGCTCCTATCGGTGACGCTTTCCGGGGTTTTTCTTGTGGTGGGTATGCGGGCCACGCTCCCTGCTCACATTTGCGACTTTTGTGGAAATGGACATGCCCTTAGGCAGTGCGGGACGCGGAGTGCGCTTGCGGTCAGCTTCAGTAACGATTTTGGTACTCATGGAAATCTCCCTAGTTTGTAGGTTGCTAAAGCCCCCATTGTTACACATCCGCTTGAGCGCTGGTAGCCCATCAAGAAAGAGCGCGGCCCGTTCAAAACTATATCACCCCTACCGGCGAGCAAAAGAAAGGCTGGACGTGCCAAACAGGGGAGAGGATCGCTCTTTTTCTTGATGGTTAATTTCATTTTGGAACATGCCACATGCTTCCCGCATCTATGAGGGAACCAAAACAGTTGTACGGAACTAGCGCACTACTCAGCCTGCTCCTCATAGGCCCCTACCCAGGACACTAATCCATGGCTTCAGTTAACAAAGCAATTCTGGTGAGCAACTTAGGCCGCGATCCAGAAGTACGCTATGGCGCAGAAAGTAACGTCATCTGTAATATCTCAATCGCCACCACGTCTACACACAAAGACAGAAACTCCTAACTAGCAACTCTGTGGCGATAAAGTGATCACTTCGCTATACCGCCCATTAGCAGTGGTCACACTTAAACACATGTTTAGCTCTTCATTTTTCCAGACCGTTGTCAGACCTCGTGTTTCCACAGGAACAAACCCTGAATTCATTAATTTCATTTCCCCGCCAGCTGCACGAGCCCCTTTTAAGTCCTCAGCGCTGAAAGTTTTCTGATCCTTAGGCTGTACATTGAGATCCTGGGCAACTTGCTCTGCCTCAATGGTAATAACTCCATTTTTCTCTGTAATTAGCGCCTCATCAACATGAAGGTTGGAGTTCTTCCCTGAAATAACTACGTTCCCCTTTGCTCTTAAGCTTGTGGGGGTAAGCATTTCAATAGATTCCGCTGTCACAGAGAAACTTCCCAATTCTGTCTTATCCGTTTGCCCCATCACAGAGGCAGAGGCAGAGGCAGAGGCAGAGGCAGACACAGCAGCCACACCGAGCAACATTGCTACAAAATTCGTTTTCATCGCTAATCCCAAAAATAGACCTACTTCTGTTTTATAGCACACCGAATAAAAACATTTCTCAAATAGATAGTTAACATTTCCAAGGCCAAACATGCAAATTAAAAACCCACGGATCTACCGTTTAGATCCATCGTGGGCGCTCGATGATGCCAAGCTTCACGAACTATTTGAACAACACCACTTTCCATCAGGCACCAGCCAATTGCTCCATCGATCAAGACACCAAGCTCCGATCCACCACCTAAAATCGAGCATTAGTGAAGTACGTTCGCTGCAGTGTAGAGCCTGAAGAGCTTGATCGGCACATTCAGTCAGGCAAGCAATGTACACGCCTGATACTCGCATGGGACGACCGAATCAGCTTTGTTCTGACCGACGGATTAGAGCTGAAGCGCATCACCCTTTTGGACGTTATCAAAGAGCAAGAAATGTCCATTTCCGGCAATGATGGAGCGTGCGGCTCACCAAAGAGCGCAGAGCTAGGGCGCTATCTGGAATTGAGCAATTCGGCGGAAAGAAAACAAAAGCCCTATTTAAGCCCCACTTTGCATATAAGGCTCTGACTTATATGAAAAGCCGTTTCCCCGTTCGCACCAAAAGATTGAAAAAGCACTGATTCCAAAGAATCAATGCTTTTTTTATTTCTAGCGTCTATTTTTAGCCTATGCCTCAGATAGAGACGCCTTACAGTCACCAAACCTACTTACCAGCAATCGTAATAGTTATCTGACTCTCGGAAACTGAGTACTCCTCAGCTAGCGCACAGATTGCCTCGTTTAGCGTCAAACGTAGTGGTGGCTTATCCACCCACATCCCCTCATATTTTTTCTCGTCCAACATTCGTATCAGTTGGTCTTCACTAGTAAGCATTCTCTGTTGCGATGAAAAGCTACCAAGCGCCGGTGAATCTTCACAGCAAATCTCTAGCTTTCGCTTTACCTTATAGCGCAACAAAAGAGAAAATCCCCCGCTGTCGCTTTCTTCGTATTCAGCCTTAGACCCCAAGCGTATGCTTGCACTCTCCAACTCAGCCACCACCGAATCACCCTGCTTCGTGCTAAAGAACAGGTAACTCATCTCAGTGAACTCAAGTGGATCCAATGCAGTATTTTGCAAATAACTAGGAAGGTTTCGATTCACCTTCAGCTTAACCTCACCTTCCCAGCGTTCTACATACCCACCAATCTCAGAGGGCTCACACACCACCATCAACCCTTTGAGCCCCTGCTTTCTCGCGCCAATCGCCCAATAAAAACCCATGATGAAGCCCTAAAAAACGGCTAGTAAATAATAGCTATATGCAACACAAGCTTCCCTCTGTCCTTACTTACAAATTAACAGCTTCCACTAGGGGATATGTCATTCTTGCCTACAAAATGTAAAGCTCTAATGCATACCTCATAGACTCCGCTGCAGCAACACTAACTAGGTAATTAGTTTCAAGGTCCTTTACAACTACGTTACGGGTAACAATCATATGAACGCAAAAAAACCCGCAAAAGGCAGCAACCTTTGCGGGTTTTGGCTCTGAGTGAAAGCAGCCTTACAACGTATTATTTACACATACGATTTAGCGGCTTGCAAACTCACTGCAAGTCTATTAAATAAAATCCTGACCAGTAATATGCAATACCGTAACTCTGTGCTCCTGAGGGTCAACAATACATCTGGCATATTGCGCCACACTAGAACCATAGCGATTTTTGACACTAAACGACCCCTGTGGCCAAACGAAGTGCCAGAGCTTCTCTGCTGATTTCACTCCATTAGTATATGGCGGCTTTTCCTGCTGAGTTGGAGGCAACTGTTTTGCTATTGCCTGCTGGCACAATGCTAAAGCGGCTGTTTCTTCTAGTCGCTCTGCCTGTAGCCTCCCTCTTTCACGCGCCTTTTCTGCTTGCCCCACACCACCAGAAAAACACCACGCTACGCCCCCTACAATCACCACAAGAGCAAACACTAACGAGATATGTCTTACCCCCTGCTTTAGGGTAGTTTTTTTGATTACTGTTTTTGGCATTCTCTGTATTTTTGCACGCGATTGAGGCTTGTATTCCTGTCGCAAACCCACCATCTTATGGTCCGGCAGAAGAACCACTGTAATATCGCATGCCCTGTATCGTCTAACTCAACTCGCTTACACGCACCCAAAAAGGCTCTTTAGCACCTTGCTTATGCTTTCTTAAGACCACACGATGGATAGCAACACTATGCTCTCTGTAAGCATCTAGGCAGTTTTCCTCACCTAGCCACTTTCCAGCCAACGCCTCTAGTGCATCGAGCGACACATTACCATGCATACGCTCACCAGCTTCAGTCAAAAAAGCAAATGCCACACCCGATGGATGAACCCGGTATTCAGCAAACTCAATATTCATTTTGTCCCTTTGAATGCAAATAAAAAAACCTATGGATTTTCTGTCTTGCTGCACATTGGTGACCTTGCGCCACCAACTTGAGAACTACTTGAACATCTACTACTTTTTGGCTCTGTTCACCCTAAGATGCAACCCTTCCAGGCACACAAGATCTAGGACGTAGACCCGATTTAACCTAACAGCATACCAAACAAATCTTACAATCCACACAAAACAAATACGTTACAAAAACCTGCCCCCTATAGCCATGCTGTATATCTGTCTTTTTTTGATGCTATTTATGCCTGCACTAACGGCAGTAACTCACGTAAATGAGCTATTTCATAGGTAGGCTGGATAGCAGAGGTGTTTTTTGCTTTGCTGGGGTTAAACCAACAACTAGAAATAGAAAAATTATTACCGCCGAGAATGTCGGCATCCAGACGATCCCCAATAATGAGCGTGCTGTCTTGACTAAACTCTTTTGCTTGAATAACAGCAAAATCGAAAAGCCTTTTATCCGGCTTGGCATGGCCACATACCTCGGAAGATGCCACAAAAGAAATGTAGTCTTGCAAGCCCGCATTGCGTATACGCTGCCGCTGCACAGCATCAAAGCCGTTGGTGATCACACCAACCTCGCCCACCGCTGCCAAGGCCTGACAGACCTCTAATGCGCCATCTATTAACGCAACATGCTCGGCCAAACCTTGTACATATAAAGCGTTGGCATGCTCAGCACACTCTCTTACATCATGGCGCGCAAAGGTTCGAGCGAAACGCTCTACTTTGAGCTGATCCCTGGTAACTAAGCCCTGCTCAAATTGTTTCCATAACCCAGTGTCGATGGCCAGAAACTCAGCAAAAATATCCTCTGCGCACACCTCTACTCCGATACGCTCAAGCATGCGCTTAAACGCCCATTCATTTGAGATTGAAAAATCAAAAAGAGTGTCGTCCAAATCAAAAAGAAAAAGGCGATATTTCATACGTAGCTACAACCTACTGAAAAGTAGAAAATCAATCACTACTAGTTTAGCAACCACTACCGCTAATAAAAAAGCGAGGCCCATAATATGAGTCCTCGCTATAACTTTTGTCGCACATGCCATCATGCTAGAAACCTAGTTACCTACAGCAGTGTGATCCGTGTAGCACAAGGGCCTTTTTGCCCCTGCCCAACCACATATGACACGCGTTGATTTTCGCTTAATGTGCTGTATGACTCATTACTTTGGATTTCGCTCTGATGTGCAAAAAGGTCCTTCCCTCCATTTTCCGGCATGATAAAACCAAAGCCTCTGTCGTTATCGAACCATTTCACAATACCAGTTTCTATTTTCAATGTATTTCCTAAATAGTGAGAAAAATTTCCGTAACCCACTATGACAGAAATGCACTACTAAAGATACCCATGACACTGCGTTAAGCAGTAAAGCCTCCATCTACGCTCAAACTAGCACCTGTAATAAATGCAGCTTCAGGGCTTGCCAAGTACATCACGAAAGAGGCAATTTCTTCCTCTTTAGCGTACCGCTTTAAGGCCATAATTTTCTTAAGCTCATCCGCGAATTCGCTACCATCCGGGTTGAGATCGGTATCCACAGGACCAGGCTGTACATTATTAACAGTGATCCCCCTATCGCCCAAGTCACGCGCCATCGCTTTAGTTAAGCCCACCAATGCCGCTTTACTCATGGCGTAGGCTGCACCACCGACAAACGGCACGCGTTCTGCATTCACACTGCCTATATGGATGATGCGCCCCTGATTATTCATATGTTGACTGGCTATCTGACTCGCTACAAAGGCACTACGCACATTAATAGCATAGCTACGATCAAAATCTTCTATGCTCAACTCGCCAATATGACCCAACGCTAAAACCCCGGCGTTATTCACCAAGATGTCAATATTGCCCCATGCTTGCACGGTTTGCATAATCACCGCCTCTACCGCGGACGCATCTGCGCTATCAGCATGAAGCGCCATAGCATTACCTCCCGCTGCACGAATGCTCTCTTGTAGAGCCAACGCTTTCTCTGTGGACTGCACATAGCTAAATGCAACGCTTGCCCCCTCGGCTGCCGCCAAGCGCACAATGGCCGCTCCTATGCCCCGCGCACCGCCCTGAACAAACACCACCTTGCCTGCCAACTTTCCTGAACGCATATCAAACTCTCGCCATAAGCGTATTGCCGCCAAGGCATATTACGCATTGATGTGTGTACTGCCGGCGCTCACCTGCACGGCATCCTCACATCATGCTAGGACTTACACCCCCTATAGACTAGCCCTTGGTTTTGATCAACTGTGTCCTAAATCTAGAACAATCACCCCGCCTAGGCACAGTTGACGCCAGCTAAAGCTTAAACCTACTATCTACCATATAGTTCATAACTAAACTAAGGGGACAACTGTGCTGGTACCTATAACCAAACCCAAAACTGGTGTATTTCGCTATCTGGAAGACTTCAAGATTGGGGAGACAATAGAAACAGAGGCATTTTCACTGGATCGCGACATGATTGTTTCTTTTGCCGAGCAATATGATCCACAAGATATGCATATAGACGAAGAGTTAGCCAAAAACACGATCTTTGGCGAACTGGTGGGTAGCGGTTGGCAAACGTTGTTGATTACCTTAAAGCTGATTTTGAACTCCAAGCGCTTTGGTGACACTCCACTGATTGGCGCTGGGTTTAAGGAGGTGCGCTTTCATCACCCCATGTACCCAGGCGATAGCCTGAAAGTGTGCGCTGAAATCATGGATATACGTCCCTCCAAGAACAAAGCAGATCGCGGTTTACTAGACATTCACGTCACCACCAAAACCACCACTGGGACTGTGCTCATTACTCAGACATGGACACTGGCCCTCCCTACTAAAGCCAGCGTCACCGCCGCTGCCGCTAGTCACTAAGTGCCACAGCCATACACCACACACAAAAAAAGCCCGCTGGTTTATTAACCTACGGGCTGCGCGTGGGATGGCTGGTTACTCATCTGCAATCAGTCTACGCCCCAAGCTCACCACATCGTCTGGCGTATAGCCCAGTTCTTTATAGAACTGAATCACCTGCGCATTGCTGCTGCGTACTAATAAATTGATTTTTGGGCAGCCTCGCTCTATCAACAATTGCTCAGCTTCGCGCATCAATTGTTTGCCATAAGATAGGCGCTGGTAGTCAGGATCAACGGCTACGTAATACACCCAGCCCCGATGCCCATCAAAGCCCACCATCGCCGTAGCAATCACTTTATTGCGCTCTACTCCCACCAGAAAAAGCTCTGGCTGAGCCGTCAACTTGCGAGCAATATCCTTACGAGGATCATTCCAAGGGCGCGTTAGGCCACAAGTTTCCCAAAGAGCAATTACCGCCGTTTCATCCGCAGGTTGGTAAGAACGAATTTCCATAGTATTTCTACAAAAAGAGTACAGCACTAAACACCACACCGTAGCAGCCTTATGCGTCACCCCCATGACGCCGCTTCTCTGGCAACATTGCAGACATATGATTGGGCTGCACGCCCCCCCCCCCCCCTAACTACCCACACACTCCAAAAACCCTCGTAAACACGGGTTCTGATTGGTAGGTGACCATGCCAACACCTGTTCAATCAATGGCGCATTATCTAACGGCAAATACCGCACCCCTGCCACCTGCGCTTTTTGCATAGACGCAGGCACTAACGCAATGCCAACGCCTTCTGCCACCAGACTCAATACCGTTTGCTGTAACTGCACCTCAAAACGTATATTGGGATTAAATCCATTTTTCTGGCAATGCGTCACAATCGCGGCATATAGCGATGAGGCGGCACTCTCTGCTGCCACCACAAATGCCTCATTTTGCAACTGAGTAATGGCAAGGCTAGACTCTGAAGCCAATGCGTGTGTGCTGGCCAGCGCCACACACAACGACTCCGCAACCACAGTTTGCGTATTCAACCCCTGCTCATCTTCCGAAGGTAAAAGCACAGCGGCATCAATATCCCCTCTACGTACCTGCTCCAACAGGTTGTTAGAGACCACCTCTCGCAGTTGCAAGGTAACGTCTGGCCACGCCGCACTAAACAACCTCGTGTAACGCGGAATCACACTGTAGGCCGCACACATCGTAAAACCTATAGTCAACACGCCTGCCTCTCCGGCAGCAACGGCTCTCGCGTTGTGAACCGCTTGCTCTAGTGTGTTTAAAACGTTTTTCGCATCTTGATAGAAACGCTCTCCAGCAACAGTAAGCGTGACATTACGCGAATTACGTTCTATCAACTTCACCCCAATACTTTGCTCTAACGCCGCCAACTGTCGGCTAAGCGGTGGTTGCGATATATGTAGGCGGGCGGCAGCCTGACCAAAATGTAGAGTCTCGGCCAACATCACAAAATAGCGTAATGGTTTAACGTCCATCATTAATATAAAAAGGGTATTAATCAGTCAGAAAAATAGCATTGGTAAGCAACAATCTAAGTTTCTACACTATACGCTTTAGCAGCCTCATCACCCACCTATGCTCTCCGTTCTTGCCATTATTTTGCCCATTTTCGCCCTCATTACCACAGGGTGGTTAGCTCGTAAAGCCGGTGCATTAGGGCCTCGCGCAACAGGAGAGATTAATAATTTTGTGGTCTACCTAGCGCTACCAGCTCTATTATTTGACATCGTTGCCAACGCAGATTGGCACACCCTGTGGCAACCGGAATTTGTAGCCACTTTTGGAATAGGCACCGCCCTACTCTTTGTCACCGCTTTATGCCTACAACGGTTACGCACAAAAAAACTCGCTGATGCCGCTATAGATGCGTTAAATGCCTCCTATGCCAACACGGGCTTCCTAGGCATTCCGCTGGCATTGGCAGTGCTTGGGTCGCCTGCGTTAATCCCCGCATTGATTTCAACCATTCTGACCGTCTGCGTGCTGTTTGCCGTCGCCATAGTGATAATCGAAGTAGGCTTACAACCCAATCGCAAGATCACGCAGATGTTGCTCAACATCGCCAAACAACTCGCCCGCAACCCTTTGCTGGTCGCGCCTGTTGCCGGTGCTGTGGTAATGCTGTCGGGTATACACCTTCCCGCCCCCATCAACAGTTTTCTGAAACTTCTGGGTGGCGCAGCATCCCCCTGTGCGTTGATTGCATTGGGACTCTTTCTGGCACAACGCCGCCGCTCTACTGGCACATTACAAGGGCTAAGCACTTTAGTTGCGCTCAAGCTTGTCATACACCCTGTAATCGTTTGGTTACTTGCGACGCAACTGTTTGATCTGCCTGAGTCACTCGTTCACGCGGCAGTATTATTAGCCGCTTTACCTACTGGTACCGGGCCATTTATGGTGACCCAGTACTATAAAAGAGATGGCAACCTGACCTCTGCCGCCATCTTAGTGTCTACCGTATTATCACTATTCAGCATCACCGCTTACCTGATGCTAACTCGCCTCTAAGCGTGTAAACACTAGGTCAGGCCCACATCAGACGCTACACTTTATGCAGATAAATAAAGGAGGCTGCATGACTGAACCTATCCACGCACTATGCTTTAGAACAGCACATCATGACGATTTACCTTCTATTATTGCGCTGCTTTCTGACGACACATTAGGTGCCGCTCGTGAAGGTAATGAATACGAAGCCGCCTACCATGCTGCCTTTATGGCCATACAAGCGCAAAGCGGTAACTCGCTGATTGTGGCCGAACATCAAGATCAGATCATTGGTGTATTACAGTTAACGCTCATCCCTGGCTTATCACGCGGTGGCATGCTCAGAGCTCAAATAGAAAGTGTACGCGTTAGCAGCCAGCATCGCGGGCTACGTGTGGGTAGAAAACTGTTGGAGTATGCGATTGAGCAAGCCCGCTCTGCAGGGTGCGGCATGGTGCAATTGACTAGCGATAAGCAACGCATCGATGCACTGCGTTTTTATGAAGGACTGGGATTTAAGCCCTCTCACGAAGGCTTCAAACTCATGCTGTAAATCACATGGCCATGTCAGCCATACACAAGCATATGGGTCACTACGCACTCATTAGCGCATAGTCTAGTCCTCGTCTATTTCGATGATGAGCAAATGCTCTCTGGCTCCCTCTGCTGCAGTCAGCACAGCCCACAAGCCACACAACGCTACAACCACAGCTTTCTTCGTACTAGATCTTCAATAATGTCGAGCACATCGCTCACATGTCACTATGTAGCATAGTGACAGGCTGTTGATGTTAAGCATTGCAAGAGGCTAATACCGTGTATTTTTTACCTAAGTGGCATCTTTAACCAGAAAGATTTCAGCGACTGTTTGTAAGGCTCCGAATTGCACGGCCCCTGCTTCGCTAAAACCATTTCGTTTATGCCATGCTAAAGGCGCTGGCTCATCTGCCTGGGCAGAGGTCATCAATAACGTCGCACCGTTATCGCGCATTAACACTTCCCAATGCTGGAGCAGTGCAACGCCCACGCCACGACACCGGTGTTCTGGACGCACCCGAATCATATCCATGAAAGGAATTTTTCCCCAGAATAGGCTGTATCGCAAAAAGCCTACTGGGTGCCCCTGCCATTCAGCAATGACATACTCGCTCTGTAACAGGCAACGCTGTACCCAAGCGTCGGTTACTTCTGTGTCGTGCGCCACCAGCCAATCCTGATGTGCTGCAGTCGCGATGGTCACAACTAAGGTCATGTGATCCTTTACGTAAATATGCTTATGGAACCAGAATGCATCATAGCCCCAGCTAACGTAATCACGCTGACTTATTTGAAAATAGGTTTTTCTCTACGCTACGACGGTGATCTGCACCAACCAGACCACCCGGCTTCAACTATTATGCGTAAGACACCTGAGCAGCACGAATTGTGCGTTCTGCGAAGCGCTGAGCCTCCGCCAAAGCATCTTCAATACGACCAAATGCCCCACTAATTGCCATATGCTCATGTGGAGCAGGAACAATTCTTGTCTCAACCTGACCGTTATCCAGAGTTCTAATCTCTACTTCGTACTTCCAACCCTCAGAGGATCCCTGAGCTACAACTGTCCACTCTTCCATATCATCCCCACGTACTATGTAATAGTCATACAACCCTTATTGCCTGATTTAAGCGTCGTATAACGTTGTAAGACATATTACGGCTTTACAACTTACACAATATTGCTATTGCTCAGACAATTCACAATTTGCCAAGTCTACCAGCACAATACGTTATTTTTTCTGTAGAGACGAAACCAAAAGAAACAGCCGCTAACGCTTACCCCGTAAGGTTTTGGATAAAAAAACCCCCGCATTCTCATCTAGAATCGGGGCAACAAGTAACCTGATTTGTTAGAGTAAAGCTCTGTATTGATATTTAGGTAAATCCTTATCTGTCACTCAACTGATGATTACTCAATCATCATCTCTACCTTTGTAGAGAAATGGCAAAACAAAGGAAAAAAACACTGCTACCCAGTAGACGGGCTTCATAAAATACATAATCATTCCACGTTTAAGAATGCCTTTATTATACAAAACACAATCAGTAAAAGTGTTAACAATCAATAAGTTACATTTAGGTTACATAACCTTTCTATCGTTACCATGACCACTCAATCCAACCCACACAAAGACTCCTATCAGGCTGCCTGTCACTGTGGCACAGTACGTTTCCGTGTAAAACTTAGTGACGGTTTGAATAGCGCTAGACGTTGTAATTGCTCCTACTGTTGCATGCGTGGTGCAGTGGCCGTATCTGCCAAGTTGGACGACATCCACATTGAACAAGGCAAAGAAGCCTTAACGCTGTACCAATTCAATACCCACGAAGCCAAGCACTACTTTTGTTCCACATGTGGCATCTACACCTTTCACCAGCGACGCTCTAACCCCAATCAATATGGTGTGAATGTGGCTTGCTTAGAAGGGATGAGCCCTTTTGATTTTGCCGAAGTCCCTGTCAATGAAGGTAAGGTACACCCGAACGATAGACCCGCTGGTAGCTCCAACATTGCTGGCTGGTTACGCTACACAGCCAACACCGATACTACTAACTAAGCGCTACCACACGCATGAAAACCAACAGCTTGGCGAATAGCATCAAATCAGGAACGCTTCCCTCAGCGCAACGATGGCTGGTTGCGCTGATTCTGCTACTACCTATCATCAATATATGCATGATTGGTTATTGGTTGTATAACGGCTTAAAGCCTGCCGCACGTGCAACACTCTGGAAAGGATTACTGTTGTTCGTGGCGACAGCGTTCTTACTGTATATGCTGTTTTTACTGATCGTGGTGGGGATGCATAGAGATCTATAATCTACGTTCATCAACCATTAGTACCTTCCACCTAGCCTAGAGCTCCCACATGAATACAAAAAGTAGACTGATAGCGATACTGTTGGCACTGAATTTGTATGCCAGTGTTGGAACCCCTGTTTACGCTCAGCCGACGGCAACAGAAACAGCCACTACGCCCAGCAGTAGTCAAACCCAATTCGACTTAGGGTTGCTGTATTACGGCGGTGATAACTTCCCCCAGAATTTCGTAAAAGCACGCACGCTCTTTGAATTGGCGGCAGCACAAAATCATGCCGAAGCCCAATACATGCTGGGGCTGATGTATTTAAATGGTGAAGGCGTGGCTCAAAGCTTTAGTCAGGCTTTGCCTTGGCTAGAAAAAGCGGCCGAGCAAGGGCATGCCAGCGCACAATATAACGCTGCTATTTTGTACGACATGGGCGATGGCACAGAACAAGATTTGCACAAAGCATTTGAGCTTTACACCAAAGCAGCGGAACAAAATTTCCCTGGGGCGCTCTTTAATCTCGCCACCATGTATGCCAAAGGCGAGGTAGTGCAACAAGATCTAAAGCGTGCGCAAGACCTATTCCTAAAAGCATGCGAGCAAGACGTAGCATCAGGGTGTCAGGAATACGAAAGGCTACTGCTTAACACAGAAAACTAAGCTCTGTACTCTTACGCTATAGAGCTGTGCTCTAGCCAAGAGTGCTTATGGATGCCTTTATAGCGCAGACAAATCTCGTAAACAGATGGTTTTCCACTGGCTCGCGAACTCGCTACTAAGATGCTGCCTCTGTTTTGGGTTACTCACACGATTAGTGCTGTAAGCCTCTTGCACCATAATCTCAAACAGCAAGGATATATCTGGTTCGCCCGGCACCTGCACTTTCTCTAAGACAGCATTCTTGTCGGCTCCCGCCTGCCTACCTTGCATAATAGACTCTGCTACTGCAGCAATGATGGTGCATTTTTCCTCCGTGGTCTGCGCTGACACTATTGCAGGTAACAGCGCGCCACTGATCAGAGTCACTACTACCGCCACAAGCCTCATACTCATTCTCATCCTCTCTATATCGTGTAGTTGCCATCACAATCACTCTATGGACTGCATGACCCTAGGCTACCGCGCCGATCTCGCTCTATCGCACTACCTATATTCTACTGTTCTACGCGCGGCCCCTACCCAAGCTTTTTCGAGCAAAGACGAGTCGCGTTCTTAAGGCATAAAAAAACACGCCTATGGCGTGTTTTTTAAAGGTGAATTTTGATTATAGCTTGCTAGAGAGTGGCTTATCTTTAGCCATGATTTTCTCCAACACACCCAACATCACCGCTGAGACCACAAACGCCAAATGTATGATGGTGTACCACATTAGCTTGTCGTTCTCGTACTTGTTGGCATTCAAGAAAATCTGCAGCAGATGTATAGAGGAAATGGCGACGATAGAAGACGCCACTTTGATTTTCAAACTACCAGCATCCAGCTTGCCCAAGAAGGATACATCGGTGTTCGCATCATCAAATCGGCTGACGAAGTTCTCATAACCGGAAATCATCACCATCACGATTAGGCTGGCAACTAACGCCGCATCAATCAAGCTCAACATGGCCAAAATCATGTCGGACTCATCGTATACAAAGACGTTCTGCGCAACTTTAAAGAACTTCACGCCAAACGAAATGGCATACATCGCCAAAGCCAAGACCAACCCTATGTAAAACGCCACCAGCAACCAACGGCTGGACAGGATAATGCGCTCAATCAGTATTTCTAGCGATTTCATGTATAAATAGTAGGTATTTCTGCAAAATAAAAACTTCCTGGTGCTTCACAGGAAAAACTAAGGACTTTAGCAAAGGTTAGTGACCCTGCTATGACTAGCACCGAGTGTAGACACCACTACACACAAGGAGTTCCCTGCATATTTTAGGCAGCAAAAAAGCCAGCACTATTACATAGGTCTGGCTTTTAAATTCGATGATTACTAACGCCTGGGCGTTAGGCATGCATTAAATTTTTTGGATGTTCGTAGCGCAAGGACCTTTTTGGCCTTGACCAACTTCGAATGATACACGTTGGTTTTCGTCAAGAGACTTGTATCCTGCCCCTTGGATTTCGCTGTGGTGAGCAAAGAGATCTTTACCACCGTTTTCAGGTGTAATGAAGCCGTAGCCTTTCTCGTTATTGAACCACTTTACGATACCAGTTTCTGTTTTCAATGTCTTTCCTAAATGTACTCAGGGAAAAATATCCCTCCATAATCATCGCAGATAAGCAGAATGAACGAAAGCCCCCACACTCAAAAAACTACTACAAGCACTGTAAAGGCTGGTATTTCGTGCACACAACGCAACAATTTTAATCACTACACGAAACAGATTTACGTAGACATAATCCTGTAAAAAACGCTATGATTCTTCTTGATGATGAGTCGGCATAGAACGACTACTGCATTTTCAGTCTCTGACAATCGGTAGTCGCGCCTCAAAGAGGGCTTCCTTAGGGAAGCCCTCTTTGTATATATGTTCTTGTCAGGCAACTGCCCTGTACTTTATGGTGATATTTTTTATCCCTCAAGGCATACAAGAATGCTGTTACGTGCCCTGCCCTTACTACTCTTGTTTCCTACTGCCTCTCAGGTTAGCGCCCAACCGCCAACCACCGCAGCACATCAATACAGCACAAACAACGATACCGCCGTCGTAACATCGCCTTCCCCTACTGACAAAAACAGCTGGATTACTGGCCGAAGCGTAGATCCTTACACCGGACAAAGCTTTCCTTACGCAAGCCTGCAGTCATCCTCTACCACCCTACGCAACCCCGTTATATTGACGCTGTTATGTAGTCGGTATCAGACCATCGTTAACCTGTACTGGGGACAGCCCCTCGCTGGTGAGCGCATGACAATACGCTACATCACGACGCCCGCTAACGAAACAGTAGAAGAAAACTGGGAAGTTTCATCAGACCAACGCACGCTTATCTATCCGTCTGACGGTAATCAACTTTTTGCCAGCCTACTTAACGCCCCCATCATTACTATCGAAGCACAAGCAGAGAATGGTCCTCTATGGGTAGCAAGTTTTACTACGCAAGGGGCCGACACCGCACTCAATGAGCTGATTAAGGTCTGCGGAGAATAACGTCTCAACGCTCTACAAGAAGGCTGCCCACACAGGCATGCCACACCAGAAACAGTGCGGTATAGTGACGGTTTATTCATCAAGCCGCTATGGCTCACAGCGTAAAGGAATCACCATGAAGAAAACTCTGTCGGCACTGGCTCTGGTACTACTGTGGGTTCCTGCCGCACACGCTACCGATATACAAGAAGCCTTAGCCAACTGCTCCGCTATGGAAGACGGCACTAAACGCTTAGCCTGTTTTGATCAGCTCGCCAAAGACTTTCAAGAAACGGTAGATGCCAGTGGTTCTGAAAACAAAACAGATCACAGCACCTCGCCCAGCAAATAAACACCATGCTCTACCGTACACGTATAGTTCTTATTGATTGTACGTGCGCGCTGTACAACCCCAACACCTCTTCTCATGCGACAACAATACCATTTTCGTCACCAAGGCTCTGATGTCTTGATCTGGGACGTCAACAAACTGCTAGCACTTACCCAGCATTTGCCTATCGAAGAAATTCCTCTGGCGCATATTACTGAGTTGGATGAAGCCTATTGGTATGACTTGGGTGGCGATAGCCCTACTTGCCGATCCATCGCCAACCATATGGCACTCGTGCAAGCTGCTGACCTAGCCTATCCAATTATTGTATGCCCAGAGGGTAAAGTGATTGATGGTATGCATAGAGCCGTTAAAGCACTGCTACTTCAGCAGCACAGCATCAAAGCGTATAGGCTCCCCATACTGCCCGAGCCTGATTATCGCAATGTCTCGCCTGACGACTTACACTACGACGACTGAGCCAAATCCTCCGTATGCCCAATAAAAAAAGCTGCCTAGTGGGCAGCTTTTTTCGGTATAGGTATAGTCTCATGCATTTTGTTCTCATCACGTTACAACGCTGTGCCGTATTGCCATGAAGCATTCATAGCTACGATGCTCTACAGCATTAGTGTCTTTTTCTGCTGATTTTCACAATACCGGCAAGGGTGAACACCGTCAGCAGCACTACTACATCAAACGCAATGATATGCATCCACAACGACCACCAGCCTGAGGATAGAAACATGTTTCCTCCTAATAATGTACAAGTACAATCAATCCATGATTAGGACTCTACCACCCATATTAAAATTATTTTTGACAAATCACAATAAATCTCACAAAAACAGTAACAAGAAATTGTAAATATCTCTTAAGGTTTTTTTAAAATAGAAAACAGATCAAATTGTAACAACACGATTTTAAAAGACCATCGAACAGATGATCAAAAAACAGAACAAAACATATAATTAATTAACATAAAAAACGATATATCCCCCTACCACTCTTTACTATGTCAGGAACAGCGCTGTGACCCGTATCAACTGTGTACCCGTAGAAGAACTCAGTGGCCCTCACTTGGTTGCTGAATACCGAGAACTGCCCCGCGTGTTTGCATTAGCCGAAAAATCCACAAAACGAACAAAGCTATTACAACCAGATACTTACACTCTTGGGAAAGGCCATGTGCTCTTCTTTTACACACGACTAGGCTATCTACAGAAACGCCATGCCGCCCTCATTGCCGAGATGAAAAAGCGAGGGTACAACCCATCGTTTACAGGGATAGAACGTAAAGATTTCCCACTTATACCTGACCATTACTGGAATGATTGGACTCCAACCGAAGAAGCCCTAACCATCAATAGGCAGCGTATTCAGGAAAGAGAAAGAGCCTCTTTAGCTAAACAAAACAGCAAAACAAGAGAGTAAAATCAATAGCAATATTAGTAATATGGTTATAAAAAATAATAGAATTTAAAATATCATTTTTTATAAATAACCATAGTTAAAAACTAAAAACCCTCTATTATCTCTTCTGCTGACAAACGAGCCAAATACGGTGAAAAAATAATGCCCGGATGCGCCACCAAGGTATACACATTGGTAAGGTTTGATAGTTTCTTTCTATAAGGCATACCGCCCTCTACTAGAGGGCGTCTCGCACCGGCCATACCGCGCAGCTCCAGACTAGGAGCCGGTGTAATTAACTGCTGCAATCGTGCTTTGACCGTTTGCACCAATGCCTCTAAACCTGCCTCTCCTTCTTCTGGATAATCTGTCGCAATGACGATACCCCCTTGTAAATCAGGTCTAAGCTCTAGGTCATTAGCGCACACCAAGTGGCGTACACCGGCATTATCGGTTTTCCACCGCATCAAAACGGCTGGTGCCTCATACACTGGCGCATCCACACCCACATCACTTAGCAATGTTTTGACTGCAGCCCCATTGGCGAGCACTACAGCCTGAGCTTGAATGTCACCCTGCGGGGTAACAACGCCTACGACAGTGCCTCCTTGCACCAGCAAACGCTCTACAACCGCGTTATATCGCACCTCTGCACCCAACCCCTTAGCGGCATCTAAAAGCTGCTGAGTCAGCATAATAGGCTCTATCGCAAAATCATCAGGAGCCCAAGCTGCGCACTGAGGAAGAGTAGCCAACTGCGGTTCTAACTGACGAATAGCATCTTGACCTACTAGTGACATGTTGACACTCACCGCCTGCTGCTCCGCCACGAGTTGGCGGGTTTCTTCATCGTTTTCACCCCAGACCAAAGCACCACGTGTCGCATAGGGCAATGCGCCTAACTCTTTTTCCAATGCCGCAAACTCACGCAAGGCCGTCTGTTTAAGCGCAAAAGCCTGAGGTCCCTCACTAGGCAACACGCTAGCAGTTCCTACCCAACCATAAGACCACTGCGTGGCACCTCTAGCTGGCTCTGCATGCTGCTCTAGCACCAGTACCTTCGCACCCGCTTTGGCCAGATTCCACGCTATACAAGCCCCCATAATCCCGCCACCTACCACCACAACTTTTGGAGCTGGATGTATCATGCTATGTATTCCTTTGTAGTCATCATTAACGATCAGGCTGGCATTCTAAAAAGCCCGCCGAATCCGGTCAACGCCCTTTAGATAACGCTCACGCTGATCTACCGCCAGCCCTCGTAGTTTGTTCATACGCTCACAACCATTCGCTGCTTTTTACTGCTTCCATGACTCTTGCCCAGCTTGGCCCTCGCATCTGCATCATAGGCCCGTCAAACAGCGGAAAGTCTACGTTAGCCGCTGCTATCAGCCAGCAACAGAGTCTTCCGCTGACACATCTGGATCAGTTGTATCACCAACCTCACAGCAACTGGGTACCTAGACCCACCTACGAGTTTCTGGCCTTGCACGATGCAGCCATAGAAGCAGACCGCTGGATCATGGAAGGTAATTACTCAGTCAGCATGCCACAACGCTTAGATCGCGCTACAGGGATCATTGTGATGGAGGTTTCTACGGCGCTGAGTCTAGCTAGATATCTACGCCGATGCTTGTTTGAACCCGGACACATAGGCTCGTTAGAGGGCGCTCAAGACAGCATCAAGTGGAGCATGATTAAACATCTGCTGATTGCCACGCCTAAAAATAGAAAGCGTTATCAGCAGCTTTATCAGGATTGGAATGGGCCTAAAGTGCTGCTCAATGGTGCTCGCGATTTGCAGGCTATTTACAAGGAATGGGGGCTAACGCACCCTACTCAGTCAACGTAACCTTTGTACACCTCATCTCACTCATAATCTGCTCGCTGCTACGCTAAGAGAAACACCACACCGTCTTTTCCCGCGGGCGAATCCTGAATACAAAAAAGCCTCCAAGAAACCTTGGAGGCTTTTTACTGCTGGGCAACCTAAGTTGCCCATCTGATCAGCATTGCTATCGTTAAAATTAACGCAGCAAGGACAGAACAGTTTGTGGAACTTGGTTAGCTTGAGCCAACACAGAAGTACCAGCTTGTTGCAGAATCTGTGAGCGTGTCATGTTGGACACTTCAACAGCGTAGTCTGCGTCTTCGATACGTGAACGTGCTGCGGACAAGTTGTTCACAGTGTTGTTCAGGTTAGCGATAGTGGACTGGAAGCGGTTTTGAATCGCACCCAGGTGGCTACGTAGATCGTCAACTTGCTGCAACGCAGAGTCAAGAGTTGCCAAAGGATCTTCTGTAGTAGGAGTTGTACTCAACTCTGCACCACGAGTAACTTTGCCTTCGTTATCCAATTTAGCTTCAAAGAACTTGTCGCCCTCTTTGATAACGTAATCACGGCCTGAACCACTGTATGCAAACAATTTGTCTGCATCTGCTCCTGTAGGAGCAATATCCGCGCTATAAGTGCTTGTGCTTTTAGTCGCGCCAGCAGGTGCTGTTTCTGCCCCCAGTTCCAGAGAACCATCTGCTTTTACTGTTACAGCATAAGTTTTAGCAGCAACATCAACGCCAGCATCCTTACCACCAGAGTAAGTGACAAAATAATCACCGGCAGTATCTTGAAGCAAAGAGCCAAAGCTACCTGTGCCATCAACGTCAGCAGCATCAGATGCAAATGCACCAACTTGACTGCCTACTTCTTTAGTAACAGCTACAGTAGTAGCTGCTGTAGCATCAACTTTACCTGTGCTAATGCTTTTAGTAACGTTGAAGTTAGCCAAATTCAACTCATGACTATCAATTTTCTTCAAATCGATAGTAATAGTTTCATTGTCATTAGCACCAACTTGTACAGTCAGTTTAGAAGCATCTTCGCCCAACACATACTTACCGTTGAACTGAGTTTCTTTGGAAACACGGTTGATTTCGCTCAAGCGTTCGTTAATCTCATTCTGAATAGATTGCAAGTCAGAATCAGAGTTAGAACCTGTAGATGCTTGTACAGTCAATGTACGGATACGCTGCAAGTTTTCGTTGATTTCGTTCAACGAACCTTCAGTTGTTTGAGCGATAGAGATACCGTCGTTCGCGTTACGAGCCGCTTGTGTCAGACCATTGATGTTGGCGGTGAAACGGTTAGCAATCGCTTGACCAGCAGCGTCGTCTTTTGCGCTGTTGATACGCAGACCGGAGGACAAACGCTCAATAGCGGTGCCCAGGGAGTTTTGGGATTTGGTCAGGTTGTTCTGAGAAACCAGCGCCAAGTAGTTAGTATTAATAACAGACATGAATGACTCCTGTTTGAGGAAAATTGCAGCACTTAACTGCTAGTTAATCAGGAAAGCCCTGGTTAGGTAGCGCCTTAACCATCACGGTAGTGGTGGGTGCTGCGCTATTTCCTGTATTAACTTGTTTACGACATACATCACTAAAGCTTTAGGGGGCATCACAAAAATTTTTGCTCCCATCACGTGATCAACCTGTTAAAACCCAGCCTGAGCACGTTGCTGTTGTGATAACGGCAGCCGTTTTTTTTTCTTAAGTGCTGCTGAAAAATTCCTAGCCACTTTAGGAGCATTCCTACAATGGGGCTCTGCTCTGGGAAGACCGAGGCTGCTGTCATATTCATCGCACACGCTAGGGGACTGCAGGAATACTTTTTGTGATTTGAGACACCAAATCAAAAAAGTTTCCTCTCCGTCCCCCGATGATGCTGATACTGATAGATTTACTGCCCTTTCTTGAGAACGATGCTCTTTGTATGAGTCGCTACATATGGGCTTACTAACGTCGAGAGTTGGGCATTCTTGCGTGAGGCCCTATGCAGCACTACTCAAGAGGGCTTTCCATCAGCTCTAACTAGGGGCGCTAACAGTTACAACGCCCCCCCTCCTCATGTCTCTACTACAGAAATACACTTCACCCCCAGTAGCGACCTATCTAAAGCTCGTGGCAAGCCATGAAGGGAAGGCGGAGGGAAGTATTTTTTTTATTTGGTGTACAAATTAAAAAATACTTTCGCAGCCTAAGGCTACGGCAGACAGTCGTTAATAAGCGGGCTTTCACTCTCAACGTAGACTGCTTCCTCTTGCTATAGAGAGCCTATAACAACAGCACTCTCACCTCGATGAGCTGCCACATGAACATCATAAAAAACAAAACGGGGAAGTCGACTCTCTCAACTTCCCCGCGTAGCCAACCTGAACACCCTACCCTTAAATAATGCCCCAGAAGTTCAACAACGCAGGCATCAACGCCGTCGTAATCCCTTGCGCTGCAGTAACTACACCGGTCAACCTACCTATAGGCAACTGGCACACTAACAGCAAAAAGAACATGAACCACAGCACTGACCAGGCCAGCCAGCTAAACACCATCCAATAATCAAAGCCCGTCACCGCCGACAAGAAGGTCAAAATGGCTACAGGGATACCGATAAATGGCACCAATAGACAGAACCAGCCAAACGCTTTACCGTCTGCCCCCGTAAACGCATTAATGGCCAACCAGATATAGGTCAACACAAACAATCCCGAATAAGCAGCCGGTGCTAGGCTATCTCCTGTGGTGGTTGAACGCACCACCATGACTGTCAGCAACACCACACCCATAATGCCGGTAAATAGATTCACCACGGCGGCATCTTTAATGCCTATATGTTTGCTCGTATCCGCAGCGTAACTGTTATAGATCCGTACACCGTTCACGAACAACGTAATGCCTACAAATACTAAATAGAATTGCAGCATGGCAGCATCCTTAAGGTCTTTATTGCTGGTTAATGTAAATACGTCTGCCTCAACACCAAGGTTTGGGTAAAGCATGTGCCCTGCGGTGAAACCGCGACTTTCTCTTTCCGGCATGATGCTACGAGCAAAACTACACTTTCGGTATAAGGGATTCCCTTGGCTACCTATCAGCATTCACAGATTGACTTTTACAAACAAAAAAAGCCCACAACATTGTTGTGGACCTTCTTGTACTGCAAACAGAATACTAGCTTATGCGGAGCAGGTTGCCTGTACAAATCGGGACTGGTTTTGGCGCCCCAACACTTGGCTAATGTACTGCCCTGCTCTGAGCATGGCTTCTTTGTTAACGCCGGTTTGTAGACCTAAGCCTTCTAACAAATACACCACATCTTCAGTCGCCACGTTGCCGGATGCGCCTTTGGCATAGGGGCAACCGCCCAAGCCAGCGACAGAAGCATCAAAGCTACGCAAACCTAAGTCTAGCGACGCATAGATGTTCGCAATCGCCATGCCGTAGGTGTCGTGGTAATGACCAGCTAAGGCAGCGACGGGGATCACATCACTACAGTGCTTTAAGACTGTACGAATGCGTTCTGGCGTACCCGTACCGATGGTGTCACCCAGCGACACTTCGTAGCAACCCATGTCGTACAGTTTTTTAGCCACGTAAGCGACTTTGGCTGGGTCGGTTGGGCCATCGTAAGGGCAGTCCACAATGGTAGAGACATAACCACGCACTTTGATGCCCAGCTCTTTGGCTTGTGCAGCGATATCTGCAAAACGCGCCAAGCTGTCTTCAATGGTGCTGTTGATGTTCTTTTGTACAAAGCTCTCGGAAGCCGCTGTAAAGATAGACACCTCTTTACATTGCACGGCTACCGCTGCCTCAAAGCCTTTTTGATTGGGTGTAAGCAAGCTGAAGTCTATACCTTCGGGCTTTACCAGCCGTTGGTATAGTTCATCGCTTTGTGCCATTTGTGGCACCCACTTAGGCGACACACACGCGCCCACTTCTATAGCTGGAAAACCGCACTCTACTAGATGCTCTAGAAAGGTCAGTCGTTGTTCCAAGGTGATGACGGCTTTCTCGTTTTGCAAGCCGTCTCTCGCGCCCACTTCAGTGAGTCTAACGTATGTATCGCTCATCTCATCCTACCAATGCCAATAAAGCCGGAACTGTCAAAATCGCCATGTAGTAACCCATGAACTGGCAGCCAGTATTAAAGCCAAAATGGCGTGATAGCATGCCGCCCACTAGACCCATGGTCAGAATAACCAACAGACCAAGAATACCACCTTCCCACAAACTGATGACCACAATCAGGCCAACAAAGGTAGCAATAATGGCTTCATGGCTAATGCGCTTGGACACGAACAACGCCGCACGACGAGCATAGTTCATGGCAAATGGGTAGGCCACAATCGCCGCGATCAACACCGACAACATGCCGTAGCCTAGGAACTCCCATTGGCTTAACAAGTTGTGCAAGTTAAACGGCTCTACGCCATCGCCCCCAACGGTGTATACCGGTGGTGCGTTAAACAAGGGTGCTGCAGGGCCAGCCGCTACTGGGCTTAGTGGCAAACCGAAGGCAACCAGCGGAATCAGCGCTTCGGCAATATAGGTGGACTCGGTCACACCGTTTTTAACAGCCAAGCTGGTGGTTAAACGTTGGTAGATTTGTTTGAAGCGCGATGCCACAAACTCACCCAGAGCTACCGTCATGGCCACAGGGCTGAACACAAAGGTCGCACTGGAAATGACTGAGGTAATACCTGTCCATTTGATTTGCTGTTTATCCAGCACTTTGAATGGGCTAGGGAAGTAACCATCCCAGCTTTTCAGTTCTGGTGCGATAGACAACTGGTTCACGCGATCACGACGCATGTGTTTTTTACCTTGGGGTGAAAACACAGTGAACAAATCTGCAATCAGTGGACCAATCGCAATACCCAAGAAGTAGCTCACCGACAATTTAACGTCGAATTTTGCAGTGAAACTTTGTAGTGCAATGATCAAGCACACAAAGGGGATCAACAGCATGGTGGAGGCTATTTTACCTGGTGAGAACCATGTAATCAGAATGGCCGCAAAGGCAAAAATCCAAGGAGCGAATTTGGTGATGGTGCCGCCAAAGGGTGCCAACAAGGATGCAAACAGCATGGCGCTAGGCACAGCGATGAAGGCTGAGATAATCGCCCCTGAAATCATCTTACGCAACGCAATGTGCGGAGCCCCCAACTGACGCATGGCATTGGCATCCGATACCAGCGGTGTTGCCAAGGTATCGCCAGGAATACCCAGCAACGCCGTAGGAATCGCGTGCGTCATGTGCTTGGCAATGGCTGCCGACATCCAGAAGGTGAACACACCTACAGGAGGTGCACCCAACAAAATCACCAATAAGGTCAGCGGCGCTAAGGTGGTGGTTTCATCCGTACCGGAAATTAAACCGATGGCTGAAAACAGTACGGCACCCGCCAAACCAAAGGCAAAGGCATAGAGAAACTGCTCAATAAAAACTTCCATGTAAGCCTCCTGTTATTGTTCTTTTTGTTTTTGAAGAAATGCGTCGTAGAGATTGAGCTCTTTTAGCTCTTGTTTGACAGACTCAGGTACCTGCGTCACATCACCCAACTCTCTACCCTCTTCTTTCCATTGAGCAACTAGATGGTCAAACCACTCCATGCTTTGCTCGTCAGGTTGCAGAATTTCGCGTTTAGGGCTGAACATTTTGGCGCATACAAAACCCGCCAACAAACATCCAAACAAACCAAACAGCATGCTGTATGCATGCGCTAAAGCAGGTTCAGATACGCGTGGCAGCAAGAACCAACGCCCTAAATAAAAGGTGGCTGTACTTAGCACAATACCGATCAGAATGGCCTTTACTAACTGGGCATAACTAACGGTATCACCCCAAACCTCGACCAGATCCCCTGGTACCTGCGTTGCCGTGGATGCAGACTTTAGGTCTGCACTGTTATTGTTCATGGTCTTCTCCACGATGACTCTCCTTAAAATGGCAGGCCGACCTTGTGAGCCGACCCACCAACAAGCACCTATAGGCTATTAACGCGCGCGCAGCTGCTCCAACAACTCACGAGCACGGTCATTACGTACGTCTTTTTCTGCCACCATTTGCTCTACGATCTCGTCTACTTCGTGCGCTTCTGCACCAGCAACCACGGCAATATTACGGGCATGTAGTGCCATGTGACCACGTTGGATACCTTCTGTTGCCAAAGCACGCATCGCAGCCATGTTTTGAGCTAAACCAACGGCTGCCACAATTTCGCCCAATTCATTGGCGGACTTCACGCCCAACAATTTCAAGGACAACTGTGCCAGTGGGTGAGTTTTTGTTGCACCACCTACCAGACCTACAGCCATAGGCAATTCGATACGGCCTACCAAGTTGCCGTTCTCGTCTTTACGCCATTGGCTCAAGGAGGTGTAGCGACCGTCTTTTACAGCGTAAGCATGAGCGCCTGCTTCAACAGCACGCCAGTCATTACCAGTAGCCACGATCACAGGATCAATACCGTTCATGATGCCTTTGTTGTGAGTCGCTGCACGGTATGGGTCAATCGCTGCAAACTCATAGGCTTCCAACATGCGATCAATCACTTCTTCGCCAGAGAAGGCTTCTTGCTTCAACTGGTCTGGGCGCACTGTCATTTCTGCTGTCGCCAAACGCAAGTCAGCCAAGTTAGACAAGATACGCAGACGCACTTGGCCGCCTGTCAGTTTCTCGACCAACGGTGTCACAGTTTCAGCCATGGTGTTCACGGTGTTTGCACCCATGGCATCACACACGTTCACGATCAAGTGCATCACCACCATTGGGCCTACAGCACTGTTCTCGAACACATGTACTTCAATATCTTTACAACCGCCGCCCAAGCTAATCAGGAACTTGTCTTTAGTGTTAGCCAGTTCGATGATCTGTTCGCGGTTTGCCAACAAGGCTTCACGTGCTTTTTGTACGGACTCTACGCCTACGATCTGCACTTGCGCACGCATCATAGGTTCTGTGCTACTAGTACGGAAACCACCGTTATCGCGAGCCAGTTTCGCCATGTAGGACGCCGCAGCCACGATAGAAGGCTCTTCCACCACCATAGGGATCAAGCAATCACGGCCGTTCACGGTGAAGTTAGCAGCAATACCCATAGGCAGTTCAAACTTGCCCACGACGTTCTCAATCATGCTGCTAGCCAGTTGCATAGGCAGTGCGCCATCTTCAGCCAACAAGGCTTTTTCTGCTGCAGACAGGTCTGCAATTTTGCAGATTTCGTCCAGACGTTCCGCAACGGACAGGGAACGGAAATTAGGTAGTTTGGAATTCATAAGCAGCTCCGATCTTCTTGTTACTATTAACAGCCAGTAATGTAAGATGCAGAATATTGGCAAACAAGGTACAGTTTTTGCAGACAGATTTACGATCAGGGCTAGCTAATGGCGACGCAACACAAGCAGTTATACGAGAAAATTCACCAAACCCTGGCCTACCAAATTAAGTCCGGACTGTATAAGGACAACGAGAAACTTCCCTCTATTCGAATACTGGCAGAACAGTACTCGGTCTCTAAGAACACCATCATCACCGTATTGGAAAAACTGGTAGATGATGGGCTGATTCACTCTCGTTCGCGATCCGGTTTTTTCATCACCGAACAGCACTCAGAAAGCACGGCGCACTTCGCTACCATCGACATTGATGACATAGACGAGCTATGGCTAATGCGCCGTCAGCTAGAGAATTTTGGGGACGTATTGCACGTGGGCGATGGCTATCCCAGCAAAGAGTGGTTTAGGGATTTACCCCTAAACCGTTTGTTGCAAAGCGCACTACAGGAAGAAAACGAAAAGCTGCTGCGCTACGGCAATAAGTACGGTTTTCTGCCCTTGCGTGAAAAGCTAGCAAAAACACTAGGCACACTAAAGATGAGCCTCACCCCTGACAACATTCTGCTGAATAACGGGGTGAATGATGCGATTGACCTGATCATCCGCTTCTTTGTACGTAGCAATACACCGGTGCTGGTGGACTCCCCCGTGTATTACCCGCTACTCAAGAAGCTGCAGTTAGCACACTGCAAAATCATTGATATTCCACGCTTGGCCGATGGGCCTGATTGCCAAGTATTAGAAGAACGCTTGCGACAACACCCCAAAGCGATGTTCTTCACGCAAAGTATTGCGCATAACCCTACTGGCACTCACATCAGCGACGAGAAACTACAGCGCATCAATGCGCTTTGCGCCCAGTACAACTGCTTGCTGATTGAGAACGACATATTTTCTGCCTATACCCAAAGTAAGCGTCGTTTATGTTCGGGCAGTGACTTCAGTCACCATCTTTATGTAGGCGGTTTTTCCAAGATCATTAGCCCCTCTATTCGAGTTGGCTTTATCGTGGGTAACCATGAGCTTATTAATAGGTTGGCAGACTTCAAGGCCATCATCCATATTAATAGCTCTGAATATTCCGAGCGTTTTATTCATAGGATTCTGGCCAGTAAATCGTATCCACAGCACTTGCGCCATTTCACAAAACAGTTGAGTACCGTCTGCCAGAAAAGCCGTGATCACATCGAGGCATTAGGTGGCGAGATTTTCCACTACTCGGATAACAGCTTGTATTTTTGGGTGCGTTTTCCCAGCTTGCGCTTTGATAAAAAGACCATACGTAAGGGCATGGAAAAGAAAATCATTTTCGCACCAGGCTACTTCTTTAGCCAGAGTGGGGGCCAATTTAGGGACTGGACGCGCATCAACAATCACATTGCGGCCAATCCCCAATTCTTACAAGCCATGAAGAACTTGCTGTCCTAGCCAGAGAACGCTGTCCACCACAGCACCAAGGCGTGCAACAGTAAACCAATCACACCACCGACTAAGGTGCCGCTAAAGCGTATGTATTGCAGGTCGCTACCTACGCTTAACTCTAGCTCACGCACTAGATGTTTTTCATCCCAATTTCGCACGGTACGGGTAATGTGCTCCGTCACACCAATACGCAAGCTTCCCGCCATGCTAGCCGCGCTTTCCAGCAAATGTTGATTCAATGCGTCACGCAATGCATCATCGGCTTGCAAGCGCTTCCCCAGCCCTTGAAATAGCGTTTCTAAATGTTGGGAGATTGTAGATTGCTCACTAGAAAGATCATCTTTCAGCAATTGCATAATGTCGCGCCACACACTATCCAAATAGGCTTGTACGTGTTGATGCTCTAGTATTTGCTGCTTGATATTATCTATTTGGTGGATGAGATCGGGATCACTGCCCAAACGCTCTATATATTCCCCCACCCATTTCTCGTAATCACGACGCAGAGGATGATCAGGCTCTTGCAGTACATCTTGTAGCTCAGTCACTAAGGCGGCCGCTAAACGCTCAGAAAGTTTTGCAGAAATCTCGTCCACCGATTTGACCACATCTACCATTTTTAGCAGTTTGGGCCATTCACGTTCGGCGTGTCGGGTCATCATGTTTGCAATGCGAGACTTGACATCACTACTGTCTAAATAACCGCCTAACTGTCGCAAACTTTCGTCCAACAATACTTGATGGCGACCGTCCTTGGTCAATAAGCTCAACACTTCATGTGCTGTACCCGCCATATTCCAGTTGGCTAGACGCGACCGTAACGCATCCAACAAGGCAGCTTTCACAGCACGTTCGTCCAACAAATCTAAAGCGGGTAATAGACTTTGGCGCGTCCAGCGGCTTAAGCGCTGTGCTTGCTCTGGTTGGCTTAGCCACTGCCCCACTCGCATCGCAGGGTCTAATGCTTTAAGCCTATCTAATAACTGTTGTGGATCTAAGAAATGGTCCCGCACAAAGGCCGCCAAGCTCTGGCCTAAGTTGTCTTTCTTACGCGGAATAATCGCAGTATGGGGAAAGGGAATACCTAAAGGATGTTTAAACAGCGCCACCACCGCAAACCAGTCTGCCAGTGCACCAACGGTTGCTGCCTCACAGAAGGCTCGCACCCATGCCCAAATACCCTGACCACCCATATGATGACTAAGTATGAAGCCCGATAACGTACTGGCCAATAATGCCAATGCGATGATTTTCATACGTCGTAACTGCTGTACTTCCCTAGCCTGTTTACTCACGCTAGCACTCCCTGCTGTACTTCAAGTAGCCATACTACCACTACCTTTGTCACGGTAAAACTGTGCAAGTTCCCCTTGTAAGGCATTATTGCAACCCTAAAAAAAACAGCGTTGCGACTGATGACCGCAACGCTGTTCTCTACCATGCACTAACACTTATTTCGCTAGATTTTCATTCACTACTACGTAGCGTACAAACCCGCTGTGTGGTGTGTATTTATCGTATAGCCCTCTAGCGCGGTAATTGTTTTCTTTGGTCAACCAATACAGACGAGCCCAACCTTGTTCGGTCATCTGTGCTTTCAACCAATCCAACATCGCTTCGCCTGTGCCGTTCGCCCGCACATCAGGCTTCACAAACATGTCTTGCAAGTAGCAAATAGGCTCTATCGCCCAGGTGCTGTCATGCAAGATGTAATTGGCCATTCCTATCACCCCTTCTTTTGCACTGTCTGCCACAATGCACTGTACGGGGCTGTTTTCATCCATGATGCGCAACCATGTATGCTGCGTTACCTCATCACTGATGTTGTTCTGATAGAAATCATGGTACCCAGCCCATAATTGGCGCCAAGCGGGATAATCCTCGCTGGTAATTCTGCGTATATGCAATGACATAAATGTGCCCAAGAAGAACAGTGAAAAAGGTGTTACACCTCAATCATACCGTTATCTTTTGCCAGCAAAACACTGTCGCATAAGGTTTCAGGGTTTTCCATCAACCAGACGTCTACCTGATGGCTGATATGGGTGAGTACTAGGTGCTTTACGGTCAGTTGCTGACCTATGGCTAACGCCATATTGAGGTCATTATGATTGCGCGGTGGCGTGTCTTGAGGCGGATGTGAGCAATCCACAATACAGTAGTCCAACGCTAAGGTTTGCAGATACGCCAGACTGTCTGGTGGCAACCCCACTGTATCGGTCAAATAGGCGATATGTTTACCTTCATGGCTAAACACATAGCCCAAGCAAGGTTTGGAATGCTGCAGCGGAATAGCCGTTACCTGCATAGCACCCAATTGGCGTTGTTCAAACGCCGACCACGTCGCTGAAAAATCCAAAATCCCCGAATGCTTAAACAGATCGGCAAAGCCTTTTTCGTCCTCTGGACCATACACCGGAATGCGGCAATTCACACCCCAACGCAAATGCAAAAGACCTTGGGCGTGATCTGCATGGTAATGCGTTTGCAAAATGCCATTTAGGCTACCAGGAGGAAACAGCTCGGTGAGGTCCATACGGCCAGAATCTATCAGCCAGCGTTGATCGCCGCATTCTATTACCGCGCTGCACGGACGCCTATACCAACTGTGATCTTGCTGCGCACGCACACATGCTGGGCAATCACAGTTATAGACTGGCACCTGAGCCGAATCTCCCGTACCTAAAAACCGCAACTTCATCCTACTTTCCTCATCACACATTGCTTATGCCATTGCTGTAACTGTACTCGCAAATTGGCGACGGTTTGATCCAAGGCCTGCGAGTTATCCAGCATATACACATTATGTGAGGGATTCGCGCCTAAGCGGTGACGAAATTGCTGCTCCATTTGCTGATTGCGCTGCACACGCAAGGTAATGGCGTCCATGGACTCCCTACCCCGCATCTGTAAACGTTGTAGCAATAGCTCGGGGGCGACAGTCAGCCATACTAATGAAGCCTGTTCATAGCGTTGTTTCACCTGTTCCCAATGCTCTCGGGAACCGTTCACCAGCACTAACTTCCCTGCCTGCAAATGCGTATCTAGCTCGGAGCGTATGCCATAAATCAGGCCATGAGCTTCCCAGCTCAACGCAAACGCACCTTGCCGTTGCTGCTGACGGAATACCTCGTGACTGAGGTATTCCGCATAGGCATTGGCAGGGCTTTCCTCGCGCGTGACCGCACGCTTCATGATGACCCAGTCCGGCGGTAAATCGGCTGCCAATGCTGCTAGCACACTGTCCTTACCACTACCGGATGGCCCCACCATGTAGACCAATTTCCCTTGCATTAGTACACCCTTTGACCTTGGCTGAACACTTGCTTAACGATGTACTGTTTACCCAAATCTTTGACTTGAATTAAATCAGCGCGTTTGCCTACAGCAATCTCACCACGGTCATGCAAGCCCACTGCTGTCGCAGGTGCCAAACTCACGGTAGATACCGCGCGCGGCAAACTATAGCCCTGCTCCATCGTGGCAAGTCCGTGTACTGCTTGCAGCAAACTGGAAGGGTAGTAATCGCTGGATAAGATATCCAACACACCATGACGAGCCAACTCTGCGGCGGCAATATTGCCAGAATGCGAACCACCACGCACAATGTTCGGCGCCCCCATCAACACGTTTAACCCTAGCTTGTGACTCAGGTCAGCGGCTTCACGTGTAGTTGGAAACTCAGCAATAGTCATACCAGCTGCTGCGGACTCATGCACATGATCAGCTGTAGCGTCGTCGTGACTTGCCAAAGCGATGCCTTTGCTTTGGCACATGCCTACAATAGATTTTCTAAACTCTTCGCTGTACTTGGCTGCGTTAGTCGTTTGCTTATGAATAAAGGCTTCCATTTCAGCATCGCTTAAATGGTATTTACCTTGGTAGTACTCACGGTATTTTTCTATCTTCACGAACTGACGTTGGCCTGGTGTGTGATCCATCACCGACACCAATCGCACCAACTCGTGATCCACCAATTCTTCAAACATTTGTAGTGTGAGTTCATGGCTCACCTCACAACGCAAATGCAGCAAGTGATCCGAACGTGTTAGCCCATCACGCACACCTTGCCCGATGGCTTCAATCATCTTAGGCAACTGCGCCAAGCGTGTTTGCTTAGGGCTTACATCGCCAATAGACAAAGCATCGAACACCGTTGTGATACCTGAGCTTACTAGCTGCGCATCATGGGCTAACACAGCAGCACTAGATGGCCAATCCACACCAGGGCGTGGGTTCATGTAACGCTCTAGGTTATCGGTATGCAGTTCAATAAAGCCAGGCATCAGAAAATCGCCCTGCATATCCTCTGCGGCGGGTGACTGGCTAAGCGTTGTGCTGATATCGCGTATACGACCGTTTTCTAACACTACACAACCGCGTACTACTTCATCGGCCAACACAATCTGTGCATTATTGAGTATCTGCTCACGCGACATGACTGGACTCCTGTACATTCAGCTCTACATAACGATCCATGACCGCTTCGCGGGCGATGGCATCATGGAAAATTCCTACAATGGCCGAACCGGCCTGCTTAGCTTCAGCGATAAGCTCCAATACCACCTGACGGTTTTTATCGTCCAATGAAGCGGTAGGCTCATCCAACAGCAACAACGGCCAAAACACCATAAAGCCACGCGCAATATTGACACGCTGCTGCTCACCACCAGAGAAAGTTCCAGGAGCCAATGACCACAGGCGTTGAGGAATATTCAAGCGTGTTAACAACTGCTCGGCTCGAGCTTGTGCTTGCTCGCTAGGTTCACCGCGCAACAATGCTGGCTCCATCACCACATCCAAGCACGACACACGAGGAATCACCCGCAAGAACTGGCTCACATAACCAATGGTTTGTTTGCGCAACTGCATGATCAAGCGAGGATCCGCTTGTACCAGTTCCACTGTTTTATTCTGATGACGCACAGCAATACTGCCGTGCTCAGCTTGGTAGTTACCGTAAAGCGTACGCATCAACGTAGACTTACCAGCACCGGACTGGCCAGCTAATACCACACACTCACCCGGCTGCACGGCAAAGCTCACATCATGCAAAACTTGCAGCACTACGCCTTGTTGTTGGTGCAAGGTGAACTGTTTGGACAAATGACTAACTTCAAGAATGGGACTCACAACTGACTCCTAGGGCTGCAGAACAGAAGACACCAACAATTGGCTATAGGGGTGCTGAGGGTCGTCCAGAATTTGATCGGTCAAACCACTTTCCACCACATGCGAGCGTCGCATCACCAACAATCTGTCTGCTAACAAACGGGCTACTGCTAAATCATGCGTGACAATTACTACGGCCAAATTAAGCTCACGCACTAAACGTCGTAGCATGTCCAATAACCGTGCCTGCACCGACACATCCAAGCCACCTGTAGGTTCATCCATAAACACTAGACGCGGGCCGGACACCAAGTTGCGAGCGATCTGCAAACGTTGCTGCATACCACCCGAAAAAGTGCGCGGTAAGTCATCAATACGTGAGCCATCAATTTCTACGTTTTGCAGCCACTCCAAAGCGCGAGCACGCAACTCGCTGTAATTGCGTACGCCTTGTGCCATCAGTCGCTCACCAATGTTGGCGCCCGCCGATACACTCATACGCAAACCATCACGTGGGTTCTGTTCTACAAAGCCCCATTGCGTACGCAACAAGGTGCGGCGTTCAGCTTCAGTACTGTCGTACAGGCTTTGCTGTGTGCCTTCTGGTGTAGAAAACAACACTTGACCATCAGTAGGAGCACAACGACCAGACAGTACGCTTAACAACGTGGACTTACCGGACCCCGACTCCCCCACAATGCCCAACACTTCACCTGGGTATAAATCGAAAGATACGTTTTGGCAGCCTTTCTCATGACCAAACAATCTGGACACTTGACGGGCCTGTAACAGAGGCACCGCCTCATGGTTTTGCAACGTTGTCATACCTGCTGCTCCTGCTCTGCCACACGCTGGGCACAATAATCAGTATCGGAACACACCAGTTCACGCGTACCGTTGTCATCCACAATAATTTCGTCCAAGTAAGAATCGTGGCTACCGCAAATGACGCAGCCACCATCCCAGGTAGGCAAACTAAAGGGGTGATCCTCAAAATCCAAACTCTGCACATCGGTGTACGGCGGCAAAGCATAAATACGCTTTTCACGCCCTGCACCAAACAGCATCAACGCTGGGCTTTGGTTCAGTTTGGGGTTATCGAATTTAGGAATGGGGGATGGATCCATCACATAACGATCATCCACCAGCACGGGGTAGGCGTAGGCCGTCGCAATGTGACCGTAGGTTGCAATGTCTTCGTACAACTTCACGTGCATCACACCGTAGTCGTTCAAAGCATGCATGGTTTTGGTTTCAGTTTCCGAGGGCTCGATAAAACGTAGCGGCTCGGGGATAGGCACCTGAAACACCATAATTTGCCCTGCTTGCAACGCGTACTCAGGAATACGGTGACGCGTCTGAATAATGGTGGCGGCCTGTGTTTGTTCCGTGGTGCTCACACCAGCTGTAGCGGCAAAGAAGCGTCGGATAGAGACCGCGTTCGTGGTGTCATCGGCACCTTGGTCAATCACTTTCAATACATCGTCTTGACCCAAAATTGCAGCCGTCACTTGAATACCACCCGTACCCCAGCCGTATGGCAGTGGCATTTCGCGACCGCCAAATGGTACTTGGTAACCAGGAATAGCAATGGCTTTCAGCAAAGCACGACGAATCATGCGTTTGCTTTGCTCATCTAAGTAGGCAAAGTTATAGCCTTCGCTTTGTGCGGCCATTTCTTGAGAAGTTACTGCATTCATGCTTCTTGCTCCTGCTGTGCTACGTCCGAAGCTTCGGGTTTGTGCATTTTGCGAATCAGTTCAAGTTCAGACTGGAAGTCCACGTAGTGCGGCAACTTCAGGTGAGCCACAAACCCTGCTGCTTCCACGTTATCGCTGTGCATCAGCACAAACTCTTCTTGCTGTGCCGGCGACAGAATTTCCTCACCCAACTCTTCACCACACAGTGCGCGATCTACCAGAGCCATGCTCATGGCTTTACGCTCGTTGTAGCCAAAGGCCAAACCGTAGCCACGAGTGAACTGTGGGGCTTGCTCAGCGGTACCAATAAACTGGTTCACCATTTCGCATTCGGTCACTTCCACATCGCCCACACATATGGCAAAACCCAGCTCTTCTGGCTCAATCCACAGCTCTACTTCACCGATACGAATCTCGCCTGCAAAGGGGTGATTACGGCCATAACCACGCTGTGTGGAATACGCCAGCGCCATCATGAAACCCTCATCGCCACGAGCCAGCATTTGCAAACGCTGTTGACGGTTACTTGGGAAATCCAAGGGTTCACGCGTCACGTCCGGCACAATGGTGGTGCTTGATTGCTCAGTACGCATCAAGCCTTCTTGTTCCAACCACGCTAATACGCGTGGGCAATGCCCTACTTCGGCTGTGCTATCTTCGGATACCGCTGCAGGGGTAGAACGTGTTTCGTCCAGCAACGAAAAATCCAACAGACGATGGGTGTAATCGAAGGTAGGGCCTAAGATTTGCCCACCAGGCAGGTCTTTATAGGTGGCTGAAATACGGCGTTCAATCACCATGCCTGCGGTCTCTAGTGGCACGCTATTCATGAAACGTGGCAAGGTAGTACGGTACGCACGCAGCAAGAAAATCGCTTCCAGCAAATCACCAGCGGCTTGTTTGATGGCCAATGCGGCCAGCTGACGGTCGTACAGCGAGGCTTCTGTCATCACGCGCGATACCGCGAATGGCATCTGCTCTTGAATTTGGCGCACGCTAAGCTCAGGAACCGCCGTGTCACCACGACGCTTTTGTGCCAACAGACGGTGTGCATGATCAATGGCTTTCTCGCCACCTTTAACTGCTACATACATGACTTACTCCTTAGTCTGCAGGCCAACGCGGGTGCTACGTGGCAACCCCATCATGTCCTGTCCCGCTACAAAACAAATATCTACGCCGCGTGGAAAGGCGGTAATGGCATCACGCTGTTGCCACAATTCGGCGCTCACCGGCAACTGCACATCGCGACTATGCTGAATGCCTGGGCCCGACCACGTGGTAGTCGTGCCGCTCTGTAACGAAGGCACTTGTAAAAACACCGTGCAAGAAAACTCAGGATCTCTGTCTGTACCCACATCCAAACGGCTCAACACGGCTGTGTCATTGGCACCCATAAAGACGAATTGCGCCTCTTCAGGTTGCTCCACAATGGGGCACGCACAATGAAAGATCAGATGTCGGCGCAAGGCTGCGGAATCCAACTCAGGGCTAATCCAAATAGGGGTATCGCTATCCAACAGCGTCAAGGCGCTGGCGTGACTGGCTGCATCCAAGGCTTCCATGCTGTCCACCAGAGCGATACGCTCTACCAAACCTGGCTCTGCAAACGCTTGGGCAATGAGTCGGAAGCACTGCTGTGCTTGATGTACGGGATTACTGAATGCGGCTTGTAAGGAAGGTTGTGTCATCCTAGTCTCCTCGTACCATGGTGAAGAAATCGACTTTGGATGTAGCCACATCCTGTTGATGCGCATGACGCGCCTGTTGCTGCGCTTGCTCTAAGGGTTGAATCAGCGTGCTCAACCAATGGGCTTGCTGCTCGCCTTGCAATAAGGCATCCGCAATGGCGGCCAACTTTGCGACCAACATATGGCGGCCCAGCACATAGCTGTAGCCTTCACAGCCATTGCTCAAACGCACTACGCAACGGCTAACAGTGGTTTCGCCTACGTTAAACGCCATGCCAGTACCGCCTGCTCGGCCGCGTACCATCACCATGCCGGTTTCGGGGGTGCGAATAAACTCGTGTGGTGTAGCTAACAGCTGCTCTTGAAATGGCAGCAGAGCCTTACCTGCTCGTGACAACACTTTCATCCAGTGCTGTCGTGTACTTACTGTGTTCTGTTCCATTTTCTTCCTACTATCCTCATGCTCACATCACTACGTGATAACGGAAACGATCTGATCGACTGACAGTGAACGCCAGCTCTATGGGGTGTCCATGTTGATCTCTAGACAAGGTTTCTACGGTCAATACCGGTTGGTTCACGGCCATACGCAAGCGAGCAGCTTCATCCACGTTGGGCAAACGTGCGCCAATGGCACTAAAGTCACGCTCCAACTCATGGCCATAACGCCGTAAGTGGTCTCGCATAGAGCCTTTTTGGTACTGCTCTAGCATCAGTTGATGGCGCATAGCAAAACAGTGACTAATCAGGCTTACCGCCTCACCTTTTAAAAAACGTAGCGTTTTGTACTCCAGCACGTAGTCCCCTTCTTGCAATGCCAAATGCGTGACCTCAACGGTGGTAGCCAGTCTGGAGCGTTTGGCCACCAAGCAAGTACGTACATCATGGCCATTCGCTTCAAACCAACTGCTGTACGCACTGCTTTGTGAAAGCGGATACGACAGCAAACTACCCAGCACCTGCGCACCCTTTCCTTTGATGCGCAAGATGCAAGCCTCCTGCTCCAGCACTTGCAATGCACCGCGTACGGTGTGCCTATTTACCTCAAAGCGTTCTGCTAATCGCATTTCACTAGGTAAAAAATCACCTGGCTGATACTGACCCAGCTCTGCTCGCAATACCGCCGCGATTTGCTGGTAAATGGGCCCATCCTGTCTAGACAAGTTCATGTAACGTAAAAGGCAGTTTCCTGCCTTTTCCTGTGTGATCAGGTAAACAAACGTCTAAGGCGCTGCGAAATCATGTCAATCAAGCTCACCACCACGATGATGATCAACAAAATGGCTGCACTCTGCGTGAATTGAAAACCTCGAATGGCTTCCCACAGCATCACCCCAATCCCACCGGCCCCTACCATGCCTACTACCGTGGCAGAGCGCACATTGGACTCAAAGCGATACAACACATAGGAAATCCACAGCGGCAATACCTGCGGAATCACACCGTAAATAATTTCCTGTAAGGCGCTCGCACCACTGGCGCGTATACCTTCAATTGGTCCATGATCAATGGCTTCTACTGCTTCTGCGAAAAGCTTTGCCAGCACACCTGTAGTGCCCATGAACAACGCTAACGCCCCTGCAAAAGGCCCCAAACCCACCGCCACCACAAACAACATGGCAAATACCATCTCGTTAATGGAGCGCAAGGCGTCCATTAAGCGGCGTACAGGCTGGTAAACCCACCAAGGCACAATATTGGAAGAAGACATCAGCCCTAACGGCACGCCAGCAATAACCGCCAGCACCGTACCCCACACCGCAATCTGTACCGTTACCACCATTTCACGCAGGTAGTAGCTCAGATCAGTGAAGTCGGGGGGAAAGAAATCAGCGGCAAACTGCTTCATGTTTTCCGCATCTTTCCAGAGCTTGAGAGGGGCCATCTCAGCCCCCTCCCAGGACCACGCAAGAAACGCTAGAAACAGCCCCCAGCCCAACAGACTCAGATACCAATTCTTTTTGGGCTTGAGTAATACTGTTTGCGAAACAAGTGTCGTCATGCTCTGTGTACCTGAAATTACGATTTAGCTTGGCTGGCCAAGACTGCTAACTGATCATCTACTGCTTTCAGTTTTTCAGCTTTTTCGGCTTCGCTCAGGCTGCTGTCGTTAGCAACTTGCGTACGTGTTTTGAACAGTTCCAACTGACGAATAGGGATCAACTGATCATTGCTGGATTTTTCAAATTTGCCCCAAGCCAAGTTTTCCAATACTTGTGCTTCTTCAGGTTTGTCACCGTAGTTTTCAAAGAAAGCCGTGATTTTTACTTTGGCATCTTCTGGCAAGTTGTTACGCCATACGATTGGATCCGCAGGGATCAACGGGGAGCGCCAGATCTCTTTAATTTGAGAGGCTTTTTCTGGGTTTACCGCTTGCAAACGCACGGTGGCTTCTGTGTTGTTAGTTGCAACGTCTACTTGCTTGTTTGCTACCGACAACGCGTTAACTTCGTGGTTGGCATTCAACGTACGTTTGAAGATCTGTTTAGGATCAACGTTGTTCTGTGCAAACACGTAGTAGCTAGGTACCAAGAAACCCGATGTAGAGTTTGGATCACCATTGCCGAATGTCAGGTTGCCAGCATTTGCCAACATGTCTTCTACGCTGTTGATTGGGCTGTCTTTGTGTGCAATCAACAAGCTGTAGTAGCCTTTAGTACCGTCAGCGTTGGTAGTTTGGAAGATCACTTCACCGTTAGCGCGATCCACTGCTTCCATTGCTGATTTATTGCCATACCAGGCCACATCAACTTTGTCGAAACGCATGCCTTGGATAATGCCGGCATAGTCAGAAGAGAAGAAAGCATTTACTTTGTAGCCAGTCTGCTCGGACATATCTTCCAAGAAGGGCTCCCACAGCTGCTTCAGGTTTTGAGAAGACTCTGTAGAGATAATGCCGAAGTTCAACTCTTTCATTTCTTCAGCACTAACCGAACCCATGGCCAACGCACTAAACAAGGCCGTTGTAGCAAACGTTTTCACGATAGATTTCATGTTCATTTCCTGCGTACAGTAAAAATCAGGCAGCGACAAAATTCAGAAAAGGAGCACTCTCTTCTTCAGTGCTTTTTTCTGCGATAAAACTCGATTCCATGCTGGAACCGTAGAGTTTGTTTAAGAAGCTATTACTCAAATCAGACACCGGGCCGTCAAAGTGCTTCACACCATCTTTAAGGGCGATGGCATGGCGGCAATATTTCACGGCGTAGTCGACCTGATGCAGCGTCACAATGACGGTTTTGCCGTCTTGTTGATTAATTCGACGCAGACTTTCCATCACTTTGCGTGCGGATTCAGGGTCTAGAGAAGCAATAGGTTCATCAGCCAAAATCACATCTGCCTGCTGGCAGAGTGTGCGAGCAATGGCCACGCGCTGTTGTTGACCACCCGACAGAGTGGAAGCACGTCTGTATGCATGTTCCAGTAGGCCAACACGCTCCAACGCCTGCAACGCACGCTCTTTATCCTCTTGGCTGAATAAGCCCAGAGTGCCACGCAGTCTGGGCATACGCCCCAAACAGCCTAAAAGCACGTTCTGCAGTACGCTTAAACGTCCTACTAAATTGAATTGCTGGAATACGTAACCGATATTGGCGCGCAAACGGCGAACGTCACGGCTCAAGATGCCGTTGCTCTGCATGGTTTGTCCCAGCACCTCTACGCGGCAATCCTGCCCGGAGTCTGCTTTGGTCAAACCTGCCAAATGGCGCAATAGTGTAGATTTCCCCGAACCGGAGGCTCCGATCAGTGCCACCATGGCACCGCGAGGAATAGAGAGATCAAGAGCTGTTAGTACTTTCTTAGTATGAAAGGTCTTATTCAGCGCCTGTACCTGAATTGCCGACATTGTGGTTCATCCTTTTCTGGCAAGAAAAGTCTTGCAATGCCGACATAGTAGAGAGTGTGTATTTCAGGGGGGTTACGCTTTTATGACGTTTTTCTTAAATGCCATAAAAGCGTGCCCTGTTTTTCTTATCCCTTATACATATTGCAGATTCAAGATTACATAAACTTTTTCTGCAGCAGGAGTGGGTTGGCCAGCAGCATCGTTATAACGTATGCCCAATGGCGTCACTTTATTTTCCCCACCGATGTGAAAACTCATACGCTCTTGATGCACCTTGCCCTGTTGCGCTGCTGGGCTTACCACGATATCCACACCTGAGCGTAAAGAGTTCATCGCAACATTCAAAGCATCTCCATTTGCATGTTTGGCATCAACAAACACTTGGACTGCTTGCTGGATTTCACCCAAGCAATCATTGAACTGTAACTCAAAGTTAAGCCTTTCCTTGCCTGCGTACGTCCCCGATGCCTGCTCTGCGGGGCTGCAGCTTCCATTCACGATTTCACCAAAAAAACGTATTTCGCCTGTTTGTTTTGCTAAAGCGCTAGAAGCACCCATAGTCATTAATAGAGTTGCCACTATTGCTGAAAAATATGTTTTTGCTTTCATTTTGTACGCCTAGTTACTAAATTATTTGATTCAAAAGATCACACCTGATGTCTATTTGTAATTTAGGGCCTATAACGCTAACTTCAAGATATGAACAAACGCCAAAACACCTTACAAATCAGGCTTATCCCTGATAGGAGTAGCTATTTTAGTAACTAAGAAAATCCAAAAATCTAAGACAACTCCTAATAGCAATAGTGATAAAGAAACAATATGTAAGTAAATAGGCATAAAAAAGCACGCCCTAAGGCGTGCTGTACTTCAGAAGGCTACTAAAACTTATTCAACCAGTAAGTTAGCCATCATGCCTAAGTCCTCATGTTCCAGAATGTGGCAGTGGAACATGCGCAAACCAGGCATGTCTTGTTTCACCAAGAATGTCACCGTCTCATAGGGGCGTAAATTCACTGTGTCACGCCACGCCTTGAATGGCTCAGGCTGTTTTCTCCCATTACTTTCCCGTGCTGTCACCATGAACTGCGTACCATGCACGTGAAAAGGATGATCCATGTGAGAGTTATTAAAGATGCGCCACTCCTCCACATCGCCCACACGGCTACGCAGATCAACACGATCCATCTCAAAACTCTTGCCATTCACGAGAAACATGTTTTGCATCATGCTGTTAGACATACCCTGCCCCATATCATGTGGCATCTCGTGCTCACTGAACTCCACATTTTTGGTAGCAACGGGTAGCCCTAACTCGGCAAATGCCCTCAATTGGTCGGGTAGCAACACTGGCGCTTCTTTTTTCACGCTAAGGTGTGCCAACGTTATATCGCTAGGATCGTCACGCACCATCATCTTCGACCTATCGTAATAACGACTAAGCAGCTCAACCTGCATATCAGCCGGTGCCAGCAACAGTACTTCCACCCGCTCAGCAGGTGCTAAAAACAATGTATCTGTTGGCGGCTGCGCATGCTCCAACAGCCCTCCATCCGTCCCCAACAACTGCCACTGACATCCAGGAGCTACCAACTGCAAATAGCGGGCTGCACAGTTGTTCCAAACACGTATACGAGTTCGGGTGCTCACTGTAATGGCTGGCTCACGCTGTCCATTAATGAGCACAAACTGGCCTTCTCTACCATCCATCCAGTCCATCATCGTGTTGGGTGGAATGCCTGCTTGCTGATCCAAACGTAAATCTGAAATCATCCAGTGCTGCTCAGGCAGATCTTTTAGCGGATCATTTTTAGCTTTGACCACAAAGGTGCCAGCCAAGCCGCGAGCTACCTGCATAGCGGTTTTACCATGTGGATGAGGGTGGTACCAATACGTGCCAGCACTCCCCTCAGGTAGCCTAAACTTGTACACGCGCTGCGCGCCTGGGGCCACACCGTTCTGAGGATTACCATCTTGATCTGAAGGCACAGGCATGCCATGCCAATGAATAGTAGAGGTTTCAGGCAGATTATTGATGAATGTGATTTCTACCTCATCCCCCTCATATACCTCTATCTGCGGTCCAGGCAATTGACCGTTATACAACCAAAACTCGGTAGGTTTACGCGTTGCAACCGTCAGTGTGGTGGGAGCAGCCTCGATAGTTGCTTTAAACACACCTGCTTGTGAGCTTTGATTTACTAGTTTCGGTAACGCCTCTAGCGGCAATCCTGACGGCATACGATCTATAGGTAGCAAATTTCGCCCTGCCCCATGCGCCCTCATGCCATCCCCCATAGCGGGCATTGTATGACTCGCCCCCATTCGATGATGTTGCCCCATCATTTCCTGATGATTCATCATCTGTGCGCGTACTACAGGATGGGCCAGCAACAAGCTAGCAGCGGTTGCTTTCAATACATGTCTGCGTTTCATCTAAAACTCCTAGAGTCACCATGGCCTTCATACCATGATGAAAAATACATAGATTTAATCTGGGAAAAGACAAACGCTATCGCGGGGGCGGTAGATCAGGACAATAGAAAGCCGATACAGTAACCGGCCTAAGCAGAGATGACTGCTCGTGACTAAGGTTAAGCGGGAAGAAAGAAGCTGAAGACACAGCCCCTCTGTGCAAGTTGCACATCATGCTAGTACAAGCCTGTACCTCGCATAAAGCGGCGTGCTCGTCTGGCGTGCAGTCTGAGCACGGAGCATCAGGACTTTGGTGTGAGGTGTGCGACGAAGCCAATGCAGGCTCAGCAGACAGCGCCGCGGCCGTTGGCATTCCCACAGCGGACAGCGCCAACATAATCCCCAAAAACACGCACACACAACGCCTCCAGAGAGACATCATGAAAGGTGTTTGAGAAAAGCCGTGGGAAATACGCACAATACCCTTTGGTAGCAATACGTTAAGTGACTAGTATAACGCGCTTCGCCTAGGCAGCTAACAAAACAGGCGCCATGAAGGCGCCTGTTTTAATGTGGATTAACGAGTATGGTCGTTAATCAGCAAACCAAACATGGGTTGGTGATTGGTAGTGCGCACAGCCTGTGTAGAAGAGGTGCGACGTTTTTTCAGTCCCAAAGAAAGGGCACTCACTTTACGTAGAGCGGAGGGACGAAATGTATTGAAAGAGATTTTTTTAATCATGATTCTTCTCCTTTGTACCCACTCAAACAACGGGTACATATAAAGCTTAGGGCAACAAAAAACCCTTAGCGTTTCGCTAAAAATATAAGCGTGAGCAGGAAAAGAGTCAGGCCAGAGTTAATGCGCAGTCTGGTCTGCAATACAGTCGCAGTTAGCGCATGCCATCACTAGCCTGACCCAGTCCTATTCGAGGACCTGATAGTTCAGGCATGACGTGCTCCTGATGGATAGCATGTATGAGGACAAATACAACACCAAAACACGAGGTGTACTTGACATTATATCAAAACATATTAATAAATCAACCCCAGCCGTCCAAAACCCACGAACAAGCCATTGATTTATCATTGTTTTACATTATTTTTATATACAACGTGGCGTGACAAAAACAATACTGTCACGCCACTCAACTTCTTTAGCGCATCACCATCCCGTATACGCTCTCTGACCTATAGGCAGGCCAGAAACGCCTCGCAATGTTTAGGCTTTTTTCGCCGCCACAATCACACTGGATGCTTTGAAGATAGCTGTGACAACTGAACCTACTGCAATGCCTAACTCATCTACGCTGGTATTCGTAATCACCGCACTGAGTGTAACGCCCTGCCCTGCGTTCATTTGCACTTCAGAATTCACTGCACCTTTATGCAACGCCGTCACGGTGCCTTTGCACTGATTTCGTGCCGAGAACAGCAAATCATCCACATTGGTTGCCAAAGCAATGGACGATGCCTTAATCAGAGCAACCACGTTAGCTCCTACTTTCAACCCCAGGCTTTTAGTGCTGTTGTCGGTAATGATGGCAACTACATTAAGTGCGGGAGATACAGCAATAACAATCTCGTCATTCACTGCACCAGTATGAATCTCTTTAACGGTGCCAGACAATTTATTGCGGGTACTGATATTCATATACGCTCCTGATTAAGACTAATTTTCATCATACACCGCTTAGCACCAGTCGCACAGAAGGCGCGTCACCGCTTGATGACACACCTTCAGGCGCATGCGTTACGCCGATTTCACTAGGCGTATAGGCACGCCTTTTGAAGCTGGCGTATTGCTTTGTGGATCGTGGTCGTACAACGGCACCAACGGGTTAGTTTCTGGGTAATACGCAGCACAACTACCATCGGGAAACGGATACGCCACAATCTGGAAGTTATTCACCCTACGCTCCAAACCATCTTTAGAATTAGTCACTAAGTCCACCCTATCACCAGACTTGAAACCCAATCGCGCAATCTCGTTCTCGTTAATGAACAACACATCCCTCGCGTTATGTATACCTCTATAACGGTCTGAGTGCGAGTACAGCGTTGTGTTGTACTGATCATGACTACGTACTGTCGATAGCCACAACACCTCAGGATTTGATTGTTGCGTATCTTCGCACAGACCTACACTAATCAAAAAGTTAGCTTTGCCTGTGCTGGTAGACCACACACGTTCACGCGCCGCAGAGGGCAAGTGAAAGCCACCTGGCTGTTGAATTCGCTGGTTATAAGCCTGGAACAATGCAGGGAAAACAGCTTCAATATCATCACGTATGCGTGAGTAATCAGCAATTAGGTACTCCCAGTCCACTTTAGTTTTCGCCCCCAAGGCCGCTTTGGCCATGCCAGCCACAATGGCCGGCTCACTACGCAAATGTTCTGATGCGGGCTCAAACGAACCTTTGGTCGCGTGCACCATAGACATGGAGTCTTCCACCGTCATAGCTTGCAAACCCGTTTCCTGCTCATCGCGCTCAGTGCGCCCCAAACAGGGCAGAATCAGGGCATCTTTACCATGAATTAAGTGGCTACGATTTAACTTGGTAGAAATATGCACAGTGAGATTTAACTTACGCATAGCTTCCTGCGTTTGATCCCAATCAGGAATCGCCACCGAGAAGTTTCCACCCAAGCCTATAAACACACGACTCTCACCTCTCACCATTGCCTCTAACGCTGACACCACGTTATGGCCTGGCTCACGCGGCGGCTCAAAACCGTAATGTGCTTGCAGCCTATCCAGAAAATCTTTTGCGGGGATTTCTGTAATACCTACCGTACGATCACCCTGCACGTTAGAGTGACCACGCACCGGACAGATACCCGCCCCCTCTTTACCTACGTTACCCCGCAGCAACGCCAAGTTCGCCACCTGACGCACATTATGCGTACCGTGTCGGTGCTGAGTAATCCCCATGCCATACACTAAGATCGCACTATCCGCCTTGGCATAGGCCTCGGCAGCCACTTGCAAATCAGCTTGTGACAGACCTGACACCCGTTCTATATCCGCCCAGTCAGTGCCTTCCACATCGGCAGCCATCTCTGCAAAACCACTAGTGTGGCCATTGATAAAAGTCCAATCCAATACGGCTGGCTGGTTATTTGCCTTGGCTTGTTTGTCCATCGCCAGCAAACATTTGATGATGCCCTTGATTGCTGCCACGTCACCACCCACTTTGACCTGGAACAATCTTGAAGAAATTGGCGTGGAACTAAAGGTAGCCATTTCCACTGGATCCTGTGGTGCTTGAAAACGCTCTAGAGCCCGCTCCCTAAAGGGGTTAAATGACATGATAGTAGCGCCTCGTCTGGCAGCATTACGCAGCGACGTCATCATACGCGGGCTATTGGTACCTGGGTTTTGGCCAAAAATAAAAATACATTCCGTTTTATCAAAATCCTCAAGCAGCACCGTACCTTTGCCTACACCAATAGACTGTGGCAGCCCTACACTAGTAGGTTCATGGCACATATTGGAGCAGTCAGGAAAGTTGTTCGTACCGTACTCACGTGCAAACAACTGGAACAAATACGCCGCTTCGTTGGATGCACGACCAGAGGTATAGAACTCCGCCTGATTAGGATCATCCAACGCCTGCAAATGCGAGGCCACCAAAGCAAAAGCGGCATCCCAACTCACCGCCTTATAACTGTCGCTTTGTGCGTCATATTGCATAGGGTGCGTCAAACGCCCCACCATTTCCAAATCGTAATCATCCCATGTCGCCAACTCGGTCACGGTATGCTGCGCAAAGAACTCGGGGGTGCACCGTTTTTTTGTGGACTCCCACGCAATCGCTTTACCACCATTCTCACAGTACTCAAATTTGGAGGTCTGTTTAGGGTCTGCCCATCCACACCCAGGACAGTCAAAACCATCATGCTGATTCATTTTGGATAGAATCCGCATTCCTTCAGCGGGAATATCTTGCTTCAGTAATGCTGCTTCCATAGCTTTAAGCGCATCCCAACCGCCCGCTGGGTGCTCATAGGGCTTGTACGTGTCCATAACTACTCCGCGTTAAATTTAGAATTTAAATAGAGGAAGCTAGTGCTTGCTGTATATGTTTTTATGCATTGATACTACATACAGTTCAACGCTTATCATTATTACTTTCTAACATTGAATGAATTTTTATTGATCTCTTTCTCTAGCTTTATTATTTATCTGTTTGTAAGCAAAAAAATAAGGCGTAGCAAATTGCTACGCCTTACTCATACTTAATCATTTGTTTTATAAGCCATTTACGTATCACATTCACTATTGTCGACTTGTGTCAGCTCTACATAATAGCCTGATTCGACTTTAGTATTTAGGCATACTTTTTTATCGGGATTCCACCAATAAGTTTCACCTTGTGATGAGTTCATTGGTAAAAAACCCTCTTTATAGAGTTTAATCTCACCATCCATAGCTGTTTTGCCTTTCAGTATAGAGGCATCAAACAGATCAGACTTAGCAGGCACCTTAATCTGTGCTTCATCTGTTGTGATTTCTGAGTTACCTTGGGTAATGACCACATTACCCTTAGCATGCAATAACGTAGGCTCCAGCACCTCTATGCTGTCCGCTCTTACTTCTAAATCACCCACGCTATAACGCTGTGCCTCTGCCTGCGCACCCACTGAAAAACTGGCCACACAGCCGGCCACTACAAGCATGTTATTCACCCACTTCATACAATCTCCTTGCTGCTGTAACACCCAGAATACCATTTACCTTTACTACTACAACAGCAAAAATGGGCTTTTCTTCGTAACCACATTCGACCTAACCGCTTCATACGACTAGGCCATGATCCACATTAACCGCAGGCTAAACGCGTCACAAAACCTTCGTCATTCACATAGATATTTAAACGCATAGGATTAAAGTCCATGGTAACAGCCGAATAAGGATAAATCACACGCGTCATAGGCGGCAATGTTTCTGGATTCAGACTTTGTGCTGGCATGCCCACTAAGTATTGGAAAGTAGGAGCACCACATTCCTCACTTTGCAGTTGAGCTTCTTGCTCTGGCGTCAATGGCACCGTTTTACATGCTGCCAAAGCCAGCAATGGCATGGCGAAAGCAATCACTTTTACTGTTTTTGCAATATTCATCCCTGCTCCTTGTTCAATTCTTTAAAGACAGTGGTAATGCTCTGCATTTTACACAGCAACAGCACTACTGCAGCCTTATTTCAACCTGCTAAAATGCCTTATTTCAAGCAGCAGGCCCTGCCCTGATTTTTCGGAATATTCATGAGTCAAACCACCTCCACCCAAGATCATCAAACGCTACTGGGCATTGCGCTCGCTGACCAAGCCCTGTTGTCAGCACATTTGGCGATGTTTGCTGCCAAAACAGGCCAAGCACAAGAAACGCTCAACTTGCTGTATGCCATTGCTGACGAAATTTCCGACCGTTACTCCTTGCCAGATACTGCCAGAAAAACAATGAAATCCCGTATCAAGGAAACGATTGAATTAGCAAGAGCGGTATTGGGCAAGCAAGACGGTTCCGCCCCTAAGAAAACCACACACTAAGAAAAAAGGCCTGCAACCACAACGGTTACAGGCCTTTTTAACTAATACTGCTTAGCGGTAGCGATGACGCCCCTCTGCGTGAGGCATCGATTGCAAATCTTCCATCTCAGCTTGTAAGTCTGCCAATTTCTGGCGTTTACGCTCTAGCTTGCGCTGCAGTCGCTCTACTTTATCCACGCGCCCCTCAGTCTGCTTTTCCTGAATCTCTTCAAGAATATCGTCTATATCTTCTTGTTGATCATCAATATCTTCTTGCAGATCGCGTAACAAATACGCATCAGTACAATGTGTTTGCACATTGGCTATGGCTCGTTCCAAACCGCGTTGGCGATGCACATTCCCATGCTGTTTGGCATAGTTCAGCTGTGTTTCCAGCGACTGCATTTTACGATCACAGCCATAATTCTGCGCCGAAGCAGAATAGGCCAAACTGGATAGCACAACGACCATCGCCAATTGTAGTTTTTTCATTGCTTATATTCTCCCTCAATAAGGCACCCTCTATCATGCCACATCCAGCAGGTAGCTCATCCAAGAGTGTGTTACCAAAGCTGAACCCTCACACTACTGTGAAGGTAGCACCTGAGGCAATAAATGCAGGCCTGTACGTTGCACAAACTCAGCATAGCTAATGGGTGGCCCCACTTTAGTTTCCGGTTTGTTTTCATGCCAGTGAACCCATGAACGACCTGTAGTGGCATCGTAAACCACCTTATACAGATGCGTAGGCACCACTACCCTGCCTTCCCCTACAACGTTTTGTTGGTTGGCGTAGTAAGGCCCTGTGAATACATAGACATCACCCTGTGCGCGGCTCACATATTTGCGGGTATCACTTTCAATACGGCTCCACGCCCCCGCATTATGACGCTGATCCTGGGGCACCATATTAGCCAGCGAAAAGCTTTGTGCCATCGCATCGCTATCATGCATATCGCCTGCTGGCGCCATATGACCGCGCGAATACCCTGAACGTCTGTAGTCATCAAGTTTGGCCCGCTCCACACGAGGTAAACGCGCCTCTTCGTAGAACCTATCCGTACGCGCCTGACCCTTGGCACGGTTGATCATCTGCCGACTCAAGCGCTGTACAACAAATACAGGGGTTTTAGTTTGCCCATTATGCAAAATTGCAAATGCACTGAAACACAACTCACGTAATTTCTCGCCATTAGGCACAATGGGGCGCGGCCCGGGGAACATCTGGGTGCACTGAGAAAAAGAAGTCTGTACATGTTGTGAGACATTAGGCGTCTCTGGCGTGTAGTCAGCCACCTCTACTGGTTGGAGCATGGTCTGCAACTCAGCCCACTTTTGCACCAACTCGTCTTTAAGATATCTACCATCAGCATGCCACAGCACACTACTGATACTGAATACCGCTATTGCTGTTAGGCTTACCGTGCGCCAAAACTTACTTAGCCCACCCTGACTGGCGCCCTGCGATGCGCGACGCTTAGACGCGGCGCGCGATGCCACTGGTTTTTTCCGTTCTGCCATACTACCTGCTACTACCTTACTACCGTAGCCCTACTCGGGCCATGTACTTACTCTGTCTTACGCAACTTCTCTACGCGGCGTAAAAAAACCTGCATGATCTTTTCGGCTTGCTTATCGCCTTTGGCTTGCGCCACCGATATACCTTTTTCCCATGCTTGACTAGCGAGCGCTATATCACCTGAGTCTAAATAGGCTTGCCCTAATATTTGCCATGCAGCCGAATAGTGCGGATCCTGTGTCACACACTGCTGTAAATGCTCTATTGCTAGGGCTGTATCCTGCTGATCCAAATACGCCTTACCCAAACCAAAACGCAATAACGGCGTATCCATTCCCTTGTTCAGCATTGCTTCCAATGCATCTACATTCATAGCCTTACCCTTTCTTCATACATGCTGCGTAGTTATCCCCACCCTCTGTGCATAACGCTGGGGGAAACCCTTGAATGCATTGCGCCAACATAGCATCTATGCGGCTCTTAACTTGCCTGAGCAGTTTCTGCTCACGGCCATAAACGTTCTTTAACCCAGGCCTGACCAGTAGGCTCTGAACGTCTATAACGTAACCGCCCATGATTACGCTGGATATCGCCCTGCCAGAACTCAACCTCATGCGCCTCTACCCTATACACCACCCAATCCGGGTTAGATAGCGTAGGATCTTGCATTCAACAGCACACCACTTTGGCGTCCCAATAACGCACCGCCATACCTAGGACAACATTGCCCACCGTTATAGATTGTAACGAGATCATCGTAAAACAGGGGTAACGTAACATCTTGCAACACCCATAAAGCACCAGATTGTCACATGCGTATAATTTAGGATTATTGCAGTTGCGTTACAAAAAGGTTGTTTGTTGTGGAAGCGTTTAATCAAAAACTATTTTTATGGATCAATGCCAGTGCTGATGCCCCGTTATGGCTTATAGACAGCGCACGTTTTTTAGCTGAATGGCCCTTGATCATCGCTGCATTGTTAGCGCTACTCACGTTACCAATGCATCCCAAACAAGCTCCCCTTATTATTCTACGCGTAGGTTGCACACTGGTTTTAGCCCTTACCGTTGCCTACCTATTCCGCTACAACATGGAACACGCCCGCCCCTTTGTGATGGGTTTAGGACGTACCTTAACGGAACATGCGGCGACCTCATCCTTCCCTAGCATTCACATGACTTTAGTTTTGGCTACGGGATTTCCACTGCTTTTAATCAGCGTTACACGCGCCACTGGCGGCATGATTCTCTTTATGTCAGCACTAGTAGCATGGGCACGCATTTACTTAGGCGTGCACTTTCCCTTTGATATGTTGGGAGCGCTGGTGGTCTCGCTATTGTCTGCACTGATTGTGCAACGCCTGCCACTAGAAAAGCTGTTACCTACACGTTTTTCTTCCTGATCTAGAGCCTAGAGCCAGTACAATAGGGCATTGTCAGTTTTTGCCTCACCCTTAGCCATAAGGGTGCAATGGCCTGCCCTATTCTAGGATCGATAGTGTCACATTCCTCTTTCACAGAACACTGCCATAACGCGGTAGACGAACTACGTACCCTGCGCGATGTATTACGCTGGTCAGTAAGCCAGTTCAACGCCCACCAACTCAGCTTCGGCCACGGCAGCGATAACGCGTGGGATGAGGCCGTGTATTTGGTGCTATTCAGCCTGAACCTGCCCCCTGATACGCTAGAGCCTTTTCTAGACTGCCGCCTCACCAAGCAAGAACGTCAACGCTGCATAGACATGGTTGCACGTCGTTGCTCTGAGCGTTTACCTGCCGCTTACCTGACTGGTGAGGCCTGGCTGCAGGGCTACAAATTCAAAGTAGATCAGCGCTGCATTGTGCCACGCTCGCCTATTTCCGAACTACTGATGCAACAGCTCACTCCATGGATAGAAGAGCCTGAAGATGTCAGCAGCGTATTGGATCTCTGCACGGGTAGTGGTTGCTTGGCCATTATTGCCGCAAACATGTTTGAGAATGCATTGGTAGATGCGGTAGACCTATCACCCGATGCATTGGCTATTGCTCAAGAGAACGTACAAAACTACGAGTTAGAAGACCGCTTGCAGTTATTTCAAGGCGACTTATACGAGGCCTTGCCTCCTAGCCGCTACCAGCTGATTATCAGTAACCCTCCCTACGTAAATGAAGGCTCCATGCAAGCCCTGCCTGAAGAATACCTGCACGAGCCCAGACTGGCGTTCGCTGGCGGTGACGACGGCATGGTGTTGGTGCGCCGCATTATTGAAGGTGCAGCAGAACGCCTCACAGACAATGGCATTCTGGTACTAGAAATTGGTAACGAGTATGCCAACTTCGTCGAAGCCTTCCCTCATTTAGACCCTGTATGGCTCAGTACTGAAAACGCAGAAGACCAAATTCTGCTACTGACCAAGGAGCAGTTGGAAGCGTGATCAGAGCCTCTAATCTTTCCTTACGTCGCGGCATCAAAGTCCTACTCGATCAAGCAGAATTCACCATACACCCCGGTGAGCGTGTTGGTGTTGTGGGTCGTAATGGCGCCGGAAAATCCACACTATTTGCACTACTCAAAGGCGAGTTGGATGCCGATAGCGGCCAACTAGACATGCCCGAAAGCTGGCGTATGGCTAGCGTAGAGCAAGAGATCAACGATAGAGATCGCCCTGCTCGCGAATTTGTTATTGATGGCGACACGCACTTGCGTGAGCTACAACAACAACGTGCTGACTGTAAAGAGTCTGAGGGTGAGCGCATTGCCGAGTTGGAAGCCTTACTCATCGAGGCAGACGCATGGTCAGCACCTTCTAGAGCCGAACAGTTGCTGGCTGGCTTGGGCTTTAAACCCGATCAGTGGATGCGCCCTGTAGGCGAATTCTCAGGTGGCTGGCAAATGCGTCTGGCACTGGCGCGTGCGCTGATGGCTCCATCTGATCTGCTATTACTGGATGAGCCTACCAACCACTTAGATTTGGATGCCATGCTCTGGTTAGAGCGTTGGTTAAGCTCTTACCCTGGCACCGTGCTGATTATTTCTCACGATACCGAGTTTCTGGATGCCGTCGCACGCATTATTTTGCACTTCGATCACCAGAAGCTAGAGCGCTATCGTGGTACCTATCAAGACTTCCTGACGCAGCGTGCTGAAAAAGCGCGCCAGCTTAGTATTGCGCATGAACGCCAAGGCCGCGAAACCGCCAAGCTGCAAGCGTTTATTGACCGCTTCAAAGCTAAAGCCAGCAAAGCCAAACAAGCGCAAAGTCGTGTGAAAGCGTTGGCACGTATGCAATCGCTAGCACCGCTAAAAACTGACAGCACGCTAGACATACATCTGCCAGAACCACAGTCCATGCCAGACCCGTTACTACGACTGGTGGATGCCAATCTAGGCTATGTCGCTGAACAGGCGGATGAAGCCCCACGCGTCATCTTGAAGCAAATCAAGCTGGATGTACGTGGCGGTGCACGCATTGGTATTCTAGGTGTGAACGGTGCCGGTAAATCCACCCTGATCAAAACCCTAGCGCAAGAGCTTAAGCCCTTGTCTGGCGAATTGATTTGCTCCAGCCGTTTGGAAGTAGGTTACTTTGCCCAGCACCAGCTGGACATGATTGACGCCAACGCCTCCCCCATTCTGCATCTGCAACGCATTGCCCCCGAAGTACGCGAACAAGAACTGCGTAACTACCTAGGTAGGTTTGGTTTTAGTGGCAACATGGCCATGGATACCACCGCCGGTTTCTCTGGGGGTGAAAAAGCCCGTTTAGCCTTGGCGCTCATCGTGTGGCGCAAACCTAACTTGCTGCTACTGGATGAACCAACCAACCACTTGGACGTAGAAACACGCGAGGCACTGAGCCAAGCTCTAGCCGAGTACGAAGGTAGCGTCATTATTGTTTCGCACGATAGGCAACTTTTGCGTAGCACCGTCGATGACTTCTGGATTGTGGCTGACGGCCAAGTACAAGAGTTCGATGGTGACTTAGAAGACTACCGCGAATGGCTACAGAAACGCCAGAGCACATCCTCAAGCGCTGCAAATGAACAAGGCGATGGTAGTGACACCCCTGCTATAGATAGGCGTCAGCAGCGCAAAAACGATGCGCAGGAACGCCAACGTTTGGCCGTACTACGCAAGCCGTTAGAAAAACAGGTGCAAAAAATTGAAGCCAACATGGAAAAACTGGCGACACGCATAGAAGAACTGGATGCGTTAATTGCCGATCCTGACTTCTATACTGATGCCTACAAGGCTCAACGCCCCGCTCTGCTTGCTGAGCATGGTGAGTGCAGCCAAAAGCACGCTAGCCTTGAAGAAGAATGGCTAGAACTGCAAGAGCAGATTGAAGCACTAGTCTAAAGCACTGCAGACCTAGTCACACCCAACACAATCGGGTGAGACCACAGCCTTTCTACAGCACACAAAAAAGCTTCACATAGATACTCCATGTGAAGCTTTTTTCAACACTACTCTAGCAGCAACAATCAGCCAGCAATAATCTCAATCTTGGCTATACCCAAAGCCAGCGTCTTCATCCCCGCATCTCGGAACTGAATTTGAGCCTGTGCCTCATTGCCGCTGCCGCTTAAGTTCAAAATTGTGCCATCGCCAAACTTCTGATGACGCACGCCTTGCCCTACACGGAAATGTTTATCACCCACCACCACACCACCGCTGGCACTGAAATTAGGCGTATTTACACGTAAGCTACTACCCTGCTGACCTTGCCAGCTAGAGCCACGTCTAAATGCCCCACCGCCCCAGCTAGTACCAGAAGAAGGCATGCTTTCTTGCACGCGAACTTGAGGTGTTAGCCACTTCATATGCTGTTCTGGTACTTCATCTAAGAAACGAGAACGCATGGCGTAACGCGTTTGGCCATGTAGCATACGGCTTTGAGCCAAAGTAATGTACAAACGCTTGCGTGCACGGGTAATAGCCACGTACATCAAACGTCGCTCTTCCTCTAGACCACCAGGTTCACCAATACTGTTGTCGTGTGGGAATAGACCTTCTTCTAGGCCTGTCACAAACACAGCATCAAACTCCAAACCTTTGGCCGCGTGCGTAGTCATCAACTGGATAGCATCTTCGCCTGTTTGCGCTTGATTATCACCCGCCTCTAGCGAAGCGTGTGTCAGAAAAGCCCCCAATGCTGACATAGGCGCCAGTGCTGGCAAGCCACTTTCAGTTTCAGGCACTGACCCTGGTACAGCTTCCGGGATACGACCTGCTGGTGTACCAGCAAAGTTTTCTTCCTGCTCAAACACCGTTGCCGCGTTGACCAACTCTTGCAAGTTTTCCAGACGCTCGGCACCCTCTCTGTCAGCCTGATAATGTGCCAACAAACCGCTTTCGTGTACCACCAACTCAATCAGTTCAGGTAGCGAGACTACCTGTGCCTCACTCGCCAACCGATGAATCAGCTCAACAAATGCCTGCAAACTGCTGGCAGCTCTACCGCTCATGTACGGCACCGCCTGATACAGACTAATGCCGTACTGTCTGGCATGATCGCCTAGCGTTTCCAGCGAACGAGCACCAATACCGCGCGTAGGGAAGTTCACCACACGTAGCCATGATGTGTCATCAAAGGGGTTATGTATGAGTCGCAGATACGCCAAGACGTGTTTAATTTCCTGACGCTCAAAGAAGCGTTGGCCACCATACACTTTGTACGGAATACCAGAACTAAACAAATGATGCTCAAGCACGCGAGACTGCGCATTACTGCGGTACAGAATCGCAATTTGATCTCTGGCCCAACCATCACGAATTAAGGCGCGGATCTCATCCACCACCCATTGCGCTTCCAACGTATCAGAAGCTTGCTCTGACACTCTAATCTGTTCGCCTTCACCAGAATCCGTCCATAGGTTTTTACCTAGGCGATTCTTGTTCTGGGAGATCAGCGCGTTCGCCGCATCCAGAATATGTGCACTAGATCGGTAGTTTTGCTCCAGGCGGATCACATTACCATGCGCATACTGGCGCTCGAAGTCGGCCATATTGCCCACGTTCGCACCACGGAATGCATAGATGGACTGGTCATCATCACCCACCGCAAAAATAGCAGCGCCATCGCCCGCCAACAGTTGCAGCCATTTGTACTGTAAACGGTTAGTATCTTGGAACTCATCCACCAGAATATGACGGAAACGTCGCTGGTAATGCTTACGTACAGGCTCATTACGTTGCAGCAGCTCATAGGCGCGCAACAGCAATTCGGCGAAGTCTACTACGCCTTCACGCTCACATTGTTCTTGATATTGTCGGTACAAACCCACCAGCATTGTCTGGTGCGGATCAAACTCATCCAAATCGTCAGGCCTAAAGCCATCTTCTTTGCTGGAGTTGATAAAGCGCTGCACATCGCGAGGTGGATATTTTTCATCATCCACATTACTCGCTTTAATCAGGCGCTTGATCGCAGACAACTGGTCTGCACTGTCTAGAATTTGAAAGCTTTGTGGCAATCCAGCGTCACGGTGATGCGCGCGCAGTAAACGATTACACAAGCCGTGAAAGGTACCTACCCACATGCCACGCGTATCGATGGGCATCTGCGCTTGCAGACGCGTCAGCATCTCGCGAGCCGCTTTATTGGTAAAGGTTACCGCCATTAAAGCAAAAGGGCTTAGTTGCTGCGTTTGCATCAACCAAGCCATTCGGGTAGTCAGGACTCGCGTTTTTCCGCTGCCTGCTCCCGCCAACACTAAGGTATGGACGGGAGCTTGTGTGACTGCCTGTTGCTGTTGAGGGTTCAGGCCATGCATCATGCCGCGTAGCGGCGCAGACGCTGCGCAAATTGTTCCAAACTCTCAATACCGCTTTGCTGTGCACGCTGGCACCAGCCGCGCAAATCAGCCAACAACTGTTCACTGGATGCGGTGGAGCTTTCCCAAATGCGGGACAGTTCCATTTGCATACGCACTACGGTAGACAGGCGTGTATCTTCTTCCAACACGGTTTGCAACTGAGCGCGCTGTTCTGGATCCAGAACTTCGTCACCACGACCAATCCAGTCGCCGCAACGTTTTAGCAAACTCCATTTGCAGTTAGGGTCTGCCGGATTCAGAGAGGGCTTCAAACGCGCCAACTCTTCTTTAGCTGTATTGCTGATGATGTCAGCATAACGTGCCAGGATTTCGTAGCGGTGTGTAATCACACCCTGCAAAGTAGACAAACTAATGCTGCTGTCTGCCAGTGCTTTGTTCTCAGGTTCCAACTTCAACTTAGGAGCCACTTTTTTAACTTGTGCCAGCTTGAAGAACTTAAGCACGCTGATGTAACACCAGCCCAAGTCAAACTCGTACCACTTGCTAGAGAACTTCGCAGAAGTACCGTAAGCGTGGTGGTTATTGTGCAGCTCTTCGCCACCAATGATGATCCCGATTGGGAACACGTTGGTGCTGGTATCAGGGCTAGCAAAGTTACGGTAGCCCACAGCGTGACCCAAACCGTTCACAACACCAGCAGCCCAGAATGGAATCCATGCCATCTGTACTGCCCACACTGCCAAGCCTTCTAGGCCAAACAGCAGGATGTCTATAACCAGCATGATCAAAATGCCAAGCAGGTTATGTTTGGAGTACACATTGCGCTCCATCCAGTCATCCGGCGTGCCGTGACCAAAGCGTTTCAATGTTTCTTCGTTTGTTGCTTCCAAGCGATACAGTTCAGCACCGCGGAAAAACACCATACCCAAACCAAATACTACGGGCGAGTGGGGATCACCTTCGCGTTCGCAGCGCGCATGGTGTTTACGGTGAATAGCCACCCACTCTTTGGTGACCATGCCGGTGGTCATCCAAAGCCAAAAACGGAAAAAGTGCATCACTGCCGGATGCAAATCCAAGCCACGGTGGGCCTGACTACGGTGAAGGAATACTGTCACCGACACAATAGTGATATGAGTAAGCACAAGGGTAATCAGTACAACTTGCCACCAAGACAATTGCAGAAACCCACCAGCCAGAAAATTCAGAAAATTTTGCATAGACCTTTTATAGATGATCCATGAAGATAAAGACACGAAAAGTGTAGCTCAGTTGAGGCCTATAAGACAGCAATATTTCAATTGCAATGTCAACCCCATTAAGAAGCGGCCGCCGTTCGCACGAGAACTGCTGCAAAAAAACCGTCCGTCCCATGCAGATCCGGACGCAGGCTTAAATAATCACCCTGCATGAGTAAATTAGGTATACGAGCTTTAAGCACCTCATTTACCGGCACCACTTGAAAGTCTGGACATGCCTGCAGGAAGGCCTGGATCTGTTGCTCATTTTCCTGCGGCAGCACACTACACGTAGCGTAGACCAGTCTACCACCCGGAGCCACGCACTTTGCTGCTCTTTGCAGGATCACTTGCTGTAGCTCAACATATTGCGTGATTTCTTCTGGTCGTAAACGCCATTTTAGATCAGGATTGCGGCGTAAAGTTCCCAAACCGCTACATGGCGCATCCACTAAAACGCGCTGAGCTTTGCCATAAAAACGCTGCAAACGTGCATCATCGTTTTCAGGAATCGCAATGCTGTTCACGTTGTCGATACCGCAACGTGCATATCTAGGCTTGGCGCGCTCTAAGCGTGCAGCCGAAACGTCCATGGCATACAACTTACCTGTGCCGCGCATCAATGCACCCAACAACAGGCTTTTGCCCCCTGCCCCGGCACAAAAGTCGATAATGATTTCATTGCGACGCGGGGCCATCAAGGCTGCCAGAATCTGACTACCTTCGTCTTGTACCTCTAGCTCACCTTTATCGAACTCAGGCCAATGACGCAAAGTAGGACGCCCTTCCAAGCGTATGCCCCAAGGCGAATAGGTCATCGCTTCAGGCTTAAATGCAGCTCGCTCATCTTGCTGTAAGGCTTTCAACATTTTTTTGCGATCCGCACGCAACGGATTCACACGTATATCAATGCTGGCCTCAACGTTAAGTGCGGCAGCTAAGGCCTCTGGATTGTCTTGCTTTTGCAGTTCTTCAGCCAACCAATCAGGCAAGCTAAAATGCTGAGCAAAAGGCAGACTATCTTTATTAGCTGCATAGGCTTGTTGCAACCACTGCTGCTCTTCCGCTTCCAGCCCTTGGCTAACTGCTTCCAAACCGTGCAACTCTACCAATGCCAACAGTGCCATTCTACGGCTCTGCTGCTCGCCAGAATCTGCAGTCAATTGCTCAAACAAACGCCACTGACGCACCAGTGCGAACACAGCATCACTGAGCTCTGCTCGGTCGCGACCACCTAACGATGGCTGGTTCTTCATCCATTGCGCCAACACGGCATCAGCTGGTTGCTGCCAATCTTTCAGCAAAGGCATAACTTCCTGCAATTGCTGGACACGCTGAGGAACACGGATAAAACGAGAAGGAGAAACCTGAGACATAGCCACCTAACAGCAAATTACAACAAATTTAGATAAAAGCACGAGAGGACACGCCCGTAACCTGCACGCGCTTATCGTCCTCACATTGTACGCGGCCTTCCACCAACCAGCGCACTACTTCGGTATAGACCCTATGCTCTACTGGCAATAAGCGTTCTGCCAGCTTTTGGGCATCATCCCCCTCGCATACCGGCACAACACCCTGCGCAATGGTTGGGCCACTATCCAGCTCAGGGGTGACAAAATGCACCGTGCATCCATGCCATTGCACGCCAGCGTCCAACGCCTGCTGATGCGTATGCAAACCAGGGAATAACGGTAGCAAGGATGGGTGAACATTAATAAGACGCCCCAGATAATGGCGCACAAAACCCGGGGTCAACACACGCATAAATCCGGCCAGCAGTACGTAATCGGGCGCATACATATCTATGGTTTCTTGCAGCACCGCATCAAAGTGCTCTCGGCTTTGGTATTCTGTATGGTTAATATAGTGGGTTGCGATGCCTTTTTGCTCTGCCCACTGCAAGCCTTCAGAGTTTGCTCTGTGCGTGATCACAGCACAAACCTCTGCTGGCCAACCGTTGTGACGTATTGCGTCTACAATAGCCTGCATATTTGAACCGCGACCTGAGATTAAAATAACCAGCCTGCGCGCTGTTGCACTCTCTGTCAAAACTTTTCCTTTACTCAAACTGGCTTAACCTTCATCAAACCGTGAAATCCGCTTTATCCATTTATCGCACACTGCCACGCTTTGACTCATCGCGGCCCAGCGCCGTCACCATTGGCAACTTTGATGGTGTACACCTAGGTCATCAGGCCATACTGGAAAAGGTACGCAGCGAAGCAGCCACTCGTGAACTTACCCCTACAGCCATCACATTCACCCCGCACCCTAGAGCATATTTTGCTCAGCGGGGGAACAGGCCTGAGCTAGCCCCTACCCAAATCAGCAGTCTGCGTGACAAGTTATCGTTGCTCGCATGCCACGGAATGGCGCAAATTGTACTGGCAAAATTCAATCATGCGTTTGCCGATATGCGCGCCGAGCAGTTTATACAACAACTTCTAGTAGACGGCCTAAACACGCGTTGGTTATTGGTAGGCAAAGACTTCCGCTTCGGCCATCAACGCCAAGGCAATGTAGAACTACTCATGGACTATGGACAGCGCTTAGGCTTTGAGGTGCAAACCATAGAAGACATTGCCGACGCACAAGGCCACCGCATTTCCAGCAGTGAACTGCGCTCGTTACTAGCCGTAGGCAATATGACGCGTAGCGCTGAGTTGCTAGGTCAACCCTACCAACTGAGCGGCCACGTTATCCACGGTCAGAAACTCGGCCGCACGCTGAATTTCCCCACTCTAAATATTGCTGTACCTGAGCACTGCGCTGCGCGTTCAGGTATATATATTGTACGCGTACATGGCCTTGGCCCTACGCCATTACCTGGTGTGGCTAGCCTAGGTGTACGCCCAACTGTCACCGACACCGGCGCGCTATTACTGGAAGTGCATTTACTCGACATCAACATCGACGCTTACGGTAAACTGGTACAGGTTGATTTTCTAAACTTTGTACGGGAAGAAGAAAAATTCCCTGATCTCCAAACTTTGACTGCTGCCATCGAAAATGATGCGCAACAGGCTCGCGAGTATTTTGTTGTCAATGGACTATAAAAACACCTTAAACCTGCCCAACACCCCCTTTCCAATGCGGGGAGACCTCCCTAAACGTGAACCCGGCTGGATTGCCGACTGGGAGGAGAAAAAAGTCTATGAGGCCATTCGTGCCGCCAGCAAAGGACGTCCAAAATTCGTATTGCACGATGGGCCTCCTTACGCCAACGGGTCTTTGCACCTGGGCCACGCTGCCAACAAAATTCTTAAAGATATTATTGTTAAAAGCCACAACATGGCTGGCTTTGATGCGCAATACGTACCTGGCTGGGATTGCCACGGTATGCCTATCGAAGTGCAAATTGAAAAACTATATGGCAAAAACCTGCCTGTAGCCGAAACCCAAGCCAAAGCTCGCGCTTACGCGCTTGAGCAAATCGACCACCAACGCAAAGACTTTAAACGTCTGGGCGTATTGGGCGAATGGGATAACCCTTACCTGACCATGAACTACAGCAACGAAGCAGACGAACTGCGCGTGCTGTCCAGAATCATGCAAAAGGGGTTTGTATTCCGTGGCTTGAAACCAGTGAACTGGTGTTTCGACTGTCAATCTGCCTTAGCTGAGGCCGAAGTAGAATACGCCAACCGTACTGACCCCTCCATTTACGTAGCATTCCGCTTTGATCAGCCTGAGCTGGTTGCTAAAGCCTTCAAACTTTCCGCTGCAGTAGACGGTGCTATTGTTATCTGGACCACCACGCCATGGACCATCCCGTCTAACCAAGCTCTGAACATTCACCCAGAAGAAGAATACGCTCTGGTAGAACTGGACGAAGCGCGCAGCACCGGTAAATACCTGCTGTTGGCTTCCGACTTGGTGGAAAGCTGCCTAACAAACTGGAAGCTGAGCGGCAAGATTGTGGCTCGTGCCATAGGTAGCGAGCTAGAAGGCTTGGAGTTCCGTCATCCTCTGTACGACGTAGACCCTGGTTACGCACGCGTGTCGCCTGCGTACTGTGCAGAATACGTAACCTTGGATTCCGGTACTGGCGTCGTGCACTCTGCACCTGCTTACGGTATTGATGACTTCCAAATCTGCAAAAAACACGGCTTAGACGACAAAGACATCATCAGCCCAGTCATGGGTAATGGCGTGTACGCCAGCACTCTGCCTTTGTTTGGCGGCATGATGATCTGGGACGCTAACCCTAAAATCGTTGAAGCACTGCAAGAAGCAGGTTCTTTGCTGAAATTTGAAAAGAACACGCACAGCTACATGCACTGCTGGCGCCACAAAACACCCATTATCTACCGCGCAACCAGCCAATGGTTTGCGGGTATGGATAAAGCCAACAGCACTGGCCGTACACTGCGCGAAATGGCACTAGAAGCCGTAGACGCTACAAAATTCTACCCTTCTTGGGGCCATGCTCGTTTGCACGCCATGATTGCCAACCGCCCTGACTGGACTCTGTCCAGACAGCGTCAGTGGGGTGTGCCTATGGCTTTCTTCGTACACAAAGAAACAGGTGAGTTGCACCCACGCACACCTGAACTGATGGAAGAAATTGCCAAACTGGTTGAGGTAAAAGGTATAGAAGCTTGGCAAGAACTGGATATCAACACCTTCCTGGGTGAAGATGCGCAGTTCTACGAGAAAAACCGCGACACATTGGATGTCTGGTTTGACTCTGGCTCTACCCACGCTACGGTATTAGGCGGCGACCACGATGATCAAATCAAAGGTTCGCATTCCGACCAATTAAGCTGGCCTGCTGATCTGTACTTGGAAGGCTCCGACCAGCACCGCGGTTGGTTCCACTCTTCCCTGTTAACGGGTTGCATGCTCTATGGTCGTGCTCCTTACAAAGCCTTGCTGACCCACGGTTTCGTGGTAGATGGCGAAGGCCGTAAGATGAGTAAGTCCATCGGTAACATCATTCTGCCGCAAACCGTGGCCGACAAGATGGGTGCTGAAATCCTACGTTTGTGGACGGCGTCTACGGATTACTCTGGCGAGCTATCCATTTCAGATGAAATTCTGAAACGCGTGGTAGAAAGCTACCGTCGTATCCGCAATACCTTGAAATTTTTGTTGGGTAACGTAGCTGATTTCGACATCACTAAAGATGGCGTTGATCTAGACAAGATGCTGGAAATCGACCGTTACGCGCTGGATATGACTGCCAGCATGCAGGCCGAAGTTCAAGCCAACTACAAAGTATACGAATTCCACCCTATCGTTTCTCGTTTGCAGATTTTCTGCTCCGAAGACTTGGGCGCGTTCTACTTGGATATTCTAAAAGACCGTCTGTATACAGCCGCACCAACCAGCTTGGCACGCCGCTCTGCACAGACTGCAATTTGGCATATCACACACGCTCTGCTGAAACTGATGGCCCCTATTCTGTCCTTTACAGCAGAAGAGGCTTGGAAAGATTTACATACCAACGAAGCTGCTCAACCTCTGACCATCTTCACTGAGTTGTTCCACACTTTCCCAGAAATGGCTGACAACGATGCACTGAGCCAAAAATGGTTGCGTCTACGCGCCATCCGCGCTGATGTGATGAAACACATTGAAGACCTGCGCAGTGCTGGCAAAATCGGCTCATCTCTCGCTGCTGAGTTGGATATCTACGCTGACGCAACGGATTACCCAATTTTGGCAAGCTTGGGTGAAGACCTACGCTTTGTCATGATGGTATCGCGTGCATCCCTGCACCAAGCAGATGCTATGCGTATTGAGGTATCCGCTAGCGAAGCTGAGAAATGTGAGCGTTGCTGGCACCACCGTGAAGACGTTGGTAGCCATACCGATCACCCTACCTTGTGCGGTCGTTGTGTAGAAAACCTATTTGGTGATGGCGAACCTAGACACTATGCCTGAGCCAGTAGCTAACAACCTCAGCAACCCCAGCAAGCCGGCAGACCGCCGGCTGTTCTGGGGTTGGCTTTTACTTGCGCTGGTCATCATCGTGCTTGACCAGCAAAGCAAAAGCTATTTCAACCAGAACCTGCTTTATGCAGAACGCTGGCCTGTTTTCCCCTTTTTTGACTTCACTCTGCTTTACAACCCTGGTGCGGCTTTTAGCTTCCTAGCAGGCGGCTCGGGTTGGCAGAAATGGTTCTTCTTGGGTATTGCCGCTGTAGCCTGCACACTGATTCTGTATTGGTTACGTCGCAATCCCGGTCAACGCACCTTCTGCGCATCACTCAGTCTTATTCTTGGTGGTGCATTGGGTAATGTAATCGACAGATTGCTACACGGTCATGTGGTCGACTTCCTGTTGTTCCATTGGAAAGGTTGGTACTTTCCTGCATTCAACATTGCCGACGTCGCCATTACATGCGGTGCTATTCTATTGTTGATTGACGAATTCCTTCGCGTTCGCAAGCAGCGTCAATCCCAAGACGACTAATCTTTCAGGACATGTAACCATGCGCGAGCTAACCCAGAAAAACCTGGTTTTTGGCCTCACTGGAGGCGTTGCCTGTTACAAAATTGCCGAGCTAGTACGCCGCAGCAAAGACCTAGGTGCAAACGTTGATGTGGTCATGACCGCTGCTGCCGAGCAGTTCATTACCCCCGTTACCATGCAAGCGCTGTCTGGGCGCCCCGTATTCAGTAGTCTGTGGGACCCTCGCCCCAATGACAACATGGCACACATCCAACTTAGCCGCCAAGCTGATGCGATCTTGATCGCCCCTGCTAGCACCGACTTTATCGCTAAATTGGCACACGGTTTTGCTGATGATCTGCTAAGCACCCTTTGCGTTGCCCGTGGAAACTGCCCGTTGCTAGTTGCTCCTGCCATGAATCGCGAAATGTGGGCCCACCCCGCTACGCAGCGTAATATTCAACAGCTACGTGAAGACGGGGTCATCATCTTAGGTCCTGGCCATGGCGATCAAGCCTGCGGTGAGTTTGGTGATGGTCGCATGCTGGAACCAGATCAGTTGCTCAGTGAAATTCGTGCGTTCTTTCAACCTAAGTTACTGAAAGGCAAAAAAGTCCTGATTACAGCAGGCCCCACCAGCGAAGCCATTGATCCTATACGCGTCATCACCAACCGCTCTTCTGGAAAAATGGGCTATGCACTAGCCCAAGCGGCTAGAGAAGCCGGTGCAGACGTAGAGTTAGTCTCTGGCCCTGTGAACTTAGCTGCCCCCTATGGTGTACACCGCATAAGCGTGGAAAGCGCGCGTGATATGCACAGAGCAGTTATGCAGCGCGCCTCTCAAAGCGATGTATTCATTGGTGTTGCCGCTGTGGCCGACTGGTATGTCAGTAATGCCAGTGATCAAAAACTAAAGAAAAACCAAACCCAAGATAGCCCGCAATTGGAGTTCGCCCCCAACCCAGACATTCTGGCTGAGGTGGCAGCCCTTACTGATAGGCCTTTCTGCGTAGGATTTGCTGCCGAAACCGAGCAGCTACTCACCTTTGCTGAAGCCAAGCGTCGTCGTAAAAACATTCCTTTGCTCGTTGGTAACTTAGCGCAGCGCGCCATGCATGCTGACGACACTGAACTGGTTATTTTTGATGAACAAGGTCATGACGCGTGGCCGGCTACGGACAAGCTCACTGCTGCCCGCAAGCTAATACAGCGCATTGCCCTGCAACTGGAACACTAACTCTTAACTATGCAAACAGTTAATATTAAGATTCTCGACGAGCGCCTGCGCTCTGAGCTGCCCACTTACGCCACTCCAGGCTCTGCAGGCCTAGATCTACGAGCATGCTTAGATCAACCCTTAGAATTAGCCCCTGGCGCCTGCGAATTGATTCCTACAGGTATGGCCATGCACATTGCCAACCCTGCTTACGCAGCCATGATCCTGCCACGCTCTGGTTTGGGGCATAAACATGGTGTAGTACTGGGGAATTTGGTGGGCTTAATTGACTCAGACTACCAAGGCCCATTGATGGTTTCCGTATGGAACCGCGGCCAAACCACATTTACCATTAACCCTATGGAGCGCATTGCTCAAATGGTTGTGGTTCCGGTAGTTCAGCTGGATCTGAATATTGTTGAAGACTTTGAAGACAGTTCACGCGGCGCTGGCGGCTTTGGCAGCACTGGCCGCGCATAACTATTAGTTCACACACTGCAGGCTTTGGATATTTCCTCCAGCCTGCGGTGCACTCCCCTGCTGCATCTGTTGCATCATCACTTGGCTAAACTGCTGCACCAACTCTTGGTGAGCTTGCGCTAAACCCTCTACCCCCGGACCTGCTGGCTGCTGCAAACTAATGCGGCATAAGGTTGTTGTACCCTGAAAACGCACAGGGCTCAGACGCCATGAATACTCTTGGCGCACAGATTCCCCATACTTTGACTCAAAGCGCTGTACGTCCACATCAATGCGCCAATAAGGAATTTTATCCTCTTGGCGGCTGAGTTCGGCACTAGGCACACCCAGACTTTGCGTTAAGTTAACGCTTAGTGCCTGCTGTAGCTCTTCGCTCAACGCCGCTGCCCACTGGTAGTCATTAAGCAATTGCACCTCTTGGCCAGCCCCTAAATCCAGCACAATCTGCTTTCTATCTAACTGGGCCGGTACTCTTACCGTTTGCACAAATACGGCTTTATTGGCCATAGACTGCGGTGCAGTAATTTGCCCTACCTGCACTAGGCTAAAGAAACGCGGCGCAGGCACAGAAGAGCAAGCTGCCAAGAACAAGCAAGATGACATCAAGCCAAGTTTTGTTTTCATTAGCGGGACTCCGGTAACTTATCTGCTGCTCTGCCACGCCATAGCGATGAAGGCTGACTTTGCAGTTCCTCTACCAATCCATTCACAGATCGCAGAGTACGATTCATCTCTAGCATCAGTTGCTCTGCCCCTCCGGTTACAGGAGAGTTTTCAGACAACAGCATATTGGCACGCTCTAACGCTTGCTGCGCTGCTCGTAAGGTATCAGCAGCAACAGGCACCAAACCGTTCTCTAAGCGCTTCGTTAGCTCAGTCAGTTGACGCAAGCTTGTATTCAAGGATTTCACCGTCTCATCCAGCGGCAAAGCTTCCAGCTTATTCACGATCGACAGTATCTGCTGCTGCAACCTATCAAAGTCACCTTTGATAACAGGAATTTCCAATGGAGTGCTATGTTCGTTGAACTCAACGCTCTCGGCACTTGGGAAGAAATCTAAGGCAATAAACTGTTGCCCTGTGAGTAGGTTTGCTGTTTGCATTTGAGCACGTAAACCATTTTTCACAAGCGTAGAAATAAAACCGCGCACAGGCTCATCATCACCAGCTAGGTTCTTTTTAATATGCTCATAAATAGAACCCAAACGCATCGGGTAAATATTCCCACGCACGACCGTATAGAAACGTCGGTTATCAGCATCCAGATCCATTTCAATGCTGGTTACACGCCCTAATTCCATACCTTGGAAATCAATGGCTGCACCTACTTTCAAACCGCGTACGCTTTGGTATAGATGGAACTCTAGTTCAAATGGCTCACCATCTGGTCTTGCCTGTGCTTGAGCCTCACCCGAGTACAAGACAAACTCATCGCCCGACTTAGCTCTAGGCGCGTTTTCCTCGTCACCCATGTTAAATGCGACACCACCAGACAACAGAGAAATCAGCGATGCTGTATTCACCGCAAAACCATCAGCATTAAATGACATATTGATGCCGCTGACGTTCCAGAATCGTGATGCTTGCGTAACGAACCTATCATTAGGCGCGTTGATGAACACTTGAATGTTCACCCCCCTACCTTGATCATCCAAACTATAGCCTAGTACTTGCCCAACATTGATCTCGCGGAAATACACAGGCGAACCTATTTCTAGCGAACCCAATTCTGGTGCCAATAAGCTAAAACGCGTGCCTGGGCTGCTACTGCTGATTTCCGGCGGAACTTCCACCCCCACAAAGGAGGTTACGGCATCTGCTTTGGTATCCAACTTAGACGGTGCATCTACACTAATAAACGCACCTGACAAAATTGTCCCTAGCCCTGAAACTCCACTAATACCTAGACGTGGACGCACCACCCAGAATTTAGAATCCGCTTGGGTAATGTACTCAGCACCTTCTTTATGCAGTTGTATGTGTACCAGCACTTGCTGACGATCAGGAGCCACACTCACTCCCGTCACATTACCTACCACTACATCCTTATAGCGCAACTCAGTTTGACCAGCTTGGATACCTTCTGCGGCAATAAAACTCACCGTAATCACCGGGCCAGTATTAATCCAGTGACGCACCAGCACAGACGCCCCCACCACCAGCGCCACAATAGGCACTAGCCATATCCACGAGAATCGTCTTTTCTCACGCTGAATACGCGTAGGCTCGCGCACTGGCCTTGCTGTAGGCGCTTCCTGCTGCGAAGCAGCGGTGTCCTGGTCATCTGTTTGCATAGTTACTCTACCTTCAGATCGCTATTTTCCCGAATCGCTTTAACAGATCGCTGCTGTGCTGTACGGGCATCCCAGCCTACTCTAGGGTCAAAACTTAATGCTGATAGCATGGTCAACACCACTACCAAGCCAAAACTTAGGGCTGCAGAACCTGGAATAATTTGTGACAACCCGGGGAAATTGCCCATCGCCCCTAAAAGCAGCACCACAAACACATCCAACATGGACCACTGGCCAATAAACTCTACCAACTCATAGATACGAGTGCGTTGTCGCTGGACTACCCGCCCTTTCCAACGATGCGCGCCACATAATAGCACTACCAACGCTACAAACTTCGTAAAGGGCACTACGATACTCGCCGTGAAAACAATTAATGCCAGATCAGCAGAACCGCTTTCCCAAAGCTCAATCACACCACCTAAAATCGTGTGAGCTGACGACCCCATAGGCGTAGTCAGCACCATGATAGGCAAAATATTTGCAGGCACATATAACAACATCGCCGTGATCAAAAATGCCCACGCTCGATTTTGCATATCTGGTTTACGCTTATGCAACGTAGCATTGCAACGCAGACATGGAGCGTCTTCATCTGGTGTTTGCACTAAACCACATGCGCTACAACCGATAAAATCATCAGAGCTCATCGGTGCACTCGCTATCACCATGCCTTTTTCTGCTGCCATATTCCACAGCTTTTGCACGCTTAATCGCGAGGCCGAAGTATACACCAGCATCAATACCGCGTACGCCCACAAGCCGTAAGCAGGTGTCACCTGTGCCAAGCCGGCAAACTTCACTAGCGCCACAATCATGGCCAAAAACACCACGGGCACTAATGACCAATGTTGCAAAATGCCTAAGACCCTCAATCCCAATGAGAAGTCCAAAGGTAAACGCCCACTACGTATCACCAGCAGCGCCCACAACCGGTATAACAGCATCAATAACGGAAACACCACGCCCAGCAAGCCACCCATGATGGCGAGGGAGTAGTGTCCTTGCTGCCAACTTAAGGCTATAGCTTCAGGGAAGTTGGGGCTGATTCGATGCCCCTGTAGCGTGATATGTACTACCGGCGCTATGTTGGCCGATAGAAATAAAATGATGGCGCCCAATACTAACGCCAACCACCCCGACACAGTTAGGGAGGAGGCTTTATCCAGCACGGAGGCGCACTGCCCGCACACTGCGGACTCACCTGCTTGCAAGTCCACGTCTGTGTGCAACGCATCGCATTGTGGGCATGCATGCAGATGATTCATGCTTATTGAGGGTTAATTAGTCAATCAACTCTGCTTCGGTATCAGAAGGCTGAGCATGTTCTGATCTAGGCTTTTCTGTATCGCCAAACTTCAGCACCACAGCACCTGTATCGTCCAGATCTACTTCTACCTGCCCACCGTCACTCAAGCGACCAAACAACAGTTCATCAGCCAAAGCTCTACGTATAGTATCTTGGATCAGTCGTTGCATAGGTCTGGCCCCCATTGCTGGGTCAAAGCCATTAGCAGCCAGATGCTCACGCAACGCATCACTAAAGACCACATCCACTCGACGCTCGTTTAACTGATGCTCAAGCTGCAGCAGGAATTTATCCACAACTTTCAAGATAACGTCACGAGACAGCGGCTTGAAGTTCACAATAGCATCCAGCCTGTTACGGAACTCAGGTGTAAACAGACGTTTGATATCCGCCATTTCGTCACCAGCGGATTGGCTCTTCATAAACCCGATACTGGACTTACTGAGTGTTTCCGCACCAGCGTTGGTAGTCATAACCAAAATCACATTACGGAAATCAGCCTTGCGGCCATTGTTATCCGTTAACGTGCCGTGATCCATTACCTGCAGCAGAATATTGAAAATATCGGGATGCGCTTTTTCAATTTCATCCAGCAGCAATACGCAATGCGGTTGTTTGGTTACGGCTTCGGTCAACAAGCCACCCTGCTCAAAGCCCACATAGCCCGGTGGCGCGCCGATCAGGCGTGACACAGCATGACGCTCCATGTACTCGGACATATCGAAGCGCAACAGCTCTATACCTAGCACAAAGGCTAACTGACGAGCCACCTCGGTCTTGCCCACGCCTGTAGGGCCAGAGAACAAGAACGAACCAATAGGCTTGTCAGGTCGCCCCAAACCAGAACGCGACATTTTAATGGCGCTGGACAAGGCCTCGATCGCTGCACTTTGCCCAAAAACCATGGATTTCAAATCACGCTCAAGCGTAGCCAGCTTGTGTTTGTCGTCCGTAGAAACGTTTTGAGGCGGTATACGTGCAATTTGAGCTACCGTTGCTTGTATATCTTGCTTGCCTATGGTTTTTTTCTGACGCGACTTTGGTAGCAGACGCTGCGCCGCACCAGCCTCGTCAATCACGTCAATAGCCTTATCGGGTAAGAATCTATCGGTAATATGACGTGCCGATAGCTCGGCGGCCGCTGCAATTGCCGCATTGGTATAACGCACGCCGTGGTGTGCTTCAAAGTGACCTTTCAAACCACGCAAAATTTGCACAGTTTCAGCAACCGTAGGCTCTACCACGTCGATTTTCTGGAAACGTCTAGATAGCGCGTGATCTTTTTCAAAAATCCCACGGTATTCCGTATAGGTAGTGGCACCCATACATTTTAATTTACCAGACGACAAGGCAGGTTTTAATAAATTGGACGCATCTAAGGTACCGCCTGATGCCGACCCTGCACCAATTAAGGTGTGAATTTCATCAATGAACAAAATACCTTGTTTTTGTTCACTTAAATCTTTTAGTACCGCTTTTAAACGCTGTTCAAAATCGCCGCGATATTTAGTACCAGCTAATAAGGCACCCATATCCAACGAATAAACAATAGCGTCTTCTAACAAATCAGGCACGGAGCCTTGCACTATACGTAACGCCAAGCCTTCGGCAATGGCGGTTTTACCCACGCCAGCCTCACCCACCAGCAACGGATTATTTTTACGACGACGGCATAACACTTGAATGACGCGCTCTACCTCTTTCTCGCGCCCAATCAGTGGGTCTATGCGCCCTAAACCGGCCTCAGCATTAAGGTTGGTGGTGTACAAATCCAAAGGAGATTTTTGCGCATCAGACGTACTACGCTGCGCACCAGCATCGGTAGGGCCACTAGTTTTGTTTGCAGCTTGTGCTGTAGGCTCTGTTGCTGCTCCCGACTTAGCAATACCGTGCGATAAGTAATTCACCACATCTAAGCGGCTAATACCTTGCTGCTGCAAGTAATACACGGCATGGGAGTCTTTCTCACCATACATTGCAACTAGCACATTGGCACCGGTCACTTCGGTTTTGGTTTGCCCACTCGATGATACGTGCATGATGGCACGTTGTATGACTCGCTGAAAACCTAGAGTAGGCTGGGTATCTACATCGCCCTCACCTGGGTGTATAGGCGTATTTTCGGCAATAAATTTCTTTAGATTCTGCCGTAATGTCTCTAGGTTGGCGGCACATGCACGCAGAACTTCAACTGCCGCGGCATTATCTAGTAATGCCAATAACAGGTGTTCTACCGTGATGAATTCATGGCGTGCCGCACGGGCCTCGACAAAAGCCATATGTAAACTAACTTCAAGTTCTTCGGAGATCACGCTTCCTCCTGCACGGCAAAAATTAACACTGCATCAGACCTTATTCTATGACCAAACCAGCCTAAAGATAAACATCCATGATGTGCATCAAAGATCAGACACTGGTTCCATAATACATTGAAGTGGATGCTCATGTGCAACAGCTAGCTGTCTAACCATTTCCACGCGAGTGGCAGCAATATCTCGTGTGTAGACCCCACAGATGCCACGCCCCTCATGATGAACCTTCAACATGATACTTTCGGCTTCTGAATTGGTTTTATGGAAAACTCTGCGCAACACAGCCACAACAAAATCCATGGGCGTGTAATCATCATTCAACAATACAACCTGATACTTGTGAGGTGGTGCTAAATCAGTATGTTCTCTTTCTAGCACCGTTTCTTTCTGATTTTCTAAATGTGTAACCATAAAGCTAGGTAATTTCCATAATTGATTATTTATTAATTTTTAATCTACTATGCAACTATTCCAAGATTTGAATTAATATATCAATTTCTTGATTAGGTTCTCTGCCCGAATTATCGGGTATGTAGTATGTAACTTACTTGTTTGAGAGGCATTAGCAATGTCTGATTTAACCACATCAACTCCTTCTGAAGCACCCAAACTGTCTGGTACCGTAAAATGGTTCAACGATGCTAAGGGCTTCGGTTTCATTACCCCCGACAACGGCGGTGAAGACCTGTTCGCTCACTTCTCATCGATCCAGATGAATGGTTTCAAAACCCTGAAGGAAGGTCAAAAGGTCCTCTTTGAGATTGCCCAAGGCCCTAAAGGTCAGCAAGCGCTAAACATCACAGCAGGCTAACGCCTCATAAACAATAATAGCTACTAGCATTATGAAACAAGACTACTCAGGGCGACACCGCCCTGTTTTTTATTTCTTATTTTTTGTTATTTGTTTATTACTAACTCAATCAGGCATATCTTTTGCCAAACAAACAAATCCAATTCAAGAAATTACAATTAATAACAAAACAATTAATGTAGAGATAGCTGATACACCAGAAACTAGTGCGTTAGGATTAATGTATAGGGAAAACCTAGCCCCTGATAATGGAATGTTATTTGTTTTCAACCAAGCGTCTTACCATTGCTTCTGGATGAAAAACACCTTAATCCCACTCAGTATTGCCTTCATTTCTTCCGACGGCATTATCACTGATATTCTGGATATGGCTCCGTTAGACTTAACCTCACACTGCCCTACCCAACCAGCTCTGTACGCCCTTGAAATGAATCAAGGCTGGTTCGCACAACAGCAGATCAAGGTAGGCGATAGCGTCACTGGTATCGCTCGCTAACATAGTCTGTCGCACAGCTATTGTATAACCTGCTAGCAGCACTCAAACAAAAAGGCCCTGATCACAACACGATCAGGGCCTTTCTTGTTGGACAAATGCTATGAAAGCATTAAGCAGCTAAGTTTTTTGCTGCGAAGTCCCAGTTCACCAAGTTCCAGAAGTTTTCCAGGTACTTAGGACGAGCATTGCGGTAATCGATGTAGTACGCGTGTTCCCATACATCACAGGTCAGCAGTGCTACGTCTGTAGTGGTCAATGTAGTACCAGCATTGCTAGTGTTTACGATGTCCAGGCTACCGTCAGCTTTTTTCACCAACCATGTCCAACCGGAACCGAAGTTACCAGCGGCGGATTTGGAGAATGCATCTTTGAACGCCTCTACGCTACCCCATTTTGCATTGATAGCATCAGCCAATGCACCAGCAGGAGCGCCACCACCGTTGGGGGACAGGCTGTTCCAGTAGAAAGTGTGGTTCCATACCTGAGCAGCGTTGTTAAATACGCCACCGGAGGATTTTTTCACCACTTCTTCCAAAGAAGCGTTCTCGAACTCAGTGCCTGCAACCAGATTGTTCAGGTTAGTCACGTAAGTTTGGTGGTGCTTGCCATAGTGATACTCCAGCGTTTCTTTGGAGATGTGTGGCTCCAGAGCGGACATATCGTATGGAAGAGATGGAAGAGTAAAAGCCATGATCTATTCCCTATTGATGTTATATAGAAAAAAGGGTGAACATTCACCCGATTAGAAGCTCAAAACAGAACTCGAGTTTGTTTCACCTCGGCCTGTAAACTGCCTTGAGCCAGCTGAATATCAAGCTGTTCTTTATTGCTCAAGTCTAGCGCATTTTTTACAATTTGCCCTGCTTCATTGCGAACAATAGCATAGCCGCGCTCTAAAACATGCATTGGGCTTAATGCTTGCAGGGTTTGTTGTAAGGCCGTGACTCGCTGCTGCTGACGCTTCAATTCAGCAGGCATATGCTGTATCAAACGACTTTCCAATGTCGTCAATAACCGCTGCTGCCACTCCACTTTAGGAGCCGCCTGCTGCAATTGATTCACTACTTTAGTGACTCGCCATCCGTCAGCCTGCAATTGTGTTTGAACACGCTGTTTTAACCTGTGCTGCAACGCGTCCAACCGCTGTTGCTGTTGACGCAATTTTTGCTCGGGCGATATCAAGCCTGCCCGTGTACGATCTAAGCGCAACCACGCACGCTCCAATATACGCCCCTGCCTATGCTGCAACGCATTGAGCAGGCCTTGCAACTGCTGCATACACTGCACTTGGCTGTGCCCAGCAAGCTCGGCAGCCGCAGTAGGAGTAGGCGCCCGTAGATCGGCAACAAAATCAGCAATAGTGAAATCGGTTTCGTGCCCAACTCCACTAATAATAGGTATAGGCGCAGCAGCAATGAGTCTCGCTAAGGCTTCATCGTTGAAACACCACAAGTCTTCTAAGCTACCACCACCACGCACCAGCAACAAGGTATCTACTTCGTTACGCTGCACTGCTGTTTCCAAGGCTTTGCACAAACTTGCCGCCGCCGCTTCACCTTGCACTAACGCCGGGTAAATAATGACCTCAACATGCGGCAACCGGCGTTCCACAGCGGTGAGCACATCACGCAATGCCGCCGCCCCCAACGACGTAATCACGCCCAATTTTCGCGGCATCGTAGGAATAGATTTTTTACGCTCAGGATCAAATAACCCCTCATCTTGCAGCTTCTGCTTACGCTGCAAGAATGCCTCATGCAAATTACCAACCCCAGCTCTACGCATGGCTTCAACTTGCAGTTGGAAATCACCACGCGGCTCATAAAGGCTTGCTGCAGCCAAAAGCTCTACTTTTTCGCCCACTACAGGCGTAAAAGAAACCATAGAGGCCCGGCCTCTGAACATCACCGCTTTTACCGCCGCCTGATCATCTTTAATGGTGAAATACCAGTGGCCAGACGCTGCGCGTGTGAAATTAGAGATCTCACCTTTTACCCATACACGCGAAAAGTACTCGCCCAGCACATTACTCACCTGACGAGCCAATGCCCCTACCGTAATCACGGATTCCATACCCTATCCTTTTCATCAGAGCTTGACAGATGCATTTTTTTCCACATTTACCTGTTATCGCATTATTTGCTTATATTGCATCCATATGACTCATCATTTGCAGAGCCTGCCACAATTATCAAGAATAACTCATTGATATAAAACAAAAAAAACAAACCCCATGAAAATGGGACTTTTTTAACCACTGAACTTCCAAGCCTTATCAGAGCAGCCTTTAGCCACTCTTATGCACATAATTATCCACAGATTTTGTGGATAGACACGCTAAGCCACTGAACTCTCATCACTTCTTTATAAAACGCAGCAATCCACACCAAAACTCCCCCACCCCTATAGCGTCCCATTATAATAAAAAGTGTTTTGGGCTTCACCGCCCGCCACCGCTACGCAGGAAAACTAACGTGTCTTCTATTCTGGCTGCTGCTGGCTGGCCTATATGGCTACTGATTGCCACTTCCATTATCGGTTTAGCACTGATCTTCGAACGTAGCCTAGCTTTACGTCGTCGTTACTACCTGTCTGAACGCTCTATTCAGCGCGCATTTGATTTAGCGGCCCAACCCATCGTGGCGCAAAACCAGCTTAGTGAACTACAGCAAGACAGTGGTTTTGGCATGTTAAGCGCGCAAATCCTCAGTCTACAGAATCAACCACTAAGCACCCGACAAGAAGCCGCTGAACAAGTAGGTCGAGATCTAGCTTTTAGACTACACCGTTACTTAGGTGCCTTAGCGACTGTTGCCGTGATCGCCCCCTTACTTGGACTGTTTGGCACGGTCATTGGCATGATTGAGCTTTTTGGCGCTTACCAACCCCAAGGCAGCGACCCGTCGCAACTGGCGCACGGCATTTCCATTGCCTTATATAACACTGGCTTTGGCATTTTGATTGCTATTGTTGCCTTGATTGCTCATCGTTTCTTTAGCGCTCGCGCAGATTTTATTTTGCACCGCCTAGAGTACGAAGCCAGCCGTCTTAACCGCCTGATTGAGTCGCGACAGCCATGAACTTCAAGCGCCGTTTTACACCCTCAGCCTCACCCATAGACATCAATCTCATCCCTCTGATTGATGTACTACTGGTAGTGTTGATTTTCTTAACGGCAACCACAACATTCACACAAATACAAAAGCTAGACTTAAGCCTGCCACAAGTCTCCAGCGCAACCGAACTAGAAAACAGCAACATCCTGGCCATTAGCCAAGACGGGCTGTACGCGTTAAATGGCCTAAGTATTGACGGCCATACAGCCCAAGCACTGGAAGTAGCCCTACGCGATCTGCCGCTACATCAACCCTTATTGATTTACGCAGACAGCGCCACACCACATGCTGCGGTAGTACGCGTCTTGGAAGCCGCCCAGCGCTTACAACTAGGCAAAGTAAGCTTTGCCACACAGCCATCGCCATGAGCATTCATAGCTTCCTCGTTAAACGTATACATAAAGCATGGCAGCACAAAGGGTTACTTAGCACCCTACTGCTGCCTTTGTCATGCATTACTAAACGCATCGTCGAAGGTAAGCGGCGCCATTACCAACAGCACCCCGAAGACATCTACAGCAGCCACACACCCGTTATTGTCGTAGGCAATCTCATCGTAGGTGGCGCTGGTAAAACTCCAGTTACCTTAGCCCTGATTGACATACTACGATCCCACGGCTACCAGCCCGGCGTCATCAGCCGAGGGTATGGCGTACGCATAAGGGAACAAGCCCATACGTCCGCACACAGCGCTGAAGCCAATTACTTAGGTGACGAACCCTCTCTGATTGCACGAGAAACAGGCGTTCCCGTAGCCGCACACCCCAAACGGGCCCAAGCACTGCAAGCGTTAAATAATCAATTTCCTGATGTAGATGTTGTAATCGCCGACGACGGCCTGCAACATCTACAGTTAGGACGTCAAGCACAAATTATTGTGCAAGATGAGCGCGGCTTAGGTAATGGTCGCCTGTTGCCGGCGGGCCCTTTGCGTGATTTACCCTCTCAACTGCAACACGCCGATCTGATTGTGACGCAACAAACAGGCTCTGACATCACCACATCGCCTGAGTACATACAGGGTGTACCACACGTCACTATGCAGCTTTGGCCTAGCGCATTTCGCAATTTAGAGACTGGTCAATGCATCACGCCAGACGAGGCCCTAGCCTTATTTAACCGCAAGACGGTTAGCGCCGTAGCGGCTATAGGACAACCGCAGCGTTTTTTTGCCATGCTCAGAAAATTTGGGGTTAACCCTCAGTCCCCATTGTCTTTACCAGACCACTACGACTATAGTTACAGCCCTTTTGGGAAAATTGACGCAGATTTCATACTAATCACCCCAAAAGATGCCGTAAAATGTAAAAAGTTTGCTGATAAACGCATCTGGATCACCGAAGTTTCTGCACTTTTTTCCAGAGCTGACTGGTACGCCCCCCTGTTAGAAAAGCTGCAACGGCATTAATATGCTCATTGCCAGCATTACTGCTGGGTTACTGTTTGATTACTTGTTTTGCTGTATAGCCGGAGCCCATATGGAACGCCGCCTCTTCGATATTCTGGTCTGCCCGCAATGTAAGGCCCAATTGCGGTATCAACCCGAGGATCAGGAATTGATCTGCGATGCTGATCAATTGGCTTTTCCTGTACGTGACGGTATACCCGTCATGCTGATCAACGAAGCCCGCTCTCTGGATACCCAGACTGATAACGCATGAGCTTTATCGCCGTTATCCCCGCTAGACTAGCTTCTACGCGACTCCCCAACAAAGCTCTGCTAGATATAGGCGGTAAAGCCATGGTGGTACGTACCGCCGAGCAAGCGCTTAAATCTGGCGCTAGCCGCGTTATTGTTGCCACCGACGCTGAAGAAATTGCACTGGTCACGCGTTCTGCGGGACTAGAAACTGTACTCACCAGCCCAGATCACCCTACCGGTACCGATCGCCTGTCAGAGGTTGTGCGCACGCTTAATGTCGCGCCTGAGCAAATTGTGGTGAATGTACAAGGCGACGAGCCGCTGATTAACCCCTCTTTGATTGATCAGGTTGCACAAACCTTGGCACAGAACCCTAGTGCCAGCATCGCCACACTAGGCGTACCAATCACCGAGGCAGATACCTTATTCAACGCCAACACCGTCAAAATCGTAGTGGATCACACTGATCACGCTCTGTATTTTTCACGCGCTCCCATCCCTTGGGCTCGTGAGGCATTAGCCGATGGCGTACAACGTTTAGCGCCAGAGCTTCCAGCTCTGCAGCACATAGGTCTTTACGCATACCGCACCAGTTTTCTGCAAGTATTTCCCACCCTGTCCCGTGGCAGTCTGGAGCAAATCGAATTACTGGAGCAATTGCGTGCTCTTGAGCATGGCTATCGCATTGTTGTTAGTCGCTCCGCTCACCCTCCAGCTCCCGGCATAGATACCGCCGAGGACCTGGCAAAAGTACGGGATATCGTGAGGAATAGCCTATAGGCCTTCCGTTAGCGCATATTATTTAGTTTATTGCTGCATTTATGCAGCTACCCACAATCAAAAAATCACTTTCCTCAGGAGGAACGTATGCGACTGATACTGCTCGGTCCACCCGGTGCCGGGAAAGGCACCCAGGCCACTTTCATCACTCAGGAATTCTCTATTCCTCAGATTTCCACGGGCGATATGCTTCGTGCAGCCGTTAAAGCCCAGACTCCATTAGGTCTGGAAGCCAAAGCGGTGATGGATGCCGGCAAACTAGTATCGGACGACATCATTATTGGTCTAGTACAAGACCGTCTCACTCAGAATGACTGTGCCAGCGGTTATCTGTTCGACGGCTTCCCACGTACGATCCCCCAAGCTGATGCGTTGAAAAATGCCGGAGTATCATTGGACTACGTCATTGAAATTGATGTGCCAAGCGAAGATATTATTGAGCGCATCAGTGGCCGTCGCGTACACCCCGCAAGCGGACGCTCTTACCACGTGCGATTCAACCCTCCAAAAACTGAAGGTGTGGACGACATTACGGGCGAAGCACTGATTCAACGCGATGATGATTGCGAAGAAACAGTACGCAACCGTTTGGATGTATACGCCAATCAAACACGTCCCTTGGTTGATTATTATTCTAGCTGGGCGGACTCAGGTGACGCCAACGCGCCTAAATACCGTAAAATCTCCGGAGTAGGCTCGGTAGAGGAAATCAAGGCACGTATTCTGGCAGCCCTAAACAGCTAAACCAGAGAACGTTACATTCATAAATCCGGCACTGGCAAGCCGGATTTTTTTGTAATTAACGGAGACTTTCATGCAGGTAAAAAATCATACTTTTGTTGTAACGGGCGGAGCATCGGGTCTGGGAGCAGGCACGGTCAGAAAGCTTTGCGCGCAAGGCGCCCGAGTAGTGATTGCAGACGTACAAGATGAGGCTGGCCAAGCACTAGCCAAAGAACTGAACCAGCACTTCGTGCATTGTGATGTAACTAACCCTGACGACGCTCAGCGTGTGATTGATAAAGCAGTAGAGCTAGGTAATTTCTACGGCCTGATCAACTGCGCCGGTATCGCTCCAGCATCACGTATTGTGGGCCGCGAAGGTGCGCATGATTTAGCACTGTTCCAAAAGGTGATTGGCATCAACCTGATCGGTACATTCAACATGAACCGTTTGGCTGCTCAGGCCATGAGCAACAATGAGCCTCTGTCCACAAAAGAGCGCGGCGTGCTGATCAACACAGCCTCCGTAGCCGCTTACGAAGGTCAAATTGGTCAAGCCGCTTACGCAGCCTCTAAAGGCGGTGTAGTAGGTATGACATTGCCTATCGCACGCGACTTAGCAAAACTGGGCATTCGTTGCGTGACCATTGCCCCCGGTATTTTTGGCACCCCTATGATGTTCGGCTTCCCACAAGAAGTACAAGACTCTCTGGCAGCCAGCGTACCTTTCCCATCCAGACTGGGCACACCAGAAGATTACGCTAAACTGGCACTGAGCATCATAGATAACGATATGATCAACGGCGAAACCATTCGCTTGGATGGCGCTATTCGCATGGCACCTCGCTAATGGGTTTACTTAAGTCAGCAGCAACGGTCAGCAGCTTTACGCTGCTGTCCCGCATTACCGGCCTCGCACGCGACATCCTTATTGCTCGCTCATTCGGGGCCGGGCCACTTACAGACGCTTTCTGGGTGGCTTTCCGTATCCCTAACCTGTTGCGTAGGCTCTTTGCCGAAGGCGCGTTCTCGCAAGCTTTTGTTCCTATCCTAGGTAATGCCCGCAAGAACAGCAGCCACGATGAAGTTCGTACGTTACTGGATCAAGTTGCGCTTCTACTTACTGCCATTTTGATGCTGGTCAGCCTCATAGGTATCCTGGCAGCACCATGGGTAGTCAGCCTCATGGCCAGTGGCCTACGCGCCGCAGAACGCCAAACCGAATTTAATGCCGCCATTTGGATGACACGCATGATGTTCCCTTACATCTTATGCATGTCTTTGGTCGCTTTTGCCTCAGGTGTACTAAACACCTGGAGCCGTTTTGCTGTACCAGCTTTTACACCTATTTTGCTGAATATCAGCATGATTGGTGCCAGTCTATTACTAGCCCCCTACTTCGCCACCCCTATTTATGCATTGGCAGTAGGGGTGATGATAGGCGGTGTGCTGCAATTACTGGTGCAATGGCATGCTCTGCATCGCCTAGGTTTATTGCCCCGCTTTAGCATAAATATACGTGCAGCATGGCGGAACAGCACCGTGCAGCACATTATGAAGCAAATGATTCCAGCTATTGTGGGGGTATCAGTTGCACAAATATCACTACTGATCAACACTAACATTGCGACTTGGCTGACACCCGGGAGCGTGACCTGGCTGTCTTTTGCTGACCGCTTAATGGAGTTCCCCACCGCATTACTTGGCGTGGCGTTAGGTACCGTATTACTACCTAAACTTTCCGCCGCTTACGCCGGTGACTCTACGCAACAGTACCAACAACTGCTAGATTGGGGCCTGAAGCTCATTATTCTATTTGGCCTACCCTGTGCCTTAGCCTTGGCATTAATTGCTGATGCCTTGGTCGCCAGCCTGTTTCACTACGGTGAATTCAACAGTTACGACGTAGCCCAGACGCGCACAGCCGTGGCTGCCTACTCCGTAGGGTTATTGGGTTTACTTGCTGTTAAAATTCTGGCTCCAGCATTCTATGCACGCCAAGACATACGTACACCGGTTAGAATAGCCATTGTGGTACTGATACTGACGCAATTATTGAACCTAGTCTTGGTACCTTTATTTGCTCATGCAGGCCTTGCCCTTTCCATTGGTATAGGCGCAAGCATCAATGCGCTGGTGCTACTGACCTTGCTTTACAAACGTGGACTATACAAACCCGGCCCAGGCTGGGGGCTGTTTATAGTACGCGTACTTCCCGCGTTGGCATTATTAGGCTTTGTGTTGTGGGCAGGCTCCCACTACATAAGCTGGACTGAGTTAAACGCCCAACCCGCAATACGCTTGCTGTATCTGTTAGGGTTGATGCTGGCATGCGCCATTAGCTATTTTGTACCCCTGCTACTGTGCGGATTCCGGCTCAGGCACTTTACAAGGCCTAATTAAGGCTTTAGAATATTAGTCTTTGCCAATTAAACTTACTAATCAATTTATATATATGGCTAATTCCGCACAAGCTCGCAAACGTGCCCGCCAAGCAGTGGCACGTAACAAACACAATTCCAGCATCCGCTCCATGCTGCGCACATCTATCAAACGTGTGCGTCAAGCTGTAGAAGCTGGCGATCAGACAGCTGCTAACGAAGTGCTGCGCAAAGCATCCAGCGTGATCGATCGCGTTGCTGACAAAAACATCATTCACAAAAACAAGGCCGCTCGTCATAAAAGCCGCCTGGCTGCTGCCGTTAAGGCAATGGCTGCCTAATGATTGAAAGTTGGGTTTAATTGGCAGCGACCTGGTCGTAAAAAAGGGTGCTTAAGCACCCTTTTTTTATTGCCAAATTCTTTATAAGCCCAACTTCTTTCTTTCCGTACTGTATAAAAGACTAGCGCCACTTTCTCATAAAAATAAAGGGCCACTTATTTCGGTCGGATTAATCCGTTGGCATGCCGGATGTTTTTAAATTATTGTCTTGCGCAAAGCCAACCACAAATTTCCATGCTAGTGGTTCTAGCTCTCTCAGACGTGCATCCACCACCACGCAACGCACCCCATCGATTAAACGAGGTACCACGTAAGGGGAATAGGTTAAGTGTCCGCCAGCTGCGCCTGCTGGTCTGAACTGTGACATCACACCGGCCAAACGCTCTGCCCAATCGCTGGGTCTAAAACGCTGGCCTTCATTCGTTGTTCCGTGAATAATAAGCTGGAGTTGCCCTGTCATGCTAATTCAAAATGCCCAATAGCCTTTAGCTTAATCATAAAAAATTTTCGTCATCGGCATTGTATCGCATTGCATGCAACACTACACCTTTATGCACACAATTTCATAAGCCATGGTTTTATGCCTGTCATACACAGCAAATTTTGCTCAATAGTCGCTGACAGGGTAATATGTTTTCTTTTGCCTAGGGTTTTTTATGAGTACCACGGTTCAAGCAGCGCCGATACGGCATTTCCTACAGTTTAGTGATCTGAACAAAGAAGAAATCCTTTATCTTCTGCACCGAGCTCGCGTCATCAAAGACCACTTCAAAAATTACCAGCCCCATCACACACTGCATGACCGCACTCTGGCCATGGTGTTTGAAAAAGCCAGTACACGCACCCGCGTTTCATTTGAAGCCGGCATGTACCAACTAGGTGGCGAAGTCATTAACCTAACAGCCAATGACTCACAACTAGGCCGCTCTGAGCCCATTGAAGATACCGCACGCGTGATTTCACGCATGGTAGATATCGTGATGATCCGTACCTTTGAACAAAGCCGCCTAGAGCGTTTTGCTGAGTTCTCTCGCGTACCCGTGATCAACGGCCTTACCAACGAATTTCACCCCTGCCAGATCTTGGCTGACATCTTTACCTATATCGAACACCGCGGCAGCATTCAAGGCAAAACCGTGGCATGGATAGGCGACGGCAACAACATGGCCTACACCTGGCTGCAAGCTGCTGAACTGCTAGGCTTCAAGCTGCATATTTCCGCACCACAAGGCTACACACTAGACCAAAACCTGATTGGTACCCCAGACCCCGCCGTATTCCAAGAGTTTGCAGACCCTATGCAAGCCTGCAAAGGCGCTGACTTGGTCACCACAGACGTTTGGACCAGCATGGGCTTTGAGGCCGAGAACGAAGAGCGCCGCAAAGCGTTTGCCGACTGGTGCGTAGATAGCGAAATGATGGCCGAAGCTAATGCTGATGCCCTCTTTATGCACTGCTTACCTGCTCACCGTGGCGAAGAAGTTAGCGCTGACGTGATCGACGGCGCCCAAAGCGTAGTATGGGATGAGGCTGAAAACCGCATGCACGTACAAAAAGCATTGATGGAGTTCTTACTTCTAGGGCAACTAGACGATTAAGCACTAGTGCTGGATGCAAAAAAGCCACCCATTGGGTGGCTTTTTTATTACTTAAGCAGTACAGATGGACAACCACTGGCTGCCCATCTCTTGTAATACTTAGTCTTTCAGCTTAGGCATTTCAGCACCAGAGCTGGATGTCAGCAAGCCTGCATCAGCGTACGTGAATAACTTACCACGGGTATCAACGATATCCATGTTACGCATCGTCAACTGGCCAATACGATCGCGTGGAGAGAAGGTACCATCACCCTCTTTTTCCATCGTCAAACGCTCTGGTTTGTAGGTCAGATTAGGCGACTCTGTATTCAAGATAGAGTAGTCATTACCACGACGCAGTTCCAGTGTAACTTCGCCAGTCACAGCCTTAGCAATCCAACGCTGCGCTGATTCGCGTAGCATAATGGCTTGAGGATCGAACCAACGGCCTTGGTACAACAAACGACCCAAGCGCAAGCCGTTAATACGGTATTGCTCGATAGTGTCTTCGTTGTGAATACCAGATACCAAACGCTCGTAGGCGATGTGTAGCAATGCCATACCTGGCGCTTCGTAAATACCGCGGCTCTTCGCTTCAATAATACGGTTTTCGATCTGATCACTCATACCCAAGCCATGACGGCCACCAATGCGGTTAGCTTCCAGCATCAGCTCAACAGGGTTAGCAAACTCTTTACCATTCAGTGCTACAGGCTGCCCTTCTTCAAAGCGCACTGTAACCACTTCAGCTTTCACTTCAACGTCATCACGCCAGAACGCTACGCCCATGATAGGTTTCACAATCTTGATGCCGCTGTTCAGGAATTCCAAGTCTTTGGCTTCGTGTGTAGCGCCCAGCATGTTGGAATCGGTGGAGTATGCTTTTTCAGCAGACATTTTGTAGTCAAAGCCATGCTCTTGCATGTACTGAGACATTTCCGAACGACCACCCAGTTCGTCGATGAACTGTTGATCCAACCAAGGTTTGTAAATACGCAATTGTGGGTTGGTCAGCAAACCATAACGGTAGAAACGCTCGATGTCGTTACCTTTATAAGTACTGCCATCACCCCAGATGTTGACGTCGTCTTCTTTCATTGCCGCTACCAACATGGTGCCAGTTACTGCGCGACCAATAGGGGTAGTGTTGAAGTAGGTAACGCCAGCAGTGGAAACGTGGAATGCGCCACTTTGCAATGCTGCAATCCCTTCGGCAACCAATTGCATACGACAATCCACCAAGCGAGCATCCTTGGCGCCGTAGCTCATGGCAGCGCGCGGAATAGCATCGTAGTCCGACTCGTCAGGCTGACCCAGGTTGGCGGTGTAAGCATAAGGGATCGCGCCTTTGTTACGCATCCACAGTAAAGCCGCGCTGGTGTCCAGACCACCAGAGAAGGCAATACCTACTTTTTGACCTACTGGAAGATTTTCAATAATAGTCGTTGTCATATGAAAGGACCGGTACGCTAAATAAACAATCTTCCATTATATCCCCCTAGCACACATACGTGGGCTTCTGCTTGCCGGAAGATGCGAAAACAGGCGATACACGGCATAATGTGCACTTGTCACAACTTTCACTGTTATTTTGATCACCCAATGAGCACCCTGTCGGCCTCCTGTACCCTGCAATCTTTTACTTTGCCGCAATTGCGTGCTGCCACCCAAGCGGGCGGCGTCACCAATGTCATTGTGAAAGGGCAAGGTGACGCATTCTTTATCCAGATCCAAATGCGCTCTGCCCAGACTGCTATTCTGATCACCAGCAAAAGTCGCCAGCCGCGACAGTTCCGCAATCCTGTACAGGCTTTTGCCGTATTACGTGAAATCGGTATTATGACGGGGCAATTTGATGTCGCGCATTACTCCCCGGAGCAAAAGCAGACACCATCACGCGCGTTGCGCAAAACTATTGAAACCCCAAAGCCTGTATCCCAACCCTGGGAAAGCTTTTTACAGAAAATGGCCAACAGCCCTCAGGCCACGTTTGACGACCCTAATTTCAAACTGGACTCCACACAAGCCCAGCAACTGTACGAGCGCGGTAGTCCAGCAGAGGCTACTACTGCCCCACACGAGACAGTAATAGCCAAATAGCAACTTAGGCGTGCGCAGGTACGCCCACACGCACTGCTTGCAACAAAAATTCCATCAGGTCACGCACAGAGCGAATTTGATCGCCAAATGGTAGTTTTTCCGAGCTACGGAAGAACAGCCCACGATCAACGTCACCCTCTAGTGCGTAGGCCAAACGTCTATCAATGCAAAACTGGCCACTGCGTGCAACCCCGTCACGCAGACCACAATGCGCCAAGCAATCAAAGCCCTCAGAGCACGCACGCTCTTGTGCTACCGCTTGCAGCTTGGACTCTTTATGTAAGTAGGAGTCCAACCAAGGCGTGCGCACAGCACGTGCTGGCAAACCTGCCACACTCATAAAGGTCACGATATCTTCAGGCTTAGCCTGTGCCAATACTTGCTTGAAACGGATGTCAGCATCACCCTCTTCCGTTACTGCGAACGCTGTGCCCAACTGAATCGCATCAGCACCTTGTCCTAGCAAAGTTTTGACCTGCTCTGGATTATTAATACCGCCTGCCACGATCAACGAGATGTTTTCTTTCTCTACATCCAGCTTTTTGAATACTTCACGTGTTTCTTCCAGCACGCGCGGGAACGCATACATGGGGTCATTCATCTGTTCAATATCAGCCAGACCTAAGTGGCCCGCTGCAAATTTTGGGTTCTCGATCACGATGGCGTCTGGCAAACGGTTTTTACGCATCCATTTACGCAGCACCAACTGAATACCCCTAGCATCTGACAAAATAGGGATCAACGCCACGTTAGGGTGATCAGCAGTAAGTTCCGGTAAGTCTAGCGGCAAACCTGCACCTACCACCACCGCATCAGCACCACTTTCGCACGCTTGTTTCACATACGCTGCGTACTGCGATACTGCACGCATGATATTGACAGCCACTGCACCACACTCTTTGGCCAGCGCCTTAGCCTTGCGAACCTCTCTGTCTAGAGCCTCTAAGTTCACCATATCAATCAGGCTACTATCTTTGCTCTTGTGTGTACGAGCCATCAAATCGGGATGATGGCGGCGCAAGTCCACGCTAGAGATTGTTCCCATACCCCCTAACGCAGCCACGCTGCCTGCTAAACGGTGTGCCGACACACCGACCCCCATCCCGCCCTGAACCACAGGCAGCAATGCCTTACCCTTTAACCGTAACCGCTCAACAATGGTTTCTAACACAGGGAGTCCTTTAACTTTTAACAATCAAATAAGCCGCGAGTAAGTCGCGGTAGTACGTTTATGCAGGTGAGCATCAAACACCATACTGATACCTCGCACAAACAAACGCCCCGTGTCTGTGACACGCAGCATACGCTCATCAACAATGATCAGCCCAGCATCTTCAAACAAGCTCAAACGCTGCAATTCATCGCCAAAATACGCATCAAAATCTATACCGTGACGCTGCGACACTAGCGCTTTGTCTACGGGCATACTGCACATCAACTGCATAATCACTTCAGCGCGTAGTTCATCATCGGCCGTCATCTGGATACCACGACTGACGGGCAAACGGTCCTCATCCAAACAGGCGTAGTACGCTTTTAAGGACCTATCGTTTTGCACATGTGTACCTTGCACTTTACCTATAGCCGACACACCGAATGCCACCAAATCACTGTCTGCACGTGTGGTATAGCCTTGGAAATTTCTATGCAAACTCTGATCCAAGCGTGCGCGACTCAGTTCATCTTCTGGCAATGCAAAGTGATCCAAACCTATGTAGTCATACCCCGCATCCAACAGCCGCTGCGTTGCCATCAAGAAGATTTGCAGACGTGTTTCGGCATCGGGCAAATCTTGCTCATTGATTAAACGCTGCGCCTTGAAGCGCTGCGGCAAGTGCGCGTAGTTGTACAAGGCAATACGATCAGGGCGCAGCGCAATCAACTGGTCCAAGGTTGCACTGAAGCTTTGCACGCTTTGTTTTGGCAGGCCATAAATCAAATCGGTATTAATGGACTCAAAACCCACCGCCCTACTGGTCTCTATTGCTTTAGCCACCATGTCATAAGGCTGGATGCGGTGAATAGCCTCTTGCACCGCCACATCAAAATCCTGCACACCAAAACTGGTGCGGTTGAAACCTAAACTCGCCAAATGCGCCAGCATCTGGTCATCAATAGTACGTGGATCAATTTCCACACTGATTTCTGCATCATCGGTAAAGTCAAAATGCTTTCTGACTTCTTGCATCAACAACGACATTTGATCGTTGGATAAAAACGTAGGTGACCCACCACCTAGGTGCAACTGGCCCGTTTTTCGGTCGTCTCCCAAATGGGGCACCACCATCGCCATTTCTTTAAACAAGTACTGTAAGTACTCTGCCGAGCGTGATTTGTCTTGCGTGATGATCTTATTGCACGCACAGAAATAGCACAGTGACGTACAGAAAGGCAGGTGGAAGTACAGCGACAAAGGCATTTGCTGTTTGCTACTGGCTCGTGCTTCCAAAGCATTCACATAATGCTGTTGGGCGAACTCTTCCAAAAAACGGTCTGCTGTAGGGTACGAGGTGTAGCGTGGGCCCGAACTATTGAAACGTCGGATTAGTGCCTCTGGAACTTGAAATGAAGCAGCTGCCTCGTTGATGGCACGCTGTTGTTGGGGTTGTGCCAGTGCAATATCCATGAAACTCTCCAGAAACCTACAAAATCTTTGCAACCATCAACTATTTTGACTGCAATAGGACAATTCCTCATTGACCTTTATCAAGCACGTTCAGGGCAATTTCATTTTTTTTAGCAGATTATGTGTGGAAATTACCAGTAATATCGTATTATTAGAACATCGCCCTTTCTCCCGATTTAAACATCTCGTCTTCCCCGGAGCCCGATGTCTTTGCTTGTCATCCTAGCCCTCCCTTTCGTTGGTGGGCTGATCTCATCATTATTGTCTGCCGAATCCCGAAAACTTCAGGCTCCGCTTGCCGGGATGGTTGCCTTAACCTGCGCGCTTTTCACTTTAGTCAATTTTCCGGCTATATCCCGTAATGAGGTGTTACTGTTCTCCTCTGACTGGATTCCTGCCTATAACATCTATTTCAATTTGCGCATGGATGGCCTGGCTTGGCTATTCAGCATCATCATCACGGGGATGGGCGCATTAATCGCGCTCTACGCTCACTACTACCTTTCTGCTCAAGAACCTGTACGGCGCTTCTTCGCGTTTTTGCAAATCTTCATGGGTGCGATGCTGGGTGTGGTGTTATCAGGAAACGTCATACAGCTAGTGGTGTTCTGGGAACTGACTAGTTTGTCGTCCTTCATGCTGATCGCCTACTGGTACCACCGCCGTGATGCGCGTCGTGGTGCTCGTATGTCGCTGATCATTACAGGTGGTGGCGGCCTCTGTTTGCTGGCAGGCGTATTGATGATGGGACAAGTTGCTGGCACCTACGACTTGGGTGAAATCCTAGTTTCTGGCGATCGCATTCGTCAAAGCGCCTGGTACCCCTTCTTGCTCTTGATGGTGGCTGCTGGCGCATTAAGTAAAAGTGCACAATTCCCTTTCCATATTTGGCTGCCTAGAGCGATGGCCGCCCCTACACCCGTTTCAGCGTACTTGCACTCTGCCACGATGGTTAAAGCAGGCGTGTTCGTCTTGGCACGTTTTTGGCCTGTGCTGTCGGGCACTACAGAGTGGGCGATTTTAATTGGTGGTTCAGGGCTAATCACCTTGCTGCTGGGTGCCTACCTCGCTACCTTCCAGCGCGATATGAAAGGGGTTCTAGCCTACTCCACCATCAGCCACCTAGGTTTGATTACCTTGCTGCTGGGCATGAACAGTGCCATGGCGCTGATTGCAGCGATTTTCCACATCATTAACCACGCCACCTTTAAAGCTTCGCTATTTATGGCGACAGGTATTGTGGATCATGAAACAGGTACACGTAACCTAAATAGGCTGTCAGGGCTACGCTATGCCATGCCCATCACCGCATTATTGGCCAGTGTGGCTGCGGCAGCCATGGCGGGCGTTCCCTTGCTTAACGGCTTTCTTTCCAAAGAAATGTTCTTTGCTGAAGCAGTTGATACAGCCAATGGTAACTCGTGGGATTACGTTATCCCGCTGATTGCTGTGATAGCAAGCGCCTTCAGCGTGGCCTACTCATTGCGTTTCATTGTGCAGGTGTTTTTCGGCCCACCAGCCAAAAACCTGCCTCGCGAACCACATGAGCCACCTATACAAATGCTGATCCCCAGCATCATCTTGGTGCTGATCTGTTTGGCTGTAGGGATACTGCCGGGTTATACCGTTGCGCCATTCTTAGACGTAGCCGCTCACTCCATTCTGAATCTGCAAATGCCAGACTTCAGCTTGCGCATATGGCACGGTTTCAACCTGCCACTGGTGATGAGTATCATCGCTATGCTGGGCGGCGTCATGCTGGTGTTCTTACTGGATAATTACCGACAAGGTCGCTCTGACCGCGCGCCCCTACTGTACCGAATCGATGGCCAGCGTATTTTTGAAGCCTTCTTGGGCTGGACAGAAACTGCTGCTGACTTCCTGATCGACAAAACCTACTCTCCACGACTGCAGCGCCAAGTACTACTAATTCTGCTGTCCACCCTAGTCGTTACAGCCTTGCCGCTGTTCCGTGGAACATGGTTCGTGCCAGAGCAATCCACCTTTATGGATCCTCTGTTTGCACTGATGTGGATCGCCGGCGCTGCCTGCGCCATTGGTGCTGCGTATCAAGCAAAATTCCACCGACCTGCCGCGCTACTGCTATCTGGAGCCGCTGGCTTAATCACCAGCCTAACCTACGCATGGTTGTCAGCGCCTGACTTGGCGCTCACCCAGTTGGCCGTTGAAGTAGTAACCGTAGTGCTGATTCTTCTTGGCCTACGTTGGTTGCCCAAGCGTTTGCCTACTGACGAAGATGATCTATCACCGCTATCACGCTTTAAAGCATTACGCCGTCGAGGCCGTGACTTAACCATTGCTGTGCTATCCGGTGCGGGCCTATCTGTATTGGCCTACACCATCATGACCAGACCACCTGTTGAGGATGGCGTGTCGCCCTTCTTGGTACAGCAAGCGCTGCCACTAGGTGGGGGCGCAAACGTGGTGAACGTGATTCTTGTGGACTTCCGTGGTTTTGATACCTTTGGTGAAATCACTGTATTGGGTATTGTGGCACTAAGCGTCTATGCCCTGCTGCGTCGATTCCGCCCTCCAGTTGAAACCATAACCACACCGCTTGAAATACGTCACAAATACGGTCAACTTATACAGAACGCTGATGAACTGTCCCCGCTTGAGACAGCGACATTTGAAGAGCCTGATCCTGACCAACACGTACCCTATGGGGTAACGAAAGTTCCCGCTATATTGATGCGTATCTTGCTGCCTATTGCTGCATTGATCTCCATCTACTTCTTGCTGCGTGGTCACAATCTACCTGGTGGTGGTTTTGTGGGTGGTTTGATTATGGCCACGGCTATTTTGATTCAATACATGGTGAACGGCATTGTCTGGGTTGAGTCCCGCCCCTTGCTGCATCCACAAACTTGGATCTCGCTGGGCATGCTACTGGCTGGTTTTGCTGCCATGATAGTTTGGTGGTTTAACCGCCCCTTCTTGGCAGCGCTAGAGTGGGATCTTTCCCTGCCATGGGTAGGTGAAATTCACACCAGCAGCGCACTGCTCTTTGATATTGGCGTCTACATGCTGGTTGTAGGTTCTACCATCTTGATGTTGCTGGCATTGGCTCACCAGTCACTGCGTTTCTACCGGAAACTGCCCGCTCCCCAAAACTCACTAAATACCGAAGAATAATGGAAATCGTTCTCTCTTTAGCTATAGGTATTTTGGCCGGCTCAGGCGTCTGGTTACTGCTACGTCCCCGTACGTTCCAGGTCATCATGGGTCTTTCCCTGTTGTCCTATGCCGTTAACTTATTCATTTTTTCCATGGGGCGCATCACCCTCAATGCGCCTGCAGTGATTGGAACTGAATTGGGCTCTGACCCAAGCAACTACGCCGACCCCCTGCCCCAAGCTTTAGTTCTAACAGCTATTGTGATCGGTTTTGCCACCACTGCCCTTTTTCTAGTAGTACTACTGGCCAACCGCGGCTTAAGCGGCACAGACCACGTAGACGGCCGCGAGGAAAATGAGCTGTGATGCTGTTGAAACACCTGCCAATTTTCCCCATTATCATTCCGCTGATTGCAGCGGGCTTGATGCTGTTACGCCAGGATAAATACCGTCGGTACAAAATAGCGCTTAGCGTTATCTCTTTTACGTTGCAATTACTGGTCGCGGTGCTGCTGCTCAACATGGCTGACGGCACCATCGAAACCTCATGGCCTGAGGGGGTAGGTGTCTACCTATTAGGTGACTGGCCTGCGCCATTTGGCATCGTTGTAGTTGTAGACCGTCTATCCGCCTTAATGTTGTTGCTCACTGCGGTATTAGGAGCCACAACCTGGATTTACGCTACGGCACGCTGGGACCGTTCAGGGGTGCACTTCCACCCTCTGTTCCAATTGCTGTTGATGGGCCTGAACGGCGCTTTCCTGACCGGTGACTTGTTTAACCTGTTCGTATTCTTTGAAGTACTGCTCGCCGCGTCCTATGGCTTGATGCTACACGGCTCAGGCCGAGCCCGTGTTAATGCAGGTTTGCACTATATTGCGGTTAACCTGATTGCCTCTTTCCTGCTGTTGATTGCACTGGCGCTGATTTACGGCGTAACCGGCACATTGAACATGGCAGACTTAGCAGTCAAAGCCGGCCACCTCTCTGGCCCTGACCGCTTGCTGTTTGAAAGTGCAGCGGCCGTTTTAGGCATAGCCTTCCTGATCAAAGCAGCTGCATGGCCTTTGAATTACTGGTTAATCGACGGATACGCCAACAGTAGTCCGCCCGTAGCCGGTATGTTTTCTATCATGACCAAAGTAGGTATCTACGCACTGCTACGCATAGGTACCTTGCTAGAACCTACTGGTGCACCCGCTGCCTTTGGTGGGGCTTGGATGTTCCCCGCCGGTATTGCCACGTTGATCTTTGGTGCTGTTGGTACCTTGGCTGCCCACAACACACAACGTATGGCTGGCTACTGTGTGATCCTATCATCCGGTACGCTGTTAGCTGCCCTAGGTATGCCAGGTGTGATCCTAACTGGCCCAGCCCTGTACTACATGATTAGTTCAGTATTGGGCTTAGGCGCTTTCTTTATGCTGCTGGAAATGGTGAACCGCGCACAAAGCTTTGGTTCTGACTTTTTGGCGGCCAGTGCCGAGGCCTTTGCGCTAACCGACGACGAGGATGACGAAAACACCTCTGACGTCGTTGGTAGAGCCATTCCTGCTGCCTTGGTGTTTCTAGGCATGAGCTTTATTGCTTGCGCCTTAATTATTATTGGCTTGCCTCCACTTTCAGGTTTTGTAGCCAAGTTCTCATTAATTTTGGCAGCGCTACAAGCTTCTAGCTATACGCCAGACCCATTAAACGCGTGGATATTCACCGCCACTATATTACTGGCTGGCTTTATCGGCATTATTGCCTTGTCACGTACTGGTATTCGCTTGTTCTGGAGTCACAACAACATCAGTGTGCCTCGTTTGCGTCCTACCGAAGCATTACCTGTGACAGTACTGATCACTATCTGCGTATGGCTGAGTATTCAAGCTGGCCCCATCACTAGTTACCTGGAAGGTACTGCCCGTTACTTGGATCGTCCTAGCGCCTACATTAATGCCGTACTCATGAAAAATGCGGATCGCCCTGTGCACACAGGAGAAACACCATGAGAAAAAAACTCAGCTTTCTGATTCTGCCCGTGTTTTTATTGGTGTTTTGGCTGCTACTCAATAGCTCCCTGTCTCCCGGCAATATTGCTCTAGGTGCAGTACTGGCTATTTTATTGTCTTTGGCTGCTATCCCGTTCAGACCTGTACGCGCTAGCTTACGTCGCCCCTTTACTGCTCTACGTTTGATGTTCAACGTATTCGTTGATATTGTGAACTCCAACATCGAGGTAGGAAAAATCGTACTGAAAGGCGATAAATCAGGAGCCACTCCCGGCTTTTTGGATATCCCCCTGACTATCACTGACCCGCATGGGTTAAGTGCCCTCGCCTGCATCGTGACGTATACGCCTGGCACAGTGTGGTCTGGTTTCAACGAGGAAAAGAATATTCTGACACTGCATGTGTTGGACCTCAAAGATGAACAGCAGTGGCTGGACACCATACAGAAACGCTATCAACAGCCGCTTATAGAGATTTTTGAATGAACAGCATCATTTATTGGTCTAGCCTTTTTGCTTTGGCTTGTTTTGTAATTGGCATGAGCGTTGCGGCCTATAGAATATCTACCGGCCCTACCGCCTGCGACCGTGTGTTGGCGCTGGATACCATGTACGTCAACGGCATGCTGGCGCTTTTAGCGCTAGGCATGCGTTTTGACTCACGCCTGTATTTTGATATTGCGTTGCTGATTGCACTGTTTGGCTTTGTAGGCTCTGCTGCCATGGCCAAGTTCTTGTTACGTGGTGAGGTAATTGAGCCATGAACGATATTCCACTCTGGATTAGCATCCCTACAGCCCTACTACTGATACTCAGCGGTATCATTACACTAGTAGGATCGTTAGGACTTATACGCCTACGTCATTTCTTTAGCCGTATGCACGCCCCTACATTGGGTAACACCTTAGGTGTGTTTTTTATGCTGCTAGCAATGGTGTTGATGTATTCTTACCTAAGCGATCACGTTATTGTTCATCCGCTGCTGATTACGCTATTGCTAGTAATCACTTCCCCAGTTACTGCTATTTTGCTGATGCGTGCAGCCATCAAACGCGAACTTAGCCAACGTACGGTTACTTATGCCCCCAACGAGCCCGGTCACATGGATTTACCGCATAAATCTCCTCCCATAGAGGAGCAGGATGCCGAACCCAAGCTCTAATGACATGACTGTCATATAAAGACCCTATTATTTTTCTTTTTCTCTTCAATCAACATCATGGAATGGCTTGTAGACCCGAACATATGGGCGGGCTTAATTACCCTCGTCGTACTTGAAATAGTACTGGGTATAGACAACCTAATTTTTATCGCCATCCTGGCTGATAAACTGCCTCCGCACCAGCGGGACCGTGCACGTATTATCGGCCTCTCACTGGCTCTGGTGATGCGGCTCATTCTGCTTAGCGTCATCTCGTGGCTGGTCACACTGAAAACCCCGCTATTTTCCATCGGCTCCTTCGGATTCTCCGGACGCGATCTTATTTTGCTGATGGGCGGTATATTCTTGCTATTTAAAGCCACCAGCGAATTGCACGAGCGCCTAGAAGGCCCGCCGATGGTGCGTGAGAAAAACAAAGCCTACGCCAGCTTCGGTATAGTCGTAGCGCAGATTGTGGTGCTAGACGCCGTATTCTCGCTAGACGCCGTCATTACAGCGGTAGGTATGGTAGACCACCTGCCTGTCATGATGGCCGCCGTCATCATCTCTATTGGCTTGATGATGTGGGCTTCCAAGCCTCTGACACGCTTTGTGAACGCTCACCCTACCGTTGTGGTGCTGTGTTTAAGCTTCTTGCTAATGATCGGCCTGGCCTTAGCTGCTGAAGGCTTAGGCTTAACGATTCCTAAAGGCTATTTGTATGCCGCTATCGGTTTCTCTATTGTTATCGAGTTCTTCAACCAGCTAGCACGTCGTAGCGTATTGCGTCATCAAGCACGCATTCCTATGCGTGATCGTACGGCAGACGCTGTAATGCGTTTGCTTAGCAGCAAACCTACTGATGACGAAAACGAAGGTACTGCCGATAGCCATGCGGTAAATGATCTTGTGGATTCCGCTTTCAAGGCTGAAGAACGCAAAATGGTTAGCGGTGTATTGAACCTGAGTCAGCGCCCTATACGTTCGCTGATGACACCCAGAAACGAAATCACCTGGGTGAATACGGAAGACTCCGCCGAAAACATCCGCCAGTTGTTGCGTGATACACCACACAGTTTCTTGCCAGTCTGTAACGGTCAGCTAGATCACATTATTGGTGTAGCCAAAAGCAAAGACTTGCTGGCCGACCTTAAAGACAACGATGTGGTCACCCAATGGTCTGAATTACGTGCGCCCATTATTGCTCATGAGCACACTGACCCACTGATGGTTATTCAGATGCTGAAACAATCTAAAGGGCAGTTTGTTTTGGTGGCTGACGAGTACGGCACTATTGAAGGCCTACTCACACCTATAGATATTCTGGAAGCGATTGCTGGTGAGTTCCCCGATGAAGACGAGCAACCCGCCATACGTAAAGTCGATGACAATGAATGGCTAGTAGAAGGCAGTACCGACTTGTTCCATTTGGCACAAGAACTGAACCTACCTAACCACTTAAGCATTGCCCGCAACTTCAATTCAGTTGCCAGCTTTATGCTAGAAAGCTTAGATGCTTTGCCTAAAGTTGGTGATGTTATTGAAAGTGAAGGCCTACGCTTCGAGATCGTGGAAATGGTAGACCGACGCGTGGGTGAAGTACGTGTGAGCCGCATAGACTCAGACGATCACCCAGCTGATGACGACGAATCTGCTCAGTCTACAGACTGAAAACGCTGACGTCGTAAACGTGTACCAATACGGGGACCCGGAAAGATCACCATGATCTGGGTTCCCGGAAAATGCGGTCTACTGTTCAATTTGACCCATGCGCCGTGTACCACGGCAATTTCCCTCACAATAGCCAACCCCAAGCCAGCTCCACGGCCTTTATGCGCTTGTGATGGTGCGCGATAAAAAGCCTCAAACACTTGTTGCGCATCTTGCTCTTGAATACCTACACCATTGTCTTCCACGGCTAACGAAGGCGGGTTGGTATTAATGCGTATGGAAAGCTGGTTATTGCCCCCCACACCATAATTCAACGCATTATCGATGAGGTTAGAGAGCAGCTCGCCCAATAAAATGGGGTCAGCATCAATCCATACAGGTTGATCAGGCGCGATTAACTGCAGTTGCATGCCCTTTTCGCGTGCATTCGCCAACCATTCCCCACCGGTATTTCTGGACCATTCGCATAAATCTAGGCGTTCCAAGCTGTCTCTGGGGCTGGTAGAGGCATCGGCCTTAGCAAGTACCAGCAACTGCTCACCCAAACGAATCATACGATCTGAGATGCGTTTAATACGCTCAGCACGCGTACGTACATCCAATGGTAGATCTTGCGCCAACATGAGTTCAGACTCTAATCGCAAGCTACTGAGCGGAGTACGAAACTGGTGTGCTGCATGGCCTATGAATCGTTTCTGAGCCTGCAGCGTATCATCCAACTGCGCAAGCAGGGTATTCATGTGCAACACCAGTGGCAAGACCTCTTGAGGTACGCCTGACACATTTAAGGGGCTCAGAGTATCGTCTTCATCACGCTCGGTGATCTGTTCTGCTAAGTCATGGATAGCCGCCAAGCCGCTACGCACACCACGTACTAACACCCACGTAAACAACCCCACCAAAATCAGTTGGGTCAGCGCCATCGTCCAAAAAATATCACGCAGCATCCACTCTTCTATCTGCATTTTCCGCGTGAGTACCCAGGTGACGGCCAAATCCAGAATCACCAACATGACAATGGGGGGCATCAAGCGCACCACCAAATGTCGAGCCAAACTATTTTGCTGCCAGAATGCAGGAATGCCTTTTCGTTTTGTCATTGTCATGTGCGCTCCTGATCCACAGCACCGTCAGCTTTTACTACTCGCTTTGCAATTCCAGCGAATACCCAAACCCTCGTACAGTTTGTATTTGCAACGGTAAGCCCTCTAGACGTTTGCGCAGACGGTACACATAGACTTCTACCGCATTCTCACTAAAGTCAGCATCATTCGCAGATAACGATGCCACGATCTGCTGTTTAGTTACCACCTTACCTACTCTAGCCATGAGCATTTCCAACACGGAAAGCTCTCGCACAGATAAAGCCAAACGTTGGTCATGCACGCGTAGCTCGCGGCTCACCATATCAAATAGCAATGGCCCCACTTCCAACACCGATTGCGCTTGCCCTACACTGCGTCTAGCAAAGGCACGTATGCGCGCTGCTAATTCGGCCAGTTCAAAGGGCTTGACCACGTAATCATCTGCGCCCGCATCTAACCCGGCCACCCTATCTTCCAACTCATCACGTGCAGTCAGAATCAATACCGGTACCGCCATACCTTTTTGGCGTATGGTACGCAGCCAATCCAAACCACTAATATCTGGCAAATTTAAATCCAGAATCACCAGTTCATACTCCACTGCGGACAATGCACCCAAGCCACCTGTGCCATCTGCCTGCAAATCAACGGCATAGCCTTGGCTCATCAAGTACTCCTGCAATGCAGGCCCTAAACTGACATCATCTTCTATAAGTAATAGACGCATACGCGGATTTCACAGTGATTCGTTGGTACTAAAAAAGAAAAACCCCGCTGAGGCGTAAGCTTCAACGGGGTGAATGCTGCCGCTGCTCTGCGGCTTAACAGCATAACGGATTTTACGGCGTAGCGGTATTACCCGCTGGCTTATCCGTTGCCGCAGCTGGTGCAGGAGTAGCGGCTCCTTGCTCTGCGCCTGGGCGAGTGACAAAGCCCAAACGTACCATCCCAGCCGCTTTGGCTTTGCTCATTACCTGAGCCAAGATTTCATAACGTGTTTCTTGATCTGCACGAATACGAATTTCTGGCTGCGGCTTCTCTTGAGCATAAATAGCCAAGGTTTGCGTTAAGTCTTCCATTGCCACTGGGTCATTGTTTAAGAACAATGCACCATCTAGCGTGACGGCCAAATCCAATGACTTGGCGTCTTTTTCCACAGGCTGAGCAGTAGCCTGTGGCAATTGCACTTTGATGCTATGCGTTAGCAACGGTGCGGTAATCAGAAAAATCACCAGCAGCACCAACATCACGTCGATCAGCGGCACCATATTAATCTCGGCGGCTGTCTGTGATGAGGAACGGCTATCAAAGCTTCCAAAAGACATGATTACTCACCCCCTGCAGGTACAGGTGCTACTGATGCGCCCACGCCTACAGGTTCATCAACGCGTGGTGCTGTACCGATTGGACCACGACCATTGCCATTTGAATCAGGCACTTGCTGGCCTGTAGTCAAGAAGGTAAACAAGTCATGAGCAAAAGCATCCAGCTTAGCCAAGTACACACGGTTTGTACGTACAAAAGCGTTGTACGCCAATACCGCTGGAATCGCTACAGCCAAACCCAAACCAGTCATGATCAGTGCTTCGCCCACAGGGCCAGCAATCTTGTTCAATGCCACTTCTTCGGATAGACCGATGTTGATCAGCGCATGGTACACACCCCATACCGTACCGAACAGACCCACAAACGGTGCAGTAGAACCCACAGACGCCAACAGCGTTAAGCCATTTTCCAAGCGAGCGGTTTCTTCATCAATGACTTTACGCATAATGCGCATCACAAATGAGTCTGTAGAGCCTTTTTCTTCCAGTTTCAATGCACCGTAACGCGCATGGTGGTTACGGGAATGAATAGCGTGGCTAGCCAAATGCGCGAATGGCTCGTTAGCGCCATGCGTAGCAATTTCGTTTTCTACTTGTTCCAACGAACTAGCTGCCCAGAACTCACGCAGGAAGTTGTTAGAACGACGTTTTAAGCGGTAGGACACAAAGGCTTTGGCAAAAATCAAATACCAACTCGCCAGTGACATAATCAGCAAAATCACAAATAGGCTTTTACCTACCATGTCACTTTGCGCGATGAAGTGCAGCATACCGGTAGAAGCGGCTTCTTGCGTCATCACTGGAACGTCGCCAGCACCAGCCAAAGCGGGGGCAAGCATTTCTGTTGTTTGAGACAACTCCACAGCCGCACCCGCCAGCGGTTGTGCTGCCTGAGCCGCAGCATCTACTACAGGCTGGGCTACATTCTGTGTCTGTATTGCCGCATCAACAAGGGGTTGAGCATCTGCTGTCGCTGCGCTCACCTGCGCCAGTCCTAGCAGAGCAGCCTCAAGAAGCTCCTGCATCATATTTACGTCCTATAAAACAAAGTCAAATGGGATATCGGCCATAGCACGATATGCCACGCCATTTTCGGTATAAGGTTTGAACTGCGCACGACGTACCGCACTAATAGCGGCTTCATCCAATCGGCTATGCCCTGATGATGTACGTACACTCACATCAATCACCGAACCTTCGGTAGAAATCAGTACACGCACAATCACACGCCCCTGTTCACGACGTCTCTCTGACGCACGTGGGTATACAGGTTGTGGTGGTGGCCCCAAGTAATTCACTTGGCTAATCACTCTAGGTCTATTCGGGTCTACAGTTTGTGCGGCTTGCTGACCACCCGCTTGTGTTGTGCTAGGGGTTTCAGTTGCCACATTACGTGTAGCGGGTGCAGCCGGTTGTTCCGCAGGCTCTGGCCTAGGTGTAGGCTCAGGACGAGGCTGCGGTTTTGGTTTAGGCTTTGGTTTGGGTTTAGGCTGAACAACTGGCTCAGGGATCACCGGGTCTTCCACCACAGGCTCTGGCTCAGGTTCCGGTTCAACTTCTTCTTCCGGCTCGGGTTCAGGCTCTTCTTCTACAATTTCTTCGGGCTCTGGCGGTTGTTCAATTTCCGCTTGTGCCAATTGAGGTTCGCCGGGATCAGGATCAGGGAACTCTAGTAAATCCACACCAACGATTTGTTCCATGGCTGGCTCACCAACCATTTTAGGCTCATCACTCATGAACACGGTGGCCAATACACCTGCATGTAAACCCAGAGCTATAGCGAGCGCTGTGCCTTTGAGGATCCAGCGTGAGCTACCGGTATAAGAGGTGTGAAGCTGCTGCATAATCAATTCAGGAAATGTTAGCCCACAAAGTTGGGGAACCTGCTTAAAAGCAAAACGCCATAGTAACAGTAATGCTAACTATTCTCAATAACAGAATAAAGAAAAGCGAGACAAGTAAACCTCATCTCGCTCAATCAATAATCGTTAGGCCGGGAAAACTTTAAACTTCCTTGGCCTAGCAACCGCTTGCATGCCTTCTTTCAGTGCCAAACCTGCCCAGGTTAACTGATCGAACTCGGCTTCCCACGATTGATCTTGGTGTGGCAATTTTAATTCAGCACGTACCATCCCACCCAAGGGAATCACACGATCTATCTGTACTGACACCCCTGGTGCTGAGGTGGTATTCAACAAATCAATGTCATGCGGCCGAACAAAACCCACTACATTTCCTTCTTTCTGGGTAGTGCCAAACTCCATAGAGAACTGGCCTAGATCTGGGTCAGCTTTAAAGGTACCAGACTGCACCACACCAGGCAGACGGTTAGCAGCCCCCAAGAACTCATACACAAATGGCGAGGCAGGATGCTCATACACATCTTGCGGATTACCCTGTTGCTCTACATGTCCTTTGTTCAACACCACAATACGGTCAGCCACCTCGATGGCCTCTTCCTGATCGTGTGTCACAAACAACGTACTAATATGTAACTCATCGTGTAATCGTCGTAACCAACTACGCAGCTCTTTGCGGACTTTGGCATCCAGCGCACCAAAAGGCTCATCCAACAACAGCACTTTAGGTTCAACAGCTAAGGCTCTGGCCAATGCGATACGTTGACGCTGCCCACCCGATAAAGCAGCGGGGTATCTATCGCCTAACCAGTCCAGTTGTACCAGTTCAAGCAAGGCTTTCACGCGACGTTTAATCTCGGTTTCATCTAAGCGCTCTTTACGCGGTTTCACACGCAATCCAAATGCCACGTTGTCAAACACTGTCATGTGTCTGAACAATGCATAATGCTGAAACACAAAGCCTACTTGGCGCTCGCGCGTACCCACAGAGGCCATGTTCTGGCCGTTGATTACCACCTGCCCGGCATCTGCATGCTCTAAACCCGCTACGATGCGCAACAACGTCGTTTTACCGCAGCCTGACGGCCCAAGTAAGGCCACCAACTCGCCATCAGGGAAGTCCAGCGTGACATCGTGCAGCGCCGTAAATGAACCAAACTGTTTGCGTAAATTCCGTACTTCTATACTCATGAGTACATCTCGGTGAGCGTGATGATAAAAGCCAAGTCTATCAAGCCCCTTCATATACAAGAACGAATAAATAAATTTTTGCTTATTACTTTTGATTATTTAAGAATACGCAGAAAAATCTCTTACAAATAAAAAAACCTTAACATAACAAAGCGAATTACGGGTCGCTTTGCAGTATAAAACACGGTAAGATAAGGCTCTACGATCAGAGCGTGGCGACCTATAGGTATGCCCTCTGTCCATATTCATTGACCGTATTCCTTATCTATCATGTCTGTATTCTCATCTGCGCGCAAAACACTGCTGTGCTCTACCGCAGCAATCACTTTAGGTTTACTTTCTACTGGGCTACACGCCAAAAACACCATTGGTGTAGGTGTAGGTTTTATTCCTAAATACGAAGGCTCTGAAGACTACCGCGCTTTGCCCTCCCCCATCATTGATTACAAGAACGGTAATTTCTTTATCTCCCCTCGTGCTGGCTTGCCCAGTGCTGGCTGGCAGACAGAAATTACCAATGATTGGAGCGCTGGTGTATTTCTAGGTATGGGCCTTGGCCGTCGTGCCAGCATGTCGTCCCATCTGACTGGTACAGACCGCATCAAATTCCACGGTAACGCTGGTGTGTTTACCGAATGGCGTCCAGGCAACTGGGCCTTGGGTGCCGCCTATTACCAAGCCCTGCATAACGGTTACGGTGGCGTAGCTGAGTTCCGTGGCTCCTACCAAGTATGGTCGGCAGCAGGCACTACATTCCGCGTAGGTGCGAACACTGAATGGGCTAGCGGCGATTCCATGAAAACCTTTTTTGGCGTGAAGCAGCATGAAGCTAATGCTAGCGGTGGCCGCCTAACTCGCTACAACCCTTCCTCTGGCTTCAAATCTGCTTCACTGTTTGGTACGTGGAATCAAGAGCTGAGCCAAAACTGGAACCTAGTTGGCGTGCTGGGCTTTAAACGTTTGCTGGGTGACGCGGCTGATAGCCCAATCGTGGAAGACAAAACCAGCGTGTTTGGTAGCGTAGGTGTGACCTACTCGTTCTAAGCCGTTAGCGACTTCTCTGCGGCGCAGAGAAGCGCATTAACAGCTCTAGAGAAGAAGAGCCTCTTTATGGGGCTCTTTTTTTATGCCTAGCTAACACAGAACGGGGCAGAACTGCTGTCACTATAGTTACGGCTTTAAGAATACTTATAGCCGCTCAGAAAACAAAAAAGCCCTGACGCTTTCACGTTAGGGCTTCTCGTTGCGAGGTTTGTCACATTAAACAAATGGTGGGTGCTGAGGGGATCGAACCCCCGACCTACGCCTTGTAAGGGCGCCGCTCTACCAGCTGAGCTAAGCACCCATTTGGTTTTCTGTGTACCGAACCAAGAACATAAGTATAGGATGCTTTTGCAAAATCTGTCAACAGCTATTTGATAGATTTACTAACATTTATCTATACAGTATGTTTTTATCGTTTCAGGCACGCATCACAAGCCTTGCTGGCATTTATGAGTCTGCCCTACTCGTAAAGTGAGTAACTAGCAATCGTATGACAACAGTATCAACTCTTTCTATGCAGCCTAACCGCCATGAGAAAGCAGCTTCAATGCTTCCGCAAAACCCAAAACGATAGAAAACAAAAAAGCCCTGACGCTTTCACGTTAGGGCTTCATTTTGCTTGGTTTTCACTTCAAATCAAATGGTGGGTGCTGAGGGGATCGAACCCCCGACCTACGCCTTGTAAGGGCGCCGCTCTACCAGCTGAGCTAAGCACCCATTTGGTTTGTTGTGTTCCGAACCAGAAACAGAAGTATAGGATCGTTTTTAAAACCTTGCAAGTACTTTTTGAAAGATTTATTAATTTACTGCATCTTTCAGTGCTTTACCTGGACGGAACTTAGGCACAACGGCTTTTTCGATCTCGATTGTTTCGCCTGTACGTGGGTTACGGCCTGTGCGAGCAGCGCGCTCGGACACAGCAAAAGTACCGAAACCTACCAGCGTTACGGTGTCCTTTTCTTTTAATGTGGTGGTAACCGCATCGATGAACGCATCCAATGCGCGTCCAGCATCTGCTTTGGACAGGTCAGCCTTGTTAGAAATGAAGTCGATAAGCTCGGTTTTGTTCATTTAAGGAATACCCCTGATGTTTGTAATTGCCGCCCACAAAATTCGGAACAGCTTAAGCTAAAAAATAGCCACGCCTTTCAAGTGCACATAGCGCTCTAATTTAGTGAGCGCTGTACCTGACGGTTCATGATGTGTCTCGTAGCGAGCTAAGCCGTATTAAGCCTTTGAATCAGTACCCTGTCAAGCAATTAGTGCTCTGTAACCCGCATATTTACTGATGTTTTCACTTTTCTCATATTCATGGAACGATTTTTCAGCCTAACCCTTAACTCACGTCCAAAAATATGCTAAAAGCCCTATCGCTGCTCTAGAGCCTGCGAGAAATCGCCTTCCAGATCGGCATAGTCTTCAATTCCGATCGAAATCCGTAAAAGATTATCGGCAATTCCCATCAACGCACGCTGCTCTGCACCCATTTCATAGTAGATGGTATGAGCCACAGGGAGAGTGAGACTACGCGTATCCCCCAAGTGCGTAGCCAAGGCTACTACCCTCAAGCGATTTAAGAAATCAAAGACATCAATATCCGCCGCCAGCTCTACCGCCAAAAGTGCCCCAAAACGCCCATCAAAGAGCTGCTGAGCACGTTCATGCTGAGGGTGAGAGTCTAGACCTGGGTACTTCACCGCTGTCACACGAGGATGCTGTGCTAAGAAATGCGCCAAACGGTTGGCGTTGTCACAGGCCTTTTGCATGCGTAGCGGTAAGGTCTCTGCCCCCACCGAGATACGATGCGCAGCATCTGAAGACAAGGTGCCCCCCATATCACGCAAACCTTTTTTCTTGATCTGGGTAAGCCCCCAAGACTGCGGATTGCCCTGTCTATAGGCCGGAGAAATATTCGGATAATCAGACCAATCAAACAGACCCGTATCCGTTACCATGCCACCCAGCGCCTGACCATGCCCTGCAATGTATTTGGACAGCGAATTCATGACTAACGACGCCCCCACACGGCGCCCTGTCAGCAACCACGGCGTGGAGAGCGTGTTATCCAAGACATACAGCAAGCCCTCTTGGTTACACCATTCACCTATACCCTGCAGATCGGCAATTTGCGTCCCAGGGTTAGCAATAGTCTCGGTAAACACCATGCGAGTATTGGCTTTGCGGGCTGCACGTACGTGCTCTACATCGGTAGCATCTACCAACGTAACCTCTACACCAAAGCCCTGCAGTGTTAACAACAGGCTGTTGGTATTGCCAAAAATATACTTACTGGAAATCAGGTGGTCGCCCGCTTTAAGCAGGGTCAAGAAAATAGCGCTGAGCGCAGCCATGCCAGACGCAAAACTGACGCTTGCTGTGCCCTGCTCCATTTTGGTGACTTGTTTTTCTAGCGCCGCTGTAGTGGGCGTGCCTTGGCGAGCATAACTAAACCCCGCCTTTCCTTGAAATACCGCTGCCAACTCTCGTGCATCAGAAAACGCATACTCGGTAGAGGGATGCAGCGGTTGATGTACTGCACCGCACTCACTACCTTGGCGGCGATCGGAATGTATTACTTCGGTTGTAAACCCATTTGCAGACATATATGCACTCAACTAGTACATGCAAGCACACCCTATGCCTGCATGTGGACGTCATCAAACTATTTATTATGACGGCTTATCTGCAAAGGGTTGGTTAGTTACTTATACATTATGGCTATATATGTATATGGCCGGTTACACACCTACCTGACGCTGACGCACCGTCTCATACAAGCATACCGCACTGGCCACACTCACGTTTAAGCTCTCCACAGAACCTAGCATAGGGATGGAAACCAGCTCATCACATGTTTCACGCACCAAGCGACGCATACCTTCGCCCTCTGCCCCCATCACCCATGCCATTGCGGCTCGCGCATCGACAGCATGCAAACTGTGTGTGGCTTCGTCGTCGGTGCCCACTAACCAAATGTCACGATCTTTAAGCTCGCGCATGGTGCGAGCCAAGTTCGTCACCGTCAAGTAAGGGACCGTTTCAGCTGCCCCGCAGGCCACACGACGCACCGTAGCATTCAAACCCACAGCGCGATCACGCGGTGCGATTACTGCATGACAACCAGCGGCATCTGCCGTACGTAGACAAGCGCCCAAGTTATGCGGATCTGTTACGCCATCCAATAACAATAAGAAGGCTTTTTCTTTACGGTCTTCTACTTGATCAAGTAACTCGTCTAGATCCAATGCTAGTGCCACTTCTTTGGCCAATGCCACAACACCCTGATGGCGCACACCCTGACTAATGCCATCTAAGCGTTTTTTATCCACGAACATGACACGAATGCCACGCCCTTGAGCCTGATCCACAAAGGCCTGCATGCGCTTGTCACGCCTACCCTCTTCTACATAGAGTTCTTGAATAGACTCAAGCGCATGGCGCATGCGCGATTGTATGGCATGAAAACCCGCCAATACCTGCAATGACATACTGTTCCTTCAACTAGCGTTTAACCCGCTTTTTTGCAGCGCGGGCTTTGATGTTTTTTTCGCGCGCGGCCGCTTTGGCGGCTTTGCGTGCTGTAGCACGTCGTTCACTAGACGTGCCTTTTAATGCTTTAGGTTTGGCTGGCGCTGCTTTTTTCTGTGGTTTACCACGAGCATTTTCGTTAGACGGTGACATCAAGGCTTCGTAGCCTGTACCTTTCACCAAACGAAAATCAATGCGGCGCGCTTCCAGATCAACACGAGCGACCTGCACTTGCACAGCATCTGTCAATTTGTAGCGTATACCTGTACGCTCGCCGCGCAGATCATGGCTGGCTTCGTTAAAGACAAAGTAATCTGCCCCTAACTCAGAGATATGCACCAAGCCTTCCACATACAGCGCATCCAGCGTGATAAACAAGCCGAAGTTAGCAACGCCGGTGATCTTCCCGCTGAACTCTTCACCTATATGCTCTTTGACAAAGTAGCATTTCAGCCAAGCCTGCACATCGTAAGACGCCTCATCAGCACGACGCTCACGCGCAGACAGCATCACACCAAGACGTTCCCACTTAGATTGCTGACGCTTAGCCGCGCTAAGCGTAGACTCACCCGCTTCATCTGGCAGATCAGGCTCGTAAGGCTTACCTTGCAAAATGCTCTTGATGACACGATGCGTCAGCAAATCGGGGTAACGGCGAATAGGTGACGTAAAGTGCGTATAAAGCTTATAGGCCAAACCAAAGTGTCCCAGCTTCTCAGGGCTGTAGACCGCCTGCTGCATAGAGCGCAAGCACATAGTTTGAATAATCCCGAAATCGCTACGACCACGCACACTTTGCATGAGCTTGGCGTAATCCTCAGTGCCTGGCTCATCGCCACCCTCTAAGTACAAGCCCAACGTACGCAAGAAATCACGCAATTTCTGTAGTTTTTCAGGCGTAGGTCCTTCGTGTACGCGATAGAGACCTTGTCGACGGTGACGACTCATGAAGTCAGCTGCACATGTATTAGCAGCCAACATAAATTCTTCAATCAGTTTGTGTGCATCATTACGCACCAACGGCTCGATGCGCTCAATGCGACCCAATGGGTTACATACGATTTTAGTTTCTACCGTATCAAACTCTATAGCGCCACGCACACGACGCTGCTCTGCCAACTTACGATACAGCTCATAAGCGGTATGCAGTTGCGGCAAGACCTCAGCCATTTCTTGGGCGGCAGGACCATCAGGCTGTTGCAACGCTCCCCACACGCCAGTGTAGGTAGTACGTGCATGCGAATGAATCACGGCTTCGTAAAACTGATAGGCAGTAACCGTACCGGCCGTTGCTCCATCAGCAGGGATAATCATGTCGCACACTAACACCAAGCGATCAACGCCAGGATTCAGCGAGCAAATACCGTTGGACAGCGATTCCGGCAACATAGGAATCACACGACGCGGGAAGTACACACTGGTACCACGCTCGATCGCATCGCCATCTATGCCATCACCAGGTCGCACATAGTGACTTACGTCAGCAATTGCCACCAACAAACGCCAACCCGCACGTGGACGCTTACCTTGACCAATGTCTACTGATTCACAGTACACGGCGTCATCAAAGTCGCGCGCATCTTCACCATCAATAGTAATGAAAGGTAGATCACGTAAATCTACTCGGCCTTTAAGGTCATTAGGGCGCACCTCATCAGGTAAACGCTCTGCTTGACGACTAGCGGCATCACTAAACTCAAAAGGCACATTGAACTTGCGCACAGCAATTTCAATTTCCATGCCTGGATCATCGACCTCCCCTAGCACCTCTACCACTTTAGCCATAGGCTGCGTGTGGCGTGCAGGTTGTCTAGTGATCTCTACTACAACCACCTGCCCTGGCTTGGCATTCGCCAAATCAGCAGGCGCTACATAAATATCGTGCTTGATACGCTGATCTTCTGGCACCACGGTGTAATTACCGTGTTCCATAACCAAGCGCCCCACCAATCTATTGGTATGACGCTCTAGCACCTCAACAATCACTGCTTCTGGTTTACCGCGATACTCACCATCTGCACGCACCAACACACGGTCGCCATGCAGTACACGCAACATTTCACGTTGCGACAAATAGAGATCCGGACCACCCTCATCTCGAATAAGAAAACCGAAACCATCTCGATGCCCCTGCACTACCCCCGCAATAAATTGCGAACGAGTATTCAGAGAAATATGACCAGAATCATCAATCATAATTTGCTCATCACGTTGCATTGCTGCCAAGCGGCGCTCTGCACCCACAGGTAAAGGAAAACTCATGCCCAGTTTTTTTGCCAATGCATTAACGGCAATACCCTTTGGACATGTTCGCAAGAACTGCAAGAATTGTTCCCGACTGGGAATCTGAGGATCGAAATCAGGAGGTGGCGCGTATGCGCCTTGCTCTGACACAGACTCAGGGGCTTTACCCTGATGAGGAGTTTTTTGATTTTTTTTCAGCAAAAGGCTTCCCGTTCAAATTAAGTACTGGAAGGCGGATGCAGCGTATGACTCACCCAGCTTCCTCGCGTTGAAGTCGCTCATCAAAGTGATAGCATACAATGGTTACCCAGCCTAGTCGGTGAAATTTGCATGGCAATCACACCCACTCACGGGAATCTCAATACAAAAAAGCCGACTGTTATAAAAACAATCGGCTTTTTTAGGAATTTGGTGCCCAGAAGAGGACTCGAACCTCCACACCTTGCGGCACATGGACCTGAACCATGCGCGTCTACCAATTCCGCCACCTGGGCATTTTTACTACACTACCTCTTTGAAACTAAGCAAATAACATAACTATGTTATGCGGCCAAAAGACTAATCTTTTGATTGGTGCCCAGGAGAGGACTCGAACCTCCACACCTCGCGGCACATGGACCTGAACCATGCGCGTCTACCAATTCCGCCACCTGGGCTTATCTTTGCTTTCTCAAAGAAGAAAGGATTATAGCAACGCAATTTATGTAAAGCAAGAACTATCACTAAGGCCATTCACAAATCTGTCACATCTTTTAAAATGAGCAAATGCTTACAAAAGACCACCCGCTTGCTCAGGCTTTAATTACCCAAATAGAGCCATTAGTACCACAAAAGCCCATGAGGCCCATCGTACTGCATCACGACGACACTCCCTATGTCGTCAAATTTGCGCGCAAAGAACCAGGTCGTAAGCTACGTGAAATTAGCAGCGCATTATTTGGCTCTCTACTTTTTAAGGTCTGGATCAACCCACGCCAATTACGCCTGGGTGGCATTGCCTACGAGGCCAAACGCTTACAGGCACTGAAACAACACGGCATAGCGGTTCCCGAAGTCTTGTTGCTGACCCCAGAGTATTTGGTCATGACACACACAGGCGAGTCTGTGCAAAATAGGCTTTCTCAAGCCCCAAAAAACCTAGAACTATTACAAAGCGTAGTGGACTCATTAGTTGAACTACATACACACCATCAATGGCATGGTGGCGCACAAGTACGCAATCTCACCGTCAAAGACCACAAAGTTTATCGTATCGATTTTGAGGAAAACACCGGCAACGCCATGCCCCTACATTTAGCGCAGGCTTATGATGTGTTGCTTTGTTTTAACTCACTACTGCACTATCTGAAAGACGATCTAGACATGGGCAGCACCTTATTGGCCAGTTATCTGCGTAAAGCCCCGAACGCACGGGTTCTACAAGCCCTGCAACAGGTAAATCGTCATCTACAACGATTACAACGCGTGCTTCTGCCGCTGATGACGAGCAAACTTCGCCAAAGCAAAGACGTGCGTCGCACTGTATTTTTCGCACAAATACTGCAACAAGCACTATCCCTCTAGCCCCGCCTTCCTATACACTTAGCAGATCTTATTTATACTCAAAGTGAGTTTATATGTCTGTAGCGGCTTTTTTACGTTCACGGAACATTGAGTTCTCCCTGCAGCGATACGGTATTCAAACCCTGAATTACATGACCCTTGGGTTGTTCAGCTCGCTGATTATTGGACTGATTTTAAAAACCGTAGGCAACTGGACGGATTTACCTTGGCTGATAGAAGTAGGCGCCATAGCTCAATCTGGTATGGGGGCCGCTATTGGCGTAGGGATTGCCTATGGCCTGCAAGCACCACCCATGGTGTTATTTGCCAGCGCTATTGTTGGCACCTTAGCCGTAAAAGTGGGCGGCGGCCCTGTAGGATGTTTTGTAGCCGTTGCCATTAGCACCGAGCTCAGTAAACTGGTACATAAAAGCACGCCTGTAGATATTATTGCTACGCCTGCCAGCGCTCTGATCAGTGGCGCGCTCATTGCGTCATGGGTAGCCCCATGGCTAGGCGATATGATGCGCACCACAGGTGAAACCATCGAGTGGGCCATTACCCTACAGCCCTTCTTTATGAGCATCATTATTGCTGTAGTCATGGGCATTATCCTGACCAGCCCCATGTCCAGTGCTGCGCTCGCTATTTCCCTTCAACTAGGAGGACTAGCTGGCGGGGCAGCCACCATTGGCTGTTGCGCACAAATGGTGGGCTTTGCAGCGATGAGCTATAAAGAAAATGGCACATCAGGCTTATTGGGTATTGGTTTAGGCACCAGCATGTTGCAGCTACCTAATATAGTACGCAACCCGTTTATTTTGATTCCACCCGTTTTAGCGTCGGCTATTCTGGCCCCTATAGGCGCATTGGTTTTTGACATGCGCAATATCCCTACTGGCTCAGGTATGGGCACCAGTGGTTTAGTAGGCCAGGTGGGTACATTAGAAGCGATGGGTTACAGCAGTTCGGTATGGATTTCCATTGCGCTGCTGCACTTCATTTTGCCTGCAACGCTATGCTTGCTGTTTGCCTGGCTATGCAGGCGTTTGGACTGGATTAAAGCAGGCGACTTAACACTGCACACTGATAAATAAGCCGCCTACCATACTGGCGTTGCGTTATTCGTCGCGACGCCAGTAACTAGACACTTTGACTCGGGATGCATCTAAGTCAAAGTGCTGCATCAAGGCCTCACGCACAGGCCCCACTTGAGAGTACTCTACAGCGCCCCACGCAAAACCTTCGCCTTGCTTAGCTGCTGCCAGCGACTGCAAGGTAGCGAGTATTTTTTGACGGGCGACATCACCGTTAGGCTCCACCACCCAATGCACATCAATATCCGCTGCACTAGACAATGGCATGCGGGCTTCTTCATGGTTGATCGCTACTACAACGCTTACTTTTGTACCTTGTTTGAGTTCGCGTAGTCGGCGAGTGATCGCTGGCAATGCCGTTTCATCACCCACCAATACCTGCCAATCAAAAACAGTAGGGATCAGCATTGAACCACGCGGGCCTGCCATCAACAGTCTATCGCCTTCTTTGGCTTGTTCTGCCCATGTGGATGCTACGCCCGTGCCGTGCAAGACAAAATCAATCACCATTTCGCAAGCTTGATTGTCATACGCCAGTGGCGTGTAGTCGCGCATAACCGGCTTAGCCTGACCCTCATCAAACACCAAGCCACGCTCACCTACTTGTGGTACAGCCAATTCTTGCCCAGCTTGCTCTGAGAACAGCAGTTTTACGTGATCATCAAAGCCCGGGGAGTAAAAATCGTGCAGATCATCACCCTGCAGCGTAATACGCGCCATGTGCGGCGTAGGTCGGGTAATAGACTTTACCCACGCGCTGCGTACTTTAATAGGATGGATCTGTTTTTCTATGTGATACGATGATTCTTGCACAATAATTTTCCTTACAAATCGCGGCACACACAATCTGCATGCCGCTGTCTCTTTCTAGTCCTTGATCGTGATCACAAATAGTAAACTATTCTCATTCTCGATTCAAACTTACCCTTACTTTGCGGAGCCTGCCTCATGCTAGCGCTGGTACAACGCGTTAAGTCTGCCAGCGTCACTATTGCTGACACCGAAGTAGCCCGCATTCAGGCCGGCATGATGGTATTAGTTTGCGCAGAACCCTCAGACACTCCAGAAACCGCAGACAACTTGCTAAATAAGCTGCTCAAATTGCGCATCTTTGATGATGAAGACGGCAAAATGAATCTTAGCTTGCAGCAAACCCAAGGCGGTCTCTTATTAGTAAGCCAGTTTACGCTAGCAGCAGACACTAGCCGAGGGAATCGCCCTAGCTTTATGCGCGCAGCGCCTCCTGAATTAGGACGCTTCCTTTTTACCTACTTGGTAGACAAAGCCAAAACCATGCATCACACCGTAGGTGCAGGCGTTTTTGGTGCCGACATGCAGGTAGCATTAGTCAACAACGGTCCCGTCACCCTTCCTTTGCATATTCAATAGGGCTTTCATTCATGTTTACGTTACACCCCACACTGGCTGCAGACACACTGGAAATTGGAGACCTGCCGCTGTGCAAAGTACTGCTCATGAATGATCAACACTACCCGTGGGTCATTCTGGTACCTAGACAAGCCGATATACGCGAGACCTTTGATCTTTCTAGCGCAGATCAACAACGCCTGTGGGAAGAAACCAATCACGTTGCACAACGCATGCATACGTACTACCAAGCCAATAAAATGAATATCGCCACGCTGGGAAATATGGTGCCCCAATTGCACATGCACGTAATTGCTAGACACCATCAAGATCCTGCTTGGCCTAGCCCAGTTTGGGGTAAACAACCTGCTTTGCCCTACCCCCCTTCCAATCACCAAACACTGCTCGACACGCTACGCAATCTTTTGCTGAAATCCTGATTTTTTGCTGCATCGCAATAATAGATTCTGTAATTATTTTTATAATTTCATAACTTTTTTTCCTGATTAGAAAAAAGAGCCACTTTGTAAAAATTGTACAGAGCCAGTGTCGTTTTAACGCTCTTCACACGGCGTGATGCCACCTCACAACCGTAGAAGTTTGCGTGGCTTTTACAAAACTCATAAAATCCATTGATAACAAATAGTTATACAGGAAGTATGCAACTTATTCGTATCGCTTTTGTCTATGCTTTACGTTGTACTGGCATTGCCAAGGGTAGACCCGCTGTCTTCCGTTAATCATTCCTGTATATACTTTATTTTCTGTACTTTAGTCTCACCAAAACCGCTGTAAATTTACTAGGAAGCTTGGAGCTTTTTTCATGCATCGCTTACTGACGCGCTACACCGCCCTTTACGTCGTATTTCTGGGCACCGTCGTGTTCACTATCTTGTCTATCACCAATACGGCATGGTGGCTTATTTTGGCCCTGCCATTTATTGGTCTATCCATCCTAGGTCTAGTCGACCTAAAACAAACGCGTCATGCCATCCGCAGAAATTACCCTGTGATTGGTAACTTGCGCTTCCTATTCGAATTCATCCGTCCAGAAATCCGCCAGTACTTTATTGAAGGTGACAACCAAGAGTCCCCCTTCTCTCGTGCTGAACGCTCTCTGGTGTACCAACGTGCTAAGCAACAAGAAGATAAGTTGCCCTTTGGTACGCAACAAGAAATCTACGGCAGCGGCTACGAGTGGATTAACCACTCTATGCAGCCCTGTCAGATCCCTGATAGCAATTTCCGCACACTGGTGGGCGGCCCTGATTGCACCAAGCCTTACTCCATGTCGGTATTTAATATCTCTGCCATGAGCTTTGGTGCGCTATCGGCTAACGCTGTGATGGCGCTGAACAAAGGTGCCGTGATCGGTAACTTTGCTCACGACACCGGTGAAGGCGGTATCAGTCGCTACCACACTATGTATGGTGGCGACTTGGTATGGAACATTGGTTCCGGCTACTTCGGCTGTAGGGACGACAAAGGCAACTTCTCGCCTGAGCGTTTTGCTGAGCGTGCCCGCCAAGACAACGTCAAAATGATTGAGATCAAGTTGTCTCAAGGTGCCAAACCTGGCCAAGGCGGTATTTTGCCTGGCGCTAAAGTAACACCTGAGATCGCGGCTGCACGTGAAGTTCCGGTATGGCAAGATTGCTTGTCACCCGCTAAACACAGCGCCTTCTCTACGCCTGTTGAACTGCTAGAGTTCGTCGCCAAACTGCGCGAACTGTCTGGCGGTAAACCTGTGGGCTTCAAACTAACCATTGGCCACCCATGGGAGTGGTTCGCTATCGCTAAAGCCATGTTGAAAACAGGTATCACGCCTGACTTCATCGTGGTTGACGGTGCTGAAGGCGGTACAGGTGCTGCACCAGTAGAGTTTATTGACCACGTCGGTACGCCACTGCGCGAATCCCTACGTTTGGTACACAACACACTGGTAGGTATTGGCCTGCGTGAGCGTATCCGTATTGGTGCATCTGGTAAGATCATCAGTGCTTTTGATATGGCTCGTATCATGGCATTGGGTGCAGACTGGTGTAACAGCGCCCGTGGCTTTATGTTTGCCATCGGTTGTATCCAAGCCCTGACTTGCCACACTGGCCGTTGCCCAGTGGGTGTGACTACCCAAGATCCACGCCGCCAAGAAGCGCTGGTGGTATCTGATAAATCACGCCGTGCTGCTAACTACCATAACAACACCCTGAAAGCGTTGGCAGACCTGCTGAAAGCCGCTGGTTTGCACCACCCTAACGAACTACGCCCACACCACATTGCTAAGCGTATTCCTAACGGTGAGATTCGCGTGTTGTCCGCCATGTTCCCTGATCTGGAAAAAGGCGAACTGCTGGAAGGCAACTACCGACAAACTATTTTCCGTGTGGGTTGGCCTATGGCCCAAGCCGAGTCCTTTGAGCCTCTGTACAGCTTGAGTGCTGCATTGTCCGGCCTAGGCACAAAGCACCGCCCTGCTAGCATGAATAGCAACGCAGAAGGCCCAACAGTAAAGCCTAGAGACGTAGACGATAGCGCTAAAACTGAACAAGCCTAAGCAGCCAAAAAGCCCCTTCATCTAATCGAAGGGGCTTTTTTTATATCTTTTTTCATCTTTTGTAATATTTCTTCAAAAAGTGCTTGCCAAGAAGAAAGTCATGGTGCTATATTAACGTTCTTGGCTCATTAGCTCAGCCGGTTAGAGCGACGGAATCATAATCCGCAGGTCCCCTGTTCGAATCAGGGATGAGCCACCAAGATAAAGAAAAACGGCCTACAGCAATGTAGGCCGTTTTTTTATGCTCCTCAATTATAAGAGCGCTCCGCAAATCTTCATTTGCACACGGGATACGACCTGTAACCCAGAACGATGAAGCCACCCACACTACAGGGTGGCTTTTTTTGTTTTCTGCTGCATGGGAACAAAACTTCATTGGCGGCACAAAGCCGTAGCAGATTAGAATCTGCCTACAACAGCCTTCGCACAAAAGCCCAGCAGCAGCACCACACATATAAAACCAAGCCCATCTAGCACAACCACCATGCCCCTCTCATTCAAACAACGATTCTGCGCCGGACTGCCGCAAACACCTCCTGAGTTAGATCTTCCACTTGATGCGTTTATTGTTTTCGAGAGCGAGTCTTTGCCGGATGATATGGGTGCCGATGCTAAGCAACTACTGTTAGCCGAAGGCTTACCGGAAAGTGCACCGCCCTTTCTAAGCTTTTCCACTTACTCTACTGACGATATAGAAAGCCTGCGCGCATTTGGCGATATCCCTGCATCGTTCTTTCCACTTGGGCAAACGGCCTATGGTGACCTACTAGGTATAGATACTGACACCAAAGAGATCGTCTACTTTAATCATGACAATAATAATCAGCGGGTTTTTATTAACACCAGCTTGGCACAATTTTTAGAATGCTTGTGTGCCTATCAGGAACACCTGCATGCTGAAACTCGCACCTCTCCACTGGATGCCATTGAACAAGTCGATGCACCTGCCGCACAACCAGGCACTATGTGGCATACCGAGGCGCTATCCGATTAACGACTTGGAAACGCAGCCCTCTAACCAATACCATCACAACACACCATGCTCAAAATCGTGCTGAAGTTTATTCCCTACGCTGTAGCACTACTCTGTGGCCTGCTTATTATTCCTTGGGTACTAGGCGTGCCAGGTAATTTCACGCCTAGAACACAGTTAGGGTGGACGACTGGATTAATTGCAATGGTCGTCTATTTAGTGCTGTACCAAATCGCCAAATCCACCACTAAGTTTTCCTCGCCCAATAAAACAAGCCTAGCTACAAAAATAGATAGCCTATTGCTCATTGCTGCCTGCTGCGTACTTCCTGTTATGGCATTTGCTTTAGTGCTGTTAGTGTGTGAGTAGGCGCTACAGCTTTTTGAAGCCTGATATACCCCAACCACTCACCCAGCGCCACACCCTCACGTTCGTTGTAAACTCCTATCATTGCGGCGCTTAATTATCCCTCACTAGCACTCACACCAGCAACGAACTTCCACTCATGACCACCCTACGCATCCGCGAACTGCGAGAGCACAAAAAACTCTCTCTACGCAAGCTAGCCGAATTGGCCCAAGTGTCTCCTGGTTTGATTAGCCAAGTAGAACGTGGGCTGACGCAACCTAGTTTGGATACGTTGCGTCAAATCGCTAAGGCCTTGGATACCCCTATTTTCTCGCTACTGGGCGATAGTTTGCAGCAAGTTTCTGTTGTGCGTGAGGCTGATCGTATGCGCCTGCAATCAGCCTCTGGTGTGCAATACAGTCGCATTTCACCGGGGCTGGGTAAGATTGAGATGTTGGAAGGTTTTTTACCACCAGGCGGCGCATCGGTTGGTGAGCGTTGGAGCCACCCTGCCGAGGAATGTGTAGTGGTGACGCAAGGTCGCTTGTTGGTGGATGTGGATACACAAACTCACTCACTTGAGGTGGGGGATAGCTGTTATTTTGACTCCAGCTTACCCCACGCCTATCGCAACCCTTATGATGCCGATGTGCGATTTATCGTCGCCATCACACCACCTAGTTACTAAAGCGATTTAGCGACGCCAACCGCTATGCAATTGTGACTGGATCATATCCAGCTCGGTTTCGTGGCAACGCTGCAATCGCTGCCAACGCTCTTCACTCATATCATTACTGCGCGTGGCCATCATCACTAGCACGCAAGACTGCTCATCTATTGCCTGCACCCACGCACTAATACGCGGACTACGCGTTTCCACACTACCCACCCAATAGCGCACCAAACCCTGCTCTGGTAACACCTCTACGCTGACGTGCGTTTGCCCACCATCGAATAAGGATGTGCCTACCACCACGCCTTCGGCCACCTCTTTGGTGTCAAAGCAGCCTAGAGACCATTGCCCTAACAACTTTAAGTCAGCCATAAAAGCCATTACGTCCGAAGCCGGCTTTTCTATACGACGACTAGCTTGGTGTGCCCATGTTTTTTCCATTGCTGCTCCTTGCATTACCAGCCCGCCTGTAAGGTATCGCACAGACGCAGTACATCTTGTTCACGGCATACGTTGCCAGGTGATAAGCGCAGCACTGCATCACGATGATCGCAATACAGCTCTTGTTCACGTAGCGTGTCCACCAAGGCCTTCGCTCGTGCTGCACTGCTCGCTTTCAACATGACGCTGCCGCCCCGCTCTGATACGGATAGCGGCGTTAGCACCTGCCACCCCTGCTGTTTAGCACGCTCATAGATGATGCTAGTTAGGGCTTGGTTTTGTTCCCACAAACTATGCACGCCGGTATTTTGTACAAACTGCAGACCCGGTAACGATGCAATGCTGGCCAATACAGATGGTGTGCCATGATCAAAACGACGCGCATCTGGTGCGTAGCTAAACTGATCTAAGTTCCAATTAAAGGGGTTATCTTGGCTAAACCAACCACGGAACTCTGGCTCACACTGCGCTATTAAATCTGGCCGCACATGCAGCAAACTCGCACCAGCCACACCGCACACCCACTTCAATGAGGCCGACAACGTAAAGGCCACATCGTTATGCACTTGAAAGGGTACTAAACCTGCAGCCTGCGTTAGATCCAACGCCATCAAGCTGCCATGATCACGCGCGCATTGCGCCATGCGATCCACATCCACTCGATGCGACGAGGTTGAACTCACCCAGGTCACTAAGGCCAACCCCACGGTGTCATCCCATGCCTTGATGAAATCATCGTCCGACACATAAGCCAACCCCGAGCTTAGTGGCACAGTACGCAAGGTAAAACCTAAGCGCTGCGACAGTTTCTGCAGCAAAAAGTGCAAGCTAGGGAAACAGTCGCCCGCTACTAATAACGTACGACCTTTACGCACATGGTCTGGCAAGGAACCCAAAATACTGTACAGCCCGCCCGTCACGTTTTCACTCAGAGCGATATCTTGTGGGCGCGCACCAATGAGCTCCGCCCAACCGTTGATAAACGCCTGCTTTTGGCCTAACGCATAACCCCACTGCCCATCATCCAGCGCAGACCAGCTCTTAGTGAACTCATCTAACTGCGCTTGCATGGCAGCATGTTTGCCTTCAAACATACCAATGGAGTGATAGAGAAAATAACCTGACATTGTTGTAGATCCTTAGTAATCAATCAGCCAGCGCGCGGCCAGAGGTTTCTTGCACACTTCGTAATGCGATGATGCCCACCAATGCGGCAGCCATGACATAGAAGGCTGGCGCCATGCTGGAACCGGTTTGCGTGCTAAGCCACGAAGCAATGAAGGGGGCGGTCGCGCCACCCAGAATGGTGGCAATGTTGAAACCCAGCGATACGCCGCTGTAGCGCACTCGAGTAGGGAACAATTCGGCATACAGCGGGTAACCCACTGACTGCACAATAATGAAAGGGATGATGGAAATAGCCACTGCTACAGCAGCAATAGCAAAACTTCCCCACGATGCCACCCACATCGTGACTGGTACCAAAACCATGTACCCCAACAAACCGATGGTAAGTAGTGGTTTACGCCCAAAACGATCGGACAACCCACCTGCAAACGGCATGATGAAAGCAGAGATTAATGTCACCAACGACACCAACCAAAACACCGCTGAAGCATCGTATTTCAAGGTGCGGGTCAGGTGCGTACTCAAATACACCACCCCTACATAGCCTGCAGCATTTTGTGCGAAGCCAATAGCAATCACCTGCATCAGCGGGCGGCTGTGTTCACGCAAAATCACCGAGATAGGAGAATGCTCTGGCCTATGCGCTTTAAGTAGCTCTTGAAAGCGTGGAGAATCCTCAATGCGCGAACGCGCCCACACACACAACAAGATCAATGGAATAGACAGTAAAAAAGGAATACGCCATGCCCACTCTTGCATGGCCTCTTTACCAAATACCGTGCTCACCAACCCCGCAACACCGGTGGCCAATGACAACCCCAAGGTAGCCGCTGCCGGATTAAATGCACCGAAAAAACCGCGCTTATTCGCTGGCGAACACTCGGCCACATACGTCGCTGCCCCAGTGATTTCACCACCCGCAAAAAAGCCCTGCAGCAATCTGCACAGTAGTAATAAAGCTGGTGCCATCAACCCTAAGGTGGCGTAGGTAGGTAGCATCCCCATCAATGCGCTGGCCACACCTATACCGATGATGGTGACCATCAGCGCTGCTGTACGGCCATGCCTATCCCCAAACCAACCGAAGAAAATACCACCCAGCGGTCTGGCCAAAAATGCACCACCAAAAATCGCCAAGGTAGAAAGCAATGCCGCGTTTTCATTTTCACCCACAAAGAACAGCAGGCTTAGCGTGACCGCTAAAACGCCATAAAGCTGAAAGTCGTAATACTCGATCATCGTGCCCAAGCCCGCAGCACTCGCTGCCCGCCACGGTGACACCTCTGACCGCACAGGGTCTGTGTGTTGGTTCTGCATGCCTCATCCGTCCTGTCGCGCTTTTGCGCTTTATTGTTTAGTGTGACTAAACAAAGTATACGGAGGAATGCTTTAGCCCTCAACTACGCATTTACACTAGGTATGTAGGTCAGCAAACCATAAAAAAGTCTGGGGCTGCTGTCTATGCAGCCCCAGACTTTTAAACACCAGAACGCATCACACGATGCCGCTTTATGCCCGACTTAACTGCACATAAAGCGCATAGAGCAATGCGCTACGACTCCTATTTTGCAAGCTGACCTAATACCGTCAGCGTCATGGCTTTAACACCAGTAGTAATAGTGGGCTCAGGCACTGGCGCAAAAAATGGTGAGTGCTGAGTAGGCACAGGCTTACCACCCGGCAGACGTGATGCCTCTACTAATTTAGGATCTAGCGCACCAAGAAAGAAGAACAAGCTTGGGATTCCTTCTTTGCCATAAAGCGCAAAGTCCTCAGAAGGTGCAGCCATCGGGATACGTACAACAGTTTCGGCAGGCAATGCTTGCTGCAAAATTTGCTCTGTCTGATCCACTAACGCCTTGTCGTTGATGGTTGGAGGCACATCACCAGCAAACTTTATCTCTGGCTCTTCAGCACCAGAAATTTGTGCAACTCCTTTCGCGGTACGCACAACACCGTCATGAATGACTTTACGAGTTTCATCATTCGTGAACCGCATACTTGCCATCAACGTAGCCTGATTAGGAATCACGTTTCCAGCTTGCCCGCTGTGCACTGCCCCCACCGTAAATACACCGAAGTCTCCGGGGTTTTTAGCACGACTAATAACCGATTGAACGGTAGTAATAAACTGGGCCGCCTGAACAATAGGATCTATACCCGTATGAGGCATAGAACCATGCGCCCCCACACCATGAAACACAATTTCAACTTGCGTGCTACCAGTCAGCACAGGCCCTTCAGTAAGCCCGATAAGACCCGCTGCATCATTCCACGTATGCAGTGCTATGGCGACATCTGGTTTGGTGAAACGCTTAAATAAACCATCATCAATCATTGCTTTAGCACCAGACAATGACTCTTCCGCTGGTTGCGCAATGAACATCAACGTACCCTGCCAGCTATCTTTTAGACTGACTAATGTTTTGGCTGTACCCAACCATGTCGCCATATGAATATCATGACCGCATGCATGCATGACCGCAGTTTCAGCACCATTAAAGGTGGATACAGCATTACTGGAGTACGGTAAGCCGGTATTTTCTTGAACAGGTAAAGCATCCAGTTCGGTACGAACCATCACTACAGGGCCATCACCATTACGGAAAATAGCCACCACACCGGTACCACCAACCCCTTCCGTCACCTCAAACCCCAAGGCCTTCATTTGTTCAGCCATCACCTTAGCAGTACGCGTTTCTTGAAACCCTAGCTCTGGATGCTGATGCAAGTCTTTATAGATGGCATCCCATTGCGAATAGTTCTGCGAAATTACTTGATCTATACGCGGGCCAACATCGGTAATTGTTTCATTCGCGTACACACTGCTAGAGCCCATCAGCGCCCAAGCCACACACACTGAACCCGTGGCTAGACGAGCCGCATTCGATAAACGCATGTTTGTCTCCTTAACATTAGCTACACATGATGGTCCATTCCCATCCCTTCTTTATTATCAGCAGATATGCTTATGCAGGGATGAGCAAACCCACAAAAACTATGCCACTCCCCTTTTAGCCGCGTCAATCCAATCCACCCAGCGAACCTCAACCCCGTAAACCTTACACCCTACCCACCATCGCCATTCGCGATAGCACGTTGACCGAATGGCGCTTTACCCTTCTTCCCCGCCCTCGCAAAATAGATGCATAACTATTCATCTAGTCGAGGACACAACATGAAAACCTACCGTATCGGACAAGTCGTTCCTAGTTCTAACACCACCATGGAAACTGAAATTCCAGCGATGCTGCAAGCGCGCTATGCTGAGTTTCCTGACGAGCGTTTTACTTTTCACTCATCACGTATGCGCATGATGAAAGTAACACCAGAAGAACTAAAAGCTATGGACATTGCCAGCGACCGCTGCGTGTTAGAGCTTAGCGATGCCCGCATGGATGTGATGGCCTACGCCTGCTTGGTTGCCATCATGGCTCAAGGCGATGGTTACCACCGCGTATCCCAAGAACGCCTACAAAAAGTCGTTACCGATAACGGCGTGGATATTCCTGTGCTGAGTTCTGCGGGTGCCTTGGTTGAAACTTTAAAAGAGTTCAACTTCAACAAAGTATCTATCATCACACCCTACATGAAACCATTGACGCAACGTGTGGCCGATTACATCCGCGCAGAAGGCGTTGAAGTGCTAGACACCATCAGCCTAGAAGTAGCTGATAACCTGGAAGTTGGTTTGCTGAACCCTGAAAATCTGCTGGAACACGTTAAACGCTTGGACTACAAAGATGCAGATGCCGTCGTGTTATCAGCTTGCGTACAAATGCCATCACTTGCAGCCATTCAACGTGCACAAGATATGATTGGCAAACCTGTACTGTCAGCCGCGGTATGTACGGTTTACCAAATGCTGAAAACACTGGGCTTGGAAACACGTGTACCTAATGCTGGCCACATTTTGTCTGGCGTTAAACCCTAATCTCTGCCACTGAAAACGGCGAAAAAACGCTATGATGTCATGCATGAAACTGGACTTGCTGACATTAAAGCTATTCGTTCGTGTTTTAGAGGAAGGGACCATCAGTAAGGCGGCAGAGCTGGAACATATAGCCAGCGCCGCCGTCAGTCGCCGTCTTGCTGATCTTGAGCATCACCTAGATACTCCCCTGCTTCATCGCACCAACAAAGGTATTAGCCCCACCCCCGCCGGGGTAGAGCTGTTGTACCGTGCGCGTGCGTTATTGAACAACGCCTATGATCTGGAAACGCGTTTACATGCCTACGCCAAGGGCCAACACGGCCAAGTGCATATCATGGCGAATACCTCGGCAGTCACGCAATTTCTGCCTGCCGTACTGGGGCAATTTGCGCAGCAGTTTCCGCAAGTACAGTTGCAGCTAGAAGAAAAAAGCAGCTTGGATATTATCAATGCATTGTCTGAAGGCAAAACCGAGATAGGCATCTTCACGCGCCTACCCTTTCAAGCCAGCATTGAAACTTTCACCTTTAGGCATGACGAACTGGTAGCTCTGGTGCCGCAGTCGCACCCATTGGCTCAGTTCACTGAGATAGACTTTATCCAAACGCTGGATTACGCCCACATTTCGCTGTTTGCAGGCACGCACATTCATTATCAAATCAGCAAGATTGCGATGGAGCACAATCGTGCGTTATCCATCCAAACCGAAGTATCTGGCTACGATGCCATGTGCTTGCTGATTAATGCCGGTATAGGGATTGGAATTTTGCCGCGTGAAAGTACGCAGATTTACCATATACCCAATACCCGCACCATCGCGTTACGTGACGCCTGGCGCTCACGTGAATTGCTAGTAGGCGTACGTAAACAAAGTGAGCTATCCCCTAGCGCGGCCAGCCTGCTGGCGCTGCTTTTAGCCGAAGCGCCCACTCAAGCACAATAATGCAGCGCAACCACCGCTTGCACTACGGCTCGCAAAATCACGGATTACTCACGCCTATCTAACGTGGTCGGTACAGACCAAATAATGTGTCGTCGGTGATTTCGTAATAGTCTTTAGGGCCACCGCCCCGTAAAACCGGATGCGCAGAGGCGCAATGATAAACGCCATCCTTTATGTGCTCGGTAGCAATGTGCACGGCCACCACTTCACCCAACACCATCCACGAACCAGCACCCACACCATCGCTGCCTGTTAGCTCAAAATGCTGTGACACCTTGCACTCTAACGACACCGGGCTTTCGGCCACATAAGGAGCTACCACCCGCTCACCCAGTTGTAGAGTTAAACCCGTTAGATCGAACTCATCTACTGGCTGCTCAATGCTGCTTAGATTCACTTGTTCAGCCAAAGATCGTGTTGCCAAGTTCCATGTAAACACACCTGTTTCTATGGCATTACGCGCGCTATCTTTATAGCCCACACTCGCAAACCCAATAATGGGTGGGCGGTAATTGAACATAGTACAGAAACTGTAAGGCGCTAAATTGAATACGCCCTGCGCCGACCGTGTACCAATCCAGCCAATCACACGCGGCCCCACAATAGAACTCATAGGATCATGCTTTAAGCCATGGCCCAACTTGGGTTCGTAGAAATGTTTATGTTGCACCTTCGTTTTATCCTTACGATGACGTTGCACCATCACACAATCTACCACAACGATGCAACGACACAGCTACCCTCTTAGCCTTCGCTCATGGCACTAGCAGTCACAGCCATAAACGTGCCCACCGCCACTCCCAAGAAACCCGGACGGTTATAAATGCCCTGGTTGCTGCCTGATGCTTTGCACCTTGGTTTGAATATTTTCCCACGGTTTTTTATCCGGTGCGTATTGCTTACGTAAGTAGTGCAGTAAATCTTCCATTTGCTGATTATTTAAGCTGTGTTTGAAGGCAGGCATATTCCCTAAAGCAGGGGAAGACGGCCTTGTAATGCCATGCAGAATCACCTGAATTAAGTTATCGGGCGAATCACTTTGTATAGACGTATTCACCGCCAACGAAGGGCGCGCCCCAAACAACGCTGGTCCCGATTGGCTGTCATGGCACACCATACAGGCTCCTTCATAGATACTTCTGCCCGGCATCAGCCATACATCTGTTAGCTGTGTCTGCGCTTGCTGCTCAACCTGCTGAAGCTGTACGTTTGCTGCCGCTATTTGCGGTTCAGCCGCCACGGACTCAGCACGCCCTTGTAGATTCAGTAGGTAATGCGACATCGCCCGAACATCATATTCAGGCAACTCCGCTAACCCTTCGATAATAGGCCCCATCGGCCCTGCCGCCACACCGTGCTGTACAGACTGCCCCGTACGTAAATAGGTATAAAGCGCTTCTTCGGTCCACGGCACATCAGCCGTAGCCAAGGCATTTAACGCTGGGGCTTCCCAACCGTCTACTTCACCACCCGCAAGGAAATATTTACCTTTTTTCTCGCCACCCAAACTATTACGTGGCGAATGACAGGCCATGCAATGCCCGCTGCTATTGACCAAGTACGCACCTCGGTTCCAGAGCTCTGTTTGCCCCTCGTCGTATTGGTATGCCTGTCTATCAGTATGAAATAACGTATTCCAACCAGCTAACGCTGGTCTGAAATTAAATGGAAAACCTAACTCATGCGGCTTATTGGGGGCATGCACGGGCTCTTGCGTCATCAAGTACGCATACAAAGACTGCAAGTCCTCATCACTTAGCTTGGCATACGAGGTGTAAGGGAAAGCCGGGTATAAATGCGATCCATCACGGTGAATACCATCACGCATGGCGCGCTCAAAGGCCTTGTACGACCATGCGCCTATGCCGGTCTCTGGATCTGGAGTGATGTTCGTGGTGAAGATTTTCCCAAAGGGTGTGTCCAAGGCCAAACCACCCGCATTGGTTGCCTGACCATCCGCCGTATGGCACACCATACAATCACCCGCCAGAGCCACCAAACGCCCACGTTCTATGGCGATATCCGAAAAAATAGAGGTATCAATTCTAGGTACAGGCGGAATAGCGGGACGCCATGGTGAGGCCACCACTAGCAGCCCCGCAGCAGCACTAGCGGCTCCTGCCAACCAACCTAGCCAACGCTTTGATGATTTTGCTTTTGCCTGCGTAGCGATAGCCCAACGCTGTGTTGCCAACGATAAATCCAATGGAGCATGGTGCAGCCTGACTTGTGTTGCATCCTTTACCGCATTCGCAATAGCGGCGGCAGCGGGCAACTCTGCTGTGGCACTCCACGCCAATGCCTGCCCTACTAGCGCACTCTGATTTACAACCTGTATGTCTGTACCCACAGGCTGAGGGGATGATGTGCTGTCACTAGCCTGTGCCGCCCTTTCTTCTAACCCAGCGCTATGTCCCAATAACTTGCCTGCCCACTGGGAGATACGATGCTTAATCTGCGTCTGCTGCACATCACTTTGCGGAATGTGCTGATCGCTATCAAAAGCCACCGTCACTTTCTGTAGACTCAACTGTTGCGACTGCGTATCCAACGCTAACTCTACCGCCCACGCCGACCATACCGCTTGCGCCGGTTTTTGCTCATAGTCATAGGCTTTCACATACGCAAAGCCATACCCATGATTCTGCTTTTTAGGCGTGTAGGCAATGCCGTCATCATTCACCCATCCCGCTTGTTCGGCAGCTCGCTGTATTAACCTGCGACCACGCTCATCCTGCACTTGCACCAGTCGCTCTTGCAGAGGGTCTACCCCATGCGTGCGCAAAGACTCATCAAAGTCAGATTCAGCCGCAAAGGTTAATGCCGCAGCATAATCACGCTGCGCGCCTACAGGTGCCAACCACTGCGCATGGTTATAACGACGATCTCCCACATACTCTGTAGCTAGTTGCACGCCTTGCTTATCTTTAGTCTGCCAACCCAACAACTTCGCCGCCACAGACGTACCCAAGCCGGGTACCACGTTGCTCTCCCATGCTCCACTCTCAGACGCCAGAGAAACAAGCTTAATGGTTTGCAATCCTGACTCTGCACGCATTACAACTGGCTGCTTTACCTGCAGTGCCAGCACAGCCGCTTGCACGGCTTCGTCATAGGCCTCAGTTAGAGGCTCTACACTCTGGTATATCTGTATACGTTCTGCTGGTAATGACGCCAGCACCATCAGTTCATCACGCAGTTGATGCGGATACGCCGTGCTTAGCCATACATGCAATGTTTCGTGCTCGTATTGCGCAACCGACCACGCCAAGCCATTATCCACCGACGCATCCCAGCTATACCCTTCAGCGTCATTAAAAGCAGGCGCTTGCGATGCTGCACCCACCCATGACACACGCACCAAAGCTTTAGCTTGTTTAGCCGTCGTTTCTTGAGCCGCCAACACCGCTAAAAAATTTTGCTGCGCCACACACTTCACTACACCGGGGACTTTTTGCGCAGCAGACCAATCCACATCCGAATACAGAGGCTGATGATTCGCCAACAACGGTTGCTGCAAAAGCGAAAGCGGTGGATACACCACCGCCCCATACAACGCATGCTCTAACGCTGGTAACGCTACTGTTCTTGTTTCTACCGTGACTGCCTGATTGCCTGGTACTACCGTATACATACTGCCACCCTACGCCACTTGAGCCGCAGCACGCGCTGCCGCAAGAATTTCCATATGCGTGCCACAGCGACAAAGGTTGTGACGTAGCTCGTTGCGTATTTCTTCTTCTGTGGGGTGCGCATTACGCAGTAGCAAAGCCTGTATGGTCATAATCATGCCGTTTAGACAATACCCGCATTGCGCCGCTTGATGATCAATAAATGCCTGCTGTACATGGTTAGGCTCACCCTCCGTCGCCAAACCCTCTAAGGTAGTAATGGCATAGCCCTGCACCGCTGAACAGGTGGTCACACAAGAGCGTGCCGCCACCCCACTCACCAATACTGTGCAAGCACCACACTCACCCAAACCGCAACCAAATTTAGGGCTTTTTAACCCAAGATCATTACGCAATACGTATAGCAATGGCGTGTCAGGACTGACCTGCACTTCACGCTCTTGATTATTCACTCTTAACTGCATTGAAACCGGAGTAGACATTGACACACCAAAAAAGTCTATACGCTCTAAAAAAACCATAAACTAAAAAATTGCTTAAAATATAAACAATCTCAGTTCAAATGCATACTCAATACCAGTAAGGGTTTATACCTAAAATAATTTTTATAAGCGCCACCGACAAAAGTTTTCCCTATAATCAATATAAAGTGTATACGCTCTAATTTACAGAAATGAGCAACGTTTTCACCCCAGGAACATACATGCTTGAGCACTCCCCCAAGCTTCTGCAGAAAAATCTCTTTGAAAACAACGATAGTTTGTTGATTCTGCGTGCCCCCAGCCTGCCACCACAACCGGTAGCAGGCCAACCCGGAGTGGTCTCAACCTATCTGCAAGCACATGACGATATTTTTGTTGCCATTACTGCAGCACAGATTTATGCCTTCAATGGTCACGTAGACCTAGGTACGGGCATACAAACAGCTTTGGGGCAGATCGTTGCCGATGAGCTAGACATACAACCTGAGCAACTGCGTATGGTGCTGGGCCACACCGAGGCCTCCCCCAATCAAGGCCCCACCATTGCCAGCGCCTCTATACAGATCTCGGCCATCCCTCTGCGCAAAGCGGCCGCTCAAGCCAAACAGTTACTGCTGCAGCATCAAGCCGAAAAGTGGCAAACCGAAGCTCATCTGCTACACGTTAAAAATGGTCTGATAAACGGGCCGAACGGCTTACAGATTTCGTATCACGATGCCGTCAAAGGTACACAGTTACGCGCCTATCTGGATCTAGACACCCAGACCAAACCACGTGAGCTGCTTACTATAGTAGGGACCTCTACACCACGTGTGGATATCCCTAAAAAAGCAGTTGGGCAATTTACCTACGTACACGATGTTGAAGTACCTGGCATGTGGCATGCTCGAGTCGTGCGCCCTCCTTATGCTGGTCGTGATAGCGGCGATTTTATTGGCCGTAGTTTGGAGTCTATTGATGCCTCTTCTATTCAGCACATCAGCCCTGATGTACTGATCGTACAAGAAGGAGATTTTGTTGCTGTCGTTGCTCAACGAGAAGAACACGCCATTCAGGCAGCCCGCGAATTAAAGGTGCAGTGGCGCACCATCCCCCCCTTACCCTCCCTACATGATTTGGGGGCTGCTATTAAAGCCCACCCCCACACCCCGCGCCTATTAAAAGACAACACCGACGAACACACCGCGCCCCACCCCGCTGGCAGTATCACCCTACAAAATGAGTATGTATGGCCGTTCCAACTGCATGCCTCTATTGGTCCCTCTTGCGCGGTTGCACATTACACCCCGCAACGTTCACGCCTGTGGTCAGGCACACAAAACCCGCACATGCTGCGTACTCAGTTGTCTGAACTGTTTGAGCTAGAAGAAGGCAGCATTGAAATTATTCGCCATGAAGCCTCGGGCTGCTACGGGCGCAACTGCGCAGATGACGTATGCGCCGATGCACTGCTGATTTCAAAGCTCACGAATAGACCCATACGTGTACAACTGAGTCGCGAGCAAGAACACGCTTGGGAACCCAAAGGCGCAGCACAGTTGATGCTAAATACCGCATCCGTCAGCCCTGAGGGTGAACTACTGCACTATGACTTTGCCACGCACTACCCTTCTAACGACTCCCCCTTGTTAGCCGCACTACTGATTGGCAAACTCGCCGCTAACCCACGCACGTTGCAAATGGGTGACCGTACTGCTGTGCCGCCCTACCAATACCTTAGTCAACGCATTGTCTGCAATGACACGCCACCTATAGTTAGAGCCTCTTGGCTGCGCGGCGTTTCAGCCTTGCCGAATAGCTTTGCGCACGAATGCATGATCGACGAGTTAGCTACTGCTGTTGCCCACGATCAAGTCGCCTTCAGAATCATGCATTTGCATAACGATAGTCGTGCCCAAGAACTACTGACCGCCATTGCCGAAAAAGCCCAGTGGGTACCGCATCAACAAGGCTCACGCGGAAAGGCTGATAGCGATGGCTGGATGCATGGTCGTGGCGTGGGTTATGCCCGCTATATACATAGCCGCTTTCCTGGTTTTGGCGCCGCGTGGGCAGCATGGATTCTGGACCTTAAAGTGCATGCGCAAAGCGGCAAGATAATCATTAAACACATCGTAGTGGGGCAAGACACCGGACAGATGGTTAACCCCGCTGGCGTACGCCACCAACTGCATGGCAATGTCATTCAATCGCTCAGCCGCAGCCTGTATGAGTCTGTGCAATTTAACGCGCAAGGCTCAACCACACTTGAGTGGGGGGCGTATCCCATTCTGAAATTCACAGACCTTCCACCTATAGACATCATTTTGATGGATAGGCAAAACGAAGATCCATTAGGGGCTGGCGAATCTGGCTCATTACCCTGTGCACCCGCTATTGCGAACGCACTTTTTGATGCTACCAACATTCGCTTTTACGAAGCACCTTTCACGCCGCAGCGTGTTAGCCAGCGCCTACAGTCATCACTCACAAATTCTAGAGGAGCAAACACACAATGAGCACCTATCTTTATGGCGGCAACGTGCATGCCAATGGCATTAGACAACACTATTTACGCTATGGCATTCCTACGGATGCCGCACAACAAAAACGCGAAGCCATCATCATTATTCCCGGCATCACCAGCCCTGCCGTGACATGGGGGTTTGTGGCGGAACGCTTTGGTAAATACTTTGACACCTACGTATTGGATGTACGTGGTCGTGGCCTAAGCTCTGCTGAGGATGGGCTGGATTACGGCCTTACCGCACAGGCCGAAGACGTAATTGCCTTTGCTAAAGCGCTGGGCTTGGATCGCTACAGCCTAGTAGGACACTCTATGGGTGGACGCATTGGCGCCCGCGCTGCAGCCTTATACCCTACCGCCGTGACTCGCTTAGTCATGGTTGACCCACCTGTATCAGGCCCAGATCGCCGCCCTTACCCTGCCAAACTACCGTGGTACGTAGACTCGATGGCTATGGCTCGCAAAGGCTGCAACGCCGATGATATGCGCGCGTTCTGCCCTACGTGGACAGAAGAGCAACTACAGTTGCGTGCGCAGTGGCTACACACCTGCAATGAAAGCGCCGTCATTCAAAGTTTCAATGATTTCCAGAACGATGACGTGCACCAAAACTTTGCTGCCCTGACGCTACCCACCATGCTGATGATCGCCGAGCGCGGTGATGTAGTGCGTCCCGAGGATGCCGAAGAAATCCAAGGCCTGATCAAGAACCTCACAATTAGCCATGTTGCCAATGCTGGCCACATGATTCCTTGGGATAACGAAGAAGGCTTCTACCAAGCTTTTGGCGATTTCCTAGGCGCAACCCTTAATCCATAAAGAGACTCAACATGGCTGTAAGTGACTATCAACTTATCAATGCTTGGCTAGAAGTCCTGACATTATCCAAGCTGGAAAAAAACCAAGTCGTTACTATTTTGACCAGTAACTCTACCAACGAACAAACCATGCGCTGCGCCACCATTGCTGCACAAATGAAAGGCGCTATTGTTAATCGCTTGGACTTGCCACCCGTCAACGCTGAAAAAGCCTTGAGCAGAGACTCGCTGTCTTACTTGGGTACCACGCCTATTACCAACAACCCCGCCGCTATCGCCAACCTTAAGGCCAGCGACTTGGTGTTGGATTTGATGACACTGCTGTTCTCGCCAGAACAAAGCGAAATACTCGAAACAGGCACAAAAATCCTGCTCGCTGTTGAGCCGCCAGAAATTCTGGTGCGTACCGTTCCTAGTGCACAAGATCGCACCCGCGTATTGAAAGCCGCCAAGCTCATTGAGCAAGCTAAAGCCATGCGCGTGACCTCCCCCGGCGGTACCAACCTGTATTGCCCTATTGGTGATTTCCCCGCCATTAGTGAATACGGTTTTGTAGATGAACCCGGTCGTTGGGATCACTGGCCTAGCGGTTTTGTACTGACATGGCCCAATGAGGGTGGCGCTACCGGCACGATTGTGATCGACAAAGGCGACATTTTATTGCCGCAGAAAAAATACGCATCTGAGCCTATTACGTTGACCGTAGAAAACGGCTACGCCACCAAAATTGAAGGCGGCATTGATGCTGAGCTGCTAAACGAATACATGCACAGCTTCAAAGACCCTGAGGGTTTTGCTATCTCGCACATTGGCTGGGGCCTGCAACCACGCGCCTACTGGTCCACCCTTGAGCTGTACGACAAAGAGCAAACCATAGGCATGGATGCCCGCGCGTTTGAAGGCAACTTCTTGTTCTCATTAGGCCCCAACAACGAAGCAGGCGGTGATCGCACTACAGCCTGCCATATTGATATTCCTTTGCGTCGTTGCGATGTGTATTTGGATGACTTATGCGTCGTCAAAGCCGGCCAAGTTCAGGACGGAGAAAACAATGAGTAGTAATGATGTGTACGCTAAACAAGGCTTTGGTGCGGCGCTAGAACCTGTAGCCCCTTTTGGCTTGTTGATTATTGACTTGGTTAATGGCTTTGCTGACCCTGAGGTATTTGGTGGCGGGAACATCCCACAGGCCATTGAAAAAACCCAAGAGCTTCTTGCTATTGCCCGCAAGAAAAACTGGCCTGTCGCACACACGCGTATTGTGTTTGCCGACGACCAGTCTGATAACAACATCTTCAGTATCAAAGTACCTAGCATGCTGACCTTGTTAGAAGATGCAGAAATCAGCCATATCGTTCCCGAACTTACTCCAGTAGCGGGCGAGCTGGTAGTACGAAAAACGGTGCCTTCTGCCTTTTTTGGCACATCGTTGGCTGCATGGTTAACTCAACGCGGTGTGCAAACGCTAGTCGTAGCTGGCGCCGTAACCAGTGGCTGCGTACGCGCGTCTGTCGTTGACGCCATGCAGCTAGGCTTTAGACCCTTAGTCGTATCAGATTGCGTGGGCGATCGAGCCATTGATCCGCACAACGCTAATCTGTTCGACATGAAACAGAAGTACGCCTACGTGGCCACACTGGAAGAAACCAAAGCCTTACTGGGTTAAGCTCATCTATTCAGGCGCACAAAAAAGCCCAGGGCAATTGCTCTGGGCTTTAGTGTCTAGGCAAAGGCAAACGTCGTGCCACCAATTGCGATTTCACAATCGAGCTGTTCGTTTCAGCCTTATCCCGAACACCCTCTAGAATAAAATCCAGATGCTCAATAGAGCGCAAGCACAATCGCGCAATAAAACAATCGTCGCCCGTCACCTTATCGCATTCAATTAGTTCCGGAATAGCCTCTAGCAACTTCTGCACAGCCTGCAGTTTACCCGGCAACGGTTTGACGCGAACTATTGCCTGTAGCGAATAGCCCAACGCGTGCAAATCCACCTCTAGGATGAAGCCCCGGATTACCCCCCTCTCTTCCAAGCGACGCAACCTATCAGAAGTACCTGGCGCTGAGAGCCCGATGTGATCAGCCAACGTCTTAATAGGCATGCGCGCATCCGCTTGCAAGAGCGCAATAATGTGACGGTCAATATCATCCAAAGCCATTAAGATATTTCTCCATATTTATCTTTTTAAAAAAGATCTTTTATCTATTCTATCTTCTTTATAGTGGATGAAATATTGTAAATTCTCTATAAACTGAACACCGTTATACAACGGGAGGTTCAATGAAGGACAACATGCGCGGCACCATCGAAATGACTACAGCCATGGTGATTTCCGGCACCATAGGCTGGTTGGTCGTATTATCTGGGCGACCAGTCACTGAGGTAGTGTTCTGGCGCTGCCTATTTGCTACGGCAACCTTGCTGGCTGTCTGTGCCGCAATGGGGCTACTGCGACGCGGGCAAATCACGCATCAGCAACTACTGCTAGCCGCATTGGGTGGCGTAGCCATCGTCGCCAATTGGCTATTACTGTTTGCCGCCTATTCGCGCGCATCCATTTCTATTGCCACAGCAGTCTACAACACGCAGCCGTTTATGCTGGTAGGACTGGGCGCCCTGCTGCTACGCGAAGAACTCACACGCTCCAAAGTGGGCTGGCTGGTGCTATCATTTGGTGGCGTACTATTGATTGTTCTGGCCCGCCCCGATGCGGATATGGGTGGCAGCAATTATCTAACCGGTATTTTGATGTCTCTAGGTGCAGCATTTTGTTATGCCGTGGCTGCCATGATTACCAAAAAACTTAAAGGCATACCGCCTCACCTCATTGCCCTGATACAAGTACTGGTAGGTACGCTGCTGTTACTGCCCTTTGCGTTTAGCAGTTACGATATGATTGCTCCCGCCAGTTGGGCCTACTTAGTCACACTCGGCATTGTGCATACTGGGATCATGTACATTTTGCTGTACGGCGCCATACAACGTTTGCCCACCTCATTGACTGGAGCACTCTCGTTTATTTATCCGGTTGTTGCATTTCTTGTGGATGCTCTGGCCTTTGGACACCGTTTACATCCCCTACAGATACTGGGTATCACTGCTATTTTGTTGGCTGCGGCCGGCATGGTGCTAGGATGGAAATGGCCTAAGTTCACTGCACAACAGCACTGATGCACAACTTACGTCGCTGAGCCATAAAAAAGCCCAAAGCAATTGCCTTGGGCTTTTTTACTTCATCACCACAAACTGATTAGCGATTCACCACCTTAGCGGGGAAAGCCAACGCCAACAACCCACTACCTACCAAGCACACCGAGAAGAACCACAATGCTGCATGGCTGGTACCGGTTAAGTCTGTCGCCACCCCAATTAAGGAGTTACTGACCAAACCTGCGATGTTTGCCAAGGAACATGCCAGCGCAAAACCAGTTGCAGCCGCTGTACCTTTAAGGAAAGTGGCAGGCACACTAAAGAACACCGGCACCGCACCCAGCAATACGCCAGAAGCAATGGTGAACATTAATACGGTTAGCACCAAGTTATCAGAAACAAAGGTACTGGTTGCCAACGCCACCGCCCCCACTAACAGCGGAATGCACAAGTGCCAGCGTCGCTCACGATGGCGATCAGAACTTGCACCAATCGCCAACATACCAATCACCCCAGCAATGCTAGGAATCGCCGATAGCAACCCTATATGGAAAGTATCCACCACCCCTGTATTGCGGATAAAGGTAGGCATCCAAAAACCAATCGCATAGGCCCCTAACAAGATAGAGAAGTCGATGGCACCCAACATCCAAATTTTGACGTTAAAAAAGCCATCTTTGAAACTGGTTTTAACCCCTTTGCCTTCCTTATCGTCGTTTTCCAAATCTTTACGCAGCAGCTCCTTTTCTTCTGCTGTCAGCCACTTGGCTTTGTCGTAATGATTAGGTAACGCCCAGAAGGTCAGAATACCCAACAAGACACTTGGCACCGCTTCAATCATGAATAACCACTGCCAGCCACGGAAATCGTACAGACCATCAAAATGGTGCATGATCCAACCAGAAATTGGACCACCAATCACGCTGGATAATGGCAAACCAATCATGAACAACGCGATAATTTTTCCGCGTCGGTAGGTTGGGAACCATGTGGTCAAGTAGTACAAAACACCAGGCAAGAAGCCTGCCTCTGCCGCACCCAACAAAAATCTAATGGTATAGAACTGAGCCGGTGTACTCACTAACATGGTCAGACCCGACAGAATCCCCCATGAAATCATGATACGAGCAATCCAAACTCGCGCCCCTACCTTTTCCAAGGCCAAATTACTGGGTACTTCAAACAGGATGTAGCCCACGAAAAACAGGCCAGCACCCAGCCCGTAAACGGTTTCACTGAATTGCAGATCTTCCAACATCTGCAACTTAGCAAAGCCCACATTAATCCTATCCAGATAAGCAGCTAAATAACAAAAACATAAAAATGGAATTAGTTTCCACGTTATCTTTTTGTATAAATCACCGTTATTTTTATCAATATTTTTTGCGAAAACTGTGGCAGTTTCTGTGTGCATTATTTGTCCCCTAATGCTGCAAAATCATGAACGCACTCCTAGCAGGGAGTGCGTGTGTTTTTTTATTGAGCTTGTAAATCAGCTACTTTCAGTGGGTCAGCGTAGACATCGTAGCCATACACCCATGCTGGATCTTCCTGTTGCAGCAAGAAAGTATTGCCGTTAGAAACCGCCTGTACTTTGGTGGCACGTTCTTTACGTGTGCCTTCGTACAATGAAAATGCGGTGGCGTAATCTTCAACGCCGGTTTCTTCCAAACATCTGGCCAAAATAGCTGCATCTTCAATAGCCATACATGCACCTTGTGCCATATGTGGTCGCATAGGGTGACAAGCATCGCCCAACATTACCAAACGACCACGACTCCATAGCGGCAGCGGGTTACGGTTCAGCAATGGCCATTTTGTAATGTTCTCAGTAGAACGAATCAGGTTCTGAACGGTAGAGTGGTAACCATCGAAAGCTTGCAGCATTTCTTCTTGGCTACTGTCTACAAACGGCCCTTTGAAATCCCACGCCTCATGCGGCACACCTGTCACGAAGTAGTATTCGTCACGCTTACCGGTGGTGTAGTACACCATCATGTGGCTATCAGGACGCCACCACTTCACACAAGGCTCAAACTCATCGGCAAATTTACGCAAGCTTTCACCACGGATCAATGCACGGTGAGCTACCCAACCACTGTAGGTAGGCACTTCAGCGCCCAACAACGTTTCACGCACTTTGGAGTGAATACCATCTGCACCAATCACGAGGTCAGCATGCACTTCGGTACCGTCTTTAAAGGTCAGACGCACATAACCATCTTCTTCTTGCAACGACTCTAAACGTTTGCCGTAATGCACTGAACCTGGTTTCAAGCTATTGATTTGCAGCTCGTGCATATCACCGCGGTGAATAGTGATGTAAGCCGCACCATATTCTTTCTTAGCAAACTCGCCCAAGGGAATGCGCGCTAAGTAGTCACCACTCACACCATCACGACTGAACCAGAAATCGGGGTGAGAGCCCATGTCTTCCAATTGCTTTTCCAAACCAATTCTTCTGAAGATGCGCATGGCGTTAGGGCCGATGTGAATGCCTGCCCCCAAACGGGAGAACGCATCTGCTTGCTCGAAAAGCTCTACATCCAACCCCGCCTTTTGCAACAACGCCGCCGCTGCCGCACCACCAATGCCAGCGCCCACAATCGCTATGCCAACTTTTTTAACCATTTGATATGTACTCCGATAACTGTCTATGCTTCAAACATCCGCATTTAAAGTGTACACACTATTTATATTGATTTACATCAAATGATATTAGGGGTTTTCTCTAATAAAACTACAGTTTTTGAAGCGCACACACTTATTACGGCTTGTGTTAGCACACCCCTAGGCAACGCGCTATACTTAGTCTCTGTCTCACTCCAACACCAAAAAAATGCAGATGGCAGAAGAAAATCAACCTATAGATACCCGCGCTGACTATGACGTTACAGAGCAAATTGGCCACCTATTACGTCGGGCTACGCAACGGCATACTGCAATTTTTCAGAACAATATTGGCGACCCACAACTCACCGCCATACAGTTCGTTACGCTGTGCGCGCTGTACGACCGAGGCCCCAGCTCGCAAATAGAACTGGTAGAAGCAACAGCAGTAGACCAAGCCACTATCCGAGGCATTATTAACAGGCTTAAAGCTCGTGGGCTGGTACTGCTATCCACCAGTGATGACGACAAACGCAAAGTGATTATTAGCCTAAGCGCGGAAGGCCTGGCCTTGATTCAATCCCTGATCCCTAAAGCCCAACGGATCAGTCAATTAACCGTTGAACGGCTCAACCCAGCAGAACAAGTCGCCATCATTTATCTACTGAAAAAAATGAGCGATGAAGGCGAAGAAATCAGCTAGTACACTCGTGTTCACCACGCTACAACTTGTCTCTAGATGTAGAGACCAATGCAAAAAGGCCTCCTAAACGGAGGCCTTTTTGCTGGCATTATTACTACTCTTTCAACGCCATAGACTATGGCATAACAAGGCTATATTGCCCTTGTAAATAATTCCAACACCTTTGTTTCATATCAACGATTCGTCACACCTTCACCCTGCCCTGTGTTTCCTCAATCCGGCAGATCAATCTATACTGCTAGTATTGTCAAATAAATCATCGTTTTGGAGCGTATATGCAAGGCCACCCGGAAATCATCGCATGTTTGAATGAACTGCTGCGTGGCGAGCTGGCGGCTCGTGATCAGTATTTTGTGCACTCACGTCAGTACGAGGATCAGGGTTTCCTGAAGCTCTACGAGCGTATTAACCATGAAATGGAAGAAGAAACGCAACACGCCGATGCGATTTTGCGCCGTATTCTGTTCTTGGGTGGCAAAGCTGACATGCGCCCTCACGCCTTCACTCCTGGCGATACCGTAGAACAGATGCTGCAAAAGGATCTAGAAACCGAATACAGCGTGCGCGATAACCTGAAAGCCGCGATGGCTCTGTGCGAAAGCCTAGGTGACTTCAACAGCCGCGATATTTTGCTGGCTCAGTTGCGCGACACTGAAGAAGACCACACATACTGGTTGGAAAAACAACTGAACCTGATCAAGCAAGTAGGTTTGCAAAACTACCTGCAAGCCAAAATGGGCACAGAAGCCCAAGGCTAATCGCCCCACGGCGCTTGTCTGTACAAGCACCCGTGCAAACATAGGCCACACTCACCTAGCGGCGTGTGGCCTAGTTTTTTGTCCCTTCCACACTGATCAGTTCATCACTGCTTTGCGGGGCTCGACCATACTCATAGCCACCTGACACCACCACATTCGTGAAACCCGCTAACTGCAGCGCCATGCTGATTTCGCTTGGGCTCCACCAACGCAACACGAACTCTTCCAGCTCAGTACGTTGCAATTGGCCGTTTTCCCATAACTCGTAACGGTGCAACTCTGTACTGACTTGATTGGCGTAATCTACGTTCAACGGTGTGCTAGAAAGTGTCACTATACTGCCCCCGCCCACCTGCCATTTACGCATTGATGGCTGGCTAGTGAAGATAGCTTGAGCCGCATCCAGATCTAGCATTAATCTACCGCCTACGTTCAATTGCTGATAGAAATTACCCAGCACCGTACAGGCTGTCTCAAAAGAGTCTATAAGCTGGAAGGTACCCGCGGGAATAACGATGGCATCAAAACGTGGCGCTGACTGATAACTAGCAAAGTCACTCTGCACTAATTCGGCAGTTAACTGGTGCTGCTGCAGTGTAGAACGGGCAACCTCTAGCATGTGTGCTGAGGCATCGTAGCCCACCACTGTTTTATTGGCTTGCAACAATGGAACAAGAAACCTGCCGTTACCCACACCAGGCTCCAAGATAGGGCCGTTCACGTCACGCAAACGTTCTAGGTAATACGCCACATCACCAAAAGACACGCCTACAGGCTTATCGGTTTCATAGACTAGCGTAGACAACTGCCCGTACTTATTTTTCATTGTATTTTTTTACCCAAAGCTCACGCCTACGTCACCGTAGACGTAATGGCTATATTCTAGAAAGCTGGAATTATATCCCCTCGTTGTGCCTTAACGCGCGCTCATCAATGATCTACCTATGAGCATACGTTGAATATCGTTTGCTCCCTCGTAGATCTGCGATACCCGCACATCACGATAGATTCGTTCTACGGCATAGCTTTTGGTGTAACCACTACCGCCATGAACTTGTATCGCGTCTGAACATATTTTTGCCGCTGCCTCAGACGCAAAGACTTTCGCCATAGAGGCCTCGGTTAAACATGGTCTGCCGGCATCTTTAAGCTGGGCTGCACGCCATACCATTAACCGTGCAGCATCCAACTGGATCGCCATATCAGCCAAACGGAAATTAACCGCTTGATGCTCGATGATAGGCTTACCAAAGGTGATACGTTCGCGTGCATAGGCGGTAGCGGCCTCAAGTGCTGCACGTGCCATGCCAACAGATTGGGCGGCAATACCTATTCTGCCTTCTTCTAAATTCGACAGCGCAATACGATAGCCATCACCCTCTTTACCCACCAAAGCATCTAACGGTACGCGACAGTTCTCAAAGACTATCTGGGCAGTATCCGAGGCATTTTGGCCCATTTTCTCTTCAATGCTAGACACGATATAGCCGGGCGTAGAAGTAGGCACTAAAAAGCAAGAAATACCCTTTTTACCGGCTGTTTTATCAGTGACCGCAAAAACAATCGCCACGTCTGCATTTTTTCCCGACGTAATAAACTGCTTTACGCCATTCAAGACCCAGCTATCGCCGTCCTTCACTGCGGTAGTCAGCAAAGCGGAAGCATCAGAACCCGCCTGAGGTTCAGTCAAACAAAAACATCCTAGTTTTTGACCGCTGGCTAACGGTCTGAGCCACGTTCTTTTTTGTTCGTCTGACCCATACTTATACGGTATGCCGCACACTAGCGAATTCTGTACTGACACGATGGTAGAGGTGGAACCATCGCCAGCCGCGATTTCTTCCAGTACCAACACCAAGGTCATGTAGTCCATACCAGCACCACCCAGCTCCTCTGGAATGGCCACCCCTAATGCCCCTAATGCTCCCAACCCATCCAGCGCTGATTTAGGGAAGGTATAGTCTCGATCCCACTGTGCGGCAAAAGGGGTAATTTTCTGGTGTACAAACTCACGAATGGAATCTCGAACCATTTCGTGTTCGGGCGTTAGAAGCATGATTTAACCTTTACTCTGTATTCAAAATTAAAAAACACTGGCGCAATTTATTGCAGAACAACGTATTAGTGTTGCATTAACAAAGTAACGAATCTAGCTAGTAGATACCACAAGGTTATCCACCGCTACTGTTGATAAGGTTGGGGATACCGTTTTAACAGCTAGCGCCAAACCGCGAATCATAAGGCTTTGCCACAACCTGAGCAGTTTTTATACACATGCCTCACAACCTCTCTAGTTGCTCTTGGTAACACCTCACTTTGCGTCGACAATAAAAAAGAGGACAAGGAAATTACTTCCTTGCCCTCACAGTCCGCTATGCATTCGTCGTTACGCGGTCACTTGCAAAGCGGTTTGCTCCAAATGCTCTTTCAAACCCGGCTCTAACTGTAGCTGTCTGGATAGCTCGTCCAAATAGGCTTTTTCCATAAAAGAATCTGCTGAGGTGATTAACACACTAACTAAATACACCTCAGCTTTTTCTTCGGGAGTAGTCGCTAATTTCGCAATCGCAGAAGGGTCAGCAGGGCCTTCCAACTGCGCCGTAATCCATTGTTGCTCTGCTGCCCCTGCGGGTAGTTTTGCAAACTCAGTATCCAATAACGCTTGTTCTTCTTGATTGATATGACCATCTGCTTTGGCTGCAGAAATCATAGCTGCCAACACCAAACGGCTTTGATGCTCTAACACGGGGGCGGGTAGTTGCGCAAACTGGCTCGGTGTAGTCGGCGCTGATACCTCAGCAGGCTGACCACCTTTCTGCTTCCAATCACCATAAGCACGGTAGGCTAACGCGCCAATCGCGGCCACGCCACCATACATAGCTACTTTACCACCTACTTTTCTAAACTTCTTATTACCCAATAGCAGTGCCAATGCACCACCGGACAATGCCCCACCTGCAAAGCTCTTCACCGAAAAAGGATTAGAAGAAGCCTCGTCATTTTTAGGGGTGGTAGCTGATTTGGTATAAGCCTGAGCGGATTGCATCAATTGCTGCAAAACATTCTGTAGCGACATAAGGCTTGTACTCCAAAAAAATCGTAAGAAGTAATTAGATAAACATTACTGTATTTAGTTCAACTACCCCTACGGATTTACTCTGGTATTTACATAGGCACTACAAGGCTTAAACCTAGTTAGGCTATGATCAATGCTGCGTTCTGCACGTATTCATACATCTATAAACACCAAGAGACAAACATGCAAACACGACTAAAGCAAAGCATTATTGTGACGGGAGGCTCACGCGGCATTGGCGCTGAAATCGTTAAGCTCTGCACGCAAGCAGGCTATGACGTGTGCTTCACGTACCAACAGCAACGTGACAAAGCGGCGGCTCTAGTTGAGCACTGCCACGCTCACGCTGGCAAAGCTATTGCCGTACAAGCTGATAGCAATGTGCCTAGCGATATGGTGCATGTATTTCACAGCGCGCAGCAGCTTTCCCCCTTGTATGGGTTAGTCAACAATGTAGGAATCACCAGCCCAATACAGCCCTTTCACCTTATCGATGAGGCCACACTACGCCATGTATTTGATGTGAATGTCATCAGCACCATGTTGATGAGCCAACACGCTATACGCTACTGGCTACAGCATCAGTTGGCCGGCAATATTGTGAATATATCTTCTATTGCCGCCAAGACAGGCTCACCGCATGAATATGTACACTACGCTGCATCCAAAGCAGCCATTGAGACTTTCACAGTAGGACTGGCTAAAGAGGTTGCCACACAAAACATTCGTGTGAACGCCGTTTCACCCGGTATTACCCATACGGATATTCACGCTCTATCAGGCGAGCCAGATAGAGCTCATCGCCTTGCATCTAGAATACCTATGCAGCGCTCTGCCCACGCTACTGAAATCGCTGAAGCCGCGTTATGGCTACTGTTACCCGCTTCGTCGTATGTGACGGGGGCGGTGATTCCGGTGTCGGGTGGGTTATAAGCATTTATCCCCATAAACTGTGCATAAGGTTGGGGATTGTTGGGTAACAGCTTGCTGCGACCCAACAAATGCGCGCCCCTTAGGTACATGGAGCAATTTTTATACAGTTACTCTATATGTTCATCATGCCTGAGCACGGCAGCAAAACAGTCCTGTAGACATGGTGAAGCTACCTTCAGACTCGTAGTACAACGCTTCATGCACTTGCTTAGGTGCGCCTTGCTGTAAGGCACGTATGGCTTGTACGTTCAACTCTGGCGTACGCATACGTGTCACCCAACTGCTGAACTCTAAACGTACTGGCCATGCTTGCTTGTCTTGTACCTCAAAACCGGCTGCTGCCAACATACGTCGCCATTCTGTTTCTGCGTAATCACGCACATGCGAGGTGTCGCGCAACAACTCAATGGTTTGGAAATGCGTGTCTACCAATGGGTTCTCGTAACCTAACACATCAATCACCAACAAGATGCCGCCAGGTTTCAGAACGCGCTTAGCTTCGGACAAGGCGGCAGGTACATCACCCCAATGGTGCGCGCTGTATCGCGTGGCCACTACATCAAACGAGGCATCGGCAAAAGGCAAACTCTCTACTAAGGTTTGCAAGGTTTCAATGTTGTTGAAATCACGTTGTTTAGCGGCTTCTGCTACAACCTCCAACATACTAGGTGAGGCATCAGCAGCCACCACTTTAGAGAGCACTGGAGCCAATGCAAAGCTCAAATGCCCTGCTCCACAGCCCAGATCCAACCCCACGCCAGAGGCTGGCATATGTTGTGCTACATACGCTGCGGCGGTTTTCAGATCGTCGCCTTGTGCGTGTACGGCACTGCTCAAATAAGCACTAGCCTGTGAGTCGAACTGGTTAACAACGGATTCACTATGGGTACGCATATTCATTCTCCTGATAAACAGTGTCTACCCTACCAGCTCTATAAACCAGTACAAGATCATTGCTGATACTGGTATAAAAAATACCTGCAAAGCCCTTTTTCCTACTCGCCGTACCACACGGGGTACACTCACGCTGTTTATATCGGTATTTTCTTGGAGAGTATGGCGATGTATGAAAGTAAAGGAAGCCCTCTTTTAACCAGAAAGGACTTTCTGAAACGTATGCTTTGGCATATAGGCATTGCGCTACTATTAATTTTAGTGGTGTTTATGTTTGGTGTATTAGGACAGGTAGCCGTAGAAGATATCTCTTTGCATGACGCTTTTCTAAATACGGCTCTTTTGCTGGGCGGCATAGGTACACACAGCATGCCTCAAAGCGTTGCTGGAAAGCTGTTTATTGCTATTTATGGCTTTATTACTGGGTTACTTTTTCTTGCTTCTATAGGTGTCATTCTTGCCCCAGTAGCGCATAGAATTATGCATAAATTTCATTTAGATGAAGACTAAAACCTTTCCACTTTGATAGCGCAGTATTTTTATATTTTCTTTTATCTATAACTCTCTACACTATTCCTCAGGAAATTATGATGAATCCGCAATTCAGCACCCTGCAATTAAAATCCGAGCTCACCATTACTGAAATCATTGGCCACGGCATTATCTGGATTTTGCTGAGTATTGTGACCTTTGGCTTGGCGCTGTTTGTGTTTCCCTACTACATGCAGAAATTTATTATTAGCCAAACCTATGCTTATGATCAGCAAGGAAATCGCGTAGGCAGGCTGGTATGCACTATCGACTTGGCCAGCATTATTGGCAATATTGTGTTGTGGGCCATTATTAGTGTGCTGACGCTGGGTTTGGGATATTTGATTTTCATGTACAAAATCAACGCCCACTGCATGAGCCACACCAAGCTGGTGGATAGCAATCTGGTGTACTAAGCGCTACCACATGAACACAACGCTGATACCACTGCTACGGCAGACAGGTATCAGCGTTTTTTATCGCTCAACAGGTATAAGGCTGTAAGGCTTCCATTAAGCAAGCCCTGAACTCTGTCGATAATAACGACAGCGGTTTATCCATAGGCCTAACCAGCCCCAATGGAAACGGAATCACAGGCTCAAACGGAATAGCTACCAAGCCATTCTTGCTATGTGCTTGTGCTGAAATAGGGTCTACCACCGCCACCCCAGCCCCACTCGCTACTAGCACGCACGCTGGTGAAAACAACTGCGCATGAATACGTACGTTAAAGTGGGCTCTGGCGCGCTGGAATGCAGCAGCCAATAACGAATAAGTCATATGACTGGCATCTAAGGCGATAAAGGGTTCGCCATCTAAGTCGGCAGGAGTGAGTACTGAGCGATCAGCCAAAGGATGCGATTCTGGCACCACGCACACGCAACGCATGGTCATTAAATCGTAGTCCAAGCCCTGCGTATCAAAGGGCTGTTCCACTAACCCCAAATCCATATAACCGGATGCGATCCACTCACGCACCTCAACTGAAGGCCTAATGTGCAAATGCACTTTGACCTCTGGTTTGTCTTCTACAAACTTGGCAATCACTTGAGGGATAAATGCCAACCCTGGCCCCGGCAGCGTCGCAATCTTTAGCTCGCCCGCTTTGAGCTCGCCCATCCGTTTTGCACGCGCTTCCATTCTGGAAAAACCCGACAGCACGCTGTTTGCCTCATCCGCCAAACGCAACGCCTCTGGCGTGGGTAATAACCTGCCTTTCACCCTCGAAAACAGTCGCAAATTCAACGTCTTTTCTAAGCTAGAAATCAAACCACTCACCGCTGGCTGTGTTAGCCCCATTTTCTCGGCTGCTCTGGTGGTGGTGTGCGTTTCTATCACGGCTTTCAAGGCTTGTAACTGACGGATATTCATAGAGTTATTCCAATTTTCGGCCTATTTTCGCTAGGGGTTTTCCCCCGAATTTTCACACTATACCAAGCTCTATCCCCCAAAAATCAATAACTATAAATTTTTGTTATAGAAAAGGCCTTTTATCTTATTGGATTTTTAGGTTTTACAGATTCATACTTTCCTCCACATCCCCATCAAGAGGGAAATGACCTCACTAATCATTAGGAGACAGCTCATGAATCACTCTGATCAACGCAAAAAACAGGTCAACACCACCCGCAGAAATTTCCTGAAAACAGCCAGTGTGCTTTCTGGTGCAGCACTACTAGGTGCCCCTGCCATTGTGCGTGCAAAAGAATACCGTCTGTACACTCGCGACCCAGGTGGCCCATTCAGCGAGGCCTTCAGTAAAGCCTTTTACGAACCCTTCAAAAAAGCCACCGGCATTACTGTGATAGGCCAAGCGTCAGAATCTGAACCCAGTGGCATGGTCAAAGCCATGGTGGAGTCTAAAAACTATCGCTGGGATATGGCCCACCTGAGCAACTCCACACACTTGTCATTGGTAGAGCTGGGGTACTTAGAACCCGTTGCTCCAGCCAGTGGCCCCGGCCCAGCCCTAAGCAAAATCCCAGAAAACATGCGTGGGGAGTTTATTGCCGGTGTCGATATTTACGCCACGGTGATTGGCTACCGTGAAGACAGCGTACGCAAAGCACCCACCAGCTGGAAAGACTTTTTCGATCTGTCTGGCTACCCCGGTTTGCGTGGTTTGCGCCGCAACCCCTACGACACACTGGAAGAAGCCTTGCTCGCTGATGGTGTTAAACCTGTAGACCTTTACCCACTGGATGTGGAACGTGCTTTCAAAAAGCTGGATAGCCTGAAAAAAGAGGTCGGTGCATGGTGGGAAAACGGGGCCCAAAGCTCACAGTTCTTACGCACGGGCGAAGTAGACATGTTGCCGCTATGGAATGGTCGAGCACAGGTAGCGATTGATGATGGCGCCCCTGCCAAACTGGTGTGGAATGAAGCGCTATGGACCTACGAAGGATTCACCATTTTGAAAGGTGGCCCCAATGTGGACATGTGCCGTGAGTTTATTGAGTTCTGCTCGCAGCCTGAGCAACAAGCCATCTTCACAGAAACGCTGGCTTACGGCCCTACCGCCCCCGGTGCTTTTGACTTTATTTCGCCAGAACGCGCTGCGCTACTGCCGAACAACCCTACCTATTTCCCTCACATGATCCGCATTGATTCGGAGTATTGGGGCAAAAACAAAAACGCCATCACCGAGCAATTCAACAACTGGTTGTTGTCTTGATGGGTTTCCCCCACCAGCACTTTCTGAATCATTAGTTTGATAGCGACACACAGCATGAACCAACATTACAAATTACAGGTCAAGGACGTACGCAAGTCATACGGAGCCGTGACAGCCCTTGAAAACACAAGTCTAGAGATGCGTGAAGGGGAGTTTTTAACGCTGCTAGGCCCATCAGGCTCTGGGAAATCCACCTTATTGATGGCCATTGCAGGGTTGAATAATCCAGACAACGGCGAAATTTGGATTGATGGCAAGCTGGCCACGTACCTTCCTCCATTCCAACGAGATATAGGCATGGTGTTTCAAAACTATGCCTTGTTTCCTCACATGACCATTATGGAGAACATTGCGTTTCCTCTGCGCATGCGTGGTGAGAGCAAAGACAGCATCAACCAGAAAGTGAAAGAAGTACTGGAAAAAGTGCAGCTTTCTCACGTGGCTGAACGCTTCCCACGTGAGCTTTCTGGTGGGCAGCAGCAGCGTATTGCCTTAGCCCGCTGCTTTGTCTATAAACCGTCGATTATTTTGATGGATGAACCCTTAGGGGCGCTGGATAAAAAGCTGCGCGAAGCCCTACAACTTGAGATCAAACATCTGCATGAAGAATTAGGCATCACGGTGCTGTACGTGACCCATGACCAAGAAGAAGCCATGGTCATGTCCGACCGTATTTGTCTGATGAACAATGCCCGTATAGAACAAATAGGCACCCCCGACGAACTGTACCATCGCCCCAAAACCATCTTTGCTGCTGACTTCTTGGGGGAGTCCAACTTTATTGATGTACGTGTCAAAGCCCTGCAAGACGATACCGTCACAACAGAAACCAGCACCGGCACACTGCTGCACGCCCCCGCGTCGCCCTCTGTAGCCACCGGCACATCAGCCAAGATCATGGTCCGCCCCGAAAGTATTAGGGTGCTAGCCGATACAGAAACTGCTCACAACATACTGACGGGTGAAGTCACTGATGTGATTGTGGCGGGTGGCGTCACCAAGTCTTTTGTACGTACTGCCGACCACCCTATGCTGAAAGTTTCCCAGCTAACAGGCAGCAATAAGCTGCACAAAGGTCAGCAGGTACGTCTAGGTTGGACCACCTGCTCTGCAGTAGTGCTCACCAACGGAGGCAAACCATGAGTAGCCTAGCCTCTAGCGCACACTTGCCCTCTAAATGGCGGCTGGCGATGCCTATTTACCCCGTTGTGATTTTTCTGGCGGTGTTTTTTCTCGTACCCATAGGCACGCTGCTTGGGCTAAGCGCCTTGGACAGTGATGGCAGTATCACTAGCGAACATTACGTACGCTTATTGTCCAACGCGGTGTACCTCAAAGTATTGTTTGTCACCCTGAAGATTGCAGCGTGGACCACGCTCATTACCTTATTGGGTGCATACCCTATTGCGTACCTAATAGCCACGCTGCCCGCCTCTAAACGCAACTCGTTAATCATTTGGGTATTGATGCCCATGTGGACCAGTTTTTTGGTGCGCGCCTTTTCATGGATGGTCTTACTAGGCCGTAAAGGGGTGCTCAATGAGCTGCTGCTTTCCTTAGGCATTTTGGAAATGCCAGCCCGGCTGATCTACAACTTCACCGGCGTCATGGTGGGTACCGTACACGCCATGCTGCCTCTGTGCGTCATGGTGATGCTACCTGTGATGCAAGGCATAGATCAGAACTTGGTCAAAGCAGCATCCACCTTGGGGGCGAGAAAAGGCCAAGCCTTTTGGCAAGTGTATTTCCCCTTATCCATGCCAGGCATCACCGCCAGCGGATTACTGATTTTCATCACGACGTTAGGCTTCTTTATTACGCCCGCCCTGTTAGGTGGGGCTGACGACGCAATGATCGTACAGCTGATTATTTTCCAAATTAATCAGATGTTGGACTGGAGTTTTGCGGGTGCTATCGCCCTGCTATTTCTGATTACCACACTGGTCATTTTCTATTTCTACGATCAGCTCTTTGGCTTATCCAGCCTAACGGGTAGCAGCGGCAACCAGAAAAAACGCCTCATCAACAGCATGGGCAAACACGTAGGTAACTTCATATTGAAGGTGCTATCCGCCGTGTGCACGCTGCTAGGAAAACTCTACAACATGGTATTCCCGCTATGCGGTCACAAAGCTCAAAAAGAGCATTCACGCACCGTGCTATGGGTATGCAGTTTGTTGGTTCTTCTATTTCTGTGCTTGCCCGTGCTGTTCCTGATTCCGGTGTCCTTTACCGAAGATGGCTTTATGGCGTGGCCTCCCAAAGGGTTCTCTCTGCAGTGGTATGAGTCTGTGCTGTATTCAGAAGAATGGTTAATGGCGATTGCTAGGTCTTTCATCATTGCCATTTGTGCCGCCTCGTTGGGCATGCTGATTGGTGTACCTGCCGCCTTCTTTTTATCCAGACAACGTTTCTCGGGGAAAAGTGCACTGCTGGCCTTCATTTTGGCCCCTATCATCATCCCCAATATCGTGATTGCGGTTGCCCTGTTCTACCTGTTTTCCAAGTTGGATTTGGTAGGCACCATGACCGGCATGGTGATTGGCCATACGGTGCTGACGATCCCCTATATCGTCATTACGGTGATGTCTATTTTGAAAACCTATGACGTGCGGCTGGACCAAGCCGCCTGGACCTTAGGTGCCAACAAACGGCGCACGTTACTGCACATCACACTGCCCATCATTAAGGCTGGTCTGATTGCATCCTTTATGTTTGCTTTCATCATCTCGTTTGATGAGCTAACCATTGCCCTGTTTGTGACTGGCGGTGAGTTCACTACCCTACCCAAACTGATGTGGGATGGTGCCTTGCTGAAAGTTAGCCCTGCTTTAGCAGCCATTGCCTCGTTACTGCTGCTGTTCATGACTGCCTTTATCTTGATTACTGAATACATACGTCGTCGTGCGAAATCCTCACTATGAAACAAGCCTCTTCTTTTACCCCCAGCGCTGACAAACCTGCTATTACCATCATCGGCGCTGGCGTTATTGGTGTAGTCACGGCGCGCACGTTGCAACAACAAGGTCATTCGGTAACGCTGATAGATAAAGACGACCCTGCCGAAGCCTGCTCAAGCGGTAACGCAGGCATTTTGGCTGCCTATGGCGTAGTCCCATTATCCTTGCCTGGGATTTTGAAAAAAGCACCAGGAATGCTGTTGAACCCATCTGGCCCTTTGTCTATACGTAGGCAATATTTGCTGCGCATCATGCCGTGGTTATGGCAGTTCTGGCGCGCTAGTCAGCCTGAGCGCGTGGAGCATATTGCCTCAGCCTTATCCCCCTTACTGCGACATACCGTAAGAGACTATCAACAGCTTACCCGCGACACTAGCGCTCAACCCTTGATTGTGTCGTCCCCGGTGCTGTGCGCCTATAAGGACGAAGCTGCCTACCTGAATGACAAAATGGTGTGGGACTTACGGGCAAAACATGGCGTCACATGGCATACCCTATCGGGCTCCGCCGTACAGGAAATGGAGCCCGCCTTAACAAAAGACTGCCAGTTTGCGGCCGTGTTTGAGAACTGCGGCTACACCCTAAACCCTAAACGCTTAGTCAAAAGTCTATTTGAGGATTTCATGCACGAGGGTGGATCCTTTATACGTTCCGCCGTACAACACATACGTCCCGTCAATGCCACTGAGATCCGCTTGCAGCTCGCCAATAACGAAAGCTATAAGGCATCACGTTTGATCGTGGCGTGTGGTGCATGGTCTGGCCAGTTCACCAAAGCGTTGGGCGAGCCTGTGCCTTTGGAGCAAGAGCGTGGCTATCACCTGACGTTATCAAACTTTGACGGCACAGCCCCACGCTACCCCATTATGTCGCCCTCCCATAAAGTGATCGCAACACCAATGGAAACGGGGTTACGCATTGCTGGCATGGTTGAGTTTGGGGGCTTTCTTCCCCCTGACCCTAGCCGCGCCACCGCCTTGCACCAGCATCTACGCAGTTTATTCCCCCACATCAGCGCAGGCACGCCTTCATCATGGATGGGACACCGCCCATCCTTGCCAGATAGCCTGCCAGTCATCGGCGCTTCTAAAAAGCACGCCTCGGTGTTCTATGCCTTTGGTCATCAACATGTGGGTTTATCCAGCGCCCCGATGACCGCCCGTGTCATGAGTGAACTCATCGCCAACCAACCTACCTCCATTGATATCACGCCCTTTAGGGTAGATCGATTTTAGGATGCGCTCCCATCATGGCCTATGACCCGCTGACCGCCGACTTACCCACACAGCCACGCCCCTACCCTGCTACGTATTGGTGTGCTACCGCAGGTACCCCGCCCACCGATGACGGGCCATTGCTACATGCTCAGGACACCGATATCGCCATTATTGGTGCGGGTTACACCGGACTCAGTTGCGCCTACCATTTGGCAAAACATTACCGCAGCACCGTACACGTACTGGAAGCCCATCAACCAGGATGGGGATGCAGTGGCCGCAACGGTAGTTTCATGCGCCCTGCCATTGGCCGACTATCATGGACAGACAGTGTGCAGCGCTTTGGCCCTGAGCTCGCAAAAGCGCATTTCACAGAAGCACATCGTGCGCTGGCCACCATGCGCGAACTGATACTACAAGGAAACATAGACTGTGACATACAGCCTGATGGTTGGTTGAAAACAGCCCATCAACCTAGTCGTGTTTCTAGCTTGCTTACCGAGCAACAGGTCATGCGCGATCATTTCAACTATGACACACAGCTACTGCATCAGTCTGAGTTAGAAGAATACGGATTAGGGGGAGCAGAAGCCTCGGCAGCCTTACGCTTCCCCGATGCATTCAGCGCCCACCCGTTAAAGATTATTTTCTCGCTAGTGAAACAGGCCAGACAAGCTGGTGCGGTAGTGCATTCAAAGTCACCCGTTATCTCGTGGCATAAAGAAGGGGCTACCCATTACCTACGCACACCTACTGGCACCTTGCGCGCTAAACACGTAGTGATTGCCACTAATGGCTATTCCACCGAGCAGCTACACCCCTGTTTGAAGTCGCGCTTAATGCCTGTGCTGTCTAGCATTATTGTGACTCGTCCGTTAAGTGAGGATGAAATCCACCATAGCGGGTTTCGCACCACCAACATCATCACTGACACGCGCAAGGTGCTGAATTTCTATAGGCGTTTACCGGATAACCGCATCTTGTTGGGTAGCCGGGGGGCGATTACAGAAAGCCATCAAAGCCAACAAAAAATCCAAGACCACTTGCTTGCTACCTTGCAGAAAAAATTTAACGGACTAGAAAATCTGACCGTGGATTATGGTTGGAGCGGATGGGTAGCATTAAGTATGGACTCTATGCCTCGCGTACACACCGTAAACACAGACCGCAGCATTTCGTATGCCATAGGTTATAACGGCAGCGGCACCACAGCGTCGGTCTATGCAGGGAAGGTTCTGGCTCATCATCTTAAAAGCAACGCAGCCATTTCACCCTTATTGAACTCGCCACTACCTGCCTTCCCTTTTGCTCCGTTTAGGCGTTTAGGGCAACGTGCCATGTTTGCGTACTATAGGCACCTAGACAATAAAACCGGCTAAGTTGCTTCGCTAGGTTTATCACTCACGCTCTAGGGAATAACTCTTTTATTTTTATCGTTATCTACAGTACCCTATAGCGTTAAACCTTTTACTGTTGAGGTAGCCGCTTATGAGTCTAGCCCCTGTATATTTTGACAACGCCATGTTGGAAGACTGGCTTCAGGAAGACATAGGCTACGTAGACCTCACCAGCACCCTACTGCAATTGGGAAACAAGCCTGCCCGCATAACGTGGCGTACTCGTGGCGCTACGGTCAGCGCTTGCACCGAAGAGGTAGTACGCCTACTGCAATCGCGTCAGGTTACACACATCAAACACTTACCCAGCGGTCAACATGCCGCTGATGGTGACATACTGGTAGAAGCAGAAGGCCCTGCTCAGGCCTTATTAGATGTCTGGAAAGTTGGTCAAAACCTGCTGGAATACGCCTGCTCGGTTGCTCTGCGTACCCATCAACTGGTGGAAACCGTTAAACAACTCAACCCCCATGTGGGCATACTGACTACCCGTAAACATCCTCCGGGTTTGCGACGCATCGCCGTTAAATCCACAATGGCTGGCGGTGCCTGGCCGCATCGCCTAGGGCTATCTGAGACCATCTTAGTGTTCCCCCAACACCGTGCGCTCTTGGCTGAAAATGGTTGGGCAGAGGTCAAAGAAAAGCTACGCCAAAACGCTAACGGCTTGGCGGAAAAGAAAGTGGTGATAGAAGCCGCTACATTAGAAGAAGCGCTACTGGCTGTAGAGGCGGGTGCGGATGTCATCCAATTCGATAAGGTTGCGCCTGCACAATTACGCGAATGGTGCACTCCTTTACGTGAGCGCTACCCGTCGTTAACACTATTGGCTGCTGGTGGCATCAACAAAACGAATGCCGCAGACTATGCTAACTGTGGTGTGGATGGGTTGGTGACCAGTAGCTTGTACTACGGCCCACCCGCCGATATCAGTGTGAGTATGCAGAAAATTTAACGTGCATCGCGTGATGCTTACCGTCCACACCAGCGCTCTAACAATTACGCATACAACATGCGTATCTGTTGCGATACCTCACGCATGAAAAAGGGCTGTCACTGACAGCCCTTTTTAGCGTTTAGAGTTTACTGATTGCCTCTTGGAATCGCTGGCGCGCCTCTAGCCATTGCTGATTCTGCTTTTCTGACAACTGACGAAGTTCAGCAATACGGTCTTCTAGACCTTCTAGCTGTTGAGCAAATCGTTGTCCCAGATTACTTTGGTCACTCACTGCCCCAAGATTCTCACGTACACGAGCTTGTTCTTCAACTTGCTCTTCCAACAGCGACTGCGTGTGCTGCCAATCTTGTTGCGCAAGGCTTTGTTTCTCACGCAACGCAATTAACTCAGGCATCGCCGCTTTCCACTGAGCATTCAACCCGCCTTGATTCCAGTTGTACAGCACACTTTCACTCACATCATCCAGTCGCAACTCTTCCGCATCTAAACGACTAAAGGTGGCCTGTACTTGCAATGTTTCCCCGGCAGGTACTGTCAGCCGTAACCTGTAGCTCTGACTGGTTTGTTCCGTCTTGGCTGCACTGGTGAACTCCCAACCTTCCTGACGTGGGATGTCGATAATAATCTGACGCTCTTCTTGTGCTGCCCCCTGCACGTTATACGTCCATAGTTGGCTTTGCTTCCATGTACTTAAGGCTACACCATTCGCCACTTGTGTTTGCGTAATCTCACGAGCGGTTGTGCGCTCTTGATGAATTTGTACTTTGTTATCCCTAGCAAAATAAATCAGTCGTGCCTCACCACTAGGCAAGCCGCTAAGTTGCGCATCACCTATGTGGCCTAGCTGACGATCAAACACCGTGATGATGCCTGGAGGCAGGCTGCTATCTAGCGTGTTCTTCAAATAAATAGCGGCACTAGGGTGAGGGCTGCTTTGATTCTGAAAGTAAACAGACACATCCTCGGCTTGTACCTGCTGGTCTTGGAAAGGCACTGAAATAGTTTGGCCACTGGCTGCTGTAACAGGATCCGGAATGGTAAAACGCACGACGGTTTGGCCCTCATCCGTCATTGCTGCCGTACCACCGGCAACCCCAGCAGAATTTGCTCTTCCCCGTTCCAGCATTCTTTCTTCCCTCACCACCGCTGACTGTACTGCCCGCTTCGCCATCATGGGGGCTGCAACAGGCGCAGGCGCATAATCTGCAAAACTCGCTGAGTAATTATCTGGTTCAGGGGCTGTACTACTTCCTACCGCAATAGGTAGTTCTGGACGTGTATGCCAATACTGCTGCAACAATGCCTGCTGATACACCACTGGCGAACCAGAGCTAAGAGTCAGGCTGATGTTTTCCCAATTCTCGCCCGTTGTATTCTCTACCACTGCCCAAGCTTGAAGTCTGGCTTTATTATCGTTGTCTAACAAAAGTCTATACGTGGTTTTCCAAATAGGGGCAGCAATCAAGTAGCGCAGCTCTAGCTCTTTAGCTTTGGTAGGGGCCAAAGACAGGTGCAATTCGCGACTGTTATCGTTAGTCTGCCGTGCCAGAATTTGGCTGGCTTGCTGCAATTGCTCTTGAATACGAGCATCCAGTACCTGCAAGCTGCTGTCTGGGCCTAGCTCTACCGTTTGCACTTGCCCTTCGGTACTCAGCAACGATAAGGAATATACGGTTTTTTTCTCTTGTTCTTGCGCGTCTACGCCTAGCAAGGTGCCTCGAATGCTGCGCCCTTGCGAATAGGCCTGCACCTCTACTCCACGCAAACTGCTGGCCAACGCATGGATAGAACTAAGGCTATATTCGTTAAACGGTAGCCCCGCCAAACTGCTGTCTAGAGGCGCTTGCCCCGCTAGCGTTAAGCTTTGAATGCGCTGCTCAGCATCCGTAATCAGCAGAGTTTTGAGCACATCATCAACTTGACTCAGAGGCACGGTTAAGCTGACCGGGCCTTGTTCTGGAATAGTGACTTGCCTCACTACCTCAGCAATACCTGCCGTAGACAAACTGATTTCACGTATGGAATCCGCCCATGTTGCACCACCCCACAAGCAAAGACTAAGAGTAAGGCTAAGACGAGTGGTAGCACCAAGCCTAGCAACAGACAAAGGTAGAGCAGACATAAACATATTCCTAGTAAAAACAGTACGAGAATTATGTAGTATTGATCTGCCTAGGGTGACATGGCAAGGTAAGCAAAGCTAACAATGGTGAAATGAGAGGGAGCTACCGCTTCAGATCAGAGTGAAATCGGTGTGAAACAATCACGAAAACCCAGAAGTATTTGCTAGATTGTGCTTTCCCGAAAACAAAAAGGGCACACTTTTCAGTGTGCCCTTCTGTTTACTGGTGGAGCCGGCGGGAATTGAACCCGCGTCCGCAAGCCCTCTACAGGCAGTTCTACATGTTTAGTTGATATATTTTAGAATTTAACCTCGGATTATGCCCATCAACAGGCCTTTCCTCAGCGATTCGCTTAGATTTAAAACTTGATTGAGCGAACCAACCAAATTCGATTTCTTGTAAGTGACGCTGCTGTTAGTTTCCTAACCTAACCCAAGAACAAATTAGTGCAGCGGCAAAGCCGCTTAAGCGGCTAGTGCGAAACGCTCTTCGTTTGCGTTTAAAGTTTTCCAGTGGATTTACGAGCTTACTGGTGCTCGACATGCCCTGCTCTGCTTCGCGACCCACGTCGAAGCCAGATCGGCCCCAAATGTTCGTTTATGCAGTTCTTCCTAGTATACATGCTTAGCCCTATTGGCGCCAAACTCTGCAACAATATTTTTACTCTGTTGCCGCACCACTATCTTGCCAATCCAGACTCATCATCTCCCAGGCATCGTCGTCTTTGCGGTAACGCACATTGGCAGTAAATACAGCTTTGTCACTACGACCTGTTTCAATGATGACGCGGTCTGCTGGCGCTTGAATGATGAACTCACACTCTCTGACCATTTTGGAATCATGCGTAGGAACAAACGCAAACGATAAAGTCATGGTGGATTTGCTGGCATCACGCACCAGAATTTGCGTAGCTTTATACGCTTCTAGTACATCGGTACAGCGTGTTTCTTGCACCGCTAAGGCGCGTTCTTGTTGTGCTTCTGGACTGTCGTAATACATGTTGTACCAAAGCACACAGAGCAATAACGCCAGTGCTGCAACACCGCAGTGCATCCACGCACGTTTACGTTGTTCAGCATTTATATCGGCCACACCGAACAGGATACCGCCAGAGCGTATCAAGACATAGATAGAGTACAACCCTATCGCACCCGCCACTATTAGACCAATCATAAATCACCAAAATTCAAAAAAGGAATCGTAGCAGGTAGTTTACCTGTGTCTCTGCCCGTACCACCACCATCGCTATTTATTCTCGCGTTTCTTGCGCCAGCGCAAATAGTCTCACCCAATATAGGGGTGATTATTGCGGTAATACTTAAAAATAGTTACAACTCTTTTAGATATAAAACGTTAACGAAAGCAAAGTTTTCTGATGTAATGCAAACATCTACCAATGCAACGTTATGTAGACATTTGTAGCCCCTGCAGACCCTATGTAGCACCTTAGTATTTATTGCTCCACCTTGGAAACACTGTTAAATATTTGGGGAACATCATGATGGATCTTATTCACCTCAGCACAGATCTGCTCCCAGTTATTCTGATTGCTTCAGGTTCCACAATCGTTCTAGTCTTACTGCTCAGCCGGGATTACTGACCTATAGGTCAACTGCGTTTTACTTACGCACACACACTAGCATCGGCTACCTGTACAGCAACATTTGCTTGCTTCATCGCATCAGCTAGCCACACTGGTAAGGCCTCATTACAAATGAAGCCATCAAACGCTATTGCTTTGCATACCCTGATATTAGCTTTAGCGTCTTGCCTTACTTGAGAAGATAAAGCGATGACTTTATCTGTTAGCTCCATGACTCCCTGCTTTAATGCTACGTCGCTAAGATCTTCTTGCATGACGGTGCCCTCGTCATCAAACGCATGTACGCTCATAAACGCAATATCGTAGTGAAACATCCGCACGATACTCATGACTAAATCGCCGTGAGCGATAAACATGTCACGTTTTGCCATGCGTTTTACGGAACCACCAGGGATAATCGCTTCTATTACAGGACTAGCACTTAGGCGCTGCGCAATGTCTAAGTTATTGCTGACTACCCTGCAACGTTTCTGACTGGCCAATAACGCTGAAGCAACGGCATTACTTTCTTCCCCTGAGTCTAAATAGACCGTCATACCTGACTGTATATGATTCACTGCTAGTTCTGCCAAATGGCGTAAGGAACAAGCGCGTTCAGCGGGTAATTGTTGAAAGGTCTTAGCAGCCATCATGGCACCACCATGACAACGCTCTACCAAGCCACGCTCAGCCAAATAACTGAAGTCACGGCGAATCGTTTGCTGCGACGTATTAAAATGCGCGGCCAATGCCTCTATCGTTACGTAACCGCGATGTTGGATCATCTCCAAGATGCTAGCACGACGAAGATTTAACGAAGGAGGAACAGCAGGCAACATAACAAACCCAGATCTTCAAAATTAGTAGGTCTATCACAACCTACCTCTTGGCTTAATTCTCTACAGAATAGCACCTGGGTTTTGCTTTAACTTCATCAATCAAGCGCCAACATCCCGCACTCTTTACGTAAATGCCCCCTGAATCAGCGCCTTGAGCGCCAATAACGGCCCTGAGAAACGTAAATACTCAGGGCCGCTCTGGCTGATCTCTATACGGAATTAGGCTATGTGTGGGCCGCTATCACCCCAAAATCTGCTGGTCTAACGCTAGTATGCTTTGCATCAACACCTTCAACCCTGCCTCTAGCTCGTCTAGCTTTATGCCCTCTTCTGGGCAATGACTACGACCATTCAGGCAAGGAATAAACACCATGCCTGCTGGAGCAATCGCCGCCAAATATACGGCGTCATGACCGGCACCGCTGGGTAAACGTAGCGAGTTATAGCCCAACACTGCTGCTGAGTGCTCGATGACATCCACCACCTGCGGTGCAAACTGTGTAGGTTTGCCATAACTAACCGATTCAGTCTGCAGTTGTAGACCTAATGCCTGCAGATCTGGCTGCACCGCTGTAAACAGTTGCTCGCCATACTGTGCTAAGACCTCTGCGTCATTACTACGTATTTCAAGCATGAGCTCCACTTTGCCAGGCACGGCATTCGAGGAATTCGGTGTGACAGCAAGGTACCCCACCGTAGAGACCACGTAGCGCTGATCTGAGTTTATCTGGCTTGCTTTATGATAAGTAGCCTGTATCAGCATCGCCGCCCCCACCAACGCATCTTTACGATGTGTCATGGGAGTGGTGCCAGAGTGGTCTGGCTGCCCCGTAACAATCACTCTAAAGCGTCGTATTCCTACTAGATCCGTCACCACGCCAATAGGAATATGCTGCCTTTCTAATACCGGCCCTTGCTCTATATGCAGCTCTACAAATGCATGCAGATCGCCCGCTTGATACAGTGGCACATCTAGTTTGTCTGGCGCTCCACCCACTAAGGCTATAGCCTGCGCTAACGTACCGCCGGCTGGGGCACGCTGTGCCAACATATCAGCACTCAACGCCCCCACCATTGCACGGCTGCCTACGCATGACACACCAAAATCACTGGGCTCCTCAGATAAGAAATCCACCACCTCAAATGGGTGATCTAGCTGTTCCCCACTGTCATGCAAGGCTTTAGCTACCTCAATGCCTGCCAGCACACCAATGATGCCGTCATACCTACCGCCATCAAACACGGTATCGGAATGTGATCCCGTCATAATCGCTTTGGCCTGAAGCTGCTTGCCTTCTAAGCGTCCGATCAAATTTCCGCCGCTGTCTATACGCACAGACAATCCGGCCTGTTGCATTTGCTCGGTCAGCCATTGCCGTGAAGCAATAAAACGGGGGCTGAATGCACGACGCGTCCACGGTCGTTCTGGGTCGGTAAAGGTAGATAACGTCTCTAAACATTGCCATAGGCGCTGGCTATTTAGCGCTTGCAAGGCGGCATGTTGACTACTCATGACACGGCTCCAGCACGGTGTGGTCGTATGAACTGACCGTCACCTGCCTGATTACAAATTTTGCGACCATCCCAGACCAGTTGCCCGCGCAAGAATGTCGCCGCCACCTTCACCATAAACTCACGGCCTTCAAACGAGCTCCACGTCACAGCCGATAAGCTCGTTGATGGATCAAAAGCATAACGCTCTTGATCAAGAATCACGAAGTCTGCATCGGCACCAGGGTTCAAATGTCCTTTACGATGCTCTAACAAGAAATGCTTCGCAGGCCCTTCGCACAACAATTGCACTACCATCGTGGGGGATAAACCGTGCTCTATACATCCTGTCCATAACGCCGGCAGCAAGGTTTCCAAACCTGGACCACCCGAGGAGTTCTTAAACACATTAGGATTAGACTTACGTTCTAAGCCCCAACTCACGTGATCAGACGACACAAACGTACATTCGCCATTACCAATATGCGTCCACAGCTTTTCTACCTCGGCTTTAGGGCGTATAGGCGGGTAATGCTTGGTCAATGCACCAAAGCGCTTGGTGTGCTCTTCATGGTTCAGCATTAAATACTGCACGCAGGTTTCTATACTGGCCGCTGTACCCGCACGCTTATACATATTGCAGAGTTCAAAGCCTCGTGACAACGATACGTGTACCGCATGAGCACGGGCCCCCGTCAATGCGCCCAGCTCATAAATCGTTGCTGTAGCCAGGTTCTCCACCAATGGTGGATGTGCACGTAAGAATGCATCCCAACCGGTATCGCCTTCTTCGGTCATGCGCAGGATATTTTTACGGGTAATTTCCTGATTTTGATTATGCACCCCGCAGGCCAAGCCCGAAGGTACAATCAATCGGAAAGCCTCATAGAGCACGTCTTCCTCTACACGAGGGAAACGATTGGGACTGGCCTCAAACGTAGAGAACTTAAACGCGCATGCTCCACCTTCAATCAGCCCTGGAATCGCTTCTAATCCATGCTCATTATTTAAGGTGGCGTACGCCGCTACATCCACATGACTATCTTGTTCAATAAGCTGTATTTTTCTATCTAGCTGAGGGCGTGAGGCCACGGGCTCTGGATCGTCATAAGGCATTTCCACCATTGTCGTCACACCACCCGCCGCCGCCGCTCTAGAAGCCATACCTATGCCTTCTTGATTCGCTTGGCTGCCGGAATGCACCTGACCATCTAACACGCCGGGGATTACCCACCTACCACGCGCATCGATAAATTCACATGCAGACGGCACGTTGTCAGCCTCGCCAGTAGCAACTACTTTGCCCTCGCGTACCGCAAACCAGCCATCAAACCGAATGCGATCCGCACCCACAATATTGCCCTGTACCACTACATCAAAATCACTCATGTCTGTCTCCTGATTAGTATGTTTGGCTTAGCGTGGTGCGCGTAATGAAGGCAAAGCTGCATTGCTGGCTAGCAAGCGCTCCCATGCTTGGGCAGTCGCTAGTTCAGCCTGTTCCAATACGTCTGACTCATTCATGCTCAAGACCTTTCCGTCGCGCATCAGGAACTTCCCACCCACCATGACCGAATCCACTACACCGGGGTCGGCATAGTGCACGATGTTGGATACGATTTGATTCACTGGACGCATACGCGCATGTTCCAAGCTAATAAAGGTCAGGTCTGCCAACTTGCCTTCCTCTATAGAACCTAGCTCGTTCAACCGTCCTAAGGCCTTTGCCCCATTGCGTGTGGCGCAATCGAGGATTTCTTGTGGTTGAGGTGTCACGCCACCGCCTGCACTACCCCTATGCACCACAATGCCGAACTGCATCGCTTTGAACATGTCTTCGGTCATGTTGTCGGTACCAAAGGCGATATTCACCCCCTGTTTCATGGCATACCCCACCTTCACTTGGTGTGGACCACGTCGGGATGAGTTAGCGGGACAATGCGCCATGTGTACGCCTTGGCGAGCCAAAACATCGATATCTTCTTCTGTGCAATGGGACCAATGCGCTGCTGTCAGATCACTGTCCAACCACCCGTTATCCAACAAATACCCCACCGATGTTTTGCCAGTCAGCTGATGTATTTGTTTAAGCTCGGCTCGCGACTGCGCTAAATGCACATTGCGTTTTACGTCATGCTTATGTGCAATGGCCAATAGCTCTTTCAGCATCCATGGCGAACAGTTATCAGGCGCATGCGACGCCACCTGACAATGAATGCGCCCCCCTTCTGCACCGTGATAACGCTCAATCAGCGCTTCAGTTCTGTCTAAGTATTGCTGCCCCCAATCACGATCATAGTGATATTCGCCCGTCGCCATTTTGAGGTTATGCGCATCGGCACCCAGTTCACTAAACACCACGCGCAATCCGGTATTCACAACCGCATCAGCATAACTGCCTACAAATCGGCTGGAATCGCTTACCGTTGTGGTGCCTGAACGCAAGGCCTCCAATGCCCCTAACTTCGCCATGGCGGCACGTTCCTCGGGGGTCATGATGAAGGTAATAGGCCCCATATAGCCATAAATCACCTCTCCCATGTAGTCCTCGATCGTGCCACGCATCACCGTCAACACCAAGTGCGTGTGTGAGTTAATAAACCCTGGCAACAGGGCTTTACCAGTGGCGTCCACGCGTTCTACGTTAGGGTAGCGCGCCAAAACATCGTCAGACTTACCTACCGCGGCGATCTTACCGTCTACTACGGCTACCGCGCCGTCATTAATAATGCTGCCCTGCTGATCACACTGAACTAAGGTTGCCCCATGAATTACGTATGCCATGTCTGTCTCCTTTTTTAGGGCGCAAAACGCCCTCCCGCCTTTTTTTGGGATATCTATGCTTCAAAAAATCAGTACCGCTAGGAAAGATTAGGAAGGGGGGTGTACCGCCATCCAATGTCGTGCAATGTCTGCACGCCTACATACCCACACATCAGGTTTAGTAGCGATGTAATCCAGAAAACGCGCCAAACCTGCTGCACGACCCGCGTGTCCTACCACACGCAAGTGCAGCCCTACCGACATCATCCGTGGTGTATGCGCAGATTCTTCATACAGAAAATCAAACGCATCACGTAATGCCGTATAAAAATCCAACCCCGATGCTAATGCTCCGCGCATGAACTTAGTGTCGTTATTCACCAAGCTATAAGGCACCACCAGATGCGGTTGTTGCTGCACCGTTACCCAATAGGGCAAATCATCGTTATAAGCATCGGAGTCATATATCAACCCACCCTGCTCTACGACAAGGCGTCTGGTATTTGGACTGGGGCCATAACGGCAATACCAGCCCTCTGCATCCCTACCCAAACTTTGCTGTATTAACGCCAATGCCTGCTGAATACGAGCACGCTCATCTTCTGCCGATAAGCCTTGATGGTGCTCCCAGCGCAGGCCATGCGCGCATACGTCGTAGCCACGCTCATTAATACGTTCACACGCTTGAGGATGTCTGGCCAACGCTTGTGCACAGGCCATTACCGTGGCTGTCATGCCGCGATCTGCCAGTATCCTATCCAAACGCCAAAACCCTACACGGCTGCCATACTCAAACATGGATTCAGCGGCTAAATCACGCTGCCCTGCCACACCTGCACCACCTTCCGTTAGTGCAGATTCCGTAATGCTGTCGCCATCCAGAACGGAAAGCTCCGCCCCTTCTTCGAAGTTCAAACAAAAATTAATCGCTAACCGTGCACCACCAGGCCACTGCGCTTGCGGTGGCTGTGCGCCGTAACCTATAAAGTCTCGAACTGCCTCATGCTCGTTCATGTACTTTTGCCTCCCGCAACAAGCCCGACTGGTCATGGATTTCTATAGGCTGTGCCAAGTCCATAAACACGTCGTCCTCACCTTTACCGGTCAGGCTCATCACCACAATAAAGTCAGCTTCATCATCCAAAATAGTCAGGCCGTGATGCCACACATTGCGGGCATAACACACCCCCTGACCGGGGCCTGCCGCAAATACTTTCAAGGTAGATAAATCTGGGCTGCCATCCCCTTGTGCCGCACACACCACCACCAAATGGCGAAATTCACGTGTAGGCAAAAAGGTTTGCGCAGAATACGGATGGCGCTCTAAGTGACGCACCAACATCGGTAAATCTCTACGCCCTTTCACACGACGCAACCATAAGCTGGGCGAGGTTAAATCGCAGGCCCGGTCAAACGCCTCTGGCACATAATGCCTGCCCGGTACGCCACCGTACTCAATCACCCGACCATAAGGGCGAAACAGCTCTGCGGATAAGGGCTCTACTTGTACTGCTCGCAATTTATCTGTCATGTTGTACGCCCACTCCAAAAGCAGCTAAAAACCCATCCCGTATATTGTCCAAGTGCTTCAGCACACTGGTATGTACGGCTTCGCGATTGCGATCAATCATGGCCTGTACGATGCTCAAGTGTTCATCATCGGCATGATCACCACGCCCAGGCACACGTTCAATGTTGGACACGCGTATACGTTTTCTGGCCTGCTCCAGCACATCAGCCAATGAACGATTACTGCAAAACTCGGTGATCAGATCATGCACGTCATCCCCCTTGCGCCAACTTTCTGGACCACCTTGATCCATCACATGTGGGTTGCTTAGCTCTTCCTTCAAGTTATGTAAGCGTTGTTGCGGAATACGCTCTACGGCCAGCATGGCGGCTTCGGGCTCTAGCAAACGTCTGATGTACAGCAGCTCTAGAACTTCGCCCACACCAATTTCCCGCACCACCATTGCACCATTGGCCAAACGCACCAGATAGCCCTCCCCTAACAGTCGACTCAATGCGCTGCGTAGCGGAGTGCGTGACACACTCAATGCCTCAGACAACCGGCGTTCATCCAACACGTCACCCGGAACCAATTCGCGATTTTCAATCCAGCTCAACACATCGCGATAAGTACGTTCCGTAGCGCTTACGGTTGCCGTCGGCACAATTTTGGGTTTTTCACTCACTACTTTCTCTCTTTTTCTTGAGGTCCCATCTACACTGGGAAATTATTCTGATCTGTCTCTGTCAGCCCCACATGCCTTGATTTCCCTACTCAATCAATGGCTCGATAAGGCCAGTGTTTTTTTCCACAATCCGCACAGTAGTGCGCATAAAACTTCTGCACATGCGGCAACAATGCCTCGGACAACGCATGACGCTCTTGTTCTGCCTGAGTGAGCGGTTGCTTGAGTTGCTCGGCCAAGGTCTGTAGCACAGCTTGCTGATCCACATTCACGAAACGCTTGCCCGCGTAAATCACCTGACCATTCACCACCACAGTGTCTACTGCTTCACGCTGTGCTCGATGAATAACGGCATCCACCACACTCGTTACCGGATCCAAATACGGATAGCGCAGCATCGCATCGTTAATAAGCACCACATCAGCCGCCTTCCCTACTGCCAACACACCGATTTCTGATGCAAACGGTGTGCTGTTTGCCCCCCCTTGCGTTGCCATCTGCAAGACATCTTCCGCACTAGGTACATCGTTGTTATCCATGCCAGCCACTCGGTGCAAATGCTTCACCAACCTCATTTCTTGCAGCATGTCACGATCTTCGTTGATACCCGCTTCGTCTATACCCAAGGCAACCGAAATACCCCGTTTGTGGAATTGTCTCCAGGGGGCAATGCCACTGCGCAAACGCAAGTTAGAGCTAGCATTGGTGCAGATGCCCACGCCACGCTCAGCGAGTAAGTCTAGCTCGTCTTCCTCTAGCCATACGCCATGACCCAACGTCATCCGTGGATTCAGCAAACCGAACTTATCCAGATATTTGACGGCGGAGCCGCCAGTCCGGCGTCGCGCATACTCCCACTGATAGCGGCTTTCCAACAAGTGCATATGCATACCTGCCTGGTGCGTTTCCGAGCAGGCAGCAACACGTTCCAACGCCTGATCTGAACACCAATGTAAGTTTACTGGCGCTAGCTGTATACGTGCCAAAGGATGTTGTTTATAACGCTGAAGCAGGGTTTCAAAAAGCCTAAAGTTGTCTTCCAATGGCATTTGCTGCGCGTGCGACCACTGTCGGAATGAGTCCGCCAACCCCGCTGGTAGCCGTTGTGCAAATTGCTCGTCAGCCTCATACACCAAACGGTTTTGATCCCGTATGCCATAGGAGTACGACACTCGCATACCTAGCTTGGCATACGCACCTATGACCTTATCGGCATACTCTCCTATCTGGCTAATGGGCGGCAACACCCGACCATGCAAGTGCTGCACAGTCGTCACGCCAGATGCCACCAGTTCAAAAGCGGAATACAAGGTATCCAGTTCAATATCTACGGTACGAGCCCGTATACGATGCGCCAGCCATAACTCTAGCGGCAGATCAGGCGACCCTAGCTGAAAAGGCGTCATACCCACATGATGATGCCCATTCACAAGCCCAGGAATCACCACATGGCTACCATCGCCCACCACTGGAACCTCTGGATAACGTGCGCGTAATTGCTCCCAAGAGCCCAGGGCGACAATGCGCCCTGACTCTTGATACAGCGCAGCATTTTCCAGTAGCTCCACCTGATTGCGACCCGTTACCTTACAAATAATGTAACGTCCGCGCACCAATGAGGCTGATGAAAAAGTCTGTGCAGTCGTCATTTTTTCTTAACCGTTTCCAAATGCCATGCCAACCCGAAAGAGGAAGGAGTCCAGCTTTTCACTCTCGGCCCCACTGCTGTCACTTCGTAACGCAGTGCCACGGGATAACTATTGAACTCACCATACAGCTGATGGTTCAACTGCTTAAGCTCGGCATCCAGTTCTTCTAACGTGGTCAACGAGATAAGCGTGTCCCATTCCGCATCTATCTTCGGTAAGTTCCAGTACCCCTGAATCAAACCACCTTTTTCTTGGCTAATAATCCCTACACGTAGCGCTGGAATCACTGAAGGACGTGGCGCGCCAGCATCTAAGTACAAGTGCGCACCGTAATTGGTTTCCCACTGCTGCGGACTAGAGGCATAACGCGGTCTAAACGCACCAAACTCCATGGGAGTGACCTCTGTTTTGAAACCCGCCGCACGCAAGTAACCATCCACCAAATCCATAATTTCCGGTGCTTCCGGCATCGCATTGGTACGCACCGACCACAACTTCACAGGCGTACCGTCGTAGCCGATTTTCTTGAGTAGCTCGGCAGCACGTTGCGGATCGTACTTGTAAGGCTCAAGCGCAGGGTCATAGCCCAGTGAGCCTTCTGTCCAATACGCTGTAGCCAAGCGCTCTGCCGTGCCTTCTGGATAGATGCTTTTCATGATGGCATCCATGTCGATGGCTCGTACCAAAGCCTCGCGGAAGTCTTGCTGATGGCACAGCATTTCTTCCTGCCAGCATCCATAGAACGACAACCCACCTTTGGATGAACCACGATTGGTCAGAATATCCAGCTTGGCCGCTTTGGCATCAATCACCTGACGAGGATCGATAAACGCCATATCTGCTTCACCGGCACGCACCATGGACAAACGAGTGCTGGCCTGACTACGAGGAATCAAACGCAATTCGGCAAATTCAGGAATGCGCTCTGGGTCCCAGTACGACTCATTAGCAGTCAACAGCATATCCACACCGCGATTGAACTCGGCGAACTTCCATGGCCCAGTACCTATAGGCCCCTCTATCATCTCAAACCCCTCTGCGGTGGGCTTATAGTTGTGGCGAGGTAGTATGCGGATGTCGCCATCACGCGCGCTGAGCACAGCCATAAACGACGGGTCTGGCTCTTTTAAAACAATTTTGACGGTGTGATCATCTACAGCCGTCACACTGTCTATGACTTGCAGCAAGCGGCAGAACGTACAAATGGCATCTTTGGCCACATAACGTTCGCCCAAACTAAAGACCACGTCGTCTGCCGTAAAGGGTTTGCCATCATGCCACTGCACATTAGGGCGTAAGTGGATGGTGAACACTTTCGCGCCGTCTTCCATTTCCCACGACTCAGCCAATCCGCGCTCGGCAGCCAACTGCCCATTCGGAGCGGTACCAATCAAGGGTTCATTGGTATGGCCGGTATATTGCAAATCTTGGGTAGAGGTTTTGCCCATATCCAGCATTTCTCTACCAAAGTTGGGAACCACTACCGTCAGCGTACCTTCTGGAGCAGCCACGACTGGCGAGGCTTGCATCAAGGCGCCTAGCGTTAAGACCGTCGCCCCTAAGAGCTTGCTCAACATAGTTAGATGTGTATTCATTTGTCTCTTCCGTATCGTTGATTTTGATTTATTTCGCATCATTGCGACGTACGGTTTCAAGGTGCCAAGCAAATCCATAAGGCGTAGGCGCCCAGCTCTGTACTCGCGGTCCGGCTACTGCTACTTGGTTACGCATCACGACGGGGTGAAAGCTGTATTCGCTGTACACCTGGCGATTCAGATCGCGCAAGGCAGTGTCTAGTTCGTCCAATGAGGTCAACGTGGTTAAGTGATCCCATTGCTGATCCATCCACGGCATATTCCAGTAGCTTTGGATTAACCCTCCTTTTTCATGGCTGATCATGCCCACTTTCAAGTTAGGCATAATGGTGGGACGCGGGCCTGCACCGTTCAAATACAGGTGAGCCGCATAGTTGGTTTCCCAACGTTGTGGGCTAGACGCATAACGCGGTCTAAAGGCACCAAACTCCATCGGTGTGACTTCGGTTTTGAACCCTGCCGCACGTAGATAACCATCCACCAACTCGATGATTTCTGGTGCTTCAGGCATGGCATTGGTACGCACTGACCACAACTTCACAGGCGTACCGGTATAGCCAATTTCTTTGAGTAGTTCTGCCGCGCGTGCTGGATCATAGGCATAGGGTTTAAGATCAGGATCCTCTCCCAATGAGCCTTCAGTCCAATACACCGTCGTTAACCTCTCTCCGGTGCCTTCGGGGTAAATGCTCTTGATGATGGCATCCATATCAATGGCCTTCACCATGGCCTCTCTAAAGGCTTGTTGGTGGCACAGCATTTGTTCTTGCCAACAGCCGTAGAAAGACAAGGTCCCCAATGCCGAGCCTTTGGCAACCAACACATTGAGCCCTGCATTTTTAGCCTCTATCACCTGACGCGGATCCACAAAAGCCATATCGGCCTCACCCGCACGAACCATGGCTAAACGAGTGCTAGGTTGACTACGAGGCACCAACATCAAGGTTTCAAAATCAGGTACACGCTCTGCGTCCCAGTAGTCGGTATTGGCTGTCAGCTGCATTTCCATACCGCGCTCAAAAGACTTGAACTTCCACGGCCCCGTGCCTATGGGCTGGCCTACCATCTCGTAGCCACCCTCTACTTTCTGATAGCCGTGACGCGGCAGCATACGTATGTCACCATCACGCGCCGTTAACACCGCCAGAAAAGCCGGGTCTGACTCTTTAAGTGTGATTTTTACCGTGTGGTCATCCACCGCCTCTACGGTCTCAATTTGCTCTAGCTGTTTGCAAAATGTGCACACTGCATCGTTGGCGACAAAACGCTCGCCCAAACTAAACACCACGTCATCAGCCGTAAAAGGTTTGCCATCGTGCCAAGTCACCCCTTCACGCAAACTCAACGTGTAGGTACGAGCGTCTTCACTCATGGACCAGCTTTTTGCCAAGCCACGTTCTGCTGATAATTTCCCTTCTACATCAGCCCCAATCAACGGCTCATGTATATGGCCGGTATATTGCAAATCTTGGGTAGAGGTTTTACCGAGGTCTAGCACTTCACGGCCAAAGTTGGGCACCACAACCGTTAAGGTACCTTCGGGTGCGGCCTGCACACCTGCTGCACTGAACGAAAGGCCTGCAAAGAACAGCGCTGTAGATAGTTTTTTAAGTTTCATTGTCATGTTGTCTCCTACACCATACTGATTAGGACAATGCCTTGTCCTGCGCACCACAACGGTGGCAAGCCACCTCATAATCTGTAGCAATAGGCAAAAGTTCTGGACGCTCTTCCCAGCACTTAGGCATTACTACCGAACATCGCTCTGCAAACATGCAGCCTGCTTTAGCCACGCCTGGAGGCGGGCTATTGTGTAGGGGGGCTGCCGAGGTGATATCCCCCGGTTTACGTATTCGCGCCGCTTCAATCAATCGTGCGGTATAGGGGTGTTGCGGCGCCTTAAAAATGGCTTCGGACTCCCCCTGCTCTACGATTCGCCCCTTGTACATCACCACCACACGTGTCGCCAGAAAACGCACTGTCGCTAAATCGTGCGAGATCAGCACATACCCCATACCTAATGACTGTTGCAGGTCTTTAAGCAAATTCATGATCTGGGCTCGTACGGATACATCCAGCGCAGACACTGGCTCATCCAGAACAATGGCACGTGGTCGCAGCGCTACGGCACGAGCAATGGCAATACGCTGACGCTGACCACCACTGAACTCATGCGGAAAGTTGTTAGCTGCCGCTTTTTCTAGCCCTACTTCGTCCAAGCTCTGAAATATCGCTTTATCAATGTGCTCCTTATCAAAGCCATTGATACGCATAGGCTCAGCGATAATGTCGTATACCCGCATACGAGGGTTTAACGAGCTCCATGGGTCTTGAAAAACAGCCTGTACACCAGAGCGATAACGTCGACGTAACTCGGCATTGGCACCTGCTAGGTTTTCACCTTCGAAATACACTTCTCCGGCGCTGAGGTCCTCCAACCCCAACAGCATTTTGGCCGTCGTACTTTTACCGCAACCCGACTCACCTACTACGGCCACGGTTTCTTTACTAGCTACCGAAAGCGACATCTCTTCTACTGCACGGATTTCTGCCCCCTTCGTAAACACCCCTTTTCGACGGTAGGTTTTTTGTAGCTTTCTACCTTCCAGCAACGCGACTTGAGTCATAGCGCCTCCTCGTACAACCAGCAACTTACTTTTCTATCCCCTATTTGCACCTGCTCTGGCCGTTCTTTACGACAACGATCTGTCGCCTGCGGACAGCGTGGTGCAAAGGCGCACCCTGGTAATGGTGCAAACACTGATGGCGGCTGCCCTTCAATAGAGAACAAGCGCTCTTCACGGCTAGAGACATCCGGCACAGATTTCAACAAGGCTTGGGTATAGGGATGCAAAGGCTTATCAAACAACTCGCCCGTTTCCGCCAGTTCAACAATGCGCCCGGCATACATCACAGCCACTTTGTCGCACATGCGGGTCACCACCCCAAAGTCGTGCGTGACCAGCAGCACACCCAATCCGGCCTCATTCTGCAGTTGCTTTAATAAGGCCAAAAACTCTTCTTGAACGGTCACATCCAGCGCTGTGGTAGGTTCATCCGCAATGATGACTTGCGGATTACCGGCCATCGCCATCGCCCCCACCACACGCTGTCGCATCCCGCCACTGAAATGGTGCGGGTAAGCTCTTAGACCTTGCGCAGGGTTAGGAATGCGCACTTTCTCTAGCAGCTCACACGCCGCTGTATGTAGTGCCTCTCCTTGCAGTTGTCGGTGCAAAATCAGTGCCTCATTCATTTGCTCACCAATAGTGAGCACCGGATTTAAGGCACGCATAGGGTCCTGCAAAATCATGGCTATATGTTTGCCACGATAGGAACGCAGTTCGTCATCGCTCATTTTCAGCAAGTCATTGCCATTGAACAGTGCTTTACCGCCCGTGACTTTAGATGCAGGCTGCGGGTTCAAACGCAGCACCGACAAACAGGTCAAACTTTTACCTGAGCCAGACTCCCCCACCAGCCCTAAGGTTTGGCCGGCATACAGCTCAAAACTAACGTCATTCACTGCATAGCCCACACCACGTTTGCTATAGAGTCGGGTCTGCAAGTTTTCTACCGCCAATACTGGCGCTGATTTATGTTGTGTAGTCATGTCAGATATTCCGCAATTGAGGATCAAGCACGTCACGTACCCAATCGCCTACGATGTTGTAGGAGAACACCACAAACAAAATGGCTAACCCAGGCATTGTGGAAATCCACCATGCTGACTCTACGTAATCCAAACCTTCAGCAACCATCCCGCCCCATGTAGGTGTAGGCGGTGGCACACCAGCGCCCAAGAAGGTCAGAGATGCTTCCACGATAATGGCCCAGCCCACCTGCAGCGTCGCCAACACCAACAAGGTGTTCGCTACGTTAGGCAAGATATGTTTGAACACAATACGGAAACCACCTGCACCCGCTACTCTGGCCAAGAGCACAAAGTCTCTGTCTTTCAGTGCTAGCACATCGCCACGTACCAAGCGTGCAAAACGTGCCCATAACACCAAGGCCAATACAATCACCACCACCCAGAAACTAGGGCCTACAGTAACGGCCAACACCAGCGCCAACAGAATGCTAGGGAAAGCCAAGAAACCATCGGCGGTACGCATAATCAAGGCATCTATCCAACCACCGCGATAACCCGCCAATAACCCCAAGCCAGTTCCCAATGCACCACCCAAAATAATGGTGACGATAGCAATACTAAGAGAGACTTGCGTACCTAAAATGATGCGGCTCAATACGTCACGCCCTAAGCGATCAGTACCCAAGGGGTAGGTCCAATCGCCCCCTTCCAAAAACACCGGTGCACGTAATGCGGCAGCGGGATTAATTGCTAATGGATCGTGCAACACCAAATGGTCTGCAAAAATAGCCACCAGCATGGTGATCAACACCATCAGCAACCCTATCCACGGCGCTTTGCTTTGTCGTACCTGGGTCACCATCTTGCGCAGACGGCCCACAGGTGCAGTTTTTTGAGTCATAGAGGCTTGCACAATCAGCTCCTTACGCGGGGATCAATCAGGCCATAAGCCATATCCACCAGAAAGTTGATACCCACAATTAAAACGGTGTAGACCAGAACGGAAAGCTGCAACACAGGGAAATCGCGCCACAACGTAGACTCGTAGGCTAAATACCCCAGCCCAGGCCACCCAAACACCACCTCAATTACCACGCCTGATGCAATGATGACGCCGTACATGAAGCCGATAAACGTCACCACAGGAATCAGCGCATTACGTAAGGCGTGTTTCCACACCACTTTGTTTTCTTTCAAGCCTTTAGCTCGCGCCAACTTCACAAACTCAGCACCCAACACTTCCAGCATGGAGGAACGTAACAAGCGCACAATCCCCGCACTGATACTCCACCCCAAAACCAAGCTAGGCAGCACAAAGTGTTTCCACGACCCCGCTCCCGAACTGGGTAACCACCTCAGATGCACGGCAAAAATCAGGATCAACATCACACTGAGCCAGAATGCCGGTGTGGATTGCCCTAACAAGGCAAAACTCATGCTGAACTTATCCCACCCTTTGCCTCTATTCGTCGCCGCTAACACCCCTAACGGGATACTAATGACAATGGCTACTACCAACCCTGCTGTTGCCAGAATGAGCGTGCGTCCTATACGTTCAAACACCAGCTCAGTAGCTGGAGCACCGGTACGGATGGAACGACCAAAGTCCCCTTGTAAGGCATCACCCAAAAAGATGAGGTACTGCTGCGCCAGCGGTTTATCCAAACCCATGCGCTCTATATATTCCGTACGTTCTGCTGGCGTAGAATCCGCCGGCAGCACCAAGTCAGCGGGGCTACCTGATGATCTCGCCAACACAAAAATAATGAGGCTGGTCATCAATACCGTCATGAACGCCTGAAACAGACGAACCAGAATCAACTTAATCATCGTCGCTCCCCTTCGGTCGTGAAGCTTGAAGGTGACACATTCGCATCGCGTATCTGTACACCGCTTAGATCTATGCCACCGCTAGGATGGGGCGTGAACCCTGTCACACGAGGCGACCAGCCCACCATGTTGTCCATGGCAAACAATGAGAAAAACGGTAGCTCGACCTGCACTTTATGTTGAATACGGGCATAGGCTTGCTGCCGTTTCTGCGCATCCACTTCGCCTCGTACAGCATCAATCAAGCTATCCATTTCTGCGCAGGCATAGCCACCAGCGTTAAAGCCACCTTGGCTATGCAGTTCGCGCACCAACAACGTATCCAGATGCGGTCTGGCTGGTGTGCCTTGCAAGCAGATATCCCAACCACCGCGCAAGTACATATACGGCCACCATGGCGGGTCGTCATAACCAGCAAACTGCACCGTCAGGCCTATCGCGCGCAGGTCCTTGCCCACCTGCTCAGCCACTTGTGAAAACGGTGCAGTATTGGTGGTCACCATACGAAATACGTGTTCGCTACTGACACCCGCTTCTTTCAACAGCTGACGAGCACGGTCAGGGTCATAAGCAATCGTTGGTGTAGCGACAAAAGCAGGATCAGAGGCTGCCAACATGCCATCCACCACTTCGCCTGTACCGCCTGTCACCGTGTGCATCAGCGCTTCACGATTAATCGCGTGCGCTAATGCCAGACGTACTTTGGGAGTAGTCAGCGCACCCTTTTTGCAGTTGAAATACATCACACTGCGATGCTTGGAAGCAGTCAAAGCGGAATGTAGTAAGCCCTCCGCGGCCAACGCCTCGGCAGCCGACGATGGAACGCTTTCTACAATATCAATATCACCCTGACGGATTCTGGCTACACGCTGTTCTATACCGGGAGCAAACTCTAAGCGCACCTCATCCACATCAGGAGCAGCATGCACACCTTGATAGCCTTCAAAACGGCTAAGCAGCACATGACTACCACGTTGCCATGTTTGTAGACGCAAAGGTCCTGTGCCACAGGGCTGATCATAGGTGTCGTCTACGATGTAGGTTCGCCATGCCAGATTGGGCAAAAATGCCGAGTTGGGCCGTTTAAGCACAAACTCCAACTCATGCTCGCTCAGCACATTAACGGCCTCAATATCTTGATAATCACGCGTGAGCAAACTATCTGTGCCACCGTTAAACAAACGCGTGAAATTCCATGCCACCTTATGCGCATTGCACGCATTGCCATTGTGAAATTTCAGCCCTTTGCGTAGCTGAAAGGTATAGCGACGCAAGTCATCCGATACGCTCCAGCTTTGCGCTAGGTCGGGCACCAACTTGCCATCAAAATCCTGCTTCAATAAACCTTGGCAGGTGAGGCGCAAAATAGCCGTAGAACTACTTGAGTCTGAGTTAAACCCATTGGGTACCAACGCTATGGTTTCGTGCTTTAGCAATACCCTCAAACGGCGTGCTTTTTTGTCTCTTTCCATCCTTACTCCCCATCGCACTTTTATGTATTTTCTTGGTATACCAAGATTACACCAAAAAAATTTAGACAGGAAAATAAAACGGATCAGGAAAACCCTTACCGCTTGTATTGCATTGATAAATAATAGATTTTTATAAAAAATAACAGCACAAAACCCATAAAAAACACGCATAAAAAAACGCCTGAAACGGTATTACCGTCTTCAGGCGTTTCTTAACTACTGTATTTTTTAGGTATGACTGCCTATCCCAAGATAGTCACTCAACCTACTGCTTACTACTCGCTTACCACCAGTTCTGGAACCAGATTTTTATAGTAGTTAGGCAAAGCAAACAATGCACCATGAATCTCGCTGTTGTAGTACTGCAGATCAGTGATATCACGATCAACCAAGCGCTGCTCAATCACCTCGGCGGCTACCGCTTTAGGTGCCAAACTGTCTGACACTACTACCAACCCCCAGTACGAACCGTACAAAGGAATATGCAAACCAAAGGGGCTAACTTGCTCAAACACACTACCCAACTTGCTGAGCATGCTGCGGATTTGTTCTGGTTCGTAGAATGGCGCACCGATGTGTAGCACTACTGCGCCACCGGGTTTTAGCACTGCTTTGCAGGACTCAAAGAACTCTGTGGTGTACAGCGGGCCTGCAGGCGTTTCTGGATCGGTAAGATCTAACAGCACCACGTCAAAACGCTGATCTGTAGTACGCACGAACTCAGCACCATCACCCACCAATATATGGGCACGTGGGCTATCTAAAGAGCCACGGTTAATGTTACGTAGGTGCTTGCGAGCTACCTCAATAACATCACCATCTAAGTCAACAAGCGTTGCCTGTTGTACCGTGTCGTGTTTCAGGATCTCTTCTAATGCACCGCCATCACCCCCACCAATAATCAATACAGAACGGGGATCAGGGTGACTGAGCATTGCTGGGTGCACCAGCGCTTCGTGATAGAAGAACTCGTCGTTTTCAGAGGTCATCAAACAGCCATCCAAACGCAGGGTGGTACCCAGCTCAGGTGACTGCAACAGCTCTAAATATTGGTATTGGGTTTGTTTAGCCAATAAGCGCTCTGGAAAACGGAAACCATACACCGCGTGTTGGTTCAGATTTTCTAGCAACAACTCACCACTACCGACTGGGCCATGCTCATCACCACGCAATAGATTATTGCGTTGTACTTGGCCAGGTTTGAAGGCTTCGATAAGGCCATCAATCAACAATTGCGCTTTAGCGGAGTTATCAGCACTAAAGTTACAGACATACACATCCAATGTCACACCGGCACGTTCAGGCCATGTATGCAAAGCCAGATGGGATTCTGCTAATAGCAATGTTCCGGTTACACCACCGGGTTCGCCTTGATATTCGGGAAACGTTACCCATTTCTCACCAACGATGGTGAGCGTGGAAAGCTCTGTCAGTTGACGACATAAAGCGGCTAAAGCATTCTCGTCTACGAAGAATGCGCGGTCACCAGCGCACTGGTACAAATCTGCTGTAAGGTGCAGGCCTTGCATAAGACAATCGCTCCTTGGGGAAAGGAATCCAACCCGAAGATAGGGTTGAAAAAAGGCCGAAGCCAGCCGCTAGATCGCTAACATTGGCTTCACGTGAAAAACACATCACTATACAACAACATATAGCGAAATAAATATAAGTTTATTCAAAAAAAACAGCTTAACAGCAATTACATTCTTTTCCGTTGGAAATAGTACGCAATAACCGCAAATAAGCCTCAGATATCGCAAGATAGGGGGAGCAAATCCCCTATCTTTTTTAAGGTTGTTTTAGCCTTGTATCGCACTGTATAGGGCGATTACACCCAAAATCAAAAACACACAGGCGGCTACCGCATGCACCATTTTGACGGGCAATCGCTCAGCCAATTTTTGACCAATAAAAATAGCGGGTACATTGGCAATCATCATGCCTAGTGTTGTGCCAATCACAACAGACCAGAAGGCCTCATATTGAGCCGCCAACGCAACTGTGGCCAATTGGGTTTTGTCACCCATTTCAGCCAAAAAGAAGGTACAGACGGTAGTAATGAATACACCATGCTTGGCAGTAATACGAGTGTCTTCATCCAGCTTATCCGGAATCAGCATCCAGCCTGCCATCAGCAAGAATGAAATAGCTAAAATCCATGTAAGTACTTGGGGATTCAATGCATCAGATAACCAAGCACCCAGACCGCCAGCCAAACCATGGTTCAGCAGTGTCGCTACCAGTACACCGGCAATAATAGGAAAAGGTCGTTTGAATCGTGCGGCAAGAATGAATGCCAAGAGTTGGGTTTTATCACCGATTTCGGCTAAAGCCACAATACCGGTAGAAACAAGAAAAGCCTGCATGATACATATTCCTGGCCGGATTTAGGACGATTGACTACGCCACCCCTCCGGCCATTCCGGGGATGGTGTAGTCAAAGGTCTTGCCAGGCTATGCGCTGCACATGCCATGCAAGTGAACTTGCAAGTGTGTTGACATGTACCTCTAGAAGAAGAGCGGCTACTCCCCAATGACGAGCGTCATCATAGCAGCTATTATCTGCAAAGGCCAACCCTCACTAGAGTTTTTTATTGTTGCAATAAAATCAATTTCCAATTGTTATTGCAGATATAAATCATCACTTAGAAAAATTGCATAATGAAGCCATCTATCATTATTGGTTTCCTACATCATGCAAACACTGCTTCACATTGACTCCAGCATCAACGGCGAAAAATCCGTATCGCGCCAACTGAGTGCATTCATCGTTCAGCAATGGCTAGAGCGCCACCCTGATACTCGCGTGGATTACTTGGACCTCGCTGTCTCAGCTCCCAATCATTTAAGCAAACTTGCAACAGGCTTCCGCACCCCTGATATGCCAGCCTCTCAATTGGAAGAAGCCGTACGAGAAGACGCTGTGTCAGAGCAATTGGTGAGCCAGTTTTTGGCTGCTGATGTGATCGTGATAGGCGCGCCGTTTTATAACTTCACTATCGCTAGCCAACTCAAAGCCTGGGTAGATAGAATTTTGCAACCTAGACGCACCTTCCACTACACCGCAAATGGCCCGGAAGGCTTAGCCGGCGGGAAGAAAGTAATTGTGGCTTCTTCTCGAGGTGGCGTGTATTCCACGTCTGAACAAGGCATGGCCATGGAACACCAAGAAAGCTTCTTACGCGTTATTTTCGGTTTCGTCGGCATTACCGATGTACAGTTCGTACACGCAGAAGGCACCGCAATGGGTCCAGATGCTGCAGCGACTGCTTTGCAAGCCGCTAAAGAGCAAAGCCTGTTTGTCTTAGACAGTATGGCTACTGCGTAATCGGCCTAGCTTCTGCCATCAAAAAAAGCCTTGGGTTCATACCTAAGGCTTTTTTTTATGCACCACCACATTGCCACCCTATTATGCTGTTTGGCGGCTATGTCCTCTACGCATGGCAACAGCAGCTAGCAACATAGCGGCAAACACTAAACTGAGCCCAACTACAAACAGCGTAGACAAAGTATTTCCTAGCAACAATACCGACGCCACAATCCCAATAATCGGTACACCTAACGTAAAGTTAGACATCCCAAATGTACTGATGCGCCGCCCGTATTCAGCAGAAATCACAAAGCAGGCAGACGTGGCGATAGGGCCTATAAAAAACAACAACTCTACTAGTCGTTGATCAAAAATAATGACTGTGGGAGCCCCCTCTAGCACAAAGGCAAACGCAGCCAAGGGGACTGTCGCCAACAGCATCTGCCAAGGTGCCAATGCCAACGGTGAAGCCGACCAACTATGTTGCTTCACATGCAAGATCACCACGGCCCAACAGATAGCCCCTATCAACAAGAATGCAGAGCCCATCACCGCACCTGGCGCCTGCCAATTCATCTCCCAAGGGGAGCAAATGGCTGCAATACCTACCAACCCCACGATCAATGCCAGCAATTGCAACCGTGTGGGAGCGTGTTTGAACAACAACCAACTGGCCAATACGCCCCACAACGGTGTGGTGTACGCCAACAGCACTGCCCTGCTCGTATCCACATGCGTCATCGCAATCATGCCTAAGCCCGTGAAGGTCATCATCTGCAACAACCCCACACTGGCAACTATTGGCCAGTCAGCACGTGTAGGCAGCCTAAAAACGCCACGCACCACAGCCACCGCAAACAAACACACGGCCGCACTACCAAAACGTAAGGCCGCCAGCCACAAGGGTGGCACCACATCCAATGCCAGCTTTGTGGCTGGCCAGCTTAGCCCCCATAAAACCACCATCAGCAATAGCCATGCTACGGTTCCTGCCCCAGCTAATGGGGTAGCAGTTTTAGAAGATAAAAGACTAGGATGCGCGGTACTCATGACTACAGCTAAACAGTTGATTAATAAGGCGATAAACCAGCGAATAGTCTACCTATAAGCATGCGAAATTAATCTTCTCATTTTCTGCGATTAGCTTTAATATCAGTATATCTATCCTTATAAAAACCAAACACAGGAACAATTAACCTTGAACGATATAGTGCTAGACAAAGCCAGCCTGCGCATACTGGATGAACTACAAAAAAATGCTGAGTTAAGTAATGCCGAATTAGCCGAACGTGTAGGGTTATCAGCCTCGCCATGCTGGCGTCGTGTTGCAGACCTTAAACAAGCCGGTGTGCTTAGAGGCTCTGTCTCATTGGTAGACCCGCTAAAGCTCGGCTTAGCGGTAAACGTATTTGTACACGTCACTCTGAAAAACCAAGATAAGAAATCACTAGAAGTCTTTACAGATGCCATCAGCCAACGACCCGAGGTGATGGAATGCTACTTAATGAGTGGCGATGCCGACTTCATGCTGCGTGTGGTCATCCAAGATTTACAGCGTTTCCAAGCGCTATTGCTAGAGTGCCTGACACAAATATCTAGCGTCGCCAGCATCCGCTCTAGCTTCGCCTTAAGCCAAGTAAAATACACTACTGCCTTGCCTACTGAACACTTGCGTGGCTAGCTTTTGGCCGCATAGCACTGCAACGCTTTGGGAATACACATCACCCATAAAAAAAAGCCCTGTATTAAACAGGGCTTTTAGGGCAATGCATGCACTGCTTATTCTGTGGTGGCGTCAGAAGCCAGCAAGTGGCCTAGTTTTTCAGCCTTTGTTTGCAAGTATCCACTATTAAACGGGTTACTTACGATCTGATGCGGTACGCGCTCTACCACGTTATACCCCAGCTCTTCTAGGGCTTTGGTTTTGCGAGGGTTATTGGTCATCACGCGCAGATCTTTAATGCCGAAGTGATCCAGCATGGGTTTACAGATATCGTAGCGGCGCATGTCGGCCTCAAAGCCCAACTGTTCGTTCGCCTGTACGGTATCAGCACCTTGATCTTGCAATTGGTAGGCACGGATTTTGTTCACCAAACCAATGCCTCTACCCTCTTGTCGCAAGTACAGCACCGCACCACGACCGGCTTCGGCTACGCGCTCTAGCGCTTTACGCAACTGAGGGCCGCAATCACAGCGTTGGCTAAACAGAGCATCGCCTGTTAAACACTCAGAATGCACACGTACCAACACAGGTTCTGGTGTACTAATGTCACCAAAAGCGATCAACAAGTGTTCTTTATTCGTTTGATCATCAACAAAAACATGCAGATCAAACACGCCCCACGGCATGGGTAATTTACTGGAAGTAATATGGTTCAACAAAACAGGAAACCCGCAAAAAGACGTGTAGGCGAACTATTCTACCCAGCCCTACGTCATAGAAATGCCAAGCTATAAGAATACCATTCTTACTCTTTCATCGCACTGCACGATTACGCCTTCTACCCTTTAGATAGAGCATTGACACTTTTTTGCGGTTCTAGACTTGGCGCGCCCACAACGTACTGCGTATGATACGCAGCAACCTCTCTTTTTATGGAGCATGCTCTAATGAAACTATTGTCCTTATGTGTAGCTGGTACCGCATTACTGCTTAGTGCTTGCTCCACAACAACTCCCGACATCATCGATCCCCGTACATTCAGAGCACAAGGCAATGAGCCAGGTTGGCACATAGACCTTCAAAACGGCCATGCAAACATCTCACTAGATTATGGTGACATACGCTATTCCAGTTCCGCCGTACAAAAACCCATAGGCTCTACCCAAACACGCTACACAGGCCAAGGCCCTAACGGTGACTGGACATTAACGGTTATCAAGCAAGAATGTTCTGACACCATGAGCGATGAAGAGTACGAATACACCAGCATCCTCAACACTGAGGGACGTACCCTACGCGGCTGCGGCAAATATTTACCTCAGCCTTAAACGCAATAAGCCCTGTACTAGACAGGGCTTATTTTTTGGCCTTGGCTGCATTCTATGCTGCAACTAGGCTGATACGCTGACTTTAAGCCAGTTTTGCCAACTTCTCGGCAATACCGATGTAGGTACGTGGAGTCAGTGCCAGCAATTGCTGTTTAGGCTCTTCAGGCAATTCTAGGCCTTCAATGAACGTGCGCAACGCCGCTTCGGTAATACCAGCACCGCGTGTCAGCTCTTTCAAACGCTCGTAAGGCTGCGGCAAACCAAATCTACGCATCACAGTTTGCACAGGCTCAGCCAACACTTCCCAACATGCATCGATGTCTGCATCAATTGCTTTAGCATTCAGCTCCAATTTACCCAAACCACGCAAACACGAATCGTACGCCACGATGCTGTAACCCAAACCTACGCCCAAGTTACGCAATACAGTGGAGTCGGTCAGGTCACGCTGCCAACGGGATACTGGTAGTTTTTCGGACAAGTGACGCAACACCGCATTTGCCAGACCCAAGTTACCTTCAGAGTTTTCAAAGTCAATTGGGTTAACTTTGTGTGGCATGGTGGAAGAACCGATCTCACCTGCTTTCAATTTTTGTTTGAAGTAACCCAGCGAGATATAACCCCAGATATCGCGGTTGAAATCCAGCAAAATGGTGTTCGCACGGCCAATAGCGTCAAACAAAGCCGCCATCCAATCGTGTGGTTCGATCTGAATAGTCAGTGGGTTTTGTGTCAGACCCAACGATGCTAATACTTTTGCACTAAACGCTGCCCAGTCTGTTTCTGGGTAAGCGGACAAGTGGGCGTTGTAGTTGCCGGTCGCACCGTTCATTTTAGCCAAAGGCTCAACCGCCTCTATCGCAGTGATAGCACGTTGCAGACGGTAAGCGACGTTGGCAAACTCTTTACCCATAGTGGATGGGCTAGCTGGCTGGCCATGTGTACGAGACAGCAACGGCTGATCAGCAAACTGGTGCGCATAGCTACTAATAGAAGCGTGTACTTGTTTCAGTGTAGGGACAATCACCTGCTCACGAGCGCGTGTCAGCATCAATGCATGTGAGGTGTTGTTAATGTCTTCAGACGTACATGCAAAGTGGATGAATTCTGCTGCTTTTTCCAAGTTAGCATCACCTGCTACTTGTTCTTTCAGCCAGTACTCTACCGCTTTCACGTCGTGATTAGTGGTGCGTTCGATTTCTTTGATGCGTGTCGCATCTGCTTCGGAAAAATCACGTACCAGCTTCAGCAGTTTTTCTTGTGTTTCAGCACTAAAAGCAGGCAGCTCAGCAAACCCAGCTTGTGACAATGCGATCAACCACGCAATCTCTACCTCAACACGATGCGCCATAAAAGCAGCTTCGGACAACAAGCCACGTAAAGCATTACAGCGAGAGCCGTAGCGCCCATCCAAAGGAGAAAGCGCATTCAGCGCAGAAAGATGATCAGCAATTTGCATGGTGTGATGTCAACGAAAAATAGCAAAACGCTATTCTACCATTGCCTGAGCATGGCTTTATCTACTCATCCCACAACCACCCACTCGGTCTACCCGAAAGCATCGACATTCACAAGATGATATACGTTCAGGGTGCTTTTCTAGACATATAAACCACACTCTCCATTAGTTACTCGATGCTGTATGCCCAGACAGGTGATTTAACATGTTTTCGCGTCCCTTCCTGCTATACTTTTCTCGGATTAGATTGATGTAATACCTATGAAACTTCTCGGTTCTCTAACAAGCCCCTATACCCGCAAAGTTCGGGTAGTGATGGCAGAAAAAAAATTGGATCATGAGCTCATACTGGAAAACGTATGGTCAGCTGATTCCGACATTAGTCGTTATAACCCCCTAGGCAAAATTCCTTGCCTGTTGGCTGACGACGATAGTTCCCTGTTCGATTCACGCGTAATCGTTGAATATCTGGATACGCTTTCCCCCGTTGGTAGACTGATTCCACAATCAGGTCGTGAGCGTGCGGCTACCAAATGCTGGGAAGCTATTGCTGACGGTCTGCTTGATGCAGCTGTTGCTATTCATATAGAGCGCAATCGTCGCCCACCTGAGCTGTACTATGCAGATTGGGTTACCCGACAAGAAGGCAAAATTCATGCCGCTCTTGAGCACATGAACACGGCATTAGGCGAGCAGCCATTTTGCACCGGCATCAGCTTCACCTTAGCTGATATTGCTGTAGGCTGTGCATTGGGTTTTCTGGATCTTCGACTACCCAGCATCAACTGGCGCGAGTCCTTCCCAAACCTAGATCGTCTGCACGAGAAACTGTTAGAACGCCCATCGTTCTCCAGCACAGTTCCTCCGCAACAAGCCTAAAAAAAAAGCACTGTATTTACACAGTGCTTTTTTCTGTACTAGCGCTTTAGCCTATTAGGCCACCGCCCAAACACACATCACCGTCATACATCACCACCGATTGGCCGGGAGTGACGGCCCACTGTGGTTCTGTGAATTCCAGCGACAACGTTTGGTCATCGCCTTGCATCAACATGCATTCAGCATCTGGTTGTCTGTAGCGTGTTTTAGCAGCGTACATACCTTTGGCGGGTGCTTCCCCGGAAATCCAGCTCACATGATCTGCTTTTAATTGACGATCCAACAACCACGGGTGATCGTGTCCTTGCACCACGTAAAGGGTGTTGTTCTCCAGATCTTTGCGCGCGGCGTACCATGCATCAGCCGTACCATCTGCATTCTGATGGCCTTTGATACCACCTATACCTAAGCCTTTGCGTTGCCCGAAGGTATAGAAAGCCAATCCTACGTGCTGCCCCAAGACCTGCCCTTCTGGGGTTTTGATAGGGCCTGGTGCTGTAGGTAGATAGCGATTCAAAAACTCTCTGAAAGGACGCTCACCAATAAAACAAATACCGGTAGAGTCTTTTTTCTTAGCATTTGGCAATTGCAGTTCTTCAGCAATACGACGCACCTCGGTTTTAGGCAGTTCACCTAAGGGGAACAAGGTACGCGACAATTGCGCCTGATTTAGCCTATGCAAGAAATAGCTTTGATCTTTGCTGCTATCTAAGCCTTTCAACAACTGGTACTGCGTACGGCCAGCTTCCTCAACCGCTCTCACACGAGCGTAATGCCCAGTCGCGATGAGGTCTGCCCCTAGGGACATAGCATGGTCCAAAAACGCTTTGAACTTAATTTCCGCATTACACAGCACATCGGGATTAGGTGTGCGACCAGCCGAGTATTCACGCAGAAACTCTGCAAATACTCGGTCTTTATATTCCGCAGCAAAGTTTACGGCTTCAATATCAACGCCAACCAGGTCTGCTACGCTGGCGGCGTCTAGCCAATCCTGCCTAGACGAGCAATATTCAGAATCGTCATCGTCTTCCCAATTTTTCATGAAGAGGCCGATCACTTCATAGCCCTGCTGCTTCAACAGCCAAGCACTTACCGAGGAGTCCACACCACCGGACATCCCCACTACTACACGACCTTTTTTCATGGATGAATGCTGCATAACACCTTACCGTTTCCTATTTAGGCTGTTGCACCAGCCTCTTGTTTGGCTGCCAACACGCTACGACGTGTACGACGTGCTTGTGCCAAACGCTCCATTACTGCAATGGAGCTTTCCCAACCAATACAACCATCAGTAATACTTTTACCGTAGGTCAACTCTTGGCCCTCTACCAAATCTTGACGGCCTTCCACCAAGTGGCTTTCTACCATCACACCAAAGATACGCTCGTCGCCATTTTCGATTTGTTCGCAAATCTCGTTAATGACTTCAGGCTGACGACGGTAGTCTTTGTTGCTGTTCGCGTGGCTAGCATCAATCATAATACGAGCACGCAAACCGTTGGACTCCATTTCTTGGCTGGTTTTTTCTACGCTTTCTGCATCGTAGTTAGCGGTTTTACCACCACGCAAAATGATGTGGCAATCTTGGTTGCCAGTAGTAGACACAATGGCAGAGTGACCGCCTTTAGTTACGGACAAGAAATGGTGTGGTGATGCTGCGGCTTTAATAGCGTCCACAGCAATACGAGTGCTACCGCCTGTACCGTTTTTGAAACCTACTGGGCAAGACAAACCAGAAGACAACTCACGGTGAACCTGGCTTTCTGTAGTACGAGCACCAATCGCGCCCCACGACACTAAATCAGCAATGTACTGCGGAGTGATCATGTCCAAGAACTCGCAACCAGCAGGCAAACCTAACGAGTTCACCTCTAACAACAACTCACGTGCAGTGCGCAGACCCTGGTTGATGTTGAAGCTACCATCCATATTGGGGTCATTGATCAAGCCTTTCCAACCCACGGTGGTACGAGGCTTCTCAAAGTACACACGCATGATAATCAGCAAATCATCTTTGAAACGTTGCTGCTCTACCTGCAAACGACGAGCGTAGTCCATAGCGGCTGCAGTGTCGTGAATGGAGCAAGGCCCAATCACTACTACCAGTCGGTCATCTTTGTCATGCAAGATGTCGTGAACCTCACGGCGTGTTTTGTGCACGGTAGAGGCCACTTCGGTAGAACATGGGAACTCGCGCATGACATGGGCAGGCGGGCAAAGCTCTTTAATTTCTTTAATACGCAGATCATCTGTATTGTGCGACACGATTTCACTCCATTGAACAGTGCCGGTAGCAAATAAATGCGGCACAAAAAAAGCCGCCTTTTTTGCTGGCGGCTTTTTTAAGGATTTCGTTTACTAGTTTGCGTGTGTAGCAGACATCCTTCCTAGCGCCAGCGGCCTCGGAAAAGCAAAAAAGTAAGCGAAAAAATAAGATTTCTGTAAAAGCATTCAATCATGCTAGCACAAAGAAAAAAGCACTACAACGATAAATTGAACAAAGCGCAACACCCTTCTGCAGAAAAGTGTACGCGCTGGCGCGTGGTTCATTTACGCACACTATGTCAACCCTAATTATTATCTATACATACAATTTGAACTGAAATCATTTTTTACTGTACGATTGCAGTGGAAACCATTTGCATATCTTGCTTGATCTGCATGAATACTTACAAGGAGTTTGCAATGAAACGTCCTCTCTTTCGCTCAGCTTTGGCCCTATCACTTGCTTTGGGTAGTGCCGCCCTACTTCCTGCTCACGCTGTCAGCGTGGAAGACCTACAAAAACGCGGCACTGTGCGTATTGCCGTCGCCAACGAAATCCCGTACGGCTATATGGACATGAACGGTGAAGCCAAAGGCCCTGGCCCGGAGGTTGCCGCCGCCATCATGAAAAACTTGGGTGTAGAACGCATTGAATGGGTCACCACCAACTTCGGCTCGCTTATCCCTGGCCTGCAAGCAAACCGTTTCGATATGGTGGCAGCCGAAATGGCCATCTTGCCTGAGCGCTGCAAACAAGTGCTGTACTCCAACCCCAACAGCTCGTATGGCGAAGGCTTACTGGTTGCTAAAGGCAACCCGAAAGATGTGCATACCTACGAGGAATTCGCAAACGGTGATCACACTATTGCCATCATGGCCGGCGCTGACCAATTAGAAATGATGCAAGCTTTAGGGGTAGATGAAAGCCGTTTGGTGACACTGGCTAATAATGCTGATGCTATTTCTGCCGTTTCCACTGGGCGCGCTGATGCCTATGCCGCCACCAGCTTAACCGTCAGTGAACTTGCCTCCAAAAGCGATAAAGTCGAACCAGCGGCCGAATTTAAAGATCCCATTGTTGATGGCGAACCAGTGCGTAGCTGGGGGGGCTTTGCTTTTGCCCAAGATTCCGAAAGCCTACGTGATGCAGTGAATGACGAACTGCGTTCATTTAAAAACACACCAGAATGGCAAGACATACTCTCGCGCTACGGGTTCAGCGATACCGACATGAGTCAATCTAACGAGCGCACTACTGAACAGTTGTGCGCTGGCTGACATGGATTGGCTTAGTTATTTGCCCCCGTTACTTGAAGGGGCTTGGGTTACGGTACAGCTAACGCTGTACTCCAGTGTATTGGGGCTGATCTTTGCCTTTGCTTTTGGGCTAGGCAAGCTCTCCTCAAACTGGGTACTGAAAAGCGTTTCCATCGCCTTTATAGAAATATTCCGAGGCACCTCACTACTGGTGCAATTATTTTGGCTCTATTTCGCTTTACCCGTGCTAGGCGATTATCTAGGCATGGATCTACGCCTTCCTGCCGTGGTGGCTGGCACCTTAGCCCTATCGTTGAATATAGGCGCTTACGGTGCTGAAGTCGTGCGTGGCGCTATACAAGCGGTACCCCCTACTCAATTGGAAGCCGCCCTCGCCTTAGACTTCACACCACGCCAAACCCTATGGCGCATTAGCGTACCCCAAGCCATCCCTGAAATGATGCCCAGTTTTGGCAACTTAGCGGTTCAAAACCTTAAAGACACAGCATTGGTATCCCTCATTAGTTTGGGCGATCTCGTGTTCAGAGCCGAACAAATACGCAATTTCACTCAAGACAGCACCACCATCTACAGCCTACTGCTATTGATGTATTTTGGAATGGCCTTGGTCTTAACGGCAGGCATCAAGCTGGTAGAACGCTACGTTTCGCGTTGGCGTCAGGGGGAACTCTAATGTTATTTGGTTATACCTGGGACACCAGCTCCAACTGGGCTTTTGCCGAATCTATTCTGCCCATTCTATTGCAAGGGATGGTGGTCACACTACAAGCCACACTCTTAGGCTTTGTTGTCGCGGCACTGTTAGGGTTGGTACTCGCTGGCCTGAAAAGCGCTCCCTTCAAATGGATATCATGGCCCGCCACCTTTCTGACGGAATTCATACGTGACACCCCTTTATTGGTGCAACTATTCTTTCTGTATTACGTGCTACCTGACTACGGCCTAGTGCTACCTGCTTTTCTAACAGGTGCCTTAGCGTTGGGCTTGCAGTACAGCGCCTATACCGCCGAAGTCTATAGAGCAGGCATTCAATCGCTGGCTAAAGGACAACTAGAAGCGGCCCGCGCACTGGATATTGCACCACTGCGCACCTTTGTTATTGTGGTGCTACCCCAAGCGATCCCTCGGGTCATTCCAGCCTTAGGTAACTATTTAGTTTCGATTATGAAAGACGTGCCGGTGCTATCGGTAGTATCGGTATTAGAAATGTTGAACGTCGCCAAAATCATAGGTGACCGCACGTTTAACTATCTGATCCCCCTCTCTATGGTGGGAGGCCTATACCTGTTGATGACGTTGGTAGCCTCATGGTTGATACGGCTACTGGATCAACGTTTACCAAAAGAAGGAATTCCACTGAAATGACTATCTCTATCCCCGCCCCCGACGACATCATACGATTTGAAGGTGTCAGCAAACGCTTTGGCGACCACACCGTATTGGACCAATTAGACTTTACGGTCAAGCGCGGCGAGAAGGTCACCATCATTGGTCCCTCTGGTTCAGGGAAATCCACCGTCTTACGCATACTAATGACGCTAGAAAACATACAAGATGGCGTAATCTGGGTAGCTGGAAAACCTTTATGGCACCAACTACACAATGATCAGCTGCAACCAGCCGGTGCCCCTCACCTACGAGAGATGCGTAAAGAAATGGGGATGGTGTTCCAGCAGTTCAACCTCTTCCCCCACATGACTGTGAAACGCAATATCACTGAAGCACCAAGGCACGTATTGGGTCTTAGCAAAGAGAAAGCGGACAAACGAGCAGAAGAGTATTTAGAGCTAGTAGGACTGTCTGATCACGCCCATAAATTTCCCTGCCAACTATCAGGTGGACAGCAACAACGGGTAGCCATCGCCAGAGCCTTAGCCATGCGCCCTAACATCATGCTATTTGATGAGCCCACGTCTGCGCTAGACCCTGAGTTAGTAGGTGAAGTACTGAACGTGATTCAACGCCTGAGTACTAAGCATGATCTGACCATTTTATTGGTCACGCACGAAATGCAGTTTGCCAAAGAGGTATCAGATCGTGTGTGCTTTTTTGATCAAGGGAAAATGGTAGAAGAAGGCCCGCCAGAGCAAATCTTTGGCGCGCCACAGCAAGCCCGTACACAAGAGTTTTTAAGCAGTTTTTTGCAACACGCGTAATCTCTTACCATTACCCACAAAAAGAACAGGCCCGATTGTCGGGCCTGTTCTTTTTTCAGCATCGTACTAACTGCTACATCAATGGCTGCACATGCTTTCTAGCAGCCACATATTCAGGACGTGGTGCCAAACCATACTTAGGCTGGCGTAGCTGATTTTCTACGCTGTTATACACCACGAATACATTGGCTCGCGGCCATGGCGATAAATTCCCCGCTGAGGCATGCAGCGTATTGCAATCAAAGAACACCACTGAGCCTGCTTTAGCTTCTACCGCCTGCAGTCCGCCTTGATCCGTAAGCAAGCGCAGACTCAGCTCGTCCGGAACGCCTACCTCTTGCTGGCGCAAAGAGGTTTTGTAGTTTTCCTCTGGTGTTTCCCCTTGGCAACTCACAAACTGTCTATGAGATTGCGGAATCAACATCAAAGGTCCATTACACGCCGTATTATCCGTCAGCAGTACCGAGCAACTCACTGCCCGCATAGCTGGCATACCATCTTCTACGTGCCATGTTTCAAAATCAGAATGCCAGTAGAACTCTTTGCCATTTAGCGCCGGCTTTAAATTAATGCGTGACTGATGCACATACACTTCCGACCCCAAAATCTGCTTAGCCACATCCAGTACCCTAGGATCCCGGACCATCTGTGCTACAGCTTCGGCCAAATAATGCACACCAAATACGGATCGTAGTATTTGGCTATTCGGCTCTCGCACGCATTCAGGGCGTTTGCGTAGTTGAGGATCGCTCTCTAGCTGCTGCAAGGTTTGCCAGAGTTGCTGCACTTCGTCAGCATCAAACACCCCATCCAGAACCAGAAACCCCTGCTCTTCGTAGCGCTGTAATTGTTGCGCGGTCAGCCCTTGAGCATACTCGCCTTGCTCGTACACCACCGGTTCCTGACGCACAATCAGCGCACCACCGCGGTCCGTTCGTGACACATAAGGATCTGCTACCAACACATTCATCACATCACCTCCACTGGCTACTTAGGAAGACTGCAAGGGGTATACCCCCTTCTCATCGTGTACTTCTTGACCTGTTAGGGGCGGGTTAAATACACAAATTACCCGCAGCGGTTTTTCACCACCACGCAGCCAATGCTCGTCGTGCTCATTCAAGGCATACACCACGCCATCGTGCAGCGCGTACTTCTTGCCATCTTTGATGGTTTCTATTTCCCCATCACCTTCTATGCACCACACTGCTTCCAAGTGATTCTGATAATGAATGTGTGTTTCGGTACCTGGAAAAATCACCGTTTCATGAAACGAGAATCCCATACCATCTTTGCTGAGCAAGACGCGTCGGCTTACCCAATTGTCGGTACGTACCTCATCAGCAGTGCCTTTTACATCCTCTACATTTCTCACAATCATGTTCTTTCTCCTTAGGTTAGTGGGTTAAGACAGCGCAGCGGTCACGCTGTTTTCAAGAATGGCCAGGCCTTGTTGCAATACCTCATGTTCAATAGTGAGTGCTGGCAACACCTTCACCACTTCGTCTTGCGCACCGGCGGTTTCAATCACCAAACCTCGCTCAAAACATCCTTGCGTAATACGTTCAGCCAAGCCATTTGGCGTACACACCAAGCCCTGTATCAGTCCACGCCCACGTACACTCAGCCCCGCTTCAGGGTGACTCTGCACAATGTTTTCCAAGAAATCCGCTACGCGATCGGCCTTTTGCTGTGTTTGTTGCACAAACTGCCCATCAGACCAGTAGTGTTCTAACGCATGGGTGGCCCCTACAAACGCTAAGTTATTCCCTCTAAAGGTGCCACTGTGCGCACCCGGTTTCCACACATCCAGTTCAGGCTTTAAAAGTAGCAGCGACATAGGCAAACCAAAACCCGATAGCGATTTGGATAGCGTGATCATGTCAGGCTCTATGCCCATACCATCGAAACTAAAGAAGTTACCGGTACGACCGCAGCCTACTTGTATGTCATCAATGATCAACAACATATCGTGCTGCTTGCATAAACCTGCCAGTTCTTGCAGCCACGCTTTGGTCGCCACATTGACACCGCCTTCACCTTGCACGGTTTCCACAATCACCGCCGCAGGCTTATCTAAACCACTGCTAGGATCGGTGAGCATGCGCTCGAAGTAGGCTAGCGTATTCACATCTGGGCCCAGGTAACCGTCATAAGGCAAAAAAGTCACATTACCCAGCGCCACACCAGCAGCCTCACGGAATTTTCTATTGGCAGTCACTGCCAGCGAACCACTGCTCACCCCATGAAAACCATGCGTGAATGACACCACATTGCTCCTACCTTTGACCTGTCGTGCCAGTTTTAACGCGGCCTCCACCACGTTGGTTCCTGTAGGTCCAGTGAATTGCAGTACATAGTCCCATCCACGTGGCTGCAACAAATGGCGCTCTACCGCCTGCATGAACGCACGTTTAGCACTAGTTGCCATATCCAAACCGTGCAATACACCATCAGCGGCAATGTAGTCGATAATTTTCTGTTTCAGAAAAGGGTTGTTATGGCCGTAATTCAGCGTGCCAGCACCGCTAAAAAAGTCCACATACTGTTTGCCTTGCTCATCAAAGAGTATGGAACCTTTTGCTTTGCTAAATACCACGGGAAAAGACCGTACATAACCACGTACCTCGGACTCCATCGTTTCAAAAATTTTAAGATCGGTCACAAGTTCGTTCTCCTTTTTTAGGGTGCATGTTTCCCTCCCACCTGATAGCCAGGTAGGTCTTACACACACCGTGATAAATGTCACCCTCTAACGGGGTGCCTTAGATTGCTGTACGCGTTGGCAAGGGGCCAATGCGCAGCAGCGGTTCTTCTGCATGTTGCTGTGGTCCAAAATGCTCTGTACCAAACCAAGCCTCTTCATTGATGGCGGTGGAGTAATGCTCTGCTACCCGTGCGAACATGGCACGAGAAGCGGGATTATCAGGACTAACCGTCGTTTCCACGTACTGAATGCGCGCAAGTGCAGCCCGCCGCAGCAATCGTTTGAGCATACGTATACCCAACGCGTGACCGCGACACTGCTCATGCACAGCAACTTGCCATACAAACAGCACATCAGATTTAGAGGGAGGAATGTAGGCAGACACAAATCCGACGATGCGGCCCTGCTGCTCTGCTACTAGACTGGTTTGCGAAAAATGCGTGGTGAGAAGAAGATAGGCGTACAGTGAATTTACGTCCAAGGGTGGACACGCCTTGATGAGTTGATGAATGCGTGCCCCGTCTTTCTCTGACGGGGCACGCAGAACAAAATCTGCGTCTGTCTCCGCCGATTTAGCCGGCGACGCCGACTTGGCTGATGTTACGAATGTAGTAGTGGTATCACTCACACGACCAACCCGGATTCGGGAGGAACACCCCCGACCGGGACCTCCAGAATTGGTGTGATGGAATCCAACGGCTCAGAGGCCACTTCAGGATCCGAATCAATTAAGTGAACAATGCGCTCTAATGACAAGGTAATAGTCGCCCTTTCTTGCTCAGGCAAATCATTGAGCGCATCCGCTAATTTCTTCTGCAATGGGGAAGGTGTGTCTTTCGCTAACTGAATACCTTCTTCAGTAGGGGTGACATACACGATACGACGGTCTTCTTTACCGCGTTCACGACGGATTAGATTTTTGTCTTCCAATCTATCCAGAATGCCAACAACCGTACTAGGGCTGACATGCATTTCACGGCTAATAGCCGTAGCCGTCAGTGGCGCCTTATCAATAACCGCACGTAAACAGATCAACTGCGGAGCAGTGATTTTGTTGTACGCCGACAATTGACGTGAGTGCAGTGCAATAGAACGAGTAATCATGCGCAGTGCACGTAGAATGCGCAAATCGTATCCATCTTCAGTCTTCATTGACAACACATAACCCAAAACAAAAAAATAGTTTGAACTGAAATAATATGACTTCTAATAATTTTAGTCAAATGGTACCGCCTAAACGGTTCAAAAAAATGCCGAACATATAGATGCTCGGCATTCTGTACTACACAGACCAAGCGCTATTGTTAGCCGCCGGTACCGCCAACGGTCAGACCGTCAATACGCAGTGTTGGCATCCCCACCCCCACTGGCACGCTTTGTCCTTCTTTACCGCATGTACCCACGCCTGAATCCAGCGCCATGTTATTACCAATCATGCTGACTTTATTCATGGCATCAAAACCGTTACCAATCAGCGTTGCACCTTTAACTGGGCACACCAACTTACCGTTTTCAATGAGCCACGCTTCTGAAGTAGAGAATACAAATCGGCCGCTGGTGATATCTACTTGGCCGCCACCAAAGTTAGAGGCATAAATACCGTTTTTCACCGATGCAATAATTTCATCGTGCTCATGCTGACCACTGAGCATGTAGGTATTGGTCATACGCGGCATAGGTACATGAGCGTAAGACTCGCGTCTGCCATTGCCGGTTAACGGGGCATTCATGAAGCGCGCATTGCGGCTGTCTTGCATGTAGCCTTTCAAAATACCATCTTCAATCAATACGGTTCGTTGGGTGGGATTACCTTCGTCATCCACATTCAAGGAACCACGTCTATCAGCCAAAGTACCGTCATCAATGACCGTTACACCAGAGGCAGCGACTTTTTCACCGATACGGCCCGAGAACATGCTGGAGCCTTTGTGGTTGAAGTCACCCTCTAGACCGTGGCCTACTGCTTCATGCAGCAAGATTCCGGGCCAGCCCGAGCCCAACACTACCGTCATCTGCCCTGCTGGTGCAGCCACAGCCTCTAACGAGCGCATGGCGGAACCCACAGCTTGCTCTACGTATTGATCAATAATCTCATCAGAGAAATACGCCAGACCAAAACGACCACCGCCACCGGATGAGCCCATTTCGCGTCTACCGTCTCGCTCCACTACTACGTTCAGCGATAAACGCACCAAAGGACGAACATCAGCCACCAAGCGACCATCACTGCCTGCAATTAGCACGACATCGTATTCAGCCCCCAAACTGGCCATCACTTGAATCACAGCGGAATCTGCTGCACGAGCACGCTTTTCTACGCGCTCTAATAAAGCCACTTTTTCAGCAGCACTCATGGTAAGCAGAGGATCTTGCGCAGGATACAACAAGGCTTGCGCCTGCGTTGGCGCCACATATCCTTTTACACGTTTGTTTTGACCTTGACGGCCAATGCTACGCACAACACGAGCAGAAGACAGCAACGCATCTGGACTCAAGGTGTCAGAATACGCAAACGCAGTTTTTTCTCCAGACAACGCACGAACACCGACGCCCTGCTCAATAGAGAAGCTACCTGCTTTAACAATGCCTTCTTCCAGACTCCAACCTTCGCTGCGCGTATATTGAAAATACAAATCGGCATAGTCCACTTTATGCTCAAAGATTTCGGACAACGCTTGATCCAGAGTTGCTTCGTTTAACCCCCAGGGCTCCAACAAAACAGATCGGGCAATTCCTAACGCTTCAGTGGTTGGATTACTCGGTTTCATATATGCTGCACATCCTTTAAACAACTTGATTACATAACACGGTGTGCCAACGCTGGCAGGTTTTCCCGTATTTGTCGTAAATAATCCAGGTCAAGTACGCCAGAAACACATCCCGGCCCCTCACCCAATACATTTTGCACCTCACCCCACGGAGTAATCAACATAGAATGCCCCCATGTACGACGGCCATTTTCATGTTTTCCGCCCTGAGCTGGTGCCAATACATAACATTGATTTTCTATAGCACGCGCACGCAGCAAAATCTCCCAATGCGCCTGCCCAGTAGTATAGGTAAAAGCAGAGGGTATCACTAATAATTGTATGTCGCCCATCGCCCTGAACAGCTCAGGAAAACGCAGGTCATAACACACCGCTACCCCCACTCGACCAAACGGTGCCTCAAACACATGGGGCTCCGGTTTTCCAGGCTGAATAGAAATCGCTTCGTTATAGGATTCAGCGCCTTTGCTGAAACTAAATAAGTGTATTTTGTCGTAGCGCGTAATTCGTTGACCATCCGGGCCATAAACCAATAATGAATTGTAAATACGATTTGGATCATCCGTTTCTATAGGTAATGTTCCGGCGATTATCCAAATAGCATATTTTTTGGATATTTGATGTAGAAAATTCTGAATTTTCCCATTGCCATCCGACTCTTTCAGCGCAAGTTTGTCACGGTCCTTATGCCCCATAAAGCAGAAGTACTCAGGCAGTGATACCAATTGGCAACCAGACTCCGCTGCCTCGCGAATCAACTTTTCGGCTTGGTACAAATTATCATCTAGTAAAGATGATGAAACCATTTGCAAAGCTGCAACTTGAAATGAAGAAAGCATGACTACGGGTTTCCTAAACGAAAACAAATTAAGTATTTACAGCGCTCAAAAAAAAACTATAATTTCATACTAGTGCAAAAAATCTCAGAATTAAAAAAGCTTCATTTTAAGATTGCACTAGATTCAAATCCCTAACTAACAAAGGAACTATAATGCCACAAGAGTCCTTCACAGCTGAAAAGCAAAAAATTGAGAAAGAAATTCTCAAGCTACAGCGTCAAATGCGCACACTGCAAACACGCCAGCGTCGCCCTGTAATCAACTCCATCATCCGTTCTATGGTGGATTACGATATTACTTTGGAAGAAATCACCGAAGCTTATAGCCGTCGCGGTACCCGCAGCGCTACAGCCGGTGAAGGTGCGAACAAAAGCGCACTGCCTCCAAAATTTCATAATCCAGCAACAGGTGAAACATGGACTGGCCGTGGTCGCCCACCACGTTGGATTACTGACGCTGAAGCAGCTGGTAAAAGCCGAGACAGCTTTTTGATTAAAGATTAAATCAAATTAGCTGTCTGACTTTACCAAAGCGCAAGTATTCATTTACTTGCGCTTTATTTTTACCTCTCGCACCTGGCCATTACTACCAGGAAAATCTTCAAATATCGCTTGTGCCAAACTGGCCATTTCTGCCAACAGACCACGACCATCATCGTCGGTTACGGCCGTAGCGCGATACACCTCTTTATTGTCTTGAGTAGTATCCAGAATCAGCACACTCAAACTGTACTCTTTATACTCGACAGGCACATTCACGACGCGCGGGCTGTAATAAATACCACCACCCCAGCCGCCATAGTAGCCCATATAACCGCCCCAACCTGGCCAGAAAGGCCCCCAGCCATCCACATATGGATCGGCAAATCGTTGCGCCCACCCTTTTTTGTTTTGATCGCTGTAGTCTAAATGCACAATAAAGCGTGCATTTTCAGCCCCTTCAACTAAACCCGTAGGCCCCATTGCGGCACGTACCGTGTCAGCAATAGACTCATATTCTATTTTGCCGGCCTGCGCTGGACCAGGTTCAATACGATAAGTTTGTCCCATCGTATTTTCCGGCCAAAACTCAAAGCTAGACACCTTGGCTGACCATGTATTTGCACAACCCGTCAATAGCAGGCCAGCAAATACCCAGATCAGGGAGCGCATTCCACTAAAAATCCGTTTGCCCATTTTCAGCCTCTTTTAATGTAAATGGTTCCTAAAAAACCAGCACAAAATTAGCAAATTCTCATCACGCACATCATACCGTCAAAATACAGCTGAATGCGGTTACAGTTAGCAATACTGAAGAACTTAGCTATTCGCACTACAATTAAGGCTGACCCACACCTGTTTCACTTCATCCGTCATGCGTACTGAAATCAGCCCTACTATTAATCGCCACGATTGGAAGGCTTTTGCGTTCCAAATCCCAGATATCAGCCTGACGCTGGAACTGGATAACGACCTCACTACCGTCACCACACAATTCACCGCATCTATGCTGCAAGCAGGCTCTCAGGTCTTGGAATTGCACGGTGAAGAACTGACACTGGTCAGCCTTAAAGTGAACGGCAAGCTTTGTGATGCATCGCGTTATTCGCTTGATGCTCAAATGCTGCGCATCCCACTAGAAGAACAACACTCCCAGATAGAAATCGTCAGCCAATGCTCCCCATCGCAAAACAGTGCCTTGATGGGGCTATATGTATCCAGTCAACAGCTATTCACACAATGTGAACCTGAAGGCTTTAGGCGCATCACATGGTTTGCAGACCGCCCCGACGTCATGTCGCGCTATCGCGTAACTCTGATTGGCGACGCTACCCACTACCCCATGATGCTGTCTAACGGCAACCTGATTGATTCTCAGACGTTGCCTGACGGTCGCCAACAAGTGGTATGGGAAGACCCCTTTCCAAAACCCTCTTATCTATTTGCCGTCGTTGCCGGTAACTTTGATTGCCGCGAGAAACGCCTCAATACGATTTCCGGTCGTGAAGTGCTATTGCAAGTGTATAGCGACCCCGGTGATGGCGATAAAACCGCTTGGGCACTAGAAAGTCTAGAGCGCTCACTGCGCTGGGACGAACAACGTTTTGGCTTAGAACTGGACCTAGATCGTTACATGGTAGTTGCCGCCCGTGATTTCAATATGGGTGCAATGGAAAATAAAGGGCTGAATGTTTTTAACTCTGCCTATGTATTAGCTGATCCACAAACCACTACGGATGCTAGCTACAGAGACATAGAAGCAGTCATTGGTCACGAATACTTCCATAACTGGACAGGCAACCGTGTAACCTGCCGTGATTGGTTCCAACTATCGCTAAAAGAAGGTCTGACCGTTTTCCGTGAACAAGAGTTCTCGGCAGATATGTTGGCCGCAGGCTTAGACAGTGCAGAAGCTGCCAGCGCTAAAGCCGTCAAACGCATTGATGATGTGTGCACCTTGCGTGTTGCCCAATTCAGTGAAGACCGCGGCCCAATGGCCCACCCTATTCGCCCAGAGAGCTACGAAGAAATCAGCAACTTCTACACCGCCACCATTTATGAAAAAGGCGCAGAAGTGATTCGCATGCAGCACACACTGTTAGGCGAAGAAGACTTCCAAGCTGGTATTAAAGAATACTTTCATCGCCACGATGGCCAAGCCGTTACCTGCGATGATTTCATTGCCGCCATGGATTCGGTATATAGCCGTACTCACCCTGGCAAAAACTTAGAGGTATTCCGTCGTTGGTATCAGCAAGCCGGCACACCTACCGTTGCGGTACAAGAGCACTACAACGCTGAGACACGTCAATACCGTCTACAACTACGTCAGCATAACCCTGCCGTGGGTATAGAGCGTTTGAATGCAGCAGAGACACCCAAACTGCCTTTACTGATTCCTATCAAGATGGGCTTGTTAGATCGTCAAGGCAACGAATTACGCGTAGAGCTAAATGGTGAGCGTCATACAGAGTTCTTACTAGAACTGGACAAAGAAGAGCAAAGCTGGACCTTTGATCACGTGGAAAGCCAACCCGTGTTGTCCATATTGCGTGATTTTTCAGCTCCCGTACAACTGCAATACGAACAGAGCCTAGACACCTTAAAACTATTGGCACGTTTTGACAGCAATAGTTTTGGTCGCTGGGAAGCAGCACAACAACTGGCCCGTATGGCTTTGCTGGAGCTATCTACTGACACCTCAGCACCACTGACGCACGCAAGCGTACAAGCTGTTGTGCAAGTATGGGAAGAATTGCTGCAAGACCACAGCCTATCGCCTGCTTACTTGGCTCGTATTTTGTCGCTGCCGTCGGTACGCGAACTGCAAACCTTACAAGACCCAATGCGCCCTTTGGACTTGGCACAAGCGCGTCATCGTTTGCAGGTTCATTTGGGTGAACGCTTGGCCTCCTTGTGGCAACAACGTTTTACGCAACATCAATTGCCACAGCAGCCTTACTCACCTGATGCCTTGTCAGCTGGCCACAGAGCATTGAAAAATCTGGCGTTGCATTACCTGTGCGCAACAACGGATGCTCAAGCCTTGGCTGCCGCACAGCAGCAATACGAAAACGCCAACAACATGACAGACTCTCTAGCGGCATTGCAAGCTATAGTCTATTATGCGAAGCCTTCGGTCAGTAAACCCTATCTTGATAGCTTTTACACCAAATGGCAGCACAACCCCTTGGTGGTAGACCGCTGGTTTAGCGTACAAGCCTGCTCCCCCCAAACGGACGTTGCCGCCTTACGTGCATTGATGCAGCACCCAGCATTCACGCTGCGTAATCCTAACCGTGCCCGTTCTCTGATTTTCCAATTCTGCTTGAATAACAGCACTGCTATACATCAAGTAGAAGGCTACGAGTTCTGGGCCGAGCAAGTGATTGCTTTGGATGCGCTGAATCCTGAAATTGCCGCGCGCCTTGCACGTGCTTTTGACAACTGGGCGCACTATGCTGAGCCCCAACGCCATGCCTTGCACACCGCCTTTTTGCGACTGCAAGAGCAGGCACAATCTGCCAACGTGACTGAGATCGTTGGCAAAGCACTAAATATCTGATCCCTCGGAGCACTACGTTGAAAAAAAACCTGACTCAATATCTGATTGAACAAGAACGTCAGACCCAAAGCGTTCCTACCGAACTGCGTCTGCTGATTGAAACCATCGCCCGCACCTGCAAAGCTATTGCTCAAGCGGTGAACAAGGGTGCTTTGGGCAATGTGCTGGGTAGCCAAGATACCGAAAACGTACAAGGCGAAATCCAGAAAAAACTGGATGTGATTTCCAACCAAATGCTGCTGGATGCCAACGAGTGGATCGGTTGCTTGGCAGGTATGGCATCAGAAGAAATGGAATTACCTCACCCTATTCCTGCGCACTACCCTACAGGCGATTACCTGCTGTTGTTTGATCCTCTGGATGGTTCTTCCAACATCGACGTCAACGTCTCCATCGGTACTATTTTTTCTATTCTGCGTCAGCCTGAAGCCGCTAAAGGCCGTGTGGCCACTGAGCAAGATTTCTTGCAAGCTGGTACACAACAAGTAGCTGCTGGTTACGCTGTCTACGGCCCACAAACCATGCTGATCTTGTCTATTGGCCAAGGCGTAGTAGGCTTTACGCTAGACCGTGAAACAGGCTCGTGGTTGTTGACGCAAGAAAGCATCCGTATCCCTGAAGAAACTCAAGAATTCGCCATCAACATGTCGAATATGCGTCACTGGGAAGCCCCTGTAAAACGCTACATCGACGAGTGCTTGGCTGGTAAAGAAGGCCCTCTGGGTAAAAACTACAATACCCGCTGGATTGCTTCCATGGTGGCTGATGTACATCGCATTCTGAACCGTGGTGGTATTTTTATGTACCCACGCGACCACCGCGAGTCCGTGCGTCACGGCAAGCTGCGTTTGATGTACGAAGCTAATCCAATGAGCTTCTTGGTAGAACAAGCAGGTGGCGCATCGGTAGATGGCAGCCGCCGTATTCTGGATCTGCAACCTGAACATCTACACCAACGTACCGGTGTAATTTTGGGTTCCAAGAAAGAAGTTGAGCGCTTGCAAAAATACCACCAAGAAGCCAACTAATAATGCTTCATGGGTAGTAAGTACGTCACGCTGCATTCATCTCTATAAAGCGTGGCAACTTATAAAAAAAGCCGGATCTCTTATTGAGCATCCGGCTTTTTTGTATGTTGCTGGTTTAGTCCAGCGTCAAGATAGTAGAACCTACTGTTTTACGTGATGCCAATGCCTCATGTGCTTTGGCCACGTCACGCAATGGGAAGCGCTGACCGATATCCACCTTGATATTGCCAGCCAAAATCTGCGCAAACAAGTCATCTGCTGCTGCTTGCATGGTTTCTAGCGTAGGCACAAAGCTCGCCAAGATAGGACGTGTCACATACAACGAACCGTGCTGTGCCAATACGCCCAGATTCACCCCTGTTACCGCCCCCGACGCATTACCAAAGCTCACCATCAGACCACGAGGTCGCAGGCACTTCAGTGATGTTTCCCACGTTGCTTTACCCACACCGTCGTACACCACAGGAACCATTGCACCGTCGGTAAGCTCGCGTACGCGCTGCACCACATCTTCAGTGCTGTAGTTGATCGTTGCCCACGCACCGTTGTCTTTGGCCATCTGCATTTTTTCAGCGCTAGATGCCGTACCAATCACACGCACACCCATTGCATTTGCCCATTGGCATGCCAACGAGCCTACGCCACCGGCTGCCGCGTGAAACAGAATGGTGTCGCCTTTTTTCACGTCATACACTTGGCGCAGCAAATACTGAACGGTTAGCCCTTTCAGCATGATAGCGGCACCTTCTTCAAAGCTAATGCCCTCAGGCAGGCGCACAACGCGATCAGCGGGAATATTACGAGCTTCGGCATAGGCACCCAGAGGCCCCTGGCCATACGCAACCCTATCGCCTACTTTGACGTGATGTACATCTTTACCAACAGCCTCAACAATACCGGCGGCCTCAAAACCCAAGCCATGAGGCAATGGACTAGGATACAAACCATCACGGAAATAAATATCAATAAAATTGAGACCTATGGCTTTGTGGCGAATGCATACTTCATTGTCAGCCGGAGCTGATAGAGGTACGGATACCCACTTCAACACCTCTGGACCACCATTTTTCTCTATACGTATTGCGTTGACTTCTGTTCCCATGACGAACTCCTTCTGTCTCTACGTTATGATTTAAGCATCACTAACTGTTCAACCCTTAAATCTACCCTGTTCACCTATATTCGACAATGACCCATCAACGTGCCTTACTTCAGAGCCATCTGGCCGCTGTACTTTTTGGTCTTACCGGTATTCTGGGGGAGTTGATCAAAAGCGATCCCATCATGATCACCACCTTCCGTGCTTTTTTTGCGGCAATGGTGCTGTTTTTGATCATTCGCTCTCAAGGCAGACGATTAAGTGAGGGGTTGAACAAGAAAGATGCAGGCATGTTGTTGCTGGCCTCTATTATGTTGGCCATACACTGGGTCAGTTTTTTTATTGCGGTCAAAACAGGCGGCATTGCAATCGCCACCTTAGGGTTTGCCAGTTTCCCAGCATTCATCACGCTTAGTGAATGGTTAGTGCTGCGTGAGCGCGTTCGTACAGATGAATGGTTGATTCTGGGATTGGTCTCATTCGGATTGATCCTTGTGCCCCCAGAATTCGATTTAGCCGCCGAAGCCACTATAGGCTTACTGTGGGCAGTCTTATCAGGCTTTACCTTCGCGCTTTTTACGATCATCAATAGACGTACGGCGTCACACATGCCCGCACTACAAGTGGCCTATTGGGAAAACCTCTTTGTCACACTCTTGTGCTTGCCCTTTGCTTTGCCCTACTTGGGGCAACCTAGTGCCGCAGACTGGTTCTGGATGGCCATGCTGGGTATATTCTGCACAGCACTGTCGCACTACTTATTGGTATCTAGCCTAACGCGTATTAATGCTCGTAGCGCTGGCATTATCATTGCATTAGAACCCATTTACGCTATTGCCTTTGCGGCCTTACTGTTTGCTCAATACCCTAGCATTCAAGCCATATTAGGCGGAACCATCATTGTGGGCGCCATAGTTTGGTCAGGCATGCGCAAACAGCCTGACCAAAGCTAAGTCTTATTTACTGCGTAACAACGAACCCAGCACACCACGTAAAAACTTCGTAGCACCACGTCTGGCCTCTGTTTTGATAGTGGCTTGCACCAGGCCATCTTTACGACCACCTCTAGGCCCAGTAGAACCAAACAGGAAGTCATTCAGCATACCCACCACCCCAGAGCTCTTTTCAGTGGACTCTTGCGCTTGCTGAGAGGCTTCTTGCTCTTGCTTTGTCAAAACCTCATACGCCGACTCTCTATCGATGCTGGTATCGTATTTCAGGCCAAATAACGAAGCAGCCAGAATTTGCTTTTTCTCGGCATCAGACGCTGGCCCAATACGACTGCCCGGTGCATACATCCATACGCGCTCAGTCGGTGTAGGAATCCCTTTAGCATCCAACATAGAAACCAACGCCTCGCCTACCCCTAGCTCGGTAATAGCAGCCTCAATATCCAGCCCCTGATTAGGACGCATGGTTTGTGCAGCGGTTTTCACTGCTTTCTGATCGCGTGGCGTGTAAGCACGTAAGGCATGCTGCACTCTATGGCCTAGCTGCCCCAATACCGCTTCAGGAATATCCAATGGGTTTTGGGTCACAAAATAAATGCCTACCCCTTTGGAACGAACCAAACGCACCACTTGTTCGATTTTTTCCACCAAGGCTTTGGGTGCTTCATTGAATAGCAAATGTGCTTCGTCAAAGAAAAACACAAACTTAGGCTTATCCAAATCGCCTACTTCAGGCAAACGCTCGTACAATTCCGCCAGCATCCACAGCAGAAACACGGAATACAAACGGGGCGACTGTATTAAACGGTCAGCCATCAGCACGTTGACCATACCTTTGCCTTGCGCATCCGTACGAATCCAGTCGGCAATATCTAGAGCAGGTTCACCAAAAAACTGCTCTGCACCTTCACTTTCTAATCGCAGTAACGCACGTTGAATTGCCCCCACTGACGCGGCCGACACATTCCCATATTTGGCACGCAGCTCGGTGGCTCGCTTAGTCACGTGATTCAACATGGCACGCAGATCTTTCATGTCCAACAATAGTTGGCCTTCATCATCTGCTAACCGGAAGGCAATATTCAAAATACCTTCTTGGGTGTCATTGAGCTCTAGGATACGAGCCAACAACATAGGGCCCATGTCGGACACCGTCGCGCGTATGGCATGCCCTGACTGACCAAAAACATCCCAAAACACCACCGAGTTTGCGGAGAACTCGGGGGCAGGTAGCCCCAACTCTTGTAACCTGGCTTCCAACTTGGGGTTGGATTCGCCTTTCATGGCAATACCGCTTAAGTCGCCTTTTACATCGGCCACAAAAACCGCAGTGCCTTGACGGGAAAAAGCCTCAGCCATTAACTGTAGACTAATAGTTTTCCCTGTGCCCGTCGCGCCGGTAATACAGCCGTGCCTATTTGCCATACGCGGCAACAGCACAACCTCAGCCGCCTTTCCTCGTGCAAGATTGATTGTTTCTGCCATGACTCTATCCCAGATAAAAAATAGCCTGCTATATACTACAGGTACCTGATGCTGCCAGTGTAGTGCAGGCGAAGTTTTGCGCACAGGTTAAAATAGTGATCTGAAACGAAATTTTCTAATTTTTAAATTGGTACGAAGTTATGGCCGGACATAGTAAATGGGCGAATATTCAGCACCGCAAAGGGCGTCAAGATGCCAGACGCGGCAAGCTGTGGACTAAAATCATCCGTGAAGTCACCGTTGCAGCACGCGAAGGTGGGCCCGACCCCGACTCCAATCCCCGTCTACGTTTGGCCGCTGAGAAAGCTGCTGCAGCGAACATGCCAAAAGACAACGTTAACCGTGCGATTCAGCGCGGTGCCGGTGGTGCAGATGGCGCGAACTTCGAAGAAATCCGATTTGAAGGTTATGGCATTGGTGGTGCTGCAGTTATTGTGGACTGCATGACCGATAACCGTCAGCGCAGCGTATCCGATGTACGTCACGCATTCAGCAAACATGGTGGAAATCTGGGTATTGATGGCTCAGTTGTGTTCCAATTCCAACACTGTGGGCAGTTTCTCTTTGCCCCCGGTGCTGATGAAGACAAAATTATGGAAGTCGGCCTAGAGGCCGGAGCAGATGACATCATGACCGACGAAGAAGGTCTAATCGAAGTAGTCTGCACACCCTCCAACTACGCAGCAGTCAAACAAGCATTTACCGATGCTGGACTAGAACCTGAAGTCAGTGACGTCATCATGAAAGCATTGAGCGAAACTGAACTAGAAGGTGATGACGCTAAAAAAATGCAAAAAATGCTAGATGCCCTAGAGGGCCTAGACGACGTGCAAGAGGTCTACACCACTGCCGTCATGGATGAAACCGAATAATCCTGTTAACCCTGTGGGGCGTCTAGCCCCTTTTTCTCAGAAATCCTATGAAGTTACTCGTCATTGGCGGCGGGGGCCGTGAACATGCCCTAGCCTGGCGCCTCGCCCAATCACAACGTGTCAGCACGGTGTTTGTTGCTCCTGGTAATGGGGGCACGGCAACTGCCGAACGTCTACAAAACGTACCTATTACCGATGTAGACCAGTTGGTAGAGTTTGCCCGCAACGAAGACATTGAACTGGCCGTTGTTGGCCCTGAGGCCCCTCTGGCGGCTGGTGTAGTAGATGCTTTTCGTGCAGCAGGGTTAAAAATCTTTGGTGCCACCAAAGCTGCAGCTCAGCTAGAAAGCTCTAAAGACTACGCCAAAGCATTCATGGTACGTCACCAGATTCCTACGGCTGAATACCAAACCTTTACCGATCTGGAAGCCGCTAAAGCGTACGTACGCGAAAAAGGCGCTCCTATTGTTGTAAAAGCTGACGGCTTGGCAGCAGGTAAAGGCGTAATCGTCGCCATGACTGAAGACGAAGCACTGACAGCTATCGACGATATGTTGGGCGGTGGCATGTTTGGTAATGCGGGTGCTCGTGTGGTGATCGAAGAGTTCCTCACAGGTGAAGAAGCCAGCTTCATCATCATGTGTGATGGCAAAAACGTACTGCCATTGGCCACAAGCCAAGACCACAAACGTCTGAAAGACGGTGACGAAGGCCCGAACACTGGTGGTATGGGAGCATACTCCCCCGCCCCTATCGTTTCGCCCACCTTGCACAACCGCATCATGCGCGAAGTCATTCTGCCTTCCATCCAAGGTATGGCAAAAGACGGTATTCCTTACACTGGTTTCCTGTACGCCGGTCTAATGATTGGCGATGGCCCAGACAGTACTCGTACACTGAAAGTCTTGGAATACAACTGCCGTCTGGGCGACCCTGAAGCGCAACCTATCATGATGCGCATCAAGAACGACTTTAGCGAAGTGTTGGAACAAGCTATTGCAGGCGAACTGGATACAGCCAACATCGATTGGGACCGTCGCACCGCGTTGGGCGTAGTCATGGCTGCTGCCAACTACCCAGAAAACCCGCGCAAAGGCGATGTCATCCAACAATTGCCTGAAGACACCGACAACTGCATGGTATTTCATGCTGGTACCGAACTGGTAGATGGCCAACTGCTGACCTCTGGTGGCCGTGTGCTGTGCGTAACGGCATTAGGTGATTCTATTCGTCGTGCCCAAGACAAAGCCTATGCGGCGGCTGCTCAAATCCAATTTGATGGCAAACAGTTCCGCAGCGATATTGGCTGGCGCGCCATCCCTAGTACCGACGAGTCCTAAGCCGTAAAAGAGGATATTGCATGAACCATTCCGTCGCCGACGTCCGTGACTATTTCTTGGACCTACAACAGCGTATTGTTAAACATCTGGAGCTTGCTGATGGTTGCAAGTTCCAAGCTGATAAGTGGGAACGTGAAGAAGGAGGCGGCGGTCTGTCGCGTTACTTGGAAGCAGGTAATCTGTTCGAACGTGGTGCAGTATTGTTTAGCCATGTTAAAGGCAAAACACTGCCCCCGTCCGCCACAGCACAGCGTCCTGAACTGGCTGGACGTCCATGGGAAGCCATGGGTGTGTCGTTGGTTCTGCACCCTCATAATCCCTATGTCCCCACCACTCACATGAATGTGCGCTTGTTTATTGCCGAATCTAGGCATGAAAGCGAACCCACCATATTCTGGTTTGGTGGTGGTCTGGATCTCACCCCCTATTATGCTTTTGAAGAAGATGCTCGTCATTTTCACCAAAAGTGTGCCGATGCCTTAGCGCCATTTGGCGAGCAGAAATACCCCGCCTATAAAAAGTGGTGTGATGAGTATTTCTACCTGAAACACCGTGACGAAACTCGCGGCATTGGTGGTATTTTCTTTGATGACTTGAACGAGGAAGGTTTTGATCGCAGTTTTGAGCTGGTTAAATCTGTAGGCGATCATTTCCTTAAAGCGTACATTCCTATTGTGGAACAACGCCGTCACCTCAGCTACGGCGAGCGCGAGCGCGACTTCCAAGCATACCGACGTGGCCGTTACGTAGAGTTCAACTTAGTCTTTGACCGAGGCACCTTGTTTGGACTGCAATCAGGCGGTCGTACCGAGTCCATCCTGCTTTCCATGCCACCTATAGTGAAATGGCGTTACCAATGGGCGCCTGAAGCTGACTCCCCAGAGGCCAAACTGGCTGACTTTCTAAAACCACGCGAATGGCTGAGCAACAACACATAGGATTGCTCGGTGGCAGTTTTGATCCTGTACACCGAGCCCACATCGCTCTGGCAGAACGTGCTCTGGCAGAGCTAAAACTGGATACTCTGCAGCTAATTCCTGCAGCTAATCCATGGCAACGCGCGCCATTAGCAGCAAGCCCTGAACAACGTGTACACATGCTGGAATTAGCATGCGTGCACAACCCAAAACTACACATTAACCGTAGTGAAATTAACCGCGGCGGTGCAACATATACGATTGACACCTTGCGACAGCTACCCAAAGGACCGGTATACTACTGGATATTGGGTGCTGATCAATTACAGAACTTCTGCAGCTGGAATCACTGGCAAGAAATTCTGGAACATGTTGAGCTGGCTGTAGCCAAGCGCCCCGGGTCCTCTTACAACACACCAGCAGCCTTAGCTGCGGAACTGCAACAACAACACAAAACCCTGCATCAGCTGAACTTCCCTCCTATGGATATTTCGGCCAGTCACATTCGCCACATACTGGCACTACACCAAGATCCTACCGATTTACTGGATCCTGCCGTGGCTCATTACATACAGGCTGAGGGGCTTTATCGCCAAACGGCCAACTCAACAGATACTGATTTATGAAAGATTTAGAAAAACAGCAACGCGTTGTGATCGACGCTTTGGAAGATGTCAAAGCACAAGACATTCGCGTCTTTGACAGCACCCACCTGACAGGCTTGTTTGATCGTGTGGTCATCGCTAGCGGTACCTCTAACCGTCAAACCCGTTCTATGGCTAGCCATATCATTGCAAAAGCCAAGAAAAACGGCATGGAAGTTCTGGCTCACGAAGGTGAAGACACCGGTGAATGGGTGCTGATAGATTTGGGCGATATCGTGGTGCATTGTATGCAGCCTACTATTCGCCAGTACTACAACCTGGAAGAAATCTGGGGTGACAAACCCGTGGCTGTGACTCTGCTACCAGAATCCACACGTCCCGTACTGCACGAACCCTTCCAGCACGATCAGTCTGACGAAGACTAATCCCTACTCTTGGAGCATCCCTAGCGGATGCTCCAGTCATATTCGCTCATGAAAATCCATGTTATTGCTGTAGGCACGCGTATGCCGGCCTGGGTAGAACAGGCTTGGGACGACTATGCGCGCCGCATGCCTGCTGATTACGCTGTCGTACTCAAAGAAATCAAACCCGAACCTCGCACCAGTGGCAAAACGCCTGCACAAATGATGCAAGCTGAAGCTAAACGCATACAAGCCGCTATCCCTGAACGAGCATGGTGCATTGCGCTGGACGAACGCGGTAAAGACCTCACTACCGAACACCTCAAAACTCAACTGGAAACCTGGCGTGATAAGACAGGCGATATAGCGCTTATCATTGGCGGCCCAGATGGTTTGGACCCTAGCTTTAAGGCACAATGTCAGCAGCAGATACGCATCTCGTCGCTGACCTTACCGCACCCTATGGTGCGTATCTTGCTGGTAGAACAACTCTACCGAGCATGGTCTATGCTCACTGGTCATCCCTATCATCGCAGTTGAGGAGCGCTTGTGTCCAAACGTCGTACCAAAATTGTAGCCACCCTAGGGCCGGCTTCAGAGTCCGCCACCATTATTGAACAACTGATTCTGGCAGGCATGGATGTAGCCCGTCTGAATTTTTCACACGGTAGCGCAGACGACCACCGACGCAAAGCCAAACTGGTACGCGAGATTGCGACACGACATCAACGCTATGTCGCCATCATGGGCGATTTGCAAGGCCCAAAAATTCGTATTGCCCGCTTTGCCAATACTCGCGTAGAGCTGACAAATGGCCAAGCCTTTGTGCTGTCTAATGACCACCCTGCCGACGCCGGTAATGAAAATATCGTAGGCATTGATTACCCGCCATTAGTGCAAGATTGCGCCCCCGGCGACGAATTACTGTTGGATGACGGCAGAATCATTCTGCAGGTAGATAAAGTCGAAAACAATGCGGTCTACACCACCGTAACAGCGGGTGGAGAGCTATCCAACCATAAAGGCATTAATCGACGTGGCGGCGGTATTTCGGCCCCTAGCCTCACCGACAAAGACCGCGCTGACATTCTGCTGGCAGCCGAACTAGAAGTGGACTACATCGCTGTATCCTTCCCCCGCTACGGCCGCGACATGCAACAAGCACGCGAGCTAGTACAACAAGCGGGCAGCAACGCATGGATCATTGCCAAGATTGAACGCGCTGAAGCCGTTGCCGATGACGAAGCGCTAGATGACATTATCTCCGCCAGCGATGGCGTGATGGTAGCCCGTGGTGACTTAGGTGTTGAAGTTGGCGATGCTCGCTTGGTAGGCATTCAAAAACGTATCATCCAACATGCTCGCACCCTGAACAAACTGGTCATTACCGCTACGCAGATGATGGAATCTATGGTGAGCAGCCCCATTCCGACACGAGCCGAAGTATCGGACGTCGCGAATGCTGTGCTGGATCACACGGATGCAGTCATGCTGTCGGGTGAAAGCGCCGCCGGTAAATACCCCGTAGAAGCAGTAGCAGCCATGGCACGCATTTGTGTGGGTGCTGAGCAAGAGCCCGTCAACAAACGCTCACAACACCGTTTATGGGAACGTTTTGACCGCTGCGATGACACCATTGCACTCTCTGCCATGTACGCTGCTAACCACTTCCCCGGCATCAAGGCCATCATCAGCCTAAGTGAAAGCGGTAGAACACCGTTAATCATGTCACGCATACGTTCCAGCGTACCCATTTTTTGCTTTACCCGACACATATCCACCCAAAACCGTGCAGCACTATTCAGAGGTGTTTACAGCATGCCATTTGATGCTGCTGCCCATGCCCCTGAGGCTGTCAATCAAGCAGCCATTAACTGCTTGATTGAGCACCATATTGTGCAATCAGGAGACTGGGTAATTTTGACGCAAGGCGATCTGTATCACCCGCAAGGTGGCACAAACGGCATGCAAATACTGCAAGTACACTAACCGCATGTATAAACTCGCACACCCTTTACTACTGGCCTCTGCCAGCCCTAGACGCCACGAGCTACTGCAACAAGCCGGTATTGCTCATAACGTGGTAGACATACCCTCTCCCCCAGGTGAGGACGAGCCACACTACGCCAATGAGTCCCCTCTAGACTATGTTTGCCGTACCGCTCAAGAAAAAGCGCAACGTGCTACGGTGCACTTACACGCTCAACAACTCATCGTTCCAGGGCAAGCTATTTTATGTGCCGACACCACCGTAGAGTTGCAAGGTGAGGTCTTAGGTAAGCCAGATAGCCGAGAACACGCCGCCAGCATACTGGCGCGCTTATCAGGCCATACTCATCAAGTACATACAGCTATTGTGCTGGTACATGGCCAATTAGAGTTTCGTAGCATTTCCACCAGCCACGTACGCTTTAAAACACTCTCTGTAGATGAAATTCGTGCCTACTGCGCTAGTGGCGATTGCATGGGTAAAGCTGGCGCTTATGGCATACAAGGCTTAGCGGCAACGTTTGTAGAACATTTAGACGGTAGCTACAGCGGTGTCATGGGGTTACCTCTGTACGAAACAGCTCAGTTACTACAAGAGGCAGGTTTGGTGTCTTTTGACTAATTACCTTGATCGCTAACTGACTACACAACGCCGTAATCAAGTCCAAAAAAACCTGCTGGTGAATACTATCCAGCAGGTTTTTTTATCTTCACTACCAAGGGCTTATTTCAACGCTTTGCCCAAGTCAGAGCCTCTTAACAAGCGAGAAAACTCTTCAAAACTCATGATTTTATCATTCAGCACCACGCTACCGGTTGCAGAGTTGTAGTTCAGCGCTATAGTCGCCTTGCTTCCGTCGTACTGAACCAAACCCAACTTGGCATACTGTTGCGCCCCTTTAGTAAAGATTCTATCTACCATGGTACGCATCACGGCTTCTGTGGGTTTAACTATCGAACCAATCATCTCCCTAGACAATGAAGCGTTCAATGACAAATTCTTAATCATAGGCCAAGGCGCTGCCTCATCCTCTATGGGCTGAAAAGCAATCATGGCATTGACCTCGCTTACACCCCCACTATTTTTCCAAGCCAACGGGCTAATGGATACCTCAGGGCTAGTTTTCAGGAAATCCTGTGCATACCGTTTAAGCACTTCAGGATTATCCTTAAACTCTATTCTGGCCTGCTTCCATGCTCGCTCTGCTTGTAGGTCTAAATTTTTCAACTCAACGCCAAGCGTGATACCGCCAAAATCATAACCATTAAGCTGTACCGCCTCTAAATCATAGTTAACTGCCGCATGACTGATGAGCTTATCGGTCCATGCCCCAGACATTTGGACAGCGGAATTATCCATTACCACGGCCACACTTTCTGTAGGAGAACTGAACTCAAAACGCTTGCTGCTACTTTCATACTGCCCAGAAACTACGCCATTCTCTTGCTCTGTGCGCTCTACCCTCACGTGAATACCATCAAAGTGCAAACTTCTACCTGGCAACGTATCGGTGATCCCTAGCTTGTCTATATCCAGTGAACCATTCACTGAACTAAGGTCTTTGCTCACATCCACATAGAGGTAAGCCGCTGAAGTTTTCAACGTTGTGCCTTTAGCTGACTCTACCTTCACAGGTGCAAAAGTGATGTGGCTTTTTACAGTGCCGTTAAACCCCACTTGGCTATCAGCCTTAACCGGCACCTCGCCATTCGCTGCCTGATACCACTCAGTACCCTCTGCTTCGTTCATCACGATGATCTGGCTATAGTTCAGCATTGGCGAGAACACGCCTGCCGATAATGCCGCGATGGGGAATGGGCCATGACTGTACTCTGCAGCAAAATGCATTTCACTGCTCCGCTTCTCTGTGCTCACTTTCAACACATATACCGCTGACGATGAAAACACACCGCGCTCATAACTGACTTGTTCCAAGCGAGCAAATTCGTTGTCATTGGTGATTTGCTCCGCCAGTTTCTCGTTCACGGACACCAAACGCTTTGCAATCATGGCTTCTGTCTTGGTACCTATATACCAACTCGCCCCCACATACACGGCACCCAATACCACTACTGCACCTAGGACTATTTTCTTTTTACTCATCACTCACCTTGATGAAATACGCGTGTTAACCGTCGTTACACCGCCGTCATGTCATGCTAGAACACACTCTATCTGGCTAGACTGAGCGTAGTTCACTTGTGGACACCACACCCTAAACCCATAAAAAAACCTGCTGGAAAACTTACCAGCAGGTTTTTTAAGCATCTGTATTTAACAGATTACATCAACAGATTGCCCAAGCCGGATTCCATCAACAGCATAAAGAACTCTTCAAAGCTCATTGTTTTGCCGTTCAACACCACTGTACCGTCAGCGGAGTTATATTTCAGATCCATTTTGGTGGTTTTACCGTCGTAGCTCACCAAGCCCATGCCTGCGTATTCTTTGGAGCCTTCGTCAAACGCCATGTCGATCATGGAGCGCATGAAACCTTCTTCGGTACCAAAGATTGCACTAACCATGCTACGGGACAAAGAAGCATCGATAGTCAGGTTGTTCACAGCAGCCAATGGATCTTCTTCATCCAAGGCTGGTTGCAAAGCCACCAAAGCGTTAACTACGCTCTCGCCACCTGTGTTTTTCCAGGAAGCAGGTTTGATACTGATTTCTGGTTTGCTTTCCAACAAGCGCAGCAAGTAAGTTTCAGCAACTTCTGGGTTGTCATCCAACTCATCGCTTACTTCACCCAATTCTTGCAGTGTTTTGATATCGATGTTTTTCAGACCAAAACCGAAATCAAAACTGCCGTAGTCGCCGCCATTGATCTGCAATTTGCTCAGGCCGTAGTTCACAGTGGCTTCGTTCAGCATTGTGCCTGTTTGAACGCCTTCACCATCAAAGCTCAGGTTATCCAACACTACCACTACGTCTTCAGCCGCTGCACTGTACTCTGTGCGCTTTACTGTACCTTTATACGTGCTAGAAACTACGTCTTCTTTATCGGTGCTAGCAGCCTCTAAAGTGATGTCGCTCAGCAGCATGCGTTCGCCTTTGCCGGCTTCGCTGATACCAACCCATGCCAAATCAGCAACGCTATCTGTGCTGACGTAGTTTTTGCCAATGTTCAAGTACACGTTAGCCAAAGAAGTCTCTAGCAACACACCTCGTTTGGACTCTACTTTGATAGGAGCAAACACCAGATGACTTTTTACAGCACCGCTAAATTTCACTTGGCTGTCGGCTTTAACAGGCACTTCGCCGTTAGCCACTTTGTACCATTCAGTACCATCAGCTTCGTTCATCAAGATGGTCTGGCTGTAGCTCAACATTGGCGAGAAAATACCAGAAGACAGTGCGGCCATAGGGAATGGACCGTGGCTGTACTTATCAGCAAAGCGGAACTCACCTTCTTTACCGTTCAGGCTTACTTTCAGAGCATACACAGCAGACGAGGAAAACACGCCACGCTCGTAGCTGATTTTTTCCATGCGCATGTAGTCTGAGCCAGTCACTTGTTGAGCCAGCTTAGCATTGCCTTTTTCTAGCTGTTCAGTGATGACTTGTTCTGTTTTGGAACCTACATACCAGCTTGCGCCTACGTATGCCGCACCCAATACGACCACCGCACCTACGACTATTTTAGTTTTACTCATTGATCACCTTGATGGAGCAATAATTTAGATTAAAGATTCAAAACTGTATCATCATAACGAAATTCCAGTATAAACCCTGATGTTTTCTGCCACGATTTGAGTTATTTAACACTTTGAAACCATGGCCCAATCAGAGCAACATCTTGAAACTTAAAATTTCGTTACTTGGTTTCGATTTTTCGGGACAACTCTCGAGGCAGAGGGAAAGAAATTGTTTCTTCCACGCCATCCAAGGTACGCACCGAACGAGCACCTAGTTCTTGCAAACGATCCAACACTTTAGCGACCAACTCTTCGGGAGCCGACGCACCTGCGGTCACACCAATACGCTTGCTACCATCCAACCACTCAGGTTGAATCATTGCAGGGTCATCCAGCAAGTAGGCTCGTGCGCCCTTGCGTTCTGCCACTTCACGTAAACGATTAGAGTTGGAACTATTCACACTACCCACTACCAAGACCACATCACATTGTGGTGCCATAAATTTCACTGCATCTTGGCGGTTTTGTGTGGCATAACAAATATCGCTTTTCTTCGGCTCTACAATGTTCGGGAAGCGCTCACGCAGAGCCTGAGCCACTTGTGCCGCATCATCCACCGACAACGTGGTTTGGGTCACAAACGCCAAGTTATCAGGGTTAGTAACTTCTAGGCCCAGTACGTCTTCTACTGTTTCTACTAGGTACATACCGCTATCTGCTTGACCCAATGTACCTTCTACCTCGGGATGCCCCTTGTGACCAATCATGATGATCTCGCGACCATCTTTACGCATACGAGAGACTTCCACGTGCACTTTGGTCACTAATGGACAGGTAGCATCAAATACTTTCAGCCCGCGCTGCTCGGCCTCTTCACGTACTTGCAGCGACACACCATGGGCAGAAAACACCACGATGGAACCAGCTGGTGCCTCGTCCAACTCAGCAATGAAAATCGCGCCTTTGTTACGCAGGTTTTCTACCACGTAGCGGTTATGCACAATTTCATGACGCACATAGATGGGACGGCCATGCAATTCCAAGGCTCGTTCCACAATATCAATAGCTCTATCTACCCCAGCACAAAAGCCACGCGGCTGTGCCAAGACTATATCTAGTTCAGTCAGTGACTCGTGTTGTGTAGTAGTCATAACACTCCCAAAATCTTTGCATCCAGACGGATTTTCGCCCCCGCTAAGGGGTGATTAAAATCAAACAAGGCAGCATGTTCATCCAACTGCTTCAACACGCCAGAATAGCGCATGCCATTAACCGCTTTAAACTCGACCATGTCGCCAGGTGCAAAGTGTTCGTCTTGCGCGACATTCTCGGCCAGCATTTCGCGGCTAATCCACTGCAACAAAGCAGGATTACGTTCGCCATAGGCATCTTCAGGCGTTAAATCAGCATGCAAGGTGGCGCCTTCAGGCTTACCTAGCAGCACAGCTTCTAACCCGGCAGACCATTGCCCTACTCCCATCTGCAAGGTAGCTGGGTGGCCATCAAAGGTGTTGGCGAACATGGTTCCCGCGGCGGGACCCGACATAATCTGAATGCAATAGTGCAGTGTCAGGTAAGAGTCCTCACGGACAATCACATCACTGGCATCGGTTTGAGCGTCCAAAGCCTGTCATCCTATCTGTAATTCAACAATCAACCTGCTATTTTAGTGCTACTCATGGCATCAAGCGTCAAATCCTTAAATAATTTACGGCCTAGAGAACGACTATTGCGTCACGGGGCCACTACACTCTCGGATGCTGAGTTGCTCGCCATTGTACTTCGCACCGGCTCAAGGCAGGGAAATGTGCTGCACTTGGCCCACGCTCTGTTACAGCACTTCCATGGTTTCCAAGGGCTACTAGCTAGTAGCGCAGACCAACTACAAACGCTACACGGCATAGGTCAGGCTAAAAGCTGCGAGGTCTTGGCCATTAGTGAAATTAGCCGACGTGCCTTACAAGAACAGTTACAGCGCGGTCCCACCCTTAATCAACCACAAACCGTCAAACAATATTGCATCGCCCGTATAGGCCACCAACCTATAGAGCATTGCCTAGCACTCTATCTAGATAACCAACTACAACTGATCACTGCCGAAGAAATCGCTAAAGGCACAATCAACCAAGCCTCGGTCTACCCACGAGAACTCGTACGCGCGGCATTACAACACCACGCCTGCGCCATTATCTTGGCGCACAACCATCCCTCAGGAATCAGCACGCCCAGCCAAGCCGATATCTCATTGACGCAACATTTAAAACAAGCCCTACAACTGGTAGACATCCAGCTAGTGGATCACTTAATTATTACCCCCGGATACGCCACATCCATGGCTGAAAACCACTTGTTGTAACAAGCCAGCCATCACCGTAAAACAACATCCTGTATTTCTTATTCGGTATAAACTGCTTTTTTTGTTGGCTGTACTTTATTAAAAAAGCAGTCAATGCTAGAATTTTGTGATTATTTAGGGCACGTGGCAGATCATTTTATACATCTGTTGGCGATCCGTTTACGAACAACAGGAAGGCATCATGAAAAAAGGCATCCACCCAGAATACCGCGACGTTGTATTCCTGGATCAACAAACAGGTAACAGCTTCATCTCTCGTTCTACTGTTAACACACGTGACACAATTGAACGCGATGGCAAAACATACCCACTGTTTAAGTGTGACGTAACATCCGAGTCCCACCCATTCTACACAGGTGCTCAAACTCGTATCGTTGAAACAGGCCGCGTTGAACAGTTCCGCGCCCGTTTTGCTCGCACAGCTGGCACACGCAAAAGCAGCTAATCTGCTTTGCATGGGTAAAAAAGGCAGCCACGGCTGCCTTTTTTTATGTCCTGCACATCCCCGTCTACGCCTCCGCTATAATTCTTGTCACGAATCATTCATTCCGCCTGACTTGTGCATACCTCACAACCATACTCCCCCGCGCGCTTAACCTCACCCGGTGCCGCCAAGCTCCCTCGCAGTATTCTGATTGCTGTAGGCCTGATCTATATACTTTCGGGGCTGATTTTCCGTGACCCATGGAAAACCGATGACGTGATTGGTTTAGCCACCATGCTAACCGCCATGAACAACGATGGCGTGCTATCAGTATTACTACCTCAGGTTGGCAGTCTGGCTTATGCAGAAAATGGCCCACTCGTTACGTGGGTAGGCTTAGCGTGCATGACACTATTTGCACCTATTTTTGCGCTATTCACCACCGAATTAAATAGTCTGATTCTTGCCTCTCGTGTACCCAACCTGCTTTGGTTTGGTCTCATGAGTTATTGCGTGTGGCACGGCACCTTACGCTTAGCCAAACGCCGAGAAGCCCAGCCTCTACCATTACCCTTTGGTGGTGAGCCCACCCCTGCTGAATATGGCCGCATGCTGGCAGATGCCACCTTGCTGTTCCTGATTGCGACGGTAGGTATTTTATGGCGCATGCATGAAACCTCGCATGTGCCTGCCATCATGGCATTTCAGGCGCTGGCATTTTTTGCCTTAAGTTTGCAACTGTATAGACCCGCCGCCGGCACATTGCTACTGGGTATTGCCTTGGCTTGCGCCCTGTTGACTCGTGGTGCAGTAGGTGCCACGCCTATTTTCCTAGCCAGCCTGTTATTACCTCTATTCCATAGCCCTTTCCGCTCCATTTTTAAATGGCAGATCGTAGCTATTGTGCTTGGTATCGCCTTATTTTTACTCTGGTGGTTCCCTGCTCGCGCTTTCAGCCTGTACTGGACTCAACAATGGCTGCTATGGAATCACTCCAGCTTTGGCTGGCCTAACGTAACTGGCCTATACAAAGCCCTGCGTGATTTACTGTGGTTCTTGTGGCCCACATGGCCCATGGCACTACTCGCCGTATGGAACTGGAGACACTGGCTGCGTGCACCGCATTTGCTGCTGCCCGGCTGCTTATTTATTACTGCGCTACTGACACTACTGGTACAGACCAATCCATCTGAGCCAGAACTAGCTCTGTTAGCAATTCCTAGCGCTGTACTCGCCGCCTTTGCATTACCCACACTACGACGTAGCATTATCAACACGCTAGACTGGTTTGCCGTCATGTGTTTTTCACTCACTGCTGCGACCGTCTGGTTGGGCTGGGTGGCACAACAAAGCGGCTGGCCACCAAAAATTGCGAAAAGCATTGCACGCCAAACGGTGGGGTTTGAAACCTTTATTTCCGTTCCTGCCTTAACACTCGCGGTTCTAGGCTCTCTTGGCTGGATTGCCTTAGTTGTATGGCGTACTCGTCGCCATCCGCCGGGCTTATGGCGCGGCACGGTGCTGTCGGCTGGTGGGTTGCTGGTCACGTGGTTGCTACTAGTCACATTGTGGCTGCCATCGCTGGATTACGCCCGCAGTTACCGCAGTGTTTCCAATGAGCTCTCTACCGCCTTACAAACCCATCAAGCCGCAAACGGATGCGTACGTGGACAAGGTGTAGGCCTAGGCCAACGCGCCTCATTTTATGCGTTCAGTAATGTAGATCTAGTGTTTGACCAACGTTGTGATTTGATTCTTCAACAGTTAAACCGCCGTGATCTTGAGAAAGGTGAGCTGCCCCCACCTAACAACACTGAAGTACTATGGATAGGCCATAGAGGTGGTGATAGACATGAAGCATTCCGCCTGTTGCGCCTGCTACCTGCTAGCCGCAACACACAGTAAATCACCCGTGCAGCCTACTCCCATGGCTGCACTTTTTCATTTGTATTGAGGAGAACAATCGATGATCACCCGTTTGCATAGCAATGCTCGTATGAGCCAAGTCGTTAGCTTTCCCCTAAGTGGTGAAATGGTTGTTTTGGCTGGTCAAGTCGCCAAAACCCAACGTGATGGTGATACGGCTGCTCAGGCCACAGAAATTCTGGCAAATATTGATCAGTTGTTGGCTGATGCTGGCACCGACAAAAAAGCTGTAGTTTCTGCCTATGTATGGCTAACAGACATGGCTGACTTTGCTGCGTTTAACGCGGTATGGGATGCCTGGGTTCCAGCGGGTCACGCCCCCGCTCGTGCTTGCGTAGAAGCCAAACTGGCTGCACCAGAACTGACTGTAGAAATTCAAGTCATTGCAGTGAAGAGCTAATTGCACTCGCCGCCATTGCACCTCGCTATGGCGGCCTTCTTCTTCTTCTTCTTCTTCTTCTTCTTCTTCTTCTTCTTCTTCTTCTTCTTCTTCTTCTTCTTCTGCCGTCCTCCGGCATTTACCGATCCCTTTTAGCTACTCACCACACCACCATTTGTGGGGAATACGCACATCACAACACCTTAATTGAGAATAGTTATCATTAGTGATAGAATCCCCAAGATTTTCATTTCATAATAATCATTATTATTCTTATTAACATTACAAGGTAGTTTATGTTGTACTCCACTTCGGTTCTTGCCACGACCGATAGCTCTAAGTCACACCCTCAGCTTGCTAAACAATTACTAAAGCACTCCCTACTGTTTGCCGCATTATTTAGCATCCAAAGTAGCGCCACATTGTGGGCTCAAACCGCCGTTCAGTTAGACAAGATCGTTGTGTCTTCTAGCCAGCGTGAGCAACAGGCCATTGATGCGCTGGATAACGTATCCGGTTTAGATCAGCACGATATCAACCTGCTAAACGCTTCTAGCCCAGCTACGCTGTTGAACCAGATTCCAGGCGTGAATGCCGCGAATACCGGTGATGACCCAGGCGCAGTCGTAAACATTCGTGGCTTGCAAGAATATGGCCGAGTGGTTGTGACCATTGATGGCGTACGACAAGACTTTGGTAGACCTAGCCACGCTGGTAATGGCTCGTTCTACATTGACCCTGACATGCTTAAAGCCGTCACCGTAATACGTGGGCCTGTTGCTGGCGTTTACGGCTCAGGCGGTATTGGTGGCTCCATCAGCTTTGAAACCATCGATGGGCGTGACTACCTTGAAGATGATGAAGATGTAGCCGTTGGCGTTAAAGGCGGCTACGAAAGTAACGGCAAAGGCTGGGTCGCCCGCACAATTGGTGCTGTGCGCGTCACCGACAACGCAGAAATTTTGGTGAGCACTGTTAACCGCGGCCGCGACGACCAAAAAGACGGCGACGGCAATAAGATTCTGTATAGCGACCAAAACCAGAACTCTCAGTTGGTGAAAGCCAGCTACCGCCCCGCCCCCGGTCACGAAATTAAAGCAGGTTGGTTGCGTTATGGTAGTGGCTACAAAAGCAGCCGCTCTGCAGGCTCTAGCAGCTCTACCCTAAGTGTGGATGACACCGATACCGACACCTACACAGCCAACCTGCGCTACAGTTTTAACAGCCCAACCAATCCACTCATTAACTTACAGGCCGAACTCTACCGCAGCGCTACCACTAGCGACCAAAGCCGCGTCACCGACGGCGATAGCCGTGAGTACCGTGTACGCACCAACGGCTGGGCGTTAAAAAACCTCTCCACTATTGCTGCAGGCAGCTGGAATCACACGCTGAACTACGGTGGTGATGGCTTTGAGATCAAAGGTAGATCTGACCACGAAAACTTTGGTTCAGGCGACAGCAAAGCTTTTGGTGTGTATGGCCAATGGGAAGCAGATTACAACCAATGGATTCAAGTGATTGGTGCACTTCGCTATGACCGCTTCAAACTGCGTGGTCAAGATACAGACCAAGTCACCCACAGTTTCACCAAAGATCGCGTTTCACCGCGATTGACCTTAGGTATCACACCTATAGAAGGCGTTACCACCTACATTACGTATGCAGAAGGCTTTAGAGCGCCATCGTTGGCCGAGGCTTTCCGCGTGGGCGGGCACGGTTCCAGACTAGAGTATCTGCCCAACTTCAACTTAAAACCTGAAAGCGCTTCTACTGTAGAGCTGGGAGTAAACCTCAAGCACAATGCCGTCTTCATGCCTAATGATGCACTGCGCACTAAGCTGTCGTTCTACCACACTCGTGTACGTGACTACATTGACCGCGAACAGTTCAAGGTAGGTAAACAAAGCTATAGCCAATACCAGAACGTAGGCAAAGTAACCCTGAAAGGGATTGAACTGGACAGCAGCTACGACACTGGTAACTTCTATGCTGGTTTGAATGGTTCACTGGCCACAGCGGATACCTACAGTGGCCGCCCACTGAATAACGCACCACTCAAACGTGTAGTATTCACCGTGGGTGCTCGCGCATTAGATAACGATTTGGATTACGGTGTACGCTGGTCGTCCACTGCTTCTACCGAACGCTCTTCCGCAACAGCACCTCGTGCCGCTGGGTATAGCTTGCTTGACCTGTACGCCTCATGGCAGATCAACAAACAAGTTAGCGTGAACTTCGGCATTGATAACCTGCTAAACAAAGCCTACACCGACCCACAAGCCGGTTACGCCACCACCAACCCTAGCTCATGGCAAGGCACTGGCCGTAACGTCAAACTGAACGTAGGCTGGCGCTTTGGCAACTAAACGCTGAACGTAGCCCACTAGCCGTAGAGGCTTCTTTCTTGACAAAAACAGGTCGCAGATTTAAAACCTTCTTTTTTCTGCGACCTGTTTTTTAATCTTGGCACAGTAGCTGCCCTATTCCCCACTATGCAAATCACATCCCTACAGTTGGGCGTTGATATCGCCACCAGCTTGGCCATTCTTGCATCCGCGATTACCTTCTTGATTAATCAGCGACTGAAGAACAGAGAGACCAAACGTAGACAGCTAGATGAGTCGGTGCGCGCTGTCACCGTGAATGAGTTTCAGGCAGCACTGGGCACACTCTCTACGCTATACATCAAGCAGATTGTGGTGCAGGCCTCGCCACTGCATAACGCAACGAGCCGTGGCACAGAGAAGCTGTCTGCCATGCTGGAAAACCGTCCCGAATACCTAGACACATTAAAGCAGTCACTTAAAAACACCTCGAACAACATCAGTGATTTTTTCCACACTATTTGTGCTTACAACTATCAAATCACGCCATTGTTAGACAGCATTGAGGATGGTCAAAAACAGATTACTGAGTTTAGAGAGGGGTTAGCGCAACTGATGCATAGCTATAACCACCTAAACGCCAGCCATATGGCGTTGCTGGATGAGGTTTGTACCTTAGCCACTTACTGCCACGAGCATCCTATTGAGTCAGCTGATCAAGATGTTCTGCGCCAAATGGTACTCTCGATCTTGACAGATACCGACTATAGACAGTGGGTAGATTCTTTCATCCCTGCGGGCAAAGAAGACCTGTATTGGCAGCACATTAGTCAAAAAGACTTTGGTGAACACGCCAGCTTGCTCTCTCAAGTACACACAAATTTGCTACAGCACTTCTATACAGAGCCTAATCTGATGAAAGCTCAAGTGCTGGGAATTGCCTACCACGCTACCAGCCAAGCACGACAACACTGTAAAGATTTTCTTATTAAGATGTCGGCGTTGAACTACTGGTTGATACGTAAAGGTGGCAGCGATGAAACGCTAGAAGACGTGATTGCACGCTACCGCAGCCCGGATGTTTTTGCTGCGACGACTGAAATACGCTAATCAAAAATAAGGCCCCGCGTGGGAGTTCACGATCGGGGCCTTTGCTTACATCAACGAACAGGCAAGTTCACTTTGAGTAAACGCTCTTTTGCACCCGCTACAAAATCACCTGTAGACGAGTTAGGGCTATACACTTCTTTCAGCCCCACAAACAACTGATTGTTGTCGCTATCCAAAGCCATTTCATTAGGCAGTGGCCCTATAGTAAATTGACGGCTCACTTGGTAGTCTTTGCCGTTGATCACACTAATAGTACCCGCACGGAAATTCGCTACATACGCTTGGTCGCGAATAGGGTCGTAGCTGATGCTGATACTGCCACGGCCAGTGCGCACAAACGCCAATTGTTTGCCAGTTTTCAAATCAAACACATACACGCCATCATCCTCGCCTTCAGAGCGGAAGATATTGTGAGCGGCAAATACACGATTATTGGCACTGTCTACAGCCAACCCCAGAATATTAGTAATAGTTGGATCAGCTTTTGCTACATCTACTGAACCTACTACTTTGCGGCTAATAGGATCAATTTTGTTGATGAACTGGCCTGCGGTGTACAGCATTTTCTCTGCAGGATCGTAAGACAATGCATAACCCGTAGAAGGATAAGCACCCTCTACTTCACCGATCACTTCTAAGCTTTGTGGATCTACCACCAACAACTTATGCGTTTTCTGTTTGCCGGTTTGCTCTGAACTGGTAGAGCTGTACACCACAAACAGAGCATTAGCCTCTGGCACATATACCATGTGGCGCAGACCTTCGGTGCCCTCAAAACCTTCTGGCTGTACTTTCAAGCGCTCACCCGTTTGCTCCAACTCACCCGTTGTCACATTAATACGGCTGATACGCAAAGGCTTGTTCTTACCATGCCCAACGAACAACTTATTATTGGCGGTGTCTTGAGCCAATGAAAAAGACTGATGAGGCATCGCTGTTTTCCAACGAGGCTCCATAGTCTGTATATCAAACGCATACACAAAACCCAGATCGTCACTCGCTTTGGCTCTGTCTATCACAGCAGTCATCACTAACGAGTTTTCTGGATTCACCTGCACTTCATACAAACCTTCACCAGCATCCTGCAAATATCCCACTTGCAGAGCATATTCTGGGCTAGGCATCGGTGCGGGAGTGACCGCTAATGCAGGTTGAGAAAAAACACCACACAACACAAATGCTGTGCTACACAACCATTGACGCGGCAGACTACGCACGGATGATGCGACAAACATAAACTTCCTTTAGCTATATCAAAAATCTAGGTACATACACCTCTAGCAAAGATTATAAATGATAATAATTCTCATAACCATGTTTTTTAATAATAAATTACACCACATCCTACAGACATAAAAAATGGGAATAATGCCACGCCTTAACGTTTGCATTACTCCCATCTACTCACACCCACACAGCAGGTGTGATTACTCTGTTGCGACTTATCTCACACCGATAAATGGCAAGGCTGAGCCTGGCACTTGTGTCGTTGGCAAGGCACCATCCCATTTTTCTGCAGCAATCAAATCCACCAAACCACGGTTGGCGGCCAATGCACGACCACGGGCCTCAATCGCTTCCGCTTCCGCATCACCGCGCATACGGATGGAATCTGCTTCTGCCTTGGCATGCTCACGTTGTGCATCAGCTTCTGCTCTGGCTTGCACTACACGAATATTGGCTTGAATTTCTGCTGTTTGCTCTTGCTGGCGTGTGGTTTCAATTTGCACCTGCGCCAACATACGCTGTTCAATAGACTGTTCGTAAGCTTTAGAGAAACCCACCTCTTCCACCTGCACACCCACCACTTGCACAGGCGCATCACGCATCACGGCAGACACCGCTTGCACTGTTTCTACGCCCAGCTTTTCACGTTCCTGAATAGCACGTGCCGCTGTAAATTTACCGAATACGTTTTTAGCTGCATCCGGAGTACGACGCTCAATCACACGAGCCTGTAAATTTTCCAGTGTGCCGTATTCACTGTACAAATCAGCCACACGATCAACAGGTACACGATAGGTAACGGAAACCTTCATATTGGCGGGCTGCTGGTCAAATGAGTAGGCTTCCAGTGGCATGGTTACGTTGTGATCACGTACAGAAATAAAGCGCACAGAATCCAATATTGGGGTCTTAAACCCTAAACCTGGTTCAGCCACATTCACAATTTTCCCGTTACGTAGCACTACACCACGCTCACCCTGGTCCACCTGAAAGAAGGCATCAAAGGCTACCAACATCACAACGACAAACAACACTGCCACCACACCGAGAAAGCCCAACACTTTCCCAGACTTCGCCTGGATACTCATTATTAATCCCTACTTACTTATGTTTTTTATAAAAAATGGCCCATAAACCCTTGGCCAACAAATAGGCTACTACCGCAGCCCCTATAACGATGAAGACTGTTTTCATACTCCACCTATCACGCAAAAAAAACGTTCCGCTGCGATCATACGAAGCTCACACCTATATGACAAGCCGCTTTTGCAGAAAATAACGCTTACTGCTCAGCTTACAAATTAAAACAAAAAGGCATGCAAACTCTGCATGCCTTTTGTCTTCTTAGCCTTGTCGTACTTAGAAACGTACGCCTAAGCCTAACCAGTAACGGCGACCATCTTCTACGTATTCGTAGTCATCGTAGGTCACTTGTTTATCAAACACGTTATAAATACCGGCATACAAGTCTACGTTTTTGTTTAACTTGTAGCTCGCACCCAGATCCACAAAGGTGTAGGACGGTGCTCTGAAATCAGACGAAGAAGCAGTCAACACCGGCTGGCTTTCTTTACCACGGTAGTTCAAGCGCGCCCATGTATTGATTTGCTCTGTCGGTGTCCAGTCCACACTCACGCTCGCCATATGCTTAGGCAATTGGTTCAGAGGCTGACCTTCATTAGGACCACTCTTCTGTTTGGAGTGGGTGAAGGTGTAGGTACCTTTCAGCGTCCAGTCCTCAGCCATATCCCAGCTGAAGTTGGTTTCAATACCACGAGTAATCGCTTTATCTACGTTCTCGTAAGTGGTGGGGTCTGAACCAAACTGGTTAGGGCCATCCGTACACTTGGTAGCTGGACACGCCACACGAGTGATCTTGTCTTTGAAATCATTATTAAACAGAGTCGCACCAGCGGAGAAACCTTCCAAGGTGTCATACATCACCGACAACTCTTGAGATACCGATTTCTCAGCTTTCAAGTCCGGGTTACCGTACATGTTGCCACCACGGCTAACCTGTCCCCAACCCGCTACGGTTTGACGCAAGTCTGGCGCACGGAAACCAGTAGATACACCACCTTTCACTGTCCAGAAATCATTCACAGACCACACGCCATAAATACGTGGGCTAAAGTGCTCACCAAAGTTTTCATCGTGATCAAAGCGCAAGCCACCAGTCAGCGCAAAGCTGTTGGTTAAGCTCCATTCGTCTTCTACGAACAATGCCCACTGTGTACGATCAATTTTCTGGATGCCGGTCTTCAACTGATTACCGGTTTTATCGGTCAGTTTCTGGTACTGATACATACCACCTACTGTCAGCAGGTGATCACCTAGCGGAACTACCCACGACGTACGAGCATCGGTGTTTTTGATGCGCATAGAGCGAGACTTATTGTTAAAGTCCTCTTGCTGCACATAGCTATCCGATGTAGCAAAACCCCAGTCACCATTATGTGTCAGCGAGGCCTTCTCACCACGGTAATCAGTTTCAGAACTGCTAGGACAACCGTTACGACCGCAAGGTGTTGTCGGGTCTACCGTTTTGCCCAGCGTGTTGTTGTACTGCTGGCGTTTAGAGCTGCCTTCCAATACAAAGCTATGATTGGCTGATGGTGTAAAGCTTAGCTTCGCACCTACTTCGTAGGCATTACGTTTACGGTAACCGTTGTAGATATTATCTTCATCGCGGTGCGTGTACTGACCGTACATTTGCAAGCCCAACAAACCCTCTTGAATAGGGCCGCCTACCGTAAAGTTACCTTGGTTAATATCACCTGAACGGCTGTGCGATTGCAAAGTAGTGTCTAAACGGATAGAACCGCCCCACTGCTCTGGTACTTTACGAGTGATGATGTTGATCACACCACCCATGGCGTCAGAGCCATACAACGACGACATAGGGCCACGCACCACTTCAATACGTTCAATCTCTGACAATGGAGGAGTCCAACCGCCCTCTACACCTGAAGAATCCGAGTTAGTACGTGTTTCAGTAGAACTTTGACGTTTACCGTCAATCAAGATTAGCGTGTATTTAGAGCTCATACCGCGAATGCTGATATCGCGTCTGTCACCACCACCGGTCACGATCACGCCAGGCACATCCTGCAACGCATCGTAAGCATCGCGATAAAACTTGTTTTCTAAGTCTTCACGGGTGATCACAGAAATGGAAGCTGGTGCTTCCTTGATGTCCTGCTCAAAGCCAGTAGCCGTCACCACGACGGAATTCAGCTGAACTGCACGATTTTCTTGAGCCACAGCTCCGCTGGCAACAAATACACCAGCCACGAGTAGCGGCAAACGCTTGACGGTAAATATAGATTTCATTGACCACTTCCAATTTTTTTCTGGGTTTAGCCTTTGCTGTTGGCCTTCTGCTCTTTTGGCAGCGTTCCTCTTACAGCGGAACTAATGATACCTATTCTCATTCCCAATTCAAATCAAGAACTTAGTATTAGTAACAATAATGAGAATAATTCTTAAATTAGTAGTGGAAAAGCTACGATACCCCTCTTTCTTCAAAGGAGATAAAAAACAACTCTGAATGAAAACGATTTGCATTTGTATTTTCATGTTAATAGAATCTGTGTCACAAATTAATACAGAAATCTATCAACAGGGAAGTTAATCAAATGTCACACCCTACCCTTGCCCTCACACCCAACACCGTGAGGCAACTGCTTCGTTTCGCCCTATTGGGGGCCACTGCATTAAGCACCACTCAGCTCTATGCCCAAACAGTGACAGCAGAAACCGAGGAGACTAAGCAGGAAGCAACCGTCAGCCAGTTGAACAACATTGTGGTGACAGCCACAGGTACCGACGTTGATATCAAAGATGCGCCGGCTAGCATCAGCGTGATTACCCGCGAGGAAATCGAGCGCAAGCCTGTTTCGTCACTCGCTGAAATACTGAGCACCCTACCCGGCGTGACTGGCGGCTATGCCTCTACTGGCGCACAATCCAAGATCAAATTGCGTGGTCTGCCTGAGGCCTACACCTTGATTCTGGTTGATGGTAAACGCCAAGGCTCTTCTGCCCATACCAACTATCGTCCTGACTTAGGCCAGCAAGACATAGACTGGATCACCCCCGAAATGATTGAGCGCATCGAAGTGGTGCGTGGCCCTATGTCATCGCTATACGGTTCAGATGCGATGGGTGGTGTGATCAATATCATTACCAGAAAAACCTCTAAAGTATGGAGCGGTAGTGCTTCTAGCGACTACAGCAAACCCGACAGTTCCAAACGTGGCGATGAGTTCAAACTGGGCATGAACTTAAGCGGCCCTATTAGTGAAAATCTGGGCCTACGTGTGGGCGGTAGTGTGTCTCGTCGTTCGGCCGATGATCTGGCAGGCGGTTCTTCTGGTAGCCGTAAACAAAACGCCAACGTATTGTTGAACTGGGATATCACTGCAAACCAGTCCATCTCTGTTGAAGCAGCACAAGGCGTACAGCGCTCACTGGCTTCCTCCGAAACCAATGCCAATGGCAACCCCGTAGTGAGCGCATGGGGCTCATCCAAACTGGTACACACTTACTACGGCTTGAGTCACAACGGCACCTATGGTCAGTACTCGTCCAAACTGAACCTCTATCACAATAAATACGAAAACAAAGGTAGCTCGGTAGGCAGCAACTCCAGCGAAACTGTTTTTGATGGCAGCGTGGATATTCCCTACACGCTAGGCGTAGATGGCCTACTCACTACTGGCTTCCAGTGGAAACGCGAAGAGTTAGATAACGCCGATACTATTGGTGGTTCTAGCGGTGTAGTCACAAATAGCTCATCAAAACTCAATCGTAACAACTGGTCTGCCTTTGCTGAAAGCCAATCGTACTTGTTAGATAACCTGACTATGACCATGGGCTTACGTCTAGACCATGACTCCAAGTTCGGCTCGCACTGGTCTCCTCGTGGTTATCTGGTGTATCACCCAACCTCCAACTGGACTGTTAAAGGTGGTGTATCCCGAGGCTTCCGCGCCCCCAACCTGAAAGAAAGCTCTCCGAATGCCGCCACGCAATCTGGTGGTAACGGTTGCCGAGGCTTAGCCGGTATGGGCTGGAACTCCAGCAGCACCAACGCTGATGGATCCCGCGGTTGCTACATGATTGGTAATGCCAACCTGTCACCCGAAACCAGCACCAACTATGAGCTGAACATTGGCTACGACTACGAAGGTTGGGCCGCTGAAGCAACGTACTTCCATACCGACTTCAAAAACAAAATTGATTACCAGCCGCTGGGCTACATCAATGGCTACTGGCTAACTCGCATGGAAAATGCACAAAAAGCCAGAACACGTGGTTTGGAAGCCAGCGTCAGAATGCCTATCCTGCCTAACTTGAGCTGGAACACCAACCTGACACGCATGTTCGAGTCCAAGAACCTGACCACAGGCAACGACTTGTTGGTAGTACCTAAAATGACCGTGAACTCCAATATCAATTGGCGCATCACGGACAAATGGTCTACCAACTTCAGCGCTCAATACATTGGTAAGCAGTTAACCATGCCTGCCCCAGGTGCTCGTGGTGGCCCAACTTTCGCGGGTGGCTACACCACTTACGACTGGACCACGCACTACAACGTCAGCAAAGACCTGACTTTACGCGCTGGTGTGCTGAACCTAACCGGTAAGAGCACGTTAGAAGGTGACAACAACTACGACAACGGCGACCGCGTCTACTTTGTTGGTCTAACCACTCGCTTCTAAAATCTGGTAAGTAAATAAAAGCCCCTATTTGGATAACCAAACAGGGGCTTTTTAACGCACTTTTCTTACTCTATCCTTCAAGCGCTTCCACCACAGGTAGTAGTGGAGAAAAAGACGCATTACTTGTAGATGTAGTCTCTACGCCATGGGTAAGCCAAGTCAGCGGGATTATCCAACTCATCTGCTCGCCCTGTAGGTGTATGTTGTGCCAACACCTGATGCAGCGCAATCCAACCGTACTCAAACCCCATTGCACATCCTGCTAAATAGACACGGTATGCTCGCAATGACTTCAAGCCCTGCTCACCCGACAAAATAGTACTGGCTTCGCTGAGTTGCTCTTCTAGCGCATCACTCCACGCCCACAATGTTCGAGCGTAATGCGGACGTAGGTTTTCCACATCTAGATCTTCTAACCCACCCTCGGCCAAATGACGCAACACATAGCTAATGTGGGTCAGCTCACCACCGGGGAAGATGTATTTCTCGATGAACTCGCCCATACCAGCACCTAGCTGATCGTGCTCTACCCCACCCGAGGTAATACCATGATTCAGTATCAAGCCGCCGGGCTTCAACAGGCTGCGCAACGTAGAAAAGTAGCTGCCCAATTGCGCCCTGCCCACGTGTTCAAACATGCCTACAGACGCAATTTTGTCGAACTCTCTGGTGCCTACCAACTTACGGTAGTCCAACAGCTCCATGCGCACTCTACCACCCAAGCCTTTTTGTTCTATCAACTTGTTTACGTACGCATGCTGGTTCTTGGATAGGGTAATACCCGTGGCATCAACATCGTAATGCTCCGCTGCCCACAGCAGTAGACCACCCCAACCTGCCCCCACGTCTAAAAATTGCTCACCAGACTGTAATTTCAATTTTCGGCAAATATGATCTAGCTTTGCTTCTTGTGCTTGCGCTAACGTGAAATCCTGCTCTTTATAGTAGGCGCATGAATACACACGCCGTGGATCTAGCCACAACCCATAAAAATCATCGGATAAATCGTAGTGGAACTGTATCTGCTTGGCATCGCGCTCAAGCGTATGTCGCCAGATGGAACGTAAGCGACTGATCAGTCCTGTAAATGCACCAGCTTTGGCTTGATTAATAGGGGTGTCAGGCAAAATAGCCGCTGCGGCTATCATCAGATCACGAATGGATCCTTTGAAATCAAAGGTTCCTTCTACATATGCCTCACCCAGACTACCTACTTGCCCCGTTGATAACAACGCTAAAGTGGCCATATCTTTTACATGCAGAGCCAACTGCGCGTCTTCTGGCCCCACTCTGCTGCCGTCTGGCAACGTAAGACTCACCACTACTGGCAACTTTGCCAGTTTTGACTCAACCATCGCTGAAATAGAGCTCAAACCCGCCTCCCAAGTTCTGTTTTTAACTGAAGAATGCGTTACGCCTGCTACCTCTATGGCGCCTCGAACACTACAGCCTCGTGCTACACTTGGCCGCAGCATCTATGCAGAATTACTGTAGCATCTAACTCTGCTTTTGTGCTCTCCTTCCTCGGTGTGTACGTCTCTTTCACCCTCCTCAAGCCTATCTACATGTCTGCAGCATCTTCTCGTTCAAGCCTCAATAAAAACATACCTAAATGGTTGATACTACTAGGATTGCTTACTGCCCTTGGCCCCTTAGCCATTGACATGTATTTGCCCGCATTTCCGTCTATTGCGCGTGACTTGAACACCACGGAAGGCGATGTAGAACGCACACTTGCTAGCTATCTAATTGGTATTGCCTGTGCACAACTAATCTATGGCCCTGTTGCCGATAGATTTGGCAGAAAAATCCCTTTAGTTTTTGGGGTTACCCTGTTCTCACTAGCATCATTTGGCTGCGCACTCAGCACATCCATTGAAGAACTCAGCATGTGGCGCATTGTTCAAGCCTTTGGTGGCGCAGCCGGTATGGCTATTCCACGCGCTATTATTCGCGACAAATTCGAAACCCGTGATGCCGCCAAGGCGCTCTCCATGATTATGCTAGTGATGGGAGCCATGCCCATCTTGGCGCCTATTATTGGCGGGCAGTTACTACGTTTAGGTAGTTGGTCATTAATTTTTGTACTGATGGGTGTTGCCAGCCTTTGCCTATGCATTGCGACTATTGTTAGCCTGAAAGAAAGCCTGACACCAGATCGAGTCAACCCTCTACGCCCTGGATTCATCGCACGCACCTATGTAGAGCTACTAGGTGATCGTAGCTTTATCTTTTACAGTCTAGCTGCAGCCTTGGGCTCAGCAAGCATGTTCGCCTACATCAGTGGCTCAGCGCGCGTATTTATCAGTCAGATGAATATAGACCCCGCCTACTTTGGCCTGTTGTTTGGCTTGAATGCGCTGTCATTCATCATTGCATCGCAATTCAGCGCACGGTTACTGAGCCGCTATACACCATCACAGTTGTTGTTGGCAGCTGAAAACACATTAGTGGGCTTCATTTTTATTTCACTTGCCCTCACGCTAGTGGGATGGATCAATTTGTATAGCTTAATGTTCTGTTTGATGGGCTTTATGGCGAGCTTGGGGTTCATTTACCCCAACGCCTCAGCACTAGCCCTCAACAAACAAGGACATCGCTTAGGCATTGCCTCGGCCTGCATGGGCACACTGCAAATGTTGGGCGGTGCATTAGCGGGTTTGTCCATGAGCGTCTGGCATAGCGACAATGTGCTTCCTATGGTGAGCGTATTGGCCTGTTGTGCCTCTTTGTCGTGGCTTTCAAGCCGCATCGCTCACAGACTCAATCCGGAAACTTGATTTAGCAGCTTTATTCATATTAGAATATTCTGCTTTAGAACGATTTTATTAGTCCTGCAGTTTTTGTTTGGGCTTTGAAGTGCTTAAACCGCGTTACTAACAGTTCAGCATCTCTTATTTTTGACTGGCTTATGGTGCGGTAGCCGAATTAGACTCTTAAGGGGTATTACCATGGCACGCGTATGCCGAGTTACCGGAAAAGGCCCAATGTCGGGCAACAATGTTTCACACGCTAACAACAAAACTAGACGTCGTTTTCTTCCAAACCTGCAATCCCGTCGTTTCTGGGTTGAAAGTGAAAACCGTTGGGTTCGTCTGCGTCTCTCCACTCAAGCTGTTCGTCTGATCGACAAAAACGGCATTGATGCTGTATTGGCAGATTTGCGCGCTCGTGGCGAACGCGTTTAAGCGTTAGCCTGCACTGATTAAAAGGAGCCCATAATGGCCAAAGGCATTCGTGAGAAAATCAAACTGGAATCCACAGCGGGTACCGGTCACTTCTACACAACAACTAAAAACAAACGTAATACACCAGAAAAAATGGTGATCAAAAAGTTTGATCCAGTTGTACGTAAACACGTAGAGTACAAAGAAACACGACTGAAATAAGTCTGTTTCGGTACGGTTCACCCCGTATCCGTGAGCTACTACGGCACGAAAAAGCTCTGTTTTCACAGAGCTTTTTTTGCGTCTATCGCTTCCGCTACCCCTTAAGGTACTCTCTGGGTGTACTGCCCAGCATCCCTTTAAAAAATGCTACAAAGGCACTTTCACTCTGAAAACCCAACATTGTTGCGGTATAGCCGTAGCTTTTACCAATCGCCAATAGCTCTATAGCACGCACCACTCGCCACTGCTGCCGCCACTGCTGATAATTCATACCTGTTTCTTTACTGAAAATACGGCTGATGGTTCTTGCACTCGCTCCAACCTCCTGTTCCAGTTCCTGCAATTCGGGTGGCAAACGCTCCGGTTGATCCACAAGCATCTTCAACCGTCTATCGCGCGGCAACGGCAATAATGTAGGCTGCCTAGACGCCTCACGCATTTCATACAAACATAAGCCCAATAAGTGCGCATAGCGCCCTTCTGACCAATCTTGATCAAAAGCAGCCTGCGCCATAGGCTCAAGCACCGCCGCTAATAACGGACTCACCGTTATCACACATACCGTTGTGCCTAATGCGTAGCTCAACTCATTAGAGAAATACAACGAACGGTAATCCACCACCTCTTTCATCACTGCTCGGTGAGCTGTTGAGGGAGGAATCCATGCCGCACGCGATGGCGGTAATAAACACACTTGATCCTCCAAGGTAATACGTATGCAACCCTTACGCGCATAGAGCAACTGCCCACGTCCATGCTGATGCACACCCGAGTCATGCTGACCCAACGTGGCCGCTATACCCACCACATCTGCCTTATGCGCATCCGCATCAAAATAGTCATTCGCTTGCAACCAGGCCATTTGTCTTATTTCATTGATAAATTGTCATTAAATCGATAATAGGACAAACAAAAAATACTCACAATACGGTCATTACTTTTTATTTACACAAAAAATGATGACCACAAACAAAGCCCCTCTTGCGCTATTGATTGTGTTGCTAATGTTTCCACAACTGGCACAAACACTATATAGCCCCGCCCTCACCGACTTCAGCAAAGCCTTTAATGTGCCTGCAGAAGCCGCCTCACAAGCCATGACTGTGTATTTTCTAGCCTTTGCCGCCGGCGTTATGCTGTGGGGCTACGTGAGTGACAGAGTTGGCCGCCGACCAGCTATGCTGGCAGCCCTGCTGCTATACAGTGCCGCCACAATCGCGGCTCTGATGGTGAGTTCTTTCACTCAGCTATTGCTGACACAAGCCGTCGCCGCCATAGGCGCTGCCGCTGGCTCAGTCGTTAGCCAAACCATTTTGCGCGACCATTACAAAGGCCCTGAACTGGCCAAGGTTTTTTCATTGGTAGGCATGGCATTAGCACTTAGCCCCGCGATTGGTTTATTTACTGGCGCTGGACTAACACGCTGGTTCGGTTACAGCGGCGTGATGATCAGCCTGCTGACTTTAGCCATAGTGCTTGTCAGTTGGAGTGGCGTATCACTTGCTGAAAGCCGCCCTGTAAATCAAGCCAAAGTCTCGTTTTATAAAACGCTACGCACAATGTTGATAGACCTAAACATTTGGCGCTCCGCCTTGTTAGTCGCTGCATTTAATATTGCTTTGCTTAGCTATTACGCGATTGGCCCATTCTTGTTTCAACGCGCGGGCTTAGATGCTGCCCTGTATGGATACAGTGGTGCCGCCTTAGCTGCTGGCTCCGCCCTAGGAGCATGGCTAAATCGACAACTCTTGCAGCGCCATTACACCAGCAACCAACTACAAGCTCTAGCCGCGTTCTTAGTTGCGATAGGTGGTGCTGGCGTGCTCGTATTACAGCAGTCGTTGTGGCTCTTAGCCCCTATGACCGTCGTTGTCATCGCCTTTGGCATGGCTATCCCTAACGTTTTGGGCCAAGCTCTCACAGCCTATGCCGGGCAACTAGGTAGCGCCGGCGCGGTATTCGGGTTGATGTATTACCTACTAATAGGCTTTGGTTTATTACTCACAGGTTGGTATCAAGCGCTGGGCTACACCATTTTGCTATGCGGCCTGCTCTGCTGCCTACTATGTGGCTGGCCACGCCGCACCTTAAGCCGCTAACGGGGGCGTCTACCGGGTATTAGCACAACAAAAGCACACATATCTGGTCGCTCCCCCTGTCCACCTTGATAATGCAGCATATAATGAGGGTTTGCCCACCATTTTTTTGGTCATATACATGCAGGAACGTTATAGTCACACCGAAGTCGAGCATCGCGCCCAGGAAAACTGGCAATCACGCGATGCATACCGTGTCAGTGAACATGCCACGAATGCTGATGGATCGCTAAAGCCCAAGTTTTATGCGTGCTCCATGCTACCTTACCCAAGCGGTAAGCTACACATGGGCCACGTACGTAACTACACCATCAACGACGTAATGGCTCGCCAGCTACGCATGCGTGGCTATAACGTGCTAATGCCTATGGGCTGGGATGCTTTTGGTATGCCCGCTGAAAACGCGGCTATCAAATCCAAAGTCCCGCCCGCAAAATGGACATACGACAACATCGCTTACATGAAGAAGCAGATGCAGTCCATGGGCTTGGCCATAGACTGGTCCCGCGAAATGTGTGCGTGCGACCCAGACTACTACAAGTGGAACCAATGGCTATTCCTGAAAATGCTGGAAAAAGGCATTGCCTACCGCAAAACTCAGGTAGTGAACTGGGACCCTGTAGACCAAACCGTACTGGCTAACGAGCAAGTTATTGATGGTCGCGGCTGGCGCTCTGGTGCTCCCGTTGAAAAACGTGAGATCCCTGGCTACTACCTGCGCATCACCGATTACGCTGAAGAATTGCTGGATCACGTACAACACAAACTGCCAGGCTGGCCTGAGCGTGTACGTCTGATGCAAGAAAACTGGATTGGTAAGAGTGAAGGTGTACGCTTTGCGTTCACACACGACATCAAAGGCGACGATGGCAAACTCATCCAAGATGGCCGCATGTATGTATTTACTACACGCGTTGACACCATCATGGGCGTTACCTTCTGCGCGGTGGCTCCTGAGCACCCGCTGGCTAGCCATGCCGCACGTAACAACCCAGATCTGACTGCTTTTATTGAGCAATGCAAACTGGGTGGCACATCCGAAGTGGATATTGCCAACCGTGAAAAAGAAGGTATGCCTACAGGCCTGTTTGTTACGCATCCATTAACTGGCGAACAAGTCGCCATCTGGGTGGGTAACTATGTATTAATGAGCTACGGCGACGGCGCCGTTATGGGCGTACCTGCTCACGACGAACGCGACTTTGCTTTTGCGCTGAAATACGATCTGCCTATCAAGCAAGTTATTGCCGTAGAGGGCAAAGAATACAGCACCACTCAATGGGACGACTGGTATGGCGACAAGCAACAAGGCCAAACCATTGAGTCGGGTAAATACAATGGCTTAAATCATAAAGCTGCTGTAGATGCAATTGCTGCTGACTTGAATGCTAAAGGCTTGGGTGAGAAACAAACCACCTACCGCCTGCGCGACTGGGGTATTTCCCGTCAGCGTTACTGGGGTACACCTATCCCTATCATTCATTGTGAGTCCTGCGGCCCCGTACCCGTGCCAGAGAAAGATCTGCCCGTCGTACTGCCTGAGCACCTGATTCCTGATGGTAGCGGCAACCCGCTGAACAAAGACGAAGCCTTCCTGAAATGCGCTTGCCCATCCTGCGGCAAGCCAGCACGTCGCGAAACCGACACCATGGATACCTTCGTGGATTCCTCCTGGTATTTCATGCGCTATGCATCGGCTAAAAATCCTGATGCCATGGTAGATGCTCGCAATGATTACTGGATGCCAATGGACCAGTACATCGGTGGTATTGAGCACGCCGTATTGCACTTGCTGTATGCACGTTTCTGGACCAAAGTCATGCGTGACTTGGGCATGCTCAACTTTGACGAGCCCTTTACCAAGCTGCTGTGCCAAGGGATGGTTCTGAACCATATTTACTCTCGCCGCACCGAAAAAGGCGGTATTGAGTATTTCTGGCCTGAAGACGTAGAAGACGTACACGACGCCAAGGGTGCCGTGATTGGTGCCAAACTGAAATCTGACGGCTCTGCTGTGGATTACGGTGGCATTGGCACCATGTCCAAATCCAAAAACAACGGTGTAGACCCACAATCACTGATTGACAGCATGGGTGCTGATACAGCCCGTTTGTTTGTGATGTTTGCCAGTCCTCCAGAGCAAACGCTAGAGTGGGCAGACTCTGGTGTAGACGGTGCTAACCGCTTCTTGCGCAGACTTTGGTCGTTTGTACACAAACACAACGCCAACTTGCGTACAGGGTTGCAACAACCAGTTGACGCTGCTGGCCTTAGCTCTGCTGCGAAAAAACTGCGTTTAGAAGTACATGGTCTGCTGAAACAGATCGAATACGATTACCAGCGCATTCAATACAATACCGTGGTTTCCGGCTGCATGAAAATGCTGAACACGCTGGAAGACGCCACACTGGAAAACACTGCTGCTGATCACAGCGCTCTAGCTGAAACCACCTCTATCTTGTTGCGTGTGCTCTACCCCGTTGTGCCACACATTTGCTGGTTACTCTGGAATGAGCTGGGCTACGCTGCCCAACACGGCGACCTGCTGGATACCGCTTGGCCTTCCGTTGATGAAAAAGCACTGATTGCTGACGAAATCGAATTGCCATTGCAGGTAAATGGCAAATTGCGTGGCAACATCACTGTTGCTAATGGCGCCAGCAAAACAGACATAGAACAATTGGCTGCTGCACATCCTGCTGTTGCTAAGTTCTTAGAAGGCCGTGAGCCCAAGCGCATCATTGTGGTGCCTGGTCGTATGGTCAACGTTGTAGGATAACCCTCATGGCAAACCTTCACTCCATGTCGTTCTTTTCTGCCAGACAACGCGTCCTCTGGGTGGGGGTTTGCTTAATGGCGGTCATGCTGCTTAGCGCATGTGGTTTTAAGCTGAAAGGCGCGACACCGCTACCGTTTCAAGTGATGTATACCAACATCCCTGAAAACTCAGCGTTCGGCTCTCAGCTTAGACGTGTACTGCAAGCCAATACCCCCGGTTTGCAGTTCGTTAACGACCCAGCCCAAGCACAAGCTCAACTGATTCAGTTAAGCAACCAACGCCTCACTCGTGAACTGGCGCTGGATCCTAAAGGCCAAGTGGAAGAATACGAGTTGACCGTTAGACTGCAATATCAGTTAAGCGATGCTAGTGGCCACTTGATTATTCCTCCCACTATTTTGCAAACCGTACGTGACATGCCGTACAACCCTGATGCCGTACAGGCTAAACAGGGTGAGATCGCCACGTTGTTTGCTAGCATGGAGCAATCACTCATCGACCGACTGGTACGTCGTTTGACGGCCCCCGATGTGGCTGAACGCTTCCGCAATCCGGACGATTTACCGTTGGCACCTGAACTACTGGCTGATCCTAACCAGCCACAACAGTTGCCACCAGAAGAACTTCTGCTGAACAACATCCCAACTACTGAGGTGTTCTAGTATGGGGCAGACGCTAGATGCTGATGGCTTGCAGCGACTGCTGCAGGCGTCTGCAACGCCGTTAGCGCAATGCTTTGTACTCTGTGGTGATGAAATCCTGCTACAGGTAGAAAGTGCTGATACCATCCGTGCGCGAGCTCGCGAACAAGGCTATGTGGAACGCCACCGCTTTGACATGGATGGTCGCAGCGACTGGGCTCCAGTATTTGCCACCACACAGACTGTTTCCTTGTTTGGCGACAAACAGCTAATAGAAATCAGCATTCCCACTGGCAAGCCCGGTAAGGCTGGCGGCGACGCCATACAAGAACTCAGCACCCAGTTAGCGAATCAACAACTACCTGACTCGCTCTTTATTTTGCAGCTCCCCCGCTTGGATCGCGCCACCCGCAACAGCAAATGGGCTCAAGCTCTGGCGAACCAAGCCGTATGGGTAGATGTTCCGTTGGTAGAGCGTCGCGCACTGCCAAACTGGATACAGCAACGCTTAAAACGCCAACAGCAACACGCCGAGCCTGAAGCACTGGAATGGCTGGCCGAGAAAGTGGAGGGCAACCTGTTAGCGGCCTTCCAAGAAATCGCTAAATTGGGGCTGTTATATCCAGAAGGCGCTCTCAGTATAGAAAATGTGCAAACCGCTGTACTGAACGTTGCGCGCTACAACATTTTCGATTTACGCGACGCCATGCTTGCCGGCCAAGCACAGCGCGCACTGACCATTTTGCGTGGCTTGCAAGGTGAAGGCGAAGCCCTACCCTTAGTGCTGTGGGCTGTAGGTGATGAAATACGTTTACTTGCACGCCTAGCCGCTTTACAAGCCAGTGGCGGCGATGTCTCTGCTGCCATGCGTGCGAACCGAGTCTTTGGCCCCCGCGAACAACTGTTGCGCCAAACCTTACAACGCACACCGGCCCGAGCGTGGCCACAAGCATTGAAACACGCTCACGAGATAGACAGGCTGATTAAAGGGCTGGCTCCTGCTGATTTACTGGATGATGCATGGGAAGAAATGGCCCGCCTCACCCTACGCATAGCCTTAGCTGGACAACGCGCCACACGCCCCTAACGCTCACTGTCATACTACGATATAGTAACGAGTAGGCACCCGCCTAATCTTTAGTGAATCACACGTTTATGTCTGCCCATACCTCTACCTCTTCCGCTCAGCAGTCTACTCTGCAAGAGCACATGAACCTATTGGGACAACAAGCCCGACTCGCTGCCCGTTTGATGCGCAGCGCTTCTGGTAGCGCCAAAGCCTTAGCGTTGCGCAGCATGGCCGACGCCATCCAAGAGCAAAAAGCCCAACTACAAGCTGCTAATGCTTTGGATATTACTGCAGCACAAGAGCGTGGTTTAGAGCCCGCTATGCTGGAACGCCTAAAGCTGTCTGATCGCGCCTTGGAAATCATGGCTACTGGCTTGCGTCAAATTGCTGACATGCCAGACCCAGTAGGCACGGTAGGCCCTAGCACCACACGCCCTAATGGTATGCAGGTAGCCCAAATGCGTGTACCACTAGGTGTTATTGGCATCATTTACGAATCACGCCCCAACGTCACTATAGATGCGGCTGCGTTGTGTTTGAAATCAGGCAACGCCACTATCTTGCGTGGCGGCAGTGAAGCCTTTCACTCCAACGTTGCCCTAGGGAAAATCATTCGCCACGGTCTAGACGTTGCTGGTCTACCCGCTGACGCTGTACAAGTGGTAGACACCACAGACCGTGCTGCGGTAGGCATGATGGTGCGCCTCACCGATTACATTGACGTAATCGTTCCTCGTGGCGGCAAAGGCCTGATTCAACGCCTAAACGAAGAAGCCAAAGTACCTTTGATCAAGCACTTAGATGGTAATTGCCATCTGTACTTAGATAAAGCAGCCGATCCTACTAAAGCACTGCCTATAGTGATCAATGCCAAAACCTATCGCTATGGTATTTGCGGCACTACAGAAACCTTACTGGTGCACAGTGATGTAGCACCTGCCCTATTACCCGATATCGCTAAAGCCCTGTCTGATAAAGGCGTGGAGCTGCGTGGTTGCGAGCGCACCTGTGCCCTCATTAGCCAAGCCATTCCAGCCACCGAAGAAGACTGGGAAACCGAATTCTTGGCACCGATTTTGGCCGTGCGCATTGTGGATTCACTAGATGAAGCCATGGAACACATCAACCGCTACAGTTCCGAGCACACCGAATCCATCGTCACCGAAGATCTGCACGCTGCACGACGCTTCCAACGCGAAGTAGATTCCAGTTCGGTTTATGTGAATCTGCCTACCTGTTTTGCAGATGGTTTTGAATATGGTCTGGGCGCCGAAATTGGCATTTCCACCAACCGCTTGCATGCTCGCGGCCCTGTAGGCTTAGAAGGCCTGACCACACAAAAATGGGTACTAATGGGGGATGGCCAGCTTCGTGGCTAAACGCGCATGTTAATGCTCTGGACTAAAGTTTTTCATATTCTTTTTGTGACGTCCTGGTTTGCAGGGCTGTTTTATCTGCCTCGCATTTATGTGAACCTCGCACAATCACAAGAGCCGGCCGCCACTACCGTGCTACTGGGAATGGCTAAACGCTTATACCGTTTCATGTTCCCGCTGGCCGTGCTAACCATTGCCACCGGTCTTGTACTATTTCTGTATTACGGCATAGGTACCGGCCAAGGCTGGATTCATGCCAAGCTGCTGTTAGTCGCCATACTAGTTATTTACCATGTCTGGTGTGGACGACTGTTGCAACACTTTCAAGCGGGTACTAACCGTCATTCGCACGTGTACTACCGCTGGTTCAACGAAATTCCTGTACTGCTACTGCTGCTGGTGCTGATACTCGTTGTACTAAAACCTTTTTGATCTTCCTACATGTCAGAACAAGACAAACCTAAAAAAACGCTGTCACTCAAGAAAACCACTACGGCCGACGTAGACCCCGCTGCGCCCCCAAAACTGCGCAGTGGCGCACGCGCCAAAGTGGCATTGAACAGACTGCGTCAACAAGCTGCGGATACGCCTGCTCAAGAAGAGCCTACACGCCCAACATCGCGCTCCGCAGCAAGCAAACGTCCAGCAGGCCGCTCTAACAGTGGCCCACAAGGCGACAGAGACCGTTCAGACCGTCCTCGCCGCCCCGCAGCAGCCGGTGAACAACGAGATCGCTCTGAGCGTCCCAGTCGTCGCCCTACTGAGGGAGCATCCTTCAGCCGCAATGATCGCAACGAAGAACGCCCTCAACGACGATCAGCTGCTTACGATGCCCCAGCACGTACACGCAATGATGATGAGCGCCCAACTCGACGCCCTCACCCGCGCGATGACGCTCCTCGCTCAGGCGGCAGTTTCCGACGCAAACCTGAGTCCGGTTTCTCTACCACTCAACAATTTCCTGTGTTTGCCCCTTGCCCACAAGGCATGGAAGAAGTACTGGAAGCCGAATTGCAAGCATTGGGCTATGAGAATGCCAAAATGGGTAAAGGTGGCTGTCATTTCACCACCGACTGGCAAGGCGTACTAAAAGCCAACTTGTATTCCCGTATCGCTACACGCATTTTGATACAACTGGCCAAAGCCCCTGTACATAACGAAGACGATATTTATGCTTTGGCCCATGCCACACCATGGGAGCAATGGTTTGGCCCGGATGACACCTTACGTGTAGACACCTCCGCCATTCGCAGCCCTATGCAAAGCTTGCAGTTCTGCAACCTGCGCACCAAAGATGCGATTTGCGACCGCTTACGTGAACGCGAAGGCGCTCGCCCCAGCATTGATACAGTACGCCCCGACGCTAAAGTACATCTATTCTTAGATGCCACCAGCGCTACGTTGTACTTGGACACCAGTGGCGAGTCCTTATTCAAACGTGGCTGGCGCCACAACAAAGGTGAAGCGCCTTTACGTGAAAACTTGGCCGCTGGCCTGTTAGCACTATCAGACTGGGACCCGTCTGCCCCATTAATGGATCCATTCTGCGGTAGCGGTACCATCTTAATTGAAGCTGCATGGATTGCCTTGGGAGCCCCTCCCGGTATCTGGCGTCCTTTCCACTTTGAACGCCTACGCATACACGATGACCGTATGTGGCGCGATCTCAAAGAAGATGCCCGCTCGCGTATTGCCCCTAAGCTGGAAGCACCGCTAGTAGGTTACGACCTAGATCCAGCCGTCATTGATGCTGCCAAACGCAACTTAGAACGCGCTCACCTTACCCCTGACACGGTACGTTTCGAGGTAGGTAACGCATTAGAAGCTCTGCCTATAGCCGAAGAAGGCTGGCTGATCAGTAACCCACCTTACGGTGAGCGTTTAGAAGGCAACCAAGAAGCCTTCTGGCGTGATTGGTCCGCTTGGTTGAAACAACACTACGCCGGTTGGAATATCAACGTTATCACCAGCGATCTCACCCTGCCCAACCAAATGCGCCTCAAGCCAAAACGCCGTATTCCCCTGTATAACGGCTCGCTGGAATGTCGCTTGTTCTCATTTGAAATGGTCGCTGCCGGGTATCGGTAACAAAGCATAGCGGTTGTACAACAACTGCTTTCATAAGACTTGGCGAAGTTAAGGGTTAACCCTATAATAGGGTTAACCCTTAACCAACTGTGAGTACTATCATGACTCATTACAACGCTCAAGCTGCTATGTCCGACGAACTGGAACGCCAACTGCTAAACGAAGCAATGGCAGAGCAAATGCGTTTTCGCCCATTGTTGGCATTGAAAAACCTGTTCCGTTTCTTCTTCAAGTAATCAGAACATGGATGTTTGGGTGACAGTAAATTGCTATTGTCACCACACTCCCTTTAGTGCCATATTTGCGGGATAATAGTGTCTTTACGCTTATTAGGTTACACCGTGTAATGGCCTCCTCAGCAGTACCCGTTTCGCTTCCTGTTCCTAGCCGTCGCCGCCTCTTTGCCTCCATGATGTATGAAAGCATTTTGCTTTTCGGCATCGTTTTTTTGGTTGGCTTAATTTTTGACTACGCGACCAAAAGCTATCACGCTCTGTATTTGCGGCATAGTCGGCAATTCCTCATATTTCTCGCTATTGGCCTCTATTTCATGTTGGCATGGCGTCGTGCGGGCCAGACTCTCCCCATGAAGACTTGGTATATCAGGCTGGAAACCAAACAAGGTACCAAACCTGGCTATGTGCAGTTGCTGCTACGCTACCTCTTGATGTGGCCCATCCCTTTGGCTTGTGCACTGCTTGTACAGTACTTGTCCACGCTAACCGGTTATGCCTCCACGGATCTTCTTATTGTTGCCGCTCCTTTCAGTATTTTTGTATGGAGCTGGTTCGACAAAGATGGGCTTTTCATGCATGACCGCCTAGCCGGTACGCGTTTGGTAGACCTGCAAGCTCGAATCACCAAACAACAAGCCAAGACAGCCTAACCTCATACGTATTCACTGCTTTACCCCATTCTGAGCATTTTCATGAACGACGAGTTAAAAAAATATCTATTTGCCGACCGTAGCACCAGAGTACAAACCGTCTATGTAGAAGAAGCCTGGCAAACAGGCTTAGAGCATCAAACCCTACCTGCTGCTGTACGCACTCTGCTTGGTGAGTTGACTGCTGCTGCCATTTTGCTGGCCAGCAACCTAAAGTTCGACGGCTCGTTAGTATTGCAAGTTCAAGGGGATGGCCCCGTAGCATTGCTCGTTGTTGAATGCACGGCCGACCTGAATATCCGTGCCACAGCCTCGTTGCGTGAGGATGCGGTCATTGCTGATCAAGCCACCATGCAAGAGTTGATCAACCAAACAGGCCAAGGGCGTTTCATTGTAGTGCTGGATCCATCCGCTCACAACCCGCACATGCAACCCTATCAGGGCATTGTGCCGTTGACTGGTGAAAACATTGCCCAAGCTCTAGAAGACTACATGCTGCACTCTGAGCAATTGGACACCCGTATTTGGTTAAATGCGTCTGACCATCGCTTAGTAGGCTTGCTGCTACAAAAACTGCCTGGCCAAGGCGGTACGCCAGCGGAAGCCAACGTAGAACAAAGCTGGGAACGTGCCCTGCACTTGGCTGCCACCATACAACCCGAAGAATTACGCGACTTACACCCACAAACTCTGATTCATAGATTGTTCTGGGAAGAAGAATTACTAGAACTAGAAGGCTTGTCCATACAATGGCATTGCCCTTGCTCCAGAGAAAAAGTCGCCAACATGCTGCACATGCTAGGCAAAGCAGAAGTCGAAGATATACTGCAAGAACGCGACGTAGTAGAGATCTCTTGCAACTTCTGCGGCAAACCCTACCAGTTTGATCCCGTAGATTGCGCCAGCCTTTTCATTGATAATCCAGATAATCTACAGTCTGGCGATAAAACCCTGCATTAAATATGAATTCTCCTTATAAAAGTAGCGGTGGTATGCAACGCGTATTTAAAGCCTTTATGTATTCCATACAAGGCTTGCGCGCGGCCGTCCAATATGAAGCCGCCTTTAGGCAAGAGCTTTTCTTAGCCATTATCTTGCTACCCACAGCGTTTTTCCTGGGCCGCAACATCACCGAAGTATTTCTACTGTGTGCCTGCGTTGTCATCGTCTTGATTGTTGAACTGATCAACAGCGCTATAGAAGCTCTGGCAGACAGCATCAGCCTAGAACACAACCCTTTACTGGGGAGAGCCAAAGATTTGGGCAGTGCCGCTGTACTGTTAAGTCTTATCCTCACTGGCGCATGGTGGTTATACGTGGTGTGTGACCGCTTCTTTTTCTAAGCAGTATTAGCCACGGCTAAAACCTGCCCTCGCCTCACTGAACGGCGATCTTTGCAGGAATACTGAATAGGCTTTTGTCTATTTCACTATTCCTGCTATGTCTTCCCCACTTCCCCCAGCTACTAAACAATCCGGTGCCAGCAGCGTAGAGTTCCTGCTAATGGCAACGGTAATCTGCACGCTGCTTGTAGTAGGCTACGACGCCACTCGCGCGTGGATGCTGCGCCAAGTATTGCTGCTAGCCCTTCAAGAAAGCAACAGAGCAGGCATTACGCTTAATCTGCAACCCAAAGCAATGCAGCAACAGTTTGATCGTACGGCTGCAGCGTGGTGGGGTTCTGAACAACGCCAACAACACTATTACCAACGCTTCTCATCGCGTTATGGGTTTGATGTATGGCGGCTTTGGCAGCTATCCCCCAGCGATCAAGACTTCTCTCAACACGAAGATAAAATCCTGACGCGACGCAGCAGCACAGGCTATAAACACATCAATACGCAGCATCAGCTAGTACAGCACTTGAATAACAAAGGTCGCCATACCCAGCAAAGCATCTTTGGCGCCAACACACTGCACACACAGTTAATCTTCTGGTATGAACCGTCCCTAGCATTTAGCCGCGCCCTGGTGCGTTTACTGTGGCCTACGGATACCAACACCTATCTGCAACAAGGTAAGGCGCAAGGACTGGTACCTATACGTCTGCATGCCAGCCTACCTATGCAAAGCCATCCCATACAATGGCCGCTGCCTGAGCACAGCCCTATACAGCGTGTCAGTAGCACAGCAATAGGTTCGCTCGCATGGCACCCAGAACTGCCGCGCAGCTTTATGTCTGGTGAGCACCAAAACGCCCCGCACACACCGGAAAAAGGAACAGGAACAGAAACACCTCCCTCTACACCCTCATCACCTGAACCCATCATAGATGAGCCCACGCTTACGCCTTCCGAGCCCACGGAATCCGGTGATTTACTGTCAGAAGAAACGGCCTGTAAAGGAGCTACGTGCTGCTATTAAGGCGTATTGTCTGGCGGCAGGATTTGCACATAGATTTCATTATTGTGCAGCAAACCCAACTCTGATCTAGCACGCTCTTCAATCGCTTGCGTACCACTTTTAAGATCTTGGACTTCAGCCAATAGCGCATTGTTACGCGCTTGTAGTGCAGCATTAATTTCTTGCTGTTCTTCTAGTCTGGCCTGCATATCATGCACCCGCTCCCAGCCACTCTTACCAAACCACAACGCATATTGCGTAACGAGGTTCAGCACAATCAGAATAAGCAGAAGCAGGCGCATGGGTGTTTCCTATAAGGGGAATGAGAGTGTACCTCATCCCCTTGTGGCGCTTAACGTAAGTTATAGAAAGCGCTACGGCCTGGGTAGGACGCTACATCAGCCAGCTCTTCTTCGATACGCAGCAACTGGTTGTACTTAGCCATACGATCGGAACGAGACAAGGAGCCTGTTTTGATCTGCATAGCGTTAGTCGCTACAGCGATATCGGCAATGGTGGAGTCTTCGGTTTCACCGGAACGGTGGGAAATCACCGCAGTGTAACCATGACGTTTTGCCATTTCGATAGCGGCGAAAGTTTCTGTCAGTGTACCGATTTGGTTGATTTTGATCAGGATGGAGTTTGCCACACCCAGATCAATACCTTCTTTCAGGATTTTGGTGTTGGTCACGAACAGATCATCACCCACCAACTGTACTTTTTTGCCCAGTTGGTTAGTCAGAATTTTCCAACCTTCCCAATCGTCTTCAGCCATACCATCTTCGATAGAGATGATGGGGTACTTATCGCACCAGCTTTCCAGCAGGTTAACGAATTCTTGTGCTGTCAGCGATACACCACCTTCGCCTGCCAGATGGTATTTGCCATCGCGGAAGAATTCGGAGCTTGCGCAATCCAGACCCAAAGCGATTTGTGAGCCAGCTTCGTAGCCCGCATCGTTGATCGCTTGCAGAATCATTTGGATAGCTGCTTCATGGTTAGCTACGTTAGGGGCAAAACCACCTTCGTCACCCACCGCTGTAGACATACCTTGTTTGTCGATGATTTTTTTCAGTGCGTGGAATACTTCAGCACCCATGCGCAATGCATCACGGAAACTACGAGCACCTATAGGCAGAATCATGAACTCTTGCATATCCAAGGTGTTGTTAGCGTGTGCACCACCGTTGATTACGTTCATCATAGGCACAGGCATTTGCATTGGGCCGCTACCACCGAAGTAACGGTACAAGGACAAACCTGAATCGTCTGCAGCAGCACGTGCTACAGCCATACTAGCTGCCAACATCGCGTTAGCACCTAAACGGCTTTTATCTTCAGTACCGTCCAAGTCGATCAGAGTACGGTCGATAAATGTTTGTTCTTGTGCGTCCAAACCAATCAACGCTTCAGAAATCTCTGTATTCAGGTTTTCAACAGCGCGCAATACGCCTTTACCCAAATAACGGCTAGCATCGCCATCGCGCAGTTCCAGAGCTTCACGCGCACCGGTAGAGGCGCCTGAAGGTACGGAGGCACGCCCCATTGCACCAGATTCTAGTAATACGTCACATTCAACGGTTGGGTTGCCACGTGAATCCAGAATTTCACGGCCGATAATATCTACGATAGCACTCATGTTTTGACAGTCCTGCTTTGGTGTTAGCGATAACGCTGATAAAAACGAACCGGATCTGTTGCTATTGCCACAAATCCGGCAAGAATGTTCATGCTGGTATAAGAATTATAAAGTACCTGACCCACCTAACTCTTTATGGTGTGTATGTATTAAAAGTACCTACTCAGTCAGTTTCTTTCATCTTATAGTGGGATGGTTATACCCCTTGCACCACATACATAGTCATGTGTGCGACGTTTTCCCGTGCTTGGCGAGCAGCCAAGTATTCGGGTGAGTTATAGAAAGCTTCTGCAGCTTCCATCGTTTCAAACTCAATGATTACTGTACGCTTGGGGGCATTGCCTTCCAAGGCCAGAGTTTCCCCACCTCGTGCCAACAACTTCACGTTATGCGTTTTCATCGCATGTGTAGAAAGCTGCTGGTAGGCTTTGTATTGCTCCGGATCAGTTACATCCACATTGGCAATAATATAAGCTGCCATGCTGTCTCCTTGGTTACTTCCAGTTGGCTTCCAACAAGCCACCTTCCTGCTTCACAATCTGATCAATCTCTTTAAGACTGCGCAGCAATGCAGGCATCAAATGTAGGGGCACGGCATTAGGGCCATCAGAGAGCGCTTTGCTTGGGTCTGGGTGTGTTTCCATAAACAACCCAGACACACCTACCGCTACTGCGGCGCGTGCTAATACCGGAACAAATTCGCTTTGTCCGCCTGATTTACTGCCTTGCCCCCCCGGTAACTGTACCGAGTGCGTCGCATCAAATACCACCGGACATTCTGTTTCACGCATGATCGCTAACGAACGCATGTCAGACACCAGATTGTTGTACCCAAACGATGCCCCACGTTCGCACACCATGATGGTGTCGCCATCGCCACCCACTTCTCGGGCAGCCGCACGCGCTTTTTCTACCACATGCACCATGTCATGCGGAGCCAGAAATTGGCCTTTTTTGATATTGACCGGCTTTAAGGTCGCTGCACAGGCTTGAATGAAATCTGTTTGGCGGCACAAAAATGCAGGCGTTTGCAGCACATCCACAATGGCTGCCACATCATCCACTTGCTCTTTATCGTGTACATCGGTCAGTACAGGCACGCCGTAGTGTGCACGCACATCCGCCAAAATCTGCAAACCTTCTTGCATACCTGGGCCACGAAACGAACTTCCGGAGCTGCGGTTCGCTTTATCAAACGAACTTTTATAAATGAATGGAATCCCCAATTCATCTGTGATTTCTTTCAGCACACCGGCTGTATCAAACGCCATTTGGCGTGACTCAATCACACATGGACCAGCGATCAGGAAGAAAGGTCTATTGAGACCAACCTGAAAACCACATAATTCCATAGCAGCTCCTGATAAACAAAACTTGACTCACCAGACTCAGTCCAGTGACGTCTGTTAGCTCGCCATGCAAGCTAACAGACACATACCGCCTTAGCGTGAATTTGCCAAAGCAGCCTTAACAAAACTGATGAACAGCGGGTGACCATCACGTGGTGTAGAGGTGAACTCTGGGTGGAACTGCACACCCATGAACCATGGATGAGTCGGAATTTCCATGATTTCAGGCAAGTTCTCAGTAGGAGTACGTGCGCTGATCACCAAACCAGCCTCTTCCAGTCTAGGCACATAAGCGTTGTTCACTTCGTAGCGGTGACGGTGACGCTCGTTAACCTCTGGGCCATAGATGCTAGCAGCACGAGTACCCTCTTTAACTGGGCAACGTTGTGCGCCTTTACGCATGGTGCCGCCCAAGTCGTCTTCTTGACTACGGTGCTCTACCTTGCCATCGCGATCTTGCCATTCGGTGATCAATGCCACTACTGGGTGCGCTGCAGAAGGATCGAACTCTGTACTGTTCGCACCACCCAAACCAGCCACATGACGAGCAAACTCAATCACCGCCAATTGCATACCCAAACAAATACCCAAGTAAGGCACCTTGTTTTCACGGGCATAACGAATAGCGGTAATTTTGCCTTCTGTACCACGCTTACCAAAACCACCAGGCACCAGAATGGCGCTCAGGCCTTCCAAGCAGGCTGTGCCATCACGCTCGATGTCTTCGGAATCGATGTACTGAATTTTAACTTTGGTACGTGTGTGAATACCGGCGTGAATCAACGCTTCGCTTAGCGATTTGTAGGACTCTGTCAGCTCAACATACTTACCTACCATACCGATGGTAATTTCGTGCTCTGGGTGCTCCAACGCATCAACCAAGTTGTCCCACATGGTCAAATCGGCTGGTGGTGGAGAAATTGACAATGCATCACATACCAACTGATCCAAGCCTTGTTTGTGCAACATAGCTGGGATTTTGTAGATGGAGGTGGCATCCCATACAGAAATCACGGCATCCAATGGCACGTTGGAGAACATGGAAATTTTCGCGCGCTCATCGGGCGGAATTTCACGGTCTGCACGGCACAACAATGCGTTAGGGAACAAACCAATTTCACGCAGCTTCTGTACAGAATGCTGAGTAGGTTTGGTTTTCAATTCGCCAGCGGATTGAATGAATGGCACCAGAGTCAGGTGCACCAATGCTGTGTGGTTACGTCCCAGACGCAAGCCCATCTGACGCACAGCTTCCAAGAACGGCAAGGATTCAATATCCCCTACAGTGCCGCCAATTTCAACAATCGCAACATCGGCCTCACCGTTGTAGGCCGCTTTGGCGCCACGCATGATGAAGTCTTGAATTTCATTGGTGATATGAGGAATAACCTGAACGGTTTTACCCAAGTAATCGCCACGACGCTCTTTACGCAGAACGGATTCATAGATCTTACCGGTGGTGAAGTTATTCACCTTGCGCATTTTGGTAGAGATGAATCGTTCGTAGTGTCCTAAGTCCAGATCAGTTTCCGCACCATCTTCGGTCACGAAGACTTCGCCGTGCTGGAAAGGGCTCATGGTGCCTGGGTCCACGTTGATATAAGGATCCAGCTTGAGCATGGTGACACGCAAACCGCGAGATTCGAGTAACGCGGCCAGTGATGCCGCTGCAATGCCTTTACCCAGAGAGGAGACTACCCCCCCTGTTACAAATACATATTTGGTGGTCATTTCGATAGACGCCTGAGGGTTAGATCAGGCAGTAGCGGGAAATTTGGATTATAACGGCAACCATGGGTCAGGTGAAACAAACTGACCCGGCTGCACCTGTTTTACAACAAGGCTTGCGTCTGCTGTTGCAGCCACTCTAAAGCCTCGCCTTGCAAGAGCGGAGACAGGCGTTCACGTACCTCAGCGTGGTACGTATTTAGCCACTGCACTTCCTCTTGCGTTAATAAAGAACGTTCTATACAACGCGTATCGATGGGGCATAGCGTTAGGGTCTCAAAGCGTAGGAAATCGCCAAACTCAGTACTAAGCGCAGGCTGCGCCACCACTAAGTTTTCTATACGAATCCCCCACTGCCCTGCCCTATACAAACCAGGCTCATTCGAGGTCACCATACCTTGCTGCATGGCTACAGGTTTGGCTGGCCTACCACGCCATGAAATGGATTGTGGACCTTCATGCACGTTCAGGAAATAGCCTACACCATGCCCTGTTCCATGTCCAAACTCTAGACCTTCACGCCATAATGGCAATCGCGCTAAAACATCCAGTTGTTGCCCTGTAACCCCTATAGGGAATACAGCTTGAGACAACTGAATCATGCCTTTCAGTACCAGGGTGAAATCCCGTTTTTCTGCAGCGCTAATCTGCCCTACCGGCACCACCCTAGTGATGTCTGTTGTACCACCCCAGTACTGGCCACCAGAATCTATCAGCAACAAACCATTGCCTTGTATCCATGCATAGCTTTTTTCTGTAGCTTGGTAATGAGGCATAGCACCATTAGGGCCAAAGGCTGCAATAGTGCCAAAGCTTGGGCTCACAAAACCGGGCTTCGCTGCACGTCTAGCGGTGAGTTCTACATCCACGTCGATTTCTGACACGGGACGCTCACGCACGGTGCGCTCAAACCATGCAAAAAACTCGCACAATGCCGCACCGTCTTGCTCCATGGCATCACGTATATGGGCAATCGCCTGTTCGCCTTTAATGGCCTTCAAACTTTGCGATGGGTTCAGGGCTTGCAGCCACTGGGCTTGCGGTGCAGCCAACAACGTACCTACCGTGACGCGCTGAGGGTCTACCAAGATAGCAATGTCGTCTGGCAAATGAGCAAGATCATCAGCCACTTGGGTGTAATCACGCAGTTCAACACCATCTGCTCGTAATGCTTTGACTAGCTCTGGCGGCACTTTGCCCGCAGCCACATACAAAATAGCACGGTCAGCATCTAGCCAGAAATGTGCTAAAAACACGGGGTTATACGGCACATCACCACCGCGCAAATTCAGCAACCACGCGATGTCATCTAGGCTGGAGATTAAATGTCCCTCTACCGCTAATGCCTGCATCTGCTCACGCACTTGCTGCAACTTCTGGGTACGCGACTCAATAGCGTACTCCAACGCATGCTCATACACGGGCGCATGAGGCAAAATTGGACGTTCAGCCCAAATCTGACCCGGCAAATCCAGCGAAGTCTCTAGGCTCAAACCGCTGTCATGAATACGGCTCCAGCTTTCAAAGCTCTGCATGGACAACACATTGCCATCTATAGCAACAACGTCACCTTCTGCCAAGTGCGCTTCCACCCAAGGCAGGGGATCCAGCACACCTGTATCACCTTGACGCATCAATGCTATGCCTGAGTCACGTAGATCACTCTCGGCTTGCACCCAGTAACGACTATCCGTCCAAAGGCCTGCAAAATCCTGCGTGACCAGCAAACTACCTGCTGAGCCACCAAAACCGCTCAGCCACGCTCGCGCTTGCCAGTGTTCTGGCAAATATTCAGATAGATGGGGATCGGCAGAAGGAATAAAACATGCCTGCACAGCTGCCTGCTGCATCACGGCACGTAGCGCCTGAATACGGTCACTAATAGAGTGGGAAGCCTTGAGTTTATTCATTTTCCTGACAATCTTGTGCGCTCTGGTAACGAAGTAATCTCTGCGTTACGCTTAAACCAACAGTATAGCGTTCTAAAACAAACTGTTTAACGATTCTGAAGTTGCTTTTAGTCCCGCAAACGGCTGCCTACCCTATAATTGGCAGCATCTTAATACTTTTGTTGCATCACCCCATGCTTTGGCACGAATGTTGCAACACTATACCTATATCCGGAGGACCTCTTACATGTCTGAACGCGAATCGATGGAATACGATGTGGTAATCGTAGGCGGTGGGCCTGCTGGCTTAGCCACTGCTATCCGCATCAAACAACGAGCAGCCACAGCCAACCAAGACATTAGCGTTTGCGTGTTGGAAAAAGGGGCAGAAATTGGTGCTCACATCCTATCCGGCGCAGTGATGGATCCCCAAGCTCTGACCGAGCTGATTCCAGACTGGAAAGACAAAGGCGCACCCTTAAATATAGAAGTCAACGCAGACAAATTTGTTTTCTTGGACGAAAAAGGCGCCAAAGAAACCCCTATGTGGATGCTGCCTGACTGTTTTAAAAACCACGGCAACTACATCGTACGACTGGGTGATGTCACCAAATGGTTGGGCGAACAAGCTGAAGCACTGGGCGTGGATATTTTCCCCGGTTTTGCTGCTGCCACTCTGCTTTACACCGAAGACGGCTCCGCTGTTCGCGGCGTTATCACGGGCGATATGGGTGTGGCCCGCGACGGCACACACACCGCACATTACCAACCCGGTATGGAACTGCTAGCGAAATACACCATTTTTGCAGAAGGCTCCCGTGGCCACTTAGGCCGTCAGCTCATCGAGAAATTCAAACTTGATGAAGGCAAAAACGCGCAAAACTACGGTATTGGTATTAAAGAAATGTGGGAAGTTGATCCTTCCCAATCCCAACCTGGCTTGGTAATGCACTTGGCTGGCTGGCCTTTGGATTCCGACACCTATGGTGGCGCTTTCTTGTACCACTTGGATAACAACATCGTTGTAGTAGGTTTGGTCGTAGGCTTGGATTACGCTAACCCATGGCTGTCACCGTTTGAAGAGTTCCAACGCTTCAAAACCCATCCTTATGTACGCTCCACCTTTGAAGGCGGCAAACGCTTGGCTTATGGCGCACGCGCCCTGACTGCTGGCGGCCTGCTGTCTTTACCTAAACTGGTATTCCCAGGTGGTGCACTGGTAGGCTGTGAAGCAGGTTTCTTGAATGCGTCACGCATCAAGGGAAGCCACGCAGCAATCAAATCCGGCATGATGGCCGCTGATGCCATCGTTGACGCCCTGAGCAACAACCGTGAATACGATGAGCTTAGCGCCTACCCTGCAGCATTTGAAGACTCTTGGTTGCACTCTGAACTGAACAAAGCACGTAACTTTAAGCTGTGGTTCAAAAAAGGCCGCACCATGGGTACGTTGATGACAGGTATAGAACAGTTGGTACTGAAAGGGAAAATGCCATGGTCACTGCGTAACACCAAACCAGACCACGCGTTCCTGCAACCCGCCGCATCGTGTCAGCGTATTGAGTATCCAAAACCAGATGGCAAACTCACCTTTGACCGCCTAAGCTCCGTCTTTATCTCTAACACCAACCACGAGGAAGACGAGCCTATTCACCTGACACTTAAAGATGCCGCGATTCCGGTCAAACTGAATCTGGCCACTTACGCAGGCCCAGAAGCACGCTACTGTCCTGCTGGCGTGTACGAGTTCATCAAAAATGACTCGGGTGAAGACCAACTGCAAATCAATGCACAAAACTGCGTGCACTGTAAAACCTGTGATATTAAAGACCCTTCCCAAAATATTGTTTGGGTACCACCGCAAGGCGGTGAAGGGCCTGTTTATAACGGGATGTAAGACCTTTTGTCCTAGACTGCTGTACTAAGCGCTACGACAAATGCTTGGGGGCGGTGAAGCTGGATACATAATCCACACTCACCGCCCCCAGTTTTATGAGCCATCACACTATAGCCACACCTATCTCGGCATGGCTAAGTAGAAGCTAGACCTTCTTACGCCCTGGCAGGTTGATCACCACCAAACCAGTTACCACCAAGACCACACCCAGCTTCGTTAAGGTATCGGGCACTTCACCCAAAATCACCCACGCCAACAAAATAGCTAATACAGGCACACCCAAACTAGACATACCCGCAACCGTAGCAGAGACGCGCTGAATCACGCTTAGCCATAACAACCAACCCACACCCGAAGCCAGCGCCCCCATGTATAGCAAACCTATCACTAGCTCAGGGCCAATCACCCACGGCTGTTGTGGTACGAGCAAGCCCATAGGGATGGTAATAACCGCCCCCATCAGCAGTTGCCATACTGTCAGGTTAATAATGTTTGGTTGGTATTTTTCGAACATCACTTTGGACCATACCGCACCAATACCCCAGCAAGCACCGGACAACAAGGCCAACAACGAGCTTGCCATTCCGCCCATGCCCTGCCATGGCTTCAACACCATCAACAAACCCACCAGACCAAACCCTAGTGCGATTAAGTACTTAGCATCAGGTTTATTACCCATGATGCGCCATGAGAAAAACACCACCCAAAATGGCATGGTGTAAGCCAACAGTACAACCTGCCCTGCCCCGCCACTCATCAGCGCAAACTGAGCCAACACCTGGAACCCTACCGTTTGCATCACGGCTATACCTAAGCACAACCAAAATGGCGGCATGCTAAAAGGAATACGCCGCCAGCACTGCACTGCAAATAAGAAGAAAAATGCAATGACGTAACGTGTGGCCACTAAATCAATGGGGCCAATGAGCTTGGTCATGGATTTCATTACAATCCAGCTCACCCCCCACAGCACTATCGTTAGCCCCATCAACAATAGGGCATTACGGCTTGACTCACTTTGTTCCAACCTATTCTCCCGCATGCGTAGCTTGTCGCACACCACGCACAAAATCTACTTTTCTCAACCACATCAACGCAACAATAAAGAATAATCCCGTACACAGTAAGGCCAAACGTTGATTGCCTTGGCTTACCCACGCCACTACGCCATAAGACAATGGCCCCACTACCGCTGCCAGTTGTACCGCAAAGCTCCACAGCGCATAAAACTCACCTTGCCTACCGGGCGGCGTTAAGGCTCCTACCATCGCCCTGCCTGCACTTTGACTACTACCTATGCATACGCCTGCCAGTGCTGCCGCAATCCAAAAACCAGTCATTGACGTAGTTGCACTTGCCACAATCACCATCACCAGCCACCCCAACAAGGTGAGGGTCAGTGCTATTTTGTGGCCAATGGCATCTTGCACTGAACCAAACGTAAGTGCACCTACTGCCGCCGCAATATTGACGGTAAAAATCAACATCATGGTCTGGCCCATGTTAAAGCCCATGACCTGCGTGGCATACACTGACGATAACGTGATCACTACCGAAATACCGGCTTGATAGCAGGCACAACAACACAGCAATCTATAGAGATCAGGAAAGTGCTTGCGGCTTTCTTTGTATGCATGCTGTATATGTGCAAACCAATGCTGTGATGCCACGACGTCTGTTGCGGCAGCTGGTTCTTTTAGCCACAAAAAAGCAGGTATGGCCGCCACACTAAACACCGTTGCCGTTAACACCATCACCCACGGCACATACTGTGATGCTACCCAGCCGTTGTCCTCGCCCATCACCACAATCGCCAGTGACAGCCCTAAGGTCAACATGCCTCCAAAATAGCCAAAACCCCAGCCCCAACCAGACACCCTGCCCAACGCTTCAGGCTTGGCAATGGTAGGTAAGAAAGACGCCACCACCGCTTCGCCCACACAATAGCAATAGTTGGACAGCACTAAAAACACCATCGCCCACAACAACGTTCCCTGGCCAGCCCCTGCCAGAAACAGCGTACCTACCACACACCCTATCGTGCTGGTAAACAATAAAAATCGTTTTCGGCCATGCCTATCTACCCATGCCCCTAACGCAGGCATGCTCAGCATGATCAATAAATAAGAAAAAGATAGCGTGGTTGTCCACGCCAAGGTGCCCCATGCAGCACCTTCAGCCACTACACCTACAAAATAAGCACCAAATACCGAAGTCAGCACAACGGTTGTGTAACCCGAGTTGGCAAAGTCATACATCGCCCATGCCCAGAACTCTCGTTTTTTCACCTGCGGCTGTAGGGTATGCGTCAAGCGCCCAGTGGTGTTTTGCATGCCTGCTCGTTGTATGTGAAGTAAGGAGTAACTATATTGCCTGAAAACAGAACACCCTGTTGGCAACAACATGATGCCAACAGGGTGTTTAGCCTGCGTCAAATCAGGTTAAGCGTTCGGCGTGAAAACGCAAATGATCATCCATAAAGGTAGCAATAAAATAATAGCCATGATCATAGCCAGCGTGCCGACGTAAGGTCAGAGGTTGACCTGCTGCGTGGCAAGCTGCCTCGAGCTCTTCTGGGTAAAGCTGCTCAGCCAGAAACTGGTCACTTAAGCCTTGATCTACCAAGATTCCAGCGGGGAAAGGTTGTTGAGACTGACGCATCAATGCCGACGCATCATGCTGTTCCCATATGGCGCGGTCTTCACCCAAATAGCCGCTAAACGCTTTATGCCCCCAGGGGCACTTTGTTGGTGCCGCAATAGGAGCAAATGCGGATACGCTGCGGTATTTTTCAGGATGACGTAGCGCCAACACCAATGCACCGTGCCCACCCATAGAGTGACCAAAGACCCCTACCTTGCTGGCATCACCTGACAACTGCGTTGTGACGATAGTAAATAGCTCATCCGTCACATAGCTTTCCATACGGTAATGCGTAGACCATGGAGCCTGCGTAGCATCCACATAGAAACCAGCACCTGTACCGAAATCCCAATGATCAGCCTCGCCAGGGACTTCAGCCCCACGAGGACTAGTATCAGGCGTTACCAACATCACGCCCAACTGTGCAGCCAACCGTTGGGCTGCACCTTTGATCATGAAGGTTTCTTCAGTACAAGTTAGCCCGGCCAAATAAAACAGCACAGGCACCTTGCCCTGCTTGGCTTGTGGCGGTTCAAACACCGAAAACCGCATAGGTAGCCCAATTGCTTGGGAAGCATGTTTATAAAAGCGTTGCACCCCATCAAAACAACGATGCTCGCTAATTACTTCAAGCTCTACCGACATAAGGCCACATCCTCCAACTACGAATTAGTACACCACTACTGAACGAATAGACTCACCACGTTTCATTAAATCAAAACCTTCGTTGATTTGATCCAACGACAACTTATGCGTGATCAAGTCATCAATATTCAGCTTACCTTCCATGTACCAATCTACCAATTTAGGTACATCAGTACGACCACGAGCACCACCAAACGCGGAACCTTTCCATACGCGGCCAGTAACCAACTGGAATGGACGAGTAGAGATTTCTGCACCGGCTTCCGCCACACCAATAATGATGGACTGCCCCCAACCACGGTGGCAGCACTCCAATGCTTGACGCATGACTTTGGTGTTACCGATACACTCGAACGAGTAATCTGCACCGCCATCAGTCAATTGGATAATGTGATCCACGACGTTTTCTACTTCACTAGGATTAATGAAGTGGGTCATACCGAACTGTCTAGCCATGGCTTCACGCTCAGGGTTCAGGTCTACACCGATGATCTTATCGGCACCTACCATTTTGGCACCCTGAATCACGTTCAGACCAATACCACCCAAACCAAATACCACCACATTGGCACCGGCTTCTACATTCGCTGTAAACAGTACCGCACCCACGCCTGTCGTTACACCACAACCTATGTAGCAAACTTTATCAAAAGGCGCGTCAGGACGAATTTTTGCCAACGCAATTTCAGGTACTACGATGTGGTTCGCAAAGGTAGACGTACCCATGTAATGGAAAATAGGTTTGCCATCAATAGAAAAGCGAGATGTGCTGTCTGGCATCAAGCCTTTACCTTGTGTAGCGCGAATGGCTGTACACAAGTTTGTTTTGCGGGACAAACAGGATTTGCACTGACGGCACTCAGGGGTATACAGCGGCACCACATGATCACCGGCTTTCAACGATGTCACGCCAGGCCCTGTTTCTAATACCACACCGGCGCCTTCGTGACCCAAAATAGCAGGGAACAACCCTTCAGGATCGGCACCCGACAAGGTGTAGTAATCTGTATGGCAAATACCAGTGGCTTTAATTTCCACCAATACTTCGCCCGCTTTAGGGCCTTCCAAAGTAACTTCTTCAATAGTAAGAGGCTCCCCCGCTTTCCAGGCTACGGCTGCGCGTGTTTTCATCATTTTTTCAACTCCCAATGTAATGCTAGTGTCAGCTGTTCAGGCAGTCTATTCTGCCCCCGCCTCCAGCACAAGCCCTATAGACAGCCTGCGTAAAAGGCTTTTTACTGCGTATTGTCAACGCACTGAAATTTTTATTACGTAATATCTCATTACTAACTGATCTCAGACTGCGGTTTACTCGTCCAGAATCTTTGGCTAAACTCTTTTTTTGTTGCTTGTTCAAGTTGCTGCACCCCACCAATTGCGGTAAGCCATAACAATACAGCCATCATGTCTACTAAAAACAATAGAACCTTTCAAATTCGCTCACTTCTTCCTAATCGTGTACTTGGTGCCGCTGCTGTAGGCGCTATGGTATTGCTGAGCGGATGTGCTACCAAACAATCCCCCCCTGGTGATCAGGCCAGTCTAGACGAGTTATTTGTCAGTCTGAGCGCTACGGATAACCAACGTTACCGTACTCAATCAGACCCATTAGGTGCCTACCTCAAGAACCGAGCGCAAAGCGATATTTATCTTGCCGAACGCCAAGAGCAACCCAGCACTAGTGATTTTGCTGAAGCGGCTTTAGATTTTCTAGGTACTAAATATCGTTATGGTGGTTCCGTACCCGAAACCGGTTTTGATTGCAGTGGCTTGGTGGGCTACGCCGCTGAAAAGTCTCTAGGTCTGAAACTTCCCAGACAATCAGCTGATATTGCTAAAGAAGGCGAATCTGTTAGACGCAACGAATTACAAAAAGGCGACTTGGTCTTTTTTAATACACGTGGCGCTCGCTTCTCTCATGTAGGCATTTATATAGGCAACAATAAATTTGTACATGCTCCCCGCACCGGCGCTGTGGTTCGTGTAGAAGATATGAGCGTATCGTACTGGACTAAACGTTATAACGGTGCTCGCCGCCTTACTGCCAGTAACTAAGCTTGTTAGAACACTAAAAAGCCAGCTCGATTGAGCTGGCTTTTTTGTTTCCGGAGCAAACGTTGTCAGGACTTAATGCGTCTTCCCGCTGTACGGGCATGACTCACAAAAACCGCCCTGCGTCAGCGCCAGTTTCATGCTGCATACAGAGCGCCTACAAGCAACCACTTTCACACCGGAGCGTTGTGCGGCGGCCCTAAAAGTTTTCATTACGTTGTGGCCCAAGAAGTCAGTCAAAAGAATCAGCAACTCAGTGCCTGAAGGCAGTTGCAAGGTCTTTTTTTGATGAGAGGGGTCTCTACCACTAATGTGTTGTTTGATCTTAATATTGTGCAGGTTGAGCAGGTCAGGAATGTTCCCCAATCTATCTGCTCCTACCACCACGGCTGTTACCTGATTAGACATGCTTACTCCTTAAAATTGAAAACATGATAAACGATAATCATTATCATTAAGATTGTCAATCTTGAGTATGTAAGAACCGTTACACTCTGCCATTATTTCGCTATAAACATATAAAAAAACCCCTGTTGTATAGACATCAGGGGTTTATCTTATGCAGTCTCATCGCGAAAAGCTCACTCTTACACTGAGCTTTCGCCATCCAAAGCATCTTGCACTACATCACGTGTTAGTGCTGGGGCTAACATCTCTAGCAGCACATACACATAATCGCGTAAGAACGACCCAGCTTTCACAGCCACACGAGTTTGATGCTTACCAAACAAGTGTCCTGCAGACAAACCAACCAGACCTTTATCACGACGCGGATCAAAGGCAACGCCAGCGATAATCCCGATACCCAAGCCTACATCAACGTAGGTTTTAATCACGTCGGCGTCCAACGCTTCCAACACGATATCTGGGGTGAGATTTTCATTAGCAAATGCTTCATCTATAGAACGTCTACCCGAGAACGCATGGTCGTACGTCACGATGGGGTACTTAGCCAGCAACTTCAAACTCAGGTTCTTAGAAGCCGGTGTAGGCAGTTCGGCCAACTCGTGATCAGGCTTTACTACAATAGTGTGTTCCCACTCATACACTGGCAATGCGACCAACCCAGGCGTTTTAGACAGTGTTTCAGTCGCAATCGCCACATCAGCCTGCTCGTGCAACACCATAGATGCCAAATGCGCAGGGCTGCCCTCTGCCAAGGATAAATGCACCTTAGGAAAACGTTTTCTGAAAGCAGGAATCACTTTAGGCAGCAAATAACGAGCTTGAGCGTGGGTACATGCGATCACCAGCGTACCTTCGTCGTCACGCGCAAAGTCATCACTGACTTTTTTCAGATTATCCACTTCGAGCATAATGCGCTCGATGATCTTGGCCACATCCGCACCAGGACGAGTAAGCCCTTTAATGCGTTTGCCATGTCGTTCGAAAATTTTGATGCCCAGTTCATCTTCAAGCTCAATAATGGCTTTGGATACACCTGGTTGTGAGGTATAGAGTGAACGAGCCGCTTCAGTCAAATTGTACTGACGGCGTATTGTCTCCCGCACAAATCGGAATTGTTGAAGATTCATAGTAAGCCCCTGTTGTTAGCTCATTATATGGAATAAGGAAGGGGCTTAATATTAATTATAGTAATATACTTAGAGTCTACAACTAGAAGCCTAGGACTGCTTCGGACGCTTAATACGCATTTTTTGCCAGAACAAAAATACCACTAATAAGCTAAAAGCTGCGTGCACTAATAGCGTACCCACGGGGAAGCTCAAACTACCGCTGGCAATCCAACCACGCGACAAGTTGATTAAGTTCATATAGAGCAATGCAAGCAAACCGGCAATTAAGATATTACCCGAGCGCCCTAGACGCGGATTCACCGCCCCCAATGGGATTGCCAATAACGCCAAATTTAAAGCTGCCAATGGCAAGGCTGATCGCCACATCACCTGCGATCGCGCCCTATTTGTATCGTCGCCTAACAACTGTGCAGTAGGTCTAGCCTTAATTTGTTGTTCAGCCCGCGCTCGTATCTGCTCACTGCTGGTGCCCTGCTCATCTCGGTTCTCTAAGCGCACACCATAGTTCTCAAACTCTGTAATGCGGAACCAAGGTGTTTTAGGCTTCATGTCATAACGGTAACCTTCGTTCAGCACTAAGAAACGGTCGCCATTATCTTCGTTTTGTACATGTGCGCTTTTAGCCGTAATCACGCTAAACCACTGCGGATCAATCACACGCGCCACCACCTTACCCAGCTCTGCCCCCTCACCCAATGGCTCTTCAGTAAAGAATACGCGGGCACCATCTTCTACTTCGATAAACTCACCAGGAGATACTTTGCTTAGGTCGGAACGCAACTCAAAGCGCTGACGGTATTCAGATATTTGCAGGTACGCCCAAGGGGATGCAAAAAATGTCAGCACCGCAATGAGCAAAGCAATAGGAATCGCACAGGACAGTACAGGGCTAATCCAGCTACGTAATGACAACCCACTGGCAAACCACACCACCATCTCAGACTCTCTGAAACAGCGCGTGATAGTCGTTAGTACGGCAATGAATAGCGAGACCGATAAGATCACTGGCAACGCCGTGATGGAAGAGAACAGCGCCATGCCCAGCACCACGTCGGCACCGATACTACCACCAGCCGCCTCGCCTACTAGCCTAACCAGCAGTACACTAAGCCATACCACTAGCAAAGTGGATAGCACAACACCTGCGTGGCTCAGGATTTCGGATATAGAACTACGTTTGAACAAAAACATGGGACAATAAGCAGGTTAATGCGACAACAGGCCTGTACTCATAGGAAAATCGTATGGAATTTAGCACACAAAGTTCAGCTTCTTTACATCAGATCAAAACTTCAGCTTTAGCGATCGGTGTATTTACCAATCAGGTTCTTACCCCCGCTGCGGACGTTATTGATCGCGCCTCTAATGGTGCTATCCGTAAAGTCCTCAAAAGCGAGTTTAGCGCAAAGTCTGGCTCACACTTGGTATTGCGTAATCTAGAGGGCATCAAAGCAGAGCGTATCGTACTGGTTGGCCTAGGTGATCAAGAAAAATACCAAGCCGCACAGCATAAAACCGCTGAAAGCACGTTTGCCCAGTACTGCATCCAAGCAAAACTGAGTGAAGCTGTATCCACACTAGCCGGAGTAGACTGCAACGGCACCACACTGCGTCAACGCAGCAGCGGTGCAGCACAAGCTGTTCTGGCTGCCAGCTACCGTTTTGATGCCACATTGAGCACCAAAGCAGAAGCTCTGAAACTTACCAAATACCTACAGTGGGTGCCTCGCACGCTGGTTAGCGAGTCCAAAGCAGGTTTGGAAGAAGGCACCGCCATCGGTAAAGGGGTTAATTTTACCCGTTTGCTGGCCGATCTGCCTCCCAATATCTGCACACCTAGCTATTTAGCTGAGCAAGCCAAGCAATTAGGCAAAACCTATCCCTCTTTGAAAGTGGAAGTACTACAACGCAAACAGATGGAAGCGTTGAAAATGGGCTCTTTCCTTTCCGTGGCTAAGGGTTCTGTAGAACCACCCGTCTTTATCATCATCAAACACAAACCAGCCAAAAAAGCAGCAGCGGAATCTGCACCACTGGTATTGGTAGGTAAAGGTCTGACCTTTGATGCGGGTGGTATTTCGCTGAAACCTGCTGCCAACATGGACGAAATGAAATACGACATGGGTGGGGCTGCCAGCGTTATGGGCAGCATGATGGCCGTGGCTGAGCTGAACGTTGATCACGAAGTAATTGGCGTGATCGCATCGTGCGAAAACATGCCTAGCGGTGCCGCCAACAAACCTGGTGACGTAGTAACCAGCATGGCAGGCAAAACCATCGAAATCCTGAACACCGACGCTGAAGGTCGTTTGGTACTGTGCGATGCGCTGACCTATGTTGAACGCTTCAAACCGGCTGCTGTTGTTGATATTGCTACACTGACTGGTGCTTGCGTTGTGGCATTGGGTCACATCAACAGCGGTTTGTTTAGCCCTGACGACAGCCTAGCCGAAGAACTGCTGAATGCCGCCAAACAAAGTGGTGACAGTGCATGGCGCATGCCTTTGGATGAACGCTACCAAGAACAGCTGAAATCCAACTTTGCAGACATCGCTAACATTGGTGGCCCTGCTGCGGGTTCCGTAACTGCTGCATGCTTCTTGCAACGCTTTACGTCTGCCTACCCATGGGCTCACTTGGATGTGGCCGGCACAGCATGGCGCAGCGGTAAAGATAAAGGCGCTACAGGCCGCCCTGTACCTCTGTTGGTACAGTTTGTGCTGGATCGTTGCCAACAGGCCAAATGATTCGCGTAGATTTCGCCTTTGATGCCAGAGACCGGCTACGCACCGCTTGCGATGTTATTCGCAAGCATTACGTGCGTGGCCGACGAGTCATCGTTTATCTAAACGATGACCGTGCTCTGGCACGCTTTGAACACTTGCTGTGGGGCTTTGAGCCCACGGCGTTTATCCCGCATGTACGTGCTGAAGATCCTTTAGCCAGCACCACACCGGTGATTCTCTGCCACACAGATCCCGACCCTTCTCTTAGTCAAGCAGGTAGTGAACCGGCATGGCTAATCAACCTCGCTGCCACCTGCCCGCCTAACAGTGAGCAATTCACCCGTATTCTTGAAATTGTGTCCGATGAACACAAAGATAAAGAAGCGGCGCGGAACCGTTGGCGCTGGTATCAATCTAAAGGTTATGACCTGCATGCACACAGCTTGCAACGCTAAAAATCTTGCGTGTTCAGGTAGTTGTCAGTTAATCTTTAGCCATTTCCCGTATTTTCTTAAGGATGCATCATGAGCGACTTTCGTCAATCAAGCCTGCCTGAGCATTCCGGCTCAAGGGCTTCGCAGTCAGCACTGGCTCAAAACCGTGTACTGCGCAACACCTACTTGCTGCTGGCTCTCTCCATGGTTCCCACCATTCTGGGTGCCTTGATTGGCCTGCGCACTGGCATTAACCAAATCATGGGCAGCAGCCCAGGCATGAGTGCTGTAGTATTCCTAGTGGGTGCTTTCGGCCTGATGTTCATGGTAGAACGTAACAAAAACAGCTCATTGGGTATTGTGTTCCTGATGGCCTTCACCTTCTTCATGGGCTTGATGCTGTCTCGCTTGCTAGGCTTTGTGCTGGGCATGCAAAACGGCTCGCAGCTGATCATGATGGCTTTTGGTGGTACTGCCGCTGTGTTTGCCGTAATGGCCAGCGTTGCCGCTACAGCCAAACGTGATTTCAGCGGTATGCAGAAGTTTCTGTTTATCGGCGCAGTGATCCTGATCTTGGCTGCTCTGGGCAACATCTTCTTTCAGATGACAGCCCTGACCCTAGTGATCTCCACTATGGCCATCGGTATCTTCTCTGCTTTCTTGCTGATCGACTTGCAACGCATTATGCGCGGCGGCGAAACCAACTACATCAGTGCAACCTTGGCGGTATATCTGGATGTGTACAACATCTTCAGTAACCTGCTGGTGCTGTTGGGTATTACTGGTGGCAACAACGACTAATCAACGTTGATGACTCACCGCAGAGGCTATGACTAGTCTCTAGAAAACCCTCCCGTAAAACGGAGGGTTTTTTGTTATATACATGCTGCTGTTATGGCTAGCACCATACACATGAAGTAGTCTTTCCGGGATACATGCAGAAGAGCGCTTGCACACAGCACCAACGTACTCACCACTGACTGAATTAGCTAGCACTGCGAAAAGTATTTTTTAATTTGACCACCAAATAAAAAAATACTTTCCTCCGTTTTCCCTTCATAGCTTGCCACGGTTTTTAGTGTGGTTGCTGTTGAAGATGGCGAGTACTTCTGTGGCCAATGAAAGAGGCATGTTTACCAATTTCTGAAGATGCCTACTTATCCTGTGTTCTGATAATCTCGGCTCTTTCTGCCTTCATCAAACTAACTAAGCTGTATTTTCTGATGGTACAGCTGACATTACAGGCAGTCTAAAAGTTTGCTTTTCAACTGAATCAGCCACGCCAACACCCTACAAGAAAGGGCTGTAAACCTCGTACATTCAAAACAACCGGGGGACGGAGAGGAAACTTTTTTGATTTGGTGTCTCAAATCACAAAAAGTATTCCTGCAGTTCCCAGCATGTGCGATGAATACCGCATCAACCTATCCATCATTGCTGCCCTAGCCTAAGGCGATCTCCCCAGCCAGTAGCCGTGCAACTCATACACAGCAACTACTTCCCTGTAGCCTCTTTGGCTTTCTGATCTTTACGCCACGCCAAGAAGCCCTCTACGGCCACCAATAGCACCGCCAGCCAAATAGGTATGTAGGTGTACCACTCATGGCTTTGTACAGGCTCTCCTAGCAGCAGAAAAGCCACCCAGAACAGCAAGACAGGTTCCACATAACCCAAGATGCCAAATAAGCCCAAGGGCAGCAGCCGACTTGCCGTTAAATAGCCCAGCAATGCCAAGGCGCTGATGGCACCAAAAATGGGCACCTGCCAATACAAGCGCGCATACTCACCAAACTTCTGTGCCACGCTAATATCTTGGGTATACAGAATATAAAAGGAAGGAATCAGCAGAAAGCCGAAATCAAAGAATAACGAGCTTAACGATCCCACCTTCAAATAACGTCGAATCACAAAGTACGGCGGATAACCAAACGCCACCAGTGCCGTTGCCCATGAAAAGGAGTACGTCCGCAGTAACTCGTGCAACACCCCAACAAACGCTAATGCCACAGCAATACGCTGCAACGTACTCAACTGCTCTTTGTAGAACACACGGCCAGTTAATACCATCATTAAGGGCAACAGAAAGTAGCCCATAGAAACCTCTAAGGCTTTGCCATGCAATGGTGCCCACACAAACACCCACATTTGCAGGCCAAACAAGATGGCACATATTACTTGCAAGACCATATAGCGTATGTCGCTAAACATACGCCGTATCATCAGCCCTACTTCTGCCCAGCGCTTTAAACGCGTGATGAAGACCGCAAGTACAGGAAAGCCCAGCAATACACGCCACGCAAAAATCTCTGTGCCTTCAAGTGGTCGCAGCAGCGTTGCATAGTAATACAGTAGCGCAAACAAAACGGATGCGCCTACCGACAACCCCACCCCTTTTTTCATTACTCACCTATGAGAATCTGTTGCTCATAACAGCGATTAAAGCGATATAAACGCTCACGCTTTAGTAACGCACTCACACTCAATAACGGCTTATCCGGTGCTCGCACTGCAGCCGGCATAGCCTCTAGCAAGGACAATAGCAAATGCGCATGTTCTGCCCATAGCCCTTCTAAAAATAGATCTGGTGCCCACAACACTAACCCCAAGCGCCGCAACTCGGATTTATTAAAATCTTTGAGATTCTTGGTTAGTACACCAATGGGACGTTCAGCAAAGTTTTCTTGCGCAGCTCTGGCCGCCGCAATGACGTGCCAGTCTTTGGGATCACTGTAGCGTAAACCCTCTTTGAAGAGCTGTACATTACCTTGATCCGCCAAGGGGAATTCAAGCTGCCACGCATCCCAATCCAGTTGTAGTTGCGCTTCAGGCACTTCCCACAACCTAGATGCATTACGCCTCCATTCGTCGGCAATGACAGGGCTCCATGCTGGTTGAAATACCTTAGCACGCGCTAACCCCAAACACAGGTAGCGCAGCACATTGGAGATCATGATACATGCATCCAACACCACCACAGGTGTTGAGTCCGTAGTTGATAGGTTTTCTGTGGTCATGACTGCAAATGCAGTAGATCCATCATCACCCCACGCGTACGCAAGGGGCGCCCTAACAACTCATCTAATCGTTCACGCAATACAGTACGCAAAAAAGGTTCTTGTTCTGCGTCGTCAAAATCTGGGTACTGCTGATCTAAGCCGTAGCCAGTTTCTTGAAGCAAAATCCATTCAAACTTTCGCAAGGCCAACGAGGCCTGTTTAGGATTTCGCACTAACTGCGTTAATGCCTGCTCATAGGCTTCAAACAGTACATCGTGTGGATCTTCTTTGGGCAATAAACGCAACAACAACTCGTTCATATACCAGACCGACATCATCGCTCGCCCAGACAGCACATGCAAACCAGCGCACTCAGCATGGGTCAGGGTTTTAACTTCATTCGCCCCAGACCAGCCCACCTGCAACGGTTGAAAAACAGACAGCACAGCACGTAATGCCGAATAGGGGCGCTTGGCCCCTTTGGCTACCAACGACACCGTGCCGTATTGTTGGGTAAAAACCTGTATTAATAATGAGGTTTCGCGCCAAGCCATACTGTGCAGCACATACGCCCGTTCATGCTGCACACGTTGACGCTGTTTACTCATACCCCAGCTCGCGCAGCGATGCCTCCCGGTCAGACCAGCCTTTGCGTACTTTCACGTACACATTCAAAAACACAGGCTTTTCCAACATGCGCTCTATATCCTGACGTGCTTCACTGGCGATACGCTTCATGTGCTCACCACCCGCCCCCAAAAGGATTGGTTTGTGGCCTTCGCGCTCTACTAGTACGCAAGCAGCAATGCGTGCACCTTTTTCGTTCTCTTCCCACTCTTCGATCATGACGGTACAGCTGTATGGCAGTTCGTCACCTACCAAGCGGAAGATTTTCTCGCGCATCAACTCTGCCGCGATGAACTTCATGGAACGATCGGTAAGCGTATCCTCTTCGAACATAGGCTCACCTTCAGGCAAGTGTGCTGCCACTTCGTCTAGCAGCACATCTAGCTGCAAACCTTTGGCTGCACTCAACGGAACCACCGCTGTGTAGTTGAATTTTTGGCTAACCTGCGCAATAAATGGCAGTAAGTCGGCCTTGTTTTTCAACATATCAACTTTGTTGATCACCAAAATCACTTTGGCATTTTTAGGCAGCAAAGGGATCAACTGTTCGTCGCCCGGTGTCCATTTACCGGCTTCCACTACCTGAATCACTACGTCTACATCAGCCAAAGCTTGTGTCACTACGCGGTTCATCATACGGTTCATGGCACCGCCATGACGTGTTTGAAAGCCTGGTGTATCTACAAACACAAACTGCGCATCATCACGCGTCAGTACGCTATGAATACGGTGACGAGTGGTTTGCGCTTTACGCGAAACGATAGAAACTTTGGCGCCAACCAGAGCATTCGTTAACGTAGACTTGCCCACGTTGGGACGCCCAACTACGGCGATAAAACCGCAACGAAAGTCTTGCGTAGTGTTCATGACTGCTCCTGGCTGACAGCAACCGGCAGGCTCAACTGCGGATTACGGCTGCGTTTTTGACGTCCGGCCTTGTTATCTATGTAGGCGGACACGTGTTCTATGGCCTGCACGGCGGCGGCTTGTTCGGCAGCGCGTCTGCTGCTGCCACTCGCCATAATCGTGATATCCAATTTTTCTATGTAGCACTGCACATCAAAGGTTTGATTGTGTGCAGCACCATGTGTAGCGACTACGGTGTATAGCGGCAATGCCAATCTATGGCCCTGCAGCAGTTCTTGCAATAAGGTTTTAGGATCTTTACCCAAGGTCTTGGGATCTATATCCACCATGATGTCTTCAAATTGCCCAGTAATCACCTTAGCGGCTAGCTCAAAGCCACCATCTAGGTAGACAGCACCAAAGATTGCCTCTAGCGCATCGGACAAAATTGAAGGGCGTCTAAACCCACCGCTTTTCAGCTCACCTTCACCTAAACGCAGGTATTCGGATAGCTCAAGTTTTTGAGCAATTTCAGCCAGCGTTGCTTGTTTTACCAAATTGGCACGCAATCGGGACAAGTCGCCTTCATCAATTTTCTGAAAGCGCTTGAACAGCAGAGAAGCCACCACAAAGTTCAACACCGAGTCGCCTAAAAACTCTAAGCGCTCGTTATGCTTCGCACTATGGCTACGATGCGTCAGTGCCTGTTCAAGCAGTGCTTGATCAGAGAACTGATAATTAATCCGCTGTTCTAGCTTTTGCAAGCGTACTGCCATTATTGAAATCTTCCTATACGGCCAAACTCACCGAAGTTCATCCAGATCAGGAAGGCTCGGCCCACAATGTTTTCATCTGGCACAAAACCCCAATAACGACTGTCTTGGCTGTTATCGCGGTTGTCGCCCATCACGAAGTAATTACCTTCGGGTACGGTACAACGTAAACCTGCTGGGAAGTACTCACAGCGATCGCGATAAGGGAAGTCAACAATAGGCCGGTAATACTGAGGCGCACGTTTATCCAACAAGATATCGTGTTTTACCTTGCCCAATTGCTCTACGTACTTACCGGTATAGCGACTGTGATCGGGCTCAAAATAATCACCATCTCGTACTTCACTGACTTTATTACCATTGATGTACAACGACTTATCGCGATACTCCACCACATCACCAGGCAAACCTACTACACGCTTAATGTAATCGGTGTCGGGTTCTACAGGGTAACGGAATACCAATACATCACCACGCTCCGGAGAACCAGTATCGATAATTTTTGTATTCAGTATGGGCAATCTAATACCGTACTCGTATTTATTCACCAGAATAAAGTCACCATTTTGCAAAGTGGGCAACATAGAGCCTGATGGTATGCGGAAAGGTTCAAAAATGAACGAACGCAAAATAAACACAAACAAGATGACGGGGAAGAAGCTCACACCATACTCTACCCACCATGGCATTTTCATGGCTTTGGCATAAGCATCTTTACGCAGCTTTTCGATTTCAGCTGCATCCACACCCGGCAAATCGGGAATGGACGACATAGCCTCGCGTGCGCGCTGGCGGCGTTTCGCGGACAAGGAAAACTTATTCCATGCCCACACCACACCGGTCAGCAATAACAAAATGAATAAAATCAGGGAAAAATCCCAGCGCATGGTTAGTAATCCTTTGTCTATTACTTTTCGTCAACTTGCAGAATTGCCAAGAACGCCTCTTGAGGGATCTCTACGTTCCCTACTTGTTTCATGCGTTTCTTACCTGCTTTCTGTTTTTCCAGCAGTTTTTTCTTACGGGAAATATCACCACCGTAACACTTAGCCAACACGTTTTTACGCAAGGCTTTCACGTTCTCACGGGAAATAATTTCCGCACCAATCGCTGCTTGAATCGCAATATCAAACATCTGACGTGGAATCAGGCTACGCATCTTAGATACTACTTCACGACCACGGAAGCGCGCATTCGCACGGTGCACAATCACCGACAAGGCATCGACTCTGTCGCCGTTAATCAGCACATCTACTTTCACCACATCAGCAGAACGGTACTCGATGAACTCGTAGTCCATGGAAGCATAGCCACGCGACACTGATTTCAGTCTGTCGAAGAAATCCAGAACAATTTCCGCCAAGGGCATTTCGTAAACCAAGCTTACTTGGCGCCCTAAATACGTCATGTTCTTCTGTACACCACGCTTGTTGTTACAGAGCGTCATCACAGGGCCTACGTAGTCTTGTGGCATCAACAATGACACCTCAACGATAGGCTCACGTATTTCAGCGATATGGCCCACTTCTGGCATACGTGATGGACTTTCAATCATCAAGACTTCGCCATCATTACGCTGAACTTCGTACACAACTGATGGGGCGGTTGTGATGATGTCCATGTCGAACTCGCGCTCTAAGCGCTCTTGCACAATTTCCATGTGCAACAGCCCCAAGAAACCGCATCGGAAACCAAAGCCCAACGCTTGGGAAACTTCGGGTTCAAACATCAACGAGGCATCGTTTAACTTCAGTTTTTCTAGCGAATCACGTAGCTGATCGTACTCACTACTTTCCACAGGGTACAAACCAGCAAATACCTGCGGTTTCACTTCTACAAAGCCAGGCAATGGGGCACTTGCAGGTTTACCTGCATGCGTCACCGTATCACCGACTTTGGCATGCTCTAACTCTTTCATGCCTGTGATAATGAAACCTACTTCACCTGCGGACAATACATCACGTGGTGTAGATTTGGGCGTAAACACACCGATCTGATCTGCGTGATGAGTCGCAGCGGTAGACATCAACAGTACTTTATCCTTTTGTCTGAGCGTGCCGTTCACAATACGAACCAGCATCACTACGCCAACGTAGTTATCAAACCAGGAGTCAATAATTAATGCCTGCAATGGTGCGTCAGGATCACCTGTAGGTGCAGGAATCTTGTGTACCACTGCTTCTAGAATATCGTCTATGCCCATGCCTGTTTTAGCACTGGCAGGAATAGCTTCAGAAGCGTCAATACCGATGACGTCTTCTACTTCTTGACGGGCTGCTTCCGGATCTGCTGAGGGCAAATCCATTTTATTCAGCACCGGAATAACTTCCAGATCTTGCTCAAGAGCGGTATAGCAGGTTGCTACCGTTTGTGCTTCCACACCTTGTGATGCATCTACAACGAGCAACGCGCCTTCACACGCGGATAGCGAGCGGGAAACTTCGTAGGAGAAGTCAACGTGCCCGGGGGTATCAATCAGGTTCAGATTGTAGACCTTGCCGTCTCTAGCTTTGTAGTGCAAGGCAGCCGTCTGGGCTTTGATCGTAATCCCCCGCTCACGTTCAATATCCATGGAGTCCAAAACCTGTGTGGACATTTCACGATCTTCCAGGCCACCACAACGCTGGATCAGTCTGTCTGCCAGCGTGGATTTACCATGATCAATGTGAGCAATAATGGAGAAGTTGCGAATATGGTCCATAGGCCCAAAAACAAAAAAACAGCGGTTAAAGAAATGCTGCCTGAAACACTAAATGACTTTGTTTCACGGCAAAAAAGAGGGGCGCTCAGGGCGCCCCCATCTGCATAACAGTTATTTTACCTTTTTACGGCACATTATTCTTCTGGCGTGATTAATACCCATTGTGAGTTGCTGTCACGCACCACCAACACAGCAGCAGCCTTGTCTTTCGCCAAGCCTTTTACCACTTTGTTGTATTGCGAGGGGCTATCAATATCTTGATCGTTGATGCGAACAATCACATCGCCTTCCATGATACCTGTTTCAGCCGCAGCACCTGAAGCCTCTGTCACAATCACACCGGCTTCCAGCCCAAACAGCTCTGCTTCAGCTTTGCTCATTGCTTTTACGCTTAAGCCCAGACTGTCTACATTGCTAGGAGCTGGTGTGCTGGTATCACTTGTTGCTGGTGCGCCAGGAATTTCTTCCACAGTGGCTTTCACCGTCATGGACTTACCTTTACGCCATACTTCCACAGGGACTTCCGTACCCGGTTTTACGGCACCTACGATACGAGGCAAGTCACTCATTTGCTCGACGCGTCTGTCACCAAATTTCAGAATCACGTCACCAGAGCGAATGCCTGCTTTTGCTGCAGGACCATCAGGCTCTACTGCACTCACGAGTGCCCCTTTACTGTCTTCCAAGCCCAGAGCTTTAGCAACACCTTCATCGACTTGAGTGATTTGCACACCAATACGACCACGCGTTACTTTACCGTGCTCTTTCAGTTGAGCAACAACCTGCATCACTTCATCAATAGGAATGGCCAAGGAAATACCCATGAAGCCACCACTACGGGAAACAATCTGGGAGTTTATCCCTACCACTTCACCATGCAGGTTTAACAAAGGACCACCAGAGTTACCTGGGTTCACGGCCACGTCTGTTTGAATGAAAGGCAGGTAATCACCCGTATCACGATTGATCGCACTGACCACACCCACGGTCACGGTAGAGTCCAAACCAAACGGAGAACCAATCGCTACCACCCATTCACCTTTTTTCAAGGCAGCTGGATCACCAATAACTAATGGAGGCAAAGACTTGGCTTCAATTTTGATCAATGCCACGTCTGTGCGCTCATCGCGACCCACTATGCTGGCTTTGTATTCTTTACCATCAGTCATGGTCACGAAAATTTCGTTAGCATCCGCAACCACGTGGTTGTTCGTCAGAATATAACCATCATCTGAAATGATGAAGCCCGAGCCTACACCACGAGGTACAACACGCTCACGCTGTTGTGGCACTGCCTGTCTAGGACCTCCACGCTGTTGCGGAGGTGCCATGCCGGGAGGTGCCATATCAGGGCCAAAGAACCAACGGAACAAATCGTAAGGATCACCTTCACCACCTGCGCCTTGGTACACAGGCACGACTTCTGTAGTACGAATATTGACCACAGACTTCTCTGTTTTTTCTACGATGCTAGAGAAATCAGGTAGAGTAATTGTGGGAACGGGGCGAGACTCTTCAGCTTGCGCGAAGGCCTGCGGCGTCGCCATTGCCACTGCCAGCCCAGCTGCCACAGCAGCCAAAGGAGCGGCCAATTTTTGGTATCCAGAACGAATGACTTGCATCATTAACTCCTATTGAATGAGCGTCAATTTTTTTTGTTAAATGGCACATATTCCACGTTTGCTGCCAAATCGCGCAATGTACTCAACGGGACTTCGCCCGTAGCTGTGACCCAGTACTCTGCCACTTGAGTACGGTATAAATTCATACTGCCACGGCTAGAGCCATGATCTTCTTTCATGTATGAACCGTGGTTAGTCACTGGCTCAATAAACACAGAAATAGCAGCCAGCCCGTCAGACATCACCAATTGCACTACTTTTCTGGTGGCCCTCATCGAGCGTACTACTTGTGTCACAGGTTCAAAACCATTGGGATAAGGAATAGCCCACCCCTCAGACACCAAATCAATGTCTTCCATGTAGGCATTCAGGGTGCGCCAGCCATCAGTATTGAAGGCAGACTCTAATCCCGACATAGGCATACGACTGCCATAGGCAATATTGGCAAACGCAATCTGATTGATCACATCGCCATTAGCATTCAAGGTTTCAGCCTGCAGCAACAACGAGTTAGCTACATCAGCACAAAAACGATAGCCATAGCGCAATGTATCTTTAGGATGTAGCTCATACACGCGACACTCACGGCCTGCGATGCGCTGCACTTCATCAATAACACTTGCTGAATAGTATGTAGGTAGATTGTCCACGCTACCTAATAAGATGGCAGGGAAACGATCTGGTCTACGCTTTTCTACAACAATCAATTTACGCTCTGGCACAAGGCACAGCACTTCATCGTTATGACGTAGATACTCACGCGGTGTACCGTCTAATAACTCTAAACGTTCACGCTCGCCAGTACCATCTACCATATGCACTACATTGATCGCTTGCGTAGAGCCATCTTGGGTATAGGTAACAATGCCAGCGTAATCCAGATCACGTGCAGCCTGCTGAATATCTTGCAAAAAGAGGAAGCTCTCTGGTGTAGACACACCCGGCTCTAGTGCAGCGTGCGCTGCCTGTGGCAAGAATGAAAGGCCCAACACAGCAGAGTAGAGCAATATGCCCATACCACGTGCTGTACGTCCTGATCTGGCAGAAAAAACCCAGCCCCTCACCATTACTGCAATGCTCCTTGATCATAGGACACCTGACGCACAGGCCCCAAACCAGACATATCACGGTGAGCATCCATGTAATCCCACCATACATCATCAGCAGCAATAGCCAACACAGGTTCAGATGGAGTATCACTCAACATACTAGTTGGTGTAGCCACCCACGCAACAGCCGCTACTGCAGCGGCAGCCGCCAAGCTAGACAGCCCCACACTGACCGACTTTCTAAAGCGTTTGTGCTGCGGAGCAAACACTATAGGCTCTTCATCAATAGCCTTAGAGAGTCGTGCATAAAACTTATCCGAAGGGGTAAGCGCTAGTTCTTCGCTGCGTAACACATCACCAATCAAGTGATAGGTATCCCAGATTTGTCGCCCATATGGCGTATCTAGCTCATCAGCGCGAACTTCCCCATCGCCATCCACCCAAGCAGAAACCGTGGCTTCCCAACTAGCCGTTTCAGTTTCCTCTGTAATGATCAACTGTGAATTCTTCACCATGACGTATTCCTTCTACCAACCTCGATCTGTACTACCCGCTTCCCGCACTGGGCGCAATTCATTAGCAATTGCCTCCCTTGCACGGAAGATCCGTGAACGCACCGTACCTATAGGGCAGCTCATCGTTTGAGCAATGTCCTCGTAGCTCATGCCTTCTATCTCACGCAGAACAATGGCAGTACGCAACTCTTCAGGTAAGGCTGCAATTGCTGCATTAACCGTCTCTACAACCTGCTTGCTTACCATTTCAGACTCAGGGGTGCTGATGTCTGTTAGGTTATCAATTTGGTCAAAAGTTTCACCTTCGTCGTTTTCTGCTGGATTAATTAACAAAGGTCTACGATTTGCCGACGCTTGCCAGTTGCGTGCTGTATTAATAGCAATACGATATAGCCATGTATAAAACGCACTTTCACCACGAAACTGGGCGAGTGCTCTATAGGCTTTGATAAACGTTTCCTGCGTTACATCCTCAACTTCAGCGGGGTCACGCACCATCCGTGACAACAAACGCATGATGCGACGCTGATACTTCAGCACCAACAAATCAAACGCACGTTTATCGCCTTGTTGTACCCGCTTAACTAGATCAGCATCGACATCACGTTCACTCATGTCGCATCCTTTGATGTGGCTATGTATCCAAGCATCAAATCACGGTTCAGCTTTTTATTTAAAGCGCGCCATAACGCAGGGCTACAGGTAGAACGCCAAACACTGAAACAGCCACGTTCGGGCTTTGCATCGCACTTATTCAGAGAAAAACTCAATACTATCCACCACGGTGTTCGCCATATTTTCTGCAGGGAACCTATACAGTTTTCCGTATGGTGCTGTCGCTGCAGTTGCAATTGCCACTGCATGCCCTGCCACCCCATCTCTACTATATGGGCATCATTTCCGCGCAAACAATAGCCATATACCACAGCAGCAACTAAAAACGCTGCCACTAGGGCATACTCTACCGCAGCGACCTGACACACAACAGTGAATACACAATAGGACACAAAAACAGGCAACAAAAAACCCGAGCACCACACCCAGACCGGAGTCTGGGATGCAATAGCTCGGGTTTTAGAAATAACCGACGTTGCCCGTGGCACGGTGTTAGGCGAGACGCTTCACAATCATCGAGCCGTTGGTTCCACCGAAACCAAAGGAGTTCGACAACGCAACATCAATCTTCATCTCACGCGCTACATTCGCGCAGTAATCCAGATCACACGCAGGATCTTGATTAAAGATATTGATAGTAGGCGGAGAAATTTGGTTGTACACAGCCAAAGTTGTGAACACTGCCTCAATACCACCCGCGGCACCTAACAAGTGACCGGTCATGGATTTAGTAGAGTTCACTACCAGTTTTTTAGCGTGATCACCAAAAGCCAGCTTGATCGCTTCACTTTCGTTCAAATCACCCAAAGGTGTGGACGTACCATGCGCATTCACATAGTCCACAGCAGAAGCATCTAAGCCTGCATTACGCAACGCATTTTGCATACCGCGTTTAGGACCATCTTTGTCTGGTGTAGTGATATGGTGAGCATCAGAGCTCATACCGTAACCTACAAACTCACCGTAAATGCGAGCGCCACGACGACGTGCGTGTTCGTACTCTTCCAATACCAACACACCAGCGCCTTCACCCAGCACAAAACCATCACGATCTTTATCCCATGGGCGAGAAGCCGTTGTAGGATCATCGTTGCGTGTGGACAATGCGCGCATGGCAGCAAAGCCGCCAATACCCAGTGGGGACACTGTGGACTCAGCACCACCGGCTACCATCACATCAGCGTCACCGTACTCGATCAAACGAGCGGCATCACCAATGGAGTGCAAGCCTGTTGTACATGCAGACACTACCGCATAGCTTGGGCCTTTAGCACCCAAGATAATAGATAGCTGACCTGAAATCAGGTTAATCAAAGAACCTGGCACAAAGAACGGCGAAATGCGTCGTGCACCACGTTCCAAATAATCTTTTTGTGTATCTTCAATGCGGGGCAAACCACCGATACCGGAGCTCACGATAATACCGATACGTTCGGCGTTTTCCTCGCTAAGCTCTAACCCGGAGTCTTTCCATGCCTGCATACCTGCTGCCACACCATAATGGATAAAGGTATCCATTTGCTTGGCTTCTTTAGCAGTCATGTATTCGGTAACGTCAAAATTCTTAACTTCACCTGCAATCTGAGCATTGATTTCGGATGCATCAAAACGGCTAATGCGCCCAATACCGGAACGACCGTTAGTGATGTTATCCCATGCAGTAGCAATATCGTTGCCGACTGGGGAGATAATGCCCAGTCCAGTAATCACGACACGTCGCTTCACGGATGACTCCTAAAAACAAAAAAAGCGGTCTGGCCAGAACATCAGTGATGTTCTGAGCTGGTTACCAGTACAGAACTGCTCAGCGATGTCCGCCAAAAACCGCCTAAGCGGGGCAAGCAGCTACCTGCCCACACCCTTGATTGTAAATTACTGCTTGCTGTTAGCGTTGATGTAGTCAACAGCTTGCTGAACCGTCGTGATTTTCTCAGCTTCTTCGTCTGGGATTTCGGTTTCGAATTCATCTTCGAGCGCCATCACGAGCTCGACCATGTCGAGCGAGTCGGCACCGAGGTCGTCAAGAAAAGAAGATTCGTTCTTGATCTCGGCTTCGTTAACGCCAAGTTGTTCAGCGACTATCTTCTTGACGCGCTGTTCGATGCTTTCCATGCGGATTCTCCAATTTGGGGATTGCTACCCACGAATTATAGTCAAACACTATGTAAATGTGGGTGTAGGCTATGATAAAAAAATGGCAGCACTAGTAGTGAATAATCAAAATACTGCTTCGATATCTACTAATACGCCCCTTACAAATCAAATAATTTTACCTTAGAACTGAGAACTTCCAAGCTCTTTACATATACATTCCGCCATTTACATGGACTGTTGTCCCTGTAATGTAGGCAGCATGCGGGCTAGCAAGGAAACTCACAGCGTGGGCAATATCTTCTGGAGCACCTAAACGGCCCAGAGGAATTTGGCTACGTAGTGCGTCAGTTTGTGTTTCACTCAACGCTTTAGTCATATCGGTCTCAATGAAACCTGGCGCTACGCAATTCACCGTAATATTACGACTGCCAAGCTCCCTTGCCAAGGCTCGGGACATTCCTGCCACACCTGCTTTAGCTGCAGCATAATTTGCTTGACCTGCGTTGCCAGAGTAACCCACCACCGACGTGATATTGATGATGCGACCCCAGCGTGCTTTAACCATTGGTTTGATTACTGCACGACTCAAGCGGAAAACCGCTTTCAGGTTGGTGTCCATCACCACATCGTAATCTTCATCTTTCATGCGCATGGTGAGGTTATCACGCGTAATACCGGCGTTATTCACCAGAATATGCGGACCACCATACTGCTCGGTCAGCTCTGCAATCAAAGCATCGCAAGCTTGCGCATCAGTCACATCCAACACCACGCCACGACCACCGCCAGCAGCCAGGTTATCGCTAATTGTTTTAGCACCAGCCTCGGATGTAGCTGTACCAATAACAATAGCGCCTTGTGCTTGCAGTTGCTCGGCAATCGCTTTACCCAAGCCACGGGTTGCCCCAGTGACCAGTGCTACTTTGGATTCTAACAATGCACTCATGATTTATCCTTTTAATGTCGCAATAGCCTGAGCCAGCGAATCGGGGTCGTTCACAGACAGCACTTCCAAGTCACGATCAATACGCTTGATCAGACCAGCTAGCACTTTGCCTGGACCGCATTCCACCACATGGGTAATACCCATGGCTTTCATTTTCTGAATAGTTTCTACCCAACGCACAGCGTGCCATGCCTGACGCACCAAAGCAGAGCGGATAGCCGCAACATCTGCTGGCTCATCTACGTCTACGTTGTTAATCACAGGCACAGAAGGCTCTTGCATGGCCACATCAGCCAATGCACCTTCCAATACGTTCGCCGCAGGCTCCAGCAAGCTAGAGTGGAAAGGAGCAGAAACAGGCAGCAACAGCGCACGTTTAGCGCCTTTTGCTTTAGCCAACTCACATGCACGCTCAACTGCAGCTTTATGACCAGCGATCACAACTTGCGCAGGAGCATTGAAGTTAACGGCCTCTACCACTTCAGACTGAGCCGCTTCAGCACATACGTCGCGTACTGTATCGTCATCCAAGCCCAAAATAGCAGCCATTGCACCCACACCTACGGGTACTGCATCTTGCATAGCGTTGGCACGTATACGCACTAAACGCACAGCATCAGCCAAGCTGAACACGCCAGCGGCTGCCAATGCAGAGTACTCACCCAAGCTGTGACCAGCCATTACTGCTGGAACTGGACCACCCTCTTCTACCCACGCTTTGTACATCGCCAATGAGGCGCTTAACATGGCGGGCTGAGTATTGGTAGTCAGATTTAAATCTTCTGCAGGACCTTCTGCGATCAAGGCACTCAATGACTGCCCTAGCGCCTGATCCGCTTCTGCCATAACCGCTTGTACGGCAGCGTTATCACGCCACGCGTCCAGCATGCCCACAGTTTGCGAACCTTGTCCGGGAAAAACCAAAGCAAATTTCATAGTTGTTTGTCGTAGAGAGTAGTTATTCACTGCGTGTACAGCACGCCGTACAGGCATCTTATTATAGGTTTACATGCGCACCAGCACAGAACCCCACGTAAAACCACCGCCCACGCCTTGCAGCAAGGCCAGTTTACCCGGCACTAGACGACCATCTTTACGGGCCGCATCTAACGCCAACGGTACACTGGCAGCAGAGGTATTCGCATGCTTGTCCAGTGTCACAACTATCTTATCGTCCGACACACCTAACTTGCGACCCAAGAAGCTCAGGATACGCAGGTTTGCTTGGTGAGGGATCATGTAATCAATTTCTTCTAGCGCCACACCCGCTTCTTCGCACACCTGGTGTGCAGATTGGGTTAACGCGTTCACGGCAAATTTAAATACTGCTTGCCCATCCATGCGCAAGAAAGGATCGCCCACCACTTCACCGTAGGAGACATTACCTGCTGCGCTCAAAATAGGCATTTTGGTACCATCAGCATGCAGTTTTGCTGCCAAGATACCTGGTTCTTCGCTAGCACTTAGCACAACCGCACCCGCACCATCACCAAACAACACGCAGGTGCTGCGGTCATTCCAATCAAGGATGCTAGAGAAGGTTTCTGCACCAATCACCAATACTTTTTTGGCTCTACCTGCTTTGATGTAAACCTCAGCAGTAGTCAGCGCATAAACAAAGCCACTACAAACAGCTTGCACATCAAAGGCAGCTGCATTTACGGCTTCAATATTGGCTTGCACCAGACAAGCGGTGCTAGGAAATACAAAATCAGGCGTAGAAGTGGCCAACACGATTAGATCGATGTCTGCGGCTTGAACGCCAGCATCTTCTAAAGCAGCTTTAGCTGCTAATGTTGCCAACTCACTGGTTTTTACGCCCCGCTCTGCCAAGTGACGCTGCTGTATACCAGTGCGCTCACGTATCCACTGATCGGATGTTTCCACGCCACGGGTAGCCAGATCGGCCGCCAAATCATCGTTGGAAACCACCTTGGGAGGCAGATAGCTACCTGACCCAATTATTTTGGCATAGGGCATATACATAAATTCCTGAATACGTTACTGAGGACTTACCGTAGATGAGTGTACATCAAGAACAGGCTCATCCATCTTGTCTTCATTTGAGCACTGTAGACGTGCAATTGCTGCAGCCGTCCCTTCCAACAAACCGTTTTTCACGGCTTGGCGTGCTCGCTCTAACGCATAACCATAGGCATAAGCATCTGCCGAGCCATGGCTTTTAATAACAATACCGCGCAAACCCAGCAAGGCCGCGCCATTGTATTGCCGGTTATCAACCCGTTTACCCAAACGTTTCAATACCGGTTTGGCAACTAGACCTGCAGTCATGCTCAGTGCATCACGCGTAAATTCTTCACGCAACATACTGGCTACCATTTTAGCCAGCCCTTCCATAGACTTCAGAACCACATTCCCAACAAAACCATCACAGACCACAATATCTACACTACCTTTACAGATATCGTCACCTTCCACGTTACCTTGGAAGTTCAGTCCGCTATGGCGTAGCAACTCTGCCGCTTGTTTCACGACATCGTTGCCTTTAATCACTTCTTCACCGATATTAAGCAGCCCCACTGTAGGACGCTCTCGCCCCTCTACAGCGGCCACCAATGCTGTACCCATGATCGCAAACTGCAATAAGTGCTCTGCACTACAGTCTACGTTAGCACCCAAATCCAATACAGTGGTTGCCCCACCCTTGGAGTTTGGGATAGGCGCCGCTATAGCTGGCCTATCAATGCCTTCCAGAGTTTTCAGCACATACCGGCTGATTGCCATCCATGCACCCGTATTTCCCGCAGAAATACAGGCACCTGCCAAACCGTCTTTAACGGCCTGAGCAGCTACACGCATGGAGGAATCTTTTTTACGGCGCAAAGCCACCTCAACAGAGTCGTCCATAGTGACGACTTCTGAAGCAGGCAGGATTTGATACCAGTCATCTGACCGGTTACCTTCAGCGGCAAGCTGAGCCTTGATAGCATCAGCATCACCCACCAGCAGGCATAGAGTATCCAAGTGCCGTTGCGAAAACTGCATGGCAGCAGGAATAGTTACAGGTAAACCTGTATCCCCGCCCATGCAGTCAATGGCGATACGTATTGTTTTTTGTGACATCAAGCGCGCAAACTAGGTGATTGCGAAGCACTCAACAACGCATTAATCGTCGTTTTTAGTATTCAGAACTTTACGGCCACGGTATACGCCGTTAGGGCTGATGTGGTGACGCAAGTGCATTTCACCTGTAGTTGGCTCGATAGCCGTTGCTGGCCCAGTCAACGAATCGTGTGAACGACGCATGCCACGACGTGAAGGGCTCTTTTTGTTTTGCTGAACAGCCATGATGACTCCTGTATACAGGGCAAACCATAAAAAGGCGGTCTACCCTACAAAAAAAATAAATACAAAAAATGAGCTAAGACTTTTTAAGCTTGCCCAACACTGCAAATGGATTGGGTTTCTCTGTTTCCAGCCCGGACGCATCCTCTTCGGACAACTCTCCAGGTAAAGACGGACATACATCATGGCGCGGAATATACGGCAACGCCAAAATGACCTCGTCTTCAATCAATCCAAACAAATCTAGATTTAGCGACGCCAAGACACGATCAGGTGTCTCTACATCATCCTCATCCTCATCCAGCTCGGCTTCCGTGTTCACCACTTCAAAAAGAGTGTCCACCACCACTGGATATTCGTAATCTTGCAGACAACGTTGACACTGCAAGAACATGGAACCGTTCACACTCAAACGAATAAAACGGCGTTCTGTCGTGTCTACACTACCCGAAGCAGACCAATTAAACACCTGGCCCCGCTGCGGCACAAGACCTTCTATGGCGCGAGCAAGCTTTTCTGCAGCTATCTGCCCCGTTTTAGTCTCGTGTTGTTGTGTAAATGTAAAGGTATCCAGAAGGTATTGCTCGGTACTCACAATGGCCTCCGGCATTCCAATAGTAAGGAAAACGTTAGATAATACAGTGCGTAGAGCAGAACCGTCAAACTTTTCACACCAAAAATCACTTATGCGTCTGATTCTGGCATCCAGTTCCCCCTATCGTCGCGAGATGCTTCAGCGACTCGCCCTTAACTTCGACATTATCGCACCAAACATAGACGAAACGCCACTATCAGGTGAACTCCCCGATGCCTTGGCATTGCGCCTTGCCAAAGAAAAAGCACTGGCCATTGCTCAGCAGCATCCTGAGGCTGTAGTAATAGGCTGTGACCAAGTTGCCACGTTAGGAACACTACCTATCGGCAAAGCAGGTTCGCACGACAAGGCTTTTGCACAGCTACAGCAACTAAGCGGCAAAACTATTGTGTTCCACAGCGCGCTCTGTGTTGTTCACCGCGACACCATACTCATTGATAGCGTGCCTACACATTGCGCATTTCGTACGCTAAGCGATGACGAGATTACACATTACTTGCTGCACGACAAACCTTACGATACCGCCGGCAGCGCCAAAGCCGAAAGCCTAGGTATCGCGCTGATGGATAGCATGCAGTCTGACGATCCCACCGCCATTATTGGCTTGCCGCTGATACGCTTGAACCAATTCCTGCGCCAAGTAGGCATCAACCCCCTTAACCCCACACGCTAACTTACTGGGAACTTATTGTGACTACAGGTCAACTTCACCTCATCCCCGTCGGTTTAGGCGACAGCCCCATACAAAATTGGCTGCCGGCTCAAACCCAGCAGCTTGCGCAATCGCTGACTATTTATATTGCAGAAAATGCCAAAACCGCCCGTGCTTTCCTGAAGCAAGTGGAAACCACCACGCCCATACAAGAAATCACCATTCATACGCTAGATAAGCGCGGCACATCTGCGCAACAAATTCGTGAATGGCTGCAACCACTAAAAGACGGTGCAAATATAGGTTTGGTATCCGAGGCTGGCTGCCCTGCAGTAGCTGACCCTGGCGCTGCCGTAGTTGCTGCAGCACATACCATGGGTATTGAAGTCGTACCCCACGTAGGGCCATCTTCTATTTTGCTAGGCCTAATGGCCAGCGGCCTAGATGGGCAACAATTCGCATTTCACGGCTACCCACCAGTAAATGCCGCTGAGCGCAGCAAAACACTAAAAGACTGGGAAGCCAACTCGCGCAAACACCACCAGACCCAGCTATTTATTGAAACCCCTTACCGAAACGAAGCGGTATTCAGCGCCCTACTTAGTACGCTACAACCCACCACTCGTTTGTGTATAGGTCGCGCCCTAACCACAGCCGATCAGTGGATTTGCACACGCACTGTTGCGCAGTGGGCCAAAGCCAGCCCACCCGAGTTCAACAAACAACCTACTATCTTTTTGTTTCTAGCGTAGGCCAACCCTAGACACGCGCTAACAGCAATTCACGCATGGCGGCTACCTTATCCACTTGGAACGTAGGAGTCGCTTTGCTAAGCGTATCGGGGTCATGCGCCCCATAACTTACGGCTAGACTATCCATACCCGCATTTTGCGCCATATGCACATCATGCGTGGTATCACCCACCATAATCACCTGATCCACAGGCAGTTGCATTTCATCCAACAACTCATGCAACATTTGTGGATGCGGTTTACTTTGCGTTTCGTCCGCACAACGTGTGGCGTAGAAGTACTTATCCAACCCCACATTAACCAGCAATCTATCCAAGCCGGGACGACTTTTACCGGTAGCCACCGCCAGCAGCACATCACGCTCTTTAAGCTCATCCATCATGCTTTGCATGCCATCGAACAATTTCAACTGCAAATCACGTTGGAAAAAATGATGACGGTAACGCTCGATAAAATCAGGCATCTGTTCAGCATTCAGGTCTGGCACCACTCTATATAGAGCAGCCTCTAAAGATAGACCAATCACCCAGCTTGCAATAGCACCACTAGGCACTGGCAGACCCAGATCAGCACTCGCCAACTGAATAGCCGTCACAATGGCGTGGGTAGAATCCATCACCGTACCATCCCAATCGAACACCACTGCGCGGTACTGCTTCATTCTGCTTTCTCCAAAATTTTCATAATTGCCAAACACTCGGCAGGCAACGGCGCTTCCAGCTCTAACAACTCACCCGACACCGGATGCGCCATCTCTACCCTACCTGCGTGCAAGAACATACGTTTAAAGCCCAATCTAGAAAAATGCTCACGCACCTCATCTGAGCCGTACTTATCATCGCCCACCAATGGGAAACCGGCGTTAGCCAAGTGCACACGAATCTGGTGGGTGCGCCCTGTACGCAAATCAGCCTCCACCAAACTATAGCGCCCAAAACGTTTCAATAAATTGACAATGGTATGCGAAGGCTTACCTTCCGGATCCACACGCACACGTCGCTCACCCGATGCCGTCATCCAACGCAACAACGGTTCACGCAAGTGCTGCCTATCATTCACCCAATCACCGGTCACCAGCGCTTGATAGTATTTACGTACTACACCTTCACGGAACATGTCGTGCAAACGCACCAACGCTTTACGACTCTTGGCAATCACCAACAAACCAGAGGTATCTCTATCCAGCCTGTGCGCCAACTCCAAAACACGCTCTTCTGGACGCGCCGCTCGCAGTTGCTCAATCACACCAAACGACACACCGCTACCGCCGTGAACCGCTACACCTTCTGGTTTATCGATCACCAGAATATCGCGATCCTCAAACACAATAGGAAACACCGCTGGAGGAACCGGTCTAGGTGCATCCGCTTGTGGCAAACGCATGGGGGGCACACGCAACACATCGCCCGCCTCCAACCTGTACTCGCTGCTTACCCGTCCTTTATTCACGCGTACTTGCCCACTACGTATGGCGCGGTAAATATGGCTTTTGGGAACACCCTTACAAAGGCGCAGCAGATAATTATCAACGCGCTGCCCCGCTTCCTCCGCCTCAATTTCCACGAAACGGACGGCTACAACGCCTTTTTCACTATCTAATGGTTTGCTCATGCACAAAAGAGGCATATAATCGCCTCAGCCTATGAAAACTGTGACACCGTCATACGTAGAGATGCAAAGGGTGCGTCTCCGTAGACGACAAAGGTCTAATTGTACTGCCTTAGTGCCAGTTTTCGGGGTCATTTAGTCGCCGGGGCGAGCTCACTGTTCCTGCAAGCACAGAATCTGCATGGCAAACATGACTGCTTGTGTCCCGCGTGCGGCACTGAATTATCTGCGAAAAGTCGTCGCTCTTTAGAATTTAGCACCAGACACGAGCAAAACCCGGGTCTGGCCATTGTTCCAGCAAATATTTTTTGTCAACCACACACGTGATCCTGACCATCCTGCTGCCTGAACCTCGCTCATACATGGGCTCATTGCCCCCACGACAGATTATGGTGGGCACGGCCTGACTCATCTTGGCCCTAGCCCCCTTGCAGTGACAGTGCTACACACTGAGTGACCCGCGGTCGTGCGTTAGCAATAGCGCACCATGACTACGGAGAATTACTCATGAAACGCATGTTGTTCAATGCAACGCATCAAGAAGAATTACGCGTTGCCATTGTCGACGGTCAGAAACTGATTGACCTCGATATAGAAGCCGCCGGCCGCGAACAGCGTAAAGGCAACATCTACAAAGGGGTGATTACCCGCATTGAACCCGGTCTGGAAGCTTGCTTTGTCAGCTACGGGGAAGAGCGCCACGGTTTTCTGCCCTTCAAAGAAGTTGCCCGCACCTACTTCAAGGAAGGTGTAGACGTACGTACAGCCCGCATTCAAGATGCGCTGCACGAAGGCCAAGAACTGATCATTCAAGTAGAAAAAGAAGAACGTGGGAACAAGGGCGCAGCCCTCACCACGTTTATCTCTCTGGCTGGTCGTTACTTGGTCTTGATGCCTAACAATCCACGCGGAGGCGGTGTTTCCCGTCGCGTGGAAGGCGAAGACCGTCAAGAGCTACGCGAAGCCATCGACCAACTGTCTATTCCTGGCGGCATGAGCATCATTGCTCGTACAGCCGGTATTGGTCGTAGCGTAGAAGAGCTGCAATGGGATTTAAACTACCTACTGCAACTCTGGACCGCCATTGACACAGCTGCACGCGATAACCGTGCACCTATACTGATTTACTTGGAATCCAGCTTGGTAATCCGCGCTATTCGCGATTACTTCTCCCAAGATATCGGTGAAATCCTGATCGATACCGATGACATTTACGAGCAAGCCACTGCCTTTATGAGCGTAGTGATGCCCGATAATGTGCAGCGTGTAAAACGCTATCGTGATGACATTCCGCTGTTCTCACGCTTCCAAATCGAAAACCAAATCGAAACCGCGTACTCTCGTACCGTGCAACTGCCATCCGGTGGTGCTGTGGTTATCGACCACACCGAAGCACTAGTTGCCATCGACGTGAACTCGGCACGCTCCACTCGTGGCGCAGACATCGAGGAAACCGCTCTACGCACCAACCAAGAAGCAGCAGATGAAGTTGCCCGCCAGTTACGTTTGCGTGACTTGGGTGGTCTGATCGTTATCGACTTTATCGATATGGAAGACAGCAAAAACCAGCGTGCCGTTGAGCAACGTCTGCGTGATGCGCTGCACTTGGATCGAGCCCGTGTACAAATGGGCAAAATTTCGCGCTTTGGCTTGATGGAGCTTTCCCGTCAGCGTCTGCGCCCTGCCTTGAACGAAGGCTCCCATATCACTTGCCCTCGCTGTACAGGTACTGGCGTGATTCGCGATGCCGAATCCAGCGCTCTGCACGTACTACGTCTGCTGCAAGAAGAGGCCATGAAAGAAGGTACGGCCGCCATCAACGCCCAAGTGCCTGTTGATGTGGCCACCTACCTGCTGAACGAAAAACGCGCTGATGTTTCCAAAATTGAATCTCGCTTGAACATCAAGCTGACATTGATTCCAAACAAAAACCTGGAAACGCCTCACCACATTATCGAACGCCTGCGTCACGATGACACACGCCTTGATGATGTAGTGTCTAGCTACCAGCAAGTACAGCAAGCTGAACAAACCACAGCACAACCTGCTACGCGCGCACAAGAAACCAAGAGTCGCCCTGAAGCACTGGTTAAAGGCATTACACCTGCCCAACCAGCGCCTACACCAGCTCCTGTTGCTAAAGCCGCACCAAGCTTCTGGAAACGTCTGGCCACATGGTTATTTGGTGAGAAAACACCAGAGCCCGATGCCAGCACCGCTAAGAACGCTAAGAAAACAGGCCGTCGCCCAGCGAATGCTTCCACCAAAGGTGGCGAGCGCAATCCTGAGCAACAACGCCAACGTCAACGCCAACGTCGCTCATCCCGACCAAACAGCGATGAGCGCGCCGACAAAACAGTAAGCACCACAGCTAACAACAACCCTCAAGGTCGCCGCAACGCACCTAAAGAAGAGAAAAACGACGAACAGTTGGCAACACCAGTAGCTGCCGTCAGCGCACCAGCTGCCGACCAAGCCTCTGGCGAAACCTCTACAGGTTCCCGTCGTCGCCGTGGTAGCCGTGGTCGTCGTCGTGACAACAACGCTGAGGCAAACAAAGCTAACGAACAAGATTTGGATCTGCAAGAGGGTACAACTTCCGAAGCTGAAACCGCAGTTGCCCCTAGCCCAGTAATTGCTAAAGACACTGCACAAGACGCCGATACCAATACAGATAGCATCGATAACGAAGAAGGAGCAGAAGGCGATGGTAGCGATACTGAGCGCCGTCGCAGCCGTCGTCGTCGCAGCCGTCGTGGCCGTCGTGGTACAGAGCAAAACGCTAACAGTACAGATGCTGTTGAAAGTGAGGATAGCGTCGTTACAGATGGTGAAACTGTGGTGACTTATGTACCACATCAAACACCAAGCTTTGATGCCAACGCATTGATTGACACCCCTCAAGACGAGGCTGCTGCTGAGACTGCCGTTGCTACTGAAGTTGCACAACCTAGCGATAACAATCCTGCAATCGCTGCTACACAACAAGCTGAGTTGCCTTTGGCTACAGAGGCCTCTGACACCGTAGTTGCTGATGAGCCTGTTAAAGTACAAGCAGCTCCTGTTGCTGTGGCCGAGCTGGCACAATCATCCGGTCTGACCATGATTGAAACTCGCGCAGAAAGCCTAGCCGATGCAGCCAACGCACAAGCCGAGGTTGAGTCTGCTCCTAAACGCGCTCCACGCACTCGTAAAGCTACTGCTGCTGTTGTTGCTGAACCATTGGTACAGATCGAAACACAAGCTGACGAACCCGCTGCAGAACTTAACGCTGAGCCAGCCCCAATCGCTGACGATGTAGCTCCTGCAGTTGCTGACGCTGATGTTTCAACAGAAACCGTAACAGCGACTGACATCTCTGCGGCTGCTGAGTCTGTAGCTGAAGTAGTAGAACACGCTACTGATGCTGTAGAGCCTACATCTACAGACGTAGCATCTGTAGAAGAAAGCCATGCAGCGATAGAGCCTGCTCAAACTGAAGCCACTGAGGTAGAAAGCCCAGCCATCGTTGCAGAAGTGGCTCCTGTCGTTGCTGAAGTACATGCAGAGGAACAACAAGTCGCTGCAACAGAGACCAGCTCTATTGCACACAACAACGTTGCCCTGGATACACAGCTAGAACAAGCTGGTCTACAGTTGGTAGAGACATCCGTCACCACTAGCTTTAGTTACCAAGCAGCTCCCGTAAAACTGGGGCGTCCACGTAAATCTGCTGCACAAGCTCCTGCTGCAGAACCACTGGAACAGGTTGAAACCAGCCATTCCTAAGACGTAGCACGCTGTACAAAAAACCCTCTTTGCAAAACAAAGAGGGTTTTTTTATTGGCTATGACAGAACGGTGTACTCACGCATCCCGGAAATAGCGCTGAAACTAGGCCAGCCCATCGCTCTTAGCGCACACACCTCAGCGCATGCTTCTTCCACTCTGCGCACCACCACTACCTACAGCCAAGTGAGCAGAAGCCTTCAATACCCCCCTTAGCCATCAGACAGCCGCTTTTACCCTGAACACACAAGAAGAGACCTCGCCACCAAATACAAAAAGGGCTGAGAAGCTCAGAATCGCGCGCTACACGCATTCTTCACCTACTCAACCCTTTGATGTGTAGCAGAGCATTATCGCCCTGCCACGGCATTCTTAATGGCGTTTACGCCTTATGCACAGCCTCTGCCGGCTGACGCGTCAACAAGGCAATCAAACTAGCAATCTCGTTTTGCATCTCGCGTCTATCTACAACCATATCGATAGCGCCTTTTTGCATCAAGAACTCAGCACGCTGGAAACCTTCTGGCAATTTCTCACGTACAGTTTGCTCAATCACACGCGGACCCGCAAAACCGATCAAGGCATTAGGTTCAGCCATCACCACATCGCCCATAAAGGCAAAACTGGCTGATACACCGCCCATAGTTGGGTCAGTGAGAACACTAATGAATGGCAAACCAGCTTCAGATAGTTTGCACAACATGGCATTTGTTTTCGCCATCTGCATCAACGAGAACAGACTCTCTTGCATACGTGCACCGCCAGAGGCAGTCACACACACAAACGCAGAACGGGATTCAATAGCCGCCTGAACACCGCGCACAAAACGCTCACCCACTACAGACCCCATGGAACCAGCCATGAAATCGAAGTTAAATACAGCAGCTACGGCTGGCACGCCCAAAATCGTACCTTGCATAACTACCATGGCTTCGCTTTCGCCTGTATCACGGGTAGCTTGAGCAATACGATCAGGGTATTTTTTGGAGTCGCGGAACTTCAGCGGATCCATTGGACGGGTATTGGAACCGATTTCTACCCTACCCTCTGCATCCAGCAGCACGTCGATACGATCGCGTGCATTGATACGCATATGGTGTGAGCACTTAGGACATACATGCGATGTGGCCTGCAAGTCTTCTTTGTACAGCACCACCTCACACGACGGGCATTTCACCCATAGCCCTTCGGGAACCCGACGACTGCTTTCGTTGTTACGATTAATGCGTGGAGGCAGAATTTTCTGGAGCCAACTCATGGTGTGATCCTGATAGTAGACGACGCCGCTCACGCCGCCAGCAAATTTTTAACAACATGCACGAATGCAAAAACACAAGTGCATGATTCTATACGGAGAAGCCCTTGTTACGCTAGTTCAATGCTTGTCGAACTTGCGCTAACCACTGTGATGCAGCCTGAATAGCTTGGTCATCACTGTTGTTTTGGGCGTAAGCTGCCTCCATGGTTTCAATCAGCTTGCTGCCGATTACCACAGCGTCCGCACACTCCCCTACTCGCTTGGCGCTTTCAGCATCGCGTATACCGAACCCTACGCCTACAGGAATATGTACGTGCTTACGAATAACTTCCAATTGGCGTGCTACGGCATCGGTATCCAAACTACCAGAACCGGTCACACCTTTTAGAGACACATAATACACGTAACCCCTCGCTACCTTAGCGGTGCTTTGCATACGCGCTTCAGTAGAAGTAGGGGCTAATAGGAAAATCGGATCTACACCTGCTTTGCTCAACATGCCAGCAAACTCTTGGCATTCCTCAGGCGGGTAATCCACGGTCAACACACCGTCCACCCCAGCTTCACCAGCGGCTTGCGCAAAATGCTCTTGCCCCATGGCTTCTATAGGATTGGCATAGCCCATCAAGACTATAGGCGTAGTGTTATCTTGTTTACGGAACTCACGCACCATATCCAACACCATGCTCAGACTAACGCCACGCGCCACAGCGCGCTCTGCTGCACGTTGGATAACGGGGCCGTCAGCCATAGGATCAGAGAAAGGCACGCCCATCTCGATCACATCAGCTCCTGCCTTAACCAGCTCATGCATCAAAGGGACCGTTACGGTCAAAGAAGGATCACCAGCAGTGATATAAGGAATCAAGGCTGCGCGGTCTTCCAGCTTCGCAAAACAATTGGCCAGGCGTATATTTTTTGTTTCTGACATAGTTAAATCCCGAACCTTACAAGGTGATACCGCTGAACTCAGCAACGGTATGCATATCTTTATCACCACGGCCGGACAAGCTGACCAGAATGATTTTGTCGGACGACAATGTAGGTGCCATACGCGCTGCACATGCCAAAGCATGCGAGGACTCTAGCGCGGGCATAATACCCTCTACACGGCAGCAATGATGAAAGGCTTGCAGTGCTTCGTCGTCGTTCACAATTTGATAGTTCGCACGGCCACTATCCTTCAACCACGCATGCTCAGGCCCCACACCGGGGTAATCCAAACCTGCCGAGATTGAGTGCGTTGCTTGAATTTGGCCAGCAGCATCTTGCAGCACATAGGTACGGTTACCGTGCAACACACCCACCGTGCCAGCATTTAGAGACGCTGCATGCTCTGGGGTATCGATACCACGACCACCTGCCTCTACGCCTACTAACTTCACATCGTCGTAGTTGATGTAAGGATAAAAGATCCCCATGGCATTAGAACCACCACCTACCGCCGCCACCACATAATCAGGTTGGCGACCAGCATCTACTGGCATCTGCTCAATACACTCTTCGCCAATCACACTCTGGAAATCGCGAACCATCATGGGATAAGGGTGTGGACCAGCCACAGTACCAATAATGTAGAAAGTATTTTCTACATTGGTTACCCAATCGCGCATGGCTTCATTCAGCGCATCTTTAAGCGTACGGGAACCAGACTCTACAGGCACTACAGTTGCACCCAGCAGTTTCATGCGGTAGACGTTGGCGGCTTGTCGGCGTACGTCTTCGCTGCCCATGTACACTACACATTCCAAACCATAGCGAGCAGCAACAGTCGCTGTCGCAACGCCGTGTTGACCAGCGCCGGTTTCAGCAATGATGCGGGTTTTGCCCATACGCTTGGCCAACAAAATTTGGCCAATACAGTTATTTACCTTGTGTGCACCAGTATGGTTCAAGTCTTCGCGTTTAAACCAAATCTGTGCACCACCAAGCTCTTCCGACCATCGACGTGCGTGATACACCGGAGACGGACGCCCTACAAAGTGCTTAAGCTCGTAAGCAAACTCCCGTTGGAATTCGGGATCTTCTTTGTAACGGTCGTAGGCCTCGCGCAATTCATCCAGCGCATGTACCAATGTTTCAGAGACGAAAGAACCACCAAACTTGCCAAAATGGCCGGTGCTGTCAGGTAAGGTATACGATTTCAAGGGTTTACTCGCTTTTATCAGAACCACAGCAATACGAGCCTGCTCCAGACTCGTAGCCAAACAATTATTCTACCAGTACAACCGCACTATTGCCGCACCGCTTCTACGCCAGGAATCTCATTCAAGGCTGTTAGGGCACGTTGAATCTGCTCGCCACTATTTACCTCTACGGTAAAGACCATTTGGCTAAGCGATCGGCGGCTTTGCGTATTCACGCCCACTACGTTTAAACGTAGCCGGGCAAATACTTCGGATACATCTCTAAGCAGATTAGGATTTTCTTGTGCTTGTATAAAGAGGTCGACGGGATACAGGGCTTCGCCTGTTGCCCCCCATGTCACATCTATCACCCGTTCAGGTTGTGTCGCTGACAGCCCCAAAAACGAGTGACAATCACGCCGGTGTATAGACACACCACGACCGCGGGTCACAAACCCCACGATCTCATCGGGTGGTGCAGGGCGACAGCAACGGGCTAATTGCGTAAGCAAAGAGTCTACGCCCACCACCAACACACCACTTTTTCCGGTACGCGTCACACTGGACGTCGCACTATTGAACACACGCGATGAGTTGTCTTCTTGTACTGGCGCCTCAGATGGCTGCTTAAAGGCCTGCTCTATATGGCGCAGACTAAATTCATCTTTGGCAACCGCGACGTATAAGTCATCAGCCTGAGCAAAACCTAAGCGTTGAGCCAGTTGTTCTAAATTCGTGGCTGTCTTGCCCAACCGCTGCAATTCTTTCTCGACCATAGTCTGGCCTTGGCTCATGCGCTGCTGCAGCTCTACCGCATTAAACCAAGCCCGCACTTTGGCTCTAGAACGAGGGCTAGCCAAGAAACCTAACTGTGCATTTAACCAATCACGCGATGGCCCGCCCGATTTGGCAGCAATAATTTCTACCGTTTGCCCCGTTTGCAGGCGTGTCAACAACGGCACCATCAGCCCATCAACTTTGGCACCACGACAACGGTGGCCCAAGTCTGTGTGCAAGTGATAAGCAAAATCAACCGGAGTCGCCCCCACAGGAAGCTCAATCACACGCGCTTGTGGTGTTAACACATAGACATGCTCAGCCTGCAGGCTTTCTGTTGCGGGTGCGGCCTCTGGCGCAGCCGTAGTGCTATCGGCAGTGGGTGTGCTTTTATCCCAAGCCAACAGTTGGCGCATCCACGCAATTTTCTGCTCATCTGCAGTCGCCGCAACTTTGCCACCAGCGGCACCCGCTTCTTTGTAGCGCCAGTGTGCCGCCATCCCGTATTCGGCAAATTCGTGCATTTCTTGCGTACGAATCTGCACTTCAAAGCAACGCCCCTGCTCGTCTGCTACTACTGTGTGCAGCGAACGGTAGCCATTGGGCTTAGGACGGGAAATGTAATCATCAAACTCTGCCGGCACAGGCGTCCACATAGCGTGAATCAAGGCCAAGGCAGCATAGCAACTGCGCTCGTCATCCACAATTACACGCAATGCACGCAAATCAAAGAGCTGATCAAAGTCCAGATGCTTATTACGCATCTTGTTCCAAATGCTATAGATGTGTTTTGGCCTGCCATACACTTCGGCATCTACACCTTCAGCTTTGAGCGCTTCGGATAGCTGTTGCACTACATTGGTGATGAAACTCTCACGCTCGGTGCGTTTTTCTTCCAACTGTTTTGCTATTTGCTTATACACATCTGGCTTGAGAAAACGGAAAGCGAAGTCTTCCATTTCCCACTTCACCTGCCAAATCCCCAGTCTATTTGCCAAGGGTGTGTATAACTCCATGGTCTCTTTGGCAAAAGCCTCAGGACAAGGAGTTTTGCTGATGGCATACCAGCTTAACGACTGCAATCTAGAGGCTAGGCGCAGCAACACAATACGCAAGTCAACGGCCATCGCCAGCAACATGCGTCGTTTCATTTCTTTTTGATCGCTACCTGGCGCACCTATGTCGCCTGACTGCGCCGTCAACGTACCTAATCGGTATAAGGCTCGTGTGCCTTGCACCAGCTTAGCAACTTCAGGGCCAAACTCACGTGATAAGGTTTCGGGACGGGTGTTGTTCTCGTTGTCTTCCAGCTCAGGCATCACTGCCAACAAGGCACTGGCTCGCGTTACCGCATCAGAACCCAGCCCTACCAATACCGTCACCATCATGGCCGCGTGGCTATCTAAAGGCTCACCCGTGCTGGCGATACGCCCTGGTAGCACCTTGACCACCTTATCTCTCGCCGCAGTTACCAGCTTCTTCCCAGCCTCATCCAAATCTGCCGTGCAGGATTCTAACCACACAGCATCAGATAATAGATCGTGAGTATCAGCAGAAGGGAGTAACGGGGAGTGCATAAAATGGGGCCAATGTTCAGAAGCACACTTAAGACCCATATACTAGCGTGGATACCGTTTCACTGCGAGACCCCTTGATGTTATATAGCCCTAAAAAAAAGACATTACTGATGGTCTGGCACTCTAGAACAGGGGCCAGTCAACAAGCCATGCAAGCCGCATATGGTGCCGCCCAACGAGCCCTACATGCGCTTGAAAGCACTGACAGTGCTCAGGTACGCAGTGTGCCTGCGGCTGAAGCCACAGCTGAAGACTTTCTACTCGCTGATGCCTACCTGTTTTGCGCACCAGAGAATCTGGCTAGCCTGAGCGGTACGATGAAGGAATGCTTTGATAGGCTCTATTACGCATTAATAGAGCAGCTTAATGGCCGCCCTTATGCCGCAATCATTAGTGCCGGCACAGACGGGCACAGCGCCCTACGACAATTACAGCGCATTTGTACTGGCTGGCGGCTTGAGCAAGCCTGTGACCCCGTCATTGTTCTCACAAACGCCAGCAACGCTGACGAAATCTTGGCACCCAAACAATTAACGAGTGCGCAACTCGCTTCTGCCGAACGTTGCGGAGAGAACCTAGCCGCCCTACTGTGCTTATAATGGCGGATGCTCTGAATCTTCTGACCCAGAGCAAAGACATGCTTAGACAGATACATTACGCTTGCAAGTAATTTATAGCTATGTACTTACTACCCATAATCTAGGTATGTTGCGCGGGGTTTTGCAGGCTTATTGCAAAATTTTCGTTAAAATCGATTCATTAACCTTAAGACACCACAAAATAAGGCGCTTTTATCGCCCGGTGTCCAGTTTCGCTTTCTCTAGCCGGAGTCTCATTACCATGACCCACGTTGTCACCGAAAACTGTATCAAATGCAAATACACTGACTGTGTTGATGTCTGTCCGGTAGACTGTTTCCGTGAAGGTCCGAACTTCTTGGTAATTGATCCTGATGAGTGTATTGACTGTGCTGTCTGTATTCCAGAGTGCCCGGCCAACGCCATTTTTGCAGAAGAAGACGTACCCGAAGATCAAGTGAAGTTTATTGCGCTAAACGCCGAGCTCAGCCCTGAGTTTGGTATGATCAACCGCTCCAAAAAACCTTTGGAAGATGCCGACGAATGGAATGGCGTTGAAGGTAAACTGGAGCATTTAGAGCGATAAACTGTTGTTTGAAAACAGCTTTCAAGCCCCTAAAAGAAGCCTATGGCTTCTTTTTTTTGTCTCTAATATTGCTGCAATGCAGCACAAGGATAATACTAAGTATCACAGCAGATAAGCTTCGCATACACTGACGACTTATCGCTCAGCGGGTCAGCCACAAGGCCCGTTTAGTGCACAAGCGTTTCATCTCAATAAAAAAGAATATCTATGCTTTACGACCTACATGAATGGCAAAGGTCCATGCTGGCTCCACTGGTGAACCTCTCCAGTCAGGGCTCTGAGTTGTTTTCTAGCCCTTATAGCCCTTGGTCTTACACCCCAGTCTCACGTCAAATTGCAGCAGGCTATGAATTACTTTATAGACTTGGCAAAGAGTACGAGAAACCTCAATGGCAGATCCCCGAGGTCAAGGTAGGCAATAAGCTAGTTGCAGTGAGCGAAAGCACCGTTTTGCGTCTGCCTTTTTGCCAGTTGGTACATTTTGAGCGTGAAGGCATTACTGAACCCGCACCCAAAATGCTAGTGGTAGCGCCCATGTCGGGCCACCACGCAACGCTATTGCGCGATACTGTACGCACCCTACTGCGTGATCACGATGTGTACGTAACGGATTGGATAGACGCACGCATGGTGCCGCTGTCCGCCGGCTCATTCCATTTGAATGACTACGTACACTACGTACAGCACTTTTTACATGAGCTAGGTCCAGACACTCACGTCATCGCTGTGTGCCAACCTACGGTTCCTGTATTGGCTGCCGTATCGCTAATGGCGGCGGCCCGCGATGCCAGCCAACCTCGCAGCATGATTTTGATGGGCGGCCCTATTGACCCCCGTCAGTCTCCAACAGCCGTGAACTCTTTGGCCACTACCAAACCATATTCATGGTTTGAGAACAACCTGATTCACCGTGTTCCCCCTCGGTACGCCGGTGTAGGTCGTAAGGTGTATCCAGGCTTCTTGCAGCACACTGGGTTTATTTCCATGAACCCTGACAGACACATGATGTCTCACTACGAGTTCTATCAACACCTGCTTAAAGGTGATGATGAAGACGCCGAGGCACACCGTCGTTTCTATGACGAATACAACGCTGTCATGGACATGAGTGCCGAGTTCTATCTGGACACCATCAAAACAGTATTCCAAGACTACGCCTTACCGCGTGGCCTATGGGAGGTAGATAACGTTGCGGTACAACCAGAAAAAATCCAAAACCTGCACCTACTGACTATTGAAGGTGAATTGGATGATATTTCTGGCTTGGGCCAAACCCGTGCCGCACAAAAACTATGCTCTGGCTTGAATGAAGCGCATAAGCAACACTACACTGTGAGTGGCGCAGGACATTACGGTATATTTTCCGGTCGTCGCTGGCGTAATCAGGTATATCCTAAAATACGTGACTTCGTAAAAGCCGCAGAGGCTCACGCCAAAAGCGTCTGACCTTATATCCTTTCTATGCCACACACTTCCAGGGGCCTAAGGGCCCCTGATTGATGTTTATGACCGATCAAATTCTCGCCCTTACTGAGCGTATTAATGCGCTGCTGCCACAAACCCAATGCACACGCTGCGGCTACGACGCCTGTTTGCCTTATGCCGAAGCCATTGCCCAGAAAGGTGAGGCCATTAACCGCTGCCCTCCTGGTGGTGAATCGGGCATACAACAATTAGCCGCGCTCACGGGCCAAGCTGTGCAAGCGCTCAACCCTGAGTGCGGTACGCATGAAGCCCCTACGGTAGCGTGGATTGATGAGAAACACTGCATAGGCTGTACACTCTGTATTCAAGCCTGTCCGGTGGATGCCATTCTCGGCGCGAACAAACGCATGCATACCGTGATCAGCGACCGCTGCACTGGCTGTGACCTGTGTTTAGCCCCCTGTCCTGTAGATTGCATCACAATGTTGCCCGCCAACCGCGAGTGGACACCTGAGCTCGCAGCAGAAGCCAAGCAACACTACGAAACCCGTAGTAGACGCCTGCAACATAAACACGATGAGTCAGGCTCTATGGCTAGCCGACTACTGGCCAACAAACCTAAGGTCGCACTGGAAGCGGACGACCCTGAGCGCCGCAAAGCCAGTATTGCTCAAGCCTTAGCACAAGCCCGAGCACGCCGCGCCCAACAACCCACTTCGTGAGTGCTGCATGAATAACGCTATTCGTACTGAGATTTTCACGCGCTTACAAGCGGCTAACCCTCACCCCACTACAGAGCTGGAATACGAAAGCACGTTTCAGTTGTTGATTGCGGTGATCCTGTCAGCACAGGCAACCGATGTGTCGGTAAACATTGCAACGCGACGCTTCTTCCCTACCCACGGTACACCTGCAGGTATTTTGGAGCTAGGCGAAGAAGGCTTAATGGACAAGATCAAAACCATTGGCCTGTTTAGAACCAAAGCCAAGAACGTGATCCGTACCTGTGAAATCTTGCTGGAAAAATACCAAGGCGAAGTTCCAGCAGACCGAGACAGCTTAGAAGCCTTACCCGGCGTAGGTAGAAAAACAGCTAACGTGGTGTTGAATACCGCTTTTGGCTTTCCTACTATTGCTGTAGACACGCATATTTTCCGTGTCAGCAATCGTACTGGTATCGCTAAAGGCAAAAACGTGGTGGAAGTGGAGCAGCGCTTAGAACGACTCATTCCTAAACAGTTCTTGCTGGATGCCCACCATTGGTTGATTTTGCATGGTCGCTACATTTGCGTGGCCCGCAAACCCAAATGCCCTCAGTGCGGTATTTCGGATCTGTGTGAGTTTAAAGATAAGACGCCAATTGGGAAGTAAAAGCGAAAACACTCTCTGCTTCCACAAGAGAGCTTCTCTTTCGCAACAACCACCAAAGCAAAAACCCCCCACATCTACGCGGAGGGTTTTTACGTTTACACAGCCATTAGAAGCTGCTTACTGCTCTTGCTTATCCTGCCCTAAGCCCAAGTAGCTTTCGATGATACGTGGATCATCACTCAGCTCTCGTGCAGGCCCTTGCATGATCAGCTCGGAAGTTTCCAGTACATAGCCGTAGTCAGCCACCTGCAACGCCGCACGGGCATTTTGCTCCACCAACAAGATAGATACCCCAGTGGAACGCAAACGGCTAATGATCTTGAAGATTTCACGTACCACTCGTGGCGCCAAACCCAAGCTAGGTTCATCCAGCATCAAGACCGTAGGCCTAGCCATTAGTGCACGCCCTACTGCCAACATTTGACGCTCACCACCGGACAAAGTGCCTGCTTGCTGTGTACGACGCTCTTTCAAGCGTGGAAACAACTCGTAGACCTCATCCATGATGCCGCGCCAGTTGGCCACTTTTTGTCGATGTAGCCTGAAACCACCCAACAACAAGTTATCTTCCACCGACATACTGCTGAAAAGTTCGCGACGTTCTGGCACCAAAGACAAACCTTCAGCAACACGGCGCTCTACGCCCCACGCAGAAATATCTTTGCCTTGTAGCAGTACATTACCCGTGCTGCGGCCATTAGTGGGCAGCGCGCCCATGATGGCATTCAGCATAGTGGACTTACCCGCACCGTTAGCACCAATCACCGTAACAATGCTGCCTTTTTCTAGCTGTATAGACGCATTATTCAATGCACCTACTTTGCCATAGCGTGCTGACAGCCCTTGTACTTCCAGCAACACAGAGGTTTTTTCCTGATTCATGGCGGTCATTACACGCCCTCCCCGTTGTTTTGCTGGGACTCGTCATCCAAGTCTAGGTCTTCATCCAAGCCACCCAAGTAAGCTTGCAATACCGCAGGGCTCTGCTGCACTTCTTGAGGGGTACCCTCGGCAATACGTGTACCGAAATCCATTACCACTAGGTGATCGGTTAAACGCATGACGAAGTCCATATCGTGCTCTACCAGCAGGATACTCATGCCTTCATCGCGCAGTTGCGACAACACACGTGCTAACTCTTGCTTTTCCAGATAGCGCAAACCGGCTGCTGGCTCATCTAGCAACAGCAATACTGGGTCGGCGGCCAATGCACGAGCGATTTCCAGAATACGCTGTTGGCCCAACGCCAAGTTACCAGCCTCTTCGTACAGGTAGTCACCCAAGCCCACACGAATCAACTGTTTCTTAGCATCGTGTAGTAGCTCTGCTTCACTGCGTCTGTCCCAATGCAACAAGGCAGACAAAATACCCACACGACGACGCAAGTGAGCACCCAGTGCTACGTTTTCTAGCACGGTCATATCAGGGATCAGCTGCACGTGTTGGAAGGTCCTAGCCATACCCAACCTAGCGATATCTCTAGCACGCAGTTTTTCTATGGCTTTGCCAGCAAAACGTACCACACCACCGCTCAGCGGCAACACGCCACTGATCAGGTTAAAAGTCGTACTTTTACCCGCACCGTTAGGGCCAATCAACCCCATGATCTCGCCCGCTTTGAGTTTGAAGCTGATATCGTTTACCGCTACCAAACCACCAAACTGTTTACGTGCTTTATCCACTTCCAGTACCAGAGAACCACGCTCCGGTTTAGCACGTTGCGGCAAAGGCTCTGCCTGACGTTGCAAAGCGTTCTGCACATCAGCCACTACCTGTGCTTTATTACGTGTGCCGGTAATACGTTGCCATGCTGCAGACAGGTACGGCCAAAGGCCGCCTGTAGCGTACTGCAACACGAAGATCATCAAGAGACCAAATACGATCAACTCGAAGTTGGTATCCATAGCAAAGAACTTAGGCAACCAGTTCTGAATCTGATCTTTTAGCGTCAAAATCACGGTGGAGCCCAACACAGCTCCCCACACGCTACCTGCTCCCCCAACCACAGCCATAAACAGGTATTCAATGCTGTAGTTCAAACCAAAGGGGCTAGGGCTAACCGCACGCTGGAAGTGTGCATACAACCAACCCGAGATACATGCCAACACTGCGGCGTATACAAAGATAATGGTTTTGTACGCTGGCATGTTCACGCCAAAAGACTCCGCCATGTGTTTACCATGACGCAATGCACGAATTGCACGACCTGGACGGGAGTACAACAGGTTATGAGTAAGCCACAATGCCAACAGCAAAATCACCCAGATCAGATAGTAGATATGCCTATCTGCCCCCAGGCTTATTCCAAACAGGCTTAACGGCTGAATGCCAGAAATACCATCGTGCTGACCCAAGAAGCTCAAATTACCAAACAGGTAGTACAACGACAGTGACCAAGCAATAGTGCCCAAAGGTAAATAGTGGCCCGACAAACGCAGCGTGATCATGCCGATCAATGCAGAGAATGCTAGGGTCAGCGCAATGGCTACCCACAAGCTCACCCAGGGCGACAAGCCCAAGCGGGCAGTCATGTATGCGGTAGTGTAAGCACCAATCCCCACGAACGCAGCTTGCCCAAATGAGGTCAACCCGCCCACACCAGTCAACAACAACAGACCCAATACAACCAAACTGCTTAGGCCTATGTAATTCATTTGCGTGACCCAGAATGGTGGCACAGCCCCTATCAACGGGAACACGGCCAACAACAGCACCACGACAGCTAATAACACTCTATTCATGATGCTTAATCCTCATCCTCTACACCACGCGAACTAAAGGAACGCCACAACAGCACAGGGATAATCAGGGTGAACACGATCACTTCCTTATAGGCACTGGCCCAGAAAGAGGCGAACGCTTCCAGCACACCAACGAAAATCGCACCTATGGCTGTCAGAGGATAGCTTCCCAAGCCCCCAACAATAGCGGCCACAAAGCCTTTTAGACCGATCAAGAAACCAGTGTCGTAATAAATGGTGGTCACTGGTGCAATCAACATGCCCGAGAACGCACCAATGGCTGCAGCCAAACCAAAACTCAAGCGGCCAGCCATGATGGTACTAATACCCACCAAGCGAGCACCACGACGGTTTACTGCGGTTGCACGCAGTGCACGGCCATACAGAGTACGACCGAAGAAAATCCATAGCCCAGTAATCAGTACTGCGCATGACAACAATACGAAGATGGTTTGTGCTGACCAGCTCATATCACCCAGCATCACTTGGCCTTCCAAAAACGCCGGAGTACGCCACCCTTCTGCACCAAAGAACACCAGACCCAGCCCGGTTAACGCAAAGTGCACGGCTACCGATGTAATCAGCAGCACCAATACGCTGGACTCGGACAAACGCTGATACACCAAACGGTGCAGCATAGGCCCTAAAGGCACCACAATGGCCAAGGAATACAACACAGACAACCACAACGGAATAGTGCCACCCACTATATAAGGGCTCACCAAATACAGCGCAACAGGTAGTACCAATGTCCACGCTATAGTGCGCCAAAAACCTTCAAAGGTTTTATTGCGTATTGCACTAAACAGTTCTAGCAAAAACACCAGCACGCCGGCTATCAATAGCAGCTTCAGTGTGCCAGGCTCCCGCCCATTAATAATGAAGGCCAACGTTAAGGCCCCATAGGTGACGAACTCGCCCTGTGGGATAAAAATAACGCGGGTTACGGTAAAGACCAGAACCAACGCCAACCCCAACAATGCGTAAATCGCACCGTTAAGCAGCCCGTCCTGCAATAAAATCAGAACTATCGTGCTGTCCATAGCCTTACACCATTAGTACAGGAATTTTCAATCATAACTACACCAAAACGGCAGGAGCATACGCCCCTGCCGTTAGTTCAGAAGCCTACAAATCTGTATTGTTATTACAGATCAGGCTGGTAAGTCCATTTGCCATCAACCACTTTCACCATGACGCGAGCACGCTCATCCAAACCTGAGTGGTCTGTTTCTGTCATGTTGAAAACACCTTGAGAGGCGGACAAGTCTGTAACCGCTTCGATTGCATCACGCAACGCTTGGCGGAACTCTACTGTACCGGGCTTAGCACCGCTTTCCAGCGCAACAGGAATAGCAGCTACTACCAATTGCCCTGCATCCCACATGTGACCACCAAAGGTGTTTGTGGTGCCTGCACCATATTTACCTTCGTAAACGGTCTGGTAGGCTTTAGCAGAAACTTTTGCTGGGTGATCATCAGGCAACTGGTCCACTACTAATAGCGGGCCACTTGGCAAAATGATGCCTTCACAGTCACGGCCACATACGCGCAATACGTCGTTGTTAGCAGAACCGTGGGTGTGATAAATCTGGCCAGCAAAGCCACGGTTTTTCAACTCACGCTGAGGCAACGCTACGGGAGTACCAGCAGCACCAATCAGCACAGCATCAGGTTTGCTTGCCAGCAGTTTCAGGATTTGACCTGTCACACTGGTGTCATTGCGGTTGTAACGCTCAGCCGATACTACTGAAATGCCTTTGGCCTCAGCTGCTTTACGCATTACATCTAACCAACCATCACCGTACGCATCGTTAAAGCCAATAAAGCCCAAGGTTTTAACACCTTGTTTTTCCATGGTGGCAGCCAAACCTTCGGCCATCAACAAGTCGTTTTGCGGGGTTTTAAATACCCATTTACGAGCACCTTCCATGGGTTCAATGATGCTGGCGTTAGCGGCCACACTGATCATCGGCACTTGGTTTTCTGCTACCACGTCAATCATGGCCAACGAACCTGGTGTGGCTGAGGTACCCAGCACCACATCCACGTTGTCTTCCGTTACCAATTTACGGGTATTACGTACTGCCTGCGTAGTGTCAGTGGCATCATCCAGCACCACGTACACAACTTTTTCACCTGCTACTTCAGTAGGCAACAAGCTCACGGTATCGCGCTCAGGAATACCCAGCGATGCTGCTGGACCTGTAGAAGATACAGTAACGCCTACCTTAACTTGAGCCGAAGCAGCCAAAGGAAATGCTAGGGCAATCGCCCCTGCCACCATTGCACGACGCAATACTCTATACGACATCTCAGCCCCCTTTGCGTGACTAAATTAGACGGAATTGTTATATAAAAAACGGTTGATTATATCGTGATCATTACAATTTATCCCCTAGTAAATACCATGCAAGCTTATACGACACTACAATTACGCATACACTATGCGCTATAGTTTTGGCCGCTAGTCTCCCACAAGGTATTCGATGTGAACAAAATACGTAAAACGCCAGAGCAATGGCGTGCTCAACTTTCTCCAGAAGCTTATTATGTGACGCGCGAACACGGCACAGAGCGCCCTTATAGTGGTCAGTACTGGAGTACTACCACGCCGGGAATTTATCGCTGCGTTGGTTGTCATACTCCTTTGTTTGCTTCCGACACAAAATTTGATGCTGGCTGCGGTTGGCCTAGTTACTTTGACGCCATTAATCCCGAGAACGTACGTGAAGAAGCCGATTATTCACACGGCATGGTACGTACCGAGATTCTTTGCAATGTTTGCGATGCGCATTTGGGACACGTATTCCCAGATGGCCCTCCCCCCACTGGTCTACGCTACTGCATCAATTCGGTTGCTTTGACTTTTGAGCCCGAGTCCGACTTATCATGAAAAAACTCCTGTTTGACCTGTTTCCCCTGATTCTGTTTTTCATCGCATTTCGAATGTTCGATTTGTATGTGGCAACAGGTGTAACCATGGCCGCCGTCGCGGTGCAAATTATTTGGCTGAAAATTCGTCAACGCACGATTGAAGCCATGCACTGGATTAATCTGGCGATCATCATGGTTTTTGGCGGCGCAACTTTATTGTTTCAAAATGATGCCTTCATCAAATGGAAACCTACTGTACTGTATTGGATTTTCGCTGGCGTACTATTGGGTAGCCGTTTGATCTTACAGCGCAACCTGATGCAAAAACTGATGGGCGCACAAGTCTCACTCCCTACCGCGATCTGGGACAAACTCAATTACAGTTGGGTGCTCTTTTTTATTGCATCCGGTGCATTGAATCTTTACATTGCTTTTTCAGGCCAATTTACTGAAGAGCAGTGGGTAAGTTTTAAAGCCTTTGGGCTATTAGGTTTGTTGGTGGTTTTTGCTATTGGCCAATCCATTTGGTTGTCCAAACATATCAAAACGCCAGCAGCCAACGATGACCACGTTTAACAGGGCCATTTGATCGTTATGAACGTTACTGAACGCATAGAAGAACTTACCCGCCGTCTGGCTGATCTTGAAGCCACGCATCTGGAAGTCATTGACGAGTCTCACCTGCACGCCGGGCATGCAGGCGCTAAGGGCGGTGCTTCGCACTTTAGACTGATCATAAGTTCACCAAAATTTACGGGGCTAACTACACTCGCGCGCCACCGCCTTGTGTATGATCGAGTTACTGATTTAATGCCTCATCCTATTCATGCGCTATCCATACAGGCTAGCACTAACTCTTAACAAAGGATTCACATGAAACGATTTGCCGCAATTATGTTGACCTGCGCAATGGCTGTACCTGTATATGCGCAAAACGCAGCAACCGTTAATGGCAAGCCCATTCCACAAAAATCCGTGGACGACTTCATTGCCCTGTTAATTGAGCAAGGTGCCCAAGACAGTCCAGAGCTGCGTGAGCAAGTGAAGCAGGAAATTATTGGTCGCACCATTATGGCTCAAGCAGCTGAAGCGGCTGGCATCGCTAATCAACCTGCTGTTGTGCAAGAAATGGAATTGGCTAAACAAGGCATCATGATTCGTGCCTTGATGTCTGACTACCTGAAGAAAAACCCTGTCACTGACGCTCAGGTTGCAGCAGAATACGAAGTTTTGAAAAAACAAGAAGCTGGCAAACAAGAGTATCGTGTACGCCATATCTTGTTAGAAAGCGAAGATCAAGCAAAAACAGTATTGGCCGACTTGAAAGCCAAAAAAACCAACTTTGCTGATGCCGCTAAACAGTACTCCAAAGACCCAGGCTCTGCTAGCCGTGGTGGCGATTTGGGTTGGGCTGCATCGTCCAGCTACGTAGCTCCATTTGCTAACGCTGTAGATAGCCAGAAAAAAGGCGAATTGAGCGCCGCACCAGTGCAATCCGATTTCGGTTGGCACATTCTGGTGGTGGAAGACAGCCGCCCTATCACATTCCCTGAGCTGAACGACGTGAAAGATCAGATCGCGGAAATGATGCGCCAAACCAAACTGGAAGAGTTCCAACAGTCTTTGCTGAAAGACGCCAAAGTTGAGTAATGCTTTCACGTTATGGATATAAAAAAAGCTGGCCTAGGCCAGCTTTTTTTATGGGCTAACTCTTTTACTGCATACCCAGTAAGGCTTTAAGGCCGTCCTCATCCAATACCGCTACGCCTAGTTCTTCTGCTTTACGCAATTTGCTACCAGCCTCTTCACCAGCAACCACATACGCCGTCTTGGAGGAAACGGACCCACTCACTTTGCCACCCGCACCTAAGATATGGCGAGTCGCCTCGTCTCGTGTCCACGTAGGCATCGTGCCTGTCAGCACAAAGGTTTGACCACTTAAACTTTGTGAACGCTGCCTACCTTCTGTAGGAGCCTCTGGCAACCGCACACTAACCCCCGCATCCAACAAGCTTTGTACAGCTTCTCGGTTGTGTGGTTCAGAGAAGAAGTGAGCAATGGATGCAGCCACCACCGGCCCTACCGCTGACACCTCTAATAGCTCTTCTTCCGAGGCTGCCATAATGCGATCCAAGGACCCAAAATGCTTAGCCAAGTCACGGGCCGTTGTCTCACCCACATGTCGAATCCCCAAGGCATACAGCAAACGCTCTAGCTCAGGATTTCTAGCCGCATCCACAGCCTTAATAACGTTCGCTGCTGACTTCTGCCCCATGCGCGGCAACAGCAGTAACTCTTCTAGCTTTAAGGTGTACAGATCCGCTAGGGTTTTCACACGCTCGCTGTCTACTAACTGTTCGATGAGCTTCTCACCAATGCCATCCATGTCTAGCGCTTTACGCGATACCGCATGGGCAATGGTTTGCTTACGTTGAGCCGCACACACCAAACCGCCAGTACAACGGGCAATGGCTTCGTCTTCTACACGCTCAATGGCCGAGCCACACACGGGGCACTCATTGGGCATCACAAAAGCTGTAGTGCCTATAGGACGCAATTCAATCAGTGAGCGCACAATTTCAGGAATCACATCACCCGCACGTCGGATGACCACATGATCGCCCACTCGTACATCTTTACGACGGATTTCATCTTCGTTATGCAGTGTGGCATTCGTCACCGTCACACCGCCCACAAAGATAGGCTTCAGACGCGCTACAGGCGTAATCGCCCCCGTACGCCCTACTTGCACATCAATACCCAAAACTTCGGTTTGAGCCTCTTCAGCAGGGAATTTATGCGCGATAGCAAAACGCGGAGCTCTGGCCACAAAACCAAGCACGCGCTGCTGATCCAAGTAGTTAACCTTGTACACCACCCCATCGATATCAAAGGGTAAGTGCGCACGTTGCTCGCCAGTTTGCTGGTAATAGGCCAACAAACCTTTTACCCCTTTTACCACTTCGTGATTACGGTTAACGGGCAAGCCCAATTGGCGCAACCACTGCAGCATTTCTGCTTGTGTGGCATAAGGTTCCGCAAACTCGTGCTGTAGCTGTGACAACAAATCTTGTTGTGGACTAGGAGTTTGCACACTGATTTCGCCCCAACCATACGCATAAAAACGCAAACGTCGTTGAGCTGTAATACGAGGGTCTAACTGACGCAAACTACCTGCAGCCGCGTTTCTAGGGTTCACAAAAACCTTATCGCGCTTACGCAGTTGCTCTTGATTCAGGACCTCAAAATCTTCCTTGTTCATCAGTACTTCACCGCGCACTTCCAGCACAGCAGGCCAACTGCCTTCTTTGCCCAATAAGCGTAATGGTACGGACTGTATAGTACGTATATTGCTGCTGATGTCTTCACCTGTGGCTCCGTCACCGCGTGTAGAGGCTTGTACCAATACACCGTCTTCGTAACGTAGGCTCACCGCCAAACCATCAAATTTATATTCGGCGTTATATTCCACCTGCTCACCAGGGCGCAGCAACCCAGCCGATTGCAAGGTGTCGCTGACACGCTTATCAAAAGCGGTCAGCTCGTCTTCATCAAACGCATTCGCCAGGGACAGCATGGGCACAGCATGTCTAACGGTAGCAAAACCATTAGCAGGTGCCGCTCCTACGCGCTGTGAGGGAGAGTCTGGTGAAATCCATTCTGGGTGTGCTGCTTCAATCGCCTGCAACTCACGCATTAATACGTCGTAGTCTGCATCGGTCACACTTGGCGCATCCAGCACGTAATATCTATAGTTGTGCTGGTTAATTTCCTGCCTTAACTTCTCAAGACGCTGCTTAGTCACGCAAAAACCCTCGCTGTACGCGACTCACCCGCCACAAACCCTGCTTCTTCCAATTGCTGATACATGGTGTAAAGCTGTTCATCAATCTGTTGATCACTCTGTTCTGAAAAAACTCTACCTTGCTCATCCAGCAATTGGCCACCCAAACGGGCTGCCAAATCACGCCCAACGCTTGCCATACGGCTAAAGGCTTGGGTGTCCATGGGGCTATTTGGCACATCCAGTACCAAATCCAGCCGCTCCACGCTTGCAGACTGCACATCTTCTACGGCTTGACCATCAAACAAAACGGTAAAACGGGGAATGCCCGAATCCGCCAGCCACGCCATTTGTCGGCCATAGCTCAAAAACCCAGCCTCACCTAAGGTATTCAATACTCGCTGTACATTGACAGGGCCTTCTAAGCGCACCACCAAGCTCACCACCGCATCTAACCCTGCACACAACTCATCTAATTGCTGTGCTTGCTGTACCACTAGATGTTGTTCAGGCCCTTCCAAACTGGCATCAAAGTGCTGTGCTACGTTTTGTGCTGCAGACCACAAGTTAGACCATTCAATATCACTCAACGGCCCGGTACGGTTCGCCAACAAAATCGCCAACTGCATGGAAACATACTGCTCGGACTCAGCCAAACGGGTGTGATGATTACCCTCTTCGGTGATAGCAAAAAAACGAATGGGCTTACTAAGGTTACGCAAACAGCTTTGCAAGACTTGCGATAATTCGCCGCCTTGCACAGGATGATTAAAGCTAATGTCGATGACAGCTTCGCAGGTAGGATCCACTTCATCTATTTGCACATCGTCTTGAGAACTTTTCAGACTATCTGCAATGCGCACAGTAGGTTCTTTACGCACTGGAGCCGTGCCACCCAATTGCCCCATCAGCGGATCACTTTCAGCTTCTGGCAACTTGGATTGCATCTGGCGACGGACGCGCTGGTCTTGCCACCAGTTAAACACCAGTACAAGAAGAATAATGAGAACACCAGCCGAAATCAGTCCAATTTGTAAATCACTCATCACGCTATCCGTATCCGAAAAATTCGTTAACCTGCCCGTTACGCTTCAGCCATCTGAATCGCAGACTCCACGTCTACGGCCACGATACGTGAAACACCCTGCTCTTGCATGGTAACCCCAACCAACTGCTTTGCCATATGCATGGCTATTTTATTGTGAGAAATAAATAAAAACTGCGTTTGGTCACTCATGCTGCTCACCAAACGCGCATAACGTTCAGTATTCGCATCATCCAATGGCGCATCCACCTCGTCTAGTAAGCAGAACGGTGCCGGATTCAACTTAAATAACGCAAACACCAACGCTGTTGCCGTTAACGCTTTCTCACCACCAGACAATAAGTGAATCGTGCTATTACGTTTACCTGGCGGTTGAGCCATCACCATCACACCAGCGTCCAGCACTTCATCGCCCGTCATGATGAGCTTGGCTTCCCCACCACCAAACAATCTAGGGAATAGCTCACCAAAGTGTCCGTTCACTACATTAAAGGTGCCAAGTAGCAGCTCTCGAATTTCTTTATCAATTTTACGGATGGCATTTTCCAGCGTCTCAATCGCTTGTGTCAAATCCTCATGCTGTCCATCCAGATAGGTTTTACGTTCCTTTGCAGTTGCTAGTTCTTCTAGGGCCGCCAAGTTCACCGCACCTAACGCATCTATCTGTCTAGAAACTCGCTGCACCTCAGACTGTAACCAGCCCAAACGATGCCATTGCTCAGGCTTTTCTTGCAGCAATTCACGCAGTGCCTGCCTATCTACCTTCCGCTCGTCCAGCATTTCGGTGAACTGCTCCACCGATAATCTAGCTGCTTGCTCTTGCAACTGCAGCTCAGTCACTTTTTGACGTAATGGCTCTACCACCTGCTCTAATCTGGCACGCTCGGACTCTGCCGTTTTCAAGCTACTTGCCACATGCTCTAAACGGGTACGAGCCACCAATAAATGCTCTTCTCTTTCGGCACGCAACATCAATGCCTCTTGCAGGCTTTCTTGTGCGGCGTCCACATCCATCACGGTTAGTTCGCCCTGCAAGCCAGAGAGCTCTGCCGCCGCACGTTCCAATTGCTCCTTAGCCAAACGCTGGGTACGAGACAACTCTTCATAGCGTGCTTGTAGTAGGCGCTCTTGGTGACGAATCTCTTGGCTTTGATGTTCTCTATCACGCCACTGCTGACGAATCTCCTGCAGCTCAGTGCTGACTCGTTCCAACAGTTCTTCTTGATCTTCTAACTGCTCTTGCAACACTTCACGTTGTGCTTGCAGCTCTTCGGCCTGTAGTTCGGAATCCTCCAAACTCGCCATTAACTCTTCTTCAGACTGCCCTAGCTCTAGCAGCTCTTGCGACAAGCGTTGTAGCCTATCGCTACTTTGCTCAGCCTCTTGGCGCAATCTGGCATGCTCTAACTGTACGGTGTGCAAACGTTCGGTAAGTTCACCCACGCGTAAACGCAAACTAGGTAGCTGTTGCGAAACCTGCTGCCAGCCCTGATGGGCTTTCTGCTCGCTTTCTTTGTATTGCTCTAAATCTAACTGGCTTGCTCGCAGTTGCTTTTGCAGATTCACAATCTCTTGCTGACGCGCCAAAATCCCGGCTTGCGCATCGTCTGGTGCATAAAAGCGCACAGAGTATTGATCTAGCAAATGCCCTTCTGGGCATACCAACACCTGACCTTGCGCTAGATTCGCAACCTTATCCCACGCTTGCTCTAAGCTATCGCACACCACTATATGGCCCAGCCATGCCTGCAATAACTGCTGCAATGCGGGGTTAGGCAAACGTAGTTTCGCCAATAGACTGTTGGTGGGTGCTGCTCCTGTTGGTGCTAGGGCTGGCAAGCTGTAAAACTCTACTCTGGCAGGTGGTTCTGAGCTCAGTACCGATTTCAGTGCTTTCAGATCAGCCACTGAAACAGCACCTACGCGATCGCGCAGCACAGCCTCTACTGCCGTTTCCCAACCCGGCTCTATACCTAGTTGCTGCCATAGGCGACTGCCACTAGCCAAACCATGCTTTTCTAACCACGGCTCTAATTTATCTTGGCGTTGCACATCTTCTTGCAGTTGCACCAAAGCATTTAGTCTCGCCTCTAGGCGTGCATGTTCTGCTTGATGTTGCTGCAGTGTTTGCTGTGCCTGAGTACGTGCGGCTTCATGGCGAGGCAATACACTTTCTTGCTCTTGCAACGCTTGCTGCGCACTGGCCAACTGCTGGGATTGCAACTGCTTTTCACCGTCCAAGCGCTGCAATGCATGATCGTCAGGCCCTTGATGGTCTGAACGTTCTTTTTCCAAACGTTCTTTGCGCAGCAAGAGCTGTTGGCGTTGACGTTGCATATCCTGCGCAGCTTGCGCTCGCACCGCCTGACTTTGCTCTATACGCGCTAGCTGCTGGCGCAAGCCATCACGCTTTGCCGATAACTCTTGTAGTTGCGCTTCGCGTTCAGGCAATAACCCCTGTGCATGCTCAGTAGCGGCCTCGGCTTCTGCCACACGTATAGCGGCCTCTTCCTGCTGGGCAGCAAGTTCTTCCAACTCAGCAGCGCAGTATTCTTGCTGTTCTTGCCACTCTTGTTGTTGCGCCCCCAACTGCGAGCGTCGGCTTTGCATACGGTTACGCGTGTCTTGCACGTGACGTATTTCGGCCTCTAGACTGCTAACCCGTGTGCCTGCTTCATACACAGCCGCTTGCGCTTTGTGTACCGCGTCGCCCTCATCAAAATGCGACTGACGCAAAGTCTCCAGTTGCGCCTCTAAAGAGCGCAATCCACCTATGGCTGCCTCTACTTCGGTTTGGGCTTGCTCTATCGCTACGCTTTTCTTTTGCTGATCATCTTTGGCACTGCTTTCACGCTGCAACCATAATAAGTGCTGCTTAAGCTCACCTTCCTCTTGTAGCGACTTATAGTGCATCGCCACTTCAGCCTGTTTGTGTAAGCGCTCTAGCTGATCCTCTAACTCGCCCATGATGTCATCAAGACGAGTCAAGTTCTCACGCGTGTCAGACAAGCGGCTTTCGGTTTCTTTGCGTCGCTCTTTATAGCGTGACACACCGGCCGCCTCTTCTAGATACACCCGTAGCTCTTCCGGTTTGGCCTCAATCAGCCTATTGATCATGCCTTGACCAATAATGGCGTAGCCTCTGGCGCCCAGACCTGTGCCTAGAAAAATATCGTGAATATCCCGGCGGCGTACTTGCTGGTTATTGATGAAATAACTACTAGTACCATCACGTGTTAGCACACGACCTACCGAAATTTCGGTGTAGGTATTCCATTGCCCACCAACGCGGCCTTCACTGTTATCGAAGACCAGCTCTACTGAGGCTCGTGCAGACGGCTTTCTATTGCCACTACCGTTAAAAATAACGTCTTGCATAGACTCGCCCCTCAATTCTGAGGCTCGAGTTTCACCCAACACCCAACGTACGGCGTCGATAATATTGGATTTCCCACAGCCATTTGGCCCTACCACCCCTACTAACTGGCTAGGAGTAGGAATAACGGTAGGGTCAACAAACGACTTGAATCCGGCAAGTTTTATTTGAGTTAAACGCACAAGTTCAGCAAACAAGCGTTAGCGAAAAGCTACTAACACCACCGAATTGACACAAATTCACCAATTATCGCGTGATGCTAAAAGCCAAAAACGTAATGATACCGCACACAGCGCCCACGCCAAATTCTACTCATCAAAATATTGATACTGATATATGATTTGGCTCTTTGGCTTCAATTTTGCATCATACCGCGCCTAGTATGACCTACAGGGCTAAGCGCATGCCTTACAATGCAAGTAAGGCTACCAATAAGGAAAAATTTTGAAACGAGGTTTTTATCTAGTCATGGGCGCACAAGCCTTGTCGTCCATTGCCGACAACGCCTTGCTGATTGCAGCATTTGCCCTGATTGCTGACTTGCAAGGTCCGAGTTGGATGCTTCCTATGATGAAGTGGTGGTTTGCGCTTGCCTACGTAGTGCTAGCAGCTTTTGTGGGAGCATTTGCGGACGCCTACCCCAAAGGTCGCGTCATGTTCATCACTAACTCGGTAAAAATCTTAGGCTGTGCCCTGATGTTCGCCTATCAGTTCATCTCTAACGATACGGCCACACAGCTTTTCACCATTTTCTTTGCCTACACCTTAGTGGGTATTGGCGCTGCCGCTTACTCCCCTGCCAAGTACGGCATTGTGACTGAAATGCTGCCACCACACGATCTAGTTAAGGGTAATAGCTGGATTGAAGGGCTCACCGTCTTGTCTATTATTGTGGGTACAGTGTTAGGCGGTGTGCTGATCACGCCTGAGGTATATCACTACCTTCAGAAACTACCAGGCATCACTGCAATTGCCCAGAACCGTGCTGAAATTGCGATCCTTGTCATTGGCTGTATTTATATTGCCGCAGCACTGTGCAATTTACTGATCCCTAATACCAACATTCAATACCCCAAACAAAAAACCAATCCTATCGCTTTGCTGCGTGATTTCCGTTTTTATGTATTAGTGTTGTGGCGTGATAAATTGGGCCAGATATCTCTTGCCGTCACCACCTTGTTCTGGGGGGCAGGTGCAACGCTGCAATTAATCGTTATTGAATGGGGTGCGCAGCATTTGGGCTACACCCTTGACGAAGCCACTATCTTGATGGGTGTTGCGGCACTAGGCACCGTCATTGGTGCGGTCTGTGCAGGTCAAATCCCACTACGTCACTCGTTAAAAGTGCTGCCTATGGGCGTGGTCATGGGCTTGGTAGTATTGTTAATGCCTGTGGTCTATTCACCGTGGGCTGTTTATACATTGCTACTAATGATTGGTGCCCTGTCTGGCTTCTTTGTGGTGCCAATGAACGCCTTGCTACAGCATCGCGGCCACGTCTTGCTATCAGCAGGTCACTCCATTGCTGTACAAAACTTCAATGAGCAATTAAACATCTTGTTGATGCTGGCTATCTACAGCTTGATGCTGTGGCTGAACCTGCCTATCAACGTGATTATTGTAATCTTTGGTTTGCTAGTGGCCAGTCTGATGCTGCTGTTCATTCGCTGGAGCCGTTATAACCATAACAAGTTCCCACAACTACGCCGACAAATTGGCCAGAAAGGCCACGGTCGCGCACTCAGTCGCCACCGTTGCCAATAAGAATAGCGTTAGGTTTTAGCCCTGTTGATTCAGGGCTTTAACTAGCGCTAGGTCGCGCCACGCATTCGCTTTATGCTGTGGACGCAGCAATAACGCAGCAGGGTGATACGTCACAATCAGCGGAATGGCCTTGCCCTGCGGCGATTGCCAGTGATGCACCTTCTCGCGCAGCTCTTCTATATCGCTGTTATTGTTTAACAGCTGATTCGCTGCCATTTGCCCTAGCACCAACATAAACGCTGGCTGCACTAACTCTATTTGTTTCAACGTATAGGGGCTACACGCAGTAATCTCGTCAGCCTCGGGCATACGGTTATTTAAGGGCCGGCATTTCACCAAATGGGTGATGAAACTGTGTTCTGCCTCACCTAGACCCACGCTAGCTAGCATGGCTTGCAACAACTCGCCAGCCTGACCATCAAAGGCAACACCGTGCCTATCGTCTACATCACCTGGAGCATCAGCAATCACCAACCACCGAGCCTGAGGATCCCCTTTGCCAAATACAGCTTGTGAGCGCATTTGGTGAAGGCCACACGCCTGACACTGCTGCACAGCTTCTTGCAAAGCAGAAAAAGTATTAGGAATTTCAGCAGGCGCACTCGTCACAACGGCTGCGGAATCATCCTCAGCACGTGTATTTTGACGTATGCCTGCTGCTTGGCGCAAAGCCTGTATAGCGGCTTTCAAACCACTTTCAGTTTGAGGTGTTGGTGCTAGCGCAGGGGCCGAAGGAGTACTTGTTTCTGACCGAACCGCTGCTTGCTCTGCAGCAGGTGTAGCTATCGTAGATGCAGATGCAACTACCGCTGTTGTCGCTGTCGCGGGTGCCGCTTGGGTGGTCTCCATACTCGCGCCTAAACGGTGCAAGTGGGTACGTTCCATCCCTAGCTCTTGTAGCCAAGCAAGTTGCACTGAGTTCAATACCACACGCGGTGAAACCGAAACGTCCATAACTACTCTACGCCCAAATCTTTTTGCAGCAACAATGCATCTTCGCGCTGCTGCTCATCTAATGGATAGTAATTCTTACGCATACCTATCTGACAATAACCTCGGGCTGCATAAAATACTTGTGCTTGTTGGTTAGAACGCCTGACTTCCAACAATAGCGCCTCACGACCTTTGTGACGCACCAACTGTTCTCCAGCCTCAAGCAAGGCAGAGCCTACTCCTTGGGACTGCCATGCTGGATCTACACCTATTAGCAGTAGCTCACCCACATCAGGCCCCATCATAATGACCATGAAACCCACAACGGTAGTATCCACCTCAGCCACGAACATGACATGACAGGCTAGATAACTATCGCGGAAATTTGCTTCACTCCAAGGGAACTGTTGCACCTGCGCTTCAATGCCTGCTACCGCCGCCACATCTGCCAGTTTCATTTCTCGAATGGTTACTGCATGGGTCATGTTCAGCATCCTTGTCATGATCACGCTGGGCGCCATACTGCGGCTGGGTTACCACCCAAGCCCTGCTCTCGTTCAGCGGTAGTAAAAGCAACCTTATCGCGCACATAACTCGGCGCCGCTAATTCGGCGGCAATACCTTCGCCAGCCAGAAATGCTCGTAGCCCTAAATGCGCTACCGCTTCAACATCCGGTTTAGCAGTGTCTCCTAGCTGTATACTAGGCATGTCTTTCAGATTGGCAGCGAGTTCAGGAAATGCCACTAATGCATCTCCGCTCACTCGAATGGTACCGATTTCATTTTCTTGGGTACGTATGTGCATCAACCAATCTGGTAAAACCTGAGCGTCAATTAGTAACGAATTGTAACAGCACAGCCAGGTTTTAGTATTTCCCTCATACCTATACGCTGCCACATAGAGCTCTTGCATTCGTGCATCTAAGGCAACTACCTCTAGTTGGCCAGGTACTTTTTCTAGTGCTTCTGCCACAGCCAAGAGCGATGGAACGGGTACCACAGGGCAACCCAAAGCAAAGGCCAGCCCTTGCGTTACACCACAGGCAACGCGCAATCCGGTAAAGCCCCCAGGCCCTTGTCCAAAGGCGATTGCTGAGATTTCATGCCGTTTTACGCCTGCTTCGGCCAGCACTTCCTCTACCATGGGCAGCAGAAATTCTGCGTGCTCACTGCTACCTTCGTGACGACGTACGTAGAGCTGCGTTGTTTCACCTTGCTGGCTTAACAAAGCGACGCCACAGACTGATGTTGATGTTTCTAAAGCCAAAATATGTACTTGCATAGCGCTATTTTACGTCTTTTCTGTCATTAACAAAGAACTACAAAACAATTACGAGAGGGGCTTTACAAGCACTGTTACATCTATAAAATTGCACTCTAGCGGCCTTAGAAAACACGGCGTTTCGCGATGGTCTTCCCCTAACATTTCGTACCCACCAGTCTGAGTCGGTTAACTCCCTGAAACAGTCTCGATGCGAACAACACGGAGCCAGTCACCTTCATTATGAATACACAAGCACAACAACCTTTATCTCGCAAAATTCTTGTCGTTGACGATGATCCTCGACTGCGCGATCTACTACGCCGTTATCTTTCGGAACAAGGTTTCAATGTTTTTGTTGCTGAGGATGGCAAAGAAATGTCCAAACTCTGGCAGCGCGAGCACTTTGATCTGCTAGTACTAGACCTAATGCTTCCTGGTGAGGATGGCCTGTCAATTTGTCGCCGCTTACGTGGTGGGCATGATAACACGCCCATCATCATGCTTACGGCCAAAGCCGAGGAAATTGACCGTATTGTAGGCTTGGAAATGGGCGCTGATGACTACCTCATCAAACCCTTTAATCCACGCGAATTACTAGCTCGTGTTAACGCTATTTTACGTAGACGTGGCACTGAAGAACACCCAGGTGCTCCTAGCCAAGAAAATGAGTCCATCGAGTTCGGCCCTTACACTCTGAACCTCTCTACTCGCACACTCACTAAAGGCGAAGAAGTAGTACCTATCACTACAGGTGAGTTCTCTGTACTTAAGGTGTTTGCTCGTCATCCCAAAATTCCTCTGTCACGCGACAAGCTAATGGAGTTGGCACGCGGTCGTGAATACGAAGCTTTCGACCGTAGCCTGGATGTACAAATTTCCCGTTTGCGTAAATTGATAGAACCCAACCCATCTAAACCCATCTTTATCCAGACCGTTTGGGGGCTAGGCTATGTATTTATACCGGATGGTGGAAACTGATCTAGACTTGAGGTATGTACACTTCACCACCGCCATCGTCCCCACAAGCCAGATCGCAACAGCGATCTGGTTTTTCTCTTGGCCTATTCAGTCGTTCCTTCCTACTACTTGCTGCACTGATGCTCATCAGTCTAGGCGCGTGGCTGCAAGTGTTTTTCAGCATGGAAGAAGGCCCAAGGGCCAGACAGATGGCTCAGCGAGTTACTACTGCCGTTAGCATCACCCGCTCTGCATTGATGTATGCACCACCGCATGTACGCCCTGCGCTGCTGTTGGATCTAGCAACCAAAGAAGGCTTACGAGTACAGCCGCGCGACAGCAATGACACCTTAGAACCCCTGCAACGTTCGAATTACTGGCAAGAGGTATACCGGGAGATTCGTGCAGGCCTAGGTAGCCAAACACTAGTGATGTGGTCAGTAAACCAAATGCCCGGCATTTGGGTATCTTTTGATATCAATGACGATAAATACTGGTTAGTCTTTGACCGCGAACAATTAAGCCTTACCGCTGGCCCAGAGTGGCTGGGTTGGGCCATTACCGCATTATTGCTAGCTTTGATTGGCGCTGCTGTCAGTGTGCGCTTTGTGAACCATCCTTTGGCACGACTAGCTAAAGTAGCTCAACAATTAGCACGCGGGGAAACCCCTTCCCCATTACCTGAGCGTGGCCCCAATGAAATTCGTGAGCTAAATGTCGCCTTTAACCGTATGGCTCGCGATATACGTCAAGCTGAAGCAGACCGAGAAATCATGTTGGCCGGTATCTCTCATGACTTACGTACTCCCTTGGCCCGTATGCGCCTAGAGATTGAACTTAGTAATGTCAGCGATGAAACACGTCATGCCATTGACGAAGACTTGGCCCAAATCGATCACAGTATTGGTCAGTTGATGGAATACGCTAGACCGGCTGGCGCTGTGCCTGAAGAGGGCATTGATGTGTCTCACGCTTTGCAAGAGCTGATTGATAGAGAACGCTCACATACTGAAAGTTTGGGCGGCACACTCACAGCAGAAATTGAAACGGCACTGTTAGCCCGCATTCAAGCCAACGACTTGAAACGCATTGTCAGCAACTTGATTGAAAATGCTAGACGCTATGGTCGTAGCCCCTTAACCAATCAAGCCAACATACACCTGACAGCCTCAACGCGCGGCAACAGTATAGAAATTACGGTAGAAGACCAAGGGGTAGGGATTGAGCCACATGAGGTACAACGCTTATTGCGTCCTTTCTCTCGTGGCGACACCGCCAGAACTGGCGTCAGCGGTGCCGGTTTGGGGTTATCTATTGTAGAACGCTTGCTTGGTCACGTTAACGGCACCTTGGAGCTGATATCACATCCGCCCCAAGGTTTATTAGTGCGCATCACTATTCCACGCTTAAAACGCAGTCCGTCTTAAACGTTAATCACGCCACAGTAGCACTGCCACTGTGGCGGCTATACCTTCTTTACGACCTAAGTAACCCAACTCTTCATTGGTTTTTGCTTTGATATTGACGCGGTCTGTTTCCAATGACAGATCAGCAGCAATATTGGCCACCATGGCCGCAGCGTGCGGGCCAATCTTAGGCGCTTGGGCATGTACGGTGGCATCCACGTTGACGACTTTCCACCCTAAGCCTGCTACCAACGCCATCGCATCACGCAACAACACTCGGCTGTCTGCCCCTTTATAGCGCGGGTCAGTATCAGGGAAGTGCCTACCTATATCCCCCAACGCTGCAGCCCCTAGCAGAGCATCTGTTACGGCATGCAGCAATACATCGGCATCTGAGTGGCCCGCTAAACCGTGTGTGTGGGGAATGGTGACACCACCAATAATCAAATCACGCCCCTCTACCAAAGCGTGTACGTCAAAACCTTGTCCTACACGAATATCCATGACTTATAACCACCTATCCATCAATTCAAAATCTTCTGGCCACGTGACTTTTAGATTACGTTTAGAGCCAGCAATCAACAAAGGTTCCACACCCTGCAGTTCCACTGCAGAGGCCTCATCCGTAATGGTCGCGCCTTGTTGATGTGCTTTTTGCAGACACTCTAACAAGAAATTAGCTTTGAACATTTGCGGAGTTTGCGCAAGCCATAGGCCTTCGCGATCTACGGTTTGCTCACTACGAGCCAGCCGGTCGTCTTGCAACGGCGCTTGACGCTTCACCGTATCAGTCACAGGCCACGCAAGCAACCCACCTTGATCCTGCTCTAAACACGTAGAAATCAGGCGCTCTAAATCTTCTACTGGCACACCGGGACGTGCAGCATCGTGTACCAATGCCCAGGTATCATCGTCGGCTTTTAAATCTTCTAGCGCTTGGCGTACAGTTTGATCACGGGTATCACCGCCACAGTGACGCCACACAGTGCGCTCCATACCTTGTAAACAAGATTCCACCCAAGTGTCTTCCCTGCTTACAATAACCCTTATCTGACTAATGCGTGGTTCACGCAATAGCGCTTGCACAGTACGGCGCAACATGGGTTCACCACCTATCAAGGCGTATTGTTTAGGCACTGTGGCTGACAACAACACCGAACCACCACGGCGAGCCCGCGTACCTACGCCCGCTGCCGGTACAATTGCAATAATTTTTTTACTCATATCATCCCTTACCATGAGCTCCCTGACTTCATCCAACACCTCTGCCGCTCTGTCTTTACCCAGCACTGGCGAGTTGCTGAAATCCCTGAAGCCAGGGCAACGCTATACCCAGTCTTTACCACCTGGTTCTGGCGATGCTTGTCTGCTGGCTGATCTAGCCCAGCGTAGTGCACGCCCCCTAGTCATTCTATGTGCCAACCCATTGGATGCATCACGACTGGCCGACGAATTACCCTTATTCATTCCCAGTTTAAACATACGTCAGTTTCCTGACTGGGAAACTCTGCCCTATGATGGTTTTTCACCGCATGAAGCCTTAGTGTCTTCGCGCTTGCAAACCATGCATGCTCTGCAGCAAAAAACCGTCGATGTACTGACTGTACCGGTTAGCACGGCATTGTACCGTTTAGCACCACCTTCCTTTTTAGCCGCTTATACCTTTTCGTTTAAGCAAGGCAGCAAATTGGATGAGAGCCAACTGCGCGAACAAATGGTGCTGGCTAATTATAATCACGTCACCCAAGTTACCGCACCCGGTGAATTCTGCGTACGTGGTGGATTGATTGATATCTTCCCTATGGGTTCAGCTCTGCCCTACCGGTTGGATTTATTTGACGACGAAATAGAATCCATACGTGCCTTTGATGCTGACACTCAGCGTAGCCTGTATCCAGTGCCTGAAGTGCAGTTGCTGCCTGGCCGAGAATTCCCTATGGATGAGGCAGCCCGCACACTGTTTCGTAGTCGCTTTAGAGAGGTGTTCGAGGGAGACCCTTCTAGAGCCCTCCCCTATAAAGACATAGGTAATGGCATTGCTTTTGCCGGTGTGGAATATTACTTACCGCTATTCTTCGAAGAAACAGCCACATTATTTGATTACCTCAGTGATCAGGCTCTGGTGGTAACACATGGTGATCTGGCGCAAGCTATTGAGCACTTTCACACCGACACCCATAGCCGCTACACCTTCTTAAACGCCGATAGAGAACGCCCGGTACTAACACCTCATACGTTATTCCTGAATGAAACCGAGTTGTACTCACGACTCAAAGAGTACCCAAGACTGAGCCTGCAAGCCGGCGCCCCTCACCCTGATTTCGAGGCTTTGCCCGAAGTCGCTGTGAACCGCCGCTCTGAAGACCCTGTTGCTGCACTACGTAGAGAGATCACCGACCCCAAACGTCGCACCGTACTGTGCGCAGACTCTGCTGGTAGACGCGAAACCTTGGGGCAAATGCTGCAAGAGTTTGGCGTACACGTGCCATCTATTCCGGCAGACCTGCAAGACTTCCTACAATCAGATGCCCATTTTGCGCTGGTAGTAGCGCCGCTTTCCCAAGGCTTTGCCTTGCACGAAGCAGCCATAAGCATACTCACTGAAAACGATTTATACCCTACCCAAGCGCGCTCCCAGCGTCGCCGTGACAAACAAGAAAAAACCACTGATGTGGAAGCCATGGTGCGCGATTTGTCCGAACTACGTGAAGGCGACCCAGTCGTGCACAGTGAGCATGGCATTGGACGCTATTGCGGCTTAATAGAGATGGATCTGGGCGAAGGCCCAATGGAACTGCTGCACCTTGAGTACGCAAAAGAAGCCACTCTGTACGTACCTGTCTCGCAACTGCATCTAATTTCGCGCTATAGCGGCACCGACCCAGACGCTGCCCCCCTGCACCAATTAGGTTCAGGACAGTGGGAAAAAGCACGTCGCCGAGCCGCCAAACAAGCGCGAGACACTGCCGCCGAACTACTGGACCTCTACGCCAAACGCGCTCTGCGCACGGGTAATGAGTACAAACTGCCCTTTAGCGACTATGAAGAATTTTCTGCAGGCTTCGGTTTTGAAGCCACACCTGACCAGCAAGGCGCTATTGATGCGGTGTTGGATGACATGCGCTCTAGTCGCCCTATGGATAGGCTGATTTGTGGTGATGTAGGCTTTGGCAAAACCGAAGTGGCTTTACGTGCAGCCTTTCTTGCCGTAGCAAATGGTATGCAGGTCGCCTTGCTATGCCCCACCACGCTATTAGCAGAACAGCACGCACAAACCTTTACTGACCGTTTTGCCGACTGGCCTGTACGTGTGGCAGAACTATCGCGTTTCCGCTCAGGCAAAGAAAGCAAACAAGCCATTGATGGCTTAGCATCAGGGCAAGTGGATATCGTCATTGGCACACACAAGATTTTGTCATCCAGTGTGCAATTCAAAAACCTAGGCTTGGTCATTATTGATGAAGAACACCGCTTCGGTGTGCGCCAAAAAGAAGCGCTTAAAGCGTTACGTGCCGAAGTGGATATACTCACGCTAACGGCTACACCTATCCCCCGTACTCTGGGTATGTCACTGGAAGGTATACGTGACTTTTCTGTCATCGCCACAGCTCCACAAAAACGTTTGGCCATTAAAACCTTCGTGCGCCGTGAAGACGGTAGCACCATACGCGAAGCGTTACTGCGTGAACTGAAACGTGGCGGTCAGGTGTACTTCCTGCATAACGAAGTAGAGACCATTCAGAATCGTAGAGCCCGCCTAGAAGAGTTAGTACCTGAAGCACGTATAGGTGTCGCGCATGGCCAAATGCCAGAGCGCGAACTAGAAAGCGTGATGAAAGACTTCTATCAAAAACGCTTCAATGTCTTGTTGTGTACCACCATTATCGAAACCGGTATTGACGTGCCAAGTGCGAACACTATCGTCATCCACAGAGCCGACAGACTGGGCTTGGCACAATTACACCAGCTACGTGGTCGCGTAGGGCGCTCTCACCATCAAGCCTATGCCTACCTACTCACCCCCGGCGAGGATGCCATTACCAGCAATGCTAAGAAACGTCTGGAGGCCATTCAAGCCATGGAAGAACTAGGCTCCGGCTTCTTCTTGGCCATGAACGATTTGGAAATTCGTGGTGCAGGTGAGGTGCTGGGTGAGCATCAGTCTGGCAATATCCAAGAAATTGGTTTTTCCATGTACACCGATATGCTGAACACCGCTGTCAAAGCCTTGAAGGCTGGCGAAGAACCCGATTTAGACAGCCCATTCACCAGCGGCTGCGAAGTGAACTTACGCGCCTCTGCTCTACTACCTGCCGATTATTGCCCTGATGTACATGCCCGCTTAGGTTTATACAAAAAACTGTCACATGCAGCTGATAACGATGCGTTGAACAATCTGCAAGAAGAACTAATTGACCGTTATGGCCCGCTGCCTGAAGCAGCACAGACCTTGATGGCCGTACACCGCATACGTTTAGTTGCCGAAGCCTTAGGTATTACTAAAGTGGATGTGACCGCTGATTACGCCAATATTCAGTTTTCTAGCAAACCTAATGTTGATCCTATTACCTTGATTGAACTGGTACAGAAAAACAAACACATACGTTTTTCTGGCCCAGACAAATTGAAGGTGGAAATGCCCGCGGATGCAGATTGGAAGCAACGATCACAACAGGTTCTCACCCTACTACAACGTATAGGTAGAGCTTAAAAACAACGTGAAACTACTTGCCCACGTAAAAAACACTCGTTATAGTGGGCAGGTACAGTTCACTTTACAGAACCCATTCATGCCATTAACCACACACCACTCTACTCGCGCTTGCCCTACTTGGGCGGCAGGTGTGCGCGTGAATGCGGCTAATCCTCCCCCTCCCTCATCTATAGCACCTCCAGTGATGTCTAGCGTAGTTGTAGCTCGCGTCGTAGCAGTAGTCTAACGACCACCATCACGTCTTCTCGACTTTCACATATCGCCTACAAGGCGACTGATTGTTGACGCATATAGTTTCTATTAGATGAGAACATCATGTCATTTTTGAATCCAGCATGGTCAGCACACGCTGCCATGGGTTTATTTGTCTTGTTATGGGGCAGTGCCGCCCTTTTCACCCGCTGGGGTCTAGATTACGCCTCACCTACGGTCTTATTGCTGTTGCGTTTTTCGTTAGCCATGGGCGCCTTATTGCTTTTAGGCTTACGTAGACCCATCTGGCCCGCTAAAGGGACTAGGCTACAAGTTGCTAGTACCGGATTGCTGTTAGTAGGCGGCTACTCTATCTGCTATTTCCAATCCATGGCACATGGTATTACCCCCGGCCTCTTAGCGACACTATTAGGCACGCAACCAGTCCTTACATTGCTACTGACTGAGCGCAGATTCTCGGTGTGGCGATTAAGTGGTTTACTGCTCTCTATGGCCGGTTTAGCGCTGGTGGTATGGCAAGGTGCCTCCGTAGTGAATATCTCCACGCTAGGCTTGATTTACGGCTTAGGCGCACTAGCCTGCATCACCTTTGGTTCGCTCAAACAAAAACGTATTCAACAAGCCCCCGATGCCGTGCTACCACTACAGTATGTGATGACCCTGCTTTTGTGTGTCGTAGTACTACCGTTTGAGACCCAAACGCTTCATCTGGACTGGGGCTTACTCATTCCATTGCTCTGGCTAGGCTTAGTCATTTCTGTAGCCGCACAATTGCTGCTGTATCGCATGATACGTTCTGGCAACCTCGTCAACATCACTAGCTTGTTTTACCTAGTACCTGTTGTCACGGTGATTATGGACTACGTGTTTCTTGGCAATGCCCTACCCGCTTTAGCCCTGGTGGGAATGGTGGCTATTCTTGCTGGTTTGGCGCTGGTATTTAGAAAAGCCTAAACGTTGTTCTACACAAAAAAGCCTGCATGTGATGAGCATGCAGGCTTTTTCATGACTAGAAAAGCTATTTAGAAACTCAGTCTAAACCAGTTAATAATGCCGTCTAGTGGCGCATGATTCAATGCATAGCGCGCTTGCTCCTGCACTACTGGTTTGGCCCTATAAGCCACCGAGTAATGCGCCTTGGCCATCATTTTCAAATCGTTAGCACCATCACCAACGGCAATGATCTGCTCAGGCGTAGCGTTTAGCTCTGCAGCCAAACGTGCTACGTGATCTGCTTTGGCTTGTGCATCCAAAATATCACCCAACACACGGCCAGTCAGCTTGCCATCACGTACTTCCAGCGTGTTGGCATAGGCCTCATCAATACCCAAACGAGCTTTCAGCTTTTCAGTAAAGAAAGTGAAACCACCTGATACTAACAAAGTACGTACACCGTGTTTTTTCGCTTCGCCTACTAAACGCTCAGCGCCCGCATTCAGGTTCAAACGCTGCTCGTACACTTGCTGCAATGCCGACTCAGGTACACCTTCCAACAACGCCACACGTCGAATCAGGCTTTCAGAGAAATCTTTAATCTCGCCACGCATGGCAGCTTCAGTGATCGCGGACACCTGCTCTTTACGACCTACTGCAGCAGCAATTTCATCAATACACTCGATATTAATGAGCGTGGAGTCCATATCCATCGCCAAGATACGGCACTCGCGCAGCAGCTGGATGTTATCCAAGAACGCGAAGTCTATACCTTTACGTTCGCACTCAGCTTGCACTACCTCTTTGCAACTCGCATCCGCTTGCAACAGACGCACTACGGTAGGACCAAGCTCCTGCACGCCATTTGCGCTAACCAAAGCGGCGATTTTCTCTATAGCAACAGGATTAAGACATGGAGACTGAAGAATCAGATGTGACATGATACGTACGCACAAAAAGAAAACCCTTTGCTCATACTACCAAACCGAATCAAGAGGCATAGTAGTAGTTCAAAGGGTTACAACACGGAAAGAAATAACGTATTAGTACAGGCCGTCTGCAGCCATGGATGCTACACCACGGCGTCGTTTCACCAAATAGCGGAACACAAAGCCTGGATAACCTAACACCACGTACAAACAAAGAGCGATGGCATAGAACTCCCAGCGCTGTGGAAACACGTTACCTTGACTGGCTTCAAAGGCAAAGCCTAGAACACCCATCAATACAAACAGTATGACAAACTCTATAAGACGTGTAATCACACCTTTTTCAATAGCAGGCTGACTGCGTAACCAGAAACCTGGCAACCACATCAACACCGCAAACACTACAACCACTGCGGCTACTGTTAACAGAAGCACAGTGCTGCTATTGAAAAAAGCACGGGAAATATAGTAGTGCGAGGCATAGGCAGCGGCAGCAACCAGTGCTGCCATCACCACACAGCGCAACAGCCTGATGGCTGTTGAACCTTCTGCCTCGCCTACTTGACGCCAAGGCATACAGAACAGGGGACGTTGAACAATAAAGGGAAGATTAGCCGTCACAAACGATAGTGCAATCAAAACCCAAACTGCCGTACCCTGTCCCATACATTACCTCTTAGTAGAAAACCAACGAATCACGGATAACTTGCACACACAGTGCCAGCAAGCCGCTGGGCAGTATACCGTAAACCAGTACCAGCAAACCGTTCAAAGACAGAATGCCACCAGTTACCCAGCCCAAAGACAATGGTTCTGCGTTTTTCTCTTCTGGTTCGTCAAAGTAAGCCACTTTAACAACGCGCAGGTAGTAGAACGCACCAATCAAGGACATCAATACCGCTACGATCGCTACGCTGATGTAACCAGCACCAATCACTGCTTGCAAGATAGCCAGTTTGGCGTAGAAACCTGCCAAAGGTGGAATACCTGCCAACGAGAACATGGACAGCAACAGTACAAATGCCAAGATTGGGTGACGACGGTTCAAGCCTTTGAAGTCATCAATGTTTTCACATTCAAAACCTTGACGGCTCAGTACCAGCATCAGACCAAACGTGCTCAGTGTAGTCAGCACATAGATCACTGCGTAGAACAAGGAAGCACCGTAAGCGTCTTCGTTCACCAGACCATCTGCACCTACACCGGCCATGAAGCCCAAGAAGATGAAACCCATGTGCGACACAGTGGAGAACGCCAACATACGCTTGAAGTTGGTCTGCATGATCGCTGTCAGGTTACCGATAACCAGCGAAGCAATCGCCAACAACATCAGCATTGGCTGCCAATCAATAGCAATACCGTGCAGCGCTTCGATCAACAGACGCAGAGCCATGGCTACTGCTGCCAGTTTTGGCGCAGCAGCAATCACCAGCGCTACTGTTGTAGGAGCGCCTTGGTACACGTCAGGAGTCCACATGTGGAATGGCGCTGCAGTCAGTTTGAAACCCAAACCAGCCACGATAAACACCACACCAAACACCAGTGTCAGATGGTTCGCTTCGCCTGTGGAAATCGCAGCAGCGATTTGACCCAGATTCAACGTGCCAGTTGCACCGTAGATCATGGACATACCGTACAAGAAGATCCCGGAAGCCAATGCGCCCAGCACAAAGTACTTCATGGCCGCTTCGACGGAAGCCTGATGTTCACGACGCAATGCTACCAAGGCGTACAGCGCAAAGGACATCAGCTCTAGGCCCAAGTAGGCCATCAGCAAGCTGCCAGCAGAGATCATCAGCATCTGACCCAACAACGCCATCAAAGTCAGCGTGTAGAGCTCACCACCGTTTTGCAGCAGACCACGATCTTCAGCGTAACCACGCCCGTAGATCAACGTAACCGCTACAGCAATGTAAGACACAAACTTCAGGAAGTGAGACAGTGGATCAACTACATACAAACCACTGAAAGAAGTGCCGTACATGTCGGCATTCCACTGCCACAACGTGACACAAGCCACGATCACCAGTGAAACCAGCGACAGCACAAACGTGCTGTGGCGGTTTTCACCTTTATTAAAAGCATCGAACAGCAGTACCAGCGCTGCTGAGATCAGCAACACAATTTCAGGTAGCGCTAACGCGAAATCAAATGAATTTTCCATAATCTTCCAGGCCTACAGTTTCGATACAGACACATGCTGCAACAGTGCATCAACCGAAACGTGCATGACTTCTGTGAACGGTTTTGGATACACACCCATGTACAACACAGCAATTGCCATCACAGCCATGATGAAGAACTCACGACCACTTAGGTCTGGCATGCTGCGCACGTTGTCATTGGTGATGGGGCCGTACGCTACGCGTTTCAGCAACCACAGCGAATAGGAAGCACCGGTAATCAGAGCCGTAGCAGTCAACAGACCAATCCAGAAGTTGTACTGCACAGCACCCATGATCACGGTGAACTCACCGATAAAACCACTGGTACCTGGCAAGCCGGCGTTAGCCATGGAGAACAGTACGAAGAAAGTCACAAAACGTGGCATTACACTCACTACGCCACCGTAGTCAGAGATTTCACGTGAGTGCAAACGGTCGTACAGCACACCAATACACAGGAACATCGCGCCAGATACGAAACCGTGGGAAATCATCTGCATGATCGCGCCTTCCATACCGGTGGCGTTGAAGATGAAGAAACCCAGAGTTACAAAACCCATGTGCGCAACGGAAGAATACGCCACCAGTTTTTTCATGTCTTTCTGAACAATCGCTACCAGACCAATATAGATCACAGCAACCAGAGACAGAGTAATCATGAAACCGGACAGAGTGTGCGATGCATCTGGAGCGATAGGCAACGAGAAACGCAAGAAGCCGTATGCACCCAATTTCAACATGATCGCTGCCAACACAACGGAACCTCCTGTAGGCGCTTCCACGTGAGCATCAGGCAACCATGTGTGTACAGGCCACATTGGAACTTTCACAGCAAATGCCATGAACAATGCTAAGAAGATCAAGATTTGCGGTTTGATAGGCAAGGCCACATCGTGCCACGTTTTGATATCAAAGCTGCCACCGGATACGTTCCACAGGTAGATGAACGCTACTAGGGTCAACAAAGAGCCCAGCAAGGTGTACAGGAAGAACTTGAACGATGCGTACACTCGACGTGGACCACCCCATACCCCGATGATGATGTACATAGGGATCAAGGTAGCTTCGAAGAAGATGTAGAACAGCATGCCGTCAGCCGCTGCAAACACACCAATCATCAAACCGGACAAGATCAGGAAAGCACCCATGTATTGGGCGACGCGATCCTTAATGACTTCCCAGCCAGCCAACACCACAATAATAGTGATGAAGGCTGTCAGCAAAACGAACCACAACGAAATACCATCCACACCTAAGTGGTAGTTGACGGAAAACGTCTGGATCCAGGGAGTCAGCTCTACAAACTGCAGATCAGCTGTACTAGGGTCGAACCCCGTGTACAGCGGAATTGTTACCAGAAAACTCGCAATCGCACCAATCAGCGCCAAAGTACGCGTGAAGTTGGCACGGTCATCGCGCCCCAGTGCCAGCACCAGAAGGCCGGCAACGATGGGCACAAAGATTGAGAGCGATAACCAGGGAAATGTTGAAGACACCATATCGCTTGCCATTATTTAACCGTCAGCACAAAGAATGTCAGGAGCACCACAATACCGATGATCATGGCAAAAGCGTAGTGGTAGATGAAACCGGATTGGATACGGCGAGACACCGCAGCCACCCAACCTACAACACGAGCGCTACCGTTGACGATCAGACCGTCAATCAGACCTGCATCAGCCCCTTTCCAGAGACCAGTACCCAAACAACGAGCACCGCGAGCAATGACCTGTTCGTTGAACCAGTCCACGTAGTATTTGTTTTCCATGACCTTGTTGATAAACGCAGTGTTGCGTTTAATCGCGGCCGGCACAGCTGGGTTAATTAGGTAGCAATACCATGCTACGACCATACCCGCTACCACTAGGAAGAATGGCAATGTCACAAAGCCGTGCAATGCGTATTCCATCCAACCTTTCCAACCAGAAGCCAACTCAACAATTGCTGGGTGCTCTTCTGGGTGAACGGTGATGATATTGTCAAAGAAACTACCGTACAGCAATGGATCCACAAACCAGATACCTGTGATGATGGATGGCACAGCCAACAACAGCAAAGGTACAGTCACCACCCATGGAGACTCGTGTGGGTTGCCTTCCAGCGCATGGTGATCGCCCAACGCTTCTTTAGAAGGATTGCGGAAGTTTTCTTTACCGTGGAATACCAAGAAGTACAGACGGAAAGAGTACAGCGATGTCACAAACACGCCGATCAGCACACTGTAGTACGCGAAGTTAGCACCCCACAAACCAGCTTCAGCGGCAGCATGAGCGGCCTCAATGATGCTTTCTTTGGAGTAGAAACCCGAGAAGAATGGTGTACCAACCAATGCCAACGTACCGATCAAGAATGTAATCCATGTGATAGGCATGTATTTACGCAGCCCACCCATTGCACGGATATCTTGATTGTGGTGCATACCGATAATCACAGAACCTGCACCCAAGAACAGCAACGCTTTAAAGAAGGCGTGTGTCATCAAGTGGAAGATCGCGACGGAGTATGTCGATGCACCCAGTGCCACAGTCATGTAACCCAACTGGGACAATGTGGAGTACGCCACAACACGTTTAATATCGTTTTGGATAATGCCCAGAGCACCCAAGAACAATGCACCAATTGCACCGATCACAATGATCATGGACAACGCTGTGGTGGAGTGTTCATACACAGGAGAGAAACGAGCCACCATGAAGATACCTGCTGTCACCATCGTCGCCGCGTGAATCAAAGCGGAGATAGGTGTAGGACCTTCCATGGAGTCAGGCAACCAAGAATGCAGAGGCACCTGAGCAGATTTGCCCATAGCACCTACGAACAGCGCAATACATGCCACTGTTAGCAATTGCCAGTCAGTACCTGGGAATTTCATGGTGCTCAGTTGTGCTACATGCGCGAACACATCGTCGTAACGCATGCTGCCTGTGTAGGCATACAGCAAACCAATACCCAGCACAAAACCGAAGTCACCAACACGGTTCACCAAGAAGGCTTTCATGTTTGCGAAAATCGCCGTTTTACGCTCGTACCAGAAACCAATCAACAGGTAAGAAACCAGACCCACTGCTTCCCAACCGAAGAACAGCTGCAGCATGTTGTTAGACATGACCAGCATCAGCATCGAGAAAGTAAACAGCGAAATGTAAGAGAAGAAACGTTGGTAGCCAGGGTCTTCAGCCATATAGCCGATGGTGTAAATGTGCACCATCAGAGATACGGAAGTAACCACAACCATCATCAGTGCAGTCAAGCGGTCAATCAGGAAACCGATTTCCCAGCTTACGTTACCGATAGTGGCCCATGTGTACACAGCACCGTTGTAGGTTTGACCATCAATGGTCTGCATCAACACCATCACCGAACCGATGAAGGAAATCAATACACCCAAAATAGTGATGCTGTGTGCCGCTTTCTTGCCGATAAAACGGCCCAGAAAACCGGTACCAAAAAGGCCAGCCACCATGGCCCCGACCAGGGGAGCCAATGCAATAAGTAAATAAAGACTTGGTGAGTTCATAGTATGTGCGATCCCATCAACCCTTGAGCTGGTCAAGTTTGTTTACGCTAATCGATTGCAAGTTACGGAACAGCAATACCAGAATTGCCAGACCTATAGCTGCTTCAGCAGCTGCAACGGTTAACACAAAGAAAACAAAAACCTGCCCTGCAACATCACCTGACCAGGTAGAAAATGCAACGAAGTTCATGTTCGCGGAAAGCAGGATCAACTCGACGGACATCAAGAGGATCAGCAGATTGCGGCGATTGAAGAAGAAACCCAGCAAACCGATAGTAAACAGGACGGCACTTAAAACCAGATAGTGCGTCAACCCTAGTGTCATCATTGTTTATCTCCAGCGCTGTTAGTTTCTGAAGCAGCAGAGGGTTGTTCCACTTGTGCAGTCATACTTACCAGACGCAGACGGTCTTCAGCACGTACTTTGACTTGTTTGGAAGAAACTGTGCGCTTCACATCGGAACGGCGACGCAGTGTCAACGCAATAGCGGCTACCATACCTACCAGCAGGATTACCCCACCTACCTGTACAGCCATCACATAGTCGGTGTACATCAGCACACCCAGCACTTTAGTGTTGTTGTAGTTTTCAGGCATTACAGCAGCCTCAGGTGCTTCCACCCAAGCGCGCAACAATACAATCGCCATTTCGGCAATCATGATCAGACCCACGATGGAGCCCACTGGCATGTAAGCCTTGAAGTGCTCTGTCGCAGATGGCATACGCACATCCAGCAACATGATCACAAACAAGAACATCACCATTACAGCACCAACGTAAACCACGATGAGCAATAGGCCCAAGAACTCGGCCCCCATCGAGATCCACAGCATTGCTGCCGTAAAAAATGTCAAAATCAAATGCAGCACGGCTGTCACCGGACTGCGCGCCGTGACTACACGGAACGCAGCGATGACAATAACCAGCGCCAGCACATAAAACAGAATCGTTGAAAACATGAGTGTTCTGCTCCTGTCTTAGCGGTAAGGCGCATCAGCGGCACGTCGTTCAGCAATTTCGGACTCATAACGGTCACCTACTGCCAACAACATTTCTTTTGTGAAGTACAAATCGCCACGTTTCTCACCATGGTATTCGTGGATATGTGTTTCCACGATGGAGTCAACTGGGCAACTTTCTTCACAAAAACCGCAGAAAATGCATTTAGTTAAATCGATGTCGTAACGTGTAGTACGACGTGTGCCATCGGCACGCTCATCTGATTCGATAGAGATGGCCAAGGCTGGGCAAACTGCTTCGCATAATTTACAGGCAATGCAGCGCTCCTCACCATTGGGGTAGCGGCGCAATGCGTGCAAGCCACGGAAACGCGCCGAAGTAGGCGTTTTTTCCTGTGGGTAATGCAGCGTAATTTTGCGGCGGAAAAAGTAACGCCCAGTTAGACGCATCCCTTTCAGCATCTCGGACAGCATCAGGCTGCCAAAAAAATCTTTAATCGCTTCCATAATTATTTAGCCCCCGAGCCTTATTGCCAGATGTTCCAGGGTGTCTGCATCCAGATCGCGACTACCAGCAGCCAGATACCTGTCAGCGGAATAAACACTTTCCAGCCCAAACGCATGATTTGGTCATAGCGGTAACGTGGGAATGTCGCACGGAACCAAATGAACATTGACACTACAACAAAGGTTTTCAGACCCAGCCACAACCAGCCTGGAATCCAGGTAAAGGGTGCAAAGTCAACGATTGGCAACCAGCCGCCCAAGAACATGATGGATGCCAGTGCCGACAACAAGATCATGTTGGCGTACTCACCCAAGAAGAATAGAGCAAAACCCATACCGGAGTACTCTACCATCGGGCCCGCCACAATCTCGGACTCACCTTCCACCACGTCAAATGGGTGACGGTTGGTTTCTGCCACAGCAGAAATCACGTAAACCACAAACAATGGCAACAGCGGCAACCAGTTCCAAGACAGGAAGTTCAAGCCACTATCAGCAAACATACCGCGATCTTGACCTTGTACGATTTCGCTCAGGTTCAATGTACCGGATACCAACAAAACAGTAATCAGCACAAAACCAATCGCCAACTCGTAAGACAACACCTGAGCAGCTGCACGCAGACCACCCAACAACGCGTATTTGGAGTTAGAAGCCCAACCGGCCACGATCACACCGTATACACCCAGCGAGGTAATCGCCAAGATGTACAGTAGACCAGCGTTAATGTTAGCCAATACCACTTCTGGACCAAAAGGAATCACTGCCCATGCTGCCAGCGCAGGCATCAGTGTTACCACTGGGCCCAAGAAGAACAGCACTTTGTTAGCCTTGCTAGGCACAATCACTTCTTTGGTCAGCAACTTGAACACGTCAGCAAAAGGCTGCAGCAAACCACGTGGACCCACGCGGTTTGGACCTTTACGAACGTGCATGAAACCAATCATCTTACGTTCCCAGTATGTCAGGTAGGCAACGCAGATAATGATCGGCAAAGCGATACATACGATTTTGATCAGTGTCCACACCACATACCATGCGGTAGGACCGATCAAACCTTCGCCGAAGTTTTGAATAGTAGTCAGCAGTTCCATTTAGACACGCTCCACTGTCAGTTGACCGAAGCTGCTTCCCAACGATGCAGTTTCTGCAAACGCGGTCGCAATACGTACGCAACCCGATGCCACCGTGTCATCCAATTGAACTGGCAAGACGGTTTCACCTTGAGCAGAACGTACACGTACACTTTCACCGTCAGCCAGCGACATTTTTTCCAGTGTGACAGCATTCATGCGTGCTGTAGGCAACGCACTTGCTGGTGTTTGCTGCAATGGTTCTGCACGACGTACCAACGCATCTGTACGGTAAATAGGTACATCAGTGACACGCTCTAGACCTTCAGCAGCCACAACCAATGCTGGTTTAGCATTGATAGCGTTGTTCAGGCGGGACTCAATACCAGCGGCCAATACGGTGTCGCGAACGGACTCGGAAGTCTCGTCATCAAAACCATCCAACTGGAACAAGTTACCCAATACGCGCAGTACCTTCCAACCTGGGCGAGTTTCACCCAAAGGAGCTGCAGCACCCTTGAAGCTCTGTACACGACCTTCAGCGTTCACGAAAGAACCTGAAGTTTCTGTAAATGGAGCAATTGGCAGCATCACATCAGCCCACTCTTCTGCCGCACTGCGGAAAGGAGTCAAGGCTACGGACAATGCTGCTGCTTTCAGTGTTTCCACTGCACGTGCACCGTAATCGCTATCAAAAGCTGGTTCTGTATGCAGTACGAAGTAAGCACGCAGGCTTTGCGCCAACATTTGCTCAGCAGTCAATGCACCATTTGCAGGCACAGCGTTAGCCAAGTAACCGCCAACCGTGTTACCACCAGCAGTCAACCAGCCCAGTGTTGCTTTTGCTGCTGTAGCCACTGCTGCTGCATTGGCTGCAATGACGCTAGCTTGATCGCTGGACACTACAACGTTACCCAAGAACACAGCCACTTTCTCACCGGAACTCAAGCTCTCAGCGATGCGTCGTGCTTCTGCGCTAACTTGCACACCAGCCAACTCAGTAGGAACGGCTGCACCCGCAGCTTCAGCCAAGGCTACAGCTACTTCAGCTACTGCATTCGCGATTTGGCTAGGAGCCACTGTCATGCGCTGATGGATATGCGCAAAATGCGGATCATCAGCAGCAGAGTCGATGAAGGACACTTGTGCACCAGCTTTCACAGCTTGACGCAGACGCTGTGCCATCAATGGGTGATCTTTACGCAGGAACGAACCTACGACCAGAACACGATCCAACTCGTTCAACTGAGTAACTGGCATACCCAACCATGGAGTACCTGCCAATGCTTGATCCAAACGTGCATCAATCTGACGCAGACGGAAGTCAACGTTTTCTGAACCCAGAGCACGCATCAAACGTGCCAACAAGGCCAACTCTTCCGTTGTAGCAGTCGGGCTACCCAAACCACCAATTTGATCTGCACCGAATTTTTCACGTATTGCATTCATCGCGGCCACTACGTGTTGTAGGGCATCGCTCCATGATGCTTCGCGCCATGTACCGTCGCTACCACGAATCATCGGGTGTGTCAGACGGTCTTCGGTGTACAAACCTGTGTAAGAGAAACGGTCACGATCGCTGATCCAGCATTCGTTTACCGCTTCATTCTCAAAAGGTACTACGCGCAGCACACGGTCCATTTTGGACTGAACAACCAGGTTTGCACCCATGCTGTCGTGCGGGCTGATGGAATGGCGACGAGCCAATTCCCAGGTACGTGCTTTGAAGTGGAACGGTTTAGACAACAGCGCGCCAACTGGACACACGTCAATCATGTTACCGGACAACTCGGACTCTACAGCACGACCCACGAACGTGGTGATTTCAGCGTGTTCGCCACGATTCAACATACCCACTTCTTGCAGACCAGCGATTTCTTCGCCAGTACGCACACAGCGTGTACAGTGAATGCAACGTTGCATAGCCTCTGTGGAGATCAGTGGACCCATTTCTTTGGCCACGACCACACGTTTTTCTTCCTGATAACGGGATTCAGAGCCGCCATAACCTACGGCCAAATCCTGCAACTGACACTCACCGCCCTGGTCACAAACCGGGCAATCCAATGGGTGATTAATCAGCAGGAATTCCATCACGCTTTTCTGTGCAGCGATGGCTTTTTCCGAACGTGTACGTACCACCATACCGTTTGTCACTGGTGTCGCACACGCAGGCAAAGGTTTAGGGGCTTTTTCAACATCAACCAAACACATACGGCAGTTAGCCGCAATGCTTAGTTTTTTGTGATAACAGAAGTGCGGCACATACACCCCAGCGTCCTGTGCAGCTTGGATAACCATGCTGCCTTCAGGAGCTTCCAGTTTGATGCCGTCGATGGTGAGTTCTACCATTAGTTCGTCCTGAGCCTACAAATATTTGGGCACCACACAGTCACTGTGCTCGATGTGGTGTGCGAACTCGTCGCGGAAATGTTTGATGAAGCTGCGTACTGGCATAGCCGCCGCATCCCCCAGCGCACAAATCGTACGACCCATGATGTTTTGGGCGATTTCGTCCAACATATCCAGATCTTCAGGTCTACCCTTGCCGTTCTCGATACGATGAACCATGCGCCACAACCAACCTGTACCTTCACGGCACGGTGTACATTGACCACAGCTTTCGTGCTGATAGAAGTACGACAAACGCAGCAGGCTCTTCACCATGCAACGCGTGTCATCCATGACGATTACCGCACCAGAACCCAGCATGGAGCCTGCTTTGGCAATGGAGTCATAGTCCATGTTTGTGGCCATCATGATGTCTGCTGGCAATACCGGTGCAGACGATCCACCAGGAATCACCGCTTTTAGCTTGCGACCTTCGCGCATGCCACCAGCCAATTCCAACAGTGTTGAGAATGGTGTGCCCAATGGGATTTCATAATTACCAGGACGTTGTACGTCACCAGAAATTGAGAAAATCTTTGTACCACCAGCGTTAGGCAAGCCAATTTCTTGGTATGCCTGACCACTGTTACGGATAATCCAAGGCACTGATGCAAAGGTTTCCGTATTGTTAATGGTTGTTGGTTTGCCATACAAACCGAAGCTTGCAGGGAATGGCGGTTTAAAGCGTGGCTGGCCTTTTTTACCTTCTAAGGATTCCAGCAAGGCTGTTTCTTCACCGCAAATGTATGCGCCATAACCGTGGAACGCATGCAATTGGAAGTTGAAGTCGGTGCCAAACAGTTTGTCACCCAAGAAACCAGCTTTACGCGCTTGCTCCAACGCTTCTTCAAAGCGTTGGTAAACTTCAAAAATCTCACCGTGGATGTAGTTGTAGCCAACGCTGATGCCCATGGCATACGCAGCAATAGCCATACCTTCAATCACAATATGTGGATTGAAGCGTAACAAGTCACGGTCTTTAAAGGTACCTGGCTCACCCTCGTCAGAGTTACACACCAAGTATTTTTGACCTGGCAATGTACGAGGCATGAAGCTCCACTTCAGGCCTGTGGGGAAACCTGCACCACCACGACCACGCAACGCAGATGCTTTTACTTCAGCAATGACTTCATCAGGTGTCATGCTGGTTACGACTTTACGCAGAGCCTCATAGCCACCACGCTTAACGTAATCTTCCAACCCCCAGTTTGTACCGTCTAGGTCTGCCAACATTTGAGGCTGGATATGACGGCCATGAAAAATCATGCTGCGTGATAAATCATTGGCTGGATCAGGTGTCAGGCCTTGCGACAACTGCTTCAAGATATCAGGTGCGCTCATGCTGACTCTCCCTGTTTTCTAAGCCCATCCAACATGGCGTCAATACGCTCAGCTTCCATACGCACACACATATGCTGGTTGTTCACCAACATGACGGGCGAGTCACCACAGGAGCCCATGCATTCGCCAGAAATCACTGTGAACATGCCGTCAGCAGTTGTCTCACCGTACTCCACACCCAATTTTTCTTTTAGGTACTCACCAGACTTCACGCCGTCACGCAACGCGCAAGGCAAGTTAGTGCATACAGAAATGGTGTAACGGCCAGCTGGACGAGTCTGGAACATGTTGTAGAAGGTGGCTACTTCCTGTACCGCAATCGCTGGTACACCTAAGTAGTTCGCCACGTCTTCAATTACCTCGGTAGACACCCAACCCAATTCCTGCTGGGCAATCGCCAAGGAGGCCATAATGGCTGAGCGTTTTTGGTCATCGGGGAACTTCAACAGTTCCTTGTCGATGCTTTGATAAGCTTTTTCGGAAAGCAGCATAGTTTGATTCCGTTCTTCCATGGTGATGCCTTAGCGGTCGATCTCGCCGAACACGATATCCTGTGTACCAATGATCGTGACAGCGTCAGCAATCATGTGGCCACGGGACATTTCGTCCAGCGACTGCAAGTGCACAAAACCAGGTGCACGAATCTTCATACGGTAAGGCTTGTTACCACCATCTGACACCAAATAAATCCCGAACTCACCTTTAGGATGCTCAACACCAGCGTAAACCTCGCCTGATGGGACGTGCATACCTTCAGAGAACAATTTAAAGTGGTGGATCAAATCTTCCATACCTGTCTTCATGCGTTCGCGTGAAGGAGGTGCCACTTTATGGTTGTCGGTAATCACTGGACCTGGGTTGTTACGCAACCACTGGATACACTGGCGAATGATGCGGTTACTTTCACGCATTTCAGCCATACGTACCAAGTAACGGTCGTAACAGTCACCGTTAGTACCCACAGGAATATCGAATTCCATGCGGTCGTATACTTCGTAAGGCTGTGTCTTACGTGTATCCCATTCCACACCGGAGCCACGCAGCATAGGGCCAGTAAAGCCCAGCGCTTTAGCACGCTCAGGAGTCACGATACCCACGTCTACCAAACGCTGTTTCCAAATACGGTTATCCGTCAGCAAGGTGTCATATTCATCGACACATGCTGGGAAGCGATCAGTAAAGTCTTCCAAGAAATCCAACAACGAGCCTGAACGAGCTTCGTTCATCGCTTTCAATTCTTTTTCGCTGCGGTATTTATTACCTTGGTACAAAGCCATGGTATCTGGCAGGTCGCGATACACACCACCTGGACGGTAGTATGCAGCGTGCAAACGTGCACCGGATACAGCTTCGTATGCATCCATCAAGTCTTCGCGCTCACGGAACGCGTACAAGAACACCGCCATAGCACCCACGTCTAGAGCGTGAGAACCTACGGACATCAGGTGATTCAGGATACGGGTAATTTCGTCGAACATCACGCGGATGTACTGAGCACGTAGAGGAACTTCAACCCCTACCAAACGCTCTACTGCCAAGCAGTAAGCGTGCTCATTCACCATCATAGACACGTAGTCCAAGCGATCCATATAGGGCAATGCTTGCAAGAACGTGCGGTGTTCGGCCAGTTTTTCTGTCGCGCGGTGCAACAGACCAATATGTGGGTCAGCGCGTTGAATAACTTCGCCGTCCAATTCAAGTACCAGACGCAGCACACCGTGTGCGGCCGGGTGTTGAGGACCAAAGTTTAGCGTGTAATTCTGAATTTCTGCCATGGTACTTAGCGCCCCACTCCGTAATCGTCTTCACGAACCACACGTGGAATAATTTCACGCGGCTCAATAGTGACAGGCTGATAGATAACCCGTTTCTGTTCTGCGTCGTAACGCATTTCCACATAGCCGGAGATAGGGAAATCTTTGCGGAAGGGATGACCGATAAAGCCGTAATCGGTAAGAATGCGGCGCAGATCAGGGTGACCTTCAAACACAATGCCGTACAAGTCGAAGGCTTCACGCTCGAACCAGTTCACTGTGGGCCATACATGGAACAGTGTAGGTAAAACGGGGAAGTCATCACCAGGCACAAAGCAGCGTACTCGCATGCGGCAGTTATGTTTAACTGACAGCAAGTGAATCACTACTGCAAAGCGATGTGGGAACAAGGAGGGATCAAAGTCGTAAGTGGGAGCACGCCATGCTGAGTAATCCATACCACACAGATCCATACAGATTTCAAACGACAAATCTTTATGGTCACGCAGAGTGGTACAGGTTTGCACCCAATCGCTTACTGGCACTTCCAGTGTCAGTTCGTTGCGATCCAGTGTCAGCGCAGCTTCTTCACCAAATACGGCGAGAATGTTTTTTTGTAGCGTTTCTAGTCGTGTCATGATGTACGTACCTAGCTAAAACAGACCCGACGCTTAACGCGCGATGGTGTTGGTTAAACGGATTTTGTTCTGCACCTGCAGCAGGCCATAGACCAGCGCTTCAGCAGTTGGCGGACAGCCCGGCACATACACATCCACCGGAACAATACGATCACAACCACGAACAACTGAGTACGAGTAGTGATAGTAGCCACCGCCGTTGGCACAGGACCCCATGGAAACCACCCAACGTGGCTCAGCCATCTGGTCGTACACCTTGCGCAAGGCAGGCGCCATTTTGTTGCACAAAGTACCAGCTACGATCATCAAGTCAGACTGACGCGGGCTGGGACGGAAAATGATACCAAATTGATCTAAGTCATAACGGGCAGCACCCGCATGCATCATCTCTACCGCACAACAGGCCAGCCCGAATGTCATCGGCCACATGGAACCTGTTTTCGCCCAGTTCAGCAACTTGTCTGCACTGGTAGTAATAAAACCTTCTTTCAAAATGCCGTCTATAGCCATAGTTTTTTGCCTTTAGCAGACGCCTACCCTAGTGGGTATGCTCAGTATGCTTATTCCCAATCCAGGGCGCCTTTTTTCCATTCGTACAAAAAGCCCACTGTCAAAATGCCTAGGAAAACTAGAACAGACCAGAAACCCACCATTCCAATTACCCCGTTGGCAACAGCCCAAGGGAACAAGAAGGCAATTTCCAAATCAAACATAATGAACAAAATGGCGATCAGGTAATAGCGAATATCCACCTTCATGCGGGAGTCGCCGAAGGCTTCAAAACCACACTCGTATGGTGATAGCTTTTCATCGTAAGGACGATGTGGCCCCAAAATGCGACCAGCCGCTAACAATGCCCCACCAATACCCGTCGCAACTAGGACAAATAGCAAGATGGGGAAATAATTCTGCAGATTCATGCAACACACCCATTCACAGTAAGTAAACCCTTGGATTGTAGCATTTTCATATAGTCTTTGAGGCTATAACCCTTAGCCCGACTCAAATTAGACCGACCAGACGCTTTTTTAGAAAAAAAAAGCTTACCAGCACTACCTTTTAGCCCGCTGTACCAATATTACAACTACATTGCCACAGCTAGCATTAATTCATTACAAAAGGTGTCAGCTGACTTTTAGCTTAAAGAAATAAGGGTTTAGAGGTATTTTTTGGGAATAAAAATAGAAAATTCACGCATAAACCAGCAGCATGAGCACACCAATAAACCATGAATAGAAAAACACACCCCCCTAATTAGCGTTATAAAAAAACATCCTCAACCGATATAGATCACAAACAACAACAACAACAACAACAACAACAACAACAACAACAACAACAACAGCAACCCCCTCACCACACCACCCACAATCCGTAGCAAGCAACCCCACACGCTGAGATAGCCACAAGCACTAGAACCCAACCAACAAGCCAGGCACTCCCATACCACCCGCAAACAAACTCACACCCAAGCCTCCGACCCCAATCAGAAGCTCAAGCACAAAAAAACCCCAGACATAAAAAAAAGCCACTCCGAAGAGTGGCTTTTCCATGCCTAAGCATTTCGCATCGACCTGCCGAAGCAGGCCATCATGATACATGGCTAAGCCATGCGACATGATTAGAAGCGGTGACGCAGACCTACGATAGCCTGTGTAGCACGTACGTTCTGGAATGCGTAGCCAGTACCGTATGTACCAACTGCGTAAACGTTTGTACGTTTGGACAGGTTGTATGTGTAGCCCAAGCTGAACAAGTTTTGGGATTTTTTCTCGCCGTTAGCATCGAACCAGTCGTTGTCGCTAACGCGGGACATTGCCCAACCAGCCATTACTTTACCAGCAGCGCCAACAGGTGCGCTTACACCAACTGCGAAGTTGTTGGTTTTGTAATCAACTTGAGAACCAGCACCAAAGCCCATGCTCAGGTCGCCGTCAATGCTGCTGCTGTAACCACGGCCTGTCAAAGTACCGTTACGCTCTTGACCCCAGGCCAAGTGCAGTTTTACAACTTCAAAGTCGTAGCTACCAGCCAAGTTCCAAGCTTGTGCGGATTTATCCCATGCAGAAGCTTTCAGGTTGTCGTAAGAAACAGCAACCGCTACTGGACCATTTGCGTAACGCAGACCGGTTGTTACCAGTTTAGCGTTTTGGTCTTTAGGGTTGTTAGCTGCGTCTTTGATATCCCAGTTTTGTGCGCCGTTTACGTTGAAGGAGTAACCAACAGCGAAGTCAAAACCATTGAAGTTAGGTGTTGCGTATACAACTGTGTTGTCTGCGCGAACAGTTGCTGCGGAGGTAAATGTTTTACCGATTGCAGCCAATTCCATGGAATCGCCAAATGGGCTAGCGATGTCACCAATGTAGCGGGAAGCTACGTTTTGTTGACGACCGAACACCAAGGAACCCCAGCTGTCGCCAGCCAGACCCAGAGTTGCTTCACGACCGAACAAACGGTTGTCTTGAGCGGATTTACCGTTTTGCAGTGTGAAACCGCTTTCCAATGTAAAAACAGCACGCAGACCATCGCCCAGATCTTCGCTACCGCGCAGACCCCAACGGTTACCGGACTGAACGCCGTCGTAGAAACCTGTGCGAGTTGCTTTAACGTCTGTGTCTTTGTTTTTGAACTGTGTGTAACCCAAGCCTGTATCAACGATACCGTACAGAGTTACGGAAGTTTCTGCCTGAGCAACGCCAGCGAAACCGGCCATCAAAGCAGCAGCGAGCAGAGTCTTTTTCATGTATGAAATCTCCGTGGATTTTTTGAGTAAATCAGAGCAGCCACTCACAACATGTAGGTGCTACTGCTCTTTCTAACTCCGCAATGGGAAGTTAGAGCTATTGCATCAAAATTCCGCCGCGTTGACTATTGTTTGATGTGATTACCCTGCATAAAGTCACTTTTCTGTAGTCTATACACGACAAAAACGTCACTTCCATACAACAAAACAGGGTTTACACCCGCCCAACCCCAATGCCCTTTAAGCTCAAATAAATTTAAAGCAAAAATCGAACATACCGCTGTAAGTAGTTGATTTATCTACAAGTGAAGAATCTCGAAACGCATCAACACTTTCACCCAAACATGCACCGAGCAGCCCCAACACAACCCCTGAAGCCACCCAAACAACCTCTCGCACCCCATCCCACAAAAGACGGGCGCAAAAAAGCCGGGCTAACCCGGCTTCAATGTTTTTTGGTGTCGATGGCGAGACTCGAACTCGCACAGCTTGCGCCACTACCCCCTCAAGATAGCGTGTCTACCAATTCCACCACATCGACATCTAGAAAGATCGTTATTCTAGCATGATCCCCCACGGGCACAAGTACTTTTGCAGCATAAGTGCATCTATTGCCCCACAAACAAAAAGGCCGATCATTGATCGGCCTTTTATAGAGAGCAAACAGAGAGGGTTACTCTGCTGTAGTTGGCTCTTTTACTTCTTCTGTAGATTCAGCAGATTCAACCGCAGGAGCCTCTTCTACTTTGCTTTCAGCCTCAGGCTCAACCGCTTGCGGCACACTTGCTGCCGGAGCTGGTACAGCCGGAACCACTGGCACACTCACATCTGGCGCAGCAGGTGTAGTAGGCGCTGGAGCCGACATACCTGGAATGATGGACTCAAAGCCCTGCATCACACCCGATTCGATTTCAGCTTTAGCGGAAGGCTTGTAAACCACCCACGCCAAACCCGCGGTAGAAACAAAAAACACAATAGCGGCATACTTAGTCGTGCGCGACAAGAAGTTGGCAGCACCAGCAGCACCAAACACACTACCTGCTGAACCACTACCAAAAGACGACCCCATGTCCGCCCCTTTACCTTGTTGCAACAACACCAAACCAATAATAGTCAGTGAAGACAATACCTGCACTGCCTGCAAGACTGGTTGAATCCATTCCATGTGATCACTCCGTGGCTTATATCGCCGCTATCGCTAAAAATTCTTCGGCCTTAAGTGCCGCACCACCCACCAATGCACCATCTATATCAGGCATGGCGAACAAACTCTTTGCATTTGCCGCATTGACGCTACCGCCATACAACACACGCACTTCTTCAGCACCGCTGTTACGCAAGCACTCGCGTATAAACGCATGCACAGCCTGAGCCTGCTCTGGCGTTGCACTTTTCCCTGTACCTATGGCCCAGACTGGCTCATAGGCTACAACCACTCGTCTCACAACATCCGCACCCAAATCCAGCAAAGGCTGCAATTGTCGCAAGACTACAGTATGCGCTTCACCAGCTTCGTGTTCAGCATCGCTTTCACCCACACAAAAAACTGGCGTAACACCACAAGACAGTGCCTGCACTGCTTTATCAGCCACCAATTGATCTGACTCAGCATGACGTTGTCGGCGTTCAGAGTGCCCCACCAACGCCCACTTACAAGAAAAATCCTGCAGCATAGCCGCTGATACTTCACCTGTGTACGCACCTTGCTGCTGATCACTAACGTCTTGCGCACCCCATGAGACCAAGGAGCCCGCAAGAATCTCTTGCGCTTGAGCCAAATAAGGGAACGGCACACAGACTGCCAGCTCACAGGCCTGGCTTGGTCGGTAATGCGCTAACGCCTGCAACAGCACCGTGCTGCCGCCCAGCGACGCATTCATTTTCCAGTTACCAATAATAAGAGGAGAGCGAGTTGTAGTTGTCATTGACCTCTAGTACCTGAAGGCCAAAGGCCATCACAAATAAAACAACCGATAATTGTAGCGTGTTGCCCAGATTTACGCTTAGAAATTGTGCACTTTTCGCATCGCCATATTGACTAGCGCCTAATGGCACCACTCTTTATGCGCGTAGGATGATTTTCCCAACCTGCTCACCGGCATCCATCATGGCATGCGCTTGCACTGCATCGGCCATATCAAACACCGCATGCACTTTAACGCTAACAGCACCGCGCTCCAGCAATGGCCATACCTGCTCACGCACCTGCTTAGCCAGATCAGCCTTAAAGCGCTGATCCCTAGCACGTAGAGTTGAACCCGTTAGCGTCAATCTACGCAACATCATTTGCGCAAAATTAACCTCACCTTTAGGAGCGCCCTGCAAAGCGATGACCACAATACGGCCATCATCTGCCAGACAACGTATATCTCTATTAATATAGTCGCCCGCCACCATATCCAGAATCACATCCACGCCACGATTGTTTGTAGACTCACGCACAACCTCTTCAAATACCTGCGTTTTGTAATTAATGCCGGTGGCACCTAGCGCATTAATAATGGCTACACGCTCATCACTACCAGCCGTAGCAAAGACACGATGCCCTTTAGCGACTGCCAACTGTATGGCCATGACCCCAATACCGCTTGCTCCACCATGCACAAGCAAAGACTCGCCATCCGCCAAAGCACCACGATTAAAGATATTGCTCCATACCGTAAACGCCGTTTCGGGTATACCAGCAGCGTGGACAGGATCTATACCTTTAGGGATAGGTAAGCAATGCATCGCATCCACTACGCAGTATTGTGCGTAGCCACCACCTGGCAGTAACGCGCACACGCAATCACCCAGCGCATACCCACTACCCTCTACATCGCCACCCACGATCTCCCCAGAAACCTCTAAGCCTGGTATATCAGAAGCCCCAGCAGGCGCAGGGTACATACCTTTGCGCTGCATCACATCCGGCCTATTCACGCCGGCTGCTATCACACGCAACAATAACTGCCCTGCCGCTGGCTCTGGCATAGGCCTATCAACCCAGCGCAATACCTCAGGACCACCTGGTTGGGAGATTTCTATGGCTTTCATGATATTCACTACCCTTATACATAGATCTACAGAGAGGTCTATTATGACTCGAACAGAATCAAAAGGATAATAGATGAGCCCGAAGGCATAAGAGATGTTGGTGCATCCACCCGGAATCGAACCGGGACGATCGTTTGATCGAGAGATTTTAAGTCTCTTGCGTCTACCTATTCCGCCATGGATGCCACACAAACTTGTTTGGCGGAAGCGGTGAGATTCGAACTCACGGATGAGTTACCCCATCGCTGGTTTTCAAGACCAGTCCATTCAACCACTCTGGCACGCTTCCAAGTTTGATTTACTGATATTGCACCAATAAGATTGGCTCAAAACAGCAAAGAAGAAAACTATACCGTAAATTTAACCGTTTGTATACGCAGAAAGCCGCAAAATACCCTCTTGTTACCCAGCCATGCTGTCCACATAAAAAAATCCCGGTGAGCACGAATGCCCAATCCGGGATTTTTTGCTTTATATAACTAGCTTACGCTAGCACACAAAGACTTATTCAGCAGCTGTGTCAGCCTCTGGTGCCGCAGGAGCAGCTTCACCCCCTTGAGCTTCAATGCCACCCAAAGCTTTGATAGACAGACGCAGACGGCCTTTATCATCAGCTTCTATAACTTTGAATTTCACAACCTGACCAACTTTCAATACATCATTCACGTTGGCAATACGGTAGTTAGCAATCTCAGAGATGTGCAGCAAGCCATCTTTACCTGGCAACACTTGCACAATCGCACCGAAATCCAGAATACGCAGCACTGGGCCTTCGTACTCTTGACCCACTTCTACTTCTGCTGTGATTTCTTTGATACGACGCTCAGCTTCTTGTGCTTTCTCTAGGTCAGCACTAGAAATTGTGATTGTGCCATCATCACCGATATCGATCTGCGTACCAGTTTCTTCGGTCAGCGTACGAATAGTCGCGCCACCTTTACCAATCACATCACGGATTTTTTCTGGGTTGATTTTTACTGTCAACATACGTGGAGCAAATGCGGACAATTCTGTACGCGCACCTTCCAAGGATGTTTTCATCAAACCCAAGATGTGCATGCGGCCTTCGCGAGCCTGAGCCAATGCAACACTCATGATTTCAGTAGTGATACCTTGAATCTTGATATCCATCTGCAATGCAGTAATACCGTGCTCTGTACCCGCTACTTTGAAGTCCATATCGCCCAGGTGATCTTCATCACCCAAGATATCGGTCAACACAGCAAACTTACCACCATCTTTGATCAGACCCATTGCCACACCAGCAACGTGATCAGTCATAGGCACGCCCGCATCCATCATTGCCAATGAGCCACCACACACAGTCGCCATAGAGGACGAACCGTTGGACTCAGTCACCTCAGACACAATACGCAACGAGTATTGGAAGTCTTCCGCTGGAGGCAGCATGTGAGCCAAAGCGCGTTTAGCCAAACGACCATGACCGATCTCACGACGCTTAGGCGCACCAAAACGGCCTGTTTCGCCTGTAGCAAACGGAGGGAAGTTGTAGTGCAGCATGAAACGATCACGGTACTCACCCATGACGGAATCAATGATCTGCTCGTCTTGGCGTGTACCCAGTGTGGCTACAACCAAGGCTTGCGTTTCACCACGAGTGAACAACACACTACCGTGAGCACGTGGCAATACGCCAGTACGGATAGAAATAGGACGGACCGTACGTGTATCGCGACCATCAATACGCGGCTCGCCACTCAGAATTTGACTACGAACAATCTGGCTCTCGAAATCAAACAGAATGTTTTCAACACCCACTGAATCAGGAGCAGCTTCGCCTTTTTCTTCCGCGGAAGCAGCCAAGGAGTCTTTCACAGACTGGCTGATCTCTTTCAAACGCAATGTACGCGCTTGTTTTTCACGGATTTGGTAGGCTTCTTTCAACTGATCAAAAGCAACAGCGCGCACAGCACTGATCAATGCTTCGTTAGCTGGCTCTGGCTGCCAATCCCATTCAGGTTTGCCGGCATCTTCAACCAACTCATGAATCGCATTGATCACGTTTTGCATTTGCTCGTGACCAAAGGCAATCGCACCCAACATCACGTCTTCAGACAATTGCTGAGCATCAGACTCAACCATCAACACAGCAGCCTCTGTACCAGCCACAACCAAGTCCAACTTGGATTGCTCTGTTTGAGCTGTAGTTGGGTTCAGTACGTACTGACCATCCACATAACCCACACGCGCTGCACCAGCAGGGCCATTGAATGGAATACCAGAAATAGCCAATGCAGCTGACGCACCAATCAACGCTGGGATAACTGGGTCAATCTCAGGATTAACGGACAGCGCGTGAATGATGATTTGAACTTCGTTGTAGAACCCTTCTGGGAACAACGGACGCAGCGGACGGTCGATCAGACGTGAAGTCAATGTCTCACGCTCTGATGGCTTACCTTCACGCTTAAAGAAACCACCGGGAATGCGCCCAGCAGCGTAGGTTTTCTCTACGTAATCTACGGTCAAAGGAAAGAAATCCTGACCGGCTTTAGCTTTTTTAGCACCTACAACGGTTGCCAAAATAACGGTATCTTCAACAGAAACAAGCACGGCACCTGATGCCTGCCGTGCAATTTCACCCGTTTCCAACACAACTTCATGTGCGCCGTACTGGAATTTTTTTGTGACTTTATTGAACATTCACTACGTTCCTTACAATAAAAAACCGTGCGTACCGCAAGAGGTTTCTTGCAGCAAGCACGGTTATTTCGTGCGGGGCATGCCCCGGCATATTACTTACGCAGACCGAGTCTTTCGATCAACGCGCGGTAAGCGTCAGGCTTACGATCTTTCAAGTAATCCAACAGTTTACGGCGACGGCTAACCATGCGCAGCAGACCACGACGTGAGTGGTGATCTTTAACGTGGGTTTTGAAGTGCTCTGTCAAATGAGCAATACGTGCCGAAAGCAGCGCTACTTGAACTTCTGGAGAACCAGTATCGCCGGCTTTACGTTGGTATTCCGAAACGATTTCGGTTTTTTTAACTACTACTGTCATAACATTATCCTCAAATAACTTGCGATAGAACCGAGGAGCCCTATCGTGTCATCAGCAAAAACACTTTGCTTACGCAAAACAATCTGGAATTATATAGCAAAACGCCCAAGCACGTAAGATTCTTCAATTACGCAACCCCGTAATTAGGCGCTGCCACCACAGGAAGTACGAAAATGCCACGCTTTACCGCCCTACCCTGCATTACTTTTGTCAGCCTATTGATGGCGGGCTGCACCAGTCTAAGCAACGTATCACCCGGCACCGCCTTAGACACAGCCATTAACGAATACGGCACACCCACCCAGCGCTGCAATAACGTCAAACCCGAACTGGTGAACTGGTCCACCCAACCTATGGGTTACTACGCGTGGACGGCCGAGGTGGATGAACAAAACATCATTCTCTCCATACAGCAAATGCTTTCTGATGAGGGTTTTAGGCAATTAGACCAACATGACTGGAATGCCTCCATGATTGCCTGTTGGTACGGCCCACCCGCTGTTGATGAATTTGCCCGATGGAAAGGCGTCACCTATCGCACCTGGTCATACCGTTATAAGCAAGGCGGTGCGTTCAATTCGCTGATGTATATGTACTTCAATGAAAAGGGCCAGTTGGTTCACCACCATCCTGGCCCTGATCCGCGTGATATTAACGACGGTATATTTCGCGGTATGGATTAAGCATCCTCTCGGCGCTGCTCAATCAGCCTACGCGCACGATGCCAGCGCCATGCCATCACCACCCAACCCGACAAGCCATACAGCACAAACAAGCCAAACAGCACTACCGGCGGATCGGAAGAGACAAACACGAACAGCAACACCAGCAGCAACATGCCCCAGAACGGCACACTTTTGCTCAATGCAAATGTTTTGCCACTGTAGAAAGGCGCATTGGAGACCATGGCGACGCCAGCATAAATCGTGAGAACAAAGGCGCTCCACTGCAATACGTGCGTAGAAATCGGCAATTTATTATCCACCGACAACCACACAAAGCCAGCAATGAGCGCAGCCGCCGCAGGACTAGGTAAGCCCTGAAAGAAGCGTTTATCCACAACAGCGATATTGGTGTTGAAACGCGCCAAGCGCAATGCCGCACCCGCAACAAACACGAATGCTGCCAACCACCCCCATCGACCTAGATCTTGGAGTGCCCACACATACATCACCAATGCAGGCGCCACACCAAAAGAAGTTAAGTCAGCCATGGAGTCATACTGCTCACCGAAGGCGGACTGCGTATTAGTCAGGCGCGCTACTCGCCCATCCATACCATCAAATACCATCGCCAAGAATATGGCTATAGCAGCCACTTCAAACCGCCCATTCATGGCCTGCACGACGGCATAAAAACCAGCGAATAAGTTCGCGGTAGTAAACGCGTTAGGTAAAAGGTAAATACTGCGACGACGTAATTCGTCTGTATTGCGACCGGGCATAATTCAAGCTGAAGGTAAGAAACCAAAGAAACCGCTTAAAAGCAGCTGGGTAAGAATGAGATATTAGCAGCTTATGGGCAATTACAAAAAACAAAAAGGCTGGCACAGGGAGATCCCTAGGCCAGCCTTATGGCGTTAATCACGCCACATGCTTAGTTTTTGGATTTATCAACCAATTTGTTGGCTGCAATCCAAGGCATCATTGCACGCAGTTGTTCGCCCACACGCTCAATCTGAGATTCAGCGTTGATACGACGACGCGATGTCAATGTTGGGGCTCCAGCAGTGTGCTCCAAGATGAAGTTTTTAGCGTAAACACCGTTTTGGATGTCAGCCAGAACTTCACGCATTGCTTTACGTGTGTCATCAGTAATGATCTTAGGACCTGTTTCGTACTCACCGTACTCCGCGTTGTTGGAGATGGAGTAGTTCATGTTGGCGATACCGCCTTCGTAGATCAGATCAACGATCAACTTCAGTTCGTGCAAGCACTCGAAGTAAGCCATTTCTGGCGCGTAACCAGCTTCAACCAATGTATCGAAACCAGCTTTGATCAGCTCAACAGCACCACCACACAGAACAGCTTGTTCACCGAACAAGTCGGTTTCTGTTTCTTCGCGGAAGTTTGTTTCAATGATACCGGCACGACCACCACCGTTTGCGCTAGCGTAGGACAGAGCTACGTCACGTGCTGCACCAGTTTTGTCTTGGTATACAGCGATCAGGTGAGGAACACCACCACCTTGACGGTATGTACCACGTACAGTGTGGCCTGGAGCTTTAGGAGCAACCATGATCACGTCGATATCATCACGTGGCACAACTTGGCCGTAGTGAACGTTAAAGCCGTGAGCAAATGCCAGCGCTGCGCCTGGACGAATGTTTTCAGCAACTTGTGTACGGTACACTTCAGCGATGTTCTCGTCAGGCAACAAGATCATTACTACGTCAGCGATTTTAACGGCTTCAGCCACTTCCATCACTTTCAGGCCAGCGCCTTCAGCTTTGCTCCAAGAAGCACCGCCTTTACGCAAACCAACAACCACATTCACGCCGGACTCATGCAGGTTCAATGCGTGAGCGTGGCCTTGTGAACCGTAACCGATAATTGTAACTGTACGACCCTTGATCAAGGAAAGGTCACAATCTTTGTCGTAAAAAACTTTCATGGAATCTGCTCCAAATTTTTGTCGCCTTGTGGCGTTTTAATTTAATAAAGTTAAACCTTCAAAACCCGTTCACCACGGCTGATACCTGACACACCGGTTCGTACTGTTTCCAAAATGGAACTGCGATCCAATGCATTGATGAAGGCAGAGATTTTCTCCTGCACTCCAGTCAGTTCAATCGTGTAGGTTTTGTCAGTCACATCAATGATGCTGCCACGGAAAATGTCAGCCATACGTTTGATTTCTTCGCGCTCTTTACCTACTGCACGCACTTTGATGAGCATGAGTTCACGCTCAACGTGCGGGCCTTCAGAAAGATCCACCACCTTCACCACATCAACGAGGCGATTCAGGTGTTTGGTAATTTGCTCGATCACCTCATCGGGACCTATGGTCACAATCGTCATCCTAGACAACGTTGCATCTTCCGTAGGTGCCACAGTCAAGGTTTCAATGTTGTAGCCGCGCGCAGAAAACAGACCAACCACACGCGACAATGCGCCGGGTTCGTTCTCAAGCAGGATGGAAATCACGTGTTTCATAATTCCTCTCCTTTCAGATCTTCTGCACACAACAACATTTCCGTTAAACCTTTACCCGCCTTAACCATTGGCCAGACGTTTTCTGTTTTATCGGTGATGAAGTCCATGAATACCAAGCGGTTTTTATGTTTAGTGAACGCCTCTTGAATGGCCGGTTTCACATCCGCAGGTTTATCAATACGCATACCAACGTGGCCGTAGCTTTCAACCAGTTTCACGAAGTCAGGTAACGCATCCATGTAGGATTCCGAGTAACGGGAACCGTAATCGATTTCCTGCCACTGACGCACCATACCCAGACTGCGGTTGTTCAAGCACAGCAGCTTAGGTGTCATACGATATTGCAGACATGTGGACAATTCTTGGATGTTCATCTGAATAGATGCTTCACCAGTAATCACCGCTACATCTGCATCAGGGTTAGCCATCTGTACGCCCATAGCGTAAGGCAGGCCCACACCCATCGTACCCAAGCCACCCGAGTTCAACCAACGACGTGGTTTATTGAAACGGTAGTATTGTGCCGCCCACATTTGGTGCTGACCCACATCAGAAGTCACGAAAGCGTCACCGCCCGTTACTTCCCATAGAGCTTCCACCACTGACTGAGGTTTAATCACTTCGTCAGAAGGTTTGTAGACTAGGCATTTCTTCTCGCGCCAAACGTTGATCTGCTTCCACCATTGTTCCAGAGCTGTTTTGCTCTTAGCGGATGAGGAACGAACTTGTGCGTACTGTTCGTTGAACTCTTGCAGAACTTCCTTAACGCTGCCCACGATAGGCACATCCACTTTCACACGTTTGGAAATGGAGGAAGGATCAATATCAATGTGAACAATTTTTCGAGGGACTTGCATGAAGTGACGAGGATTCGCGATTACGCGGTCATCGAAACGTGCGCCCACAGCAATCAACACATCACTGTGTTGCATAGCCATGTTTGCCTCATACGTACCGTGCATACCTGGCATACCCACATACTGATCGCTATTACCTGGGTAAGCACCCAGAGCCATCAGCGTGGTAGTACAAGGTGCACCACAAAGCTCGACTAATTGTTTAACTTCTTCGGATGCATTATCCAAGATAGCGCCGCCGCCCACGTAGATCATGGGACGCTCAGCTGCTGCCAGCATTTGCACCGCTTTTTTAATCTGCCCCTGATGCCCTTTGGATACAGGCATGTAGGAACGCATTTTGACCTCGCCACGCTTAGGCGTGTAGCGAGCCATTGCTGCAGTAATATCTTTGGGGATATCGACCAACACAGGACCTGGACGGCCTGTAGTCGCGATATAGAAAGCTTTGCGAATAGTATCTGCTAGCTCTTTTACGTCACGCACCAAAAAGTTGTGCTTAACGCAAGGGCGCGTAATACCAATAGCATCACATTCTTGAAAAGCATCTTCGCCTATAGACTGAGAACCAACTTGGCCACTAATCACCACCATAGGGATGGAGTCCATGTAGGCCGTTGCAATACCTGTTACAGCATTAGTCAGACCTGGGCCACTGGTAACCAGCGCCACACCAACTTTGTTGGAGGAGCGTGAATAGGCATCCGCCGCGTGCACAGCTGCTTGCTCGTGACGCACCAAAATGTGGCGGAATTTGTCCTGCTTGAAAATTGCATCGTAGATGTATAGTACGGCACCACCTGGATAGCCGAAAACGTGTTCTACGCCCTCGTCAGCCAGCGTGCGCACGACTATATCTGCGCCATTGAGTTCCATTATGAAATTCCTTTCAGTCTTGCACTAACTCCCCGACTGGCACTTAAGCCGGAGTCTCAGCCAAATACAGCAACATGATCTGGCGCTTTATGACCCACGGGACCACGCCACCCAGACACACTACTGCTTGACCTGCACTCTTTCGGAAAGTAGCACTTGCGTACAAACGCGATAGCATGAAATGGAAGTCCTGGCATCTCACGCTTGTGGCGCGGCCAGCAACAAATAAAAAGGCGCAAAAAAACGGGTTGATGACCCGTGCAAAGAGCCCTACTGCCCCAGCGGATGAGCTAAGGCATCAGACACTTTACCCTGTTGCCAAATGTCAATCAACTGCAATTGTTGGTAAACCGCAAATTATCTTCACCCACAGTATGGGTTGGGCATCTTATACTGGTGAATCTGTATGTAGAACCACAACATGAGCACCACTTTCTTTCCTCAGTTACAGCGCTTTCTTTACAGCCACTACCTGCTAGGCGGGCTACGGCAGGCTGCGGGTATTTTGTTGCCCGTTATAGTGCTGGGGGGTGGTTTTCAGTTGTATGGCATGGGGATTATTGCCTCCATGGGCGCGCTATGTGTGGCCGTCATTGACCAGCCCGGCGGCCCAAAACGCTACCGCACCAACGAAATGCTGGGTGGTATAGCACTGGGCACTGTTACTGTTGCCTTAACCACCTTTGCTGCTGGATCGCTATGGGGCACATGGATACTGGTTCCCATACTGTGCTTCTTCTTTTCCATGCTCAACGTGTATGGGCCACGCGGTGGTTTGATTGGCTTTGCTTGCTTGCTGTTGATGACGCTTAGCCTGCGCGAACCCACCTCTGGCGATACCGTACTGCTGCACACCCTATTCTCTTTTACTGGTGGCCTGTTTTACTTTGCCTTTAGTTTGCTCTTTAGGTATTTGTTGTGGCTGGGTGAGGAACGCCGCACGCTGTCTATGGCCTTGCACGCTACAGCTAAATACATGTTGGCTAGATCCAAGTTCTATGATGTGAACTCAGATTTGGATGCGACGTATAGGGACCTCATCAAAGCACAGTCCAGCATGGCCGAGCTTCAACAGTCAGCTCGTGACATGGTGTTGCGTGAACTGCCTAAAGGCATCAAAAGTCGTGGCGACCAATACCGCACCACATTGCTGGTGTTGTACACCAACATGGTGTCGTTGCTGGATACCCTGGTTGCCACCCATACCGACTACCACACCCTGCGACGCAAACTAGGTGAAAGTGATTTCATGGAGTTTGCTCATGATGCACTACAAAAGCAATCAGCAGAGGTAGTACGTATTGCGCTGAACGTATCTCGCCGCAAAAAAACCGTGCAACGCATTAGCGTGAAAGCGGAAATACGTGCGATGGAATATGAACTAGAGCGCTACAAACAAAAAGGCATGCAACAACAAGACCCCGAGCTGTATGGTTTGTTGCTGCAAGTACTGCGTCGCTTACGTGTAGCCAAACAAACCATTGACCATATGGCGGCCAACACCAAACGTACGGGTACAGATATTCCTCTGGATCAGTATTTGGACAAATCCTTAAGCCGTTTCTTGTCGCGCGAAGAAATACATCTGGGTTTGTTCCGTAGCAACCTACGCCTGAGCTCATCTAGCTTCCGCTATGCCATTCGTGTGACAGTAGCCTCTATTTTGGCTCTGGCTGTGCCGGCATTAGCAGCACAATTCACGAGCACCACCGAGTCACTGAATTCCTTAGCCAACCAAAGTAACTGGATCATCCTAACCATTCTGGTGATTCTGAAACCTGGCTTTGCACAGACCAAACAGCGTAATACGTGGCGTCTAGGTGGTACGGCTTTAGGGTGCTTGCTGACCTTTATTTTGTTTAGCGTCACCGACAATAAAGAGTTCTACTTTATTGCTCTGTTACTCGCTTATGTCATGGGTAAGAGTTTGGTGCAGTTGCACTATTTGTTATCAGCAGCCTTTTTGACTATCTCGGCACTGATCTCATTTCAGTTCTTATACGCCAGCAGCACCTTTGTCATCAGTGAGCGCTTTATAGACACGCTGATTGGGTGTGCTATTGCCTTACTATGTAGTTACGTACTGCCTAAGTGGGAAGCCAGCTCTATGAGCAGCTTCGCCCGCGAATCTCTGCAAGCTAACCGACATTATTTAACTACTGGATTGCAATACGCCGAACTGAATCGTCAGTATCAGCAAGCCGTACAACTACAGGCAAGCAACCCTGATAGCGAACCTGTAGATGCCGCCTTGGCCGCACAACTAGCCGAGGCTGATACTCAATGGCAACTGGCTAAACGTCAGGTCTATATTTCGTTTGATAACTTTGCATCTGGCTTTTATCGCATGATGGATGAACCCGCCAGTCGTCAATGGAATGTCGCGCTATTCAATAATTTGCTGATTCAGAACCATGTACTGGCATCACAAATCAGTGCCAGTATTCCGCTGCTAGCCACGCTGGAAAGCATTCCACCCGGCATAGACGAAGCCATTACCGCCATTCAAGGCATTTTGCATGATCAGACAGTAGAAAACACCAGCCCTACACTGGAAACTGAGGGTGAGTTAGCAATGCTGGCGTACCCCTTACGCCAAATGATCAAAGCTTCACAGCTAATACAACAAGACATGAAAGGGTTGGATATGGCAGAACATACCCAACCCTTACTCACCGCATCATAGTCCCAAGTACGCCTTGCGAATGACGGGGTGTCCTTCTAATTCAGCAGCGGTGCCTTCCAGCACCAGCCTGCCGTTTTCCAGCACATAGGTACGATCGCTGACCTGCAATACCTGTTTGATATTCTGCTCTACCAGCAGCACAGGTAAGCCCGTGTCAGCCACCTTGCGTATGGCTTTCATCACCTCTTTCACATACAGCGGTGACAAACCAATGCTAGGTTCATCCATGATCAGCATAATGGGATCCAGCATTAATGCACGACCAATAGCCACCATTTGCTGTTGCCCACCTGATAACGCTCCAGCCAAGCTGGATTCGTATTTTTTCAAGTCAGGAAATAAGGTAGTGACCTCGTCTAGGCGTTGATCCCGTGTGGCGCGTAAGTGCGGCAAATACGCCCCCATGAGCAGGTTTTCTTTCACACTCAAATTGGGAAATAATTGCCTACCCATAGGCACGTGAGCCAAACCTAATCGTGCGGTTTGATGCGGTTTCAACCCTGCTATGGATTGCCCATTAAACAGAATCTCACCCGCCATAGGTTTGATCATGCCTGACACAGCACGCAGCATCGTAGACTTGCCACTGCCGTTTCCGCCCACCAAACCAATTAACTCGCCACGTTTAACCTCTAGGCTGACATCAAACACCACTTGCAGGGTACCGTAGCCCAAATCGGCATTGCGTACGCTTAGGACTATTTCTGGTTGTGTTTGCATGATTAGTCCGTCCCCAAATACGCATCAATCACTCGTGGATCAGCCACCACATCGCGTGGCTTACCTTCAGCAATTAAGTTGCCACTTGCCAGCACCAACACATGATCTGATAGCTCTATGATGGCCTCCATAATGTGTTCCACCATCAAGATAGATACCCCAGTGTCAGTCAGTGATCGTAAAAACGTGATCATCTCGTGCAAGGCCGGAGGATTTAACCCTGCCATGATTTCATCCAGAAACAGCACCTTAGGCTGCGTGGCCAAAGCTTTGGCCAACTCCAGCCTACGTAATCTGGCGAGATTAAGATCAGAAGCAGGTTGATAAGCCCTGTCTGCCAGCCCTACTTTTTGCAGGGCCTCCATCGCGATATCTTCTGCCTCACTACGTTTGGAAGCTCGTAAAAAAGCTGCTACCAATACGTTTTCTAAAACAGTCAGCTCCTCGAAGGGACGCTCAGTTTGAAAGGTACGCCCCATACCTAAAGCAGTACGCTTATAGGGTGGCAAATGCGTGACTTCGGTTTGGTAATAGTGCACCTTTCCCTCTGCCACCGGAACAAACCCCGTGATGGCATTGAACAAGGTAGTTTTGCCTGCACCATTAGGGCCTATTAGCCCTAGTACTCCGCCTTCGGGCAAATGCAGACTGACATTATTGACAGCAACCACACCGCCAAAACGCACCGTAATATTTTCAGCTTTGAGTGCGGCGTGCATAACCCCTCCGAACCATGTTACGTACCAACTCACCCAACAAACCGCGTGGGAAAAACAGAATTACTAAGAGAATTAATAAGCCATACACCAACATATTGGCGTGAGCAAAGGTTGTACGGAAAATTTCACCCGAGACTATCAACAGCACAGCACCTACTGCCGGCCCCCAAATCGTGCCACGCCCACCAATAATGGCGGTTAGCGCAATCTGTATGGACATCAGCAAGCCGAACATCACATGCGGTTCCATAAAGGACAAGAAAATGCCGTAAATGCAACCACCCAATGCCGTCAACATGGCCGACACCATGAATGCTCTCAGCTTCACTTTGGTTGGATTAATACCTGCAGCCATAGCAGATTGTTCATCCTCACGTATCGCCCGTAGTTCATAGCCAAATTTCCTACGAGAAATCACCATCACAGTGAGGATACACAGCCCGGCAAACAGCAATGCCATGTAGTACTGGTTCCATTTATCAAACAAGTCCAACCCAAAAGGTTCTGGTAACTCGCTAATAAACACACCGGTTGCACCGCCTGTCAGCCACGTTTCATTGATAGCAATGAGACGTAAGGTTTCAGCAATCGCAATGGTAGACAACGTGAAATATGGGCCACTTAAACGAAACGTCAAACGCCCCCAGGCATAGGCCAACACAGCAGAAAACGCCATCGCCAGCAGCACGCACAACCACAATGGCAAGTGATAGTGTTCAATACCTACGGCCACCACATAAGCGCCTATACCGACGAAACTCACGTGCCCCAAACTAACCTGCCCTGCCCAACCTCCTAACAAATCCCACGCTGTTGCCCAGCCTATGAAAAGAAAAATACTGATGGCTACCGTTAAGTACACGGGAGACACCACGGGATAGAGCGCAGCCAGAATCATGAGGCCGGCTAAAATTAAGTAGTGCTTTTTCATACTCGCTTCACCGACTTTCCAAAGAGCCCTTCGGGTTTAAACAGCAATACCGCCAGGAACACAATCAACCCGTATACATCTCTGTATTCAGAAGACAGGTACGAAGCACCTAAAATTTCTACAATACCTAGCACCAAACCACCAGCGATGGCAGCACCTATATTGCCCAGGCCACCTAACACCGTGACCACAAAAGCCTTAAGCGTAAACAGCGGGCCTGTGACAGTAGGCGTGGCATACAACATAGGAATCAGAGCAACACCAGCCGTTAAGGCCAGAGCCACACCCAAACCAAACACCACCGATTGCACCTTGCGGGTATCCACACCAACCAGCTCTGCTCCCAAGCGATTTTCAGCCGTGGCACGTATAGCCCTACCTAATTCGGTGTGATTCAACAATGCATACAAGCCTGCTGTCACCACTACCGTTGCTACACCTGCCAGCAACAACACCATAGACAAATTCACTGGACCAATGGGTAAGGTACTAGAGGCATAGCTCACATGAACAGATTGTGGGTCGCCTCCAAAAACCAGCAACAACAAGTTCGCAATCACCAACGACACACCCAGAGTTGCCAGCATGCTGGTCTCTGGTGGTGCATCAATAATGCGAGCCAGAATCACTTTTTGCACCAAGCTACCCAGCACAAAACCCAAAGGCAGCGCCACTACCAATGAGAAATACGGATCCCAACCTAGCAATCCACTCATCAACACGGCTACATACATACCCAATACAACAAAATCACCGTGGGCAAAGTTAATAACCCGCATCACACCAAAAATTAGCGTGAGCCCTATACCTATCAAGGCATACACCGAACCAATCAACACACCGTTGGAAAGGTTCTGCACCAAGGAAACCCAATCAAACATCTACAACTCCTCCGTCTGTACTACAGACAGAAATGGGAAACACTGTCTAGCAACAAGCCCCATGCGGGGCTTGTGTGTCATGACCTTAACGTTGGTCCCAAGCAGGAGTTGGGTATTGCGGAGCTTTAGCTGCCAAGTCCTCTGGGAACACGGTAACGTGTTTGCCGTCTTGGATCTGCAGGATCAAACTACGTATTGGGTTTTGGCCTTTGAATGGGCCCCAATCCTCAAATGTCACGCTTGTGACGGGAGTTTCCAGATTCGTTTCAGCTAACGCTTGGCGAATGTCTTCAGGGTCTTTGCTCTTCGCACGTTGCAGCGCATCTGCCGCTACACGCACAGCCAAATACCCTTCTGCTTCGTAAAAAGATGGCTCGCCATTTGCCTTAGCACGTAAGCGCTCTTCCAACTCGGCTGCGCCATCGTATTTCACGTCTTTACTCCAGCTGACAGTAGACACGACATAGTCTGCTAAATCACCCACTTGCTCGATGTAACTAGGCAAGGACGATGAAGTATCCAGCGAAATAATTTTGGCGTTTAGCCCCACCTCTTTCATCTGACGTGTAATGGCTACGCCATCTTCCGCATAAGAAACGATGTACAGAATGTCGGGGTTCGCTGATCTGAAGCGGTTCAAAATTGGTCTGAAATCAGTGGTACCTTGGTCGTAAGCTTGGGAAGCACTCAGGCTATAACCACGCTTTTCAATCTGACGCTTACCTTCCTCTGCCAGCGAGGTAGGCCATGCACCGTTACCGTGCAATATGGCGACATTCTTCAATCCTTCAGGGTCTTTGTCACGCAGGCTATCAAAAAAATCAAAGTAGGTATTCGCCACAATGGTGGAGTTATGCTTAGCGCGGAACACCCACGGTGAACCTGGGTTAGTAATGCTGTCATCCGCACTACCCAGCACAATCAATGGCATTTTTTGGCGTGTCATTAACCGTGCCATAGGGCCTGTAATGGAAGACGCATAAGAACCTATCACCAAAGGAATACCTTGGTTTTTCATGGACTCTACCGCGGCCAAAGCACTTTGTGCCTCAGAACGGTCATCCTGCACAACCAGCTCTAGCATCTCGCCGTTAATACCACCCGCCGCATTGATTTCTTCCAATGCCACATCCATACCGGTTTGATAGCGTTGCCCAAACGCTGAGAAAGCGCCAGAGGTACTGTTAATCACCCCCACTTTCACTTGAGCAAACACTGGCGTGGAAAAGCCCACTGCCGCCAACGATAGTGCTAACGCACCTATGCTTATCTTTTTTACTACTCGCATGCTGTCTCTCCACACTTTATTTTTTAATGTCATCCGCCATGACCATAAATGCAATGGCGTAAAAAATAATACAGAGTCGAGAACTGACACAGTAATCAGGGGCAATACCAATAGGTAATACTTTAGTCTTACGCTACAAAGAGCCTTCCGCCCCTACTCTGACTACGCAGGTTTCACATGACGGCATTAGCTCCCAACCCTCTTGAAAATATGTCACTAGAGCAATTTGCTCACGCCTTGCGTGCAGGCTCTATTCGATCTGAAGATGTTACGGCTCGCTATTTGGAGCGCATCAAAAAGCTAGACCCTAGCCTGCAGGCTTTTGAGTTTATTGATGCTGAAGGTGCGCTAGCCAGCGCTCGTGCGATGGATAGCCTATTGGCGGCAGGCACCGATCTAGGCCCGCTGATGGGGCTGCCTATTGCCATCAAAGATGTATTCACCATCAACGGATTCCCTGCCCCTAAAGCAGGTAGCAATGTGGACATCAGTCGCATGCGCTCTGAGGTTGAGGGCCCCTTTGTACAAGCGTTAAGAAAATCCGGCTGCGTGCTGCTAGGAAAAACCAAAACAGTGGAATTCTGCTTGGGTATTACAGGCGTATCCGAATCGCGTGGCACGCCACATAACCCATGGGATCTAGAACATCATCGCATTCCAGGTGGCTCCAGTTCAGGTTCTGCCGTAGCCGTAGCCTCTGGCATGTGTGCGTTCGCTATAGGTTCAGACTCGGGTGGTTCTGTACGTGTGCCTGCTGCCTTTAACGGTATCTTCGGCCTCAAAACCTCTTTTGGACTATGGCCTACCGAAGGCGTCGTAGCACTAGACCCACGCGTAGACACCATTGGCTTACTAGCCCGTAGCGCGGCAGATGCACAACTGGCTTTCCATACTATCTCGGCCCAATTGTTTGGCTATCGCTATAGCGCCAACACTACTGAGCCTTGCTTAGACCGCTTACGACTGGGTCAACCAGATCATCACTTCTTTGATGGTTTATCGGATGATGTAGCCAAAAGCTATCAGACTGCCGCCCACAAACTCAGCCAAGCAGGCTGCCGCATTGACGCCATCCAGATACCAGAGGCATCTGAACGTCAACACTATTTCCCGCTCACCATGCCTGCGTCGTTAATTGCCGCATTAGGAGCCGATTTCTTTGAGGCAAATAAGCAGCAGATTGACCCCGTTATCCGCACACGTATGGAAACAGGGCTACACAGCAAGGCTGCTGATTTCCTCGCTTTGGAAGCAAAACGCCAAGCTAGCATTGAACGCGTGAAAGAACGTTTTCACGGATTTGATGCATGGATCAGTCCAGTCACTACAGTGGCTGCACCGTTGATCAGTGAGTTTGATAATCCACAACAAGCACTAACGTTGGCATTGGGTATGACTCAAAACACCCAGCCATCGAACTACTTGGAGCAATGTGCAGTATCCATACCGCTTAAAGATCGTAGCGGTGCGCTACCTGTGGGATTGCAGTTGATGGCATCTGCTGGCAACGATGCGGAGATATTGGCGATTTCGTGCGCCATAGAAAAAAAATTGGGACTAGCTGATAGTCCCAATCTGCAAGCGCTAGCCTAAAACTACGTTACCCCGTCAGCCCATTTTAGGCATTGACGGGGTAATTGTTAGGCTTGTTCAGGTCGTCTAAACACCAACTTAGTGTCTGATGACAGCTCTGGCTGATACTCATAGCCTGCCGTATCAAAGCCTTTAAGGCCTTCTACCGTATTCACACTGTTATCAATGGCATAACGCATCATCAAACCACGTGCTTTTTTCGCATAAAAACTGATGATTTTCCACGCACCATTTTTTTGGTCTTGGAATACACACTGCACCACAGGCAAACCAGCGGCTTTAAGATCTACCGCTTTAAAGTACTCTTCCGAAGCCAAGTTCACCAATACCTTATCGCCAGAACCTTCTGCGGCTTGCTTAGCCAAATAACGACCAATGGTGTCGCCCCAGAATGCATACAAATTGGCGCCTTGTGGGTTCTGTAAACGCGTACCCATTTCCAATCGGTAAGGCTGCATTAGGTCTAGTGGGCGCAACGCACCATACAACCCACTTAATAACAACAGATGCTGTTGTGCCCATTCTAACTGCTTGTCAGAAAGCTCATCAGCACGCAAGCCTTCATACACATCGCCATTGAACGCCAAGATCGCTTGTCTGGCATTTTGCAACGTAAATGTAGGCTCCCACTGGGCATAGCGCTCGGCATTTAAGTGGGCCAAATCTTTGCTAATGCTCATCAAGTTCGCGATATCTTCCTCGCTTTTGCCACGCATGATCTCAATCAGTTCTTTAGCTTGTGGCACAAACATAGGTTGTGTGTGCAACGTGGTACGAACAGGTGAGTCATAGTCCAGCTTTTTTGCTGGAGAAAGTACAAACAACATAAATATCTCTCACAAAAACTTAACGGGCTGTCCAACCACCGTCCAACGTCAGTGTAGTACCTGTCATTTGGTCTGCTGCATCCGTACACAAAAATACGGCGGCACCTGCCAATTGCTCCGGCGTCACAAACTGCAAGGATGGCTGTTTCTCGGCTAACAATGCTTTAGCTGCCGTTTCAATATCGGTTTGATTCGCTTTAGCCAAGGCTTCAATTTGCTTTTCCACCAATGGGGTACGTACCCAGCCTGGGCAAATGGCATTACACGTAATCCCTTTACCTGCGTTTTCTAACGCGATGACTTTGCTTAAACCAACCACACCATGCTTAGCTGCTACATAAGCGGATTTGTGCACAGAGGCCACTAAGCCGTGCGCAGAAGCGATATTAATGATGCGCCCCCAGCCTTTTGCTTGCATTGCAGGCAACGCCGCTGCACTGGTATGGAACACCGCAGACAAGTTCAATCCGATAATGGCATCCCAACGCTCTACAGGAAACTCTTCTACCGCATCGGTATGTTGGATACCTGCGTTATTCACCAGAATATCTACACTACCCATTTGCGCTTGCGCCTCGTTGATCAACTCACGCGCGCCTTCAGCTGTGCTCAAATCGGCTGGCAAGTAAATGGCTTTCACATCGCTTTGCAGTTCTATGTTGATGCGTAGCTTTTCAATGGCTGCTTTATCACCAAAGCCATTCAGCACTATGTTGGCCCCTTGTGCCGCCAGCCCTTGCGCTATAGCCAACCCAATGCCACTGGTTGACCCTGTCACCACAGCCGTTTTTCCACTTAACATACGTGCTCCTTTACGCGTTCAAAATCCTATACATATCTCAGAATTCTACACATAAATCCCAACTCTCTGTTTTGCGCCTCCAAGAATACGTCCACATTAAGTGGCCTATCGCGACGTTCGCTATCAAATCGCTCTAAAGATAGGCTTCTACCTACTGCTTACACCCTATTTCCATGCTGAGATGCTGCAGCCTCTACCATCTCAATAAGTCAGCTTCACACAAGTAGCCAAATGCGTAAAAGCCTGCTAGAATTCTTTTCTTGTCTTAGGATACCAGCGGGCAGGTGGCAGAGTGGTCGAATGCGCCGGACTCGAAATTCGGTATACGTGCAAACGTATCGTGAGTTCGAATCTCACCCTGCCCGCCAAGACATAGCAGTACTAAAAAACACCCCAAAATTGATGAATGTCAGTTTTGGGGTGTTTTTTATTGTGCTTGTCTCTTGAGCGATGCCGTCCCCCACCTACAGCCCTCAATAACTATGCCTAGCGCTCATCCATAGAAGCGGTGGGGCTAGACTATCCGCACACCTCCTACTCTCTTGTGTACTACTGCAAAAAAACAGCAGTATTCATCTCGCCTTCTCGCGAATACTGCACGTTTTATGACTCTACCATTACAATTCTTAATCAGAGAAATCAGAGTGGGCCATATAAAACCATAGGCCTGGCAAATACTATATGTAGTCAATAACAATAATGCCCCTATTACCTAAAATATCTTATACAAAACTATTCTTTTCAGTTATTGCATTAGTTTTATTGTTCTTCACCTCTAAACTGATGCTTTCAGGTGCTGGGCTAGACACCAAGGGAAGAAGCGTCTTTCTATTGATGTCCTTGATTGTTATCTTAAACTCATCCAAGAAATCTTTCTGGTTTCTGGTATTCCCTGCAGCATTGATACATGCTCTTTATGCGCCAATAGGCTTAATTTTTGGCCCCGTTTCATATCAATACGCTGCATCCATATTTTCTACCGATCTGATAGAAACATCCGAGTTTTTTAGTCAGATTCCTCTGAAGAACTTTCTGTATCCTCCACTTATTATTGGAGGAATCTTACTCTTTAGATTTTTAACTACTAAATTTTGCATAGATTTCTATAAGAACAAAACACTGCTGTGCATTATTATTATCTTTGCCATGCTGAGGCAAACTCCGTTGCAATTCATTAGTTCTATAGTGGAGTCGTCAGCAAAAGTAAAAAGTGAGTTATCAGAGTTAAGTAACTTCAGTTTAGAAAATGCATGGCCAGAGTCTGTACTAAAAGACTCCGCGTTTGATAACTACATTCTGGTCATAGGCGAAAGCGCCAGACGCGACTACCTTCACGCCTACGGCTACCCCATTAGCAACACCCCATTCATGAGCAATGCTAATGGCACGCTTGTTAGTGGTTTAACTGCTGGCGGCCCAAATACCGTCAGCTCGCTACGCCTTATGCTCACACACCCAGACACTGATCACTGGGAACCTAACTATGGGCTTAATATTATTGATCTGGCTAAGTCGGCTGGCATAAAAACCTATTGGATTTCTAACCAGCCCTACATTGGTGAGTTCGATACACCTATTTCAGCCATTGCTAAACGCAGCGATTCTACCTTCTTCACTAAGTACTCTGGCATGGTGCAAAAACCCACCAGTGACTTTGACTTACTCGCTGAGGTAGCCAAGGTTGTCACGCAAAACCCAAACGAGAAAAAACTGATTGTGGTGCACCTTTATGGCTCACACCCTAAAGCATGCGAGCGCATTAGCGATTACAGGAAGATTACCACCACAGAAAGTAATAGGTATGAGCACATCAATTGCTATATCTCATCCATGCACAAAACCGATGACATTTTGCAATCCATCAACAACCTAATGGAAACCGAGTACTCCATTCACCATGCTACGTACTCCATGCTCTACTTCTCTGACCACGGCTTATCTCATGAGGAACGCAAAAAAGACAGCGGGATTCTATTGGTCAGCAGCATAGGTAATAGAGAAGACTATGACATTCCATTATTTGTGACCTCATCCAATGATCTAGAAAGACGCGAATGCAGCGCCTTTAAATCAGGCTTGAATTTCGTGAATGGATTAGCCAATTGGATGGGAATAGAAAATAGTCGCTTATCGTCTAGCTATAGTTTGTTTGATTGTGTAGATGACCCGGATAACTATGGTTTACAAAACAGGCTGACCACGCCATCTCGCTCGCCTGACCCTGCTATAGATATACGGGATAAATAAACTCACCCTAGATAGGCTGGCTAGGGTTTTGCAATCAACAAGCGCAACCCCAACGCTACAAACACACCACCAGCCAGCCTATCCAACCATACTCCTGCACGTGGGCGTCGATTTAACCATTGCCCCACGCTACCAGCAAAAAAACCTAGCGCGACAAATAGCACAACGGATTGCATCGTAAAGATAATCCCTAGCACAGCCATTTGTAGACTGACGCTACCTTGCTGTGACTGCACAAACTGCGGCAAGAACGCCAGAAAAAACATAATCACCTTGGGGTTGATCGCATTTGCCACCAAGCCTTTAATAAATAACCCCTGCATCGATGGTTGCACATCAGCCGCTACAGCACGCACCTGCCCACTGCTACGCAACGCCTGTATACCTAGCCACAGCAAGTACAAGCCCCCAGCAATTTTTAAAATCGTAAATGCTGTAGGTGAGGCCATGATCAGCGCACTCACCCCTAGTACCGCTAACACAGTATGGCTAATGCACCCCAGCGCACAGCCTAAGCCGAATATCATTCCATAGCGTCGCCCTTTAGACATACCCACGCCCAGTACCATTAAATTATCAGGGCCAGGGGATGCCGTCACCGCTACAGCAGTTAGCAGAAATGCCCAGAACTGGTCTACGGAAAGTGGCATGAAACCATCCTTGAAAAATCAACCCTGAAACAGGATAAGAAAGCATAGGCATCACTGTAAGACCTGTTCCTCCTAGCTGTCCATAAGCAACTACGCAATGACCTAGGGGCATCATTAAGTGGGATAAAAACTCCTTACTCTATCGCTACAGCCAGATTCAATGCGTGTAAAATGACACATAAGCTCAATATTGCAGCGTTTGGAAACGATGATGACTTTCCTTTCGGCTGCTCTCTTTTTTAGTGGCTAATGGACTAATTACTTCATGAAAAAAGAAACCATCGTAATCGGTGCTGGCATGGTGGGTACATCCATCGCGTGGCACTTGAACCAACGTGGCCATGCCGTAACTCTGGTAGACCGTAAAGCACCTGGCGAAGAAACCTCTTATGGCAATGCTGGGCTAATTCAGCGTGAAGCTATTTATCCCCATAGCTTTCCTCGCGAGCTTTCCGAAATTCTGCGTATCCTGCCTAACCAAAGCACCGACATACGTTATAGACCCGGCGCGATGCTGCACTACGCCAGCCCGCTAATGCAATATTGGAAGAACTCTGCCCCAGAGCGCTTTGAGAAAATCGTTAAAGAGTGGGCAACATTGATTGAGCATTGCACCACCGAGCACGAACGCATGTTCACTGCTGCGGGTGCAGAAAACTTAGTACGTAAAGTAGGTTGGATTCAAACTCACCGTAGCCATAAAAGCTGGCAAGAAGGTTTGCATGCTGCTGAAAAAGCCAAACACCACGGTGTTGAATTCAAATCTTTAGATCGTGAAGCACTGCAAGCTGAAGAACCTAGCCTGAACGCCTCGGTGTATGCCGGTGCTATTCATTGGCTGAACTCATGGCAAGTAATTAACCCCAGCGCACTGGTCAAAGCCTACGCTAAAAACTTTACGGACAATGGCGGCACGCTGCAACAAAGCGAAATCCAAGCCATTCGCCGTGAAGGCGATGAATGGGTAGTGTCTACCTCTGACGGTACGCTGCGCGCTGCAAACTTAGTTGTGGCTGCTGGCCCGTGGTCTGCTCAACTGTTGCAACCTTTGGGCTATAACTTCCCATTGTTCCCGTTGCGCGGCCATCACCGTCACTACAAACTGGCGGAAGGTGCAGTGTTGAATCACAGCGTTATCGACAATGACAAAGGCTTTGTGCTGGGTCCTATGCAAGCCGGTGTACGTCTGACTACAGGCGCTGAGTTTGCACTCATGACTGACCCCGTGCGCACAGACCAAATCACTGAAGACGAAAAACTGGCACGTGAGATTATGCCTGCACTGCGCGAAGGCATTGAGCCACAACCATGGTTTGGCTCTAGACCTTGCATGCCAGACATGAAACCAGTAATTGGCTCTGCTCATGCGCACCAACAATTGTGGTTGGCATTCGGCCATGCACACCAAGGCTTCACCTTGGGACCAGCAACTGGCAGGTTAGTCGCTGAAATGATGGAAGGCGACACACCTTACATTGATCCTCAGCCTTTCCGCTCTGATCGATTTGCGTAATATCAACGATTGTGCACACAAAAAAGACCCGCCTCCAGCGGGTCTTTTTTTATTAAGGGAAAACCTGAATATTCAGCATACATATCAGGTATATAGTAGTTTTAACGGTCCTGTATAAATACTGATCAGTCCATGCCTATACCTTACTTCTTATAGGAGGTTGTCATGTATATCCGCACTCTACAATGGTCAATGGATATCAACGGTGATGGGAAATTCAGCATGTGGGAGATTTGGGAAACCTTACGTTGGGCTTTCCAACTTCCCGGCAATTTGATCTTGGAGGCCATAGGCCAGTTTCCTGCGCTAGCCACACTACTACATGTGCAAGCATCAGCGAGCACAGGTTACGCCAGCCTAAATACCGTACCTACCAAGGTTCTCACCTTACTGTTTTGGATCTGTCTGTTTTTATGGCTAGTATCGCGCGGCAACAAGCCTGCAGCCCAAGCCAAACCTCGTACGCTGCTACTTCCTTTACCTAAAGACTATCCAGTCACCATGAAGTAAGCACGTAAAAAAACCAGGCTAAGCCTGGTTTTTTTATTGCTGCCTTACCTACCACCCACTAACCTACAAAATCATTGTGAGCGAGATAAGCCAAAGGCTGCTATGACAAAGCAGCCTATTTTACTTAGGCTGATGCCAAGACCTCTGCACCACCCATGTATGGGCGCAGCGCTTCTGGTACACGCAATGAGCCGTCTTCTTGCTGGTAATTTTCCAAAATAGCCACCAATGCACGACCAACCGCCAAACCGGAGCCGTTCAGTGTATGCACGTACTCTGGTCTGCCTTTGTCTTGACGGAAACGGGCTTGCAAACGACGGGCTTGGAAAGCTTCACAGTTAGACACTGAGGAAATTTCACGCCATGTATTTTGTGCTGGCAACCAAACTTCTAAGTCGTAGGTCTTAGCAGCGGAAAAGCCCATATCACCGGTACACAACGCTACAACACGGTATGCCAAACCCAGACGTTGCAGAATAGTTTCTGCATGGCCACGCATGGCTTCCAGCGCTTCGTACGAATGCTCAGGATGCACCACTTGCACCATTTCCACTTTATCAAACTGGTGTTGGCGAATAATGCCGCGCATATCTCTACCGCCACTACCTGCTTCAGAACGGAAGCATGGTGTGTGAGCTGTCAACTTCACTGGCAAATCTTGTTCGTTCAGAATTTCATCACGTACCGAACCGGTCAGTGTAATTTCAGACGTAGAGATCAAGTACAAATCTTCTGCCGAGTTTTCTTCGTCATCGCTCTCTTGGCCACCTTTAGTAACCCAGAACATGTCGTCTTTGAACTTAGGCAATTGGCCTGTACCGTACAACGTGGAACCGTTCACGATGTATGGTGTATAGCACTCGGTGTAGCCATGCTCTTGTGTTTGCACATCCAGCATGAATTGCGCCAAGGCACGGTGCAAGCGGGCAATATTACCGCGCAGCATCATGAAGCGTGCACCAGACAACTTACGGGCAGACTCAAAGTCCAGACCGATGCGCTCACCGATTTCTACGTGATCTTTAGCAGGAAAAGCGAAAGGCGCAGGAATAGCATCTGGTGCGGAATTACCGGGCACCCAACGGCTAACCTCTACGTTTTGCTCTTCGGACTCACCCACAGGTGTGCTGCTATGTGGCAAGTTAGGAATGCTTTCCAACCAACCAGTTAGCTCAGACTGCACAGCAGCCAATTGTTGCTCTAACTCTTGCAGCTTTTGTGGAATCTGTTTGGATTCTTCCATCACGGCGGAAGCATCTTCACCCTTAGCTTTCAACTGGCCTATTTGTTTAGCCAATGCATTGCGACGTGCTTGCAAAGACTCTGTTTCCACCTGTACGGATTTACGTTTGGCTTCTAAGCCATTAAAACGGTCTGTATCAAAGGCTACACCACGCGTTGCCAAAGCAGCGACAACAGCGGGTAGGTCTTTACGCAATAAGGTGATATCTAACATGGGTGAAGAAGTACCATTAAAAAATTCGTTGGCTACATTGTAGCGAATTTATTTGTTTTTTTTCTGACGCGCTTCGGCGTCCCACGCTTTTAGCTGTGCCAGTTTTTGACCAATTTTGATTTCCAAACCTCGGTCTGTTGGCTGATAAAAGCGTGGCTGCATACCATCTGGGAAATAACGCTCGCCCGCAGCATAACCATTAGGCTCATCGTGTGCATACCTGTACTCGCTACCATGCCCTAACTCTTTCATGAGCTTCGTAGGGGCATTACGCAAATGCATAGGTACTGGTGCACTGCCTTTATCCATCACAAAGCGACGGGCTTGGTTATAGGCCATATAGCCCGCATTGCTCTTTGGTGCAATCGCCAGATACAACAGCGCTTGTGCTAACGCTAACTCACCCTCTGGTGAGCCTAAACGTTCATAGGTAGCCGCCGCATCATTCGCTATCTGCATGGCTCGTGGGTCAGCCAAGCCTATGTCTTCCCACGCAATACGCACAATACGACGCGACAAGTATTTAGGGTCTACGCCACCATCCAGCATGCGACAGAACCAATACAACGACGCATCGGGGTCCGAGCCACGTACAGACTTATGCAACGCGCTAATCTGGTCGTAAAAAGCATCGCCACCTTTATCGAAACGTCGCAGGTTTTGCGACATAGCAGTTTCTAGCCATTCTTCATCGACGGCTAAACGCCCTGCTCCATTGGCAGACTCTGCCACTACTTCCATGGTGTTCAATAAGCGTCTGGCATCGCCATCCGCCCATGTGCACAGTTGCTCTCGGGCAGCTTCAGTAAAACTCAGTTGCCCGCCATAGCGCTCCTCTTCGTTCAACACGATGAGTGCTCTATCGAACAACGACTGCAAGTCTTCCAGCGCTAAGGACTGCAGCACATACACGCGAGCACGCGACAATAAGGCCGAGTTCACTTCAAACGATGGATTTTCGGTGGTAGCACCAATAAAGGTAAACAGCCCGCTTTCTACATACGGTAAGAAAGCATCTTGCTGAGACTTGTTAAAGCGATGCACCTCGTCCACAAACAGAATGGTACGGCGACCTTGGGCTTGTGCAACCTGTGCTTTGGTGACGGCCTCACGTATGTCTTTGACACCACCCAGGACGGCTGAAATCGCTAAGAACTGCGCATCAAAACCTTGCGCCATCATGCGTGCCAACGTGGTTTTTCCTACACCAGGAGGCCCCCAAAAAATCATGGAGTGTGGTCGGCCAGACTCAAAGGCCACGCGCAATGGCTTACCTGGCCCAACGAGGTCTTGCTGCCCTGCCACCTGATCTAAGGTGTTGGGACGCATACGTTCGGCTAACGGCGCATACACACTAGGTGCTGCGCCGCCGGATTCGGAAGAAAATAGATCTGTACTCATGTGCCTATTGCATCACGGCATACGTACCAGATCCACCCCTGCCGGTACCTCGAAATGAAAACGCTCTGCGGCAATGTTTTCTTGCGGCTGCAGAGTTTTCAAACTAATACGTGTGGTTTGACCAAAGGTGTCACGCAGTTCTAACTTGGCAGGCAAGTTATCTTTGAAACCTATATCCACATACTCAAAACCGGCATCTGATGTACGAGGCTGCGCACGCAACCATTGCATACCATCACGGTCGGCTAGATCAGTCAGGTTAAAGGCATCATCAATACGACGTGAACCAAACAGAATGGCAGCGGGTGATGTACCTATAGCATCATCTACCCCACGCTGCGTAACTTGCATTAGGTCTGGATCGTATTGGTACACAAACTGGCCATCAGACAACACCAACTGCTCGTAGGGGCGTAAAACCTCCCAACGGAATTGACCTTGCCTATGGAACGCAAATTCACCATCTTGAGTGGCTTGCGGCTCACCCTGTGCACCAAATACCTGCTGGCTAAATTCACCGGTAGCGGCTTGTACGTTTTTCACGAAAGAACGCAGTTGTATGCTGGCGGTCTCTGCCCACGCCATCGCACTTGCACTGCTTAATACTACCGCTACCATCAAAGATTTAATTGTCATCGTCATCCGCTGCGCCTCCTGTTGGCGCCAATATTTCACGATTACCGTTGGGTTGCATGGCAGACACCACACCCGCCATTTCCATCTGTTCTAACAAACGTGCGGCGCGGTTGTACCCAATGCGCAAATGACGTTGTACAGAAGAAATAGAGGCGCGGCGGTTTTTCAACACAATCGCCACGGCTTGATCATACAGGGGATCAGACTCGGCATCGACCATGCCAGTAATGGCATTTACACCATCGCCTGTTTCGCCTGGCTGTATGCCATCTAAGATGCCATCTTCGTAATTTGGTTCACCACCATGCTCTTTCAAATGATCCACCACACGGTGCACTTCATCATCATGCACAAAGGCACCGTGCACACGTACGGGCAAACCTGTACCCGGCGGCATGTACAACATATCGCCTTGGCCTAATAACGTTTCTGCACCCATTTGATCCAGAATAGTGCGCGAGTCTACACGCGACGATACTTGGAACGAAATACGGGTAGGAATATTGGCTTTAATCAAGCCAGTGATCACATCCACGCTAGGACGTTGAGTAGCCAAAATCAAGTGAATACCAGCTGCGCGTGCTTTTTGTGCCAAGCGGGCAATCAGTTCTTCGATTTTCTTACCGGCTACCATCATCAAGTCGGCTAACTCATCAATCACCACTACGATGAATGGCAAGGTGCTAAGTGGCTCTGGTGCGTCAGGTGTCAGCGAGAAAGGATTAGGAATAACCTCGTCTTTCTTTTGCGCTTCACGTATCTTGGCGTTAAAACCAGCCAAGTTACGTACACCCAATTTACTCATCAGACGGTAACGGCGCTCCATCTCGTTCACACACCAGTTCAGCGCATTAGCAGCCTGACGCATGTCTGTAACCACAGGTGCTAACAGGTGCGGGATACCTTCGTAAACGCTCATTTCCAGCATTTTGGGGTCAATCAGGATCAGTTTGACCTCATCTGCCGTTGCTTTATATAGCAAAGACAAAATCATGGCGTTAATCCCAACGGACTTACCTGAGCCTGTAGTACCTGCCACCAGCAAGTGCGGCATTCTCGCCAGATCAGCCACGACTGGATTACCGGCAATATCTTTACCCAACACCATCGTCAGCAACGATGCGCTGTTGTGGTAAGTTTGCGAACCAATGATTTCTTCTAAACGCACCATTTGGCGTTTAGGATTAGGCAGCTCCAGCCCCATCAGGTTCTTGCCAGGGATGGTTTCCACCACACGGATATTCACAAGGCTGAGTGAACGGGCCAAGTCTTTGCCCAGATTCACGATCTGACTGCCTTTCACACCGGTGGCTGGCTCAATTTCATAGCGCGTAATCACAGGGCCTGACTGTGCACTGACCACTGTAACGGTCACACCAAAATCAGAAAGTTTTTTCTCGATTAAGCGCGAGGTGTATTCCAAGGTTTCGGCAGAAACTGTTTCTTGGTTTTCATCAGCAGGGTCTAGCAAACTAACTTCAGGCAAGACACCATCACCGCTGCTAGTACCCGTTGCTTTAGGCACAGGCGCTACAAACAGTTTTTGCTGTTTTTCTTGCTGTACACGCTCAGATTTAGGCACTGAAGTAATAGCGGGTTCAATACGTACAGGCGTATCGTGCACCAGTTTTTCTTGCTTGGTCGCTACGGACTCTTTACGCTCAGCGCTTTTCACTTCGCCCATACGACGGTCTTCGCGAGCCGCTTTGAACTCTAACAAACGGGTAAAAACTTTCTCTACTACCCAACCTACTTTCTCGGCCACATGTAGCCATGAGAAGCCTAGGAACAAGCTAGAGCCTACTAAAATAGCGCCCAATAATAATAGCGTGGTGCCCGGGCTTCCTAGTGTCACCACTAAGAAATTCGCCAGCATCTGACCTATAGGTCCGCCAGCATTCGCAGGTAATTGTGCTATTTCACCCCATGCTTGGAAGTGCATGGCCTCAAATGCCATGCTGCCCAGTAGCAATAAAGTAAAACCCACACCTACTTCCCAACGCACTCGTGGTAGGGATTCTGGCGCTTTCACTTGTTGCGGCATCATCATGTGTGTCAATCGGTAAAATGCCACACCGATGCGTTGTACTAACAACACCACCCATAACCAAGCGCTAAAACCAAACAGGTAGTACAAGCCATCAGCCACATTCGCGCCAAAGGTACCACCTTTATTCTGTATCACGCCTGCGTGCACAGATTGCGACCAGCCGGGGTCCAGCGGACTCCACGTAGCTAGCACTAAGCCTAGCCAAGCGGCCAATAAGACAAAAACAATCCAACGCGCTTCACGCGCTAACGAAGTCAACCTCAGCTGTAATGGAGAGGGACCATTTCGTACGTTTTTGGATGAACGAGTAGAGGATGCGGGTAATCTTGCCATGGACTCATTATAATTGGCTGGTTATTGATTTTCTGGAATTTCTGTCATGTCGACTGTCAAACATGCAAAAGTGCTCATTTTAGGCTCTGGCCCTGCTGGTTACACTGCTGCAATTTACGCAGCCCGTGCCAACCTGAACCCCGTATTGATCACAGGTATGGAACAAGGCGGCCAACTGATGACCACCACTGATGTGGAAAACTGGCCTGCTGATGCCGCTGGCGTTCAAGGCCCCGATTTGATGGCCCGATTCCAGCAGCATGCCGAGCGCTTCGAAACCGAAATGGTATTCGACCAAATCACTTCTGTTGATTTGAGCAAACGCCCTTTCACTCTGAATGGCGACAGCGGCGCGGTATACACATGCGACTCCCTGATCATCAGTACGGGTGCTTCGGCCATGTACTTGGGTCTGGAATCCGAACAAGCTTTCATGGGCCGCGGTGTATCTGGCTGCGCCACATGTGACGGTTTCTTCTACAAAAACCAAGACGTTATCGTCGTGGGTGGCGGTAATACTGCTGTAGAAGAAGCCCTGTACCTGTCGAATATCTGCAAAACCGTAACTGTTGTACACCGTCGTGACACATTCCGTGCAGAACCTATCCTAACGGATAGACTGATGGAGCGTGTGAAAAATGGCAACATCCGTCTGAAACTGTTCAGCACATTGGAAGAAGTACTGGGTGATAACAGCGGCGTCACCGGTGTTCGTTTGCGCAACACACAAACTGGCGATACCGAAACACTGGATGTGATGGGTGCATTTATTGCGATTGGTCACCACCCCAACACTGAAATTTTCAAAGGCCAAGTAGACATGGAAAACGGTTATATCCGCACTCGTATGGGTCACGGCGGTATGGCTACCATGACATCTGTACCTGGCGTGTTTGCCGCAGGCGACGTACAAGACGACGTTTACCGTCAAGCCATTACTAGCGCAGGTGCTGGTTGTATGGCAGCTTTGGATGCTCAGCGCTGGTTGGAGAATGAAGGCCAATAAAAAGCCGGCAGGTGGGCTGGCAGCATTACGCGTATTGCGTCAACAACACAAAGCAGACTCGCGCGCCAAGGCGCAAGAGCCTGCTTGCCCACCTGATGCTGCCCCCGGTTCATTTTCTACTCTGCTGCACACCACTCAGCCTACGGCATCTGGCTTAACGGCTGCCGATAAGGCTCTGTTTAAACACGAAACCCGTAATGACACACCGCTGGTAGCCGCAGAACGCCACCACACTACGGTGAAATCAGTTGTCGATAAGGCTCAACAGCAACAACGTCTGTTGCATGCCACCGGCCCCGATCTGCAAACATCCTTACCCCTCATGTCATCAGACCACTATATACCGGCATGGTTAGAGTCTGATCCCTGTGAGTACTCTAGCCCTGCCTGTGGTACCGATGTATTGCGCTATTTAAAGCAAGACAGATGGATGATTATGGCCAACCTAGACTTGCACGGTGCTCGTCTGGATGAGGCTAGGCTAATGGTGACAGAGTTCATACAAGAATGTTTAGAGCACAGACTAAAGTGCATACGCATAGTGCATGGCGTAGGTTATGGCTCTAATCGTGAGGCTGGCCCTATTTTGCTGCCGGTAGTACGACGCTGGCTAAGCCAAATGCAAGACGTGCTTGCCTATGTAGAATGCAGCCCCCGCGAAGGCGGCAAAGGCGCTGTAAAAGTTTTATTACGTACCAGACGTCATTAAGCAAAAAGGCCAGCGGGATAATCCACTGGCCTTTTTGCGTTTTCTAGTTTTTATAGATACTGCTTTATTAAAATACCACCTAAGTGGTTGCCCTTTTTTTGGGCTGCTTTGGTCTCCTCACCTGCATGAAATGTATTGTGCATGAGTTTATGACCTAAAGCACTTAGGGAATGCACTGATAGGAAGCCGAAAAAAGTCGTTTTCTTATCCGGAAGCCGCTCTTTGTAGTGTTGCCGATGCAAAATTTTGATTCACATACGACACCGCAAACAATAAAGGATCAGCCACTACACCTCGTTGCTGAGCCCACCCACTGTATTTTTCCCACACCTTCAATACATCGGCTTGCTGCACCATAGACCAGGTGTTTTTCTGCTGTACGTCATAGAGCACGGGCAGCCCTACCGTTTGCCCGCTAGCCTGCACAATAATGTGATGCACATGCTGCTCTAAATAACAAATGAGCCGTGCGTTTTCTGATGATGTATTCACTACAGCCCTCCTTATATGGCACACCATAACCATGCGGTTAGTCTCTAGCATTCTATGCAGTTAATAAGACGCTTTCTTTACAGACATGTATGGTTTGCCACATACAACCAAAGTCGCCTATTACCAAATAAAGTCTCGTTCTATATTGGACGGCATAGAACGCAATAAAGCGTCAAACCTGGCCACCTGGTCAGGATAGATGTACAAACATCCATCCATTAGGAGACAAAGCATGGCATCACCCAACGATGTTGTATCGGCGGTGTTGCAGCATCCTGCTTATAAGGAATTGCTGCAGCGGAGGACCCGCTTAAGCTTTATATTTTTCTTCATCACTTTGGTGATTTACGCCGGGTTCATTCTGACTTTGGCTTTTGATCCCACACTATTCGGATCGCCTGTAGGTTCCCTCACTATCTCTATCGGCATTATGACCGCCATTTTTGTGGCCATCAGTGCGGTAGTGCTTATTGCTATCTACGTCTACATTTCCAACAAGATCTTTGATCCTCTGCTGGCAAAAATCGTGAGGGATGTCACATGAAGAAAAGCCTAATTCCCCTCACCCTATTACTCAGTGCGCTGAGTACACCCGCTATGGCGGCTCAAGGGTCCACCAGTACGTCCGCGATTGTCATGTTCCTGATCTTTATTGCAGGGACAATGGTCATTACGTGGTGGGCAGCTAAACGCACACGCACCACATCCGACTTCTATACCGCAGGTGGTGGCCTAACAGGTTTCCAAAACGGGTTGGCGATTGCCGGTGATTACCTCTCCGCAGCCTCCTTCTTGGGTATTGCCGGTATGGTGTACGTGTCCGGTTTTGACGGCATCATTTACGCCATCGGCTTCTTGTTCGGTTGGCCTGTAGTGATGTTCTTGGTAGCAGAACGTTTACGTAACTTAGGGCGCTATAACTTTGCAGACGTAACCTCGTTTCGTTTGTCCCAAACCCCTATGCGTATTCTGGCAGCCAGCGCATCCTTGCTGATTATTGCCTTGTACCTGATTGCTCAGATGGTAGGTGCTGGTAAATTGATCGTGCTGCTGTTCGGTCTAGACTACAACGTTGCCGTGGTTATCGTGGGCGCACTGATGATGATTTACGTAGCCTTTGGCGGCATGACAGCCACCACATGGGTACAGATCATTAAAGCCGTACTGATGCTATTTGGTGCCACACTGATGACTATTCTGGTTCTGGCTGCATTTAGCTGGGATATTGACTCCATCTTGGCACGAGCCGTAGAAGTTCACCCAGACGGCGCAAAAATCTTGGCCCCAGGCTCTCAGGTAAGTAGTAACCCATTGAACGCCTTGTCGTTGGGTATTGGTCTGGCCTTCGGTACTGCTGGTTTGCCACACATCTTGATGCGCTTCTTTACCGTGGCTGATGCCAAAGAAGCTCGTAAATCTGTGATCTACGCCAGTAGCTTCATCGGTTACTTCTACCTGCTGACGTTCATCATTGGTTTTGGCGCTATTGCTCTGTTGTGGCAACACCCTGAGTACTTCCACACAGGCCCTGATGGCAGCTTCAACATGTTGACCAACCTGATTGGCGGCACCAACATGGTAGCGGTGCACTTAGCGAATGCAGTGGGCGGTAACCTTCTGCTGGGCTTCTTGGCTGCTGTAACTTTCGCGACAATTGTGGCGGTGGTAGCAGGCTTGGCGCTGGCTGGTGCTGCAGCGATTTCCCATGACTTGTACGCCAACGTGATTGCCAAAGGCCGTGCTACAGAGCGTGACCAGATGCGTATCTCCCGTATATCCACCATCGTATTGGGTGTGCTGGCGATCTTACTGGGCATTATTTTCGAGAACCAAAACGTGGCATTTATGGTGGGCTTGGCCTTCGCGATTGCAGCGAGTGCTAACTTCCCCGTACTGGTGCTGTCCATTTCTTGGCGTGGTTGTACTACTCGTGGTGCCACCATCGGCGGCTTCTTGGGCCTGATCGTTGCCACAGGTTGGGTAGTACTGAGCTCTACCGTATGGGTGGATGTATTTGGCTTCGCTACACCTATTACACCGTTCCCTAACCCCGGTATTCTGTCTATCCCATTGGCATTCATTGCTATCTGGTTCTTCTCAGTAACCGATACCAGCGAACGTGCTAAGAAAGAAAAGGCCGCTTTTGATGCGCTGACTGTACGTAGTCAAACCGGTATAGGTGCTTCAGCAGCTTCCCAGCACTAATACGCCCTAAAGCAGGCATTGTGCACTGTCAAGCAGGGTACTTCGGTACCCTGCTTTTTTCTGTAAATCTGTTATCTTTAGTTATGCACAATACCTCAACTTCCTTATGGCAGCACACTGGTATGAACGAACTACTCATTGCTGATGATCATCCCTTATTTCGTGAAGCCTTACGTGGTGTAGTTGCCAATCTGTTTCCTGGCACTACCATTCACGAGGCTGATCGTATTTCTGCGCTCTATGAGCTGGTAGAACAAACACCTGATGCCGACCTGTTGCTACTGGATTTAAACATCCCCGGTGCCATTGGTTTTAGTGCGTTAGTACACTTGCGCGCCAACTTCCCCTCCTTACCTATAGTGGTCGTGTCCGCGCACGAAGACCCACACCTGATTCGCCGCGCGTTAGATCACGGTGCCATGGGCTATATTCCTAAGTCCGTAGACACCAGTACGCTTAGTGAAGCGTTGCAAGAAATTCTGAATGGTGGCTCATGGGCACCAGAATTAGGCCATGCTATTCCCGGTATTGATGCCGATGAAAAGCACGCTGCAGCCCAACTACAAGAATTAACCCCTCAACAATTTAGAGTGTTGCAGATGGTAGGTACAGGCCAACTCAACAAACAAATTGCACATGAGCTGGGGGTATCAGAGGCCACCATCAAAGCGCACATGACAGCTATCTTGCGTAAGCTAGGTGCATCGAATAGAACACAAGCCGTATTGATTGCCAATAAATTGGGCTTACAAGAGAAAGAACAATCTCTGATGAGCGAGTAAAGCAACGTACCTGATAAACAGGTACGCTGCTTCATCGTTTACGAGGCTGTCACCCGCCACATTTGAGCCGACAAGAAAGCCCGTAGCGATGCGGGTTTCACTGGCTTGGTCAGTACAGGATAGCCTTTTTGTTTAGCAGCGCTTTTAAGCTCATCGCTGCCATCAGCTGTAAGCAACACACCGGGAATACCAGGCGCTTTGTTGCTGAGCACTTCCAGTGCCTCTAGGCCATTTAACCTATCGTGCAAGTGGTAGTCAGCCAATAGCACATGCGGTTCTTGAGCCATACATTCCAGCGCTTGATCAACCGTAGTCGCCATAATGCCTTGCACACCCCAGCGACTCAGCAGTTCTTCCATGCCCGAAATAATATCTGGGTCATTATCCAAACAGAGCACACGTAACCCTTTCAGGGGTTGGTTGACACTGCCCTCAGACACTACCGTTTGCGCTTGCGGTGCTGGTGCTTCGGCTCGTGGCACTGAAATGGCAAATACACTACCTTTACCCACTTCAGAAGCCGCATCCAAACCATGGCCCAACAGCAACGAGATACGCTGACAAATAGATAAACCTAACCCTAAACCCCTGCCATCCCAATCAAAAGGCTGCTCATAACGATGGAACTCAGCATAGATTTGCTTCACGTGTTGTGGGGGAATACCTTGCCCGGAGTCCCACACCTGGAACACCACCGCATCACCACGACATCTGGCTCCCACTAAAATGCGGCCTTCTTTGGTATAGCGTAAGGCATTAGCCAAGAAGTTTTGTAATACTCGGCGCAATAAACGTGGATCACTACGTACATACACATTAGGGGCATGCACACGTAGTTTTAGCCCTCTGCGTAACGCCATAGGTGCGTATTGATCTGCCAAGTGATTCAGCAGCTTGGCGACATTAATCACTTCTATCTCGGGTTTCAGCACACCGGCATCTAGCCTAGAAATATCCAATAACCCTTCAAGCAAATCTTCTGCCGTACGCAACGCTGTATCAATACGTTCAGCCAGTCGCGGCATCTCGTCTACCTCGTCGGTTTCGCGCAAGGCAGAGGCAAAGAGGCGTGCGGCATTAATAGGCTGCAATACGTCATGGCTAACCGCTGTCAGGAATCGGGTACGTGATTCTTGTGCTGTTTCGGCCTCACGTGTGCGCTCTGCCACACGTTGCTCCAAGGTTTCATTAATGTCGCGCAGCTCACGCTCTACTTTCACGTAATGCGAGATATCACTGTAGCTGGTCACATAGCCACCGCCCGGCAACGGACGCCCACGCAACTCTATGACCTTATCGTTCAGCGTGCGTTGGCTAACGTAAGACGAACCATTGCGCATAAAAGTGATACGCCGCTGTATGGCTTCGTCCATATCATGCGTGCTACCACTAATCTTGCCCCGTTCGGCATTAAAGCGCAGCAGATCTTCTACCGGTCTACCCACATACAACATGCCTACCGGAAAGCGAAATAACTGCTGATAGTTTTGATTCCACGCCACTAAACGCATTTGCGCATCGACCACGCTCACACCTTGGTCAATGTTTTCTAGAGTGCTCATCAAAATATCACGATTAAAGCGTAAAGCTTGGCCTGCTTCGTCCAGCACGGCGACGACTGTCGCAAGCTCCATCCCTGATCCACGCAAGGCACTGGTAATGGCCAGCCTAGCAGAGGCAGCCCCCACCACCGCAGCCAAGAGTAGTTCGGTGAAATGCACCCACTCACTGTCAGCGCGTAAGTCGGTCGACAAGGTCTGGTTGCGTTGCAAAGCGCGGTCTCTAAAGGCACGATTTGCCATTTTTTCGCCCGTGATACGTTCTGCCAACAGCAGCAAATCGTTCACCAACAAGTTACCGTATTGCTGGGCCGCCAGTTTTTGGCGTTGTGCATAGGGGTCTAAAAAAGGCTCAGCACGCAAGCGTTCACCCAAGCCAGGTCTACGACGTAAAGACACCCACAGAAAAGCACTCACATTACAGAACAGCGACCAGAAGGTGCCATGGGTAAGTGGATCCCAATCACCAAAACCAAACAACTGAGTAGGACGTAACCAGCTTAAGCCCCACGGCCCTTCATACAGCCATCTATCGCTAAACCATCCTGCTTCGGTCAATACCGGCAGGAACAAGGTGTATGTCCAGAATGCGAAGCCCAGAATTAACCCAGCTTCAACACCCTGCCTACTCGCTCCACGCCAATACAAACCACCAATCAGACTCGGCGCAAACTGTGCTACCGCAGCAAAGGCCAACAAGCCATAAGCAGCCAAGGCTGTGTCCGTATTGCTAAGCATGTAATAACCATAGGCTGCTCCGGCCAACGCCATAATCGCCAGCCTACGAATCCACAAGACGGTAGAAGCCACGTTACCTTGTTCGTATTGCACCCATCCACGGCGCAGCATCAGCGGCATCACTAAGTCGTTACTGATCATGGTGGCCAACGCCACACTGGTCACGATCACCATCCCTGTGGCGGCAGAGAACCCTCCTATGTACACCATCAATGCCAAACCCAACTGGTTTTCAGACAGGGGCAACAACAGCATAAAACTATCAGGAGCCATGCCATCCGCCCCCAGCATACTCGCCCCCACAGCAGCTATAGGCAGAACCATCAGGCTAATAATGACGAGATACGCACCGAACAACCACCGGGCACGGCGGATGTCTGATACGTCGCCACATTCCACAATGGCAACGTGAAACTGACGCGGCAAACAGAGAATAGCGGCAAAAGCCAACAAGGTTTGACCTACAAATCCCACTGGTGGCGCATTCACCAATAACTCGTGGATGGCATCATTCATATTCAGTTCATTGCCGCCGAACCAACTGACTGCAAACAAACCCACGGCTAACAACGCGACCAGCTTTACCAGTGACTCAAATGCCACCGCCAGCATTAAACCTGGACGGTGTTCAGTCGCATCCACCTGACGGGTACCAAACAAAATAGAAAATAGCGCCATCAAAATGGCCACATACAATGCCGGATCACCCAACATGCTGGTGTACATGTCGGTGCCTGTCAGTACGCGTAAACTCAGCGCTACTGCTTTGTATTGCAACGCCAAGTACGGCACGGCCGCTACCGTCGCAATAAAGGCAACCAGTGCTGCCAAACGTTGAGAACGCCCGAAGCGGCTAGCGATAAAGTCAGCAATGGAAACTGTGTTTTGTGACTGTGCCACCAAAGCTAAACGCTCAACAATGCGCCAACCGAAAATCAGCATGAGCAAGGGGCCTAAATAGATAGGCAAGAAACCTACGCCATAACGCATCGCTGAGCCTACTGCGCCGTAGAAGGTCCACGACGAACAGTACACGGCTAAAGCAAGACTGTAGACCACAGGCCGTAGCCAGGGTCGCTGTGGGTACAGTGGACGGCGATCCCCAATCCACGCAATGGCAAATAACAACGCCGCATACACCAGCGACGCCAAGACCACCCATGCAGGTTCCATCAAACTTGTCTCCTACTTTGGTATTAGTTGTTCTCAGGATCCAAAGTCAACGGCAATAATAGTGCTATACAGCTAGGGGGTTATATCATGCACCACCACGCGCCGGACTCCATCCCCTCCTCGTTATCCGAGGAGCAACAATTTATTATTCAGGCTCTACGGCCTCATGCGCCTTTTAACCAGATGCAGCTGCCTCATCTGCATTACTTGGTTGCGCACTGTACTCAACACTACTTTACACCCGGTAGTATTGTACTTTCCCCTAAAATGGGTCAAGTTCAGCACTGGTTTTTGCTTATAGAGGGTACCATTTGCGCCCAGCGTTCCGCCACCCCTGATGACCAGACCTTCTATTTAGGCAGCGGTGATAGTTTCCCATTGGTAGCGTTACAAGAAGAGCGTGCCACGCGTACCCACTATATTGCACAAAGCGCCTGCACCTGTGTATTACTTCCTCGTGATGCCTTTAATCACTTGCTGCAACAGTCAGAGCCTTTTAGATTATTTATGCGCGAAGGCAGCGCCGTGCTACTGGATAAACTACGTAAGCAAGCACGTTTATACCACTGGCAAGAGCAACATCCGGACACCAGCTTAAACACCCCTCTGGCACATTTTGTACAACGAAGCCCCATCACCTGCACAACAGAACAAAGCTTGGCAGATGTGGTGGGGTTAATGCATGAGCACAATGTCAGTAGTGTTGCCATTACCAATGCAGCACAACACCTACTGGGGATTTTTACTCTTAGAGATTTACGGCGTGTATTCAGCCAAAACCTAGCTGAACGTGATCAACCCATAGGGCAATTAATGACTCTGGACCCTTATCACCTCAGCCCTAGGCATACTGCTTACGATGCCGCCATGCTGATGATCCAGCACAATATCGGTCACTTGTGTGTCTGCAATAACCAGAGGCTAGTGGGCGTGCTATCTGAGCGCGATTTATTTGATTTGCAGCGCATTAACTTGGTGCAACTATCTCGTGCATTGCGTCACGCTGAAAACCTGCAAGATCTGCGCCAATTACGTCAACGTATCCCCCGTCTGGTACAGGCCATGCTGGCTAACGAAGCCAGTGCACCGCAAGTAACGCACTTAATTACGCAACTCAATGACCACAGCACCCTGCGCATCATCAAGCTGATACTCGCCGACTCACCTTCTACCCTGCCTCCTTTTTGTTGGCTGTCATTTGGTAGTGAAGGACGACACGAGCAAACGCTACTGACTGACCAAGACAACGGCTTGATGTTCTATACGCCTGAAGGGATGACTGAAGATGCCTGCAGAGAATTGCTCTTGCCGGTTGCCAGACGCATCAATGAAGCCCTAGACAGTTGTGGGCTAACGCTATGCACCGGCAACATTATGGCCAGTAATCCTGAGCTGTGCTTATCGGCGGAAGAATGGCTACATAAGTTTCGCCACATCATTTTGCAGCCTGATCCTGAACACCTTTTGCAAGGCAGCATCTTCTTTGATTTACGTGCGCTATGGGGAGATCAAACTGGCTTTGATGCCCTACTGCCCGAACTATTAGCACTGATTGCTGACAGCCCCCAGTTTCAGCGCATGATGGCCAGCAATGCCCTGCGCTATCGTTTACCACTGCAAAGTCCGCTGCAACGGCTAGGTAGTTTTCTGCAGACGCATGAACCTAGTGTAGATTTGAAAGCAGGTGCACTAAGCCCCTTTGTGGATAGCGTACGTATTTTTGCATTAAGTAACGGCATCAGTGAAGCCTCTACCCTAGAACGCCTGCACCAACTAGGTGAACACGGCATCTTCACCACAGATGATGCAAATGCTTTTCATGATGCCTACAGCTATCTACAATTGTTACGCTTACAGCTGCATCTGCGCCAAACGCAGCAGAATCAGCCTCTCAACAATCAGCTCCCCACAGCCGAGCTGAATCCTCTTGAGCGCCGCATGTTGCGGGAGTCCCTGCGTCAAGCCAAACATTTGCAGGATTTACTCCGCCATCGCTATCAGCTATAAAAAAAACAGGCACTCTAACTAAAGGTGTATTTACGAAAGCGCAAATTCGCTTTAAAACAGAATTTGCTTTTGATTATTTTCAAACCACATTGTGACCACGGCCTAACCGCCACACATTACAAAAGAACCGCTTTGCTGGTGTAAGCCAGACGAAGCAGTCAGGAGGAAACATGGAGAAGACACTGAATTTCGATCGCTATCCACAACAGCCACACGGTGGAAAGCTAGTTAATCAGGTAGTGCCTGCAGACAAAGTACAAGCCGAAATTGAACGCGCCCGCAAGCTGCCTTCTATTCGCGTAGATTTGGAAGCCGTGATCACCATCGAAATGATCACCACTGGTGTGCTGTCACCCAACAAAGGCTTCATGAACGAAGACGACTATAAGTCCGTTCTAACTTCTGGTCGTTTAGCCAACGGCGTAATTTGGCCTGTACCACTGAGCTTTGCGCCTACGGGTGATCGCAACAAAGAAATCATCAAAAGCCTGTCCGTGGGTGGTGAAGTTGCGCTGACCGATAGCCGTAACGAGCCTGTTGCGATTCTGAGCATCGAAGATATTTTCGACTACGACAAAGAAGAACGTGCTCGCCAACTATTTGGCACCACAGACCGTAACCACCCAGGCGTAGACTCCATCTACCGTCGTATGGGTGATATCTCTCTGGGCGGTACATTGCACCTGTTGCAACGTGTAGATTGGGGTCCGTTTGAGAAACTGCGCCGTGAACCTAAAGACACCTGGCACCTGTTCTACGAAGAGAAGAAATTCAATTCGGTTGCAGGTTTCATCACTGGCGCTAACCCATTGCACCGTGGTCACGAATACATTCACCGCAACGCACTAGAAGGCGTTGACGGCTTGTTCTTGCAACCACTAGTAGAAATGGCAAAACGTGAATACGTGCGCCACGAATACCGCATGTTGGCCTACCGTAACGTGCTGGATACTTACTATCCCAAAGACCGTGCTATTTTGTCACCACTGCGCGTGACTTATATTTTCGCAGGCCCACGCGAAACCATTTTGCACGCCCTGATTATGAAAAACTACGGGTGTACCCACGCCCTCATTGGTCGTGACCACGCCGGTATTGGTAGCTACTACGACAAGTACGCCAGCCACAGTATTTTTGATCAGTTCAGCCCCAAAGAAATGGGCATTGATGTGCGCCTATTCCATGAGGTGTTCTACTGCACACGCTGTGCTAGCCACGCCACCAGCGAAACCTGCCCACACGATGATCGTTTCAAACTGACCATCTCGGGTACGGGTATTCGTGAGATGCTGCGTTACGGCATCATGCCACCTAAAGAAATTTGCCGCCCTGAATCTGTACTGTCTGCTATGCAAGGTGTACAGCCTAAAGGCTTGGGTGAGGATGGCGAAGCTATCCAGCCTGTAGGCAAAGTCATTCAAGGTATGTTCCCGTACTACACCAAGTACACCCGTTTGGGCGGAATGCTGCGTAAAGAACCATTGGATCCAGCAAAACTGACTGTACGTGATCTGGAAATTGCTAGCCACGATGCCCGTCACCACGCTGGTGATGTCTATGCGGGTGTGTACAGCGAGTACAGTGCTGTTGTTGACCACAACCGCAGTATGCAGCCGTCATGGATTGAAGATGCTCGCCAAGCACTGCGTTTCCAACAAGAGCGCATTATCAGCGACTTGGAAGAGAAACTGGAACAAGCGCCAGACGAGGCATCCGACGAGTTCATGTACCAAGACAAGGTGGAAGTCGAGCGCGAGCTGGAATCCGCACGCAATCTGTTGGGCGATATCCCATCAGTGATTTGCCGAGAGCGTCTGGAAACTCGTACGTGGAACGTGCTGCCATATAAACGCTATCGCGGCGCAGACAAAGAGTAATGCTGTAGTTCTACGACTTGCACACCCTACCGCCATGCAAAAGCATGGCGGTTTTTTTGTCTCTAGGGTTTATACCTAAAACATTAATACATATAAAACCATATGATATATTTATTTGGCAATAAGAATGAAAATCAGCACCACATAAGATGCACTACCCGTCGGTTTACCCATCCCTCAAAGGAGCTCAACCATCATGCATGCCTACTTACAAGCCTTGCTGCACTACGCCACATTCCAAGGCCGTACCTCTAGAAAAGGATATTGGCTATTCCTACTCATACATCTACTTATTCTGCTAGTGCTTTCTTTCGGAGAACGTCACTTTGCCCTCGCTAACCCTGAGATAGGTTTTGGCTGGATTACGACGCTCTACGCACTGGCCACCCTACTGCCGGTACTCGCCCTGCAAGTGCGCCGATTACATGATGCCAACCACGCTGGCTGGTGGGCCTGGCTTAATCTGTTGCCCGTCATCGGTCAGTTAGCTCTGCTGGCATTTGCCTTACTTAAAGGCTCTGCTGATCAAAACCGCTATGGCCCAGCAACGCTGTAAGGCATATCGCCACACGCTTCCTACTACCTTTCTGTGAGACCAACATGACTGTCAATCGACGAGACTTTATACGTAAGAGCGCTACCCTGTCCGGCATAGGCCTATTTAGTGCGCTCTCCCCTACTCTGCATGCTCAATCCACTGCGGCAGCAACCCCATCAACCACTACAACGCTACCTAAGCCGGCCCTATTACCCGATGCCAAAGCCGTTCCTAGCAAGCTAGGTTTAGACTCCCGCATTTGGACTTGGCACCGAGATGCCACCACCAATGACTCAATGCCTGCCAACTACTACGAAGCCACCCTACCTGCATGGGACAGCTTCCCAGCGCTACAAGGTGATCAGGTATGTGATGTAGTGGTTATTGGCGGTGGACTACTCGGTGCCTCTACAGCCTTGCATCTTTCACAAGCAGGTTTAGACGTAGTACTACTGGAAAAGCACAATGTGGGTTCGGGTGCTTCAGGGCGTAATGGTGGTCAGCTCACGCCAGGTCTAGCGCGTTGGGAAGCCGAAACCATGATGGAAAACCTACCGCCAGAAGAAGCCCAGCGCTTGTGGCGTTTCGCCTCCATAGAAGCCATGAACTTGATTGATGAACTGTCTGATCGTTATGGCTTTGAATGCGACCGCAAACGTGAACACCTCACCGCAGCCGTGCACCCCGGCCATATGGGAGCCTTAGTTTCTAGCGCAGATGCTAGACGTGCACTTGGTGATAGAGCCGTCAAAATCATGGGGCCACAAGAACTTAAAGAGTATGTGCAATCCGACATTTACCATGGTGCAGCACTAGACACTATTGGAGGTCAAGTACAACCCCTAGCCCTGCTACGTGGCATGGTATATGGCCTAGTACAAAACGGTGGCAAGATCCACGAAAACAGCGCTGTGACTGAAATCATCGAAGAGGCTGATGGCACACGTGTCGTCACAGAGCACGGCGCTGTCAAAGCGCGTAAAGCTGTCGTGTTAGGGGTGCATTATGCTGCTCCGCAATTTTTAGAAAACGGCGGCACCACCATTCCTTTCTATACCTACGTAGCAGTGACTCCTAGCCTACCTATGGACATCAGTCAGTTGCTACCGGGGGATTTACCGGTATACGACACCCAGCTACAAATTGACTACTACCGTGCCGTACGTAATAACCGCCTGCTATTTGGTGGCCAAGGCACGGGCAACTCATGGTCGCCCCGCGATGTGAACAACTACTTGCTGGAACGTATTCAAACGGTATTCCCGCAATGGGAAAAGCCTGAACTGGAATACTCCTGGGGTGGCATTAGCGATATCACCTTAAATGGTGCCGTAGACAGTCGCAAAAGCAATGCTAAGGCTCCCGTCTATGCCGTACATGGTTGGAGCGGCCACGGCGTTGCACAAACCGTTCGCATTGGTAAATCCATTAGCGATGACATCACAGGACGTAATGATGACTTCGCTATGCTGACACGCATCCCCCACGATGAAATCCCTTTTAACGATTACATAGGGCCTGTCGCGATTCCTTTAGTCAAAGGCGCCTTAACGGTGCAAAGCCTGATTAATCCAGCGGATATGGTGTCGTTCTAAGTTACTTGCCTACACGCATAAAAAAACCGGCACGCTAAGCGTGCCGGTTTTTCTTCTGAGGAATCCCTATAAAGGGAATCAACCAGAATTACATGTTCGAGATCATGACTTCGCCGAAGCCAGAGCAAGAAACTTGTGTTGCGCCTTCCATCAAACGAGCAAAGTCGTAAGTTACTTTTTTGGAGTTGATGGATTTTTCCATGCTGGAAATGATCAGGTCAGCAGCTTCTGTCCAGCCCATGTGACGCAGCATCATTTCTGCAGACAGGATTACAGAACCTGGGTTCACGTAGTCTTTGCCAGCGTACTTAGGTGCTGTACCGTGTGTAGCTTCGAACATCGCAACGGAGTCAGACAAGTTAGCGCCTGGAGCAATACCAATACCACCCACTTGAGCAGCCAAAGCGTCGGAAACGTAGTCACCGTTCAAGTTCAATGTAGCAATAACATCGTACTCGGCAGGACGCAGCAAGATTTGCTGCAAGAATGCGTCAGCGATGGAATCCTTAACAATGATTTCTTTACCTGTTTTAGGATTCTTGAATTTGCACCATGGACCACCGTCGATCAACTCAGCGCCGAACTCTGTACGTGCCAGTTCGTAAGCCCAATCACGGAAGCCACCTTCGGTGAACTTCATGATGTTGCCTTTGTGAACAATAGTCACAGAGGAGCGATCGTTGTCGATAGCGTACTGAATAGCTTTGCGAACCAAACGCTGTGTACCTTCTTTGGACACAGGTTTCACGCCAATACCAGAAGTATTAGGGAAACGGATTTTGTTCACGCCCAATTCGTTTTGCAAGAATGCAATCAGTTTCTTGGCGTTAGCGGATTCAGCTTCGAATTCGATACCAGCGTAGATATCTTCGGAGTTCTCACGGAAGATAACCATGTTGGTTTTTTCGGGTTCACGCACAGGTGAAGGCACGCCAGTGAAGTAGCGTACTGGGCGCAAACAAACGTACAGATCCAATTGCTGACGCAGTGCAACGTTCAACGAACGAATACCACCGCCAACAGGTGTAGTCAGAGGACCTTTGATGGAAACAACGTAGTCTTTAACGGCTTCCATTGTTTCTTCTGGCAGCCAAACATCAGGGCCGTATACACGTGTGGATTTTTCACCAGCGTACACTTCCATCCAATGAATTTTGCGTTTGCCACCGTATGCTTTAGCAACAGCCGCATCAACGACCTTGATCATTACGGGCGAAATATCTACACCAGTACCATCACCTTCGATAAAAGGGATAATTGGCTGATCTGGTACGTTGAGAGAAAAGTCGGCATTAACCGTGATTTTCTGTCCCTCTGAGGGGACCTTGATGTGCTGATAGGACATGAGTGCTCCAAAGTAGAAAACAGGCGAATGTGAAAAACCCGATGGTCGTCTCGCCCCAGTCTTATATAAGAGTTTAGCCCAAATCTGATCCAAACATGAAAAAGACATGCGTTTGGATCAAATTCTCTCTGCCATTGTAGTGGACAGCACTACAACTCCACCACTGGAACCTCAAGAAATCGAGCTTCAGGATGGTGCTGCTGTACGTAGTTTCGTAGGTACTGCAATGTATCTTGGGCAATACGTTCGTCTTCGTGGTCATGGATATGGTTGTAGGCAACGGCCTCTACCTGTAGCTTGCGCTGCGCTATAGCCTGCAAGCTTAATAGCGTATGGCTAATGCTACCTAAACGCCCTGTGGTCACCAGAATAATGGGCCACTGTTTTTGCTGTACGTAGTCTAGCGTGAGCAAATCATCCGTAAGCGGTACTAACAATCCACCAGCCCCCTCCACCAGCACACGGTCGTAACGCTGCTCCAAATAATGGGTAGCCTTAGCAATGGCATCCACATCCACCACCTTGCCATCCAACCGTGCTGCCAAATGCGGTGATGCTGGATACGAAAACACCTGCGGCATAGTCCAGCCTTGGTAATCGTCTTCAATCAGACCCATACCCATCAAACTGCGGTGCTGCACAATATCTTCGGAAATATGCGGGTTACCCGTTTGCACCAGTTTTTGGGTAATGACGTTATGCCCTTCGCGCAGCCATTGCCCCGCGATATAGCCGGTGGTGACGGTTTTACCAATGTTGGTATCTATGCCGCCTACAAAATAGGTCTTAGCCATGTTTTTTCCTGGCAATCAAATAAATAGGGTGATAGGTAAGCGACACAGCATCATCGCCTTCGCCACGCCCATACTGTTGTACATACTGCGCCATAAATGTTCGCAAACGCGTCTTGTTCCACTGCCACTGCCCTGCTCCGGTCACGCCGGTCTGCTGCAAATGCTTAAGCACATCCCACGGCGAATCGAACCACAAGCACTGTTGCTCTTGCTGCACCAGCAGCACATCAAACTCAACTGACAATAAATGTTGCCATGCCTGCGCGCTGTAATACTGCAAGCCTTGTCCGGTAAGTTGCCGTATTTCGTGATACTGTTTTGGCCCAAAAGTAGACAACACTACATGGCCACCTGCGTTCAAACTCGCATGCAAACGCTGCAACAGGCGAGGCACATCCATCAACCATTGCATAGAGGCCGCAGACACTACCGCATCTATACCTGAGGGCAACGCTAAGGTTTCTATATCGCCCTCCACGTATTGCACCTCTACTTCATCAGGGAACAAGGCCTGCAATGCCTCGCGAGGCAGATACAAATCATTCAGCACTATTTTCTGCAACGGCGACCAGCCACGCAAATACTGCGTGAACCCACCTTGCCCACAGCCAATTTCCAGTACACGCTGAGGCGCTGGTACGAACTGTTCAGCGTACTGCCACAGTTGTTTAGCCATCTGCTGCTGTACCTGTGCTTGCTGCGTGTACTGCGCCCCCGCTTTTCTAAAGCGCTGCCGTACTAGGGCTTTATCCATTACAGGCATGCTAGCAGCCGATCAAAGTCTGCATCGGGCACATCGGCAGTCAGTGAAATGCGTAAACGTGCTTGATTCACTGGCACAGTAGGTGGGCGTACCGCCATCACCCACAAACCTTGCTCTTGCAACTGGCGCGCTTTGTCCAAAGCCGCCTCATTACTGCCTAGCACCACCGGCACGATATGTGAGGCAGATAAATGCTGATCGTACTGCTGCGCCACGCGCTCACGCAGGCGTAAAGTAAGATGATTCAATCTGTCGCGCCTGTCTTGCAGTGATGCCATGCGCTGCAAGACAAAGTGCGTCCACGCCATATTCAGGGGTGGCAACGCCGTGCTGAAAATAAAGGGACGCATGTGGTTGATGAGAAAATCACGCACTACCTGCGAACACAATACATAACCACCAACCGAGTGCAGCGCTTTGCCAAACGTGCCCACCAGAAAATCAATTTCTTGCACGCACTGCTGTTCTTCAGCACACCCTAATCCAGTTTCACCACGTACCCCTACGGCATGCGCTTCATCCACATACAAGGCCACGTGTGGATAACGCTGCTTGAGCTGTACCAGCGCGGGCAAATCAGCCAGATCACCATCCATGCTAAAAATGCTTTCTGTCACGATCAGCACACGTGCGTAGTCGTTGTGATGGGCCTCTAGCAACTGCTCTAGATGCTGCAAATCGTTATGTTTATAGCGCAGCAACTTAGCAGGGCTTAAGCGCAAACCATCAATCATGCTGGCGTGCACTAACTTGTCGGCCAACACCAGGGTTTGCTTGTCAGTGATAGCCGACAATATGCCCAAATTCATGTGGTAGCCGCTACCAAACACCAATGCTGCCTCACGCCCAAACACCGTGGCTAAGATCTGCTCTAATGCTGCATGGGTAGAGAATGACCCCGTTAGCAATCGTGACGACGATGCCGACAAGGCCGAGTCCACCTCATTAAGTTGCGCATAGAACTGCTGCTTTAAGCTGTGATCGGACGCTAATCCCAAATAGTCGTTAGACGCTAAGTTGCACCACTGCTGCCCGTGTCTACGCAGTTGAGTATCGTGATGCTCAAAGCTATTTAACTGACGTAGCGTGCCTTGTTCACGCTGTTTTTCTTGTGCAGCGACAAAGTGCTGCTGCCAACTCATTGCCCACCCCCTAGTTGCTGTACTACGGCCAACAGTTCGGTAGTGAGCGTGCGCAACTCATCGTCGCTGATCACATAGGGCGGCATGATGTACACCAAGCGCCCAAAGGGTCGTACCCAAATGCCACGTTTTACAAATTCTTTTTGCAAGGCGCCCATGTCTACAGGCTCTTGCATTTCGATCACGCCTATTGTTCCCAGCACACGTACATCACGTACCCACGACCACGATTTAGCGGGTGCTAGCTGTTGGTTCAGTTGAGCTTCAATATGCTGCACAGTACCTTGCCAATCTTGTGATAACAGCAACTGCGTAGAACTACGCGCCACCGCACAGGCCAACGGATTCCCCATAAAGGTGGGGCCATGCATAAACACGCCTGGCGAACCACTGGACAACACTTCGGCAACCTTGGCGGTGGCCAGTACTGCTGATAAGGTCATGTACCCGCCTGTTAAGCCTTTACCAATGCACATGATGTCTGGCTGCACATTAGCGTGTTCCCACGCAAACATTTTCCCGGTGCGGCCAAAGCCCGTAGCGATCTCATCAAAAATCAGCAATACACCGTACTGTTCACACAGGCGTTTCAGCTCCACCAAATACTGGGGATGATAAAAACGCATGCCGCCCGCGCCTTGCACAATAGGCTCTATGATGAAGGCCGCCATCTCATGATGATTGGTCGCAAATAGCTGTTCCAACTCGTGTATATCCGCGTCATCCCATTCGTCATAGAAACCACTCTCAGGAGCCGACACAAACAAACGTGTGGGTAGGCTAGTCCCGAAAATCTGGTGCATACCCGTTACGGGGTCGCACACCGACATCGCATTCCACGTATCGCCGTGGTAACCCTGCCGTATGGTGGCAATATTTTGCTTTTGTGTTCTACCCTGTACTGCCCAATACTGCACCGCCATTTTCAAAGCAACCTCTACTGCTACAGAACCTGAATCAGCGTAAAAAATGCGGTCCATTGTAGGTGGTGCGATCTGCAGCAAAAGCTTACCTAACTCAATTGCTGGATCATGGGTAAAACCGCCAAACATCACATGCGACATTTTCTGCAATTGATCGCTGGCCGCTTGATTCAACACGGGATGGTTATAACCATGAATGGCACACCACCACGAAGACATACCATCAATTAAGGCTGTGCCATCCTCTAACACAATGGTTGAACCCTGCGCATGACTAACCTTATAGACCGGCAACGGATTCACGGCTGAAGTATAGGGGTGCCACAGATGCTCTCTATCAAAAGCATCTGTGTTCATAGTGTGGTGACTCACTGTCTACTCTCCGGGGAATAGCTCACACAGCGCTTCAACCAGTTGTGGCGCATGCGTGTAAGGCAAAAAGTGACTGGCATCCGCCCATTGGAATACCTGTGATGACGCAGACGGTAACGCTAAGTGCTGCGCAACGTCAGCAGGAACTAATGCATCCTGCCCTGCAAAAAAATGATACTGAGGAACCGACAACGACGCCAGTACTGAACGCGTGTCCAGTTCAGCCAACAGACGCAACTGCTGGGCACTTGCTGATACATCTACGCTATGTTCAAAGCTGCTACGTAGTTGCCCCACATAATCTTTAGCCTGAGCCTCTCCCTGACACACTAAGGCAGCAAAGCGCAGGCGTGATTTATCAGGCTGCGCAATATAACGCTGCTCAAAGGCACGAAAGTCGTCTACTGGCATGGCACATGGCCAATCGTCAGTTGCACAAAAACGCGGATTGGATGCCAGCGTTACCAAGGCACAGCCCCACTCTTGGGCTAACAACGTCGCCACTTGGCCGCCAAGCGACCAGCCCACTAATACACTGGGCGTTTGCGGAGGTGTTAATGTAGAAAGATAGGACTGCCACGACGGGTCTTGTGGGAGGTCTACAAGAGAGACACCGTGCCCCTTTGTCTGCAAACCATCCATCAAACGTTGTAGTGGAAAAGCCCCCAAACCGAAGCCGGGCAATAATACAAAATTCATGGCGTAAAATAATACCAGATACGATACTGCACGAGATTAGATACGCATGTTCAACCCCAGCCGCGAACAGGTACGACAGTTTTTTGTCGAGGCCTGGCAAAAAGACCAACAGAAGGGTGTACTCACCCCCATCGAAACCATTGCGGTGGACTGGGTACGAGAGCACCCTGAATACCACGACCTGCTACGTAACCCTGATGCTGTGCAAGCAGACTTTACCGTAGAGGAAGGGCAAACCAACCCTTTCCTACACCTGTCTATGCACTTAGCCATACACGAGCAGCTATCCATTGATCAGCCCCCCGGCATCAAGGCCGCTTACAATCGTCTATTACAGCAGCGTAGCCCGCATGAGGCGGTGCACTGCATTATGGATGCCCTAGGTGAAATCATCTGGGAAGCCCAGCGCTTGAATAAGCCGCTTGATAACGAGCGCTATATTGAATTGATTAACCGTTATAGCACCCGCTAACCCTTTCTTTTGTTTGCCATGTCTGCTTCTGATACTTCTGCCCGCTTTTCCAGTACCGATCAGTATATTGCTACCGATGACCTCAGCATGGCGGTGAATGCCGCCTTAGCGCTGCAACGCCCTTTGCTGATTAAAGGTGAGCCAGGCACTGGCAAAACACACTTGGCAGAAGAAGTAGCCAAATCTCTGGGCCGCCCCCTGCTGCAATGGCACATTAAGTCGTCCACCAAAGCGCAACAAGGCTTGTACGAATACGATGCGGTATCGCGTTTACGTGATTCGCAGTTGGGCGACCCTCGTGTGCATGACATTGCGCACTACATTGTGAAGGGTGTGTTGTGGCAAGCCTTTGAAAGCGATGTACCGACGGTGGTGCTGATTGATGAAATAGACAAAGCAGACATCGAGTTCCCCAACGACTTGTTGCGTGAACTGGATCAGATGAGCTTTCATGTGTACGAAACACAGCAAACCGTCACAGCGCGCCATCGCCCCCTGATTATCATCACCTCGAATAACGAGACAGAGCTGCCAGATGCGTTCTTGCGCCGCTGTTTCTTCCACTACATTCGCTTCCCTGATCGCGACACTTTGCAGCAAATTGTGCAGTTGCACTTTCCACTGCTAAAAAGCGAACTGCTGAATCAAGCCATGGATGTGTTCTTTGCCTTGCGCGACACCCCCGGCTTGAAAAAGAAACCCTCTACTTCTGAGTTTCTAGATTGGATCAATCTGCTGCTGCACGAAGGTATCACCCCTGAACAACTGCAAGCCGCTGCCCAGCAGCCAGGCCAACATGCAGTGATGATGGCGGGTGCTTTGCTGAAAAACGAACAAGACCTCACCCTGCTGAATCGCTTAGGACGACTGCTGCGATCCTAAGATCACAGCGTGGGCTTTAGCTGCTGCCATGTTCATCGACTTCTTTTATCATCTGCGCGCTCATCAACTGCCGGTATCCTTAAGTGAATACTTAACGCTGTTGGATGCGTTGCGCCAACCGGTAATGCCCACTCGTGTGGAAGATTTTTACCGCTTGGCACGGCTGATTCTGATTAAAGACGAAAGCCTCTACGACAAATACGACAGAGCGTTCGCGCAGTTTTACGAACAGCATCAGATGAAGTTAGAGGCTGACCCAGATGCCAGCCAAATCCCTCTTGATTGGCTGATTAAAAACTTTGAGCGGCATCTGAGCGCAGAAGATCGTGCGGCGATACAGAAGCACGGCTGGGACAAGCTGATGGAGCTGTTCAAAGAGCGCTTAGCTGAACAAACCGAGCGACATGCCGGCGGCAACAAATGGATTGGCACAGGAGGCAGCTCGCCCTTTGGTCATGGTGGCTACCACCCTGAAGGCATACGCGTAGGTGGCCCATCGGCAGGTCATAGAACCGCCGTTAAAGTCTGGGAACAACGTGAGTTTAAAGACTACGATGACCAGCAAGAATTAGGTACGCGTAACTTTAAAATGGCACTACGCCGCTTGCGTAGGTTTGCCCGTGACGGCCAACAAAACGAGCTGGATCTGGAAAACACCATACGCCAGACAGCTCACAATGCTGGCCTGCTTGATATTCAAATGCGAGCCGAGCGTCATAATGCCGTCAAAGTGCTGATGCTATTAGACGTGGGCGGCAGCATGGATGACCACATTGCTCTTGTGCAGGAATTGTTTTCTGCAGCTCGCAGCGAGTTCAAACACCTGCATGCTTACTACTTCCATAACTGCCCCTATGAAGGGCTGTGGACACAGAACCACCGTCGCCACCAAGAGCGTATTCCTACTATGGATATACTGCATCGCTACGGCGACGACTGGACACTGATTTTCGTAGGGGATGCCACCATGAGCCCGTATGAAATCATGATGCCGGGTGGTAGCGTAGAGCATTACAACGACGAAAGTGGCGCAGTCTGGATTCAGCGTTTACTGGATCAATGGCCTCATGCCGCGTGGCTAAACCCAGAACCACAGCGTTACTGGTCGTACCACCAATCCATACTGACTATTCAGAAACTTATGGGTGGACGCATGTACGACCTTAGCTTGCAAGGTTTAGAAAGCGCCATGCAGAACCTCGCTCGGTAAGATTAACTTTCGCTAACATCTTAGAATGCCGCCCAACATCACTGCTCTACACGGTGCAGGGATTTTGGTTGCGTTTTCTCACGATTACGACTGTTTCGTATTCTAGTATCTCCCTGTACAGTAGAGGCCTTAGCTTAACGAGCATTCTGTTGCCATTCATGTTCAACAAGGGAATCCACACATGCTGTCCATCCGAGTTTCACGCATAACTGCCGGACTTGGGCTAGCGCTGTTTAGCCTGATGCCAGTCAGCGTTTATGCCCTACCAGAAGGTGTAGTCCAAGGAGCCAGTGTAGAAGGCGTTACCGAATACCGATTAGAAAATGGTCTACGCGTACTATTGGCTGCCGACACCTCCAGACCAAATATCACGGTCAACATGACCTATTTGGTAGGCTCTCGCCAGGAAAACTATGGTCAAACGGGGATGGCCCACTTGTTGGAACACATGCTATTTCGCGGCACCCCTACCTTGCCTAATGCTTTAGCAGAATTCTCCAAACGCGGTTTGGCAGCAAACGGTACCACTTCGGGTGATAGAACCAACTATTACGCGAGCTTCGCCGCTAACGACGATACCTTGAAATGGTATTTGGAATGGCAAGCAGATGTGATGGTGAATGCCACCATTTCCAGAAGCGATCTAGATGCCGAAATGACGGTGGTGCGCAATGAAATGGAACGCGGTGAAAACAGCCCATTCCGTATTCTGATGCAGCAAATGCAAGCCGCTGCCTTCCAATGGCATAACTACGGTAAGTCGACCATTGGCGCACGCTCTGATGTGGAAAACGTGGACGTGGTCCAACTTAAGGCTTTCTACAAAGAATACTATCAACCCGATAACGCCATTTTGATCGTAAGCGGTAAATTCGATACCGATCAAACGCTGGCGCAAATTGCCGAAAGCTTTGGGGCTATTCCCAAACCTACTCGCCAACTACCACCGGAATACACCGTAGAGCCTGTGCAAGATGGCACACGCTCGGTTTCCTTGCGTCGTCAAGGTGGCTCGCCCATTGTAGCGGCTCTGTACCACATTCCAGCAGAAGCTGATCCAGAGTACATCCCTGTCAGTATAGGCGTAGGCATCTTGGGTGATACGCCATCAGGCCGCTTGTACAAAGCGATGGTAGATCAGAATTTAGCCACTAGTGTGTTTGGTTTTACAGCTGGTATGCATGACCCTGGTTACGCCTTGTTTGCGGCTGAACTGCAAGGCGAAATGAACCAAGAGCAAGCTCTGCAAGTCTTGAATCAAACCGTCACCAACGTGCATGAGCAGCCATTCACCGATGAAGAAGTAAACCGTATCCGTAACCAATGGCTGAACGGTTGGTCTAGCGTCTATGCAGACCCTGCACAATTGGCTTCTGCCTTGTCAGAAAATGCCGCCATTGGCGACTGGAGACTGTTCTTCATTAGCCGTGATCGCGTAGAGCAACTGAAAACAGCAGATGTACAAACTGCTATTGAGCGTTGGCTTGTGGCGGATAACCGTACTAACGGCCAATACATTCCTACCGAAGCACCCAAACGCGCCCCCAAAGCCGAGGTCGTAGATATTGAGTCTTTGGTGAGCGATTACAAAGGCAAAGAGCTGGTACAAGAAACGGCCAGCTTTGACATATCACCAGCCAATATCGACGCACAAACTCAACGCCCTGTGCTCACGCTGAACGAAGGCTTAGGCACCGTTGAGCTAGCCTTGCTGCCCAAAGCAACTCGTGGTGATCGCGTTGAGGCTGTATTAAGCCTGCAGTTTGGTGATGCCGAAAGCCTAAAAGGTAAGCGTGCAATAGGCTCTACCGTAGCCAGCTTGCTTCGCTTTGGTACACAGCAACGCGGCCGCCAAGAAATAGCAGACCGTTTTACTGAGCTGCAAGCCGATGTAAGCTTTAGCGGCCACAGCACAGGCATTAACGTTAGCATCTCCACGCTAGGTGAAAACCTGCCTGCTGTCATCAACCTAGTGCTAGAGATTTTGCGTAGTGCCAGTCTACCGGCAGACGAGCTGGAAAAATACAAAACCCAGCTTATCACTGCCTACCAAAATGCGATGACAGAGCCTACAGAGCTAGCCGCTCAGGCACTGACTCAGCATGAAAATGCATGGCCCAAAGACGATATTCGCTATGTGCCTACGCTGCAAGAAAGTCTTGATGAAACCAAAGCACTCTCTCATAAAGACCTGTTGGAGTTTTATGACCAATTCTACGGCACTGGTAATGTACGCTTCAGTGCAGCGGGTAGTTTTAACCCCGAAATAGTTCAACAAGCACTGATAGAGGGACTGAATCAGTGGAAAGCCTCACCAGCCTATGTACGCCCTGAGAACCCCTACCACGAAGTGGAAGCCGAAGAGTTTTTGATTAACACCCCGGACAAAGCCAACGCATTCTACATGGCCAAACAAAACATGCCATTGCAAGACACAGATGCAGATTTCCCTGCCCTGTACCTTGCCAATTACATGTTGGGGCAGTCTGAGACTTCCAGATTGTGGAACCGAGTACGTGTGCAAGATGGCTTGTCTTACGATGTGCGTAGCATGTTGAATACCTCATCCTACGAGCCTAATGCTAATTGGATTTTCTACGCCATACATGCACCTGAGAACTCTGGCAAAGTCGCCGCCGCCATTCAGGAAGAAATCCAAAAAGTTCTGCAAGATGGCTTTACCGAGGAAGAAGTAACGCAAGCGGTAGATGCTATGCTGAAATACCGTGAGCTATCACGCAGCCGCGATGCTATCTTGGCCAACACATGGTCTAGATACTTGGATCAAAACCGCAGCTTTGCATGGTCTGCTGAAATTGATGAAGCGCTGAAAAAACTGGATGCTAAACAGGTGAATGACACGCTGAGAAAGTATCTAGATCCTAAAAAACTCAGCATTGCTATTGCGGCGGATCAAAGTAAGCAACAAGCTACGAGCGATACAGCACCTACTGCTATTGCTCCAACTGAAGCGCCAGAGGATCTACCTCAATCAGTAGAAAGCACCGCACCACAAAGTGATGCCAAAGCAGCCAGTGATCCGCAGCCAGCCATTGATGCAGCCCCCGCTGCCAGCGAGTCACACACCTCCAGTGCTGCCGAGCCAGCGACTGTAAGCACAGAACCACCTGTAGCGAGCAGTGCTCAAGCTACAGTAGCCAATGACTTGCAAACAGCCAGTACTACTGAACCTACAACAGCAGGAGAAGCCCACATAGCGAACAGCGTCGAACCTGCCACGGCCAGTAGGGAGCCTGTAGCAGCTAGTGATGACCTTGTAGCAAGTCGCACCGAGCCTGCTACTGCTACTGCTACTGCTACTGCTACTGCTACCACTGCCACTGCCACTGCCACTGCCACTGCCACTGCCACTGAAAAGCAGTCTACAACCAACGCTGTAGAGCCAGCAGCCAGCAAACCCGTGGTAGCAGATCATGCTGTTGCTCCTAGCTCCGCCCCCACAGTGGATGCGACGCAGACTAATGATCAAGAAGAAGCTCAGGTCGCTAGCAACCCATAATGACCTGACATATCCATACCCCCAGTCTGCCACGCCGTAGACTGGGGGTATTTTTTTAACATGCCACACTAGATTGTTTACGCAGTTGTACTGTTCCCGTCACAGCCATTATCAGCACTGCTGCCCCTGCCCACCACAACACAGCAATACCAGCACTGGCACCGGCCTCATCAACTAAACGCCCCGACCAGCTTGCCCCTAGTGCTACACCACTGTTAAGCCCAGCCAATAGCCATGTCATGCCTTCGGTAATTTGCGAGGCAGTTAAGCTACGCTCCACTAACGACATTGCCACAATCATAGTGGGAGCAAAACACAGCCCTGCCACCATGACTGTCGCGCTTAACCCCAACACGCTGTCTACCCATAAAAAGGGCAAAGTACTCGCTGCAATGGCTATGCCACCCCACGCCAACTGCGTAGACAAAGGTGTAGCAAAGGACCGTGCCCCAAACACCAAACCCGCCACACACGAACCCACTGCATAGGCAGACAACACCACGCTGGCTGCGGCAGGTTGACCTTGTTGTTCGGCAAAGGCCACACTCAAAATATCTACTGTCCCCACCATTACCCCCATCGCTACCATCAGCAGCGTTAATAGCGGCACAACAGGTGTGGATAACAACAGAGATCGTCTTGCGATGTTATTCAACGCCACTACCTTAGGCTCTGTAGCCTGCTGCCGTATCAGCGCTGTTGCACCCAATATCAGCATCAGCAACGCCAACAACACCCCCGCTTGTGCAAACAGCAAAACACTCAGCCCCACCGACAGCGGTGGCCCCACAATAAAGCTCAACTCATCCAACACTGTTTCCAATGAGTAAGCCGTTTGCAAGGAGGATTGCCCTGCTAAGCGTGCCGTCCACCTGGCACGTATTAAGGCAGATACGCTAGGCATGAATCCCAGTAGCACTGCCCCTACAAACAACACGCTATCGTGCAAGGGCCACCATGTACCTGCTACCAGCACCACGCCACCGCTCACACATAAAGCCGTAATACGTGGCAATACATAACCCTGCCCTTTGCTATCTACCCAACGCGAAGTCTGTGGCGATAACATCGCATAAGCCAGTACAAAGGTCGCAGAGACAGCGCCCGCCAACGCATAACTATCTCGCCACTGCACTAGCAAGGTGATGATGCCTATACCCATCATGGGCAAGGCTAATCGGGCCACTAACCCGGCCCATACAAACGCCCTCACTTCGGGGCTATTGAGTAGTGTTTTGTACTGTGCGTACACCGACATTCTCCTGATTCTCCAGTTCCTACTAGCATTAACATACACATCGTATGTATAAATCTTATATACATACGTAATGCATGTAAATAAAAAAGAGAATGCCATAGAGCACATCATGGCTCGCTCACCACAGTATGGCTATACCAAGGTATAGCCACACCACCTCTTAGTTTGATCAGTACATACACACGTAGTCTGGTTTACGCGCGCTAGGCATCGCATAATACTTTCTGTCTATTTCTTAGCTGAATCAGGCATGAAGCCACCTACAACGCATTCATCCTATTGTCTTAATAACCATGGCAGAAACAACGCCATGCGGTTCCCCCTGCCGAACTAAACACACGGCGCTGATGAGCCGCTGCCTGTTGTGTCATGGCAGAGGTCTCATCCATGACTTTCTTTGCTTTTGCTCTCTCACGTGTAGCGCCCAAACCGGCTGCTCAAACACGTACATTGCGCGCGCAAAGTGAAGCCCCACAGACCTTACACACCACCTTGAAAAATGTAGGCGCACACCCACACGGTTTATTGCTTGCTGACGTAACAGAGCGTCAGCAACGGGACGGTTTAAATGTCATTGCGCACGAGCAAACACCCTCGGCACTGCGACAGTTTTTGAGCACCTTTAAAAACCCATTTATTGTGGTGCTGTTGGTATTAGCGAGTATTAGTGCCATCACAGATATTTGGTTGCCCTGGCAAGCCGGCCATGCCGCTGCGCCTGCCAGCATGATCATTATTTTGACCATGGTATTAGCCAGTGCGGTAATGCGCTTTATTCAGGAATACCGCTCTACCCGTGCTGCGGCAGCATTAAAAGCCATGGTACGTACCACCGCCACGGTGACACGCCGCAGTGTTGTGCAAGCCAGGCCACACACACAGGAATTACCTATAGAGCAATTGGTAGAAGGCGACTTAATTAGCTTACGGGCTGGCGACATGATTCCTGCCGATGTACGGCTAATAGAGTCACGTGATTTGTTTGTTAGCCAAGCCATGCTAACGGGTGAATCTATACCTGTAGAAAAGCAGCATACGCCGCAGCCTTTTGCGACCGATGCGAACACCCTATTGGATACCCCAAACATTGGTTTTATGGGCACTAACGTCGTCAGCGGCACCGCCACAGCCGTAGTGCTCGCCACAGGCAAACGCAGTTATTTTGGATCGCTTGCGCATTCCATTGTAGGCACCCGCTCACAAACTGCTTTTGACCGTGGCGTGAACAGCGTGAGCTGGTTGTTGATACGTTTTATGCTGGTCATGGTGCCTTTGGTCTTTGTCATCAATGGCGTGAGCAAAGGGGATTGGGTAGAGGCCTTTGTGTTTGCCTTGGCGGTAGCGGTGGGGCTTACCCCTGAAATGCTGCCCATGATTGTGAGCGCCAATTTGGCCAAAGGCGCACTAGCCATGGCCAAACGTAAGGTAGTAGTTAAACGCTTAAATGCTATCCAGAACTTTGGTGCCATGGATGTATTGTGTACGGATAAAACCGGCACACTCACCCAAGACAAAGTGATCTTGGCTAAACACGTCAGTACCACCGGTGTTAATGATGCCACCGTGCTGCAACTGGCCTGGTTAAACAGCCACAACCAAAGTGGTGTACCTAACCTCATCGATCAAGCCGTACTACGTTTTGCAGAAGCTTCCCCTAAACATCTAGACGCACTACAACAATGGCAAAAGGTAGATGAGATGCCTTTTGACTTTGTACGTAGACGATTATCGGTAGTCGTTGCCAACGCTTCGGGCGCACACCAATTGATTTGCAAAGGTGCAGTAGAAGAGATGCTGGCGGTATCTACCCATATCGTGCATGAGCAACAAACCATTGCACTTACCGATGCTCGCCGCATTAGCTTACTGACAATGGCCCGCGCCTACCACCAAGACGGTTTTAGGGTGGTGGTCATTGCCACTCGAGACATTACGGATGAGCAACGCGGTGAGCAATACAGCACTAACGATGAACACAGTTTAGTCATACGCGGTCTGTTGATTTTTCTAGACCCACCCAAGGACAGTGCCAACGCAGCCATGCAAGCGTTACACGCTCATGGGGTAAGCATCAAAGTGCTAACAGGCGATAACGACATCATCACAGGTCGTATTTGTAAAGAAGTAGGCTTGTCCCCTGGTGTGGCCTTGATGGGCAGTGAAATTGATTTGTTAGACGATGTAGCACTGCGCCAAAAAGTAGAAGAGCGCACCGTGTTTGCCAAACTTACACCGTTGCAAAAGTCGCGCATACTCAAAGCCCTACAAGCCAATGGTCATACCGTAGGCTTTTTAGGAGACGGAATTAACGATGCCCCAGCCCTACGCGAGGCCGATGTAGGCATTTCGGTAGACAGTGCCGCTGATATTGCCAAAGAGTCAGCCGACATTATTTTGCTGGAAAAAAGTTTATTGGTATTAGAGGAAGGCGTTATCAAAGGTAGAGAGACCTTTGGCAACATACTCAAGTACCTAAACATGACAGCCAGCTCTAACTTTGGCAACGTATTGTCGGTATTGATCGCCAGTGCTTTCATCCCGTTTTTACCCATGCTGGCCATACAACTGCTGATACAAAACCTGTTGTACGACCTGTCGCAGCTCTCGCTGCCATGGGACAAAATGGATAAAGAGTTTTTAGCCAAACCGCGTAAATGGGATGCTCGCAATACCGGCCGGTTTATGTTGTTCATGGGGCCTACATCATCCATTTTCGACTTACTTACCTACGCCGTATTGTGGTTTATCTTTGCGGCGAACAGCCCTTCGGCACAAGCGCTGTTTCAGTCGGGCTGGTTTATTGAAGGCTTACTGTCGCAAACACTGGTAGTACATATGTTGCGCACCCAAAAAGTGCCGTTCCTGCAAAGTACGGCCACCTTACCAGTGTTGCTCATGACAGGCAGCATTATGGCTTTAGGCCTGTATCTGCCCTTCTCCCCATTGGGGCCTATGTTGGGGCTAGAAGCATTGCCATGGGAATACTTCCCGTGGTTAGTGGGCATTTTGTTCAGTTATTGCCTGACAGCCCAACTGATGAAAACGCTTTACATACGCCGCTTTGGCCGTTGGTTCTAACCTTACTCTAGGAGATTTCTATGGACGATGACCCGGGATCGATGTGTTGTCTATGCGTTGAGACACACCCTCTTCACCCTTTTTCTACACACTGGTTCCCACACTAAGCAACGCATAGTGGGAACCTCAACACATTGGAGGCTCCCATGTTCCGTATCGCTTTTTCTGGTGTCCACCACTCCCTGACTCGCCGCTTTACTGCACTGCATACACACCGCCTGTACTTTTCTGTTGTGGCGCTGTATCTGGTGTCGCTCTTTGGATTGCTGGCCTTGTCATGGGCAACCCAAGCCGCTACCGTGGACACAGCCAACAACGCAGCACAACACTCTGACACAACTCAGACATCCAAACGTGCTAGCGTCACACAGGCTTCATAAACATATTAATGACCTCGTTGGTTCTTAGTCTTGGAGGATTCGCATTATGGATTTTCACGATCTGTCTTCTGTTGCCATCAACCTGTTCGGTGCTTTAGTACTGGGCGGGCTAGTAGGGTTTGAGCGGCAATGGCACCAGCGTCAGGCCGGACTACGAACCAACACCTTGGTGGCATTAGGTGCTGCCACCTTTGTAATTTTTGCAGGGCTATTTCCTGGTGAAGCTAGCCCTACCCGTATTGCCGCACAAGTGGTGTCTGGCATAGGCTTTTTAGGTGCCGGGATTATTTTTAAAGAAGGCATGAACGTACGCGGTCTGAATACCGCTGCCACCTTATGGTGCTCGGCTGCCATTGGTGTATTGTGTGGTGCAGGCTATATATTCCACGCCACCATTGCCGCTTTTTTCATTATCGGAGTGAACGGCTTGCTGCGCCCTCTGGTGCGTTTAATTGAGCGCCAAGCCATCAGCAACACTGACATCACCAACAGCTACAGCATCACCTTGGTGTGCTACAGCGAAGCCGAGGCGCATGTGCGTGCCCTACTGCTGCGAGATCTAGGGCAAAACATTCACATCCAAGAGTTGGAAAGCACCGACATCGAGGACACCAACCGCGTAGAAGTAAATGCGTTGGTACGTGCTGAAGACAAACAAGATAGATTGGTAGAGCAAGTCATTGGTAGGCTGAGTTTGGAGCCAATGGTAACATCGGTACGCTGGCGTACAGTTTCTGATCACGAAGATTAACGACGCCATTTTGCTCACCAAGGACACACCATGACGGGTAGCCTGAACTTTCGCCGTATTCTAGGCGGCCTTACTATTGCGGTAGTAATGGCCGCAATTTTCATTGCTGATACCGTCACGGATTATGCGATTGCATTCGCTGTTTTCTACTGTGCGGTACTACTCGCCGCCACGAACTTATACAGTGTACGTACTGTCAGTTGGTTATCGGCAGCCTGCATCACCCTAACCATTGTGAGCTTTTATCTCACCAACGACGGCGAGTATGAAATAGGCCTGTTAAATACCGCCATCAGTTTGGTGGCGATTGGCATCACCTCGTTACTGGGCATCAAAATCATGGCAGCCCGCACGGCAGCAGAGGTCTCGCAAGCACGGCTACAACAGCTCTCTCGCATCACCAGCTTAGGTGAGATGGCCGCTTCTATTGCTCACGAGGTGAACCAACCGCTAGGGGCGATTATCGCCAGCAGTAATGCTTGCCAACGTTGGCTTAACTTTGAACCGCCGAATATGGAAAAAGCACGCTTGGCCATTGAACGCATTATCGCCGATGCCAACCGTGCCAGTGCTGTCATCACTCGCATACGCGCCCTTACCCGAGGCGAAGCTCCACAAGCCAGCCTATTCGATATGAATCAGGCCATTGTAGAAGTGGTGCAGTTTTCGCGTAACGAATTAGACCGCCATAATATTTCGCTGAAACTTAGCTTGGCGGAAAACCTGCCTAAGGTATTCGCCGACCGCATACAATTACAGCAAGTTCTAGGTAACCTGCTGAATAACGCCATTGAAAGCATACGTCAGAATTCGCGCAACCCACACCGTGAAATAGAATTCACCACTCAAGTGGATGAACAAGGCGCGTTGTTGGTGGGGATTACCGACTCCGGCAAAGGCTTCAGTAACGATGCGCTAGAACATATGTTTGATGCATTCTGGACTGAAAAGGAAACTGGTGTGGGCTTGGGGCTAGCCATTAGCCGCACCATCATGGAGGCCAATCAAGGGCGTATTTGGGCCTCCCACCGTCCTGAAGGCGGTGCCCGTTTTCAATTTATTCTTCCCCTGAATCACTCTGTTGCCAGCTCATGACGTCTACTCAAACCACCGATACCTCCAACACCTTGGTCTACATTATTGATGATGACCCATCCATGCGCGCCGCACTGGACGACCTGCTGGCATCGGTAGGCTTGAACACTCGTACCTATAGTTCGGTGCAAGAGTTTCTGGATCAAGGCGTGGAAGACTCCCCTGGCTGTTTAATTCTGGATATACGTATGCCAGGCCAAAGCGGCATGGACTTCCATAGACACATGGCCCAATACGGTATTCAACTGCCTACTATTTTTATCACTGGTCACGGCGATATCGCGCTGGGTGTAGAGGCCATGAAAAATGGAGCAATAGAATTCCTCACCAAGCCTTTCCGCGACCAAGACCTACTGGATGCCATCCAATTAGGGCTGCAAAAAGACACGCAACGTCGACAAGAAGAAGCACAAATCACCGTGCTGCGTGATCGCTGGAATAAGCTCACCACGGGTGAACAATCCGTCATGCGCTTAGTGGTACAAGGCTTGCTGAACAAGCAAATTGCCAGCCAATTGCATGTGAGTGAAATCACCGTCAAAGTACGTCGCGGGCAAGTAATGCGCACCATGGAGGCTGGCTCACTGGCTGAACTGGTACGCATGGCAGATAGGCTGCAATTGCAGCCCTAAGTCTTGTTGATGGGTTGGCGCTGATGGCATAGGGGCTTAGTTACAATGCCTACATCGCCTAACGCGTATAGACGCCATACCTATCAGTAGTCGTAAAAAAACCGGTGTACGCCTAAACGTCACCGGTTTTTTTGTGTGAGACACACTTAGGAGAAGAAGTTCTTCACCTTGTCTGTCCACGACTCGCTTTTGGGAGAGTGTTTGTCACCACCTGATTTCAGCGCTTCTTCGAATTGACGCAGAATTTTCTTCTGCTCTTCACTCAAGCGCACAGGTGTTTCTACCTGAATGTGGCAGTACAAATCGCCGGGATAGCTAGAACGCACTCCCTTAATCCCTTTGCCACGCAAACGGAAAGTTTTTCCAGTTTGAGTGCCTTCAGGAATAGAGATCTCGCCTCGGCCTGTTAGGGTAGGCACTTCCACTTCACCACCCAGTGCTGCTGTCGTGAATGGAATGGTCAAGCTGCAGTGCAGGTCATCGCCGTCACGCTGGAAAATACCATGCGGTTTAAGCTGAATTTCCACATACAAGTCACCGGCTGGGCCACCGTTCACACCAGGCTCACCGTTACCCATAGAGCGAATGCTCATGCCGTCATCAATACCGGCAGGAATCTTCACTTGCAGTGTTTTCTCTACACGTTTGCGGCCTTCACCATGACATGCGGTACAAGGATCTTTGATCTCTTTACCTGAACCATGACATGTAGGGCAGGTTTGCTGCACGCTAAAGAAGCCTTGCTGCATGCGTACGGCACCCGAGCCACCACATGTACCACATGTAGTAGGTGAGCTGCCTGGCTTCGCACCAGAACCGTCACAAACCGAACAATTTTCCCAGCTAGGTACTCGGATTTCCGTGTCAAAACCTTTGGCTGCCTGCTCTAGGCTGATTTCCAACGAGTACCGTAAATCTGCACCACGGTAGACTTGTGGTCCACCTTGGCCACGGCGTCCCGCGCCACCAAAGATTTCACCAAAGATATCGCCCAGGTCACCAAACCCACCAAAACCTCCGCCACCACCCATGCCGCCCATACCGGCAGCACTAGGATCCACACCAGCATGGCCATAGCGGTCGTAAGCTTCACGTTTCTGCTCATCGCTCAGAATTTCGTAAGCCTCTTTTGCTTCCTTGAACTTCTCTTCGGCCTCTTTGCTGTCAGGATTACGATCCGGGTGGTACTTCATTGCCATCTTGCGATAGGCTTTGCGGATCTCATCCTGGCTCGCATTTTTGGCGAGACCCAGTATTTCGTATAAATCGCGTTTTGCCATTTTGACTGTCAGGCTAGTAAAAGCCTTTTCATGGAAAAAAGGATGCCCGGAGCCCACACATAAGGTTGGCTACCGGGCCTGTCAGTGCACAGTCACTGGATTACTGATCGCGCTTCACTTCTTTGAAGTCAGCGTCAACCACGTTTTCATCCGCGGGTTTAGCACCGTCTTCGCCTGCTTGCTGTGCAGCGGCCTGAGCCTGCATATCAGCATACATTTTCTCGCCCAGTTTCTGCGATGCAGTGCTCAATGCTTCGACTTTGGCATCGATGGCTTCTTTGTCGCCATCTTTCAATGCACCTTCTAGCTCGGCGATAGCAGCCTCAATGGCTTCTTTCTCGCTAGCTTCCAGTTTGTCACCGTACTCTTCCAACGATTTACGTGTAGAGTGCACCAGTGCTTCACCGTTGTTGCGTGTTGTAGCCAGTTCAGCCAAACGACGATCTTCCTCGGCGTGAGCCTCGGCGTCTTGCATCATGCGCTGTACTTCTTCATCGCTCAAACCAGAGTTGGCTTTGATGGTAACTTTGTTCTCTTTACCTGTGCCTTTGTCTTTGGCGGAAACGTGCAAAATACCGTTTGCGTCAATGTCGAAAGTCACTTCGATCTGTGGCATACCACGTTGTGCTGGTGGGATACCTTCCAGATTGAACTCACCCAACGCTTTGTTACCCGCAGCGATTTCACGCTCACCTTGGAAAACCTTAATGGTTACCGCAGGCTGGTTGTCATCGGCTGTGGAGAACACTTGCGAGTGACGAGTAGGAATCGTGGTGTTCTTCTGAATCATTTTGGTCATCACACCACCCAGGGTTTCAATACCCAAGGACAGCGGTGTAACGTCCAACAACAATACGTCAGAACGATCGCCAGACAATACAGAACCTTGAATTGCTGCACCAGCGGCAACAGCTTCGTCAGGGTTCACGTCACGACGTGGATCACGACCAAAGAACTCTTTCACACGTTCTTGCACTTTAGGCATACGTGTCATACCACCAACCAAGATCACATCGTCGATCTCGGACACTTTCACGCCTGCATCTTTGATAGCAATGCGGCAAGGTTCGATAGAACGCTCGATCAGATCTTCAACCAACGCTTCCAATTTGGCGCGTGTGATTTTCAGGTTCAAGTGTTTAGGACCGGAAGCATCTGCTGTGATGTACGGCAGGTTGATTTCAGTCTGTTGTGTAGACGACAGTTCGATCTTGGCTTTTTCTGCGGACTCTTTCAGACGTTGCAGTGCCAATACATCTTTGGACAGGTCTACGCCACTTTCTTTCTTGAACTCTTCGATGATGTAGTCAATGATACGTTGGTCAAAGTCTTCACCACCCAAGAAGGTGTCACCGTTGGTGGACAGCACTTCAAACTGTTTCTCACCGTCGATGTCAGCAATTTCGATGATAGATACGTCAAACGTACCACCACCCAAGTCATACACAGCGATTTTACGGTCGCCGTCGGAAGCCTTATCCAAACCAAACGCCAATGCCGCAGCAGTAGGTTCGTTGATGATACGTTTTACTTCCAGACCAGCGATACGGCCGGCATCTTTAGTTGCTTGACGCTGGCTGTCGTTGAAGTACGCAGGCACAGTGATCACAGCTTCGGTCACTTCATGACCCAAGTAGTCTTCAGCTGTTTTCTTCATTTTGCGCAGGGTGTCAGCAGAAACTTGCTGAGGAGCCAACGCTTTGCCTTGGGCTTCAACCCATGCATCACCGTTATCCGCCTTAACGATTTTGTAAGGCATCAACGAGATATCTTTCTGTACCGCTTTTTCGTCGAATTTACGACCAATCAAACGCTTCACAGCAAACAATGTGTTCTGTGGGTTTGTTACTGCTTGACGCTTAGCAGGTGCACCTACCAGTACTTCACCATCAGGCATGTAAGCAACGATGGAAGGGGTGGTACGAGTACCTTCTGCGTTTTCAATAATTTTGACCTGGTCACCGTCCATTACGGCAACACAACTGTTGGTTGTACCAAGGTCAATACCAATAATCTTGCTCATATTTTTGATTTACCTTGCAAAAATCAGCGTACCCAACTTAGGGATACGACTCAGTTATTACTATGATTTACAGATGGGGACTCGCTAAACATTTTCAAGCCCCCATAACAAAATAATTTAGGCTGGCGCTTGTCCGGAGGACACCATCACCAATGCAGGGCGCAATACGCGATCGGCCAACACATACCCTTTTTGCAATGCCATTGCGACAGTACCTTCGGCTTGATCGGAGGGAACTGTAGAAATTGCTTGATGCAGATGTGGGTCGAATTTATCGCCTGCTTGTGGCGCTACTTCTTTAAGCTGGTTGCGTGTGAACGCGTTATCCAACTGACGCAGCGTGGTTTCTACACCTTCACGGAAGGCTTCAATCGTTTGTTCTTCTTGTGCTAGCGCAGCTTCCAAACTATCACGTACTGGCAGCAGGCTTTCAGCAAAAGACTCTGTACCAAACTTACGGGCTTTAGATACTTCTTCATCCGCACGACGGCGAATGTTTTCCATTTCGGCTTTAGCGCGCAGCAACTGGTCGTAGTACTGAGCTACTTTAGCCTGAGCTTCTTCCAACTGCTGATCCAGTCCAGACTCGACAAGCGATTCTGCTGCCACATCAATGGACTCGTTTTCAGGTTGGTTGTCTTCAGGAATCTGGTTTTCGTTCTGGTCTGTTGATGCAGACATAATGGATCTCCACGGCAAAAAAACATCACTGTTTTTCATATGGGGATCACACACCCCATATTCAAGAGATCCATGGTTATTTTTACATTTAGCTTATGCGAGCCAGCCTGCAGCGTGTTCGCGAACCAATTGCGCTAAACCATCTACCCACTCTGCATCATCGTTCAAGCAAGGAATATAGGCGAAATCTTGCCCGCCCTCTTCTAGGAACGCATCACGGCACATGAGTTTGATTTCTTCCAGTGTTTCCAAACAATCCGCTAAAAACCCAGGGCACACCACATGCACGTTTTTCACCCCTTCCTTAGCCCACTGACGCAACAGCGGTTCGGTGTAGGGTTCTAACCAACGTTCGGCCCCAAAACGACTTTGGAAGGCAGCCTGCACTGGCACTCCAGTGGTTTCCAACTCACGGCGTAATGCTGCCGTGGTCAACATGCACTCGCGGTGGTACGGATCGCCCTTTTCTGCACAACGACGTGGCAAACCATGAAAGCTCAGCAGCAAACGCTCTGGTTTGCCCTGCGCTTCCCAGTAGGTAGTAATGGATTTTGCTAACGGCTTTATGTACGCAGGATGATCACAATAACTACGTATAAAACGTAGCTCAGGCTGATTACGCATTTTCGCGGCATAACGCGTTACAGCATCTACCGCCGTGGCTGTGGTACTTGCCGCATACTGTGGATACAACGGCACCACCAAGATGCGCTCACAACCCTGTGCACGCAGTTTATCTACAGCTCTTTCTACGGACGGGTTGCCATAACGCATCGCCAGTTCTACTTTGACGTGTTGGCCAGTTGGGTCCAGACGTTGCTGCAACCCATCTGCTTGGCGCTGGCTATACACCAACAGCGGAGCCCCTTCAGGCATCCAGATCATTTGGTATTTTTCCACCAACTTACGTGGTCTGAATGGCAAGATTGCCCCACGTAAAATCAATTGCCACACGGGCTTTGGAATCTCAATCACACGCGGATCCGACAAAAACTCTTTGAGGTAACGTCGTATGGATCCGGCATCGGGTTGATCCGGAGTACCCAGATTCATCACAACTATGCCTACTGGCGTAGCTGGACGACTGGCAATGTGGGCATCCAACAAAGATGGATCCGATGGTTCAGGCAAATAGGTAGTTAACAGCATATGTACGCCCTATGCGCCGCACTGAACCCTCTAGTGCAGCGCCATTCTGGTCAATTGTTCTGGTTACAGCTCAAGGCATTGGACAATAACTTGGCGGTGATGTCCACGATAGGAATCACCTTGTCGTAAGCCATACGTGAGGGACCAATCACCCCCAAGGTGCCTACCACCTCGCCATCCACACCATAAGGCGCTGTCACCATGGAAACGTCGTCTAAAGGCAACAACGTGGAGTCACCACCAATATAAATTTGTACGCCATGCGCATGACTGGATGCATCCAATAAATGCAGCAATTCAGTTTTCTTTTCAAACAGCTGGAACAGGCGGCGTAAACGGCTTAAGTCGTCCGTCATTTCGCTCACGTCCAAGAGCTTACTTTCGCCGAAAATCACCACATCCTCTTCAATGTCGGACTCAGCCGTACTAGCTGCTACCGCTGCCTGCATCAACTTGGAAATGTCTACTTGCAAGCTGGACAGCTCGTCTGCTAGCGACTCACGCACTACAGAAAACGATTTGCCTGAAAAGTGCTGATTAAAGAAATTGCTAGCTTCGGTAAGCTCTTCTTCGCGATACTCTCGTGACATGAACAAAATACGGTTTTGCACATCACCGTCGGGCGATACCATGATTAGTAGCACCCGTTTTCCCGAAAGACGAATGAACTCAATATGTTTGAAAGTTTGAGCACGACGCGGCACCATCACCACACCAGCAAACTGCGACAAATTAGACAACAACGCTGCGGCTGATGACACCGCACGCGCCGGCTCTTCCATAGGTAAACGTAGTTGTAAGGGCTCGATGTGAGGCACCTCGAACTGCGGTACTGCCAAGAGCCTATCCACAAACATACGGTACCCTTGAGGCGTTGGTATACGCCCCGCCGATGTATGCGGACTATGAATGAGCCCTAAGTCTTCCAGATCAGCCATCACGTTGCGTATGGTGGCTGGTGACAAGTCAAAAAGCCTAGATAGGGTACGTGACCCAACCGGCTGACCGTCAGCTATGTAACGCTCAATTAATAGCGTCAATAATGCACTTGATCTATCGTCCAGATATTTTGCCATGCTTATTTCATACACTCACATCAGGATCAAACTGCAGCATCAATGCCCTAAACCCTTACACAATTCTATAATCCAGTAATTCAGATTATCCTATTCCTATTCCATCATAAGGCAATTTACCTCATGCATTTCAAAACGGTCGCCCTCGTGGGTCGCTATCATGACTCGGGACTTGATGCCCCGCTGCGAGCCGTTGCCCACACGCTGAAGCAAGCGGGTTGCTCGGTCATTATAGAAAGCGACACAGCGCGCTACACCGGTATACAGGATATCCCCTGTGTCAGTTTTGACGAAATTGGCCAACAAGCTGATCTCGCTATCATCGTGGGCGGTGACGGCACGATGCTGGGTGCCGCACGTCAATTGGCACACAGTGGCGTCCCCTTGATTGGGATTAACCACGGGCGACTAGGTTTCATCACCGACATACCCTTGCCACACGCTCACGAAGCGCTCACCAGTGTCATCAACGGTCAGTACGAAACTGAACACCGCAGCCTGCTGGAAGGCCGCATCATACGCGATGGTGAAACATTGGTTTCTGGCATCGCGCTCAATGATATCGTAATTAACCGTGCTGGTCGTGGTGGCATGATTGAGCTGCGTGTAGAGCTGGATGGTGTGTTTATGCACCGCCAACGTGCTGACGGTATTGTCGTAGCCACACCAACCGGTTCCACTGCCTACGCACTGGCCGCCAATGGCCCTATTCTGTACCCCACACTCAATGCCTTCTTGCTGGTACCTGTAGCGCCACAAACACTGTCTAATCGCCCTGTAGTAGTGCCTGACAGCAGCACATTGAGTTTAACGATTACCGCATTGGGCAGAGTCGAATCGGGTGCCAGCGTTCACTTTGACATGCAAGCGTGGTCTGACTGCCAACCTGGCGACTGTGTAGAGATTCGCCGCGCTCAGAAAACAGTTTGTTTTATTCACCCCACCGGCTACAGTTTCTTTTCTACTTTGCGTCAGAAATTGGACTGGAACCGTATCCCACAACCCAACGACGCCAACGAATAATCCCTGCTTATGCTGCGATCCCTGCATATACGTGATTTTGTCATTGTGGATGAAGCCCTCATCGATTTCGAAGGCGGCTTCACCGTTTTTTCTGGTGAAACAGGTGCCGGGAAATCCATACTTATAGATGCGTTATCGCTGCTGCTTGGTGCGCGCGGTGACACTCGCGTCATACGCGAAGGATGTGAGAAAACCGATCTCAGTGCGCACTTTGATCTGGATGACGACATTCGGGAATGGCTGAAAAATAACGATTTGGAAGACGGCGAAGATTTACTGCTACGCCGTGTCATCGACGCCCAAGGACGCAGCCGCGCCTACATCAACGGTACTGCTGCCACGTTGGGACAACTGCGTGAAGTGGGTGAGCACCTAGTCGACATTCATGGCCAACATGCTCATCAAAGTCTGCTCAAAAGTGCGAATCAATATGCTTTATTAGATTCCCAAGGCGGGCACCTAGAACTTTCCAAGCAAGTCGCTACAGCATGGAATACTTGGCAATCATTGCAGCAACGCTTGCGCCAAGCTCAAGAACAATCTGCTGGCCTGCAAGCCGAACGCGAAAAACTGCAATGGCAATATGATGAGCTGCAAACCTTAGCATTACAGCCAGGTGAGTGGGAACAAACCGGTGTAGAGCATCAGCGTTTAGCACACGCTCAATCGCTTCTAGATGGTGCAACGCGTGCCTTAAATCTACTGGATGGTGAAGACCAAGCCGCACAACGTGCCTTGTTCTCAGCCACTCAAGAAATCACCAAGTTGCTGCACCATGACCCTGCCGCATTGCAGCCTATTCTGGACACCTTAGAATCCGCACGTATTGCGAGTTCTGAAGCCATTTCAGATTTGAACAGCTATGTCAGCGCGGTAGAGCTAGACCCTGATCGTTTGTCAGTACTAGAAGAGCGTATGGCAGACATTTTCAGCATGGCACGCAAATACCGCTGCGAACCTGAAGAGCTGCTGGCGCTGTTTGAGTCTATTACCCAACAACTAGAACAACTGACCGAAGATGCCGACTTAGAACAGTTGGAAGCTAAAGTCGCCCAAGCCAAAGCCAACTACGACACGATAGCCACTCAACTTAGTGCAGCGCGAGCGCGCACCAGCAAACAGTTGAGCCAGCAAGTCAGCCAAGCCATGCAGGAGCTTTCCATGCAAGGTGGCCAATTTGCCGTAGAACTCAGTGCATGCAAACCCTCCGCACATGGCAATGAACAAGTGGAGTTTCTCGTAGCGGGTCATGCCGGTGTACGCCCCGCTCCCTTAGCTAAAGTCGCGTCTGGTGGTGAGCTAGCAAGGATATCACTCGCCTTGGCCGTAATTGCGAGCCAAGCCGCTCAAGTACCTACCTTAATTTTTGACGAGGTAGATACCGGCATTGGTGGCGCTGTCGCCGAAGTCGTAGGTAAGTTGCTACGCGAATTGGGACAACGCCATCAAGTACTGTGCGTGACTCACTTACCTCAAGTGGCAGCTCAAGGCCAACACCACTTACAGGTCAGCAAGCGCAGCCAAGACGGTCAAACCCGTTCACACATACAAGCGCTGGACAGCAACGCTCGTGTGGAAGAAATTTCGCGCATGTTAGGCGGTATAGCCATCACCGATACCACACGCCAGCACGCTAAAGAGATGCTATCTCGCCCATAAGAAAACGGCTTGCGCATTACTGTGCAAGCCGTTTTTCATATTACTTATGGTACTGACTACCGCAGCTTAGCGAGGCATGCCTCGGCCAGTCGCGCGACCAGTGCTGGTGCAATCGTTGCACAAGCCATACAACACCATGGTGTGGCTTTCCAACTCGAAACCTAACTTATCAGCAATTTTGTGCTGACGTTTTTCAATTTCAGGATCAGAGAACTCAACCACTTTGGCACAATTGGTGCAAATAAAGTGATCGTGGTGATCCCCATCGTTCAATTCAAATACCGCTTTACCGCCATCAAACTGACTGCGTGCCAAAATACCAGCTTGCTCGAATTGAGTCAGCACACGATACACGGTGGCCAAGCCAATATCCACATCATCAGCAATCAGTAAACGGTACACATCTTCTGCGCTTAAGTGGCGCAGTTCTTGGGTATCGTCGTTGCGGCGAAAAATATCAAGAATCTTGAGGCGTGGGAATGTCGCCTTAAGCCCCATGCTTTTCAGTTCGTTTTGATCGTTCATAGCTAAAATTAATATCTGAAAGGGGGAAGGGTTCGTGGCCCATCTGGCAACTAGCACCGACGGATTCCGAGATGAATTACATCGTAGCATAATGCACGGATGTCCTACCTCATATCCCTTATAATAACGATTTTATTTAACAAGAGCACGGTAAGCTGATGAAAGCAAAAAACTACTCTTCTGTCCTACGCACCGGCGCAGCCATGTGTTTTACCGCACTATTACTGAGCGCTTGCGGCGGCACAAAGTGGGGATTTCCTTACAAAGCAGACATTCAGCAAGGTAACTGGATTACCTCTGAGCAGGTAGAGCAACTGCGCGTCGGCATGACCCGTGAGCAAGTACGTTACGTACTAGGCACCCCTACTCTGCAAGATATCTTCCACTCTGACCGTTGGGATTACCCTTACTACAACAAACCTGGCTACGGCGACGTACAGAAACGTTTGTTTACCGTTTGGTTTGATGGCAACACCTTGGTACGTTGGGATGGTGATCACCAACCTAACCACGAACCATTCCAAAACCCAGCCACAATGGGGCCAGATACACCTAGCGCTATTAAGCAAGACGTAGATGAAGCCCCATTAGAGGCAGAAAACCCCAATGTGACAGACGGCTACCGTAGCCCTGATCAATAATTTCTGGAATTTGTATGCGTATCGCCATTGCTGGGGCAAGCGGCCGTATGGGCCGCATGCTGATTGAAGCTGTACTGAACAGCAACGACCTCACTCTTACTGTTGCCTTAGACCACGCTGGTTCTAGCTCCATCGGCCAAGACGCTGGTGCTTTTTTGGGTCAGAACACGGGGGTGCTAATTAGCGACAACCTAGATCAGTTGGCAAATGCTGACTGCCTGATTGACTTCACGCGCCCTGAAGGCACCTTGGCACACTTGGATGCATGCGTACGTCACAACACTCAGTGCGTGATTGGCACTACCGGTTTTTCTGAGGAAGAAAAAGCCCGTATCCAACAAGCCGCCGAAAAAGTTGCCGTCATGTTTGCGCCCAACATGAGCGTAGGTGTGAACGCCACACTGAAACTATTGGAAGTTGCCGCAAAAATGCTGCAAAGCGGTTTTGACGTAGAAGTGTTTGAAGCCCACCACCGCCATAAAGTAGATGCGCCATCAGGCACTGCATTGGCAATGGGTGAAGCCGTTGCTAAGGCGTGGGACAAACCGCTAGACGAGATCGCCGACTGGGCACGCCATGGTCACACTGGTGCGCGCAAAGAAGGCAATATTGGTTTCTCGGTAGTACGTGGTGGCGACATCATTGGCGATCACACCGTATTTTTCTGCGGTGAAGGTGAGCGTATTGAAATTTCTCACCGTGCTAGCAACCGTACTATTTATGCGCAAGGCAGCCTGCGCGCCGCCCGCTTTTTGAAAGGCAAAACACAAGGCCTATTCAACATGCAGGACGTATTAGCAGGCTAATTGCCTAGGTTAGGCGTACAGCACTGGCTCTTGTTCCAGCTGTACGCCAAACTTCTGCTGCACATCACTCTGAATCTGCTGCGCTAGGTTCAACACATCTTCCAGCACCGCTCCGCCACAGTTAGTCATCACTAACGCCTGACGTGGATGCATAGCTACTGCGCCTGCTTCGCGCCCTTTCCAACCAGCTTGATCAATCAACCACCCAGCTGCCAGCTTATAGCGGCCATCGGCTTGCGCATAAGCCACCACATTAGGATGCTGTGTACGCAGTACAGCGTACTGCTCAGCCTGAACCACTGGATTCTTGAAGAAACTACCAGCATTGCCCACTTTAGCGGGGTCAGGCAACTTGGTACGGCGCACCTCGCACACCGCATCAAAAACAGCCTGCGCAGTAGGAGCAGATTGGAGTGAGACATGATCACGCAAATCGGGATACTGCAACAATGGCTGCCACTGTCTGGGCAATCTAAAGCGCACCGCAACAATCAGCCATGTGCCCGGCTGAGCGCGTTTAAACATACTGTCTCGATACGAGAACTCGCACTCTTCTGCACTAAACTCGTACAGTGCACCCTCTAGCAAATTCCATGCCAATACGCTGTGCACGCGCTGCTCTAGCTCTAGACCATAGGCCCCAATATTTTGTACCGGTGCCGCGCCTACTGTGCCAGGAATCAAAGCCAAGTTTTCTAAACCATACCAACCCTGCTCTAAGGTGTAGGCCACAAAGTCGTGCCACACCTCACCCGCGCCAGCTTCCACCAACCAGAAATTCTCGTGCTCACACAATAAACGTATACCTTTGTTGGCCACTTGAATGGTCAGCCCAGGCAAATCGGGATGCATAATGACGTTGCTGCCACCACCTAATACACGATGCTGCGCATACTCTTTGATGGCTGCACTCAACGCCGACAACTGAGACACCTGCTCAAACCTAAACAGCGTCTGCGCCACACAAGGCAGTCCAAAGGTATTACAACGGGATAGATCTTGGTTATTCAACATAGTTAGGTGTGTTTGCTTGTCACGTCAGCAGAGGAAGTACAACCTTGAGTATAAAGCAGGTACTGTCCCCACTTCGCTGCATAGCAGGCCTTACACACATTTATTTCAAATCATTTCTCAAAATTGCTTGACACTATTGGGCAAAAACAGCTATATTCACTTTCTCGCTTGATTGAACACCAAACAATTAAGCAGCCAAACAAACAGCAATGTATGCGTGGCAGTGATTAGAAAAGTCGTTTCGAAGTTCCAGCAAGATACTTGCAAAACAAAAGAAACCAACTTATAATTCTAATCTTTCCTGAGAAGGAAAATATGCGGGAATAGCTCAGTTGGTAGAGCGCAACCTTGCCAAGGTTGAGGTCGCGAGTTCGAGCCTCGTTTCCCGCTCCAAATTCTTTAAAGAGCCCAAGCCATTGTTTGGGCTTTTTATATCAGCTAAGTTAGCGCTAGTTAAAACCTGAAAACAGGCAACAGTGTTAGCAAAGCAGGCAACGCTTAAATGCGGGAATAGCTCAGTTGGTAGAGCGCAACCTTGCCAAGGTTGAGGTCGCGAGTTCGAGCCTCGTTTCCCGCTCCAAATTAAAAAAGCCCAAACTTCGGTTTGGGCTTTTTTTCGTCTCTCGCTCTCCTCTAGCACACACCTCCTTGAAAGAACCTACATCTATTCATGTAGGCCTCACCCTCTTTCACCTTCTGCACTTCCCTTATTCCCCATCTCTTATACACAACAATTCTTTAGAAAATAAGAAGATACAAGGGTTTCTACCATTGTTCAGCATCTTGTCAGTATGCGGTAATTAAAAAGTTACAACCTAAAGCAATTGCCGCCCCCTCTAGTCGTACACACTTCACTTTCTTTGCGTCGTTCTCAAAAAACCACGTCATCGCTACATAGTGACGTCATTCATCACTCTAGGAGGAGACAGTATGAGTGCCATCGTACTAGTAGTTATAGGCTTAGGAGCCATGTTTCTAGGCTATGTGTTTTACTCGCGTTTTATTGCAGAAAAAATCTACAAATTAGACGATAGCAGGCCAACCCCAGCGCATGAGTTTGAGGATGGTATCGATTTTGTGCCCACTAACAAGTTTGTATTATGGGGACACCATTTCACTTCCGTTGCTGGCGCTGCGCCAATTGTTGGCCCAGCTATTGCCGTAATTTGGGGGTGGCTACCTGCTTTTCTGTGGGTCACATTTGGGACAATTTTCTTTGCTGGCATTCACGACTTCGGCGCAATTTGGGCAAGTATTCGCAACCGAGCCAAATCCGTCGGTGCACTGACCGGAGACGTAGTAGGTAAACGGGCACGCTCCATTTTCATGATCGTGATCTTCCTCGTGCTACTCATGGTGAATGCCGTATTCGGTGTGGTTATTGCCGGTTTACTGATTAACAACCCCGGTTCTGTTGTTCCCGTTTGGGGAGCTATCGCCGTTGCCTTTGTGATTGGACAAGCGATTTATCGCTTTAAGCTGAATTTAGCGATTGTGTCCTTCATAGGTGTATGTGCGTTGTACTGGCTAATTTACATAGGCCCAAGCGTTCCCGTCACGCTGCCGGAACAGGTCATGGGCTTAGGTCCCAGTGCCGTATGGATTCTACTGCTCTTTGCTTATGCGGCCATTGCCTCACTGTTACCCGTATGGATGCTCTTGCAGCCAAGAGACTACATTAACGGTTTACAGCTTTTTGTGGGTCTAGCCCTACTCTATGTCGCAGTGCTGTTTAGCAACCCCACAATGGTTGCACCTATGATCAACTCCGATGTACCGGCTGGTACGCCATCCTTAATCCCCCTCTTATTTGTCACCATTGCATGCGGTGCAATTTCTGGCTTCCACGGCCTAGTATCATCGGGCACAACCTCCAAACAGCTAGACCGTGAACGCGATGGCAGGTTTGTGGGCTATTTCGGTGCTATTGGAGAAGGTGCGTTGGCCTTGGCAGCTATAGTCGCCGCATCGGCTGGTTTTGCTTCTTTGGCTGAATGGAAAGCCATCTATCACTCCTTTGGTCAAGGTGGCGTAAATGCCTTTGTACAAGGTGGAGCTAATATTCTTAGTGCCGGTATAGGTATCAGTCCTGAAATTTCAGCCACTATGCTCACAGTAATGGCAGCTCTGTTTGCTGGCACTACGATGGATACTGGTCTGCGCTTACAGCGCTATATTTTCCAAGAATGGGGCGAAATCTATAACATCAAATGGATGGGCAAAGCTCTACCCGCTACCTTCCTCTCTGTATTCACATGTTTGATTCTGGCCTTTGGCGCAGGTGGCGCTAGCGGCTCAGGTGGCTTGATTATCTGGCCATTGTTTGGCACCACAAACCAGCTACTTGCCGGGCTAACATTGTTAGTCATTGCCGTCATGTTGGTACGCCAAAAGTCCCCCTCCATCTATGTGACTGCACCACTCTCTTTCGTGTTGGTCATGACCTTAGCAGCGCTATTAATACAGCTACGCGATTTCTATCTCAAAGAAAACTGGTTCTTGTTTTCTCTGGATCTAATCGTGTTAGTTGCTGCCATTCTGGTGACGCTAGAGTGTGTGTCTGTACTACGTAAAGAGAAGCGTGTGGCGGCCGCTACCCCCTCTTAACTTCTACCCTTACTTACTGCCCCGTTTCTCATAACGGGGCAGTACAAAGGATGGCGATGAAAGAGTCATTTACCCGGTTAACTCACTGGTGCAAACAAGCTAGTGCTTTAGGCGAAACATATTACAACGCGCCATATCGCGCTGCTATTGCTCGCGCCAAACGTGAAGAAGACGACTTATTTATGTTGTTAGTGTTTTCTGAAATGATGGGCGTCCCCAACCCTGCATCGTGGTACACGCTAGAATTGCAACCCCTGTTATTGCAGCGCTTTCACGATTGGCATACCCGAATGGGTATGGAACGCTCTCCCCTTGATCATTTCCGCTGCTGTTGAGTCTGCTTATGCTAAACATCGAAGAACTACTCGCTACACGTAGGCTTATTCTTTTGGGCGGTAAAGGTGGCGTGGGTAAGACCACCATGTCTTCCGCATTAGCGGTACTCGCTGCCTCTACTGGGCGCAAAGTATTGCTAGTTTCTACTGACCCTGCCCACAGCTTAAGCGATGCGTTTGGTCGTAGTATTGGTGACCACATCACCATGCTCGCTCCCCAGCTATGGGCTCTAGAAATAGACCCAGACAAAGAGGCAGACGCTTACTTGGAACGGGTATTGGCCCAAATGCGGCGCTACGCTGGACCTGATCAAATTAACGAACTACAACGCCACCTACAACTTAGTAGGCAATCACCTGGCGCTCAAGAAGCAGCACTGTTAGAACGGCTCGCTAAAGTCATAGAAGACGGCCTACAAAACTATGACACCGTTATCTTGGACACCGCCCCCACAGGCCACACCCTACGTCTGCTAAGCCTGCCTGAAGTGATGGCCGCTTGGACTGATGGTCTGCTGCGTCACAATAAACGCTCACAGCATTTATCCTCCGTTCTGAAGCACCTAACCCCCTCACGCAGCATAGACAGTCTCACGGGTGACCCTAATCAACACCACAGTGCCGACTTGGATGATAAAGATGCTGAACTACTCAATACCCTACTACGTAGACAACAGCTTTTTAACCGTACACGTAGGCTACTGCATGATATCGAGCACACTGCCTTTGTCTTTGTATTAACGCCTGAACGCTTACCCATTTTAGAAACGGAAAGAGCGGTACAAGCACTCATGTCGCAAGACATTCCTGTTGCAGGACTAATTGTGAATCGCTTATTACCGCCTATGGATGACAGTAACTTCTGGGCACATAGACGCCAGCAGCAGGAAAAGCACATGCTAGACCTGCACCACCGCTTACCCACCTTACGACGCTGTTTAGTCTCGCTACAAGCGGATGACATTGTTGGACTGGAGTCATTACAAATGCTAGGAAACCACTTGATCTCAAGCTCCGTGGGAGTAACTGACTAGTTTGTTGCTCCTATCAGTACCATCCAGAACCTACACGGCCCTGCTCACACATTGATGCACTCCACTTTCCTTACACCTTCATGTTAAGGTAATAACAATCACTCCTATTCTCATATTCAGAATATTCACTAATGATTGTCTTACGCCGCCTTCTAGTTAGTATCACAGCCCTCTCGTTGGCCTATGCCGCATCTACCACCGCACAGCCAGCACAACAAAATACACGTCAGATAGAACGAGCATCCGCTTCCTCTATCGTCGATCAAGAGCACGCCACATATAGATTCGAGAGCTTTACACTCTCATCAGAAGACGGCAAACGCCATTACAAGATAGAAGTAGGCATACCCAATCGCCCAGCCCCAGCTACCGGTTTTCCGGTGATTTATATGTTGGATGGCAATGCGGCGTTAACCAATATTGATACCACCGACCTCGCCGCCATTGATGCACTGTCGCCTACGGTATTAGTGGCTATTGGCTATGACATTGATGGCAGCCACGATACAACAGCCCGCGCTTATGACTACACACCTCCGGTATTTAAAGATGGTGTTGAACAAAACATTGAAGTACGTGGTCGCGTCGGTGGTGGTGCGGCTGAGTTTTTGGAACTCATTGAAACCCGCATTAAACCAGAAGTAGATTTGCGTGCACCTACTGACCACTCTCGCCAAACGTTGTGGGGGCATTCTTATGGTGGGTTATTTACCCTGTATGCCCTGTTCACTCGCCCTGAGCTGTATCAACGTTACGTTGCTGGTGATGCTTCACTGTGGTGGCACGATGGCTTTTTAGTCACCGATACCTTTAAACACTTTGACCGCAGCAAAGCCCTAGACAAGAAAATACGCATCATGGAAGGTGGCAATCGCTCTAACAGCAGAAGCGCCACGGATTCACGCACTCAATGGTCAGCAAAGAATATGGTCCGGGATTTGCAAATGGCTGGCCTAGATATTAGCTATGAGAACTTTAGTGATCTGAATCACGGCCAGATGTTGGGAGCCTCACTGAAACCTGCTCTCCGACTAGCAGCCACACCAGCACAGTAAGCGACAACACTCACACTTTACGTCGTCTAGTCCTTAGCCCCCATCAAGATCCTGCTTTTGCAGGATCTTTTTTTATGCCCTCTGACGGTGCACAGAGTGCACCTGCAAACAACTATTTTTGTGCGGCCACAAGGCCATCCATAAAATCAGTTCATACAAATACGAGGGCTCATGAGCCCCCTCCAAAACACAAGATACCGAGACAGAAATGACGCCCTCTTGCTAGCACCAGTGGCGATACACATGGCGGCATAAAGCGCATTTCCTCCCCCTACCTGATTAAGAAACAAGCCATCCTGAATCGGCGATTTGCTGTAGAGCCTACCGATTCAGCCACGAAATCTGGAGATTCTATGAGTACCAGCGTTGTTAAGCTTAAGTGCCTGTCGCACACCCCATTGCGCGGTCTCAATGACCCTGCCCCAGGCGTTGTTGCCGAAGTTGATGCAGTAATTGCCGCCGCTCGTGCCGAGGTGGAAGCCTTTGATCCAGAGTTGATCGTGGTCTTTGCACCGGATCATTACAACGGCCTGTTTTATGACTTGATGCCACCTTTTGTAGTGGCGACTGCCGCAGAATCCGTTGCAGATTACAAAACACTGCCAGGCCCTCTGTCTATTCCAGACAAGCTGGCCCTGGACCTAGTACGTCACCTGCTGGATAGCGATCTGGACGTAGCGCTTTCTCATCGCTTGCAAGTGGATCATGGCTGCACACAGATTCTGGAAGAAATGACGGGCAGCCTTACCCGCTACCCCGTAATTCCTATCATCATCAATTCCGTAGCACCACCGTTTGCTCCCTACCGCCGTATTCGTCTGTTAGGCGAAGCTGTGGGTAAGTTCATCGCTGGCCTGAACAAACGCGTACTGATTTTAGGTTCTGGCGGCTTGTCACACGAACCGCCTGTGCCCGTGTTTTCCGGCGCTAAGCCTGAGATCTCTGAATTCTTGATTTCTGGGCGCAATCCTACTCCCGAAGCACGCGCCGCACGTCAAGCACGCACGCTGGCAACGGGGAAGATTTTTGGCACACCTGACTGCGATCTGACGCCACTCAACCAAGAGTGGGATCACGCTTTCATGGATCTGCTGATCAACCGAGATCTGCACAAAGTAGATGACTTTGAAATTGATGTGATCTCAAAAACAGCGGGCCGTTCTACCCATGAAGTGCGTACCTGGATTGCCGCTTTTGCTGCACTGTCAGCCATGGGCCATTACGACGGCACTAAAGATTACTACCGCCCCGTGAATGAATGGATTGCTGGCTATGGCGTGATGAGTGCCGAACCGGCCTAACGCTCACTGCCTCACGCCACTTACTGATCTAGTCTGTAGGACACACCACTATGACACTCCATAACCAACCCTCGTCACTCACTGTTGCTGATGCCGCGCTCGCGTTACGGTTAGCAGCAGAACAAGGCCAGCCTATTGCCGCACTACGTGAGCGTCTGCAAAACGTCAGTGCTGATACAGCCTACGCAGTGCAAGAAGCGAATACGCGTTTCGCCTTAGAACAAGGCCGCCGCTTAGTAGGCCGAAAAATTGGTCTAACGTCACTGGCTGTACAAGCACAATTGGGCGTAGATCAACCTGACTTTGGCATGCTCTTTGATGACATGCACGTAGGTGATGGTGACTCTATCGCCGCTGGTCGCCTGATTCAACCTAAGGCCGAAGCAGAAATCGCTCTGGTGTTGGGCCGCGATTTAACTCGCGAACACCACAACTACGCCGACCTGATCAACGCCACCGAGTACTGTTTACCCGCCATTGAGGTGGTGGACAGCCGCATTGCCAACTGGGACATACGCTTTGTGGACACCGTGGCCGACAACGCTTCCAGCGGCTTGTTTGTATTGGGTAGCCGCCCGGTACTGCTGCGCGACATAGACCTTACTGATTGCGCCATGGAAATGGAATGCGATGGTGAAGTGGTCTCGCGCGGTAACGGTAGAGCCTGCTTAGGCAACCCCATGAATGCAGCCGTCTGGCTGGCTAACACCATGGTGCGTTGCGGGCGACCACTGCAAGCAGGCGACATCGTGTTGACTGGTGCGCTAGGCCCTATGGCGGTAGCGAAAAGCGGCCAACACTTCAACGTCAAGATTGCCGGCATGGGCCCTGTGTCCGTGCGTTTTGAATAACTCTGTTGTGCAGGTTGAATAACCAGCCTGCTCCTCTCGCATTTCCCGGCGCTCAGGTGCCGATCAATGACAAGGAATCATCATGACCACAACCGTGCTACATACTGAAGCCAGCACCAGCCGCTTCGCTCATATCAAAGAACAAGATCTAGACCTACAAATTCACTACAACGACACCGGCGGTAATGGCCCAGTAGTCGTAATGATTCACGGCTCTGGCCCTGGTGCTAGCGGTTGGGCTAACTTCAACCGCAACGTACAACCACTGTACGACGCAGGTTTTCGCGTAATCTTGATGGACTGCCCCGGCTGGAGCAAAAGCGATCCTATCGTTTGTACCGGTTCTCGCTCTGACTTGAACGGCCGCGCACTAAAAGGTTTATTAGATGTGCTGAACATCGAACGTGCCCACATCATTGGTAACTCCATGGGTGGCCACAGCACCGTTGCCTTCTCGCTGGCTAATCCTGAGCGTCTGGGCAAAATTGTCTTGATGGGTGGTGGTACAGGTGGCCCTAGCCAGTTTGTACCTATGCCTCCAGAAGGCATCAAACTGCTGCAAGCGTTATACAGTGAACCTACTATCGAAAACCTGCGTCGCATGATGCAAGTGTTTGTGTTCGATACCAAGAACCTGACCGAAGAACTGTTCCAAGCTCGTTTAGACAACATGCTGTCCCGACGCGAACACTTGGACAACTTTGTGAAAAGCTTGGAAGCTAACCCACGCCAGTTCCCTGACTTCGGGCCACGCTTGGGCGAGATCAAAGCTCCTGCATTGATTATTTGGGGCCGTGACGACCGCTTCGTACCGATGGATATTGGTCTGCGCCTGCTATGGGGCTTGGCCGATGCTGAACTGCACATTTTCAGCCGTTGTGGCCACTGGGCGCAGTGGGAACACGCTGATAAATTCAACCAGATGGTTATTGAGTTCTTCAGTAAAGACTAACTCCCTAAACGCGGCTACGGCCGCGTTTTTTGCTAACGACTTACAGCAGTTACCACATACCAGAACTGTTCAACTGTGCCTCTATTTCATCCACAGTAGAACGCAACACGGGTAATAAACGTTGCTCAGCTTCGCGGGTAGTCATCGCATTTTTAGTAAAAATAATATTGAGACATCCCAACACGCGCTGTTCATGGCAAATGGGTAACGCAATGGCCCCCATACGGGTTTGCTCATGCCAATCTCCATCGTTAGAGCCAAAGCCCTGCTCCCACGTTTTCTGCAATAACGCAGACACTAGCTGCGGATCACGTGCTAAGCGTGCTTGCTCGTCAGTTCCCGAACGCAACAAATGCAGAATTTCTTCGCGCTCAGACGCTGCACACGCACTCAAGTACGCACGACCTACTGCCGTGAACAAGATGGGCATACGCCTACGGATCATGGCCTTATGAAACGACAACGGGCTAAACCTATGTGTGGTTTCTCGTACCACCATGCTGGCACCATCCAAGACGCACAAGTCCGATGGCCACACGGCTTTTTGCTGTAGGCGTTTTAAGGCCTCGCTGGCAATTTGAGACACCCAATCTTCGTCGGTAAAGCCGTCGCTCAACTGCCGTACTTTTTGATTCAAGCTATAGCATTCATCCGCCGCATTACGACGCACATAACCTTCGTTCTGCAGAGTTTCCAGCATGCGGCGTACCGTTGTGCGATGTATGCCCGTGGCCGCACTGATTTCCTTGATAGAGGCGTAGCCCCCTGCTGCCTGATTCAAGCTGCGCAGGATTTCCAAACCACGCCGCAAACTCTCAATAGGCCTATAGCAAGATGGGTCATCTGACTCATCCCACTCTTTCACAACAATACTGTCGGCCACCCACGATGGGGAGGCTCTTAAGGCTTGTACCTGGGCCATCCATACTCTCCCAACGGTAAGGAATCGAGTTCGCTTTCTATGTCGCGCACACACTTATGCAACGCATCCAGATAACGCTCAGCCGCTTTGGCTGGGGTCATCGCGCTTCTGAAAAAGATGATATTGATCGCCCCCAACACACGATTGCGCCAGCATACAGGGTAGGCAATGGCACTGATATTGGGTTCGGTGCCGCCTGAGGACTCGGCGTAGCCCAAGCGACGGGCTTCTATACGACGTTGCAACAACTCGTGCCGCATATCGTCTTTAGAGACGCCATCAGGCTGTACAAGACTGGCGAGATCCAGCATTTGCTCTAAGCTCTCGTCTGCCACCTCGCTCAAGATGGCAATACCCATCGCTGAGCGCAGTAATGGTCGTGTTTTACCTACCATCGCACGGTTCACCGACATAGGGCTGAAACGGTGCGTAGATTCGCGAATTTCCAAATGCCCTGACGTAAAAGTCGCAAAATCGCTAGGCCACTGTACCTGTGCAAGCAAACGCCCCATATAGGGGCCTATGACCTGCACCACCCAGTCTTCGTCTTTTACGCTATCGGCAAAACGACGGAAATGCTTGGTCAGAAAATAACGTCCGTCACCGGATCGCAGGTACACATAACCCGCCTGTTCTAAGGTGAACAACAGGCGGTAAACCGTGGCTCGGTGTATGCCGGTGTACTTCGCCAGTTCCCCTGGCGTAGCCCAACCCAGATCACTCAGCGCACCGATGAGCTCCAAACCACGCTCTAGGGCTCTGACTCTGGGGTAGATATCAGTTTCTGGCATAGTCGGTGTCTCAAATAGGAGGATAGAGCTTCAGCATTTCTTCGCTGGGCTTAACGTAATGCCACCGTCTACCCGCATGCAAACCGGTGAGCTTATGCAACTTAGCCAACATCTCTGCATACGATAGTGGCGCTCCCACACCATCTAACACACTGACGCCATCTATTTCATACACATCATTGGCGGCCAGCACTTCGGCTACCAAGCCTTCAGCGGGCACGATCAGATCAGCCCCTTCTGCGATGGCGCGTCGTGCGGTTTCTGTAAAGGCCGCAATGTATTCGCTAGGGTCCAGAAACACCTGCTCAATGCTGCGCTCTGGTAGCTGCGGCTCAATCACATAGATGCCACTGATGCGTGCCTCGAAACGATGGCGGTGCATGGCATTTTTCAGGAACCACTGATTTTCTTCATTCAGCGTCACCAAACCAATTTGCTGCGCCATAGAGCACGAAATCAGCACGGTGCTTTCTGGCATGGAAATCACTGGAATATCCACCAACGAACGGCACTCACGCAGCAATGGTTCGGTGTAGGTACCAATCACAAACGCGTCATAGCCTTCTTTTTCTGCTTGATGCACATTGTGCAAAAGCTGCCGGCTCATGGCTTTGTGATAGGCATAGGGCACTTTCATCACTTCACTGGGTGACTTGCCATGCCACATAGACTCCGGCACACCATGCAATACGATTTCGGTACCCGGGTTGGCAATGCGCGCATAGTGCTTTGCCAATGAGGCTTTATACACAGGGTAGTTATCCAGATCCACGCTGGACTGATGCCAGATTTTCATCGCCATCCCCTTACACCATGTAATAGCCGCCGTTGACGTCTACGGTGCTACCTGTCACATAGGAGGCCAAAGGCCCTACCAAATACGTCACCGCAGCCGCCACTTCTTCAGGCAAACCCACACGTGCTAATGGGACCAACCCTACAGACTTGTGGTCATCTTCGGGAGCCAACCGCGTACGCAACATAGGCGTATCAATTAGACCAGGCGACACCACGTTAGCCGTAATCTTCATCGGTGCCATTTCACGCGCCAAAGCTTTAGTGAAAGCAATGACTGCTGCCTTGCTGGCCACATAGGCCGTGCACGAACGGTAGCCGCCTAACTGCGCTCCGGTAGAAGCAAAGTTAACGATGCGACCATGCTGGGTATCTTGATCTACTTGCATCACAAATGCTCTGCAAATGGCATAGGTACCAAATGCATTCACAGCAAAGACTTTATCCCATAGCTCGGGAGTGGTGCCTTTTACATCAATCACCGCACCGCCCTCCCCCACAGGGGAAATAGCGGCTGTATTCACCAATACCGACAAACGCACACCGTCATCACGCAAACTAGCAAATAGCTGCTCTACAGACGTGATGTTGCTGATGTCTACACTAGCAGCACGGTGACCATGGCCTGGTAACGTCGCCATCACGGCCTGCACCGCTGTTATATCCAAATCGGCCAATACCACTTGCAAGCCTTGCTCGGCCAAGGCGTTACATACGGCTTGTCCAATACCACCAGCAGCGCCCGTTACTAGGGCAATACGATTTTCATTCATGTTTACTTCCCTCAATTACCACTCAGCACGTTAGGCAACCACATCGTAATAATGGGGAACGACGTGAGCAGAATAATGCGGATCAAATCGGCGACTAAGAAAGGCGTCACGCCTCGGAAAATAGTAGACAACGGTAGGCGGTCACCCACCACACTGCGCATCACAAATACGTTCATGCCCAGCGGCGGCGTAATCATGCCAATCTCTACCAGCGACAGCGTCACCACTCCCCACCAGATCAGGTCATAGTTCATGCCTAGGATCAGAGGCACCACCAGTGGTGTAGTCACCAACACGGCAGCCAAGGTATCGAACACCGTACCCAGCAACAAATAGAACACCACCAAGCCAAATAGAATCAGCCATTTAGGCATAGTTTCTATGTCGATAATGCTCAATACCAACTGGGCGATATCGGTGAAGCTCATAAAACTGGCGAAGATATTTGCACCAATAAAGATGACGTAAATCGCCCCAGCATTGATGGCCGTATCCACCAACGAGGCTTTGAATTTTTCTAGCGTGAAACCTTTGGTGCTAATGGCAAACACAAAAGCCAACAATGCGCCCACAGAGGCTGCTTCTTGCGTCGTAAAGATGCCGCCATACAAACCGCCCAACACCAATGCAAATAGCAAAACAGGACGCCATGCTTTGATTAACGCCGCACGAGCAACTGGCCAGTTAAATTCTTCTACATCAGGCGCTAAACTAGGTTTGAGTCGTACTGACACAAAAATCGCCAGCACATACATAGTCAGTGCTAACAGACCAGGAACCAATGCCGCTTGGAAAGCGATCTGAATGGATTGCTCTACCACCACACAGTACACAATCAGCACGACAGACGGAGGAATCAACGCCCCCAACGTGCCACCCGCAGCGATACAACCGGCTGCCAAACTGTGCGCGTAGTTACGGCGCTCCATCTCGATGAAGGCCACTTTACCGAAGGTAGCGGTGGTCGCAATGGAAGAACCACAAATGGCACCAAAACCACCACACCCCAGTACGGATGCCATCGCCAAGCCACCACGGCGCGATCCTAGTAAGGCTGTGCCCGAGTTAAAAATATCGCCAGACAAACCTGCCCACGTTGCAAAGTTACCCATCAACAAGAACAGCGGAATCGCTGCCATGTCCATGCTAGTCAATGCACGGCCTACTTCGTTTTGAGACACCACCAGCGCCTGCTCACCGCCCATGGTTAACGCCAAACTTGCCACGCCTACCAACATCAGTGACACACCAATAGGAATTTGTGCAGCAATCAGCAAGTACAAGACCAAGAAAGCCATGCTGGCTTGCATGCCGGGGCTGCTGTCTTCATTGATGAACAACACCGTCAGTACTGCACACACCGCAATAGTGCCTACCGTCACCAATGCGCCACGCCAAAAACCGGGTTGTGCATAACCACGTTCACGGCACAGCACATACCAATGCTTTACTGTTTGGATAAGTACTGTCAGTACCGCCAGCGACATCAGTGCACCAGCTACCGCCCACCAACCTGCGGTATGCCAGCCCACCACCATCGTTTTCTCGCCGTATTCTTGCGCATCCATCGCACGGAACAGCAACGATGTGGCTAACCACCCAAACACCAGCACTTCAGCAATTTCACACACCAAATGCACGGCGGTTTGGTTACGGCCAGCCACTACCTTCATCACATCCATACGGATATTCAGATGACGCACAAAGACCAGCCCCGACAACCCGGCCACGATGATGGCCATGAACAGGCCATTCAATTCGAATAGCCCTCTCACGGTGTAAGGCGTAAAAGCGCGCAGCAAGATATCCACTAACGTTCCGGCTGAGACTACCAACAACAACGTTAATACTGCCCACGCCATTACCTTGCAGAACTGGTCTGCCCAATCAGCCTTGGCGGAATTTTCCACAATATTGGCTGAACTCATGCTTATTGTGCTCCACGCTGGGACTCAATACCTTGGGTATACACTTCCCACACACGCTGACCATTCGGCGTATTGGCCACCCATGTATCAATCACAGGCTGGATCGCTGCCGACCAACGCGCTACATCTTCTTCGCTAGGCGTCACAATAGTGTGTGCAGGGTTCTCGGCCAATTGAGCACGCAGACGTGCGTTCTCACCGCCCAAACCTTCAGACCAACGTGGTAAGAAGTTAGCACCGCCGTGTTTTTCCAAAGCAGCTTTAGCTTCTGGCGCCAAGCGGTCGTAAGCACGTTGATTGATCACTAAGAACACGGTGCTAGAACCCATAGGCACATCAATGTGGTAGGGCACAAAGTCCAGCACCTGCCATGTATATACGGCATTCCAATCGTTTAGGCTGCCGCTCAAGGTTTTCTTAGACAGGTTTTCAGCTGTTTGTGATACCGGCAAGCCTACAGGAATAATACCCAGCGCTTCTACCGATGCACTGGCCAAGGGGCCTGCTGCACGAATACGCTGTCCTTTGAAGTCATCTAACGAACTGATTTCACTTACGCTGTGGCCAGTCAAAATACCGGACGACACCATGGCAAATACCTTGACGTCATCAAAGCCGTCCATCAGCCCTTCTTCGTACAAGCGCCATACGCCATTAGAAGCTTCGCCTACGGTGCGTGCTTGGAAAGGAATCTCGGGAATGTCCGCTACTTTAAAGCGACCGGGTGTGTAGCCTGTTACACCCCACGCCATATCCACTAAACCACGACGCACTGCGTCGAAAGTATCCTCGGCTTTGACCAATGACCCACCTGAGTACAACTGAATTTTCAGTGTGCCTTGCGAATCTTCTTCTATGTCTTTGATCAAGGGCTCAAACATCCCTTTGGTCAAATACGCATTTGGCCCCGCAAAGTTGGCGAATTTTAGTGTTGTAGGTTTAGCCGTCGCCGTTACCCCGCATGTTAAAGAGAAGGCGCAAAGAGCTGCCATGAGGATTCGTTTCATCGTTATCTCCGTATTTTGGTTGGCTTACCGTGCTGAGCTAGCTCGCACTGCGCGCATCTGTGGCGGGATACGCTGCCGTGCCATTCACTTTTTTTGATCGCTTACCTAGGGTTAGGTCCGGCAAGAGTTCGTATTACACACACTCGCGTGTAGCAGATCAATCGAAATCCTTTAGGTGTTCATCTGGTAAACACATCTTCAGGGATAACCCCATAAGCCTTTATTTGCATTGTTCTGCTGTATTACCAGGGTGTTTAACAGATGAACTTTTCATATACTTCAAGAATATAAAGCGAGCGCTTTACACCCTTAACAGCACGGCACAGAACGTTAATTGCGGCCCTATTAACAGCGTCATAGTGCACAGACAACGCCTTCACGGCTTGCCCAATAAAGCCCGTTCGTTGCCTTACACCTACAAGTACTCGGCACTGTTCTGCACTATGACAATACTTAACAAAGACCAGACACCCACCTTGCTGCCTTGTACAATCGCCTAACAGCAGAGGCGTACAGCGTGGAAGGGCGGCCACATGCGCGTTCGATGCTAGGGACACAACCCACAAGGTCGTTTTCCCCTATATTCTGTTGGTAAAATAAAGATTACTCATCCCACAATTGCTTCTACGCAGCACTACGCGGTCTGCTACGTAAAACGTAGCCAAAAATACGCTAGGAACCTTGCATGTTAACTTTGAAGAAACTACGAGTCGTCATTGCTGATGACCATCCATTGATTCTTATGGTATACGCGAGTTACTGGGCCGCGATATCAACATAACCGTAGACGCTGTAGCCGCTACGCCATCAGAGCTCGTTCAGCAGCTAGAAACATCCCCACCTGATGTAGTGATTACCGACTACTCCATGCCGGGCGATGAGCAATACGGTGATGGGATTCGCTTTATTTCTTACTTACAGCGTCGATTTGAGAACGTTCAGCTTATTGTGTTAACCATGGTGTCTAACCCCATGATTATTTCATCGTTATATGATGCTGGCGTTCAGGGCGTAGTCCTCAAACAAGACGAACTTTCAGAAGTTCTGGTCGCCTTGCATTTACTTCGCCAAGGGGTCAAATACTACCCCGCGACCTTCAAGCAGTATGCGTCTAGAGCGGTGTTGCATAGTTCTGTACAAGAACGACTCAACACACTTAGCCCTCGCGAATTTGAAGTGCTACGACTCTTTGTACAAGGCAACTCTATTAGCAATATTGCCGAGCAATTAAATCGTAGTATCAAAACAGTCAGCTCACAGAAAGTGACTGCTATGCGCAAACTCAATGTGGATAACAATCAAGACTTGATTACATTTTGTTCGCAGCACAACCTCTTTACGTAGCGTGCACAGTCAAACTACACCATGTTCACGTATCCATGTTTCTAACGCGGCGGCATGCAAAGGTTTAGCAAACCTATAACCCTGAGCGTAATCACAACCAGCTTGCTGTAAAAACGCTAATTCTGCCTGCGTTTCTACCCCTTCTGCTGTAACCTTTACACCGCGTTGTTTACTGGTACGAATAACGGCTCGCACACGCTCTGCACGCTCAGGTTGCTCTGCAACGCCTTGTACCAAACTACGGTCTAACTTTAGTTCCGAAAAAGGCGCTAGCAACAGGCGTTGTCTAGAACCGTAATCGACACCAAAATCATCCAACGCTACGCCAAATCCAAGCGCAGCCAAACTACGTACCCCCGTCAATAACGCATGAGTAGTGGCAGTATCTGAGGTCTCTAGTAATTCGAACGATATGTCGCTATGTCGTCCTTTTTTTGCCTCTACAAACTGCCCCAACCTTTGTGGCAAGGTGGAATCATCCAATAAATAGGTGGGTAAATTAACGGCGACAGGGATGACTACACCCTGTTCACGCCAATACGTTTGAAAAGCTAATGCTTCTTCCAACATATACATCAGTAGCATCTCGTCCAAACCATATGAACTGAACCATGGCAGAAACGCATTTGGTGTTAGTACGCCCCATTCAGGGTGTGACCAACGAGCCAGCGCCTCCATACCGACGAGTTGCTGCGAGTCCAGCGCTATCTTGGGCTGTAACCACGCTTGAATCTGTTTTTTCTCTAAGGCACTGATTAATGTGTTGCGCGTGATGAGTAAGCCAACTTGCGCACTCTTCCACCACACATTATTTTTATGTGGCCTAGCTGCCCCGCCCAATTGTGTACGCTGAGTTGCACGCCACCCTGTACTGGTGTGTGATGGCGAACTGAATAGCGAATACATAGGAATCCCCGAAAACAGACAGGCATCTGCAAACAAAATGGTTTGCTCTCTAGGCCATCGTCAATGCTCGTAGCATAAAACTCTTCATTCGCTTTTTAACTAAGAGAAGTCTGAAAGTGAGGGTCTGCTGATCTGATACCTAGGTACGAATCCCAATCCTGTAGCACTGGGCATACCCATAAAAAAAACAGGGTGCAACACGTTGCACCCTGCTGATCCTACCGAGGCCTACACTCGTGCAGCACGCCTACCTACTAAATACCCAAAGGTTAGTGCCGGACCTAATGTAATACCGGCTCCTGGATAGGAACCTGACATCAGCGAGTTAGCATCATTACCCACCGCATACAGGCCGGGGATCACGTGCCCGGCTTGATCTCGGACCTCACCATGCGCCGTAATATCTATCCCCATTGTTGTGCCTATATCGCCCGAGAATACCTCTACCGCATACAAGCGACCTTCCAACGGCTTAAGACACTGATTAGGTGTATGGTCAGGATCTCCTAGCGCTGTTTGATACGGCGTAGAGCCTTTACCAAAAGCAGGATCTTTACCTTGTGCAGCATGTTCATTAAATTGCTGAATGGTTTGCGCCAACCCCGCCGCATCAATGCCTGTAGCCTGAGCCAACTCAGCCGCATTAGCGCCTGTTTTCAAATAGCCTGAGCGTAAATAACGTCCTATGCGACCGGGCGCACAAGGCACCGCCCCCAAGCCATAGCGCCGCAAAGCAGCGTGGTCACAAATCAACCATGCTGATTGGCGCTTTTCTACCAACAGCTTAGCTACCATGTTTTGCACAAAATCATGATAACTCAGTGCTTCATTGGTAAAGCGCTGGCCATCATGCCCCACGGCGATAACGCCCGGTTTGGCTCTATCCATAAACAAATGTGGAAATGGCCGTTTGGAACCATCCGCTTGAGGAATCAACGACACAGGTGCCCAACTGGCTGCATCCGAGTTGGTGTCCACAAACTTGGCTCCTACTTGTTCGGCAATGCGCATGGCTCCGCCAGTAGAGCTTTCAGGAGCCATAGAGTAATGGGGCAGCCCTGCTTTCACATGGGGCACGGTTGCTACACGGCGCTCAGCATCTTGTGGATAACCACCCGCCGCCAACACCACGCCGGATGTTGTCGCGATACGCTGCTCACCTTCCTGTGTGGAGACTACCGCTGCCACTACACGCCCCTCTGCATCACGCTCTAGGGATTGCAGTGCGCAATTGGTGAATACAGGAATACCCAGTTCAAAGGCAGTTTCAGCTAAGGGCGCAACCAATGCCGCACCCAGTTTGATTTTGGTATCACGCCCGTGTGTCAGACGATCTTTGTAATACGCCGCCACTGCTTTAGCTGCCCATACAAAAGATGCAAATTGTCTCGTCATACGAGGGAAGTGAAACAACCCCATACGGCCCAGCTGCAAACCACCCAGAATGGTGAACTCACGAATGGGGGGGCGCAAACGTGCTAACTCTTTACCCAAACGTTTACCGTCGTACTCCACTGGGTCCATCACCCGCCCACCTAATGCCGCCCCCTCTACATCAGGGTGGTAATCTGGTGAAAACGGTCTGTACGATAATTTCAATGCCGTGTTTTCATCGAAAAAACGTATAGCCGTAGGCGCGTTTTCCAGAAAACAGTCCACCAACTCTGCATTGAATCTCTCGCCCGTTTCATTCTGCAAATAACGTCTGGCCGCAGCAGGATCATCCTGCATGCCCGCTTCAGTCATCAAATGGTTCTGTGGACACCAAATCGCGCCACCCGACAAGGCGGTAGAGCCGCCGAACCACTGTGCTTTTTCAATGATGATGGGCTGCAAACCATGTTTCGCTGCAGAAATAGCGGTGGCAAAACCAGCCGCTCCCGAACCTACTACTACTAAATCACACGATGTAGGCAATTGCTTACTCTGCATCAACAGCCTCCTGCCTAGGGAATCGGCCAATGGTCCAACCACCATCAACGGTAAGTACTTGCCCCGTAATAAACGAGGCTTCATCTGATGCTAAAAAACGCACCGCACGGGCGATATCTTGGGGCGTACCCACTCGCGGTAAAGGCGTCTGCTCAATCATAATTTGGCGACGCCAAGGCTCAGAACGAATACGCTCAGCCGTTAAGGGCGTTTCAATAAGCCCTGGCGCTACCGCATTAATCCGTATACCGGATGGTCCAAAATCGGTAGCCATTTGACGCGTTATACCCACCACGGCAGCTTTAGACATGGAGTAACCAGCCGAGTTATGTGCCCCTACCAGCGCATACACCGATGCGGTATTCACAATGGCACCACCCCGTTTACGTTGCACCATGCGTGCAATCGCCCATCGAGATAACGCAAAAATACTTTTTACGTTGATGTCGAAATAACGCTGCACGTCATCATCGGTAGTACCCAAGGCATGCGTGCCACGAGCAACACCGGCATTGTTAATCAAGATATCCACCTCTAGACCGGATGTCGCCAATGCAGCATCTAAGGCGTTGGATAAGCTGGCATCGGTCACATCACCTACCAACGGCGTAATGCGGCTAGGGTTAGCGGCTGCCAATGCGGTAATACCCGCCGCTTCACAATCCACCGCAATTACGCGTGCACCCACCGCAACCAAGGCAAGGGAAATGGCTTCCCCTATGCCCTGTCCGGCTCCGGTAACAACCGCCGTGCGCCCTGCTAATGAAGTAGGTTCTATAGACATTTTTGACCTCCTTAAAACGCAGCGGTGCCACCAACCGACCGACCACCATCCACAATCAGCACTTGGCCAGTCACGAAGTTGGCACGAGGATCGGCAAAGTACGACACGGCATGCGCGATATCCTCAGGCACACCCAATTCTCCAGTAGGCTGTTGATCGCGCAGTAAATGCAGATCAGGTCTAGCCAGCAACATGTCCGTTTGGATCACGCCGGGAGCAACGGCATTCACCGTAATTTGCTTCTCGCCCAAATCCAATGCTAGGGCTTTAGTGAAACCTGCTACAGCGGCTTTAGAGGCCACATAGTGCGCATAATTACGTGCACCAAATGCAGCACGCGATGCCAAGTTGATGATGCGCCCCCAGCGAGGCAGCTTGCGCGCCGCCTGCTGGGACAAGGTAAACATGCTCACCAAGTTGATCTCGTACATGCGCCGAAAGTCTTCTACTGTCAGTGACTCAAAGGCTTTCACCTCAAAAATGCCAGCGTTATTCACCAGCACCCGTAGGTGCGCAGCGTCATCGATCAGCTTTTGTGTTGCGACGGCATCGGTGATGTCCAAGATTTCTGCTCTGGCCATAAAGCCCCGCTCTTGCAACTGACTCACCGTTTCCAGTGCAGGAACTTCTGCCCTATCGGCCACAATCACATAGAAACCATCTTCCGCTAAACGGTGAGCAATGGCCCGGCCTATGCCGGAGCCTGCTCCCGTTACGATCGCTGTTTGTTGAATGGAAGCATTCATTAGTGTGTTAGTCCTTGAATGCCTCACAGCCCGTAGCTGTTTTCATCGATTTTCTTGTAGATTTCTGCATCGATTAGGGCGGTCAATGCATCTTCATCATAGCGGTCGATGTTTGCAAGCAACTTGCTCCATTTGTCTTGCAGTGCCAAGAACTCGTTAGCCAATTCGCTTGGGTCTGCTACTCGACGTTCTGTTGCAGTACGACCAGGTGTACGCTCTATTAGCCCTTGGCGGAAGCTCGCCAACGCCTCTACCAAACTAGGATCTGGCTCATTAATCGCAATACCGCGCTCTTTAGACTCTTTCAGGCCAGTGTCTACAAACTGAGAGTAGGCAATTTGGGTACGTGCCACATTACGTGCCGTGACGTCTAGCAGTGCTCTGCGGTTCTCAGGACCAATTTCCTCCCAGAAGTCTTTGTTGTACACATAGGTCAGCCCAAGCACAGTACCTTGCTGCAGCATGGTGATCGTCTTCACGACTTCAGCCAGTTTGTAGCCTGAAACCAAGTTAGTAGGGTCAGATAAGGTGCAATCAATAGAACCACGCTCTAGACCGGAATACACATCCCCCATAGGCACAGCGACGGGAATAGCGCCCAAGGATGCAATCCATTCATTTTGTGCTGTACCGGCGGTACGTACTTTTTTGCCTTTGAGTGAGTTCACATCACCCAGTTCGCTCATGCAGAAAAACAAGTAGGTAGGTGTAGAGTAGCCACTCAAGGTCACCGTATTGTGTTTCGCAAATTCCTCAACCAATCTAGGGTTGTTCAGGGTGATTTCTGTTACGGCTAATGCGGTCGCCATATCGTCATCGGCCACAAACGACAAATCGTTAATCATGCCGGACAACGGTAGCTCAGAAGGTGTGTAGGAAGATGCCACCACGCCTAACTGCGCCACGCTATCGCCCACCGCACTCAATGTAGTTTGTGCTGGTACCAACGATGCGGATGAAAACAGCTCGAAGTCTATCTTCCCGCCCGTTGCTTCTTTTACATCAGCAATAAAACGCTCGTAAGCCACACCATTCAAAATATGGATGGGTGCCATCCAGTTCGTGGCTTGGTAAGTTTCAGCCTGTACAGAGGTAGCAAATACCAACGACGAAATAGCAGTAACCAAAATCTTTTTCATGTCTCACTCCTAGAGTTTTATTAGCCTTGCATGAAGCTAGGCAGCCACAGAGAAATGGCGGGGAACAGAATTAACAATGCCAAGGTGACAAAATCGATAGCAATAAACCAACTCACGCCTTTGAAGATTTCACCCAGCGTGACGCGATCACCCATTGATGACTTAATAACAAACACGTTCATCCCCATAGGCGGCGTGACCAAGCCAATTTCCAGCAGCTTGATAGTCAAAATTCCGAACCAAATCAGGTTGATGTCGTGTGCCATCAGCAGTGGCCCCAACACAGGCAAGCACAGCAGCATGATGGAAATGGATTCCAAAAACGCACCCAACACCAAGAACAGTAAGCAAATCAGCAGCAATACTTGCAGCGTAGAGAAACCATCAAACGCCCCCACAATCCATGTAGGGATGGTGGCAAAGCCAACAAAGCGCGAGAACAACGCCGCACCCAGCATCACCATGAAAATCTCTGCCGTGCCTGCTGCCGTATCAATCAAGGCTTTACGCATGATGGTGTAGCTCAAGCGTCGGCGAAGTAGGGCTAATACAAAGGCCAAAAATGCCCCCGCCGCACCGGCTTCCGTTGCCGTGACGATGCCGGAAAAAATCCCGCCCATCACCCCAAGAATCAGTACAGGCAATGGCCATGAGTCACTAATCAATGCCCATTTCTCGGCTTTAGTGACCTCGATCTTCACAGCAGGCGCCAAGTTAGGATTGAAGTAACAGCGAACGGTAATCAGCAACAAGAACATCACTGCCGTCAAAATGCCGGGAATAATGCCTGCGATAAACAGCGTTTTAATCGGCGTGTCCAACATCATCCCAAACACAATCATCAGGATAGAAGGTGGAATCAATGCCCCTAAGGTTCCAGCAGCTGCTACTGACCCTGTAGCCAACCCTTTGTTGTAGCCCGCGTTTAGCATCTCGGGCACAGCAATACGGGAAAACGCCGCCGCCGTTGCTACCGATGACCCCGATGCCGAAGCAAATAAGGCCGACGCCACCGTCGTCGACGATGCCAACCCGCCTGGTAACCACGAGAGCAATACACGCGCCGCGCCAAACAACCCTTTAGTTAGCCCTGCTTCTACAGCGATAAACCCCATCAACAAAAACATGGGTACAGCAGACAAGTTCCAGTCGCCAATCAAGTGAAACGGCACTGCCTTCACAATACCTACTGTGGCCTTCCAGCCCATCATGGCCCAGATACCCACAAATGCCGTCGCCCCCATCGCCGCCCCTATAGGTACACGCACACCTATAAGACCCAGTAAGAGAGCAATTCCAAGAAAACCAATTTCAATGCGATCCATGCTGCTTCCTTACAGTTCTGGAGTGGACTCAACAGGCGGCTCTACCAACTTGACTCGGTCGCCACCAAAAATTTTCAGCAGCAATACGATGCAAGCAATAGCCAACCCCAATGGCAGCAAGAACTTTGCTGGCCACACTGTCACTCGCCATAAACCATCTACGCTTTCATTGATTTTGAAAGCACGCATGGATACATCCCACGAGAACCAGCCCAACCCGGCGTAAAACGCCAGGGTGCCTATCTGACCTACCTTACGCATCCACGCTTGAGTACGTGGGCCTACGCTGTCGTAGATCAGATCCACAGAAATAGCAGAACCGCGCGCCTCTATATACGCCAATGCCAAAAACACGCAGGCAATCATGTAGTAGTTAGCGACTACCTCGGCAGTGCTGGGTACAGGCATGTGGAACAAATACTTGCCCAGTACATCGGCCATGACATGAAACATCATCAAAGCCACCGACAAACCCGCTAACCACGCTAATGCATTTGTTAGTGTTCTTATCGTTTTAATCATCTTTCCTCCTTTGACGGTTGCCTGCTCTGCAGGCAACCAACCTGTTACTGCATCCGGTAGCCACCGTTCACGTCAATCACTGAACCAGTGATGTACGCGGCATCGTCACTCATCAAGAAAGCGACTGCTCCTGCCACATCAGCTGGCGTACCCACGCGTTGCAGTGGAATGTTGCCGGTAACGGTGTGGTAATCCTTTGGATCCAATGACTGGTGCAACATGGGCGCATCAATCAATCCAGGAGCAACACAGTTCACGGTCACGCCCAAGTGAGCGGACTCACGCGCTGCTGCCTTCATGAAACCCAATACCGCTGATTTGGATGCAATGTAAGCCGAGCTGGAACGGTAGCCGCCCAACTGTGCAGCCACAGAAGCAAAACCTACGAATCGGCCATTCGTGATGCGTTGTTGATTGGCTCTACGCAAGAAGGCACGCGTTAGTAAAAACGTACCGGTAGAGTTCACACGTTGCGTGAGTTCCCAATCTTCTAGGTTCATTTCTGTGATTAATGGTCTATCGCCATTGGGGGCAAACAGCAAAATGCCCGCAGCAGCCACCACTTGGTCTATGTCATACTTTGCAAAGAGCGCGTCCACTGCCTTTTCGTCGGATACATCCAATGCAACCGCTTCATGCCCTGCACCGGAAACTCCTGCTAAAGACTGGGCCGCTTTTTCTTGCGACAAGTCTGCCGCTAACACCTTGAACCCATCCGCCGCCAAACGGCTAACGACTGCATTGCCTATGCCACCACCCGCACCTGTAACCAAACAAAAACCTGACATTTCGCTTAAACCTTCATCTCATTGCAAAGAAAATGTATCCAATCTATAGTTAAAAAAGCCTTTAGATCGAAATTTACGGCTAATATACCAATTAATGGATACATTTTTTCAGATCAATCCATAAACGAGGGAAAACCCCGAACAGGAATACCGTCATGACTGGAAACCAAACCAACGCAGAAGCCGCCGCAGAAAGACTGCGCGAGGCCATACTGTCTGGGGAGTTACAACCAGGAGAGAAACTGCATCAGAACCAAGTAGCAGAAATGCTAGGTGTGTCGCGCACGCCACTGCGTACTGCGTTATCTATGCTGGCGCAGTCCGGCTTAGTGGTTTATGAAAGCAACAAAGGCTTTCACGTGAGGGAATATTCGCCCGCTCATATACGGCACGCCTTTGTCGTGCGTGCGGAGCTAGAAGCGCTGGCCTGCAAATTGGCCGCCGACAACATGACGGAAGAACGCGCAGAAGATTTACACAATTTGGTAGTAGAGGGCGACAGACTCTTGGCCAGTGAAACACTGCTGCCTGAGCACCATGCGGCCTATCGCCAAATGAACGTCTCGTTTCACGGCAACATCATGGAATATTCAGCCAATCCATGGGTCAAAGAAATGATCGACCAGATCTACAACGTGCCCCTGATCTCTGATCGCGTGATCATCTGGAAAAGCCGCGAGATTTTCATTCGTACACACGACGACCACCACCGTATTGCGCGTGCCTTAGCAAACCGCGATGGCGCTCGTGCTAGCGCCATCATGCGCGAGCACGTGAGTTTCTCTATTGAGTACATGCTGAGTCAGCTTCAAGAACACACGGACCTAGCAGGGTCTAACCACGGAAAACTTCATCATATTGGCCTTTGATGCCAATCCATTTGTAGCAGTGCAACTTACACAATAAGGATAATCAACATGAGACTATTCCACTCCCCCGCCTCCCCCTATGTACGCAAAGTCATGGTGGCAGCTTGGGAACGTAACGTACAAGATTCTATTGAGATTCTTAGCTCGGCAGCTGGCCCAGTTGTACGCGACCAAAACATCGTTGCCGTGAACTCTTCCGGCAAAGTGCCTTGTGCCATTTTGCCTAACGGTGCGCCGCTGTTTGATAGCCGCGTCATTTCGCAATATGTAGACAGTCTGGGCACACCTGAAAACAGTCTGTACCCCGCTGACCGCCGCTTCGAGATTTTGACACTGGAAGCCTTAGGCGATGCCATGTTAGATGCTTGCTTGCTCTGCCGCTACGAAACCGTGATGCGCCCCAAAGAGCTGTATTGGGAAGACTGGTTTAACGGTCAGATGGCCAAAGTAGATTCTGGCTTGGACGACCTAGAAAACAAATGGTTTGAGTCCCTCACCAACGGTGGCTTCCACGCAGGTGCTATTGCCGCTGCCTGCACACTAGGCTATTTGGACTTCCGTTTCCCAGATAAAGACTGGCGCACTAACCACCCCAAATTGACGCAGTGGTTTGCGGATGTATCCAAACGGACATCCATGAAAGAGACCTTTCCAAAAGGCTAAGCATCCCCTAGATTTGGGTCACAAGTGCTACAATCGCCGGCACCCATATAGGTCGAATACAGGCCCAAACTCGTGTTTGGGCTTTTTGTTTTACGGCGCTATGTTTCGTGGACGATTAAGGAAAATCAAGCAATGGATATTGCATTAACCCTATTGGCGATCTTTGTGGTTTGGCATGTGCTACGTACTAAGTATCAACGTACGCATATTGCACTGCTGGGGCGACATTTATCCAATCTGCAACTTGAGCGCCATATGGAAACGCTAACGCAGGGCTATACCCGCGCCATCAAAGAAACCGACGAAATGCGTCAATTACAGGTGCTGGAAACCTATGCACAAACTGAGCGTGCTGTGGCTGCACAAATTCAAACCTTGGCGACATCCATTCAAAAAGAAAGCCTAGAAGCCGCCAGCATGGTGTCTTTGCCCATGTGTGTTCCTTATGCGGAGCGTTTCTTGCCTGCTATTACTAGGGACTTCCGCGAGCTGCTGGCCATTCATGCCGTAGGATTGCGTTATGTGGTGGATAACGAAGACGGCTTAGACGCTAAAGGCCGCGCTTTCCATCTGTCGGCTGAACTGTACCTGTTCCAACACAGTTGCCACTGGTTTTGTAAATCCAAAGCCGTAGCCGATGCGCGCTTGGCGGTACGCCATCAAGTCACCCATCAGAAGGTACTGGAATCGGTATCTAGTGTGACGCGTGATGCCTACCAAAAATGGTGGAAAAAACAGGCATAACCTACGCATCTGCCTATACAGCGCCCTGCTGTACCGTCACGATCGGCAGCCGCTAATTGAGTAGTAAAAAGCCATGGTAAAACTACCATGGCTTTTTTACGGCAATCACACTGAGACGCCTATCAAAACTCTGCAGAAACACTCAGCATAAAAGTACGTGGCTGCGAGAGTACCAAATAGCCATTATTCGGATAGCCCCCTACCGAAGACCAGTACGATTTGTTGGCCACGTTCTCTACACTGGCACGCACCGTAACAGGCACACCAGATACTTTTCTGGTGTAACTTGCCCCCACGTCCCAACGTATCCAACCAGGGACATTAATGGAGTTACTTGCATTCGCATATCTAGCGCCTGTGGCCAGTAATTGTGTATCCAAGGAGAACCCTTCTACACGTGGCACATCCCATGTCAGCCCTAGATTTCCTTGCCAACGCGGCACACCGATAACGCGCTTCCCATCACTGTTAGCATCACCGGTTTGTTTTTGCTTAGCATCCAACATGGTCACCCCACCAAGCAAACGTAAGGAGTCACTTAGCTGACCATAAAAACTCAACTCTACCCCGTTGTGGCGGTCTTTACCGGACTCTTCAAAGTACATATCACTGTTTACCAATGATCTAGGCTTAGTCGTGGTAAAGAAGGTTAAGCCTCCACCAAGGGAGCCGTTATCGTACTTAACACCTACTTCTTTTTGCTTAGCCACAAATGCCGATAAACGATGCCCCGCATTGGCTACGGGTCGATTGTCATAGGTATTAGGAGCGATGGCTCCTTGGGCTAAGCTTTCCGTGTAGTTACCATAAAGCGCCCACTCATCCGTTAATTTAAAGACTACCCCTACCGCAGGACTAGTGTGGCGCTGTTTATCTTTGCGCTGTAAATCAGCCGTACCATACGCATAGCTACGTGACTCCATCACCTGATGACGCAGGCCCAGCATTACTTCTAGACGGTCATCCCACATGTACATGAGATCACCAATGGTATAACTGGTGAGCTTTGTACGGCCAACCAGCCCTGGCGAACCTAAGTCTCCACCTGTAAAAGCGATTGGTGGCAAGGCATGGTCTACGGGGTTGTACAAATTACTGTTCAACGCCGAACCCATTGCCCACGCATTTTTCTCTTTATGATCATAGATCGACGCCGCGGCCACGAGCTCATGCAATACAGGCCCCGTCTCAAAACTGGCGCGTACCCCTAGCTCCCCTGTTTTGACATCATCCCGCCTACTATTATCAAAGCGAGACATCGTGCCATCACCTGTGGTGGCATTGGTGACGGTTAACCCTGCGAGCTGGTTATCTTCTTTACCATGCTTCATGCCATACGCCGCCCATAGCGTAATAGCATCATTCAAATCGTACTCACCCCGCACGGTTCCAAAGATGGTTTTCTCATTGGAATACGTCCAAGGCTGTGCAAAATTACGCTTGTTAGAAGGCATATCAGGCAGCGCTGTCAAACCAGCATGCAACGTCACATTAGGCCTAATCTCGCGTAATTTATGTTCTTGATAACCCACATCGGCAGAAAGACGTAATCGTTCGCCGCGCCAATCCATCCCAACGGTATAGAGGTCTAGACTGGCATGCTCACCATCAACCGCTGTGCCCCCTGTGCGCCTGACGGCATTCACACGTACGCCGGCGGCATTATCTGCAAAACGACGAGAGATATCGGCTTTGATATAACGTTGCGCACCCGTGCCATACCCAACACCAACGTGCGTTAGCGGTTCATCCGAAGCTCGTTTAGGCAGCACGTTAATGGTTCCACCTATACCACCACCTGAAGGGGCGGCACCATATAAGAAACCACCAGCACCGTGCAGCACTTCTATACGCTCAGCCAACTCGGCCGCTGTAGATTGTCGGGGTAACAAACCAAACAAGCCGTTGTACGCAATATCATCCGACGCTGTTAAAAAGCCCCGAATAAAAAAGCTTTCTTGGAAATTACCAAAACCCCGTGCCGTACGTACTGAAGGGTCATGGCGCACCACATCTGCTACCGTAGTCGCCTGCAGTTCTTCTATATAACGGCTGGTATAACTGTTCACACTAAAGGGGGAGTCCATATTACTTAAGGATCCCAAAATCCCTACCCGCCCCCCACTCGCTACCTGCCCACCCGCGTACTCGGGCAACAAGCCATCTTTAGAGGCATCTGCACTCGCATTCACGGTAATGGTGGATAACTGCTTAGTGGCAATGCTCTCGGCCTGCTCTTGTGCTGTCGCTACTGTAGGCACTGCAAACACCGACATCACCACCAAACGCCCTACACTCAGTCTGACTGCTCCTTGCATCGCTACACCCTTAGCCCTTCACATTGTTTAAATCAATGCGAACCACGCTTTCACGCGCACTGGCTTTGTACTGTGGAGTGAACGGTGCTTTCACGGTCACATAAAGCTGATTATCGGGCCCCAACAGCAAGCTATTTGGGTTTTCCTTCACATCGTAGCTAGCTTTAACGCTGTAGTCTTCACCGTTCAGAATGGATACTTTTCCTTGTTCTCTGTGTGTGACATACAGTTCATCACGTGTAGGGTTATACAAAATGTCCAATGCATCCCCTACAGGTAGTTTGTGCAGCAACTCACCAGTGGTGGCATCCAACACAAAAATGGTTTGCTGATGCTTGGTCTCAGTCACATATAACAAGTTCCGGTCTGCATCTAAGGCAAAATTCAACAACAGAGCCTGCTCATCACCCGCAGGCTTCCAGCGCTGTTCTATCTGATTGGTTTCGGTATTAATAACCATCACTTCGCCATCACCGTTGCCAGCAAACAGACGTGGTGCGCGAGGATCCACCAACAAACCAGTCACCCATTTCCCTGCATTTTCTATGGTATCCAGCAACTCAAAGCTGCTGTCATCCAACACCCAAATTACCGCTGGAGCCCCTACAGCACCAACGTAGACACGGCCATTTTGAGAGTCGTGGCGTATGGTTCGCGGCCCCATTTTGGTGTCGTCATAACTGGTGTTGCTAAACCGCGTACGCTGTATTGTTCCCTTTTCACCCACATCTACCTTTGAGGCGGCAGCGGCAAGACTATTGGTGACATAGAGTGTGTCGCCTGCCGTATTCACGGCCAGCCCAAAGTTACCTTCATCGGTATAAATTGCCCCCGTCACATCCAAGCTCATGGGGTCTAATTTATAAATGACGCCTCCGCGTACACCAGGCACACTTTCTGCTGAAGCCACGTACAAAGACTGATCCGCCGGACTATAGGCGACCTGATATACCCCATAAGCCAAATCCTTGCGTAGCAAACCATCTGCTGTCACTGACGTTTTCTGAGCTAATTCTGGTGTTAAGGGTAAGACAGGGGTGTTGATTGGTTGGGCATAGCTAACCGTAGCACCTGCTCCCAGCATTGCTGCAGATAAAAGATACGAGTAAATGCGACGATTTAGCATGTTTTCCCCAAGGTAATGAAAATAATAACGATTGCTATTATCACACAAATAAAAAGGGGAGCTATTCAATAGACACACAAAACCACAACTATTGCATTGCATACTCCCAGCACCACCATGCAATAGCACCCTATATTTCCCCGCTATCTATGTTGTATAGTCCTGCTTGCGAATGGTTACTGATCCATTGCATTGCCATTTGCGCTATGCTAAAAAACGGCGCTCAATCAAACATAGCGGGAGACATTTGCTGTGATAGACCAAGGTCATCGGTCTGGGGAAGCCCACTGGCCCACACCTGAAGAGAAAAAAAGCAAAACCCAAGCCAGCCAAACGCTGCTTCGTGGGTTAGATATTATTGACGCCGTCGCTAACGGCATTGATGATTTGTCTGAGATCGCTAAAGTGACAGGCATGACCTACAGCACTGCCCACCGTATTCTTAGTGCTTTACAACAGCGTCACTACATACGCCGTGAACCCGACCAAGGGTACAGATTAGGGCATGCACTGTTAGGGCTAGGCTACCAAGCTCAAGCCCAAATTGATTTGGTCAAACTGGCTAAACCCCTGTTGGTAGAGTTGGCCAGACAAACCTCGGATACCGTACATCTGGGTATGCCGTCGCAAGACAGCATTGTGTATTTGGAAAAAATATCCAGCCGCCGCCCCGTGGAAATAAGCTCACGCGTTGGGGGCAACAAACCGCTATTTTCTACCGGTATTGGCAAAGCGCTGTTGCTAGACCAAACCGAAGAACAATGGTTAGCTCTGTATGACCGCAGCCCTGCTAATCTGCAAGCTATCTGCGATCGCGATAAATGGCTGCAAATGATGCGTCACTATGCCCAAGGTGGCTATGCGTTTGATTTGGGGGAAGATGAATCCACCATTCGCTGCGTGGCCGCCCCCATCAGAGACGGCCGCAGCCATATTGTGGCAGCCGCTAGCGTATCCAGCACCGTAGAGTACATGCCGCCAGGACGTATGCAGCAATTAGTGGCAACCGTACAGGAAACGGCGCTGAAAATCAGCACCGCATTGGGTTACCGCGCCGTTTAAGTGGCTAGTGACTACATCACGCCGTTGGCATCGACGCCTCAGCTACTGCCTGAGGCGTTTTTCTAAAACTCACCCCCATGCGGTTGTAAGCGTTCATCAAGCTGATCGCAATGGTCAGGTCAGCGACCTCTTTCTCGTTAAACACTGCACTCACGGCCACGAAATCGGCCTCTGGTACGCCTGTACTCGCTACATTGGTCACGCTTTCAGCCCATGCTAACGCCGCACGCTCTCGCTCATCAAACAAGGAGCCTGCCTCAGCCCACGCCTGTACCAAAGCAATTTTCTCTACTTTCACGCCACGTTTCAGTAAGTCTCGAGTATGCAAGTCTAAGCAGTACGCGCAGTTATTGATTTGCGAGACACGCAAGTACACCAAATCAACCAATACTGGTGATAAACCTGACTGCGACACGTACCCATAAACCGAACTCAGCGCTTTAGCACCTCCAGGGGCAACATGCGCATAATCTAGTCGTGTAGTCATGTGAATAATCCTTTGAAAAAGTGGACAGCATTACTTCATAGAGGCAAAGTGACGGGCGATCTCGGCGTGAGCATCCTGCTGTGCTGCTTCACGTGCAGTCGTCCCCAAAGCTGTGCCCTGTACTGAAAAGAAAGTCAGATTGTGAATGCCAATCGTGGCAAAAACAGTGCGTAAATAAGGAGTAAGAAAATCGGGTTGCCGTGCTCGACCACCCGTCACCAAACCTCCAGACGACATCGCTATAAAGACAGGACGATCTTTGAGCGTTCCCACCTTGCCTTCAGGCGTAGCTTGAAAGGTATGGCGTACACGCACCACATGATCTATCCACGCCTTCAAGCCAGAAGGCACGGTGAAATTATGCATGGGTGTAGCAATTACTACGTAATCAGCCTCAGCCAACGTCTGCATCAGTTGCTGAGATAAGCTCAGTGAACCACCTTCCTGGTGTTCAGGATCTACCGCTGAACCCAGCGTAATAGCGTATTCCTCATCCACATGGGGCAATGAATTGGTATGTAGCTCTGTAACCTCTGTCGCCTGAACGGGGTCAACAGCAGCTAAGTGATGAAGGATATGCTGTGATAGCAAATAACTTTCTGAACGCTCACCCTGAGGGCTGCACGTTAAACGCAAAATACTCATACTACCGGTGCTCCCAACCATTTGCTAAACCGTATGGCCCCAGTCAACAAACCTTGTCTAAAATAAAAACGCTGTGCCAACGCATTATCAATTCCGGTGTCTAACACCAGTTTGGCACAGCCTTTTTCTATTGCCATGTGTTCTAAGGTATCTAACAGCAACGCGCCATAACCACTACTGCGATGCGCTGCCGTCACCACCAAATCATCCACATACATAAACGTTCCATAGATCAGATTCTCTTGGAGTCTATAGCCGGCTAACGCAACGGGCTGATGATTATCCCAAACTGCTAACAACGCGTAATTTTGCTGACGCATGCGTGCCATACGCGCTGCGAAGTCAGTTTTATCCACCAAATGGGGGCGCAATTCCTGCATGACTGCAAAACACGCGTGCACTGCCTCGGTTGTTTCTATGTGACGAATATCGTGATGACTCATCGTGATTCCCAAGTGATGATGCACTAGCAAGTGCACCTGTTTGAGCATTCATTGTAGGAGCCACATGCTACACTCCAAAGAGCCATAAATTGATCTTTTGACTAGGCCATGATGTCACCTACTCTTGTCCCTACGCTATCTACCAACCCAGGTGATACGCCTATTTATAGACAGATTTATGATCGGTTTCTGGCTGCTATCGCTCAAGGTAATTTGCAGCCTGGAGATCGCATTCCCTCTGCTCGAGCACTGGCCAAAGAGTTAGGCGTGGCACGCGGTACGGTAGAACTCGCGTATTCGCTGCTGCATGCTGAAGGCTATGTGCAACCCCAAGGTCAAGCGGGCACTGTCATTACGCCGGGGCTACTCGCTACCTCAGTGGGCAAAACACCCCCCGTCGAACATACCGCTTTGTCTACTGGGCCTACAGCCCCTGCTCTGCTGCCTTTTCAAATGGGCATCCCTGCGCTGGATGCTTTTCCACGAAAGATATGGGCACGCTTGGGGGCACGGCAATTACGCGCCACACAAACAGTGGATTTATCCTATCCGCCCGTGAATGGCTTACCTGCTTTGCGCACCGCCATTGCCGCACACTTGCAAGTGGCCCGCGGCATTCACTGTTCACCTGCACAAGTATTTATCACCGCGGGCTACCGTGAGAGTGTCAGCTTGATCATACAAACCCTGCTGAAAACAAGCGATCAAGTCTGGACAGAAAACCCTTGCTACCCACCTACTCGTGAACTACTACAGCATGCTGGGTTAACGGACATCCCCCTTAGCGTAGATGCTCAGGGTATGGATATTGCTAAAGGGCTAACACTGGCTCCAGATGCCAAAGCAGCCATTGTGACGCCAGCACACCAAAGCCCGTTAAGCGTGACGCTATCGCTGCCCCGACGCCAAAGCTTATTGGAATGGGCTGAGCAACAGCAAAGCTGGATTATTGAGGACGATTACGATGGCGAATATCGCTATATCAGTCGCCCCTTACCTGCACTGAAAAGTTTGGATAGGCATGGCCGAGTACTGTATGCAGGCACCTTTAGCAAAGTGCTATTTCCCGGCATTAGATTAGCGTACTTAGTGGTGCCCGAAGCGCTGGTATCCCGCTTCGATGCGATGAGTCGCATTCTAGGTAATGGCTCCCCTGCTCTCACGCAAAGCATCGTGAGTGCCTTCATCACAGAGGGTCACTTCGCCCGCCACATTCAGCGTATGCGTAAGCTATACGGGGAACGCCGTACTGCAACGGCAGCGGGTTTAGCCAAGGTTTTGGGTAAAGCCATGCGCATTGACCCACAGCCTGGCGGCATGCATTTGATTGCGCGATTAGCTGACAGACATAGTGATACCGAACTGGCACAACGCCTGCGTGACAATGGGCTGTATGCGCATGCCTTATCACGATGGTTTTCTGGTGCTACCTATGAGTCAGGCCTGTTGTTAGGCTTCACGAACATACGCTCGCAAGACGAAGCTGAAGAACTAGGGCAAAAGATTCGTACTTTGCTGTAGCAGGCTCATAAGACATTGCCTAGCAGCTCACCAGCCTATCAAAATGCCGCTTAGCGACGTAGGCTCTTACGTTTTTACTTAGCCGTACGATCCGCAAACATGCGATCGTCGTACATGAACGCGTACTGTTCCTCTATCTGCACCTGTTTGATCTCTGGATGCAGCGGGTTGATCACTATATTTTGTTCCAACGGTAGTACGGCCGACGGCACAATCAAACCCAAGTATTTCCCTTCACGCAGCCATGCTGTGCCATATGCCATGCTGGCTCTATCGGGGGGAATACTATTCCAGCCTTTGGGCAAGGAACGTGGGTCTGGTGTGAAATACAGCGACTCATCGTCAGGCAATTGGAAACGTGTGATTTTCAGCGGCAACATGGGATAACTGTTGGTGTGCACAAAGGTTTCCAGACAGCAGATGGCGGGCGATAAACCCATGTACACCGCCCGCACATCGGCCTCATTCCAACGCCCGCCCTCTAGGGCTGCCCCTACGCCAGATAAGTCGTTCGCGCGTTTGGCTTTAGCGATTCGCCACGCAATCATCAGGCTACACCGCCCCACTCTAAGGCATTCAAGATGCGCAGCACTTGTTTAGCACCAATGGCGGTTTCGCAGTTCATCACGGGGCTATTACCATTCAGCGCTTTATGAGGTGTAGACATCCACTTGGCGGCGGCGGCGCTGTCTTCAAACACGCTTTCGGCTTGTAATGCTACGGTGGCCACTCTATCCAAACGCTCTGATGCAGTAACGTCTAACGGTTTATCAGCAACACGTCGTCGTTCGTAGGTGGCGGTAGAAACATTCAACAGCTCTACCAGCGAACGCATATCCATGTTGAAAGTTTCGCGTACGGCATCAGCCATCGCTACCGAGTGACCCGCCTTGATAGAGCTAATACGATCTGACTCACTCATTTTGCCCACTGAGTGCGCCATCGCCCAAAAGCCTGCATCGTCAGCGCGACGTCGAGTGCGACGCTTACTACCGTCTGCTGACACCACCGCACCACGTACTGTGCGACTGCTACGTACAGGATTGGTTAACATGATTCTCTCCTACAGAGTGACAACAGCAAAACCCATCAATTGATTAAAATAATACCATCAAAAGATGAATTCATAAACTACTTACATGGATACTGCCACAACACGGCTTATGCACTGTTCCGCCTATACGTGAAGACATCATGATTCACTCAACACGCAAAATGGGCCGTTAGCTTTCAAATACAAGGATTCTGTTTTGACCTTTTCCAGCATATGCTTTCCTATCCTAAAACCTGAAACCGCATAGCCTGCTGTAGCCTGCACTTTCGCTGGTAAGGTAGTCTGCTGAAACACTTTCCAAATCAACTTAAGCTGTGTCGCCAATTCAGCTTGCGCGAGCTCATCACCATCCTGTGTATTCCAACGTATGGCCATGCGACCACACTCCACCATGTTTATCGTTGGCGGATAACGGTAGCCGGGTGCATAGTTATCAATCACATGGCTAAGCGTCTTTGGCTGAAAGAATAAAAACTGCAAAACAGAGAACTCAAACTCAACAAAGGCTTGGCTCACAAACGGTGACGCACCACAACGCAAGGCATCACTTACGCTGTCAAAGTGATGCACCACCAAATGATCGGGGCTGGGGTGCGAACACCGCCATGACAAACTAGGTAAAGCGTCATGCAATTTGCCGCTGAACTCAGTCACATCATCTTCGGTTAGCCAAAAATACGTAGATTTAGTTTTCTGCCCTTTAGGTCGCATAGCTGTAGAGTGCTGAAAAGTAGATTGGGATGCCGTATTCACCAAAACGCCTAGCGTCTTGTCCTCCTTTGCATTGTCATCTTCCTTGGCGCTATTCCCAAGCAGTATTCGTATACCTGCACACAAAAAAGCACCCCAACGACTGAGAAACTTCAATCGTTGGGGTGCTTAGCCTAGCGTTGTGTACTACACGCTTAATCCTGAATTTTGCCTGGGTTCAGAATATTGCGTGGGTCTAAGGCTTGCTTCATCACTTTCAGCGTGTGCAGTTCTGCTGCGCTACGGCTGTAAGGCAACCATGGTTTTTTGTGCAAACCAATACCGTGCTCAGCCGACACCGAACCTTCATTGTTGCGCACAACTTCGTAGAAGGCTGTTTCAATGGCAAGACCGGTTGCTTCGTCTGGGAATGGGCCCACCACTACGTGTATGTTGCCATCTCCCACGTGACCAAAGAACATCGCGCGAATACCGTCAAACTTGGAGGACATCACGTCTTTCAAGGTCTCTACACAACGGCCAATGCTAGAGATTGGGAAAGAAATATCGAAGTTAATGGTCGGTGCGTACGCTTGCAGCAATTCGGCAATCGCATCACGCAATTCCCAAAACGCTTCTGCATCAGCGTGGGATTGCGCAACCGCGGCATCCACTACCCAGCCTTCTTCCAGCGCATGCTCCAATACGGCTTCAAACTGAGCCGCTTGCACTTGTGGGTTAGCACTTTGCTGATCCATCAACACGTAGATGGGGTAATCAGCTGGCAACGGTGCACGAATACCGCCATCAGTGGTGGCTTCTTTGTAGTAGTCGTTCCACATGACTTCAAAGGCACTCACTTGGCCTGACAACTGCTGCTGTGCATACACCAGCAATTTCTCCACACCTTCAAAGCTTTCCAATGCCATCAACGCCGTGTTGGCACCATTCACTTGAGGATGCAGTTTCACCACCGCTTTGGTGATCACACCCAGCGTGCCTTCTGCACCAATAAAGGCTTGTTTGATATCAGGACCCGAGTTGTTTTTGACCATTTTGTTCAGCATAGTCAGCACCGTGCCGTCGGCCAACACCACTTCCAAGCCCAACACCAAGTCACGCGCCATACCGTAACGGATCACACGGTTACCGCCAGCGTTGGTGGAAATATTGCCACCAATCTGACACGAACCACGTGCACCCAAATCCAGAGCGAAGAAGAAACCCGCTTTCTGTGCCGCTTCTTGCATCACTTGCAAGGGCGTACCAGCCCACACGGTCATGGTGCCAGAAACACCATCCAGCTCTAGGATGCCATTCATGCGCTCCATGGAAATGGCCACACACCCATCAATAGGCGTAGCACCACCCGCCAAACCTGTGAGACCACCTTGGGGCACCACTGGACACCCGTGCTCATTACAAATTCGCAGAATTTGCGATACCGCTTCGGTGCTACGCGGCAACACTACCGCGCTCAGATCACCACCTTTTTCACCGCTCCAGTCTTGGCGGTATTTGTCGCTGATGGCATCACCAGTCAATAGCTCGTCTGCGGCTAATATGCTGCGTAGCGCATTGATGGCCTCTACATTACTGCTCATCTTTTACGTCTCCCTGCTTTACGATTAAATTCTCATATATTGAGAACACATATCAATAGTTGAAAAATTTTACCACTGATACTAGAATTTCCTCATTAATAACGATGACAGGTTGATACACTCGCTGTCACATTTTGAACCACCACCCTTGTCACACTCGGAGACTCTTATGCTGACAAAAACTTTGCGTAACCGCACCTTGACCTTGGGCTTAGGCCTCTGTGTATCCCTTTTCGCTGGCTTAGCAAACGCTAACACTGTTCTGAAAGCCGGTCACGCTTCTTCCAATACTAGTACTGGGCAAGCAGCATTTGAGTTTCTAGGCAAAGAACTTGCTGAAAAAACAAACGGCCGCATCACCGTCGAAATTTTCCCTAACTCTCAGTTGGGTAGTGAGCGTGAACTGATTGAAAGCATCCAGCTAGGTAACGTGGACATGGCATTTGCCTCTTCCGCCGTGCTGGGTAACTTCAACAAAGAATTCTTTGCGCTGGATATTCCATTCCTGTTTAAAGATCGTGAAAGCGTATACCGCGTTTTGGACGGCGAAATTGGTCAGCAATTGCTGCAAAGCCTGGAGCCTGTGGGCATTAAAGCTGTAGCCTACTGGGAAAACGGCTTTCGCCAATTGACCAACAATAAAAAAGCCATCCATACGCCTGACGATCTGAAAGGCATGAAAATGCGCACTATGGAAAACGAAGTGCACATTGCTGCGTGGAAAGAAGAAGGTGCTAACCCTGCTCCTTTAGCATTTGGTGAACTGTTTACCGCCTTGCAACAAGGCACATTCGATGCACAGGAAGGCCCAATCAACCTGTTCTACGACATGAAGTTCTACGAAGTTCAGGATCACATCACCAAAACCAACCACGTGTACTCCCCATGGCCTTTGATGATCAACCCTGACGTGTACAACAGCTTCAGCGACGAAGACCGTGCGATTTTTGACGAAGCCGTTAAAAACGCCACCAACTTCCAGCGTACTCAAGCTCAAGAAGCTGACGAGAAAGCAGTTGCCAACATGCCTAACGTGACCATCACCGAATTGACACCTGAAGAACACGCTGCCTTTGCTAACCGCATGGGCCCTGTGCACGAACTGGTGAAGAAAAAAATCGGTGCTGACATTGTTGATCGTATTGTTGCAGAAGCTAACCGTTAATACACCCTGATCGGCCACATCCACGGCCAGTTCCTTTTCTCGAGTGGGCAAGCAACAGCTTGCCCACTTGCCGACTACCTTGCCGGCATAGGAGATCCCCATGCTCAAATTTCTAGACAAGCACTTTGAAGAAAGCATCTTAGTGCTGTTGCTTGCACTCATGTCCATACTGATTGGCGTGCAAGTGTTCATGCGTTATGTGTTGAACGACTCACTAACGTGGTCCGAAGAACTCGCACGCTACTGTTTTATCTGGGCTACCTATATTGGTGTGTCCTACGGTGTGCGCGAGAACGCCCACATTTGTGTGGAAGCCGTGACTAATCGTTTGCCTGAGTTGTATCAGCGCTATGCCGCCATTCTTGCCCACATCATCTTTATCGTATTCGCGGTGTTGGTGATGAAAGAAGGCTATGCCCTGAGCATGAAGGTCTTCAAATTTGGTCAGACCTCCTCGTCCCTCAGTATTCCTATGGGCTACATCTACCTAGCTCCAACCGTAGGGTTTGGACTGGTTATTTTGCGCCTGCTGCAAAAAATCGTGCAAGAAATTCGCACTATCCGTATTGAGAGGCAGTCATGATTTCATTATTGCTATTTGGCTGCTTTGCCCTGCTATTAATCATCCGCGTACCTGTGGCCATCTCGCTGGGTTTATCCTCAGCCTTGGCCTTGATTTACAGCGGAAAAGTCAGCAGCACCTATATTGCTCAAGGTCTGGTGACCTCTATTGACTCCTTCCCATTGATGGCTGTGCCGTTCTTCATTTTGGCCGGTGACCTGATGGGACAAGGCGGTTTATCTCGTCGCTTGCTGAATGTTGCGAACGTGTTTTTTGGTCGTTACACCGGCGGCTTGGCCATTATTGCTGTGGTGACCTGCATGTTCTTTGCAGCGATCTCTGGTTCAGGCCCAGCTACCGTAGCTGCGATTGGCGGCTTGTTGCTGCCAGCCATGGCCAAAGCGGGTTACGACAAAGGTTATTCCATTGGTTTGATTGCGTCTGCGGGCAGTATTGGGATCATTATCCCGCCTAGCATTCCCATGATCATCTATGCAGTATCTGCCAACGTATCCATTACACAAATGTTCTTGGCAGGCATTATTCCCGGCTTGCTAATTGGGGTGGGCTTGATCATTACGGCCTACGTCAAAGCGCGTAAAGAAGGCTACAAAGGTTCAGAAAAACGCTATTCCGCCTCAGAAATTTGGCAAACCATTTGGGATGCCAAATGGGCGCTGATGGTACCCGTGATCATTCTGGGCGGTATTTATGGTGGCGTCTTTACCCCTACCGAAGCCGCTGCTGTGGGTGTGATCTACGGTTTTATTGTAGGTGTTTTTGTATACAAAGAACTGAAATGGTCTGACCTGTACCGCGTGATTGCTGGCTCTGCTCTGACCTCGGCCACCGTGATTGTGATTGTAGGTACTGCCACAATTTTCGGTCGCATGCTGGCGATTGAACGTATCCCGTTCATGATCGCCGACTACATCGTGCAGCTTACCGACAGCCCCATCCTGATCCTGTTGTTGATCAACGTACTGCTGCTTTTTGTGGGCATGTTCATGGAAACGTTGGCCGCCATCATTATCTTGGTTCCCATCTTGCTACCTGTAGTGACTGCCGTGGGTATTGACCCCGTGCACTTCGGTATCGTGATTATCGTCAACTTGGCCATTGGCATGGTGACTCCACCCGTAGGCGTGAACTTGTTTGTGGGTTCACGAGTAGGTGAAACCAGCCTAGAAAAAGCCATTGTGGGTGCTATCCCCTTCATCATCTCGATGCTGGCGGTGCTGTTACTGATTACTTATGTTCCGTGGTTGTCGCTGTTCCCCTTAAGCCTCGTAGGCTAACGGCAGCCCCAACTCCTTAACGCATTTATCTTTTGTTTTTCCCCTGGAGACATACATGGCTGAGAAAATTCGTACTGCCATTATTGGGCCCGGCAACATCGGCACTGACCTGCTTGCCAAGCTAATGCGCAGCCCTGTACTTGAACCCGTATGGATGGTGGGTGTAGACCCTCAATCCGACGGCCTGAAACGTGCTGCTGAACTGGGCCTGAAAACCACATCCGAAGGTGTGGACGGCCTGTTGCCACACGTGGAAGCAGACAATATCCAAATCGCGTTTGACGCCACCAGCGCTTACGTACATAAGGACAACTCTGACAAGCTGACCTCCCGTGACGTCATGATGATTGACTTGACCCCGGCGGCGATTGGCCCATTTTGTGTGCCTCCAGTAAACCTGCAAGAACTGCTGGTTGAAGGTGCACAGAACGTCAACATGGTGACCTGCGGTGGCCAAGCCACTATCCCTATGGTGAATGCAGTGTCCCGCGTGCAGTCTGTGGAATACGCTGAAATCGTAGCCACGGTGTCCTCACGCTCTGCTGGCCCAGGCACACGTAAAAACATTGATGAATTCACCCGTACTACAGCCGGTGCTGTAGAGCGCGTGGGCGGCGCCCGTCGTGGTAAAGCCATCATCATCTTGAACCCTGCCGAGCCACCGCTGATCATGCGTGACACCGTTCACTGCTTGACCGATGACACGCCAGATCAAGATCGCATCACTGAATCCGTGCATGCCATGATCGCCGAAGTACAAAAATACGTACCCGGCTACCGCTTGGTTAACGGCCCAGTATTTGATGGCAACCGCGTTTCCATTTACTTGGAAGTGGAAGGCTTGGGCGATTACCTGCCTAAATACTCCGGCAACCTAGACATCATGACTGCCGCCGCAGCACGTACAGCAGAAATGTTTGCTGAGCGTCTGCTCGCCAAAGCCTAACACCTGCTTTTGCAAGGATTGTGTAATGAGCAACAAAAACATTATTTTGCATGACATGTCGCTGCGCGACGGTATGCACCCTAAACGTCACCAGATCACTCTGGAGCAAATGCGTAACATTGCTCGTGGTCTGGACGAAGCTGGTATCCCTCTGATCGAAGTCACTCACGGTGATGGTCTGGGTGGCGCATCGGTAAACTACGGTTTCCCCGCACACAGCGATGAAGAATACCTGAGCACAGTGATCCCTGAGCTCAAACAAGCTAAAGTGTCTGCTTTGTTGATCCCCGGTATTGGTACCGTGGATCACCTGCGCATGGCGCATGGCTTGGGCGTAAACACCATTCGTGTCGCCACACACTGTACCGAAGCCGATACGTCTGAACAGCACATTTCGCTGGGCCGCGAATTAGGCATGGATACTGTGGGCTTCTTGATGATGAGCCACATGAACAGCCCCGAAGGTTTGGTGCAACAAGCCAAACTGATGGAAGGCTACGGTGCAAACTGTATCTACATCACGGACTCCGCTGGTCACTTGCTGCCAAATACTGTTAAAGAGCGTCTGCTGGCTGTACGTGATGCGCTGAAACCTGAAACTGAATTGGGTTTCCACGGCCACCACAACTTGGCAATGGGCGTAGCAAACAGTGTTGCGGCTATAGAAGCTGGTGCAAACCGTATCGATGCTGCCGCTGCTGGTTTGGGCGCTGGTGCCGGTAACACTCCAATGGAAGTGCTGGTTGCCGTATTGGATCTAATGGGTATTCCTACTGGCGTAGATGTATTCCGTATTCAGGACGTTGCAGAGGATTTGGTTGTTCCTATCATGGACTTCCCCATCCGTTTGGACCGCGACGCTCTAACACTAGGTTATGCCGGTGTTTACGGTTCATTCTTGTTGTTTGCTAAACGTGCTGAACAGAAGTTCGGCATTCCTGCTCGCGAAATTCTGGTCGAAATGGGCCGTCGCGGCATGGTTGGTGGACAAGAAGACATGATCGAAGACACCGCCCTGTCTTTGCTGCGTCAGCGTCAAGCTGGCTAAGCAAAAAACGAGCAAATCACCCTACCCCGAAAAGCCTCAAGGTTCACGCCTTGGGGCTTTTTAGTTTTACACTATAGGCTCTTTGCTACGCACACCTTTAGGCAGTTAGATTTATGGACTGGATGACCCTCATGCTGTATAGCGTAACCGTTGCGGTTGTTACGGTTACGCCCGGCCCCACCATGTTATTGGCGCTGAATAACGGTGCTCGTGGTGGCATGCGTACAGCGGCCTGCGGCATTGCAGGTGCAGCCTTGTCTGATTTAATTCTGATCTCTGCCGTAGGTTTTGGGCTAGGCGCTGTGCTGCAAGCATCTGAGCTGCTGTTTAGCATAGTGAAGTATGCGGGTGCCGCCTACTTGTTGTACTTAGCGTGGATGTTCTGGCACGCCCCCGTACAACTGGTGAATGCCTCTACCGCTGAACTGCAACTTCCCCCCAGCGGTCGCACTGCCTTCATACGTTCGTTGTTAGTGGCCTTATCCAACCCTAAAGGCTTGCTGTTTTTCTCGGCCTTTTTGCCGCAATTCATTCAGCCTAATGGCAGCGCTTTTCAGCAGTACGCAACGCTTGCTGTCGTCACTGCTCTGATTGATATTGCCTTGATGACACTCTACGCATTCAGTGGCAAACAAGCCATGCGAGCGTTATCTGGCAATGCGTTACGTTGGCTAAACAGAGGGTGTGCAGGCTTATTGGCCGGTTTGGGTGTAGCACTGGGTTTTTATCGCCGACACGATTAAGTCTGATTATTGAATACCCGGTACGCCCTTACGGATGGCGCTAGAGAAGTCCTCTCCGGTTTGATCGGCCTGTAACGCTCGCTCGTTAATGTAGCCTGCTTGCTGCAAGGCTTCATACGACACATTAGGCGTTAAGCCGTTTTGCTCTTGCACATATTCGGCCACATGCCCCGATGCCAGCAAGCGGTAATCCATAGGCAACGGAGCGATCACCTTTGCCAACTCATAAATCACGGTGGTGCAATTACTGGTCAGGGTGTTGTAGAACTCTGGCTGCTGCTCTAGTTCTTGGGCTTTAGCCACATAGGCTAAAAACAAATGCTGCAATGCTGGCTTATCTAATTGCACCCTATAGATATAGGCGTCTTCTCCGCGTGCATTGCTACGGGTACGCACAATATCACTTTCTTCTGCAGCTACTAACACCTGCTCATACTGACGGAAAAAGCCCTTCCACGCCGAAAACTGCTCATGGCTTTCTTTGCGTATTTCTAGAGAAAAGGTCAGGTAGCGGCCATCAGCAAAGCCAAAAGACACTAAAGTATGGGCGATATGCGGCCCCATCCAATACGACAGAATCAGATCGGCACTTTGCAGCTGATCTAGCGGGTATTCACGTGACTCCCAACTAGCGGTGTAATCGTCTTCGGTGCGCCAAGTGAAATTACGCACGTTATTCAGGTGTACGGTATTACCGTCTACACGAGCTTCCAACAACCTAGCCACATCGTCTGCCCAAACACGATCATGTGATGGTGTTTGGCTAAACCACCAACCCGCAGCTAGTGCGAATAGCAACGCTATCCACGGTAAACACCCTATGCGACGCAATTTACTGAACATCGCTACGTAAAGTAATTTCAGCGATTTCAGATGGACGACCTAAGCGTAAGGGAAAGCCTGACCACAGACCTGCCCCATTACCTACGTACAACTGTCGCCCACCAACACCCACTTGGTACAAGCCCGACACAAAGCCTTCGTTTGCCATACGTACCACTTGGTCTATACCCAAAATGTGGCCACCATGTGTATGACCTGACAATTGCAGGCTTACCCCTTTGGGTTCGTTACGCAGAATATTACCTGGTCTGTGATCCAGCAAAATCACGGGTACTCCTTCAGGGGCATTGGCTAAGGCCTTAGTAATATCGGGCCCAACCTGTCCAAAGTTAGCACTGATGGTATCGGGCACACCAGCTAACACCAACTGAGCACCGTCTTTATTCAGTACCACATGCTCATTTTCTAGCATGCGTATGCCTAGCTCATTAAACACGCGCATCCAGCGTTTGAAATACGCATAGTATTCGTGATTGCCAGCGACGGCATACACCCCATCTTTGGCGTGTAAATCACCCAACGGAGGATAATCGTTTTGACGAGCTTCGGGTGTACCGTCAATCAAATCACCCGAAATCACGATCAAATCCGGTGACAATGCATTCGTGCGCTCTACCACCTGCTGCGCCCACGGCCCTTGCAACAACTTGCTTAAGTGCAAGTCTGTCAGATGCACTACCTTGTAGCCATCGAACTCTTTAGCCAAACCGGGAATGGTAATTTCTAAGCGTTTTACCTGCGGCACACTCACCGCCTGCCATACCCCAATCACCGCCAGCACACACGCTAACACGCCTAAGCCATGTGCCACTGGCATGCTACGCCATAGTGCTCGTCCTTTAGAACGCGACACCACAAACAGCAACAACCCCACTACATCACGCAGCAGCAAGAAACATGCAAATAAAATGACGGCACCTAAACAAGCACCTAAAACCCACAGCGCTTGAGGCGCAATTTCAGGGGATGCAATGCTGCCACCAAATAGATATTTCACAATCCTATGCTGCAAGACTATCAGTACAGGCACGGCGCTAAGTAGCACTCGCCATGGCCATGCCAACTTGAGTCTCCACACGTAGCGCCAAAGTAAATACAGCCCAATCAGACCTGCAGCATTCAGAATCACGTTACAACACTTCCTATTCGGATTGGTACACCAGCGGCACACGTTTCACATTACACATCAGCTCGTAAGAGATGGTACCTGCTGCATTTGCCACGGCATTCACATCCACTTGCTTACCCCAAAGCTCCACCTTACTGCCTATGCCTGCGTCCGGCAAATGGGTCAGATCGACGGTTAACATATCCATCGATACACGCCCTATCAGTCGTGATGGTTGACCATCAATACTGACAGGCGTGCCATTGGGTGCTCGGCGTGGATAGCCATCGGCATAGCCTACAGCGACCAACCCCACGCGTACTAGTTCTTCTGCCACAAACGTACCGCCATAGCCCAAGGCCTCGCCGGGTAATAAGGTACGAACAGCAAACACTTCACTCTGTAAGCTCATAACAGGCTGCAGCTCGTGTTCAAAAGGCGTAGGGTCAGCACCGTACAGCAAAATACCGGCACGCCCCCAACCTTGTCTGGCTTCAGGCCATTCCAATATCCCTGCTGAATTGCAAATACTGCGTCCGCCCGCCAAGCCCTCCACTGCCGCTTCAAATACAGCCAACTGTGTTTCTGTAGTTCCGCTATCGGGTTCATCCGCCCGTGCAAAGTGCGTCATGAACGTGATGTCCATCACTTTGCCCGTCACCAGCAAACGCTTATAAATATCCGCCACCATGTCTGGTCTGAACCCCACGCGATGCATGCCGCTATCCACTTTCAGCCACACGCGTAATCCATGCACATCACCCAACTGCTCGATCATGCGTACTTGGGCTTCGTGATGTACCACAGTCCACAATTGATGGGCCTGTACCAGCTCTAGTTCATCGGCATGAAAAACACCTTCCAACAACACGATGGGCTGGGTAATACCCGCCTCGCGCAGTGTCAGTGCCTCGGCTAGAAAAGCGACGGCAAACCCATCGGCTATATCGGCTAATGCGCGGGCACACTCTACCGAACCGTGACCGTAAGCATTGGCTTTTAATACAGCCAGCGTAGGACCATCCTGCAAGCAGCGAGCCAGCAGGTAGTTATGGCGCAAAGCGCCCAAATCAATAATTGCTTGAGAAGGACGAGTCATAATGAATCAGACAGAAGTGTGATAGCGGTTAATCGCCAAACCATCCGTAGGGATTTCCGGCTTCTGGCCTGCAATCAGGTCGGCAATAAGCTTGCCTGATCCGCATGCCATGGTCCAGCCCAAAGTGCCGTGACCAGTATTCAAATACAGATTAGGGTAACGCGTTGCTCCTATGATAGGAGTACTGTCTGGCGTCATGGGTCGCAGCCCTGTCCAGAATGTGGCTTTAGGCACATCGCCTCCTGGGAACAACTCATTGACCACCAATTCCAACGTGGCTCGTCGGCGCAGATCTAGCCGTGTGTTGTAGCCTGCCAGTTCGGCCATGCCACCTACACGTATGCGTTGATCAAAGCGCGTTAGCGCAATTTTATAACTTTCATCCAACACTGTGGACTGTGGTGCTAAGGCAGGATTCACTAATGGCACAGTCAAGGAATAGCCCTTGACGGGATACACGGGTAGGTCTATATCCAACTGCTGCAAGGTCTGCCGTGAGTAGCTACCAAAGGCCAAAACGTATTTATCAGCCTTCAGCACCTTGCCGCCTACCCGCACACCAGCGATTTGCCCTTGCTCAATCACAAAGCCATCCATGCTTTGCCCAAGTAAGAATTCCACACCCAATGCACGCGCTTTCTCAGCCAGTGCTTGGGTGAATAGGTGACAGTCACCCGTTTCATCGTTAGGTAAGCGCAAACCACCGGTGAGTTTTTCTTTGGCCTGTGCCAACGCAGGTTCGTACTGGCACAGCCCTTCTCTGTCTAGCAACTGGTACGGCACACCACATTGCTCTAATACCGTGATATCACTTTGCACACCGTCCAATTGCGCTTGTGTACGGAACAGCTGTATTGTGCCCCCCGTACGTTGCTCATACTGAATATTGGTATCAACACGTAATTGTTGCAGGCAATCACGGCTGTACTCCGCCACACGCATCATGCGTTCTTTATTCACGCTGTAACGCTCTGGTGAACAGTTACGCAACATTTGCAGCATCCAACGTAGTTGGAACAAGCTGCCATCTACACGTATGGCCAACGGTGCATGCTTTTGAAATAACCACTTCAGCGCTTTGGTAGGAATACCCGGCGCTGCCCACGGTGTGGAATAACCGGGAGACACTTGGCCCGCATTGGCAAAACTGGTTTCATCCGCCACCCCTGGCTGCCTGTCTATCAGCGTCACCTCCATTCCGGCCTGACGCAAGTAGTAGGCGCTGGTGACACCCACCACGCCACCACCCAAAACAATGACATTCATTACTATCTCCACCATCTATAAGTATTTTTACTATTTTAAGTAATGACTTATAGTTAATACGGCTAAAATTTAGCCTTAAAGCAGTGTTAATCACTATAAAAAATCACACCATTCTTCTTTAAAAGTGAAATGCACCAGTTAGACAGAATCGATAAAAAAATCCTGCATATACTGCAGCGTGAGGGCCGTATTCCCATGACGGAACTAGCAGAGCGAGTAGGCCTGTCGCCTTCGCCCTGTACCGAGCGTGTGAAGCGCATGGAGCGCGATAAAATCATCACCGGCTACCACGCCAAACTGTCTGCTGCGGCCTTAGATAAGCCCATGTTGGTATTTGTAGAAATTAAATTAGCGTCTAAATCAGAAGAAATTTTTGATAAAGTAAAACAAGAACTTTCTTTGATTCCTGATGTACAAGAATGCCATTTAGTTTCTGGAAGTTTTGACTATCTAATTAAAGCCAGACTCAGCGGCATGCGTGAGTACCGTCGTTTACTCGGTGATATACTAAAACGCTTGCCTGTCGCGGCAGAATCGCAAAGCCACGTGGTCATGGAAGAAGTAAAAGAAAGCCTTTGGTTGAACCTTGATCGGTAAAACCTATTAAAAACCCCTTAAATATAGTTGGCTTCTGTATTGATCATTGACCGCTGTCAATTACACTTGAGGGAAGAGCGTGTTTCAATAGCTCTATCTGATTTCATGACATGGTACACGCCATTTTGCGTCTGCCTTTTTCTTGTTTTAAGCATGGAGATTGTGACTTATGTCTATCAAATATATTGCTGCAGCTTTGTTGACCGCTGCTAGTTTGCCTGTTTACGCTGCACAATGTGACATCACTATTGAAGGCAATGATGCCATGCAGTTCAACATGCAGGAAATCGTTGTAGATAAAACCTGCACCGAGTTCACCGTAAACCTGAAACACGTTGGTTCCATGCCTAAAGCAGCAATGGGCCACAACTGGGTACTGACAAAAACAGCCGATTTCCAAGCTGCAGCCACTGAAGGCATGTCAGCAGGTATCGACAACAACTACGTTAAAGCTGGTGACGAGCGCGTTATCGCTCACACAGACGTAGTGGGTGGTGGCGAGACCACATCCGTAACGTTCGACGTAGCTAAACTGGCTGCTGGCGAAGACTACACATTCTTCTGCTCTTTCCCTGGCCACTGGGCTATGATGAAAGGCGCACTGAAACTGAGCGAATAATTCGCCTAGTCTCTTGCATGCCAAAAGCGCCGCAATTGCGGCGCTTTTTTGTGTCTGCTAATGACGTATTAGTAACCGGGGCCAGAAGCTGTTTTAGTCACAGCTGCGCCACCTTTGTAGCGAGCTGCCATGCTGCGCAAACCAGAAGCCAGCACTGACGTATCTAAGCCTACTGCTACAAACTCACAACCTAAGTCTAGATAGTGTTGAGCGTACTCTTCGCTCACTGACAAAATACCAGCGGCTTTCCCCGCACCTTTAATACGTGCAATAGCTGTATCAATCGCTTCTTGCACATCTGGGTGACCAGGGTTCCCTAAGTGCCCCATAGCGGCTGATAAATCAGCAGGGCCAATGAAGATACCGTCTACGCCTTCTACCGCCGCAATCGCTTCTATGTTTTTCAGCCCTTCTAGGCTTTCTACCTGCACCAACAAACACATTTGATCATTGGCTAGCTCAGCGTAGTTTTCAATGGCATTCCAGCGGGAAGCACGTGCCAATGCCGCACCAACACCGCGTATACCTTGCGGTGGATAGCGCATGGCTTGCGCCATTAAAGTTGCCTGCTCTGGTGTATCTACCATAGGCACTAGCAAGGTTTGCACGCCAATATCCAACATCTGCTTAATCAACGCCACATCGCCTACCGGCGGACGTATCACAGGGTGAGAATCATAAGGAGCAACCGCCTGCAGCAATGGCAATAAGGAGCGCACATCATTAGGGGCATGCTCGCCATCCAACACCAACCAATCAAAGCCAGCGGTTGCGGCAATTTCTGCTGCAGTGCTATTGGGTAAACCTACCCACACACCCACTTGTTGTTCAGTACGTAGACGCTGTTTAAACGTATTGACGGGGAGATCCATACTTCAACCTTAGAAAGAAAAAACCATTGAAGTAAGGTAGCACACTACACTGTGCTTATCGCCTGCATAGTGCAATGTTTTTGGATGACCAGCACGAAAAACTACAACGTATGACGTTGCTCGTGTAAAAGACGCGCTAACTCTGGCAGTACTGCCACTTGCCCCGGCAATTGAGCCACTACACTGCCCTGCTTAAACACCACAATTACTGGCACAGAACGTATGCCATAACGTTGGCTAATCGCCGAAGACGCTGACACATCCACCTCGCCGTAATAAGCAAGCTCAGGATGTTGCTGTGCAAAGGCTTGCACCGCTGGGCGTAATTGATGACAAGGCTGACACCACGGTGCAGAAAAATACACCACGGCAAGCTCAGCCTGCATAACTGTTTGTGAGAAATTATCCAGGGTTAGCGCATGCCAACCCTGTTGTGTAGAACTAGAAGACGTAGGCGTCATGCCTGAGCGGCATTACGTTTAACACTACGCACAACGACAGCCCCCATACTTAAGCCCAAGATGGCAGCCAACAGTGAAGCGGTCAGCACACCCAACTTGGCGGCACCCAGTAAGCTTTCATCTACAAACGCCAGCATAGCGATAAAGATGGACATCGTAAAACCAATACCTGCCAGCAAGCCAATCAATGCAATACCAGACCAGCTCACGCCTTCAGGCAGCTTACAGAGCTTCAATGCCACCATCAGCCAGCTCACACCCATGATGCCTATAGGTTTACCCAGCACCAAGGCGGCTATCACCCCAACCATCACCCAGTTTGCGCCATCTTGGCTTAGGTCTATACCATCAAAGCTCACACCCGCATTAGCCAATGCAAACAGTGGCATCACCCCAAACGCTACCCATGTGTGCAACGCCATTTGCACGCGAGTCACAGGTGCCAGCATATCGCGTTGTGCACGGCGTACATCGCTCAATGCATGAGCAAGTTCTTCGGGTTCAACAGAGTCTCTACGTTTACGCAGGTCTTGCACCACACGCTCTAAGGTTTGCATAGGACGCTCAAGACGACGGCTAGGCAGTACGGGAGTCATCAAGCCCAACACCACACCCGCCAAGGTAGGGTGCGCGCCTGTCATCAGCACACCGCCCCAAATAATTAACCCTGGAATCACGTAGGCATAGGCACTACCAATACCAACGTGCTGTAACCCTAATACCATCGCTATACCCAGCGCTACCACCAAAAAGCCGCTGTAATCCAAACCGCCGGAATAGAAGAAAGCAATAATCAGTACCGCAACGATGTCATCAATGATGGCCAACGCCAGCAAAAACACGCGGATATTAGAAGGAATGGAACGCCCCAACAAGGCCAACACCCCTACCGCAAAAGCAATGTCTGTCGCGGTAGGCACAGCCCAACCGTGACTCTGCGGGGATTGGCTATTGAACGCCACATAAATCAAGGCCGGTGCAGCCACACCACCAAAAGCGGCTGCAATAGGCAGCATCGCTTGGCGTATATCGCTCAGCGCACCTTCATGCATTTCACGGCGTATCTCCATCCCCACCACCAAGAAGAACAACGTCATCAAGGCATCGTTAATCCAGAAGTGCAACGGACGGTCGAACACATATTCGCCCAAACCAATGGAAAACGAGGTATGCCACAACGCATGGTAGCTATCAGCCCAAGGCGAGTTCGCCCAGATCAATGCCACGGCCGCTGCAAGCAACAGCACCATGCCACTAACGGCTTCAATGTGGAGGAAACGACTTACTGTAGAAAAGGCACGCTCGGTCAGTACCTGAGCTTTAGGCAGGATGGGTGTATTCTGGTTCATTGTCTTTGATACTTTGCGTGGCGGCCCGACCAACGCTTGTGAACCTGTCTCACTGCCGGATTGCAGCTGACACCCAGCTGAAAATTTTAACGCGTCTTCTTATTTCAAGAATTAGGGTTTACCACTATTTTTCTGTTTTATATCAGGAAATCACGTAGAAATAGCCTCAAATCAGTGATCAACGGTAGACTATTTATTTCACCTATTTCTTTGGAGCTGACCATGACTTCCACTACGCCCCGCATGACCAATTTGTTTCTGCAACTAGGGCTAGATGCCAGTGAACAAGCCATTGCCGACTTCATTATTACGCATCAATTGCCAGCAGATACCTACATTTCTGATGCTCCGTATTGGGATGAAGGGCAGCGTCAATTTCTAGCAGAACAGCTCAAAAGTGACGGCGCCTGGGCAATCATTGTGGATCAACTCAATGAGTCCTTGCACGAAGACGCCGTCAAAAAAATCACTGGGCTATAAAACAGCCTGACACCACATCACGCGGCAGGCTCTGTATCGCTAAATTCCTTGTATGCTGCCACCGCATTGGCAGCATACATCACCGATGGACCACCGCCCATGTACACCGCCACACCTAGGGCTTCGTGTACTTCTGCTTCCGTCGCCCCTAACTTCACCAATGCCTTACTGTGAAAGCCTATACAGCCATCACAACGCACGGCCACACCTATGGCCAATGCAATCAATTCTTTGGTTTTTGCATCCAACACACCCGCTGCACTGCCGGCTTTGTTCAGCTCATTAAAGCCTTTGATCACCTGCGGAATACTCTTACCCAACTCACCCAAATTAGCCGCAATATCCTGCGTCAGTTTTTTGAATTCCACTGTCATGTTCCTGTTTTCCTCTTTTACAAAATACAGCGGTCATCGTCACTGACACGCTGATTAATCAACCGGAGTAGTCACTTCGGCGGGACCGCAATAAATGTCCCACAAGGTTTGCATTAACCGCATCGTGCTGGGATCAGCCAAACGGTAATACACGTATTTGCCTATCTTTTCTGTCTCTACTACGCCCTCTTGCCGCAGCACAGCTAACTGCTGCGATAAGGTAGGCTGATGTATGCCTGTTCGCGCCTCTAACTGCCCTACATTCAATTGCTCAAAGGCAATCTGGCACAGCAACATCAAGCGATCTTCATTGCCTAAGGTTTTGAGCAATGCACATGCTTTGCCCGCGTGCTCACGCATCTTTTCTGGCGATAAATGGATGGAAGGTGTGGTCATGGTAAGGATTCACTGAAAACAATATATTTAATTATATATTGTTGAATAAAAAATCTACCATCCTCTTCCTACATAAGGGGTTAACTCGTCCACTTCACCGGAATTTTCAGATACGACACGCCATTATTTTCAGGCTCGGGTAAGTTCCCTGCTCGGATATTCACTTGCACCGATGGCAGCAACAGCACCGGAGCAGCCAAGGTAGCATCACGTGTTTCGCGCAACGTTACATAGGCGGTTTCATCCACCCCGTCGTGTATGTGAATGTTCTTGGCACGTTGCTCAGCCACCGTGGTTTCCCACGCATATTCATCACGCCCTTCTGCTTTGTAGTCATGGCACATGAACAAACGAGTATGCGGTGGCAACGCTAGTATTTTTCGTATGGACTGGTACAACTGCTTGGCACTACCACCGGGGAAATCTGCACGAGCCGTGCCGTAATCTGGCATAAACAAGGTATCGCCCACAAACACAGCATCGGCAATTTTGTAAGCCACACAAGCCGGTGTATGACCAGGCGTATGCAAGACCTCTATACGCAAATTGCCTAAGGAGAGCACCTCGCCATCGCTCAGCAAGGTATCAAACTCCACACCCTTACCCGACACATCATGCACATTGAACACCTCGCTAAAAATGCGCTGCACCGTACAGATATGTTCGCCTATCGCTACCTTCGCCCCTGTGTGCTGCCTTAAAAATGGCGCTGCACTTAAATGGTCCGCATGCGCATGGGTTTCCAAGATCCACACAATCTTCAAATCTTGCTCGGCAGCATAATCCAGCAATTTCTGTGCTGAGCGCGTAGACACCGCACCACTGCGGTGGTCGTAGTCCAAAACAGGATCAATCACTGCCGCCTGCTTAGTCGCGGGATCAGACACCACATAACTCACGGTATAAGTGGGTTCATCAAAAAAAGCCTGTATATGAACAACATCCTTAGACATGGCATTTTCCTTTCACTGGATTTTTTAATTTAGAATATGCTAAATTAGATAAAACTAAAATACAAGACCCACATCATGACAGCCTCACCAGACTCCATCGCGTTCTTACAAAAAGGTGCTAGCCAAGCGGCAGCTATGCTGCGTACTGTCGGGAACGAACACCGATTACTGATTCTATGCTTATTGATAGAACATCAAGAAATGACGGTAGGCGCATTAAATAGTTACGTAGACTTAAGCCAATCGGCGCTGTCGCAACATCTGGCCAAGATGCGAGAAGAAAACCTGATCACTTACAGACGTGACGCCCAAACCCTGTATTACCGCATCGCCGATCCAAAAATTGAGCAGTTAATTAGTACCCTGAAAACCATTTTCTGTCCGTAAAAAACGGATTACACCCATTACGTACCTGTGTACAACTGGAGTCCATATGAAAACCAACGTAGGCGGTATAGATAGAATTTTGCGCGTCGTTATAGGGCTAGTCTTGGTGATACTTGCCAGCAGCGGCACGGTAGGCTGGTGGGGTTGGCTGGGCTTGATTCCACTGCTAAGTGGCTTGTTCCGTGTTTGCCCGTTGTACTCGATGCTGGGAGTTAATACGTGCGGGGCATGCCGTAAGTAAGAGTGTGTGATGAGTGCTGCATCAACACACTCACCATCAGCTGCTGTAGCTAGCACTGCGAAAAATATTTTTTAATTTGACCACCAAATAAAAAAACACTTTCCTCCGTTTTCCCTCCGTCGCTTGCCACGGTTTTAGTGTGGTTGCTGTTGAAGATGGTGAGTACTTCTATGGCCAAGGAAGAGGCATGTTTAGCAATCTCTGAAGATGCCTGCTTCCTCTCTGTGTTGATAATTTCGGCACTTGCTACCCTCTCAAAACAACTCGGCTGCCTTTTCTGATGGTACAGCCAACATTACAGACGATCTCAAAAACCGCTTACCAATTGGATCAAGCCGTGCCAACGCCCCAAAAGAAAGGGCTGTAAGCATCATCACATTCAGAACAATCGGGGGGTGGAGGGAAACTTTTTTGATTTGGTGTCTCAAATCACAAAAAGCTTTTCCGCAATCCCCAGCGTATGCGATGAATGCTGTTCCCCCCTACAGACTGCTATAGCCGTAGACGGCAGAAGAAAGGGCTGTAAACCTCACACACTCACAACAACCGGGGGACGTAGAGGAAACTTTTTTGATTTGGTGTCTCAAATCACAAAAAGTATTCCTGCAGTTCCCGGCGCGTGCGATGAACTCTGCCGCAACGTGCTCACCAGCAACAGAAGCCCCCTCGGTTTGACGTGCAATGAATACAGCATATCAACCTACTCAGTACTACTCATAAAACACAAAACCAAAAAAACTAACAGCCATAAAAAAACCGCCCGTAAACACGAGCGGTTTTCTTTGCGAATAGACCAGCGTTATTCTGCTGCCACAACTGGAGTAGCCGTGGCTGCCTGACGGCGATCCACAATCACACCTAACAGCACAATCACCAACGCTAAACCTGTGGTGTAGAGCACTTCTGTACGGTATGTACCCTCAATCACCATCACAATCAGCGCACTGATAATAGTGACAATCACCGCGTAGGTTAACCAAGGGAACAACCACATCTTGAAGCTAAGCTCGCGCTTTTCTTTGATCAGCTTACGACGCATACGCAATTGCGAGAAAGCAATACACAGGTACACATACAACGCAATCGTACCGGTAGCTTGCATCAGCACATCGTAAATATCCATCGTCTCAGTTGCCGTCAAATACACAGCCACCAACGCAAACACACTGGACACCACCACACCTACGTACGGTGTACCGGTGCTGCGACCTACTTTCTGGAATGACTTAGGTGCATCACCACGACGTGACAAGGAATACAGCATGCGAGATGAGGTGTAGAGTGCCGAGTTAAAGCAACTGCACACTGATGTCAGCACCACAAAGTTCACGATTTCGCTGGCATGAGGGATACCCAATGCATTCAAAGTAACGGCATACGTACCTTCTGTGGATAACTCCAAGCCTGGGCTGTTATAAGGAATCAAACACACCACGATGAAAATCGAACCCACATAGAACAGTGAAATACGCCATGCTACGGAACGTGTGGTCTGCACAATGGCCTTACTAGGGTTCTCGGATTCTGCCGCCGCAATGGTCACGATTTCCGCACCAATAAACGCAAACATCGCCCCCAGCAACGCCACCACCACCGCCCCAAAGCCATTAGGCATGAAACCTTGTGATGTCAGGTTAGACCACCCTTGGGTAGTGCCTGAAGGCCATAGATGCACGATCGCAAGCGAGCCAATGATAATAAACAGCACAATGGCAACTACTTTGATCAAGGCGAACCAGAACTCGAACTCACCGTAATTGCGCACGTTCATGAAGTTAACAACCATTAACCCCGCGGTCACAATCAGCATGTAGCCCCAGATAGGAATCATAGGGAACCAACCGTGCAAAATCGCTCCGGCCACGTAGGCTTCCCATCCCATCAATAACGACCAGAAACTCCAATACAGCCAGCCAATCGTAAACCCAGCCCAGTGACCAATAGCTCGGTCGGCATAGGTAGAAAAAGACCCTGTATCAGGCTGAGCAACGGCCATCTCGCCCAGCATTCGCATTACCAAGATTACGAGCGCTCCTCCGCCCATATACGCCAGAATGGCAGCCGGTCCAGCATTCGCAATTACTTTCCCGGATCCTACAAATAACGCTCCACCAATGACTCCTGCTATAGATAGCATAGTCAAGTGACGGGATTTCAGCCCGCCCTTTAACTTATTTTCTTCTGCGCAACTCATTTTTGCCGCCTTTTAAAACGGATTAACTCTTAATGCCCATTAAGTGTTTGACAAGATAGTCATGGAATGTGTTTTGCCCTCCTTTGCAGACAATTGAACTAGTAATAATTATTTTTTAATGGCAAAACTATAACGCCATATGTCTCAACAGTACGTTTTTTTGTCTAAAAATTTATGATGTAAGACAAGAAAACGGGGCTTAAACCCCGTTTTCTTGAATACTTCTAGTCCTATTAGTGACTAACGTGACTCAGATCTTCTTTAACCGAATCAAAGACTTCAGTCACACTGCGCTGCGGCTCTTTGCCCATCACGCTCACTATCACGATTGCGATAGCACCCAAGATAAAGCCTGGGATAATCTCGTACAAGCCGAACCAAGCGTAGTGATTCCAAATCAGTACCACTACCGCACCCACGATCATGCCTGCCAGCGCGCCGTTGCGAGTCATTCTGCGCCACAACACGGACAGCAAAATCACTGGACCAAAGGCCGCACCAAAACCTGCCCATGCATAGCTCACCATAGACAGCACACGGCTATTTGGATCCCATGCCAAGATAATGGCCACAATGGCTACCAGCAATACCATCGCACGACCAAACCACACCAATTGCGCATCTGTAGCATCGCGTTTGATGAAGGTTTTGTAGATATCTTGAGTCAGTGAGCTTGAGCACACCAGCAACTGCGCCGACAAGGTACTCATCACCGCAGCCAAAATAGCGGCCAACAAAATACCAGCAATCCATGGGTTAAACAGCAACATGGACAACTCAATAAACACACGCTCAGAGTTCGCATTCACGCCAGCAGCTTGGCCTGGGTTCGCGGAGAAGTACGCAATACCGAAGTAACCCACTGCTACGGCACCAGCCAAACACAGAATCATCCATGTCATACCGATACGGCGTGCGTTAGGGATAGTTTTTACCGATTCTGCTGCCATGAAGCGCACCAGAATGTGAGGCTGACCAAAGTAGCCCAGACCCCATGCCAACAAGGAGATCACACCCACGAATGAGGCGCCCTGCCACAAATCAGCATGCAAAGGGTTAATAGCAATCACTGCAGCGTTTGCATCCGCAAAGCCACCAGCGCCCAAGATCACCACCAGAGGGGTCAAGATCAGCGCGGTAAACATCAAGGAAGCCTGAATGGTGTCTGTCCAGCTCACCGCCAAGAAACCACCAATGAATACATAAGCAATGGTGCAGAATGCGCCCACAAACATCGCTGTGGTGTACGACATACCGAACATGCTTTCAAACAATCTGGCACCTGCCACCACACCGGATGCACAATACAGCGTGAAGAACACCAGAATTACCACGGCTGACACAATGCGCAGCACGTTGGATTTATCGTCGAAACGATTTGAGAAAAAGTCAGGTAATGTCAGCGCATTCCCAGATTTTTCGGTGTACACACGTAAACGTGCGGCCACGAAGCGCCAGTTTAGATACGCCCCCAAGGTTAAGCCAATGGCAATCCAGGATGCGGAGATCCCGTTGTCATAGACCGCGCCTGGTAAGCCCATCAGCAACCAACCGCTCATATCCGAAGCCCCAGCGGCAAGTGCCACCACGAAAGGCCCCAGTCGGCGTCCGCCCAAAATATAGTCGGACAAGTCATTTGTAGCCCTGTAGCCCAGCCATCCGATCAACAGCATCCCTACGATATAGATTACGAACATGGTCGTAATCTGCATATTGGCTATTTGCATAGCATTCTCCCTTTTGAGGCAGACAAGGGGTGTAAAACCCCTTGTCCCTGCACATTGCTATCCGTGCATATCGCTTGTTGTAGTAAAAATTAGACTACTGCCATTAGCGTGGCATTCCCTCCCGCAGCCGCGGTGTTTACGCTAAGAGAACGTTCTGCTACCAGCAGCTCCATCCTATAGAGCTGACCATTAGCCAACTCTGCACTGGTACGACCCTGCGCTTGTAACACTGGGCCATCCTGCTCCGCTAAGAACTGCGATAGCGATTTCAGCGCATCACAATCCCCCTCGAATACCACACCCCCTACGCGACGTGTCATCGCGTCTTTCAGAGAGTCCACCACAACCACCTGCTTACGAGCAGCTTCAGGCAGTTGGGTTAAAACGGGTTCCAAAACTTCTGCAGCAACACCTTCACGCACGATCAGTGCTTCGTTACCACATGCCAAGCTAGTCGCTACCTGTACCAACAAACCATGTTTGGTGGCTGGCACACACACGACTGCACCACGGCCTTGTAGGCTGTAGGTGTTCGTTTCGCCGGTAGGCCCTGGCAACTCAACGCGTGTGTTGAACAACGACACTGCAGACAAGTGTTTCAAGCTTTGGCTTAGATCTTTTTCGCCATGTTTGTCGGCCCACTGCTGCAGGCTTTCCAAGGCTTCGTTGCTAGCGGTTTTTTGTGCTTTACCACCCAGTACCAACTGGTCTGGACGCTGGCTTAACAAACGATTCAAGTAAATAGGACCGCCCGCTTTAGGACCTGTACCCGACAAGCCTTCACCACCAAATGGCTGTACACCCACTACCGCACCCACAATATTGCGGTTCACATACATATTGCCGGCGTGTACTTGGGCTACCAAACGGTTGATGGTTTCATCAATACGTGAATGCACCCCAAAGGTCAGGCCGTAGCCAGTGTCATTGATGGCTTTCACCAATGCATCTTGCTCGGAACGCTTGTAGGTCATGACGTGCAGCACAGGGCCGAACACTTCACGCTCTACATCAGAAAGGCTCTTGATCTGGATGATGGTTGGCGGCACAAAAGTACCGTGCTGGCATGCATCGCCCAACGGTAACTGCTCCACATCAAAACCACGGCTGCGCATAGTATCAATGTGGCTGCGGATATTGCCTTGTGCTTCAGCATCAATCACGGGGCCCACATCGGCGTACAACACGTCAGGGTTACCTACTCGCAGTTCACGCATCGCGCCACGCAACATGGTGATCACGGTGTCAGCTACGTCTTCCTGTACACACAAAATACGCAGAGCCGAACAACGCTGACCAGCCGAGTCAAAGGCCGAGTTCAGTACGTCAGCAATCACCTGTTCTGGCAATGCAGAAGAGTCCACGATCAACGCATTCTGGCCACCGGTTTCAGCAATCAGCGGGATAGGTTGACCATTGTTATTCACACGCTGTGCCAAGGTAGTAGAAATACGTTTAGCCACTTCGGTAGAACCGGTGAACATCACGCCTTGAACACGATCATCGCCCACTAACATCGCGCCCACATCGCCCTCACCAGGCAACAGTTGCACAACATCGTGTGGCACACCCGCTTCGTGCAAGAAGCGAATACCTTGGGCTGCAATCAAGCCAGTCTGTTCAGCGGGTTTAGCCAACACGGTATTACCGGCAGCCAATGCCGCAGACACCTGACCCAAGAAAATAGCCAGCGGGAAGTTCCAAGGGCTAATACACACCACAGGGCCCAAAGGACGGTGGCTGTCATTAGAGAAATGCTGGTCGATACGATTAGCGTAGTAGCGCAAGAAGTCTACCGCTTCACGAATCTCTGCTACAGCGTTAGCAAAGGTTTTACCCGCTTCACGCACGATCAAACCAATCATGGTGGTTTGCTGGGCTTCCAACAAATCAGCCGCACGCAGCAAGCAACGCGCACGCTCTTCTTCGGTTGTGGACTGCCAAATTGGTGCTGCCGCGACTGATCGTGCCAACGCGGCATCCACTTCAGCAGCAGAGCTGAAAATCACTTTACCCACTACATCGCGATGGTCTGCAGGGTTCAGTACAGCTTGTTCACGCGCTTCATCTACCACAGCCAATGTAGCAGGGCTGGCGTGCCAGTTGTTGGTAGTGCTGGACAACAGCGCTGCCGACAACGATGCCAAACGGTGTTCGTTGGACAAGTCCAAACCTTGGGAATTCTGACGGTTCTCGCCCTGCGCTTTGTACAGCTCTGCTGGCAGCGGAATCATAGGGTGAGGTGCGCCTACTGGGCTGATGCTTTCAGCTTCATCAATAGGATCACGAATCAGCTCATCAATAGAGACGTTTTCATCAGCAATACGGTTTACGAACGAGGAGTTCGCACCGTTTTCCAGCAAGCGTCGTACCAAGTACGCCAACAGTGTTTCGTGTGTACCCACTGGTGCGTAAATACGGCAAGGACGTGCCAATTTACCTTGGCTAACAGGACCAACCACTTCTTCGTACAGCGGCTCACCCATACCATGCAAGCACTGGAACTCGTACTGACCCAAGTAGTAGCTAGAGCCTGCCATTTCATAAATAGCAGCCAAGGTTAAGGCGTTGTGTGTCGCAAACTGCGGGAAGATCGCATCCGGCGCGCTCAACAGTTTTTTCGCACATGCCAAGTAAGCGATATCGGTGTAGATTTTGCGGGTGTAAACAGGGTAGCCTTCCAAGCCATCAACCTGCGCACGTTTAACTTCTGTATCCCAGTACGCGCCTTTCACCAAACGCACCATCAAACGGTGATTAGTGCGTCTACCCAAGTCGATCACGTAGTCGATCACGTATGGAGCACGTTTTTGATAGCCTTGAATCACAAAGCCAATACCGTTCCAACCTGCCAGATCTGGGTCCTGACACAAGGCCTCTAATAGATCCAACGAAATTTCCAGACGATCCGCTTCTTCCGCGTCGATGTTCAGACCCACATCGTATTGGCGTGCCAACATCGTCAACGCTTTAACACGTGGCAACAACTCGCTCATCACACGGTCGTACTGAGCACGTGAGTAACGGGAGTGCAGCGCAGACAATTTGATGGAAATACCGGGGCCTTGGTAAATACCTTTGCCGCCTGATGCTTTACCAATTGCGTGAATGGCTTGCTCGTAAGATGCGTAGTAGCGTGCCGCGTCTTCTTCGGTCATCGCTGCTTCGCCCAACATATCGTAGGAGTAGCTAAAGCCTTTGTTTTCCCATTTTCTGCCATTTGCCAAAGCGTCAGAAATGGTTTCACCACACACAAAGTGCTCGCCCATCAAACGCATCGCCATGTCCACACCTTTGCGGATCAATGGCTCACCACCTTTGCTGATCAATCGACCAATGGCGGAACTCAAACCTTTTTCACTGCTGGTGCTGACCAACTTGCCGGTCAACATCAAGCCCCATGTTGCGGCATTCACAAACATAGAGCCAGAGCTCAAGTGTGACTGCCATTCGCCTTTGCTCACTTTGTCGCGAATCAACGCATCACGGGTGGCACGGTCAGGAATACGCAGCAAGGCTTCAGCCAAACACATCAAGGCCACGCCTTCTTGGCTAGACAATGAGAACTCGTGAATCAAGCTGTCTACGCCACTGCCTTGGCCTTTAGCACGCAACGCTGTCACCAGCTTACGGGCTAACTCACGTACTTTAGCTTGATCTTTACTGCGCGCTTGGCTAATCAAGCCAGGCAAACAGTCTTCTTCGGCGCGACGGTAGGCGCTAGTGATCGCAGCACGCAACACAGATTGCGGCGCAATAGATTGGGCAAATTCCAAGAACGGCTGTGTAGGCTCATTGTCGCCCACGCTCAATCCGGCTTGTTCCAGATCCACCCCTTTCTCACCCTCTGTCTGGGCAAGATAGGCTAAGGATGGCGGTAACTTACCCGACTCGATTTCTTCCAAAAACGAAAAAATGGCTTGCTTGATGAACCAATGCTGGGTTCTTCCAATGCGTTCAGCCGCCTCGCGTATACGCCCGCGTAATTCGGCGTCTACTTTCACCCCTAGTGTCGTTGCACTCATAACCCTCTCACTTACAGACAGAGAGGTTGCAACCTTATAAATTTAAAAGGTGCAACCTTAATAATAGATATGCGAATTCTAGGTGCAACCTTTTTGAAGTCGTATAGGTACTTACCCTAGATCACAGGGAAAACTGTTTCGTACACTTACAAAAAAGCCCGGGTTTACCGGGCTTTTTTACATCATCACTTCTTAGGCAGATAGCGCAGGGCATCTACCGGTTTACCGTTATAACGCAGCTCAAAATAGAGCTGCACCTGCGATGTACCCGAATTTCCCATCTCGGCAATGGTTTGACCTTGAGTCACCGTTGCCCCCTCGGACACCAGCAAGCGACGGTTATGCGCATATACCGTTAAAAAGTTATTAGCGTGGTTCACGATCAACAAATTACCGTAGCCACGCAACCCATCACCTGAATAAATCACTTTACCTGCCGCCGCCGCTTTGACTGGCGTACCTGCTGTATTAGAGATATATACACCTTGAGAGTGCGCTGCCGACACACCACGCTTAGACGTACCTGCTGCCGGCCAAATCAAATTAATATTGCGCGGCGCGGCCACTGAGTTGGTAGACGCATTACGCGGCGGCAACGCGGTACTGCTGCCTGCACTGCCTGTAGGCCCGCTTGACGCTGCCGCAGGCGCTGCCGAACCACCTTGTACTTTCAAGCGCTGCCCCACCGTTATACGGTTAGGGTTAGAAATATTATTCATGCGCATCAGTGACGACAAACTTTGATTATGCTGACGCGCCACCTTACTTAAGGTGTCGCCACGCTGCACCACATAATAGCCATCCTTAGTTCCACTCGTGCTTCCACATGCCGCCAACGTCACTGCCACAGCGCCATACAGCACCCAGCGCAATACAGAAGTACGACCAGACATGAAACGGGAATAAAGCGATAACAAAGACACGGTATCAGGCTCACACCAAAGTAAAAGCAGTCTTAACACTGCGCAAACAGTAGCATAGCAAGAATTACAGCTAGGCAAAAACCCCGCTTGTAACGTTGACGGAACCTAACAATGACGGCAACACCTGAAATTTCATGTACACAAAAGGCCAACATTAACGCCACACACCTTGCCAAACCGTCCTATACACGCTATAGTTCTTTTCTTTTGGAGCAACGCGCTCAGGTCTGCATCGTACTTGTACGGCTGCATGAAACCATCGCGAATTACTCCAAAAATAATTTCCGCAAGGAAATGCTATGGCGCAATGGCAGATAGGTTATGCACCGGATTGCAAATCCGTGTAGGTCGGTTCGATTCCGGCTTGCGCCTCCAAGAATTTAAGAAAGCCCCTAGGTTTAACGACCTAGGGGCTTTTTGTTTCATCAACCATATCAGTAAGTGTAGGGGTTTTGTTACTTGCGGATAATCTAGTACGTTAATAGTTCTATTCCGAAAAATAGACACGAAAACAATCAAATCAAAATTCTGCCAGTACAACCTTACTCCATTTTCAATGGTCAATTACTACACAGCAAATTTATAAAGAAAATATATTTCCACTGCTACTAAAAATACAAAAAACCGACCAAATTTATTATCAAAAATCCATTAACATAAAAAATATTGTCCGAAAATTAAGCGTGAACCCATTAAACTATATCGACCTAAGACTCCGAACAAAAAAATCAATACATTTAAAAAACCAAAGAATTTTAAATTCCAAAAAAATCTAAAAATCCAAGTCCTTCAAAACGTAAGCATTTTTTCTCATAATATCATTTAAATAAAAAACAACACAACCAAAACCAGAAATTTGCCTAGTTATTACTCCACATTTAAAAATATACTCAGCAACACTCAAATTAAAGAAATCACTAGAGCCCTCACTAGACTTATACATCAAAGAATTCTTATTAGTATCATGCCTGATCCATCCATGATATATTGCATTTCTTAGCTTACTATCATACTCACTTGTTTCATTATACAAAAAATCATTATTAACTAAGTTATTTCTTTTCTTTGCAGCATCAGATTTTGAATATTTATAAAGATCTATATTTTCCAAAGAATCAAAATCCCTACCATTCAATATATTATTAAAAGCTGTCAAAACCACTAACTGCTTAGACCTTTCTTCAAATGCAGATGCATAATACTTGGAAATATCATCAAAAAAATCAGACGTAACAAATCCATTTTCAGGAAATTCCCTAGAGTTTTTAACATAAATAAAAGCCTCTCTATGATATTTAAAATTCTTAAAATACTCATTCAATATAGAAAAAATACCATCCATTCTTTCTTTTTTTATGAATTCACTATACCAACATAAAAATTTTCTGAAATTTACACTATTCTTATCATAAGTTTTTTTTACAAAATCATACCACCCAGAGTCTCCATAAACCTCTTTATGAAAGCAACATAAGGCATAATCAATTCCTTTTTTTCTACCAGAATCATTACCTAATACCCCTTCAATTTTACGGCTGGAAAGAAAATACTCACCAACCCCATAAAGCCTATAAGCAGATGAAATACTACCCCAAAAATCAAGAATAATATTTGTTTCATCTCTATAACTAATAAATTTACCCCCAATAGAATCAAAATCCGCCAATCCTCTATCCTTTATAAGAGAATTGACCTCCCTTATAGACGGAAAAAAAAATGGATTTCTAGAATCCTCCTCATTAACAATAAAATCAGAAGACAAAAATAAAGTTTCTAAGCTCGCACCATCACCATCATAGATACTCAATCCAGAAAAACTCTCAATTTCCACCACACCTTCAGATAAATCCAAAACCAGAGTCATTGGCTCTTTGCATCTTAAGCATTTAAACTTATGCTCTTGCTTATCCAAATGACCAATTTGAACTCTTAAAGCAAAAACATCATTACAAGTACTACAAACCACTGGCAATCTACTTATCACATTCACCTCCAAAGAAAACTCTTATTATCATAAAGAACAAAATAGAAAACAAACATACAATTATTGCAGTATTCAGAAAATAGAGAAAACTGTCACACCTCCACCGCCCCCCCCCAAGTACAATACCCTCGACTTACACACTGGAAGCACGATGGATAGAAACACAGAAGACCGCTTTACCGCGTTTTTGCACAGTAAAGCAAATGAGATGAAAAGAGAGCTGAAGTACACCCCTAGGCAGTTTATTGCCATGTTGGGTAGTGACGGTGGTTTGGCTACGGCTCAAAAATTGGTGCGCAAGGAAGAGCTGTCCTACGGTATATCTGAGCTGTACATGGGTAACAGACTGGATCTATCCATAGAGGCGTTGATTCTAGAGACTGAATGGATCAGCTACTTCGATGAAGAGTTGTTAGCACAAGCAGAAAAGAAGCTTAAAAAACTGAATTACCCCTACACACGATACGCAGAAAACGATTAACTGGCTGTGATCGTGATAGTTATCGCCAAGGCTTAGGCTTACCCCTAAGCCTTTTTGTTGACCATCGTTTTCAGGCTCTGCGCTTGCACGTAGAATAAGTGCTCATTACCCAGATACATTGTCTTTCGCACACAGCACTTCACAGGGAACCGGTTTGGCATACGAACTAGAACACCGCCTTGTTATAGGCCTCGCCTCCAGCGCGTTATTTGATCTATCCGAGACAGATAGAATTTTCCGCACCGAAGGTGAAGAGGAATACCGTAAGCATCAGCGCGAGAATCAAAGTATTCCGCTTACCCCTGGCGTGGCTTTCCCTTTTATTAAGCGTTTGCTGTCGCTAAACGATGTGCGCCCTGATGACCCGCCTGTTGAGGTTGTGCTGCTCTCGCGTAATGATCCTGATACCGGCATGCGGGTGATGCACTCTATTCGCCATCACCATTTAGATATCTCACGCGCCGTGTTTTTAGAAGGCGGTAACCCACACCGCTATATTCCAGCGTTTTCTATTTGTTTGTTTTTATCGGCCAATGAAACTGATGTACAGCAAGCGACACTATCCGGCTACCCTGCAGGGCAAGTGCTACCTTCTACGCATTTAGACACCCAAGGTGATGATGAGCTTAGAGTAGCCTTTGACTTTGATGGTGTGCTGGCCGACGATGAAGCCGAAACGGTATTCCAAGCGAACAAAGATTTAAACGAGTTTCATGTTCATGAGCAAAGCAAGATTAATGTGCCGCTAAACCCCGGCCCACTGCTGCCCTTTCTACAAAAGCTTTCTGAAATTCAGCAGCTAGAACGCCAGCGTTCTGAGGTAGACCCGTCGTACACACCTAAGCTGCGGCTAATTATCGTCACCGCTAGAAATGCCCCCGCCGAAGAACGCGTGATCAACACTATGCGTAGTTGGGGCATCAATGTGAATGAGGCATTTTTCTTGGGTGGCGTGGAAAAGAAACGGGCATTAGAAGTGATCAACCCGCACATTTTCTTTGACGATCAGAAAACACACCTAGTGCCCGCGTCGGACATTCTGCCAGCGGTGCATGTACCTTTTGGTATTACCAACAGCGTGAAGTCCAAAATTAGCTAAATAAAAAACACACTATTGAGCCGCAGCCCAATAGTGTGAACATGAAAAACTCGCTATTTCTACCCTACTGCCACTTACCGTGCTGAATCCAGCACCTCTTGGGGTTGGGGACAGCACCCTGATCAAGGGTGCTGTGGTTGTTGCATCATTAATGTGGGATTTGCCCGAAATTACCGCTATTGAAGTCTTGCAATGCTTGCTCTATTTCTTGCGAGCTGTTCATCACAAAGGGGCCATACCCTACTACTGGCTCATCAATAGGCTCACCGCTTAGCAGCAGCACAATGGCATCGTTGTTGGCTTCCACAGAAACGGTTTGACCCGCTCTATCCAACACCACCATTTGTGATTCACGGGCAATGGTTTGGCCATTCACCTGAATCGTGCCATGCAGCACCACCAAAGCGGTTGTCCACCCATCAGGCAATTCCAGCGTGCTGTAGCTGCCTTGTTTCAAGCGCATATCCCATACGTTCATAGGCGTAAAGGTATGGGCTGGGCCGCGTTTACCCTCTAGCTCACCAGCGATAATTCGGGCCACACCCGCACCATCAGGCAAATTCACCTGTGGGATAGCGCTGTCCACAATGGCTTGATAGTTAGGTGGGGTCATTTTGTCTTTGGCTGGCAGGTTCACCCACAGTTGCACCATTTCCAGTGCACCTCCGGATTTAGTGAAAGCCTCAGAGTGAAACTCCTCATGCAAAATACCCGCACCCGCTGTCATCCACTGCACGTCACCGGGGCCAATCACACCACCTTGGCCGGTAGAATCCATGTGAGCCACTTCGCCTTTGTAGACGATGGTCACGGTTTCAAACCCACGGTGAGGGTGCTGCCCTACACCACGCGGCTGCGAGGTAGGAGTGAAATCGGTAGGGCCTGCATAGTCCAACAGCAAGAATGGACTCAGCTGTTTAGCGTGTGTGTGGTACGAGAACATTGAGCGTACTGGAAAGCCATCACCCACCCAGTGAGGACGTGGTGCGCTGTAGATGCCAAGAATTTTTTTCATGTGACTCTCCTGTTGAGGTATCGTTAGAGCTATCTTATTCTTGTGCTCTTTTTGCGTGTAGCCCCTTAAAATAAGGCTCAGTGTCCTATTTATGGAACGATAAATAACCATGCAAGACTTGAACGATCTGTATTACTTTGTGCAGGTGGTGGATAACGGGGGCTTTGCTCCTGCGGGTCGCGCCTTGGGTGTGCCCAAGTCCAAACTCAGCCGCCGTGTCGCCATCTTGGAAGAACGCTTAGGCGTGCGCTTGCTACAGCGCTCTACCCGCCGCTTTGCCGTCACCGAGATTGGTCGCACCTATTACGAGCACTGCAAAGCCATGCTGGTGGAAGCTGAGGCCGCTCAAGAGGTGATCGATGCATCTCGTGCTGAGCCACGTGGTGTCATCCGCATGAGCTGCCCTATTGCTCTGCTACACGCCCATGTGGGTGGGATGTTGGCCGACTTCATGAAAGAGTGCCCACACATCAGTATCTATTTAGATGCCACCAACAGACGGGTGGATGTGGTGAGTGAGGCCATTGATATCGCTATTCGTGTGCGCCCGCCGCCATTGCAAGATAGCGACTTGGTGATGCGTGTGCTGTCTAACCGTAGGCAGTGTTTGGTGGCCAGCCCCAGCTTGCTGCAAGAACACGAGTTTCCAGCCGTTCCTGCCCAGCTTAATGGTATGCCCAGCCTAAGCCTAGGCAGCCCGCAAAATGAGCACAGCTGGACGCTATACGGCCCCGATCAAGCGCAAGCCACAGTGCACCACAACCCTCGCTTTGTCACCACCGACATGACGGCGCTACGAAACTCTGCCTTAGCAGGCGTAGGTATAGTGCAATTGCCTTTATTGATGGTGCGCGAGCATCTGAATACAGGAGCTTTGGTACGCATCGTGCCGGAATGGGAACCTAAGCCTGAAATCATTCACGCCCTCTTTCCATCACGACGTGGACTATTACCTTCGGTGCGAGCCTTGCTGGATTACCTGGCCAAACGCTACGAGGAAATAGACGAGGAATAACGCTCATCGCGCTGTCATCCCCCTATAGCTCAGCTCAGGCTGGGCTATTTTTAGGGCTACTGGCACGTCTTAGCCTACAAGCACATATTTCCTCACGGGTGGCGATAACAGCGTGATTCTCGTGTTTTGTTGTGACCACGGGACATCCTTACACTATTTAACCCTCTTCATGCCTAAGCATTGTTACTCTGCCTCCACCTAAACATGGGCAAGTTTATGTATTCGCGCCCTATGCGAAACGACTAATTAGTCTAAAATTGGCGCGAAACAACAGGAGAGGTTAATGGGTTTTTTTTCTAAATTACTACAACGTTTGACGGGATCATCCTCCCAAAATTCTGCACCTGCGCAGTCGCAACAGAATCGTGCTGACTACGCACATGGCGAGATGGAAAGCTATGATGCTGTCATCACGCGCTATGGCAATTCCACCGAAGTACAGTTTCAAGAGCAAGTTGCTAAAGCCTTGCGCAACAAAGGTATTGCACAAAGTGAGCGTGGCGACTACCAAGCTGCATTGAGCACCTTCAATGACGTTGTGACACGTTTTGGTGAGTCCACTGAACCCGTCTTGCAAGAGTTGTTAGCTAGAACCCTTCTGAGCCGCGCTACGGCACAAGACGAGCACGGCGATCCTCATGCTGAAATGGCTACCTACGACGAAATGGTTCGCCGCTTTGGTGCGTCGGAGACCCCAGTGCTGGCAGGCTTGGCCGCTAGAGCCTTGTTGAATAAAGGCATCACACTAGGCCAACTGGAAGACCCCAAAGCCGAAATGGCTGTCTACGATGAGATCGTAAGTCGTTACGGTGACTCTGATGAGCTGGTGTTGCAGCAATGGGTTGCCCGTGCCTTGATGAACAAAGGTATTACTCAGGGTCAACAAGACGACTCTCAAGCCGAAATCGTTACTTACGACGAACTGTCTAAACGTTTTGGTGCATCCGATGACGAAGTTCTGCAAGATCAAGTTGCTAGAGCTGTTGTCAACAAAGGCATTACGCAAGGCATGCTGGACGATCACGAAGGCGCTATTGTGACCTTTGATGGTCTGGTTGCTCGTTACGGTTCTTTTGACACAGAAGAGCTGCAAGATCAAATCGGTAAAGCACTGGTAAACAAAGCCGTTGCGCTGGATCAGTTGGGCCGTCATGACGAAGAAATCGCCGTGTACGACGAGATCATTCGCCGCTTTGGTGATTCCACTCTACCGAACATGCAAGAACGTGTAGCGAAATCGTTGCTGAACAAAGGCATTACACAAGCCCAAGCCGATGATTTCCAAGATGCGCTGAAAACCTACGACACCCTGATTAACCGTTACGATGCGTCCGCTTCTATTGACGTGCAAGAACGTATCGCCAGCGCGATGCTGAACAAGGCACTGTTGTACGATCAACGCGATGAGCACGACAAAGAAGTTGAAACCTACGATGAAATTATTCGTCGTTTCAGCAACTCTGAGTCTACTTACATCCAAGAGCGTGTTGGTCGATCCATGATCAACAAAGCCATGGTAATGGATCAAAGCGGCGATCACCGCAAAGAGATGGCGCTGTACGATGAAGTAATCCAACGCTACAGTGGTTCCCCAGAGCAAGCGCTGCAAGAGTTTGTCGCTCGATCCCTGATGAACAGCGGTATTACGCTGGACGATATGGGTGATCTAAAAGGTGCAATTCGCAGCTACGACGAGCTGATCAAACGCTTTGGTGAGTCTACCGACGAGAACCTGCAAGAGTTTGTAGCTAAAGCGCTGGTTAACAAAGGCGCAGTACAAGGTAGACTGGGCTCGGCCTAATCTACGCAACGCTATTGCAAGGTGGGCCTAACGTCCACCCACAAAAAAGGCCAGGAATTTTCCTGGCCTTTTTTTGACTGTAGCCGCTGTGGCTACCTCACCCAAGCTTATTCGCTTTGGTTGATGTCAGCCAATTCGCTCACAACTACGTCGGAGCATTTAGCTTGTTCGCTCAGCCATTTCTGAACAGCTGCACGATCATCTTCGCTTGGAGAGTCGTAACGGCCAGCAGCCACTACAAAACCGCCGAAGGATGTGCTGTTTACACCGCCACCCAACAACAAGTTACGGTCTTCGATGAAAGCAGTGAAAGATTCCACCAGCGCATCGATTTCTGTTTCGCTTTCCATTGCTAGCGTGCAAGAGAATTCAAATCCCAGTACGACGAATTCACCGGTGTACAGTTTTTTTCTCAAGCGTCTGCTGCGTTGTTTTGCCATCTTTATACCTTTGCCTTAGCAATTTACATGGTATGGGCCATACTGCACTATGCACACACGCCCACTCATCCCGCTATTACACCACACCCGGCAAGCGTAGCGCCATCTTCAAGCCGCCTAGCTCAGAACGCTCGGCCTGTATGCTGCCTTGGTACAACTCCGCCATTTCAGCCACTATATGCAGCCCTAAGCCAGAACCGGGGATCTGATTATCCAACCGCACACCACGCTTAAATGCAGCAATACTTTCTTCTGCCGATAAACCCGGGCCATCGTCTTCTACTGAAAACACCACCCATGGCCCCTCTGCATAGGCAGTTACTTGCACCTGTGCACGTGCCCATTTGCACGCGTTATCCAGCAAGTTACCCAGCATTTCATGCAGATCTTGCTCTTCCCCTTTAAACGATAAACCCACAGGATTAACCTGCGCCTGAATCGTTAATTGACGCCCTACATATAAACGCTGCATGGTACGCACCAAAGCTGACACAGCAGGCTCCACAGGGGTAAACAACCCGCTAGCCTGCATAGCCGCCGCCGCTCTGGCTCGCGCTAAATGATAGTCAATTTGCCTACGTGCTATAGACACCTGCTCACTGACTAACGCCCCCAATTGCCCTGAGTCGTTATAGGCGGCATTTTCCAAAATACTCAAAGGCGTTTTAATGGCGTGCGCTAAGTTACCTGCTTGAGTACGAGCACGTTGCACGATATCAGTATTTGTGGTGAGTACGGCGTTGAATTCATCCACCAAAGGCTGCACCTCATTGGGGAATTCGCCTTCCAACTGCGACGCTGTACCTTTACGAACCAAGGCAAGTTTCTGACGCAATCTACCCAGTGGGCGCATACCCCCTGCAATCAACGCTACAGACGCTACCCCCATACCCAAGGCTAATGCTCCCAATGCCACACTCAACATGGTTGTAAAGTGCGCCAAGGGTTCATTCAAATTTTCTTGGTCTGCCGCGACAACTAAACGCCAATACTGATGCGCCTCGTCTTCGTCGCTTAAGGTAATACGACGTGACAACACTTCTAGGGTTTTCAAGGTGGGGGAATCGTAGGTGTACAGCATGTCACGCTTACCGTCTTCTGGCTCAGGGCCTGCCGGTAACACCTGATCCCATAGCGAACGTGAACGCAACACCCCAGCTTGTTGGATATTACCTGCTGCATCTAGGCTATCCACCTGCCAATATAAACCTGATAAGGGTTGCTCTAGACGCGGATCACTTAACGCCACCACCAATGCCGGCGTACCATCCTCCAAGGAAAACGCCCCCGTTAGCTGGTTTAAGTGCAAATTTAATTCATTACGAAATTGCTGCGAAGCGTGCTGCGCAAACAGCTGCTGCAATGCCCACCCCGCCACCGCCACTGACACTACAATCCAAATCAAACTGCCCACCAACATGCGAAATCGCAGCGATTGTCCACGTTTTGGTTTAGCCGATTGTGCAGACTTAGTTGTCATTATTCGTTGCCAACCTATAGCCCATGCCGCGCACCGTTTCTATAAACCCCTCGGGTAATTTGCGTCGTAAGCGGGCAATAAACACATCAATGGTGTTGGAATCTCGATCACCATCTTGGGCATAAATAGCGTCTATCAGTGCCGAACGAGACACCACCTCGCCGGGTTGGCGCATCAATACTTCCAATACTTTGTATTCGTGACTGGTCAAGCTTAAAGGCTGTTCATTCACTAGAACTCGCCCACTAACAGTGTCCATCACCACTGGCCCACACTGCCATTGCGCACTAGCGTGCGCACCTGTTCGTCTATTTAAGGCGCGCAACCGGGCTAATAGCTCCTCCATATGAAAGGGCTTCGTTAAGTAATCATCAGCACCAGCATCAATACCTGCTACTTTTTCATACCAATGATCGCGGGCAGTAAGTATCAAGACAGGCATCGTCAGCCCTTCAGCACGCCAACGCTTCAGCACACTAATGCCATCCATTACCGGCAAACCCAAATCCAATACCACAGCATCGAAGTGCTCAACACTACCCAGATAGTGGCCTTGCTCACCATCGGCAGCGCTATCCACCACATGACCAGCGGCTTGTAGCGCTGTGACTAACTGCGCTTGCAAGGTGGGTTCATCTTCTACAACCAGAATACGCATTTGCCCCTCTGCTGGTATGGATTACTTGCTTTTCACCCTAAGCACGTCGCCTGTGCGGGCATCCAAAATGAGTTTGAGCCGTTGCCCCGATGCTTGCAGCACCTTAATTTCATACACCAACAAGCCGTCTTCATCCTCAAGCTCTACCTCTACCACCTGACCGGGATAAGCGCTTTCTATAGCATCCAATAGGCTTCGTAGTGGCATGATCTCGCCTGCTTCTACTGCACGGCGTGCCTGTTCATGATCTGAGCGACTGGCATCGGCAGGGCCTACCATCATTGCTAGACCCAAACCACCCGCTAAAAAAAGTGCCGCAATCTTTCTGCTTACTGTGTTCTTCCACATACTTACCTCTGCAAACGCAAAGTGTGACTAGACCCTTTTTATACCGTTTGTAACATGAACAGAACATGAACAAGCGCTTCAGAATAGGTTCATACAGGAAGGCGCAAACTACTCAACATGGATTCCACCTTTGCGAATCTTTTCTTCATGTTGACGATTAGGAGTCTACCTTATGAAAACCCGCCACGCTGTTATCACTAGTGTTTTGTGTTCCGCTCTGTTACTGGGCGGTGCTGCTCAAGCACAAACCCAACCTACTACCGCTGCTGCCCCTCAGGCCACTAGCCAGCAACAAACCGCATTGACCATTCGCGATGTTTACGACCGCCTAGAAAAACAAGGCTACAAGAACTTCCGCGAAATTGAACGTGAACACCGCCACTTTGATGTGAAAGCCGATGATGCACAAGGCCAGCGCGTCAAAGTACGTGTAGACATGTACACCGGTGAGGTACTGCGCAGCCGCTTTGATGACTAAGCCCCGCTTGCTCAGTCCTACTCAGGGCTGAGCCCCCCACTTTATCTACCCGTTTGGAGAATACACATGATTGGGACACGCAAGGCCTTAGTAGCATTTAGTGGCGCATTTGGCCTCGCCTGGTTATTGGAACTGTTTCTAGCTGCTCCGCTTACTGGAGACAGCCTGTGGATTTTGCGACAGCAATCGCTATACATCACAGGAATACTATCCATTGCCTTCATGTCTCTATCTATGTTTCTCGCTGCCAGACCTGCGTGGTTAGAAAAGCCCTTAGGCGGTTTAGACCGCATGTATGTCTTGCATAAACAAAGTAGTATTTGGGCCATTGTCATGGCCGCCGCTCACTGGCTGAGCAAATTAGCGAGTGGCCCTATACGCGATCTTATTGGTACTGAAAACCGCCCTGCTCGCGACATTGTGCTGTACGGCATGGAAAGCCTGCGCGGCATTGCCAAAGACATGGGCGAATGGACGCTGTATCTGATGTTCGGCATGTTAGTACTCAGCTTGTGGAAACTGTTTCCTTACCGCCCTTGGCGACTACTGCACCGTAGTATGCCTGTGCTGTACTTGGTACTGGTGTTCCACACCATTGCACTAAGCCCTATGCGTTACTGGCTGCAACCCTTAGGTGTAATGTTGCTGGTCATGATGGTATTGGGTAGTTGGGCCGCCCTGCGTGCCTTGAGTAACCGTATTGGTAAACAGAAAAAACACCACGGTGTGGTGCAATCTGTGACCCCGCACGATGACTTGGTAGAGGTGCAATGTAAGGTGGATAGCAACTGGCAACACCACGCAGGCCAATTCGCATTGGTCACCTTTGATGCTAAAGAGGGTTCACACCCGTTCACGATTTCTAGCGCCTGTCTGCCCGGCACTGGTTTAGTCAGCTTTCACATCAAAGCGTTAGGTGACTACACCTCTACCTTGGCAAACTCGGTACAACCGGGACAAACCGTCACCATTGAAGGCCCTTATGGTTGTTTTAACACCCAAGATGCCGACGACCGTTACGAACAAGTATGGGTAGCAGGTGGTATAGGTCTTACCCCTTTCTTAGCCATGTTGCAGCAACGTCAGCAGTACGCTACTGACACACGCACATCGGTACACATGCACTACTGTACTCGTGATGCAGCGCAAGATGCCTTACTGCCTACCTTGCAACAGTTATGCGTGGAAGATGGCCATGTAGAGCTGACCCTACACGATGCCGCCTGTAAGCAGCGCTTTAGCGCCCAACAACTGCCTACTGCCTCTGCTTTCCAAGTATGGTTCTGTGGTCCCAAAGGCTTACGTAGCGCGCTGAAAACTGGCATTGAGTCACTGCAACTGCGCTGCAAAGGCTTTCACCACGAAATGTTTGATATGCGCTAAGGCCTTATACGCTGCCCAGCAACAAGCGCAACGCAAACCCCACTAATACAACGCCCATCCCGCGGTCTACCCAGTAGCCACTGCGGGTAAAGCGTTGTCGTACTTGCTGATTAGAAAACAGCAAACACACCAACACAAACCAAGCGGCATTCACCAAACACATCCACAACCCATACAGCGCTTGTACGGACAATGGCGTTGTGGCTTGCACTACTGATGTAAACACTGCCAAAAAGAATAGCGTCGCTTTAGGGTTTGTGGCATTGGTCATAAAACCAATCCAAAACGAGCGTGAGGCACTCTGCCCTGCATCTTCTGGTTTGCAATCTGGGTCTAGCGCATCCGGCGATGTAGGTTTGCTGCGCAAGAAGTTAATCCCCAAATACAGCAAATACGCGCCCCCAATAAACTTGGCTGCAGTCATTAACCACGGCGTGGTGTGCATCAATGCACTCACCCCGATTAGGGTGTACAACACATGCACAGAAATACCCGCTCCAATACCTAAGGCCGTAAAAATCCCCGCACGTCGGCCAAAACGCACACTTTGTCTAATCGTAATGGCGAAATCTGGCCCGGGGGCCAACACCGCCAAGAAGTGAATCAGCGCTAATCCTAAAAATTCCTGCCAATATGTTGCCAACATGCTCAACTCATACCTGTGGGATTCAAGGTGATTATTGTAGCCACCTCTTAGTGCTGCGATAATCATCCAAAATATCAAATAATTATTTCCCTATGAGCACAAATCAATTACTGCCTTTACTGGCTGAAATGGCGATATTTGTTAGGGTGGTAGAGGTAGGCAGTTTTTCTGAAGCCGCTCGCCAGCTAGGTTCTACGCCCTCTGCGGTTAGCCGCGCTATTGCACGGTTAGAAAAAGCGTTGGGTAATCGCTTGCTACAACGCACCACCCGCAAGCTACGCTTAAGTGATACAGGCAAAGCGGTGTACGCCCACTGCCAAGATATGTTGCATGCCGCCCAAGCAGCTATTGAGGTGTCCGGCCATCACCATGAAGAACCATATGGACAATTACGCCTCAGCGTTCCTAAAGCGGTAGGCCATTTTTTAATTCACCCTCATATTCCAGATTTTCTCGCACGTTACCCAAAAGTAGATATTTCCATGCGTTTGGATGACCGCTATGTAGACCTGATTGATGACGAAGTAGACGTTGCCATACGCATCACCAATCAACCACCACCCGGGCTGATGGGTCGCCCCTTGCTGTCTATTGAACACCTATTGTGCGCCACACCAGAATACTTAGCGCAACATGGCACGCCACAGCACCCGCACGACCTTAAACAACACAGCTGTATTTACTTAGGGGAAGAACCCAGTGACTCGCGTTGGAAGTTCACTCAAGGCAATAAACAGCTCACCGTACAAGTGCAGGGGCGCTATGCCGCCAACCATACCGGCGTGCGTTTAGACGCCGTACTGCAAAATCTAGGTATAGGTAGCCTACCTTTTTTCACCGCGCGACAGGCTTTGGCAACGGGTCGTATTGTGCCTGTACTACCTGAGTGGAATTTCAAAACCAATTACAGCGGCATGGCATGGGCACTGTATCCGCCCACCCGGCATTTACCCTCCAAACTACGGGCATTCTTAGAATTTCTCTCAGATCGCCTAGAGCACTAGTAGCCACCATATAAACTGCCTCATAATAGAGTCTTGGCCTTTTTACACCGCATCTCGATGAAACGTTCCCATATAGAGCAGCTGAAACAGCGTGCTAAACAATTCCACCAGCACCAGCCTCTGCCATTATTGCAAGGTCTATACAACCTGCAGCGCCTAGGCCGTTCAACCGATGCCTTCACGTATGAAGCCAATGCTATCTTTGTGCAAAATGACCATCGTGTGTATTTGCACTGGGAACACCCTCGTCTGCGTTACATGCGTCTGGTCGAAGAGCTGGCATGGCAACAGTTGCAGCACCAACCTACCTTGGAACAAGAGTTGTGGATTGCGGATAACAGCGCGAACTACCGCAACCTAAGCTTGTCATCGCACCAACTCTTAAGCTGGTCACCTGCTTCGCACGAAGCCAGACAAGCCTTCTACCAAGAACTTAGCCAAAAGATTCAAGAAGTGGGTCAAGACACCGACTTCCATATACGCCCTGAGCTGCGTAGCTACTGGACTACACAAGGTCGTGTGGTAGAACTTTGTTGCCCCATAGAGGTGCGTAACATTCAAGACCTACAAGCACTCACCACCTTAGCTAAACAACTGCTACAAGGTGAGCAAAACGTACAAAGCTTGTATGGTGATGCCGACTACACACAAGCTGATTGGGCGCGTGAATTTACATCCCCCTCTTCGGCAGCCACGCCTATAATGCCTGAGTGACTGTTTGATAACGCTGCTCAAGCGTAGATCTGATGGATGAACTTGTGCTGCAAGGCCAGCAAAAATGGCCTAATGTTCCGCATGCTTATGGCTACTTGGCGCTTTCAGCACAGGGCCATTGGCATATTTATGCTACCCCCCATGCTGCACCTGACTTTGCTGCATCAAGCCGCGTTACCTCGCCGGCATTGCAGCATTTCATTGAGCGCAACTATGCAGCAGATGAACGCGGTTGCTGGTACTTTCAAAATGGCCCACAGCGCGTTTATGTGATGCTGGAAAAAGCACCTTTGTTGCTGCGATTGAATGCAGAGCTACAACTGTGCAGCCATACACACCATCCTATTGAACAGACCTCAGCGTGGTATATCACCGATCTGGGTGAGCTTTATCTACAAAGCCCCGAAGGTTGCGGTCTGATTGCTGGCAGAGATCTGCCTGCGCTGGCAGAACAATTACGTCTTAGCGATGACATCTCGTTGCTGGACTATCTGGAACATCACGATCCCCAAACCCTGCATGGCAAAGCGTTACAGTACCACTGTGCAATGTTAGCCATACCGCAAAGTGCTACGGTGTACTACACTCAGGATCAAGATCTGCCCGGGCTATCCGGCTTTGTTAGGCTCCCTGCCCCCACTCCTATCACAGACCAATCATCATTATGAGCAGCCCCTCTCCCGAATTTTATTTTCCCGTTCCACGCAGTCAAAAATATTGCAGTCAATGCGCTCATCCCCTGACACAAATGGTGCCTCCTGAGGACAACCGTCTGCGTGATGTATGTGAGAACTGTGGGGCTGTGCATTACCAAAACCCGCGTAACGTAGTGGGTGTGCTGCCTATTTGGGACGGCAAAATTTTGCTGTGCAAACGCGCGATTGAACCGCGCTATGGGTTGTGGACCTTACCCGCAGGCTTTATGGAACTCAATGAAACCACCGCAGAAGGGGCATTGCGGGAAACAGATGAAGAGGCCGGGGCATCGGTAGAGTTAAGCAAACTATACACGGTGATTGATGTACCTCACGCCGAACAAGTGCACTTTTATTACTTGGGTAATTTGCGTAGCCCTGAACTCAATCCTGGGCCAGAAACGCTGGAAACCATGTTTGTCACCCCCGACGAAATCCCTTGGGATGACTTGGCTTTCCGCACGGTACGCACCACCTTAGAACACTACTGCAACGACGTGAAACGTGGCCGTTTTGATTCTCACTTCTACGCACTGGAAACCCCTTTCCACATACGCTAGTCATGACCACTCTGGCGCTGCTGTCACCCCATAGTCCTTTTCCTCCTGTGGAAGCCGCCTTACCAGGCGGTTTACTGGCGGTGGGTGCAGACTTAAGCTTGCAACGCCTGATTACCGCATATCAACACGGTATTTTTCCATGGTTTAGCAAAGGTGACCCCATATTGTGGTGGAGTCCCGATCCGCGCATGGTACTGGCTACTGAGCACTTCAAGCTGTCGCGTTCCTTAGGTAAAAAGTGTCGGCAAATTGCTAGACAAGAACAAGCACCTAACGCTTCCATACAAGTACATACGGATAGAAGCTTTAGTGACGTCATACGCCATTGCTCGGAAACCCGTGCCGAACAAGGCACGTGGATCACACAAGACATTATGGATGCCTACGAACGTATGCATCACGCTGGGTACGCCCACAGCGTAGAAACCTGGGTAGATGGCCAGTTGGTAGGTGGGCTGTATGGCATTTGCATGGGCCGCTTCTTCTTTGGCGAGTCCATGTTTGCCTTGCAAACGGATGCCAGCAAAATTGCCCTCTATTACTTAGTACAGTTTTTGCGTGCCAATCAGGTGCCCTACATAGATTGCCAACAAGAAACTGCCCACTTGGCTAGCCTAGGTGCTACCGCGATGCCTAGGGCTGATTTTGTACACCTGCTACAACAAGGACAGCGTCATGCCGCACCAACGTGGCATCAAGGACAACTGCTGCACGATGGTGTGCTATGTTCAACAGTCCACCTCTTAGCAGATCAGAGCGCCCTATGATGCATGCGCCAGACCCCACCGTACAACCTTTGCAGTTTTACACCACTGCGCCCTACATCTGCAGTTACCTGCCTAAACGACAAGCACGTTCCAAGGTTGCAGTTCCTGCCGATGCCATTAGCTCCAGCACGTATTCACAATTGGTGGATCAGGGCTTTAGACGTAGTGGCACATTTGTGTATAAACCCAACTGCCAACAATGTAAGGCCTGCACCTCGTTACGCATTGATGTGCATAACTTTAAGGCAGACCGTACTCAGCGCCGTGTGTGGAAACGTCTGCAGCACCTGAGTGTGCAATTGCTGCCACTAGCATGGAACGAAGAGCACTACTTGCTGTATCGCGACTATCAGGCACAACGCCACGACTTGCATCAAGACGACCACGAGGTGCGTGCGCAATATGCCCAGTTTTTATTGTCCAGTCAGGTGGACTCCCGTTTAATTGAGTTCCGTGACCCCGAGACACAAGCGCTAAAAATTGTGGCGCTTTGCGATATGCTCGACCAAGGGCTCTCTGCGGTCTATACTTTTTTTTCGCCAGACTCTACAGAGAGTCTGGGAACTTATGCCATACTTTGGCAAATACATTTATGCCAATCCTTGGGGCTACCTTGGCTATATCTAGGCTACTGGATTGAGCAGAGCCGGAAAATGGCCTACAAGACCCGATTTACTCCCTACCAGCTTTTACAAAACGGGAGTTGGTCGGCCCCCTAACCCTAGTTCTTTGTGCCTATGTCTCTACTATTCAAAAGTTACGCTGCTGTTCGCCCACTTCTGTTTTCCATGGATGCAGAGCAGGCCCACAACTTTACTTTGCAGCGCTTGAGTACTCTGCACCAGAACCCGGTTACTCAACGCTTGCTACCCAAACCACCCGAAGGTAAACCCATTCAACTAATGGGGCTAACCTGTAAAAACCCGGTGGGTTTGGCTGCCGGCTTGGACAAAAATGGCGCGCATATTGATGCGCTGGCGAGCTTGGGCTTTGGTTTTGTAGAGGTGGGCACCGTGACCCCTCTAGCACAGCCTGGCAACCCACAACCACGCCTGTTCCGATTGCCAGAGCGCCAAGCACTGATCAACCGTTTTGGTTTTAACAACGATGGTTTAGATACCTTCTTAAGCAATGTCAAACGCAGCAACTGGCGTAAGCAAGGCGGTATTTTAGGGCTGAATATTGGTAAAAATGCCAGCACACCTATTGAAGCGGCTGTGGATGATTACCTCAAAGGTTTGGTAGGTGTCTACCCTGAAGCGGATTACATCACCGTCAACATCTCGTCGCCCAACACACAAAACCTGCGTGCGCTACAAGCGGCTGACGAACTGAATAGCCTGCTACGTGCCTTGTCCGAGAAGCGCAAAGAACTAAGCGATCAACATCAGCGCTATGTACCCATCGCCGTCAAAATCGCTCCTGATTTGAACCAAGAGCAAATTGCCGCTATTGCTGACAGTCTGCGCGAAAACGGTATTGATGGCGTGATTGCTACGAACACCACATTAAGCCGTGAAACCGTAGAAGGCTTACCACACTCAGATGAGCAAGGCGGTTTGTCTGGCCCTCCGGTACATGCCCTGTCATTGTCTGTTATTCGAGGCCTGCGCCGCCAATTAGGCGATGACTTCCCCATTATTGGGGTAGGTGGTATTCAATCTGCACACGATGCCCAAGACAAGCTGGATGCAGGCGCTAATGCCGTGCAGTTGTACACCGGCTTAATCTACCGTGGCCCGGCACTGATTCATGAATGCATTCGTGCCCTGAAAGACTAAAGCTATAGTCCTCACAGTTGAAAAGGCAGAGCCGCATACGCGCTCTGCCTTTTTCTTTAGCTACTACCTTGCGGGTTCTTTGCTCCCCAGCGACAATACATGCATACCGTATGTAAGGAGAACGCAATGGCCAGACGCACCCGCGCCGAAATGGAAGAAACCCGCCAACAGCTCATCACATCAGCCAGACAAGCTTTTAGTGAACACGGCTATGCCGACACCTCCATGGATGAGTTAACCGCTCAGGCAGGCTTTACTCGCGGTGCGTTATACCATCACTTCGGGGATAAGAAAGGCTTGCTGCAAGCCGTAGTAGAGCAAATAGACGCCGAAATGGATGCACGTCTACATACCATTTCCAGCAGCGCTGACGATGCATGGGAAGGCTTTTGCGCCCGTTGCCGTGGCTATTTAGAAATGGCTTTAGAGCCTGAAATACAGCGTATTGTGCTGCGTGATGCCAAATCGGTTTTAGGTGGTGCCACACCGGAATCTCAACGCCATTGCATCAGTTCTATGCAAGGCTTGATCCAGAACCTGATTACACAAGGTACGGTTGCCAGCGTTGACCCACAAGCACTAGCGTCATTGATTTACGGCAGTTTGGCCGAAGCGGCCTTTTGGATTGCCGACGGTGAAGATGGCAACACTAGGCTTAGCCAAAGCATCACGGCACTAGACCTGCTGTTACGTGGCCTGCGCGCGCACTAGACAAAAAGTAGACAAAAAAATCCCCCGAACCAGCCGGGGGAAAATATACAACGCAGATGAGGTACTGGCAGCCCTACTGGCTGCCATGCAGCATATTAAGCTGGTGTGGAAGCAGCGCGTGTTGCACGGCTTACAGTTTTCTCTACAGCTTCAGCAGCTTTTTCTGTTGCTTTAACAGCGGCGTTACGTGCAGCAGTGATGTTGGAATCAACCACATCGCTTACTTGGCGACCAGCTTTAACCATGCTGTCAGCCACGTGAGTGGAGTTCAACACAGCCGTTTTAACCATTGCAAAGAAGCTTTCGCTACCGGCTGGAGCATTTTTCTCGGCTTGCTCAATCAGTTGGCTAACTTGCTGTTGGTTTTGGTTGATTTGAGCTTCTGTCAGGTTGCCCAGATCACGTTGCAGACCGGCAATGATGTCAAACACTTGCTGGCTGTAGTTCAGTGCGCCTTCAGCGGAAGGCTGCAACAAAGTAGTAGCGAAGGAAGATGCTTGCTCTGGGTTTTTCAGGCTAGCAACTTGTTGGCTTTTTTCAGCCAAGTTTTCCAAAGAGGATTTGAACACTGTCAGGTTCAAATCGATCAGCGCTTCAAAACCAGCAAACATGCGATTTTGTGCTGCGACCAAGTTATCCAAATTGGCTTTGCCTGTGGCGATGAATTGCTGTTGTGGGGTGCTCATGTCGTTAACCTCGGTGGAGTAAAGAGTAAGGATACAGCTTACGAGGAAGGCTGACCGTTAACGCTACCCTACGGTTACCTTCATGTTGCAACGCAACATAACAATCATTTTACATCTTACTTTGCTGTGGTCAAGTACATACGACCAAATAGTTGGTTTGCATGCACAACAGAGAGCTTTTTATTATCAGTAGGTTATATAGATATAAAAAAACCGGACTACGTTTTACGGTGTCCGGCTATTTTTAGTGACCATGTCCCAATGCGTGGGAAATAGTTTTAGCGGTACTCATTAATACCGGTATCCAATCATCACGCATACGCTCTGCAGGGGCTGATAACGACAAACCAGCCAGTAGTTTGCCCGTGTCATCGTAAATACCTGCTGCTATACAACGCACACCCAATTCCAGCTCTTCGTTATCACGCGCGTAACCGTGACGTCGCACTAAGGCCAGCTCGCGATCCAGATCTTCGATTTGTGTAATGCTGTTGCGTGTGGTGCCAGACAGCCCGGTACGCATCACATAAGCACGTACTTGGCGGCTTTCCCATGTAGACAAAAACAATTTGCCAGTAGACGTTAAGTGCAATGGGGCATGACCACCAATGGCTCTTACCACCTGCATGCCAGAGTTTTCACTCCACGCACGCTCTACATACACAATTTCGTCAGCTTGTTGCAAAGACAGGTTTACCGTTTGTCCGGTAATGCGATGCAATTCGCGCATAGGCTCTAACGCTACAGCACGTACGTCCAACCGCCCTTTTACCAATGAGCCCAATTCCAGCAAGCGCATACCCAAACGGTACAAGCCGCTGTCCACACGCTCCACATAACGCCCCACTACCAAATCATTCAGAATTCGGTGTGCAGTAGAGGTATGCAGGCCTGTAGCCTTAGAAAGATCTTTCAGGGGAACAGGTTCAGATTGACGTGCCAATTCATCCAGAAGGATCATGGCGCGCTCCAGTACTTGAATGGTGATTACACCTGAGCCAAACGGAGAACTGGAGGAAGGATTAGTAGCTGGTCGTGACATAAGATTATTTGATGCAGCGCAACATTCCCATATTATGGAAATGTATCAACTAAAGCAAGTCATTTTAGGAAGCGGAGAGCTCACCACCCAAACGTTCTACTTCTAGCCGTAAAAACTGCAGGGCCGCTGCCGCCGCTTGAGCTTCGCCTTTTACGCCCAGTTCGATGTGGGGGCGTCCGCCCTCCTCACCTACGCTAGGCAAACTAAAGACTTTAATTCCTGGCCATTGTTGCTCTACTGATTCCAGCGCTGGAGTAATACGCGATTCTGGCAAACTAAAGGCCAAAAAAGAATACTCCATGGTTGGCTGCAAATGCTGCAACGCTTGATAACGCGTATCTAGCGTCCATTTCATCATGGGCCAAGCCATCACAGGAAAACCAGGCATGAAGGTATGGTTCTGTATATAGAAGCCGGGAATCTTATTAAACGAGTTTGGGACAATCTCTGCCCCTTCAGGAAACACACCCATTTGCAAACGTTGTTGGTTTTCAGGGTGGTTAGGGTCTGCACTGCCTTTACCTGCAGCGGCCATTTCTTGGCTACGCTCGTTAATCAGCGCAGCCGCCTCTGGGTGCAGTTGTAGCGGCACCCCTAAGGCGCGCGCAGCAGCTTGTCGTGTTTGGTCATCGGGCGTAGCACCAATACCACCACAGCAAAACACAATGTCAGGGCTTGCAAAACTACGGCGTAGTGTAGCTTCGATGTGATCCGCGTCATCCGAGATAATTTCGGCGCCGTGCAGCTTCATACCGCGTTGCCCAAGCATCTCTACCAAACTAGCGAAATGCTTGTCTTGACGTCGTCCAGAAAGAATTTCATCACCAATAATAATCAGGCGAATTCGTTGTTGCTCTGCCATGCCGTATGCTATCCCATCAATGACAAAATGCCATTATCCTCTAGTTAGGCGCTCTTGAGAACGTAACTGGTGCAATTGCTGCAACGAGAAATGAGAAAAGGCTAACGCCGAGAACACCGGCAGCACTAACCAGGCTGGCGGCAAAAAGTTTAGCAGCGCCATTGCCAGCCCTAACAGCCAGTATTCACGCTTGTTCTTCGCCATAATTTCGTCGCGCTCAGCACCATCCGCATGCTCAACCAACGAGTCCATACGTAGCAAACGGGTAAACAAGAAACTACCCCAAAACAACGGCACTAAGAATCCCAAAAATGGAATGAGCCAAAGTGGCATGGTTAATACCCAACCCACCATAAAAATAATGCCCACACTGATTGCATTCGACACGCTCAACAGCGTGGCATTACTGCTCTCTTGTTTGAGGTCTGGGTAATATTTTTGCTGCACATGGCTTAGCGCCAAGGGCATCACAAAAATAGAGGCAACGATCATTCCCAGCGCACCCGAGGCCGGAAAAATAATTAACACCACGATAATAGGGATCAGGCTCGCGCTTAAGCTAAACCAGCTCAACCACCCTTGTTGCGCAAACCACCCGTCAGTCTGATTCACCCACGCGGAATGATCCATCCAATTACCTACATATAGGCTTAATGGAGTCCACAACGTCCAGATCATAATGATCGCCCCCACCAATGCCACGGCTATAGGCAGCAGCAAAGCTGCCAGCATTTTGGGGTGTAACTGTGAAATAGCGGCTTGTTTTAGGGTAAACAGCACGCGTCCCACGCTAGAAGAAAAAGGTTGTTGCGTCGTCATCAAAACATCTACAAAGGTTGAATGGGGCTATGATAATGCATACTTAGACACTTCTAACCTATAACGTTCAACCACCACCATGCATTTTTTACCTGACGACCTACCAGCCCTGCAACAGCGTCTACAAGGGCCACACCCAGAACTGTTGGTAGTGTGTTACTGCGCCGCATGGTGCAAAACTTGTACAGCCTATCAACCACTGTTCACGTCATTAAGCGCACAGTATCCGCACGCTGTTTTTGTATGGGTAGATGTGGAAGAGAATGAAGAACTGCTGGGCGATGCCGATGTAGACGACTTCCCCACTCTATTAGTGCAAAACAGCGCAGGCACGCTATTTTTTGGCAGCGTACTGCCGCACATAGAGCATTTACAACGATTGCTGGATCATGCCGCAGAAATGCCCGTGCTCACTGACACGGGCCCTGGGCAGTTTACTGACTTAGTAGCGGCCGCCACCAAGTAACACACCTACCGAACGCTTACGGGTCTCGCCATTACTAGAGCGGGACTCTTGCGTTGCGTCAGCTGCTGCAGATTGTGGCTGATAAGGTTTGGTGAAGAAATCATCCAACGGCGCTTGATTACGGCTATAGCTACGACGACTGTTGCCGCTGCTGTTGCTCTTACCACTGTTGCTACGCTCGCGCGGCTCGGCCAACTGCGGAACTTCTTGTTTAATCTTTCTACCGATCAGCTTTTCTATAGCATCTAGCAACTGTTGCTCAGCCGGTGAGTACAACGAAAACGCCTCACCACTCGCCCCAGCACGACCTGTACGACCAATACGGTGTACATAGTCTTCAGCATTAAATGGCAAGTCTACGTTAATCACGCAAGGCACACCGGCCACGTCTAAACCACGCGCTGCTACATCAGTAGCCACCAGCACATCTAATTCTTCTGCTTTAAACGCATCCAATACTTTCATGCGCTCAAGCTGGCTTTTATTGCCGTGAATAGACTCGGCTTTCAAGCCATCACGTTCCAACTCACGCGCTAGGCGTGCCGCACCCGCTTTGGTGTTGGTGAACGCAATCACTTGCTTCAAGCCTTTGGACTTCACGATATGACTAACCGCCGCGCGCTTTTGCTCGGGGCGTAAGGCATACACCACCTGAGTCACGGTATCAGCGGTAGCGTTACGTGCTGCCACTTCGATGGTGACAGGGTCACGCAAGAAGTTAGAGGCTAGTTTGCGAATTTCAGGGCTAAAGGTAGCCGAGAACAACAAGCTTTGGCGCTGCTTAGGCAACATCTGCACAATACGCAGCAAATCGGGCATAAAGCCCATGTCTAGCATACGGTCAGCCTCATCCAGCACCAAAATGCCGACTTGAGACAAGTTCACCGTTTTTTGTTCAATGTGATCCAACAAGCGCCCTGGTGTGGCCACCAGAACTTCGCACCCACGACGCAGCGTATCTTTCTGAGGTGCTATATCTACACCACCAAACACGACTGCTGAACGCAATGGCGTACCTTTAGTGTACAAACGCACGCTAGCAGCCACTTGGTCAGCTAATTCACGGGTGGGTGTCAGAATCAATGCGCGCACAGGATGACGAGCAGGCGATGCACTGCTATTAGCCAACGGCATCAGTCTATGCAAGATAGGCAGCGAAAACGCTGCCGTTTTACCGGTTCCTGTTTGCGCCGCCCCCATCACGTCTCGGCCATCCATCACAGGAGGCAAAGCTTGTGCTTGTATGGGCGTAGGTTGACTATAGCCAGCGCCTAAAACGGCGGCAAGAATGGCCGGATGTAGGCCAAAGTCAGAAAAAGATTGTGTAACGTCGAAACTTGTGGCTTCTTTCATGGAAAAAGTATAAGACCTGAGTGGCATGTCATCAGGTGAATGCAAGGGCAAGGGAGCATCATCACGACGCCATCCCGTTTACTATATGGGCCCGAGGCAGGCCGGTAATCAGGCAAAGAAGTACTTCAACAGCCAAAACATCACCATACCCGCAATAATCACGACAAGCGTGCTACGCGTACGCAAATAAGCCAGTACCGCAAAGATTGCTGCAATTGCCTTGATATCAATTTCAGGGCCCCCGCCTGCTCGCCAAGGCAGAAGTTCGGGAACAATAATAGCAATCAGCGCTGCCACCGGTGCATAACGCAACGCTCGGCGTACCGAGTCCGGCAATGGTAGGTGGTCACCAATTAACCAATAACCGGAGCGGGTTATTAAGCTGCATACAAACAGCAACCCTATAACCGCTAAAACATACCAATCATACTGCCATTGCGTACTCATGGGGTCGTCCTCTTGCGTTGCAGTTGTTCAACTACCACGCCCGCTATCACGCCACAGATGACGGCAGCAAGCAAGCCCAAGCGCAGTGGCAACAGTTGCCCAGCCCATGCCACAACACCCGCCACCACGAGACAAGCGAAGAGCGGACGCGTCGCTACCAACGGTAACAAAACTGCCAGCAACGCCAACACCGCCGCAAATTCTAACGACCAATCATCAGGAATAAAGGTGCCAAAAAAGATGCCGGCAATAGACGCAACTTGCCAAATCACCCAACCAGGTACTACCGCACCCATCAAATACCACACGTGTTGGGGAATACCGCGCTGGGCACTTTCACCGAAACGCGCCATGAACAGCACAAAGCTAATATCGCCGGTTAGATACCCCAACCCTAAACGCTTCTTCCAGCTTAAGTGCCTAAAGAAGGGATACATAGCAGCTGAGAAAATCACAAACCGTATATTCACAATACAGGCCGCCACGAAAACCAGCCATAACGGTGAATGAGACTCGATCAAAGGAAGTGACGTCAACTGCGCAGAGCCGGCATATACCAATACCGTCATCCACGAAGCCATTGCTTCTGTAAGGCCTGATTTCAGCATAGCTACGCCAGTCACAAACCCCCACACGGAGGTAGCGATCATGGTGGGCAGCAAGTCTTGTACCCCTTGCATAAACCACGCCCGCCGCGTTGCATCCGGCCAGTGCCGTTTTATTTTTCTAATTGCTCCCACAACCCTTTCTCTACACGCAGTTTCTATGCTTTCATGTGGATAAATGGTAGCGCAATTCCCCTACACACCCCAGACGCAACCACGGAGTTATGGGATCAAAACAACAAACTGCTCATACACCAAACAGAAAGCAAACAGAATCTTACTGAACCGCCTAAGCCCGCATGGGCTTGCTACAATAGACGGCATGGAAAAAACACCTTGTTGATACAGGATCGCACCATGAGCAACACGCAACACCAAAACGACATTATTGAAGTACCTAGCGAAGACCTTCCCGTACATTGCCCAGGTCCACACACACCTTTGTGGAATATGCACCCACGCGTGTTTATTGACACCAGCAAAACTGGCGAAGCTAGCTGTCCTTACTGCGGTACTACGTACAAAGTGATCGGTGATCATTCTCACCACTAAGCTTTTCACGTTCACTGCTGCCTAGCATGACTGCCTGCTTAGGCTCATCTCCATTACGCTTCATCCTGTGACAGCCAAACTCGATCTCTCGCCGTGCCCTCTTCCCGTCTGGTTACCCGGAGGACACCTGCAAACCATTTACAGCGCGTATTGTGCCCAACACCACAATATTGCGTTTGTACGAGAGCGCGTGGACACCCCGGATGGCGACTTCGTTGATTTAGATTGGGCTGGCCCCGGTTTATTTGCCGACCGCCTTGCCGATGGCACCATGGCAGGCAAAGATGCCCATCTGCAAAAAACGGCTGCGCGTCGTTGGCTGCAACCCGAAGATTGGAAAAGCCTAACCCAGCACCACAACCTACAAGCCTTGGTTTTGTTTCACGGCTTGGAAGGCAGCAGTAACAGCCATTACGCTCAGGCTATCGCTCAGTACTTTCGTGCTCGTGGCTGGGTAGTGGTGGTAGCCCACTTCCGTGGCTGTTCCGGATTCCCTAATCGTATGGCGCGCGCCTACTACTCCGGCGACAGCGAAGAGATTGCTTTCATGCTGCAAACCGTACGACAACGCCTACCCCAAGCCAGTTGGCACACCGTAGGGGTATCGTTGGGCGGTAATGCCATGCTTAAGCATTTGGGTGAACACGCCGAACAAACCGATTGGATCAAAGCCAGCGCTGCCGTTTCTGTACCCACAGACTTAGTAGCCTGTGGTGAACGTTTATCTACGGGATTTGTAGGCCGCTATATTTATTGTCCGTATTTTCTACGTAGCATGAAAAGCAAGATTTTTGACAAGTCACGCCGCTTCCCCGGCATGATCGATATCCTGCGCTTAAACCATGCTCGTACACTGCGTGACTTTGATGATGTATACACTGCTCCCATGCATGGTTTTAAACACGCATTGGAATATTGGACCAAGTCATCCAGCAAACAGTTTTTGAATCGCATCCAAATACCCACGCTGGTGCTGAATGCGCGCAACGACCCATTTGTACCGCCTAGCTCCTTGCCTACGCTGCAAGACGTATCTGAACACGTAGTGCTGCACCAGCCATCTCAAGGCGGACACGTAGGCTTCACTACCGGCGCCTTTCCCGGCAACATCAATTGGTTGCCGGCACGATTAGCGCTGTTCTTTGAAACCGGCCAATAAGCTTAAGAGCGGAAACGTTCTAACAACAAACGCTCGGACTCCAAGCGGCTACGCAGTTCCCTAATTTGCACATCCAGTTCAGACTGCTCATAGAAGTCTTTACTGCGTGAGCGTGCTTGCTGTAACTGCTCTACCGCTGTAGGTAGCGCACCAATCATTTGGTAATACTTCGCCATCGCCTTACGTGCAGCAATAGGCTCGCCCAAGCGCTCATAGCCTTCTGCCAGCAATTTTTGGAATTGCGGAATATGTGGCCACTTGCGTAAAGCTGTCGTTAAATAATCTACTGCTTGCTGCTCTTGACGCTGTTGCTGCAACGACTGCACATACACCAAAGCCACTGCTTGGCTATCCGGCCATCTTCGGCGCGCCTGATCTGCCAATGTAGCCGCTTGCTGGAATTCACCTTGGCCTTGCGCCAAGTTAATAGCCAATACATCTAGTGCACTAGCCTGATACCGCCCACCGTCACGAGCAGCAGCCAAATGCTGTTCAGCAGTAGCAAAATCTCTGCGCTGCCACGCGGCATACGCTAAGCCATACTCGGCAGCCGATCGCTGCACACCACTGCCACTTTCAGCCTCGCTACGCATGGCTTGCATGGCATTTTGCAGGTTACTTCCGCTTTTAGCCTGTATTACCCGTAGCGCCGCACGCACATACCAGAAGGCCGGATCTTGGTGGAAGTTCTGTCCGCTCAGCGACGTTATACGACTTTCTATATCAGACAAACGCTGCAATGACAGCGGGTGAGTACTCGCATAGACGTTACGCGGCCCTTCATTCAAGCGCGAGACCTCCATCAAGCGCTTAAACATGTCTGCCATACCGGTAGGGTCGTACCCTGCTTTTTGTAGCATTTGAAAGCCCACACGGTCAGCCTCTTGCTCAGCCTGCCTGGAAAACCCCAGTTGTCTATCTATAGCAGCCGCTTGACCAAAGGTTGCCACACCCATCGCCAAATCTGCACTACCGGATAAGGCGGCCAGCAGCGCTCCCACCATCGCCGCAATCATAATATGACCCGACTGCGAACTTTGTGTCATGCCGCGTGCAATGTGGCGCTGCGCCACGTGGGCAATCTCGTGCCCTATTACGGATGCGAGTTCAGCCTCACTTTTAGAAGCCAATACCAAACCGCTGTTAATCCCTATATAACCACCCGGTAACGCAAACGCGTTGATTTCAGGATCACGTAGCGCAAAGATGGTGATGTTCTGCTGTAAAGAGTCAGGCGCATATTTGGCCAGACGCTGCCCTACTTCACTTAAATACTGCTCAACCATCAAGTCGGCAATATAAGTAGGATCACGACGCCCTTGCTCCATAATGGCGTCGCCCAGCAGTTTTTCTAGTCCGGGGGTCAATTCCGCGCCGGATGCCGCCCCCATGGACGGTATACCCACAGGTTGCGCCTGAACCATGACGGTTGGCTGTACCAACAAGGAAAGCGCCAGCGCTGATGACAGCAAGGTTCGCTTGAAACTCATAACCATTCCTTCCGAGTTAGGAGGCGCTTTTTTTTAGTTGCGCAACAGCGGAGTTTTTACGTAGCGGCAAAGGCAGACGATTACGGCTAGACAAGCGCATAACCGTTGCCAACGCATAGATAACACCGAAGGTTTCTACCAAACCAGCCAATACCCACATGATGATTCCGCCCATGCCTTGGTCTTCCAACGCATTAATAGAGGGGATCGCCCGACCACATAAATCAAAAATGGGGTAGAGATCATTAGCAGAAAAGGTAATCCATACACCCACAATAATTTGTGGCGTCATGGTGATAATGGGCGACAACACCCTACCTACTGGCCGCATGGCTGCAGGTGGGCTTGGACGTCTATCCAAAATCAAATTCCAGTACAGCACACCACTAATCACTACTGACCAATTCATGAAGCGATACAAACGCCAATCAATCATGGAGTAGAACTGCGGAATAGGCAGTAACCAGATGAGAACAAAGAATACGAATAAAAAGGGAATTAGGATGGGGTGTGTGAGCAGACGCTCAGTCACTTTACCTATGCCAGTTTCACGGAAATCGCGCAATTTATAGCGCCATGACATAGGTAGCCCAGCACGCATCACCTGCCCAGGGTAGGCACCCATGATGATGAGTGGACCTAAGTGGTGTAACACCAAGTGCTGCAAACGGTGGATAAAGAACATGCGCTCAGCATAATAATCCACGCGAGTATGCAGCGAGAGATACAGCATGATCAGGCCTACCCAGAACAACCACTGCCTGAATCTACCTACGTGGTGCACCTTGGCACCACGCCAGAATAGCCATGCGCTGGCGATGAACACCACCACCAGCGTAGGAGAGAATTCCCAAGGGGTAAGCCAGTCAATAACGATCATGAGAGCCCGTATTCAACATAACAGGCTCTAGTTTAATGCATTACTGCGCTGACGCGGTTCCCATTGCACATTCAAAATAGAAGGATGATCGCGCAGCCTGCGGGCTTGCGTCATCAGCTCTGGGCGCATCTCTGGTGGGCAACTGATGGTTACACACGCCTTGGCATTTTCATGCGAAGCATGTTCCACACTTAAGTTGCTCACACGCAGGCCTGCTGCCTGAAAGTCGGTATAAATACGTTTGCGCACAGACGCCATATCTTGACGCATGCACAACACAGACAGCCGCGACTCAGAAGCCGATGCTGGACGAATCACAGGCTGCTGTACACCAGCCCGACGTAAAAAACGATTGAAGATTTTCATCGCCATCTCCCATCTCCCGGCAACGCGAGACGCGCCCAGGATCAAAAACATAGAGGGACAGTAATGACGTGAGATTCTAGTGAGGAATAACACGCCCTTTTGCTTTGTGTAGCACCAGGGCGTGGCTGTGTAGAGAAGGCTCTAGCCTAACGCGCCTGGTTAATAAGTTGCCAGCCAATGCTGGCTGCTACTTTCACCGGGGTCTGGATTCACCACACAGTCCTTATAAAGTTAAGTTGGCAATATTTTAGCCAATCTAGCCCAATGACTCAAGCCGCGACCACATAACGCGCTCTATGCGCAACATCAGTACCACAGGCTGTAAAAAGCCGTTCGGTTTTAGCATTATCAAGGCTTGGCCAGCAGGCATCCGTTACAATGCCAGCACTCTTTGCTTTGACTCAAACGCCATGCACGCCACTGATTACGATCTAGTCATTTGCGGCGCCGGGCCGGTAGGTTGCGCCCTAGCATTACAGCTAGCACAACTGGCTCCCGATCCCAGCCGCATCGCCCTTATCGGCCGCCCCCTGCCTGAGCACAGCACGGTTACGCCTGGAGATCCACGCGCCTTAGCGTTGAATCACGGCAGTGCCATGCTGCTGCAAGGCTTGCAAGCGTGGCCAGACACGGGCTTGGCCACAATGGAAACCGTGCATGTTTCCCAGCAAGGCAGATTAGGCCGAGCGTTGATAGAAGCGTCAGAATTACAGGTACCGTTTTTGGGTGCCGTCATACGCTATGACACCCTTTTGCGCACCTTACATGCCGCTATTGCGCGCAGCCCCATACAGTTCTTACACGCTGACATCGATGCGACAAAAAGTCTGCAGAACGCCAACCTGATCGTGACTAACCAAGGTCAGTTCAGCACCCGCGTACGAGTGCTCTCAGATGGCGTGCGTCCGCAAGGCATGCATAGCAATTACAAACAGCACGGCGTGATTAGCACCCTTCGCAGCCAACTACCAAAAAAAGGGTGGGCGTACGAACGTTTCACCCAAAATGGCCCCTTCGCCCTGCTACCCCACCCAGATGGCGACGATTTGTATGCCTTGGTATGGTGCAACCCACCAGAAATCGCAGCCAATCTTGCGGCCATGCCCGAGGAAGAGTTCAACCGACACGCACAAGCCGCTTTCGGCTCACGCATGGGAAACTTAAGCGTTGTAGAAAAACGATCGGTGTTTCCATTAAGCATGTACGCAGGCGCTACGTTGCCCGACCACCACACTGTAACCATTGGTAATGCGGCGCAAACCTTGCACCCAGTTGCGGGTCAGGGGTTAAACTTAGGACTGCGCGATGCAGCGCAACTTGCGCAAGTGCTACGCCCTTGGCTAGCCTGCCCCACAAATGATGCTGCACCCGTACTTGCCCACTATGCCAACACGCGACGACAAGACCGATGGCTGACCCTTGGTGTCACCGACATACTGCCGCGTGTTTTCAGCACCACCAATCCACTCGTACAACATGCCTGTGGCTTGGGTTTGCTAAGCATGGACCTGTTTGCTGCAACGAAAAACACCTTAGCCACGCACCTGTTGCAAGGCACCCGAATCTGAACCTTGGCCTGCATTGCGCAGGCCTCACTATCTCTGTTTTATGCATATAGGCTCCTGGTCCTTCGCTAACCCCGTCTTTGTTGCCCCTATGGCAGGGGTAACGGATCGTCCTTACCGACGCCTGTGCAAGGCGTTGGGGGCTGGGCATGCAGTATCAGAGATGGCAGCAAGCAACCCCAAACTATGGAATAGCGTTAAGACTTCCAGACGCATAGACCATCAAGGCGAAACCGCGCCTATTGCCGTACAAATTGCTGGCTCAGACCCTGAAATGATGGCTGAAGCCGCTCGCTTCAATATAGAGAAAGGCGCACGCATCATTGATATCAACATGGGGTGCCCCGTCAAAAAAGTCTGTAATGTTGCCTCCGGCTCCGCCTTGCTGCGTGACGAGCCACGCATTGCTGCTATTTTGGAAAGTGTTGTAACTGCCTGTCAGCCCCTAGACGTACCGGTTACACTTAAAACCCGTACTGGCTGGGATAGAGAGTCTAAAAATGCGTTGCGTATTGCCCGCTTAGCACGTGAAAGCGGCATTGCAGCACTCACCTTACATGGCCGCACACGCTGCGACCTGTACCAAGGTGAAGCCGAATACGACACCATTCGTCAAGTTAAGCAAGAGGTAGATATACCCCTTATTGCTAATGGGGATATCGATAGTCCCGAAAAAGCCAAATACGTACTACAGTACACTGAAGCAGACGCAATTATGGTCGGCCGGGCAGCCCAAGGCCGTCCCTGGATTTTCAGAGAAATTAATCATTACCTGCAACATGGCGAGCACCTCGCCCCACCCACCTTTGGTGAGTTGCGCGATGTGTTGCTGGAACACCTAGAAGACCATTACGCCTTCTACGGTGAGTTCACGGGAGTACGCACTGCCCGTAAACACATAGGGTGGTATTTCGCCCATCTTCCGGATATCCGGACGTGGTTAGATCAGATTAACAAGATCGAAACTACCCACGAACAGTTTCACGCTATATCGCAGTGGTTTGATCAACGCGATCCTACTGCACCTTTTGTAAACGAACCTGCTGTTGCCTGATCGGAACAGCGTTGCCTGTTACACCCAATTTAGAAAATATGTCTACTACCAACCCACTAGAACAATCTGTCAGAGACCGCCTAGAGCGTTATTTTGCTGACCTAGGCGAATCTGAGCCGCGCGATATGCTGGCCATGGTCATCAGTTGTGTCGAACGCCCTGTTCTTCAAGTGGCACTGGAGCGTACCCAGGGCAACCAGTCCAAAGCAGCCGAAATGCTGGGTATTACCCGCAGCACGCTGCGCAAAAAGCTGCAATCGCATAATCTACAACCCTGATTCTTAACTACTCTCGTCTACTCTCATGAAAATCCAGACCGCTTTGCTCTCGGTTTCCGACAAAACCGGCATTGTTGATTTCGCCCAAGCACTAGCTAGCCGTGGTGTGCGCCTGCTTTCCACTGGTGGCACAGCTAAGTTGCTGAAAGAAGCCGGCTTGTCCGTTACCGAAGTGGCCGAGCACACCGGCTCCCCAGAAATTCTGGATGGCCGCGTTAAAACCTTGCACCCAAAAATTCACGGTGGCCTGTTGGCTAGACGTGACGATGCAGCTCACCTGAAAACACTGGAAGAGCACGGCATCAGCCGCATCGACCTGTTGGCAGTGAACTTGTACCCATTTCGCGAAACCATTGCGAAGAAAGACTGTAGTTTTGGCGATGCCATCGAAAACATCGATATTGGCGGCCCAGCTATGTTGCGTGCAGCGGCGAAAAACCACGGTGGCCCAGCAGGTGGCGTAACCGTTGTGATCGACCCTCTGGATTACAGCCGTATCTTGGCTGAAATGGATGCTGACGAAGGTCGTACCAGCTACGCATTGCGTTTGGAATTGGCTGGCAAAGTATACGCACACACAGCCTCTTACGACGGTGCTATTGCTTCTTACCTGAGCAGCCTGACTAACCCTGAGCCTGCCGCTGAAAGCACACCTGAGCGCGAAGAATGGCCTCAAGTATTGAGCCTACAATTGCACCAATCTCAAGCATTGCGTTACGGCGAAAACCCACACCAAAGCGCAGCCTTCTATAAAGACCAAGAAGTAGGCCGTGGTTTGCTGGGTAACTACCAACAACTGCAAGGCAAAGAACTGTCCTACAACAACATTGCCGATGCGGATGCAGCATGGGAATGCGTACGCAGTTTTGACAACGGCGCATGTGTGATTGTTAAGCACTCCAACCCTTGTGGCGTAGCCTTGGGTGACACACCATTAGCAGCCTACCAACAAGCGCTGAAAACTGATCCTACGTCGGCATTTGGTGGCATCATCGCCCTGAACCGTACCGTAGATGCTGCAGCAGCAACAGCCATCAGCGCTCAGTTCTTGGAAGTCTTGCTGGCCCCTTCTTACTCCCCAGAAGCGCTGGATATTCTGGCTCAGAAGAAAAACGTACGCGTGTTGGTAGTACCTGATGGTCAATCCCATAACGACTTCAACGTGAAGCGTGTGGGCGGCGGCTGGTTGGTACAAACTCCTGACACCTACCGCGACGCTGTGGAAAACTTCAAAGTGGTTTCCGAGAAGCAGCCTACAGAACAGCAATTGCAAGACATGCTGTTTGCATGGAACGTGGCTAAATACGTGAAATCCAACGCCATTGTGTTTACTGCTGGCGGTATGACATTGGGCGTAGGCGCTGGCCAAATGAGCCGCGTAGATTCCGCACGTATTGCTTCTATTAAAGCCTCTAACGCTGGTCTGACCCTGCAAGGTTCAGCCGTTGCGTCTGATGCTTTCTTCCCCTTCCGTGATGGTCTGGACGTGGTTGCTGATGCAGGCGCTACCTGCGTGATTCAACCCGGTGGCAGTATCCGTGACGATGAAGTAATTGCAGCCGCTAACGAACGCGGTATTGTGATGATCTTCACTGGCACACGCCACTTCTATCACTAATGCGCATACTTGGCATTGACCCTGGCCTACGACGTACCGGTTTCGGTGTGATCGAGGCTCAGGGGTCCAGCTTGACCTATGTGGCCAGTGGCACCATCGTGGTGCCCACTGAGCTAGCTCTCTCAGAGCGTTTAAAGGTCATTTTGGATAACGTGCGCGAAGTCGTTGGCCTGTATACGCCTGATCAGGCGGCCATTGAACACGTGTTCGTCAATGCCAATCCGCAATCTACCCTACTACTGGGGCAAGCCCGTGGCGCTGCACTGTGCGCCTTAGCGGACAAGAACCTCCCGGTCATGGAATACACCGCCCTACAAATCAAAAAAACCACAGTAGGTCGCGGTCACGCTGCCAAAGAACAAGTACAAATGATGGTGCAACATCTGCTGCGTCTGGATGGCCCTCCTGCACCTGATGCCGCCGATGCCTTAGCATGTGCCATCTGCCATGCCCATCACTATCCACTGACCAGCCGTTTAGGTATTCAGCTGGAACAAGCAAGCTCTACACCCCGCATACGCGGAGGCCGACTGATTTCTTAATGGAGTCCTCATGATTGGACGCATTACAGGCACGCTCATTGAAAAACAGCCCCCCACCATTTGTGTGGATGTAAACGGTGTGGGCTACGACATTGATGTGCCCATGAGCACCTATTACGATTTGGGTGAACTGAACAGCCGTATCTCGCTGTTTACCCACCTCACGGTGCGCGAAGATGCACACGTACTCTACGGTTTTGGCAACGCCTCTGAGCGCGCTGCATTCCGTACCTTGATCAAAGTAAGCGGCATTGGCGCGCGCACTGCCTTGTCTATTTTGTCAGGGCTCAGCGTGCAAGATTTAGCGGCTGCCATTCATCAGCAAGACGCGAGCCTACTTACCACTGTTCCTGGCATTGGCAAAAAAACAGCAGAGCGTTTGTTGTTGGAATTGCGTGGGAAATTTTCTGCAGACAGCGCGATTGCTGCCAACCTGCCTGAGCAGGCACATAACGAACGCAGTGACATTCTGAATGCCTTGCTCGCTCTGGGTTACAACAACACCGAAGCCAGCAAAGCACTTAAAGCTCTACCCGAAGACGTGTCGGTATCAGACGGCATCCGGTTGGCACTGCAAAGCCTGTCCAAGCGCTAAATACTTGCATAGCTGCAGGCTATCCAAATTACCACCACTGACTATCACCCCTACACGCTTACCGCGAATCTGCTCGGCAGCCTGCACGGCTGCTGCTGCAGCCAAACAGCCAGTAGGCTCTACTACCATCTTCATACGTTCAGCAAAGAAACGCAGCATATTGAGCAACTGCTGATCGTTCACAGTCACTATGTCAGTCACATTCTGCGTGATGATATTGAAGGTGGTGGTAGATAAGGACTGCGTTTGCGCGCCATCCGCAATAGTTTGTGGCGTAGCAATACGCACCAACTGACCTTGACGCAACGACTGCTGCGCATCATTACCCAGTTCTGGCTCTACACCAAACACCTTGCATGCTGGCGATAACGCTTTAGCGGACAGTAATGAACCCGACAGCAAACCACCACCACCTATAGGCACAAACAACTGATCCAGTTCGCCTACATCGTCAAATAACTCTTTTGCTACGGTGCCCTGCCCTGCGATGATGCCTTCATCACCAAAAGGTGGAATGAAATACAGGCCTTGCTCAGCGGCCAATTGCCGCGTCAGGCTGTCTCTATCATCAAGATGACGGTCATACTCCACAATGGTGGCGCCATAACCTTGGGTAGCTGCTTTTTTAGCCTGGGGGGCATCAGCAGGCATCACTATCGTTGCATGCACACCTTGCATGCGCGCAGCCAATGCCACGGCCTGTGCCATGTTGCCAGAAGAATACGTTATGACGCCTCGCGCTCGCTGTTCCGGCGTTAGCCGGGCAACCGCGTTGTAGCCCCCTCGGAACTTAAATGCACCTACACGCTGGAAGTTTTCACATTTAAAGAAAACTTCTGCGTCCAACCAGGCATTCAAGGTAGAGGATTGCAATACCGGTGTACGATGCGCCACACCTTTTAAACGCTGTTCAGCCCGCTCAATCTCTTCAAAATCGAGCCCATTCGACACAGCATACATCTTCGTAAATTCTCCCATGGCTCTGTCATAGAGCAGACAGATAAGTAAAGCATTATGCCACCAGCGAGGCTTGCGCGACACTCCCACGGGACTATGTGATTGGTGTACCATACTGTGTATTCATTCAGTGAACTGCTATGGCCATTTATTCAGACTCTCTTCGCAGCGATCCGTCCCCAGCACCTCGTATGGTTGAGGCTACTGCACAGTCTCCCAACGAAGAATCCATCGAACGCGCACTACGCCCTAAAACGCTGCATGACTACGTAGGTCAGCAGCGTGTACGCGATCAATTAGAGATCTTCATTACCGCTGCGCGTGGCCGTCACGAAGCACTGGATCACGTGCTGCTATTTGGCCCTCCGGGTTTGGGTAAAACCACGCTAGCGCATATCGTGGCGCAAGAAATGGGGGTACGTCTGCACCAAACCTCTGGCCCTGTACTGGAAAAACCCGGTGACTTAGCTGCTTTGCTGACGAATCTGGATAAAAACGATGTGCTGTTCATCGATGAAATCCACCGACTATCGCCCGTGGTAGAAGAAATCCTCTACCCCGCCATGGAAGACTATCAAATCGACATTATGATTGGCGATGGCCCGGCCGCCCGCAGCGTCAAAATCGATTTGCAGCCCTTCACTTTAGTAGGCGCTACAACACGCGCCGGGATGCTCACCAACCCACTGCGTGATCGTTTTGGTATTGTCTCCAGACTAGAGTTCTATAACACCGCCGATCTACAGCATATTGTGGAGCGCAGCGCACGCTTATTGAATGTGGAATGTGTGGGTGACGGCGCTCAAGAAATTGCCCGACGCTCTCGTGGCACACCACGTATCGCTAACCGCTTACTGCGTCGTGTACGTGACTACGCTGACGTCAAAGCCAACGGCACGATCAGTTCACAAACAGCTAACGATGCCCTAGCATTGCTAGAAGTTGACCCATTAGGCTTAGACTTAATGGACAGAAAATTACTGGAAGCCATCATTCATCGTTTTGATGGCGGCCCTGTAGGCGTAGACAGCTTGGCTGCGGCCATTGGCGAAGAACGCGACACTATCGAAGACGTGATAGAACCCTATCTGATTCAACATGGGTTTATGCAACGCACCCCCCGTGGGCGTACCGCTACCCGTATGGCATGGACACATTTGGGGCTTACGCCTAGTGCTAACGTAGCCGCTGGTGGTGCGTTATTCGACTAACGATTCAGCAACGCTGGCCACGCAGGCCAGCAAATCGTCACCGTAGGCTTTAAGCTTACGCACGCCCACACCCGAAATACAGCGTAAATCGTCTAAATCTTGAGGCTGCTCTATGGCTATCTGCCTCAAGGTCGCATCATTAAAAATAATGTAGGCGGGCACTTCGTGCTCTTTTGCCACCACGGAACGCCACTCACGCAAAGCTTGGAAAAAGGGCTGAGCTTCAGGCGGCACCTGTGTGGCGGGTTTACTGCTGCGTGTAGCCTTGGAGGCAATAGTGGCTTCACGTCTGAACATCAGTTGCTGCTCACCTTTAAGCACCGGCCTGGCCTTTTCCGTTAACCCCAAAGTACCGTAACCTTGCGTGTCCACGGCCAACACATTGAGTGCCAACAACTGTCGCAATACGCCACGCCAGCCTTGGTCGTTAATATCACTGCCTATACCAAACACGCTGAGGCTTTGATGGCCGTACTCTTTGACTCGCTCAGTTTCTTTGCCGCGCAAAATATCAATCAAGTGCCCTGCACCAAAGCGTTGGCCTCGCTCTCGCCATAAACGATATACCGCTGACAATAATTTCTGAGCAGCTACCGTGCCGTCCCATGATTCTGGGGGCTGCATACACGTATCGCAGTTTTGGCAGTTATGTATGGTCTCGCCAAAATACGCCAATAACGATTGGCGTCGGCAGCTCACGGTTTCGCATAAGCCCAACATGGCATCCAACTGACGTCCTTGTGTACGCCGGTGGCTTTCCTCGGCCTGTGAGTCACTAATCATGCGATGCAACTGCACCACGTCTTGCAAACCATACGCTAACCATGCTGTAGCCGGTTCACCATCGCGGCCTGCACGCCCGGTCTCTTGGTAATAGCCTTCAATAGATTTGGGTAAATCAATGTGCGCCACAAACCGCACATCGGGCTTATTCACCCCCATACCAAAGGCGATGGTCGCCACCATCACCACCCCATCCTCTCGCAGGAAGCGGGATTGGTTCTGCGCACGTACCGCCGCACTTAAGCCAGCATGGTACGGCAACGCATTAACACCTTCTCGTACTAAGAACTCAGCCGTATCCTCTACTCGCGCACGCGATAAGCAATACACAATACCGCTTTCGCCCGGATGCTCATCTCGAACCAAACTCAATAACTGACGACGCACATCGTTTTTCTCTACGATGCGATAGCAAATATTGGGCCTATCAAAGCTGGACACAAAATGCTCAGCATGATGCAGCGATAAACGCTCAGCAATTTCATGACGAGTTTCGGCTGTGGCCGTAGCCGTCAGTGCGATACGCGGTACATCTGGCCAACGCTCGGCCAAATAAGACAAGCCCAAATACTCAGGACGGAAGTCATGCCCCCACTGGGACACACAGTGCGCCTCGTCAATGGCAAACAAGGCAATATGGCCACGTGCCAGCAAATCTAGGCAACGGTCAGTCAACAAACGCTCGGGAGCCACATACAACAGGTCTAGCTCACCTGCCAGAAACGCACGCTCAACCTCACGGGTTTGCGCCCATTCTTGAGTGGAGTTTAAATAGGCCGCACGCACCCCTAGCTCGGTCAGGGCATCAACCTGATCTTGCATCAACGCAATAAGGGGGGAAATCACAATGCCTGTACCCGGCCGTATCAGGGCGGGAATTTGATAACACAGCGACTTACCGCCACCGGTTGGCATTAATACCAGCGCATCACCGCCAGTTACTACTTGTTCGATAATCGCGCGTTGGTCTCCCCTGAAGGCATCATAGCCAAACACATTTTGCAGGGTTTCCAGAGCGGGATCAGACATGAAAATTTTCAATTAAAACAAGAGATAAGCGTGCTGCAGAAAGGGCAACGCTTTGACTTCAGCCCGTAGACTGTACCAGAAAACCCTAGGCGACTCACGATTTGGTGCTATTAAAAACTGCTGTAACTTCTGCCGCATCCAGAGAGCGCTTGATGGCCGTATATTTTTCCAACAACGCCGATTTATAGACTACCCCCAGTAAACGGGGTTCGGCCTCTTCGCTTAACACTGGCAAACGCTCACCACTAAAACTCACAAAGTAATCTTGAGCTTCATCCAAACTCATATTAGGCGTTAAGGTTTTCACAAAGTCTGGGCGCAACACATCAGCCAAAGTGAGTTTTTCGGTGTCCAAGTGATGCAATAACAAGCGGGTTAAATCTTGTTGAGCCACCACCCCTTGGAACACATTATTCGCATCCACCACGTACACGTATTTGACGGGGTAATCTAAGAACATCTGCAACGCTTCGCTAATCTTGGCGTCGTCTTTGAGTACGGTTTCGGCGGGCCGTACCAGCTCGTTCAAACGCGTATGCCGCAAGGTGCTACGCAAACGTTCGTTTTGTTCGCGTACTAGTACCACGTCATACATAGCAACTTCGGCGAGTAAGCGTGCCACAAAATATGCCACTACCGTCGCAACAATCAGTGGCAACACCAACGCATAGCTAAGCGTCATTTCAAACAGCATCAAAATAGCCATGAGTGGCGCACTAGTAGCCGCGCCCAAAAACGCCCCCATGCCCACTAAGGTAAACAGGTGCAAGGGAATGCTCAGACCCGGCACCACAGACAACAACAGTTGCCCACACAAGGTACCAAATGCAGCACCCACAAATAGCGCTGGGGTAAACACACCACCAATAGCCCCAGAACCTACGGTTAACGCTGTAGCCAACACTTTAGCAAACAGCATCCCTACCACCATGTACCATGCCCAAGGTTCATGCAATAAGGCAGTCACTACGCTATAGCCATTACCCGCCACATCAGGGATAGCAATCAGCAGTAAGCCTAGCAGCACACCCCCTACGGCCAAACGCAAAAATAGCGGGATACCTGTGCGCTCAAAGTAGGATTTAAATACCGTCATCAGTTTCAGAAAACCGGGTGCTGCCACGCCTACCAAGACACCCAGTAGCACAAACACCCAGATATCCATGCCTACCACGCTTTGCACGTCAGGCATCTCGTATAAGGGCTGATAAATCCCCACGATACGCATGGTTAGGTTGGCTACTGCTGCCGCCACTAATAAGGGGCCTAGGCTTTGTATATTTAACGTACCCAGTACGATCTCGGCCACAAACACCGCACCCGCTAAAGGAGTGCCATACGCAGCGCTCACGCCTGCTGCGCCACCACAGGCAACCAACAAGCGCAGGTGTGTTGCGCCCACCTGCAGCAAACGCCCCAACATCGATGCCACTAGCGAGGCCAAGTGGATCATGGCCCCTTCCCTACCGATGGATCCACCCGTCGCTACCGTAAACAAGGAAGACAACGTACGCAACAACCCTTGGCGAATAGACAAGCGCCCATCGCCCAAGGTAACAGCTTCCATATAGTCATCGGCCATAGTACTTTTGCGCCGCTTTGCTAGCCACAACAAGATACCGGCCACCAACCCGCCAATAGTAGGCAGCAATAAACGCCACCACCATGACAAGTCACGCATCACATCGGAAATTTCTCCGGATTGCCCCGTTAATAAACGTTGCACCAGAAACATGGCTTCATGAAACAGCCAAATTGATAGGGCGCCAGCAATACCCATTAACACAGCCCAACCCAGCACCCACAGCATGGTAGATGCTTGCCCCAGCTTTTGTCGGGTAGACATAAGCCCGGGGGATGAACTTGGGGTGTCCTGCACTGTTAACCTCTGAACTCAGGAGGCTGAGGCGGTTTAGAAAGCCCGAACATTCCCTTATAAACCCAAATATTGAAGAGCAACATGATAGGAATGATCAGTACTGCCACACCACCCACTATTTGCATCACGGGCAATGAGGCTGCCGCATCCCAGATGGTGATTTCATCCAGCACCAAAAAGGGGAAAAAACTAAAGGCCAAACCGGACATCACGGCAACAAACACTAGCAGGGTCAGCATAAACGGCAATGCGGTTGTGCGGTAACTACTGTTAATCATGCGCTGTAAACACATCTCTAGTGAGATAAAGCACAGCAACAAGGCGCCCCACAACACCAACACAACCACACGCTGTAGACCTTCACTCCATTTCAGCAGTACACCGGGGTTCGCCAACGCCAGCACCACCGACGCAGCAATCGCTCCAGCAGCAAACCAACGTACGGTCACGCTTCCCCAGCGCACAGCTCTAGCACGCAGCTCGCCGGCTTCACGCATAATTAACCAGCTAGCACCCAGTAACGCGTACGCTGCAACAGAGCAGAGCCCCATGAAAATACTGAACCAAAAGTAGCCTGCGCCGCTATTAAAGCTGACCACCACTTTGGCTAACAACACACCGTGTACAAAGGCTGTAATCACCGAGCCCACACCAAAGGCCACTTGCCACTTGGCTTGCAATTCAGCGGGGGCACGTAAGCGCATTTCAAAACTGACCGAACGCAGCAAGACGCCTAAGGCTAATCCACATAGCGGTAAGTACAAGCTGCCCATCACGGCTTCCCACGCATAGGGGAAAGCGCAGAAAAACAGCACCATACCCAAGAACAGCCAGTACTCATTGGCATCGCGCCATGGACTAAGCAAGGACAGCATACGTGGGCGCAGTGCCGCAGGCGCAATCAGCGACAAGCTGCCTACGCCTATATCAAAACCATCCAGAATAGTGCCCGCCAGCACAACCACAAAAAACAGCCCTAAGAATACCAGCGGCATCCAGAACACAGGGTCAGTAATGGCCAGCCCCATCGCATTAGCTAAGACTTCTATCATGCACGTCCCCTTCTACGAGCCACCGGCACCACACCGTAACGCACGATATAGCGAACCAGCATGAAAAATCCTACTAAGCAAAAGCCATAGACAACGGCATAGCTCACCAATGAAGCCAAGGCTGACTCAAACGGTACGTCGGAAAATACGTCGGTAAACTTGATAGACCCGTTCACCATATACGGCAAGGCACCTGAGAAGTGGTACAACAAGCCTACAACTAGTAGTAGCCATCCGGCTGCGCCCATAGCGATTAACACTCTACGCCAGCCTACGGACAATGCAGAAGGGTCGTAATGCTGTGGTCGTACGCGCCAGCATGTCAGTACAGAAACCAGGAGAATTGCAGCACCTAACAGTAATGCAATTCTGAAGCTGAAAAAAACTAGTGCTACTGGCGGCAAACTACTTTGCCCTTCCAAGTGCAGATACTCACCAGTTTCAGATAGTGGGATCCACATCGCCCCCATACCTCGCCAGCCATAGCTATATAAGTTACCGGCTTCGGGGCCTGCTGGATACGCAATAAATGGCCAAAACACTTCGGTGTTTGCATGCCAGCGCGCTACTGTGGCGAGAGCTTTTAAAGGTTCGTATTGCACTACCATTTGCCCATAGCCCCATACTGCGGCCACTAGCAAGACTGTGCTTAGCAACAACACCCACAGCACCAACCTAAAAGCACGGCGCTCACTTTCATCGGCTGGCCTTCGCAAACTCTTAGCCGCTGTGACTGCCATCACAAAGCAGCAGGCAACCACCATGCTCAACAGCAAAAACACCGCCAATTGCCATACAAAGGCAGGACCTGTTAGCAGCTCATACCAATCGGTAACCAGATAGCCCTTATCTTGCCACTGCACGCCTGTAGGAACCTGCATCCATGACGACAAGGCAATCAAAACACTCACCGTTACGGTACTACCTATAGCTACTATCGCTACCACAATAGTGTGCAGCCAATGAGGTAAGGTCCTGTAAGCAAAGAGCATTAAGCCCAAGAAGCCACTTTTAAAGACTAAGGTTACGGCCAAGGCTAACGCGATCAATGGCCCAGATACTTCGCTGGTACGGCTACTAAAACCTGGCCACAAACTACCTAATTGAATCAGTATGGGCAAGCTGGAAGCAAAGCCCAACACCACGGTTAACGCAAATACCCGTACCCAAAAACGGTAGCTAGCCAGCCAAACTGAATGCAAGCCAGACAAGGTACGTAACCTAAATATCAGCAACAGCCACGCAAGTCCAAGCTCCATTGCAAAGAAGATTGCCATGAAGCTCAGACTGCTAAAAAACTGCAACTGTGATAACCAAAGGGCAGAATGCGTCATAATGTCAGCTAGTTTAGAACGTGTTTATGAATTGTGCTGATGAAAAGCGCATGATATGAACAGAACATGGCAAAATGGGTGATTCACCCGATTATTTTCTTTGTATTTTACGTATGACCACTGAATCTACAACGGCTCCTGTTTCGAATTTCCTACGCTCCATTATCGACCAAGATCTGAAGGCTCAGCGTCATGCGTCCAAACGCTGGGGCGGAAAACCAGGTCCAGAGCAGGTACACGCCGCTGCAGACATAGACCCTGCCCGCATTCGCACTCGCTTCCCTCCCGAACCAAACGGTTATTTGCACATTGGCCATGCCAAAAGTATTTGCCTGAACTTCGGTTTGGCACGCGACTATTTAGGCGCCTGCCATTTGCGTTTTGACGACACCAACCCTGAAAAAGAAGAACAGGAATACGTAGACGCCATTATTGATATGGTGCACTGGTTAGGCTTCGATTGGAATTTCCAAAATGAAACTAACTTGTACTTTGCCAGCGATTATTTCGATGACATGTACGCGTTTGCTGAAGCGCTGATCAAAGCCGGCTTCGCTTACGTAGACGAACAAAGTCCAGAGCAAATGCGTGAAACCCGCGGCACCTTAAAATCGCCCGGCACTAACTCTCCATGGCGTGATCGCCCTGTAGAAGAGTCTCTGACATTGCTACGTGAAATGCGTGATGGAAAACATCCAGACGGCAGCATGGCGTTGCGCGCCAAAATTGATATGGCATCGCCCAACATCAATATGCGCGACCCTGTTATGTACCGTATTCGTCATGCTGAACACCACCGCACTGGCAACAAATGGTGCATTTACCCTATGTACAGCTGGGCGCACCCAGTAGAAGACGCACTGGAAAAAATTACGCACAGTATCTGTACGCTGGAATTTGAAGACCAACGCCCCTTCTACAACTGGACATTAGAGCGTCTACGCGACTTAGGCTTCTTGGCTGACCCACTGCCACAACAGTACGAATTTGCACGCCTATACCTAAGCTACGTGGTCACCAGCAAACGCAAACTGCGTCAATTGGTAGTCGAAAACCACGTTAACGGTTGGGACGATCCACGTATGCCTACCTTGGCTGGCTTGCGCCGTCGTGGTTACACCCCTGAAGCTATTCGTCTATTCTGCGAACGCATTGGTGTGTCCAAAGCCGATTCCCGTATTGATTACAGCATTCTGGAACAAGCACTGCGTGACGATCTGGACCCTAAAGCACCTCGTAGCGTTGCGGTGTTGGATCCTATCAAACTGATCATCACCAACTACCCGGAAGGTCAAAGCGAAGAGTGCTCTGCACCTGCTCACCCCAAAGACTCCGAAGCAGGCGTACGCACCTTCCCATTGAGCCGCGAGTTGTGGATTGAGCGTGACGACTTCCGTATTGAACCAGAGAAAAAATACTTCCGTCTGTACCCTGGCAACACCGTACGCCTGAAATACGGCTACGTCGTAACATGCACAGGCTACAAGCAAGACGACAACGGCAATGTTACTGAAGTGTATGTAGAGTACATGCCTGAAACAAAGAGCGGCACGCCCGGAGCAGACTCCGTCAAAGTAAAAGGCAATATCACATGGATTAGCGTACCTCACGCCATCCCTGCTCAAGTACGTCTGTACGACCGCCTGTTCAGCGATCCACATCCAGACACCGGTGACAAAGACTTCTTAGCATTGCTGAACCCTAACTCGCTGACTACCGTAGACGCATGGGTAGAGCCTGGCTTGGTAGCTGAACCTGGTGCTCGCTGGCAGTTTGAGCGTTTGGGTTACTTTATGGCTGATCCTATTGAGTCCACGCCAGAAAAACCTGTACTGAATCGTACAGCCACCTTGCGTGATACTTGGGTGTAATAATGTCTGGAACACGTAAAGGTCCTCAGGCGCTAGACTTCAAAAGCGCCACCTTATACACCGTACGACTGGTCCTGCACAGCAGCGACCAAGACGAACTACTGACTGCATTGGCACAGCGCATGCACGACGCAGGTTCCTTCTTCGAGAACGAACCTGTAGTCGTGGATGCCAGCCAGTTAGCTGACGACGCTTCGTTGGACTGGACTGCCCTACTGGAAGCCCTGAACACTCACAAACTTAACGCTGTGGGCGTGGTGGCCAATGGTGCATTGTTGAAGGCCGCGCAAGACGCTGGTTTACAAGAAGTAGACCTTTCTAATGCGCCTACGCGACCAACGGCTAGCCCTAACGTACCTGAAGCTGAAGTGCCTACGCTGTCTACCGCACAGGAACACAGTGCAGAACCCGCCGCTGTTACCCCTGAAATCATCACCCAGATCGCTCCTGCAGCGATGGTCATCAACCGACAATTACGTTCTGGTCAACGCATTTACGCGCGTGATACTGATTTAGTAGTGATTGGTGTGGTAGGTCAAGGCGCCGAAGTCATCGCCGATGGTAACATCCACGTGTATGGCCCCTTGCGCGGTAAAGCGATGGCAGGAGCCCGTGGCGACACCAACGCTCGCATTTTCACTACCGAGTTAGACCCGGAACTGATTGCGATTGCTGGTGTGTACCGCGTCGTGGAAGAACCGCTGGAAAAACCGGTGCATAAACAACCCGCTGTGATCCAGCTAGAAGGCGAGAACCTGAGTATCCACCCGCTTTCTTAACAGTTGATTACAAATGAAGTCTGCCAAGCAGTTACACTTGCCAGATGCGTCCCGTACGGCCTAGCCGTATAACCGATCAAAAACCTGAGGAATAGCTCTATCATGACGCGAATTGTTGTGGTGACATCCGGTAAAGGTGGTGTAGGCAAAACCACCACTAGCGCCAGTTTTGCTTCCGGCCTTGCCATGCGCGGCCACAAAACCGTAGTAATCGACTTTGACGTAGGCTTGCGTAACCTGGATCTCATCATGGGTTGCGAACGTCGTGTGGTTTACGATTTTGTTAATGTCATCCAGGGTGAAGCCACGCTACATCAAGCCCTGATTCGCGACAAACAGCTTGAAAACCTGTATATCCTGCCAGCCTCACAAACTCGTGATAAAGATGCGCTGAGCAAGGATACTGTTCGCAAGGTTCTGGATGACCTGAAAGCCATGGACTTTGAGTTCATCGTCTGCGATTCCCCTGCTGGGATTGAAACAGGTGCATTGATGGCCTCCTACTTTGCAGACGATGCATTGGTGGTCACCAACCCTGAAGTATCTTCTGTACGTGACTCTGACCGTATGTTGGGTATTTTGTCTGCTAAATCCCTGCGCGCAGAAACGGCTCAAACCCCTATTAAAGAGCACCTGCTCATTACACGTTACAGCCCTAAACGTGTACTTGATGGTGAAATGCTTTCCCTCAAAGATGTGGAAGACATTTTGCGCATTAAGTTAATTGGCGTGATTCCAGAATCCGAAGAAGTCTTGCAAGCCTCCAACCAAGGTGTACCCGTGATCCATGATCGCGGCTGCGATGCAGCAGCAGCGTATCAAGACGTGGTTGATCGTTTTCTAGGTGACGAAAAACCCCTGCGTTTTGTTGATTACGAGAAGCCAGGCCTGTTTAAACGCCTTTTCGGAGGAAAGTAATATGTCTTTCCTTTCTTTGCTACTGGGCAAGAAAAAAACGTCTGCCAATGTTGCCAAGGATAGACTGCAGCTAATTTTGATTAATGAACGGGGCAAAGGTGGCGTTACGCCTGATTACCTTCCCCGCTTGCAAAAAGAGCTGATTGAGGTTATCTCACGCTACGTCAGCATTAATCCTGACGACATCAAGGTCAACCTGGAACGCCAAGACGACCTAGAAGTTCTGGAAGTGAAAATTGAAATGCCACAAGCAGAAAACGAAAAGGCTAGTTAATTCATAGCCCTCGTTTTCCTGTGGTGTAAGGCATTGCCCTTACATTAAAAAGGCCTGAGTCCACACTAGAACTCAGGCCTTTTTGCTATAGTTTTGCCCACAAAAAAAGCTTGCCTAGAATAGACAAGCTTTTTAGTTTTCGCCTGACTATGCATCAGGCTGATGTACTACTGCTTAGTTGGAGTTCTTGCCGATTTGATCACCGATCAAACCACCCAAGGCTGCACCGCCAATAGTGCCCAATACACCGCCATCCGTAATCACAGCACCAGCTAAACCACCAACCCCAGCGCCGGATACCGCACCTTTTTGACGGCCAGTCATGCCATCCCAAGCGGTACATCCTGCTACAGATGCTAACAACGTTACCAAAACACCAACTTTAGCAATACGGCTGTGAATTTTCATGACGATACTCCTTAAAACTCTGTCAGATAGATATAGCTTAACGGACTTCACTGTCAGGAACGTGTACGGTTTACGACAAATTGTATGGAGAAGAAACAGCCCACTCCAACTTATTTCATTTTACCAGCTTCAACACCGACTTAAAGGCGGGGTTTGCTGGTGTTTCCAACCACTCAAATAAGGCCATTTCCATGGTGACACTTTCTAAACCATGGTATGCCCAACGCTTGCAAGCAGCCTCGTAACTGGAGGGCAAACGTGAACCTATGCCATCTAACACCAAAATAGGATGATAGCCCGCCTGATGCAAGCTCAAGCCTGTTTGCAGTACACAAATATGCGCTTCTGCCCCCAACAACAAAACCTTAGGTCTATGCGTAGGCAGGCTCTCGCGTACCGCTGGTTCACGCAACGCATCAAAATGCGTTTTGGCGATCACTGAATCTACATGCGGCAACAACGACGGATGTGTAGGCCCTATTTTGTCAGGCCAATGCTCGGTAGCCACTACGGGTACCGAGCATAGCTTTGCCCCCTCTATGAAGCGCTGTACTCGCTCCAACAATGCCTCGTGATCCGCAATAGCAGGCAATAATTTCTCCTGCATATCAATCAATAACACACTGCACTGATGTGCTTTCAATAACGCCATAGAGGACTCCTTTAAGGATTATTTCAGGGCTTTGTAACGAATACGTGTAGGTTTGGCAGCTTCCTCACCCAAACGACGACGTTTATCTTCCTCGTACTCTTGGTAGTTACCAGCGAAAAACTCCACATGGGAATCGCCTTCGAACGCCAAAATATGAGTAGCAATACGGTCCAAGAACCAACGATCATGGCTGATCACCATCACACAACCGGCGAATTCCAGCAACGCGTCTTCCAAGGCACGCAATGTTTCAACGTCCAAATCGTTAGACGGCTCATCCAGCAGCAACACGTTACCGCCAGAGATCAATGTCTTGGCCAAGTGCAAACGACCACGCTCACCACCGGACAACTCGCCCACGATCTTGTTCTGATCGGAACCACGGAAGTTGAAACGGCCTACGTATGCACGGGCAGGCATTTCAAAGCGGCCTACGGTCAGGATGTCGGAGCCTTCCGAGATCGCATCAAATACCGACTTATCGTTAGGCAATGAGTCACGCGACTGATCAACATAAGACAAGTTCACTGTTTGACCAATCTCTACGCTACCGGAATCTGGTTGCTCTTCGCCAGCAATCATGCGGAACAGCGTGGATTTACCCGCACCGTTAGGACCGATAATCCCAACAATCGCGCCTGGTGGCACTTTGAAGCTCAGGTCTTCAATCAGCAAACGATCGCCGAAGGACTTATTCACGTTTTTGAACTCAATCACTTCGTTACCCAAACGCTCTGCTACAGGAATAAAGATCTCCTGAGTTTCATTACGTTTTTGGTACTCGTGGGATGCCAATTCCTCAAAGCGATTCAAACGTGCTTTGGACTTAGCCTGACGGCCTTTAGGATTCTGGCGCACCCACTCCAGCTCTTTCTGAATGGTACGTTGGCGAGCGCTTTCAGACGCTTCCTCTTGCTTCAGGCGATCTTCTTTTTGCTCCAACCACGAGCTGTAGTTACCTTTCCAAGGAATACCGTGCCCACGGTCAAGCTCTAGAATCCACTCAGCAGCGTTATCCAAGAAGTATCGATCGTGCGTCACCGCCACAACGGTACCGGGGAATTTGCTCAAGAACTGTTCCAACCAATGCACGCTTTCCGCATCCAAGTGGTTAGTAGGTTCGTCTAGCAACAACATATCTGGTTTGGACAGCAGCAACTGACAGAGCGCTACACGGCGCTTCTCACCACCAGACAGGTTAGCGATTTTGGCATCCCATGGCGGCAAGCGCAGTGCGTCTGCAGCAATTTCCATTTGGGTAGCGATGTCATCACTGCCGCTAGTGGCAGCCGCTTCAATAATTGCTTCCAGCTCACCCTGCTCAGCAGCCAATGCATCGAAGTCAGCATCGGGCTCGGCATAGGCAGCGTACACTTCTTCCAGACGCTGTTTAGCGGTAAATACTGCACCCAAACCCGCCTCTACTTCTTCGCGTACGGTGTGCTCTGGGTTCAGCTTAGGTTCCTGCGGCAGGTAGCCAATGTTCAACCCCGGCATGGGGATGGCTTCACCTTCAATTTCTTTATCCACACCTGCCATAATTTTCAGCAAGGTAGACTTACCTGACCCGTTCAGACCCAGCACACCAATTTTGGCACCAGGAAAGAAAGACAGGGAGATATCACGTAGAATCTGACGTTTGGGAGGGACGATCTTGCCCACCCGGTTCATGGTGTATACAAACTGAGCCATAAATACTCGATGCTAAGAAAAAGGGGAAATAGCAAAGCCCCAATTGTAGGCCAGGCACGGCTCATTACGCTAATGTCAGACGCAACAATGCGGGAAAGCTGCAACCACTGACAAGCCAAAGCTGTGCATCTGCTTTAAAATGATTTTTTATTCTTTTACGACATAAACATGACTGACTCCGCTTCCCTGCTGTTCACCGAAGCCGATATAGACCTGCTGGCACGCACTGCAGACGCCTTGAGCGCCTACTTAGGCAAACCAGTACTCGCCGAAGTCATGGATGCTGGTGAAACGGGTTTTGAATGGGTGATATTCGCCATTCCACTGAATGTGGAAGATGACTCCACCGACATGACGGTTGTGCAAATAGGCGGCGCTAACTCTCGCTTATTGGGTAGCCAAGGTGGTGTGCAATTAGCCGAAAACGAAACCTACAGTTGTAGATTCTTGTGGGCCGTGCAGCGTATAGACATGGAAGGCATACGCTACGTGAAGCTCGACGAGCAAGGCGATGATGTGGGTTGGAGCGAAACGCTGAACGAACTGCTGCCTTTCGACCTAAGCATTGACGACGAGCCTGACGATGAAGAAAGCGATGCACAGATCTTCATCCCCGACGCCCCAAGCCGCACCCTGCACTAATAATTAACGTCGTTTATCCCGCATATATAACGCCCATCCTACTGGCCACATAAGTGCCACCAACAGATGGGCGGTTATGCCTTTCAAGGTATAGCAAGGCGGTTTAGTCTGCTGCGTGGCTTTGCAATGCAACCTGAAACGCGTGTAGCGCGCTGCCGCTTTCAGAAACTCTACCGGTGCATACCTAAACCACGGCATACAGTTGCTCAACGTATCTTGTGCGAGCAACCACAACCCCAGTGCATGTTGTTGGCTATGCCGCCCTTGGTTAGACAACGAGTCTGCGCTGTCGTAATACACCCTAAATACCTGATTCACAAAACGGGTCAAAAATCCGGCTCGCGCAATGGCACGCCACACTAGGCTTTCAGGCACGAAACCCGATACGTGTTCTGGGAACGGGAACTGCCTCAACACCATAGTGTTTAAACAGCCAAACTTCTCGCCCCGCACTTTGTATTGAAAGTTTAGGTCTAACGAGGTCACATCCAAGGGGTCCTCTGGAAACCTATCGCCCACGACCTGGCCGTCTGGCCTTTGGCACAGTCCAACTACCGCTACATAAAAGTGCCGGGACTCAGCAGGGATATTCAGCCACTCTTTTTCTAAGCGACTCAGAGCGTCATCCAGCAGACTATCATCGCTATCTAACGCCACGATCAACTCGCCCTGCGCTAGACGCACCCCTGTATTAAAGGCTGTTTTTTTATGTTGATTAGGTTGCCAGTGATACACAATGGGGAAATTAGCCTCGCCCTGCCAACTCTGTATCAAGCTACGAGTTTCGTCAGTGGATCCATCGTCCACCACCACCCACTCAAAGTTTCGTACGGTCTGTGCACAGAGGGAACGGTAAACCCGCTCTAAGGTATGAGCACGGTTGTAAGACGGGGTCAGTACCGTAAACCGGTACGCCCAACAGGCAGTTGCAGGAGCCATACACCCTCACAAAAGGGAAGTGTTGAGTGAACACCAACTATATTGCTACAAACAGGCATAAAAAAACCACATCCTACTTTCGTAGTTGTGGTTTTTTTATGCTAAAGCATACTGGGCGGAAATCCGCCTACACTACACTTAGGCGCGTTTTACTTTCTCAAGCATTTTGAACACGCCCTTAGGGGAGCGAATGAACAAACGTTTGAAAGCTTTACCCAGGCAACGACGCTCAAGCGTGTTGCGGCGAGTGCGTTTGATTTCTGCCATGCTGATCTCCGAATTCTATAACCCGGCGACAAATAAAAAGCCGCCTTTAGGGACAATCCGAAATTCTACCGTAAACCGCGCTAAGATACAAAGAACCGCGGTCTAATCCTTGGCTACTTTCCTTCCTAACTGTCGTTTTCTCTGCACCATGAGCTCTCAAATACGTCTGTATGGCGCCCGCCAAAACAACCTAAAAAACCTGGATGTCAGCTTTAACAGAGGCGAACTGACAGTGCTAACGGGTGTATCTGGCTCAGGAAAAAGCTCGTTAGCCTTTGATACCTTATATGCTGAAGGCCAGCGCCGCTACGTAGAAACCTTCTCTCCGTATGCGCGACAGTTTTTGGATCGTATGGACAAACCACAGGTAGACCGTATAGAAGGTGTGCTGCCTGCCATTGCCATCGACCAAGTTAACCCTGTGCGTAACTCGCGCAGCTCAGTAGGCACCATGACTGAGCTGAACGACTACCTAAAACTGCTCTATGCCCGTTTAGGAAAACTGTACTGCCGCAGCTGTGCCCACGAAGTAAAACCAGATAGCGCGCAATCCATCGCTGAAGACTTGCAGCAACGCTGCGCAGAGCACGATCCCCGCTTAGTGATTAGCTTTGCTGTCACTGTTCCCGCTAACTTCACCCAAGAAGAAGTAGAAAATTTCTTGGCGCAGCAAGGCTACACCCGCGTTCACAAAGAAAAGCCAGAAGACGCGGTATCTCTGCGCACACTCTATGTAGTGCAAGACCGATTCCGCCTAAGCAAAGCCGAACCCGCACGACTGATGGAAGCCTTAGATGCTGCCCTCACCCACGGTAACGGACAAGTCAGTATCTTTGCATCTCAATCCGCTGACGGTCCTGAACAGGAATGGCGCTACAACAATCGCCTACACTGCACACGCTGCGATATTGATTACCAAACTCCGCTGCCCAGTACCTTTTCGTTCAACTCGCCGTTAGGGGCATGTGAACATTGCCGTGGCTTTGGTCGCGTTATGGGCATTGATTACGGCTTGGTCATTCCTGACGAAAACAAAAGCTTGTTGGAAGGCGCTATACGCCCCTGGCAAAGTGCCTCAAACAAGCAATGCCAAGACGATATGCAACGCTATGCACCTGCTGCTGGCGTACGCTTATCTGCTCCATGGAACACCCTCAGCGAACACGAAAAACATTGGGTAATCTACGGTGCAGACGATTGGAAAGAAAGCCGCAAAGCATGGGAAACCCAATGGTATGGTGTGGCCCGCTTCTTTGATTGGTTAGAAAGTCGTAGTTACCGTATGCACGTGCGAGTGATGCTGTCTAAGTATCGCAGCTACACTCCCTGCCCACACTGCAAAGGCTCGCGTTTAAAACCGGACGCCTTGTTGTGGCGTGTAGGCACCGAATCGCATGATGCCGAAGGCAGTTATCAGCGCTTCATGCCTGTACGCGCGCTGTGGAGCCAAGCACAGCTAGACGCCCTACCCGGCGTACACATCCACGACTTGATGCGTATGCCCATAGATCAGGTCAATGAGTACTTCAAACACTTCCAAACCGGTGGTGTTTTTGATGTAGCTACAGCATTACTGCGCGACGAAGTATGCTCGCGACTGCAATTCTTGTGTGATGTGGGCTTGGGCTATTTGTCCTTAGACAGACAAAGCCGCACCTTATCCGGTGGTGAGGTTCAACGTATTAACCTGACAACGGCACTGGGCACCTCTTTGGTGAACACCTTATTTGTGTTGGATGAACCATCCATAGGTTTGCACCCTCGTGATATGCACCGCATCGTAGAGGTAATGCACCGTCTGCGTAACAACGGCAATACCCTGGTGGTGGTAGAACACGATCCACAAGTCATGGTGGCCGCAGACCGCATTATGGATATAGGCCCCGGCCCCGGTGAACGCGGTGGGCAAATTCTGTTTGATGGCGCGCCTAAAGATCTGCGCAACGCCAACACGCTCACTGGCGATTACCTCAGTGGTAGAAAACGCATACTCGCCCCCAACCCTATGCCGGTGCAAGACAATACACCGCGCCTATTGTTGGAAAACGTCAGCGCTCATAACCTGAAAAATATCAACGTCTCTATTCCATTAGGGCGCTTGGTGTGCGTGACTGGGGTATCCGGTTCAGGCAAATCCACGCTTATTCAAGATGTACTGTACCCCGCCATCCTCAAACACAAAGGCTTAGCTACCGAAGCTCCTGGTGAATTTGGGGCGCTGCTAGGGGCAGAACAGATCGCTGAAGTCTTTATGGTGGATCAAAGCCCCATAGGCAAAACAGCGCGTTCCAACCCGGCCAGTTACGTGGGTGCGTTTGATCCCATACGCAAACTCTTTTCCCGTGCACCGCTGGCACTGGAACGCAGCTATACCCCCGGCATGTTCAGCTTCAACAGTGGCGAAGGCCGCTGCCCTACCTGTGGCGGCACTGGCTTTGAACATATAGAGATGCAGTTCTTGTCAGACGTGTATTTACGCTGCCCTGACTGTGATGGCAAACGCTTCCGCCCCGAAGTGCTAGAAGTAGAAATTGAACACTTAGGTAAACGCGCCAACATTGCCGATGTTTTAGACATGACTGCGCACGAAGCACTGGCATTCTTTGCTGGCCTGCGCGATGTACAACTGGCCCTGACGCCGTTATGCGACGTGGGCTTGGATTACCTGAAATTAGGGCAACCCGTGCCCACCCTATCAGGTGGTGAAGCACAGCGATTGAAACTGGCTGGCCACTTGGCTGGTGCAGCAAAAAGCCCTCTCGCCCAAGCCAGAGTCGCCAAAAAAGGTAACCTATTCCTGTTTGATGAGCCCACTACTGGCCTGCACTTTGATGATATCGCCAAACTGATGCTGGCCTTCCGCAAGTTGTTGGCAGCCGGGCATTCATTAGTGGTGATTGAGCACAATCTGGATATGGTACTGGCAGCCGACTGGGTGATAGACCTAGGCCCTGATGGTGGCTTGTATGGTGGCGAACTGGTCGCCACGGGCACACCTGCCGACCTGATGCTCAGCACCTCGTCCTACACTGGTAAAGCCTTAAAAGAATACCAAGCTAGCATTGTGGGCGAAGGCGCTATCCCTATGCCGGCAATCAAAGAGCCTGCTGCATCGTATGAGCTGCAAAATGTGATCAGCATTTTGAATGCCAAAGAGCACAACCTACAGAATATTAACGTCACCATTCCTCGCGATACCTTTACCGTGATTACCGGTGTATCGGGCTCGGGGAAATCCACCTTGGCCTTCGACATTCTGTTCAATGAAGGTCAGCGCCGTTATTTAGAATCGCTGAATGCATACGCACGCTCTATTGTGCAGCCTGCAGGTAAGCCAGATGTAGATGCCATCTATGGCATTCCGCCTACCGTGGCTATCGAACAGCGCACCAGCCGTGGGGGGCGTAAGTCTACTGTGGCCACGATGACAGAAATCCACCACTTCCTACGCTTGTTGTATGTGAAGTTGGCCACGCAATACTGCCCTACTTGCCATGTGCCCGTTGAGCCGCAAACGGCAGAGCAGATCGTGGCGCAAATCATGACGCAGCATCGTGGTGAACACATAGGTATTTTGGCGCCGTTGGTCAGTGCCCGCAAAGGCTACTACACCGACTTGGCCACATGGGCTGGCAGCAAAGGCTACAGCCATCTGCGTGTGGACGGTGAGTTTATCCCAGTCTCGCCATGGCCGCGCCTAGACCGCTATAAAGAGCACAGCATTGATCTGCCTATTGCTGATCTGATCGTAGACCCCAAAGAAGAACAAGCGCTTCGACAAGCGCTGCACACAGCGTTGGATCACGGCAAAGGTAGCGTGATCGTACTGGCCCCTATTAGCCAAGCCACTAGCGGCACCGTAGAAAGCAGACGCGACAGTGGCCTGCAATTGCAACCGAACACACAGCGCTTTTCTACTAAACGCTCTTGCCCATGCTGCGCCACCAGTTTCCCTGAACCTGATCCGCGCATGTTCTCGTATAACTCCAAGCACGGTTGGTGCCCTAGCTGTTTTGGCACAGGCTTGCAGTTAAAAGGTTTCACTAGTGAGCAAAGCGGTGAAGAAGCTAGCTGGACCACCCAATATGAAGGCGAGGCCCATACCTGCCCAAGCTGCCAAGGTAAACGGTTAAACCCTGTGTCGCTGGCTTTCTCGTGGCGCGACCGCTCTATTGCCGAGCTAGCTGCTCTGCCTGTGGATGAAGCCTGCTCCTTCTTTACCGGCCTGAATACCAAAGGTCGCGAAGAAGATATTGCCCGCGACTTACTGGCTGAAATACGTAGCCGCCTGCACTTTATGGAAGAAGTGGGGCTGGGGTATTTAGCCTTAGACCGCGCCGCCCCCACCCTGTCCGGTGGTGAAGCACAGCGTATACGTCTCGCATCACAACTGGGATCAAACCTGCAAGGGGTGTGCTACGTATTGGATGAACCCACCATTGGGCTGCACCCACGCGACAACAAAATTCTGTTGAACGCCATGCAAAGGCTGGAGTCCAACGGCAATACGTTGGTGGTGGTGGAACACGACGAAGACACCATACGCCAAGCCAAACACATTATCGATATGGGGCCAGGCGCTGGTTCTCGCGGCGGTAAAGTGGTTGCCGAGGGAACGGTAGAAGAAATCATGCAGAACCCTGACTCCCTGACAGGTCGCTATCTGCGTCAGCCTATTGTTCACCCTATGCAGCCACGCCGTCCCATCAACGATGAACATCCTATGCTCACCGTAGTAGGCGCACACCTGCATAACCTGCGTAATGTAGAGGCTCAAGTACCTATAGAACGTCTAACCGTGGTCACTGGTGTATCAGGCTCAGGAAAGTCCACCTTCGCCCGCGAAGTGCTGCTGGATAACCTGCTGCGTACGCTGCCCAAACGTGAAGATGGCCCATGGCAAGGTTGTGTCAGCATCAAAGGCTGGGAACCTTTAGACCGTGTGTTAGAGGTAGACCAAACACCTATTGGTAAAACACCGCGCTCTTGCCCTGCCACCTACATTGGCTTCTGGGACAACATCCGTCGCCTATTAGCCGACACCCGCGATGCCAGAATGCGCGGTTGGAATGCCTCTCGCTTCTCGTTTAATACCGGCGATGGTCGCTGCGCGGCCTGCGGTGGCCAAGGGATGTTGACGCTAGAAATGAGCTTCTTGCCAGACATTAAAGTGCCTTGCGAAAGCTGCCACGGTCAACGCTTCAACGACGATACCCTCAGCATACGCTGGCAAGGTAAAAACGCTGGCGAGATTCTGAAAATGGAAGTGGATGAAGCGGTAGAGTTCTTTGCTACCAGCCCCAAAATTGCCCGCCCATTGAAGCTGATGCAAGACGTAGGCTTGGGATATTTAACCTTAGGCCAAGCCTCGCCCACCTTATCGGGTGGTGAAGCACAGCGCGTTAAACTGGTGACCGAACTCAGCAAAGCCCGTTTGGACGAAGGTGTGATCCGCACAGGTAGAGCCAGCCGACTGCCCCACACCTTGTATGTGCTAGACGAGCCTACTGTTGGTCTGTCTATTCCCGATACCGAAAAACTGATCCATGTGCTGCACCGTCTTACCGATGCGGGCAACACGGTCATGGTGATTGAACACAACTTGGATGTGATTGCCGAAGCCGACTGGATTGTAGACTTAGGCCCCGAAGGGGGTTCTGGTGGTGGTCGTTTGGTAGTACAAGCAGACCCAGACGTTGTTCGTCGCACCAAAGCCTCCCATACCGGTATGGCTCTCAACGAATTTTTAACCCCCTGATTCATGTATTGTCGTTTTGAAAACCGCCTGACTCGTCAGGCGTTAGTGCTAGAAAACCCAGTTGATCGCGTGGCTGCTTACCATGCAGACGAATTGCCGGCGGTCTTTGAGGCTATTCGTCGCGCTCAGCAAAAAGGGCTGTGGACAAGTTTATTGCTGGACTATGAGTTAGGCGCTGCCATGTTGGGCATAGCCCAAACCACAGGCTCTAGTGCAGCCCCTTTGCTCACCGCCCAGTTTTATCACTCTGCACAACATACCCAACCGTGGGAGTCCGCAGAACACGAACCCACTTTGCGCTGTACATTAGTACAGAAAAAAGCAGATTACATTCGTGCCATAGAACGCATACGCACTGACATTCACAACGGCGAATACTACCAAGCCAATTACACCGTCCCCATTCACGTACACAGTGACCAAGCGCCCGAACAGGTGTACAGAGCATTGGCTCAACGTCACCCCACAGCCTACTCGGCGTTCATCCAAGACGAAGACCGCCAGATCGCCTCGTTTTCTCCAGAGCTATTTGTAGAACGCACAGGTGATCTACTACGCGTGCGCCCCATGAAAGGCACTCGCCCACGCTTCACTGATCCAATTGAAGATCAAGCTTCTGCCCACGCCTTACGCCACAGTGAAAAAGACTGTGCGGAAAACGTCATGATTGTTGATTTGCTGCGTAATGACTTGGGGAGGTTGGCACGCCCAGGCAGCGTTAAGGTGGAATCCTTACTGAGTGTGGAACAGTACCCCTCGGTGTGGACCATGACATCCACCATCCAAGCGCTGTGTGATGAACACGATATTGAACAACTGCTACTGGCTTTGTTCCCTTGCGGCTCCATCACTGGTGCACCCAAACTGGCTGCAATGACCGCTTTACAAGCCCTAGAACAACGCCAGCGCGGTATTTATTGCGGCAGCATAGGCTGGCTAGCACCTCAGGGGGATTTCCGCTTTAACGTGGCAATACGCACGCTGGAGTTCCACACCAATCATGAGGCCATTTTTGGTGTGGGCGGAGGCATTGTGCACGATTCCGATCCCGAACTAGAATGGCAAGAACTGCTTTGGAAAGCACGTATTCTGGGCAGCCCTATTCTTACCCAATAAGGACGAAGTCATGAGCATACATCCCACGCTAATTGAAACCATGCGCGTAGAACATGCCCAGATCGCCCTGCTGCAACCGCATTTAGATCGCTTGCAACGTTCAGCACAGCAACTGAATTACACCTTTTGCCGCGACAACATCAGCGCACACATAGCACAGTACGTAGCCTCACTTGAAGATGGGGTGTGGCGCTTGCGTCTTACCTTGGATAACGAAGGGCAGCCCGTTTTAGAACACTCTGCTCTTGCACCGGATATAGAGCCTGTGCCTATCCTGCTGGCAGACACTCCCTTACCCGAAAGCCCCTGGTTAGGCATCAAAAGTAGCCATAGACCGTGGTACCAAGCCGCCACCCAAACGTTGCTCCATCAGCCACAATTGTTTGATGTGATTTTCTGCAATCAACAAGGCGAGCTATGCGAAGGCAGTCGCAGCAATATTTATGTGCAACGCGATGGCGAGTGGCTTACACCGCCTTTACGCTGTGGACTATTACCGGGGGTAATGCGTGAACAATTGCTGCAAAGCGGCCAAGCTAAAGAAGCGGTGTTAACCCCCGCTGACTTGCAACACGCGCAAGCCATACGGGTATCCAATGCCTTACGTGGCTGGCTGAATGCCACACTGGTGAATTAACCCGCCTGTTTCGCCACAATCCTATTAATGGCTAATTGCGCAGCGGCCAGCCCCATGCTGGCCGTTAGTGTCACTGCTGAACCATAACCCGCACACGACAACCCTTGTGGCGCTTCTGGGCTTTCCCCCTGCTTCCACAGTTCAGGCATTACAGCGGTCTCTTCCACCCACAAACATGTCACACCCATTTTAGGAATGCGTGCGCCCTTTTCTGCTTTGGGTCTAGGAAAACCGTGTTGGCGGCGTAATTGATTACGTAATCTGGCCAATAATGCATCGTGCGAGGTTTGTGAAAGGTCACTGCTACGCAACGCCAACACATCACGTTTTCCACCAGCAGCACCGCACACAATCAAAGGCACCTTGCACCGCTTAGCCTCCACCACCATCGCTAACTTAGCGCTAATCTGATCGGTGCAATCAATCAACACATCAGGCTGCAACTGCAGCAGCTCAGCGATGTTGTCGGCACTGACAAAATCATCCACGATCTCTACCTGAGCCTGTGGATTAATGTCCGCGATACGTTCGGCCATGGCCAGAGCTTTGGCCTTACCGATGGTGCTACCTAAGGCGGGTAACTGGCGATTAATGTTGGATTCGGCAATATGGTCCAAATCGATCAGCGTGATTTTCCCTACGCCATGACGCGCCACCGCTTCCGCACACCAGCTACCCACCCCGCCAATACCGGCGATCATAATGTGTGCAGCGGCAAAGCCAGCTGTACTGCCTGCACCGTATAAACGGTCCAGAGCACCAAAACGTCGTTCAAAGCTTTCGCTCATTGCTACTATCCTTTGCATTCAAAACAGCGCGCTTGCGTGAATTACCCCACATTTTAACGCGTGGTTTCGCCAGTCGTGGCCGGTTGTTCTACAATACAAGACTATATTCTGTCAATGGAATCTTCTACTAAGCCATTACCGTGAACACCTATCCTGTTTCTGACGTACCCACTCCCGCATCCTTTAAGGTGCTTAGTGACGCTGAACGTAATCAATCCATGCAACATAGCTTGGCACACTGGACTCCCGGAACGGATGTCTGGGTCTATGGCTACGGTTCTTTGATCTGGCGCCCAGAATTTGATTTTCTGGAGCAACGTCATGCCAGATTGCATGGTTACCACCGCTCGTTGTGTTTGTGGTCGCACATCAACCGCGGCACTCCGGAACGCCCGGGAGTAGTTTTTGGTCTGGATAATGGTGGCTCATGTCGTGGTATGGCCTTTAGGATTGCCGGTCACGAAGTACCCGAAGCCTTTGACGCCTTATGGCGCAGGGAAATGCCTAGCGGTGCATATATTCCGCGCTGGTTGCCATGCCATACCGAACACGGCATGGTGAATGCACTGGTGTTTGTGATGAACCGCAGCTATCAAGGCTACGTGCCCCGCATGCCGTTAGAGCAGTTGATCCATGTGATTTATGGTGCTCACGGCATCAATGGCCCCTGCATTGAATACGTAATGGAAACAGCCGAGGCCCTAAAAAGGTCTAAAATTGAAGACAAACGACTGCAATCCTTAGTGCAAGCATTGCAAAACAGTTCGTCACTACTCTCTTCCTCAGCTTTACAGACAGCCTGACCATGAAACTTTCTGATTACCGCAACGAATACACCCGATTCACGCTGGACGAAAGCGGGCTGGACCCTAATCCCCGTGTTCAGTTTCACCACTGGCTAAAAGAAGCCATGGACGACAATGCCATTGAGCCTACTGCCATGACATTGTCCACCGTGAATGCCGAAGGCCAACCTACCTCACGCATTGTTTTGCTGAAGAACTACGAAGAAGATGGTCTGCGTTTCTTCACAAACTTCGACTCACGTAAAGGCCAAGACTTGGCCCATAACGACCGTGCTTGCTTGATGTTCTTCTGGCCTAGCCTGCACCGCCAAGTACGTTTTGAAGGCCGTGTACACAAGCTGAGCGCGGAAATTGCTGAGGAATACTTCCACAGCCGCCCTGTAGAATCCCGTATCAGCGCGCTTGCTTCACCACAAAGCCAGCCCGTACGCCGCAGCGATCTAGAACAACGTGTGCAAGAGTTGCAAAAACAGTATGGTGATCACCCACCACGCCCAGAAAACTGGGGCGGCTACGTGTTAGTGCCTGAGCACATTGAATTTTGGCAAGGTCGTGCCTGCCGTTTGCACGACAGATTTGTGTTTAATCTCACAGATTCTGAGTGGACTGTATCGCGTTTAGCGCCTTGATATGGTAGTGTATGCCGCCATGTCTGAACAGCTTTCTCCCCCTGCATTTGATACACCTTTTTTCAAATCTGCGCTAAGCCGCTTTGCTACAGGTGTCACCGTAATTACTACCGAAGGGCTCGCGCCTGAGTGCGAGCCGTGGGGTCTTACGGCCAGTTCATTTAACACGTTATCGCTGGACCCTCCACTCATCGTTTGGTCGCTGGATAAAAAAGCCCGATCATTGCCACACTTTCTACACGCACCAAGCTACGTCATCCACGTGCTGGGGGCTTCTCAAGAAAAAATGGCCAAACGCTTTGCAATGGGCCCTCAAGCCGAACGTTTTCACGGCCATCCATTAGGTCGTGCACCGGGTGGCACCTTAATGCTGGAAGATCAGGGCTTGTGCGCCTGGTTCGAGTGTCGCAATGTTAGCCAACATGAAACAGGCGATCACTACCTGTTTATTGGTCAGGTAGAACACTGTATGCACACTGATACCGCCCCTCTGATTTATCACGCCAGCAAGTTTGCGCTGACCCCGCGTTAAGCTTTACCAAACAATTTTAATTATCTTCTACACCTCACAATGTCTGACTACATCCTGACCCTTTCCTGTCCTGATCGCACAGGTATCGTCCACGCCGTTACTGGTTGGCTGCTGGAACAACACGGTAACGTGGTTCAAGCCCAGCAATTTGGCGATGCAGAAACCGAGCGTTTCTTCCTGCGCATTCACTTTTCTTTGTCAGGTAAAGAGACCAATGTCACAGAACTGAACGAGGCCTTTTCTCCACTGGCCACCGAGTTCAACATGGATGCTCACATCTATGATGCCAGCCGTAAAGCACGCATCTTGATTCTGGTCAGCCGTCAGGGTCACTGCTTGAACGACTTGTTGTTCCGCACACATAGTGGTCAGTTGCCTGTAGAAATTGCAGCGGTGTTGTCCAACCACCAAGACCACGCCACGCTGGCATCGTCTTACAACATCCCCTTCCACCACCTACCTGTTACGGCTGAAACCAAGCAAGAACAAGAACAACAAATTCTGCGTTTCGTAGACACACTGGGTATTGATCTGGTTGTGTTGGCCCGTTACATGCAAATCTTGTCACCTGAACTGTGCCGTGCGTTGTCTGGTCGTGCCATCAACATTCACCACAGTTTCTTGCCTAGCTTCAAAGGCGCACGTCCTTACCACCAAGCGCATGCTCGCGGTGTGAAGATCATTGGTGCAACGGCTCACTACGTGACTGAAGATTTGGATGAAGGCCCAATCATCGAGCAAGATATCGAGCGCGTGAACCACTCTATGAGTGCCCACGAACTGACCCAAGTGGGTAGTGATGTGGAATCACTGGTGCTGTCCCGCGCAGTAGCGGCACACGTTCAGCATCGTATTTTGCTGAACGGTCAGCGTACGATTGTGTTCCGTTAAGACGGTAAGCTGTTGTACAGGGGCTGAGTTTTCTCTTCCCCTAGGTAGCTAGACTGAAGAACCTCTGGTGTTGTTGCGCCAGAGGTTCTTTGTTTTTGCTGTGCTAGCCACTACAGTCAGTGGTGGGAACTTTGATACCGCATTCATCGCACATGTCGGGGAACTGCAGGAATACTTTTTGTGATTTGAGACACCAAATCACAAAAGTTTCCTCTCCGTCCCCCGGTTGTTCTGAGTGTGGATAGGTTTACTGCCCTTTCTTCAGTAATAGTGGCTTCGTATTTGGGTATCCTGCTTGGCTCTCGGTTACTTGCTAAGGTGGCTGCGAGAATGCCACATTCATCGCACGCGCTACCAGTAATGAGTATGCGTGGTGCTGTATTCATCGCACATGTCGGGGAACTGCAGGAATACTTTTTGTGATTTGAGACACCAAATCAAAAAAGTTTCCTCTCCGTCCCCCGGTTGTTCTGAGTGTGGATAGGTTTACTGCCCTTTCTTTTGTGTTATTGGCACAGCTTGATCCAATTGGGATGCAAGTGTTTAGATCTTCTGTAATGTCAGCTGTACCATCAGAAAATACAGTTTAGTTGTTTCGATGAAGGCAGAAAATGCCGAGATTATCAGCACACAGAATAGGTAGGCGTCTTCAGAAACTGCTAAACATGCCCCTTCATCTGCCACAGAAGTACCCATTAGCTTCAACGGCAACCACACTAAAAACCGTGGCAAGCGATGGAGGGAAAACGGAGGAAAGTATTTTTTTATTTGGTGGTCAAATTAAAAAATACTTTTCGCAGTGCTAGCTACAGCAGCCAGTGGTGAGTACGTTGGTGCTGCATTCATCGCTCACGTTGAGAATTGCAGGAGTACTTTTTGTGATTTGAGACACCAAACCACAAAGACTTCCTCTCAGTCCCCCGAAATCCTAAATATCGTTAGCCCTTCGCCGGCAATCCCAATCTACGTTTCAACCAATCCCTGAAGGCCACTAACGCTTCCATATTTTCGTTATCCACAGGATAGCTGAAGAAATAAGCCTCGCGCCCAGCCAAAGTACCTTCGTGCGCCGTCACTAAACTGCCGTTTTGCAATTCGGTCTCAACGAGAAATCTTGGGATTAGCCCTACACCCATACCAGCACGCACCGCCAACAGAGTTAAGGAAAACAGTTCATAACGTGGTCCAGCTTCGGCCAACGGTAAGTGCTCAAGCCCCTGTTCTCGATACCACATGCGCCATGCATCTGGCCTAGAGATCATGTGCAAGTGCGTCATCTTTTGTATCTGGCCTTGGGCATGCTCCAAGGTAGCAGGTGTGCACACTGGCACTAGGTCACTTTCCTCAAATAGCTTGATGCCCTGCGTGCGTGGCCATAGTTGTGCGGCGTGATAAATAGCCGCATCAAAGGGGTTATCCGCAAACTGAAAGGGCAATGTGCGTATGGATAAGTTGATGGTGATGTCGGGACGCACTTTGGCAAACTCAGCCAGAATGGGCATCAACCACACTGTCGCCAACGTGGGCAGAACGGCTAAGTGCAAACTGCGCCCCAAGGCTGAGCGCGTCATCAAACTGAGCGTGTCTTTTTCCAGTTGTTCTAGATGCAAACGTACGCGCGCAGCGTATTCTGCCCCCGCATCCGTCAATGCAATACGACGTCGTACTCGTGTGAGCAATTGCACGCCTAGGCTTTCCTCTAGCCCGGAGACCTGTCGGTACACCGCACTATGTGTGAGCGACAGCTCTTCTGCCGCACGCGAAAATGACCCCAATCGCGCAGTGGCTTCAAACGCCTGTAACGCCCCTAAACTTGGTACTCCGTGTCTCATGGTTTACCCGTATCCCATAACAAATGTTGCGCTGCAACTATCTGCTGCACCAAACATTCTCTACTATATTTTTTGGTCGTGCATTTAACACACGATGTTGTGCAATTTTATCAATTGATTTGTGCCACAAACGCACATAACCTGCAACTATGACTACTACTACAAAAACACATATGCAACACTCCCGTTTAGGTGGCCATCTGCTGGTAGACCAGTTGGTCAAACAAGGTGTTGAGCACGTATTCTGCGTGCCAGGTGAAAGTTACCTGGCCGTATTAGACGGGCTGCACGACGCCAAGGTTGATATTACCGTATGCCGTCAAGAAGGAGGCGCAGCCATGATGGCTGACGCTTATGGCAAGCTGACGGGCCAACCCGGGATTTGTATGGTCACACGTGGCCCCGGTGCATCCAACGCACTGGCTGGCATACACATTGCTAAACAAGATTCCACCCCTCTGATTTTATTTGTAGGCCAAATCGAACGAGGCATGCGCGAGCGCGAAGCCTTCCAAGAAATGGATTACCGCGCTGTGTTTGGTACGCAGTGCAAATGGGTAACTGAGATCGATCAGGTTGATCGCATTCCTGAAATCATTGCTCGCGCCTTTCATATTGCCACCAGCGGACGTCCCGGCCCAGTAGTCATAGCCTTGCCGGAAGACATGCTGGTAGAAACCAGCACCGCCCCTGATGCTCGTATTCCTGAGCCTGTCAGTGGTGGCCTAAGTAGTAGTCAATTGCAGTCACTGGATAGCCTACTGTCTAACGCCAAAAAACCATTGGCGATTCTGGGTGGTAGCGGCTGGACAGCGGAAAGCCGCAAAGCTTTCCAAGATTTTGCTGAAAAGAATCACCTACCAGTTGCCGTACAGTTCAGACGGCAAGCGCTGTTTTCAGCAGACCACCCTAACTACATTGGGGATGTGGGCTTGGGCGTGAATCCTAAACTGATTGCTGCCATCAAAGAAGCCGACACAATTTTGCTGTTGGGTGGACGTATGTCCGAGGTGCCTAGCCAAAGCTACACCTTGTTTGATATTCCTACCCCGCATCAAACCCTGATCCATGTACACCCCGACATCAGCGAGCTAAACCGCACCTACCAAAACACGCTTGGTATTGCCCTTAGCCCCAAAGATTTCGTGGCTGCTTTGCCTGAACAGCTAAGTAACAAAGCAGATGCAGAACGCGTCAAAACGCTGCATCAAAGCTATTTGGACTGGAGCAACCCAGACGCCATTCGCAGCCCTGGCAAGTTCCAGATGGCGGATGTAATGCGTCATTTGCGTACTGCTTTGCCCGCTGATGCCATTATGTGTAACGGCGCTGGCAACTATGCAACGTGGCTACACCGCTTCCACCGCTTTAACAAATTTGGTACACAGCTAGCCCCTACCTCTGGCTCTATGGGCTATGGTTTACCTGCTGCGGTAGCGGCCAAACGTATTAATCCTGAATCCACCGTAGTCTGCTTTGCGGGTGACGGCTGCTTCATGATGCACGGCCAAGAATTTGCCACAGCCGTGCAATACGACCTGCCTATTATCGTTTTGCTGATTGATAACGGTATGTACGGCACCATCCGTATGCACCAAGAACGTGAATACCCTGGCCGTGTTTCTGCCACGGTATTGAACAACCCCGACTTCGCCCGTTATGCTGAAGCCTTTGGTGGCTACGGCGAACGGGTAGAAAATAGTGCCGATTTCCCAGCCGCTTTTGAACGAGCACGGGCAAGCGGCAAACCCGCCATTTTGCATTGTTTGCAGGACCCCCAAGCCATTACACCAAGTATGAGTTTGGACCAGATCCGCGAACATGCGCTTAACACTCAACATCGTTAGAACACTAGGAGAATCACATGTCCAGCAAGCCTTCTTTTCACTGGGAAGACCCTCTCTTGCTATCCACGCAGTTGACGGAAGAAGAGCGTATGGTGCGCGATGCGGCGCATGCGTATGCCCAGGAAAAACTGGCACCTCGCGTGCTGGAAGCTTTCCGCAATGAGCAAACAGATGTATCCATTTTCCGTGAAATGGGTGAGCTGGGCTTGCTGGGACCAACTATTCCTGAAGAATACGGTGGCTCTGGCCTGAACTACGTGTGCTACGGTTTGATCGCTAGAGAAGTGGAATACGTAGACTCCGGTTACCGTTCCATGATGAGCGTACAGTCCTCTTTGGTGATGGTACCTATCAACGAATTCGGTAGCGAAGAGCAGAAAAAGAAATACCTGCCTAAACTGGCTTCCGGCGAATGGATCGGTTGTTTTGGTTTGACAGAGCCTAACCACGGTTCCGACCCAGGCGGCATGGAAACACGCGCCGTTAAAACTAGCGACGGCTACCTGCTGACCGGTGCCAAAATGTGGATCACTAACTCCCCTATCGCGGATGTATTCGTTGTATGGGCGAAGGTAGTTGGCGGTGAAGACGACGGCAAAATCCGTGGCTTCATCTTGGAAAAAGGCATGAAAGGTTTGTCCGCTCCTGCTATACACGGCAAAGTTGGTCTGCGTGCTTCCATCACGGGTGAAATCGTCATGGACGAAGTGCCTGTATCAGAAGCTCAAATGCTGCCTAAAGTGACTGGTCTGCGTGGCCCATTCACTTGCTTGAACTCCGCTCGTTACGGTATTGCTTGGGGTGCTCTGGGTGCTGCAGAAAGCTGCTGGCACACTGCACGTCAGTACACACTGGATCGCAAACAGTTTGGTCGCCCCTTGGCTGCTAACCAATTGATCCAGAAAAAACTGGCCGACATGCAAACTGAAATCACATTGGGCTTACAAGGTTGCTTGCGCTTGGGCCGCATGAAAGACGAAGGTATTGCTGCTGTAGAAATCACCTCCATCATGAAACGCAACTCTTGCGGTAAATCTTTGGATATTGCACGTTTGGCACGTGACATGCTGGGTGGTAACGGTATCTCCGACGAGTTCGGTGTTGCCCGCCACTTGGTGAACTTGGAAGTTGTGAACACCTATGAAGGTACACACGACGTTCACGCCCTGATATTGGGCCGTGCACAAACAGGTCTGCAAGCCTTCTATTAATCAAAAGCAGTGCTGGTCTTTTTTACGTGAAGATCCGCTTTTTTGGAGCACCCTTACCCAAGGGTGCTTTTTTTTGCTTATAACCAAACGCGAGTTGAACGCCGTGGCTAGGCTCTATAAAATCGAGTGATTGGTACTTCTGCCAATACTAAGCGTCTTCAGGGCGGGGTGTAACTCCCCACCGGCGGTAGGTAAAGCAACAGCATCGCGCTGATTGGTCTTTATAAGCCCGCGAGCGCCCATGCAGCAATGCGTGGGGTCAGCAGATCTGGCACACAAACCAGAGCCGACGGTCATAGTCCGGATGAAAGAAGATGTGTGGTATTACACGACCTCATCACGTAGGCACGCGCCTAGGAATTGGGTATCGTGTGTGCTGCTGCATGCCCCGAAAACGTCTTCTCATTATTGTTGTCTACGAGGAGCGTTTATATGTCTCATACCACTCTAGCAGAGCGCGCAGCGCCTGCCCTTGCGAACTTCCCTTCTACCACTGAAGCTGTACACCAACGCGTGTATGCTGCCTTAGATGCTGTGCGTGCCGGTATTCCTGTTGTAGTCATGGATGACTATGACCGCGAGAACGAAGCTGACCTAATCTTTGCTGCTGAATGCTTGTCTGAAAGCGGCATGGCGCAAATGATCCGCGATGGCAGTGGCATTGTCTGCCTATGTCTGACTGAAGACACTCTGGCTCGTTTAGGCTTACCGCAAATGGTGCCCAACAACGAAAGTCCCTACGGTACTGCGTTTACCGTCACCATTGAAGCGCGTGAAGGCGTTACCACCGGTGTGAGTGCTCGCGACCGACTGACCACTATTCAGGCAGCTATCGCCCCCACAGCACAGCCTCATGATTTGATCCGCCCCGGACACGTATTCCCGTTGCGCGCTCATCCGGGTGGCGTATTGGCCAGACAAGGCCATACCGAAGGCTCCGTATGTTTGGCTGCCTTAGCTGGCTTACGCCCTATGGGCGTGTTGTGCGAGTTGATGAACCCAGACGGCACCATGATGCGTGGCGATGATGTATTTGACTACGCCGAGCGTAATCAATTGCCCGTACTGGCCATCGCCGATCTGGTGACCTACTGTCAAGACACGGGTTCAGTGTATTAACAGGGACTAGGCTGTCTGCTCAACAAGTAGCCAGCCAAGGTATCCACAATCGCCTGCTCTACATCGTCCATAGAATGCTGCGGCAATGGCGTAATCACTGCCGCATGAATCAGCGCCTCCATCGTCTGTAATACCACCCAGGTGGCTAAATCCAGATTGGTGGGGGCGACTTCATTGCGGTGGTCTTCCAGCAATTTCCGTATACGCAAAAAGATGCTTTGATCCGCAGGGCTTTGATCCCGTGGTGCATCAAAAAACGGAAACTCTTTCTCTAGCACCCTATGCAATTCAGGTGATACCTGATGGGCTGCCAGCAACGCATGCACAATAGCTCGCAAATGCTCATATAGGCTACGTGGCTGTGCAGTCACTAATACGGTTTCTATGGCTGCCTGCATTTCTGCGGCATGCCGTTCATGTAACGCCGTGATCAGTGAATCCTTGTTAGGAAAGTACTGATACACCGATCCCACACTAACTCCGGCACGTTCTGCCACCACATTGGTATTGGTGCCAGCATAGCCTCGTTCGGTTAAAACGCGAGCCGTTGCTTCCAAAATTGCTTCTACTAACGCCCTAGAACGGGCTTGACGCGGGACGCGCCGTGGTTGAGGTAAGGCTTCCATATACGCCATCCAAACATGAGTTTTCAACGTGAGTAAACATTCATATTATATCAAATATCGAGTAAATGCTCATGTTCGGAGTTTTTCATGTCTGGTCGTTTGAAGGCTACCTCTGCCGCCACGGCGGCATCACCAGTAGCGAATATTTTTGTGACGTTGCTGCCTATTACCTTGGCAGTGTTTATAGGTTTTCTCACCATCGGGCTACCTTTACCCGTTCTGCCTCTGCATGTGCATGACGGGTTGGGAATGAGCACGTTGGTGGTTGGGATTGTGATAGGTGCACAATTTGCTGCCGCTCTACTTTCCCGTGCATGGGCTGGCAATTTAGCCGATACCCGTGGTGCTAAACGCGCCGTAGTCATGGGCTTTCTTTTGGCCTCAAGTTCGGGGATTGCTTACCTAGCCTCCTTGGCTTTCACCCAGTCCCCCACTACCTCTGTGTGGATACTGCTTCTAGGACGTGTGCTGCTAGGCTGCGGTGAAAGCTTGGTCGTCACCGGGGCACTCAGTTGGGGCGTAGGTCTGGTGGGCCCACAAAATGCGGGCAAAGTCATGGCATGGGTAGGTATTGCCATGTACGGTGCATACGCTGTGGGAGCTCCCGTTGGTGTTGCTATCAATGACCTACAAGGCTTTGCTGGTATCTCTGTCGTGGCGGCGGTACTGCCCATTCTTTCTCTGGCTGTGATTGCCAACCTACGCTCCTTACCACCCACGGCGAATCGTCGTACTCCTTTCTACAAAGTGTTGGGCCTTGTATGGGGGGCAGGGATGGGCTTAGCGCTGTCCAGCGTAGGCTTTGGGGTGATTACTGCCTTTATCGCGTTGCTCTTTGCTGCGCACGACTGGGGTAATGCCTCGCTCGCCTTCACGGCCTTTGGTTTAGCCTTCATCGCTGCGCGTATTTTCTTTGGCCACTTACCCGACAAACTGGGTGGCGCTCGCGTTGCACTGGTTTGCGTACTCATCGAAGCGTTGGGCCAACTGCTGATCTGGGGTGCAGATACCGCCGTCATTGCTTACGTTGGTGCAGCCCTTACCGGTTTTGGTTACTCGCTTGCTTTCCCTGGTTTTGGCGTAGAAGCCGTGCGCCGTGCGCCACCACAAAACCGTGGTGTAGCCATGGGTGCTTATGTGGCTTTCTTAGATATTTCGTTAGGAATTACCGGCCCTGCATTGGGTGCTGTAGCCGGTACATGGGGCGTTGATGCCGTGTATTTGGTGGGTGCTATTGCCGTAGCGTCCTCCTTGCTGGTCGCGGTACGCCTGTTGATTTCAGCACCCAAAGGAACACAACATGTCTGAAGTAATACAAAAGCCTCGTACCGCCCGCGCCGTAGGCGTGGTGCGTGATGTACATGCCGTCACTCCACTGATGCAACGCATTACCGTTGGTGGCGACGAAATTGCTGAATTTTTAACCGTAGAAGGCGTGACTGAGCCTGCTGCATGGGTGAAAGTCTTTCTACCTTCTGGTGAAGGTAGGGCCTACACCATCCGCCATATAGACCACGAAGCAGGTACTGTGGATCTGGATTTTGTACTGCATGGCACAGATGCTGACTCTGGCCCTGCATCATTCTGGGCATCGCAAGCCACTGCAGGTGAACATCTAGGTATTGCTGGCCCGCGCAGTGGGGGCTTCTCTCTACCTTGCGATGCTGAATGGGTACTTATTGCTGGTGATACTACTGCCTTACCCGGTATACAAAGTATTACGGCTCAGCTTCCACCTGAAATTGATGCCCGCGTCTTTATTGAAGTGCCAGATAAACTGGAGCAACAACCCATACCCAGCCCTGCTATCTTGCGTACACAGTGGGTCATCGCATCGTCTGAGCCTTGCCAAAATCTGTGCAAAACACTGCTGTCGCAATCGCTGCCCGTAGGCCCTGGCTATATCTGGATAGCGGGTGAGTCTACCGCCATACGCACACTGCGACTGCATTATTTGCAAGATTTAGAGCTACCTAAGCATCGCGTTAGTGCCAAAGGCTATTGGAAAGCTGGCGAAGGCGATCACAAAGATTCGTAACGCCTACGTCCTTTACCTTACGAGCTTAGTGCCCCATCTGCGTATACTTCGTTAAGTCAGGCAGATTGTTTTTCAGTAACTCAATCAGCCTGTTTTCAGACCAGTTCTGTTTATATACCAAACCAAAACGGTATTTAAACGCTGGTCTGAATGGCTTAATAGACAAGCCACCATTAGTATTCATGTCATGCGCCGTCAGCGGGTTAATCAACCCCACCCCCACGCCATTCGCGACCAAACTGCAAATACTGGCGATATTGGATTCGGTTTTCCCTGCAATATTCACCCCATGTTGAGCAATCAACAGCAGCAACTGATCTGCCGCCAAGTTAGGCTGATTAGGAATCACCAAATGCTGATCTTGTAAGTCTTCCAGCCCTATTTGTTCACGCGATGCCAAAGGATGATCGGAAGGAATCAAGCACACCGCCTCAACATCAAACAGTTCCTCTACCACCAGCGACTGCGTAGACACTGGTAGCGTGACAAAACCAGCATCAAATAAGCCTGACTCCACGCCGCGTACAATTTCGGGGCTAGATAAAATGTCGAAGGAAAAACTGTAGTGCGGATTAATGCGCAGTACGCTGGCGATCAGTTGCGGCACATAACCAAAGCCTAACGCCGGTGCAGACACCAGACGTAAGCGCGACACCCCAAACTCACGCAACGCCACAATACTGTGCTTCATTTCTTCTAAATTACCAATCAAGCGCAGTATCTCGTTATACAGCTCATCGGCCTCGGGTAACGCCACCAAGCGTTTTTTATGCCGCATGAACAACTGTATGCCTATGTTCTCTTCTAGTTGTGCCAGTGAACGACTTACCCCCGATTGCGTAATACCCAAATCTTTGGCGGTACGGGTCGCCGTACCCGTTTCGTATAACACTTTGAAAATAATCAGGGATTTCAATGAATTCAGATTGATATCCGACATAAAGCTTGGTCTCCGAATAGCCGTCATCATCCGCCTATCTCTGCAGCGTTACGGCTCTTTTTACTTGTTAATCTGGCCCCAAAGTTGATGATTAAAAATCATCAAATAATGAAAAAACATTATAATTTACAATAAAAAAACACACACCTATAATCTGCTCAAATACCTCAAATCTTGAACCTTTTCTTTAGTTCAGAGATAACAATGACCACAAATACCGAGACAGACAACAGCCCACTTTTTTATCAAGCCAATACCCAGCTGCCGCTGGTCAGCCATGCTGACGGCGTGTATCTGTGGGATCAATCCGGCAAACGCTATTTGGATGGTTGCTCGGGCGCAATCACCTGCAACTTGGGGCATAACCACCCCAAGATCAAAGCAGCCATGAAAGCTCAACTGGATAAAGTGGCCTTCAGCTATCGCACCCAGTTTGAAAGCTCCGAAGCCATTGAGTTGGCTTCCATGCTGGCCGACATGACGGATCGCTACCTGAACAAAGTATTCTTTGTAGGCAGCGGTTCCGAGGCCGTAGAAAGCGCCATCAAATTAGCCAGACAATACTTCTTTGCGACCAACCAACCGCAACGTACACGTTTTGTCTCGCTCACACCGTCCTACCACGGCAGCACCTTAGGTGCGTTGGGGCTAACCAGCTACTTCCCATTGGAAGAGCCTTTCGAACCCATCACCAATACCGCGGTGAAAGTACCTTCTCCGGATTTGTACCGCTATACCGAAGCGACACTGGAAGAGCACATTGCTGCCGTCTTAGCTGAAACCGAAAAACGCATTGAGGCCGTAGGTGGGGACACTATTGCCGCCATCGTTATCGAACCCGTAGGCGGTGCCAGTACCGGCGCTCGCATGCTGACTCAGCAATACTTTGAAGGCATCCGTGCTCTGTGTGATCGTTATGGTTGCCTGCTGATTTTTGATGAAGTGCTGGCAGGTATGGGCCGTACCGGTCAATGGCTGGCCTATCAAAACTGGGATGTTAAACCTGACATCGTGTCACTGGCTAAAGGCTTGGGCGCAGGGTACTACCCCATTGCAGCTATCTTGTCTCGTGGCGAAATCGTGAATGCAGTTATGGCATCGGGCGGCTTCCAACACGGTCACACCTATGCAGGTAACCCGATGGCATGTGCTACAGGTGTAGCCATTATGCGTACCATGCTGGACGACGACATTATTGCCAAGTCCAGAGAAACCGGTGCTTACCTAGGTCAGCAGTTACATCAACTGGCTGAAAAACACCCCATCGTTGGTCATGTACGCGGCATAGGCATGCTGTATGGCATAGAGTTAGTACAAGATCGCGATACTAAAGAACCTTGGCCTGCCGAACTGAATATCTTTAACAAAGTGACTCAGATCGCTAAAAGCAAAGGCTTGTTGATTTACCCACGCCGTACGCTAAACGGCCTTAAAGGCGACCACTTCTTGGTCTGCCCACCCCTGACGATTACACCAGCAGAAATAGACACATTAATCCAATTGCTGGACGAGACACTGACAGAGCTGCGTAGCTCTCTCTAAGACCAGGCTTTGCCTTTTGTTCTGCCCCCACTCACCGGGGGGCAGAACGCCTGGTGTACACAAAAAAAGGAGGACAATCATGATAAAAATTGCCATTGCCACGGCATCCCTAACGTTGGGCCTGCTTGGTCCGGCACATGTTCACGCTGATACGCCTGATCATGGTCTTAAAAACCAAACGCTTTCTTTTGCAATGACGGGCGCTTACCCACCCTTCAGTTTTGTCAATGAACGCGGTGAGCTTACCGGCTTCGATATAGAAATAGGCAATGAGGTTGCCAAAAGACTAGACGTCAAAGCACAACCCCTTACCACCGCGTGGGACGGCATTATTGCCGGACTGATGGCCGATCGTTACGACACCATCATAGGCTCCATGGCCATTACCCCTCAGCGCCTAGAAGCCATCGACTTCTCCGAGCCCTATTACCGTGACGGTGCTCAACTCTTCGTGAAACAAGGTTCAGGCTTACAAAGCATTGAAGACCTCAAAGGCAAAACCATTGGCGTCACCCTAGGCACTACCTTTGAAGACTGGTTGCGTCAGAACGTACCAGAAGTCGAAGTACGTACCTACAAAGGCGATCCACAAATCATCATGGATGTAATGACTGGACGTTTATCTGGTTTCGTCACCACTCGCCTCACCGGCCTGATGGCCATTAAAGAACGCAACGCCCCCATGGAAATGGCGGGTGACCTTTTGTACCAAGAAGAAGTCGGTATTGCGATCAAAAAAGGCAGACCTGAGCTGCAACAAGCCATCAACACCGCCTTGCAAGACATGCGTGACGACGGCACTTACACCCAAATCAGTGAAAAGTACTTCGGTACAGACATACGCTAAAAAGAGATTCTCATGTTTGACTGGAGCATCATTGCACAGTACCTGCCCGTACTTTCCGAGGCAGCTCTGTTGACCCTCTATTTGTCTATCGTTTCGCTTGTCCTAGGCCTGATCTTTGGCCTAGGAGCGGCGTTAGCCAAACTGTCCCACAACCCTATTTTGAATGTGATCGCCAGCTTTTACGTATGGTTGATTCGTTCTACTCCGCTGTTAATTCAGCTGTTCTTGATTTATTACGGCTTGCCTCAGTTGGGCTTTGACCTATCGCCCTTTACGTCGGGTGTATTGGGCTTGGCATTAAACGTAGGTGCTTATAACGCAGAGACCATTCGTGCAGGGATTCAATCCGTGAACTTCGGCCAAACCGAAGCTGCGCTGTCTATTGGTATGTCGCGTGCTAAAGCCATGCGCCGCATTATTTTGCCGCAAGCCATTCGCAACATTATTCCACCACTGGGTAATAACTTCATCATTCTGGTGAAGGATACCTCGCTGGTTTCCACCATCACTTTGGTGGAGCTCACCATGAAAACCCAACAGTTGGTGGGCACCACCTACAAGCCTTTCGAGCTGTACTTGGGTGCTACCCTGCTGTACGCCATCATGACCACGGCTATCGCCTTGTTGCTGCGCTTGGTTGAAAAACGTCTACACCTGAAAACAAGCCGGAGATAAGCCATGACAAAACCTATTATCCGTATTAAAGGTCTGAAAAAAAGCTATGGTGACCTAGAGGTATTGCGCTCTGTAGACTTAGAGATCATGCCCGGTGAAGTGATTGTGGTGATTGGCCCCAGTGGTTCAGGAAAAAGTACATTGTTGCGCACGGTAAACCATCTTGAAGTTCCTACCGGTGGCACGATTTTCCTCAAAGATACGCTGATCAATGACACCAGCCTTAAAGGCCGTGCCTTTGAGCGTCACCTGTGCCATATACGTACCAACTTGGGCATGGTGTTCCAGCACTTTCATCTGTTCCCGCACTTGAGCATCCTGCAAAACATTATTGAAGGCCCCACTCAAGTACTGAAGCGCGATAAACAGCAATCTATAGAACAAGCTGTAGAACTGTTGAACAGCGTAGGTTTGGCAGACAAAAAAGACGTCTATCCTGACTTGCTCTCTGGTGGTCAAAAGCAACGTGTTGCCATTGTGCGCGCACTGGCGATGAACCCCGACGTAATGCTGTTTGATGAACCCACCTCAGCACTGGACCCTGAACTGGTAGGCGAAGTGCTAAGCGTGATGGAGTCCTTAGCGACTAAGGGTATGACCATGATGGTGGTCACACACGAAATGGACTTTGCTCGCAAGGTGGCTGATCGCGTCATTTTTATGGACGGCGGTTACATCATCGAGCAAGGCACACCTGAGCAGATTTTCAATAACCCCCAGCATGAGCGCACCCAGAAATTCCTGGCCAGCATTCACCTCTAGTTTTATCGGTTAGTGAACAGCATGAATAAATGTATTTCTTTGGAATCCGCAATTGCTCAGATTCCGTCCGGCGCCAGCATTATGGTTGGTGGCTTTGGCAGCCCCGGCACTCCATTTGCGTTGATTAATGAGCTACTGCGTCAAGGTCAAACCAACCTAACTTTGATCAAAAACGATGCCAATGAAATGGGCTTAGGCATCAGCAAGCTCATTGAGGCAGGCCGCGTACGCAAACTGATCGCCACGCACATTGGCTTAAACCGTAATGTGATCGAACAGATGAATGCCGGCACCTTAGAGGTAGAGTTTTATCCACAAGGTATTTTGGCAGAGAAGATCCGTACTGCTGGCGCAGGCAGCTACGGTTTTTTATCCGACATTGGCCTGAACTCCGAAATCACCGCAGCTGATGATGTGTTGTCATGGAAAGGCGATCGCTACAAAGTAGAAATGGCTCTGCAAGCCGACTTTGCCTTGATACACGCTGCGCGTGCAGACCATCTAGGTAACTTGTCTTACCACGGTTCTGCCATCAACTTTAATCCATTGATGGCCATGGCTGCAGAGCATGTGATTGCGGAAACTGCAAACTGCTGCCCACCCGGCGAACTGCCCCCTGCCGTTGTACAAACCCCCTGCGCTTTTATTAAGAATGTGGTGGTACTAGACGGCTTGTCTACTGAATACGGAGTGATGGCTCATCATGTCAAACACTGATCGCATCATCGCGCGCGCTGCCCGCGAAATTACTCCCGGCAGCATTGTGAACCTCGGCATTGGCTTGCCTGCTCAAGTGGTGAACTACTTACCCGATAATTTGGAAGTGTTGATTCACGCTGAAAACGGCATTCTGGGTGTAGGTCCACAACCGGCTGTGGACAACATTGATCCACAAATGATTGACTCAGCGGGTAACTACGTCACCACCTTGGCGGGTGGTAGTCACTTCGATAGCGCCGTGTCCTTTGCCATGATCAGACGTGGAAAACTGGACCTCACCATGATTGGTGCGTTTGAAGTAGACCAACACGGTAACTTGGCTAACTGGAAAATTCCTGGCAAGTTCTCGCCCGGCATTGGTGGGGCCATGGAATTGGCTCAAAAAACCCCTCGTATCGTCGTACTCAGCACGCACTGCGATAAATACGGCAATTCCAAAATCCTTAAAGAATGCCGTTTGCCTCTGACCGCAGAACGCTGTGTGTCACGCATCATCACCGATAAAGCCGTCATGGATGTCACGCCTGAGGGTTTACTACTGGTAGAAAAAGCGTCCGACGTCACGCTAGATGAGCTCATTGCCATGACCGAAGCACCGCTCATTCTGCCTGAACACATCGCGGAATTCTAAGCGCAAAGGGAATCAATGTGAGTCACAACACTACTTTTCCCGCCGTACGCGACATTACGGCGGCGGAGCAGCGCATCCTAAACAGTTGCGATAGCGTCTTTGAAGAGGTACTGGAATTCACCGAAAACATGGTGAGTCAGTACGGCGTACTAAACCACGAGCAAGGCGTTTTGGATGTGGTTGAGGACAGGCTGACACGTCTAGATCTCGCTCCACAACGTGTGCACATGAAGCACCATGCCTTGTGCAGCCACCCACTGTACGCCCCCGTGGATTGGGATCACGACCATAAATACAACTTGGTCTCCCAACTTAACCCCGGTGCTGCAGGTAAATCGTTGGTGCTAAATGGTCACTTGGATGTGGTCAGCGCTGAACCTTCTGATATGTGGTCACGCCCTCCACACCAACCTTGGCGTCATGAAGGCTGGTTGTATGGCCGTGGTGCAGGTGATATGCAATCAGGCGTAGCCGCGATGATCTATGCGGTACACGCCATACGACACGCTGGCTTTACGATTACCTCGCCATTAACCATACAGGCTGTGGTAGAAGAAGAGTGCTCAGGTAACGGTACATTAGCCTGCTTAAACCAAGGTTTTGGTGGTGACTTTGCGCTGATTCCTGAACCTTTTGGCGCACAGATTTACACGGGCCAAGTGGGTGTGCTGTGGTTCAAACTTACCGTCAAAGGTAAACCGGCACACGTGCTGGACACCTCTGCGGGGATCAACGCCATTGAAAAGCTGCAACGCTTGATTCCGTGGCTAAAAGGCTTAGAGGCCGAGCTAAACGAGCACCATAGACAAGCCCCTTACGACACGATGGCACAGCCCTTCAACTTGAACATAGGCAAGATGGAAGGTGGCAACTGGGCATCCAGCGTGCCTTCACATGCACAGCTAGAAGCCCGCATAGGTTTCCCGCCCGGCATGTCTGCCAATGAAATCATGCAAAAGGTCAGTGACTGCATTGAAGAAGCCATCGCCAAAGACCCTGCTTTTGCAGACCAGCGCCCTATTCTACGTTTCCATGGTTTCCGTTCTGAAGGCCACTTGGTAGACATGAAACACGATGGCATACGTGAGCTTTCTGCCGCACACCAAAGCCTGACACATGCTGAGCCGGCCCATTATTTGTCTACATGTACAACTGACCTGCGCGCGTTCCACTTCTACAGTCGCACCGCTGGCACTTGCTATGGTCCTGTCGCGCAAAACATTCATGGTGTAGATGAGTGCGTCAACATCGAATCCATACGTCAAACCCTTAAAACCTATGCACTGTTCATCAGCCGCTGGGGGCAGTTGGAGTCTCGTTCATGAACCCCGTATACCTGAGTTACTACAAACGCTCGGCCTTTAGTCGTGCTAATTCGCGCAAGCCTGAAGTAGACAGTTTTGCCGAACAACGTGCCGATGTCTTATTGGCCCATTTGATTGATCATTGCTTGGAAGACAATGGACTCAATGCCGATAGCGTAGACGACTTGAGCATTGGTTGCGCCTTGGGCGTTAAAGAACAATGGAGCTTCGGCGGGCGTTACCCCTTGCTATTAAGCCAGTTAGGTGACCAGTGTGCTAGCCGTAGCATTGACCAACAATGCGGCTCCGGTATTGCTGCGCTACGTGCTAGTGCACTGAACATTGCATCAGGAGCAGCGGACTTGGCGATTGCAGGCGGCTACGAACACATGACGCGTATCCCTATGGGCCCCAGCCTGTTCCAAGAGGGTACGCTGACAGTTCCACAACTTTCTGCCGCGATACAAAACAGCAAAGCCTACGACATGACACACGCCATGAACATGGGGCTCACTGCGGAAAACTTAGCTGCCTTTGCTGGAATTAGTCGTGAGCAAATGGACCTCTTCGCCGTGCGTTCCCATGAGCGTGCCGCACAAGCACAAGCAGATCAGTATCTGGCGGGAGAAATCATAGCGCTGCCTGCCGTAGAAAACGGTGCAGCAACGGTACACCTCGACAGTTGCATACGTGCAGGCACCACAGCAGAAGCCCTATCCGAGCTGAAAACCGTGTTCAAAGAAGATGGTGTGATTAGTGCGGGTAACAGCTCTCCTCTGACTACCGGTGCAGCGTTAGGATTGCTGGCCTCGGAATCTGCCATACAGCAATACAACCTCACCCCTATGGCCCGTATTGTGGCGTGCGTAGACCGTGGTGTGCGCCCAGAAATGATGGGGCAAAGCGTAGTCCCGGCCGTGCAGCGTTTGCTACAACAAACCGGTTTCAGCGTGTCGGATATTGATTTCTGGGAAATCAACGAAGCCTTTAGCGTGGTACCGCTGTATGCCATTCAATCGCTAGGCATTGATGCTGAACGCGTTAACGTGCATGGTGGTGCCTTGGCACTGGGCCACCCACTAGGCGCAACAGGCATACGCTTAGTCGGCACACTGGCACGCACACTGCATCAACAACAAGGTCGCTACGGCATTGCTGCTGCCTGCATAGGTGGCGGGCAAGGTATTGCCATGCTCATTGAACGCGTCTAATAAGCCCGCACAGCCTAACGGGGGTACTGAGAGCCATACGTGGTTTTCACGTATACTCAAAAGGTTTTCCTTCGTTAGGCTAGGCTTTACCATGCGTCAACCTGCTACACATCAAACGCTGCAAATCACCGAAGACGGCAACTTGCTGGACATTGAGTATCAATGGGTAGGTAGCCAAGACCCTCAAGCGCCACTGCTGGTGTTTTTACATGAAGGGTTAGGCAGTATTAATCATTGGTCTTTCTGGCCCGAAGAGCTGGCCTCTTTCTTAGGCTGCCGTGGCTTACTGTACTCACGTCCAGGCTACGGTCAAAGCACACCACGCAACCCTAACGAAGACTTACCCATCAACTACCTGCATCGTGAAGCACAACAGCGTTTGCCTGCTGTGTTGGCTGCTTTAGGCTTAGCCCACGAGCGCCCCATTTTGTTTGGTCACAGCGATGGCGGCTCTATCGCCCTATTGAATGCAGCTATGGACAACAGTGCTGCACGCGCCATCATTTGTGTTGCCCCACACATCAATGTAGAACCCTTTATGCACCACGGGTTAGAACATTGCATCAACTGGTACGACAGTGGCGATCTGCGCCAACGACTGGCTCGTTATCACCAAGATGTAGATGGCACCTTCAAACCATGGAGCCGTGCGTGGAGCAGCCCTGACTTCCAGAAAAACTGGAACATAGAAAGTGATGTAACGAACATCCAATGCCCTACGCTGCTGATACAGGGCGACGAGGATGAGTACTCATCCTTGCATCAAGTGTATGGGGTGCAATGCTTAGTGCCTCATGCTGAGGCACTGGTGTTGGCAGGCATCCGGCATAGTCCACATTTTGAACAGCCGGAACGCCTTAAGAAGCGCTGCTTGCGCTTCTTACAAGACCACAACTTGCTAGATTAAATAGCAGCGATTTATTCGAACGCGGCAGCCGCTCTGTTGAGTCTGTCTGCCACAGCCAGCCATTCTGCCGTAGTAGGCAACTGCTCAATATAGAAGGCATCAAAACCTTGCTCATCCAGCTCACGCAGCAATGCATACAACGCGTGTGCAAAGTGTGCTGGCTGACTAGGTAACTCTACCCACTGCAACCCAGCGGCTAACGCTGCGGGAGCTTTCCCAAAGCCTAACAACCCTACCTTCTTAGGTGCTGTAGCCTCGGCTGCTTTGGCGTGCAACGCTGCACGCGACAAGCTAAAAAGTGGTGTTGTTGGTGCATAGTGAGCTTTTAAGCTACCCGACACACGTGGTGCATGGTGCTTAGCCCCTATTTGTACCGAACGCCCTAGTGCTGCCTCTATTTGTGCCACGCTAATGCCGCCAGGGCGCAAGACGGCCACTTCACCGGTAGTCGCCACACGTGATACATCCACAATGGTGGACTCAATCCCTACCTCGGCAGGGCCACCCTCCAAGATCATCTTGGGCTGCAATACACAACCTTTGAATTCTTGTTGTACATGGTAAGCCTGCGTAGGCGAAATACGCCCAAAACGGTTTGCGGATGGCGCAGCCACTCCACCCTGCCCACCTTTGCACTTAGCAAAAGCAGTCAACAAGGCTTGTGCTACCGGGTGCGATGGGCATCGTACTCCTACGCTATCTTGTCCACCGGTAATTTGCAGCGGCACATGATCTGCCTTAGGCAAAATCAAGGTTAACGGGCCAGGCCAGAAACACTCTACCAAGCGCCAACCTTCATCGGGAATTTGTTTGGCCCAATAGTACAAATCAGCCCCGGGGGCGACGTGCACAATCACCGGATGATTGCTAGGACGTCCCTTGGCTTCATAGATACTGGCCAGCGCTGCTAGGTTTTCCGCATCTGCCCCTAAACCGTAAACGGTCTCGGTAGGAAATGCGACTAGCTCGCCGGCATATAGCAATTCAGCAGCCTGCTGCACAGACTGCGCATCAGACGGGCTGATTACAGTCTCATGCATGGTACACAAAACCCAAAGGCAATGCGGCTTGTGCTGCACGTTGTTGTGCTTCTTCCAGCGTGCTACCGATCACGTTGATATGACCCATCTTGCGGCCTTTACGGGCTTCTGCTTTGCCATACAAATGCAAGCATGCACCCGGAACAGCCAACACACCCGCCCAATCAGGCTCACGGTATGTGCCTTGCTCGTCAAACCACAAGTCACCCAACAGGTTCAACATCACGGAATAGCTGTGTGAGGTTGCAGAACCCAGCGGCAAACCGGCCATCACACGCGCTTGTTGTGCAAACTGGCTGGTCACACACGCATCCATCGTGAAGTGACCACTGTTATGGGGACGTGGTGCGATCTCGTTAGCAATCACCGAGCCGTCTTGCAGAATGAAAAATTCCACACAGAACACACCGTAGTAACCCAAGGTCTGCGCAATTTTCGTGGCAGCAGTAATGGCTTCTTGGTACACCGGCAAGTTAGCGGATGCCGCTGTGGAAACTGCCAAGATACCGTCACGGTGCTCGTTATGTGAAGGTACAAATGCCGCCACATCACCGTTTAGCGATCGTGCCATCACCACAGAAATTTCATCTTTCAATGGCTGCAAAGCTTCTAGCACACAGGGTACTTCGCCAAATTGAGCAAACGCATTCAGCGCCTCTTCACGGCTGCTCACACGTGCTTGGCCTTTACCGTCGTAACCCAAACGTGCTGCTTTCAAAATGCCGGGGAACAATGCCGCATCGGCATTTTGCAAATCTGCTTTGCTGTGTATAGGCGCATAAGGCGCCACAGGTACACCTGCAGACACGATAAACGCTTTTTCAGTAATACGGTCTTGTACAACCGCTACGGCAGATGAAGAAGGCGTCACACGACTGCCTTGCTCCAAGAACTGCAAACTGGCTGCTGGTACGTTTTCAAATTCAGTCGTGATGGCTTTGCACTGTGCCGACAACGCACGCAAACCTTCTTCATCATCGTAAGCGGCGCGAATATGTTTGTCCGCTACAGCGCCCGCAGGGCTGTTGAGATCGGGATCCAACACAGCCACTTTGTAGCCCAAGCTTTGGGCTGCATGACAAAACATACGTCCCAATTGACCGCCACCAATCATACCTAGCCAGTCGCCAGGTTGGATCACGGCCTCGTTTGTAACCTTGTTCATATACTGCTCGTTTCGCTTAAAAATCAGGCTTGCTCAGGTGGAGGCACCTGCATGTTACGTGCCACTTCAGTTTGGCGCGCACGGAATGCGTTTAACTTCACACGCAACGCATCATCATACATAGCTAAGTTAGCCACCACATGCAATGCGGCATTGGCTGCACCGGCTTCGCCAATAGCAAAGGTTGCTACAGGCACGCCTTTAGGCATTTGTACGATAGATAATAGCGAGTCTTCGCCACGCAAGTAGCGTGATGGCACCGGTACACCATAGACCGGCACTTCAGTTAGGGCTGCCAACATACCTGGCAAATGCGCAGCACCACCCGCACCAGCAATAATGGCTTTCATGCCAGTTTCACTGGCTTTACGACCATATTCCACCATATCCAACGGCATACGGTGAGCCGATACCACTAGGGTTTCAAAGGCAATACCAAACTCTTCCAGAATGGCGGCTGCATTTTGCATTACCGGCCAGTCGCTGGAAGACCCCATGACTACCCCTACTGTTACGGGTGCTACTGTGCTCATGTCCTTACTTACTCCGCGTATTACTTAGTCAATTTGTCCAAGGCTTCTTGGTACTTGGCAGCCGTGCGAGCAATCACATCAGCAGGCAAACGTGGCGCTGGCGGTGTTTTGTCCCAATCTTGGGTTTCTAGCCAATCACGTACAAACTGTTTATCAAAGGAAGCTGGGCTAGTACCAACTTGGTAGCTGCTCGCATCCCAGAAACGGGAAGAGTCTGGTGTCAGCACTTCATCCATCAAGTGCAATACACCGTCTTCGTCCAGACCAAACTCAAATTTTGTGTCGGCAATGATAATGCCGCGCGTTGCTGCGTAAGCAGCGGCTTCTTTGTACAAACGCAATGTGATGTCACGAATTTGCTCAGCCAACGACTGGCCTACTTCTGCCACAACGTGCGAGAAGCTGACGTTTTCATCGTGAGAGCCCATTTCTGCTTTAGCAGCAGGTGTAAAAATAGGCTCAGGCAATTGGCTAGCTTGTTGCAAACCCGCAGGCAGTGGAATGCCGCAGATTGCGCCTGTTTTTTGATATTCTTTCCAGCCCGAACCAATAATATAGCCGCGTGCTACGGCCTCTACCATGATAGGTTTTAAACGCTTTACTACTACCGCACGGTCTTTAACCTGAGCTTGCTCATCTGCAGCCACCACGTCAATAGCACGTACAGTTGTAGAGTGATTAGGTACGATGTGCGCCAGCTTCTTCAGCCAAAACTCCGTCATGTTCGTCAGCACAGCCCCTTTACCAGGGATGGGATCATCCATGATCACATCAAAAGCTGACAATCTATCGGAAGCAACCACTAGAAGTTTATCGTCTCCCACCTCGTACATGTCACGCACTTTACCGCGTGCCAACAAAGGTAGGGATTTCAGAGTGGATTCGAAAAGCGCCTGTTGCACCATGTTTTCCTTAAAAAAGCGCCTTGCTGCGGGCGAGCAGCAAGTCAGAGGGACCTAACCCCGCAAACAAATCAGGCCATCCGTGGGATGGCCTGTATTAAGCCTTACTGTACCTTTTGGGCCAGTTCGCCCGAGGCATAACGGCGGGCAATTTCATCCAAGGCTATAGGTTTGATTTTGGATGCATTACCTGCAGTACCAAACTGCTCGTAACGAGCTACACACACTGCTTTGGCAGCAGCACGTGCTGGTTTCAGGTATTCACGTGGATCAAACTTGTCTGGATATGTAAACAAGAAACGGCGGATCGCAGCAGTCATCGCCAAACGGATGTCTGTGTCGATGTTTACTTTACGCACACCGTATTTGATGGCTTCTTGAATTTCCGCTACGGGCACACCGTAGGTTTCTTTCATGTCGCCACCGAATTCACGGATTTCAGCCAACAACTCTTGTGGCACGCTAGAACTACCGTGCATCACCAAGTGCGTGTTAGGCAAACGAGCGTGGATTTCTTTCACGCGCTGGATGGACAAGATATCGCCTGTAGGTTCGCGAGTGAACTTGTACGCACCGTGGCTAGTACCAATAGCAATCGCCAACGCATCCAACTGAGTGCGACGAACGAAGTCAGCGGCTTGCTCTGGGCTAGTCAGCAACTCGTCTAGTGTCAACACGCCATCAAAGCCGTGACCGTCTTCTTTGTCGCCTTGCATGGTTTCCAATGAACCCAAGCAACCCAACTCGCCTTCTACTGTCACGCCCAACTTGTGAGCCATCTCTACGACGCGACGAGTCACGTCTACGTTGTATTCGTAGTCAGCAACTGTTTTACCGTCTTCTTCCAAAGAACCGTCCATCATCACGCTGCTAAAGCCCATCTCGATGGCGCCTTTACATACAGCTGGTGACTGGCCGTGATCTTGGTGCATCACCACAGGAATGTGCGGGTAGCTTTCAACGGCGGAACGAATCAAACCTTGCAGGAATTTTTCGCCTGCGTATTTGCGGGCGCCTGCCGAAGCTTGCATGATAACGGGGCTATCAGTCTCAGCTGCCGCTTCCATGATTGCCTGGACCTGCTCCAGATTGTTCACGTTAAATGCGGGAATGCCGTAGCCATTTTCAGCCGCATGATCCAACAGCTGACGCATGGAAACCAAGGCCATGAAGATCTCCTGAGTACTTGAATAAAATAACTAAATCACCCGTAATTTTACGGGTGAAAACGAATTCTTGCTTGTTTTGCGTATTATTGTTTAGGCCTACGTGCCGATTTTGGGCGAAATGCCGACACTATGTGCTCGTGTGTTTCCACATACGGGCCACCAATAAGATCAATGCAGTAAGGCACGGCCGCAAAAATACCGGGCACTACAACGTTACCTTGATCGTCTCTCAAACCTTCTAGCGTTTCTTTGATCGCTTTAGGCTGACCGGGCAAGTTCAAAATCAATGCCGCATGATCAGCCGTTTCGCGCAGCACACCCACTTGGCGTGACAAAATCGCTGTCGGTACAAACTTCAAACTAATTTGGCGCATTTGCTCACCAAACCCCGGCATTTCGCGTGTAGCTACTGCCAAAGTGGCTTCAGGTGTCACATCTCTACGCGCTGGCCCCGTACCACCAGTGGTCAACACTAGGTCACAACCCAACTCATCCACCAACTCTTTCAAGGTGGCCGAGATAGTGTCTGTGTCATCGGGTACTAAACGCGACACGCACTGTGCAGGCTGCACCAACGCTGCCGCTAACCATGACTCCAAGGCAGGGATACCTTCATCTTGATATTGACCGCCTGAAGCTCTATCAGAAACCGACACCAGCCCCACCAACAATTCATCTGGATGCGTACGCTGTAATTTTTTCACAAGTCCCTCACAGTACAATGGAACAAACTATTTACTATGCCCAAAAAGCAGCCGTAGCGCAAACGCATAACCCACCGTCAACCTAGGAGTTTTTGCCATGTCAGCCCAGCCACTTACCGGAATTTTATACGCAGGCGCAGGCGACATTGCCAAACGCTGTTATCAACAGCTTAAACACCTCGCCGTTCCGCAGTGGGCCTTACGTCGTAACCCCAACCCAGCAGAAGCCGACATACCTTCTATTCAAGCGGACCTCACCCAAGCAGATAGCCTGCAGCAACTACCTGTGTGCAGCCATGTACTGTATACCGCGACACCTAGCGAACGCTCCGAAGCGGGTTATGCTGCCGTTTACGAAACCGGCCTAAATAACCTATTAAACGCGCTGGATCTTACTGCCTTACAACGCTTTGTTTTTGTATCGTCCACCGCCGTCTACGGTGCGAGTGAATCTTGGATAGATGAACGCAGCCCTACTGCCCCTGCTCAATTCAATGGCATAGCCTTAGTAAAAGCTGAACAGTTATTGCGCGAACGCTTGGGAGACAAACTAGTAGTCATTCGCTTTAGCGGCATCTACGGCCCAGAACGCCTGCAATGGCTGCAACGTTTACGTAAACCGGGTTGGGTCGTCCCCTCTTCACCCGGCAATTGGGCAAACCGCATACATATTGATGATGTGGTGCAAGCGTGCAGTCTACTGCTACAACACCCACATCCCGAAGCTCTGTATGTGGGCACCGACGACACGCCATTAGAACAAATAGACCTATACACCAGCTTGGCCGAATATCTAGGGATCACCCCACCACAGCGCGATGATCAAGCTCCCGCTCAAGGCAAGCGTTTTAGTAACCAACGTTTAAAACAGCTAGGCTGGACACCAAAATGGCCTGACACCCTAGCAGGTTATCAGGCCATTTTGAGCGCGTTATAACTCCCAACTACGTTAGGCTTACTCCGCTGCGCGTTCCTGCAATACCGCTACGGCAGGCAAACTTTTACCTTCCAGGAATTCCAGGAAAGCGCCGCCGCCAGTCGAGATATAGCCAATCTTATCGGCCACATCAAAGGCTGCAATCGCTGCCAAGGTGTCACCACCACCAGCGATAGAGAAAGCGTTTGAGTCAGCAATAGCTTGTGCCAACACGCGTGTGCCGCCTGCAAAATTCGGGAACTCAAACACGCCCACTGGGCCGTTCCACACAATAGTGCCTGCGTTGCGCAAAATGCCCGCCAACTGTTGAGCTGTTTCAGGACCGATGTCCAAAATCAGATCATCGTCTTCTACATCTGTAGCCGCTTTCACGGTAGGTTCAGCGTCAGTAGCAAAGCTTTTGGCACACACCACATCCACAGGAATAGGTACTTCAGCACCACGCTCTTTCATCACCGCGATGACTTGGCGCGCTTCGTCTAGTTGGCTTTCTTCTACCAGAGACTTACCTACTTTCAGGCCCTTAGCCAGCATGAAGGTGTTGGCAATACCACCGCCCACGATCAACTGGTCTACTTTGTTCGCCAAGGCCAACAAAATGGACAGCTTAGTAGAAACTTTTGCACCGCCCACTATCGCCACCAAAGGACGAGCTGGGTCAGTCAACGTACGGCTCAACGCATTCAGCTCGGCTTCCAACAACGGACCAGCACAAGCAATAGGAGCGTAACGCGCCACACCTTCGGTAGAAGCTTGAGCACGGTGAGCCGCGCCAAATGCATCATTCACGTAGATGTCGCACAATGCAGCCATTTTTCGAGCCAGTGTTTCGTCATTGGCTTTTTCGCCAACATTGCAGCGGCAGTTTTCCAACAGCACGATCTGACCCGGAGCGATATCTACCCCTTCGATCCAATCGCGTTGTAGGGGTACGGAAACGCCCAGCAGCTCACTCAAACGCTCAGCAATAGGAGTCAGTGTGTCGCGAGGCATTATTTCGCCTTCTTTGGGACGGCCCAAATGGCTCATCACCATCACGGCGGCGCCGGCATCCAATGCCATGTGAATGGCTTCCAGCGACGCACGAATGCGTGTGTCCTCAGTAATAGCACCGCCGGCCATCGGTACGTTCATATCGGAACGTATCAGCACGCGCTTGCCTGCCACTTGGCCTTCGGCCACCAGTTGGCTTAGTGTTTTAATCGTAGTAATCATGATTGCTTTATCCTAGGCACGACAAAGGCGGGGAACCCCCGCCTTTTTGAGCCGCTGAATTTATTTGGCGGTCATCATCGCATGAGCCGTATCCAGCATACGCACGGAGAAAGCCCATTCGTTGTCGTACCATGCAGCAACTTTCACCAAGTTACCACCCGATACTTTAGTCAGCATAGAATCCACAGTGCTAGACGCTGTGCTGTGGTTGTAGTCGGTGGACACCAGCGGTTCATCGCTGTAGTCCAGCACGCCTTTCAATGCACCTTGGGAGGCTTTTTTCAGGATGCTGTTTACTTCTTCTACGCTGGTAGGACGAGCCGACATAAATGTCAGATCAACCATGGACACGTTGATGGTCGGCACGCGTACAGCGTAACCATCCAACTTGCCGTTCAACTCTGGCAATACCAAACCTACTGCTGCAGCTGCACCAGTTTTAGTTGGGATCATGCTCATTGTGGCTGCACGCGCACGGCGCAAATCTTTGTGCGCAACGTCGATCAGCACTTGGTCGTTTGTGAAAGCGTGAATAGTAGTCATCAAGCCGTTCACAATTCCCAACTCTTGGTTCAAAGGCTGAGCCAATGGTGCCAAGCAGTTAGTGGTGCAAGAAGCGTTAGACACAACGGTATCAGTCGCTTTCAGCACGTTGTGGTTCACACCGTACACGATAGTCGCGTCTACATCTTTGCCACCAGGAGCAGAGATCAACACTTTCTTAGCACCAGCTTGCAAATGCGCGCTTGCTGCTTCTTTGGTTGTGAAGCGGCCTGTGCAATCCATGACCACGTCTACGTTCAGTTCACCCCAAGGCAATTTAGTAGGATCACGCTCGGACAACAAACGAATACGGTCACCGTTGATAACCAAGTACTCTTTGCCTTCCAGCTCTACCTCGGCGTTGAAACGGCCATGTACCGTATCAAAACGTGTGAGGTGTCTAGCCACTTCGTCTTGGCCAGGAGCGTTAATCGCTACGATTTCAATACCGTGTTTCTTACCGTACTCGTAGTGAGCACGCAGTGTCATACGGCCAATACGACCATAGCCATTGATAGCGACGCGAATCGTCATCTTGGATCTCCTAATTTACAGAATCTTTTCTACAGCTTCGACCAACTTCTCAGTGGTCAGACCAAAGTGCTTGAACAGTACATCAGCCGGCGCAGACGCACCGTAGCTGTCTATACCCAGAACCGCACCATCTAGGCCTACATATTTGTGCCACAAGCCAGTGGAACCTGCTTCAATCGCCACACGAGGCAAACCAGCAGGCAACACGGCATCACGCCACGCTTTATCTTGTGCATCAAAGATATTGGTGCAAGGCATGGAAACCACGCGCACTGGAATACCTTTTTCTGCTAATTCAGTTTGTGCTTTCAACGCCAGTTCTACTTCAGAACCTGTAGCCATGATGATGGCACGTGCGTTAGCCGCATCACGCAATACATAACCACCGCGCGCAATCGCTGCAACGGTTTGGCTATCACGCTCAATGAAAGGCAGATTTTGACGGGACAACAGCAGCGCACTTGGGCCACCGTCTTTCACGTTCAAACCTACGCTTGCTGGACGGCGAACGGATTCAATCCATGCCACAGCAGTTTCAGTGGTGTCGCAAGGACGCCATACGTGCAGGTTAGGAATCAAACGCAAGCTGGAAGCATGCTCGATGGACTGGTGAGTAGGGCCGTCTTCGCCCAAACCGATGGAGTCGTGTGTGAACACGTGCACCACGCGCTGTTTCATCAACGCAGCCATACGAATGGCATTACGTGAGTAATCAGAGAATGTCAGGAAGGTACCGCCAAATGGCAGGTAACCACCGTGCAATGCCATACCGTTCATCACGGCAGCCATACCGAACTCACGCACACCGTAGTTGATGTGACGACCGAACTGTACGCCGTCGTCGGTTGCACGCACAGGAGCAACGCCAGGCCAGTTAGTCAGGTTAGAACCGGTCAAGTCAGCCGAACCACCCAGCATTTCAGGCAAGCCATCTACCAGACCTTCAATGGCCAACTGGGAGGCTTTACGTGTAGCAACGGTTTGTGCTGCCGCTTGGGTTTTGTTCAGTAACTCTTGAGCCAACTCGTCGAAGTTAGCAGGCAATTCGCTGCGCAGACGACGGGCCAGTTCTTTAGCCAGTTCTGGGTGTGCAGCTTGGTATGCGGCAAAACGCTGTTCCCACTCGGATTGAGCAGCAGCACCTTTGCTGCGGCCATCCCAGTATTCGTACACGTCTGCTGGAATTTCAAAAGCAGCATGAGGCCAGCCAATGGCTGCGCGTGTGGCAGCAATTTCTTCATCACCAAATGGAGCACCGTGAGATTTCTCGGAGCCAGCCAGTTTAGGTGAACCCTTACCAATTACTGTCTTACAGCAAATGATGGTTGGGCCGTTGCCTTCTTTAACGTAGGCTTTGGCTGTTTGTACTGCTTTTTCCAGTGCCTCTACGCTGTGGCCATCAACGTTTTCTACAACGTTCCAGCCGTAACTACGGAAGCGCTCTGGTGTGTTATCGCCAAACCAAGATTCCACTTTACCGTCAATGGAGATGCCATTGTCGTCGTAGAACACGATCAATTTGGACAGTTTCAAGGTACCTGCCAACGAGCATGCTTCATGGGAAATACCTTCCATCAAGCAGCCATCGCCCACAAACGCATACGTGTTGTGATCCACAACATTATGGCCTGGACGGTTGAATTCTTTAGCCAGCAAGGCTTCGGCCAATGCCATACCTACGGCGTTGGAAATACCTTGTCCCAATGGGCCTGTGGTAGTTTCCACACCAGCGGTTTCGCCCACTTCAGGGTGGCCTGCGGTACGCGAGTGCAATTGACGGAAATTACGCAGCTCTTCCATAGGCAGATCGTAGCCTGTCAGATGCAACAGGGCATAAATCAGCATGGAGCCGTGGCCGTTAGACAATACGAAGCGGTCACGATCAAACCACGCAGGATCAGCTGGGTTATGTTTGAGGTGGCGTGTCCACAGCACTTCGGCAATTTCTGCCATCCCCATAGGCGCACCAGGGTGACCCGATTTAGCTTGTTGCACGGCATCCATCGCCAGTGCACGAATGGCATTCGCCATGGGCGATACGGAGGAAGAGGATAAGTCCATTGGAAACTCTTGAAGGGCAAATGACACTGTGGCCTGCCCCATCATCAACAGGTAGTTATTAAAGCCATTCATTTTACCACCGCAATGCCCGCTGCACCGCCACCCAAGCACTCCAGAGCTCGGTTATGCTGTAACAAGCATGACTCTTCAAACTCAGCCAAGCATATGAATCTGCCACGTTTTTTTTGTGAAATAGACCTGCAAACAGGCACTACCGTTGAACTTAGCACCGAGCTGGCCCACTATATGCTCCGTGTTTTACGTCTCAAAGACCAATCTAAGGTCTGGCTTTTTAATGGCCAAGGCGGACAATTTTTGGCATCTTTACAACATCAAGGTAAAGGTGTGCTAGCACACTTGCTGGAATTTCAAGATCTTGAACGCGAGCTTCCGCAACGCATTACGGTTGCCCAAGGCTTAGCCTCTGGCGACAAAATGGATTGGATTGCAGAAAAATGCACCGAGGTAGGCGTCACTGCCCTCGCCCCCATTGCCGCTCGCTACAGTGTTCTACAACTGCAAGGCGACAGACTACAAAAGCGTGTACAACACTGGCAAAAAGTTGCCCGATCAGCCAGCGAACAATGTGGGCGCAACCGCGTCATGCACGTATCGCCCCCACAACAACTGGCAGCCTTTCTACAGTCGCTCCCTAGCTCTGCTCATACACGCGTTATTTTTTGTGATCCAGACGCTGAGCACGACTTAGACAGCGCTTTGGCGGAAGTCTCCGACTGGCCTGATGCTCATATAGTGTTTTTGATTGGCCCAGAAGGTGGGTGGTCAGAAGAAGAAAAGGCCCAAGCAATCGCTGCTGGGGCCTTGTCTATGCGTTTCGGTGCTCGTATTTTGCGTACCGAAACCGCTGCTATCGCATTGGTATCAGCAGCCAGCGCAAGAATGGGCTGGCTGTAGTCATTCTCAATCTTCGTAGCTTGGTTCCACGTCACCACCTGAGTATGGCGTGGGCGCTACACCAGGCTCAGCATCAGGGTGCTTGCCTGCGTGAATAACAGTGTAGGCAAACATCTTGTCTTTAGTGCTGACAAAGTCGGCCACATCATTACACACACTCAAAATAGCCTGCGCATGGGTTTCCAGCGCGGGGTCACCTGTGTGCAATTTATCAAACCACAGATACAACCCTGTTTTTTGATCCAAAACGGTATCGCACAAACAATCATAGAGCGCATCCAGATCACTACCGAAAAAGTCGGGGTAATCCACTGCCTTCACAATAGCGCGCAGTACTGCTGAACAACTACGAGCGCGATCACAATCTACTTCACCTACTGTGATCTCGGCCGCTTGTGCCATGGTGAAAATTTTACTTTTTTGTGCATCGGTTGCATTAATCAGGCCACCCTGCTGCAACAGCTCTTGCAAATTGAGGCTTTGACTCATTGCGATGCCCTTCTAAAAACGTTGACTTCCTGTCGATCCATAATACCTGCTCAATCTGAACCGATCAGCCTTTTACCTCTGGCTAATCCGAACAATAAATTAGAAACTTGTCTATCGCCAGTACATTCGTCATGACTGAGAATTTTCCGTTGACGGTAAGAGACGTGCGGTGCGCACAGAAACAACCCGTAACGTTTTTATCTTAGGCGATATTTAGACGTAGCGAATGGGTTTTTAATCCATTTAGCAGTCTCTGTGCAAGCGGTCGAAGAATCCGTTTCTTTCCCTCAACACTTCAATTCAGGTATTGCAAAATACCTACAATAGCATACGCACAAAAAAACTGGCCTGCGCTCCGTTAAGAGGCAGGCCAGTAGCGAAACTTAGTCGCGTGCGGTGTTGGCATCCACCACCGTCAGTGCCGTCATATTGATAATACGACGTACCGAGGAGCTGGAGGTCATAATGCTGATAGGAGCATTAGCGCCTAGCAAGAATGGGCCTACAGCAACGTTACCACCTGCCTCTGTTTTTAACAGGTTGTAAGCGATATTACCGGCATCTACGTTCGGGCAAATCAGCAAGTTTGCTGCGCCATTCAACGTAGTGTGAGGCAGAATGCGTTTACGCAGGCTTTCATCCAATGCACAATCACCGTGCATTTCACCATCTACTTCTAGCTCAGGCGCTTGTTGACGGATTAAATCCAACGCTTCGCGCATTTTGCCGCCAGATGACGAGCTGCCTGTACCAAAGTTAGAACGGGACAACAACGCTGCTTTAGGCTCGATGTTCAGCTCACGCATACGACGTGCAGCCGCAATCGTGATTTCAGCGATCTGTTCTGCGTCGGGGTTGTCATTAACATGTGTATCAGCCAATGCCACGGTACGTTCACGCAACAGCAAGATGTTCATCGCACTGTAGGTTTTCGCACCAGGACGTTTACCAATCACTTCGTCAATGAACTGCAAGTGGTTAGCGTAGCTACCCACGGTACCGCAGATCATGCCGTCGGCTTCGCCCAGATGCAGCATCATGGCACCAATCAGAGTAAAGCGACGACGCATCTCTACGCGTGCCATTTCTTTGGTCACGCCATCGCGGCAACGCATTTCCCAGTAGGCTGTCCAGTAACGGTTAAAGCGATCATCTTGCTCTGGGTTGGTGACATCTACGTCAACACCCAAACGAATACGCAAGCCAAAACGCTCAATACGTTGTTGCAACACGGCTGGGCGGCCAATCAGGATAGGTGTAGCCAATTTCTCGTCTACGATTACCTGTACCGCACGCAGCACACCTTCGTCTTCGCCTTCTGCGAACACAATACGTGATTTGCCGCCGTTTTTAACAATCTCTTTAGCTGCACCATACACAGGCTTCATGAAAGCGCCAGAACGGTACACAAACTGCTGCAACTGGTAGACGTATGCGTCTAGGTCTTCGATAGGACGTGTAGCAACGCCTTCGTCCATACCGGCTTTAGCAACAGCAGGAGCTATACGTGCGATCAGGCGAGAGTCAAAGGGTTTTGGAATCAGGTACTCAGGACCAAACTCCAGATTCTCGATGTTGTAAGCCGCAGCAACCAGCTCATCTTGCTCTTCACGCGCCAATTGGCAAATAGCGTGTACAGCCGCAATTTCCATGCCACGTGTAATGGTGGTTGCACCAATATCCAGCGCGCCACGGAAGATGTACGGGAAGCACAGCACGTTGTTGACTTGGTTAGGGTAGTCAGAACGACCTGTAGCAATCACCACGTCATCACGTACCGCGTGTGCGTCTTCGGGCAGAATTTCTGGGTTAGGGTTAGCCAACGCCAAGATCAGTGGGCGAGCAGCCATGCGTGCCACCATTTCTGGTTTCAACACGCCACCAGCAGATAAGCCCAAGAATACGTCGGCATTCTCAACCACATCGGCCAATTTACGTGCATCTGTATCTTGTACAAAACGCTCTTTGGTTTCATCCATCAAGACGGTACGGCCTTTGTAGACCACGCCTTCGATGTCTGTCAGCCAGATGTTTTTCATTGGTAGGCCTAGGTCTACCAACAACTCCAAACACGCCAAAGCAGCTGCGCCCGCGCCGGACACTACCACTTTTACTTCTTCTAGCTTTTTGTCTACCACTGCCAAACCGTTCAGGAATGCAGCAGCCACACAGATAGCTGTACCGTGCTGATCGTCGTGGAAGACAGGGATCTTCATGCGTTCACGCAGCTTTTTCTCTACGATGAAGCACTCTGGCGCTTTGATATCTTCTAGGTTGATACCACCGAAAGTGGGTTCCAAACCAGCAATGATATCTACCAGTTTCTCTGGATCGGTTTCATTGATCTCGATATCGAATACATCGATACCAGCAAAGTTCTTGAACAGAACAGCTTTACCTTCCATCACAGGCTTAGATGCCAATGCACCAATATTGCCCAGACCCAGTACAGCAGTACCGTTGGTGATAACACCAACCAAGTTGCCACGACCGGTGTAACGGAACGCATTTTGCGGGTCAGTTACGATTTCCTCACACGCGGCTGCAACACCTGGAGAATACGCCAACGCCAGATCACGCTGGTTGGATAACTGCTTAGTAGGTGTCACTGACAGTTTGCCAGGGCGACCTTGCTCGTGATACTCGAGCGCTGCCTTGCGAAGATTTTCATCCATAACGTTTAACCACTTACTCTAGAAATTCAAATACTAAATACAGGGCTAACCCTAAAGAGCCCCATTCTATCCTCTAGGTCACACGGAACACATGCTGCAGGGCAGCAAAAATAGTAGAACTATAGTTTTAGCCCATCCCACTCTTGGGCAGGGTGTGTAAAATTCCCTTGCGGATCAAAGCATTGCTTCACTTCCATCTCTATATCGGCGGCGGCAATCTGTAGGCTTTTTTCACGCAGTAAACCAGCTTGTGAATGCTCCCACACAGCCTCTGTGGATAAACAGCGCGCATCCAACACCACCCACTCCAACCAACCTAGATCGCCCCCACTACCTAATAGTAGGTGAGCTAAGTTCAAATCATGATCTGCCTGCACAGGCAGCAAGGCATCTAATCTATAGCGTGCTTCCCACAGCGGTAACGCCAAACACGCTTGCCCCATTTCACTATTTTGCAACTGAAACAGCTGAGGCACCATTTGACGCAACCGTGGCGTATTCAACGGTTTGGTGTTGTTCTGCCCAAAAGCCCCCAAACTCGATACCGTGCCATCGTCCATGACTAATGATGCATGAACCACACCCGACAAGTGAGTGTGGCCTGTGCGCCAGCTTTGGCTGTGTCTATCTAGCAACCACGCCGCAATCGTCCACTCTGCTGGCCACGCCGCTAAACCGCGTAAGCCCGCTTCGCTTAGCTCTCCCAACAAGCAGCCTGGCTGCACAAACCAGTGCCCGTTTTCCGGCTGCAAAATCTGAAATTTATTCAAGTTTTTGGGATCTACCCACAAGGTGGGTAACGTGTCGTCACTTTGCCGGTGAGGCACACCCTCTACCCCCATCATGACCTGATGCAAGGCACAGAGGTTGCGAGCGTGATGTACATCTGCCGGTGTTTCTGGCGTAAAACATAATTGCTCCCCGCCCAACACTCGCTTCTCACCTTGCGCTTTTTGGCCCAGTTGTAAGCAGAACTGATCCCATGCACTGACCTGCTCCACATGCCTACGACCCGACAGAAAAGCCCGACGCGATTCAGAATGCATTGTATTTTCCTGCCATATGCTTATGATTAATGGGTTAATCCTGACTCAGCCACCGCTGCAATGCGGCCTTTTATACCGAGATTCTCTGCTTTATGTTTCGCCCAGCGCATCGAACTGCACACATCACTCCCTTTCATGCGGTAGAACTGTTCAAAGAAGCCAATGCCTTGATAGCTCAAGGCAAAGATATTATCAGCCTGGGCATAGGTGAACCAGACTTCACCGCCCCTGCCGCTGTAGTACAGGCACTACATGCAGCGAGCGAAGCCGGGCGTAGTCAGTACACTCCACCGCTGGGTGAGCCCGCTCTGCGTGCTGCCATCAGCCGTTACTATCAAAGCTTTTTTGGCGCCACTCAAGTCACCCCTGATCGTATTGTAGTCACCGCTGGCGCATCTGGCGCACTAACCCTAGCAGCCTTGGCCTTGATCAATCCCGGTGATGAAGTGCTGATGCCCGACCCCTCCTACCCAGCCAACCAAAATTTTGTGACGGCCGCTGGTGGTAAAACGGTTTTAGTGCCTACAACGGCTGAGCAACGTTTCCAACTCAACGCTGAACACGTACGCCAACACTGGAACGAGCGCACACGTGGAGTGCTGATTGCTTCTCCAAGCAACCCTACCGGTGCCACCATTAGTCGTGAAGCGTTGCAAGAACTGATTACCGAAGTACGTGCTCGTAACGGTTTCATCATCATGGATGAAATCTACCTAGGCATTTACTACGAAGAACAGCCCCTGAGCGCGCTGACACTAGACGATGACATCATTATCATCAACAGTTTCTCTAAGTACTTCCACATGACTGGTTGGCGACTGGGCTGGATGATTGTTCCCCCTGCGCTGATTCCTACCATTGATCGTATGGCCGCTAGCTTAGCTATTTGTGCACCAGCGCTGGCGCAACACGCTGCCTTAGCTTGCTTCACAGAAGACAGCATGGCAATTTATGAAGAGCGTAGGTTGGCATTTAAAGCACGCCGTGATTTTCTGTTATCAGCCTTTGAGCAAATTGGTGTAGATGTACCCGTCAAACCTGACGGCGCTTTCTATATCTACGCTGATATTAAAGCGCACAGCAACGACAGCGAAGATTTCTCCAAACGCTTGTTGCACGAAGCCGGCGTCGCTGCCGTACCCGGCCGCGACTTTGGCCCTAGCATGGCACACCACACCCTGCGCTTCTCATACTCCACATCCTTGGAACGCCTGCACGAAGCCGTAGAACGTATGCGCCGTTTCTTAGCCTAAGAAGCTCGGCTAGCCTACTAACAAAAACGCCACGTAATTATCGTGGCGTTTTTTGTGAGCATTAATCGCGTATAGGTATCCCTGATGCCAGCGCCATACGTCGACGCTCTGCCAGTACACGTGCACCGTATCCTCCATCGCTAGGGCCAGTAGCCCCCACGTAACACGCTAAAGCACCGGTTAATGAGCCCCTACGCTTTCTACAGTCGTACAAAATCTGTGTGCCTGCTCGAATATTGGCTTCTGGGCTAAACACAGCTAGTTCTCGCTCTACGTAATTCTCTAGCTTATCGCGGTGCACTCGGGTCATCACCTGCATCAAACCTTGTGCTCCGGCATGACTTTCCGCAAAAGGATTGTAGCTAGACTCTATCGCGATAACTGCCAAAATCAGCTGTGGATCTATGCGTTTTTCAGCTCCCACCGTGAAGGCCGTTTGCACCAATGCTCCCGACACACTGTGCGCGATTTTATATTTGCGCGCAATGTAGCTGCGTAAAGCCTGAAACTGCGTTTTGGATATGCTATTCACATTAGCGCCGGCTACAGTGCGCTGTAAGGTATCCACAAAACCTTGATAGGCAGAATACTCCACCACCTCCTCTTCAATAGGGGGAGGCGGTTCATTACCTTCTTCAGTGACTTCTTCCTTATTGGCGTCCGGCATCATCCACGCGAATTGTGCGAAATTGTCGTTATTCAGCACTTCAGGGCGTAGAGCATCTACCATCACCGAGTACAACTGACGGGCCTGTTCTCGGATCGACGGCACAACCAGCCCCGCCGCGATCGTTACCAGCACAGCAATACCCAAGTAAATCGCACACATATGTACGAACTCGCTAATGCGATAACGTACGAGGCGTAAGCCTTGATGTGCCCAGTCTGGATTCATGTCCGGACTCCTTCTTAATCCTGTAGGTATAATCTTAACAACCTTTACCCCAGAAAACCGGAGTATCTCTTCACAGTGAAATACCGCGACTTACGAGATTTCATCGCCCAGCTTGAGCAGCACGGCGAGCTAAAACGCATACAAACACCAGTGTCTACACACTTGGAAATGACAGAAATCGGGGATAGAGTCCTGAACGCAGAAGGCCCCGCACTGCTGTTTGAAAATGCCATGCATCAGGGCAAAAAAGCCACAATGCCGGTGCTCACTAACTTATTTGGTACCCCTAAACGAGTTGCCTGGGGAATGGGAGCACAAGAGGTTTCCGCCCTACGTGAGGTAGGCGAACTACTGGCCACCCTACGTGAACCCGAAGCCCCTCGCGGCTTGCGTGATGCTTTCTCTAAAGTATCCATGCTGAAGTCGGCACTGTGGGATATGGCCCCAAAAATGATACGTAACCCCGCCTGCCAAGAGATTGTATTGGAAGGTGACGACGTAGATTTAAACGACATTCCCCTACAACACTGCTGGCCTGACGATGCAGCACCACTGCTGACTTGGGGTTTGGTGATCACCAAAGGCCCACACGCCAAACGCCAAAACCTGGGCATTTACCGCCAACAGCAAATAGGCCGTAACAAGCTCATCATGCGCTGGTTATCACACCGCGGTGGTGCGCTGGATTTCCGTGACCATGCCTTGGCCAACCCAGGAAAGCCTTTCCCTATCGCTGTAGCACTGGGATGTGACCCTGCCACTATTCTGGGTGCGGTGACTCCTGTGCCGGATAGCTTGTCTGAGTACCAGTTTGCTGGCCTATTACGTGGTTCACGCACCGAACTGGCTAAAGCCATCGGTAGTGACCTGTCTGTACCCGCCTATGCTGAGATTGTTCTGGAAGGCCACATTCTGCCTGCCGATCACCCCGACGCATTGCCCCCTGTAGTACCTGAAGGCGCACCTGCTCCGCACAACAGTGCTTACGAACAGGCACTGGAAGGCCCTTATGGCGACCACACCGGTTACTACAACGAGCAAGATTGGTTCCCCGTCTTTACCGTAGATCGCATCACGATGCGCCGCAACCCTATTTACCACAGCACCTACACAGGCAAACCGCCTGATGAACCTGCGGTATTGGGCGTGGCGTTGAACGAAGTGTTTGTACCGCTACTTAAACGCCAGTTGCCAGAGATCGTAGACTTCTACCTTCCACCCGAGGGTTGCAGCTACCGTTTAGCGGTCGTATCCATCCGCAAACAATACGCTGGCCATGCTAAGCGCGTGATGTTTGGGGTGTGGAGTATTTTGCGTCAGTTCATGTACACCAAGTTCATCGTGGTAGTCGACGAAGACATCAACACCCGTGATTGGAAAGAAGTGATCTGGGCCATGACTACACGCATGGACCCTGTGCGTGACACCGTTCTGGTAGAAAACACACCCATTGATTATCTAGACTTCGCCTCACCCGTATCGGGACTGGGCGGCAAAATGGGTATGGACGCTACCAACAAGTGGCCAGGCGAAACCAACCGCGAGTGGGGCCGCTCCATCAACATGAGTGATGACGTGAAAAAACGTGTGGATGATTTGTGGGCTGATCTGAAGCTGTAATCGCCTACCGCGCGGCAGAAAAAAACCCTGAGCACTACTGCTCAGGGTCCCATAACACGATCGCTACGTTCATCATCGCCCTGGCGCTTCTTGGCCGAGCGTGAGGTAAACATACGGAACAAACGCCAACCTATTAGCGCAGCAGCCCCAGTTTTCAGTTTTTTACCCCCAACGCCACCCAACAGCGATGAGAACAATGACAACAGCAAGGGATAGCGCGTGGATGCAGAGAACAGCAAACTCCCCCAACCACCCAACAAACTACTGCGTCCAGCTCCTAGTGCAGAGCTAAGCAAATTTGCAGGTTGAATTTTCCCGCTGAACGTTTGTACTTGCTTACGTAAATCATCACGTTCTATCGCGGCACGAGCACGCAGCAACTCAATGCGAATTTCAGCGTCTAGCTCTTTATTGCGTCTGTTACTCATGATTGCCCCCCCCTGCCTCATCGCGTGACGATTGGCGTAAGTTCTCAATCACTTGTATGTCTTTTTTGATTTCTTCGACGGTCGCTTCAAACGGATATGACCCCGAATTCAAACGACGCATTACCATCAAACCAAAGCTCAGCCCTAAGACGGCATACACCACAAACAAGCTGGCTATAGCCCAATAACGGTACTCCGTAGGCCAAAACAAAAGCGCAATAAACAGCGTAAATACCAGCAATGCTAAGGTGCTAAAGAGTAGCGCACCAAACAGCATCACCATGATGCGTGCCAATCTTGCTTTTTGCTGACCGGCTTCTACCGCCGCCAATTCCAAACGGGTGCGGAAGATCGCCAGAACGGTGCAACCTATGTCGCCCACAGATTGTCGTAATGTCATGTGACCTCTTTGCAATAAAACGGCCGCCTGAGTTCAGGCAGCCGTAGTGAACAACCGGAGGTGATTAGCGACGGCTTACCAACATACCAAATAGCAAACCTACTACTGCAGCCACACCAATGGCTTGCCAAGGATTGTCATGCACGTAGTGATCCGTTGCTTTCACTGCTTGACGACCACGCTCCACAACGGCTTCCTGCGTATCATGCAAGACTTCACGTGTGTTGCGCAGCGCACGCAATGCGCTTTCACGCAATTCCGTTGCTTTATCACCGGAGGCAGAAGCGGCTTCACGCAACAATTTCTCGGCTTCGTCCAAGCTGCTTTTCACATCGTCGATGAAGTTTTCTTCCACTGCTTGTACACGTTTTCTAGTCACCATAGTTCGCTCCTTGAAAAGCAAAAAGTTGAACAGTCTGCAGATCCTACTTTCATAGCACCTGCTGCACTACGTCTACATTAAGCTTACCTGATTTTTACAACTAGCCTGAAGGCCCTCGTTACAAGATTTGTAAAAATTAGATTCAGCTCAAACTTCCTTAAATTTTCTGGCGAGTACCAAAAATTCTATCACCGGCGTCACCTAGGCCTGGCACGATGTAACCATGCTCGTCCAAACGCTGGTCAATAGAAGCAGTATATACATGCACGTCAGGGTGGGCATCTTCGACGGCCTTAACGCCCTCAGGTGCAGCCACCAACACCAATGCACGAATGTTCTTGCAACCGGCTTTTTTCAGCATATCAATGGTTGCAACCATCGAACCGCCGGTTGCCAGCATAGGGTCAATAATCAGAGCCAAACGCTGATCTAACTCACCTACCAAACGCTCAAGGTAGGTTTGCGCTTGCAAGGTTTCTTCATTACGTGCAATACCCACTACGGATACTTTAGCACCGGGGATCAGGCTTAACACGCCATCTAGCATCCCTATGCCCGCACGCAAAATAGGTACAACCGTCACCTTCTTACCTGCCAGCTTTTCCACATCAACCTGGCCACACCAGCCTTCGATTGCTGTAGTTTCCAGCGGTAAATCTTTACACGCCTCGTAAGTTAGCAACGCCGCAATTTCCTGAGACATCTCACGGAAGTTTTTAGTGCTTAGATCCGCACGGCGCATCAAGCCCAGTTTGTGGCGAATCAAAGGGTGGCGTATTTCATGTATGGGCATGGAAACTATATTCCTTATCGTTAGAATCCTGACACGGTGCCAGTCTGACACCGCACCAGCTCTCTATTTTAAACCAAACTGCGAGAGACTAACGACCTGCCAGCCATTTCACTAGCGCATCATCAAAAGGACGCACCACATCAGAGCGTGGATCGTTCACCAAACTCACCATGATGTACCGCTTACCTTGGCTGTCTACTACATAACCCGCCAACGCACGTGCATCACGCAACGTACCCGTTTTCAGGTGGGCACGCCCCTCGGCATCGCTATTTCTAAAGCGACGCCCTACCGTACCATCTACCCCTGCAATCGCTAGGGAAGAAATAAATTCTGGCATGTAATTAGAGCGCCATGCTTGTTGCAGCATTTGCGCCAACCCTTGAGCAGTCAATCGTGCTTCGCGCGACAACCCTGAACCGTTATCAATGCGCCAACCTTGTGTATTCACACCTTGGCGATTCAATACCTGCTCTACCGCACGCTCAGCCGAAGCTGTGGTCGCCCCACGGCCTTGCAAGTTTTCACCGGCAGACAGCAGCAGCATGGTGGCCATCAGGTTATTACTTTGCTTGTTAATCATGCGAATTTGTTCTAGCAGCGGGCGAGAGTCATGCCACACCATAGTCTTGGCGTTACCAGGAATGCTGCCGGCTTTCACATCACGCGACAAAGTACCTCCCAGCTCTTTCCACAACATGCGGAATACGGCCTCAAAAAACTCAGGCTGAGAGTGAGACAGTCTGTAAACGCTAAATTCACCACATGAACCAGCGGCTCTACCACTCAGGGAAATCACAACATTACCTGCGGTTTGCCCTACTCGTGTGCTAATTGCTGGTGAGCCTGGGCAACTACCATTGGCCCATTCCACATTGCCTTCCACGCGTACGCCAGGTAGCGGGGGATCAACAAATGCCAGCCACTGTTTAGTATCGGCATCGGGTTGCAACACAATGCGAGAAGCCCCCAAACCCACCACCATCGCATCAGGGCTAGCGTTATAAGGTCTGTCGCCTGCCCCATCAAAAGCGTAAGGATCAGTAGAGATAGTGCCAAAGACGGATCTATCTATCACGACATCGCTAAGATTTTTTACACCACGCATGCGTAATTCGCGCAGTAAATTCCAGAGCTCAGGAATAGTCAGAAAAGGATCACCGCCTGCTTTGATATACAGCGGCCCTTGCAATGAGCCTTGAGCATCTATCACGCCCCCTTGCTGCGCCATCAAGCTGGTTCGCCACGTATGCTCCGGCCCCAAGGTAGACAGTGCCGCCCATGTGCTGACCATTTTCATGACAGAAGCCGGGTTACGCGGCACAGTTGGGTTATGGCTAATCAGTACATTGCCATCCACATCCTGCACCACTAGCGACAAAGCGCTATCGGGTAACCCTGTGCTTTTCCAAATTCGTTCCAGATCGTCTGGTAATCCCTCTATACGCGCTTGTACAGCGGTCAGAGGTAGAAACAACGCTACGCAACACAACAGGCTTTGACACAGACGATATAGGGATTTCATAACATGCTCTGGCGGCAGAAAATCAAAGCATCAGCATAACGAAATTTCCCTTGTAAGAGTGCAAAACCAAACGTTTTTTCTGCAACAGCGTTAAAATGGCGGGTTTCCCACCTTGCACGGCCAAAGTTTCTGTTATGCCCGTTGATCCCTCTTTGGAACTCTCCCAGTTTGACTACGATCTGCCGCCTGAGCTGATTGCCCAGACTCCAGCAGCCACGCGTACCGGTAGCCGTTTGCTACATCTGAACGCAGCAGGCCAGCTCACCGATATGCAATTCAGCCAGATCAGCCAACTTTTGCGTCCAGGCGATCTACTGGTGTTCAACAACACCAAAGTGATCAAAGCCAGACTACTGGGTGAAAAACAAAGCGGCGGAAAAGTAGAAGTACTGGTAGAGCGTATTACCTCTGCTCACCAAGCGCTTGCGCACATACGTGCTAGCAAATCGCCCAAACCAGGTACTCGTTTGGTACTGGCTGATGGCCAACTGGAAGTCACTGTCACAGGCCGTCAAGACGCGTTGTTTGAACTATCGTTTGAGCAGCCCGCCTTAGAGGCACTGGAACAATTCGGTGCCACGCCTCTGCCCCCTTATATTCAGCAAGTACCTACTGCCGAAGATGATCAACGCTATCAAACTGTTTACGCTGAAGCCCCTGGTGCAGTGGCCGCTCCTACGGCGGGTTTGCACTTTGATGAAAACCTGTTGAACAGTTTGCAAGAACTGGGCGTAGATCAAGCCTTTGTCACCCTGCATGTGGGTGCGGGTACCTTCCAACCGGTACGCAGTGAGCAGCTTAGTGAACATCAAATGCACGCCGAACGTTTCTTCGTACCCGCCCAAACCTTAGAAAAACTACAACGCACTCGTGAACAAGGCGGACGCATTATTGCCGTAGGTACCACCAGCGTGCGTGCACTGGAATCTGCCGTGCGTTATCAAGAATGCAATGGCCACCAAAACGCTGATGGCAGCATTGAAGGCGATACCCGTTTATTTATTACACCGGGCTACACCTTTACGTGGGTAGATGCCTTGGTCACTAACTTCCACTTGCCGCAGTCTACCTTGCTCATGCTAGTTTCTGCGCTGTCCAAACTCCCCTTTATTCAGCAGGCATACAGCCATGCTATAAAGCAACATTACCGTTTTTTCAGTTATGGCGATGCCATGTTTATTGAGGCCGCCCAACAATCATGAGTGGATTAGATTTCAAGCTACTTAAACGTGATGGCAAAGCCCGTCGAGGCCAAGTCACGTTGAATCACGGCGTGGTTCAAACTCCTATTTTTATGCCTGTGGGCACGTATGGCAGCGTCAAAGGCATGCTGCCACATGAGCTGACCGAAATTAAATCGCAGATTATTCTGGGCAATACCTTCCACTTGTGGCTGCGCCCTGGCACTGAAGTCATTAGACAGCACGGTGGTTTGCATGGCTTTATGCAATGGAATGGCCCTATTCTTACCGATTCGGGCGGTTTTCAGGTATTTAGCCTTAAAGGTATGCGCAAGATCACCGAAGAAGGCGTGAAATTTGCCTCGCCCATTAACGGCGACCAAATGTTTTTAACACCTGAAGAATCCATGCGCATTCAACATGCGTTGAATTCCGATATCGTCATGGTGTTTGATGAGTGTACGCCCTATCTTATAGATGAGCGCCCAGCTACTCACGAAGAAGCCGCTAAATCCATGCGTATGTCATTACGCTGGGCTAAACGTTCTCGCGATGAGTTCAACGCATTAGAAAACCCCAATGCCTTGTTTGGCATTGTGCAGGGCGGCATGTACGAGGATCTCCGCGAAGAATCCTTAGCTGGCCTGACTGACATTGGCTTTGAGGGCTACGCTATAGGCGGTTTGTCAGTAGGTGAGCCCAAAGAAGACATGTTCCGCATTCTGCAGCACACTACCCCTCGTTTGCCTGAACACGCCCCTCGCTACCTAATGGGTGTAGGCACACCAGAAGACTTGGTAGAAGGCGTGAGCCAAAGCGTGGATATGTTTGACTGCGTTATGCCTACCCGTAACGCACGTAATGGGTGGTTGTTCACACGCTTTGGCGACGTAAAAATCCGTAATGCGCGTTACCGCGATGACACCAGACCACTGGATCCTAGTTGCCATTGCCACACCTGCCAGAACTTTTCGCGCGCGTATTTGCATCATTTGCAACGATCCAATGAAATCGCGGGTGCTCGCTTGAACACTTACCATAACTTGCATTTTTATTTGCAAATCATGCAGGAAATGCGCGATGCTATCGAAGCTGAGCGTTTTGAAGAGTGGAAAGCGGCTTTCGCACGCGACCGTTCCCGCGGTATAGAATAAGTCTTACAGACGAAGAAGATGTCGCTACAATAACGCTTTGCTTACATAAAGCTTAATTTTTTAAGAACAATTCCGATCACACAGGAGCCTCTATGTCTATTGCTGACATTCTGACAGTTATCCCCGCCCAAGCCGCAGCCGGTGGCGAAAACGCTTTGGTAGGCATGCTGCCTATCATTTTGATGTTCGTCATCTTGTACTTCCTGATGATCCGTCCTCAAATGAAACGTCAGAAAGAGCACCGTAATCTGGTAGCCAACTTGAGCAAAGGCGACGAAGTGATCACATCCGGTGGTTTGCTGGGCAAAATCACAAAAGTGCAAGACAACTACGTTACTGTTGAAGTTGCTTCCTTGGCCGAAAAGCCTGTGGAAATCCTAATGCAACGTCAAGCTGTTGGTTCTGTTCTGCCTAAAGGCACTATCAAAAGCTTGTAATTCCCTCTCCAGCCCGAACATCCGTTCGGGCTTTGTGTACCGTTTCTGCCGAAGTACCCATGAACCGTTATCCTATCTGGAAGTATCTCACTGTACTGGTCGCACTGATCATAGGCGTGATCTACACACTGCCTAACTTCTATGGCGAATCGCCAGCAGTGCAGGTAGCCTCCGCCAAGTCCACGGTCAAAGTGGATTTAAGCACCTTGTCGCGCGTTGAAAGTATTTTGCAACGTCACAACCTTGTATCCACGGGGTCCTATTTCGAGCAGCACGGTACCTCCGGCACTATTCGTGTACGGTTTGACTCAACCGACACTCAGTTCCGCGCCAAAGACATTATTGAGCGTGAACTGGTACCCGACGCAGCCGACCCTGAATACACCGTAGCCCTGAACTTGATGCCCGCATCCCCCAGTTGGTTGACTGCCATTGGCGCACAACCTATGCACTTGGGTCTGGATTTGCGTGGTGGTGTTCACTTCCTGCTGGAAGTAGACATGCAAGGCGCTCTGACAGGTCGTTACGAGTCCTTGGCCTCCGAAGTTCGTACCGCATTACGTGAAGCTGACATTCCGCAAAAAGGCGTAGAGCGTCAGAACTTATCGTTGGTCGTGAACTTTGGTTCTACCGAAGCACGTTCCGATGCCATCACGGCATTACGTCGCCAAATTCCTGATCTGCAATTCGTCAATGGCGGCCAAGATGGCAGCATCGAATTGATAGGCACGCTGTCTGAGACAGCACTGATTCAGGCACAAACAAACGCCCTGCGTCAGAACATCACTACATTGCGAAATCGTATTAACGAGCTGGGCGTATCTGAACCCGTGATTCAGCAACAAGGTGCTGATCGTATTGTGGTGCAGTTGCCTGGTGTGCAAGACGTAGCCAAAGCCAAAGAAATTCTGGGCCGTACAGCTACCTTGGAAATCCGCCTAGTGGATGACTCCCCAACTGCTACTGCCGCCTTAATGGCCGGTACTGTACCGTTTGGTTTGGAGCGTTACACCGACCGTGATGGTCGCCCATTGCTGCTGCGTCGTCAGATTGTACTGACAGGTGAAAACCTGCAAGATGCGCAACCTGGTCGTGACCAACAAACTCAACAACCCACTGTTAACCTGACACTGGATAACAAAGGTTCCCGCATTTTCCGTGACGTTACTCGCAACAACGTCAACAAACGCATGGCTATCGTGCTGTTTGAGAAAGGCAAAGGCGAGGTTGTTACTGCCCCTGTAATCCGTTCGGAAATCCCTAACGGCCAAGTACAGATCTCCGGCAGCATGAACGCTCAGGAAGCCACCGATATCGCCCTGCTGCTACGCGCAGGTTCGTTGGCTGCTCCGATGAAAATTATTGAAGAACGTACTATTGGCCCAAGCTTGGGTGCAGAAAACATCAAACAAGGTTTTGATTCCACTCTGTACGGCTTTATCGCCATTGCGATCTTCATTATCATTTACTACCAGCTGTTTGGTGTGTTCTCTACACTGGGTCTGACCTTCAACGTTTTGCTGTTGCTGGCCATGCTATCCATGCTTCAAGCCACACTGACCTTACCAGGTATCGCTGCGATTGCGTTGACACTGGGTATGGCTATTGACGCCAACGTGCTGATTAACGAGCGTATACGTGAAGAGTTACGAAACGGCGCAAGCCCGCAGCAAGCGATCAACTTAGGTTTTGACCGTGCTTGGGCCACCATTTTTGACTCCAACTTGACCAGCTTGATCGTTGGTATTGCGTTGCTGGCATTCGGCTCCGGCCCCGTACGAGGCTTTGCGGTGGTGCACATTCTGGGCGTTCTAAGCTCAATGTTCTCCTCCGTCGTGGGTGTACGTGCCCTGGTAAACCTGTGGTATGGCAAACGTCGTCGCCTACAGAGTCTGGCTATCGGCCAGGTCTGGAAACCTGATAACAAACAGTAAGCTGGGAATAACATGGAATTTTTTAGAATTTCCCGCACTATCCCCTTCATGCGCCACGCGTTGGTGCTGAACTTAATTAGTGCCATTTTCTTTGTTGCAGCGGTATTTTTCATTGTTACTCGAGGCTTCAACCTGTCTATTGAGTTCACTGGCGGCACCGTCATTGAAGTCAACTACGAAGAAGCTGTACCGCTAGACGATGTACGCCAAACCATTGGCGGTCTAGGCTACCGTGACTACCAAGTGCAAAACTTTGGTACACCACGCGATGTCATGATTCGCCTTCCTACCCATGGCGATGGCGACACTAACGCCAGTACCGAGCAAAGCCGTGCCGTATTAAGTGCATTGCAAGCAGCAGATGCCGCCAGCAGCAACAAAGTTGAACTGCGCCGCGTTGAGTTTGTAGGCCCACAAGTGGGTCAAGAGCTGGTGCATAACGGCTTGATGGCTCTGCTCTTTGTAGTGGTAGGTATCATGGTGTACTTGGCATTCCGCTTTGAGTGGAAGCTTGCTGTCTCTTGTGCGCTGGCCAACTTGCACGACGTGGTGATCATTTTGGGCTTCTTTGCCTTCTTCCAGTGGGAATTCTCTCTGGCAGTACTGGCAGGTGTGCTGGCGGTATTAGGTTACTCCGTGAACGAGTCTGTGGTGGTTATGGACCGTATTCGTGAGAACTTCCGCAAACAGCGCCGCATGTCCACCTCTGATGTGATTGACACCTCCATCACTCAAATCATCTCGCGTACTGTGATCACTCACGGTTCCACTCAGATGATGGTGTTGTCCATGCTGTTCTTTGGTGGCCCCACACTGCATTACTTCTCACTGGCGCTAACCATCGGTATCTGGTTTGGTATTTACTCCTCCGTGTTTGTGGCAGCTGCAATTTCCATGTGGCTAGGCATTACCCGAGAAGACTTGATCAAACCCGTCAAAAAAGACGAAGACTCCGAAGCAGAAGTGCTTGGGTAAACAAAAAAGCCAGAGTTCTTACTCTGGCTTTTTTTATGCCTATTTTCCGCACATACACCACACCTGCAACACCAGCATCACAGTCGCCCTGCCGGTCGCGTTATACTAGATGCTTTCATTTTTTTGCCCCCGGGGTCTACACCCGCCACGGCACCTATCATGCAAGATACCATCTCTAGCTCTCCTGCTACTCAAGACGAGCAGCTCCCTACCCGCAAACTGTTTATTCGCACCTTTGGCTGCCAAATGAATGAGTACGACTCGGAAAAAATGGCCGACGTACTGAATCAGCAAGGCCCTGTGGAATTAACATCCAATCCTGATGAAGCGGACATCATTCTGTTCAATACCTGTTCCGTGCGCGAAAAAGCGCAAGAAAAAGTCTTTTCTGACTTAGGTAGAGTGCGTCACCTCAAACAGCAAAACCCCAATCTGGTGATTGGCGTGGGTGGCTGTGTAGCAAGCCAAGAAGGCCAAGCTATTGTTGAACGCGCTCCCTTTGTAGACGTGGTATTTGGCCCGCAAACTCTGCACCGCTTGCCTGAACTGATCAAGCAACGCCGTCATAGTGGCCGTTCGCAGGTAGACACCAGTTTCCCTGAAATTGAGAAATTCGATCACCTACCGCCTGCCCGTATTGATGGTTCTACCGCTTTCGTATCCATCATGGAAGGCTGTAGCAAATACTGTAGCTTCTGTGTGGTGCCGTACACACGCGGTGCTGAAGTATCTCGCCCCTTCGAAGACGTATTGATCGAAGTCGCTGACTTGGCAGACCAAGGCGTAAAAGAAGTCACCTTGCTAGGCCAAAACGTGAACGCTTACCGTGGCCCTATGCAAGACAGCACCGAAATTGCTGACTTTGCGATGCTGCTGGAATACGTACACGACATTCCTGGTATTGAGCGTATTCGCTACACCACCTCTCACCCCAAAGAGATGACTACCCGTTTGATCGAAGCGCACGGCAAACTACCTAAACTGGTACCGTTCCTGCACTTACCCGTACAAGCTGGTAGCGATCGCGTGCTCGCAGCGATGAAGCGCGGTTACACATCCTTGGAATTCAAATCTATTGTCCGCCGCTTGCGTGCTGCTCGCCCTGGTATCACCTTATCGTCCGACTTTATCGTGGGCTTCCCAGGTGAAAGCGAAGACGATTTCCAAAAAACACTGCAACTGATTCAAGATGTAGGCTTCGACACTTCTTTCTCGTTTGTGTACTCTCGCAGACCCGGCACACCTGCCGCTGATCTCGAAGACACCACCAGCAAAGAAGAAAAATTTGAGCGCCTACACCGCCTGCAGGCCTTGATCAACGAACAGGCCACGGCTATTGGTGAAGCCATGGTTGGTACCGAGCAGCGTGTGTTGGTAGAGCGTTTGTCCCGCCGTGACGAAAACGAAGTGATGGGCCGTACCGAGAACAACCGCATTGTGAACTTCCCTGCAAATTCCCGCCTCATAGGCCAAATGGTGACTGTACGCATCACACAAGCGATGACCAACACGCTACGTGGTGAAATGGTGACCTCGGAAACTACTACTGCATGAGCCAACACGACACATCAACCGACCCTATTCACACCATCCACCTAGATGGTGACAACACCCATCTGGCCAACTTTTGTGGGCCACTGGATGAAAACCTGAAACAGATTGCCCACGCCTTTGACGTTACGCTCAAACGCCGTGGCAATCACATCACCTTGCAAGGTAACGATTTACGCCTCGCCACGGAAGCCGTTGAGTGGTTTCACAACAGAGCCGTACACAAAGCACTGAGCATTGATGATATTCAGCTAGGGTTGGTTGAGCTGAAAAGCCGTGAACAACGCACGCAATCAACCAGTGGCAAAGGCAAGCATCGCAACAGCCTGCCACTGGTTGACGCCAGCACACCTGCTCCTGCCTTGGATGATGACGAGCTTAATCTGCGTACCCGTCGCAGTGACCTGCGTCCGCGCACCCCACGCCAACGTGATTACCTAAGCCAGATTCTTAGCCACGACATCAGTTTTGGTATTGGCCCTGCCGGTACAGGTAAAACCTTTTTAGCAGTAGCCTGCGCCATTGATGCGCTGGAGCGCGAAGCGGTACAACGCATTGTGCTGACTCGTCCTGCGGTAGAAGCAGGCGAACGCCTAGGCTTCTTGCCTGGCGACTTAAACCAGAAAATTGATCCCTATCTGCGCCCGCTCTACGATGCACTGTACGACTTGATGGGCTACGACAAAGTACAACGTTTGTTTGAAAAACAAATGATTGAGGTCGCACCATTGGCCTACATGCGTGGTCGTACACTGAATCACAGTTTTGTGATCCTGGATGAAGCACAAAACACCACATCCGAACAAATGAAGATGTTCCTGACCCGCATTGGCTTTGGCAGCAAAGCCGTCATCACAGGCGACCCTACACAAGTAGATTTGCCACGAGGACAGCGCAGTGGTCTAGAGCATTCTGTGCGCGTACTGCAAGCTGTGCCTGGCATTGCCATTACCCAACTAACCAGCAAGGACGTCGTACGTCACCCGCTGGTTGCCCGAATCATTGATGCCTACGAAAGCCATCAGAACGATGAAAACTGAACTACACCTCAGCATCCAATACGCCAGTGACTGCCAAGATATTTTGCCTCGCTGGCGCTTGCGCAACTGGGTACAAAAAGCACTGGATAACGCCGTAGCTGTCTACCACGAAGCCGGAGAAGTACCTCCTTTTACCTGTGCTCAATTTGCACTGCGTATGGTGGGCCCAGAAGAAATGACCGAACTGAACGGTCAATACCGTGACAAAGCCTACGCGACCAACGTACTGACTTTTGAGTATGGCGTAGACGAAAACCAGCGTATTACTGCCGACATCATCATCTGTGATGAGGTACTGAAACGCGAGGCGGTAGAACAAAAGAAAACACTTTTACAACACGCTGCACACCTCACCGTGCACGGTGTGTTGCACGCTCTGGGTTACGATCATATTGACCCAGAAGATGCGGAAGATATGGAAAGTTTGGAAATAGAGATTCTTCAATTACTGAAAATCCCTAACCCTTATCTGGCAAAATAACTATTACTTGCCCGCTGTTTCGGTTATGCTCAGTGTTTTAATTACGCGTCCAATGGACAATGTCAGACTCACATTCATCAGACCCTGAGCCCCGAAAGAAGAAGCGTCTATCCCGTTTAAGTGGGATATTTAAACGCCGCCCTGAACCCGAAGATCGCGAAGACATCAAAGCGATACTTCAAAGTGCCCAACAACGAGGCATCATAGACAGCGAAGCCGCTGCCATGATCTCCGGTGCACTGGATGTTGCCAGCAAAACTGTGGCAGACATCATGGTTCCCCGCGCAAAAATCGACCTACTGGATATTTCCACCCCTCTGGCAGAACTGCTGCCTATCATCATCGAAACAGGTCGTTCCCGTTTCCCGGTGTATGAAAATGACAGGGACAACATCATTGGTATCTTATTAGCCAAAGATCTCTTGCTCTCCATTGCCAACCCAGGCATTGATTTGCGACCTTTGGTAAGACCAGCCGTCTTTATCCCTGAGACCAAACGCTTAAACGTTCTGCTGCACGAGTTCCGTGTCAGCCGAAACCACATCGCCATCGTCATTGATGAGCACGGCAGCACTGCCGGCTTGATCACCATGGAAGACGTGTTAGAGCAAATCGTAGGTGACATCGAAGACGAATACGATGACGAAGCCGAACAAACCATCTTCCAAACTGGCCACAACGGCTGGCGTGTGATGGCGATTACCGAAATCGAAGATTTCAACGATGCATTCGGCACACATCTTACCGACGACGAATTCGACACCGTAGGTGGTTGGCTAGGCGCCGAATTAGGACACATTCCCCGTCGTGGCGAAACCCTAACAAGCCAAGGTCTACGCTTTACTGTCTTACGTGCTGACCCTAAACGGGCACTATGGCTGCACGTACAACGCGACCTCCCGAACACGGACGATTCCTCTACTCCTACGCCATGAACGTCAGTTCCTCTAAGTCACGGCAATCCAATTACTTTTTAGTGCTGCTAGCTGGTGTCGTACATGCCACCAGCTTTGCACCTGACCCACTGCCTCTGCAGGCTCTGCCTTTCGTCCAACTCATTACATTGGCCGTTTTATTTGCCTGCAGCATTAACGCCAACAGCACACGACAAGCGTTGCTACAAGCATGGCTATTTGGGGTAGGTAATTTTGCGACTGGGCTGTATTGGCTCTACATCAGCATGCACGACTTCGGCCATTTGCACCCTGCACTTGCCGTGCTTGCTGTGGCGTTGTTAGCCGCTGCCCTAGCCTTCTTTATCGTCGCAGCTATCTGGCTTATACGCCTACTGCAACCACGCCGTGGACGCCCTTGGTTACAAGCCCTGCTGCTAGCCACGATCACCGCATCGGTATGGACGCTCTTTGAGTGGTTGCGCGGTAGCCTGCTAACAGGTTTTCCGTGGCTTAACATCGCTTACGCTCACGTAGATGGTTTCTTTGCGGGGTGGGCTGCCATATTGGGTAGCTATGCCATTAGCTGGAGCGCCGCTTTTTGTGCCGCTGCACTCAGCCTCTTAACACCATCGCAAATGCAGAAAAAATCACCTGCTGTTGCGTTGTTGGTGAGCATATTCATTGGAGCTGCAAGCTTATATTGGCAACAAATAGAGTGGGCAAAGGCAGAAGGCTCGCCCATATTAGCCAGGCTGGTCCAAGGCAATGTGCCACAGTCACAAAAGTTCGACCCGCAATACCTGCTAGATGGCATTCGCTCCTATCAACACATGAGTGCGCTGCCACCCAAAGAGCCCGGTGCTGAGCCACAAATCATTGTGCTGCCTGAAACCGTTGTACCCATGATGCAGTATTTAATCCCTGAGCAAGAATGGCAGGTCTGGATTGATATTGCTAAGCGACAAAACGCGACGCTGATTCTGGGCGTGCCTATGTCCGACCCCAACAATCCGTCTTACTACACCAACAGTTTGATCACGATTGGGCCAGACACCAGTGCGGCAGAAATACTGCAGCGCCAAACCATGCAGTACAACAAGTACCACTTGGTGCCTTTTGGTGAGTTCGTACCCCAAGGCTTCCGTTGGTTCATCGATATGATGCAAATTCCTTTAGGTGAATTTGCTCGTGGTGACACACGTCAACGTAACTTTTCCCTAAACAATCTATTGATTGCCCCTAACATCTGCTACGAAGACGTGTTTGGTGAAGAGATTATCCGCGCAGTACAACCTGCAGAATACGACAACGGTGCCAACCTACTGGTCAACAGTAGCAATCTAGCCTGGTTTGGCGACTCGTGGGCGTTGCGCCAGCATCTGCAGATGTCCAGAGTAAGAGCAATGGAAACTGCTAGACCTATGCTGCGCGCAACCAATACTGGTGCCACAGCAGCCGTTGATCATACTGGTGCGATTATCGCCATGGTGACACCAAATCAACGAGCCATCTTGGATGTGGAAATCCAAGGCATGAGTGGGCTTACCCCGTACGTACGCTGGGGCAATACGCCTATTATTGCGTTCTCGCTCTTAGTGTGTGTGCTCGCAGGAGCAGGACGCATACTGCGCCGTCGCTCCACCCAAGACTAATCTAGGCAATAAACTGGCGTTACTGATAACGCCAGTTTTGCATCCACTGTTGAAACTGCTCGGCAGGCACAGGTGGGCAGAATAAAAAGCCTTGCAAGTAATCACAGCCAGCATCTTGCAGTAAGCTTAGCTGCACCTCTGCACTCACGCCCTCAGCAATGACCTCCATACCCAACTTATGTGCCATCACAATCATGGCATCACATAAGGCTTGGTCTTCCGAACCAGGCTCAATATTGCGCACAAAAGACTGGTCAATCTTGATGAAATTGATGGGGTAACGTTTCAAGTAGGTAAGTGACGAGAAACCCGTGCCGAAGTCATCCAAGGCGATAGCAATGCCGGCATCCCGGAACACCCGCAAAATCTTGGTGACGTTGGCATTGGTATCCAACAGCAAGCGCTCAGTGATCTCTATCACTATAGACGACATATCCAGACCAGCTGATTCTATACGCTGCAGCCAATCTTTAGGGTTCACACCATTCGCGTAAAACTGGGCCGGAGACACATTCACACTGATCTGAAAATCTTTACCAAAAGACTGCCATGCCACAGCCTGATCTACTGCCGCATTGAACACCCAGTTACCTATCTCTACGATCAAACCAGAATCTTCCGCAAACGGGATAAACTCCGATGGTGGCACTAAGCCTAACTCTGGATGCAACCAACGTATCAAGGCTTCTGCCTTGCACACCTTACCAGTTTGCACATCAATAATGGGTTGGTAGTACAGCCTAAACTGGTTCTCAGCCAACGCAATATGCAAATCACGCGAAAACTGTACACGTGCTTGCACCGCTTCTCGCATCGCCGGTAAGAAGAAACAGTATTGATTGCGCCCGCACTCTTTGGCGGCGTACATAGCCATGTCAGCATTTTTGAGCAGCTCACCTGCATCGTTTGCATCGGCCGGATACATCGTGACGCCTAAGCTAGCAGAAATCATCGCCACTTCTTCACCTAACTTGTATGGCTTCGCCAATGTACCTAGTATCTGCTGGCAAATTCGCTCTACTACCGATAAATCCTCTACGCCCGCAACAATCACTGTGAACTCATCGCCACCTAATCGCGCTACGGCATCGGTATCTCGCACGCAAGTTTGTAATCGCCTACCCACTTCTTTCAGCAACTCATCGCCTACGTTATGCCCCAAGGTGTCATTCACATCTTTGAACATATCCAGATCCAGAAAGATCAGCGCAAAGGGGCTACCTTCCTGAATGGATTTCTGCATGGCCTCATGCAAACGGCCTTGGAAACGCTGCCGATTAGGCAAATTGGTCAAATGATCATAATTAGCCTGACGCCACACCAAGGCTTCACGTTTTTTATGACTTGTAATGTCAGAAAAAACGCCTATGCGCCTATACACCGTACCGTCAGGGTTCCAGCTCGTACTAATGTGTAAACGCTCGGCATATTCTTCGCCATTTTTACGGCGATTCCAAATATCTCCCTGCCATTGGCCAGACTCAGCCAGCTCCGCCCACATTTTTTGATAGAACTGGGGACTTTGTTTGCCAGACGCCAAAATATTCAACCGCTGCCCTAGCACCTCATCAATGGCATAACCAGTAATAGCACTGAATGCCGGGTTCGCATCCACCACGATGCCGTCTTCATCGGTCACCACAATAGCTTCAGAGGTACTCTCATACACTAGCCCTGCTAATCTGGCAGACGCTTCGTACTGTTTGCGAACACTGATATCGTTCACCAGCACAATAGATGCTTGATCTTCCCCCCAAGGGACTACAACCGAGTACACCTCTACATCGAGCAACTTACCTTTAGGCGTTTGCCATCTACACTCGTAATGCACATCTTCTATTGAATGCGCCACCTTTTCTGTTTTCCCCGCACACGCTGGCAACGCATAAGGCTGCAGTCGCAAGGAGGAATAGTTCAAGGTTTGCTTGAGTGTTCCCTCTGCACTATCCAGCATGTGCTGCAATACTGAATTAGCAAACAGAAAACTATCGCGCTGCACCACTGCCACCCCAAGCAGGGCTGTACTCAGCAATTTAGACACCATGTGTTCTAAGCTGCTCTGAGCCGACGACTGTTGTCGTAACACCTCCGCCAACTCTACTAATGTTGTACTGGAGAAATCATCAGAGCAAGAATCAAGTTTTTTCATTCGTGATGCAAAAAATCGCGGAGTAAAAAGATGCGCGTGAATCAGCGTTGCCAACCACACAACCCTGAATAGCCTACAGAGCCTAAAAACGGAGTACAGAAGATACAGCAGGCTATAGCGAGTCAAAAGAACGAACTCCACCTGATAACGGCCTCTTTGATGGTTTCTTAACTATTTTTGTCAGATTTGATTTCTTAACCCTAAAAAATGTGTCAAAAAACTACAAACCAAATTCACCAGAGAGGTTTTAGGCCTTTTTATCAAAAAACTTGCACAAACTCTAAAACTCATGCATAATTTCATTTCTTCGTTGATGCAGCAGTGAAATGCAAACATCTAAGGGGGTATAGCTCAGCTGGGAGAGCGCTTGCATGGCATGCAAGAGGTCAGCGGTTCGATCCCGCTTACCTCCACCAAAAAAACGAAGAAGCAGTTTAAGTCCTACGTCCCCATCGTCTAGAGGCCTAGGACACTACCCTTTCACGGTAGGTACCGGGGTTCGAATCCCCGTGGGGACGCCAAAGCTTGCTTTGGAAAAGAGTTAAACATACTACTGCTGGAGCGGTAGTTCAGTTGGTTAGAATACCGGCCTGTCACGCCGGGGGTCGCGGGTTCGAGTCCCGTCCGCTCCGCCAAGAATTTAAAAGAAGCCTTTGAGAAATCAAAGGCTTTTTTGTTTTCTACGCTCTATAGAAATCACCACCGCATGCGTGATCCCCTTAGTTCCTTGGCACTTCTTTCCCGCTCACTTACCCATTGCCACAGCAGAGCATTCTCACGGCGTAGCTAGCCACGAGCCAAAGCAACAAGCCCTGTCCACTACAGCATAACTTCGCGCCATTCCCCAGGTTGCAAGCCATTCAATTGCCATTCACCAATACGCACTCGCACCAAACGTAAGGTTGGCAATCCCACCGCAGCCGTCATACGTCGTACTTGTCGGTTTTTACCTTCGCTAATCGTTAGGCTAATCCAGCTTGTTGGAATACTCGCTCTATATCGTATGGGTGGATTACGCGGCCAAAGCTCGGGGTCATTAAGTAACTCCGCCTTCGCGGGCTGAGTCATACCATCTTTAAGCAACACACCTTGTCGCAACTGTTGTAGCTGCTGCTCCGTTGCCGCTCCCTCTACCTGCGCCCAATAAGTTTTAGACATTTTATGGCGTGGTTCTGCAATGCGCGCTTGCAAACGCCCATCATTCGTCAGCAACAACAGCCCTTCGCTATCCCTATCAAGACGCCCCGCCGGATACACCTCTTTTACGGGCACATAATCCGCTAATGTTTGCCTACCTTGATCATCACTGAATTGCGTCAACACACCATACGGCTTATTCAACACAATCAACCTACTGCGCTTAGCCACTGGCTGCACAGTTTTTTCGCGTTTATTGCCATATCCGTTTCGCATTATTTACTTCCTTCGCTCTGCACTATCTTGACCACCAACCCAGTGATGGGACACAGATTATCGCATCCCGCTCAGTAAAGCAGCCATCACTACTTTTTATGCGCACCAGTTGAACCAAAACCAAGCACAAACTGATGCAGAGCTGCGCTCAAAAGCCACCCGCACCAACAATGTCATTGCCATGGCTACTTTTATAAAAATAGTTAACAATATTGCATAAAAGTGTTGACATGAAAAAGAAATCGTTGCTATACTCTTTTTCTTAGCTGGTTGAAGTCCTAAAGTCCCCATCGTCTAGAGGCCTAGGACACTACCCTTTCACGGTAGGTACCGGGGTTCGAATCCCCGTGGGGACGCCAAAAATTATTTTGGCAAAGCTTCAAACATACTACTGCTGGAGCGGTAGTTCAGTTGGTTAGAATACCGGCCTGTCACGCCGGGGGTCGCGGGTTCGAGTCCCGTCCGCTCCGCCAAGAATTCAGAAAAAGCCTTTGAGAAATCAAAGGCTTTTTTCTTTTCTAGCCCCCCCCTCTAATCACTACCCGTGATCCCCCACACTTCCGCAAGCCAGTACTCTTTATCGCTGCGTTAACGCTAACTGCATCGAAAGCCCCAAGAAAGCAGCACCGAACAAACGTCGCATCCATACTTGCACACGCTCATTGGTAATGACATAGCGCCTCACGCTCACCGCACACGCACCATACAGCATAAAAACCAACTGCGACATCAGCATAAACACAGCACTTAGCCATAACATTTGGCTCATAGGCATTGCTGTATCCACACGCACAAACTGCGGCAAGAACGCAAAAAAGAAAATCGACAGCTTTGGATTCAGCAGATTAATCAAGACAGCGGAAAGAATCACACCTTTGTTTGACCGCTCTACCGGCGTATCTTCAAAACGCAATGCGCCCTGTGCCCGCAACATAGCTATGGCCATGTAGATCAAATACACCACTCCCACATACTTAAGCAGTTGAAATGCCATTGCGCTAGTATGCAGCACCACAGCCAACCCGCTTATTGCCACCAACACGTGCGGAACAATCCCTAAAGTACAACCTAGGGCTGCCACCATGCTGGCGCGCAAACCACCCGACAACCCCGCCGCAATCGTATAGATCACGCCAATCCCTGGCGACACAATAATCATTAACGAAGTCAGCACAAACTCCATACTCATAAAAAAGCCTCCATCACAATGAAGGCCTCACTATCTCAGTATGTGTTCAGCGTATCTTGGACGAAATTGCAGCCGCACTACGAACAGCGCCGTGCATATAAACCGGGTGAGAACCCAAAGCTGCGCACAAAATGCCGTGTCATATGACTTTGATCTGAAAAGCCACTGGCATACGAGGCCTCGGCCAACGCCACACCTTTGCTAATCAAACGCTTAGCCAAATGCACTCGTTTCTGCACCACATAAGCATGCGGCGTTAAGCCTGTCAGTCGAGAAAAAGCACGCACTAATTGGAAACGACTTAAGCCCGCCTCATTCGCCAACTTCGCTAAAGACAGTTCAGCCAGAGGATCATCATCAATCATGTTTTGCGCCTTAGAAGCAGCGCTACCCAATAGCGACGAAGCAGGGATAGGCCTATCTACAAATAACTCCAGCAACAAGAGCAAATGCTCCTCCAAAGCCAAATGCATAGGATGCGTAAGCGGTTTGGTTAAAGCACTATACAAGGCACTAAACCGTTCTGCCGCATACGGCCGCGTTAAGACTGGGTACGCGAGCTCATGCCAAGCAAACCCCGTATCTGCTGTCATCTCTGTGAATTGCGTAGCAATAATCGCCGGATCAAAGTACAGCATGTGCCACCTACGCACATCCCCTATAGGCATACCATCATGCACCTCAGCGGGATTCACAGAAATCAAATCACCCGCAGTCGCCTCTACTTGCCCTCTACCACTTGAGGAACGCTGCGCGCCCTGAATAAGCATTCCTATGCCGTACTGCTCATGCACATGCTTAGCAAAATGACGGCCGCTCTCGGCTTCTACAATCTCAATACCTAAATCAGCTATGCGCTTTATGCTGAAAGCATGTCTGGACACCATAGCCTCCTGATCTGGTAATTACTCAGCCCGCACCCACGGCGCCTGAGCCAAACTACTAGCCAAGTAATCCATAAATACCTGCACCCGCATGGGTCGCTTGCGACCTGGTGGCGTCACCAATGACAGCGAAACAGACTCGGCTTCCCAATCTTGCATCACATGACGCAACTCACCGCTTTGCAGATGCTGCCATACCAAGAAGTCAGGCAACAATGCCAGCCCCAACCCATCCAACAAAGCTGGCTGCAATCCATCAGAGTTATTGGCACGCAACGATACTGGTGGCAAATGCTGCACGAATTCGCCTTTTATTGGGTGCTTGAAACGCCAGCTCATACCCGCTTTGGAGTAGGTGTAAAGCAAGGCCTTGTGATGTGCCAACTCCATAGGGTGTTTGGGCTCGCCGTACTCTTTTAAATAGGCGGGCGCCCCCACCAACAAAATACGTACTTTGCAGATATTACGCGCCAACAAACTGGAATCCACCAAGTTTGAAATACGCACCGCCACATCAAAACCCTCGGCCACTAGATCTACATGCTCATCATTGAACTGTATATCTAGCTCCACTTCAGGATTAGCTTTTAAAAACGTAGGCAATAACGGCGCCAAACTAGACAGACCAAAAGACATAGGCGCAGACACTCGAATCATGCCACGCAAGCTTTGTGACTGCTCAGTGATCTCGGCCTCTACCGCTTCACCCTCTTCCAATATACGGGTAGCACGCTCTAATGCCACATGCCCACTTTCAGTCAGCGACATGCTGCGCGAAGTACGATGAAACAGCATGGTTTTCATACGCTGTTCTAATCGGGTAATCGCTTTGGAGACTGTCGCGGGAGATAACGATAACTCTTCTGCTGCGCGCGCAAACGACCCCGTGGAAGCCACGGTAGCAAAGATAGCCCACGCCTCAAGATCTGGTAGTTTTCTCATGTAGTTCACAGCAAAAATTTCATGTATCCACCCACTTACTCTAGTGATCACATCAAAAATGGAAAGGATGCTATTCCTGATTTTGGATTCTCAGTGGAGTTTTGGACTCGTACACTAGACACATGATAAAGATTGTTCTGACAAGGAGCAGCCATGATTGAACATCGTCCTTTTACTAGCTTAGGTGGCGCACACCACGGCTGGCTAGATGCTAAACATCACTTTTCCTTTGCTGAGTATTACGACCCTAAACGTATGCACTGGGGCGCTCTACGTGTCTGGAACGATGATACCATCGAATCGAGCACCGGCTTTCCGCCACACCCTCACTCAGACATGGAAATCATTACCTATGTACGTGAAGGTGCCATCACGCACCAAGACAACCTGGGCAACCAAGGTCGCACCGAAGCGGGTGATGTGCAAGTTATGAGCGCAGGCACTGGCATTGTGCATTCTGAGTACAACCTAGAGCCTACTACTACACGCATCTTCCAGATTTGGATTCTGCCCACCCAACGCGGTGTAGCACCGTCTTGGGGCGCTAGACCATTTCCTAAAGATGATCGCGCCAACCGGTTTGTGGTACTGGCCAGTGGCTTCGCTGAAGATGGCGATGCCCTACCTATACGCACCAATGCTCGCGTATTAGGCGCCACCCTCAAAGCCGGTGAAAGCATTGACTATGATTTTGCGTCACCAGAACGGTATGGCTACTTAGTACCTGCCAGCGGTCAGGTGAAAGTGAATGACAACCTGATTCTGAATGCCAGAGATGGGGCCGCCATTCACCAAGAATCTACGATACGTATCACAGCCATCGAAGATGCTGAGTTGGTATTTGTAGATGCACCTGCTGTGAATTAACCGTTATTATTACCCGCTATTTTTGACCAAACACTCAAACAGGAACATCACCATGAGCAACACCTACCTTGCCGCACTAAAAAACCGTCGCACACAATACGCTTTGGGCAAAACACTGCCTATGTCACAAGCTGACGTGACTACCCTGATCCAAGATGCTATTCGTCTGTCGCCTTCTTCTTTCAACTCACAAAGCTCCCGCGCTGTGATCTTGTTTGGCAAAGAAAGCGAGAAATTCTGGGACATCGTGAAAGCTGAATTGCGCCGTATTGTTCCTGCCGAGTCGTTTGCTCCTACCGAAGCCAAAATCAACAGCTTCGCCGCCGGTGCAGGTACTGTGTTGTTCTATGAAGATCAAGACACCGTACGTGGCTTGCAAGAGAAGTTTGCGGCCTATGCAGACAACTTCCCTATCTGGTCTGAGCAAGCTAGTGGTATGGCTCAGTTGGCTGTGTGGACAGCATTGGCAGAGGCTGATATTGGCGCCAGCTTGCAGCACTACAACCCTCTGCCAGACGAAGCGGCCGCTAAAGAGTGGAACTTGCCTGCATCATGGAAACTGCGTGCACAAATGCCATTTGGCTCTCACGAGCAAGAGATTGGCGACAAAACTTTCATGGATGATGCAGAACGCTTCTACGTATTTGCCTAATCACCCTTGAGTGTTTGCTGCTCAAACCTATACAGCCCTTCACAATGAAGGGCTGTATTTTTTGCGCCATCGTTATTGGCTGACAGTACGCAGAAACTCTAGAACGGCAGCCCAAGACTCACGCCCAGCCCATGCATCGGCATAAGGCTGCCCACCGGTCGTGCATAACAATCTAGAAACAGGGTGCAAATACGTAGATTGCGACGTAGGCACATACGGAAAACGTATGGCATGGCCAGCATGTGGTGTGTTAATCCATTTCACCAGCGCAGGTTCAGCCCTGGATGCCAAGCGATCTACCACCATCTGACAAAAACGGCTGGCAGGCCACACCCCATCATCGGTACCTGATGACAACAACACAGGCCCTTGTATGCGCTCTACAGGAATACGTGCAGCATCCATAGCCGCTATATCTTGCAGTGCTGTCTGTATGGCCAACTCATGCCTATGTGGCACGCTGCTATCAAACGCATCCCAAGAAGCATGACTATTATTTTGCCAAAGATGACACAAAGGCTCGCCCTGCAATAACCATGCTGGCGCCTCTCTACCCTCATCAGGATCAGCCGCATTTTGTGAGCTGTGCACAAAAGCACTGGGAGCAAATGCAATCACAGCTGACACCGCTTGGGGATACGTAGCGGCTAACAATAGGGCAAGCTCAGCCCCTCTGGAAAAACCACTGATTGCCACAAAGTCGTTCAGAGGCTGCACGCGTGTACGTAACCACGCTAATGCCTGCTGAAAATACTCTAGATCAGTATGAGAAATATAGTCAGAGCGCCCAGGCACCCTAAAGTAGCCTAATGCCAAAGCCGCGTAACCATGTGACGCATAAAGCGCAGCTTGATGCTCTTGCACGCCACCTTCTGAACCACCCAGCACCATTACTGCAGGGCAAGGGAGAGCGCTCTCGGGTAGAAACAATACGCCGTAGACGCCATCTTCTTCTACTTCGATGCGCTTCACACCTGCCGCAGCGACTCGCTGTATTAAGGTAGCGCTCACATCATTTACACCGCTACGCACACCTATGGTGGTGACCAGCGGATCAAATACCGATTGATTAAATACCTCGCGAGCCATTTCTACCTGCGGTAACTGTGACCAAATTAAGCCCATTGCATCGGCCACATCATAGGTGCTGTTTTCGGACTCAGGCACTTGCTTAGCCAGCTCTACGTACCCTCTATCATCTGCCACAAACTCTGCATAACTAGTCCAGCGCACGCCCCGCCTTACCGTTGAAGCACTGATAGCGACAGTTTCACCTGGAACTGCCCCGCGTATAGAGATCTGGCGCGGAACATCTATCCCTGCGTCCGCAGGTGCCACCACTAGATTGAGCATGCCACTCTCCTGTCATTATTTGAGTACCGATCAAGCCTACACCCAGCCTACCTACATTACCGCATTTGCCGAATATTTTGCCGCATCACTCCCCCTACACTCTATTTGTAATATTTATTTACACCATTGTATGTAACAAAAATTAACACCAATAGAGCGAAGTAAGGTTATAAAAATGCATATTTATCCTTATTTTCTGCTTCTTACGCTTTTTCAATGACACATTTATCGCCGCAAACCAACTTTAATTTGTCACACACTTCCCTATAGTGAGACCTCTGTTTTCAAGGAGATTGGACATGACCGCTCTTCATATCGCCCCCTGGTCCGTCAACGCTGTTTTAGCTCTGTACGAACAACCTTTTATGGACTTAGTTTGGCAAGCCCAGACCGTACATAGACAACATCACGATGCCAATCGTATACAGCTATCTAGTTTGCTTTCTATTAAAACGGGCGGCTGTCCTGAGGACTGCTCGTACTGCTCCCAATCATCCAAATACAATACCGGCATTAAGTCTGAAAAACTGCTAGATAAAGAAGCAGTTATTGAGGCTGCCTTGAATGCCAAAGCTAACGGCGCTACGCGTTTTTGCATGGGTGCGGCATGGCGTTCTCCTAGCGAAGCACAGTTGGATAAAGTGATTGAGTTGATTCAAGCCGTAAAATCATTAGGGATGGAAAGCTGTGTGACCTTAGGTATGCTAAAGCCCGGTCAAGCAGAACGACTCAAAGAAGGTGGCTTGGATTACTACAACCACAACCTAGATACCTCAGAAGACTACTACAGCAAGATCATCACTACACGCAGCTATCAAGATAGGCTAGATACCTTAGACAGAGTACAAGCTGCGGGCTTGAATACCTGTAGCGGTGGCATTGTTGGCCTAGGTGAGTCCCGCGAACAGCGTGCCGCACTGATTACTCAGTTAGCCAATCGCAACCCCTACCCTGAATCGGTACCCATCAACCAACTGGCTCCCATTCCCGGCACACCCATGGCCGATAATGCAGCATTGGATGATTTAGAATTCGTACGTACTATCGCTATTGCGCGTATCACGATGCCTACCGCAGCAGTACGTTTGTCAGCAGGCCGTTCCAGCATGAGCGACACCATGCAAACCTTATGCTTTATGGCTGGCGCGAATTCTATTTTCTATGGCGATCAATTGCTCACCACCGAGAACCCACAGTTCATGGCTGATAAGCAACTGCTGCAATCATTAGGGTTAAATAGCCACTGCTATACACAACCGCACGACGCGCACACCGCACACACAGCACCTGGCCCACAAGCCGTGCTAGAAGCCCTGTAACTCTGAACCACCATGCACTTACTTCTTTTCAGCATTGTCTGCAGCGTAGGCGTTTCCATCTTCTTGAAGTTGGCTCGCCGCTATCAGTTAGATGTAGGTCAGGCTGTTGCTATCAACTATCTGACAGCTATTTCGCTGTGCCTACTGTTGCTGCGCCCCGATCCCATGAGCGTGCTCGCAGGGAACACACCATTTTGGGTATTGGGCAGCTTAGGATTTCTATTGCCCAGTGTCTTTGTCATTATGGGCAAGGCAGTTGAACAAGCAGGTATAGTGCGTAGCGATGCTGCCCAACGACTATCGTTACTCATTCCATTACTGGCAGCCGTACTGATCTTTGGCGAATCTATTAGCGGTACCAAAGGCTACGGCATAGCCCTAGCCCTACTGGCGTTGTTGTGCCTGTTGTCTCGCCCCAAAGCCGCAACTAACACCCTCACCCAACCCCGCAACAATCACGCCTCTCTCTGGCTGGTCGTCGTGTGGGTAGGTTTTGGGGTGATCGACATTTTGTTTAAGCAACTATCCAAAGCTGGCGCACAATTTGCAGGCAGCTTGGTCGTTAGCTTTACCATTGCTGGGCTGGTAATGCTGGCATGGCTGCTGCTACAACGTACTCGTTGGTCTACGCGCAGTCTGCTCTCTGGAGTACTGTTAGGCGCATTGAACTTCAGCAATATTTATTTCTATATACGCGCCCACCAGCATTACTCCGAGAACCCCACCCTCGTATTTTCTGCCATGAACATTGGCGTGATCAGTATGGGTACACTGATAGGAGCAGGGTTCTTTAAAGAAAAACTATCTTGGCTCAATATTATTGGGATTGTTTTGGCTGTTGGGGCGATTCTGCTGCTGTTTCCCCGTTAAGTGAAGCCTCCGGCTCCGGCGGGGTGAATTCATCCAGCTCGGGGCCTTCGTCTTCGATGACTGGGTCGTGAGAAATATCACTGCTAATATCCACCCTAGGGTCTAGCACTACCGCCACACTGGACTCAGGCATAGGCACGAACTCAGTAGGCGCATCAGGACTTAAATGCTCACCGGTCACTTTCTGTGGTCGTACGACTAAGATCAATGATGCGCTACATGCCGCCACAAACATATAGAACAACGCGCTGCTTAGTGAGTTCATCAACACACCCACCAGCAACGGACCAATACAGGCCCCTAAGCCGTACATGATGTACAAGATGGCACTCAAGCCTACCCTACGCTCTGGGTCTACGTTATCGTTCGCCAGCGCTGTACCCAACGGATACAAGGTGAATTGCAAAATACCAATGGCCGCCCCCAACCCCAACAAGGCCTGAAACGGGATATCTAACCACCCCCATAGAGGGATCGCTAACACCGTCAAACTAATGGCATTAATACGTATCAACACCACGCGATTGAAACGATCAGCCAGCCACCCTACTGGCCACTGCGCCACCACACCTGCTGCCACCGAGACCGCCACGAACAACGCAGCCTCGTCATTGCCCAAACCTACTCGTACTCCATACACAGGCGCTAAACCGTAGAACGAGCCAGTAATCATGCCCGAGACAAACAACACCGCCATAGACATGGGCACACGCTCAAAGTAGTAGCGTGCATTAATAGGTGCTGGCACTTGCAGGGCCGGACTCATGCGTCTAGTAAGTGCGATAGGCACCAAACTAAATACCGCACACATGGCCACAAACACCAGCGGTTTGTAATCCAGCTCAGGGAACAGCGTCAGCACCACCTGCCCTAGCACCGTACCCAAACTGGACATCAGCATGTAAAACGCAAAAACCACGCCGCGCTTTTCATTATCAGTTTGCTCGTTTAGCCAGCTTTCAATGCCCATGTACTGGGTCACCATGGCCGCACCAGCCAAAAAGCGCAGACCCAGCCAGAACCACATGTTGTCTACGAGTATCTGCGCCAGAATACAGACCGTTAGTATCGCGGCGCTCGCTGCATACGCACGTATATGGCCTACCCCAATGATCAATCGATGACCCGCTCGCGCGCCCACCACCAAACCAAAGTAATACGCTGCAATCAGACCACCGATCCATACCTCAGACACGGATTGTTCTGATAATCGCAAACCAATAAACGTATTGAACAGGCCCGAGCCTGTTAACAACACTAGGGTTGCCAAATACAAGGAGAAAAATGCGCCTACAGAGCCTGCCATGCCACGGTCCATTCTCTAAAAAATTGCCGACCCAAAGGTCGGCAGATTTACTTCAATCTATCCCCTTTGCGCACGCAACACCAAGGGGAAAGCTTTCTGCCCTACAGCTGTTTCAACAGTGTCTCGGCATCGCTACGCTCGTAGCCACCACCATCTTCCAGATTCAGGATTTTGACCACACCGTCTTCCAGCAATGCGGAGTAACGACGTGAACGCACACCCAAGCCCTTAGCTGTCAAATCCAGCTCTAGACCCAGTTTGGCTGTCCAGTCGCCACTACCATCTGCCAACAGGCGTACTTTGCCGTCAGCTTTTTGATCTTTAGCCCATGCGCCCATTACGAAAGCATCGTTAACAGCTACGCACCAGATTTCGTCCACGCCTTTAGCTTTGAATTCAGCCGCTTTAGCAATAAAGCCTGGCAAGTGCTGCTCAGAGCAAGTAGGTGTGAATGCACCAGGAACAGCAAACAGTACAATTTTCTTGCCTGCTACTGCATCTGCTACTTGAAAGCTATTTGGGCCCAGCGCGCATGTGTCTGTCGCTGTATGTACGTATTCAGCCAATGTGGCGTTAGGTACTTTGTCACCAACTTTAATTGTCATGGTTTCTCCACCTCATAAACCTGCAAAAACTACGGCTATGCCGTTCACTGTAAATATGATGCCGTATTCTGCATGACAATCTCGTAGACAGCCTCATAACACTGCATCACTCGTCTACATGATACAACAAGACCTGGGGGTGACAGGCACCTACCAGGTCTTGTTTGTATCAAGCCATAACCTCTATATCTAGATCGCTATAGCCAGCCTGTCAGTCGTGGGAACCACAGGGTCACTTCAGGGATGAAGGTTATGATCATCAAGAAGGTCAAACCTGTGAGCAACCATGGAATGGTGGACTTGGTCACTTCCGTTAACCCTAGCTTCGATATACTCGACGCCACATAGAGGTTTAACCCCACCGGAGGCGTTGCTAAGCCGATCTCCATGTTCACCACTAGCATGATCCCAAAGTGTACTGGGTCCATACCCAATTTCATCGCTACCGGGAACAGAATAGGTGCCATGATCAGAATCAGACCGGATGGCTCCATCACCATACCGATGATCAACAGCAGCACGTTCACGAACAGCAAGAACGCTACCAAACCCATGCCCTGATCAACAATCCACGCCGCAATATCTTGAGGGATTTGCTCGGAGGTCAAAATGAAGGCAAACATCACTGCGTTGGTAATGATGTACAGCAGCATTGCACTCATCGCGGCAGATTCCAACACAATCTTGCGCACGTCTTTGAGCTTAACGTCTTTGTATACCCACACCGCAATCACGAATGCATACACCGCACTGATGGCAGCCGCTTCCGTTGGTGTGAACACGCCACTGTAAATACCGCCCATTACCACAACCACTAGCATCAGACCCCATACGGAATCTTTAAAAGCAGCCCAGCGCTCACGCATACTGGCTTTAGGCATACGTGGGTAATCCAGCTTCCATGCGCGATACATGGTGGTCATACCCAGCATGAAAGCCAAGATCAAACCTGGCACCACACCCGCAATAAACAACTGACCAATAGAGGCTGTACCAACACGTACACCATCTGGGCCTTCTACCATCATGCCGCTGGTAGCAACCGCATACATCACCATCACAATGGAAGGTGGCAGCAAGATACCCAGACCACCCGATGTGGACACGATACCGGTACCAAACTGTACTGGGTAACCCTGTTTAGCCATGGCGGGAATCATGATGGAACCAATAGCCGCAACAGTTGCTGGAGACGAACCACTAATAGAGGCAAACAGAGCACATGCCAATACCGCAGCCAAACCCATACCACCCGGCAAGTGACCTACCATTGAGGACGCAAACCGGATCATCCGCTGCGCCACCCCACCGTGTGTTAAAAAGCCCCCCGCCAAGATAAAGAACGGGATCGCCATGATTTCAAACTTCTCAATACCGGTGAAAAGCTTGAGAGCAATACTGTCCATAGGCACGCTGGTCATGGTGAACAAGAACGTCATCACCGTCAGACCTAACGCAATGGATACCGGCATCCCTGTGAGCAGTAGTACGCCTAACAGCGCGAAAATAATAAAACTGGTCATGCGGATTCTCCGTCTTTCCTCATATCATCCAACCACTCTTCGCCAGGCTCTTCGTGCTCGTATTCGCCTTTATTGAGGAACGCGTACAACGCCTGCAAGAAACGGAAACACATCAACGCTGAACCAGCTGGCACCGCAAGGTAAACAATCCACACAGGCACTTCCAAGTCAGCCGATACTTGAGCTGTCTGGCTGATGCCATACACGAAACTGCCACCAATCCATGCCACCAGTGCCGTAAACAACGCACCACCCAGCAAAGAGATCACGATCAGTACTTTGCGTTTACCAGGTGACACCGCATTCACCAGCACGTCTACACCCACGTGAATGCCTGTGCGCACACCGTAGGCTGCACCAAACTTAGCCATCCACACGAACAGGTAAATACACAGTTCTTGCGCCCACAGCATGTTCACACTCACCACTGAACGGTAGGCAGACCTAAACATGGAGGACATTTGCTGATATTCATGTGCTCTGGACCACGCGACCATATCCGCTAGTAGGGACACAGAGTAACGCTGCGTCACGGACACGAAAATAATCAGTACGGCCGCAATCATCAACAAAGAGATAAATATCTCTTCAAACTTATCTAAAAAACGTAGAAACATGGCTTCTCCGAGACCCGCATACCCCACGCAGCACCGCTACAGTGGGGTGTGGTCAAGCCTATAAGATGTGGTCTATACCACCGACCAGAAAACCAGAAAAACTGGCGCATGCCTGCGCCAGTTAAAGATTTGGTTTTTATTCGACCGCTTTGTACACAGCGTCAATGGTTTCCTGACCAATGCGGGAAGCCATTTGCTGATGCACAGGGCGCAACTGTTTAATCCACTCTTGACGCTCTTCGTCAGTCAGATCGTAGAAAGTGGTTTTGCCAGATGCTTTCATCGCAGCCATGGACTCGTCGTTTTCTTGCTGAGCAATTTCGTTCGCGTACTCAGTAGCCTCTTCCATCGCTCTTTCTAACTGTGTACGGGTTTCTTCATCCAGACCTTCCCAGAACTTCTTGTTCACGATCACGGCATAACCCAAGTAACCGTGGTTAGACGTAGTCGCGTGTTTCTGCACTTCGTGCATTTTCTGGGTGTACATGTTGGATGGTGGGTTCTCTGTACCATCTACCACGCCAGTTTGCAGGCCTTGGTATACCTCAGAGAAAGCCATTACCTGTGGCACGGCATCTAAAGCTTGCATCTGGGCTTCCAATACCTTGGAAGACTGAATACGCATTTTCAGACCCAAGAAATCGTCAGGAGTGTGCAAAGGAGAGTTTGCACTCATGACTTTGAAACCATTATCCCAGTAGGCCAAACCTTTAATGCCTTTAGGCTCTAGTTTTGCCAGCAAATCTTTACCAACTTGGCCGTTGGTGACTTTACGCAGATCATCTTTGTTTTCAAAGATAAATGGCAAATCGAATACTTCAAATTCACGCACACCCAATGGACCAAACTTAGCCAAGGATGGGGCTAGCATTTGCACCGCGCCCAATTGCAAGGCTTCCAGTTCCTCTTTATCCTTGTACAGTTGGGAGTTTGGATATACCTCTACCACTACATTGCCATTGGTATATTCTTCAGCCAGTTGTTTAAAACGGTCTGCGCCTTTACCTTTTGGTGTATCAGGGGCCACCACGTGACTGAACTTGATCACGAGTGGATCAGCAGCCCACGCGCTAGATGCCATCAGTGCTGAAGCAACCAGCGTCAGTGTAAAGATCTTTTTCATTCTTTCCCCTCCATGACCCTGCAGGTCTATTTGCAAATGTTATAAAAAAACCAATATCCCGCAGAGTAAAAATATTTTTTTTCTTCCTCTATTGTGGAAATCCGAAGTAAGCACCTATATGCGTATTTTTAGCAGCACTTTTCAGGGTAAACACCTAAGCGGTTCATCCAGGTTAAATGCCTTTATGAGCTACGCACCGATAATAGCGATCGCTATTATCGTGATCCTGATTACGCTGTTTATTCTGTTATTACGTAAAGATAGGGTGGATGAGTTACGTACCAAACTGATTGAAGATGCTCTATGGGTAGAGCAAAACTTGTTCTTCCAATTACGCACACACGAAGAGAACCTAGAACGCCTCGCCTTGGAAATCAGCAAAGGCCAAGACCCAGAGGTAGTGCTCACCCGTTTAGAGCACATCAAAGGCATACATCCTGAATTACAAATTATTAGTTGGTTCGACCTACAGCGTGATGAACCGCTGACGTTGCCTCGAGGCTATAACGCACAACCCATCACCGCCCCCTTGCCGCGTTTCAAAGCGTGGTTTCCTGCCCGTAAAGACGAACAGCTAAACGAAGTACTAGTGGATTTCCAAGTCCCTATTTTTGGGGCGAACAATCAACCTACTGGTCTGTTACGTACATCCCTGTCGCTTAACCAGCTACTGACCAGCCAAATACCGTGGTGGGTAGCCGGACAATATGAAATTGTGCTGGTGGATAACAATAGCGATAGGGTCATTGCCAGACGCGTCAACACAGCGCTCAAAACCAGCGAACTGAGCTACAGCATGTCGGTAGACCCGCCGTTACACGGCGTACGGCTGCAATTAAAGCCTTACACCTCTGGCTCTACCTCTACCCAAACACTGCTGATCATCGTGATCGTAGGTTTGGCGCTTTTTGCCATCATCAGTTTATTAGTGCAGTACTACTACGCCCGCAAACGCCAACAAGCAGAACACGCCTTACTAGACGAGCAAGCTTTTAGACGAGCCATGGAAAACTCCATGACTACCGGTATGCGTGCTCGTGATTTAGAAGGTCGTATTCTGTATGTGAACCCAGCTTTCTGTAGGCTGGTAGGCTGGGAAGCCAATGAAATTACTGGCCTAGCGCCCCCTATGCCGTGGTGGCCGCCCGATATGGTGAATGAGACGCTAGATAGGCATTATCAACAAAATCGCATGCCTACTGCCCAAAGCTTTGAAACACGCTTTCAACACCGTGACGGCTCTATCCTAGATATACAGGTGCACGAAGCCCCGCTGATTAACAATCAAGGTAAACACGTGGGCTGGATGGGTTCGATTATTGATATTTCATCACGCAAAGCTCAAGAGGAACGTACTAGCCAACAAGCCGAGCAGCTACAAAAAACCGCCCACTTAATGAGCATGGGCGAAGTGGCCTCAACCTTGGCACACGAACTGAATCAACCGTTATCCGCCGTTGCTAGTTATGCCGCAGGTTGCCTGAACTTACTAGAAGATACAGACAGTAGCCCTGACGATCTACGTAGTGGGCTGCAAAATCTTGCTGCGCAAAACAAACGCGCAGGGGAAATCGTACGACGCACTAACGACTTTGTGCGTAAGCGCGAGCCGTTGCTAAAGCAAGAACAGTTGCGCCCCATAGTGCTGGATAGCCTAAGCTTTATCCACAATGAGATGCTGAAGCACAAAGTACGTGTGATGCTGGATATTCCTGAAGCCGATCTGTACGTGATGGCAGACCGCATCATGATTGAACAAGTGTTGTTCAACCTACTGCGTAACGCATTGGAAGCACTCAAAAACCAGCCACTTGATCAGCGTAAAATAGACATCAACATTCAAACTCGTGGCCAATACGCCTTAATAGCCATCAGCGACCAAGGGCCCGGCGTTGCTCCTGAAATGATGCCTTTGCTGTTCCAGCCTTTTTCCACCAATAAGGTCAATGGCATGGGAATAGGATTAAACATCTGTAGATCGATCATTGAACTTCACCGAGGTACGTTATGGTATGAGTCTTCTGCCAGCCACGGTGCCACTTTCGTCTTTACCTTACCGCTTGCCAAACATGACTAACGCACGTTCACCAGCCATCGTACATATTATTGATGATGATCAGGCTATACGAGACGCCCTAGCATGGTTGTTCAAAACCCGTAAAGTGCCTACCGAACAGTGGGACTCGGGCGAAAGCTTTCTGCAAGCCTGGCATCCCGAATTAAACGGCTGTTTGCTACTCGACATACGTATGGAAGGCTTATCGGGCCTAGAAGTGTTTGATCAGTTGCTAGAAAAAGGAGCGACACAACCCGTGATCTTTTTAACAGGACACGGCGATCTGCCCATGGCGGTAGCATCACTCAAACGAGGCGCTGTAGATTTCATTGAAAAGCCATTCAATGACAACGACCTGGTGGATAGGGTGTTGGAAGTTCTCAAAGACTATCAACTGCACCGTGATGAGCACCTGCGTCAGCTAGAGTGGCACGACAAACTGGCCTCATTATCGGCGCGTGAAAAACAAGTGTTGCAACTCGCTCTACAAGGCATGCTGAACAAACAAATTGCCGAAGTGCTGGACGTTAGCATGCGTACCATTGAAGTACACCGCGCCCGTATTTTGGAAAAAACCGGCACCAAGAATTTGTTGGAATTAGCCCGTATCTGTGGGAACGAACATTTCCTGCCCGCCGATAACCTTGAATCCTGAGCCAGTTCAATACTGTGCCACTATGACATGCCTATAATAAGGCAACCCAGTAGATCAACTTCTAGCTTCTGTTTCTCATCATGGCGAATACACCTTCCTCTACCGGCTTCGGTATCCCCGGCTCAGACGCTCGTTTGAGTCACCTTGACGAAAGCGGCAGCGTTCGCATGGTGGACATCAGCCATAAAAACCTCAGTGCACGTTCTGCTACCGCATACGGGCGCGTACGTCTGGGCGAACACGCCTTTGCCTTACTTTCTGCACAAGATAATGCTAAAGGTGAAGTGCTAACCACCGCGCATATTGCCGGGATTCAAGCGGCCAAACGCTGCGCAGAACTCATTCCTTTATGCCATAGCCTGCCGTTGGCTGTGGTCACTATAGAATTCACCATCGACGCCCCCAACAGCAGTGTGATTATCCACGCCACCTGTAAAACCACTCATGGTACCGGAGTAGAAATGGAAGCCATGACCGCATGCAGTGTGGCTGCACTGACTATTTATGACATGTGCAAAGCCGCCGACAAAGGCATCGTGATTGAAACGCTGCGCCTGCTGCACAAATCAGGTGGAAAAAGCGGGGAATGGCATGCCACAGAGGAGTCCGCTCATGACTAATGCATCGTCCATTACTGTGCTGTATTTTGCCCAAGTAGCAGAGCTTATAGGCACACGCCAAGAAAACTGGCCCTTGTCTGCCGAGTTGTCCGTAGCTGATTGGGTTGAAAGCTTGGTTGCACGCTATCCACAATTAGCACCACTACAACGCCGATTAAAAATTGCCGTCAATCAAGAATACGCACACAAACAAACACTAATACGCGTCGGTGATGAGGTTGCTGTGTTTGAGCCTGTCACTGGAGGCTAATGATGGTCACCGTACAAGAAGCCGATTTCAACGCGCAAGAACTGATACAGCAACTGTACGACCAGCACCCTGGTCATACCGGCGCTTTGCTGAGCTTTATTGGTTATGTACGCGACTACCAACCCGAACACCCAACTGAAGCCCTGATACTAGAACACTATCCGGGCATGTGCGAACGCGAAATCGAAGCCCTTTGCACGCAAGCCAAAGAACGTTGGGACATTCTGGCCACACGTGTTGTACACCGCGTAGGCACCTTGCACCGTGATGAACAAATTGTATTTGTGGCCGTCAGCAGCATTCATCGTGGCGAAGCCTTCAAGGCCTGCGAATACATTATTGATGCACTTAAAACTCGCGCCCCCTTCTGGAAACGCGAACAACTGCAAGACGGCCAAAAAATCTGGGTACAGCAACATGAGTCTGATGCCCAAAAAACTGCTTTATGGGATAACGACTGATCATGAGCCTGCTAGATTTTGATATTGCCCAACAACGCCTGGTAGATGCAGGAAAACCGCTAGAGCGCACAGAGTCAGTTCAGTTGCAGCATGCCCGAGGCAGGGTGCTGGCAGAAACAGTCAATGCCGCATTGAACATTCCGCCTGCTGATAACAGTGCGATGGACGGCTACGCCATTCGTTTTGCTGATTACCATGCCGATAAAGCGTTACCCATACAACAACGCGTGTATGCCGGTGATGTGCCTGAAGCACTGCAACCTGGCTATGCAGTACGTTTATTCACAGGCAGCTTAATTCCTGCCAATGCCGATACCGTCGTCATTCAAGAGTTGTGTTCAGAAGAAGATAATCAACTGCGTATTTTGGAGGCGCCATTCAAAGGCCAACACGTACGTTATGCCGGCGAAGACATGGCGCAGCAGCAGCCTATTTTGCAACGCGGTACGTTGCTAGATAGCAGCCATATTGCCATGTTGGCAGCACAAGGTATTGTTGACGTACCCGTATATGGTCGCTTGCGCGTTGGGATTCTCACCACTGGCAACGAACTCACTGAGCCCGGCCAACCCTTAAAAACCGGGCAAATTTATAACTCTAATGCCTCTATGCTGCGCGCCTTAGCTCAAGAAATGCAGACAGAGGTTACGCACGTTATACACGCTCCCGATACCTTAGAAAGCATTCAGTCGGCGTTAGAAAAACTCAGCCATGACTGCGATCTCGTACTGACCGTAGGTGGTGTGTCCGTCGGTGATAAAGATTTAGTCAAACCTGCTATTGAGGCTGCTGGCGGTGAGTTACAGCTGTGGAAAGTGCGCATGAAACCCGGCAAACCTGTCGCGCTGGCTAAGCTGAACAACACACCTATCATTGGCCTGCCGGGCAATCCCGTATCGGCCTATGCCGTATTTGCCTTGATGGTGACGCCTTTGGTTCGTGTGCTGCAAGGTCGCTCACAAGCCTTGCCGCGTACCAGCTACGGCAAGCTAGACTGCGATGCAACCCTGCATGGGACCCGCGAGGAATTTTTACGCGTGCAAGCCATTACGCATGAAGATGGCTCATTACACCTCACGCCCTACCCTCAGCAAGGCTCTGGCATTATTAGTTCTTTAGCGTGGGCTACCGGCTTAGCTAGAGTACCTGCCGACACCGATGTCACGCCAGGCACTCAAGTACGTTATTACGACTTTGCCCACTGGTGCGCGTAAAAGCACCCAGCGATTGGCAGCTAGCGGCGTAGTGATTGTGCTTGCTGCCAATCTTCAGGTGTATTCACATTCAAGAATTCCGCCTCAGCAGCTTCACCAAAGTGCAGGGCTTTAGCCTGTATAGCCGCATACCAGCTTTGCACCCTACGTTGCCCCTGTGCCAAATACTCATCTAAGGATGGAGCTAGGTCTGTGCGCAAGATCGCGCATAACGGATGCGTTTGAGCGGCGCATGCATAATGCACTGTCGTAGCAGGCGACTGTTTAGCCTGCTCTACCAGCATACTAATCACCTGATCTGACACAAAAGGGCTATCTACAGGAAGCGTCACAATGTATTCAGCCTGACTACGACGCATCACCGCTAGCATTCCTGCCAACGGCCCTTGAGCTTCGTACTCGCCATCACCCACCACTTCGCCCCACGCCGCATAATCGGCCTGATGTGCATTGGCACTAACAAAGAGTTTCTGACAATAAGGGCCTAAACGTTTGGCGGCATGGCCAGCAAAAGATAGCCCCTCTAACGTAAGCAAACCTTTATCCACTGCCCCCAAGGCTTGCATGCGGCGGGACTGCCCACCCGCTAGAATCAGGCCATCAATACGCATCTCAACCACCTATGTAGCTCATCTCTACTTTTTCTGCCTTGTGCCCTACTTCACCACGCACTTCAGAATAACGGTCTTTTCTGGCGCGCCATGTACCGGCTAATAAGCCAGCCAAAGCATCATCGGTCGCCCCCGCTCGTAGCGGGCCACGCATATCTACACCTTGGGAAGCAAATAAGCACAGGAACAAACGCCCTTCTGGGGATAAGCGTATACGGGAACAGTCGCCACAGAAAGGTTGGGATACGCTGGTGATCATACCGACTTCACCTGCGCCGTCCAGATAGCGATAGCGCCCCGCTACTTCTCCTGTGTAATTCGCTTGTACAGGTTCCAAGGGATAATGCTCATGAATACGGGCAACGATCTCAGCGCCTGTAATCACTTCCTTCATGTTCCAACCATTACTATTACCCACATCCATATACTCAATAAAACGCAGTATATGTGGCGTATTACGGAAGTATTCGGCCATAGGCACGATTTGGTCGTCGTTCAAACCCTTGCGCACCACCATGTTGACTTTGACGGGGAAGAGGCCTTCAGCACTGGCTTTTTCTATACCGTCCAAAACTTGGCGCACCGATACTTTACTATCACTTAAATGGGTAAAACGCGCATCTTCCAAAGCATCCAAACTTACCGTGACACGGTTTAAGCCCGCTTGCTTCAAATCACGCGCTTTTGCGGCCAGTAACGTACCATTAGTCGTCATGGCCAGCTCTACCGGCTTCCCCTCAACGGTGCGCAACTGGGCCAACATGTGTACTAAGTCTTCCACACGTCTGCGCAGCAACGGCTCACCGCCGGTGAGGCGAATTTTGCGTACGCCCATGCGTACGGCTAACTCCGCAACACGGGTAATTTCTTCAAAACTCAATAACTGTTTCTGCGCTAAGAATTCGTGCTCTGGCCCGAATATCTCGCGCGGCATACAGTATGTACAACGGAAATTACATTTATCCGTAACGGAAATACGCAAATCATGCAGTGGACGCCCTAACTGATCCCTCACCCCGCTTTCGGCAAGAGGGATCACTCGTGGTGATGCCTGCTTGGGAGACGAATTTGTCATGCTTGTAGTGTGCTGATTAATTTGTGTAAGGCTTTTATTCATGGCCCCTCCGCAGTACCGTAACGGAGAAATTATTTTATGGTTCCATTATCAGCTATCACGCTGATATTGAAGATTTTTCGCAGCAAAAGTGTTGCGCATACCGTTCGCTAGGCTACGATATAGCGGGCAACTTTTCCGTACCAAAAGCTTCATCCAAACTCATCACCGTACCTATGCCTTCAGCCTGATAGCCTATTAACTGACTCATATAGCCGCGGTAGTCGTCGCCTCGTATTAAGGCTAAAAACCGCTTAATCAGTTCAGACTCCAGGATGTCTTTGTGTACCGCGAAGAAGTAACGTTCTCTGGCAATAGGGATGAAATCCAGCCCACATCTACAGGCAGCCGTTTCTACTCCGAAGCCCACATCAGCCATGTCGCTAGCAACGTGTGCTGCCACCGCCATGTGCGTTAGCTCGGTGCTGTCATAACCTTGGATATTGTTGGAATCCAGATTTAAGTCTTGGATAATCAGCCCCAACAAATGACGCGTACTAGAACCTATTTGTCGGTTCACAAAGCGCACATCGGGACGCAATAGATCTTCTACACCACGTACCCCTTTAGGGTTGCCGTGCTGTACAAACAATCCGGTATTGCGATCACTCAAGAAAATCAATTGGTGCTGATCTGGGCGTAACCATGCACTGTAATGGTGCAACGCCTGAGACTGGTACTTACCTAGTGGTACTTGGAAACCTGCAATGTCGCACTCACGTCGCAACAGCGAGTTCAAAGCCTCTATAGCTGTTCTATAGCGTAGTTCTAGCGGCAAGTACGACAAGTCATTAGCCAGACGCATCAAGCCCTCTACCGCAAAGCCATGGCTAGCATGCAAGCGCAAGCGCGGTGGCTCGGTTGCATATAACCTAGAGAGTTCTTCTTGCAGTTCGGACGCCATACTTTCTAGCATAGGCGTCAAACGAGCATGTACACGGCGGTTTGCCCACAACAATCTTTTAGAAAATTGTGTCAGGGTTGTCCCTTGTCTGCGCGATGTTTCAATGAGGGTAGCTTGGAACTGTTGTTCCGCCTGACGCAATACCCCCCACGCATGCCTATATGACAAAGAACAGGCCTTAGCCGCCCCGGTAATATTTCCGGTGCTTTCGATAGCGCCCAATAAATTCAACACTTCGCCTAATTTAAAGGCGACGCCATCGTGATTTTCCAGTACCCATTCGGCCTCAATTTGGGCCTTAAATTGGTTGCTCATCTACTGTCCTTTTGATGAGTAATAACCCTTAATTATGCAATTTTTTGCATATTACGCTTGTTTAATATGCAACTGTTTTCCTATTGATATATTTGTGTTTGCTTTGTAGATTAAGGAAAAACATTATTTATATTATGCAAATAAATTCATATAAGCAACCTCAGAATACCCAAATTCTGATGTTTTAGGATGTACACCATGCATATCCCCTCTCATGCCAGTCAGTTCGAACCCGCTGACGGCCAGTATCAAGCAATCGTGGACGCCGCTATCGCCGCCCACGCCCACAAAAAGGGTAATTTGCTACCTATCCTGCATCATGTACAGGATGAAATCGGCTACCTACCCGACAGCGTAGTCGTGCTGGTCGCTCGTGCGCTTAGCCTATCGCGTGCGGAAGTACATGGCGTGATCACTTTCTACAGCCATTTCCGTCAGAAACCCGCTGGTAAACATGTGTTGGAAGTCTGTATGGCCGAGGCCTGTCAGGCCATGCGTAGCGAGGCCTTGGCTGAGCACGCACGTCAAAAGCTGTCCTGTGATTTCCACCAAACTTCGCCCGATGGCGAAGTTACTCTTGAGCCTGTGTACTGTTTGGGCCTCTGTGCCCAATCTCCTGCTGTGATGCTAGATGGAAAACCGCACGCACGCATGAACCCTGATCGCTTGGATGCACTGCTTGCCAAGGAAGGAGCGCAGAAATGAGCACAGCCCCTTTACGACTTTATGTACCCGCCGACACCGCAGCTGTTGCCATGGGTGCCGATGATGTAGTTGCTGCCATTCTGCAACATGCTGCCCAGAAAAATGTAAACGTTGAGCTAGTACGTAATGGCTCACGCGGCATGCTATGGCTAGAACCTTTGGTTGAAGTCAGCACGCCTGAAGGCCGCGTTGCCTTTGGTCCGGTAACCCCTGATGACGTAGAAAGTCTCTTTGCTGCTGAGTGGAAAACGCACCCACTGTGCCACGGTCTCACCGAAGAAATTCCATACCTAAAAAACCAAGAGCGTCTGACTTTCGCCCGTGTAGGTGTGATTGATCCGCTGAACCTGGATGAGTACCAAGCTCACGGTGGTTTTGAAGGCTTGAAACACGCCCTAACCATGGCACCGGCTGACATCGTCAAAATGGTGACGGATTCTGGTTTGCGTGGACGTGGTGGTGCGGCCTTCCCTACAGGTATCAAATGGAACACCGTTCTGAACGCTAAAGCAGACCAAAAATACATTGTCTGTAATGCCGACGAAGGTGACTCTGGTACGTTTTCTGACCGTCTCTTGATGGAAGGCGACCCCTGTACGCTGATTGAGGGCATGACCATTGCTGGTTTGGCAGTGGAAGCTACCTCTGGTTATATCTACGTGCGCTCCGAATACCCATTGGCTATTCAGGCACTAGACCAAGCCATCCAACGTGCTTATGAAGCGGGCTGGTTGGGCAAGAATATTGCTGGCAGCGGCAAAACCTTTGATCTAGAAGTGCGCAAAGGCGCAGGTGCTTACATTTGCGGTGAAGAAACATCCTTGCTGGAAAGCTTGGAAGGTAAACGTGGTGTGATCCGCTTCAAACCACCACTGCCAGCGCTGCAAGGTTTCTTGGGTAAACCTACCGTCGTCAACAACGTTATCTCGCTGGCTTCGGTGCCTACCATTTTGGCTAAAGGCGCTGAATACTACCGTGACTTCGGTATGGGACGTTCACGTGGCACCTTGGCCTTCCAATTAACTGGCAACCTGAAGCAAGGTGGCCTAGTAGAAAAAGCCTTTGGTATTACCCTGCGCGAACTGCTGTACGACTACGGTGGTGGTTCGGCGACTGGCCTGCCTTTACGTGCCGCCCAGGTCGGTGGCCCATTGGGTGCGTACCTGCCTGAAAAACACTGGGATGTGCCGATGGATTACGAAGCCTATGCTGCCGTATCCGCGATGGTAGGCCACGGTGGTATTGTGGCTTTCGACGAAACCGTAGACATGGGCCACATGGCTGAATACGCCATGAAGTTCTGTGCCATCGAATCCTGTGGTAAATGCACCCCCTGTAGAGTGGGTTCTACCCGTGGTGTGGAAGTTATTCAGAAAATCCGTCGTAACGAAAAACGAGAAGACAACGTAGAACTGTTGCGCGATCTCTGTGACACCATGCTTGCTGGCTCACTGTGTGCGTTAGGTGGCATGGCCCCTGTGCCTGTGCTGTCCGCCCTTGAGCACTTCCCCGCCGACTTTGGTCTGGAATCGAAGGCAACTGCAGACGCAAGTCAGCAACCCGCCTAAGGAGCCCACTATGCTAGAAACAGTTGCCGTACGCGAACGCGATCTAGGGACTCCGGCATCCCTAAGCACCACCATGATTGAACTGACCATTGATGGTCAGCACGTCGTGGTGCCTGAAGGTACTTCTGTGATGCGCGCTGCAGCCCTGAGCGGCATCAATATTCCTAAACTCTGTGCCTCTGACATGCTGGAGCCTTTTGGTTCTTGCCGTGTCTGTTTGGTAGAGATTGAAGGTAGACGCGGTACGCCAGCGTCATGTACCACCCCTGCAGAACAAGGCATGGTGGTAACTACCGAAAACGAAAGACTGAACAAACTGCGTAAAAACGTAGTTGAGCTGTACGTTTCTGATCACCCGCTGGACTGCTTAATGTGTCCTGCTAACGGTAATTGCGAACTGCAAGACACCGTGGGTGTGGTGGGCCTGCGTAACGTGCGTTACGGCTTTGAAGGCGCTACCCACGTACACGAAAGCAAAGACACCTCTAACCCCTACTTCACCTACGATTCCTCGCACTGTATTGTGTGTAGTCGTTGCGTACGTGCCTGTGAGCAAGTGCAAGGTACCTTTGCTCTGACCGTAGAAGGTCGTGGTTTTGAGTCCCGTATTGCAGCCGGTCAGAGCGACAACTTCATCGACAGTGACTGTGTGTCCTGTGGTGCGTGTGTACAAGCCTGCCCTACTTCTGCATTGATGGAAAACTCCGTCATTGACCTAGGCCAACCCGAACACGCCGTCATCACTACATGCGCTTACTGTGGCGTGGGTTGTGGTTTCAAAGCCGAAATGAAAGGCGAAGAAGTGGTACGCATGGTGCCGTGGAAAGACGGTAAAGCCAACCGTGGCCACTCCTGCGTTAAAGGCCGTTTCGCCTTCGGTTACGCCACACACGCGGATCGTATTCTGAAACCCATGATCCGTAAAAGCATCCAAGATGCATGGACCGAAGTATCGTGGGAAGAAGCGCTGAATTACGCAGCGTCTGAAATCCGTCGTATTCAAGACAAATATGGCCGTGACTCTGTAGGCGGTATTACATCTTCACGTTGCACTAACGAAGAAACCTACTTGGTTCAGAAATTGGTGCGTGCGGCATTCGGTACCAACAACGTGGATACCTGTGCTCGTGTGTGTCACTCCCCTACCGGTTATGGTCTGAAGCAAACACTAGGCGAATCTGCGGGTACACAAACCTTTGACTCGGTGATGCACACTGACGTAGTGATCGTGATTGGTGCCAACCCTAGCGATGCTCACCCTGTATTCGCGTCACGCCTGAAACGCCGTATACGCGAAGGCGCACGTCTGATCATTGTTGATCCTCGTGCTACTGAGCTGGTGGATTCTCCACACATCAAGGCCGACTACCACTTGCCACTGCGCCCAGGTACTAACACTGCCATGCTGACGGCATTGGCACACGTGATTGCTACCGAAGGCCTGATCGCTGAAGAATTTGTACGCGAACGCTGCGAAGACCAGTCCTTTAACGACTGGCGTGAGTTTGTCAGCCGCCCAGAGAACTCTCCAGAGGCTACTGAGGACATCACTGGTGTTGCTGCGCATTTGGTACGTGGTGCCGCACGCTTGTACGCGACTGGTGGTAACGGTTCTATTTACTACGGTTTGGGTGTTACTGAGCACAGCCAAGGTTCTACAACCGTGATGGCTATTGCTAACTTGGCGATGGCTACCGGTAACATTGGCCGCGAAGGCGTGGGCGTGAACCCACTGCGTGGTCAGAATAACGTGCAAGGTTCGTGTGACATGGGTTCGTTCCCACACGAGTTGCCAGGCTACCGTCACATTTCCAACAACGAAGCACGTAGCGAGTTTGAAAGCGAATGGGGCGTAACACTGCAACCTGAACCTGGCCTGCGTATTCCTAATATGTTTGATGCAGCCCTAAGCGGCTCATTCAAAGGCTTGTACTGTCAAGGTGAAGACATTGTTCAGTCTGACCCTGACACTCAGCACGTTGCGGCTGCCTTGGCATCGATGGAGTGCATTATCGTTCAAGACCTGTTCCTGAACGAAACCGCTAAGTACGCTCATGTGTTCTTGCCTGGCTCTTCCTTCATGGAAAAAGACGGCACCTTCACCAACGCCGAACGCCGTATTTCTCGCGTACGCAAAGTGATGGAACCCAAAAACGGCATGGCAGACTGGGAAGTGACCTGCGCGTTGTCCAACGCCTTGGGTTACCCAATGCTGTACAAACACCCACGCGAAATCATGGACGAAATCGCACGCCTCACACCTACCTTTACGGGTGTGTCGTACCAGCGCATTGATGAGCTGGGCGGTAGCGTACAGTGGCCATGTAACGAAGAAGCGCCTGAAGGCACCCCAACCATGCACATTGATGAGTTCGTGCGCGGTAAAGGTAAATTCATCATTACGCAGTACGTACCTACGGATGAGCGCAGCACCCGCAAGTTCCCCTTGCTGCTCACTACCGGTCGTATCTTGTCGCAGTACAACGTGGGTGCACAAACCCGTCGTACCGCTAACGTGGCATGGCACAAAGAAGACATTCTGGAGCTACACCCACACGACGCGGAAGACCGTGGCATTCGTACCGGCGACTACGTAGCCGTGAAAAGCCGTGCTGGTGAAACCGTGCTGCGTGCTACGGTGACATCCCGTATGCAACCCGGCGTGGTCTACACCACCTTCCACTTCCCTGAATCGGGTGCAAACGTGGTTACCACCGACAGCTCTGACTGGGCTACTAACTGCCCTGAGTACAAGGTAACAGCGGTACAGATCAGTAAAGTCACGTCTGGCCAAGTATCCGACTGGCAGTCACGCTGGTCACGCTTCAACGAAATCCAACAGCAGTTGTTGGACGAAGCGCGAGCACCTGAAGCGGAAGAAACCGCTGCAGTGGCAACAGCCCCTACCAGTCAGGAGAAAAAGCCCGCACTGAGTACCCAGAACTAAGAGTGGGAGGCGTCATGCTCACGGATGAATGCATCTCCCTCAATCAGGCCGAAGATGGTCTGGCAACGTTTCAAATCGTCAGGTGCGAGACCTCTAGTCTTGCACTGAGCGAACTGCCGGACCTCATCGCGCAAGAAGTGCCTATCGCGCTGCAATTCAATGGCATTAGCCATGCAGTGTTGCTAGGCACCCCTCTGGACTTGGAAGACTTGGCCGTTGGTTTTTCCTACACCGAAGGCATCGTACGCAGCAGTAGTGATATTTACGATATACAGGTGCAGCATACGCCAGACGGCATTGTGATCGATCTAGACATTGCCAGCGCATGCCTGCAACAGCTCAAGCTGCGCAGGCGGCAACTGGCAGGCCGTACAGGCTGTGGTTTATGCGGTTTAGAAAGTCTACAAGACGTAAAACGCGCGTTACCAGCTTTGCCTGAACCTGCTTATAATGTGGCCCCTGCCACGGTAGTTCGGGCCTTGCACCAGTTGCGCCAACAGCAAGTTCTGCACGAGAAAACCGGTGCTACCCATGCGGCGGCACTGGCCAACCAAGCAGGTGAGATTCAAGTTATTCGTGAAGATGTAGGCAGACACAATGCGCTGGACAAGCTCATTGGCCACCTACTGCGTCATGACGCCATGGCAATGGCCGCACAAAGTCTAGCGTTGGTTTCCAGCCGCGCCAGTTTTGAGATGGTACAGAAAACAGCTGCTGCTGGTATTCCTACCTTAGTCGCCGTTTCTGCACCCACTACCCTTGCCACACAACTCGCAGAGGAACTCAACCTATTACTCATAGGTTTTGGACGTGAACAGCATTTCAATGTTTACAGTCACCCACAACGTTTAACTTCTTTTTAATTTTGGGCGATGGATTATGAATAGTAAAAGCCTGATACCGATGGTCAATCGCATAGGAACTTTTTTTGAGTCTCAACCTAATCGTGAGGAGTCTCTAGAAGGTATTGCCAACCATATCCGCTTGTTCTGGGATCCCCGCATGCGGCAATCATTGTTCAACTACATAGATGAACATCCTGATGGCAAAAGTGACAAGGGCGAACTCTCTGCCATAGTCATGGAGTCAATCACTCGCTACAGGGCCAAACTGGATCCTGCAGCACTAACCGCCTGAGCTGTTTGTAGTACCTGACCGGGGCAGTCTATCCCCGGCTCCTAACTTCCTAAAAAACAATAGTACTAAGCGCCTTATTACAAGCATAAGCGCATAAGGAGACAAATATGAGCATATCCAACGCTCAAGCTTCCAATGGCTTTTTCAGTAAAGCCCGTATTACGGCAGGCCCTGGTTTTAACCGCTGGATGATTCCTCCAGCTGCTCTGGCTGTGCACCTGTGTATTGGTCAGGCTTATGCTTTTTCTGTTTTCAACGAACCCATGACTCGACTGCTGGGGATCACCTCCTCGGCACCCGATGACTGGACACTCCCTACCTTAGGCTGGATTTTCAGCTTGGCCATCGTCTTCCTGGGTTTATCCGCTGCATTCGCGGGTAAATGGTTGGAAGAAGTAGGCCCCCGCAAAGCCATGTTCACGGCTGCCTGCTGTTTTGGCGGTGGTTTTATGGTCGCGGCGCTAGGTATACACCTGCACCAGATTTGGCTTGTCTATTTAGGCTATGGAGTGCTGGGTGGTATAGGGTTAGGTGTAGGCTATGTTTCACCTGTTTCCACCCTCATAAAATGGTTCCCCGATAAGCGCGGTATGGCAACTGGTATGGCCATCATGGGCTTTGGTGGTGGTGCCTTTATTGCCTCGCCACTGTCTGTAGGGTTGATGGATTACTTTGCCTCCCCCACATCTATGGGCGTTACCCAAACCTTTGTGGTGATGGGGTGTTTGTACTTTATTTCCATGACCATTGGTTCGCTGGCCGTGCGTATTCCCGCACCAGACTGGAAACCTGAAGGTTGGACACCACCCGTAGTACAAAACGCTCTGATTTCCCGTAATCACGTGCATATTGACCAAGCCTTGAAAACACCGCAATTTTGGTTGCTGTGGTGGATTCTGTGCTTGAACGTGACCGCTGGTATTGGGGTACTGGGCCAAGCATCGGTCATGATCCAAGATAGTTTTGCTAGCATCACACCAGCCGCAGCAGCTGGGTTTGTGGGCTTACTGTCCTTAGCCAATATGTTGGGTCGTTTCTTCTGGTCATCCGTATCCGATTACATTGGCCGCAAGACCACCTACATGATCTTCTTCATCTTGGGCTCTGTACTGTACTTCACCGTACCGGGCTTTGGTTCTGCTGGTAACGTAGCGCTGTTCGTAATTGCGTACTTCGTGATTATGTCTATGTATGGCGGTGGCTTCGCGACTATTCCTGCCTACTTAGCTGACCTTTTCGGTACACGCTTTGTGGGTGGTATTCACGGCCGTCTGTTAACCGCATGGTCAGTAGCGGGTGTGCTGGGCCCTGTACTGGTGAACTACATTCGCCAGTACCAAGTCGATAATGGTGTACCCGCATCGCAAGCCTACACCACCACCATGTACATCATGGCGGGGCTATTAGTGGTTGGTTTCTTGTGCAACCTGATGGTTCGCCCTGTCAGTGCCAAACACCATATGCCTTCCGATAAACCTGCGGACGCATCACTGCGCTCTCTGCAGCCCGCTGAGTAACAGGAGACCGTTATGACACAACCTACCTCTACCACTGTCAAAAAGACCTCTCCCGTGCTGTTAGCGCTGTTCTGGCTATACGTAAGCATCCCTTTGCTTATCGGTGTATGGGAAACGCTGTTAAAAGCCAGCGCCCTGTTTAAATAAGCAATAAAAATGCTACTGTGCCCAGCGCAGTAGCATTTTCTATTTCCCTATACCTTGGCTACCGTTCGGTGTGAGTTGCACCTTTCACACAGAAACCAAGCAGCTTACACACAATAAAAAAGCCACTTTGCGTGGCTTTTTTATTTGCTCAACAACAGCGCAGCAATACTTAGTCGTTCTCTTGTTGATTGACACGGTACACCAGTACTGCGCAGCGAGCCATGTTCAATACTTTGGCAGTTACGCTACCCAGCAACAAGCGGGACAAACCGCTACGGCCGTGTGAGCCGATGAAAATCAGGTCGCAACCTTCTTCTTCAGCTGCTTTTACCAGACCATCAGCCACGTTGAAGTTGGACACGGAACGGGAAGTTACTGGCACGCCAGCAGTTTCTGCGCGATCCAATACAGCTTTCAAGTATTTATTCGCTTGCTCAGAAGCCGTTTTTTCGTAGTCTTCGTCGGTGATAGCATAGGCAGCTGCCATACCATCAAAACCCACGGTGGCTGCAAAAGGCTGAGTAACGTGCAACGCTACCACTTCGGCACCAATCTGCTTGGCAAAACATACACCTTTGTTGGCTGCCTGAGCGGACAACGCGGAACCATCTGTAGGGATCAGAATTTTTTTGAACATGAGAGTACTCCCCATTGAATAAATACGATTATCAATAGCCTAAGCCTATTACTCCGTCGCAGCAATACTGAATTACCGCAATACTTGAGTTATATCAGGCTTCCGTGGCCGCATAGTACAAGTTGGCACAACGCGTGCCGGTACGACAATATGCCAAGATGGGCTGAGGCATACTTTGCAGCAAACCAGCAAAGGTCTCTACGTTATCTACTGTCATCTGGCCGCTAATCACTGGCTGATACACCACTTGCAGCCCAGCGGTTTTTGCGGCGTTCATTACATCGTCCGAGGCAGGCTGATTCGCGCCACCCTCACCGTCTGGGCGATTAATAATCACACTTTTAAATCCGGCTTCGGCTACTGCTTGCATATCGTCTGCACTCAGTTGAGGGGCCACGGCAAAATCATCATTAATACGGTGAAAATCAAATGCCATCCTACACTCCGAAAATACTGAAAATCATCAAGCCCCTATAGTAAACAGTAGTCATCACTTTGTGATAGCCCTTTTTCACCCTGTCACCAGACTATACGTCTTTTATGCTTGACCACTCTCAGACACAATCATAAGATGATTTTTATATTCATCTTTAAGCGCAGCGTTTCTTGCCATGACACTAGACACTTATACCGAAGCTGAGATTCACCAGTTGGTGCATGACTTTTATGACGACATACGTCAACACGACGTACTAGGCCCTATCTTCAATAAACACATACAAGACTGGGATCATCACTTAGCCATCATGGTGGACTTCTGGTCTTCCTTGCTGTGTCGTAGCGCACGCTACTCTGGCTCGCCCATGATGAAACATGCTCGTTTATCCGAACTTAGCGCCGAGCTATTCTGTGCATGGCTGGCTCAGTTTGAGATCAGCACTGCACGCCACCCTAATCAACAACTAGCGCGTCATGCCCGCGAGTTCTCTAAGCGCATCGCCCGCAGCTTGTGGATGGGCTATCAAATTGACAAAAACCCAGACCAGCCCCCTCGTGAACTGAACTGTGGCGAGTCATGCGCTTAAACCGCAGCAGTGATCACGCGCTGCGGTTAATGATGTACTTAGCAGCCAACCCCGAACAACGCCACACCATCGCAGACATCGCCGCCCACCACGACATTTCCCGCATGCACCTGATGAAGATTGCTCACCAACTGAGCCTACACCGTTGGATAGATAGCAGTCGTGGCAAAGGAGGCGGGCTACAGCTAGCACGGCCCGCCCACACCATACTCATAGGTCAACTGCTGCGCCAGACCGAAGCAGACTGCCAACTAGTGGAATGCATGGGTCCAGAGTCATCCTGTGTGCTGCAAGGCTGCTGCAAACTGACCGGCATACTCTACGGGGCATTGCAGGCTTTCTTTGCCCACCTAGATCGTTATACCCTGGCTGATCTGGTTAATGATGATGGGCTACAACGAATACTGCAGCCTCAAAAGAAAGGGCTGTAAACCTACCCACATTCAGATCAACCGGGGGACGGAGAGGAAACTTTTTTGATTTGGTGTCTCAAATCACAAAAAGTATTCCTGCAGTCCCCCTGCGTGTGCGATGAATGCAGCACCAACAGACTCACCACTGGCTGCAGTAGCTAGCACTGCGAAAAGTATTTTTTAATTTGACCACCAAATAAAAAAATACTTTTCTCCGTTTTCCCTCCGTCGCTTGCCACGGTTTTCATTGTAGTTGCCGTTGAAATGAGTGCGTACTTCTGTGGCCAATGAAAGAGGCATGCTTACCAATTTCTGAAGAGACCTGTTTATCCTGTGTGCTGATAATCTCGGTACTTACTGCCTCCATAAAAATAACTGAGCTGTATTTTCTGATGGTATAGCTGACATTACCAACGATCTAAAAACCTGCTTCCAAATTGGATCAAGATTTGCTACAACACCCAAAAGAAAGGGCTGTAAATCTCACCACTAACTGCCGTAGCTTGCAACGAGTTAGGGATATGTTGCCATTGAAGGGGATGGATAATTCTGTCGCTGAAAATACCGCGACTCAAGAAAGGGCTATAAACCTACCCACATTCAGATCAACCGGGGGACGGAGAGGAAACTTTTTTGATTTGGTGTCTCAAATCACAAAAAGTATTCCTGCAGTCCCCCAGCATGTGCGATGAACACAGCACCACGCCTACGCACCACTGCTAGTCCTAGCCCTCATCTGCCCCCACCTCAGCAATAAGTACCGCCATAAACAAAAAACCTCTGGCTACACACCAGAGGTTTCTCTACAACCTACGCACTATAAGCAGAAGCTGCTTACGCTTTCAACGCATCACACCGTACAGTGCCAGGTTGTACACGCAGTTTATTCAGAATCTCATCAGAAACTGGTGCATCCACATCTGTCACGGCGTAGCCCAGTTGACCACGCGTTTGCAGTTGCTGGCCGACAATATTCAAACCGCTTTCTGCCAACACATTACTAAGCGCCCCCATCGCACCGGGAACGTTCTGATGCATGTGCAAAATACGCGCTTCACCAGCACATTCTACGTAAGGCACCTCAGGGAAGTTCACTGCCCCTTTAGTCGCACCACTACGTGAGAACAGCACCAGTTTTTCGGCTACTTCACGGCCAATGTTTTCTTGAGACTCTTGTGTGCTGCCACCAATGTGCGGTGTCAGAATCACGTTATTCAAACCACGCAGTGGACTATCCAACGGCTCATTCACGCCTTTAGGTTCGGTTGGGAACACGTCTAGTGCTGCACCCGCCAAATGACCGCTTGTCAGCGCTGCGTGCAAGGCATCAATGTCTACCACCGTACCACGCGACGCGTTGATCAAAATAGAGCCTGGCTTCATCTGCGCCAGTGTTTGCTCATTAATGATGTTCTTAGTGCGTTCGCCACCGGGTACGTGCAAGGTCACGATATCGGACTGTTCCAACAAACGCTTCAGGGATACAAAAGGTTTGGTATTGCCCAAAGGTAGTTTGGTTTCTACGTCGTGGAACAACACACGCATACCCAAAGCCTCTGCCAAGGTACCAATTTGCGAACCAATATTCCCGTAACCAATAATACCCAGTGTTTTGCCGCGAATTTCGTAAGCGCCGTCTGCTGATTTATCCCAGAAGCCTTGATGTACACGGGCGTTCTTTTCAGGAATACGGCGCAACAGCAAAATAGCTTCGCCCAACACCAACTCGGCCACCGAACGGGTATTGGAGAACGGTGCGTTAAACACAGGAATACCGGCTTGCGCAGCAACGTTCAAATCAACTTGGTTGGTACCTATACAAAAACACCCAATAGCCTGTACTGAAGGCGCTGCCAACAATACATTCTGATCCAACTGGGTACGAGAGCGTATACCTACAATATCCGCGCCAGACAGCGCGTCCAGCAGCTCTTCACCATTGAGCGCAGACTTATACGTCACGATATCGGTATAGCCGGCTGCTTCAAATACTTCGCGAGCACTGGGGTGAATATTTTCGAATAGAACAATACGCTTCATGAGAGTTCCCAGAACAAATAGGATAAAAATAGTACTGTTTATATCGTAAACCCTGCCCCAAGTTAATAGCAAGTGCAGAACACTGCTGTGCAGCTACGCCACACCCACAAAAAAGCCCAGCGCAGTGCCGGGCTTTCTAGGCATAACCGTTGATTAGGAATCAAACGGTGTAGGACGTGGTGTGTCATCAGCCGATGGCGGCAGGATTGGCAACACGATTTGTGGCTGCTTACCTGTCAGCGACTTCAGGAACGCCACGATTTGGGCATTTTCTTCAGGTGTAAATTTCTTGCCCAACTGCAATCTACCCATGATGTCTACCGCTTCAGGCAAGGTGTTTACCGCACCATCGTGGAAGTAAGGATAAGTCATTTCTACGTTACGCAGGGTAGGCACTTTGAAGTTGAAACGATCCGCATCAATACCCGTTACCGCTGCACGACCTTCGGCCGCATTCGCTGTTTGGTATGGCTCAATTAGACCCATTTTCTGGTAGGAGCTACCACCCAAGTTTGGACCGTTGTGACACGCAATACAGCCACTGTTTTTAAACAGCTGGTAACCCGCTAACTGCTGATCTGTGATGGCATCTTTATCGCCTTTCAACCATAAGTCAAAAGGAGAGTCTGGTGTGACCAGCGTCTCTTCAAATGCTGCAATCGCATCGGTCACTTCGTCTATACCAATAACAGGCTTGTTGTACACAGCCTGAAACTCAGCAACGTACTGAGGAATAGAGTTCAACATGCCAACAGCCAATTCATGGGTAAAGCCCATTTCCATTGGGTTAGCAATAGGACCACCGGCCTGTTCGCGCAAATCACCAGCACGACCATCCCAGAACTGTGCCAAGTTCAGGCTGGAGTTCAAGACGGTTGGGGAGTTGATAGGGCCTTGCTGCCATTTGTCCCCGATAGAGGTAGGCAGGTTATCTGAACCACCACGGCTCATGTTGTGACACGAGTTACAGGAAATAAACCCAGATTTGGACAAACGTGGTTCAAAGAACAGTTTTTTACCCAACTCGATTTTGGCTGGATCGCCTGCTTTTGCTTCGGGAATTGGTTGCACTGGTTCATTGCTTTGCGCCATGGCAAAGCTAGACATACCCAGTGCAATCGACAAAGCAAGTACAGAGGCTCTTAATGGCTTCATAATGACTTCCTTCAAATTAAGTAGTGCCAGAATGACGGCAGGTAGAATCTTGGTAAAACCCTACTGCTGTCACAACTACTCTAGCCCCCTTCCTCTGGTCGTCCTTTGAGCCAACTCAAGTACCATTAAAACTTTGTCACATTTGCGGTAACAGTGCCCTAAATGCGACAGGCAAAAAAAAGGCCCATGAAATGGGCCTTAAAAATAGACTTGCGCCATACAGCACCATGTACCTTTTTGGTATTTACGGTGCTACTACAGCGGCTACAGCGTCCACGAAGTAATCGATATTGCCGCTATTCAAACCAGGTACGCAAACGCGACCGGATTCCAGCATGTACACACCAAACTCATCGCGCAAGCGCAGGATTTGCTCTTTGGTCAAACCGGTGTAGCAGAACATACCGAACTGATCCACAAAGTAGCTGGAGTCATAGTTCGGTGCTTTTTGCTTCAGCTTTTCATGAGCCAGTTTACGCATGGTCGCAATACGATCACGCATTTCAGCTACTTCAGCATCCCACTGTTTGAACAGTTCAGCGTCTTGCAACACGGCGGCAATCGCTTGAGCACCTTGTGTAGGTGGGTTGGAATACACACGACGAATCGTGGCTTTCAACTGACCTTGTACGCGGTTCGCTTCTTCTTTACTTTGGCATACGATGGACAATGCACCGCAACGCTCGCCGTAGTAAGAGAAGTTTTTAGAGAAGGAGCTAGCAACCAAGAAAGTCAGGCCAGCATCTACCATGCTGCGAATAACGGAAGTGTCTTCTTCCAGACCACGACCAAAACCTTGGTAAGCGATATCCACAAATGGAATCAGGTTGCGCTCTTTCAGCACAGGGATCAACTGAGCCCATTGCTCTGCGCTAGGATCAACACCAGTAGGGTTGTGACAGCACGGGTTCAACACCACGATAGTGTGTGCTGGCAACGCGGCGATGTCTTCCATCATGGCTGTGAAATTCAAGCCTTGAGTTTTAGCATCGTAATAGCGGTATGACGACGTAGGCACGCCAGCACCTTGGAACACTGCGTAGTAGTTATCCCAAGCTGGATCGCTCACACGTGCTTCAGCAGCAGGAAATGCTTTGTGCAGGAAGTCGGCACCAATTTTCAGTGCACCCGTACCACCCAGCGTTTGCACGGTGACAACACGCTCGTCTTTAACAGCAACGCTGTCAGCACCAAACAACAACTTCTGAACAGCCTGACGGTAGCTAGCCAGACCTTCCATAGGCAGATACGCTCGTGGCTTTTTCAACGCCGCGCTGCGCTTCTCCGCTTCCTGGACTGATGCCAGTAAGGGAATTTTCCCTTCTTCATCATAGTAAAGGCCAATAGTCAGGTTCACCTTATCTTTACGTGGGTCAGCTTGGAACAGCTCAACCAACTTAAAGATAGGATCGCCAGCATATGCGTCAATATGTTCAAACATTATTGAAAATCCTCAGGATTCATGCGTTCACATCATTCAATCAGGAACGCTTGCTATAAAACCGATGCAATTATCATAGAACCACATCTTAGTGAATTGTACTCATGCAAGGGGCCATTTGTCCGCACAGTTCCCAGCTATACTGTATCCATCGCATACAGACAACATATTCAAACCTAAAATAGCCTCCTGCACTTCATGCGCACCGTCTTTCACGCTTCACCCAACCACACTTTCCGTACTCGCTGGTCTTGCCTGTTTCGCACTGTATGGATGCTGATACTGCTGGCTGTACTAGGATTAGCACTGGCCAGATTTGCCCTACTGTACTTTCAGGGGCCCGCCAACATTTCATTGTTCCAAGCAGATGTGGGGCGCGCATTCTGGATAGGTCTACGCTTTGATCTTAAATTCTTGGCCATCCTAATGGGGCCTTTTATTTTGATCAGCTTGGTGTTTTATAGGGTCTCAGCAACACTTTGGAAAGGTTTTTACGCCTTCTTCCTGATTTACGCCTTTGTATTGCTGGTAGCGCTGAATCTGCTGAGCGCAGTGAACTTCTATTACTTCACCTTTTACCAAGGCCCCATCAATGCCTTGATCTTCGGTTTTGCTGAAGACGACACCTCTGCCGTTGTGCAAACCATGTGGCAAGACTTCCCTGTCATTTCGTTGCTAGCCCTAATCTTGATTGGTAGCAGCATGCAATGGTGGTTGGCTAAACGGTGGGGGCAATACCGACTATCGCATCCTCTTTCACACAGCAGTGCCGCTGGTTTAGCTGTGCTAGTGATTGGTAGCGTTGCAGTATTGGTCTTGCTGGGACGTGGCAGCATAGGCAAGTTTCCATTACGCAGCATGCACATGACGGTTTCACAGGATGCGTTTGTGAATAGTATGGTGCCCAGTGGGCTACATGCGTTGGATTTAGCTCGTAAAGAACGTAGCAGCAACGATCTGGGTAAAGATCCTGATAAAGCCCTACGCTTAGCAGGCTTTGCTACGTGGCAAGAGGCTGCTCAACAATGCTATGCAGACCCTACCCAAGCCATCGACGATACCAGTTTGCTATTTCAGCAATACCCTGCCACGTACACAACCGATACTCCAGCACCTCATGTTGTGGTAGCGCTGATGGAGTCATGGGGACGCCATCTAATGGACTATGACGACCCCAAACAAAACGACGTTTTGGGTCAATTGCGTCCTTGGGTAGAAGGCAAAGCTGACTACTTTGACCATGCTATTTCCTCTGATAACGGTACACACCCAAGCCTAGAAGCAGTGCTGCTAGACACGCCCATCTCGCCGCTTACGCAAAGCCGCTATGGTTATCAAAGCTACGACACCTCACGTATCAAGCCTTACAAAGATGCAGGTTACCGCACCATCTTCTTGACGGCAGGCCCTGGTAGCTGGCGACAACTGAACACCGTTTTGCTACGCCAAGGCTTTGATGAAGTACACGACGAAAACGACATTCGCACGCGCTTCCCTGATGCGTCTTCCCACACATGGGGCTTAGATGACGAGTGGATGTTCAAATATGCGGCCGAACTGCTCAAAGACGCTGATGAGCAAGGTGAAAAAGTCATGCTGTTTATGCTGTCTGTCACCAATCACCCGCCTTATCGCATTCCTGCCCACTACACACCGGCAGCATTGGATACGGCTGCGCTGGGCTCAGACATGGCTACAGATGCCGCCACCGGCTTATCTATTTTGCAGACTTACCAGTATGCCAACAATGCGCTGGGTGAGTTCCTCAACACTCTAGAGCAGCAAAAATTGCTGGATCACACGCTGTTTGCTGCCTCAGGAGATCACAACGGCCGAACATTGTTCGCCTACCCTGACAACACAAAACTGGCCTATAAGTTTGGTGTGCCAATCCTGTTCTACATTCCTACTGCTTACAGAGACGATGACGTGCCTGTGGACCTACACGCGTGGAGCAGTCACCAAGACATATTCCCAACACTATGGGCGCATTCTTTACCTGCTCAAACGCTCCCCCGCTCATCCGGTCGCGACTTGTATACGCCGTCACCCACAGAAGCCACGGCAGTATCGTTATCCTCATCAGATGGCGGGCGAGGTGTCTCCATCAGTCGTGAGGGTGCCATCAGCAACTTGTGGAAACCCCATTACCTGAGTTGGAATGAGCGTGGTGAACTACAACCTACTGACACCCCTTCAGCCCAACTCGTGGCACAAGGAAAACGTCAGTTGGCTTGCCTAGCACTGAGCGACTGGCGCATTCGCCATCAAGCTATTTCGGCTACGCAGCATAAGCACTAATACCAGCAACAATCAGAATACGAGACTACCCATGACCACACAGACAGCTTCCTTACAGTCTTTGCACCAACAGCTACGCGATGGCGTGCTCAGCGCCCACACTTTGATGCAAGCGTGCGCACAAAACTATGCCCAACACGAACCTGTGTTGCAAGCCTATAAACACTGGAATGGCGCAGCCGCACAGAAACAAGCTGACGCCATTGATAGTTTGCTTAAACAAGGTATTGATCTGGGTCCATTGATGGGGATTCCTACATCCGTCAAAGACTTGTACGGCGTGCCTGAGATGCCTGTGTTTGCAGGTTCCTCTCATGCACTGCCCAGCAACTGGCAACAAGCAGGTCCTGTGGTACGTAGTTTGTTGTCTCAGCTCGCCCCCATTACCGGCAAAACCCATACAGTGGAATTTGCCTTTGGCGGCATAGGAACAAATGCCCACTGGGGTACACCCGTTAACCCATGGTCTGTACAAGGTGAGCACCGTGTACCTGGCGGTTCTAGCTCTGGTGCAGGAGTAAGTTTGCTGCAAGGTAGTGCGTTGTTAGCACTGGGTACAGACACCGCTGGCTCGGTACGTATACCAGCATCGTTTACCGGTACAACCGGGTTGAAACTGAGTGCTCAGTTGTGGTCAAACCAGCATATTGTGCCGCTATCCCCTACTCTGGACACCCCCGGGTTGCTAGCACGTAGCGTAGAGGATTTAGCATTTGCTTTCTGCGCGATGGATAGCCGCATTAATCACGATGACAGCGCAGTACCAACCTTACACAACCTACAAGGTTTGCGCATTGGTGTACCGGAGCACTTCTTCTGGGATGACGTATCGCCCGATATTGAACAACTCATACGCCAAACCTTAAACAAATTCGAGCAATGGGGCGCCACCTTAGTACCTGTACACATTCCTCACTGCAATGAGGTGTATGACGTGTTTAAAGTGGGTGGATTAGGTGCGCCTGAGCTGTCCGACCTGTTGCACAACAGCTTGCCTGAGTGGTTAGACCGTTTAGACCCTATGGTGCAAATGCGTGTAGAGGCCGCCAGCACCATGACATCTAACGAATACCTGCGCCGACGCCGCGTGTTGCGCACGGGTGCTGAGCAAGTTAAACCGCTATTCCAAATGGTAGATGTGGTGATGACTCCCACTATCGCTATTGCCCCACCTACTATTGAAGCGATGCGCCAAACCGATGCGTACCGCCACGCTAACCTGCTGACACTGCGCAATACCTCTATCGCTAACTTACTGGATTTGTGTGCGTTGAGTATGCCGGTAGGTGCAGACAGCTTGGGCCTACCTGTAGGCTTGCAGTTGATGTGCGCAAATAGACAAGAACGACGCTTGTTATCTATTGGTCGTGCCATAGAAAAACAACTGGGTACAGGCCAGCAGATTCTAGGTACTCCAGCGCTGTAACCGTCGCGCATGACTCACAACAAACAGGCCGCATCATGCGGCCTGTTTTGTTATTCACCCATCACAAAGGCTAAGTTCGCCGCAGCGATTAACGATGCACTGTGCGCATCCACCTGCGCTTGCTTGGCCAGCAGCACGGCACTGGCTGCTTCGGTTGCCATGGTAATGGTGCCCACACCTACTTGGTAAGCATCCAATGCAGCGTCATACGCTGTCTCTGCTGCGTTCACTAAATCGGTCGCGGTTTGATAGCTTTGTAATGCTGAGTCCAACATGGTTTCAGCAGCGATAATTTCACGCAATGCATCACGCTGCAACGCTTGCAAAGTGTTTTCTGCTTCTTGCCTATGGATCTCTGCTTTACTCAATAAGGTACTGCGCAAGCCACCGTCAAAGATAGGGATGCTCACACCCACCAACACCCCAGTAGAAGTAGAGCGGTTGGTTAACCCAGGTAAAGGAATAGGTAGGTCTTGCACATCAAACTGTGTGCGATTTTTCGCGAGTACAGCGCCCATAAAGACGCTAGGCATAAAGTCAGCCTTAGCCACTTTAACGCCTGCTTCTGCGGCTTTTAATGCCGCATATGCTGCCGCTACATCGTCCCGCTCCAGGATGGCTTTCTGTAATACCTGTTCTGTCATGGGGTCAGCGGGTGCCGGTAAACGGTGATCTACCGCTGAAGCAATATTGACCTGTTCGGCGGGGTTCACACCCACCACTTTCAACAAAGTCAGGTACGCATTTTTCTCTAGACCTTGGCTGGTCACCACATACAACTTGGCTTGAGCTACGGCCTGCTGCGCCATCACCAGATCTAAACGTGTCGCCACACCCGCGTTCAAACGCGCCGTCACCGCGTCTTCTACTGCTTGGTAATTTTTCAGAGCCTCTTGCGCTAACTGTGCTCGGTGTCTGGCCGTGTTGTATTGATAAAACTGATCCGTCACATCACGTATGACTTTTTTATGCACGGCGTTAAACAGCACATTACTCGCGAACGAGATATGTTCAGCCCCTTCTAACAAGGCTTCACGCTTACCGAAGTCAAACAGTAACCACCCTAGGGTTAAGGCAGGTACCACGCCCTCTACCGAGGTACGGATACGATCACCGCCCCCCAGATTCGCTAAGGGGGATGGTCTAGAGGAACGCTGATGCCCTGCAATCACGTTGGCACTTAACACCGGCAAAAAGGTGGCTTCTACCAAGCCCACTGACAACGCTGCCTCACGTGCTCGGTTCCACGCCTGTCGCGTTTCCATGTTGTTGCGCTGACCTAAATCTATAAGTTCAGCCAAGCCGTACTCGTGCCCTTCTTGCAGCGTTACCCCTGCAGGTTGGTAAACCATAGAAGCCACCATGCTTCTATTTCCCTGCCACGGCTTATCATGCTGTTCCGGTGCGCGCTCTATGCTGGTGTACGCGCAGCCACTGAGCAGCGCCCCCAGTGTAATCACCGTCATTCGTTTCAGTGCCGTTGTACGTAATGGCTCTTTCATTCTTGTCCCTTTGCCATAGCCAACGAGCCCACATCGTCCGTTGCGCTATCCAACAGCTGTTGATCCAATTGTTCTAAGGCCTGCACTAACTCGGCTGCCTGTTGTTCCGTAATGTCTTGCTGCGGGAAGGCTGCCTGCAAATACAACGCTTCTAAGGCATCGGGCATAGTTAGCAATACCTGCTGTTGCTGTGTAGCGGGGCGTAAGGCAGTAGGTTCAAAGTGCCGCATCACCAACTGCTCTCTTACCGTTGCCACTTCACCCACAATGTACTCACCCACATCCTGCCATTGCGATGCTTGCCATGTAGGCTGCGCAGCGGCTTTTTCTCGCCACCAACCTAGCAACTGCTGTAAACGCTGCGTTACCGCTTTAGTGGTGCTCCACGGCCAAACCCGCGTAAACATCACATACATCACGGCGTTCCCCAGCAACACCCCTAGAATACGATCCATCGCTACCGACAGCTCTACATCCGGCCCAAAACCTTGTAGTACCGTCAGCAAAAATGCGAGGCCAATTTGTACGCCAGCATATGAAATACGCTCAGAGCCTACTGACACCCACGCGGCACATAAGGTACCTGCAAACACCAGTAGCATCAGCTCGCCTATGGACGTCATGTATGGCATCAACAATAAGAGCGAGCCTACACCTAACGCTGCACCAATCAAACATCCCACGATACGTAGAGTCAGCTTGTGTACCGTTTCACCTGTAGTGCCCAAGGCCACCACGTAGCAGGTAATCATGGCGGTGTGTATATCTTGCCATTGCAAAGCGGTGTACACCAGATAACAAATGATGGCCGCTGCGGTCGTTTTCAGCGCGTAATACTGGTAGGTAGGATTGCTTCGTGCATCCGGCAAAAAGAAACCCGACGTAGGGCTTTTTTCTTTTGGTGGCAAAGACTCCACCACATGCTCTACCAAATACGCGATACGTTGCCAGGCGCTATTAGGCAGTTGCAACGTCGGCACAGTGGCATCTTCGGCTGCTTCACCACACAACACGGCAGCAGCCCATGCCTCGCAACGTTGTGCCAACCACTCGGCGCTATCTGCATCACGCTGTGATGATCGTGTTAGAGCCTTACACGCTAATAACAACTGATAGCTATTGTGTTGCAGTGCTTGTATGCGCTGCAGTTCGGCGCGTGGGCTCAAACTAAAGAGCTTCACAAAAATAATGGTTTTAGTGAGGAAATCATTGCCCTCACGCAAAGCCGTTTCTAAGTCTGACGGATCAGCTGTTTGTCGCAGGCTGGTAGCAATCAACTGCAAACGCTCTGCTAATCGCTGGCGGGTCAACCGGCGTGGCGAAGGCCCTACCACCGCTAAGAAGGCTAACAAGACGCCCATGGGGGTCAGCGCCATTAACCATGCATACAAAATGGCGCGGGTCGCGACTTCACCAAAAGGTACGTAGCCCACCAGCGTCATAATGAATGCCACTACTAAGGCCAAAATACTGCCTGCCGGCCCTAGCTTGCTGGCGGCACCTAAATAAAGAAAGACAAACGAGCCCACTGCAATAATGGTCATGATCCACAACGGGCTTTCTACAGCCAGCCGGGTCAACATGAACAGCATCACCACCACTAACGACACCAGCACACAAATGCCAATGGCCATCAGCATACTTTCAGCAGTATTGGGGCGAATCAGAAACAGCACTAAATAGCAGCCAATCGCTACCAGTGGTATTTGATAAATCATGAACACCATAGCGGTGAGCGAACAAATCGCCGCTACACGCCACGCCATCCCTAGCCTACCTTCAAAAGGTACTAGCTCTGCTTTGATGGCTTGCCACAGTGCTGCCGACATCAGTGCTCCTGACACGCATCGCCAGAGCGTATAGAGACGGAGGCAGATGCTCCCATGCGCATTAATTCAGCAGGAGGGTTATCTAATTGGACACGCACGGGGAAGCGCTGTGCCACCCGAACCCAGTTCAGTGACTTCTGAACAAAAGGCAATGAGCGCGGTAGCGACAACATGTCTTCGGTGCTTACTCCCCAGCCAATATCTACCACCTTACCTTCTATAGTGCGCTTAGGCGCCATCATGGTATAGACCGTCGCGCACGACCCCAACTCTATGGCGGGTAAATCGGTTTCGCGGTAGTACGCCGTAGCAAACCAGTGATCAGAATTAATCAACGTGAATAACGATTGGTCAGGCAACAAGCGCTCGCCTTCCGACACATGCAGGCCCACTACTAAACCATTATTAGGGGCTCGTATAACAGTGTCATCCAACGCTTTTTCAGCTAACGCCAAGGCAACTTGTGCAACTTCCAAGGTCGCTTCGGCGGCGGCTGTTTCACCAATCAACGCTTCAGCCGCTTCGGCTTGCGATTGGGCTTGGGTTAGGCTCACACGTGCATCACGCTCTACCGTTACGGCCGTATCCAATTCTTGTTTGGTCACATAGCCTTTTTGAGCCAAAGGGCGTAAACGTTGTACGGTTCGGCTCGCTAATTCTAAATTCGTCTGTGCCCGGCGTATTTGCTCATCGGCAATAGACGCATTAGAGGTTTCAGCGCGTATATGACGTTTAATGGTTGCCAAGGTTGCCGTCGCTACAGCCACTTCGGCTTTAGCTTGCTGCACACGCAACTCATAGACTTCAGGATCTAAACGAAACAACACCGCATCTTTAGTGACGCGATCACCCTCTTTCACATTCAGTTCTATGATTTTCCCTGGCACAGCAGAACTAATATGCACAATCTCTGCTTGAATGGTGGCATCTTCTGATACAGGGTGATTTTTAAGAAAACCCCAAAAAAGATAACCAATGAATACTGCCAGGGCGACCACCAGCACAGCGATTACCCGTGCCAGATTTTTTTTTGCAGGATGCTGTCTGGTATCAGCCATAACGTTCAACGCGGAGAATAAATAAAAGCGAACGCCATGGTGCACAACACCACCATGGACACATAAACCAATAAACGTGCAGGTATATATTCTTCTATGCCTGTACGTATCATCACCATTCTAATCAGCAGCACGATAGGAATAGAGACGCCTACGCCTATTAACCAAGAAGGGAAATACGAGCCGAATAAAAGAAAAGATGGTGCTCTAGCCTGGCCACACCCAGATAAGGTGGCTATAAAAAAAAGAAACAACAGCTTAAGGGGTTTCATTCACAATACCTTTGAGCCAGGACACGACAAACTCGTAAAATGCAAACAAGATAGTAACACTGCCCCCATCGATCAAACGATGCCCCTTTAGGCTTTCAGTAGAATAAAGACAACAGAGGAAAAACCGTGGAACTGATCAGTCTTATTCTGACCATTTTTATTGCAGTTTTAATTAGCGGTGCCATATTACGGGTTTTACCCATTCCCTTTCCGTTGCCGCTTATTCAGATAGCCTTGGGTATGTTGATTTCGGGCGTGTTTAATGAGGGAATTACGCTTAATCCAGATATCTTCTTTTTCCTCTTTCTGCCACCACTCTTGTTTATGGATGGTTGGCGTATTCCCAAAGACAGCCTACGTCGCGATAGGTTAGGCATTTTCCATCTAGCCTTTGGCTTGGTGCTGATTACGGTTCTGGGCCTCGGGTATTTGATCAATTGGATGATCCCAGCCATGCCTTTGCCAGTGGCGTTTGCCTTGGCAGCTATTGTGTCTCCCACAGACGCTGTAGCGGTATCCGGGATCACGCGCAAACTGCCCGTACCTAAACGCATCATGTCGCTCTTAGAAGGCGAGGCACTATTTAATGATGCCAGTGGTTTGGTGGCCTTCAGGTTGGCGGTAGCCGCGACGGCGACTGGCACCTTTGTCTTGTCATCAGCCACCCTGTCTTTTTTATGGGTAGCCATCGTAGGGCTGTTAGCCGGTGTGGTGATTGCCCGCGCACTGATTTTCGTTCGCAATCAATTCATCAGACGCTATGGGGAAGAAGCGGGTTCAGAAATACTCTTTAGCCTGCTGATGCCGTTTTGTGCTTACATGCTGGCAGAACACTTAGAGGCCTCAGGCATTCTTGCGGCCGTAGCGGCTGGTATTACCTTGGCACACTCCGACCTGTCTGGTCTAGAAGGCGCAATGACTCGCGTACGCCGCTACGTCGTATGGGACATGCTGCAATTCACCCTAAACGGTACGATGTTCGTGTTACTGGGCGAGCAGTTACCGGGGATTTTCCACGGTGCGATGGACGTGGTTCGCGAAACCGGCCACCAAAACCCGAGTTGGATGCTGCTCTATGCCTTGGTCATTTGTATAGTGCTATCGCTTTTCCGATTCGTGTGGGTAGCTGCCATCTTGTGGGTATTAAATAAGCTGCCCAAACGCTATCGCCCCCAAAACCTGCCAGAACAATTAAGCTCACGCGTATTGTGGTTGATTTCATTTGGTGGGGTAAGGGGAGCTGTCACCTTAGCTGGTGTGATGTCATTGCCCCTAACTTTAGGGCCTAACACCCCTTTCCCCGCCCGAGACTTGGCTATTTTCCTTGCGGCCAGTGTAATTATTGTCTCACTGATCTCAGCCAGCATTGCCCTACCCTATTTTCTAAAAAATCAGGCTAAAGCCCAGTACACCGAGCGTGAAGAACAACGTTTACTTGCCTGGAATAGCGCCCACGACGAAGCCAACCGAATTCTGGCCACCCTTGTGGAAAAAGAAAAGGAGCTGTATCACGACTTCTTTGAGCATCATGGTGAAGACACCCTACAACGTGTGCTCGATAATTTGCATGAAGCCTTAGGCAGTCCAGATCAATCCGACACTCAAAGCGTGACGCGCCAACAATACGAGATGGAAATGCGTTTAACCAAAGCCGCTCTACACGCGGCTCGCAGCACTATTTTTAAGCTCGCCAGACAACAGAAGATCTCTGATGAACTTGCACGTGAAATGACTCATCGCCTAGATATGAACGAGATGCGTCTGGGATAAAAGTAGGTTATCCCCCGCCCCTGTGTATAACACTGAGGACAAAGCGGGGGTAATAGCGCCAACGCTAACAACGACGTTGGCTAGCTATGTGCTGATCAAAAATTGATCACATTACGAAAAACGGCGCTTCATCCACACCGCTTCGCCACCATAGCTTTCACACGTAGCAGCCGAAGCAGCTTGCGCTTCAAAACCGTAGCGAGACCAGAAAGGCGTAGAGCCTTGCACGGCAATCAAACTCACCGACGCAACATTCATGCGCTGCACGTTGTCCATCACGTGCTGCACCAATAGATTCGCCACCCCTTTGCCTCGGGCTAAAGGAGAAATCGCTAAATCGTGTAAATGCCAACTTTTGACTGGCAAACCAGCTTGCAGATTTTCGTGCAAACCTGGTGGCTCTTCGGTATGCCACGGGTGATTCAGCAAATAGCCCAATATCGTATTGTGATCATCTACACACACCACATTGTGCTGCGGTGCAGATGCCCATTTGCTACGTAGTACTGCTTCATCCTCAAGAATATCTGCTGCATACGACTGGGCTTGAATGCGCAAAATATCAGCCCAGTTAGCAGATTCTATGATTTGAATCCTCATAAAACACTCTTCATCAACAACAAAACATGCTGCCTAAACGCAGCCTTACTAGCGATGATGACGTCTTTTATGCTTGTTGTGGTTGTGTTTATGCCAACCGTTGTCGTGTCTATACCCATGACGCCCTGCACGACGATCACGATGTGACTCAGACGTTAATACATTACCAAGCAGACCACCCACAGCGGCTGCACCCAATGTAACGCCTGTATCACCATCGGACAGCACAGCGCCTGCGGCGGCTCCTAGCCCAGCACCGATCACCGTATTGGCGGTTTTATCAGAGACTGCCCAAGCAGGTGTTGCTAAGGCCACCGCTAAACCACCAGCCATCATCAATCGTGTAAAAATTTTCATGCTACTTCTGCTCCGTCTACGCACCTACCGTGCCAACTACTACACTGGAGGCAACCGTAGCATGAAGCCCCAAACCCATTATTGCCATTTGAAACAAATCGCATCTAAACGTGTAAATTACAAGAAAAAACACGCTGCTCAACAGCCGCACTCTCTATATAGTCAGTAGCCATCACTACCCTCTGATACCAATAGGATATATATCTACAAGGTGATAGATATAGAATGCTAAGCATCCGTTATAAGAAGGAATTTCTGTGCTGATACAGCCCACTCGTTCTACGCCTAAAAACTTATCGCAAGCGTTAATTTTGATTGTTGAAGATGAACACGAAATCGCTGCTATTTTAGAAGCCTATCTAGAACGCAGTGGCTTACGCACTGTCCACGCCCCCGATGGTCATAGTGCATTAACACTGCATCAAAGCCTAAAGCCTGATCTCATTTTGCTGGACATACAGCTACCCGGCATGGATGGCTGGCAAGTGCTGAATGAAATACGTCATAAAAGCGATACCCCTACCATCATGCTGACAGCGTTGGATCAGGATGTGGATAAGTTAATGGGGCTGCGCATCGGTGCCGATGACTACATCGTCAAACCCTTTAATCCCGCTGAAGTCGTTGCTCGGGTGCAAGCGGTATTACGTCGTACACGTGTACAAACGGTAGACACCCGACAAGTCATACGTGTGGGCGACTTTCAAATTGATCTGGAAAGCCACGAAGCTTGTGTATTTAAAGATGGTCAAGCCATCACACTAGATATCACCCTCACTGAGTTCAAGCTATTGGAATGCATGATGCGCACACCCAATCGCGCTTTCTCTCGCGGTGAATTGCTAGAAGCCTGCTTGCCTGAAGGTGATTCACTAGAGCGCACCGTAGATAGCCACATCAGCAAGCTGCGTAAGAAAATCGAACAATTAGGTATAGAAGGCGTGCCAACCAGTGTACGTGGCATAGGCTATAGATTTGGGAATCGCTCATGAGCCAGCGCTTTGGCCTGCGTCGCCTCGCCATCCTCTCGCTAGGCTTACTGGTATTTTGCGTACTCTTACTGTGCTTTGTAGGCTCTTATGTGTTCTACAGCATACTAGCGATCTATTCGCCAGACAGCATAGACGAAGACACCATGTTTACCAGCGTAGACTTGGCTTGGTTAGGCGCAATCTTCATCATCACCCTAACCAGTGCAACGCTGATTGCCATCAAACTATCACGACGCATTTTGTCGCCACTGGAATCGGTAATACAAAGCCTACGCCAAGTGGCTGAGGGCAATCTGCATGTACGCGCCATTTCCAGCAAGAACTCCCCCAATGAAACCTCGCAATTGGTGGATGACTTTAACTCCATGGCCGAGCGTTTAGAGTCCATGGAAACACAGCGCTCATTTTGGAATGCCGCCATTGCGCACGAGTTACGTACTCCTGTGACGATTCTGCGAGGGCGCTTGCAAGGCCTGACCGACGGGGTATTCACGCCTGATGCTGCCTTGTTTCAAGGGCTGCTGCACCAAGTTGAAGGGTTAAACCGACTGATTGAAGACTTACGCATCTTGAGTCTGAAAGAAAGCGGCCACTTGGAACTAGACCTCTTCCCGGTCAATTTGAGTGACGATATAGAGTCGGTAGTACAAATGTTCAAACCTACGCTTGAAGCCAGAGGCTTTAGCGTACAAGCCCATTATGAAAATACCCGCGACGTACTGTGCGATCCTGTACGCATCCGTCAGGCATTAATTGCCTTACTTGAGAACGTACAAAAACACGCTCTACCTGGCGAGGTCGTGGTCAGTGCCTACGCAACTGACCACCAATGCCGTATCAGCGTGGCAGATAGCGGCCCCGGCATTGAACCCGAGCAAGCCTTGAACATCTTCGATGCTTTCCATCGTGTGGAACCCTCCCGCGCACGCCACAGTGGCGGCACAGGACTAGGACTGGCAGTAGTCAAAGCTATTGCAGAAGCGCATGGCGGCACGGCGTCCTGCCATGCCTCACTCAATCAAGGCACCTTGCTACGTATAGAGTGGCCGCTTTAGCAACATTTCACATACCAAAAACTAGTGGATTACCCTAGGTTACTGGCGTATCATCGTGCTCTTTCGCACTCAGGCAACGAGTGTAACGACCAGCAAATTGCTCATGACAGCACAGGAAAAAGCTTCCTGCGCGCTAAAACGCCATGCCCGAACTGGTCACAATCGTATTTGGTTGTAACAGAAGCCCCCTAAACTCCCCTCCAAAAAGCGGCATGCTTATTGGGTGTTATCAGCTAAAAAAACTGTCACTTTAGCTTACACAATAGGGGCAAAGCCGCGACCAGAAACGCCTTTATTCGCCTCCCTTAACGTGTTCAACTGCTACATGGAAGGGAAAGTATTAGGCGAAATAGCCACAGAGTTGCCACACACAAATCCACTACATATGGTGTATACTCTCAGCCGTAAACACTATATATAGATGTATATCTAGTGACCAAGCTTTCTACACAAAAGATGTGCTAACGCGCTGACCTATTGCTTCCAACGTTCTTTAGGTACACCCGCCTCCTCTGATCGAGGCGACATTCTTTCTTTTGTGCATCACACAGTCCAAACACATTTTCCAGGTAGCCAAATGAACCAAACCACACAAATGATGGTCACTAAGCGCGATGGACGGGTTGAACCCATCGACCTAGACAAAATTCATCGCGTTATTGACTGGGCCGCCAAAGACCTGAACAACGTATCCGTTTCCCAAGTAGAGCTGCAATCACATATTCAGTTTTACGATGGCATCCGTACTAACGATATTCACGAAACCATTATTAAGTCTGCGGCAGATTTGATCTCTGAAGAGACGCCCGACTACCAGTATTTGGCCGCTCGTTTAGCTATTTTCCACCTACGTAAAATTGCCTACGGTCAGTTTGAACCGCCTCACCTGTACGATCACGTGAAGCATCTGACAGAAATCGGCAAATACGATCCTCATCTGCTAGCCGACTACAGCCGCGAAGAATTTGACCAGATCAATGACTTTATTGATCACTGGCGCGATATGGATTTCTCCTACGCTGCCGTCAAACAGCTGGAAGGTAAATACTTGGTGCAAAACCGAGTCACCAAACAGATCTACGAAAGCCCACAGATGTTGTACGTGCTGGTAGCAATGTGCTTGTTTGCCAAGTACCCTGCCGAGCGCCGTCTGGACTACATCCGCCGCTTCTACGAAGCTATTTCACTGTTCAAAATCTCGTTGCCTACGCCCATTATGTCTGGCGTACGTACACCAATGCGTCAGTTCAGCTCCTGCGTATTGATCGAGTGTGATGACAGCCTAGACAGCATCAACGCAACCACTAGCGCTATCGTGAAATACGTATCGCAACGTGCTGGTATTGGTATTAACGGTGGCCGCATCCGCGCGCTGGGTAGTGAAATCCGTGGCGGCGAAGCGCAACACACTGGTTGTTTGCCTTTCTTCAAAATGTTCCAAGCGGCCGTTAAATCGTGCTCGCAAGGTGGCGTACGCGGTGGCGCAGCAACGCTGTTCTACCCTCTTTGGCACTTGGAAGTTGAATCACTGCTGGTTCTGAAAAACAACCGTGGTATTGAAGAAAACCGTATCCGTCACTTGGATTACGGTGTACAGATTAACCGTACGCTGTATCAGCGCCTGATCAAAAACCAGAACATCACTCTGTTCTCACCGCACGACGTGCCTGATCTGTACGAAGCCTTCTTCGCAGACCAAAACGAATTCGAGCGCTTGTACACCCAATACGAACAAGACAGCTCCATCCGTAAGCGCAGCATGCCTGCTGTAGAACTGTTCTCGTTGATGATGCAAGAGCGTGCCAGCACTGGCCGTATCTACATTCAGAACGTTGACCACTGCAATACGCACAGCCCATTTGATTCCAAAAAAGCACCGGTACGTCAGTCCAACCTGTGCATGGAAATTTTGTTGCCTACCAAACCGCTGGAAGACATCAACGATCCAAATGGCGAAATCGCGCTTTGCACGTTGTCTGCTTTCAACTTGGGCGCATTGGAGTCCTTGGACGAACTGGAAGGTTTGGCCGACCTGATCGTACGCGCATTGGATGCGCTGCTGGATTACCAAGACTACCCTGTTAAAGCCGCACAAATCTCTACCGAAAAACGCCGTTCATTGGGCGTAGGTGTGATCAACTACGCTTACTACTTAGCGAAGAACAACACACGCTACTCTGATAACAGCGCATTGGGTCTGACACACCGTACGTTTGAAGCTATTCAGTACTACCTGCTTAAAGCGTCCATGCAATTGGCGCAAGAGTTTGGTCCGTGCGAAGCCTTCAACGAAACCAACTACGCTGCTGGTTTGTTGCCTATTGATACCTACAAAAAAGACTTGGATGGTGTCAGCGCAGAAGCTCTGCAATACGACTGGGAAGCACTACGTGCCGAGATCCTAAAACACGGTCTGCGCAACTCCACTCTGACCGCCTTGATGCCTTCGGAAACGTCCAGCCAGATCGCCAATGCCACAAACGGTATTGAGCCTCCTCGCGGTGTGGTGTCCGTGAAGCAATCCAAAGACGGTATCTTGCGTCAGGTTGTGCCTGAGCTAGATAGACTCAAAAACCAGTACGAATTGCTGTGGCAAATGCCTAATAACGATGGCTACCTGCGTTTGGTAGGCATCATGCAGAAGTTTGTGGATCAGTCCATTTCTGCCAACACCAACTACGACCCTCAACGTTTCGCCGACGGTCGAGTTCCGATGCAACAGCTGCTCAAAGACTTGCTGCACGCTTACAAGCTGGGCGTGAAAACGCTGTACTACCACAATACCCGCGATGGGGCAGATGATGCTCAGGGCGTTGCAGCCGAAGACGACTGCGCAAGTGGCGCGTGCAAGATTTGATACTGAGGTACTCCAAAGATGAATGACAGTACTCAACCAAGTACTTACAGTACTTTTTCGCGTAACGACAACGACCAGCTCAAAGAACCTATGTTCTTTGGGCAACCGGTTAACGTTGCTCGTTACGATCAGCAAAAGTACCCAATTTTTGAAAAACTGATTGAGAAACAACTCTCGTTCTTCTGGCGTCCTGAAGAAGTCGATATCACACAAGACCGTATCGACTACCAAAAACTGCCAGATCACGAAAAGCACATTTTCATCAGCAACCTGAAATACCAAACGCTGCTGGACTCCATTCAAGGGCGTAGCCCCAACATGGCGTTCCTGCCGCTGGTATCGTTGCCTGAGCTGGAAACATGGATTGAAACGTGGGCGTTTTCTGAAACCATTCACTCACGTTCCTACACCCACATCATTCGCAACATCGTGAACGACCCTTCCGTCGTGTTCGATGACATCGTACGTAACGAAAACATCAAGCTGCGTGCTGCCGATATTTCGTCCTACTACGACGACCTGATTCGTGATGCCATGTTCTACTCGCAACTGGGTACAGGCAAACATATCATCAACGGTGTAGAGCACGACATTAATCTCTACTCGCTGAAAAAACGCATGTACCTGTGCATCATGAATGTGAACATTCTTGAGGCCATCCGTTTCTACGTGAGTTTTGCGTGTTCTTTCGCGTTTGCTGAGCGCAAACTGATGGAAGGTAACGCCAAGATCATTCGCTTAATCGCACGCGACGAAGCCCTGCACCTGACTGGTACCCAGCACATTCTGAACATCATGCGCTCCGGCCAAGATGATCCTGAATTTGCGCAAGTGGCTCAAGATTGCGAACAAGAGTGTTTTGACATGTTCAGAGACGCTGCTATTCAGGAAAAACAATGGGCAGAATACCTGTTCCGTGACGGTTCCATGATCGGTCTGAACAAAGACATTTTGAGCCAGTACGTTGAGTACATCACCAACATCCGTATGGAAGCAGTGGGCTTGAAACCAGCGTTTGAGCGTATCAAAAACAACCCAATTCCTTGGATCAACACGTGGTTGTCTTCGGATACGGTACAAGTTGCACCACAAGAAGTAGAGCTTAGCTCGTACTTAGTGGGTCAGATCAATGCCGAAGTCTCGGTTGATGACTTGAGCAATATCGAACTGTGACCACCGTCACCACCAGCAGTACAGTCATCCGTGTCCTAGACGGGGAAAGCTTGCTGGAGGCATTGGAACGCACAGGCCACGAGGTCGAATTCCAATGCCGCAGCGGCTACTGTGGCATGTGCAGAGTTCCGTTAATAGACGGCGAAGTGGACTACCCCGATCCGCCGTTGGCTTTCATAGGCCCTTCGGAAATTCTGCCCTGCTGCTGCCGCGTGACCCAAGCGATTACCATAGAATGCAGAATCACCCGCGTACCCGAGCAATTGCAGTTTGATATGCCAGGTAAACAGTTGGAACTGCCAGAAGAATAAGAAAAAGCCCTCACAGTTTGTGTAGGGCTTTTTTCTTGTACTCCTAAACAGTGCAACCTGCTTACCGCAAAAACTCGCTCTCCAGCTTACGCATCGCCGCGTCGCCTTGTAAGTCCAAAATATCTTTCACTGTAGGCAAAGCCGCATTCACGTTTTGTATGCCACCATCAGCACGGATTTGGGCAAACACCGAGCGCATGGCTTGCACTGCCGCACGAATGGCATGATTACCGTAAATCACAATCCCTACTTTTTTCAGGTCACGGATTGCTTGCTCCGTTAACTGTGGATAAGCGGTTGGCACCAACACCAATGGCACTTTGCCGGACCAACCGTTAATGAACTCCACAATCTCGTCCGGTGTTTTCTGCTTAGAGTGAATCAAGATGGCATCGGCACCTGCTTCGGCATATGCCTCTGCTCGGCGCAAGGCTTCCTCTTGCCCCAAACCTGCAATCAGCGCTTCTACACGTCCTACTACTACAAAGTTAGGGTCGTGCCGGGCAGCACACGCCGCAGCGATTTTCCCTTGAAATTCCTCTATGCGTACTAATTCTTGGCGGCCATCGCTGCGCAAGCTCGTGTCTTTAGGAAAGCTTTTATCTTCCATTACAATCGCCGATGCGCCCGCCGCTTCGTATTGTGGAATCACATAGCTCACATTGATGGCATTACCAAAACCAGTATCGATGTCTGCAATCAGAGGGATGGAGGTACGCTGTGCAATCGCACGCATCATATCCAAATGCTGGCCCATAGACAGAATATTGGCGTCTGGCACAGCAAAGCTGGCAGAAAGCTCGAAACCGCTGCCCCAGATGGCATCAAAACCCGCCTCTTCCGCCAATACAGCAGCCAATGGATTGTGTGCCGCCATTGCCGTTTGAAAACGGCCCGACTCTAGTGCCGAACGTAGTTGTTGGTGTTTAGTGGTAGTCATCATCTGTCTCCTAGAACGATTCGCAAGCGGTTTTGATGCGGCTTAACGCGGCTTCCAAATCGCTGTCTGAAGCGGCATAGGACAAACGTAAGTATCCTGGCAAACCAAAGGCCGACCCAGGCACACCCGCTACGCCTGCTTCACGCAACAAATACAAGGCGAAATCTTGATCAGTAGCGATCAACTGGCCTATAGCATTACGTTGCCCCAATAGTGCTTGGCAATCAATCAACGCATAGAAAGCACCATCCGGTTTCAGGCACGACAAGCCCGGTGTTTGCGCTATAGAGTCCAACAGGTTGTCTCGTCTACGTTGATAGTGGCTGACAAATTTCCCTAAGAAATCCATAGGGCCATCCAACGCAGCAATGGCAGCATACTGGCTGATAGTGCAGGTGTGTGATGTTGCTTGAGATTGCACCAAATTCATGGCTTTGATCAGCTCAAGCGGGCCGGCAGCATAGCCTACGCGCCAGCCGGTCATAGCAAAAGCTTTGGAGACACCATTAATGGTCAATGTGCGTGCAGCCAAGTCTGGCGCAATAGCCGCTGGGGTAGAAAAAGCCACGTCTTCGTAACGGATTTTTTCATAAATATCATCCGCCATAATCCACACATGTGGGTGACGACGCAGCACCTCTGCCAGTGCGTTCAGCTCTTGCTTGGAGTACACCGCACCACTGGGGTTAGATGGCGAATTCAGCATTAGCCACTTGGTTTTGGGCGTGATGGCATCTTCCAACTGCTCTGGCGTTAGCTTAAAACCCGTATCGGCACCACAACGCACCAATACAGGTTTACCACCGGCTAACACCACCATTTCTGAATACGACACCCATGCTGGCACAGGGATGACTACCTCATCACCCGCTTGCACAGTCGTCTGCAAGGCGTTGTACAGAGTTTGCTTAGCCCCACACCCTACTTGAATTTGGTCAGGGCTATATACCAGCCCATAATCACGCTCAAACTGGCGACTTACCGCCTCGCGTAATGCCAGTAATCCGGCCACTTCTGTGTAGTAGGACTTGTTTTCATCAATAGCTTTTTTCGCTGCATCCAGCACATGCTGTGGTGGCGCAAAGTCTGGCTCACCCTGGCTTAAAGTAATCACATCACGACCTTCGCGGCGCAACTGATTGGCTAAGCGGGTCATTTCTTTGGTTGCGGACGGCTTGGCTGACAACACCCGTTGAGCAAAAAAACCGTTGTCCTGAGAACTGGAACTGTGGTCCATGGGAGTCCTATATCTTTAATCTACAAACAAAACGAGCAAACAATAAGGGGATGAAAATGCTCAGCAATAAGATCACGCTGTACGCACTGGCTTGGGCTAAGCGCCCACTATCCACTAACTGAAAAATCTCAATAGGCATGGTGTTCATGCCACCAAAATACAAAACCACCGTTGCGGACAACTCCGACAACGTAGTGATCCACATTAAAACGGCTGCCGCCCATACGGCTGGCATCACCAAGGGCAGCACTACTCGCACAAAACTGCGAAATGGCGACACACCTAAGCTGATAGACGCCTCTTCAATAGAGGACTTTAGGTTAAACATAGGCCCCATTGCGGCACGTACACTGGTAGGAACTCGACGCAAGAAGTACGCCAATCCCATAATCATCCACGTACCGGTTAGTACCAACCAGCCACTGTTAAAGGCATTGATTAGCGCTATACCCAACACGGTGCCTGCGATGGTCAGAGGCAGCATGACTACGGCATCCAAACAATGCGTTAACCACGAACGTCGCTTGGTAATTAAATACGCCGTCAGCACCGAGAACACCACACCACCTATGGTGGCAATAGTGGCTAAAAACAAAGAGTTGTACAAAGGTTCTGGCGCACGCATCAAGGCGTGCTCCATGTGCTGCAATGTCCAAGAGCCATAACGTAAAACGGGCCCCATAGACTTAGTAAAAGCCGTTACACACACCACCACGACCGGCACAATAGACACCAGCACCACACTACACACAAACACCACGGCAAGCGCCGAAGGAATCCCTGAAATGCGAATGGCGAGAGGCGTTCTACCTGACTCCATTTGGTACTGACGACGCTCAACAATGCCTTTTTGCACCATCAGCACCAACAACCCCAACACAATCAACACTGTCGCCAAGGTGCTTTGCATTTGCGGGCTACCACCCATTTCACTCACAAATTCGTTGTAAGTTTTAACGGCTAAAACCGGGGTATGTGCCCCCAACAAAGCAGGTACACCAAAATCACCTATAACGTGCATAAACACAATCAACGCACCTGCGCCTATAGCAGGCAGCATCAACGGTTGCGTGACAGTAAACAGGACTTGCATGGGCGGCCTGCCCAAACTGGTAGCAGCCTCCTCTAAAGACCTGTCCATACTTTTCAAGCCGGCCAAAATAGGCACAAACGCATACACATAGTTGGTAAGCGTCATTACGAAAATCAGCCCCCACCATGAGAACAAGGAAGGTAACTGTACGTCCCATGCGCTTAACCAGTTGTTGACCAGGCCTTGCTTACCCAGCACTACTATCCATGACGCGGCCACCACCACATCGGGCACTACTAACGTAAGTAAAGGCAACGCACCAATCAATGCAGCAACAGGGAACGACAAACGCGCTAGCACGAGAGCCAACCCACCGCCCAACAGCACGCTAGTGCAGGTCACCGCAACGCCTAGAATCAGCGTATTTACCAAGGCATCTCGGTAGGACGCTTCTGACCAAAAACGCTGAAAACCGTTAAAGGAGAGTTGGCCAGAGTCATCTCGCCACGCATCCATCATCACGCCCAAAATAGGCCACAACAGAAAATAGCCCAGCACTAACAAGCTCAGCAGTGCCCACGCCAACCAGACAGGATCTCGACGTAATGGCCCTAGCAACGTAGATGCCATCATGAGCCCCTTACCAAAACAGCATCAGCAGGTATAGCTAGCCACACCTGATCCTGTACTTTTTTGCGTTCGCCATAGGTGTGACTCCACGCATTTAGCCATAGGTCACCACATGCTGTGCGCACCTTGTAACGTGTCAGAGCCCCCAAGAACTCTACGGTTTGTATTTGCCCGGCGATCACAGCCTCTTGCTTATCAACTGCTTCTACAAAACGCAGTTTCTCGGGCCTTACTGCCAAACACAAACCTTGTTCCCATGGTCTGGAATGCAACGAATGCAACACGCCCGCACTACTACTAAAGCGCCTCACCTCAGCCACGCTTTTAATCAACTCTTGTTGCAGGGGGATGATATTGGCGCCACCCACAAAGTCTGCCGTGAATCGCGTTTCTGGTTGAGCATAAATAGCGTGTGGCGTCCCTACCTGTACCACTTCACCACTACGCATCACCGCAATATGATCAGAAATAGACAAAGCCTCTTCTTGATCATGCGTTACAAACACGGTGGTTAGTCCAGCCTCTTTTTGCAGTTCACGCACCATGTCGCGAAGCTCTACACGCAGCTTCACATCCAACGCTGACAACGGCTCATCCAGCAGTAACACACTAGGCTTAATCACTAGTGCACGCGCCATTGCCACACGTTGACGTTGCCCACCGGAAAGCTCTGACGGCATGCGATCAGCCAACGTGGCCAAGCCCACACGAGCCAACATTTTCAATGAGGCTGATTTCGCATCAGACTTGGAATAGCCACGTGCCCATAAGCCATAATTCACGTTATCCAAAACCGATCTATCAGGAAACAGGGCATAGTCCTGAAACACCATCCCTACATTGCGTTTATGGGCTGGGATTCGAGTGACATCCTGATCACCAAAATAAATTTGCCCCGCATCAGGACGCACAAACCCCGCCAACATCCGTAACAAGGTGGTTTTACCGCACCCAGACGGCCCCAAGAGAGTGAAAAAGGAGCCGCTAGGAATGGTCAACTGCAATGCATTAAACAGTTGCTGCTGACCATAAGACTGCGAGATGGAAGAAAACACTAAGTCCATACTGTCCTCAAGTTAACGCGCAGCAACCAATGCACGCCACTCAGCTAGAAAAGCTTCGCGCTCTTCACCCATTTTCTGATCGCTCAACTCAAACTGTTTAATGCTGCCCAGATCAGGTAAGTCCACGACGGCATTCACAGAAATATCCTCGCGCAGTGGGCGACGGAACGCCGTTTCTAGCACCAATGTTTGTGCGTCTTTAGACGCTAAGTAGTCATAGAACTTCTTAGCATCTTCACTGTTCTTGCCATCCTTAATCAACGCCATCCCTTCGGGTGACAAGAAGGTGCCCTCGGCGGGATACACTAACTTGATCTCGTCCATACCACCATCTACATATTGGTAAGCGGCGTACTCCATCGTGACACCCACAGGGAACTCGCCCAGTGCCACCCCTTCATAGGCTCCCGCTGTAGTACCTACAAACACCGCATTCTGTACTACCTTTTTGTATAGCTCCTCACCCATCAAGGCTTTCAAACCATACAACGCCACATAAGAGGAACTGCTACGCTCAGGATCAGGAATCACAATCTTGTTTTTCCATTCTGGTTGCCCTAAATCTTCCCAACTGGTTGGCGCTTTCAAACCATCTAATTGCTTGTCATTTACCATCAACACGCTGACATGCGTATTGGTGCCCAACCACAGTTGCTCCGGACCATGAAAGGCGGCGGGAATTTGCTCTGCCTCGGTCGTTTGGTACGACTCAAAATACGGTGCATATTGTGACAAAGTGGAAAAACCGCCAGACCAGAAAATATCCCCTAATGGATTCTGCGCTTCAGCCTTAATACGTTGCATCAACGCACCACTACCGGCTCGCACCACTGACACTGAAATGTCTGGGTGCTTTTTGGTGAATTCATCGATAACGCGGTTCACTACCTCAACATTATTAGAGGAGTACAACACCACTTCTCCAGCGTGAGCAGAGCCAAAAGCCCCTGCCATGACCATGAGTAAAACTGATAGCTTGCGTGTGATTTTTTGCATGAAAAACTACCTTTTTCGTAATTGAAACGAGATTTTCATACATGCTATATAGGCTATATGACTAGAAAGTTACATCCCACCCTAACTATGCGCATAGCGCCATTAAGGATGAGTTTTAGTCATGATGAAGGATCTACCGCTCACAGCATTGCGTGTTTTTGTTGTTGTTAACCAATACGGCAGTTTTACTAAGGCTGCCCACGCCTTGGGAATTACACAAAGCGCCGTGAGTAGGCACATTGCCCACTTGGAACAAGTTTTCAAAGCGCCACTATTTTTGCGGCAAGGCCCTCGCATACACCCTTCAATCATTGGCCAACAACTCAATGACAACATCAAAGATGCCATGATGACCATTGAGCTAACCGCTCAGCAGTTAGCTCAAAAAAACCATCATCACAACCGATTGCAGGTGCGCACCTCTACCCCAAGTTTGGCCATGACAGTGATCGTGCCTATGCTGGGCTCCTATACTCAGCAAACAGGTGTACAAGTAGATTTGATCACATCGCTTTCCGCACCCTCTATGCAGGATAGCTACGATGTATTGATCAGCCGAGATCTACATTTAGAAGGCTGTGAACATTGGGAACTACTGCAGGAGGAGTTAATTTGCGTAGGACAGCAAGAGTTAATTAATCAGGTACAGCACCTACCGCCTGCGCAATGGCCTTTGGTGACGTCACGATCACGCCCCGATGTACTCACCCACTGGTCTCTAACCTATGGGGTCAGTCCTAATCAGTTGCAAGTGTGCGCGACCTATGATCATTTATTCTTTGCTATCTCAGCCGCTATTGCTGGATTAGGGCTATTGGTAGTACCTAAAGTATTGGTGCTAGAAGCCTTGGAAAATAACAGTTTGCGCATTGCCCCTGTGGACATACATCCCACAGGTGCTTGTTACTCTGCCTATATCAACCACCAGACCCAGCACTTAGATACTGCACGGCATTTTTGCCGATGGCTCAAAGCCAGTTTAAAAGAACGCAGCACCACCAATACCAACACATAAAAAAGCCCCCACCTTGTTTAGGTGAGGGCTGGAATATCTTGTGCAATAAGGATTACGCCGCAGTAGCTACTGCCTCAAGCGGTGTAGAGGCTACAGCCTCTGGTGGCTGTTTAGCACTCTGACGACGCTGGCGCATACGCTCCCATAACTTATCGTGCAGCGGCATTAAGGTCACATTGCAAATAGGCTCTACCACCGCTGCTACACCACCCACCGCTAGCGACCCCGTGAACGCATAGGCTACGGCAAAGGCCACACTCATGTGAAGACATATTTGGCTGGTTTTAAAGGCGATGAGTTGCATGTTCTGCTCCTAAGACAATGACTCTATTTTAATGAGAATAAATCTTATTTGCAGTAAATTATTTTTACTACCCCTATAGGTACAGACTATGAGCGTAGTACCTAACAGACACTTTCGGGGCAACCTACTGTATGCGCTGTTAAATCAACCACTTAACACCGTCTTAAATATTTTAAACCTAAAACAATAAACAACTGAAGCTATATGACAGTAAAAATATCCAAAAGATGCGAATAAAAAATAGGATATATCTCTTATTTTCCAAATCGTTAATAAAATAATCTCTATATCCAGAATAAATTAGGAAATCAATCAATCACTATCAATTTATAGTCGTGAACTTATGTATAGGACATTATTTTTCGCCCTCTACACCATGCTCGCCTTACACACCAAACCCTAGTCTACAAGCCCATCTGCTCTAGGAAATCACCAGACTAAGACCCCAGCTCCAGTCTGAAACCATCAACAATTGTGAATCAGTAATCAAAAACACCTAATTTAATAAAATCAATTACCAAACCTGTCGCCGCGGCCAATACTCCTAGCTCCCAATCACCCGTAAAATTTAAATAATTATTGTGGGTTTATATTGCGCTATTTTCCCACCCAAATATGGCGTAATCCTTATGGAGCGTAGTAAATGGCTGTAGATACGGTTTTAGTAAACAATGTTTCAGGTAATGCTTGGGTACGCCAAGCTGACGGTTCTCTGCTGGCCTTGCGTGCTGGAATGCGTGTCCCTGTAAACGCTGAAGTGGTCACAGACAGTGGTGCAAACGTACAACTGCAAGCAGATGGCATGCCATCGTTGATGGTGGGTGAAAACCGTCAATTCCAAGTAACAAACGATCTCTTCAATGATGACGTAGATCCCAGCGGTCAAACCCTAGCAGCACAAGTAGACCCAGACATTGCACGTGTGCTTGCGGCAGTGCAGGCTGGTGAAGACCCTTTTGAACAATTAAACCCTACTGCCGCAGTGACTAGCGGCGGTGGCGATGGTGCGGGCGGTAGCAGCTTCACACGCTTGATGAGCATCGTAGAAAGCACCTCTCCGTTAGCATTGGCCTATCCTAAACCCATCACCCCAGCCGGCGAGCTGCCTCGCATGGGTGGCTATGGTCGTGCAGATGGCACCGATAACGCTGAAGAGCCTACTACCCCTACCGCACCAACACTCAAAGTCACCATCAATAAAGATGGCACCGTAAGCTTTAACTTTAGCGAGAAACCTGTAGGCTTCGACGCAACAGACGTACACGTTTCAAACGACGGCCGCATTGAAAATCTGCGCCCAGACCCAACCGACCCAACCAAATGGGTGGCCGATTTAATCGTGCCAGACAACTACGAAGGCGATATCGTGGTGCGCGTGCCAGATGGCAGCTACACCAACGAAGCTGGCGTACCCGGTTTGGGCGATCAAGACACTACGACGGTAGACACATTAGCACCAGAAGCGGACATCACCATTGATGTGATCGCAGGTGACGACGTGATCAACAAGGCTGAGTCCGAAAAAGACGTGACCATCACTGGTACTGTTGGCAAAGATGTTAAAGCTGGCGACACAGTGACTGTGACCGTCAACGGCAAAGACTACACGACCACGGTAAACACTGACGGCAAAACTTGGGCCGTAGACGTTCCCGGTGCTGAATTAGCCAACGATGACAACGTACATGCTACGGTCACCACTACAGATGCCGCGGGCAACAGCACTACCGCTGAAATTGATCGTGGCTACAGTGTCAGTACCGATCTGCCAGAGGCAGCAATCACCATCAACTCCATCACGGACGACGATGTGATCAACAAAGCTGAGTCTGAGAAAGATGTCACCATCACCGGTACCGTCGGTAAAGACGTTAAAGCGGGCGACACCGTCATCATCACTATCGGCGGCAAAACCTACACCACTACCGTAAATACAGACGGTAAAAGCTGGAACTTGGATGTTCCCGGCAAAGAGCTATTGGGCCACGCCAAAGTGGAAGCCAAAGTTACCGTGGAAGATGCTGCTGGTAACACCGCTACCGCTAATGCTGGGCGACCATACGGAGTAGATACTGATCTGCCAGAGGCTGAAATCAACATCGACACTATTACTGGCGATGACGTGATCAACAAAGCCGAGTCTGAATCTGATGTGACCATCACTGGTACTGTCGGTAAAGACGTTAAAGCGGGCGACACCGTCACCGTGACCGTGAACGGTAAAGACTACACCACCACCGTTAACTCCGACGGCAAAACATGGACCGTAGACGTTCCCGGTGCTGAGTTGGCGCAAGACACTAACGTTCACGCTAAAGTCGAGACTGAAGACGATGCCGGTAACACTGCTTCCGCTGAAACCGATCGCGGCTACGACGTGAAAACAGGCTTGCCTGAAGCAGAGATCACCATCGACACCATCGCTGGTGACGACGTGATCAACAAAGCTGAGTCTGAAAAAGACGTGACCATCACCGGTACCGTTGGTAAAGATGTTAAAGCAGGTGACACCGTCACTGTGACGGTTAACGGTAAAGACTACACGACCACGGTTAATACTGACGGCAAAACATGGAACGTAGATGTTCCGGGTGCTGAACTCGCCAAAGACACTAACGTTCACGCTAAAGTCGAGACCGAAGACGACGCCGGTAACACAGCATCGGCTGAAAACGATCGTGGCTACAGCGTTAACACCACAGAGCTTGAGGCTGAAATCACCATCGACACTATTGCTGGCGATGACGTGATCAACAAGGCTGAGTCTGAATCTGATGTGACCATCACCGGTACCGTTGGTAAAGATGTTAAAGCAGGTGACACCGTCACCGTGACCGTGAATGGCAAAGACTACACGACCACCGTGAACACCGATGGCAAAACTTGGAACGTAGACGTTCCGGGTGCTGAGCTTGCTAAAGACACTAACGTTCACGCTAAAGTCGAGACTGAAGACGACGCCGGCAATACCGCATCGGCTGAAACCGACCGCGGCTACAGCGTTAACACGGCAGAGCTTGAAGCCGAGATCACCATCGACACCATTGCTGGTGATGATGTGATCAACAAGGCTGAGTCTGAGTCCGACGTGACCATCAGCGGTACTGTCGGTAAAGACGTTAAAGCTGGCGACACTGTCACTGTGACGGTTAACGGTAAAGACTACACAACGACTGTTAACACCGATGGCAAAACATGGACTGTAGACGTTCCGGGTGCTGAGCTCGCTAAAGACTCTAACGTTCATGCCAAGGTAGAAACGGAAGACGACGCCGGCAATACCGCATCGGCTGAAACTGACCGTGGTTACGACGTAAAAACTGGCTTGCCTGAAGCTGAAATCACCATCGACACCATTGCTGGCGATGATGTAATCAACAAAGCCGAGTCTGAATCTGATGTGACCATCACCGGTACTGTCGGTAAAGATGTTAAAGCGGGCGACACTGTCACCGTGACCGTGAACGGCAAAGACTACATCACCACCGTTAACACCGATGGCCAAACCTGGACTGTAGATGTTCCCGGTGCTGAGCTCGCAAAAGACACTAACGTTCACGCTAAAGTCGAAACCGAAGACGACGCCGGCAACACTGCTTCCGCAGAAACTGACCGCGGCTACGACGTAAAAACCGACCTGCCCGAAGCAGAGATCACCATCGACACCATCGCTGGTGACGATGTCATTGATCAAACCGAATCCGAGTCCGAAATAGAGATTACCGGTACCGTAGGTAAAGATGTCAAAGCGGGCGACACCGTGACTGTGACCGTGAACGGCAAGGACTACACCACCACGGTTAACAGCGACAACAAAACATGGGGTGTTAAGGTGCCAGGCTCAGAGCTGGCCCAAGACACCAATGTACACGCCAAAGTCGAGACCGAAGACGCCGCGGGCAATACTGCCTCGGCTGAAAACGATCGCCCATACGCTATTGATATGGACACGGGTGGCGAAGTAGGCTGCAACGGCAACGTAGTCTGCAGCACTAACTACCTAGGCTACAGCAAGAACCCTGATGCAGACCCAGACGGCAGCTTGAACCCAAGCAAAGACGTAGGCTTGGACAATTACATGGAGTTCTTGGTCACGCTCAACAAGATTGAAGAGCGCAATGGCGAACACTTTGTGGCCGGTAAGGACGGTAAACCTGTCTTCACGCAGAAGCTTCTGGGTGACGAGCATGAGTACATCAAAATCTCCTTGCACGCATCCGACAAGATTTTTGGTAATGCCCAAAATGAACTCAACCGCACAGGCGTTGAAACCGAGACCGATGTTACGGTCAGTGGTGCCACTCGCTCAAATGCCATTAACGATGGCGAATACCCTGAGCTTATTCAAGGCGTAGGCGATAAAAGCAATGAAGTTTATGTGCGCGCCGACGTTTGGAATCAATACGCCGACAAGGGCCTCAATGTAAACGTCAACCACGATGGCGGTAAATACTTCGAGGAAACCGAGTGGAAACTGGGCGCACGCTACGAGCCTGACATCAACAATCCTCAAAAAGATGAGGATGGCAACGTCAAGTACCCACTGGATAACCACCCAGCCAATGGTGCTGAGTTGGATAATGGTAACCGCGTCATGGAAGGCAATCACGATTCACAGTACGCCTTCTCTGAAACCGTTAACCTGAAACCTGTGGCTATAGAGATGTCTAGCGTCGACATCAGCCTGACTCACGTTGACGTGGTGGAAGACAAGAAAATTGAGATCCCCATCAAGGATGGTACCGTTATCATCCCCGGCGATTACAGTGGCATTGACAGCAACGGGCTCAAAATTAGCACCGTTGTACCGGGTTCGTTCGTCAGCCAAGGCTCTGAGCTTATTTACGCAAAAGGTATACACCATGTAGGGTCTATTGATGGCCGCTATGAAGGTGCCGCAGGTAAAGGCTTTAACTACTTGGTACTGGAAGGTGATCCTAGCCGTTACCAATTCTCAGACATAGACTTCAAATCACCCAAAACAGATACGGCTTGGGACATGAAGTTTTACGGTGGCCGCGTTACAGACACCCAAGGCCAGGAAGGCTTAAATACAACCACCTTCAATCACATTAAAGGCATCATCTTTACCGATGGTACTGTGATCGAAGACGGCACCATCACCAAATACGGCTCTTCCTTTATGGAGTATGACTTTACGTTGGCCGCCGTATTGGGTGACGACGTTGGCACAGAGACGGGGGTATTTCTGTCGTTCACAGGGCTGACACTGGAGCAGATCAGCAAACTGTCCATCAGCAAAGATGGCCAAGAGTTGCAGTGGGAAAAACAAGATGGCAAGGTGTTTATCCCTAATGCTTCTGGTGAAGACTTGGAAGGCATCAACATCCATGTAGTAGTGCCTAAAGCGGATCAACCTACCGACTGGTCTATTTCGGCTGAGTTGCAGGCTAAAGATGGTAATGGCGACCCTATTGCCTCCGATAGTGCCTCTACTACCGATGCGCTGGCACAAGCCTTGTCTCTGTCTCATGAGCAACTGGATGAGCTGTCTCCAGCCCACTTGTTGCACGAAGAAGATGAGTTGGGGCTGTTCCTGTCTAACCATGCTGAACACGACAATGCCTTGCAACAAAACGAACCGCTCAGCCTGAACCATGATGAAAGCGATGCTGCAAATCGCCTCAATTTGGCAGATATTCTGGGCACACCTAAAGGCGTGGAAGGTTTAGAACCCACCACAGCCCCAGGGGATGCACAGCGTACTGCTGAGACAGTCTCGCAGGATCAAGACAAAGGTCGCGCTGCAGAAGCAGGATTGCACGATGAGGATCAACCTAGCTTGATGCAAGAGTTAGGCAGACGTTTGATGGACGAAAGCCAGAAACTGAATAATCCGGATCTCTAATCCGTTCTAGTCATGCGTAAAACAGCCCCCATTCTCCAAAAAAAGAATGGGGGCTTTTTGTTCTATGCTCAAACGCCCTGCACCGCACGACGCCGTACACCACCTAACCACACTAGACTCAAACCTCCTGCGGCTAACACAGCCCCCGCCAACGGCACGGCCATATAGCCCAAACCCTGCTCTATCACGACACCACCCAGCACCGCCCCCACCGCATTACCCAAGTTAAAAGCACCCACGTTCACTGACGAGGCCAAACCTGGCGCCTGAGCCGCTGCCTGCATGACTCGCATTTGTACTGGTGGCACGATACCAAAGGCAGCGGCACCCCACACCACCAAACTAATGCCAGCACCAATTTTTGTTGTCATCATGAAAGGCATCACAATCATGATGATAGTCAGCGCGGCAAGAATCAGTTTGGCTGCACCATCCAGAGACCAATCAGCCAACTTCCCACCTATGCTATTGCCTAGGGTGAAACCCATACCAATTAAGACCAGAGCAAGCGCCACAAAACTTGGTTCTGCATGAGTGATCTCAGCCAATACAGGCGCCACATAGGTGTACAACGTGAACATCGCGCCGGCACCCAACACGGTAGTACCCATGGCCAATAACACCTCGGGACGACTCAGCACCTTCAGCTCACGGCGCACATCGGGGCGCTGACCAGGCTCGCCTTTGGGTAAGGCCAACCACAGCGCGGCGATAGTGATTACACCCAGCACAGCCGTACCACCAAAAGCAGCACGCCAGCCTACTTGTTGGCCAATCCACGTAGCAGCAGGCACCCCGCCCACATTCGCAATAGTCAGGCCCATGAACATCGTAGCAATTGCACTGGCCTGCTTATCTTTAGGCACCACACTAGCCGCCACTACCGCACCTATGCCAAAAAATGCACCGTGATTCAAACTGGTGATCAAACGCGATAACAGTAACGTTGTATAAGTAGGGGCGAAAGCCGATAGCAAGTTCCCTACGGTGAATAGCACCATCAATGCCATCAACGCACCACGTTTCCCGAAGCGGCTAAAGAGCAAGGTCATCACTGGTGCACCCACCATCACACCAATGGCGTAGGCAGAAACCAGCATACCGGCAGTAGGAATACTAACTTGCACTCCATCAGCGATCACGGGCAACAGGCCCATTGGTGTAAATTCGGTGGTGCCGATGGCAAACGCACCGATGGCGAGAGCTAGTAAAGCAAGAGGCATGATGACAATCCAATGTGTTTTTTCTCAAAGGAGTAGATTGTCTCAAGTTAATATTCGCAGATTAAGTCGTATATTTACGAAATACTATTGAAATTTATTCAATAATAAATCGTGCTAATTGTGTATAAAAAAGCCCCTAGTGTTAGATAAAACATCCAACACTAGGGGGCTTCGTTCCTGCTAGCGTTACCCTCATACTTGAATACCTAGCTAGGGCAGCTACAACACATTACATAGGTGCTTCCGGTCTATTCAACTGGAACAAATCAGTACTACGGGCATACCAGCCACCACCATGCATACGACTAATCAAGCCTAGTTCTGGCGTTTTCACAAAACCGCGTCCAGCATCCAGAATATAGCGTTCATCTATATGCGCAGCCAGCACTTGGCCAATGACCACCAACTGTTCCGGGCCTGTGACTACTGTAGACAAGCTACGGCACTCAAAAGACACCGGGCTAGATTCAATCAATGGTGGACGTACATGGGTGGCAGGCTTAATCTGCACCCCTGCTTTTTCCAGCTCATCGACCTCTGCTGGGTAATCGGCACACGTCACATTCATCGCTTGCACCAAGTCTTCTGGGACTAAGTTAACGACGAACTCACCATTTTGCAGAATGTTCGCACCCGTATCTTTAATGCCGCCACGAGCCTGACGCATCAGACCTATTGCTACGGTAGGCGGTTGATGCCCCATCACATTAAAAAAACTAAAAGGCGCGGCATTCAGCACACCGCTTTCTGAAATCGTAGTCACCCAGGCAATAGGCCTAGGTGTCACGGTTGCCGCCATGAGGTTATAACAAGTCTGTGCAGGCAAACTACCAAAATCAAAATACATACCTTAACTACTCCCGCACACATCCTGCAGGCTGTATTTCCTGCACGGGCTCTTTGCTCTGTGTGTCAACAAACAAGCGGAATACATCCGGACGAGCATAATGCCCAGCCACATCAAAGTCATACTTGCCACGGATGACCTGCTCTGGGCGAATATCCGCATACAGTATGGTTTCTTGAGTGAAATCTGGCCCTGCCAATACTTCACCTAAGGGATCAATAATGGCACTACCGCCGCGCATCAAGACAGTGTTCTCGTCGTTGCCTAAGGCACACTCAAAGTCTTGAGGGTACGCACTGCGCAGCAAGTATTGGCAAGAGGTCAGCACATAGCAGCGTCCCTCTAGCGCAATATGACGCATGGTAGACAACCAACTATCACGGTCATCTGCCGTAGGTGCGCAATACAAACTGACACCTTGGCTGTACATATACATGCGTAGCATAGGCATATAGTTTTCCCAGCAGATCACAGCCCCCAACTTACCGTAGGGAGTGTCAATCGCAGACATGGTAGAGCCATCACCAAACCCCCAGATCAAACGCTCGCCAGCGGTAGGCATCAACTTTCTGTGCTTACCTACCAAACCATGCGTACCGTTAAAGTACAGCACCGTGCAGTGCAATGTGCCACCACTAGCCTCTATACACCCCAACACAACTACGCTATCGGTTTCAATGGCCGCTTGTTCAATCAAAGCGACCTCTTCACCCTCTAGGCTAATCGCCTGAGCATGGTATTCCGCAAAGGCATCACGCCCTTCTGGTTTGCGTATTCCGATGGGAGCACCAAAGGAATTACCTTTAGGATAACCACCCAAAAACGCCTCCGGAAATACCAGCACTTTGGCACCATTACCTGCTGCTTGATGGATCAACTCTACCGCTTTAGCCGCTGTTGCCATGCTATCGGTGGGAATAGATGCCGCTTGAATAACGGCTGCTTTATATGACTGTTGCATGATGCTTTTTCCTTTTCCTAATTAATGCAGTGGGTCCTGGTCTATAGCTTGTGGCTTTGTATTCGGCAAGAATATGCAGCCGATCACACCAACAATACTGACCATCACCACGGGGTACATCAGACCACCAAAGATATTTCCACTCGCTTGTGCCAAATAAGTGGCTGTGAACGGTACCATCCCACCAAATACACCAGCCCCAATGTGATACGGGAAGGACAACGCTGTATAGCGAATACGTGGAGGGAACAGTTCTACCAAGTACGCGGCTACTGGACCGTAGATCATCGCCACCATGGCGGTCATCAAGACCAAAATGAAGATGATTTTGCCTTTTTGTACCTGAGCAGGATCCGCTTTCTCTGGGTAGCCGGCTTCTTTCAGGGCACTGGCATACGCTGTAGCGTCGAAGTCTGTCAGCACCGTTTCGCCTACGCTTAAGGCAATCTCATGGCCAGCAATTGCCGGTGCGTACTCAAAGTTCACTCCTTTGCCTACCAAGAGTTTTTTCGCTTTCACACATGTTTTAGCGTGGTCTGGATGTGAGCCTACTAATGACGCAGCCAAGCGGAACTCACACTTATCATCGCTAGTATCCACATGCAGGCGTACTGGCTTTTCTTGCATCACTTGTGTCAGGGCTGGGTTAGACGCTTGCAACAACGCTTCGAACATAGGGTGATAGCAAATAGCGGCTAAGAACAAACCCGCCATCATTAACCACTTACGACCAATGCGATCCGACAAACGACCAAACAAGACAAAGGTTGGCGCCCCAATAATGAAGCCAATCAACACCAACTCATACACCGTTTTAGGCTCTACCTGCGCGGCTTGCTGCAGGAAAATCATCACGTAGAACTGGCCTGTGAAATACGTGGAACCCATACCAGCGGTAACACCAAACAAGGCCAACAATACCAAACGCAAGCTGCTCCACTGACCAAAGGTTTCTTTGATAGGGTTACGAGACAAGCGTTTTTCCTGCTTCATGCGTGTAAATACAGGGGACTCATGCAACTTGGCACGGATGTAAATAGAGATCACCAACATCACGATAGACAGGATGAACGGCAAACGCCACCCCCACTGTTTGAAGTCCTCTGCGCTCATGGTTGCTTGAGTACCCAGAATCACCAACAAGGACAAAATCAAACCGGCTGAAGACGTAATCTGGATCCAACCTGTTAACAAGCCACGGCGCTTAGGCTGACAATGTTCGGCGACGTAAATTACCGCACCACCGTACTCTCCACCTACGGCTAAACCTTGTAATACACGCAAGGTCAGCAACAAAATCCATGACAAGTGACCTGCACTTTCATAAGTAGGCAAGCAACCAATCAACACGGTTGCACCACCCATGATGATGACCGTAATCAAAAAGGTGTATTTGCGTCCCCACTTATCGCCCAAGTAGCCAAATAGCACGGCACCAATGGGGCGAATCACAAAACCAACCGCCAACGCACCCAATGCGGCTAGCAACGCTACCGTTGGGTTGTCTTGCGGGAACAGCACTTGGCTCATAAAGACCGCCAACGTGCCATAAATAAAAAAGTCATACCACTCAAATAAGGTCCCCAATGTCGAGGCAATGACTACCTGCCTCTCCTCCTTTTTGCTCATCATTTGTGCATTTGTGGTCTGCACACCTGTACTTACTGCATCCATAGTGTTCCCCGCGGTTATTAATGTTCATTTTTTAACTATTATCAAATCAATTTGATGAAATTAAAATATAGGAAATACCCGTACACGCGAAGTTAGTTCCAGGAACAGACACCGCATTGCTTTCACGCCTTTCACAAAGCCATTACACTTAAGGCCCATTTAGAGGCTACGCGTAGGAAGAGCAAAATATGGCCAGCAGCGATAAAGCAAAAAAGACAACATCGTCCACTACGGCACGGCGAGGCATTCAGTCCATAGAAATAGGTTTTCGTATATTGGATGTAGTCCGTCAGGCAGGCACGCCTTTGGCACTTAAAGACTTGGCTGACAAATGTGAGTTAAGCGTGCCTAATGTGCACTACTATCTGGTCAGTTTTCAAAAAGTAGGTGTGATACAGCAGCATGCAGATACAGGCCTGTATGGACTAGGCCCCTATGCGTTGCGCTTAGGTTTAGCCGCACTAGAGCAATTTGATGTATTCACTACCGCTAGACCCATCATGGCCGAGTTGGCTGCGGCTACAGGGCAAACTGTATTTTTGGGGGTATGGGGTAACAAGGGACCAACCATTGTTTACCGTGTGGAAGGCGGGAGCAGCCGCCCCTTGTTAGAGCTACGCGTAGGCAGTGTATTGCCACTATTGTCCTCGGCCCTGGGCAGAAATTTCTTGGCGCATCTACCCGATAGCCGCACACGAGAACTCTTGAACAGTGAACTAAAAAGCGAGGCAGACAACTACAGCACAGAAAAAATTGAAGCCTTAAAGCAAGATGTGCTGCAGCACCATGTGAGTCGCTGTAAAGATGCGCTATTGCCCCACTTCATTTCGCTATCAGCCCCTATTTTTGACATGTTGGGCGAAATGACAGCAGCCATCACCGTAATGGGCCCCATAGGCTCTATAGATGATAGCCCCAATTCCGAAACCATCACCTTGCTTAAACAAAAAGCACGCTCTATTTCGGCCACAGCAGGTTGGATAGACCCTTCAGACGCTTAACAGCCACCATAAAAAGGTTTTTCTGCCTACGTGCTGAAAAACCTTTTTTACTGAATACTAGCTGTTTGATAACGGCGTTTTCTATGACTACCCAAAGCCCAAACGCAAAAAGGCCCTTGATTGCTCAAGGGCTTTTTTAAATTCTGGCGGACAGGGGGGGATTCGAACCCCCGATACGCTATAAACGTATACACGCTTTCCAGGCGTGCGCCTTCAACCACTCGGCCACCTGTCCTATCTGTTACTGCCAAGCCTGCTATTATAGCCAAGATTACTAAAAAAGCAAACCTTCCTGCAAAGTATTCCAACGTTGAGGATCACGTAGCAATAAACGCACGTCTTTACCTAGTCGTTCTGCATCACAGAACTCGAAACGCTGTGCCAAACTTAATTGCTGCAACTCAGGCAAAGTGACTATAGGCTGCCCTGGCCCCAACAACGTAGGTGCAACATAACTGAGAATTTGATCTACACGACCCGTTTGCAGCATGGCCCCACTAAAGAGCCCACCCGCTTCCACATGCACTTCATTAATAGCTTGTTCATCAATGAAGGCCAACACCTCGGCTAAATCGGCATGACCAGCAGCACTCTTCCCTACCTGTATCACCTGAGCATTTTTATCGGCAAGCTGCTTAGTCTTGGACGCATCGTTGCTCGTGGTGAAAACCCAAACCGGATCACCATTAAGTAGTTTCGCATCAGTGGGCAAACGTAGATGTGTATCCATGACAGCACGAATAGGCTGTCTAGGCGTTTCTATACCCCGTACATTCAGCAAGGGATTATCAGCCAACACAGTGCCTATACCTGTTAACACCACGCATGACCTAGCGCGCCATTGGTGTCCATCCTGCCTAGCTTCTGGCCCTGTTATCCACTGCGATTGCCCATTTAGCAATGCACTGCGTCCATCTAAAGAACCCGCTACCTTCAACCATAACCAGGCCTGCTTACGCAGCATGCGGGATACAAAGCCGGGGTTTTGCTCTAACGCCATCTCAGCACAAACACCTGTTTGCACAGGGATATTGGCTTCTTGCAAAGCTCGTATACCACGACCTGCCACCAATGGATTAGGGTCTAGTAACGCCACTACCACACGCAGTGGTTTAGCTTGAATAAGGGCTTGCACGCACGGCGGCGTACGACCATAGTGACTACAAGGTTCAAGCGTGACATACACCGTACACTGCGATAAATCTATCTGCCGTTCACGTGCTTGAGCCAATGCCATGACTTCAGCGTGCGGGCCACCCGCTTGCTGTGTAGCCCCTGCGGCCACCATTTGACCATCTTGAACAATGACACAACCCACACGGGGGTTGGGCGAGGTCAAATGCATGACGGATTGCGCTTGGGCCAAAGCCTGCTGCATCCACTTCACGTCATCCACACTACTCACCGGTATGCCCTTATTCTGGGGAATGGTTCACCGGACCATCCTGCATTTCTTGGATAGTCCGCATAAATTCATGAATATCATTAAAACTTTTATAGACGGAAGCAAAGCGCACATAGCCCACTTGGTCTAATTGCTTCAACTCGTCCATAGCCAGATCGCCTATATGCTCAGTAGAGATTTCTCGCTCGCCACTGACCATCAGACGTTCGACGATGCGACGCACAGCAGCATCCACATCGGCACTGGCGACAGAACGCTTGCGCAATGCCAGATCTAAACTGGCACGCAAGCGTTTGTCATCAAATTCCATACGGCTGCCATCACGCTTGACCACCGCAGGCATCAACAACTCCATGCGCTCATATGTGGTGAAGCGACGATCGCAGGCCGCGCAACGGCGACGGCGTCGAATAGAATCGCCTTCTTCTGATACGCGAGAGTCTACGACCTGAGTATCGCTATTTCCACAAAATGGACATTTCATCGTTTAAAAAGGCCCCTTACGGGGCCAGTAGTGATATTACTTAGCACTATACACTGGGAAACGCGCCGTGAGTTCATTGACTCGTTGGCGAACCGCCTCAATGTTGGCTTCATCATGCGGATTATCCAACACATCTGCAATCAGGTTAGCCGTCAACTCAGCTTCAGCTTCTTTGAAGCCACGAGTTGTCATGGCAGGCGCACCCAGACGGATACCGCTAGTCACGAATGGAGACTCAGGGTCGTTAGGGATGGCGTTTTTGTTCACAGTAATGTGAGCGTCGCCCAATACGCGCTCAGCATCTTTACCGTTAATGCCTTTAGCACGCAGATCCACCAACATAACGTGGCTTTCTGTACGGGAAGACACAATACGCAGACCACGTTTAACCAAAGTTTTGGCCATTACGTCAGCATTTTTCACAACTTGTGCAGCGTATTCTTTGAAGCTAGGCTCCAGAGCTTCTTTAAAAGCAACGGCTTTAGCAGCAATCACGTGCATCAATGGACCACCCTGAATACCAGGGAAGATCGCAGAGTTAATGGCTTTTTCGTGCTCAGCTTTCATCATGATCACGCCGCCACGAGGACCACGCAAAGATTTGTGCGTAGTAGTGGTTACGAAGTCAGCGTGAGGTACTGGGTTGGGGTATGCACCACCAGCAACCAGACCTGCGTAGTGAGCGATGTCTACCATGAACAATGCACCGTTTTCGTGTGCAATGCGAGCCATGCGTTCGAAGTCAATGCGCAAGGAGTAAGCAGAAGCACCACCAACGATCAGTTTAGGCTTGTGCTCTTTAGCCAAAGCTTCTAACTGGTCGTAGTCCAGCTCTTCTTTTTCGTTCAGACCGTAAGGAATGAAGTTGTACAGTTTGCCAGATGCGTTCACTGGGGAACCGTGGGTCAAGTGGCCGCCTTCAGCCAAGCTCATACCCAACACGGTGTCACCGGGTTTCAGCACAGCCATGTACACGCCTTGGTTGGCTTGGGAGCCGGAATTAGGCTGTACGTTAGCAGCTTCTGCACCAAACAATTCTTTCAGGCGCTCTATAGCCAAGCGCTCAACTACGTCCACGTACTCACAACCGCCATAGTAACGACGACCGGGATAGCCCTCTGCATACTTGTTAGTCAGTTGGGTACCCTGCGCCTGCATCACTGCAGGGCTAGCGTAGTTTTCCGAAGCAATCAGCTCAATATGCTGTTCTTGGCGGGTGTCTTCTTTCTGGATAGCATCCCAAAGAGCGGGGTCTACAATATCCAGCGTACGTGAACGATCAAACATGAGAGATCCTAAAAAATAAGGAAACTAAAATGAAGCTGCCATTTTAGCGCCTAAGCGTTGCCTAGGGCTGAAATAAGGCAAAGGTGGCACTCAAACCAACAACCTTCTTCAAAAAAAAGACAGTTGTGTGAAAGAGTGCCACCTTTTAGGTGAATATTTTTCAACCTGTTTTGTCAAAACTGCTTATAACAGTTTCTCATTCAAGGTGTAGGTGCCCGTCAAACTAGCTTGCGCCAGAATGTGGCCTTGCATTACTGCTTTGGCCTCTGCTCCACCAAATTTGCCTTCCAGTGGAAGCTCTTCCAGATCCAGCGCATAAATGGTGAAGGTATAACGGTGCTGCAAAGCGTCGTTCCACGGCGGGCACGGACCGTCGTAACCAAAGTAATCTCCGCTCATGTCACGATCATGCGCAAAAAACTTACTGTAGTCATTCAAGCCTTGGCGTGTACCACTAGGAGCCAATGGGCCCGCTTTACCTCGGGGGGTAACACGATCCGAATACGCGCCTTCGGAAATTTCACGAACCTCAGCAGGAATATCCACCAAGACCCAGTGATAGAAATCAACGCGCGGCGTATCGGCGGCCACCTCTTTGCCAGGCTGATTTATATCATCCGGCACTGCAGGCACATCATGGTCTACGCACAATACAACGAAAGAGCGGGTTCCTTCTGGAACATCCTCCCAGGCCAGATGCGGGTTGGCATTACCTGCCAAGGCCACTTTTGTCGCGGCATCTGCCCGACCAAAAGCCAAACGCTCTGGGATCACAGCCTGATCAGTAAAAGAGTCACTACGTAACTTCATAATCCGCCCTCACAAACAGTCAAGAGACACTTACACGGGCAAAACGTCGTTTGCCCACTTGCAGCACATACGTACCGGCTACAAGTTCTAAGGCCTTATCTTCAACCTTCACGCCATCAATGCGAACACCACCTTGTTCGATGCTGCGGTTAGCTTCGCTATTTGATGGAACCAGTCCTGCTTCGCGCAATAGTTTTACTATACCAATTGGCGCACCATTTACGCTAACTTCAGGCATGTTCTCGGGGATTTCACCATGACGGAAACGCGCCTCGAAATCATGCAATGCAGCATCAGCAGCTTGTGCCGAGTGGAAACGTGTAATGATTTCCTGTGCCAACGCTACTTTAATGTCGCGTGGGTTTGCACCCTGCTCCACACTGGCTTTCAATGCATTGATGTCTGCCATGCTCTTGAACGACAGCAACTCGTAGTACATCCACATCAACGTATCGGAGACAGACATGATCTTACCGAACATGGAGTCTGCATTTTCAGTGATACCGATGTAGTTGCCTTTGGACTTGGACATTTTTTCAACGCCATCCAAACCTACCAACAAAGGCATAGTCAGAATGCACTGCTGTTCTTGACCATATTCTTTTTGCAGTTCACGGCCCACCAGCAAGTTAAATTTCTGATCCGTCCCCCCCAGCTCCAGATCAGCTTTCAACATGACGGAATCATAGCCTTGCAACAACGGATACAAGAACTCGTGTACCGAAATAGGTGTGTGTGACTGGAAGCGCTTGGTGAAGTCATCACGCTCCATCATACGAGCCACGGTATAACGTGACGCCAGTTGAATCATGCCGCGAGAACCCAGCTGATCACACCACTCAGAGTTATATCGCACTTCCATGCGACTCTCGTCCAGGATCAGTTTGGCCTGATCGTAATAAGTCTGCGCATTTGACTTGACCTGCTCTGGGGTCAGTGGCGGACGAGTAGAGTTGCGACCACTAGGGTCACCGATAGTGGAAGTGAAATCACCAATCAGGAAAATGACGGTATGACCTAGGTCTTGTAGCTGACGCATTTTGTTCAGCACTACAGTGTGACCCAGATGAATATCAGGGGCGGTAGGATCCAAGCCCAGCTTGATACGTAGAGGCTTGCCAGACGCTTGGCTACGCGCCAATTTCTTAGCAAACTCAGCTTCTACAATGAGTTCATCACAGCCACGTTTGGCGATATCAAGTGCGGCTTGCACTTCTGGAGTAATAGTAAAGTCGGGGGAGGACATAATCTGCCTAATTTTTTCTCGAAAAAACTCGATAAATTGAGTCAAATGCGCTAGGATACTAGTGTTTATCAGATCATCACGAATGATCAGTATAAACCCCTATATCTTAACAGAACGCTAATAAGCTTCGCTACGAAGAATAATTTAACGTTCTGACTCCCTGCTACGTTACTTGCATTGCTAGGCTATATGCCCTGCGACAGGACATATTTTCTGCAATGCCAACCGCTAGGTTTTGCTTCAATGCTAGAAAAAGAGATCAACGGAACCACCACCGCCACTGTCCGCAGCAAACGCACAACCAGCCCCGCACGTCTGATACAAAAAGGCCTGCTAGTTCTTGCCCTTGGCATGTTCGCAGGCGCTGCCGCTATTGCTGTTAACCCTTCCTCAGGAGATGACAGCAAACCTGTGCTTTATCAGGCTCGCACTACGCTGGACTTGCCTTTTTCTATTGAGTCACTGGACAGCAGCTTCTCCGACCCCTTTATTCAGGAAACCCGCATACGCCGTGGCGACACGCTGGCCTCGGTGTTGCAACGTCTGAATATTCGTGAAGAGGGCCTGCAGCAATTCCTGACGCATGACAAAGATGCGCGCTCAATTTACAAGCTGTACCCCGGTCGCACCGTGCGTGCCGCTCTGGACGAAAACAATCAACTGCAATCGCTAAGCTATTTCCACACCCCTTCCAGCACAGAAAATGGCAAACCTGCCTCTCGCTGGTTAGAAGTTCGCACTAACGGCGAAGGTGGATTTACAGCAAGCGAGGAAGTCTCCGTCGCTACCCCAAACATACAAGTCGCTGAAGCCGAAATTCGCACCTCGCTTTTTGGAGCTACCGATACTGCCGGCATTCCTGACAGTATCGCTTTGCAGATTCCCGAAATCTTGGGCAGTAAAGTAGACTTTATTAAAGATTTGCGTGCTGGCGACAAATTGCGCGTCATCTACGAAACCTACAACCTAAATGGTCAACAAGTAGGTTCTGGCCGTATTTTGGCTCTGGAGTTCGACAACCAAGGCAAAACCCACGAAGCCCTGTGGTTTAGTGAATCCAGTTCTGGCAACGGCGGTAGCTATTACGATGCCAACGGCCAAAACCTGCAAGGGCAAGGTTCTTTCTTACGCAACGCGCTGAAATTCACGCGTATCAGCTCCACCTTTGGTGGTCGCCGTCACCCCATCAGCGGTAAATGGCGCGGTCATAAAGGCGTAGACTATGCCGCCCCAAGCGGTACACCCATTCATGCTACAGCTGATGGCGTTGTAGAGTTTGTAGGCGTACAGAACGGTTACGGTAACGTCATCATTCTGAAGCACCACAGCAACTACAGCACTCTGTACGCTCACCAAAGCCGTTTTGCCCAGGGCTTACGCAATGGTGATCGCGTAGAGCAAGGTCAATTGATTGGCTACGTAGGCTCTACAGGTTGGTCCACTGGCCCGCACTTGCACTATGAGTTCCGCGTAAACGGCACACCGGTGGATCCATTAGCGATAGACCTTCCCGTCGCTCGCAAACTAGAACCCGTCCGACTGCAAGCATTCCAAAATCAGGTAGGTCAGTACAAAACACAATTGGCTTTATTACAAAGCCGTCATGAACTGCTAGCCGCCAACAGCAACTAACTCTCACTACACTAACGGCACCGACAGCGGTGCCGTTTTTTTATGACCATGTCGCAACCAGAACTGTATATAGGCTTAATGTCCGGCACGAGTACCGATGGTGTGGATGCTGTGTTGGCTCGCTTTGACAACGACCAAACTCCTGTGATTGTAGATGCCGCTTCGTGCGAGCTTCCGCCATCGTTACGCCAACAGCTGTTGGACTTAAATCGTCCTGGCGATAACGAACTGGAACGCGCCAACCTAGCCGCTATTGAATTAACACACTGCTATGCCAGCGTGTGCCACCGCTTACTAGAACGACACAATCTAGCAGCCAGTTCGGTGCGCGCCATTGGCGCTCACGGTCAAACCATACGTCACCGCCCGGAACTAGGCTTCACTATTCAGTTAAATGCTCCTGCTCTGCTAGCTGAGTTAACCAACATCGCGGTTATCGCCGATTTCCGTAGCCGCGACATTGCTGCTGGCGGACAAGGCGCACCGCTAGTTCCCAGCGTTCATCACGGACTTTTTGCCAGCGATCATCCCCGCGTCGTCTTGAACTTAGGCGGCATCGCTAACATTAGTATCTTGCACCCCAACCAGCCACTACGTGGTTTTGATACAGGGCCTGCCAGCATGCTAATGGATTACTGGATAGGTAAGCACCAAGGTCTGCCTTATGACGCCTCTGGCGCGTGGGCCAGCAGCGGCACAGTGATCCCCGCTCTATTAGATAGCATGCTTGCTGAGCCTTGGTTTACTATTGCCCCGCCCAAATCTACTGGGCGCGACCTATTCCATGCAAACTGGCTAGAACACCATATAGCGCAACAAGCCCCCAACGCTAGCCCTGAAGATATTCAAGCCACTTTATTGGAGCTTACCGCGCAAAGTGTGAGCCAAGCCATACAGCGCTATGCAGCAGGCACAGAAGAAGTTGTAGTCTGTGGTGGTGGCGCATTCAATCATGCGTTATTACTACGCATCACACAGCTCTTAGGCGTTCCAGTACACAGCACCGAGGTACTGGGACTACACCCCCAGCATGTAGAAGCGCTGGCTTTTGCGTGGCTTGCTCATGCTCACATGCATGGCATCAAAGCAAATGCCCCGGCGGTTACCGGGGCACATCATGCGGTAATGCTTGGAGCGTACTACCCGGCCTAATAATTGGCAGGGTTGTACGCAAGCCAGCGTTTATACCGAGAAGGAAGATCCGCAACCACAGGTGGTGGATGCGTTAGGGTTACGAATAACGAATTGAGCACCGTCAATATCGTCTTTGTAATCGATTTCAGCCCCAACCAGATATTGGAAGCTCATAGGGTCGATCAGCAGCTGCACGCCGTTTTTATCGATGGTGGTATCGTCGTCGTTCACCACATCGTCAAATGTGAAACCATACTGAAAACCGGAACAACCACCACCCTGCACAAAAACGCGCAGTTTCAAGTCGGGGTTACCTTCTTCCAGCAACAGCTCACGTACCTTTTCCACCGCTGCATCACTAAACAGCAACGGAACAGGAGGCGCCTGCAAATCAATAGTTTCGGTAAGGGTACTCATACAATACTCCAGCAATGACCTTTGTCATTTATTTTAAGCTTTTACGATTCGCTTGTCGCCTCTGTGGTATTCAGCTCCACTTTACGGGATGCTCGCACCGTTTTTCCTTCCAGAATACTCATGGTTAATGCCTGAATATGGAAGTCGTCGGGTAATACCAACCAGCCTTGCTCTCTATTAAACTGCTCGAAGTTCAGGGGAAATTGGTTCTTCCCGGCTGTGACCGCAGCGTTAGCTGTACCCAACTCTTGGCCTTCTGCCAATTCTGCCGTGGCTTCTTCTAGCGTAATAGAAACAGGCTCACCGTTTCGCAGCCCTTCTGCAGTAAAGTACATCGTACCGTCAAAGGGCTTTCCGTTCACCATGCTACGTTGCAACAATACCTTATAACGCAGCAAAGGCCCCATCATTTCCACATCAAATGCCCGGATACTGATGGTACCTTGAGGCCCTGGCGGCAATAGTGTTTCGTAAAACGCTAACTGCTCGCCCAAGCGGCTTTTTTCCAACTGCATTTTTTGCAGTTCATCTTCCAAGCCTTTAATTGTGCCTTGCTCTACCTGCAGTTGTCCCTGCAGTGTATCTACCTCTAACTGCTCTTGATACAACTGCTGCTGCAGCTGCTGCATCGCCACTTGAGATGCGTAATCTTGAGTAGTAGAAGGCTCTGGCAGTATCCAGTCGTCTATTGCCATTCCGCCAGCCACGCCTAATAACAGCGCGAAACACCAGGAAAGGATACGACTAAAACTACCAGAACGCGTAGCGTGCGATGAGGGAGGGACTGATTCTTGCATAGTCTAGAGACCGTTTTTCATGGCACAAGTTCCCTGCCCTTGCTGCATCAAGGCAGAATAGCAACCAGTTCCAAACCAGTAGACTCTGGCAAATCAAACATCACGTTCATATTTTGCACAGCCTGACCTGCAGCGCCTTTTACTAGGTTATCTTGTACGACTAAGATAATCAATTGATCACCATTGCCTGGGCGCTGAACCGCAATACGCACATTGTTCGAGGCCTTAACCGTGCGCGTTTCTGGCAAACGCCCAGCAGGCAACACATCAATAAAGCGCTCGTTGGCGTAACGCTGTTCGTACAAGGCTTGGAAATCAGTATCCAATGCTTCAGGCAAAATACGCGCATAGATCGTAGAGAACATGCCTCGAATCATAGGCACCAAGTGTGGCACGAATGTCAGCCCTACCTCAGCACCATGAATGGTTTGCAAATGCTCAGAAATTTCTGGGTGATGTCGGTGACCTGCTACGCCATATGCCTTGAAATTATCACTGGCTTCAGAAAACAAGTTCGCTTGCGAGGCTGTACGCCCAGCACCAGACACACCTGATTTGCAGTCCGCAATAATACGTGACGTATCAATCAGTTTTTTGCCACCTTCCAACACAGGCAACAAACCTGTGAGCACGGTCACAGGATAGCAACCTGGGTTACCAATGATTTTTGCAGAGCGGATTTTCTCGCGGTTTAGCTCAACCAAACCGTACACAGACTCGTCTTTAAGCAGGTCTGGACACTCGTGTGGCATTTTGTACCACTGTTGGAATACGTCTGTATTTTGAATACGGAAGTCTGCCGCCAAGTCTATAACTTTTACACCGTGTTCTAGCAACTTACGGGCTTCCTTCATCGCTACACCGTGTGGCGTAGCAAAGAATACTACATCGCATTTTTCCAGTTGTGCGGCATCTGGCGTTTGAAATACCGCATCAATATGGCCACGCAAGTTAGGGAACATGTCAGCTACCGGCATGCCATCTTCTTGGCGTGACGTTACCGCAACTACTTCTGCGTTAGGGTGCAGCGCGAGCAATCGCAGCAGTTCAACCCCAGTGTAACCAGTCGCCCCAACAATCCCTACTTTAATACGTGTCGCCGTATCGGATGCAGCCATATCACTAACCCTGAAAAATGCGTAAAAGACAATAAACTATTATGCAGTAAATTGAAGCTCAATGAGGCAAAGCGCGCCCAAAGAGCTCAGCGCTGTTGCCATACAACAAAACCCCGGCATAACCGGGGTTTTGTTGAGGTGGGCATAGCAAGCCATGCCCAAGCCATAAACAGGATTAGCGTTTGCTGAACTGTTTACGACGACGTGCTTTGTGGAAACCAACTTTCTTACGCTCAACTTCACGTGCATCACGTGTTACCAAGCCAGCTTGTTTCAGCGTTGTTTTCAACGTTTCGTCAAAGTTGATCAATGCACGTGTCAGACCGTGGCGCACTGCACCAGCTTGGCCACTGTTACCACCACCGTGTACGTTCACTTTGATGTCAAAGCTTTCCAAGTGGTTTGTCAGTACCAAAGGTTGACGAACGATCATGCGACCTGTTTCACGAGCGAAGTACTCGTCTACAGGTTTACCATTGACCACAATAGCGCCGGAGCCTTTTTTGATGAATACGCGAGCTACCGAAGATTTGCGGCGGCCTGTACCGTAGTTCCAATTACCGATCATGATCTGTCCTTAGATTTCCAGCGGTTTAGGTTGCTGAGCAGTATGTGGGTGCTCTGCACCAGCATATACCTTCAGTTTTTTGGCCATGGCGTAACCCAGAGGACCTTTTGGCAGCATGCCTTTAACCGCTTTCTCCATAGCACGACCGGGGAAACGCTCTTGCATGGTTTCGAAATTAGTTTCTGTAATACCACCTACGTAACCGGAGTGACGGTAGTATTTTTTATCCTGAGCTTTGTTACCCGTTACACGGATATCAGCTGCGTTGATGATGATGATGTAATCACCGGTATCAACGTGAGGAGTGTATTCAGGTTTGTGTTTGCCACGTAGGCGACGTGCGACTTCGCTGGCCACACGACCCAGGACTTTGTCCTTGGCATCGATCACAAACCACTCACGGCGAACTTCCAGCGGCTTAGCCACGAAGGTTTTCATGATGGTTCCTAAGTATAAAAGGTTGCAAAATATCTTTTGCAACAGTGCTGCTTTCCACCCTAGCCAAGACGTTATTATTCGCCCGTGCCAAAAGCAGATAAGCCAAAGCAGAAGATATTAGCACAAAAAAGCCCCAAAAGCATAGACTTAAGGGGCTTTTTGCCGTATCAGCGCAACGCTAATTAGGAACGGCGGCGATTTGCCAAGGCCATACCTAAGTAGTTATCGTAGGCGCCTTCAGCTACGCGGAACCAAGGCACCAGCTCGTCACGGAAGGCCATGTAGTTGTCGTAAATTTTCTTGAAGCCTGCGTTTTGGTCGCAGAATTCTTTGTACACAACTTGAGAAGCCTCGAACGATGCATCCATTACGTCACGTGGGAAAGCTTTCAGTACAGCACCGGAAGCGATCAAACGACGCAATGCACCAGGACCTTGTGTGTCGTATGTAGTCAGCATTTTACCGCTGGCTGCACGAGCACAAATCGCGATGATATCTTGGTAATGCTTAGGCAATGTAGCCAACGCATCTTGGTTGATGTACAGGGATACCTGTGCGGAACCTTCCCACCAACCGGGGTAGTAGTAGTATTTAGCTACTTTATGGAAGCCCAGTTTTTCGTCGTCCACTGGACCTACGAATTCCACGGCATCCAATGTACCTTTTTCCAAGGATGGGTAAATATCACCTGGAGGTACTTGCTGAGGCACCACACCCAAACGCGCCAATACTTCGCCAGCAAAACCCGCTGTACGCATTTTCAGACCTTTAAGGTCTTCTACGGAGTTGATTTCTTTACGGTACCAACCGCCCATTTGCGTACCAGTATTACCCAAGGGGAAGTTCACAATATTACGTGTAGCAAACAGCTCACGCATCAACTTCATCCCATCGCCTTCGTACATCCAGGCTTCCATTTGACGTGCGTTCAGGCCAAATGGCACCGCAGTATCAAACGAAAAAGCAGGATCTTTACCGTAGAAGTAGTAAGACGCAGTTTGACCTGCTTCCACCGTACCGTTACCCACAGCATCCATCACCTCAAAGCCGGGAACAATCTCGCCAGCTGGGTACAGACGAATCTGGAAGTTGCCTTCTGTCGCCTCTTCTACCATTTTGGTAAACAACTGGGCTGTACCGAACAGTGCTGGCAGTGAAGGCCCATAAGTGGAAGTCATCTTCCAGTTAATTTTTGGATTGCTTTGCGCAATCGCTGGTGCGGCAAAGGCTGCTGTAGTCCCTGCAACGGCCCCTACACCCGCTTTCTTCAGAAATGAGCGACGCTCCATGTTTGCTTTCTCCTTGGCGTTCTTAGCATAGGCAGGTGTCTACTGAGCGCACCTGCCGATTCGGTGATAATACACTGTCTTAAAACTCTCTGTGCAACCGCACCGCACTTTATTGCACAGACATGACAAGTCTCATGCGTTAACTGCCCGCAATCGCCATTTTGCTGATTAATACAGAGCCTGTAGCCTTGGAGCCTTTATCAAACACATCGGCACCCACCGCCACAATGTCCTTAAACATCTGCTGCAAGTTTCCAGCAATAGTGATTTCTTCTACGGCATGTTTAATCTCGCCGTTTTCTACCCAGTAACCAAACGCACCACGGGAATAATCACCCGTCACATAGTTAATGCCCTGACCTATTAGTTCAGTCACCAGCAAGCCTGTACCGAGTTTACGCAACATCTCTTTGAAGTCGTCTTCAGGACGTGTTTGGCTGGAGATCAGCGACAAGTTGTGTGAGCCACCCGCATTACCAGTAGTGGTCATACCCAATTTGCGCGCGGTGTAGGTAGACAAGAAGTAGCCTTTTAGCTCGCCTTTGCTGATGATCTTACGACGTTGCGGTGTTACGCCTTCACTATCAAACGGTGAGCTACCAAACGCACCTAAGCGGTACGGGTCTTCAATCACGCTTAAATGTTTAGCGAAGATGTCTTTACCCAGTGCGTCGACCAAGAAAGACGTTTTTCTATACAGTGCACCACCACTGGCTGCCTGCACCAACGATCCCAACAAACCTACCGCTACCGGCGCTTCAAACAGCACAGGGTAGTGACCAGTTTTGATAGCACGAGCCGACAACCTAGACATAGTACGGTCAGCTGCGTATTCACCTACTGATTCTGGGCTTGCCAAACGACTGGCACAACGCGCGGATGTGTACCAGTAGTCGCGCTGCATATTGTCGCCACGACCAGCAATTGGCAACACCGACAAACTGTGGCGGCTATAAGGATAGCCACCCATAAAACCTTTGCTGTTCGCCAATACAAAGTGGCCTTCCGAGCTATTGACGGAAGCGCCTTCGCTGTTGGTAATAATGGGGCTACGTTCCAGTGCAGCGATTTCGGCGCGCAATGCCAAACGTCGTGCTTCCTCTGCATCCACCAACCACGGTGAATACAACTGCAAGTCTGGGTATTCCATTGCCAACAGTTTTTTCTCTGGCAACCCAGAAGATTCATCAGTAGCGGTGTGGCGCGCAATATGCCATGCAGCCTCTACTGTTTCTTGAATGGCTTTAGTCGCAAAATCCGAAGTGGAGGCCGAGCCACGTCGCTGCCCATCAAACACTGTGATGGTCAAGCCACGATCTCTAGTCTGCTCTACGGTTTCCAGATCTCTGTTGCGTACAGACACCGAGAGCCCTTTGCTTTCGGAAACCTCCACAGCCGCATCAGAAGCACCGCGTTTCTTCGCGTATTTCAACGCCTCTTCAGCCAATTCGGCGAAGTGCGACTGGTTTTCCACAATGGGCAAACTGGAAATTGTTGATGTGGTCATTGATACTCTTTCCGCTCAGGCGGTTATGATAGCCAATTAATGAATAACTCTTTGCTCTATTATGTCTGATCCTACTCTGGAACCCGATGAAAACGGCTACTATGGCCCCAGCAAATCCCAAGTCAAACGCGAAATGCATGAACTGGTGGATCTTGGCAAGGAGCTTATCACGCTGCCGGATAGCAAGCTACGTCAACTAGACCTTGGCGAGAAACTGCATGCTGCCATTAAAGAGGCACAACGCATCAGTACCGCACGCGAAGGCAAACGACGCCAAATCCTTTACGTAGGTAAGCTGTTACGCCAAGTCGACGCTGATGCCATACGCCATCAGTTGGACATCTGGACCAACGGTTCCAAGGAGCAGGCACGTTCCATGCATAAACTGGAAGCATTACGCGACCTGCTCATGCGTGATGATAATGCCTTAACCGAGTTCTTGAACACCTACGGCCAAGATCAGGCGCAAGAATTGCGTACGCTCATACGTCAAGCACGTAAAGAAGCCGAGCAAAACGCCGTACTACCAGAAGGCAAAGAGCCTTCTCGCAAGCACTTCCGTAGCCTGTTTCAAGCCATCAAATCCATCGTTGCGTAACTGGAGCCGTTATGACCCCTTTACTTGAGTGCATTGAAATCGAAACTGCCCCCAACCCAGAGTTTTCTGTCATCTGGCTGCATGGGTTAGGTGCCGATGGCAACGATTTCGCACCCGTCATTCCTGAACTGCATCTGCCCAAGCATTTGGCAATACGCTTTATTTTTCCTCATGCCCCAGTACAGCCAGTCACCATTAATGGTGGAATGAGCATGCGCTCTTGGTACGACATCTATACCTCTGACTTGGTACGCCATGAAGATGAAGGTGGTCTACGTGCATCACAAAGCTCGGTACAAGATTTGATTGCGCGTGAAAATGCACGCGACATCCCTACTGAACGCATCGTGCTGGCTGGCTTCTCACAAGGCTGTGCCATGACCCTGCAAACGGGTTTGCGCCTGGAGGAATCTCTGGCCGGCATGATTTGTTTGTCTGGCTACTTACCCCTGATAGACAAAGTGGACAAAGAACGCCACAAAGCTAACCAAGACACCCCCATTTTCATGGGACACGGCACACAAGACCCTGTTGTACTGATTGACCGAGCACAGCAATCGCGTCAACGTCTGCAAGACTTGGGCTATCACGTGGAGTGGCACAGCTACCCCATGATGCCGCACTCGGTATGTGCCGAAGAACTGGCTGATATCAGCAACTTCCTGCAACGCGTACTGGTGAAGTAACGCGTCACCATCTTAGGGGGCTAGGCCACAGGCCAACCGCCCCCTAATGCTCTATACAAATCCATCACTGCCCACAAACGAGCGGCCTTGTGCTGAATCACGACATCACGCGCTTGGTACCATTGCCGCTGTGTTTCCAATACGCTTTGCGCTGTTTCTGCCCCCGCCTCGTAACGTTGTTGCGCCAGTCGCATAGCCTCAGACGCCAACTGCACGATTTCTTGTTGCACCGCCTCTTGTTTCGCCAGCCCAGCCACAGCCTCTAGGGCCACCTCTACTTCCACAAAAGCCTGCACGATAGACTGCTGATACAGCATCAATAATTCTTGCTGCTTCGCTTGTGCCAACGTATATCCTGCCTCTAAACGGCCTGCATTAAAGATAGGTGCCAACAAATTGGCAGCAGCGTTATACAGGGGATTGCGCAACACATCACTCAAACTACCAGCCGAGCCTCCGGCATACAGCGATAGATTGAGCTGCGGCAGCATGGCGGCTCTGGCGACAAGCACATCAGCTTTGGCAGCCTGTAACTCAGCCTCGGCAGCCAACAGATCAGGCCGGCGCACCAACAACTGTGATGGAACACCACTCTCCACCGTAGGCACAGGAACCTGCTCTAAGCGGCTAGCAACAGTTGTCTCAGATGCCCCTAAGGTGCCTGTCCAAATCTGCAATCTAGACTGTGCTTGATGTTGCTGCTGAGTCAGCCTCTCTACCTGCTGGCGTTGCTCCGCCCACAGTTGCTGTTGCCTAACTACCGCCAACTTATCCTCAGCACCTGCTTCAGAACGATGCGTCATCCACTGCAATAGCTCATAGGCTACCGCTTGATTCTGCTGAGCAATCTGCAAGCGCTCATTCAGACTCAGTACATCCACCCATGCTTTGGCAGCCTCGGTGCTGACTCTCAGTTGCGTGGCCTGCCACAACGCCCGCTGCCTCACTAACCTACTTGTGGCCGCATCGCTGCCTGCTCGCACGCCCCCCCACAAGTCCACCTCATAGGCTGCCCGCAAACCAGCGCCGAATCGCCCTCCAGCATAATTTGCATCGCCCCCCAAGCGCCCCTCTCTAGAAGTAGACAGCTCCACCTTCACATCTGGCCACAAGGCAGCACCCGCGCTTTGGGCTTGCGCCTCGGCCTGCCGTATACGTGCGGCGGCAGCTTCCAGATCCCAGTTCTGCGTTTGTACTTGCTGCAACAGTGACAACAACTCTGGGCTTTGGAAACTTTGCCACCACGCTGCACTAAGCAACTCGTTATTTTTTGCCTCAGACACCTGCGTACTTTGCCACGCGGAAGGCAAGCTGACGGTTTTCTCCGTTTCATCAGCAGGCAGGGCTGCACACCCTGCTAGCCACAGCGCACCCAGCATTACATAGACTGTCTTCATGTTTTACTCACCTGCCAATGCCACCACAGGATCCATTCTGGCAGCGGTACGTGCCGGCATAAATCCAAATACCAGCCCCGTTATCACGGCGCACCCAAAAGCCCCCACGATGGCACTAACAGAAAACACCATGTCCATGCCCACCAAAGCCAAGCCAATGCCCAGTAACGCTGCCAATGCAATACCTGTCATGCCGCCACTCACCGTCAGCACCATAGACTCCGTCAGAAACTGACGCAGAATATCGCGTTGTCTTGCTCCTGTTGCCATGCGTATACCAATCTCCCTCGTACGCTCTTTGACGGACATCAGCATGACGTTCATCACACCTATACCCCCCACCAACAACGATACGGCGGCAATTAAGCCCAACATGATGGTCATACTACGACGTGTGGACGCCTCTGCTTGTAAACGGGCAGCCGCATTACCGATGCTGAAATCCTCTCGGTCGCCATGCCTAGCCATCAACAAGTCACGCACCGATCGCTCTGCCTCAAACACCACATCAGACGATGCCGCTTCCATCACTACATAATCAGGTTGCGTCTGTGCTTGATATACGCGCGCGCGCCCAGCCTGATAGGGAATGAACACCATATCGTCATAGCTTTGCGCACCTGAATCGGCCCCCCGCTCTTCCATTACGCCAATGACTTCAAAAGGTGAATTACCAATAAGTAATAATTCGCCTACTGGGCTTTTATCCCCAAAAAATCGTTTACGCATGGCTGCGCCTAGCACCACAACGGGAGCCAAGCTTTTGTCTTCTTGTGCCGTGTAATAACGCCCCTCTGCTACACGCCAATGGTGCATGCTGGGCATTTCCTCGTTAGCGGCAAACACATACACCTGCAAACTCACATTCGCAAAGCGCACGGTAATAGGATCACCAATCACCGGCATTACCCTGCTAATCTCCGGCAAGGTACGTACCGCAGCTAAATCTTCATCACTTAATATGCCGCGCGGCCCACCTGTCACAGGCTTAGTCCCGCTCATATACATAATGGTGGTGCCCATGGTGCCCATTTGTGCCATCACCCGTTGCCGCGCGCCTTCGCCTACCGCCATCATCACAATCACTGATGCCACACCAATAATGATGCCCAGCAAAGTCAGCAAGGTGCGCGCTCTATTCACACGCATGGTGCGCCATGCTGCTCGTAATGCCTCGCGTAACTCTTCACCCTGTACGGCACGTTCAGTGGGCTGCGCAGTAGGTTCCCAAAAGTTGGCTAACGCATCAGGCATAGGCGCTTGGGTCTGCTCCGCTTTACCGGAGTCACCCACAATTTGGCCATCACGAATTTCGATGACTCGCCTTGCTTGCGCGGCTACTGATCTATCGTGCGTGATCAAAATGATGGTGTGCCCGGCATCCGCCAACTCGTGGAATAAGGCCATCACCTCTTTGCCACTTTGCGAATCTAGAGCCCCAGTGGGTTCATCAGCCAAAATAATATGGCCACCATTCATTAAGGCCCTAGCAATAGACACGCGTTGCTGCTGACCACCAGACAGTTGGTGTGGCCTGTTCGCCTGCCGTTCTGCTAAGCCCAAGCGCTCTAATAACGCACTGGCTCTGGCATTACGTTGCTCTATAGGCGTACCTGCATATACAGCAGGCACTTCCACATTTTCGCGCGCACTTTCGGTAGGAATCAGGTGATAGCCCTGAAACACAAAACCAAAGGCCTCTCGACGTAAGCGCGCTAAGGAATCCGCATCCAAACGCGCAACGTCTTTACCTTGGAAAAAATAATCACCACTACTGGGACTGTCTAAGCACCCCAGTATGTGCATTAAGGTGGACTTACCCGACCCAGATTGCCCCACAATGGCTACGAACTCGCCCGCGTGTATGCGCAGGTCTATACCATGCAGCACCTCTACTACGGGTGCCCCATCTAGCCCACCGTACTGTTTACGTATAGCCTTCAGCTCAATGAGCGGCGTGACGGCTTCTACCATTGCAACCAGCTCCAGCTTTGCTCTGGCTCATTTTCTCGCAATACGATTTGGGTACCTTCGCTTAGACCATCTACTATTTCCACCAAATGGCGGTTACGCACCCCTACCGTCACATCTTGCCTCACGGGTTTATCGTTAGCCGCTATGCGCCATACCCATGATTGGCCTGCATCACGCTGTAATGCCACAATCGGTATGCTCAACACGTTATCAGCCTGCAAAACCGTGAAGGTCACTTGCGCCGTCATTTGAGACATCAATGCTGCATCGGCATTATCCACATCGAACAACACGGTATAAGTCACTGCTGTGTCTGATTTCGCCTCTGCGCCTTCCGTTGTCGTTTGTGGCGGAGCTGGCAATACCTGACGCACTTTGCCATGCCAACGCCTAGGCTCTTCCTCTATCCCCAACGTCGTAAAAGACACAGCCTGCCCCGGCTGCACTTGCCGCACATCGGCCTCGGACACATCCGTCCATACCGTCATCACCGACAAATCGGCAATGCGCAAGATGTCTGGCGTTTGATAAGTAGCATTCAGGGTTTGGCCTTCCCGTGCTTTGACGCTCACCACCGTACCCGACATAGGAGCATAAATGCGGGTGTAGCCTAATCGTGTTTCCTCGGCTCGCTGGCTAGCTTCACTTTGTGCAATTTGTGCACGCAAGTGTTCCACCTTAGCAGCGGTAACCGATAGCTCCGCTTGCGCTTGCTGCAGCGACTCTTCCCGTGTCGCTCCCACTTTATGCAAACGCTGTTCACGCGCCAGCATTTGGCGTGCCAATAAGTTTTTGGCTTGTTGCTCTTGTAGCTGCGCTTCTAAACCTCGTAACGCTGCTCTACCTGCATCTACCACGGCTTGCTGCACGCTAGGATCAATTTCCACTAACAGTTGACCCTGCTCTACTTTGTCCCCAGGTTGTACGGGCAGACGCATAATCTGCCCGGACACCTGAGCACCTACATCCACATACTGGCTGGGTTGTAGCGTGCCAATGGCATTTACGGTGATCGCAATATCGGCGCGTTCTGCCACAGTAGTTTCCACCTGCTGTGCCGCCGAAGATTTCCACCCTATGTAGCCCCCACCTGCCACCAGCAACACTGGCGCAGCAAACAACATGCGCTTGCACCAGCGCCCACATCTCCCAGCTTTCTGCATTTAGCCGCCTTGCAAATCAATACGTACGATGCTGTCTTGTGCATCTTTGCGCCATGCCGGGTGATCCTTGCCATGCGGCACTTTCACAGTCACATAGGCTGTCTGGCCATTAGCAGACAACGCAACGCTGTTAGGATGTACGGGCAAATCTATGCGACGGTTCACGCCATAGTTAGTGCCATCAATCACTGTCAGGCTACCTGTACCCGCTGGGCTACCACGAGACACACCACGGTTAGTGGCAAGGATTTCATTACGCTGTTCGCTGTAGGCAATATCCAGCAAGCCTTCACCTACGGGAACAATCTGCACCACTTTGCCATTGCCCAAATCAAACACATACACCGAACCTGTGTTGGCATCGGCAGCAAACAAGCGCTGGTTTTTCTCATCAATCGCTATGTTCACAAAGAAGTGCTTGGAGTCTTTAGGATTGGTGCTGGTGGTATCGCCTGTGGATAACGTCTTAACGATCTCACCACTTTCTGGGTTGATCACTACTACTTCATTTAGGCCGCCTTGGCCTACGTACAAGCGATTATTTGCACGATCAAATGCCGCACCTGCTGGCCATGGACCATTGGTCTCTACGGTGTGACGCAAGCTATTTGTAGCACCATCCACAATCCACACTTGGCCTTCACTGTCTGGGCTAGTCACAAAGATCTGATTGCGCTGAGAATCCACTACCACTTTACGCGTATGTGGTGCTGACACTTGGCCTTTGCCATCCACAACACGCTCGCCCAACTGGATCATGCCTTTTACAGCACCGCTCTTCGCATCCACAACTGTCAGCGAGCCATCCAAGGTATTGCCCACATATAAAGTGTCTAAAGTGGGGTTAACGCCCAATGCAAACGAACGACGTGGCAACTGAATGCTCTGCACAATTTGCAGACTACGCGGATCCAGTCTGTGCACCACACCACCAGTGTTAGGCTCAAACGCAGGCACAGCAGCGACAAACACGCTATCCACGCTTGGGGACACCGCTACCTCATACGCACCAGCAATGGTGTCTTGGCGTAGCATAGGTACGCTAGACAACTGCTCAATAACTGTCTGTTGACGCGCTTCAGGCACGCTTTGGCAACCTGCCAACACGCCCATAGAAGCCAGCACTACTGTTGCTACCAATGTTTTTTTGAATGTAATCATCAGTACTTCCTTAGAGAAACATGATTTGGTCGTTAGAAACGGTGGCTAAGCGACAGCATGAAGGCACGCGGCTGACCGTAATAGCTATTGCCGGTACGCGTTCTATAGCGCTTATCCAAAACGTTGTTGATATTCAGTCCTACTGTGGTGGATTTTGTCACGTCATAGCGCGCCATCAAATCCACAACCGCATATGATTTTTGCTCGGACTCTACTTTCTTACCACTGACGGTTAGGTCACTGTAAATACGGCTTTGCCAACGCAGGCCACCACCCAGCGTCAAACCATCACCCACACCGTCTACCCTATAGGTAGTAAATAGCTTAAAAGTGTTGCGCGGCAAGTTAGTGTTTAAACGTTCACCGGCACGGTCTTTTGTGCTGTTTTGCGCAAAGCTAGCGGCCAGCTCCCAACTGGGAGTCACCATACCAGCCACTTCCACTTCAAAACCACGTGTACGTGTACCCGACTTTCCTTCATAGGCAGGCGAACCATCAGGCGCATACTGATCCACCAAGGCAACCGCTTTATTGTCTTCCTTAACTTGGTACACCGCACCCGACACATTCAGGCGCTCATCAAAGAAGCTACCTTTCAAGCCCACCTCATAGCTCTCGCCAGATAAGGGATCAATGTAGGAGCCATCGACTTTTTTGTAGTCTTGAGGCGTGAAAATAGTGGTGTAGCTGGTGTAAGCCGTCCAGTTTTCTGATAAGTCGTAGGTCAGCCCAAAGTACGGCACCAACTCATATTCGGTACGGCGCAGTGAGGTGCCCGTTTGTTTAGCATAGTTAAAGCTGCCTGTAGTACGTCGCCAGTCCACATAGCGCGTACCCGCAATAATAGAGAAAGCTTCAGTAGGACGTAAACGTATAGAAGCATACGCACCCAGGTTTTTCTCACTCATGGAGTGAGTACCAATTGCGGGGTTGTACGGCTTACCAGGACTGCTGCCATCCCATGTAAAGATATTATCAATACTGCCATCCCAACCCGGTGGATACCAATTAGTGTAAGACGGCGTTTCATTGGTGGAGTACGACCACGCTACGCCCATGGCGACTTCGTTCTCGCGCCCAAACATATCGAAGCTGCCCTTCACCGCCACATCTAGCGAGTCTTGCTTGGGTTTGTAAGCCCAACGGGTAGTCCAGATACCGCTGCCCGCACCCGTTACCGGATCAGGGTTGCCACGCCCCGCATAGCCCAAGAACTCGTCAGAGTCAGTCCATACCCTAGAGGCGTTCACACGCAAAGACCACTTATCTGAGAGTTGATGTTCTAGCTCACCAAACAAGGTAGTGCTGCGTCGCTCAGAGTATGCCCACTCCGCAGCCGCTGACTGAGAGCGCCCCCAGCTTAGCGGATTACCGTTGCTATCAAAGACAGGTAAACCACTGTCCGACTGACCACGCAAATCGTGACGTTGATGACTAATACCACCGCGAATCAGCGTGTTCTCGCCCACATCAGCTTCAAGCACACCATAGAACACTTTACGCTTGGCATTAAAGCGCTCAACGTAGGCATTGGTATCTTGCGCCACGGCGATCATACGGCCACGCACAGAACCAGATTCATTCAACGGCGACGAGATATCGAACATACCGCGTCTATTGGCCCATGAGCCCCAATCTAGCTGCACTTCTGTACGGAACTCATCCAACGGGCGTTTGCGCACCATATTGATCGCACCGCCGGGGTTCCCCATACCATTCATTAAACCTGTAGCACCACGCACCACTTCCACACGGTCATACAAGCTCATGTCTTGTGTTAAGAACATGTTGTTGTAGTTAGAAACCATGCGCACGCCATCCACCATGATGGTGTTGACCGCAAAGCCCCTAGCGTAAATCGTTCTGTCTGAGCCCCCCATACCTGACTCAGACAAGGTCAAACCCGCCGTATTTTTTGCCACGTCTTCCAGCTGCATTAAGTTCTGATCTTTCATGCGCTGATTGGTCATCACACTAATAGACTGTGGTGTTTCGCGTAGCGATAAATCCAAGGCGGACGACAATGCACTATCGCCAGTCGCCGTGTACGCGCCGCTATCTTCTGTCGTGGAATCCGTACGCCCTTTGACTACAACGGCGCCTAATTGAGTAGGACTTTGCGGTGTACGCGACAACGACACCTGACTACCATCGCGACTAAACCCTATGCCGGTGCCAGCCAATAAACGCTGCAACGCTTGGTCTGGTGTTAACACACCGGATACCGCCGGAGCCTGTAGCCCACGCACGGTTTCAGGTAAATAGAAAATCTGTAGCGACGCCTGTTCACCTAGCTGTATTAAGGCTTCACTTAAGGACTGTGCTGGCAAATTAATTTGCACGGGTGTGGTCTGTGCCTGTACTGTACCTGTCACCGCTGGCAAGCCCAACAATGCTGCCGTTAAGCACACCTCCCGTCCTACCTGCCCCAACTTACTTGACCGTTTTATCCAACCCTGAATTATTGTATGTTGCGTGTTCATTGCACCCGTTCCAGACATCATGTAGTAGTGACTGCATTCATCGCTACCCTCTTGATGGGGTATGCAGTGTCATAACTAAGACGCTGTAACGAGAATTATTCCGCAATGATTCTCATTATTAAATAGTAACCAAATGTATCAGTGTCGTAGGGCTTTTGCTAAAACCTCAAACAAACGCGGGTCATCAGCCTGTGCAATATTGAAGCGTAAAAAATCTTCAGCTTGATGTGATTGGCTAAATGCATTGCCTGGGGCAAGCACCACATCGTGCTGCAAACAATAGCGTGCCATGCGTGTAGCATCCGCGCCATCCGGCAACCTACACCACACAAAAATTCCCGCCTGAGGCACTAGCCACGGCTCAATCCCTAGCTTACGTAAACGTGGTAATAACCGCTCTAACGCCTGCGCTAATCGGGTACGTACTGTTTCCATGTGACGCCTATAGCCACTGCCCGTTAGCACATGTAAGGTGACTTCTGCCGCCAATCGCCCCCCTCCAAAACTGGTAGCGATACGTAAATCCGTCAGCCCGCTAATCCACTCTGGCTTGGCCGCAATGTAGCCACACCGTAATGCGGCAGATAAGGTTTTAGAAAAACTGCCTATATGTATCACCCTATCCAACCCATCAAACGCGGCTAAGCGTGGGGCAGGCTGCCATTCAAAGTCTGCAAATAGGTCATCTTCCACAATGGTCAAATTGGCATGCTCAGCCAACTGCAAAATGCGGTGTGCAGTGACTGACGACAATACGCTGCCCGTGGGGTTATGAATACCGGAGTTCGTAATATACAGACGCGGTTTGTGTTGCTCTATGATCTGTTTGAACACCGCTACATCAGGCCCGTGCGGGGTATAAGGCACCCCCACCACATTGACCCGGTGCGCACGTAGCAAGGCATGAAAATTAAAATAGCAGGGGTCATCCACCACCACGGTATCACCCGCTTCCAACAGAAAACGGCAAATCAAATCGATGGCTTGTGTACTGGAATCCACCAGCATGACCTGCTCAGGCGTGGCCTCAATACTTAAACCTGCCATACGACGCGCCAACACTTGTCTCAGTGCAGGCAGCCCCTGAGGCGTACCGTAATCCACCAAACTGCTAGCCTCACCTCTGGCCATATACCGTAAGGCACGCCGCATACCTTCTTCATACATCCATGAAGGCGGCAGCCACCCACAACCCGGTTTCAATGTGGTGGCATTGGTTTCCAACGACTGACTAGATAACCACAATGGGTCTATCTCTCTATCCAACCTAGGACCCAACTCTGACAGATCTAACGGTGCAATCACACCCACCACATAAAAACCCGACCCAGCCCTAGCCTTAACCACTCCCTCAGCCACCAAGCGCTCATACGCCTCTACAACCGTAGAAACAGAACAGTTCATGGCTGTAGCTTGGGCGCGTACAGAAGGCAGTCTAGCGCCTGGCACATACTGGCGTGCGGCAATACGGCTGCGCACGGTTTGCATCACGATTTCGATGCGGCTGGGAGTTTTAGTAGTAGCTGTCATAGGCTCACTGTACTGCCAAACCAACCAATACAGTTATTAAAAACTGTACTGTTCCGTATATGGAGTAGCAGCGCTACCACATGGTTTACTGTACTCCTATCCCTGAGGAGTACGTATGAACACATCCACCCGTGGTTGGGTCAATGGCTTAATTGGCGTTGTTATTTTCGCTGGCTCCATGCCCGCCACACGCGTTGCCGTTGTTGATATCCCACCGCTATTTTTGACGGGTATTCGTGGCTGTATTGCGGCGGCTTTGGCTATACTTTTGTTAGTCACATTCAAACAACCGCGTCCAGTCCGCTCAGACCTAATGTCTCTGCTCATTACAGCGATAGGAGTCGTACTGGGCTTTCCACTGTTCTCCGCCTTAGCGCTGCAATACATTAGTTCAGCCCATGCGTTAGTGTTTGTTGGATTACTGCCAGTGTGCACCGCTATTTTTGGTGTGTTACGTGGCGGCGAACAACCACACCCAGCTTTCTGGCTATTCTCTCTCTTAGGCAGCATTTCGGTGATCAGCTATGCCGCATTAGGCGGCATCGCCATGTCCATAGAGGGCGATCTGCTCATGTTAGCGGCCGTAGTAGTATGTGGTTTGGGCTATGCCGAGGGCGCTAAATTGTCACGTCGCCTGGGAGGCTGGCAAGTCATCAGTTGGGCCTTGGTCATCTCACTGCCATTAATGCTGCCACTCGCTGTGTTTTACTGGCCTGACAACCTCAGTGAAGCGTCAACTACCGCTTGGATTGGCTTGTGGTATGTGTCTATTTTCAGCATGCTAGTGGGCTTTATCTTCTGGTACAAAGGCCTAGCACTGGGCGGCATTGCAGCCGTAGGTCAATTGCAACTGCTGCAACCTTTTATGGGCTTAGGTTTGGCTGCGGTGCTGCTGCACGAACAAGTGAACATGTCCATGATCCTAGCTACTTGTGGCGCTGTATTTTGTGTGGCTCTGGCTAAACGCTACGCCTAAGTCCTTAGCCCCCAAGCGGCAAGAGAAATACCCCTCGCTCCGGCACACGCACAACGCTGACTGGAGCAATTTTGGGCAAAATATCCAAAATCGCATCTGGATTTTCTACACTTACCGTACCCGACACCCGCATACGTCCTAATGCTTTGTCTTGTACCTGTATGGGCTGCGCCATATACCTGTTCAACTCGCGCACAACTTCTGACAACGCATTGTCTTGGAAAACCAACCTGCCTCGCTGCCACGCCAATACACTTTCCACAGCAACCTGCTGTGGATTACCGATAGCCGTTGCGGATGCAGCAACCGTATAACCAGCGGATAACCGCACTCCCGTTAAGCCTGTAGAGGTGCTAGGAAACACTTCCACCACCCCCTCTCGCACCACCACGGAAGTTTGGCTGCGCTCTTGGCGCACACTAAACTGCGTACCCACAACGCGCACATCCAACTCGCCACTACGCACGGTAAAAGGTCTATTCACATCAGGCAGTACGCTAAATAAGGCCTCACCACGCACAAACTGTATGTCTCGTCTGTCGGCATAATAAGCAATAGCCACCTCGGAATCGGTATTCAGCAAAATTTTGGAGCCATCTGGCAGCATCACCTCACGCCGTTGCCCTTTGGCAGATGCCACTACATCGGTGAACAACGGCTGGGCGGGCCACACCAAGGGCAAGACAGCCCCTACACTCAGCATCGCCAAGGCACCACCGCCCCACCCTAGCATGCGACGACGGGTCTGTTTTTTGGCCTGCTGTTCGTTATGGCGTAACCAGCGGTGCATAGCCGTTTTAGGTAATGCATCAGCTAGTTTCCAAGAGGTCTCCAACGCCTGATACGCCGCCTCATGCTCAGGATACTGCGCACGCCACCGATCACGCTCTTGGCACTGTTCAGCACTGAGTGAGCCTAAACAGGTGCGCGTGAACCAATCTAGGGCCTGTTCCTGGATATTTTCCTGCGAGAGCGGACTGTGCTTAACGATGCGGTCCATAATCCTGCAATTGGTGTTGGATGTGGCGCAATGCCCGTTTCATATGCTTTTCCACCGCGCTAGGCGTTAATCCCAAGCGTCTAGCGACCTCTTCTTGTGTATAACCCTCTATCTTATTCCATAGAAAGACTTGCTGACACTTCAGGGGTAAATCTTGTAGCGCTTCACACAGAGCATCCAACAACTCTGTGGTCTGCAACGACATATCCATATCCCCGGTTTGAGGGTGCTCGTGCTCCAACAACGAGTCTAATGACGTCTGCTCGTGGCGAGACTGTCTACGGATTTCACTGACCAACTGATTCTGGGCCGCCCTAAATAAATAGGCTTTGGGATCTTGAATACTGTCACGCTGATCTGCCAACACGCGCATGATGGCATCTTGGGCTGCATCTTCAGCATCGTGCTTCAACGCATTGTTTTTCACCCAAGAACCCAGCAGGTCGGTGTAATACGATAACCAGCCTTTGACTGACAAAGGACGGCTATGCATGGCAGGAAACAGGCAACATGAGAAACTTAAAAACAGACAATCACATCAACAATAATAACAATAATTCTCATTATTAAATCGTGATTAAGAGTTCGTGCAAAAAATGACACACTCCCCTACGGCATTTTGGCTCTCTGCATTTATCCCCACAGCCTGTGCATAAGGTTGAGGAAAAGCCGTGCGCTCCTTGCTATGCGCTAGCAAAACCAAGCCCTCTCAGGGCACTGGACAAAGAATAGCCAACCCGAACTTCCGTGCAGCAATTAGGGCTTGATTGGGATGATTAGGAGGCTGAAGCCGCTCCGTATTTCTGGGCTAGCTCAATAAAGGCTCGCATCGCTGCCGACTGATACGCCCCTTTACGCTGCATCAAGATGGCACGTCGTCTAGGCGGTGTGGGATCTAAACCTATGGCTACCAAATGCTCATCATTCATGGCAATAGCAGCAGGCAGCAAGGTAGCTAGCCCTGTACGCCGTACTATCTCCATTACGGCATTCAACGAGTTGGATTCCATCTGCACATGCAGTTCTAGTTCATGCTGCTGACAGTAGCGCTCAATTTGTCTACGCGTTGCAAACTCTGGTGTTAACAACACCAACGACTGCTCTATTAAGGTACTCCGTTCTATCATGCGTTGGTCAGCCAGCGGATGCGTCACACTCACGGCCAATGCCAAGGTTTCCACCAATAATGGGTGCGACTCCACTGCGCTAGACGTAGGCTTATCAAACGCAATACCTATATCTAACTCGTCTTTTACCAGTTGAGTTTCCACATGCTCTTGCAACATTTCGCGAATCATCAAGGTCACGTTAGGGTAGCGTCGATGAAAAGACTCTACCAAAGGGCCTATCAAATATGAGGCAAACGTAGGCGCCATAGCAATACGCAACGACCCTCTACTTAAATCGCTAACATCGTGTACAGCGCGTCGCCCTTCTTCTAAGTCTTGCATGGCTTGGCGGGCAAATCGCACATACACCTCACCCGCGTCGGTAAGCTTGACCTGCCTATTGCTACGATCCAGCAACTGCGCCCCCAAACTTTCTTCAAGCTGCCGTATCTGCTGCGACAATGCGGGCTGTGACACGTGTAAAGCATTGGCAGCACGGGTAAAACTGCCGTATTGCACCACGGCTAGAAAATAAGTCACATGGCGTAAGATCATCGCAATCCCATAAGTAATAATTATAGAACTTATCAGAAATCAGTATTTTACCTTATAAATAAGACGGGTTAAGCTTCTGCTATATTGTTCGTATAACCATAATAGTTGCCATGAAAGAAATCATTGAGGGCTTTCTCAAGTTTCAAAAAGAGGCCTACCCAAAACGTGCCGGTCTGTTCAAAGATTTGGCCCATCAGCAAAATCCCCGTGCTTTGTTTATTTCCTGTTCTGATAGCCGTTTGGTGCCAGAACTGGTCACTCAGCGCGAACCCGGTGACCTGTTTGTGATCCGTAATGCCGGTAATATTGTGCCTTCCTACGGCCCAGAGCCGGGCGGTGTCACGGCCTCGGTAGAGTACGCTGTTGCAGCACTAAAAGTATCTGATGTTGTGATCTGTGGTCACTCTGACTGCGGCGCGATGACTGCCATTGCTAACTGCCAGTGCTTGGAACACATGCCTGCTGTTGAACACTGGCTGCGCTATGCTGACTCGGCCCGTTTAGTCAACGAAGCCAAACAGCACAAAAGCGATCGCGAGCGTGTAGCCTCTATGGTGCGCGAAAACGTCATTGCCCAGTTAGCCAACATTCAAACGCACCCCTCTGTACGTCTTGCCATTGCTGAGGGTAGACTAACCCTACACGGTTGGATCTACGATATTGAAACCGGCTCTATAGACGCCTATGATGGGTTGTCCATGAAATTTGTGCCGCTGGCTGATAATGTAGATACGCGCGTTGCACCGTTGCAGCGCCCAGCAGCCTAAACGAGTAGTCCCTGGGGCCAAGAGCGAAGCAGAGTCCGCTCTTGGCCCCTTTTATCATGGCGTCCTACCTAGCACCTACTTCCCGTCATACTCGCTCGTTGTTATGCGCTGGGAAATGTAAGGTGAATTGAGTCTCTGCTTCTGTACTACTTACCATGACATCGCCACCATGCATTTGCATGATGGACTTCACGATCGCCAGACCTAGCCCACCGGAATCATCGGGCCTAGAACGCGACGCATCACAACGATAAAAACGATCAAACAAGCGGGGTAAATGCTGGCTATCTATACGTGCCCCTTGATTGCTCACTATCACATCCACACCGCTATCACTGACCACCGAGCGCAGCACAACCTCACTATCTGGCTCGCCATAACGAATGGCATTAGCAAGCAAGTTCGCTATTGCACGACGCACTAATAGCGTATCAGCGTAAAGCACGCCCTTTGCCTGTGACGCTATACGCATTCCACGCTCTTGCGCCATACCTTCAAAATAACCAGCAAGCTGTTGCGATAAGCTAAACAGATCCACCTGCTCACGCTGCAACACCGTATCTTGCTTTTCCGCCCTAGCCAGAAACAGCATGTTGTCTATCATTCGCGATAAGCGCTCGTACTCTTCTTGCTGCGAATCCAATAGCTGCTCGTAGCCTTCCAAGGTAGGCAATTGGGACAAAGCCAATTGATTCTGAATCATGAGTGTATTCAGTGGCGTGCGCATCTCGTGCGCTAAATCCTCAGAAAATTGTGAGAGCCTGGCATAGCCCTCTTCTAACCGTGACAACATCAAATTCAATGCTGCTGTCAGGGCTTGTAATTCGTGAGGCTGACTACGTTCATCCAACCTTAACTTGAGATCGCGTGGGCCTATAGCCGCTGCGCGAGCACTCAAATAGTGCAAGGGTTTTAGCCCTCGGCGCGCCGCCTCCCAACCCACCACAAAGGTTAGCAACACACCAACCAACCACGCCACCATCAGGTTATGTCTATACGCGGCCATCATGCTGTTGCGCTCAGTCAGGACTTTGCCTGCAATCACAAACACACGCTTATCACCCTCTCCTACTTCGGCCCATGCCATGCGAGCAGGCTCTGGCGTCGCTACCGTAAACAACATAGGAGCGGTCAATGTGCTGGGTGCTGGCATGGTAGCATCGGCCGGATTCACCTCAATCAGCACCGTAGCGTCAGCAGCGACTATCCATAGCAAGTTCTCTTTGTTGCCCATCATGTTGTCGTACAGATCAGGCTGATTTTTTAATGACTCTATATTCTGATTGTCGTTAAGAATGGCCGTGATTCTTTCTACACGCCCAAGCAAAGATTGATCATCACGATGCGACACTTCGCTTTCAAGCGAGCTAAATACGTAGGCTCCCATCAACGCGAACAAAACCGCACTGATCAGCGAAAAGAGTATCGCCAACCTTAACCGTAAGCTGATATTTCTGTTAGAGCGTTCAACCCTCATCTTCTATCCTGTAGCCCATGCCACGCACGGTCTGAATCAGCTTAGGCTCGAAATCATCATCTATCTTGGCTCGCAAACGGCGTATGGCCACATCTACCACGTTCGTATCACTATCGAAATTCATGTCCCAGACCTGAGAAGCAATCTGACTACGGGACATCACCTCGCCTTTGTGCTGCAACAACAAGTGCAATAGCGCGAACTCTTTATTGGTCAGGTCAATGCGTTGCCCACCTCTAATCGCTCGACGCTTTAAGACATCAACTTCTAAATTTGCCACTGTATAAAGTTCTTGCTGTCGCATAGGCTGTCGGCGTAATAACGTACGCACACGAGCCAGTAGCTCTGCGTACGAAAAGGGCTTAATCAAATAGTCGTCAGCGCCTAACTCTAAACCCTTAACCCTGTCTTCCACTGCGTCTCGAGCCGTCAAAAACAACACAGGAACCTGACTGGACTCACGCAGCCTACTGATCACGCCCCAACCATCCAGCCCGGGCAGCATCACATCCAGAATCAATAAATCGAAATCAGTCGCGCGCGCCATAAACAGCCCATCAATACCATCATGAGCAACATCCACCTGATACCCTGACTCTACCAGCCCTTTTCTCAGGTACTGTGCAGACTTGATTTCGTCTTCAACAATTAAGATTTTCATGGTTCATTATGTAAGGTGTTTGGCTGATTCTACTGAAGTTACGATCAGAAATTACATACATTACAAAACTGTAATGCCCACGCAATCATTAGGTTATGCACAATATGGACAATGAGCCTTATCCTATAAATACAGAACACCGCTGTTTTACTCTGGGACTTGGTAATGAAAAAACGCAACATCACCCCTTGGTTTACGCAACCTCTACCTAGTGAGATCACACCTCCTGAGGTAGTTGCCAACCGTCGCAAAATACTCAAGCTGCTCGCAGCAAGCGCCGCTACCCCGGCATTAGCAAACTGGGCCATGCGTGATGCCAAAGCCAGCATGGTGTCATCTGACTCTCGCCAACTACTTAGCAGCACGCCCAGTAGCCTAGCTGGCGCCAGATTAGATGACGCGCTAACCCCCTATGACGACGCTACCACCTATAACAATTACTACGAGTTTGGTTTAGACAAAAGCGACCCCGCTAAAAATGCTGGTGCCATGCCCATCAGACCGTGGAGCGTCAACATAGAAGGCTTGGTGCATAAACCCGGCGTCTGGTCTTTAGAAGACTTGCTAGGGCTGTCAGCGATGGAGGAACGCATCTATAGACTGCGCTGTGTGGAAGCCTGGAGCATGGTTATCCCCTGGGTAGGTTATTCACTCGCCGAACTCATCAAAAAAGTAGAACCTATGGGCAATGCCAAGTTTGTAGAGTTTGTGACCATGGCCGACCCACGAACCATGCCCGGGTTACGTAGTGGCGTCTTGGATTGGCCCTACACCGAAGGGCTACGCATGGATGAAGCCATGCACCCACTGACTATGCTGGCCTTTGGCATGTACGGTGAAGTATTGCCCAATCAAAATGGCGCACCAGTACGATTGGTCGTACCGTGGAAATACGGTTTCAAAAGTGCCAAAAGTTTAGTGAGCATACGCTTCGTAGAAGAAATGCCTGCTACCGCGTGGAACAAAGCAGCTCGACACGAATACGGCTTTTACTCCAACGTGAACCCCGACGTGCCACACCGTCGCTGGAGCCAAAGCTCTGAGCGTGTGATTGGCCAAGGAGGTATATTCTCACCCAAACGCAAAACTCAACTGTTTAACGGTTATGCCGAACAAGTAGGCCAGCTATACGCCGGAATGGATTTAGAGCGTAATTTCTGATGAATGTCACTAGCGTGAACCGTGCACTGCTGCACAGCATCACAAAACCCATCATCTGGCTCTTGTGCTTAGCGCCGGCAACATGGTTAGTCTATGGTCTTTTTACTAACAGCCTAGGGCCCAACCCCGCTGAAGCGTTGATTCGCGGCACAGGTGATTGGGCACTGCGCATGCTGTGTCTAGCCTTAGCTATCACCCCTATACGACAGATATTCAACCTATACGCACTAGCAAAAATACGTAGATTAATTGGGCTATTTGCCTTCTTTTATGTAGTGCTACACGCCGTGTGTTATGCCTGGTTCGACATGTACTGGCAATGGGCAGACATCTGGCAAGACATACTACAGCGTCCCTTTATCTTGGTAGGCATGCTCACATTCTGTGTGCTGTTGCTCATGACGTTAACGTCCCCCAAAGCGGTACTCAAAGCCATGGGTGCCAAAAACTGGCAGCGACTACATCGCTGTATACACCTTGCAGCATGGTTAGCGTTGTTGCATTTCTACTGGATGCGACTGGGCAAGAACAACCTCAATGAAGTATTTATCTACGTGGCTATAGTCGTCGCACTGCAGGGTTGGCGTGTGTATAAACACACTCGCCCTATGCCTCAGCAGCATAAAGCCATCTAACTATCTACAGAAACGACGTAGGTCTAGACTACATACCCTCTCTCGCTCGTCTCAGTAGCCAAGCAAGCCTACTCGTCAGCACCACGCGAATACCACTGTGAGTTCCGTCCATTTTTAGAACACACGCCAGCCACAACACACAGGAAACACAGCCAGAAACCTACATTGTTGAAATAACATCTTGCTCAACACATAAGTAACTACTAATATATTTTCATGATTGAAAATGATATTTTTAAGGCACTGGCCGATCCTACTCGCAGAGCCATCTTCGAAAAACTCGCTACAGGCAGCATGAATGCGAGCGCCTTACGTATTGGCATGGAGATTAGTCAATCCGCCATGTCACAGCATCTGGCGGTATTGCGTAAGGCCAGTCTCGTGCGAGAAGAGAAACAAGGCCGCTTCGTGAACTATGAGGTGAATCCTGAAGGCTTGGCTCAACTAGCCAGCTGGTTTTCCAAATACCGTTCCTACTGGCCTGCGCGAGTTGAGGCCCTGCAAGCATTACTCAAGGATATGGACCAATGAGCGAGATCACCACCGAAAGTAGCGATGACACGTTGATACTTGAGTATCAACTGGAGGCACCGCCTGAAAAAGTCTGGCGTGCCATCAGCATTCCTGAATTTCGTGAACAATGGCTGCCCAGTGATGCCTTAATTGAAAGCACACCCATATTCACTGTGCAAAACGAAGAACAGCATTACCGTATACGTGATGAGGACTTCCCACTACTAGAAAGTGTAGTTGTTTTTCAAGTGATCCCACATGAAGAAAATCACAGCATCCTGCGCATCACACACAAAGTATCCATCATAGCCACTACACCGTGCTCGCGTGCCGCTAATGACGCATCACCATGGCTAGCGCTCGCTGCCTAGTTATCTCGCAAAATAGAATACGAATAAGGAACCACCATGCGTGAAACCATGCAACTTATCCCCATGGTCATAGAACAATCAGGGCGTGGAGAGCGATCTTTTGATATCTACTCACGACTACTACGTGATCGCATTATTTTTCTCAATGGTGAAGTCAATGACAACGTGTCTGCTCTGCTGTGTGCGCAGCTACTATTTCTAGAGTCCGAAAACCCTGAAAAGCCCATACATCTCTACATCAACTCACCAGGTGGTATGGTGACTAGCGGTCTGGCTATTTATGACACCATGCAATTTATCTCTGCGCCGGTGTATACCTTGTGCATGGGTACCGCCCGCTCTATGGGGTCGTTCTTATTAATGGCTGGTGAACCCGGTTACCGCATGTCCCTACCCAATGCCAGCATACTGGTTCACCAACCATCCGGAGGCGCGCAAGGCCAAGCATCTGATATTCTCATTCACGCCGAAGAAATTCAGAAAACCAAACAGCGCATGACTAGGCTATATGCAGAACATTGCGGTCGCAGCTACGCCGAAGTAGAAACTGCGTTAGATAGAGATCGCTTTTTAACAGCAGAAGAAGCCCTAGAATGGGCTTAATTGATGGTGTTTTGGATAAGCGAAAAATGGCTGCGTAACGCTATTACTGCTCTCAACACAATCCACATTGCACGTTTAAGTAAAACGGTGAGTTACAGATTGAGCACGCACCAACTAATTTTTAGGCAAAACAAAAGGGGCATAAAGCCCCTTTGTGTTTGATAACGGCAAAGCGCCTTGTGATCAAGCTTACACGTTGAACAAGAAGTTCAACACGTCGCCATCTTTCACAATGTACTCTTTACCTTCAGCGCGCATTTTGCCTGCTTCTTTGGCACCTTGCTCACCTTTGAACTGGATGAAATCATCGTAAGCAATAGTTTGCGCACGAATGAAACCACGCTCAAAGTCAGTGTGAATCACACCAGCAGCTTGAGGGGCTGTAGCACCCACAGGCACAGTCCAAGCACGCACCTCTTTCACACCAGCGGTAAAGTAGGTTTGCAAGCCCAGCAGGTTATAGCCAGCACGAATCACACGATTCAAACCAGCTTCTTCCATACCCATGTCTTCCAAGAAGGCAGCTTTGTCTTCGTCGTCCAACTGAGCGATTTCAGCTTCCACTGCAGCACACACCGCTACGACTGGGGATTTTTCTTTATTAGCGTATTCGCGTACTTTGTCCAAGAACGGGTTGTTCTCAAAGCCGTCTTCTTTGACGTTCGCGACGTACATAGCTGGTTTAGCAGTAATGAAACAGAACTGCTTCAGATCAACCAATTCAGCTTCATCAAAATCCAATGCCCGTACTGGTGTACCTTGGCCCAATGCTTCAATGATGCGCTCTAGTGATTTGCACAAACGAATAGCGTCTTTGTCACCGGAACGCGCAGTACGACTATTACGTTGCAATGCACGCTCAGCACTCGCCAAGTCGGCCAATGCCAATTCAGTGTGAATCACTTCCAAGTCGTTCAGTGGGTCGATTTTACCGGCCACGTGAACCACGTTCTCGTCTTCGAAACAACGCACTACGTGCACGATGGCATCGGTTTCACGGATGTTAGCCAAGAACTGGTTACCCAGACCTTCACCTTCTGATGCGCCAGCTACCAAGCCCGCGATGTCCACGAACTCCACCACTGCGGGCAGAATGCGCTCGGGGTTAACGATTTTGGCCAGCTCACCCAAACGAGCATCCGGCACTTCCACAATCCCTACGTTAGGCTCGATGGTGCAGAACGGATAGTTTTCTGCAGCAATACCAGCTTTGGTAAGGGCGTTGAACAGAGTAGATTTACCTACGTTGGGCAAGCCAACAATGCCGCATTGAAGTGACATGACGTTTCCGAAAACAAGAGAAATTAAAAGGAGTATTGTAGCGGCTTAGCGGCCGTTTCCGAGCATTTACAACATTTGCTCTGGCAAAGTACTGACAATGATCCAAACCAATAGCAACGGGCCACTATTAAAAATGGCATGCAATGCCATAGAGGCGGCAATACCGCGTCGTACGCGCAACCACGCCAACACCAATCCGGTGACCAACTGTGGCAGTACCAATAGCGGTAACAGCAACCACGGCCCATTACCAAAATTGAAATTATAAAGATGCAAACACGCAAAAGCGATGGTTGCCAAATACATCACCCAGCCAAAGTAACGCACATACCAACGCGCAAACTTCATGGGAATAGGCTGTTTTCCACTAAGGCGTTGCATCCACAAACGCCAGCCTGTAGCCGTTGTAGCACTGGCTCGCAGTGATGCATTACTCCACGCAGGTTGCATCAAGAGCAACACTAATAACGCGACTAAGGCAATGCTGTACCACACAGGACCACTAAACAAACACGTAACAACTATAGGCCCTAACCACACAAACTGTAGTGGCCTACGTAAACCGTACCTAAAGACTAATTCTTCTACGATGGGAGCCCAGATCAAGGCCTGCAACCACGGAAGATTAGTAATATCCAAACGATGCTGCGCACCTGTAGCCCCAGCCACCGAAGCCGCCAAGGGGCCAAACAACGCCATATTGATCGCCCACAAACACACAGCCCAACATAACAAACGCTTAAACGTTGCCGCGGCAAACCAATCCACTTGCACCGCATTACCTGTTCTACGAATCACGTGACGACGGCTCAGTGTTGGCCGTCTTAAGAAGGCAAAGAAATCCTTCAGTTCATCACGAAAACGCACAGGTTTAACATTCATTAGGGGCGGTTCTCACTATGCAGTTTGGCGGTTGCTATATCCATTTTCCCAGCCAAGATGTCGGGCAAAATAGCATCGCAACGATACAGCACATCCTCAATTTGAGACAACTCTTCTTTACGCGGTGCATTCAATACAAAGCCAGCCACCTGCTGAGCCAAGCCCAATGTGCGTGGGTGCCCTATACCTATACGCAAACGCCAATAATCTGGCGTTCCAAACACTTGGTGTATATCATGCAAACCATTGTGTCCGGCGTGACCACCTGCAAATTTCATTTTTGCTTGACCTGGTAATAGGTCTAGCTCATCGTGCACTACCAATACTTGATCTGGCGTGAGCTTATAAAAGCGCATTAATGGACCAGCCGCCTGACCTGAACGGTTCATGTACGTCATAGGTTTAGCGATGATCACTGCCTCGCCCTCAAACCTACCTTTTGCTACCCACGCATTAAAGTTTTTTTCTAGCGTGAATGAAGCATGTAGTTGTTGCGCCCAACGGTCAGCCAGCCAAAAGCCCGCGTTATGGCGAGTTGCTTCATATTCTGGGCCGGGATTTCCCAAACCAATAATCAAACGTATTGCTTTAGACATTGTTTATAGGCCTACAACAAACTAACTAGATCAACAAAAACAAACCCCCGACAGAATTTCTGGCAGGGGTTTTGTACTGCTATAGATAGCTGAGATCTAAGGACAGACTTAAGCTTCTTCGGAGGACTCGCCTTCTTCGCCTTCGTCTTCAGCCTTAGCACCGCCAACAGCCAAAGCTGCTGCCAATACTGGATCTTCTTCAGTACCTGCGTACTCAACACCAGCTGGCAACTTGATTTGGCTCAGCAACATGTTGGCGTTTTCGCCCATTTCACCCAAGTCTACTGTGATTTCAGTAGGCAGGTCTTTTGGCAAGCAAGTGATTTCCAGGTCAACAGCAACGTGGCTGATAACTTGGCTGTGCAGTTTAACTGCTGGGGATGCATCACCGTTTACGTAGTTCAGTGGTACACGTGTAGTGATTTTCTCGCCAGCCATAACGCGCTGGAAATCAACGTGCATAACTTGCTGTTTGTATGGGTGCCATTGCACAGCACGTACCAGTACGTCTTGAGCTTTACCGTCCAGTTCCATTGTCAAAATGGAAGCGTGGAAAGCAGGTTTGTTCAAGTCGTGGTAAATCTGGTTGTGGTCCAGAGCAATTACTTGTGGCTCAGCGTTACCACCGTACACAACGGCAGGCACCTGACCAGCGCGACGCAGGCGGCGGCTCGCACCCGAACCCTGTACGCTACGCGAGGAAGCAGCAAATTTCATGTGAGACTCCAATATGGCCTATAAGGCCGATTCAAAGACGTCGTTTAAACGTCGACAATTAGGGCTGCCGCGACCAGCAACCCTAGAAAAATCAATCTACAAACAGTGAGCTAACCGACTCAGCGTTATAAATACGCATCATAGTTTCGCCCAGCAAAGGCGCACAGGACAACTGGCGGATTTTGCTGCATTCACGTGCTGCGGCGGACAGAGGAATCGTGTCAGTAACCACCAGTTCGTTCAACTGGGAGTTGCTAATACGCTCAATGGCTTCGCCAGACAACACAGGGTGTGTGCAGTATGCGTATACAGCGCCAGCGCCACGCTCTTTCAGAGCTTCGGCAGCTTTACACAACGTACCGGCTGTATCAACCATGTCATCCATGATCAAACATGTACGACCGTTTACATCACCGATGATGTTCATTACTTCGGACACGTTGGCGCGAGGACGGCGTTTATCGATAATCGCCAGATCAGCTTCCAACTGTTTAGCCAAGGCTCGAGCTCGTACCACACCACCGATATCAGGAGACACCACTACCAAGTCTTGGTAGTTACAGCGCCAGATATCACCCAACAAAATGGGGGATGCGTAGATATTATCTACGGGGATATCGAAGAAACCTTGAATTTGGTCAGCGTGCAGATCCATGGTCATGACTCGATCTACCCCAACCACTTGCAGCATGTTTGCCACGACTTTGGCGGTAATAGATACACGCGCAGAACGAGGACGTCGGTCTTGGCGGGCGTAACCAAAATAAGGGATTGCTGCTGTAATGCGGCCTGCGGAAGCACGGCGTAGTGCATCCACCATCACCATGATTTCCATCAGATTGTCGTTCGTAGGCGCGCAGGTGGGCTGAAGAACGAAAACGTCACGACCACGCACATTTTCATTAATTTCAACCATCACTTCCCCGTCGGAGAAGCGACCCACTGTCATTTTGCCCAGAGACATATCCAGATGATTGACAACGTCTACAGCCAAACGAGGGTTAGCTGTCCCAGTGAAAATCATGAAGCGGTCGTTTGCCATGAGATGTGCTGTGTAGGTGATGCAAACAAAAAAGCAAAGCTGTTGGCCGCAGCCCTTCGGGTACGACACAACAGCTTTACGATTTCAGGTGTAAACCTGATTGATTGGCTGGGGAAGAAGGATTCGAACCTTCGCATGCTGGAATCAAAATCCAGTGCCTTAACCAGCTTGGCGATTCCCCAAATTCTATTTTAACCAGGAGTATAACGGGTGATAATCAAGCCCTTGGCATAACCATTGACCTTTTACCAGCAACTTCCTGCCATGTGTCAGGTTGAGTAGTTTACCGCTAATTCTTCTGTTTTGACTAGTGGCCGTGGTGAAATTGTCATACTCCACAAAAACACACGAACCAGAGCCTGTCATTCTAACATGTAAATTATTGTTTCGCAAGATCCTAATTACCGCATCTAACGCCACATGATTTTTACATGCGATGGGCTCCATGTCGTTCTTCCCAAAAAGCAAAGAAGATGTTTCTTTTTTACTTTCGTTACGAGAAGCAACCTGCCATCCATCAAAGAACGTAATTATTACACTCTTAGAATTACGTGTCAACCCTTTATCTGCAAAAACTTCTGCTGTACTCACAAACGCGTTAGGTTGCACCACTGTGTACCACGCTGGTGACAGACTTACTGCCCGCAGTTGCTCGCCAATGCCGGTAGCAAACGCATTTTGCCCAAACACAAACACAGGAACATCAGCCCCTAACTGTACAGCCAAGCGCATCAGTTGCCCCCGACTCAAGCCAGTTTCCCATAGTTTATTCAGAGCTATCAGTGTACTGGCAGCATCACTAGAGCCGCCGCCTAAGCCACCGCCTGCGGGAATACGTTTAATACAATCGAGCTCAACACCGTACGAGGTACCTGTAGCCTGCTGCAATAAACGCGCTGCTCTCACCATTAAGTCATCTTCGGCAGCTAAGCCGCTTAAGGTTTCTTGGGCACGTACGATTTGACCATCGTTACGTCGTTCAAAATTCAACGTATCTTGAAGGTCAATAAACCTAAATACAGTTTCTAGCTTATGGTAGCCATCTAACCTGCGTCCCACTAAGTGCAAAAACAGGTTGAGCTTAGCTGGAGCAGGCACATCGTATAACGCTTTACCCATGCTGCTTACCTATCTACAACCAAGCGCACACTGATATCGCGCTGCGCATCGTTGCGATTCAATTGCAATATTCGTGGTCCAGTTTGGTCGTAACGCTGCAAACGCACACGCCAACCATCCTGCACAAAAGCTTCAGGACGGCCTTCGGCATCACGCTCGGCTGTCACACCAGTCTGCCCTTGCAACCAAGCACGTAAATACGCAACGGGAATGGGGCTACCCAACAACTGCTCTACCAGCTCATCCGGCCCTGCTGCATATTCCATGCTGCCATCGGTGCGCTGCAAGCTCGCGCCTTGAGGCATGACCAGCACACGCGCCAATACTGTGCCCATAGGGTTGGTCAAATCTATTTGCAAAATACCTTGCTGATCTAACCATGTAAAACCGCCCTGCACTGCTTGACGCTCACCCGCAAACTCTTGCATGGTGACGGCAAACCTACCACTGCGCTCAAACGATTGAGCTAACTCTACCTCGGCACCATCAGAAGATGGTGGCAATGGTGTAGCACACGCACTCAACAACGCGGCAAGAGCCACCCATGTCAAATGTCGCCAAGAACGAAAAAAAGAAAATACAGCGTTCATAATGAGTTAAGGCAGTGTGACGCCCAAGCGTTTCAAGGTATTGAGCAAAGCTTCATTCGTAGGATCGTGCGCCAAGGCGTCTGCCCACACTTGTTTTGCCTGTTCTGGACGGCCATCTACCCAGTACACCTCGCCCAAATGCGCCGCCACATCAGCAGAAGGCATGAGCGCATAAGAACGCTCTAGGTACTCAGCCGCAGCTTGATAATCGCCCACACGGAACAAGTACCAACCCACACTATCCAAAATATAAGGATTGTTTGGCTCAAGCTCCATGGCTTGTTCTAACAAATCTTGCGCTTCATCCAAATTACGATTCTGATCTGCTAGGGTGTAACCCAACGAGTTATACGCATTGGCCTCCGCAGGCTCTAGCTCTATGACTTCGCGCATGAGCTTTTCAAATTCAGGATAACGCCCTTGGCGTTCGTACAGCATTGCTAAGTCGTACTTGATCTCTGCCGTATCCGGTAATTCTTTATTGGCGCGTTCCAGCACCGTTGTTGCCGTATCAGTACGGCCTGCTTCACGATAAATGGATGCACGAGTCAGTGCCACCACAGCTTGTTCTTGGCGATCCTGTGTACCCAAGGTATCTAGAGTGCGCTGCGCTTTTTTCAGATCACCCGATCGTGCCTCCAATACCGCACGGTGCACACGCGACTGGAACCGCAGCATTGGCTCTTCGATCAGGTCTAGCTGTCTGATAGCCTCTGCATAATCTTTGCGCTCTTCGGCAATACGCACCAACAGCAAGCGCGCATCGGAAATGCCTGCTAATGCATTGCTAACGCCGTCATTCACGCTACGTCTACGTTGACTTTGTACGCTGATGAACTCATTCAGCCCTTCTATAGCCTCATCGTAACGTTGAGCACGCAACAGCACTTCTGCCTTGGTGTACAGCAAATCAAAATCTTCAGGATTGCGAGCCTGCATGCTATCAATCAAGGCTAATGCCTCGTTGAATTTGCGATGATCCACAAACCGGCTAATCAGCAGCAGCTGCAATTTCCGCATCTCTGGATTGCGCTGCACGACTGCTGACGCTTCTTTGAGTGCGGTTTCTACATCCACATGCAAACCGTACTCCAACACACGCTGCGCAGCGGCCTCGGAATCAGGAGAGCGCTCTAGTGCCTGTCTAGCCTCGTACAACGCGCGCGCTGGACGCTGCGCTGCCCATGCCACATCCGATAACGCCAAATGCGATACCGGTAATTGACGTAAATCGGGGGGAATAGCTTCTTCTAATACTTCCAACGCCAAGCGTGGATCTACCATGCGAGCTGACAAAGACATTGCCTGGATAATAGCCTGCTCTTTGTTTTTAGCGCTATCAATACGCTGACGCAACGCTTGTGCCATGCCTCTGGTGTTACCAGCGGAGGCTTCCAACGCCAATACGGTCGCTTTGGCTTCGGCATTTTCGGGCGCTAAGCTGTTCCACTCACGTGCTGCACGCAGCGCACGAGACTGGTTGTAATCAATCATAGATAGCTGAAAAGACTTTTCAGCAAAACGAGGATCTAAAGTGTCTTTGGCCAAATCCAGAAAGGTTTGGCTTGCCGTGTCGAAATCACCTGCTTGTGCTGCTACTTCTGCCACCAAGACTCTATACATGATGTCAGCGCTCAGGCTGACTTCTGGCAATTCTCCGCTGCGCAAGTAAATATGCTCAACCTGCTGCTCGGGTGCGAGCGGGTTTGGAGCGGCATGCAGCAGCCCCGAATAAAGAGGAGCAAGCAAAAAGGAGCCAAATACTAAGGAATACAGATTCATCCAGAAAAACCGTCGCAAAAGCGCGTAAGATTAAGCAGTCAGATGGCTTATTGAGGCCGCCCCGTTCACCAAATGTTAGCACCCCACTATGCCTGAATTGCCAGAAGTTGAAACAACTCGTCGCGGAATTGCGACGGTTATGACTGGCCATACGCTACGTACTTTGATCGTACACGAACCTAGAATGCGTTGGCCAATTCCCGAAGAATTACCCCAACTTGTACATGAACAACCTGTGCTGGCCTGTGGTAGGCGCGGCAAGTACTTGTTAATACAGTTTCCTCACGGTACGCAGCTTATTCACTTGGGTATGTCCGGCTCGCTGCGCCGTGTGCCCTTAGACGCCCCTCGTTTAAAACATGACCATGTAGAGTGGTTGTTCGACGAGTCCAGATTTCTGTTACATGATCCCAGACGCTTCGGTTCTGTGTTATGGCACCCAGCCCAAAATGGCGATGTGCTGCAACACCCTTTGTTACAAAAACTAGGCGTAGAACCCTTAGGAGAAGACTTCACTCCTGCTATGCTATTTGCCCATTTGCAGCAACGTAAGCTCGCTATCAAACCCACACTGCTTAGCGGCCAGATTGTCGTAGGTGTAGGCAATATCTATGCATCAGAGTCACTCTATAAAGCTGGCATACACCCTGAAGCACCTGCCAATACTATTTCTAAGCCTCGTGTCGCCAAACTACATACTGCTATTGTTCAAACCTTAAGTGATGCCTTGGCCTCTGGCGGCAGCACTCTTAAAGACTACGTGAATGCCAGTGGTACGCCAGGAGCGTATTTCGAACTGCACTCCAAGGTGTATGACAAAGAAGGCAAGCCCTGCCCTCAATGCCAAAAGCCCATATTACGTCTAGTACAAAACCAGCGGGCCACTTACTTTTGTAGTCGCTGTCAACGCCGTTAACGCTCTTGCAATACTTTGCCTGGATTCATCACACCATTGGGGTCTAAGGCTTGCTTGATTTTCTGCATCAGCGCCAACTCCACGGGATCTTTATAGTGTGGTAGTAGATCCCGTTTAAGCTGACCTATGCCGTGCTCGGCGCTAATAGAACCATGGAAAGCGTGCACGCTACCGTGCACTAGTTCATAAATAGCCTGTTGTTTGCTAAGTAGCTCATCTTCGCTATACGCCGTGCCACGCGCTACGTTGTAATGCAAATTACCATCACCCAAGTGCCCAAAGATTACGTGCTCTACTCCGGGAAACTGTTGCTGCAGCATGGCGTTCGTTTTTTCCACAAAAGCGGGAATAGACGACACGGGAATGGACACGTCGTGCTTCACGCTTTTGCCAAAGCTTTTCTCTGACAACGGAATGCTTTCACGCAAATGCCATAGTGCTTTGCTTTGCGCCACGCTTTCAGCAATGACGGCATCCTGCACGATACCAGCGTCAATAGCATCACTCAGCACCACCTCAAAACGCTCACGCGCATGCGCTTCGCTTTCGTTATCGGATAGCTCTAATAGCGCAAACCACGGAGATTGCGAGCCTTCCTCGTCAAAAGGTAAGCGTTGCTCAGGATAGCAGCGTATAACACCGTCTAAGCAGTTGTTACGCATCACCTCGAAACCGGTCAGGCTAGCCCCAAAACCTGCTCTGGCTAGGGATAGCATTTTTACGGCATCTTCCAACGAGGCCAATGTCAGCATCGCGGTACATTGCGCCACGGGCAGTGGATAGAGTTTTAGGGAGGCGGCGGTAATAATACCCAGCGTCCCTTCACTGCCTATGAACAAGTCACGTAAATCATAGCCAGTGTTGTCTTTACGTAGCCCGCGCAAACCATGCCAAATCTGGCCGTCTGCGCACACCACCTCTACACCCAAACACAGCTCACGCGTATTACCGTAGCGCAGCACCTGTGTACCACCAGCATTAGTGGCCAAGTTACCGCCAATAGTACAACTACCTTCAGCAGCCAAACTTAAGGGAAATAACCTACCCACTTGCTTTGCCGCTTCTTGCACATTTTGCAGAATGCAGCCCGCCTCTACGATCATGGTGTCGTTATCGGTATCCACATGACGGATACGATTCAATCGTGTCAGTGACAGCACTATTTGGCGTCCACGATGATCAGGCGTTGCGCCCCCGCATAAGCCCGTATTACCACCTTGTGGCACGATACTAAACCCATGCTCTACACACCACTGCACAACCTTAGCGACTTCCTCGGTGCTGTCTGGGCGTACTACTGCTTCTGCCTCACCTGAATAACGTTCTCTCCAGTCGGTCAAAAACGGGGCCATCGCTTCGCCCGTCAACACATTGTCCGCACCTAATAAAGACCGTAAGCTCGCCAACTCTGCCATGCAATGCCTCTAAAAAAAACCAAAGCTGTGTTTATCTGTTTCATAGCATACTCCCCTGAGCGATAATAAGGGGTTAATCATTGCCTTTCATGAGGATTTTCATGACCTCCACACTCTTGCCTGATGCCGTTTTCAAGGCCTACGACATACGGGGAACCGTCCCTGTACAACTCAATGCCACCTTTGCTCACTTGCTAGGGCAAGCATTGGGGACAGAAGCACTGAAAAATGGTGTTGAAAGCGTTGTCGTTGGCTATGATGGCCGGCACAGCAGCCCTGAATTGGCCAAAGCCTTGCACGCTGGTATCAATAGCGTAGGGGCAAACAGTATTGATTTGGGCCTAGTGCCCACACCGCTGGTGTATTACGCGGCTCATGTACTAAAAACAGGTACAGGCGTTGCCATTACAGGTAGCCATAATCCACCAGAGTACAACGGCTTCAAGATGATGATGGCTGGCCGTACACTGCACGGTGAAGACATCCAACAACTCAAGCACGCTATGCAAGCTGGTTTTACCCCAGCCGCTACAGTTGGCGAGTGCACACAGCAAAGCTTGCTGGATCAATACATAGAAGAAATTCATAACAGCGTACGTTTGGTACGCCCCATGAAAGTCGCTGTTGACTGCGGCAACGGTGCTGCAGCTATAGTGGCTGAAGCCTTGTTCCAATCCATAGGCTGTCAAGTAGACATGCTGTACGGTGAGGTAGACGGCGATTTCCCTAACCATCACCCCGATCCTGCTGACCCCGCCAACCTAGCAGACCTGATCCATCACGTAGAAAACAGTGATTGCGAACTGGGCTTAGCTTTTGATGGTGACGGCGACCGTTTAGGTGTAGTCACCAAATCTGGCGAAATCATTTGGCCTGATCGCCAACTGGTGCTGTTTGCTCGCGATATTTTGCAGCGCGAACCTGGCGCATCCATTATTTATGATGTGAAATGCAGTCGCCACGTTGGTCTAGAAGTCAGCAAAGCTGGTGGTACACCGCTGATGTGGCAAACCGGCCATTCACTGATTAAAGCCAAACTGGCTGAAACCGGTGCCCCGCTGGCGGGCGAAATGAGCGGCCACATTTTCTTTAAAGAGCGTTGGTACGGCTTTGATGATGGCCTGTACACTGGTGCGCGTTTATTGGAAATTTTGGCACGTAGCCATGAACCATCAGAGACTCTGGAAGGCTTGCCACAAGACTTGTCCACACCTGAGCTGAAACTGCCTATGAACGAAGGCGAACCGCATGCGTTTGTCGCTCAGCTACAGCAGTCTGATGCTTTTGAAACCGCTCAAGAGCGCATTACTATTGATGGTATTCGTGCTGAGTACGAAGATGGCTTTGGCTTGGCTCGTGCCTCTAACACAACGCCAGTAGTGGTGCTACGTTTTGAGGCACAAAACGAAGAAGCGCTAGTACGTATCCAAAATGAGTTCCGTACAGCTATTCAACGCCTGCGCCCTGATCTAGCTCTACCCTTCTAAGCGCTGAGGACTAGGGGCTGGCCGCTCTGTTGGCACGGCCCCTAATGCTTTATAGACTTCTAGGTGTTGCAGCACAATTTTGTGCACATCAAACGCCTCTTCCGCCAATTGTCTACCTGCTTGCCCCATCTTTTGACGCAAGGCATAATCTTGCGCCAAACCCTGCACTGCCAACCACAATGCTTTGGCATCTTGTACGGGCACTAACACGCCGCTCACACCGGGTTCGATGGCATCTCTACAACCAGCCACATCAGTAGTCACTACAGGAATACCTGCGGCTGCCGCTTCCACCAAGGATTTAGGCAAACCCTCACGGTAGGATGGCAATACAGCAATGTGGCTCTGTGCATACAACGTGGGAATATCGGACCGTTCACCCAGCCACTGCACAATACCTTTATCGTGCCATTGCTGCATTTGCTCTTTGCTTACACTCGCAGGATTACCTGCATCAGGGCCGCCAGCAATACTCCATACTATAGCGCCACCGGCCTCACCACTTAGGCGCGCTGCTTCCACATACTCACGTACCCCTTTATCGTTCAGTAACCTTGCCACCATCAGCACCTGAACAGGAGGTTCTGGTGGGCTAGGATGTAGCGGAAATTTCTGTAACTCCACACCTGAACCGCGAATCATCACTACTTGGCTTTGCCGCACCACTTTGGCCTGCAATAAAACGTCTCTATCACTGGCGTTCTGGAAAATCACTCTGCTGTTCTTATGCCCTAAAGCCACACGGTACAACATGATGGCTAATTTACGTACTAGGCCGGCCTGCTCGTTAATGAACACATAACCCAGCCCTGAGACCGCCGCTACAAAAGCGGGTACTCTGGCCAACCTAGCAGCGATACCGCCATAGATGACTGGCTTGATGGTGACAGCATGCACTACAGCTGGTTTGACCTTACGAAATAGCTTGTACAACACATGCAGAGTTTGCAGCTCTTGCAATGGATTCTTGCCGCTACGACTCATAGGCAAAACATGATGCGTGAAACCCAAGGCGCGTATCTGCTGCACTGCTTCGCCTGCCATGGTCGCAATGTGCACGGCATACCCTTGCCGCTTCGCTTCCATCGCAATCTGAGCACGGTGCGACAAAAAGAACGCTGGATTATTCACCACCATCAAGAGTCGGCACTCAGCCCCTACTTTTGGTGCTCCGTCTTGCCACAATGTGATGTAACGCTGCACCATTTTGTCTAAGCCAAACTGTTGCACCCGCAACAAGGCTTGGTCACGCTGCTTTTGTCGTTCAGACGAATGCACATCACCCAGTACTTGGTTAATGCCTTGAGCCAATGCTTTGGCATTACGGGGAGGGACCACCACGCCAGTTCCTGCCAAAATACTGGCGGCATCACCCACGTCCGTAACTACGCAACTTACGCCCGCCGCCATAGCTTCGCACACCACATTAGGAAAACCTTCTGCTTGGCTAGACAACACGTGGATATCCAACGCCGCCATGATGGCTGGAATGTCATCCCTACGACCTAACAGCAGTACCCTATCCACCAAATCATGTTGTTCCAAAAACGCCATAACATGGGCATTATCAGCGCTTAAACCCTCGCCCACCAGTACACAGCGCGCTTCGGGAAAGCTTTTTACCACTTGCGCAAAAGCGGCTAGTAAATTGGCATGATCTTTAAGCGGATTCCATCTAGCAATAGCACCAATGACTGGCTGATCTAGCGATAGCCCTAGCTCATGGCGCATTTTTTCATGCGTGCCTTCTGGCACTTTCCAACGTCGCAAATCATAGCCATTAGGGATCACCACCATCCTGTCGGCGTCATAACCCCATGCTTGATGACGCTGAGCAGCATTTTCTGCACACGCCACAATCGCCGTAGGAATACGGGTAGAGAGCTTGGCACACACCCACGCTACCACGCGGGACTTTGGGCTACCCTTATGCAAGTTTTCACCAGAGTTACGTATGCCCCATACGATGCGCTTCACGCCGGCACCGCGTGCTGCCATACCGCCTATCAGGTCAGCATGGTACATCCACGTTTGCACCACATCGGGGCGCAAGCTTTTCAGCAAATTACGTAGTTTAAAAAAACCAGGAATCAGCCCTAGCACACCGCCCATCTGCAAGCAGTACAACCTGATGCCAGCCTGACGCAATCGCTCACCGTAAATATCTTCACCACCCATGGAAATCACGATGTGTTTCACATTAGGATTAGGAGCTGTCACCAAACGGAACAGTACGGCTTCAGCACCGCCCTGCCCTAGGCCAGAAATAATATGTACAACGACTAAAGGCTGTGTAGCGTCTTGGTTCATAGCACTACTCTTTTTGCATAACCTGTTTGAATACCTGATCCCACTGCTGCAAGACTACATCCAGCGCATAACGATCACGCACGGATTGCGCTGCGCGTTGCCCTAATGCTCCACGCAAACGCCTGTCATCCATCAACTCTGCTAACGCTTGTGCCATAGAGGCTTTATTGCCTACTGGCACTAATCGCGCATCTTTACCTTGCTGCGAAATATCAGCTGGCCCACTAGGGCAGTCGGTAGTCACACAAGGCAAACCCAATGCCATCGCCTCTAGCAAAGCATTAGGGAAACCTTCGTACTGTGAACTCAACACAAAAATCTGCGAATGCGCTAATTCATGCCATGGGTACTCGGTACGACCAGGAAGGTGAATACGATCTTTCAAGCCTACTAGCTCGGCTTGTCGTTCTAACTCTGCACGCTGTGGGCCTTCACCATGTATGTATAAATGCCAATCAGGGCGCTGTTCAGCCACTTCCGCAAAAGCATTAATTAACAGAGAAAACCCTTTGGCAGGCACGAGCCTACCCAACGCATCAATGCGCGCAGGCGTTTCTTTTTCTACGGATTCCTGACGCTGAATATGCCAAATATCATTGGGCAACGGATTGGGTATAGCGACCACTGCAGGTAGACGCTGCACCATCGTACGCAAGGCTTTTTCCGCATCAGACGTTTGCACGCACACTGCTGAGGCAGTGCCATAGTATCGGCGTCGCAACCACCCTAACACACGGCCCACATTGGTGGCATGAGCCGGATTAGTACGCTCGCACACCACCACAGGTACATTCAACCCACGTAAACTCAGCAACGTAGCCACGTTTACGTTGGTCAGAAAACTCAACACTACGTCGGGCTTTTCTTGGCGCACTACTCGGCGCATCCCCAACCATTTACGTAGCGCACTGGGCAGCGGCAACGCAGGCAAATGTTGCTTTAGCCAATGCACCCGCACATTATCGTTGATGGGATAAAAACTACGAGACGAGCCTAAATGAGTGGGCACTAGCACCACCTCATCACCACGCGCCGCCCACGCATTGACTAACGTGGCGGCTACTCGCTCAGCCCCGCCGGCATTCATTGCGCCCACAAAAAAAAGTATTTTCACTCTTACACCCGTAGAGTTCTCAACGTTTGGTTCGCGTTGGTGCCTTCAGCAATTGCTCCCATTGTGCCATGATCCTAGCCGCTGAAAAACGGTCACGCACATCCACAGCACGACGAGAAAATGCCACTCGCTTCAACGGGTGCGCCATCATGTCGGAGAGGTGTGCGGCCAAGGCTTCTGGGTCTTCAACAGGTTGCACTAAGACACCATCCAAGTCGGCTCGAATGATTTCGCGTGGTCCGGTATCACAGTCAAAAGCAACAGCGGGCAAACCGCACGCCATGGCTTCCAACAAGGTGTTAGACAACCCTTCAGTGCGCGAACTCAGCACATACAAGTCAGAGGCTTCGTACCACTCACGTATGTTGCCAGCCCTTCCTACTAAAGAAATACGCTGCCCCATATGCAAACTATCAATTTGTGCTTGCAAGGTCTCACGCTGAGCACCTTCACCTACGATGGCTAAATCCCAATGGGGGAAATACTTGGCCAGCAAAGAAAAAGCCTGAATCAATACATCAAAGCCTTTCACGGGGTGTAGCCGCCCTACCGCCAATAGACGCTGCCTACCTTCACGTTCAGGTGGCGTAATTACCGGCTGCGCATCTGGCAACGGCCAGCGCACCGAATTAGGAATAATCACCACATTGGAACCGGGTACATTTTTCTGTATCCAGCTAGCTGTGCCTGAGGTTAATGCCACAACTGCCTCTGCACGCGGGTAGGCCCACCGACGTAGCTTCTGCCACACTTCGGGCAGCTTCTGATAAGGCGGGTGTGTATGCTCCGACACGATCACTTTGCATGGCAACTTCTTGGCAGCGGCAACCGCCAATACGGATGACGTCGTCATCATGCCCAGCACACAGTCTGGTTTTTGTTTACGGAAAATTCTGCGTAATTTACGTATGCGTTTCCAGTTGGCCAAGGCACCACGCCAACCACCACCAGAATCCCCTGCTGTGCCCAACACAAAGCGCTGCACACTATCCGGCAGGCTATAGACATCCGACTCGCGCGTACTTTGCGTCACCAAGGACACCTTGTGCCCAAGCTTCTGCCAGTATGTGGCTAGATCCACTGCCACTCGTTCTGCACCACCCCCACCTAGGGAATGGATGACAATCATTATATGCATCATGCGATCAGAAATAGGTCACAGAAATTTAGTTAGTAGTCGCTTTTACGGGGCGACTGGCTGCCAGAAAATAGCATACAAACGAACTGGTATACATCAAACTGGTGGCCAGCATAATACCCTGTACACCCAAGCGCGGGGCCAGGGTTAAGGTCAATATAGCCTTCACCACAAAATTCAATACAGCAATGCTGGCCATCAATCGGTAACGCTGCTGACTGGCTAGCAACTGCACTAAGACTAGAACGCCAAAATAAAATGGCAACTGCATCACGCCCCAGCGTAATACTTCAGCCACTTTAGCGGTATCTGCAGCCGTAAAAGCACCACGCTCATACAGTAATGCTATACCCCACGGCGCCAACACCCATGCTATCAATGCCACTACCAAACCCGCTAGCACCATCAACAATGACCAACGCAATGCCATTGCTCGTGCGCGCTGCGTATCGCCTTGGCTAATAATGTCAGCTAATACTGGTAATGCTGCACGGCCTACCGAGGCTGCGCCCACCCCCAGCATTAAGGAGATAAAACGGTTGGCATAGCCAAATGTCGCGTTGGCATTACCGCCTAATTGTGCCGCAGCATACTGATCCACTGGGCCCACAAAGCTCATGGCCACCTGACCAATCAGCATGATGGTGGCAGCTTGCATTAATGCAGGCCATTGCTCAGCCTGCCAACCCCACTGCGGACGTACAGAAATTTGGTCGGCTCGTTGCGCCAAGATATGCAGCCACACGCACTGCACTATATAGCCTAGCAACGTACCCCATAACAGCGGCCCTGCCATAGCACCCGGCGGTGCCAGCAGTACCCAAATTAGTATAGAAAACGCTGGCACACTGTCCAGCAATGTATTGATGTGGCGCTCTCTGGCGCGCAGTCGTGCCGCACTAAGACCAATCAACAGCGTAAACAAAGCCGCCGGTGCAAATGCATGAATAAGCTCCATGCTCATGGCTTTGGTACCGGCATTCAAGCCCGTACCCATGATTTGCATCACCCACGGCCAGCAAAACCAGAGTAACGCTCCCAACACCAAGCCCAAGAGCATCGTGCTGGTTAACAGCTCACCTAGAAATCGTTGACGTTGTGCATCCGGCTGATTACGTGAACGCACCAGTACGGGAATCAGCACTACCGACATGGCACCCACTAGCGTAACGGGTAACCAGTTCGCCATCACCATCGTGAATTGGTAGGCATCCACCACATCACTGATACCGTAGCGGTACGCCACGGCCATTTCTTTTAAGGCACCTGCAAACTTACCGAGCAGCAAAAAGACCGCCACGCGCATTGCCCCTCTGGCAATGCGGTGGTGGTCTGTATGCATTGCGCTCCAGCGCTGCCACAACCGTTTAAATATCACCCCAAGAACCGCAAGTACCAGGGCATAGCTTGTGCTAACCCTTGCTGGATGGTGAAAGCTGGTGCGTAGCCCAGCAAACGGCCTGCCTTAGAAATATCCGCTTGAGAATGGCGTACATCGCCTGGACGGAAGTCACCGTGTACTGCATCCAAGGTGTAATCCACACCATTGGCTTTCAACTCGGCTTTTAGGTAACCAAACAGCTCGTTCAGTGTGGTTCTACCACTCACGGCAACGTTATATACCTGAGCGCGTGCCTCACCTTCGGCCAACGCTGCCAAAATATTGGCTTGGATAACGTTATCGATGTAGCAGAAATCACGGCTGGTTTCGCCATCGCCATTAATGGTAACAACGTCGCCTGCAACCATAGTGGCAATCCAACGCGGGATTACCGCAGCGTATGCGCCATTAGGATCTTGGCGTCGGCCAAACACATTGAAATAACGCAAGCCCACACTGCTGAAACCGTAAGCACGGTTAAACACATCAGCATAAAGCTCGTTCACGTATTTAGTCACAGCGTATGGCGACAATGGCTTACCAATGGTGTCTTCTACTTTAGGCAAACCAGGGTGATCGCCATAGGTGGAGCTGGATGCGGCGTACACATAGCCTTTTACACCTGCATCACGCGCTGCCACCATCATATTCAAGGCACCACTGATATTCACCTCGTTGGTGGTCAGAGGATCATTTAATGAGCGGGGCACCGAACCCAGTGCCGCTTGATGCAACACGTAATCTACGCCTTTGCACACTTGTTGGCAGGTTTCAGGGTGACGGATATCGCCTTCAATGAAACGGAAGCGCGCCCAGTTTTCTGGGCCCACGTTTTGCTGCACGCTATCCAAATTGTGCTGGTGTCCGGTAGCAAAGTTATCCAGACCCACTACATTTTGTCCATGCTGCAACAAGGCTTCTAAGAGGTTGGAACCAATAAACCCAGCACACCCTGTCACCAACCACGTACGTGGTTGGGCTTCTAGGGCTTTCCATGCTTTTTGCAATGCTTCACTCATAGCGTTCGCCTTACAGACGCAGATCGGACGCGTCTTGTGGAAGTACGTATTTCAAGTCGTACAGTACGTGATCGGCTTTACCCAAGGCACGCAAGCGCTCTGCACCCATTTCCACGAACTGTTTATGGGCCACAGCGATAATCACGCCATCATACTGACCATCATCCAGCTTGCTTACAACGTCCACACCATATTCGCGGCGAGCCTCGTCGGCTTCCACCCAAGGATCGTATACATCTACGTTCACATCGTACTGAGCCAGTTCGCGAATAATATCTACCACACGTGTATTACGCAGATCAGGGCAGTTTTCTTTAAATGTCAGACCCAACAACAATACGCGCGAACCTTGCACTTGAATACGTTTTTTGGTCATTGCTTTGACCAACTGGGATGCCACGTATGCACCCATAGAGTCATTCAAACGTCTACCGGCCAGAATCACTTCAGGGTGATAACCGATGGATTGCGCCTTGTGCGTTAGGTAGTAAGGATCCACACCAATACAGTGACCGCCAACCAGACCCGGTCTGAAAGGCAGGAAGTTCCACTTCGTACCGGCAGCTTCCAATACCGCTTGAGTATCAATACCCAATTTATTGAAAATCAGCGCCAATTCGTTGATCAACGCGATGTTGACGTCACGCTGCGTGTTTTCAATCACTTTGGCGGCTTCAGCCACACGGATAGAGGCTGCTTTATGCGTACCAGCAGTAATGATTTCACCGTACAAGCTATCCACCAATTCAGCCACTTCTGGCGTAGAGCCGGATGTGACTTTGCGGATGCTAGGTAAGCGGTGAACTTTGTCGCCGGGGTTAATACGCTCAGGGCTGTAACCTGCATAAAAATCTTCGTTGAAACGCAGGCCGGAAACTTGTTCTAGCACAGGCACACACACCTCTTCGGTGGCGCCTGGGTACACCGTGGATTCATACACCACGATATCACCTTTTTTCAGCACTTTACCAATGGTTTCGCTGGCGCGTACCAAGGGTGTCAAATCCGGCTGTTTGTAATCATCGATAGGGGTAGGCACCGTCACAATGAACACATTGGCCTCAGACAATTGAGCTGTCTCATGAGTGAAGCGCAAATGAGAGGCTTCTTTCAGCTCTTCGGGCTCTACTTCCAGAGTGTGGTCCTGACCGGCATTCAATTCGGCGATACGCGCCACATTGATATCAAAACCGATAACCGAACGCTTTTTGCCAAACTCGACAGCTAGTGGCAAACCCACATAGCCCAGTCCGATCACGGCGAGTTTAATGTCCTTGACTTGCAAGATGTTCTCCCCAGAGGATCAATAATCAATACACATTTGTCATTCTACTGCTGTCGTTCGCGACGTGCGCGTCTCACCGACGGCAGCAATAACCAAGCTGGTCTACGCCAATGTACCAGTCGAGCATATAGCCAGACATAACTACAAGCAAAGGCCAGAATACTAAGCGCTAATGCCCACGTGTTGTCCCACCAAATGGTGGCAGGAATCAACCCTACCAATGCAATACCCCACAAGTATGGTGAAGCCATGGCATTAGACATGGGCGGCACATGACGACGCCCGGAGGCCACGACGCTCACTCGCACCATTCTGCGGAAAATCAGTTGGTGTAAGTGCAATGCATCAGGCCTGTCTACAGGCACACCACGTTTAAACTTTCGACGCCAAATTGTGAATAAGGTTTCAAACACGGGATAAAACAATACGGCTAGTGCATAGAAAGGCGATACGGTGGGGTTGCGAATTACCAGTTGCACGGCTAATTCGGCCAACATAAAGCCTAAGAAGTATGCTCCGCCATCCCCAAGGAACACGCGTCCAAAGGGAAAATTCCATGCCAAAAAGCCCAACGTGGCCGAAGCCAGTGCGGCAGCAATTAGGAAGATGGGATAGTCGCCCACTTGCCAGGCGACCAACGACAAGGAAATGGCCATCAGGATGGCAATCATGCCCGCCAGACCATTAATACCGTCAATAATATTGAGTGCGTGTGTACAACCACCCACCGCAATCATGGTAAACAGCAGGGAAATAGGCCAGAAGTCTAGGATCCAATCTACCCAGAACACACCCACACGTGATACACCGCCCAACAGCCACCACGCAATGGCAGCCGAGGCAAAAGCGGCTAGCAGCCGCTTCATGGAACCCACGTCTTTGGTGATGTCTTCCACCAAACCAGCAACAAACACCGGCATGGCTGCTACAAACAGCACAGGCCACAACCAGCTCAAGGTCATGTGAGCAGGCCCCAGCACGAGCAGCCCAGCTAACGTGCCTGCCAAAATGGCCAGCCCACCTACCCGCGGCGTAGGACGCAAATGCGTTGCCTGCGGTTTGCTCATGTCACTGTCGCCGGTCAGTTTTCCATGCCAGCGTTCGGACATAACAATTAGCCCACCCACTAGGAATGCTACGGCGCAAATCGATAGCATTGTTAGCGGATCCCATACTTGCAGCGAGCTCACTTCTATTTCCCTCGGGAATCTATGCTAGGGACGTCATCATACCGCGCTTTACTATGCGGAAGCAGTGCTGTCCTGAACATTCTTTGCATTTAATGCCCCTCCACATTCCCCTAACAAACGCCGCAACCAGCGATGGCTGGGGGAGTGCTGATGACGCTCATGCCAAAGCTGGTAAAAACGCATGGGGGGGAACTCTACCGGGGCTTCTAAAATAGTTAACGGCAGTAAACGTGCATAATACTCCGCAAAGTGGCGTGAGGTGGTGAAAACCAGATCAGTATTCTGTAACAAATAGGGAGCAACTGAAAAAGATTGCACCATTACGCTTTCCTCTCGGCGCACGCGTAAGGTAGCCAAGGTCGCATCGATCACACCACGTTGATTAATGGCATAGGGCAAAGGCACCACGTGTCTGGCTTTAACGTAGTCATCTAAGCTTAACCCCGCTTTTCTACGCGCTAACGGATGACTATTTGCCATCAAACACACAATTTCGTCCTCTAACAGCATAGATAAGTGCATACGATCGGGTGGCTCTGGCCAGTTACCAATCACGATATCCAACTCACCCTCAGCCAGTGCACGCTCGAAATCCGATTGCGCATCTAAGGTATGCAGGCTCAATCTGGCCTCAGGTGCTTCTCGTCGCAAACACTCTACCACTCGACTCACAAACACCGGGGCCAAGTAATCGGGAGAGCCTATATGAAATTCATTTTTGCTGGTTTTAGGATCGAAGCTCTCTGAGACATTCACCATGCACTCGATTTCAGCCAATGCTCCTTTAGCATGCGCCAATAACGACAATGCACGCTCCGTGGGGACCATCCCGCCTTTTTCGCGCACTAAGAGTGGGTCGCCAATGATGTCTCTCAGCCGTTTTAATGCAGCACTGACAGCGGGTTGAGACTGATTCAGCTTGAATGCTGTACGCGATACGCTGCGCTCAGAAATCAACAAACAAAACACGCGTAACAAATAGGTATCCAGCGGATTATCATCGCGCTTGGTAGCCATTACTGCCTCCTCCTACATATATGACTATCAGCCAGACCACACTACGATCAGTCAAGATAATCGGTGACGTATATATGTTATACGTTTTATTCTATTTCAAACGAAAGCAAAATACTTAAACTGTTATGACGCTATACAATAAAGTCTTATACAGGGATCTACCGCCATGACTGCATACGCCCACCCTGAGCATGCTATCACTCAGTTATCGCACCAATCACAGGCTGAATTCATTGCCAGCTTGGATGGTATTTTCGAGCACTCTCCATGGGTGGCTGAACGCACTTGGGAGAAACGTCCGTTCGCTGATGTAGATGCTTTACATCAAGCCATGTGCGATGTGATGCTCAACGCCCCCAAGTCAGAACAACTCGCATTGATCTTGGCTCACCCGGAATTAGCGGGTAAAGAAGCCGAAGCAGGCACCCTCACCAAAGAATCCACTGGCGAACAACGTGGCGCCGGTTTAGACCAATGCACCGCGGAAGAATTAGTACGCCTACGCAGTCTGAATGCACGATACAAAGAAAAATTTGCCTTCCCCTTCATCGTTGCGGTGAAAGGTATGTCGCGCCACCAAATCATGGACTCAGTGGAAGAGCGTCTGCAAAATAACGAAGAACAAGAGTTTCTGCGCTGCTTGACCGAGATCGGCAAAATTGCCGGCTTCCGATTACACGCCCGCTTTGGCGAAGAATAGCCACTGCGCGCCACTATCCTGCCTTGCTAAAACGCACTGGGCCTGTCACTGTATGTTGCAGGCCCTCGCTTTTGCCCATGCTTAGCTTCATTCTAGGATCACACCATGACCCTTACTTTACGCTTAGAAAAACTGGATCGTGACACATTTGCCCCTTTTGGTGATGTGATTGAGGCCTCTGATAAAGCCCAACACTTTTCCATTAACGAAGGCAACACCGAACGCTATCACGACTTGGCCAACATAGAACCCGGCCCTGACGGCAAAGCCATCGTGTCTATTTTCCGTGGCCAGCCTCGTACCTTGCCGTTTACCGTCACCATGATGGAACGCCACCCTAAAGGTAGCCAAGCCTTTATTCCACTGTCGGGCTTGCCTTATCTAGTCGTCGTGGCCGAAGCTGGTCCTACACCCGAGGTAAAAGACCTGCGCTTATTCCTCGCCCAAGGCAATCAAGGTGTGAACTACGCTACCGGTGTATGGCATCACCCTTTGCTGGGTTTAGATGAGGTCGTAGACTTCTTGGTGATTGACCGTAAAGGTCCTGGTGACAACTGCGATGTCATCACGTTGTCTGAGCCTGCACTGATCGCTGCGCCCTAAGACAGCCATACCCTACGATTACAGAGGCGTGTGCATAGCACACGCTTTTCGTCGTTGAGTCTTCAGCAGCAAACCGTTATCCTGCGTACTTGTGACCTTGATAGGAATCATCATGCCTGCCATTACGATACGCGTGCCTGCTGAGTTAGACACCCAAACCAAGCACGAGCTAGCTCAGGCCTATACGGCCGCCGCCTGCCGTGTATTTGATTGCCCACCCAAGGCGGTGTATGTGCGTATTGAAGAAGTGGCGCCACACAACTGGCTATCAGCCGCTCCTTCAACAACACAATCAGGACAGCCTTAGCGCATAGGCGGTGCTTCACCTTCCCAATAGCCTGGCTGGTTATACACCACGCGTAAATAGTCGATAAACGCACGCACTTTGGCGGGCAAATAACGCTGCTGCTGGTACACCGCCTGTATGTCATAGCTGGGCAAAGAATAGTCATCCAGCACGGTAACTAACTCACCACGCTTAAGCTCAGCTTGGATTTCCCACGTAGACCTCCAGCCAATACCCCAGCCTTGCTTTACCCAACCGTAAAGCAACTCGCCGTCGTTGCAGTCCAAATCACCATCTACGCGTACCGCAAATGGCCTGCCGTCACGCATAAAGGACCAACCACGCTGCTGCCCACCCTGTAAGTTAAACGCCAAGCAGTTATGTCGTGCTAAGTCTTCAGGCACTCTAGGCACGCCATAGCGTTCAAAATACTCAGGCGTGCCACACACGACGCGACGATTCGGGAACAAACGCACCGCCACATAGTTGGGATCCGTTACCTCTCCGATACGCAAGGCCATGTCGTAACCTTCACGCACTAAATCCACCACACTATCCGTGAAGTTGAACGATAGCTTCAGCTCGGGGTAACGCTTGCGGAAATTGATCACGTGTGGCGCCACATGCTGACGACCAAACGCCGCCGGCGCAGACACCACCAAGTGCCCTCGCACCACCGTACGCTGGGCGCTAATACTAGCTTCTGCCGCATCAAAATCTTTAAGCAACTGGCGGCTTTGCTCTAGAAACTGCTCTCCCAAATCGGTAAGCGTCAATCCACGCGTAGAGCGGTGCATCAAGCGCACGCCCAAACGTTTTTCTAGGGCATCCAGCCTGCGTCCCATCACCACTGGCGTTACGCCTTCAATGATAGACGCGGCGGCAAAGCTCCCTTTCTCTGCCACCAAAACAAAACTTCGAATTTCCGTATATCGACTCATTCAATACTCCTAGTATCGGCAGAAGCAATATTATCACCTCTTTTAAGCGATGACAGCCATACCTATCATAACTAAAACTATCGTTTACACATAGAACCAACAAAAGGAGATCACTATGGCCAGAATGCGTGCCGTTGACGCCGCCGCCGCCGTTCTGCGTGCAGAAGGCATCAGTACAGTCTTTGGCGTACCAGGCGCCGCCATCAATCCGTTTTATTCCGCAATGAAGAAAAACGGTGGCTTCGAGCACATTCTGGCTCGACACGTAGAGGGTGCTTCTCACATGGCTGAGGGCTACACACGTGCGGCTCCTGGAAACGTTGGTGTATGTATCGGTACTTCCGGCCCAGCCGGTACCGACATGATTACCGGTTTGTACTCTGCTTCCGCAGACTCCATTCCTATGCTGTGCATTACAGGCCAAGCGCCACGTGCACGTCTGTACAAAGAAGACTTCCAAGCTGTAGATATCGAGTCCATCGCTAAGCCTGTGACCAAATGGGCTGTGACGGTACGTGAGCCAGCGCTGGTACCTTTTGTATTCCAGCAAGCCTTCCACATCATGCGTTCTGGTCGCCCCGGCCCTGTGCTGATCGACTTGCCTATTGATGTGCAGATGGCTGAAATTGAATTCGATATAGACACCTACCAGCCATTAGAGGTGTACAAACCAGCCGCTACACGTGCTCAAGCCGAAAAAGCACTGGAAATGCTGAACAGCTCTGATCGTCCATTAATCGTAGCCGGTGGTGGCATCATCAATGCCAACGCCAGCGACAAACTGCAAGAGTTTGCTGAGCTGACCGGTATTCCTGTTGTGCCTACATTAATGGGCTGGGGCACTATTGCTGATGACCACCCGTTGATGGCTGGCATGGCTGGTTTGCAAACCTCACACCGCTACGGTAACGCTACCGTATTGGCATCTGACTTTGTGATTGGTATTGGTAACCGTTGGGCTAACCGTCACACTGGCTCTGTAGAGGAATACACCAAAGGCCGTCGCTTCATTCACATTGATATTGAACCCACTCAGATTGGCCGCGTATTTGGCCCTGACTTCGGTATTGTGTCTGACGCAGGCGCCGCACTGGAACAACTGTTAGCCGTTGCTAAAGAAATGAAAGCAGCCGGCAAACTCAAAGACCGTTCCGCATGGGCTGGCGAGTGCCAAGAGCGCAAAGCTACCATGCAGCGCAAAACACACTTTGATGCAGTACCTATGAAACCGCAGCGCGTGTACGAAGAGATGAACCACGCTTTCGGCCGTGACACCCGCTACGTCACCACTATTGGTTTGTCGCAAATCGCGGCAGCTCAGTTCTTGCACGTATACGAGCCACGCCACTGGATCAACTGCGGTCAAGCAGGCCCATTGGGTTGGACTATCCCTGCGGCTCTGGGTACGGTTGCTGCCTTGCCAGGCAAAGAAGTAGTGGCCATTTCGGGCGACTACGACTTCCAATTCATGATTGAAGAATTGGCCGTGGGCGCACAATTCGGCCTACCCTATATTCACGTGCTGGTGAATAACGCCTATCTGGGTCTGATCCGCCAAGCACAGCGCGGCTTTGAGATGGACTACTGCGTACAGTTGGCCTTCGATAACATCAACGCCCCCGAAACAGAAGGCTACGGCGTGGATCACGTTGCTGTAGCAGAAGGCTTGGGCGTGAAAGCCATCCGCGTACGCAAACCAGAAGACATTCAACCAGCTTTCGCACAAGCCCGCGCTTGGATGAAAGAGTTCAAAGTACCAGTGGTCATTGAACTGATTCTGGAGCGTGTCACCAATATCGCTATGGGCACCGAGCTGCACAACGTCAACGAATTTGAAGCCTTGGCTGAATCTTCTGCTGACGCTCCCACAGCTATTCTGCCCATTCAATAAATACGTTTTACATCGGAGACCCTCATGCCAAAATTTGCTGCCAACCTGACCATGCTTTTCAACGAAGTGGACTTTCTAGACCGCTTTCAAGCAGCTGCTCAGGCAGGCTTCAACGCCGTGGAATATCTGTTCCCCTACGATTTTGATAAGCAACAGCTGGCAGACTTGTTGAAACAACATGGCTTGACGCAAGTTCTGCATAACCTGCCCGCAGGAAACTGGGCGGCAGGAGAGCGAGGCATTGCCTGCTTGCCGGATCGCGTAAACGAGTTCAAAGAGGGCGTAGCACGTGCCATTGAGTACGCCACTGCGCTGAACTGCAAACAAGTGAACTGCTTGGCTGGCTTAGTACCTGCTGGTCTGGACAAAGCGGTAGCCCACAAAACCTTTGTGGAAAACTTGCGCTACGCCGCCGCAGAACTGAAAGCTGTCAACATCCGTTTGCTGATCGAGCCTATCAACAGCTTTGATATGCCTGGCTTCTTCCTGAACTACACCGCTCAAGCCGCGGCCATTCTGGACGAAGTAGGTTCGGACAACTTGTTCATTCAGTACGACATCTACCACGCACAACGCATGGAAGGTGAACTGGCGAACACCATCAAAGCCCATCAGTCCCGCATTGCCCACATCCAGTTGGCAGACAACCCAGGCCGTAATGAGCCAGGCACAGGCGAGATCAACTACCCGTGGTTGTTCCGCTATCTGGATCAAATTGGCTATGACGGCTGGGTAGGCTGCGAATACAAACCTGCAGGTGTCACCACCGATGGTTTGGGCTGGATCAAAGCACTGACGAACTAAGAACACGTACTACACGAATTTTTAAGGAGAATACTATGGCCAAGATTGGTTTTATTGGTTTGGGCATCATGGGTACACCCATGGCTATCAACCTGATCAAAGGTGGACACGAACTGTATACCTACACTCGTGGCACTACCCCTGACAGCATCCCTGAAGCCGGTGCTACCGTATGCGCTAACGCTACAGAAGTCGCACAGAAAGCAGACATCATCATCACCATGGTGCCAGACACCCCACACGTTGAAGACGTGCTGTTTGGCGAAAATGGTGTTGCCGCTGGTTTGAGCGCAGGCAAAATCGTGGTGGACATGAGTTCCATCTCCCCTGTTGCAACCAAAGACTTTGCCAAACGCATTACTGAGCTGGGCGCTGAATACCTAGACGCGCCAGTGTCTGGTGGTGAGGTAGGTGCTAAAGCCGCATCTTTGACCATCATGGTAGGGGGTAAGCAAGCGACTTTTGACCAGGTCAAACCACTGTTTGAGCTGATGGGTAAAAACATCACTCTGGTAGGTGGTTACGGCGACGGCCAAATCACTAAAGTTGCTAACCAAATCATCGTTGCACTGAACATTGAAGCAGTAGGCGAAGCCTTGTTGCTGGCAGCCAAAGCTGGCGCTAACCCAGCCAAAGTTCGTGAAGCGTTGATGGGTGGTTTCGCTAACTCTCGCGTACTTGAAGTACACGGTGAGCGCATGGTGAAACGTACTTTTGATCCGGGCTTCCGCATTGAACTGCACCAGAAAGACCTGAACTTGGCACTGACTACAGCACGTCAATTGGGCGTGTCATTGCCAAATACTGCGTCGGCACAAGAGCTGTTCAACACCTGCTCGGCTCACGGTGGTAGCGCATGGGATCACTCCGCTATCGTGCGCGCGCTGGAGATCATGGCAAACTACGAAATCGGCCAATAATCCCTTTCGCCGTTTTGAGGAAGGTGGGTGTCATACCCACCTTTTTCATCCGCGCCCAACAGGGATCACGGTCTTTTCTACTTGTCATATACCTAGCACTAACAAAGGAACAAGCCACATGACCACCACACCACGCGAACTTCTACAGAACATGTTTACTGCAGCAGTGCGTGCAGCATTGCCTGAAGCCTGCATTCCCCCTTTCCTCCCTGCCGCCCCAAAAGGCCGCACTGTTGTGATTGGTGCGGGTAAAGCATCAGCAGAAATGGCAAGAGCACTGGAAAAGCATTGGCCCGGTAAGCTAGAAGGCGTTGTGGTCACCCGTTATGGTTATGCTGTTCCATGTGAACATATTCGTATTTTGGAAGCCGCTCACCCGGTTCCCGACGAGGCGGGACTACATGCCGCTAAAACGTTGTTGGAAACCGTGAGCAATCTGACTGAAGACGATCTGGTGATTTGTTTGATCTCGGGTGGTGGTTCATCGTTACTGCCTTTGCCTGGCCCAGGCATTTCGCTGGAAGACAAACAACACATCAACCGTGAGTTGCTGCGCTCTGGCGCCAACATCACCGAAATGAATTGCGTGCGCCGCCACCTATCCCTCATTAAAGGGGGACGCTTGGCTGCTGCATGCCACCCCGCCAAAGTCGTGAATCTGCTGATTTCAGACGTGCCGGGCGATAACCCTATTGATATCGCCTCTGGCCCTACCGTGCCTGACCCCACCACCTGCGAAGAAGCGTTAGAAATCGTACGTCGCTACGGCATCAAACTGCCTGAGGGAGCGCGCCGCTTTCTGGAGTCTGGTGACGGGGAAAGCATCAAAGCAGACGATCCTCGACTGGCACATGTCACTACACACTTGATTGCCACACCACAATTGGCGCTGCAAGCCGCTGCCAAAGTCGCTCAAGACGCTGGCGTAACTCCAGTACTACTGGGTGACAGCATTGAGGGCGAAGCCCGTGATGTAGGCAAAGTCATGGCTGGCATTGCGCTCAGCGTACGTGCGCACAACCAACCGGTAGCTGCTCCTTGCGTTTTGCTGTCTGGCGGTGAAACCACCGTCACGATCAAGGGTACAGGCCGAGGTGGCCGCAATGTGGAGTTCTTACTTTCTACCGCCATCGCATTGAATGGTGCCGAAGAGGTCTATGGCCTTGCCGGCGATACCGATGGCGTTGATGGGCAAGAGGAAATTGCAGGCGCAGTCTGCACCCCTGATACACTAGCACGAGCTTGGAAACTTGGAATACGTCCACGCGATAGTTTGGACAACAACGATGGGCACGGTTTTTTTGAAGCGCTTAGCGATTCTGTGATTACCGGCCCTACCCTGACTAACGTCAACGATTTCCGAGCCATACTAATTCTTTAACTTTTGCTAAGAGAGTATCTGTCCATGAAAACCGTTCAACAACTAACACTGGATGACCTGAAACGTATTGCTCAGGCAGCTGAACAAAAAGCTCAAGAAAACCAGTGGAAAGTCAGTATCGCTATTTGTGATGCTGGTGGTCACCTACTTTGGCTGCAACGCCTTGATGGCGCGCCAGTGATGAGTGCCACCATTGCACCCGATAAAGCCCGCGCCAGTGCGCTGAGTGGCAAACCCACCAAAGCATTGGAAGATATGGTCAACGGCGGTCGTGTTGCTGCTTTGGCTATGCCTATCAAACCTCTAGAAGGTGCCGAGCCCATCATTGTTGATGGCAACGTTATCGGTGCGGTAGGTGTATCCGGCGTAGCGGCGGCTGACGATGCCCGCATCGCTCTTGCAGGCGTAAACGCCCTGTAATTTTCATCAAAGGATCCATCATGAGACGTCAAAGACGTGCACGCATTCTCGCTACACTAGGGCCAGCCAGTTCTACACCGGAAAAAATCCGTGAACTGTTTGAGGCTGGTGCGGATGTTTTCCGCTTAAATTTCAGTCACGGTACCCATGAGGATCACGCAGCTCGACTGCGCATCATCCGTGAACTAGAAATGAACAGCGGTCGCACTATTGGCGTCCTGATGGATCTACAAGGCCCCAAACTCCGTGTTGGTGCCATGGCAGGCGGCAAAGTCATGCTAGAGAAAGGCCAGAAATTCCGCCTTGATCTGGATACTAGCGAGGGCGATAGCACTCGCGCTTGCCTGCCTCACCCCGAAATTTTTGCTGCACTGGAAAACGGCACTGACCTCTTGCTGGACGATGGCAAACTGCGCTTGCGCGTAGACAGCTTCGGCCCTGACTTCGCGGAAACCACCGTTATGGTGGGTGGCGCCTTGTCGGATCGCAAAGGTGTGAACGTTCCCGGTGTGGTTCTGCCTATCTCCCCTCTAACCGAAAAAGACCTTAAAGATCTGGAGTTCGGTTTGTCTTTGGGCGTAGATTGGGTGGCGCTGTCTTTTGTACAGCGCCCTAGCGACATCGAAGAAGCACGCAAACTGATTGGCAACCGTGCTTGGATTATGTCTAAACTGGAAAAGCCTGCGGCACTAGATCACTTGGATGAAATCATTCGCCTAAGCGATGGCGTGATGGTTGCCCGTGGTGACTTGGGCGTAGAAGTACCGCCACAATCCGTACCGGTACTACAACGTAGAATCGTGAAAAAAGCCCGTGCGCATGGCCGCCCTGTAGTGGTTGCTACGCAGATGCTGGAATCCATGATCACATCGCCTGTACCTACGCGTGCTGAAGCCTCCGACGTGGCAACCGCGATTTACTCTGGCGCGGATGCTGTGATGCTGTCTGCTGAGTCTGCTTCCGGTCAATTTCCACAAGCTGCTGTACAAATTATGGACAGCATTATTCAGGAAGTGGAGCACGACCCTGAATGGCGCAAAGGTTTGGATGACAACCACAGCAACCCCGACGAAAACACACCCGATGCGATCTGCTGTGCATTGCGCCGTGTCACGGATATTTTGTCGCCAGCGACGACTATTGCTTACACCACCAGTGGTTTTAGTGCCCTGCGTGCCAGCCGTGAGCGCCCACATGCGGCCATCATGGCTTTGACACCTAGCCTGCACACTGCACGTCGCTTAGCCTTAGCATGGGGCGTGCATCCCGTACCGTTTGAGCACGTATCTGACGTCACGCAAATGGTTCACCACGCCACACGTATCGCTCAACGTTATGAGTTCGCTAAAGTTGGGGATACCGTTGTGATTATTGCCGGCCTACCTTTTGGGCATAGCGGCAGTACCAACTTGCTGCATGTCGCCACGATTACTGAGTAAATCGCTGCAATGAGATTGCAAATGGGGGGCTGAGTCATATCAGCCCCCATTTTTTGCATAAAAAAAAGCCCGAGATCTGTAGATCTCGGGCAAATCCACCAAAGGAGGAGGGTGGAGGAGACAACCGGGGCATGTAGGGCTACTAAGGATTTACCTGAGCCTAGAACGTTAGGGTTATTACTCTTGCGTTCTGTTCTACATCCATTTGTTATTAGTGTATACCCTAGTTTTGTGCATTGCAAGAACAACGCGTATTTTCCACCACTTTGTAGTAAAAATGCGGCAGCGCAACATTTGCCTAAATATAGTACGCCGTACCTGTCATTACCTTAGACATGCAACGCATGGCAAAGCGTATAGGCCCCGGCAATGCCACAGCACCATTTGCCTCAGCACTCATACGATGACCGGCTTCGTCTTTGAGCATCTGCTCCAAAATAGGACGACTGCGGTTATCTTCGGCAGGTAGCTGTTGTAAGTGACTATCCAAATGCTGCTCTACTTGGCGCTCCGTTTCGGCCATGAACCCTAAGTTGTAAGGCGCTCCTGCTTTACTGGCAATGACTCCCAAACCAAACGAGGCCACATACCAAAAGGGATTAAAGATACTGGGCCTACTATTTAGCTCTTTTAAGCGCTCGTCGCACCACACTAAGTGATCCACTTCCTCTACCGCAGCCTCTCGCAACAACTGACGCAGGGATTCTTGCTCACTTAATAGGGCCTGCCCTCTATACAAAGCCTGAGCGCACACTTCCCCTACATGATTGACGCGCATCAATCCTGCTACGTGACGGGTTTGCTGTGCATCTAAGCTTCCATCTTGGTCGGTTTTCTTACCTGCAGGATTAGGGCGTGATGCCTGAGCAGATCGGCTTAATACCGATAAAGCAGCATTCAACTCACCCATCATGTTGTCAAAGAGAGTGTTTTGGCGAATCAATGGCTTATGGGCTGGGCGCGCAGAGTGGTGCGCTACCAACGCCTGCTCTGTATTAACAAGCTTTTCTGTCATATGTTTATCCTTACACGCGTTTAAGCGAATCAGGACAATGTTAACACTGCCCTACTTCGCTACTGGTTATAACCTACGGTTTAGTAACCTCATTTCTAGTGCTACAAAGGCGGCTATACGTGTGACACCATCACGGTACAATAAGCGGTTGGCAACACAGCCAGAAGACTTTCGGAGATTTCACACATGGAATGCACAATCAACTGGGGTGGCCCAGAAGGCATGCTTTTTGTTGCTACTACAGGTAGCGGCCACGTAACCGCCATGGATGGCGCTCCTGAAGGTGGTGGTCACAATCTGGCCCCCAGACCTATGGAAATGCTGTTGGCTGGCACTGGTGGCTGTGCAGCCTATGATGTGGTACTTATCCTTAAGCGTGGTCGTCACGATATTCAAGGCTGCCAAGTCAAACTGGAAGCCGAGCGTGCCGGCACCGATCCTAAAGTGTTCGAACGTATTCACTTCACTTTCATTGTGAGTGGTAAAGGCCTGACTGAAGCGGCTGTAGAGCGCGCGGTAAAGCTGTCTCACGAGAAATACTGCTCGGCATCGGCGATGTTGGCTAAAACAGCCGAGATCACCCACTCCTTTGAGATTCGCGAAGTCTAATCGCCATGGTCACTAATCAATACGAACAACTGATGCGCCATGTGTACGAACATGGCACCGAGAAAGCTGACCGTACAGGCACAGGCACCCGCTCGGTATTTGGCCATCAAATGCGCTTTGACCTACAGCAAGGCTTCCCGATGGTCACCACAAAGAAACTGCACACCCGCAGTATCTTCATTGAACTGCTGTGGTTCTTGCGTGGCGACTCTAACATTGCTTGGCTCAAAGAAAACAACGTCAGCATTTGGGATGAATGGGCAGATGCCGATGGTAATCTGGGCCCCGTGTACGGTGTGCAATGGCGCTCTTGGCCTACCCCAGACGGCGGCCATGTAGATCAGATCAGCCAAGTGGTAGACCAAATTCGCAATAACCCCGACTCCCGTCGCCTAATTGTGTCGGCGTGGAACGTGGCAGAAATCTCTAACATGGCGCTGCCTCCGTGCCATGCTTTTTTCCAGTTCTACGTGGCTGACGGCAAACTATCTTGCCAGCTGTACCAACGCAGCGCCGATATTTTCTTGGGTGTACCGTTCAACATTGCGAGCTACGCTTTGTTGACTCACATGGTGGCTCAACAGTGTGACTTAGACGTAGGTGATTTCATTTGGACTGGCGGCGATTGCCACTTGTACAGCAACCACTACGAGCAAGTAGAGCTGCAACTATCTCGTGAACCCCGCGCCTACCCAAAACTGAATATCAAACGCAAACCCGCGTCGATTTTTGACTATCAATTGGATGACTTCGAAATCGTTGATTACGATCCACATCCACACATTAAGGCACCGGTAGCCGTATGAGTTCTGTACGCCCCCACATCCGCATGGTGGTTGCCTATGCGCGCAACCGCAGCATAGGTATGGATAATCAGTTGCCGTGGCGACTGCCTGCCGATTTGGCACACTTCAAAAAACTCACCTTAGGTCTGCCTATTATCATGGGTAGAAAAACCTGGGAAAGCTTGGGCCGCCCACTACCGGGTCGTCCTAACCTAGTGATTAGCCGTAATGCTACCTACATGGCTGATGGTGCCAGCGTACATGGCAGTCTGGATGCTGCCTTAGCAGCATGCCAAGACACCGAGGACTGCTGCATTATTGGTGGCGAACAGATTTTCACTCAAGGTCTGGACGTTGCCGATGACATCTACGCCACCGAAGTACAAGCAGAAGTACCGGGTGATACCTTCTTCCCCGAGTTAGACCCTGCTGTATGGCAAGAGGTTTCTCGTAGCCCACAGCCAGAAGAAAACGGCTACCGCTACGATTTTGTGCATTACACCCGCAAGCGTTAACACACTCGTTACGCCCTACTTTGTAGCGTGTACCTACGTTAGCTACCGCACGCTGTGCCAAAGCTACTGTCATAAAAAAATCCCTACGTGGCAATAACGCACGTAGGGATTTTTTATTGGTAGTGTGACTAACCGCTGGCTATACCGTTAGCACCACCGGCATTTTGTGTTGAGCCTTCTACTGGCTCAACAAACACAATCGCACAACTTAGTTATCATCTTTCACGGCATCGTACTCATCCGCATTCAGCAGACTCTGCACATCAGCCGCATTTTGTGGGCGCAGTTTAAAGATCCAGCTTTGGTATGGCTCGGTATTCAACAGTTCAGGCTGATCAGACAACGTGGTATTAAATTCCACCACTTCACCCGCTACGGGTGCATAAATATCTGATGCTGCTTTAACCGACTCCACCACACCCGCTGTCTCACCAGCTGACAAGGTTTTACCCGTAGCAAAATCACCCACAAACACCAAATCACCCAACTGCTCTTGGGCATGATCGGTAATACCTACCTGCAATAGGCCGTTGTCTTCCAATACCCATTCGTGGGTAGGCGCATACTTGCGATCTCCAGGCAGATTCATGCTGTTCCTTTTTCTCTATAGTAGTGTTTATGCGGCATGCTTTAGGTCATGCTGCTGGCTGTAGTGCTCGCCCACACGCCACGCCTGATGCCCAAGCCCATTGAAAATTATAGCCGCCTAACCAACCCGTGACATCCACGGCTTCACCGATAAAATACAACCCCGGCACAGAACGTACCTGCAGACTGCGCTGATCCAACATGGCGGTGTCTACACCACCGCGCATCACTTCTGCCTTTTTGTAGCCAGCAGTACCTGAAGGCTGTAGTTCCCAACGATGTATAGACGCGGCTAGCTGCCTTAATACCTTATCAGGCACATCGGCCACGCGTTGCTGCAACAACCCCTCAGGTAACTGAGGATGTGCAGGTAACCAATGCTCTACCAATCGCTTGGGCCAATGTTGGCTCAATAAATTACCTACCTGCTGCTTACCGCCAGATTTGGCTTCCAACAGCAGTGCTTCCATATCCGTATCAGGTGCCAAATCAATGGCTAAGGCCTCGCCCGGCTCCCAGTAACTGGAGATTTGCAAAATACCTGGGCCTGATAAGCCTCTGTGGGTAAACAGCAGATCTTCGTCAAACTTCATTCTAGGCTTAGCCACAGCAGGCACACTCAGGCGCACAGGCGACGACATGCCGCTCAGTGTCACAAAGGGCTGCCACTCACCACCATCGAACTGTAGCGGCACCAACGCAGGCCTAGGCTCTATAACTTTCAGGTCAAATTGGCGGGCCAGTTTTAAAGCGAAGTCGGTCGCGCCCAACTGCGGAATTGCCATACCACCTGTTGCAATCACCACTTGCTTAGCCGCAATTGTGCCGTGACTGGAACGTATAGCAAACCCATTGTCTTGTTGATCTATGGCATCCACTGCACACGGCATGCGCCAAGATACCTGCCCTTTCTCGCACTCTTGGCGCAGCATCTGAATGATGTCTTCCGCCGAGTCGTCGCAAAAAAGCTGGCCCTTATGCTTCTCATGCCAAGCAATACCGTACTCTTTGAGCAACCGCAGAAAGTCCTGAGGGGTATACGCCGATAGCGCCGACCTACAGAAATGCGGATTCTTAGAAATATAGTTGGCTGGTGTAGTGCCCAAGTTGGTGAAGTTACAGCGCCCACCACCCGAGATACGGATTTTTTCACCCAGCTTGGTGGCGTGATCAATTAAAACCACACGCAACCCACGCTGACCAGCCACACTGGCCGCCATCATGCCGGCAGCACCGGCACCGATGACGGCTACCTCATAAACAGGAGCAGCCATTAATACTCGCGAATGCAATCCACGTAATAACGGGAGTTGCCATCCGCATCCGTATCTTGTGCCAACCCGTGTACGTAGGTTTCAAAGCCAGGGAACTGGGCATTGAACTCACGCGCGAACTTCAAGTAATCCACAATCATGCGGTTGAAACGCTCGCCAGGAATCAACAGAGGAATACCGGGTGGGTACGGTGTTAACAGCACACCTGTTACGCGCCCTTCCAGCTCGTCAATGCCTACACGCTCTACTTCGCGGTGCGCCATTTTGGCGTAAGCGTCTGATGGCTTCATGGCTGGAACCATGTCGCTCAAGTACACCTCGGTAGTCAAACGTGCCAAGTCGTACTTGCGGTACACCTCGTGAATGTGCTGACACAAATCACGCAGACCAAAACGCTCGTAGCGTGGATGCTCTTTGCAGAAGTCAGGCAGAATGCGCCACAACGGTTGGTTGCGATCGTAGTCGTCTTTGAACTGCTGCAAGGCGGTCAACAACGTGTTCCAACGGCCTTTAGTAATACCGATAGTGAACAAGATGAAGAAGGAGTACAAGCCGGTTTTCTCGACCACCACGCCGTGCTCAGCCAAGTATTTGGATACCAATGCTGCCGGAATACCTGTGTCAGCAAACGTACCGGAAATATCCAAGCCCGGAGTCACCACAGTGGCTTTGATTGGATCCAGCATGTTGAAGCCATCAGCCAAATCACCAAAACCGTGCCATTCGTCGTCGGACTCCAGCAACCAGTCTTCGCGTGTACCAATGTCTTCGCTAACCAGGTGATCGGGGCCCCAAACCTTGAACCACCACTCATCATCGCCGTACTCGGCATCCACTTTACGCATGGCGCGGCGGAAGTCCAGAGCCTCTTTGATGCTTTCCTCAACCAAGGCAGTACCACCCGGAGGCTCCATCATCGCAGCAGCCACATCACACGACGCAATAATGGCGTACTGCGGTGATGTGGATGTGTGCATCAGGTACGCTTCGTTAAACACGTTGCGATCCAATGGACGGTCTTCCGCATCTTGTACCGTAATTTGTGATGCTTGCGACAAACCAGCCAACAGCTTGTGCGTGGAGTGCGTCGCGTAAATCATGGTGTCTTTGCTACGTGGACGCCCTGGGCCAATCGCGTGCATATCCCTATAGAACTCGTGGAATGCTGCGTGTGGCAACCATGCTTCGTCAAAGTGCAAGGTATCTAGCGTAGAGCCTAAGGTCTCTTTGATCATCTCTACGTTGTAGATCACGCCGTCATACGTACTTTGCGTCAAAGTCAAAATACGTGGGCGTTTGTCAGCAACGAGGCTTGCAAAAGGATTAGCTTCGATTTTGCGCTGAATGCTCTCTGGGTGGAACTCTTCCAGAGGAATAGGACCAATAATCCCCAAGTGGTTACGCGTTGGGCGCAAGAACACAGGGATAGCACCCGTCATAGTGATCGCGTGCAAAATGGATTTGTGACAGTTACGGTCAACCACCACGATGTCATTGTTGGCCACGTTCGCGTGCCACACAATTTTGTTAGACGTAGACGTACCGTTGGTCACGAAAAAGCAGTGATCAGCGTGGAAAATACGCGCTGCATTACGCTCGGCTTCGGCCACAGGGCCCGTGTGATCCAACAACTGCCCCAATTCGTCTACCGCGTTACACACGTCGGCACGCAGCATGTTTTCACCAAAGAATTGGTGGAACATTTGACCTACAGGGCTTTTCAAGAACGCTACACCGCCGGAGTGACCGGGGCAGTGCCACGAGTACGAACCGTCAGAAGCGTACTTCACCAGCTCACGGAAAAACGGTGGTGCCAAGCTATCCAGGTACGCACGTGCCTCACGGATAATGTGGCGCGCTACGAACTCTGGCGTATCTTCGAACATGTGGATGAAACCATGTAGTTCGCGCAAGATATCATTAGGGATATGCTGCGAAGTACGTGTTTCACCGTACAAATAAATAGGGATATCCTCATTGCGAAAACGCAATTCGCCAATGAATTCCCGCAAATTCTGAATGACTGCAGCGACGTCTTCCCGCGAGTCCACACTGAACTCTTCGTCATCAATGGAGAGAATAAATGCGCTAGCACGACTCTGCTGCTGCGCAAAAGAACTAAGGTCACCATAACTGGTGACCCCTAACACTTCCACCCCTTCGGCCTCTATGGCATCGGCTAATGCTCGAATGCCCAGGCCGGAGGCGTTTTCGGAACGATAATCTTCGTCAATGATGACGATAGGAAAACGAAATTTCATGCCACAGCTCCTAAGTGCGAGGCAGGGTTACACCACGCTGACCTTGGTATTTACCACCACGGTCTTTGTACGACACTTCACAAATTTGATCGCCACCAATAAAGAGCATCTGTGCACAACCTTCGCCAGCGTAGATTTTCGCAGGCAGCGGTGTGGTGTTAGAAAACTCTAAAGTGACGTGACCTTCCCACTCGGGTTCCAGTGGTGTGACGTTAACGATAATACCGCAACGCGCATAAGTGCTTTTACCCAAGCAGATGGTCAATACATCACGAGGAATACGGAAATACTCCACGGTACGAGCTAATGCAAAAGAGTTCGGTGGAATAATGCATACATCACCCACGAAATCCACAAACGAACCCTCGTCAAAGTTTTTAGGGTCCACAATGGTGGAGTTAATGTTGGTGAAAATCTTGAACTCGTTGGCACAACGCACGTCGTAACCGTAACTACTAGTACCGTAGCTTACGATTTTCTCGCCATTTATCGCACGCACTTGGCCTGCTTCAAACGGCTCAATCATGCCATGTTGTTCAGCTTGTTCACGAATCCAACGATCACTTTTAATACTCATATTTCCCTCTATGATGTAAGGCGCTATTTTATGCTGTTACAGCACAAATGCAGCATCACAACATGAATAACCTTTAATCCGTGGAAGAGAACCAACGGTACACCAACGCCAAGCCGTTCACCGTACCCACATTCAGTTCTGCAGTCAGCCTGCGTGTGAGCTGATAACTGGCTCTACCTACCGTTCCAGTGTCGGACAGTGCTTGCTGCAAACTCAAGGTAATGTTAGACCCTATCTGTTTGCTGATCTGCAAGAATTGGCGTTCCATATCGGTGGTACCACTATCAATGCCACCAATGGTGCTCTCTACCGGCAAGATACTACCCGCACTGCCTAACTCACCGGACTTCATGGTGACTTCATCAACACCGAACTTACGGTAGAACGGTTCACCCGTATCATCACCACCAATAAATGAAGCCCCTACCGAGAATAACAGCGCCAAATCACTACCGTTATCATCGGTACCGTGACCGAACAACAGCCACGACAGTTTCTCTACGTTATCAACATCTGGGTACGATACCAAGTCAATACGTGGTTTACGTGCTGTACCCACCACCTTCACACCCGCCTGCACAGCCAGCCCTGTACGCAAGGCTTCTATATCCAAAATGGGATTGGTGATGTCGCCTTGGAAGGTGATAGAACCTCGGCGCAGTTGCAAGCGCTGGCCGTATTGTTCGATTGCACCACCACGCGTACGCAACGCACCAAAACCATTCAACTGACCATCAAACATACTGACTCGCAGTTGCCCCACCAAACCTGAGTTCACCCCATAGCCGGTTAAGTAGAAACGTGGGCCCAAATCGACTTCCACGTTCATACTGAGGTCAGTCGTACTTGGTGGTGGCTGATCCTCTATGGTTTGGCCAGCTCGCAACACCACGATATCGCTATCAATAGTAGGAATGCCGCCCAGCATATCTAGGTTAAACCAACCCGCATCTACCATGACCTTACCAGTAAGCGCAATTTGCGGCATCACCAGATTGGCCTCGATATTACCACTCACCATCGCATATCTATCAGCACGCTGCAAGATGGGGTAACGGAATAGCTCTGTCAGGAATTTACCCGTAGAGTTTTCCAGATCCCACTCGCCAGAGACCTTCAAGAAACCGCCCTTCGCTTCTGGATTTTCACTAATCCAAGTCGCAGTACGCCACTCCTTAGGCTCTACACGCAGTACCGCCGGGAAATACAACTGATCCAGAATAAAACGTTGGTCATCAATGCGTGCGTCTAAACTGCCATCCATCAGACGAATACCATCATCCAAACGAGTCACGCGCAATTCTCGACCTTGGATCTGCCCCTGACTGGAGAAATACCCAGATGGACGCATTTCCATGTCTAACTTCGCATTCAAGCGGCCACGCAACTCCATGGCATCGCCCAAAATCAAGTTCGTCCACCCCAAGTCTGCCACATTGGCTTCTACCGATGCTTTGACCAAATCGGAGTCACGTAGATGAAAACCTTGTTCTGGTGTGAAGCGCAATAACGCATTCACATCCCCCAGCACTTCGCCCATCTTGTTGGTTTTAATTGCTAACCTAGCCTGCACACGACTATCGCTGCCTGTAGGCACCAAATTCACTTGCAGACCTAACTCTGTCAGCCCCAAGGGGAAGGAGGGCTCAGCAGGGATCATGATATCGCCTGCCAAATGACGCACTGAAATTTGACCGCCCAATGCACCTTGGAAACGAATGTTCCAATCTGCCTCCATGCGCAAGTCTTCCAAACGATTAGTTTGGCTGCTGGCTCGCATGTCTTTCACACCACCGCGCTGCTCTGACTCTTTATCCAAGCCCAGTTTGGTCTGCAACACTTTTAAGCGTGCTGGGGAAATAGAAAACGGCTCTAAACCACCTGCGGTTTGCCAGTTCTCGCCGTCTAAAGCAGACAACTGGTGCACCAACGTCACCCACGGTTGGTCATTAAGGAAGCTTTGTATGCGAGTAGCTTCTGCCTTGAATTGCAACGGCTGCTCGCCCTCTGGCAATTGCAAGAACAAGGGCCATTTGCTCAGCGTTTGAATACCAAACCCCGAGTGATTTACCTTCAAACGCTCTACCGCAGCACGCCACTGTATGGGTTGGTCTGCAACGTAGTTCAAGTTTCCATCCAGCGCCACATCTACGTCTACAGGCCCTTGGCCTAACTCTTGCCCAGAAGCATCACCACCTAAGTCATACTTCGCTTTCAAGGCCAAATTGTGCTGAACAATACCGCCTTTAATCTGCCCTTTGACAGTGGCCGCCCCTACACTGCTTAAGCTGGCCAATATCTGTTCTGCCGCAGGCAAAGCCACATCCAGATTTAAGACATCGGTAGCCTTACCAAAACCACCAGCCAAGGTGACGGTATTGCGGCCCAAGTTCAGTTGTATATCGCTATTTACCAGTTGGTAGCCTGCCCATTCAGGCATGCCGCTAGGCGCTGTACCCGCTTGCGCCTCAACAGCCACCTTGCCACGTAACGGCTGACCATTCCAACGTGACCCATCGTGCACGGCTAAATTTAACTTGGCATTATCTAACTGCATTTCTGGCTTGAAACGCACATCGTAATCAGCATCCAAGCTCAACAAAGCCGGCAATGATGCATCTGCCAATAAAGCGGCTACATCTAGATTTTTACTGTGCACCGTGCCTTGTATGCGATCTGTACCATTGTCATCAGACCAATCTAACTTGGCTTGCAACTCAGTCTCACTGCCTATTTGCAAATTGACTAGCGCTTGACGTAATGGCATGGCTGCTTCGGGCAGCAAATCGGCAGCGGCCTCAAGGCTTACGCCCTGACCCTTACCATCCACATTAACTTTCACACCTTGCAACGAGCCTTCTAGCCCTGCTTGCAACTCAAACTCGCACGCGGCCGCGTCTGCAGACTCTGTTGTAGGCGTTTTACCCGCCAAACCTGGCAGGTACTGCTGCGCACAAATCACAGCATCGTGCTGTTCTGTGCTGGCGTTCACACTCAAAGCGGCCTGTATTGGCCACGGCGCTGCTAATTGTTCGCTACGTGCTTGCAACTGAATAGCAGCGTGAATCTGCTCGTAAATCACATCCAGACTACGCACCGATACGCTGGCCCGCCCATCTTCTAAACTGGCGGCCGCGGTCAAACCACCCACTGTAATGGGCAGATCAATACCATCTTGTTTGAAATCTAGCGTGCCTAACGCCAACTGATCCACCTGAATATTCACAGGCAAACTGGGCATTTCAAACGGCGTGTCAGACGGCGGTTCTGGCTCTTCGTCGGGTAGCGTTTCTAGCGCTACCGCCAAATCGCCCACAGACAACTCGCGCACATGCACTTTGCGTTGTAGCAACGCAGGCCATAACACCTGCAGCTTGGCATCTCGCGCAGCAACTTTAGTGCCCGGAATATTGATGTCCAAACTGTCTATTTGCACACCTTCCCACAACGAACCACGTACTCCACGCACTTCACCATCAACAAAAGACACTGCTGTACGTAAAAGCCATTGTGTTCCCGGTTGTGATGCCACGGCCCAATACAAGAACCCGCAAATCATCAACAGCAACATCACTACGATGGGGCCTACCCAAAAAACCAAACGCCACCAGAAGGATTTTTTGCTTCGCTTGCTCAAAACGCGATCCCCAGCGCAAAGTGTAGACGTAGTTTGTGGTCACGCTGACCATAGGCCAGATCCACATAAATAGGGCCTGCCGGTGTACGGACCGCAGCACCCAAACCGTAGCCCAAGTAGGCTTTCATATCACCAAAGGACTCTGCTGCATCACCCACATCCACAAATGCGGTCATACCAAACATGCTGGTGAAATAATGTGTGTACTCAACACTGGCCAATGCCAATGCAGGCGCCCCTACTGTGGCATCACCTTGCTGACGACCAATGCTTTGATAGCTATAACCGCGGATGCTGCGTGCGCCCCCCGTACGGAAGCCAAAATCAGGCGGTACATACTCGGTATCTTTCCAGACCTTGCCTACCTCTCCCCGTATGGTTAGCACGTCATTGTTACCAACTGGCCACCATTGCTGAGCGCGCAAACTGGTGCGATAAAACGGTTTTTTATTCTTTAAACTTACACCACTCGCTAGGTTCAGATCTAGCAAGTTGCCGGATGTGGGGTCATACAAGCTATCCACATCGCGACGCAACCACTGCCATGTTCCGATTACTGAAGGCGTTTTAAAACGGCCCACACCATCAATACGGTTTTCATCCCACGAACCGATCAGGCTCCACTGCACTTTATAGTCCACACCTGCGCGGCTTTTATGCTCATGACTAAGCTTCCAGCCACCCGCCAAACGTGTAGTTTCCAGACCTTGAATGTCTTCATGCTGTACCAGAACCCCAAGACTGTTCTGGTAACCGCCAATGGTAGGGGGCAGGTAAACGTCAGTAAAGAAACGCTGACGATCTTTATCCACCCCAATCCCCGTTTCGGTCCACACAGGCAAACCAAACACCACGTTTTGTCGGTACAACCCTTCCGCGCGTACACCGTGATCGCTGTCTGCACCTAATGAGCCCGTAAAACGGCGCGCTGGCGCTTCGGTCACACGAATACTCACCGGAATTTCCACTTCACCATCAGCACGTACCCGCTGGTTAGGCGAGGTATCGTCCATGGTGACAAAAGCCCCCATAAAGAAACTGGTGTTTTGCAGTGCTTGCTGCCATTCGTCTAGCTTATCTTGATCGTAAGGATCGCCGGGGGTGTACCGCACATAACGTTGGATTAGGCTTTCAGGTACACGTTTCAGGCCTGATGTGTAGAGCTGCCCCATACGCACTCTAGGGCCACTACGTATAGCTAGCTCCAGATCAGCCTTGCCCTCTTCGGCATGTACCACAGCACGTGTTTGTTCATAACGTGCGAAATAGAAATCTTTACTTTTCACGCCCAGCAGCAAGTCTTGCTTCGCGCTGGACCATTTGTTGTTGAGGAATACATCCCCTACTTTCAGCGGCAAGTCGGCACGCAAGCCTTCTACCCGCACCGCAAATTCGGGCTGGTTAATTTGTCCGCTTAGCTTGATGTCTACCTTGTCCACCACGGTACGCACGCCTGGTTGGATCAAGATGTCCCACGTTTCCTGTTCGCCGATTTCACCAATTTCCACCGTCACGATGGAGTCGTAATAGCCTTGCGTTTGCAAAGCAGACACTGTGGCGTCATGCGCTCTACGGCGCAGACGTGAAATCTCAGATAAATCCTGGTCTTCTGCCAGGCGGGTGATGGCCTCCACAGCACCATGGATAACGCGTAACGCTTCGGGGCCTACACCACCAGGATCAATCACTACCTCAGGCACCATTGCGGCGCTTACGCTCTGACTACATGCCAGAGCGAGCATCCATCCCGCCGTGCGTACACCCATAAAAACCCGCCTGTACCAGAATTATCTTATAAAGCTCGGGGCACAACCTTAGGACGTTGCGCCGACATATCCACGGGTAGTACCGCGACATTAGCAGCCACGCGGCTGGCGATTTCATGATAAATCGCCGCTTCTCTACTTTGTGGCGCCGCCAAAACGGTAGGTAAACCCGAGTCAGTTTGCTCCCGAATACTCATTGCCAAAGGCAGTGCCCCCAGCCAGGGTACATTGTACTGACTTGCCATATCACGGCCACCATGTTTACCAAAAATTGCTTCTTCGTGACCGCATTGGCTACACACGTGCACCGACATGTTTTCGACCACACCAAGCACTGGTACATCTACCTTTTGAAACATCTTCAACCCTTTACGGGCATCGATCAACGCCATGTCTTGTGGCGTGGTCACGACGACTGCTGCCGTCAGTGGCACCTTCTGCGACAAGGTCAGTGCGATATCACCTGTACCCGGAGGCATATCGATGATCAGGTAATCCAAATCTTCCCATGCTGTTTGCGTCAACAACTGCAGCAACGCTTGGGTGACCATAGGACCACGCCAGATTGCCGGCGCATCGTCATCGATCAAAAAGCCAATAGAATTTGCCTGCAACCCATGGCCAATCATGGGCTTCATTAGGTTTTCTGGTGTCATTTGCGGCTTGCCACTTAGGCCCAACATTGTCGGTACGCTAGGGCCGTAAATATCCGCATCCAGCAACCCTACGCGTGCGCCTTGCATATGTAGTGCCAACGCCAAGTTCACCGAAGTCGTACTTTTACCCACGCCGCCTTTACCCGAGGCCACCGCAATAATATTGCGCACGTTACCCATAGGGCGTAAGTCAGGTTGTACTGCGTGTGTCAGCACTTTTAGCCCCAGAGTAAGTTTGCCCAACGTTACTCCTACGCTTTGCAATGCTGGAACCAAGCGTTCCTTGAACTGTTCCTGACCACTACTGTCGGTGGTGTAACCCAAGTTCAATGCAATATCTGCCACCTGCCCATTCAGCGTGACACAGCAACTTTCAGGGCTAACTTCCAGTTTTTTACGTGTATAGGGATCCGTTACGTTACGTAACGCATTCACCACATCAACTGTGTTTACATTCATTTAATCATCTTCCTGCACAGATACGTGCTAACACTACAACAACCGCCACTGTAAAAATAGCGGAACGAGGGAATTTTTTGCATCAAAAGCTGTCATACTTAATGCTATGAATACATTTACTCAAATACTCCGAGCTGTACTATTCGCAATGCTGACTGTCATAGGCATGATTATGGCGGTTATTTTCATGGCGTCTACAGCCTTAGCCATTGCCATCCTATATATAGTTGCGCGTATTAGTGGCCGTCCATTTGGTATTCGCTCTTACTGGCAAAACCGCCGCCGTCCAAACCCTGCTCAAGCTTTCCAAGAGCGTCAGCAAAACAAGGCGCGACCACCCAAGCCACAAAACGTCAGCGACATAGAGATGCGCGAACTCAACTAGCAGATTTTTACCACAGCATCTGCTATCCTTTCTGGGCTTCCCTCATCAGCATGAGGGTATACCCTTCTTTAACCCTAGATAAAGCATATGTCACGCACGATTTTCGTTACTACGGCCCTACCCTACGCCAATGGTTCTTTTCACATCGGCCATATCATGGAATACATCCAAGCCGATATCTGGGTCCGGTCAATGCGAATGTCGGGCCACACAGTGCACTTCGTAGGGGCGGATGATGCGCACGGCGCACCCATCATGCTTAAAGCAGAGGCCGAAGGCATTACGCCTGACCAACTGGTTGAGCGTATTGCGTCCGAGCGCCCTCACTACCTAAACGGGTTTCATATCAAATTTGATCACTGGCATCGTACCAACTCGCCAGAGAACAAAGAGCTGTCACAAAGCATCTATAAAGAGCTAAAGGCTGCAGGTTTCATTGAAACCCGCACTATTGAACAGTTCTATGACCCAGTTAAAGGTATGTTCCTGCCTGATCGCTACATCAAAGGCGAATGCCCTTCCTGTAAAGCTAAAGATCAGTACGGTGACTCCTGTGAAGTATGTAGCTCGGTATACTCCCCTACCGACCTGATCAACCCATACTCCACTCTGACTAATGCTACGCCTGTAATGCGTAGTTCAGAACACTTCTTCTTCCGTCTGTCTGACCCTAAATGTGTGGCCTTCTTGAAAGAATGGACCACCGGTGTAGACCGTCACGGCAATCCACGCCTGCAATCTGAAGTGCTGGGTAAAACCCGTGAGTGGTTAGGTAAAGATGACGACGGTGAAAGCAATCTGAATGACTGGGACATCTCGCGTGATGAGCCCTACTTCGGCACACCTATTCCTGATGCTCCCGGCAAATACTTCTACGTATGGCTGGATGCGCCAGTAGGCTACTTGGCCTCGCTGAAATCCTACTGCGAAGTCAAAGGCATGGACTTTGATGCCTTGATGGATCCCAATGGCGACACCGAACAGGTGCACTTCATTGGTAAAGACATTGTGTACTTCCACGCATTGTTCTGGCCTGCTATGTTGAAATTCTCTGGTCGTAAAACACCAGACTCCTTGAACGTACACGGCTTCATTACCGTCAGCGGCGAGAAAATGTCCAAGAGCCGTGGTACAGGTATTTCGCCACTGCGTTACTTGGATATAGGCATGGACGCCGAGTGGATGCGTTATTACATCGCCGCCAAACTGAACTCTCACGTTGAAGACATGGATTTCAACCCAGATGACTTCATCGCGCGTGTAAACAGCGACTTGGTGGGCAAATACGTCAACATTGCTAGCCGTGCTGCAAGCTTCATTAGTAAGCATTTTGATGGTCAATTGGCTTACGTGGGTGACACCACTGAAATGCAAGCCAACTTCGCCGCTGTGGCCGACACCATTCGCGCCGACCTAGAACGTCGTGAATACGGCCGTGCTGTGCGTCAAATCATGGCCTTGGCTGACCAAATCAACCAAGCCTTTGATAACGCCAAGCCATGGCTGTTGGCCAAAGGTATTGCTGATGCGTCTGCAGAGCAGAAAGCTGAATTGCAAGACATCTGCTCGCGCGCCTTGGCTGGTTTCAAAGCTTTGTCTGTGATGCTGTCCCCAATCTTGCCGCAGCTAAGCCAAAAAGTGGCTCGCGAACTGCTGGAAATGGACCGCGACTTTGTATGGACCGATGCAGCAGAACTGCCTACACGTATCGCCGCATTCAAACACTTATTGCAACGCGTAGAACCCACCAAACTCGACGAACTGTTGGCCCCTCCTGAGGCGCCAATCGTAGAACCTGGTGGCGAAGTCATTGCTGACACTATTGATATCAAAGATTTCGGCAAAATCGATCTGCGTGTAGCCAAGATTGTGAACTGCACCGAAGTAGAAGGCTCTGACAAACTACTGTGTCTAACTCTAGACTTAGACGAAGGCCGCCACCGTCAGATTTTCTCCGGCATTAAATCTGCCTACAAACCCGAAGATCTGATTGGCAAGCTAACCGTGGTAGTGGCTAACTTGGCCCCTAGAAAAATGCGTTTTGGCGTGTCCGAAGGCATGGTACTAGCAGCCAGCCACAACGACAGCAAAGTAAACAACGGCCTGTTTATTCTGGAACCACACAGCGGCGCCACACCAGGTATGCGCATCAGCTAATTTCTGCTGATAGCTACACCGCATAAGGGGGAAAGCTCACACAGCTTTCCCCCTTATTTTTTAACCGCTCACCACCGCGCTCGCTACGTAAAGAAACCCCTGTAACACCTACAACTTCGTACAATAGAACCTTATCTATTACTTCAGTGCCGCACCACCATGAATCTACGTTTTCTAGAAACGTTTATCTGGATCGCCAAGCTAGGCAGCTTTAAAGCCGCCGCCAATAAGCTACACCTGACCCAAGCGGCTATTTCCAGCCGCATAGCCTCGTTAGAAAGCGATCTAGAGCAACAACTCTTTGAGCGTGGCAAACGCGGTTTACTGTTAACGTCTGCGGGGCAGAAGCTACTGGGCTATTCCAAACAGATGCTGCATTTGGAACAAGAGTTGCTTAAAGAGCTTAAAGCGCCAGTTACTGTGCGTGGCCGCGTCAGACTAGGCATTATTGATTCTGTGGTGCACACCTGGTTTACCTCATTTATCAGCACCCTGCACGAACACCACCCCGAAATTGAAATCGAGCTAACGGTAGAGTCCAGTATGCGTTTGCATGACCTGCTCAAGCGCGGACTAATAGATGTAGCCTTGCAGACTGACCCTATTCTCGCCGAGGGAGTACATAACGCCCCCGTAGGGACCATGAAAATGGGCTGGATTATTGCTTGTACGCAGTTGCCCCAGCAACCAGTCAAACTGGCTGATATCCTGCAAAATAGTTCTATAGTGACCTTCCCCAGACACTCTCAGCCACATTTGCTGCTGTTGAATATTCTGGAACAGGAAGGCTTACAGCACACCAAAATTCACCACGTATCTTCTATTGCAGCAAGCATGTACTTATTGGAAGCGGGAATTGGTGTAGGGGCTGTACCGCTGGCGGCGTATCGTAGCGGCTTTTTGGAAGGACGTTTTTGTGAGCTGAAGTGCGATATCAGCTTGCCCGATATGAGCTTAGTCGCCAGTTGGCGCCCGGATGTGATTGCATCGCTCACCACTACTATTGTGAACGCTGCCATGCAGGAAATGCGCCGCTTTGCGGAGCTAAATCCTGCAGACTCTAAAGCCAGTTTAGATGCTAGCGTGTGGCTAAGCAGTTAAGACGTATCGGGTACGTCTTACTCTAGACGTACGCCTTCGTGCAGCGCAGCGATGCCGGCTGTCAGATTGAAATACTGCACACGCTCCAAACCCACCGAACGCATCATTTCAGCCAAGGTATCTTGGTCGGGGTGCATACGAATAGATTCCGCCAAGTAGCGGTAGCTTTCTGCATCGTTCGCCACAACCTGACCTACTTTAGGCAGGATATTAAACGAGTACCAGTCGTAAGCTTTTTCTAGCGGCTTAGCAATACGCGAGAACTCCAACACCAGCAGCTTGCCACCGGGTTTCAACACGCGACGCATTTCAGCCAAAGCTTTGTCTTTGTGTGTCATATTACGTAGGCCAAAAGCCACCGTCACACGATCAAAGTAGCCCGATGGGAAAGGCAGGAACTCGGCATCACAGACCGCAACGGGTAACACCAACCCGTTATCCAACATGCGATCGCGGCCAACCCCCAGCATAGAACTGTTGATATCCGTTAACCACACTTCGCCAGAAGGGCCTGCTTTTTTGGCCAATGCTTTAGCAATATCACCTGTACCCCCAGCGATATCCAGTACTTTCATCCCCGGGCGCACATCGGCTCTGCCCACCGTGAAATGCTTCCATATACGGTGCAAGCCGCCAGACATCAAATCGTTCATGACGTCGTATTTAGTGGCTACGGAGTGAAATACCTCGGCAACGCGTGAAGCCTTTTCAGCTTCGCGTACCGTCTGAAATCCGAAATGCGTAGTGCTTTCGTTTGGAGGGGTTTGGTGATTTTTTTCCATGATGCGTATCGTACCTCAAAAAGCGCTTTTGGCGTTACTTCGCTACCAAGAAAAGCCGTAAAAGCCCATTCAGTTCATAGACTCTGGTTTTCGTCACAAACCTGAAATATAGACGCCATATCATATGGGCTATGATTCACGTTATATGCGTGCAAACCACTGTTTGGAATGAAGAGTATGAGTACGACTATTCTTGTTGTTGAAGACGAGCCGGCGATCCAAGAACTGATTGCTGTTAACTTGAGTTTTGCAGGCCACAAAGTGCTACGCGCAGCCGATGCAGAGCAAGCACAAACTCTGATTAATGCCGAATTGCCTGATCTAATTCTACTAGATTGGATGCTACCTGGCGCTTCTGGCATTAGTCTGGCTCGTAAGCTACGCACAGATGAACGCACCCGTGAAATTCCTGTTATTATGCTCACCGCAAAAGGCGCTGAGCTGGATAAGGTAGAAGGTCTAGAAGCCGGTGCGGATGACTACATCACCAAACCCTTCTCTCCCAAAGAACTCTTGGCCCGCATCAAAGCTGTACTGCGCCGTCGCGCACCTCAGCTTACTGATGACTTGATCCAGATAGGCTCTCTGCAACTGGACCCTGCCACACACCGCGTAACAGGTAGTGAGCAGGTACTGAATATCGGACCTACAGAGTTTAGACTGCTGCACTTCTTCATGACTCACACTGAACGCGTTTTCTCTCGCACCCAGTTGCTGGATCAAGTATGGGGTGACCACGTATTTGTGGAAGAACGCACCGTAGACGTACATATACGTCGCCTGCGTAAAGCACTGGAACCTAGCGGTCACGATGCGCACATTGAAACCGTACGTGGTGCTGGCTACCGCTTTTCTGCCGTGCTTTCTGCCAGCTCCGGCAAATCATGAACAAAACCCTTTATTCCATTGCTGCTTGGGCCATCTTGGCCGTGTTATTAGGTTCTTGGCTAGGCAGCACCATAGGCTGGGCCGTTTTTGCCCTAGGTCTGCTGTTGATGGTGTTAATCAGCGGCATGCAATTACAAAAAATACGAGGTTGGGTGCGTGACTTGCATCAACCTCCACCAGTCTCTATTGGGCCATGGGATGAGATTCTCGCTCCGGTCTACAGACAGCTCAAAGCTGACCGTGAGCAAATCGCGTCGCTAAATCGTGGCATCGAAGCCATTATGCTTGCGGCAGAAGCCCTACCTGATGGTGCGATCACTTTAGATGAAAGCATGGGGCTACAGTGGTGCAACCAAACTGCCGCAGAGCATCTAGGTTTGAACCTAGATACCGACATGCACCACAGCATTTTCAATATTCTGCGTGCACCGGAATTCACACAATACGTGAGTCAGAATAAGTGGGATAGCCCGCTGCTGCTGCATACCGAGCAAGCAGGTTTGGATAAGTCTCTGCTCATACAGCTTAGCCCGTATGGATTTGGCCAGTTCTTGATGGTGACCCGTGATGTCACCCAAGTAGAAAAACTGGAAACCACCCGCAAAGACTTCGTCGCTAATGTGTCGCATGAATTGCGTACCCCGCTGACGGTGCTATTTGGTTTCTTAGAAACCTTACGCGAACACCCTGCGGACAGTTTCAGCGTAGAACAACGAGAGCGCTACGAACAAATGATGTTCGAACAAGCGCAGCATATGCAGGCTATTGTGGCCGACTTGCTTACTCTATCGACGCTGGAATCCTCGCCCCCTACAGAAGGTAGACCCGTACGCGTTAGCTTGATTATTCAACACGCCTTGGAACAAGCCAAAGCGCTTTCCAACGGGCAACACCAGTTCGTCGAAAACATAGACCCAGCCTTGTGCATTGTGGGCTCTGAAAACGAATTAACCTCTGCCATTTCCAACCTGCTGACTAACGCCATACGCTACACCCCTAAAGATGGCACGATCACCGTCAGTTGGTACAGTACTGAAGATGGTGGCGCCTGTTATTCAGTGCAAGACACTGGCATAGGCATTGCACCACAAGACATTCCCCGCCTAACCGAGCGCTTCTACCGCGCCGACAAAGGCCGCTCCAGAGCCACTGGTGGCACAGGCCTAGGCTTAGCCATCACTCGCCATGTAGCCATGCGCCACAACGCCGAACTGTTGATTCAAAGCCAGTTTGGTACGGGAAGCATGTTTACACTGCGGTTTGCTCCGCTACGTGTACGCACCCTATAAAAAAATGCACCCGCTAGGGTGCATTTTTCGTTGTGGTGTATAGACTCAATGCTTACAAGAACATCTTGTACACAGGGTTATGCGTCTCACGCCAGTGTGGGTAACCCAACGCGTTCACAAACTCTTTGAACGCTTGTTTATCGGCTGGCGGCACCTGCAAGCCCACCAAAATACGACCGTAGTCATCACCTTGGTTACGGTAGTGGAACAAGCTGATGTTCCAGTCAGGGTTCATGCTGCTTAGGAAGCGACGCAACGCACCTGGACGCTCAGGGAACTCAAAGCGATACAGTTCTTCGTGCTCAGCCAATGGCGATCTACCACCCACCATATAACGAATGTGAGTTTTAGCCATTTCGTTATCGGTCAGATTTAACGTTGGGAAACCTTTGCGCACAAAGTGGTTTTCCAGCTTGGTAATATCGGCTTCTGATTGAATCTGCAAACCCACAAACACATGGGCTTCCTTAGCATCAGAGATACGGTAGTTGAATTCGGTCACGGAGCGATCACCCAATGACTCGGTCAAACGACGGAAACTACCCTGCTCTTCAGGCAAGCTCAATACAAATACCGCTTCACGCGCCAAACCAACATCTGCACGTTCTGCCACAAAGCGCAAACGGTCGAAGTTCATATTCGCGCCAGAGGTAATGGCAATCAGCGTTTTATTTTTCAGCTTATGCTCTTGTGCATAACGTTTCAAACCGGCTAAGCCCAACGCACCGGCGGGTTCCAACACGCTGCGTGTTTCTTGGAACACATCTTTGATACTCGCACAGATGGCATCAGTATCCACCAACACGAAATCATCCACATATTCACGCGCGATACGGAAGGTCTCCTGACCTACTTGTTTCACCGCGGTACCGTCTGAGAACAAACCCACATCTGTCAGGTTCAATCTGCGGTTAGCTTTGACGCTACGCGCCATTGCAGCGGAGTCTTCTGTCTGTACACCAATAATTTTGATTTCAGGACGCAATTGCTTGATGTAAGCCGCCACACCCGAAATCAAACCACCACCACCAATAGGCACAAATACGGCATCTATAGGGCCTGGATGTTGATGCAGAATTTCCATACCAATAGTGCCCTGCCCCGCGATCACATAAGGATCATCAAAGGGGTGCACAAAGGTGAGCTTTTCTTTCTTTTCCAGCTCTTGCGCATGCGCGTAAGCATCGGAATAGCTTTCGCCTGCCAGCACAACTTCACCACCGAAACGTCGCACGCCATCGATTTTTAATTGTGGGGTGGTCTCAGGCATCACAATCACAGCACGCGTGCCCAAGCGCTTGGCAGAGTATGCAACGCCTTGAGCATGATTACCCGCTGAGGCCGCAATCACGCCGCGCTTCAACTCTGCAGGGGTAAGGTGAGCCATTTTGTTGTACGCACCGCGCAGCTTGAAGCTGAACACATCCAGCTGGTCTTCTCGCTTGAGCAAAATTCGGTTGTTCAACCGCGCCGATGCCAAAGGGGCATGCTCAAGTGGTGTTTCTCGCACCACGTCATAGACTCTAGAAGTTAGAATGCGTTTAAGATAGTCGTTGGACATAATACTGACTGCCGAAACCCCGCGACAGATATAAAAATAGACAAGAAGAAAAAAAGGATAACATAGAGTGCCATAAAATCAGCGCCCGTGGCACGCTATACACAAGGTACTCATTCCCCTATGGAAGCATGGCTGCAAACATCCATCAACTGGTTGCTACAAACTTTGGCGTTACCCGAGATAGGACTGACAGCCATTTTCATGGTCAGTTTTATTTCGGCCACACTTTTGCCACTGGGCTCTGAGCCCGCCGTTTTTGCTTACGTCACCGTTTCACCCCATATGTTTTGGCCTGCGGTAGTCATCGCTACCATCGGTAATACCTTGGGCGGCGTAGTCAGCTACTGGATGGGGGCCGGCGCACACCGTGCCTACGAGGCCTGGAAAGAGAACCACCCACAAGCCAATGGCGACGAAGAGCAGAAAAATGCACGCACAGGCCGCTGGCATCAAACCGTACAACGCTGGTTAGATAAACTGGGGCCTCCCGCATTATTGCTGTCATGGTTACCCGTGGTGGGTGACCCTTTATGTAGCGTCGCAGGTTGGCTACGTTTACCGTTAGGCCCATGTATCGCGTACATGGCTGTAGGTAAATGTTTACGCTACATCATCATGACCACCTTCTTGCTGTGGGTGTTTCCGATGCTGGGCTGGGGCGATCTATCGTTACCTCAGTCGTAATAAAGGCCGCAATAACCGCCGCATCTTTGCCCTATACGCACAAGCCACTCATCCTGCATGCCTTTTCACGACGCAGGCTGAACTGACAGTAAAAATGGTAAAGCAGCCACAGTTTGACCCGTTTTAACCCCTAGAACGGCCAATCCACGCACTTAGCCAAGCCGAACACCAACGAATGAATTAAACTAAGACGTTCAGTCAATCCTTGTTCGCCTTGTAGGCCACACCAGATTTTATGAACGCCCCCATCGCCAGCCAGTATCTTGCCGCCCATTCCTCCACGGTGCTCAATACACGCCTGCGTGAAATCCCCTACAACTACACTTCTTACTCCGATCGCGAAATTGTTTTGCGTCTACTCGGGGATGAAGCATGGGAAAAACTCAGCGAGCTACGTTCCGAACGCCGTACCGGCCGTTCTGCCAAGATGCTTTTTGAGGTGCTAGGCGACATCTGGGTAGTGCGCCGCAACCCCTATCTGCAAGACGACCTGCTGCACAACCCAAAACGTTTGCACCAGTTAATCGAAGCCTTGCAGCACCGCTTGAACGAAATCGACAAGCGCCGTGATGTAGACGTTGCTGAGCGCGACCAGAAAGTACAATTTTTGCTGCACAGTGCTAAAGACGCTGTCACGGCATTTGAAAATGAATTCACCACCATGCGTGACTTACGTCAGCGCACGGTGAAACGCCTAGGCGCCATCACGGCGGCTGACAACATTAAGTTCGATGGTTTGTCCCGTGTTTCCCATGTGACTGATGCCACCGACTGGCGTGTGGAATACCCCTTTGTTGTACTGACCCCTGACCATGAAGCTGAAATGGCTGCGTTGGTACGTGCCTGTATGGAGTTGGGTCTGACCATCATCCCTAGAGGGGGTGGTACTGGATACACCGGTGGTGCTATTCCGCTTAGCCCTCGCTCTGCGGTGATCAACACTGAGAAATTAGAAGCGCTTGGCCCTGTTGAGGCCATTGCCATGCCCGGCCTAGACACGCCTGTACACACAATTTTGTCCGGTGCTGGTGTAGTGACTCGCCGTGTAGCTGATGCCGCGACGGCAGCAGGCCGTGTATTTGCGGTTGACCCTACGTCGATTGATGCCTCCTGTGTGGGCGGTAACGTTGCCATGAACGCCGGCGGTAAGAAAGCCGTGCTCTGGGGTACTGCACTGGATAACCTCGCTTGGTGGCGCATGGTAGACCCAGAAGGTAACTGGTTAGAAGTTACCCGTGTTAATCACAATCTGGGCAAAATCCACGAAGTAGACGAAGCGGTTTTCGATCTGCAATGGTTTGATGGTGCGTTTGCACCCGGCGCTAAACTGCTACGCAGCGAAACCCTGCGCATCAAAGGCCAGTCTTTCCGTAAAGTAGGTTTGGGCAAAGACGTTACCGACAAATTCTTGTCCGGCTTACCCGGTGTGCAAAAAGAAGGCTGTGATGGCCTAATTACCTCTGCACGCTGGATTTTGCACCGCATGCCTGAACACACCCGTACCGTCTGTATGGAGTTCTTCGGCAGCGCGCGTAATGCTGTGCCTTCCATTGTCGAAGTGAAGAACTACCTAGACACCGACGGTAAAGAACGCGGCGCACTATTGGCAGGCCTGGAACACTTAGATGAACGTTATCTGCGCGCGGTAGGCTATGCCACCAAGAGCAAGCGCGGCGTACTGCCCAAAATGGTTCTGATTGGCGATATCGTGGGTGATGATGCCGATGCCGTTGCTCACGCTGCTAGTGAAGTAGTTCGTATTGCCAACAGCCGTCACGGTGAAGGTTTCGTAGCTGTTAGCCCTGAAGCCCGTAAGCGCTTCTGGCTGGACCGCTCCCGCACTGCAGCGATTGCCCGTCACACTAACGCCTTCAAGATCAACGAAGACGTGGTGATTCCACTCAACCGTATGGGCGAGTACACCGACGAAATCGAACGCATCAATATTGAACTGTCCACACGCAACAAACTGCGTTTGCTGGATTCGCTAGAAGAGTTCCTGCAAGGTGATTTGCCCATCGGCAAACTGGCCGACCCAGCCGATGCAGATCACACCCGCGAAGAGGTACTGGAAAACCGTAGGCACGATGCGTTGGCCACCCTGCAATCCGTGCGTGAGCGCTGGAGCTGGATGCTGCAAAATCTGGATGCACCTGTTGCCGAGCAACTGGATACCTTGCGTACCCATGGCTTGGAGGCGGTAATCCCTGCCTTGCAAGAACGTATTGCTGCTCAACCCGATGTACGCATTGTAGAAATGCTGCAAGACCACACACTGCGTATCTCGTGGAAAACCGAAGTGCGCTCGCGCTTGGAAGAACACTTCCCAGGCGCTGACTGTGCAGCGGTATTGGCTGAACTACAAGCCATTCACGACAAAGTACTGAAAAGCCGTGTGTTTGTGGCTCTGCACATGCACGCTGGTGACGGTAACGTACACACCAACATTCCGGTCAACTCTGACGACTACGGTATGTTGCAAGAGGCCAATGAAACCGTAGAACGCATTATGCAAATCGCCCGTCGTCTGGATGGCGTGATTTCTGGTGAGCACGGTATTGGCCTGACTAAGTACGAGTTCTTAACACAAGAAGAACTGCAACCCTTCCAAGATTACAAACGTCGTATAGACCCGCAAAACCACTTCAACGCTGGCAAACTGATGCCAGGTGCTGATTTGAGTCGTGCGTGGACGCCTAGCTTCAACCTGCTGGGTTACGAATCGCTGATTATGCAGCGTAGCGAAATTAGCTCGATTTCCCACGCAATCAAAGACTGTTTGCGTTGCGGTAAATGTAAGCCAGTCTGTGCCACCCACGTGCCACGCGCCAACTTGCTGTACTCCCCACGCAATAAGATTCTGGCCACATCACTGCTGATCGAAGCCTTCTTGTACGAAGAGCAAACGCGTCGCGGTATTAGCCTAAAACACTGGGAAGACTTTGAAGGCGTAGCTGACCACTGTACGCTGTGCCACAAATGTTTTACCCCCTGTCCGGTAGACATCGACTTTGGTGACGTCACCATGGCAATGCGCGCCTTGTTGAACCGCATGGGCAAGAAATCGTCCAACCCCGGCTCATCGGCCGCCATGTTCTTCCTGAACGCCAAAGACCCTCGCGTGATCAACACCACACGTAAAGTCTTGGAAGTAGGCTACAAAGCCCAACGCATGGCGAACAACTTGCTCAGCAGTGCGGCACACAAACAAACCGAAGCACCTCCAGCCTCGGTAACTAAGCCCAGCATTCGCGAACAAGTCATCCACTTTGTGAACAAGAAAATGCCCGGTGGTTTGCCTAAGCAAACTGCACGTAAACTCTTGGACATTGAGGATGCCGACTACGTACCTATTATTCGCAACCCAGCCACCAGCGCTGATAGCGAAGCGGTGTTTTACTTCCCTGGCTGTGGTTCTGAACGTCTGTTCTCACAAGTAGGTTTGGCTACCCAAGCTATGCTGTGGCACGCTGGTGTACAAACCGTATTGCCTCCTGGTTACTTGTGCTGTGGTTACCCACAACGTGGTAGCGGCCAGAAAGACAAAGCCGACCAGATGATTACCGATAACCGCGTGCTGTTCCACCGTATGGCCACCACGCTGAACTACTTGGATATCAAAACGGTCGTTGTTAGCTGTGGTACCTGTTACGACCAGCTCTCCATGTATGAATTCGAGAACATCTTCCCTGGCTGCCGCCTGATTGATATTCACGAGTTCTTGCTGGAAAAAGGTATTCAGCTAGAAGGCATCAACGGTACACGTTACATGTACCACGATCCTTGCCATACCCCAATGAAACGTCAGGACCCAATGAAAACCGTAAAAGCCTTGGTGGGCGATCAAACCATCAAGAGCGACAGATGTTGCGGTGAGTCGGGTACCTTAGCGGTCACCCGCCCTGACATTTCTACCCAGATCCGTTTCCGCAAACAGGAAGAATTGCAGAAAAACCAAGACAGCATCCGTGCTGACGGTTTTAATGGCGAAGTCAAAATGCTGACTTCCTGTCCATCATGTCTGCAAGGTTTGTCCCGTTACCAAGACGACACTGGCGTAGAAGCTGACTACATCGTAGTAGAAATGGCCAAGCACATTTTGGGTGCAGACTGGCTGCCTAACTACGTAAAATCGGCCAATAACGGCGGTATTGAACGCGTACTGGTGTAATCACATCCTTTCCCAGAATAGCCGTTGTGAGTTTTCTGGGAAATTATGCACAAAATGAGCATTATGCAGAGAAATGCAGGTAGACTGTAGTTCTCTGCATGATGCATTTGGTGTGTAGTTCACGATGAATGTCCCGTTTTCTCCAGTAATTACGTCGTTACTGGAAACTGATCTCTACAAATTTACGATGTGGCAGGCCATGCTGCATCGCCATCCAGCCACTCAAGCACGCTACGAGTTCTTGTGCCGTAACCAGACTGCCTATCCTATGGCTGAGCTGGCAGAAGAAGTAGAGGCACAACTGAATCACCTGTGCAGCCTGCACTTCAGCCAAGAAGAATTAGACTACCTGAGCCAACTGCGCTACTTGAAGTCTGACTTCATCGACTTCCTATCGCTATTCCGTTTCCAACGCCGTTTTATACGCGTAGAAACCGATGGCGAACGCCTGATCATCATTGCCGAAGGCCCACAAGTACACGTAATGGGCTTCGAGATTTTTGTGCTCGCCATTGTGAACGAGCTGTACTTCAGACGCTTTGATCCGCTGACACTGCTGACCGAAGGCCGCCAACGTCTGGCAGACAAAATCCAACGCCTGAAACGCTTCGGCCAAGAAAAACAAGAAACCTTCAGTTTCGACGTATCGGATTTTGGTCTACGTAGACGCTACAGTGCTGCGTGGCACGATGAAGTCATCGGCACCTTGGCTCGCCAAGTACCTGAGTTTTTTAAAGGTACCTCTAACGTTTACTTAGCCAGAAAACACAACTTGGTGCCCATCGGCACCATGGCACACGAATACTTCCAATCCTTCCAAGCTTTTGGTTCCGTGCGTTTACGCGATTTCCAAAAAGCTGCTATGGAAGACTGGGTACAAGAATACCGTGGTGACTTGGGTATAGCCCTTACCGACACCGTAGGCATGCAAGCCTTCCTCAACGATTTCGACCTGTATTTCGCCAAACTGTTTGATGGTTTGCGCCATGACTCTGGCGATCCATACTGGTGGGGCGATCTGGCCATTCAGCACTACCGAAAACTGCGTATAGACCCTAAATCTAAACGTCTGGTATTTTCGGATGGCCTGACTATAGACAGCGCCATTGAACTGTATAGATACTTCGGTAGCCGCATACAGGTTGGTTTTGGTATAGGCACCAGCCTGACTAATGACATGGGCACACAGCCCCTGAACATCGTTATGAAACTGGTCAGCTGCAACGGTGCGTCTACCGCAAAACTGTCTGACTCTGCAGGTAAAACCATGTGTGATGATGAAACCTTCCTCGCCTACCTGCGTCAGGTGTTTAACCACTACCAGTAAACTCACTCTGGCTTTTCCATTAAGCGCTTATGTCCACACATCAAGTTTTTTTGGATTCGCTGTACCAGTTGCTGCAACAGCAGCGACTGGCTTCATTCGGCACCCTAACGAACCAAGGCCTGCCTTTTGTGTCCATGGTGCCCTTCGCCCTAGATACAGAACATGGCCGACTGCTGATACACATCAGCGACATGGCCGCACACACACGCTATATCAAAGAGCGACCTCTAGCCTCGCTGATGATTTGCCAAACACCGACTGAAAATGCCGGTGTGCACGATCTGCCCAGAGTCACATTACAAGTAGAAGCTACGCTACTAGAGCGCAACACTCCAGAACGAGAAGCTGCCCGCGACGCCTACTTGACCCGCTTCCCTGATGTAGCCTTTATGACGGACTTCACCGACTTCCATTTCTTTGCGCTGACCGTACAACGCGTACGACACGTAGCAGGATTTGGTGCCGCTCGCACGCTCAATGCGGAAGACGTTTGCGCTCGTATACGCCAAGGGGCGTAAGACGTGGCGATGAGTGTGACATCAACATGCTCACCACTGGCTGCAGTAGCTAGCACTGCGAAAAATATTTTTTAATTTGACCACCAAATAAAAAAATACTTTCCTCCGTTTTCCCTCCATCGCTTGCCACGGTTTGGGAGTGGTCACAACTGTGGCTCATGAGTACTTCTGCAGCCAAGAAAGAAGCATTCCCACACCCCCGTCAACAAGCAGCTCTATCACTAAGAATAGATAAAAACAGCCAAACGCCACAAGACCATCGCCACAGAATAAAGGGCTGTAAGCCTCACCGCATTGAGAACAATCGGGGGGTGGAGGGAAACTTTTTTGATTTGGTGTCTCAAATCACAAAAAGTATTCCTGCAGTCCCCCCTGCGCATGCAATGAATGCTCCCTCAACATGCTGACCGACAACTGCTGTCGCTTGCAACGAGTTAGAGAGAAGTTGCCATTGAAGGTGATGGATCTTTCTGTCGCTGAAAATACCGCGACTAAAGAAAGGGCTGTAAACCTAGCCACACTCAGAACAACCGGGGGACGGAGAGGAAACTTTTTGATTTGGTGTCTCAAATCACAAAAAGTATTCCTGCAGTCCCCAGCGTATGCGATGAATGCAGCGGCTCAGCTTACCCCTTACTCACAGTAAGAAGCAAAAAACCACCACCACAAACAACAAACCCCCGGCAAAAACCAGGGGTTTAGTCGCTAACAGTAGATCAGCCTATACCGGCAACCTCTGTATTACTGACCGGGTAAAGCATCTGGATCAGGCAACGACTCATCAAACTCACAAACGGTGTACACCGGCAAGCCTGTTTCGCGCACACCTGCTGAACCACCCAAGTCAGGCAAGTCGATGATAGCAGCTGCTTCAATCACGTTCGCACCCAAACGCTGCAACAAACGAGATGCAGCAATCATGGTACCGCCCGTGGCGATCAGGTCATCAATCAACAAGACACGTTGGCCGGGACGCACTGAATCCGTATGCATTTCAACGGATGCATTACCGTATTCCAATGAGTACTCTTCAGCGACGGTCTGGAAAGGCAATTTGCCTTTTTTGCGTACGGGAACAAAGCCCAGATTCAGTTCGTAGGCCAATACAGACCCAACGATGAAACCACGCGCATCAATGCCTGCTATTAGGTCCAGACGCTGACGCATGTAGCGGTATACGAATAAATCAATCAGTACACGGAACGCTTGAGGATCTTGCAACACAGGCGTAATGTCACGGAACATCACGCCTGGCTTTGGCCAGTCCGGTACGCTGCGTATCGTGTTACGGATGTAATTAGCGGGATCAGTATGCATGTTTCTACTAACTCTAGACACAAAAAAGGCCACAGCGCAGGATGCACTGCAGGCACATGTGCAGTGTACACAATAGCACCAGATAAAACCGGGAACGTATCCTAAAAGGAACGTTCCCTAGGCGACCCGCTGCAATGTCTCACCTTGCACTTGCCATTCTTGCTCAAAGCATCCTTCGGGCACTTCATCATGGCTCACCATGATGACGCTACGTGTACCGGCAAACTGCAGCACGTCCTGTAGCAAGGCATGCGCGTTGGCTCTATCCAGGCCGCTAGTAGGTTCGTCTAAGAACCACACACTTGCCGGGGCTAACACAATACGCGCTAAACACAGCCTACGCGCTTGGCCGGTGGATAAGGTATTACCACCCTCACCTATCCAACTGTCTAAACCTTCTGGCAAGCTGCGTACAAAATCAGCAAGGCGTACGCGCTGTAGCGCATCCCATAGTTGCTCATCCGAGGCATTTGCGCAGCCCAACGTCAGGTTATAACGTAGGCTACCCATGAACACGGTAGAGTGCTGCGACAACAAGGCAAAACGTTGGAAACGCTGATCCGTAGGACTTTGCTGCACATCGACTTCACCATACAGCACCTGTCCGACTAACGCAGGCTGCACACCCATCAAGGTTTGTAGCAATGTGGTTTTCCCTGAACCACTGACACCACGAATTAAACACCTACCACCTTGTGGAATGCGTAATGTCACGTCTTTCAACAGCGGTACGTTCACATCGAAACCCACATGCAAATCCTGCGTCAACAGCTCGCCGTGATCGGGTAACAGGGTAGAACCAGAAGGCATTTTCTCATCAGCGCTGCGCAGCATACCCAAGCGCGACGCCGCCGCACTGGCCACGCCTAAACCTGCTGCACCACGCATTAAAGGCGCCATGATTTCGAATAGCCCTAACGCCCCCAACACCAAGCCCACCCACATTGGACCAGTCAGTAGTTCTTTACTGTACGCATCTACACCTATAGCGACCAAAGCCACAATAGTGAGCGCCATACAACACTGTTGCCACAAACTTCCCCAACTAGCGATGGCTGCTAATTTTTCACGCTGCGCAGATAACAAACGGCTTAACTGCTCAAACCGTGCTTTAGCACTGTCGGTTGCGTTAAATACGACCACATCTACGTGCGCAGCAATGGTGTCATGCAAAACACTACGTGCCTGCGCCACCTGTGCTGCCAATTGCATACCACCGGCTGCCGCTTTGCGCGCAACCACATACGGTATCAGCACAGCAGCAACAATAATCACTGCGGCCAACGCTACGCCACCCCATGGCATTTGTGATCCTGTTAGCCACGAGTACATACCGCCACCCAACAAAGCAGTACATGTGGGCACCACCAACAGCAGATACACGCTATCTAAACGTTCTACGTCGTTGACCAACCTAGCCACTAAATCGCCATCTCGGTATTTAGCTAACTCAGAAGGCGGTAACTGCATCAGTTGTGCAAAAGTCTGCGCCCGTATTTCGGCCTGCAACTCCAAGGTAACGGTATGGCCTGTAATACGTTCCACGTAGCGTGAGGCAATACGCCACATAGACAAACCACGTACCAGAGCGGAAGGACCAAACAAGTTAAAGCTAAGCATAGAAGCAGCAATAAAGGTCCCCGTCAGGAACCACCCCGCTACCGCTAACAGCCCCACCCCTGCCACTACCGTGCCCAAGGCCACCAAAATACTGCCCAACACCAACCAGCGACGTCGTACTAGCCAATCACGACATAATCCCCACCATAGCGTCATGACTGTACCCCGCTTAATGTTTGATCTTGTAAGCTCCATTGCCGCTGCAATCGTGCTGCTACGGCTGGATCATGAGTAGCAATAATCAACGCTTTGTCTGCACAGAAGGCCAAAATAGCATCTAACACCACATCGCGAGTACGTGCATCCAAGTGTGCGGTAGGTTCATCCATCAGCACCAAATCGGCCTCGCACAAGAAAAGTCTAGCCAATGCGATACGCTGCAATTGCCCACCCGATAGACCATAGCCCCGAGTACCCAGTAACGTTTGCAAACCGGCATGCTGCGTACGTAGTACATGCTCCATATCTACTTTTGCCAAGGCGTTCCACATTTGCGCTTCAGAAGCCTCAGGTGCAGCAAGTTTTAATACCTGCTCTACGGTTTCACCGGATAAAAAGGGATGTGCACTCAATAAGCACACACCCGGTAAAAATCCGAGCTCACCATCGTTGCTGCCTGCACCTTCTGTATAGAGACGCACTTCCCCGCTATGCCGTGCACGTAACCCCACTACACTTTCTAGTAAGGTGGTTTTGCCACTGCCACTGCTACCCTGCAGGGCAATGGACTCGCCCTTATTCACCGTAAACGAAACAGGCTTAAGCAGTACTGTCTCGGTACCTGGCGCAGTCAAACTAAAACCTTCTACCTGCAAAGCAGGTGTTACACCGTTAGAGTCTGTCATGGGTAGTCGCACGCTTACGCCTTCCCACTTGGCTTCTGGTGCCTCATTACTAGTGAGTTCCACGTTCTTATTAGGAACAGCAGGCAAGGTTTTGAAAATAGCTTCCAACGAGGTAATGGCTGATTTTGCTTGTGCTCGGTCGTGATAGCTCGCTGCCAGCTGGCGCAAAGGTTGATACACCTCGGGCGCTAAGAACAAACAGAAAAGCCCTTGCTGTAAGGTCATGCCCGTGAAGTTATCACCCAACATGCCCAAGTAGCTCAAACCTATATATACCGCCACACCCGCCACACCCAGTGCGGCAAACAGTTCCAACACCGCCGAAGACAAGAAGGCAATACGCAACACCTTCATGGTGGTTTTGCCTAAGTCTTGGCTGGCTTGTTGTACTGCTTCTACTTCTTCCTTGGCTCTGCCAAACAGTACCAAGGTAAATACGCCTTTGACGCGATCGCCAAAAATGCCCGACAAACGTTGCAAGGCTTGATGGTATTTTTGGTTAGCAGCTTCTGCCCCCCAGCCTACCAATGCCATAAAAACGGGAATCAATGGTGCGGTCAGCAATAACAGCAGCCCCACGACGATGTCCACGCCCATTGCCACGACCGCCAATAACAACGGTAAAAACACCGCCGCTACGGCTGCAGACATGTAACGCTGCAAATAGCCTTCTAAGGCTTCCACGTGATCTATTAATGCGGTGGTCAGCTCACCCGATGGGTGTTGACGTGACCACGTCGGCCCCTTATTCAGCAAGCGCTGCATCAAGGTAGCCCGTAGCCAATGTTTAATGTGTTCAGCACCTGAGCTTGCCGCCCTCTCACCAGACCAGACCAACAACGCTCTGACCAACAAGAGTCCTGCCACGATGCTGATAGCGGGCCATAACTGCTGTAGCGCGGCATGACCAATCACAGCTCGGTCCAAAATATCTGCCAGCCACCAGGCCTGAAACAAAAATAGCACCCCTGCTAACAAAGGTGCACATAATGCCCAGAGCATACGTCTGGGGGCTAGTCGCCAAGATTGCGCTAGCCACCCCCCGCTACGTTTCGCGCGGGGGGAGGAAACAGCCAATGATTTAGTCACAGTTACTCATTAGACAGCGTTGACGTATCGTTCTGTTGTCTATTCTGTGAATTCACTACCCTTAACTCAAACCACATGGCATTCAGGATAGAGAACGCACAAGCTAGACTCAAACCCAATATCCAAGAAAAGTACCACATAATACAGCCCTCGCAAATCAATAGGAATGGGGAGCGTTATGCACGCTGTCTGCCGTTACCTTGCCGCGCATCACGCTATACACCCAACTGGTGTAAGCAATGATCATTGGTAAGAAAATGCAAGTAACCAACAGCATTACCCATAAAGTGAGATGGCTTGCGGACGCATCGTAGATGGTTAACCCGGCATCTGGCTGGGACGACGATGGCAGCAAGAACGGAAATAACGCGAAACCAAAGGTCAGCACAACAGCAATCACAGATACCGACGAGCAGAACACCGCGAACAGTGAACCACGCGCAACTAAGAAAACGGCTACCAATGCGGCCAACACCGCAATCATGGGGGCTAACCACATCCAGCTGTAAAGGCTGAAGTTCAACATCCAACCACCCGCTGCTGTCACTTCTACTGTTTTGCTCAATGGGTTAGAGAATGCGCCAGGCTCAATCGCAGAAGTAACCACTTGGCCTTCTAAGCCTGTAGCCACCCACACGCCCGCCCCAATAAAGAGCAGCAACATTAGCAAACCAGTAACTCGGGCGCACCGTATTGCGCGCTGTGCAATCAGCCCTTCGGTTTTCCACGACAGCACAACAGCACCTTGGAAAGCCAACAGCAAAATACTGACCACGCCGGTCAACAAGGCAAAGGGTGTAAACAAGCCAAAGAAACTACCGGTATACAGTGGGCGCAGCGTTTCAGGATCAAAACCAAATGGCACGCCCAACAGCACGTTACCAATCGCCACACCAAACACCAGAGCGGACACCACACCACTCAAGCACCAAATAGCATCCCAACGATTACGCCACTGCTGCGATTCTAATTTGCTGCGGTATTTGATCGCTACCGGACGCACAATCAGCGCGACCAACAGCAGCAGCATAGCAAGGTAGAAACCCGAAAATGCCATCGCATACAGCACTGGCCATGCCGCAAAAATCGCACCACCGCCTAGAATCAACCACACTTGGTTACCTTCCCAGACAGGGCCAATCACGTTGTACAACACACGTCGTTCATCATCGGTTTTGGCTACGGCTGGCAACAGCATCGCCACACCAATATCCGCCCCGTCCATCACTGCGAACAGTGCCAACAATACGCCTAGCAACAGCCACCAAATAATGCGCAGGGTATCGTAATCAAGCAAAATAAATGAATCCATGGTTTTCCCCTTATTACTCCGCGCCTAGCACACTAGTCTTTGGTGTGAGCGGTACATTAGGCTCTGGGCTCTGCTCATCTGGACCTTTACGTATGGAGAGCAGCATCACCTTGATACCAATCACTGCCAACGTGGTATATAGCCCCATAAAGACGGCCATACTGATCACTAGATCGGTCACGCTCAAGCCTGAAGCGGCGTAGTAAGTAGGCAGTACGCCTTCAATAATCCATGGCTGACGACCAAACTCGGCGACAAACCAACCACACTCAATCGCAACCCACGGTAAAGGAATAGTCCATAGCGCCACTTTAAGGAAACGTTTGCTGTTGGTAATGCGGTCTTTGGAAGCCAAGAAGAAAGCCACAGCAAAGAAAGCAATAAAGTAGAAGCCCAGTGCCACCATGATTCGGAAGCTCCAGAACAGCGGTGCCACTTGTGGAACGGTATCCCACGCAGCTTGTGCAATTTGTTCGTCGGTGACTTCGCTCATGTCACTCACATGACGTTTAAGCAGCAAGGCATAACCTAAGTCTTGCCAGTGAGCGTCAAACACAGCACGTGCTTCGCTATCGGTTTTATCAGCACGCACTTTTTGCAAAGCATCGTAAGCCAACAAACCATTGCGTATACGTACTTGCGCATGGGCAACCAAATCATTGATACCGGCCATTTCGGTACTCAATGAACGCGTACCGATAATGCCCATCGCCCATGGAATATCCAGCTCTATAATGTTTTCACGTTTTTCCTGATCAGGAATCGCGAACAGTTTGAAGCTAGCTGGTGCGGGTTCTGTTTCCCACATTGCTTCCATAGCCGCTACTTTCATTTGCTGGTGCTCTGTAGTGAGGTAACCACTTTCATCACCCAACACCACAACAGACAATGAAGCAGCCAAACCGAAGCTCGCAGCAACAGTCAGGGATCTACGTGCGATTTCCAGGTGACGTCCGCGCAAAACGTACCAAGCACTTACCCCTACAACAAACGCTGCACCCAACACGTAGCCGGAGCTAACCGTGTGTACAAACTTCGCTTGTGCCACAGGGTTAAACAGCACCTCAGCAAAGTTGGTCATTTCCATACGCATGGTTTCAGGATTGAAAATGGCACCTACTGGGTTTTGCATCCAGCCATTAGCAATCAGAATCCACAGCGCGGAGAAGTTCGCACCAAAAGCTACCAACCACGTCACCACCAAGTGGCTTACTTTGGACAGCCTATCCCAACCAAAGAAGAACAACCCTACAAAAGTTGCTTCCAAGAAGAAGGCCATCAAACCCTCAATGGCCAGCGGTGCCCCAAAAATATCACCCACGTAGTGACTGTAGTATGCCCAGTTCATCCCGAACTGGAACTCCATCACTACCCCGGTTCCCACCCCTAGCGCAAAGTTGATACCAAACAGCTTGCCCCAGAACATGGTCATACGGCGCCAAATGGCTTTGCCCGTCATGACGTACACGCTCTCCATAATGGCAAGCAAGAACGATAACCCTAAGGTTAAGGGAACAAAAAGAAAGTGAAACATTGCGGTAGAGGCAAACTGCCACCTCGACAATGTCACCACGTCTAAATCAATCATGTTGATCTCCGGATAACTTCACACTTTTTCGGACCTTGCCCACTAGGCCCAACACCTTCTGTACCTTAGAACCGAGCTTCATCAAGCTCTGTAAGGTTTCTGGCGGCAAATTTTGGATCTCATCAAACCAACCCGTAGCCAGTTCTATCAGTTCCAACATTGCCGCAATTCGTTGATGTTCGTATTCCTCACGTGCACCGTCTGGTTGCTCCATCAACATGGAACGCAACAGGGTCAGCGTAGGATCAATCTCGCGCTTACGTTTCTCCTCAACTAGGATGCGAAAGATCTCCCAAACATCTTTGGGTGATTCAAAGTAATCCCGGCGATCACCCACTTTGTGGCTCAGCAACACCAGTCGCCAAGACTGCAACTCGTGCAGACTCATGCTCACATTGGAGCGTGAGATTTTTAAGGTTTCTGCAATCTCTTCTGCGTGCAAAGGCTCAGGAGACAAAAACAACAATGCGTAAATCTGCCCCACTGTTCGATTTACGCCCCAGCGCCCACCCATTTCACCGAAATGCAAAATAAAGCGTTCGGCCTGCTGGTCCAATACCATCTCTAACTCCTGAAGTTTCAGTAATTACTGAAATTGCAATAATTACAGAATCATAGTCCTATGCACTGGCCTATTCAAGCCTCAAGCTTTAAATCATTACTTCTCCGCAAGTAGGCAAAGACCAGCTAAAATACGCGATTAGGGTAGAAATTTTGCTATGAGAGCCTTCATCACACCGGATCCAAAACGCGTTATTGCTTCGGCTCAGCGCACATTCGATATAGAGACTCATGCTTTGCAAGCATTGCGAGGCAGGCTAAATGACAACCTCGTCAAAGCGGTAGGCCTGTTGCTGAATTGCAAAGGTAGAGTGGTAGTCACAGGTATTGGCAAATCTGGCCATATTGCGCGAAAAATCGCTGCGACCTTAGCTTCCACTGGTACCCCTGCTTTCTTCATGCATGCAGCAGAAGCCCTGCATGGCGACTTGGGCATGATTACCGAAGACGACTTGGTGATTGCCTTGTCCTATTCAGGCAAAGCGCAAGAACTCATCACTGTACTCACCGTAACTCGACGTCTAGGCATCAAATTGATTGCCATGACCGGTAACGACCAGTCTGAGTTGGCACAAAGTGCAGACCTGCATTTAGATGTACATATAGATCAAGAAGCCTGCCCTCTGAATTTAGCGCCTACTGCCAGCACCACCGCCTGCTTAGTGCTAGGCGATGCGTTAGCTGTAGCATGTTTAGAGGCGCGTGGTTTTAGCGCTGAAGACTTTGCTCGCTCACACCCTGGTGGCGCGCTAGGCAAACAGTTGCTCACCTTTGTGCGTGACGTCATGCGCCAAGGCGATGCGCTACCTATAGTACATACCGACACACTGGTTACCGATGCTTTGGCAGAAATGTCAGCCAAAGGTATGGGGATGACCATCGTAGTTGACGCTCAACGACGTCCTGTGGGTATTTTTACCGACGGCGACCTACGTAGGCTGATTGCTAAGCAAGGCGACATACGCGAGGCCACCGTTTCCACAGGCATGACTCCCTCGCCGCGTCAAATTTCTGCCCAAGCTTTGGCTATAGAAGCCGCCCGCATGATGGACGACAACCGTATCCATCAAGTACTTATCACAGACCCGCAAGGCCAGCTCATTGGTGCACTGCATATGCATGACTTGCTGGCTGCGAAGGTGATCTAACATGTCTCAAAACACACCACTCACTGCTCCACACCCTGTAGAAGCCTTAATCTTGGCGCGTGTAGACGCGTCACTGCAGCAACGTCTCAAAGCCATCCGACTGATGGTCTTTGATGTTGATGGCGTACTGACTGATGGCCGCCTCTGGTATGGTGAGCACGGCGAAGCCCTCAAAGCTTTCCATGCTTTGGATGGTTTGGGTCTGCGTCTACTCAAAGAAAACGGCGTACACGTCGCGTTGGTAACAGGCCGACAAGGTGCTATTGTGGCCCGACGCGCTGCCGATCTGGGCATTGCTGAAGTACACCAAGGCATTAGCGACAAGCTGCCAGTAATCCAAGAAATCGCCACCAAAATGGGGCTAAACCTTTCTGAAATTGGCTACATGGGCGATGACATTATTGATTTGATGGCGATGCAACGTGTGGGCTTTGCTGCTAGCGTACCGAATGCGCCCCCTTACATTTCACAAGTGGCCCATTGGGTAGCTGCACAAGATGGTGGCTCAGGCGCTGTGCGCGAGTGCTGTGATCTTATTTTGGCCGCACAAGGCAAACTGGGCGCGTGCTTACAACCCAGAACCTTTAACACGGCTGGCTCCATCCAGTAAGGCTTAACATGCGCGAAAAACTGCCTTCACTCGTTGCGATGATACTGCTGACCATTTTGGTTGCAGGCACATGGTGGGCGGCCGACTATACGCACCGTTCTATTGAAGTAGACCCCCCACGACGTTTCACCCATGAGCCTGACTCATGGGCCAAGAACTTTATCTTGGTGCGTAGTGACGAGCAAGGTCGTGCGTTAAACCGTCTAGAAGGCAAGCATATGCTGCACTTCCCTGACGACGACTCTTACGAAATCACTGACGCTCGTGCGGTTAGCAATCAAGTAGACTCTCCCATTATGATTGCCACGGCAAACACCGCCATCATGGACCAAGACGGTAGCCGCATCACCTTGGTAGGCGATGCACATGCTCAACGTTTGCCTGATGCCGAACGTAAGCCCTTAGATGTACGCAGTGAAGTGCTGGTGATTTTGCCAGATGAAGACGTAGTACACACCGAAGAACCTGCCTTGGTGGTGAATGGTAATTCCACCATGCGCGGCACCGGCATGCGCTACAACAACACCACGCGTCAACTTGAGGTATTTTCCGCCTCAGATGTCAAAATATCAGGCCAAGACCGACAAGAACGTCAGTCTTCCTCCAACCCTTGAAGATCTCTATGATTCCTGCACTTTCTACTCTTACGCCACGTCGCTCGCGCCCATTGCTTTGGTGTGCCGGGGTTGTTTTGGCGCTAGGTACTACGATGGCTGCGGCGCAAACCACGCCCCCTGCAGAAGAGCCTGACACGCTGATTTTGTCCGATACGCTGCACTACGATGACATCAAGCGCGAAAGTGTTTTTGTGGGCAATGTCACCATGACTCGCGGAAATATGACGCTATCGTCTGACCGCCTAACCATGCGCGAAGATGCCGATGGTTTTCAATATGGTACGGCCACAGTAGAACAAGCTGATCGCGTACACCTGCGCCAAGAAAAACCTGAAAAATTTGAGAACATCAAATCAGAAAGCCTACGTGCTGAATACGATGGCAAAGCCAAACAATTGATTCTGATCGGCCAAGCCGTGGTAACCCGCTATGTATGCGGCCAACCTCAAGACAACATTCGTGGCGAGCGTATTGTGTACCACCAAGATACCGATACCTACGAAGCTTTCGGTGGCCCCCAATCAGCTGGCCCTAACCAGCGCGTGCGCTCTGTGACGCGTCACCGTTCCAAATCGGATGCTGCTCTGGCCGAGTGCACTAACAAATCCTCTGCTGCCGCCAAACGCTAATCACGCATTATGGAAAACACCGTTTCTACTCCTAATGAGCCCACAGGCCACCTGATCGCCACTGGGCTAAGCAAAACCTACGGCAAGCGTACCGTCGTAAAAGATGTGTCCATCACCGTGAACAGTGGTGAGGTAGTAGGCTTACTAGGGCCTAACGGGGCAGGTAAAACCACCAGTTTCTACATGATCGTAGGGATTGTGGCCGCTGACCGTGGCCGTATCGAAATTGATGGCACTCCTATTGCTGCTCTGCCTATGCACAAGCGTGCTCAGTTGGGCTTGTCGTACTTGCCTCAGGATGCCTCCGTATTTAGACGCCTGACAGTAGAGCAAAACATTCGTGCCGTTCTAGAACTGCAAATCGACCGCCAAACAGGCAAGCGCTTTAATAAGGCTCAAATCAACGAGCAGCTAGAGCGCCTCATTGACGAACTGCAGATCGGCCACATCCGCACCAATACTGCATTGTCGTTATCTGGTGGTGAGCGTAGACGTGTAGAAATCGCCCGTGCATTGGCCACACAACCGCGTTTCATCTTGTTAGATGAACCGTTTGCAGGGGTGGATCCTATTGCTGTGATCGAAATTCAGCGCATTGTGCAGTATTTGAAATCCCGCCAAATTGGGGTGCTCATTACCGACCACAACGTACGCGAAACACTGGGTATCTGTGACCGTGCTTATATTATTAGCGACGGCACTGTACTAACTAGTGGCCATCCCGACGAGATCATTAATAACGAAGCCGTACGTCAGGTATACCTGGGTCAGCACTTCAAAATGTAGGTACGGGAAAACACGGATTTTTGACCAGAATCATGCTCAAAGGCGTTGACTTATGTATACTGAAGTCATCGATAACAGATATGGAGAACACGCCTTACTTACTGTCCTTCGCACACGTACGCTGTGCATATTGACCTCACAGGAGAGCTTTATATGAGTCTGAGCATTACCGGTCGCAACGTAGAAATCACTCCAGCCATCCGCGAATACGTGGAAAACAAAATTGGCCGCGTCGGCAAACATTTCGATAGCGTCATAGGCATTCAGGTCGTTCTTTCAGTTGAGCGCGTACAGCACAAAGCCGAGGTTACCCTGCGTCTAGCGGGCAAAGACCTACACAGTGAAGCTGCCGAAGAATCCATGTATGCTGCCATTGATGTACTGGCTGATAAGGTTGAAAGGCAAATCATCAAAGCCAAGGACAAAGTTGGGAATCACGCACACACTCCGCACAAGCGTATGGAATCCGCCTCACTATAAAGTCAGAGTTACTTTATAATCAGTAGGCCTATACATTGCTGCATCTACCTAGCCCCGTAACATGGGGCTTTATTATTTCCGCAGTTTCGTATTAAATGGCGCTTAACTCTCATTAATGTGACGGTGCTTACCCGCACTAGTCTCTGTACTGTAAATCATGAACTTACTGTCGCGAATTCTGCCTCCCTCAAATGTTGTACTGGATCTGGTAGCCACCAGTAAAAAACGTGCATTTGAGCAAGCAGGTTTGTTATTCGAAAACAATCAGGGCATTGCTCGCACGGTTGTTTTCCAAAGCCTTTTCTCACGCGAACGCCTAGGATCGACCGCGCTGGGTCACAACGTTGCCGTTCCACATGGCCGTATCAAAGATCTTAAAGAGCCGCTAGCGGCTTTTATTCGTTTATCGGAACCCGTTCGTTTCGACGCCTGCGATGGCCGCACTGCGAGTCTGTTGTTTATTCTGTTGGTTCCCGAAAATGCCACTCAGGTGCACTTGGACTTGCTGGCTGAAATCGCCCGCCTGATGTCCGACCCTGACCTGCGCCACGCGCTGAACACAGAAACAGATCCTGCTGTCATCCACCAACTTCTCACCAGCCATGTGGATAAACCAGACCATGTTGACGATACAGGAACTTGTTAGCGATACCACTGAACGTCTGAATTTCAAATGGCTGGCCGGTGAATTATCCGCCGCCCATATCCTGCTGGATCCCGGCATGGCTGCCGCCGATCTGCTTGGGCACTTGAACTTGATTCACCCAGCCCGTATTCAGGTTTTTGGTCTGGAAGAGCTCTCGTACTACCACCGCTTTGATGTAAAGCGACGTCAACACCACTTGGAAGAACTAGCTCAAGGCGGCGTACCTGCCATTATTATTGCTAGCAATGCGCCTGCCCCTGAAGACTTGGTGAGCTTTTGCGCACATCACCACGTTCCTCTACTGGCCTCACCTCTAGATGCCGCTGAGATCATTGATCTACTGCGCGTGTACCTCAACAAGCGTCTAGCACCCAGCACCATTTTGCACGGCGTGTTCTTGGATGTTCTAGGTTTAGGCGTATTGATTACTGGCGAATCAGGCTTAGGGAAAAGCGAACTAGCACTGGAATTGATCTCTCGCGGCCACGGCCTAGTAGCCGATGACGCAGTAGAAGTGTTTCGCACTGCCCCTAGCGTGATCGAAGGTCAATGCCCTGCTCTACTGCAAAATCTGCTGGAAGTACGTGGCTTGGGCCTGCTGGATATACGTACAATCTTCGGCGAAACCTCTGTACGCCGAAAAATGAACCTCAAGCTCATTGTGCATTTGATGCGTGCCAACCCCGCCGACTTCGAACGTTTACCTATGCAAGATCGCACTCAATCCATTTTGGGTGTGGATATCTTACAGGTAATGCTGCAAGTGGCAGCAGGTCGAAACTTGGCGGTATTGGTAGAAGCTGCTGTACGAAATACCATCCTGAAGATTCGTGGCATTGATACCATGCGTGATTTCATTGAGCGCCAAGCTCAAGCCATACAGGAAAGCAGTCAACAGCGCGTAGTATAGAATTGGTATGATAGTTGGACAGTCCTGGTGTAATGCCGGCCATTTTTTCCTTCTGTATGTCGCTGACCATCCATGCTGAAAGTCGTACTTATCACCGGAATTTCCGGTTCTGGTAAATCCGTTGCCCTACGTTTGCTCGAGGACACAGGCTACACCTGCGTAGACAATTTGCCGGTGCCCTTCCTGCAAGAATTTATCACTCGTTCCGTTGAAACCCAGCTGGACCGTGTCGCTATTGCTATCGACGTACGTGCCCCCGGTGACTTGAACAGCTTGCCTGGTATTCTCACGCAGCTACGCAATAGCGGCGTGGCATTGCGCGTCATTTTCCTAGATGCCAACGACCACACACTTAAACAGCGCTATTCTGAATCTCGCCGTCGTCACCCGCTGACTGACCGCCTGCGCCAAGACAACCAAGCTCCTTCACTGCAAGCCTGTATTGATGCCGAGCGCCAAATGATGGCTGCTCTGCGCGAACAAGAGCACGTGATAGACACCAGCGACTTGGCCCCAGGGCAATTACGTGCTTGGGTACGTGACTTGGTTCAAGCCGACCGTGCGCCTGTAGTGCTCACATTTGAGTCCTTTGCCTACAAACGTGGTGTACCTGGTGATGCCGACTTAGTGTTTGACGTGCGCTGCTTGCCTAACCCGCACTACGATGCCGAGCTACGCCATCTTACTGGCCGTGACGAACCCGTTGCTCAATGGCTAGACCGTTTTGGCAGCGTACAAAACATGGTGGATGATATTGCCAGTTTTGTTGAACGTTGGCTGCCACTCTACATGCAAGACACGCGGAACTACCTGACTGTAGCCATTGGCTGCACTGGCGGCCAGCACCGCTCTGTCTATGTGGTGGAACAATTGGCCAGACGCTTCTCGCATCACTCGCCTTTGTTAGTACGCCATCGTAACCAACCACCCATCAATCCGGTGCCATGATACGTAGCAAATTATTCTTCGTTCTTTTACTTAGCGCCATCCTTGCTGGATGCGGCACCACAAGCAAACGTGGCGGCGGTGGTTACTATCAAGATGATGGTCCTGATGTTAACCCACCCAAAAATCTGCAATCCATCCCCAATGCGCAGCCTCGCATTGAACAACACGCCCCCGCCAATATGCGCCCTTACACAGTAATGGGCAAACAATATGTACCCATGACAGGCAATCAACCCTTTAGACAAACGGGTACTGCCTCATGGTATGGCAAAAAATTTCACGGTCGAAAAACAGCGAATGGCGAAATCTACGATATGTACGCCATGACAGCTGCTCACCCTACACTGCCCTTACCTAGCTACGCTAAGGTCACACGCCCCCAAACAGGTCAAAGCATCATCGTACGTATTAACGATCGCGGGCCATTTCATGGCGGAAGAATTATTGACCTATCCTATGTTGCAGCCACCAAGCTGGGGCTTATAGGGCCAGGCAGTGGTGCGGTGATCGTTGAAGCCATAACCCACGACGATATACGTACTGGCGCCTATGCCCAAGGCAGCCCCACACCTGTCACGATACAAAGCCCAGCGACGATGCAACCTGTTCAAGATGGTTACCAAAGCGCGTCCACAGGCAAGCTCACCACCATTAGTGAAAACAGTGGTGTGCCACAGGTATATCTACAGTTTGGCGCGTTCTCTGCACAGCAAAGCGCAAACTCACTGGTGGATCATCTGAATCAGAAAATCAGCAGCGTGGAATTTCGTGAAGCTCACGTAGTGCCAACCAATGATTTATATCGTGTGCAAATAGGCCCTTACAACAGCCGTACCGAAGCGCTGGATGCCGGCCGTCGCATTGAGCAAGAGACCGGTATAGTATCCAGTTTAGCTATACGATAGTTAGCCCTGCTCTTTTAAGTGTAATGCGCAGTCGTAAAGCGCATCACGCTTATACGAACTGGCCTGCCCCGCAAGTTTCACTACGTCTTTCACAGATAACTGCGTGAGCAATACACGCATCCATTGCTGCGTGACCTCGTCTATATCAGACTCTTCTGGAGTGCTGGTCTGAGCCTTGGCATGCACCACCAACACAAACTCACCCTGTTCGTGATGACTGTCCGCATCCAACCATGCCTCAACCTCAGCCAAGGCTAAGGTGTGTACTTGCTCAAAGCGCTTAGTGAGTTCACGTGCCACACTTACCTGACGATCTGGGCCATACACTTCCAGCATATCCAGCAAAGTAGCACGTAAGCGGTGCGGCCCTTCAAACATCAGTACTGGACCATCAAACCTATCCCACTGCTGCAGCCATTTACGTCTGGCCATAGATTTAGACGGTACAAAACCTGCAAAAGCAAAAGATGGGTTTTCGTCAGTGGTTACTCCTGTCGCCATCAACGCTGTAATCACGGCAGAAGGGCCCGGTAACGGTAATACCCTATAACCTGCCTCGCGCACTTTACGCACAATACGCGACCCTGGATCGCTCACCGCAGGCGCCCCAGCATCAGACACCAAAGCCACTCGCTGACCGGCTTCTAGCTTTGCCACAATTTGCTGAGCGGCTTGCTCTTCGTTGTGACGATGGGCGGCCATCAAGGGCGTATCTACACCCCATGCTTGCAGCAACGGACGGGTAGAACGGGTATCTTCGGCGGCAATCACATCACAACGACGCAAGGCTTGCCATGCACGCAAGCTCATATCTGTCAGATTGCCTATAGGCGTCGCTACCACATACAAGCAGGATTCAGGCCAAGACTGCTCTTCCGTACGTTGCAACAGGCTCTGAACTGTCACACCCATGCCCTGCTCTATCTTGATCTCATCCATACTACGTAGTCACCTTCTCAAATTATCCTTCACCATGAGCCAGCCACTTACCCCTGCCGCTCTGGCACGTCTTGCTCAACGTCGTGCACTGCAACGACGCACCCGTGGCGGCATCACTCAACCTAAGCACCTGCGGCAATCCCCCACCCAACGCATAGGACAACGCTATGAGGATCGTGCTGCACAGTATTTGCAAGAGCAAGGTCTATGCATACTGACGCGCAATGCTACTAGCCCTTTCGGGGAAATAGATCTCATCGCCACAGATCAACACACGCTAGTGTTCGTTGAAGTTCGCTATCGTCACCACGCATACTTTGACGGAGCAGCCGCCAGTGTAAACCGAAGCAAACAACAACGTATCCGCCTATCTGCATCTTTCCTGCTTTCCCACCTTTGCCAACAACATTTCGGTGGAAAACTGCCACCTTGTCGCTTCGATGTTGTGGCTTTTACTGACGCTGAACTGCTCTGGATTCCTGATGCGTTTACATAAGGTTGCGATTTTTTGCACTTTCACGCTATAACCTGTAGAAAGCGCCCCCACTCTATACTAGAGTACGCCCCATTATGCAGGCAGAAGTGTCATAATCGTGGGAACTGTTGCTACGGCATTCACCTCAATTCTTGATCATGCGATAATCAACATCATGGATCTGATCGCTAAAATGACCCAGCACTTCGACGATTCTGCCGAAGCGCTTTATCTCAGCGCCCAGGAGCTCACCGAGCCACTGGCTGCCTCTGTTGAACTTTTATTCGCCACCCTGACGAACAACGGCAAAGTACTTGCCTGCGGTAACGGTGGGTCGGCTGCAGATGCCCAGCACTTTATTGCTGAATTGGTAGGGCGCTTTGAGCGCGATCGCCTACCATTGGCGGGTATAGCCCTGAACACCGACACCTCTATTCTGACTGCTGTGGGTAACGATTACGGCTTTGATGCTGTGTTCGAGCGCCAAGTAGCTGCCCTTGGGCAAACCGGCGATATTCTGGTAGCGATTTCCACCAGCGGTAACTCAGAAAACGTGATGCGTGCTATTCAGGTTGCCCACGAACGTGATCTGGTCGTAATTGCTCTCACCGGTAAAGGTGGTGGCAAAATCGGTAAGATGCTACGTGACACCGATATTCACCTGTGTGTTCCACACGAACGCACCATGCGTATTCAAGAAGTACACATGCTCATGCTGCATGCGATGTGTGATGGTATTGATGCGCTCCTACTCGGAGATGTTGAATAATGTTTTTTTCTGTTCGTACCACCCGCCTTTCTCTTATCGCTCTAGGTTTAGCTGGCAGCATCACGCTTAGCGGTTGCGCTGCTATTGCCGTAGGTGGCGTAGCTGCTACAACGGCTAGTGTCGCAACCGACAGACGTACAGCAGGCGAGCAGGTTGAAGACCAGAGCATTGAAATGAAAGCGGGCGCGGAAGCCCGTAAACTGGTTGGCGAACAGGATGCACGCATCAACACCAACTCCTACGCTGGGCATCTACTGCTGGTAGGCGATGTACCTACTGAAGAACTGCGTCAGCAAGCTGAAGCAAACATCAGCAAAGTAGCCAAAGTACGTAAGGTATATAACTACTTGCGCGTGGGTGACGTCACCTCGTTAAGCGTACGCTCGAACGACAGTTGGCTCACCACCAAAGTACGTACGGCCTTGATCAACACCAAAGAAGTACCTAGTCGTACCATCAGTGTCACCACCGAGCGTGGCGTGGTTTACCTGCAAGGTAAAGTCACTACCACCGAAGGCGAACGCGCGGCCATTGCCGCTGCCGGCGTAGAGGGTGTGAACAAGGTTGTTAAGCTGTTTGAATATGTGAGTCCTGCCAGCGTGCAGCAAGAACAGAACCAAACCAGCACAAACAACTCTAACACCAGTAGCAATACCTCCTCTACTCCACCCGCCTCATCCGGCTCGCTGGATAATGGCCCTGTCGCGATGCCTGTTCAATGAGCAAACTGTTTTCATTACTGTCTAAACTGATGCTGATTGGCGTGCTAGGCTTCCTAGCCGCCTGTGGTGACTCTGACTCTGATTCCAGCACTAAAGCCCCTGATGTCACCTTCCACACACTGGAAGGCGAAGACATCAGCATGGCGTCCTTACAAGGCAAAGTAGTACTGGTGAAATTCTGGGCCACAGATTGCACTACCTGTGTAGCGCAAATGCCCGATACCAGCCAATACGCCACTGACTATGCCGATCAAGGTTTTGAAGTCATTGGCGTCGCCATGAAGCACGATCCCGAAGAGTACGTACGTAACTTTACCAGCACACGACAACTGCCCTTTATGGTGGCGCGTGACGCAGATGGCAACATTGCTAAAGCCTTTGGTGATGTACGCTTAACCCCTACGGCTTTCCTGATTGATAAAAAAGGGAACATCCTGCGGCGTTATGTGGGAAATTACGACAAGCAAACCTTCATCAATACCCTTGAAAAAGCACTTGCCAGTTAAAATTTCCGTCATTTGGTAGTACAGTATTCATTCAGACCCCGGGCGCTAACGCTTCCCGGGTTTTCTTTCATCTTTGCATGTGAACACCGAGATGACCACTTCCAGCGAATCACCAAGTTCCTCCCCCACCATTAAAGCGGAAGTTCTTTCCGAGGCCCTGCCCTATATCCGTCGATTCCACGGTAAAACGGTAGTGATTAAGTACGGCGGCAACGCCATGACTGAAGAAGCATTGCAGCGCAGTTTTGCCCACGACGTGGTGCTACTGAAGCTAGTTGGCCTAAACCCTATTGTGATCCATGGTGGTGGACCACAAATTAACGACGCCTTAAAACGCGTTGGCAAAGAAGGTACCTTTATTCAAGGTATGCGCGTCACCGATGCCGAAACCATGGAAGTGGTGGAATGGGTGCTAGGCGGCCAAGTTCAACAAGACATCGTCATGATGATCAACGAAGCTGGCGGTAAAGCGGTGGGCTTAACCGGTAAAGACGGCTGCTTGATCCAAGTGAAGAAAAAATACCTGCCTGATGCCAGCGATCCTGACAACATGATCGACATCGGTTTTGTGGGCGACATTACTCGCATCGAACCTGCGGTAGTGAAAGCCTTGCAAGACGACCAGTTCATCCCCGTGATTTCTTCTATTGGTTACGGTGAAGACGGTCGTGCCTACAACATCAACGCAGACGTTGTGGCTGGAAAAATGGCTGAAGTGCTGGGTGCAGAAAAGCTGATTATGCTGACTAACACCCCAGGTGTACTGAACAAGAATGGTGATTTGCTGCGTCGTTTGTCAGCACAAACTATTGATGAGCTATTCCAAGACGGTACGATTTCCGGCGGCATGCTGCCGAAGATCTCCTCTGCTTTGGATGCAGCCCGCAACGGTGTGAACTCTGTGCACGTAATTGATGGTCGTGTACCGCACTGCTTGCTGTTGGAAATCCTGACCGATCGTGGTGTAGGCACCATGATTAGCGCGCACTAATGCAGCATCCTCCGCAACGCCCGCTGCGTACCCGCAGTGGGCGGCATTATCCGCAAACAACAGCTCCACATACTGTCTGGCTCTTTGATCTGGACAACACCCTGCACAATGCCTCTCACGGCATCTTCCAAGCCATTGATCGCAGCATGACCGAAGCCGTCGCTGAATTCGTGCGTGTAGACATGGATGAAGCCAACGCATTGCGTCAGAAGTACTGGAAGCGCTATGGCGCCACCATGATTGGCCTACACCGCCATCATGGCGTAGACGCACAAGCCTTCTTGCACCGTAGCCATAATTTTGATTTGCAGCCGCTGCTGTCTGCTGAAGATGACATCATCCATCAGTTGAACCGCCTACCTGGCCGCAAAATAGTGCTCACTAACGCACCAGAGCATTACGCACGCGACGTCTTGCAGCTATTGGGTATGCAGTCACTGTTTGATGAGATTTGGGCGATTGAGCATATGCAGTTGCAAGGTCGCTTCAGGCCCAAGCCTTCACTGGCATTGATGCAACAGCTACAAGCCCGTTTTGCCGTTCCTGCTGAACAGTTCGTCTTAGTAGAAGACACTCTGCGCAACCTAAAAAGCGCCAAGCAATTGGGCATGCAAACCGTGCACATTTTTAACCCCGGCACACCGCATTCGGCGCTGCACCGAGGTAGAAATAGTTATGTGGATTTACGCACTCATAGCATACGAGACTTGGCTCAACGCCATCGTAAGCTAAAACTGGTGGAGTACAGCAGCCGTTAATCTGGCTGCCCGCATACCTCGCAACCAGGGTCTTGCTGGAAGCGTATGCTGTGCCATTTGGCAGTTAATGCGTCAAAGCTCAGCAAACGCCCTACCAGCGGCTCACCGAACTCACCCAACAGCTTCAGTGCCTCTGCTGCTTGCATACAGCCTATCGTGCCCACAACAGGCCCAAACACCCCTGTAGTCGCACAACGCAGTTCTTCCACGTCATCCGCCTCAGGAAACAAGCAGCTATAGCAGGGTGCGGTAGGTTGGCGCAGATCGTACACGCTGATCTGACCCGAAAACCGTATACCAGCTCCCGATACCAATGGCTTACGGTGACGCAAGCAACTACGATTAATGGCATGGCGCGTAGCAAAGTTGTCGGTGCAATCCAGCACCACATCAGCCGCCATCACCAACGGTTGCAGCGCGTCTTCATCTAAACGCTGGCATACCGTATTAATCGTAATAGAAGGATTCAGCGCATGCAGGCTGAGCTTGGCAGATTCTGCCTTGTGCATGCCTATGCGATCAGTGGTGTGCAGAATTTGACGCTGTAGGTTGCTTAACTCTACTTCGTCGTCGTCCACTAACGTTAAGGTACCCACACCAGCAGCTGCCAGATAAAAGGCAGCAGGAGAACCCAATCCACCAGCCCCTACGATAAGGGCATGTGAGGACACTATGCGTTCCTGCGCTTCCACGCCAAATTCATTTAAGAGAATATGGCGTGCATAGCGCATCAAATGCTGATCGTTCATCGCTGGCTCAGCTTAAGGCTTGGCAGGCTCTAGTCCGTGCGGTGTGACTTTAAACCGCTCAGCCCCATCACTATTGCGTGTCGGCGCTACTCTTTTTTTTTGAGCATCGTCAGACTCAGCATCAGCTGGTGTCTCAACCACAGTGCTAGGGTCTGATTTTTTTACTTCACGGCCTTCCAAGAAGTTAACAGCCTGCATTAACTGGAAGTCGTCAGCACCACCGAACTCAAACATTTTGGGCTCAGCCACGTATTCTTCCGTATCTTTCTGCGCATCTTCGTCGTCGCCGTTTTCGTTATGAAAGTGGCGCTGCAAATCAGCTTCACGTGGCAAGCGGAACAAATTACCTTGTGCAGTATCGTCTACCAAAATATCTGGCTCTACACCCGTAACCTGAATACTGCGGCCTTGTGGTGTGTAGTACAACGCTGTAGTCAGCTTGATACCGGAATCTTCGCCCAAAGGCAGTACGCTTTGTACCGAACCTTTACCAAAGGATCTGCCACCTAAAATCGTTGCACGTTTGTGGTCTTGCAATGCACCAGCCACAATCTCAGACGCTGACGCAGAGCCTGCATTCACCAACACAACGATTGGGATTTCACGCAACCAGCCTAGCGAGCGCAAGGCTTCTGGATCACCACGCAAATCACTCAATACCGATGCCATAGGTTTAGCAAAGTATTCGCGGTTAGACGATGGGATACGGCCTTTAGTAGAAACCACCAATTTGCCTGGTTCCACAAACGCCGAGGTTACGCCAATAGCGCTTTCTAACAAACCACCTGGGTCGTTACGCAAATCTAGCACCAGACCACGTGGCGTGGAGCCTTCGCTCAAAGTGCGCAACTGGCGAATCAAGTCAGCTGCAGTACGCTCTTGGAACTGTGCAATACGCACGTACATCAAGTCGTTATCCAGCTTCTTACCACGTACGCTCTGTACTTTGATCAGATCGCGAACAATGGTGATGTCTATAGGCTTATCTTGCCCAGCGCGTTGAATCGTTAATTTCACAGAGCTTTGTGGCTCACCGCGCATTAACTTGATGGCGTCGTTCAGGCTCATGTCTTTGGTAGCTTTACCATCAATTTGCGTGATGATATCACCCGCCATAATGCCGGCCTTCGCAGCTGGGGAGTCTTCGATAGGAGAGATCACTTTAGGGCGACCGTCTTCACTACCGATTTCAATACCCAAGCCACCGAAACCACCCTGCGTCATATTTTCCATTTCTTGGAATGCTTCAGCATCCAAATAAGTGGAGTGAGGGTCTAGTTCAGCGAACATGCCACGGATCGCATCACCAATCAGTGCTTGATCGGAGACGGGCTCTACGTAGCTGCTTTTGATGGCTGAAAACACATTGGCGAACTGTTGCAGTTCACGCAATGGTAGCGGCTCACCTCGTTGGGCCACTGCACTGACGGTTAGACTGATCAGCACCCCACCCAATGCACCTAAGCCTATTAATCCAATTCCGCGAAGCCTGCGATTAGCCATGTATTTCCTGTAATCTCGAATTATTTGGTACTGCCCTATGGGACAGCACTCGCACTATTTTTAAAGGTTGAGCAACAGACACTTCCTGCGTAGAGGTAAAGAATACCGCCATCTGCCTAGCCCCGCAACCATAGTTGAGGGTTAACGGGCTGCCCATTTTGACGGATTTCAAAGTACAAACCGGGTTCAACCTGCCCCCCTGTTGCTCCTACTCTCGCCACCTCTTCACCAACACCTACCACATCACCCACTTGCTTCAACAAGCTTTGATTATGCCCATAAACTGTGAGCAAACCGTTACCGTGATCAATAATTAACAAATTCCCGTAGCCATTCAGCCAGTTGGCATATACCACCTGCCCTGCGCCTACGCTTTTCACTGCACGGCCTTGGTCAGCACGAATCATGATGCCGCGCCACTTACCTCCACCGTCTGGTCTATCTACACCAAAGCGCCCCTGCACGGTACCTTGCACAGGCATAGGCAAGCCCTTAGACAAACCATTAAAACCACCTCTAGGCACTTCACGTATAGGCGTAGCAGGCGCAGGAGTGGGTTCTGGTGGAGCCGCACGCACCACTTCACGTACTGGTGGAGGTGGCGGCGGTGTAGCCACGGGGGGAGTGGATTCCGTAATACGTATACGTTCACGAGGTGTTTCTGCCGCATCTACCGCCACCACACCATCTCTGGGGCGCACTTGCACTACTTGCAATGGCTCTCGAGCCTGTTCAGCACGGCGGCGCTCTTCAGCTAAACGTATCTCTTCCGCACGTCTGGCAGCTACTTCACGTGCTTGGCGATCTGCTGCCTGTTGGCGAGCGGCCGCTTCTGCTGCTTCGCGGCGTTGACGCTCAGCGGCTTCACGACGCCGCTGCTCAGCCTGTCTGGCCAATTCTGCTTGTCTAGCAATTTCAACATCTAAGCCGCTAATCAGCCTGCCCAGACGCTCATCATTATTTTGCAAGCGCGACGCTTGTCCGCGCTGTTGGTTCAACTCTGTCTGTACCCGCGCCAATACTTGGCTGCGTTCAGCTTGCTGAGCCACTAATTCTTCTTTCTTTTTTTCGCTTTCTTCACTGAGCTGTGCCAGCTCACGCTGCGATAACTGTTCGTTCGCTTTCAACCGCTCTAGGTTGCGCAACGTAGCATGCAAGGCTTGAATTTTCTCTGCCTGCGCTTGTGAGACATACGACAAGTAACCGAGTTCACGCTGTATAGCCTGAGGATCATCCCCCGACAATAACGCGGCCCATGGCGATAAACCACTGGCATACATAGCACGTAGTTGCTCTGCTAGCTCTTGTTGACGCTGGTCACGCAGTTTTTCTTGCTCACTGGTTTGTGCTTGCAGCTCGCCCAAGTGTTTTTGCACCTGTTTGGAGCGCTGCTCTAATTCCAGTAAACGTCTGTCCGTGTCAGAAATAGCACTTTCCGTAGTACGCAACGCTTGGGCTGCATCTTGGCGGGAAGTTTCCGCTTTTTCTATATTTCGCTGCAACGACTGTATGCGTTGGCGTAACTCTTGCTGCTGCTGTCTCGCCTCATTTTGTCGGGACTGTAAGTCTTCTGCCCCCACCGCGAGCGGGGAAGCAGCCAATAATGACCACAGCAAGAGCACGCCACGACGCATATTATTTCGCCTTACCCTGAGCAGCTACGGCTTGCATTTGTGCCGCAATAGCGTCTTCGTCGCCCAGATAGTAGTGACGAATAGGCTTCAGGTTTTCATCCAGCTCGTATACCAGAGGTTGGCCTGTAGGGATGTTCAGATTAACGATTTCTTCTTCGGATACGTTATCCAAGTACTTGATCAACGCACGTAAGCTGTTACCGTGAGCAGTCACCAGTACGCGACGACCAGCACGAATAGCAGGAGCAATAGATTCGTTCCAGAAAGGAACTACACGCTCTACGGTTGTCTCTAAGCATTCTGTAGCAGGCAATTGCTCAGCTTTCAGACGGCTGTAACGTGGATCAAAACGTGGGTGGCGAGGATCGTCTTCAGCGACGGGCTCAGGGCCGATGGAATAAGCACGACGCCAGATATGTACTTGCTCTTCGCCGTACTTTTCTGCAGTTTCTGCTTTATTTAAACCCTGCAACGCGCCATAATGACGCTCGTTCAAGCGCCAACTCATGCCTACGGGCGTGTACATAGCATCCATGGTATCGAGAACGATCCACAGAGTACGGATGGCGCGTTTGAGCACTGAGCAGAATGCGATGTCGAACTCATAGCCATTGGCTTTGAGTAACTCGCCCGCTTGACGGGCCTGTTCACGGCCAGCTTCAGTCAGATCTACATCTGTCCAACCGGTAAAACGGTTCTCCAGATTCCACTGGCTCTCGCCATGACGCATCAATACAAGTTTATACATGGTAAAAATACAGCCTCTAAGTTAAAAATTGCTGTCCATTTTATAATTAAACCCTTCAACCATTCATTTCCGGCTTTCATCAGGATTTATCGTGGAATTCTTATACAGTCAAAACAATCTGCTAATTTTAGTCGTTGCCGTGCTCTCCGGCATCATGCTTCTATTACCAGCCTTCACTAAAAACCGTAATGGCCGCCCTATTGGTCCCTCTGAAGCCGTTGCTCAAATGAACCAGCACGATGCAGTGATCATCGACATCCGCTCAGCTGACCAGTTCAAAGCCGCTCATATTGCGCAAGCACAAAACGTTCAGATGGCTGATTTGGAAAGCCGTAGCAATCACTTTGCTAAAGATAAGCCTATTGTAGTGGTATGCGAGCAAGGCCGCACCTCTTCTAAGGCTGTTGCAACTTTGCGTAAACTGGGTTTTGATAAGGTATTTAGCTTGGATAAAGGCCTACAAGGCTGGATTGAAGCTGGCTTGCCTGTGCGCAAGTCCTAACACTTTTTTACGCTTGTTGACACTATCATGGCAAAAGTTCTTATGTATAGCACCGCCGTCTGCCCTTACTGCGTACGGGCTGAGATGCTGCTTAAACAGCGCGGTGTCGAACACATTGAAAAAATCCTGATCGATCGTGACCCCGAGCAACGCTCCATCATGATGGAGCGCACCGGGCGTCGTACCGTTCCCCAAATTTACATTAACGATACCCATGTGGGTGGCTATGATGATTTAGCTGCCTTAGACCGAGCAGGCGAACTGGTGCCGCTGCTGGAATCCTAATTACTCAACGGTATCTGTAACTTTCACTTTTTCTGGAACCCTCATGTCCGAACAGAACACACCCGAAAACAATGCTGCAGCCGCCAACGAACAAGCTGCACAACCTAGCTTCAGCCTGCAACGCACTTACGTGAAAGACCTTTCACTGGAAATGCCAAATGCACCGCAAATCTTCTTGGAACAAGAAGCGCCTAACGTGGAAGTTGAGCTGAAAGTTGGTGCTCAGCGTTTGGCTGAAAGCATTTTCGAAACCTCTGTCACGGCTACGGTTACCACCCGTATTCAGGGCAAAGTGCTGTACCTGATCGAAGCAACACAATCCGGTATTTTTGAAGCAGCAAACATTCCAGCTGAACAGTTGGACCCACTGCTGGGCATCGTATGTCCAACTATGTTGTACCCATACCTACGCGCTACCGTAGCTGATGCGATCACTCGCACCACACTGCCAGCACTGCACCTGACTGAAGTGAACTTCCAGCAGATGTACGAGCAACGCGTAGCCGAAGCTCAACAGCAAGCTGCTTCCGAAGCACAAAACCAACCTATCCAGTAACTCGGATGCACAGTTCTGCGCCTCCACGTGTCAGCGTACTAGGAGCCGGTAGTTACGGCACGGCATTAGCCGTGCTGTGTCACGCCAATGCTCCAACTATGCTGTGGGCACGCGACCCAGTTAGTGTGGCTGAAATCAATCAGCAGCATAGTCTTCAACGCTATCTGCCTGATATACAGCTACCAGAGGGTTTGTCTGCCACTGCATCGCTGGAAACAGCCATGCAACACGCCCTAGGAAACGATGAAAGCCCTGCTTTCATTATTTTGGGGGTGCCCGTAGCAGGTTTGGCGCAGCTCTGTACCCTACTCTCTGATTTTTTACCAAGCACACGCAAACACCCTGTGCATTTGGTACATATTTGCAAAGGCTTTGATGCACAAAGTGGCGATCTGCCACACGTCATTGCTGAGCTACACACCCCTCACCACGACTGGCTACACCACGGTGTGCTGTCAGGCCCTTCTTTTGCGATTGAAGTCGCCCAAGGCCTGCCTGTAGCATTGACCATTGCCAGCAACAACACTGATCTCATGCACTGCGCCGTCAGCTTGTTACACGGTACGCAAGCGCGTATTTACAGCAGTCACGATGTCATTGGTGTAGAAGTGGGTGGTGCACTCAAGAATATTATTGCCATTGCCTGTGGTATAGGCGATGGTTTGGGCCAAGGCGCCAATGCTAGAGCGGCCTTGATCACCCGAGGCCTAGCCGAAATTCAACGCTTAGGCGTAGGGCTGGGTGGCCTACCTGAAACCTTCCAGGGCTTAACTGGGCTAGGCGACCTCGTGCTGTCTTCCACCAGCGATCTGTCTAGAAACAGACGAGTGGGATTGGCCATAGGCCAAGGCGAAGATCTGCAAAAAATATTAAGCTCCGGCATGACTGCCGAAGGTGTGCGTTGCGCTGAAGCCGCTCGCACCATTGCTTTGCGCTTAAATGTACACGCCCCCATTACCGAGGCCGTATATCAGGTGCTGCAACAAGGCTTACCCCCCCGTCAGGCGGTGCAAACCCTGTTAGCGCGTGATCCGCGCAAAGAAAGCGCGTAATTACACGTCGTACTCTACTTCCAGCGTTTGCCCTACCTCAATGAATGGGCTTTCGCTGGCTTGATACAGCGCCATATTAATCCCAAACAATATCCCTGCCTCTGAACGTCTAGAGCTAGCCAAGGCTTTACTTGGCTGGTCTCCTACCTCGGCAGTTTCTGGATTCACGTTAGGCAACGGACAACGGGTGCAGTTTTTCAGGCGTGCAAAATAATGGCCACCACCCTGCAAGCTTTGCACGTAGTCTTCCTCGTACGCATCTAACCCCTGCACCACGATATTGGGTCTGAAACGATTGATACGTATCTCAGTGCCTTGCTGTAGGCGTATCTCGCTATTCAACTCATCTAACGAGCTTTCATTACAAATCAAAAAAGGAAAACCGTCGGCAAAGCCGAACATCCCTTTCTGTAAAAACTCGGCGCTTTCACCTGACCTATCAGCCCACTTACGTGACCATGTAGCACTCACTGCCCTATGCGCGGTAGGGTGCACACGCAATAACCTACACGACATACCCAAAAAGGTAGACAGCCATTCAGCAACAGCATCACCTTCGTCTTGGCCTCGTGTCCAATCAGCCCAGATTTGCACATCTACGATGGGGGGCTGCTCTACACGCTGTAGACTTACCAAAATATCTGGCATGCCAGGCGCTTGCAGGCGCATGTGTTCGGCTTCGATAGTGGGTTGTATTAAGGCCATGCGTGGAATAGTGCGTTGGGTCATTTTTTCACCCTCAGCATTCACCATCACCCATTGCCTGTCCCACTCCAACCCAGAGGGTGAAATAGCACTGCGCGAGAGCTGCACTGCCGCACACGATTTAATGGGATAACTGTATAACGCGCTAATACGAACACTCATGGCCTATTCCACCCAGAAAAGCATCAATCTTTACACTGCACCTTCGTAGCCCAACTGGCGCCATGCTTCAAACACAGTCACCGCTACGGCATTAGAAAGATTCAAACTACGCTGCTCTGGGCGCATAGGCAATCGCAAACGTTGTTCTGTTGCAAAGAGTGCCATTTGTTCCGCATTCATCCCGGCAGTCTCGCAGCCAAACACAAATACATCGCCAGCTTTAAACACGGGTTTGTCCAGAGTTTGGCCTTTAGTGGTTAGCGCAAAACAGCGGTCTGGACTCGCCCCTATAGCGTCCAGTGCAGCAGGTAAGTTTTCGTGCACTTTGACTTGCGCCCATTCGTGATAATCCAGCCCTGCGCGCTTTAACTTACTGTCTTCCAGCTCGAAACCCAAGGGTTTAACCAAGTGCAATTGAGCGCCAGTATTAGCCGCCAAACGAATAGCATTGCCCGTATTGGGCGGGATTTCCGGAGAAACCAGAATAATGTGGAACATAACAACCTGATGAATTCAAAAATGATCACGCCAAGGCGTACGAGCAACCAGTGCTGCATACACGCGGTACGCCCCTGCAAGCCGGCATAATTGTGCGGCATGCTGAAGTGTACTGCCGGTGGTGAGTACATCGTCAACTACTAATACGGTGCTGTCTGCTGGCAACGTCGCACATCGCCAAGCAGGCGCTGTAGCCTTCAATCGTTGCTGACGACTGCGCTGCTTCTGTGTCTCTGTTATCTGTGCGCTCACACTGTACAGCCCGCCCACCAAATAAGGTTGTCGTAATTGCTTTGCCACTAATTTAGCGATTTCGGCCGCAGGATTAAAGCCTCTACGAATCAGCGCCGCCCTAGAAGACGGCACAGACAGCACCAATATCTGTTCAGGTCTCTCAGGCCACTGCCTCACAATTTGCTGATACACAGCATTCGCCATTACTGCCGCTAACCATTGCTGCTGACGAGCCTTATACGCCTGTATCAGCAGCTCAGCCGCATCAAGGTAGTCCCACGCCACAAATACCTGTTCCACGTCCAGAGGGCGTGCTGAGCAGTCTCTACAGCCACCTATAACAGGTAGTTGCACCCAACAACGTTCACAGCGCCTTCCCTGCTGCCGTTGCTGTGCAAGCTCGCATAAACACATTTGGCACACACCATAACGCCACGCTCGCTGCTCACATACCAAACACGGCCGTGGAATATGTATAACCTGACAGAGTGGCTGTAAAAGGTCGCCTAAGCGAAATGCATGCGCCATAATAGTGCCTTGCTCTAACCAAACTTACACTCTAGCGGCCATACGTGGCTGGCGGGGTTCTATTGCGCAATCATGTCACACCCTCTTCCTCTTAGCCTACAGCACGTACAACAACAATTTGATCGTCGCGCGCCCTTAGATGCGCCACAGTTCTTGTACGGTGAAATAGCCCAACGCATGTTGGCACGCCTTGGCTATGTACGCCTAGACGTACACACAGTGCTTGATGCAGGATGCGGCGCTGGGCATGCAATAGATCCTCTACGCTCGCGCTACCCAGACATGGTGTATACCGGCGTAGATATCAGCCCGCGCTTACTGGAAGTAGCTAAAGAGCGCCACACTCATCGCCCCGGTTTGTGGGAGCGACTGCGTAATAAGCCAAGCACCAACAACAACTTTGTGTTGGCGGATATGGCCAATACGCAATTGCCCCCTGAAAGCCAAAATTTGGTCTGGTCGAATCTATCACTGCAATGGCAGCCTGATCCACAAAAAGTATTCCAAGAATGGCGACGCATCCTAGCGTCTAACGGGTTGGTGATGTTCTCTGTGCCAGGCCCCGGTACTTTTTTAGAATTGCGCAATGCTATGGAAGCCGCTGACGCTCAAACCCAAACTTTGGCGTTTGTGGACATGCATGATTATGGAGATCAACTGCTGCAAAATGGTTTTACTGATCCCGTCATGGATCAAGAGGTCATTACCCTGACTTACCAATCGGCCGAAAAACTACTGCAAGACGTGTACGTACTGGGTGGTAATGCCAGCACTTTACGTAGAAAAGGTTTGGCTGGAAAAGCGTGGCACAAGCGTTTGGTGGACGCACTCAATGCCCAGCGCCACATGGATGGCACTATTCATCTGAGCTTGGAGATTGCGTACGGGCATGCATGGCGCGCAACAACGTTGCGTGATACCCAAAGTGGTGAAGTGCGTATTCCTATTTCCAGCATTAGCCGCAAACGCAACTAATTCATAGAATCACACGTACATAACCGCGCCACTCCTAATTGGAATGGCGCGGTCAATTATTCTGCGTCGCTTACTGGTTATTGTGACTACGACGGCGAGCCGACGCATCAATACCCAGTTGCTTCAGCTTACGGTACAAGTGAGTACGTTCTAACCCTGTACGCTCTGACACACGTGTCATGCTGTAATTTTCACGGGCTAGATGGTATTCGAAGTAAATACGTTCGAACTCATCTCGTGCTTCACGCAAAGGCAGCTCTAACGAAATGCTGCCCAAGTGCGAACCACCTTGCTCACCTTGTATGGCTGAAGCAGGCGCTTGCATGCGGTTTTGGGCATTGGCTACCACACCCACATCAGCACTTACCGCAGGTGCCCCACCAACTCGTGGTGCAGCAGCCATGGCTGGTACTTTGGGAGGTACAACCACCCGTTCTAAACCGGAGGCCACTGTTTGCAATAGCTTCTGCATAGTGATGGGTTTTTCTAGGAAATCCACCGCCCCTATACGTGTAGCTTCCAGTGCTGTGTCAACGGTGGCATGACCACTCATCATGACTACAGGCATGTCTAGCAAACCTTGTGATGCCCATTCTTTCAATAGGCTAACGCCATCCGTGTCCGGCATCCAGATATCCAGAAGTACCAGATCAGGCCGTGCCCGTAAACGGGCAGCACGCGCCTGTGCGGCATTTTCTGCGACTTCTACCGTATGCCCCTCGTCATACAGAATCTCAGACAAGAGTTCACGGATTCCGATTTCATCATCAACTACCAGAATTCTGGCCATAAACCGTCCCTACGAGCTTTTTACGCTATTATCATTACCTTCAACAGAATCAGCTACTACTTTTGATCCTGCCAAGCGGGCCAAGAGGATGGTGATGCGTGCGCCCCCTTCACGTTGATTCGTCACGCTTATCTTACCGCCATGTTCCTCTATGATCTTTTTCACAATGGCTAGCCCCAAACCAGTACCTGTCGCCTTTGTTGTTACGTAGGGTTCAAATACTCGAGCCAACAATTGTTCATCAAAACCTGGGCCATTATCCGCCACCACCAATCGTACCCCATGTATGCCCTGTTCTGCATCATGAATGGTACAGGAGGTTTTTACTGTGATGACTCCCTCGCTAGGCTCGCGCCCTTGAGTGGCCGCATACACAGCATTGGCCAACAGATTATGAATCACTTGACGCAACTGTGTTGGATCACCTTCTACGGCGGGCACCCCCGCTCCTAGCGATACTTCCCAGTTTACACGTCCGCTGTTTTCTGCAGAAGCACTTTCCGGATCCCATCCGTACAAAGTCAGTACTTCATGCAGTAACGCATTTATATCCAATTCCTGCATCTGCGCTTGTGGCACCCGAGCATACTCTCGGAAGTCGTCCACCATCTGCTTCAGCGATCCCACCTGATTCACAATGGTGGTGGTTGCACGCTTCAGCATCGCAGCATCGTTTTCATCCAGCTTAGGTTCCAGCTTTAAGGCCAAACGCTCCGCTGACAACTGTATGGGCGTTAATGGATTTTTAATTTCGTGCGCTAAGCGTCGGGCAACTTCTCCCCACGCGACTAGTCGGTTGGCAGAAATAATATCACTGATATCATCAAACACCACCAAATAGCCGCTGGAGCTCTTACCTATACGAAGCTCCATGCCACGCGCCAGCAAAGTAATAATAACAGCACGCATATCATGCCTACTGCCAAAGCTTAATTCAAATTGTTGCTGCCAATATTCGCGCGCACCCACGGCTGAGTGCTCTGCAAACGCATGACGTAATTGATTTGCAAAACCGTTATCGTCAACCACTTCTTCCAAGGGCTTGCCTTTAACCAAGTTCAAATCAGCACGCAAAATATTCTGCGCCGCTTGGTTGAACATAGTCACACAAAAGGCATCATCAAACACCAAAACGCCTGATGACAAACTACTTAACACCGACTCCAGATACAAGTTGGAACGTTCTAGTTGCTGACGGTTGCGTTCTACCGTGCGCCTAGCATCGTCCAATTGTCGGGTCATCATATTAAAGGATCGTGTCAGTTGCCCTACTTCATCTTTATCAGAATTCTCTGGCAAAGGACGGTAATCCCCCACACCCACCGCCTGAGTACCGGCCGCCAGCGCCAACAACGGACGCACCAATCGACGAGAAATCGCAATCGCCGCAGCCATCGCAGCAAACACAGCAAGAATCAACGCCAGCGTCAGGATGATGCCATAGAGCTTACGCAGGCCTTGTCTGGACAATGCCAGTTCTTGGTAATCTCGGTACCCCTCTTCCACCAGCATCGCATGGCGTGCAATATTTTCAGGAACAGGTTCTGTCACTTGCAACCAGCGCTTATCACTAGGCTGCGTAAACTGACCTAGGTAACTATTGCTACTGTCTAAGGGAATCACCACACGTAAACGCAAGCCAGTAGAACCCACTCCTTGGCTATCATCCAATTCTGCCGAGGCATACTCTTTGGCTACGCGTAAGTAGTTCTGCACATTTTGTTTGGGTATCTCTGGCAGTGACATATCAAAACGAGTGGAAGAATACGCAATCAACCTACCCGCACTGGTGAAAATCATGGCATCACCAATATTTGCGCGCTCACGTAGACTGTTTAGCACCAAACCTGGCTCTACGTGACTTTCGTTGAGCATTACCGCCAGACTGGTTGCACGCTTTTTCAGATCACTTAATCGCCCATCCAGAGCAGCCCTACCTAAATCTAAACCCGACTCCAAGGCGCGGTCTACCCGCACGTTAAACCACGACTCAATAGAGCGCGACATAAACTGCACGGACAACACATAAATCAACGTGCCCGGCAATATACCGATAAGGGTGAAATACAGGGCAAAGCGTGCCGTCATTCTGGCGCCAAACTGCCGCTTCTTTACTTGCCTAAATAAACGACCGCCCAACAATACCACCCAAAAAACCAGGGCGACAGCCAAGATGCCGTTGAGCACCAACAGCACATCGTAGTATTCGTTATAGCGTGAAGCGTTAGCCGTGGACCACACCAATAAGCCCAGCAACGCCACTGCACTAATCGCAGCGATGATCAGGGCTATACGCAGCACCCAGCGAATTACGGCTGGTGCTCGGCGTCGGAAATCGAAAAAGTGAAGTTTTTCCATGGGGTGGACAACGTCCAAGCGCGGCGATTCATCGCATCTACTTGGAAGGGCCTAGTCAATAAAGAGGTATCCAGACGCAAACGCATCCGTCCATACAGTTCGGTGTTTTTATCAAAATCACTTACTGGTGCCACAGCCCAGCCTCGAATATGGCGCAATGACGCCAAGGCTTCGTTGAGACTGCTTTCTGGCAATAATAGCTCCCCCGAGCCCACACGCCACTGTCTGGTTAACGCATTGTAGGTGACCCGCCAAGTTTGATTGGCATCCACTATTGTTTTATCAAACCACCACCAGCGTGTACTACGTATCTCCACATCTACAGTGAAGTACAGGGGAATCCCTTTATAGACTACGTCCTGAAGTTCAGGACTTAGCTCAAAATCCACATCGGCGTCTATGTACAGACGACCATCTCGTATTACAGGCTCTACACGTACTACTTCTTCTGTAGTGCCCTGCTGCCCCGTGTCCACCACTGTGGCCATCGTAGGCGTATCGTCAGTCACTGCATCCGTGACACGTAAACCTTGGGCAGAACCAACAGGCACCACAAGACACAAAGCTAATGCTAGCCCTGCCTTGCGAACAAACCGGTTGAAAGATCTACCCGCTCTCATGGTCGACGTTTATGCCTCTTTACGCAATAACTGATAAAAGAACCCATCGCCACATGGCTGCCCGCTTTCAACGGGCTGTGGCAATACTTGTCCTGGACTAGGCAATGCAACCGCATCAGAATGCCTAGCCAAAAATGCTTTGCTTTGCTCTATACCTTCTTGAGGGAAGATAGAGCAAGTGACATACAGCATATACCCGCCGGGCTTTAAAGTCAGCCATAAAGCGTCAGCAATATTGGCTTGCAAAGCTGCCGTAGCCGCCACGTCTTGCGGGCGACGCAGCCAGCGTATGTCTGGGTGACGACGCACAATACCCGATGCGGTACACGGTACATCGGCCAAGATCGCATCAAAGAGCTTACCGTCCCACCACTGCTGTATATCAGCAGCATCTGCTGCTTGTATTTTGACCTGGTCTGAATCCAGACCCAGCCTGTGTAAATTCTGCGGTACACGCTGTAGTCGTGTGGCGTCGGAGTCCAAAGCCACTAACGAAATATCAGCACGCTCTAACAGATGCGCCGTTTTACCACCGGGAGCGGCACACGCATCTAACACATGCATACCATCTTCTACCGGTAACAAGGCGCCTGCTTGTTGAGCTGCGTAATCCTGCACTGACCACCACCCCTGCTCGAACCCAGGCAACTGCTGCACAGGTAATGCCTCAGCCAACACCACGGCTTGACCACCTGGTGCCCAACACGCAATGCCAGCTTCTTCAAACAGCGCCAGCAAACGCGCCACCGAACAACGTCGTTGGTTTACACGTAAGGTTAAAGGGCCGGGACGATTAGAGTGTTGCAAGATAGCTTCCCACTCTTGTGGGTACGCTTTTTTGATTTGCTTAATCCACCAGTTGGGGAAATTCCAACGTGCTTCAGGGTGGCTATTCGCTTCAGCTAATAATTCGGTGCGCTCTCGCAAATAGCGGCGCAACACGGCGTTAATCAATGCTTTGTACACACGCAGCAAACGATGATCAGCGGCGGCTTGTACCGCTTGATTTACGACGGTGTGCGGAGCATAAACAGGAACATCTGGCTGATCAGCAAAGGCGTCTTCGTTTTCTTGTACTTCGGCGGCGCTATCTAATACCGCTAACGACACCAGCAATAACGCTTCGGTTAACCCTGATGGGGCTTTACGGCTTACTAATTGGCTAAGCAACTGCTTTGCCAAGCCCAGACGTCGCAAACTGTGAAAGCTCACGGCCTGAGCCGCAGCACGTACAGTAGCGGGGGTTTGCGTTAAGCATTCGGTGAGAGATTTTCCTGCCAAGACTCCTTGCACGAGCTGGGCGCTGGCCAGCAATACAGTCGATAGGGAAGGAGTAGTAGAAGACATAGCAAAAAAACACTAAAAAAACAGCCTGCCCTTTTATAGTTGGGCACGAGAAACTGTAACATCTTTTATGTAGTGCGATACAGCTTTTATACAGTTGGTGCTACGATCGTAGTTTGGTCCAATCTGGGAAGCGTGGCATGACACAATATAAACTTGATGATAACAGCCCTAACGTACATGACAGCGCCTATGTAGCCGAAGAGGCCGTATTGATCGCCAAGGTGCAGCTTGATGCCCACACCAGCGTCTGGTCGGGTGCGATTCTGCGTGGTGATAATGAACTTATACACATAGGCACGGGCTCTAACGTGCAAGAAGGTGCCGTACTACACACAGACCCCGGCTACCCACTCACTATAGGCACGAACGTCACTATTGGCCACCAAGCGATGCTGCACGGCTGTACGGTGGAAGAAGGCAGCCTCATCGGCATTCAAGCCGTAGTGTTAAACGGTGCCGTCATCGGTAAAAACAGCCTAGTAGGGGCTGGCGCATTGGTCACCGAAGGCAAAACCTTCCCAGAACGATCCTTAATCATTGGCTCACCCGCTAAAGCCGTACGTACGCTTAGCGACGAAGAAGTAGCGAACCTACAGCGCAATGCCACGACCTACCAAGAACGTTCCGCACACTACAAAACCGCCTTACAGAAACTATGAAGCCTTACATCCTTGTGACGGGTGGTACCGGTTTTATCGGTAGCCACACCACTGTTGCCTTGCTACAAGCCGGCTACAACGTACTGATACTTGATAACCTTAGCAACAGCTCGGCTTCAGTGCTGGATGCTATAGAAAAAATCGCTGATATACGCCCTGACTTTGTGCAGGGTGATATACGCGATGCCAACCTGCTTAACGAACTGTTCTCACGCTACAGCATACAAGCGGTTATGCACTTTGCTGGCCTGAAGGCGGTAGGCGAATCCGTACAATTCCCCCTGCGTTATTACGACAATAACGTGCATGGTTCGGTACAGCTGCTGCAAGCCATGCAGGACGCCAACGTGCGCACCTTTATTTTCTCTTCCTCGGCAACAGTCTATGGTGATCCTAAGTTCTTGCCCTTAACCGAAGACCACCCGCTTTCCAGCACCAACCCTTATGGTCATAGCAAGCTGATGGTGGAAGAGATTTTGCAGAATCTTTATAAAAGCGAAGAAGGCTGGAAAATTGCCTGCTTACGTTATTTCAACCCGGTAGGCGCACACCCAAGTGGCCTGATTGGTGAAGCCCCACAAGGCATTCCCAACAATCTCATGCCGTATGTGGCTCAAGTTGCTATTGGTGACAGACCACACCTTAGTGTATTTGGTGATGACTACGACACGCCGGACGGTACCGGAGTACGCGATTACATTCACGTGATGGACTTGGCAGATGGCCACTTAGCCGCGTTGAAATACTGCTTGAACAATGACAGCGAGTTGTTGGCCGTTAACTTGGGCACAGGCACAGGCTATTCAGTGTTGGACATGATCTCGGCTTTTGAGCGTAGCAGCCAACGTCGTATCGCTTACCAAATTGCTCCTCGCCGCCCTGGTGATATCGCCTCATGCTGGGCAGACACCGCCTTGGCTAGAAAAAAACTGGGCTGGACAGCGTCGTCAGGTATTCAACAAATGTGTGATGATGCGTGGCGGTGGCAGTGTCATGCTGCTTCTGCAAACAGCTGATATTTTGCGACGGAGCAAAGCATTCATTGCACACGCTGGGGGACTGCAGGAAAGCTTTTTGTGATTTGAGACACCACATCACAAAAGTTTCCTCTCCGTCCCCCGACGGTTCTAGCATCTGATAGGTTTACAGCCCTTTTTACTGTAGCGCTGCAATAATAAAGACTTCTAGTAGCGACATGCGTTCTTATCTGTCATGTCACAGAAAATGAAATACCTAGCTGCAACCACCAAAACAAAGCCTAAGCAAGCAACGAAGAAAAGGCTGCAGCAGACAGTAGTTGATCAGTAGGCTTTTAAGCCTCTCTTCGCATGGACCGCACACCATCAAGAATCAGCAGCAAAATAGCCGTCCACACGCACCCGTAAGTGATCCACTGCATATTTTCTATGCGCTCACCTAGCAACAGGGCCACCACGACCAACAAGGCTGGCTCTACATAGGCTAGCAGCCCAAATAGTCCCAACGGTAAACGGTGGTTAGCCAATACCATCAAGCCCAACGACGTGGCACTCAAAACACCCAAGCCCAGAATCAACCACAACAGGGTGGCGGTAAAGGTGCCTTCAGGTAAGGCTTTACTGGTTTCTACAATAAACCATGCTGCTACAGGCGCACTCAACAGCAAATCAAACCACATGCCACCTAAGTTACTGGTTTTGAGGATGCGACGTAAAGCAAAGTAAAACGGATAGCCTAGTGCCACCATGAAGGCTGGCCACGATACTTGCGGTGCAAACAATAGCTCATTGGCTACCCCTACGCCTGCAATCGCACATACTATTTTCTGCAATGTGGTGATGCGCTCTTTAAACACCAATCTGCCAGTTAGTACCAAGGTAAGAGGCAACAAGAAATAGCCCAGCGACACGTCTAAGGCATAGCCGTTTACGGGTGCCCATAGAAACAGCCACAACTGCACGCCCACCAAGAAAGACGATACTGGCAACGCCAACCACAACCATGGCTCGTGTTTTAACCGTTTCCAGATGGCGGTCACGTCTTTAGCTTGACGTGTCACGATTAGAAAAAGAGTGAGGCATGGGATGGTAAGCAGAATACGCCAACCATAGATTTGTATGCCGTTTAACGGTGCCAACAAGGTGGAATAGTAGTACAGCACTCCAAAGAGCACAGAGGACGAAATAGAGAAAATAACGCCTGCTATAGAAGCTGGATTATGGGTACTCACGCCACACACCTTGTTGAACAATTATTCATTAGTAAAGCCATTGATTATGGTGTCCCACCAAGGGCCGTGCAAGCCAGATGCCAGAATGCCACAACCTCAACAACACACTGCGCCAGTACTCAGCAATTACCCCGCAACCTGAGCACACGCCGCCTGCCTACACCGTCACAACAACAACAACAACAACAACAACAACAACAACAACAACAACAACAACAACAACAACAACAACAACAACAACAACAACACTGCACTCAGACACAAAAAAACCTGCCCGCCTAAGCGAGCAGGTTTTTAATCACACAGTGATAGAGGCTTAAATGCCGCCCATCAACATGTATTTAACAGTCATGTAGTCGTCCAGACCGTAGAAGGAACCTTCCCGACCTACGCCAGACTGTTTCACGCCACCGAATGGAGCTGCTTCGTTGGACAGGATGCCGGAGTTAATACCGATCATGCCGTATTCCAGACCTTCAGCTACGCGCCATACACGGCTCAAATCGCGGCTGTAGAAGTACGCTGCCAAACCGTAGATAGTGTTGTTCGCCAGAGCGATCACTTCTTCGTCTGTTTTGAAGCGGAACAATGGTGCCAAAGGACCAAATGTTTCTTCGCCAGCAACGATCATATCTGCTGTAGCGTTAGCCACAACAGTAGGTTGGAAGAACAGACCGCCTTTCTCGTCGGACTCACCACCAGTCAACACTTTACCGCCTTTGGATACAGCGTCAGCAATGTGCTCACGGATTTTATCTACTGCGCTTTGCTCGATCAGCGGACCTTGAGTCACGCCGTCGTCCATCCCGTTACCTACTTTCAGTTTTTTCACTGCGGCAACGAATTTCTCAGCAAACGCATCGTACACGCTGTCGTGTACGTAGAAGCGGTTTGCACATACGCAAGTTTGTCCGGTGTTACGGTATTTGCTGGCCATCGCGCCTTCAACAGCAGCGTCCAGATCCGCATCTTCAAATACGATGAAAGGAGCGTTACCACCCAATTCCAACGATACTTTTTTGATCTGCTCAGCACTTTGCTTCATCAGCAAACGGCCGATTTCTGTGGAACCAGTGAAGCTCAGTTTGTGCACAGTTGGGTTGGAGGTCATTTCGCCACCGATAGCGGAAGCGGAACCTGTCAACACAGAGAACACACCAGCAGGTACACCAGCTTCTTCAGCCAACACAGCCAGCGCAAATGCGGAGTACGGTGTTTGTGTAGCAGGTTTCACAACGATAGAACAACCAGCAGCCAAAGCAGCAGCCACTTTACGTGTGATCATGGAGGATGGAAAGTTCCAAGGAGTAATCGCTGCACATACACCGATTGGCTCTTTAGTTACCACGATACGACGGTCGCCAGCTGGGCCGGGGATCACATCACCGTAAGCACGTTTGGCTTCTTCACCGTACCATTCCAAGTAGGAAGCACCGTAAGCAATTTCACCACGAGACTCGGCAATAGGCTTACCTTGCTCGATGGTCATGATTGTTGCCAGGTCTTCTTGGTTTTGCATAACTAAGTCAAACCATTTACGCAGAATGTTTGCACGCGCTTTAGCAGGTTTAGCACGCCACAATTTGAACGCTTCAGCAGCACTCTCGATTGCGCGACGTGTCTCAGCAGCACCCATTTTAGGGATAGTGCCGATAACTTCAGCGGTTGCGGGGTTTTGCACTTCCAGTGTCTCACCGGAATCAGCGTTTACCCACTGGCCATTAATATACGCTTGCTGCTTAAACAGCTCAGGACGCGTCAGTTTCATTTGTGTACTCCACGAGCAAAAATCAATTTCATTATTTACTACCACCTACCCCTAGCTACATTGCATGTAACTGGCGGATTGAGCAACTGGCCTACATTGATACACCAGAATAGGCAAATAACCTAGAGCCATTGGCTCAACGATTCACAGTGCCATTCCCAAGTACCTGATATTTCTACCTATGCGCTGCGGGCCTTACAACGCTGCTTTTATCAATTCTGCCAACTGTGCAAAAGCAGGACGAATGTCGTCTTCATTTTCTACCGCTGCATAACCAAAAAGCAAGCCTGGCGATTTGCGCTCGCCCGCGTAATAACGCGTTAAGGGTCGCACCCAAATACCTGCCTCGTGGGCGGCTTTGGTAATAGCCTCGTCATCCGTCCCTTCAGGCAAATGCATCACTAGATGCAAGCCAGCCTCTTGGTTAGACAACGGCCATTGCGGGCCAAAATGCTCACTAATGGCATCACGTAAGATAGTTTGGCGTCGTGCATACACCGCTTTCATTTTGCGGATATGCGCGGCATAGTGCCCTTCGGCGATGAAATCAGCCAATACAGCTTGTTCCATCAACCTACCTTCTCGATACAACTCAGACAGTGCTACCGATGCTGCCCTAGCAATAGCTTTGGGCAACACCATGAACCCCATACGCATGCTAGGGAACAAGGTTTTGGAAAACGTGCCTAGATAAATGACTCGATCATAACTATCCAGCCCTTGCAAGGACGCAATAGGACGACCGCCAAAGCGGAACTCACTGTCGTAATCGTCTTCAATAATCCATGCGCCGCACTGGTTGGCATATTCCAGCAACATACGGCGTCTGGCCAAACTCATCACATTACCCAGCGGGTACTGGTGCGAAGGCGTCACGAAAATAAACTTAGGCACGTCTTGCTGCATTTGCTCAGGCGTGGGGCTCATGCCTTCTTCGTCCACATTAATGGAACGCAAATGTATGCCCGCCGATGTCAGCACGGTACTGGCTCCCCAATAACCGGGGTTTTCCATCCACGCTAGACACTCTTTGTCGCCCAGCAACTTAGCAATTAAATCCAGCGACTGGTGAATACCAGAGGTAATCACCACTTGTTCAGGGTCGCACTGCACCGAACGCGCCAAGCGTAAATGTTCACTCAAGGCTCTACGTAACGGTTTATACCCGGCGCCGTGCGCATAGGTCATTAACGATGGAATGGGCTCACGCCAATAGCGGCGTTGCAAACGCATCCATACTTTACTGGGGAACATCGTGACATCCGGCACACCCGGAATAAATGGCCCCCACTGATGGCGTGAGGCTTGAGCGGTACTTACTAATGCAGAACCACGCTCAGACAATAGCCCATCACCCGTGACTGGCTGCACCAGTTCGGCGTCTAAGGGCATGACCTGCCCCACCATCACTGGCACAGTGTCGGACACGAAGGTACCACTACCCGTGATAGTGATCACATACCCTTCGGCATTTAACTGTTCATACGCCGCAATAATTGTGTTGCGGGACAAGCCCATGTCTCTGGCCAAAACACGGCTAGCGGGTAGCTTAGTACCCGCACGCAGATCACCCTGCAAAATTAACGCGCTAAACGCCTCGTAGACCTGACGGGATAAAGGCTTCCCGCTATCTCGCTCCAGACGTTGTAAAAGCAACTCATGCAATACGCTTGCGATCATTTTTCTGTCTCATCACACATACGCTTTTGGGGACAGGCAGCACCTATGGAAAACACCATGCACCTTTTTTGGTAATTTTCCATTAAACTGGTCTTGTGGCCTGACCACCTGAATACTAAACCTAAACACCCACATCAGGGAATGCGTTGCCTATGAATAGAAACGCTTTCTACCGGTGATGGTTGAAGGTTATAAAAATCATACCACCCTAAATGGCCCCATGACTGAATGCAAAAAGCTTTTTTCTTCAGCACCATGACCATGATGTAGAAAGTGATTACGAACCAAAGGACAGTCTATGAACCAGCAACGACCAGCAGCCCGCCCTACCGTACAAATTGACAACGATTTCACTCGTGTCACCGAATGGTACTTCGAGCCCGGAGCCGAAACCGGCTGGCACGGCCACGACATGGACTATGTAGTAGTACCAATGACTACCGGCACTCTGCAGTTGGAACTTCCTGACGGTACTCGTCATAGCAATGCTCTTACTCAGGGTCAAAGTTATTGCCGGCAAGCCGGTGTGCAACACAACGTTATTAATCCTGGTCCCGAGCCATTTGTATTCGTAGAGATCGAGTTCAAACGCTAGGAATCATCGTTTTTTTTGCAGCAAGGAAAATCTCATGACCGACATCACCTCCCTAAACATCAACGGCGAACGCCTCTGGCAATCGTTGATGGATCTGGCCAAAATTGGTGCCACACCCAAAGGCGGTAACTGCCGTTTGGCGTTGACGGCACTAGACGGCCAGGCACGCGACATGGTTTGCGGCTGGATGCGTGAGGCGGGGATGACCATTACCGTCGACCAGGTGGGTAACATCTTTGGTCGCCGCCCTGGCCGTAACCCAAGCCTCCCCCCCGTTGCCACAGGTAGCCACATCGACACACAGCCCACAGGCGGCAGGTTCGATGGTTGCTTTGGCGTAATGGCTGGTTTGGAAGTCATGCGCACCTTGCACGAGAACAACATCGAGACAGAAGCTCCAATGGAGTTGATCATCTGGACTAACGAAGAAGGCACACGCTTTGTGCCTGTGATGATGGGTTCCGGGGCATTCTGCCAAGTATTCCCTATTGAAACTGCGCTGGACGCCGTGGATCTGGATGGTAAATCAGTACGCGAAGAACTGAAAAACATCGGTTACGACGGTGACTACCCCGTACCAGGCCACGCCTTTGGCAGCTACATCGAAGCTCACATTGAGCAAGGCCCTGTATTGGAAGCCAACGACAATGTGATCGGTGTGGTCACAGGCTCGTTGGGTCTACGTTGGTACGACGTAGCGGTAACAGGCATGGAAGCTCACGCTGGCCCTACTCCAATGGAATTGCGTAAAGATGCGTTGTATTCTGCGTCTTACATTGTTCAAGGTGTGATTGATATCGCCCGTGAATACGCCCCTCAAGGCCGCGGTACGGTTGGTGTGTTGGACGTATACCCATCTTCCCGTAACGTAATCCCTGGCAAAGTGAGCTTCAGTGTTGACCTGCGCCACGAAGACAGCGCGTTGCTGGATGAAATGGAAGCACGTTTCCGCAAACTGTGCGCAGACGTTGCCCAAGGCGAACACACAGGCTACACCACCGATATCTCTATTACTGATATTCAACAGTTCCCACCAACCCCATTTGCTCCTCACCTGATCAACAGCGTGCGTGCACAAGCTGAGGCTCGTGGTTACTCTCACCAAGATATCGTGACTGGCGCTGGCCACGATGCGGTGTTCGTTGCAAGCAAACACCCCACATCCATGATCTTCATCCCTTGCAAAGACGGGATCAGCCACAACGAAATCGAAGACGCTAAACCTGAACACGTAGCCATCGGTGCCAACGTGTTGCTGGGCGCAATGCTGGAGCAGGCTAAAGTCTGCTAATTATTCGGGCTGCCCACACGGCAGCCCTTTTTGCTCTACGGAAGTTATACATGACTACACCCCTCACCCTGCAGGACTGGGAACAACGGGCAGCCCAGTTGTCGTTCCGCAGCCAAGCCATCATTGATGGTAAAGCCTACCAAGGCAATGGCGACGTTCTGGACATTGTTAACCCTGCAAGCGGTCAAGTTTTGGCCCAAGTTGCCTCCTGCAACGAAGCGGATATTGATGTAGCCGTTCAATCTGCTCGCCGCGCCTTTAAATCTGGCGTTTGGCGCAATATGCCTCGTGTAAAGCGCAAAGAAATTCTGCAACGCTTGGCGCAACTGATTCGTGAAAACCTGGACGATATCGCGCTGTTGGAAACACTGAACATGGGTAAACCCATCAGTGAAACCACGCAATTTGATATCCCAGAATCCGCCACTGCTTACGCGTGGTACGGCGAACTCATCGACAAACAATACGATGAAATCGCTCCTACCGATAACAACGCTCTGGCCACCATCACACGCCACCCCTTGGGTGTAGTAGCTGCTGTGGTGCCTTGGAACTTCCCACTGATGATGTCATCGTGGAAAGTGGCTCCTGCACTAGCAGCGGGTAACAGCGTTATCTTGAAACCCGCTGACGCCACACCGCTGACCGCTATTCGTTTGGGTGAGTTGGCGCTGGAAGCAGGTTTGCCTCCAGGCGTGTTGAACATTGTGCCCGGCACAGGCCCCGGTGCGGGTCAAGCATTGGGCTTGCACCCAGACGTAGATTGCCTGACCTTTACCGGTTCCACCATGACCGGTAAACGCTTTATGCAGTACTCCGGCCAGTCCAACCTGAAACAAATCTGGTTGGAGTGCGGTGGTAAATCTCCACACATCGTGTTTGATGACTGCCCTGATTTGGACAAAGCTGCATTGATGGCTGCCGTTGGCATTTTCAACAACCAAGGCGAAGTATGTATTGCAGGTTCACGCCTGTACGTACAACGTGGCATCTACGAAAGCTTTAAAGAGAAACTGATTGCTCACGCTAAAACCATGCAGCCGGGTAATCCTTTGGATCCCAAAACTGCAATGGGCGCCATGGTGACACAGCAGCACATGGGCACCGTGATGAGCTACATTGCCTCTGGCTGCGAACAAGCCACGCTGCTCACTGGCGGCCAGCAAGTTCGTACCGAAACTGGCGGCTACTACATTGAGCCCACCATTTTTGAAGTGCCTTCACAAGATGTACGCATCATTCGTGAAGAAATCTTCGGGCCGGTGTTGGCGGTAACGGTATTCGACACCGAAGAAGAAGTTCTGCACATGGCTAACGACCACGAGTTCGGCTTAGGTGCCGGCCTGTGGACCAGCAACATCAGTCGCGCGCACCGCATGGGCCGCGAGTTGGAAGCTGGCTTGGTCTGGGTGAACTGCTACTTCAATGGCAATATTGCTATGCCATTTGGCGGTGTGAAACAGTCCGGCTTTGGTCGTGACAAGTCCATACACGCTATAGACAAATACACCAGCTTGAAATCCACATGGATTGATCTGACTGTGTAAGTAGTACCCATGCTTTCGTGCGAGAGACCTTGCACGAAAGCATACCCCTCCAAGGCCTATTCTGCGCCTCTACAGCACGTTTTGATTGGTGCTGGCATAATCACCCACCCAGCGTTCCCATTTATCGTCATAGCAACGCCTCACCAGTCTGAGAAGATGCTGTACTTGCCGTAGCCACACTACCAAGAAACAAAGCCCCGCTCATTATCTACGCCTACAAAGAGATAACTATGCAACGAGGCATAAAGCCGCATCGCCCTCCTTTCCCGCACAAAGAAAAAGCCCGAACCTGCTTTCACAGATTCGGGCCGTTCCTAGGTGCTCAACAGCTTTTAGCCGTAGTGTGGCAAGGTTCATCGCTCTTCGGCGAGTGGCTGCACCTTATGCTACAGACTCTGGCAATGCCAAAGCCTGATCCGTCACGATCTGCAGAATTGCAGGTCGTTTTTCTTCCAGAATTGCTTTGAATGCGGCTTCTACAGCTGCTTCAATTTGAGAGTCATCGGTAATACGCGCACCGTATGCACCAAAGGCTTGTGCCAACAATTCACAATTAGGGTTCTGCAACTGTGTACCCGACACACGGCCTGGGTAATGCTGCTCTTGGTGCAGACGGATTGTGCCGTACTGCTGGTTGTCCATCATGACTACCAAGATTGGTGCGCCGTAAGTCACTGCAGTGGACAGCTCTGCTTCGTTCATAAAGAACTCACCGTCACCAGCGATCACTACCGACACACGCTCAGGTGATTGCAACGACGCCACGATACCGGCTGGAACGCTGTAACCCATTGCACCGTTACGGGCACTCAATTGGCTTGGGAATACGTTAGTAGGCAAATAGCGTTGTGCCCAAATGCAGTGGTTACCTGCACCAAAGCTGTATACCGCATCGTCAGGCAAACGCTTCACGATGGATTCCATCAGCGCTGTCATATGCGCTGTACCAGGTGCAGTACGTGGCAACTCTGTTGGGAAACGGGAGTATTCGCGCTGAACAGCGTGGCAACGGTCAAACCATGCTTGACGCTGCTCTGCACCGGCCAACTCCAGTGTCTCTACAGTACGAGCAAACACTTTAGGGTTTGCCAAGATTTGGTGAGTCATTGCACCGCTGCGACCACGCAAGCTGGTGTCCAGATTCACTTGGTACGTAATAGCGGAGGTATCTTGACGCAATGTGTAGCCATCAGTAGACACGTCGCCTGGTACCACACCTACAGCAACCAGCACGTCGGATTCAGCATACAACGCAGCAGTTGCGTCATCACGGCCATAACCCAAGTAACCAGCATGCGCAGGTGAGTTAAAAGGAATGCGATCAGCAGCACGCCAATCGTGCAGCACTGGAATACGGTTTTGCTCAGCAAAGTGAGTCAATTGACGGGATGCTTCGCTATCCCAGTTCTGACCACCTACGAACAACATTGGTTTTTTAGCGGATGCCAACGCTGCTGTCAGCGCTGCCAATTCGTCTTGGCCTACAGCACCTTGTGCCACTGGCAACACAGGTTGCAACTCACGCGTGAACTCTTCACGGATGATGTCTTCAGGCAAGCCTACCACTACTGGGCCTGGACGACCTTCCATAGCGGCGAAGAATGCTTCAGCAACAACTTCAGAAGCACGCTCGGCGCTATCCAATACAAACACACGTTTGCACTGTGAACCAAACCATGCTTTAGGATCAAACTCTTGGAACGACTCGCGCTCACGGTCTGCTACAGGGATCAAACCTACGAACAACACCATAGGCACGCCATCTTGCCATGCTGTGTGAATGCCAGTGAAAGCTTGAGCGGCACCAGGGCCACGAGTCACCATGGCAACACCAGGTTTGCCAGTGAATTTGCCGTACGCATCAGCCATGTAGGCTGCAGCGGCTTCATGACGGCACACCACGCTTTGGATGTTTGTGTCGTACAAACCATCCAGCACGGCCAGGTAGCTTTCACCCGGCACTACAAACACACGATCAACTCCATGTAGGGCCAAGCTCTCTGCGATGGCTTTACCAGCGTGACGGTTATTGCTCATTTCCATTCCCTATAAACAATGATGGCTACCGCTGCTCTACCGGTACGCCATGGCATATTCTTACAAGTGGCCTAGTGGCCAGACCACCTTAATTACAATCATAGCAGGTTTGTTTGCTACAACGTATAAAAAAACCTGTTAATTACGCTAAAGCCAGCAAGGACTGAGGCGTTAGCGCCCCTGCACGGTCATGTTTAACGCATACAGGGGCTTCGTACTACTTACGAGTGGTCAGGCCAGTTAGGCTCCGCCACGTACATCCTGCTCATAGCCTGCAAACAACGCAGCGCGCATTACTACACGTCTTGCCGTTGCCGCTACCGGACCATCTACCCATTGATTATCCGGTGTGGAAGCGTCTTGGCTGGCAGCTTTAGCAAGCAATGCTTCAGCCGCTGCTACATCTGCAGCCGAGGGAGAGAAGTACTCGTGCACCACGGGTGTTTGACGCGCATTCACTACACATTTAGCTTGCAAACCTACGCTGCGAGCCCACGCCAGATCAGCTTTGAATGCGTCTTCATTTTTGAAGTTGAAGGGGCAATCAATAGCGACCACACCAGCCGCACGACATTCGATCACAAAGCGTTGACGAATGGCATAGAGCGCCGTGCCAGTAGCACTACGTTCCAACCACAAGTCGGCACTAAGATCTTCAGCAGCCAGCAAGCATGCCGATACACGCGATGAGGCTTTCAGCACTGGCGTGCAATTCACCAATGCCAACGCAGATTCCAACGTAGGAATGATCTCGGTTTGGCCTGCTGTCAGACCACACTTAGCTTCCCACTCAGTAATGGCTGCATCCAATGCAGCGATCTGTGCAGCATGCTCGGAGTGAGGCAACAAGATAGCGTGCGGTGCCGCAGCCATAATGCCTGCCAAATCGTCGTGACCGTCTTCTTCCAACTTATTAATACGCACTGCGGCAACCTTGCCCGCCGCTTTGCAAGCGGCGAACAGGTCATGCAGACGTTGGCGTGCTACAGGTCGGTCTTCTGGACGAGTGAACTCTTCTAGATCCGCTACCACCACATCAGCCATACCTTCTACAGCAGCTTGATGTGCAGCTTGATCCATTCCTGGCACAAACTGCCAGGAACGACGCAATGCTGGCGGACGACGTAACAATGAGAACGCTTGTGTCATGCTTGGTCTCCTACGCTACGGTGTTCGGCAAGAACATCACTAGGGATGGCACGAACATCAACAGCATCAAGACGGACAACATGGCCAGCACCATCCACGACAGCGGACGTAGGGTTTGCACCATACGAATACCACCGATTCGACACGCTGCCAGCAAGTCCACACCCAACGGTGGTGTGTTAGCACCAATCGCCAAGTTAACCACCAACAAAATACCAAAGTGCACAGGATCAATACCGAAGTGGTGAATCGCAGGCATCACAACAGGAGCCACGATAATGATCAGCGCGATAGCTTCCATGAAAGTACCCAACACCAGCAGTACAGCCATGATCAACAGCAATACGCCGTATTTGCTATCCGTGAAGTTCACCAAGAATTGCGCCAAGCTGTGTGGCAACTGCTCTGCAATCAGAATCCATGCGAACAACGCTGCTGCACCGATAATCAACAGAATAGATGCACTGATTTCAGCTGTAACTTTCAGGTCGTTCCACAGTTTTTTCAGGGACAAAGAACGGTACCAGAATGCACCAATCAACAGGGCATACACAATCGCGCTGGACGCAGCTTCAGTTGCGGTAAAAATACCGAACCTAATACCACCAATAATCAGCACAGGCACCATCAATGCAGGCAACGCATCAATGAAGGATGCACGCAGCTCTTTAGCATTGAAAGGTTGGCCACCACTCCAGCCATGTTTACGAGACATCCAAACCGCTACCACGATCAAGGACACGCCCAGCAACACGCCTGGAACAATACCAGCCATGAACAGCTTGCCAACAGAAGTATCGGTAATCGTGCCGTAAACAATCAGCACAATGCTAGGCGGAATAATGGTGGAGCTCGCCCCAGCACACCCAATCAGCGCTGCACTAAAGCCGCGATCATAGCCACGCTGCGCCATCGTTGGCAGCATCAAGCTACCAATAGCCACTACGTCAGCCACGCCCGAACCGGACAATGCACCAAACATCATACAAGCCAGAACAGCTACGATCGCCAGACCACCAGGAACATCGCCCACGATGGCTGCACACAAACGTACGATACGTTGTGTCAGACCTGCACTGTTCATTAACTGCGCCGCCAACACAAACAGCGGGATGGCGAGCAATGTAAAACTATCTAAACCGGAAACAAACTGTTGGGCGGCAACCATCGTAGGTGCGGCATCAAACAACAGCAAGTAGGCTACGGAAGCCAGTACCAGGCCGAAGGCCACTGGCACGTCGATTAATAGGGTTACAGCAAAAATACCAAGAAGCGCTAAAGCACCTAACGACATGATCAGCTCTCCTTCGCTTCATCCGAAACCAGCCCGAACAATTGTCCCAGCTGAACGATCACCATGGCAGCACATGCCACGGGTAATGCTAAGTAGACATACCCTGCGTCCACGCCAATGGCGGGCAAAGGTTGTCCCATTGTCAATTCACTCAGTTCCCAGCCGGCGTAACCCAATACGGCCAGACCAAAAATCATGGCAACATCCCCAACCTTACGTACGGCATTTTGCAATGGACCGTCAGGCAGGATGGTAGACAGCAAACCTGCTGTTAAATGAGAACGACGGTAAGTACATGCCACGCCGCCTAAGAAAGCACTCCATACCAAGATGAAGCGAGGCAATTCTTCTGCCCAATGTGGGGTCTGATGCCAGCCGAAACGCAGCACCACCACATAACTGATCAACACCGCCATTAGGGCTGCCCCAAGCGCTGCCAAGTACAGGCAGGCGTGGGACAAACCGGCGATTAGTCGCCGTATAACCATTATTTAGTTCTCCTGACGGTATTTCTGCAAAGTATCCATCAGGTCTTGACCAAATACTTTCTCGTACTCAGCCCACACTGGTTGTACCGCTTCCATGAATGGAGCTGGGTCAACCGTATTCACTTTCATACCTTTTTCTTCTAACAGACGAACAAACTCCAATTCGCCTTCTTGAACCATCTCGCGCTGTTTGTCACGCCATGTAGCGGCAGCTTCCAGAATGATTGCTTTGTCTTCGTCAGAGATTTTCTTCCAGATAGGTTTGGAGATAATCAAGCTGGCAGGACCCCATACGTGGCCTGTCAACGAAGCGTACTGCTGCACATCAAAGAAAGACGATGTGTAGATGATGGACAGAGGGTTCTCTTGTGCATCAAACACTTTTTGCTGCAAAGCGGAGTACAACTCACCGAATGCCAAAGGAGCTGGGTTTGCGCCTAACGCAGTGAAGGTATCCAAACGCATTTTGTCTGGAGTCACACGTGTTTTCAGGCCAACCATGTCAGCTGGTGTATTGATAGGGCCGCGGTTGTTTGTCATGTGACGGAAACCGTTTTCCCACCAAGATACGATAACCAAGTTGCGCTTTTCGGCCAATTCAGCCAATTGCTCACCCAGTTCACCATCGTACGCGTTGTACGCTTGTTGAACGTTAGCCCATGTGTAAGGCAGTTCTACGATACCGAATTTGGCATCAATAGGTTGCAGGGAACCGCTACCAATAATCGCTGCGCCTTGGCTACCAATTTGCAGGCCTTCCAGCATGGTTTTTTCATTACCAAGCTGACCGCTAGGGTAAGTCACGAAATTAACGCGACCATCTGTACGCTCTTTAACTTCTTGAGCAAACCCGTCTGCTGCCACACCCCAACTATGGTTAGGTGCCAACACGTGGCCCAGTTTGATATCCAATGCGTGTGCTGGAGCCATCGCCAACAGCGATGCGCCTGTCATGACTAAACCGAATAAGGATTTCTTCAGTCTCATTCCCTTCTCCTAAGAACAGCCTAAATAAGGTGGCTAACCTATACCTTCATTTCCAAAATCGACGCGTAAACGCGCCAAGATGCTAACCAAGTGGTCATGCATCGCAGATCGAGCTCGCACCTTGTCGCGAGACTTGATGGCATCCAAAATACGGCCATGTTCAAGCTGGGCTTTTTCCCAAACATTGGCATCTACAAAGTGTCTTTCCATACGGGAGAACATGGGGCTGTGCAGCGCGAGTTCCCATACGTGCGCGATCGTAGCCGCCAAGGCGCTGTTACCGCAGGCGGCGGCAATGGCCATGTGAAACGCTCTATCTTCGCGCGCGGGCGTGGAACTACCTTCCATGCTTTCGTACGCAGCCTGAATGGCTTGCAGTTGTTCTTCCGTGGCGAGCGCAGCGGCCAATTCGGCACTTTCCGGCTCTAACAACAAACGGGTTTCCAACAAACCAAAGGGACCAAAATCATTGTCTACTTGAGCTGGTTGACTCACATCGGAGCTTTGATTCAGGTGACGTTGCTGGTCGCTCAGTACAAATACCCCTGTACCCACACGTACCGCTACATACCCTTCCAATTCCAATGCAATCAACGCTTCGCGGATGGAGGCACGGCTAACTTGTAGCTGCTCGGCCAATTCGCGCTCAGACGGCAGCCTACTTCCTACAGGAAACTCGCCCTGCTGGATTTTTGAGGCAATTTGATCGGCGATAACCCGATACAAACGCGGCACTGCGACGGCTTCAAAAACGCTCATGATTGTTCCACATTATTCTGGCCTAGTGGTCAGGCCACTAAGCTACCTGATACCACGGCAATTAATCAAGAAAAAAAACTCAAACCTAGGGTTAACCATCACTCCCTAGATCGGTTACATATTCGACCTAAAATCAGAATCATAACGAAAAAACATTGGTGCTACGGGACCTTCTTCCAACAAAATTACATTGCCTAACACCTGAGGTACATAGTGGCGAAGCCACTAAAGCGTAGGAATGCCACATTATTTTCCCACCAGCCTAGTGGCCTGATCAGTTAGCCACATGTACATTCGTACCAACACCCTCTATATAGAGGCAGGTGATTTTTCCTACCCTAGCGAAGTGGTACGGTAATGGTTCTCTATAATCCATCACAAGTGGCTCTTTTGAAAGCACCAGCTAAGACTTAAGCTATACCCTATTCACGATGACATCGCTTTTTCTTCGGTTACCTGTCAGCAACCAGACAGCCCTGTCTCGCGAAAAAACAGAATACTTGAATACACGAATTGACCCGGAGTCGCCTCATGAGCAACGCAGATCTGAAAAAACGTAAAGATGCCGCCACCCCACGTGGTGTTGGTGTAATGTGTGATTTCTACGCAGAACGCGCCGAAAACGCTGAACTGTGGGATATCGAAGGCAATCGCTACATTGACTTTGCTAGCGGTATTGCGGTGCTGAACACCGGTCACCGTCACCCACGCCTGATGAAAGCCATTGCTGAGCAAATGGACCGTTTCACACACACTTGCTACCAAGTGGTTCCTTACGAAAGCTACGTAGAACTGGCTGAGAAAGTAAACGAACTGTCCCCAGGCACAGGCCCTAAGAAAACTGCATTCTTCACTACTGGTGCTGAAGCTGTTGAAAACGCCATCAAAGTAGCACGTGCTTTCACAGGCCGTCCTTCCGTGATCGCTTTCAACTCCGCTTTCCACGGCCGTACACTGCTGGGCATGGCTCTGACAGGTAAAGTAAACCCATACAAACTGGGTTTTGGTCCTTTCCCTGGCGACATCTACCACGCTCTGTACCCTAACGCACAAGCTGGCGTGACTATCGAAGACGCTAAAGAAGCGCTGAAACACCTGTTCTTGGCTGATGTAGACCCTAAACGTGTGGCTGCAATCATCCTGGAACCTGTACAAGGCGAAGGCGGTTTCAACGTATGTCCTCCAGAATTCATGCGCTTCCTGCGTGAAAAATGTGACGAACACGGCATTCTGTTGGTCGCTGACGAAGTACAAACTGGTTTCGGTCGTACAGGCAAACTGTTCGCAATGGAACACTACGATGTACAACCTGACCTGACCACAATGGCTAAAAGCTTGGCCGGTGGTATGCCTCTGTCCGGCCTGAGCGGTCGTGCAGACGTTATGGACGCAGCTGCTCCTGGCGGTCTGGGTGGTACATACGCTGGTAACCCATTGGCTGTTGCTTCCGCATTGGCCGTGATCGACACCATCAAAGAAGAGAACCTGCTGGCACGTGGTGCTGAGTTGGGTGATCTGTTGCAAGCACGCCTGAACGACATCGCTAAAGACGTTAAAACCATTTGTGAAGTACGTGGTTTGGGCGCGATGGTTGCTGTTGAGTTCCGCGATCCAGAAACTGGCAAAGCTGCAGCACAACTAGTTAAAGACATTCAAAACCGTGCATTGGCCAACAAACTGATTCTGTTGACATGCGGTATTGAAGGTAACGTTATTCGCTTCCTGTTCCCATTGACCATCACCGATGCAGTAATGGCTGAGGCTCTGGATATTCTGGAAGCGGCTATCCGCGGTTAATACAACCGCACGACGCAGTTGCGCCTGCGTCAAACCATGACAACATGGTGCTCTTCACCCCCAGTAACTTTCAAAGTTACTGGGGCTTTTTTTATCTGCGGGCATAAACGCCTTTGTTACACTACGCTTTTTGCTGCACCTGAAAGGCAGCACTCACCATCCACCAAGGAGTGTGCATGAACTACGTACAGATACCTACAGGACAGGGCCGAACCATGAAAGCCCTTTATGTTGCAGCCGCAGATAAAAATGCTCCGGGGCTGGTGCTGATTCAAGAAATCTTTGGCATTAACCAAGCCATGCAAACGCTGGCGCAGTACTGGGCTGCTCAGGGCTTTAATGTGATTTGCCCAGATCTATTCTGGCGCCAAGAGCCTGATCTGGCACTAAACCCCACCAACAAAAGCCAATTTGCATTGGGCGTAGAGCTAATGCAAAACATGAAAGACGACGAGACACTAGCCGATTTGGAAGCCACTCGCAGCTTTTTGGCAAAACAATTGGGACACCAAAACATTGCCGCTCAAGGCTACTGCATGGGCGGTAGATTAGTAGTGTTGATGGCTGCTCATAGCCCTATTCGCTGTGCCGTTAGCTACTACGGCGTAGGCTTGCAAGACTTGCTGCCTACATTACCTGCAAAAGCGGCTCCTGCATTGCTGCACATTGCCGAACTAGACCACTACGTACCTAGCGATGTACGCAAAGTCATTGAAGACAATGTAGCTGAGCGATCTGAATGGGAAGTGGTACTACATGAAGGTTGTGATCACGCTTTTGCTCGCCCAGGTGGCGTTCACTTTGTAGAAAGCGCCGCACAAAAAGCCAATGCACAATCACTGGCTTTCCTACAGCGTTTTACTGCCTAATACAGTAGCTCACACGCCGCCCTTATTCGGCGGCGATCAATACCTTGAAGGCTTGGGCAGATGCGGTTCCGTGATCTGCCCCCTCTAGCACATTGAACGTCAACTCAAAACATCCTGTGGCATCCAGAGTTTCATAAAACTGCCTAGCGCCATCTACCATGCGTCGCCGTTCACGACGCTGTTGGTTTTCCTGCTGTTTTTCTGCAGGCAAAGCCAAATCAGCCGGTGTGAGCCCTTGCTCTAATCCACCCACACTCACATGCACCGTCGGCCTATGCGTTTCCATACTGCGACAACGCCACTCTACCGCCTGACGTAACAAATAAAAGTCGCCCCACCATACCGATGGGCTAGAAATCACATAGCGCTTAAACCGTACTGGTTCTTGCAATAACAATTGTGCAACGAACAACCCACCCAGTGAGTGCCCTACCAAGGTTGCTGCCGAGAGTGGTTTCACCGCCAACCATCGCTCTACCTCAGGCACCACGACATTCACTAAGGTTTGCAACAATACCGCGCTACCACCCGTGCCTGCAGGCTGCTCTAACACGCGCCCTATTTTTGGGGTGTAGAAATAATGGCGACGTTCAGCGCTAGGTATGCCTATGCCCACCAAGACAGCTGGCGTTGCTTGCGCCCCCGCTTCGCGCCGCATTTGCAACAACAGGCGAAACTCTTTTTCATCCAGCACGTAGATCACTGGCCACCCGCCCACAGGGGGAATAGCCTCAGGCCACGCTAGCCAAACAGGTAGTTCATCGCCTTCAGCGGTTTGCACCGTTAATTTTGCATGATTCATAAACGCCTACTATCACGATTCAGTCCAGCAACTCGCGGCTCAATCCACTATACTCATAGTTTCATAAACCATTCTCATTTACACCAGGATGTCCATCGCATCAAACCCTGCGCTTGCAGCCCATACCTACCACCGCCTGCTACGCACGCGCTGGCTACTTATCGCCGCTCTGGTTTTTGTTATTGTACTGTCCACTCTGGCTGATTTTACGCTAGGTCCGTCAGCATTGAGCTGGTCAGAACTCTTTACAACCTTATTGAGTCCTGCCGACGCAGAACCCACTACGCGCGTGATTGTGTGGGAGTTCCGCCTGCCCTACTCCATGATGGCGGTTGCCATTGGTCTGGGTTTGGGCTTAGCCGGTGCAGAGATGCAGACCATCCTGAATAACCCACTGGCCAGCCCTTTTACCTTGGGTATCTCATCAGCGGCGGCTTTTGGTGCCTCATTAGCCATTATTCTGGACTTATCTTTACCTGGCCTGCCCCATGCGTGGATGGTGGCCAGTAACGCCTTTATTTTTGCGCTGCTGTCAGCCTTCTTACTCGATGCCGTCGCCCGCTGGGGCGGCATGAGCAGTTCTGGCTTGGTGTTGTTTGGTATTGCGTTGGTGTTTTCGTTTAACGCGCTAGTGTCCTTGATGCAGTTTGTGGCAAGCGCCGAAGACCTACAAGCATTGGTGTTCTGGACCATGGGCAGTTTGTCGCGTGCCTCATGGCCTAAAGTGGGTGCCATGTTCTTGGCTGTGGCAATCATTCTGCCATTAGCTTTGCGTGATTCATGGAAACTCACTGCTTTACGCTTAGGCGAAGAACGTGCCACCAGCTTTGGTATTAACGTACAACGCTTACGGTTAACTTCGTTATTGCGTATCAGCTTTCTGGCCGCGCTGGCTGTGTCTTTTGTGGGCACCATCAGTTTTATTGGGCTAATTGCACCACACATTTCACGCCGTCTTTTTGGTGAAGATCACCGCTTTTACCTGCCAGGCAGCGCACTGATTGGTGCCATGATTTTGTCCTTGGCGTCTATTGCTTCCAAAAACATCTCTAGTGGCATCATCGTACCGGTAGGTATTGTGACGTCTCTGGTGGGTGTGCCCTTCTTCCTGTCGGTGGTGTTGCGCCGCCAAAGCCGTTAATTGCCCATGCTAGACGTAAGTAACCTGCAACTCTCCTACGGCAAACGTACGATTATTTCTGATCTCAGTTTGGCTCCGATGAAAAGCGGCCAACTGGTGGCCTTGTTAGGGCCTAATGGCAGCGGTAAGTCTACGCTGTTAAAAGCGCTTGCTGGACTACTAAAGCTCAGTAAAGGCGAAGTGGTGCTAGATGGTCAGAACCTCGCACGTAGCAGCTTTGAGCAACGCGCTCAGCACGTGGTGTACCTGCCTCAGTCTTTGCCTGCTTCGGTGCACCTGCGTGTATTTGAATCCGTACTGGTAGCTGCTAAAGCTTCTGCCTTAGCACCTGACAGCACACAAGTTGATGAAGACCACATTCTGGCTTTGCTGAAACGCTTAGGCATTGAACACTTAGCTTTGCATTATCTGGATCAGTTATCTGGCGGTCAGAAACAATTGGTGGGCTTGGCACAAGCCTTGATTCGTCGCCCCCGTTTACTACTCTTAGATGAGCCGCTCTCTGCGCTGGATTTGAACTATCAATTCCACGTTATGGATCTGTTGCGCCAAGAAACCCACGAGCATCAACTCACCACCCTGATTGTTTTGCACGATCTGAACATCGCTTTGCGCCATTGCGACTACGCCGTCATGATTAGAGGCGGTGGTTTATTGGCTGAAGGCCAGCCCAACGATGTGATCAATAGCCAAACATTGGGCGATGCCTATGGCGTTTCTGCCCGTATAGAAAGCTGCTCAAAAGGCATACATCAAGTGTTGATTGATGGCCTGAGAAAACCCATTTTATAGGTAAGACCACATGTTCCGCTCTTGCGTAAATTTGCTTCGTATCGTGGTAGTAAGCTGCTGCAGCATCATGCTGCTTGCTCCTGCCCAAGCTGCTGAAACAGACGCCACCCCTATTGTGGTGACTGACGCCTTAGGCCGCACCGTTACGCTGCCTGCGCCCGCTAAACGTGTAATTCTGACCCAAGCCCGCCACTTACCTGTGCTGGCTTTAGTGCACCCTGAGCCTGCTAGCATTGTCGCAGGCTGGTCCGATGAGTTTCGTACCTCGTTTTCCAACGAATACGACACCTACAAAGCACGCTTTCCTGAGATTGCAAACATCCCTGTCGTAGGCCGCCATACAGCAGAAAGCTTTTCGGTAGAACAAGCCTTGGCGCAACGCCCAGACTTGGTAGTACTGACGTCAAACTTTGCTGGTATTAAAACAGGGGAAGACCCAGAGAACTCACAACTGATTCAACGTTTCAGTGCTGCCAACGTGCCAGTGATCGTGATTGATTTCTTTGTAGACCCATTGAAAAACACCGTGCCTAGCATTCGTGCTTTAGGTACAGCCGTAGGCCAAGCAGAGCGCACTGAGGAATTTATTACGCTGTACGAGTCCCACATGAAAAACGTGGCTGACCGTTTAGCTGATGTAGATGCCAATGATCGCCCCCCAGTATTTGTACACGCTCACGCAGGCAGCACAGACTGCTGCAACTCCCCCGGAACAGGTACCTTCAACGACATGATCAGCTACGCTGGTGGCCACAACATTGGCAGCGACGTACTGAAAACCGCCACAGGCAAACTGAACTTCGAATACATCAATGCACGCAACCCTAGCGTGTACGTTGCTACCGGCACTGGTGCAGGCAAACGTGCAGACAAAGGCCTAACCATTGGCACAGGGGTTGAAGAAGCCCAAGCTCGTGAAAGCTTGCAGCGCATCATTGACGGCAACCGCCTGCAATCACTACCTGCCATGAAAGATGGCAAAGCCTACGGTATTTGGCACGCGTTTAACGACTCACCTCTGCACGTGGTATTCATTGAAGCACTGGCTGCTTGGATACACCCAGAACGGTTTGAAGGGGTCTCTGCGCTAGATACGCTGAATGAAATCAACGAACGCTTTCTAACGATTCCCATGCAAGGCACCTATATGGTGGAACTGCAACCTAGCACTACACCTGCGCAGCCCTAATGTCTGATGTTTTGTCACCTACACATAGCCTGACGCTGCACAACGAAGCTGGTCAGCCCTACACCCTACAGTTATGGCTGACCAACCCCCAAGCCCCTACCTTGCTACTGCTGGATGGGGATTGGCTATACGACTGTATTCAGCACTTCCGCAAACGCCATGCCAATGCGATTAACATCGCCTGCTTGGGTTATGGCACCACACATGCCAAGACCGTTATACGGCGTGCGTATGACTTTACCCCGCCTCATCCGGACGGTATAGAGATAGACCCCCGCGTTAAGGAGTGGAAAAACGGTGGTGCGCCTGCTTTTAGTACCTTCCTAGAACAAACGCTTCTCCCTACGCTTTCCCAGTACGTAGACCTTAGCACCTCAAAGCTGGGGTTGTTTGGCCATTCGTATGCCGGTTTATACGCCCTGTATCTATGGCTGCAGCAACGCCCTTTATTTAGCCAATACGTAGTTGCTAGCCCCTCTGTGTGGTGGCGATGGCCCTACCTGCATCAGTTAGCAGCAGATGTAAGCCCCGCAACACAACAGGTAGCTCCCTTGCATATCCTGCTGGGCGAGCACGAGCAATGGCATGCTCACCCACAGCAACCGGGCCAAGCCCGTCCACCCGGCGAGCCTACCCTACCCTTGATACAAGCGTGGCTACATGCTCTACCTCCGGCGCTACAACCGCATTGTCAGCTAGAACTGTGCCCACAAATGGCGCACGGCCCTATGTTGGCCCACTCGGCCACAATCGCCCTTGAACTGATGCGGCTATAGCGCGATTTACAAGCTTGGCACTGGCTTTCACCACAAAAGCACTTTAGAATGAGAATGATTATTAAATAGAATGTATTTACTCATTCCATATAAACATCACTTATAAGGGCATCCGCACGGGCGCATCTACACGTGGCGGTACTAAAAGCATTGCTGCAATGAACACCATTTACGTCTATCACTTGCATACTCACACAGCGAAGGGGCTACCATCGTCCTTCTTTGCGTGTCTGCGTGACCAAGACTGGGCTCATGTCAACGCAGCACGCCAACCAGCACAACAACAGGTACGTCAGTTAGCCTATGCCACGGCCTACCATCTGTTGGCGCACCACAATCAAGTAAGCTGCACCGCACTGAGTCTGCGCGCTGATGCCTACGGTAAACCTCAGGCTGATTTCAGCCATGACGTTGCACTGCCTTACTTCAATATTAGCCATTCGCATGAACTGATTAGCATTGCTGTGTCTAGCCAACCTGTGGGTGTAGATGTAGAACACATGGCTACCTCGTTGGATACCAGCACGCTAGCCCAACACTTTTTCGCAGAGCCCGAAGCCCAACATCTGCATGGCCCACGGTTTTTCGCCTACTGGACTAGCAAAGAGGCAGTGCTCAAAGCGCATGGCAATGGTTTGCGTACCGACCCCATAGAACTAGGGCTACTGCCCCCTACCGAACACTTCCAACCGCTACGTCACAGCCCTGCATGCTTAGCGCTGCAACACCACCAGGTTAGCCTGTGTCCGGCCCCCGATGACTACTGCTGTGCGGTTGCCTCCCCTTTAACTGACCCTCTGTTGCAGGCACAAGGCCTCCAGAGCGAACAGCTCCACCGTTTATTGCACTGATATCCACTATGAGTCTAGACATCCCTACCCAGATTTGGCCATCCGAATTTGTACAACGCTATCAGCAAGCTGGTCATTGGCGTGGTGAAACCTTTGGTGCCATGCTGCGCCAACGCGCCACACAATACCCTGATCGTGTAGCCGTAGTAGGTGGCACTCAACGGTTGACCTATGCTGAACTGGATCAGCAAGCCTCAGCCATTGCCGCGGGCTTATTGCAAAAAGGGTTGAAAAAAGGCGACCGAGTCATCGTTCACCTGCCCAATATCCCTGAGTTTATCAGTGCTATTTTTGGCCTGTTCCGTGCTGGGCTGATACCGCTGTACTCCTTGCCCGCACACCGCATTACTGAAATCGAGCACTTCGCTAAAACCGGTGGTGCCAAAGCCTATCTGTGCGCCGACAACCATGGCGGTTTTGACTACCGTGAGTTGGCTGCTGAATTGCAAGAACGCTATCCTGAACTGCAAGAAGTCTTTGTAGTGGGTGATGCCGGCAACTACACACCTTTTGCTGAATTGCAGAAAACCGATGTGCCGCATGACTTCCCTGTAAATGTATCGTCACCACAAGACGTCGCCTTTTTGCAAATCTCTGGTGGTAGCACAGGCTTATCTAAACTGATTCCACGCACCCACGATGACTACATCTACACCTTGCGTGAAAGTGCACGTATTTGTGGCCTAGACGAAAACAGTATTTTCTTGGGCGCTTTGCCCTTGGCTCACAACTTCCCTATGAGCTCCCCTGGTTTTCTGGGCACGCTGTATGCCGGTGGTCGTGTGGTGTTGTCGCCCTCCCCTAGTGCAGAAGACTGCTTCTCTTTGATAGAGCAAGAACGTGTGACCTTCACCAGTTTGGTCCCACCACTATTGCTGTTGTGGTTAGAAGCAGTAAGCCGTTCTGCCTACGACATGTCTACCCTCAAGGTGATACAAGTAGGTGGCGCAAAACTGATTCCCGAAGTGGCTAAGCGCGTACACCCCACGTTGGGCGTTACTCTGCAACAAGTATTCGGGATGGCAGAAGGCTTGGTGAACTACACCCGTTTGGGTGATGACCTAGACACCATTGTGGAAACACAAGGCTATCCTATTAGCCCTGACGATGAAATCCTGCTGGTAGACGATAACGATCAGCCCGTAGCACCCGGTGAAACAGGACACCTACTCACCCGTGGCCCCTACACCATCCGTGCGTATTACAACAATCCTGCCGCCAATCAACGTTCTTTCACCGCCGACGGTTACTACCGCACGGGTGACATTGTGCGTTTGACTGACGACGGCTATTTGATTGTTCAAGGCCGTGCTGGCGATCACATCAATCGTGCAGGCGAGAAAATCTCGGCTGAAGAAATTGAAGACCACCTGTTGGCCAATCCACAGGTGTTTGATGCGGCCGTAGTGTCTGTTCCCGACGATTATTTGGGTGAACGCAGTTGCGCCTTCGTGATTGCTAAAGGCGAACAAAAACTACGCGCCATAGACTTGAAAAAATGGGTACGTGAACGTGGCGTGGCCGAGTTCAAAGTACCCGATCAAATCATCTTTGTTGATGCCTTTACCTCTACTGCTGCGGGCAAAATCAGCCGTAAAGCGTTGCGCGCCCAATTGCAGGCTCAACTACAAACTCAATCCACTCAATCATGAGCACAACTTTAACTTTAGAACGCATGCGCGCTGACATTGCTGCCATGCTGCACGAAGACCCTAGCGAAATTGCCGATGACGACAATTTAATGGACTGGGGCTTAGATTCCATGCGCGCCATGACTTTGGCCTCACGCTGGCGCGAAGCTGGTGCTCGCATTGAGTTTTCCCAGATGGCAGAAGACGCCACGCTAAGCCACTGGTGGTCGCTGGTTAGCGCTCATACTGCCTCCTGATTTGTTTCACGCTGTTGTTACCTACTCATGAAGTCTACTGCTCGTACTGATTCATCGCTGGTTATTCCTCGCATGCATTCCGCAGAGGAAGCTGTTCCTCTGACCGAAGCCCAAGAGGGGCTATGGTATGCCCAGCGCCTAGCGCCGGATAACCCGATTTTCAATACTGCACACTGCACTGACTTCATCGGCTCCTTACAACTGCCCGCCCTGCAACACGCCATCAATCAAGCCTTATTGGAAGCCAATGCGCTGTCCTTGCATATGATTGAAAGCGATGCCGGGCCGCTACAATACTTTGACGTAACGCACCGCGTACAGCTGGAAGTCGTAGATCTGCGTCATCAGCCCGATGCTGTTCAGCAAGCTGCGGCACACATGCATGCCGACCATAATCACCCGTTGGACCCCACGCAGGCCTCGCTGTCTAGACAAGTGCTATTTCTGCTGTCTGACACACATTGTCAGTGGTACCAGCGCGTGCATCACTTGGCTGCTGATGGCTATGGGATGTCGCTCATTGAGTCACGTGCGCTAGCGCTGTATCACGAGCAGGTATCCGGCGATAATGCCCCCAGTGCTGCACTCACCTCTTTTGCTGAAGTAGTGGCAGACGACCAAGGTTATAGACAGAGCGAAAAACGCCAAAAAGATGCCAGTTATTGGCATCAAACCTTAGACGCTTTGGGTGACGTAGGTAGTCTAACCAGTGGTGTAGCCTTAAGCGCACCGTATTTCTTGCGTGCGGATGCGCCTATTGCTGCGCCCACGCTATCGCAACTGCTGGAAGCCCAAACACGCCTCCAGATTAGTTGGCCTGATTTGCTCACGCTACTCAGCGCCGCCTACATTCAACGCCACACCGGTCAAAGTGATGTGGTGGTAGGTATGCCGTGGATGGGGCGTATGGGTAATGTGAGCGCCCGTAGTGTCGCCACCGTGATGAACGTGGCACCGTTGCGCTTAACCATGCCGCAACATGAGCCGCTCGCTGATGTACTGAATGCCGGCTCGCGCGCTATTCTTAAAGCACGCCGCCATGGCCGTTACCGTAGCGAACAATTACGCAGAGACTTGGGTTTAGTAGGTGGCCAACGTCGATTACATGGCCCACTTATCAACATTCTGCCTTTTGATGCCCCTTATACCATTGCTGGCGTACAAGCCAAACAACGCGTGTTATGTGCAGGGCCCGTAGAAGACTTGAACTTCAACTTCCGCGCGGCTCCTGATGGCCAAAACTTGCGTCTGGAAATTGAAGCCAACCCTAAACTGTATAGCCAACAAGGCCTGCAAACCCATTTGCAGCGCTTCCAGTATTTCTTGCAGCAAGCCTTGCAAGCCGCAACGTTAGAGAGCGTGCCCAGCTTAACGCCTGCCGAATACGCCCACTGGGTAGAAGGTCAGGACAGCACGGCGCACTCTATTCCGCACACCACGCTGACCAAGCTAATTCGTGAGCAAAGCCAACGTAGTCCGCAAGCCGTAGCCTTGTCGTACAAAGGGCGACACACCGACTTTGCAAGTTTTGATGCGCAAGTACAGCGTATTGCCCAGCATTTGATCAGTGCAGGCGTGACCCCAGGCAGTATTGTGGCCGTAGGTATGGCGCGTAGCGACCAAATGGTCATGTGTTTACACGGCGTGATGGCAGCCGGTGCAGCCTACTTACCGTTAGATACCGCACAACCTGCTGACCGTATCTGCCGTATTCTAGGGTCTGCTAAACCCGCAGCCTTGATACACGACGACAGTTTGTGCACCAGCAGCGCTGAATTTGCCGTGCCCGCCTACGATGCCGCACAGCTATTTAGCACCCAGCCAAGCACTACACACACCCTGCCAGACACACACCCTGATGATGCGGCCTATGTACTGTATACCTCGGGTTCTACGGGTGACCCTAAAGGGGTAGTGGTTAGCCAGAAAGCTATCGTAAACCGATTGCTGTGGATGAAAACCCATTACGGTTTCACTGAGTCGTCACGTTTCCTGCAAAAAACGCCCTACACCTTTGACGTATCGCTGTGGGAGCTGTTCCTACCTATGCTGTGCGGTGCCTCCCTAACGGTGGCTGAGCCAGACCAGCATAAAGACCCACACGCACTGGCACAACTGATTCACAACGAAAACATCAGCGTGGTGCACTTTGTGCCATCCATGCTGGCCGCCTTCCTGAATGAACCACAAAGCCAAGACCTCACCATTGGCCATGTATTCTGCAGCGGTGAAGCACTAAGTGCCCACTTAGCAGCACGTTTTTATGAGCGCATGAACGGTACGCTGCACAACTTGTACGGCCCTACCGAAGCGGCTGTAGACGTCACCTACTGGCCAGTGAGCAAAGAGCACCCTGATGACCCTATTCCTATCGGGCTGCCGGTATGGAACACACAACTGTATATTCTGGACGACTGCTTGCGTCCAGTGCCCCCAGGTGTTGCGGGTGCGTTGTACTTGGGTGGTATTCAATTGGCTGACGGCTACTTGGGTAGACAAGACCTCACTGATAAAGCGTTTATCACTAGCCCATTTGATGCAACACAACGTCTGTATCACACTGGCGATTTAGCTCGCTGGCGTGATGATGGCGCCGTGCTGTATTTGGGCCGTGTAGACCATCAAATCAAATTACGTGGCCAACGTATTGAGTTGGGCGAGATCGAATCCTGCCTGGCACAATACCCCGCTATACGCGATCTGGCTGTGATTGCTAGAGAAGACCGCCCTGGCGATCTGTATATTGCGGTGTACGCCGTGGCCCGCTCTGCCGAAGGCGCAGACAGCAATGCACTATTAAGCTTTGCGCGCGCCCATTTGCCCGAAGCCATGGTGCCCAGCGCGGTTGTGTGGATGGATGATCTTCCTATCAACGCCAACGGCAAACTGGACCGTAAAGCCCTGCCTGCCCCTACTCGTGAACGTCAAGAAGGTGCTCCGTTACAGGGCGAAGTGCAACATCAATTGGCGCACTTCTATCAACAGCTACTGCAACTGCAGCATCTGCCTTATGCGGATGATGACTTCTTCGCGTTAGGCGGACACTCGTTGCTGGCTGCTCAACTAGCTGCCACCTTGCGTGAGCACTACCAAATTACGTTAACGCTGGGTGCTATTTTTGAGCACCCCACCATTGATAGATTAGCCAACCATGTGCAGCGTTTATTGGATGGTCAGCAAGATGCGAATGCGGGCTTTAACCCCATCTTCACCTTGCGCCCACCAGCACATGGCAAGCCGGCACAACCTGCCTTGTTCTGCATACACCCTGCGGGTGGATTGAGCTGGTGCTATAGCTTGTTGGCTCGCCAATGCGGTAGCGACCAACCTGTGTATGGTTTGCAATCGCGTAGCTTGGATGCCGCACAAATTGTGCCCACCAGCTTGCACGATATGGCTGAAGACTACGCCAATCAAATACAAGCGGTACAGCCACAAGGCCCCTACCACTTGTTGGGTTGGTCTGTAGGCGGTCTGTTAGTGCATGAGATTGCCCGTATTCTGCAATCACGTGACGCTGAACTTGGCGTGGTTGCCATGCTTGATGCGTACCCAAGCGATGTATGGCGCGATCGTGAAGAGCCTGCTCTAGAAGCCAGCTACAAAGCGCTGCTATACATTGCTGGCTACGACCCCGACAGCTTAAACGTGCCGCTTACCCAAGACGGGGTAATTGGTTTCTTGCGTCAAAGTGGTCATGCCCTAGGCACGCTGAGTGATACCCAGTTGCAAGGGGTATTCCGCTCTGTAGAACTGAACAACCGCTTGGTGCGCCAGCACTGGCACCAGCCTCTGAACCACACGGTACTGTATTTCCGTGCTGCTCTGGATCATGTGGGCGACACCCTTGAACCAGCCATGTGGAACCCGTGGATCAGTAACTTGCAGGTGCATGACGTGCCCTCTTTGCACGCCCACTTAACAGGTGCTGATGCACTGAAGCATATTCTTCCTGTTCTGCAATCCGCATTACAACGCAGCGTGGCTGCTCAAACGGTATAACAACTATGTCACTGAAGCGTTTTGTCATCGATATCACCCCACTGAAGCAAAGCCGTGCTTTCCGCTTTGCCTACATGGCACGTACCGCTTCGGTATTGGTGACTGGCATGATGTTGGTGGCTGCCAGCATTCACTTGTACGAGTTAACCAAATCCAGTGTGGCGGTGGCCTTCCTCAGTGTAGCGATGTCAGCCCCTATGGTGATTGCGCTACTGATAGGTGGTGTACTGTCTGATCGCATGGATAGACGTAAATTGATGATGTGGTCACGTAGTGTGTACGTCATCAGTGTATTGATGTTCTTGATTAACAGCCTGTTTGCGAACCCATCCATCACCGTCATTTATTTGGCGGCCATGATTGGTGGTGCGGCAAGTGGTATTAGTGTGCCCGCGATGATGTCGGCCACCCCTGCCTTGGTAGGGCGTGAGAATCTGGCTGCGGCGGCAGCGCTGTCTGGTTTATCGTTGCAACTAGGCGGTGTGTTAGGCCCTCTGTTGGCCGGTGCTTTGATTGCAGGCCCTGGTTTAGTAGCGTGTTATAGCATCGTCTTGGTAGGCGTCTTGCTCACCCCTTTCTTGCTTTCCGCGCTGCCCCCATTGCCTCCGCAAGCCAAACCCGGCGGTGCAGCCCCCAACCGTGTACACCATGCCTTCATTGAGGGCTTTCGCTACATGCTGACCACGCCATTGTTGCGTTGCTTGTTGCTCATAGATTTGGGTGCTGTGGTGTTTGCTACACCCTTAGCGCTGTTGCCAGAATGGGGCGATAAGGTGCTAGGCCAAGGCGCAGAAGTCACGGGCGCACTGTATGCTGCACCCGCTATAGGTGCAGCCATCACCGCACTTAGCAGTGGTTGGATACGTGGCTTAGAACGCCCCGGCATCACCATCATCAGCGCCGTGCTGGTATGGGGCTTGTCGGTAGTTGCCCTGTCATTCAGCACTCACTTGTATCCGTCCATGGTGGCATTAGCGGTCATGGGTTCGGCTGACACAATTTCCAAAATGTTGCGCATGACACTAGTACAACGTCATACGCCTGACCATCTTCTAGGCCGCATGTCTGCCTTGTGGATGACGCAATCTTCCATGGGAACAGCGTTAGGTAACCTACAAATGGGTGCCGTATCGCGCTGGTTCTCGCCTTCTACCGCCTTGTTAATAGGCGGCGCAGCCTGTAGTGCCTGTGCGGGCCTGTTTGCTTTGCGGCGTAACGCGCTAAAAAGCACCAGCAGTTCCTAACACAATACGTGTTCCAGCCTAATCTGGCTGGAACCCTCTTATTCGTCTGACGATGTACATAGCATGGGAAGCCCATGCTCACTTAACCAAGGAGCCATAATGCAAATCAATACTCTTTGCATTAGTAATAAAAACACTTTTAAACGCGTTTCACAGGTTGCTCTGGCTGTAGCTCTAGCTATGGGTAGCGCACATGCTCAAGGCATTTTTGATCAAGCCGACATTGACTTCAAAGGCAATGTATCAAGCATGGGCGTTGTCACCCCTGGTAGCGAAGCCACCCTGCAAGGTCGCGGCTTTACTCCTGGTCAGGAAGTTTTGTTGCTGAGCAATGGTCAATCCATTGTGGGCGATCAAAAACTGGTAGCCGATAAAGACGGCGAGTTTGTGAGCAAAACAGCTATCCCTGCCTCGGCATCCGTAGGCTTGCACCCTGTTGTGATTCAAGCAGCTAAACCTTCTGCTGCTGCGGTCTTTGATCTGAAAATTTCTCCTAAAACAGAAATCGTCGGCACCGACCTGTTCACTCAGCAATCTGCTCCTATGACTCGCGGTCTGTACCAAAGTGCTTACAGCCCTAAAGAAAACAAGTTGTACGTGGTGTCTTCCGTAGGTCGTCCACCTGTACAGCAGTCTGAGTTGCTGAAAGTAAACCCAGAAACATTGGCCATCGAAGCACGTATTACACCTGCAGCTGATCCTAACCGTGAAAACCACGTGTACGCGCTGTACGGTGTGAGCGTTGATGACGTTAACGGCAACATCTGGGTATCTACCACACGCAACAACAGCGTCGCTGTGTACAAACAATCCGACCTGAGCTTGGTCAAACAGTTCGACGACAACACGGTTGCTCACTCTCGTGACGTCGTCGTTGATGCTGCGAACAATCGTGCTTACGCTTCTGCTTTCGGTAGCGGCGAGATTGCTGTATTTGACACCAAAACGTTGGAACAACTGCCTTCCATCGAACTGAAATCCAAAGGTCGTCAAGCGCCATCCCCAATGAGCTTGGCATTGGATGCAGCAAACCAGAAGCTCTACACAGTTAGTATCAACACTGGCGAAGCATTTGTTGTAGACCTGAAAGAGCAAAAGCAAGAAAACGTGATCACTCTGCCGCAAACACGTGCTGCTAGTGGTGTGGCCGTTGCTCCTGCTGAGCAATTGCTGTGGGTAGCTGCTCAAGGTACTGACAACGTATTGATGATCGACCTGAAAAACGGTGAAGTAGTACAAGACATCAAAGTTGGTGCAGGCCCATTGAACATCGTATGGGACGATAAAAACAAACTGGCATTTGTCGCTGTACGCGCCAATGGTCAAGTTACTGCCCTGAACGCCAAAGGCGAAGTCGTCGCCAATTTGGAAGCTGGCCGTCAACCTAACCATATCAGCACAGATGGTAAAGGCAACTTGTTTGTGGTGCACAAAGCCGCAAGCACTGACAAAAATGCTGTAGACCAAGTAACACGTCTGCACATGAAATAAGCCTTCCCCCGCCCGACTGCCTCACGTAGTCGGGCGTTTTTCATTTACTACTTACTGCACTGTCGTGACGCCTACTTCTCTACTTGATAACAACGCTGACACAGCCCGCACCGATTCCCCCTTACAGCTCTGGCTGAAGGCTCATCGTTCTCGCAGTAGTCTTTTTTGCTCCCCCACACAGGCGTTGATGGCGCATGGACAGGCTCTTGTATGCCGCGCCAGTAATGCCAACAACGACTTGGATGCACAAGCTACCCAGTTGCTTGCGCAAGCCCACGAACAAGGTTTGCCGTCGCTGTTGATGGGTGTATTGCCTTTCAACACCACACAACCTGCCCATTTATTTGTCCCGCACTCTGTGCAGCGCAGTGCCCCGCTGCACCCTTCTGCCGAGACAGAAGCACAACCGCATCCCGCCGCCACGTTGCAGCCGTTTCCAAATGGCACAGGCTATGCCGATATAGTGGGCCGCTCATTGCCATTGCTGGATGACCAGCCTCTGAGCAAAATTGTTCTGGCCCGCACTATGGATGTGACACTGGAACAGCCACTGCAACGCCAACAGTTGTTGCACAACCTGATACGCCTTAACCCACACGGGTATAACTTTGGCATCAACCTAGATGACCAAGAAGACGATAACCCCTGCTTTTTTGGCGCAAGCCCCGAATTACTGGTACGCCGCAGCGGCTCGCAAGTGAGCGTGAACCCCTTGGCAGGCACAGCGGCTCGTGTGGCCGACCCAGAAGCCGATGCCCGCATTGGTCAGGCACTACTACAATCAGCCAAAGACCTACACGAACACGCTATTGTGATTGAAAGTGTGGTGCAAGCCTTGCGCCCTTTCTGCAGTGAACTGCATGTGCCTGACGGCCCTGAGCTAGCTAAAACAGCCACGCTGTGGCATTTGTCTACACCTATTCACGGTACCTTACGTGCCCCCTATGCCAGCTCATTAGAACTAGCTTTAGCGATGCACCCCACTCCTGCCGTATGCGGTACGCCTACACTAGCTGCTCGCGATGTCATTGAAACGCTGGAGCCTTTTGAACGCCAGTTTTATGCAGGTGCCGCAGGTTGGTGTGACGACAAAGGTGACGGCGAATGGGCCGTTGCCATACGTTGCGGCTTATACCAGCAGCAACACATTCGTTTGTACGCTGGTGCTGGCATTGTGGCAGCGTCAGACCCCGATAGCGAACGCCGTGAAACGGGCAACAAATTACGAACAATGCTCAATGCACTGAATATTGAGCCTGCTACGATTGAAGGAGGCATCACACTATGAGTCACATCCACCAACTACCCAGCTACACCATGCCAGACGTATCTGTGCCTAATCGTGTGAAATGGGAGGTGCAAGCTGACCGCGCTGTACTGTTAATACACGACATGCAGCACTACTTTCTGAACAAGTACGACATGCAGGCCGAGCCTATTCCTACATTGGTTCGCCACATCCAAGCGATTAAAGCGCAATGCGTGAAGTTAGGTATTCCGGTGATTTACACTGCTCAGCCTACCGAACAAAACCCCGCTGATCGCGCCTTGTTAACCGATTTCTGGGGCTTGGGTTTAAGCGCCCCCGAATACGCAGGCCAAGAAGCCATCATTGATGAGCTAGCACCTAGCGCGGACGACATACAACAGACCAAATGGCGTTATAGTGCATTTTTCCGTTCGCCCATGCGTGAGCAGATGCAAGCCTGGGGCCGCGACCAACTGATCGTGACTGGTATTTATGCACACATAGGCTGCATGACCACCTCGTTGGATGCCTTCATGCAAGGCGTACAAGCCTTCATGGTTAGCGATGCTGTGGCGGACTTTTCCGAAGAAGAACACCGTATGGCCTTACGCTATGTGTCGCAGCGTTGCGGCGTAGTACTCAACAGCCAGACTCTACTGACTCAATTAGGAGCAGAGTGATGTACCCCGAGTTCCAACAACAACACGTACTGATCAGCGGTGCTGCCAGTGGTATTGGCGAAAATGTGGCCCAGCAATTACTTGCTCTGGGTGCGCGCCTAACCATTATTGATCTACATGCTGAGGCGCTGAATGCGTTGGCCGCTCAATACCCCGAACACGTATTGGCCTTAGGCTGTGATGTAGGTGATTTTGATGCCGTTGCCAACGTGGTTAGCCAAGCAGAAGCACGCTTTGGTGCTATCGACAAACTGGTGTGTGCTGCAGGCCGTTTACAAATGGGCGATATCACAGACCTTAGCGCTGAACAGTGGCAAAAAACTTTTACCACGAACACCAATGGCGTATTCAACCTATGCCACCATGTAGGCTTGCGGATGAAAGCACAAAAGCGCGGTGCGATTGTGAACATCAGCTCTAACGCCGCTACCTCACCACGTATGAGCATGGGCGCTTATGCCGCCTCTAAAGCTGCTGTGACGCAAATGTCGCGTTGTTTAGCCTTGGAGTTGGCCGCGTATAACGTGCGTGTGAACGTGGTTTCCCCAGGGTCCACCGACACCCCTATGCAACAAGCCATGTGGCAGCAAGGCAGCTCACGCGAAACCGTGATTGCGGGTTCTGGCCCTCATTACCGACTGGGTATTCCGCTGCAGAAAATTGCCACACCAGCAGAAATCGCGAACGGCGTGCTGTATCTGCTGTCTGACCAAGCCAGTCACATCACTCTGCATGATTTACGTATTGATGGCGGCGCTACGCTAGATCAATAAACGCGCTGCTACGTAAGAAATGGCCATACACCTACTGGCCATCAGAATATTCAGGGGGACAAAGTGAGCACTTTTTGATGCAGTGTCTCAACTCATAAAAAGTGTTTCCACACTCCCCCTGCACGATGCAATACGCATCGTCAGCATTTAATAACTAACGTGCTGATTACATGCTTTCAATACTGGCCAAGCCCAGCAACACCCCATCCCTAGACATAGGACTACCCAGAAACTCGCCCTGCACATAGGTAGCCCCTACACGCACGGCAGCATCACGCCTCGCTTTATTCCACACATTGCCTACGATGGTTTTTAAGCCATGCTCAGCGGCTAATCCACAGGCTTGCAGTAAGGTTTGCTGCACATGGTCAGACAGCGGTTGCTCGTCATCTGGATAACAGAAACGCAGGCCTTCTAAGATATCTAAGCCTAGTGTGTGCTGGCTAGGAACGCTTACGTCGTGCTCCAGCCAAATGCTTACCCCTAAGGCTCGCAATGGGGCGCACAAGGTGATCCACGTTAGATCTGACGTTTCGTCCGTGTTACGCAATACCAACTCTATATTTCTGGCTTCCGACGCATAGGACGACAGCAAGCGTAACAAAGAGGGTTGTAGCTCAGGCAAGATACTGACCGGTATGCTTAACTGCACTGGCGTGCTCAATCTATACACTTGCTGCCACTCATGCATATCAGCACACAGCATCTGTATGCTGCGTTCTAATACAGCTATAGTCACAACCTTATCTAGCTGCCCTAATAACGCCGAATGTATGCGCTGTGAGCCGTCCCAATACAGTTGTACCTCTACCCCTTGCTGTATAGCGTCCTTTAGCTGAATGCGGCTTTGGAACTGCAAGCTTAAACGTCCATCAATAGCGGCGTTCTCGTGCCACGCACTTTCTATCTGTTGCAACAACTGCGCTTGTTCTTCCTGCGCAGTTAACGTCTCTGGACTGCGTTCTTCCCGGCTAATACGGCCTGCAAAACTATAGCCCCAGCCATGCACTGAACGTATAGGCAGATCCAGTTTCAGCTCTGCGGCTTTACGCTTTAAGCGGCTGATTAATGAATCTACCGCCCGTTTACTTTGCAAACCACCCGATTTGATCTGTAGAAAATCTTCACGGCTCACTCGCCCATCATGGCTATGGCTAAACAGCTCTATCAGTTGCTTCTCACCGTAAGTGAGTTCTATTACCACACCCGATGGGGAGAGCATGCTCCAACCCTTATCCTGCAATATCCACGGCGTATCGGCAGTAAAAGACGTGGGCATTGGCTCTGTAGCCGCAACAAACGTTTCTGCCGTATAACTTAAGAAACGCTCCGCCCTACGCCGTAACGCATGTTTGGTGGCCACTAATTCCGTCGCACTAACGTGCATGGGCAGCGCGGTATCCGCCCCCGCAAACAATAACTCTGTACGTTGGGCTTCGGACTCTAATTGGCTTACCACCACAATGCCGCTGTGCGGCACGATGGAACGCAAATTTGCCACTACTAACGCCAGATGCGCGCGCTCACATACCAGCAGAATAATCTCTACTTCGGCGTCAATATTTTCTAATGCTGTTCTGAAAACCGAGGGGCCTTGTACTATCGCCTGAACAGAAGTGCCCAGCAAGCCCAGCTCTTTTTCCATCTTTTGACACTGGTTGGCGTCATCAAACACCACCACTACTTTTCTTGCGTGCTTCATATCAACCCTGCCTCGACTTATGCAACAGGAGTCACCGTTACATCAATACACTATTTCTTTTCTGATTGTTAACGTTTTACACATCTAGTCAAAGACAAGCATTGTCAATTTACATCTTTGTTCAGCGTACTTAGAACTACGCAACCCAACGTCAGAGATCATCGCTCAAACTGTCACTTACTGACGTAGATACAAAAACAGCACTGTGAAGCTCAGTGCTGTTTTTGCTGTAACCGACTATTAAGGCTTAACGCTGCTTTGTGTCAGTTTTGCATCAAGTTGATCTTTAGGCAAAAAGCCGCTGACTCGCGAACCATCTTCGAAAATCAGAGCAGGAGTGCCACGAATATCCATGCTCATCCCAGCCGTCAAAATATCTTTGATAGGATGTTCACAGCTACGTGCTTGGGGCGCTGTACCGTTCAACATCCAGTCGCTCAGTGCTTTACCTGGCTCTTCAGCACACCAAATGCTTTCTGCTTTAGCTGCGGAATCTGGGCTCAGAATGGGGTACATCATGGAGTAGATGGTGACGTTATCCATGTCTTTCAGCTCGGTGTGCAACTTCTTGCAGTAGATGCAGTTAGGGTCTTCAAATACCACCAACTGACGACTGCCATCGCCCTTCACTGTTTTAATGGCTTTGTCCAAAGGCAACTGCGAGAAGTCTACCTTGTTCAGCTCTTCCTTACGCTGCGACGTCAAATCAATACGTTCTTTGATGTCTACCAATGAACCTTGCATCAGGAAATCCACTTCAGGATTCACATACACCAGTTCATTCCCTATACGTACTTCCAACAGCCCTGGAAAAGGAGTAGGACGAATTTCATCGATAGCGATATCGGTGAATGTTGCTTCCAGCTTCTGACGGACGTCAGGGTAATCGGTGGTTTGTGCCTGCGCGGTACCAGCCAAACCTAGACCTACACTGAATGCCAGTGCAGCGACAAGACGGCCTGACCACGTGGTTTTTACTTGCATGTTGACTCCATTAATAAGCGATATCGTTAGAGTGGGAAAAACTTGTCTCCCGCCGCATTAGCTATCAAACGTCGCTTGATAAAAGGCAATTGGTTAATGATGGACATTCCGGCATTACGCGCCCACGCTACGGGGGCTTGTTGTGCCATAAACAGGCTATGTAAAGAGTCTGTCACGGTACGCATGGCGGCGATGGGTTCTGCCCGTCGTCGCTTATATCGCTCCAGTACAGGTAATGCCCCTACGGATTGATGAACAGGTTTGGCTGCCAGAACACGTATAAGTTCCTCCACGTCACCCAAACCCAAATTCAGACCTTGACCAGCCAGCGGGTGCACGCGATGCGCTGCATCCCCGACCAAGGCTACACCTTCTGCTACCATGCCTGTGCGTTCAAAAGTCAGCGGGAATGCAAACATTTTTGAACGTACACACACATTTCCTAGACGACCTTGGGTCACGCCCATCAACCATTGCTGCAAACGCTGTGCTTTATCTTCGTCACTCAGCGCCATCAATTCAGCAATTTGCTCGGTAGGGCCAGACCACACCAATGACACTTGTGGACCTTCATCAGTATCAGGCATAGGTAATAACGCCACTACGGCATCGCCGGTAAACCATTGCAAGGCCACGCCTTGATGCGGCAATTCGGTGGTGAGGTGTGTGACTAACCCACTGTCGCCATACGCTTTAAAGTCGTGCCAAATTTCGGCCACGCGACGCACTGTGGATTTCGCGCCATCAGCACCCACCAACAGTTGCGCATTCAGCGTTTTCCCAGATACGGTGTGTACCTGCTCGCCATCACGTGACGCCAGTTGGTCATCGTGCCAACGTACGCCATACACTTTCAGTGCTTGCCGTAGCGCCCGCTCCATTTCGCCGGACTCTACGATCCACGCCAAGGTGTGACGAGCGTCTTGCCACGCATCCAAGGCCAAACGTCCGCCACCGTCGCCATAAATCTCCATGGCTTGCACAGGAGTAAGACGCGTAGCATCCATCAAATCCCAAATGCCTAGCGACGCCAAAAAGTTCTGACTAGAACCTGAGATGGCATACACACGGGGATGGTACTCATCGTGGCGTGGTGGCTGACGCGACATTTCCGGCGCCAGCACTTCCACCGTAAAGGCTTTTTTTGCTAGACCCAAGGCGCATGCCATACCGGCAATCCCTGCGCCACACACCATGATTTTTTGCTGTGTCATCGTGCTGACGGTGCTCCTGCTGATTTAGGCCATAGCACCCACATTTCACCGCGTTGTTTCATGCGTCCGGCCTGAGCACCCGCCTCATCGCCAGTGCCCCAATAAAAGTCGGTACGTGCAGCGCCTTTAATGGCTGCCCCTGTATCTTGTGCAAACACCAAACGCTGCAACGGTTTCTGGCTACCAGGATAGGAGGTAGATAAAAACACAGGGGAACCCAGCGGCACAAAAGTAGGATCAATGGCGACCGCACGCTCGGCGATCAGCGGAATGCCATAGGCCCCTTTAGGCCCCAACAACGGATCGGTAATGGTTTCTTGACGGAAGAACACCATTGCCGGGTTGGCATTCAGCATTTCCTGTATACGGTTAGGATTGCGTTTGGCCCATGCCTTAATGTTTTGCATAGAAGTTTGTGCCAACGGCATTTCGCCCTGCTTGGCCAACCACTGACCAATAGACGCATACGGACGGCCATTATGATCGTCGTAGGCTAAACGCACTGCTGAGCCATCTGGCAACACCGCGCGTCCAGAGCCTTGAATCTGCAAGAAGAAGGCCTCTACTGGATCGGCTGCCCATACCAGCGCTTCAGGCTGACGATGCGACTTAGCAGCGATCTCGGCACGTGTATCGTAAGGCACTACACGTCTACCTTCTACTTTGCCCCGCACACGCTTGCCCGCTAGCTCTGGGTACACAGTTCCCAAGTCGATGGTGAGCAAGTCGTCGGGCGTAGAGTACAGCGGCCATTGGTACGTACCGCCACGCGTTGTAGAAGCTTGAATCAGGGGCTCGTAATAGCCAGTAACGGTATTGCTAGCCACAGCACCATTCGCATCTAACACGCGCCATGGTTGCAAGTGCTGCTGTAAAAACTGACGTACTGCAGCAGTATCTTGACCGGAAATATTGCTGTTCGCTGCGGCGGAACACACACCTTGCCACGCACGCGGAGCCGCACGCGCAGGCATCGTCAACGAGCCGCTTACCGGACGCATCAAGCCCTTACAGTTATTGATAAAGGCTTTCCAAACATGTTCTAAATTATCTTGCTGCCAACCCGGCAAAATGGACCAGTTCACCGCCACAAAGCGGCCAGTCAGTGGGCGTACAGCGGTTTCAGGCAACGCAGACAGAGCAGGCACTTGCAAAGAGCGCAAGGCCACATCATCAGTCGCGGCAGTAGTAGCACTACTACTGGATGAACCCACCGCACTACCAGTTTGATCCAAATCTACTGTAGAACAAGCAGAAACCAAAGCCAGCACGGAAGCCAGCACAGTCAAACGAAGTACAGTCATAGTGTTTATTAGTGCAGAGTGCGTGGGATAGCCAAAACGAATTCCGGAATCGCCACATCAAAGGGGATACCGTCTTCGCTGACACAATGATAAAACCCTCTCATCGTACCAACTGGGGTCATGAGCGGACAGCCACTGGTGTATTCAAATGTTTCACCAGGAGCCAATAATGGTTGCTGGCCTACTACGCCCAAACCACGTACTTCTTGTACATTTTGATTCGCATCAGAGATGATCCAATGCCGGCTGACTAACTGTATAGGCTGCTCAGCGTGGTTAGTGATCTGTACGGTATAGGCAAATACGAACTGCTGGCGCTCAGGTTCGGACTGCTCGGGTAAATAGCGTGGCACAACTTTGACCACTACATTTTCTGACTTCAAACCCGTCTCCCTCAAAAATCAGTTGCAAAACTGCAGGGTCATGGAACATCACCCCTAATCATGACACAATTGCAGTATGTACGTCACAAACCAACTTACTCGCTGATCTATGTCACACAAACAAGCTGCCCGCATTGCTCCCAGTATTTTATCCGCGGATTTCGCCCGTTTGGGTGAAGAAGTCAAAAATGTAGTCCTAGCCGGTGCTGACTGGGTGCATTTTGACGTTATGGACAACCACTACGTCCCTAACCTGACGTTTGGCCCCATGATCTGTAGCGCGCTACGCCCGCATACTGAAGCCCCTATTGATGTGCACCTAATGGTTGAGCCTGTTGACTCTTTGGTTGAGCCTTTCGCCAAAGCCGGTGCCAACTTAATTAGCTTCCACCCAGAAGCCTCTCGCCACATCGACCGCACCTTATCGCTGATTCGTGATCAAGGCTGTAAGGCCGGGTTGGTATTCAACCCTGCAGTAGGTTTGGAGTGGATGGACCATGTCATGGACAAACTAGACTTGGTTCTGATCATGTCAGTGAACCCTGGTTTTGGTGGCCAGAAGTTCATTCCTCACGCATTAGAGAAACTACGCCAAGCACGCCAGAAAATTGACCGCTGGGTAGAAGAAGGCGGCCAGCCTATCAGCCTAGAAATTGATGGCGGTGTAAACGTGCAAAATATTGGCGCTATTCGTGCCGCTGGTGCTGATGCGTTTGTAGCCGGTTCGGCCATTTTTAACCAACCCGACTACAAAACTGTGATTGATGCCATGCGCGTGGAAATCGCTAAAGCCGATTCCCAAGCCTAACCACTACATCAACCAGTTACCATTACGGCCCTGCCCTTTATCTCCGGGCTTTACCGGAGATAAAGGCTTACGCCGCTCAATAAACAGCGAGCTACCCAAGGTTTTCTTGGCCATTGTTTTAGCAGAAGCCGCCATCTCGGCAACTAAGCTGCTGTTATACAGATGCACCGGACTCACCTCTACCACCCCTAGCGATAGCGCCACCAAAGAATGGAACTCTTCCACCTGTTGGCGATTTTCCGCATAGTAGCCGCCCATACGCAAATGCTCAGCGCTATAGAGATGGCTTAACGCCAACGGTAAATTCTGGATAATGCTCTTGCAGCGTTGCTCCCAGTCTGGGCTTTTGAAAATCACGATGAAATCATCGCCGCCCACATGCCCCACAAAATCGTGCTCGGGGTGGCTAGCCTCTACCAGCAAGCTGGCCGTAATCTGTATCACCTCATCACCTTTTCTATACCCGTATAGGTCATTAAAGGGCTTGAAGTAATCCAAATCGCCATAACAAACGGCAAACGGGCTTTGTCCACGTAGCAACTGTTCCAAATGCTCATTAATAGGCACGTTGCCAGGTAATTGCGTTAATGGATTGGCATACCGCGCTGCTTGTAACTGCAACTGCGACACCTCACGCATTAGATCGGCACTAGACCCTACACCTAAGTAGCTGCCATCTCGAGTAATGATGAAGCCATCCGACATATAGTGCTCAGGCCCATCCGTTACCCATTGCGCCAATTCTTGCAACGGCATTTTTCTATCAATGATCAGCGGCGTATTTTCTATCATTTCACCGCAGGCACGATTGCCGTACAGTTCGCGGTGATACAACCTTGCCAACCTATCAAATAACCTGTCGCGTCTAAGCAAACCCACTGGCATGCCGCCTCGTAACACCACCAACGTATTGAGCGAAGCGTCTTTTTGAAAGCGATCGCACACCACATTCGTAGGCACTTCAAAAGCCACCACAGGAACTTGACGTACCAAACGATGGGCAGTCACCGGCTTATCGGCACGCCCCAAGGCGGTTAATGTAGGTGTACCAAACGGTGTTCTAAACAGTGCTAGCAACGCAGTTTCTAGCGAGGTTTTAGGATGTTTTTCTGGCCTGCCCAAGAAAAAGCCTTGGCCACACATCACCCCCAGCCTGCGCAGCATCACGAGTTCTTCTTGAGTCTCTATACCTTCAGCAATCACCGTAGATTGTGCTTGGAAGGCAATTTCGCAAATAGACCGCACCAACTGCTGGCGTAACGGATCTTCGTGTATGCCACGTACAAAAAAACGATCTATCTTGACGTATTCTGGTCGCAGCTCTGTCCATAACTTCAGCGTAGAAAACCCTTGCCCCAGATCATCAATGGCCAATTGCACGCCAGTTTCCCGGTACATTTTGACCACATCATGCAGCATGCTCATAGAGCTAACCGAGCAATCCTCTGTTAGTTCTACGACCACTTGATCGAATTCTCTGTCACGCAGTGTTGAGAACAAGTTGCTCAAACTACGCTCTTCACCACCCGTTTGGTGCAAACTAGGGCTAGTATTTAGAAACAATTTTCCTGTGAGTCCCAGCGCTCTGAACTGTTCCAGATGCAACTCACAACACAAATGCTCTAATTCAAAACGCTGCCCATGCTGATCAGCTAGCTCAAATAACGCTAACGGCGAATACAAGGGCGTGTTTTCCGGCCCACGTATTAATGCCTCATAACCAACAATAGCGCCATGTCGCAGCTCAACTATGGGCTGAAATAAAGGTGTTAATTTTTTATTCTGCAGTACTTCTTGAAAAGCAGTCAGCATGTTCTCCACCTTAACACTGCCGTCTCCTAATTGTATCAGTTTGTATCACCGACACGTTATGCTACAAGCAACACCTTAACTCAACAAAATTACCAAACAATCCAAAGATGACAGACAGTGCAAGAAAACAACTGTCACTCACCATCTGCTCTACAATGCCAAGCAATGCTTTACTTTTACTCACAGAGCCAATCATGCAATACACCGCTGTACTTCTTGACCTAGACGGTACTCTTGTAGACTCCATTCCTGATATTGCCGCAGCGGCTAATGGCGTCTTAACCGACCTAAAACGTTCCCCTTTACCTGAAGATGTGATTCGTTCTTTTGTTGGTAAAGGCTCTGATGTGTTGGTGCAGCGGCTGCTGCGACACACCTCTGAAAATGAGCATATAGACCCAGAAGAATACGAGCGTGCCAAAGCCTCGTTTGCACACCATTATGCGCGTAGCAATGGTCAACACAGCACGATTTACCCAGGTGTAGAAGAAGGTCTAAAAGCATTCAAAGCGGCGGGCTGCAAACTCGCCGTGGTGACCAACAAACCCATAGAATTTACGATTCCTTTGCTGGATGCACTGAAGCTTTCCCCCTATTTTGACCTTATGGTTGGCGGGAATACTACAGATCAGAAAAAACCCCATCCGCTGCCTTTTATACACGCTAGCAACGAGCTCAATGAGCCTGCTACACAGTGTCTGGTCATTGGGGATTCAGTGAATGACGCACAAGCCGCGCGTGGCGCACACATGGATGTTTTGCTGGTGCCTTACGGCTACAACGAAGGAATAGATATACAAACTCTGGATGCTGATGCTATAGTGTCCAGCATTAAGCACGCTGCTGAGTGGGCAACCACACGCAGTTCCATAACGGATTAAATGTTAACGATACGAATTAACACATGATGTCTGCTACCTTCACACACAATGCACAGATCGGCGCCTATTGGCGCTGGTGGCGTTTGTGTTCCGGGTAGCTAACATACTGTCCCGGTGTTTTTGTTGAGCTTCACGTTGTACCCATAAAGTCTCAGCACCTGCACCACCCAGTCAAACCAGCCCGGAATCTATGACAGCCGGGCTGTTTTGTTTTCAGGGCCCGGCCAACAGAACTTTTAAAAAAAGGCCGTACCATGACAGAAATTGAGTTTAAAGCGCTTGCCGCAGAAGGTTTTAACCGCATTCCTCTCATTGCCGAGACCTATGCTGATCTGGATACACCTCTTTCCATTTACCTGAAACTAGCGCACAACGGTCCCGAAGGTGGACGTAACAGCTGCTTGCTGGAATCGGTAGTAGGTGGAGAGCGTTTCGGCCGTTATTCCTTTATTGGTCTACCTGCCAAAACGGTAATCCGTGCCACCGGCAACGTGACCGAAGTCCTGCATAACGACGAAGTGGTAGAGCGCTACGAAGGCGACCCACTAACCTTTATCGAAGAATACCAAGCACGCTACAAAGTAGCGATTCGCCCTGGCATGCCTCGCTTTGCAGGCGGTTTAGCGGGTTACTTCGGCTACGACACTGTGCGTCACATCGAGCCTTCATTGGGCCAACCAATCAAACCTTTCCCTGCTGGTCAGGAAGAAGGCACCCCAGACATCATGCTGTTGCATATTGATGAGTTGGTGATTGTGGACAACTTGGCTGGTCGCACTTACTTGATCGTGTACGCCGACCCTACTCAGCCAGAAAGCTACTCCCGTGCCAAACGCCGTCTGAAAGAGCTGCGTGAAAAACTGCGCACTCCAGTAGTGATTCCATACGCTTACGCAAGCTTGGAAACCAAAGAGCGCCGCGATTTCGACAAAGCCGACTACATCAAAGCCGTAGAAAAAGCCAAAGAGTACATCACTGACGGCGAGATCATGCAGGTTCAGGTAGGCCAAGTAATCGCCAAACCATTCCGTGATGCGCCCTTGTCCTTGTACCGTGCGCTGCGTTCGCTGAACCCATCGCCTTACATGTACTTCTGGAACTTCAGCGACTTCCAAGTGGTAGGCGCTTCCCCAGAAATTCTGGTACGCCAAGAAAAAGAAATGATTGATGGCGAATACAAACAAGTTGCCACCATTCGCCCCTTGGCCGGTACACGCAAACGCGGCTCTACCCCTGAAGAAGACAAACTGTTGGCTGAAGAGCTGCTGGCTGATCCTAAAGAACGCGCTGAACACGTAATGCTGATCGACTTAGCGCGTAACGACATTGGTCGTATTGCAGAGGGCGGCACCGTGAAAGTAACCGACACCATGACGATTGAGCGCTACTCACACGTTCAACACTTGGTGTCCAACGTGTGCGGTGAAGTGAAAGAAGGCTTGTCTTCTATGGATGTGCTGCGTGCTTCGTTCCCTGCTGGCACATTAACTGGCGCACCTAAAGTACGCTCCATGCAAATCATTGATGAACTGGAGCCTGTACGTCGTGGTATTTACGGCGGCGCAGCGGGTTACCTGAGCTACAGCGGCGAGATGGATTTGGCCATCGCCATTCGTACCGGCGTAATCAAAAACGGCATGTTGTATGTACAAGCCGCTGCCGGTGTCGTGGCCGACTCTAGCCCTGAAGCCGAATGGCAAGAGACTGAAGCTAAAGCCCGTGCTCTGCTGCGTGCAGCAGAACAAGTACAGCTTGGCTTAGACGATCCCATTTAATCAGTTCCAGTCTTAACCCATACGTTCTCTTTTTAGCTCAGGTGCTCCCATGATTTTCATGCTCGATAACTACGACTCTTTTACCTATAACCTCGTGCAGTATTTTTACGAACTGGGACAAGAAGTCACGGTTGCCCGTAATGACCAGATCACGATTGAAGAAATAGCCGCACTGCGTCCTGAACGCATCTGCGTCTCGCCCGGCCCTAGCACCCCTGCGCGCGCTGGTATTTCTATAGAGCTGATTCGTCACTTTGCGGGCCAACTGCCTATTTTGGGTGTGTGCTTGGGGCACCAAGCCATTGGTGAAGCCTTTGGCGGCAAGATTGTTCATGCACAACGAGTAATGCACGGTAAGGTTTCCCCCATTACCCACAACAACACCGATGTGTTTGCCGGCCTACCTTCCCCTTTTAACGTTACGCGCTATCACTCGCTGGCTATTGAGCGTGCCAGCTTGCCTGATTGCTTAGAGATCACCGCACAAACCGAAGACGGCGAAATCATGGGTGTACGTCACAAAACCATGCCTATCAGTGGCGTACAATTTCACCCCGAATCGGTACTAAGCGAACACGGCCACGCCTTGCTGCGTAATTTCCTGACCCTCTGAATTTGAAAAAAGAAAAAGGACCATCATGACAACCATTACGCCAACCGAAGCCCTAGTGCGCTGCATTGAGCACCGTGAAATTTTCCACGATGAAATGCTGCACCTAATGCGTATGTTGATGCGTGGCGAAATGCCTGCGCCATTAGCTGCGGCACTGCTAATAGGGTTGCGAGTCAAAAAAGAAACCATAGGCGAAATTACCGCCGCGGCTCAGGTCATGCGTGAGTTTTCCACCCCCGTTGTCGTACCGGACACATCCGACTTACTGGATATGTGCGGCACCGGAGGAGACAGCAGCAATACCTTCAATATCTCTACGGCCTCTATGTTTGTGGCCGCTGCCGCTGGCGTCAAAATCGCCAAACACGGCAACCGCAGTGCCTCTAGCTCGTCTGGTAGCGCTGATGTATTGGAAGCCTTGGGCGCAAACCTAAGCCTGAACCCTGAGCAGGTCGCCGAGTGTATTGAGCAAATTGGCATAGGCTTCATGTTTGCCCCTGCTCACCACGGTGCCATGAAAAACGTTGCCGCCGTACGTAAAGAACTAGGCGTGCGCACCATTTTCAACATTTTGGGACCACTTACCAACCCAGCGAATGCCGCCAACCAATTAATGGGTGTATTCCACCCTGACTTGGTAGGTATTCAAGTACGCGCTATGCAGCGTTTGGGTTCCAAACACGTACTGATCGTACATGGTATGGACGGCATGGACGAAGCCTCATTGGGCGCAAGCACCTTGGTAGGCGAATTGAAAGACGACGAAGTGCGCGAATACCAAATTCACCCCGAAGACTTCGGTTTGAGCATGGTGTCCAACCGTTCTATCAAAGTGAACAACAGCGAAGAATCTCGCGACATGATCCACCAGGCACTGGATAACCAAGCCGGCCCTGCGCGTGACATCGTGATGTTCAATGCTGGTTTAGCCATTTATGCCGGTAACGGTGCCAGCAGCATCAAAGCTGGTTTAGAAAAAGCGTCCGACATGCTGGCTAGCGGTGCCGCCCGCGACAAACTGGAAGAATTCTGTCGCTATACCAAACGCTTTATTTAAGCAGCTACGACCAAGGCATGGTCGCCATATAATGGCGGCTCATGCTATCGTAGCCCTACATTTTCTTAATGACGTCAACCACCTGACGAATTACGCTGAACGCCATGAACGATATTCTCGCCAAAATCCTAGAAACTAAAAAAGCAGAAGTTGCCACGGCCCGCCAGTTGCGCAGTGAAGCTGAAGTCCTGCGCGAAGCCAAAAACCGCAAAGACCTACGTGGTTTTGCCCGTGCTTTGCACGACAAAAATGCGGATGGTAAATCTGCTGTGATTGCAGAAATCAAAAAAGCCTCGCCCTCCAAAGGCGTCATTCGCGAAGATTTTCAACCGGCTGAGATTGCTAGCTCCTACGCTGCTCATGGTGCAGCTTGCCTGTCCGTACTGACTGATGTGCAGTACTTCCAAGGCGGTTACGACTACCTACGCCAAGCACGTGCAGCCTGCGCATTACCTGTACTGCGCAAAGACTTTATTGTGGATGCCTATCAGGTGATTCACTCCCGTGCCATTGGCGCTGACTGCATCTTGCTGATCGTCGCCGCCTTGTCGCCTAGCCAACTGAAAGAATATGAAGCCTTGGCGATGGAATTAGGCATGGACGTACTCGTAGAAGTACACGGCCGCGACGAACTGGACATCGCCCTAGAGCTGAAAACCAATTTGCTGGGCATCAACAACCGCGACTTGCGCAGCTTTGATGTATCGCTGGATAACACTCTATCCCTGTTGAAAGATATCCCTAGCGACAAACTGGTGATTACTGAAAGCGGCATTCTGACCCGTGACGACGTTGCGATCATGCGCGACCACAACGTAAACGCTTTCTTGGTAGGCGAAGCCTTTATGCGCCAGCCTGACCCCGGTGTAGCACTAGAAGAATTGTTTTTCGCCGCCTAAGACATCATTTATGCAGCCATCCAATACCTTACAGCAAAGCCTACTGGCACAACTTCCCCACCTACACGCCGATTGGCAAGGTGTGATGGCAGAACCCGCCATTCGACAAAAACTGCAAGCGTTGGATGACTGGCTAATGCCCCAAGTCGCGGCAGGTACCACTATTTACCCCAAACACCCGTTCAAAGCGCTAGAACTTAGCGCTCCCGAGCAGGTAAAAGTCATTATTCTGGGGCAAGACCCCTACCACGGCCCAGAACAAGCACAAGGTCTGTCTTTCTCGGTTCCCGACCACGTACGCACGCCTCCAAGCCTGCGCAACATGTTCAAAGAACTGCACGCCGAATACCCCGACGTCGCCTCTACGCCCACCAACGATCTAAGTCATTGGGCATGGCAGGGTGTACTGCTGTTGAACACGTCGTTAACCGTAGAGGACGGCAAAGCAGCTTCTCACGCCAAACAAGGCTGGGAAGACATTACCGATGCACTGCTGCTGCACTTGCTGAACTTTGAGACCCCAAAAGTCTTCCTGCTGTGGGGTAACCATGCCCAAGCCAAAGTGCCTCTGATTAAGCGACACGCCCACAAGGGGCCTATAGAGATACTCTGCTCTAACCACCCTTCCCCTCTGTCAGCCTTACGTCCACCCGTACCATTTATGGGGAATGGGCATTTCCGTAAGACCAATGAATGGTTGGTGAGTCAGAATCACGAGCCTATTAACTGGCTGTCCTAAGGTGGTTTATCGGGGCATGAATGTCAGGGTTCGATACTGAGGCACGGCTTTCATCGCACACGCCAGCTAGTGCAGGCAGTCTTAGATCAGCGTAATGCTGCATCCATCGCACGCGCCGGGAACTGCAGGAATACTTTTTGTGATTTGAGACACCAAATCAAAAAAGTTTCCTCTCCGTCCCCTGATGCTTCTAGCTGTTGCTAGGTTTACTGCCCGTTCTTATGTAGCTCATACCTAAAAAAACATGCTGGTAAACCACGCCTAAACATCGTGCATTTACCAGCAATAGCTACCAAGCAGAATTAACCAGCCTACTTACTGATTTGTAAATTTGGCAATTTGCGCCGCATCCAAACCTAACACATCACGCAATACCTCTTCGGTATGCTCACCCAGCATAGGTGGCGCATTGCGGTATTCCACGGGTGTATCAGACAAACGGATGGGGCTACCCACCAAGGTTGCCTGACCCGCAGTAGGGTGAGGCATACTGATTTTCATGCCACGTGCCAATACCTGCGGATTGTTGTGCACTTGATCCAAGGTGTTGATTGGGCCCGCTGGCACACCTGCGGCTTCCAGTTGTTCTAACCACGTTGCGCAAGAACGTGTCAGCATGATTTCCGCTAAGTCGGGAATCAGTGCTTCACGGTTCATCACACGCTGTGGGTTAGTCAGGAAGCGTGGATCTTCGGCCAGTTCGGTGCATTCGGCCACACGGCAGAAGTTACGGAATTGGCTGTCGTTGCCTACGGCCACAATAATGTGGCCATCGCTGGTCGCAAATACTTGGTAGGGCACCAAGTTAGGGTGTGCGTTACCGGCTCGCTGTGGTGCTTTGCCAGAGGTGAGGTAGTTCATGTTTTGGTTGGCCATCATGGCGACTTGGCAATCCAACAATGCCATGTCTACATGCTGCCCCAAACCCGAACGATCACGCTCACGCAACGCCGCCAAGATGCCTACTGTGGCGTACATACCGGTCATCAAATCGGCTACAGCTACACCCGCTTTTTGTGGACCACCACCAGGTAGGTCGTCTTTTTCACCTGTTACGCTCATCAAACCACCCATGGCTTGAATCATGAAGTCGTAACCAGGGCGTGGTGCATACGGGCCGGTTTGACCAAAGCCTGTTACTGAGCAATAAATCAAACGTGGGTTGATGGCTTTCAGTGAGGCGTAATCAAGACCGTATTTAGCCAAGCCCCCTACTTTGAAGTTTTCCACCACGATATCAGAACGCAATGCCAAATCACGTATTAGCTCTGCACCTTCAGGTGTGGCCATGTCTACGGTGACTGATTTCTTGTTGCGGTTAGCAGCCATGTAGTACGCCGCTTCGCTAGTGTTGTTACCAGCTTCATCACGCAGGTACGGAGGCCCCCAACCGCGAGTATCGTCACCCGAACCAGGGCGTTCAATCTTGATAACTTCGGCACCCAAATCAGCCAAGTTCTGGGTACACCACGGCCCGGCCAAAACACGGGTCAAATCCAATACACGGATCCCAGCTAACGGAGCTAAGCGAGTAGACATAAGGGGTAAACCACCTACCAAAAATAAGGGGAAGTAGAGACATACGTTAGCATCAATGCTCGCCACACTTCTTTATTTTTTGACACATCATTGTGCAAATAGCGCTCAGGATTCTCGCGCCATCCCCCTGTAAGCACACGAAAAACAACACCTTTTACAGCACCCTAGGGTAAACCCTTGCATACTGACTAGGGTAAACCCTATAATTGATTCATCTACTCAGAAATGAAGAAGAGACGTACATGATTCCTGCAATGTCTTACCTATACAGCCAGCGCTGGAATGATGTACAGCCTGGATACGCAGCAAAACTGCAGCACATTTCTACACCCACCCATTACGTAGAGAGATCCACCATGAAAAAACTATTGATTGCACTGAAACGTATTATCAAAGACGCACGCGTTCAAGCCGCTCAAGACACCATCTTGTAAAACCTGAGGCTGTATAGCCTACCGAATTCCGTACCCTTGATTGAGGACTATTTGCCATGAAAACTGCACTGCATACATTGAAACGTTGTTCCTACGGCGCTGTTCATATGCTGTGGACGTTGGCAGATACTATTCATGAAGCCCGTATGCGTGACCCACGCTACCGCTCTCATTGGTACTAATGCCTTACGATACCTGCGGTTATCGGCAGTAATGTAGTTACCGCAAATTGCATCACTTCGCTTAGATCCCAAATCGATCTCCCTTCGATTTGGGATTTTTTTATGCCCCGCTGAAGGAGGCTGCGTTACGCACTGCCGGGTTTGGTGAGCAAGTCTTTAAGACGACCCAAACGTTCTTTGGGGCTTAAGGCTTTGTCTTCTGGACTTTCTTCAGGCACAGCCTCCAACCCCATTTCCTCAATAAAACGGGATTTCTCGCGTACCACGTATTCTCGTGCTCTACGACGACGTTTACACCAACTCAAACGCAAACTACGCTGAGCACGCGTAATACCTACGTACATCAGCCTACGCTCTTCTTGTACGCGGTTAGCCAGCACCTCGTGTTCGTCACCCACGATATCTTCGTCTTCGCGCCCTAAGTGAGGCAGTAAGCCTTCTTCTACCCCTATGAGCAGCACGTGTGGGTATTCCAAACCTTTGGATGCATGCAAGGTAGACAGTCGTACTGCATCGGGTTCTTCGTCGTCTTCGCCACGCTCTAGCATGGTGATTAATGCCACATGCTGCACCAGTTCGCGCAGCCCCATGCCATCTTCATCAGCTTTGCGTTTTAGCCAACTTATAAGCTCTAAGACGTTAGTCCACCGCAATTGCGCGGGACGCTCATCAAACATGTCATACAGATAACGTTCGTAGTCGATGGCATGCAGTAATTCGTCTAGCAACTCACCAGCATCTGCACCCGCTTGCTCTGACCTGTCTCGTATGCGTTGAATAAAGTCGGCAAAGGTGCGCAAAGGCTGCAATTGGCGCTCAGCCAAACGGTCGGTAAGCCCTATTTCAAAAACAGCTTCATATAAGGACTGACCACTACTTGCAGCATACTCACCCAAACTCTGTAAGGTGGTTTGACCTATACCGCGCCTAGGGGTAGTGGCTGCACGTATAAAGGCAGGATCATCTTGGTCATTCGCGATAATACGTAGGTACGCCAAAATATCGCGAATTTCAGCTTTATCAAAAAAGCTTTGCCCACCAGCAATCACATAGGGAATACGCATGTCACGCAGCGTTTGTTCCAAGATTCTGGCCTGGTGATTACTACGGTACAAAATAGCAAAATCTTTCCACTGCGCTTTACGATCAAAACGATCGGCTGAAATCGTAACTCCCGCCCATTGGGCTTCGGCCAACTCGTTCTCGGACGCTTTGATAGAAATGCTTTCGCCTATGCCCAAGTCTGACCACAGCTTTTTACCGAACACCACAGGATTGTGGCCAATCACATTATTGGCAGCAGTCAAAATGCGCTGCACGGACCGGTAATTTTGCTCTAGTTTGATCAACCGTAAGTTTGGAAAGTCTACACCCAGGCGTTCTAAGTTTTCTACGGTAGCTCCGCGCCACGCATAAATAGCTTGATCATCATCCCCCACTGCCGTCAGCATGCCTCTAGACCCAATCAGGCTAAGCAAGAACTGATACTGGCACTGGTTGGTATCTTGGTATTCGTCCACCAGCAAATAATGCACCCTAGCCTGCCAACGCTGGCGTACTTCTTCGTGCTCTAGCAAGATTTGCGCGGGTAGCCGTACTAGGTCATCAAAGTCTACTGCTTGGTATGCTGCCAACGTGGCACAGTAATCCCGGTACACGCGTGCAGCTTCTACCTGACTAGGCGTACTGGCGCTACGCTCGGCAGCATCTGGCCCCAAGAGCGCATTTTTCCACAAGGAAATTTCTTGTTGTACGGCGCGTAAACGGCCTTTATCGGTGGTCGCTAATAACTCTTGAATCACACCTAGAGAATCGTTGGAATCCATAATGGAGAAGCTGGTTTTCAGCCCTATACATTTGGATTCTTCACGCAAAAACTTTAGCCCCAACGAGTGGAACGTACTCACAGTAATACCGCGCATCAAGCGCTTATCTACAATCTGTTCCAAACGTTCGCGCATTTCTCGCGCTGCTTTATTGGTAAAGGTGAGCGCCACCACATTACGCCCACTGTAGCCACAGTCACGTAATAAATACGCCATTTTTTGGGTAATTACACGTGTTTTACCACTGCCTGCACCAGCCAATACCAATGCAGGCCCATCCAAATACAGCACGGCCTCGCGCTGTTCAGCATTTAAATCCGTGGGTACTTGATTGCTCACGGTCATAGGGTTCTATCCTTAAATCTCCAAGGGGTCTACTTCTAGTACCCAACGTACCCGATACTCTTTAGCCAATGGCGTCAATACATGGCGCCAGTGACGTAAAAACTGCTGCAACGCTGGACGATGCTGACTTTCGGCCAGCAACTGCGCCCGCTCGCTATTGGCAACTCGCACAATACGCAACGGCACAGGATCATACAACTGCACGTGCTGTATGCCTGTTAAGGTTTGCGCCTGCTCTTTGGCTACCGTCAAAAAACTTAATACACGCGCCAATTCTGGTGCGTCTGCGGTCAACAATGCTTGGTACGAATACGGCGGTAACCCTACCGTTTTACGCTCTTCTAATGTGACACGCGCAAAGCCCACATAATCTTGCCTCAACAACGACTGATACACCACTTGTTCTGGATAACCAGTTTGTATCAGCACGCGCGCACCAGCCGTATGTCGACCAGCCCTACCCGCCACCTGCATTAATTGTGCAAAGAGACGCTCTGGTGCTCGGAAATCTTGGGCAAACAATTGCGAGTCGGCATTTAGCACCACCACCAAGCCTAAATTGGCAAAGTCGTGCCCCTTAGACACCATTTGCGTACCTACCAAGATATCCACATTGCCAGCATGAACTTCAGAAAACAGCTTTTCGGCGCTGCCTTTTAATCTAGTACTGTCGGCATCAATGCGCATGACCCGTGCGCCGGTGAAATGCTCAGCCAAGAATTCTTCCACACGCTGTGTGCCACGACCCATGGCTTTAAGGTCTTGGTCACGACAATCAGGACAAAAACGCGGTACGGCAGCTTGATAGCCACAGTGGTGACACTGTAAATAGGTTCTGCCGCCCTTACTACGGTGCAGCACCGTATAGGCACTACAACGCTTGCACTGGCTTAACCAGCCGCATGAGCTGCAACTTAACACTGGCGCATAACCGCGCCTATTCAGAAACACCAATACCTGCTGCTTATTATCTAAGCAGCTTTGCATGGCATCCAAGAACTGCGGTGAAAAGCCCTCTTCCAGTTGAGCCCGGCGAGTATCTACCAACCGTATTTCTGGCAATGACTGAGTACGCGCACGCTGTGTTAACGAACACAGTTGATAACGGCCTTCTTTGGCATGCGCCCAGCTTTCCATTGATGGCGTAGCAGAACCTAGTACCACCGGTACTTGTGCCGCATGACCGCGCCACACAGCGAGGTCACGCGCTGAGTACCGTAGCCCCTCTTGTTGCTTGTACGAGGTGTCGTGTTCTTCGTCTACGATGATCAGCCCTAGCTCTTCTAGTGGCGCAAAGATAGACAAACGAGTGCCCAATAGCACGCGGGCTTCACCTTGCTCCAACGACATCCAAGAACGCAAACGCTCACCCTCAGACAAACCGCTGTGCAACACCGCTACGTCGTAGGCTTGACCATCTTTTTGCAGCCTACGCCTCAAGGCTTGCTCAAACTGTGGTGTCAGATTGATCTCTGGCACCATAAATAAGACTTGCTTGCCCTGCTCTAATACCTTCAGAGCAGCGGCTAAATACACTTCAGTTTTGCCACTACCGGTAATACCGTGCAGCAATACCGTTTGGTGCCCTTCGACGGATTGAATGTGCTGCACAGCCTGTTGCTGCTCCGCATTCAACACTATAGTTTCTTGCTCGTTTGGCAGCGCTTTAGCAGCGGCTTTACGACGTTTACGTAAACGCGCTACTGGCCCACCCGCAGCGCGCTTACCGGTATAGGCCGCTGGTTTACGTAAACTCAGCGGCAACACCGGTAGCAATACCTCGCCTACTGGTCGCTGGTAATAGCTGGCAGCAAAATGCGCCATCTGCAAACTGGCGGCACTTAATGGCGCAGTATCATCCAGCAGCATATCAATGGCTTTAACCTGCTTAGCCTCAAACACCGGTTGCTCAGGTGTTTCTACCACCACCCCCACCATCTGACGTCGCCCAAAGTGCACCAACACTCTGCTGCCCACCGCCACTGCCGTGTCATGGTAGTAATCAAACAAATCATCCAGCGGCACATCCAAGGCTACCCGTAACCAGTATTTGGCTGTAGATTCAACACTCAAGGTAGGCTCTGCAGATGCAGGAGTTGGATTATGCATAATGACTCGCACTGGTCAATAAGACATCTAGCATGTACTTAGCACCAGCCTGTGGATAACTTTGGGGAAAAAACACCAGAAACTGTGGGGATTGATGTGGACAACCTACTGTAAAAATAAACAGTCCCTGTTGAAAAGAAAGTATATTTCTTTAAATTCAATAACTTGCAAAACAAACCGAAGACTTATGATGAATAACGACTTCTAAGTCAGCTATTTTGTAAAACTGTGTACAACCACAGTATGTCAATCGTGAAAAAGGGCCCAAAGGCCCTTATTTACTTACTTGTGCATGGCTGCACTGTAACTATGTACCTCGTCTACCAACACTTTAACCATATCAGGATCTGTGAAGCGAGAGATCCCGTGGCCAAAGTTAAAGACGTGGCCACCTTTACCTACCACACCATAGTCATCAATAACTCGGCGTACTTCGCGACGAATGGCTTCTTCGCCACCAAACATGGTCATAGGATCCAAGTTACCTTGGAATGCTACTTTGTCTTGAATACGCTGACGTGCTTTAGAAAGGTTCACTGTCCAATCTAAACCCATGGCGTCACAGCCACAATCAGCGATAGTTTCCAACCATTGGCCACCACCTTTGGTAAACACGATCACAGGTACTTTTCTACCATCATGCTCGCGAATCAGGCCATCTACCACCATTTTGGTGTACTGCAGGGAGAACTCTTGGAATAAGCCATCGGCCAACACACCGCCCCAGCTATCAAAAATCATCGCGGCTTGTGCACCAGAACGAATTTGCTGGTTTAGGTATTCAATGGTGGTTTCTGCGTTGATTTTCAAAATACGGTGCAAAAGATCAGGTCGCGCGTACAGCATGCTTTTGATCATGCGGTAATCAGACGAGCCTTGACCTTCAACCATGTAGCAGCCAATAGTCCATGGGCTGCCAGCAAAACCAATCAGTGGTACACGACCATCTAATTCTTGGCGGATTAGCTCAACCGCATCAAACACGTACTGCAGTTTTGCCATATCAGGCACATGCAGTTTATCTACGTCGGCTTCAGTACGAATAGGCGATGCAAAACGTGGGCCTTCGCCTTCGTAAAAGCCCAAACCCAAACCCATTGCATCGGGTACGGTCAAAATATCGGAAAACAGAATTGCCGCATCCAGATCAAAACGGCGCAATGGCTGCAATGTGACCTCACACGCATACTCCCGATTTTGAGCTAGCCCCATAAAAGAACCGGCCTCAGCACGAGTTGCCCGGTATTCTGGCAAATAACGACCTGCCTGGCGCATTAGCCAAACAGGGGTATATGGCACAGGCTCACGTAGCAATGAACGCAACAGAATATCGTTTTTAAGTTGTGGTAAAGACACAGCAATCCCTATAAGAAAAATGCCCGACAATTTTAGCTGTCGGTGTGTACTGGGGGCCCTGATGGGCTTCTAAAGCCTTCCGCCTTGATATCATGCTTACGCATCAGCGCCCAAAATGCACGTCGGTGCTTCTGCACTGAACGCGCCGCCATGGCTATATTGCCGGCACTACGCCCTAATGCTGCTCGTATATACGCTTGTTCAAACCGCGAAACCACAATATTTTTGGCATCCTGAAAGGATTCTCGCGATGTGGCATATCGTGTAGCAACTGCTGCGGCATAGGCTTCAAGGGTGGCCCCGCTCTGCTGCAATATGGTAGCGCATAAATGGTCTTCTTCGACACTGTGCCCTGCGCCTACCTTATTGAGATCCACCGCATAATAGGCCGTGGTTGCCTTATCTTGCAAAGCATGGGCCGCCTGTCGCACCCGTTTCAACATATGAATACGTGTGCGTAACTCTTCCAAACACATTGGCGCCCGTAGAAAATCTGCCACACCTAATTTCAACAGATCATTCATGGCTGCCGCCTTCAGATTTTCCACCAAACAAAACAGCGGCGTCTGAAAGCTTTGTTGAGCAAAAAACAGGTTTTGACGTACCAACGCTAAGTTTTGCTGACACACAGAAAGCAAACACGCATCAAAGCGTCGGGCAGGCATAGCTAAGGCTCGCAATAGTTGGGTGGCTTCAGCCTCTTGTGCCAATAACGAATCTTCACGTTGCAGCATCTGCACGCGCAACCTGCCTTGAGCATACTCGCCAACTACAGCACTAGCCCATGCGTGCTGGCCGTCTAACATTAATACTGCACAGTCGATGGGATCCCTCATCGTTTACCTCCGTGAATGACTGCACTTCAAACATGGAGGTACTGTAGTTAAAGCATAAAGCACTCACAATTCGGTGTTTTAACAACTCAGCAACTACTAAGTGCTAAAGCCTGCCTACTTTGCTAGTTACGTGCTCACTCGCGTAGCTCTGCTGGCATCGCTTCACCATCATCCCACGAAGCAGGGTCTTCCAAAGGCTCTAAATGGCTATCTATTTGGATGGGATTCACCACTTCTGCAATACGCTGCTCTATTTCTTCCAGTAAGTCGTGCCCTGTTTGTACCGACCACTTGCCCGGAACCAAAATATGCACTGACATAAAGCGCTGCGCGCCAGAGCGTCGCGTGCGCAAGGCATGATACAAAACACCCTGTGTTTGGTAGCTATCTAAGACTGCCGTAATTTTGGCAATTTCGTCATCAGCGAGGGCGGCATCCATCAACCCATTGATAGAGCGTTTGACCAAGCCCCAACCTGTACGAATAATATGCAGCCCCACGATGATGGCGACCACTGAGTCCACCCATAGCCAGCCAGTCAGCATGACTATGCCCACCCCCACCAATACACCACCGGTAGTCCAGACATCACTGAGAATATGCTGAGCATCAGCCTCTAGCGTTATTGAGTCATGACGACGCGCTGCTGACAGCAGTATGCGGGCCAACACAAAGTTCACTATTGACGCCAGCACCGCTAGCCCCATACCTAAACCGGGCTGTTCTAGCGCTGTTGGATGCAGTAAATGGTCTACTGCCGTCACAATAATCATCAGCGCGGCTACAAGGATCAGCATCCCCTCAGCACCACTGGAAAAATACTCTACTTTTTCGTGCCCGTAGGGGTGCTTTTCATCGGCAGGCTTGGCAGCAATAATCAACACAATCATGGCCAAAATCGCTGCTACCAGATTGACAACAGACTCCAGTGCATCAGACAACAAGCCCACTGAACCTGTTAATAAATAGGCCCCCGATTTCAGGGCAATAGTAATAATTGCCCCCACAATGGAGAGCACTGCAAACCTTACCAATGAAGGCCTTGCCTGTTGCTGTTCTGCCTGTTGCATACCCGCTCCTGCTCTAGCTTGAAGGCTCAAACATCGATTATACGTTAGCCCATTTTCCCTAAAGAGGATGCGAATCAGACGCGAAAACTCTACACTGTCTTACTGCTTATTCACTGCTGTACAACTGCCATGCCTACCCTTTTCTTACTTGAACGCGCACCCACTCCATTGGGCGAAATGTTGGTCGTTACCGACGAACAGGGAAAGCTACGCGCCCTAGATTGGGAAGACTATGCACAACGCTTGCACACCCTGATGCAGCGGCAATATAAGGGTCAGGCCTATACCGTAAAAAACACCGACCAGCGCTCTACCGCAACCCAAGCCGTACTGCGATATTTTGACGGTGATATGCAAGCCATAGAACAGTTGGCCACCAGCACAGGCGGTACCGACTTCCAACGTCAGGTATGGCAAACCCTGTTGACCATTCCTTGTGGACAAACCATTAGCTATGGTGAGTTAGCAGAACGTATTCATAACCCTAAAGCGGTGCGTGCGGTAGGATTAGCCAATGGTGCTAACCCCATCAGTATCGTGATCCCCTGCCACCGCGTGATAGGTAGTAACCAACGTTTAACCGGCTATGGTGGTGGCTTGCCTCGTAAACTCTGGCTGCTGCAACACGAACGCGCCCATACACAGCAAGAAACGGAGTGTGGCCAATTGCCTTTAGTTTTACGCTAAAGGCTCATAGGACTTGTTTATGAAGCTCTGCCATGCGTACTACTACACACCATACCGCACTAATCGCTGAGGCTTGCCGCCAACTGCAAACACTAGACCCTGCCCCGAGTCTGGCGGAATTGGCTGCAGCAGCTGGCCTGAGCCCTTATCACTTTCACCGCGTTTTCAAAGCAGAAACCGGTTTAACCCCCAAAGCCTACGCCGCGGCATGTCGAGCACAACGCTTACGCGCGGCCCTGCAAGATCCTAAGCACAGCGTCACCGATGCCATTTATGAAGCAGGCTTTAATTCCAACAGCCGCTTTTATGAACAGTCGCAGCAATTACTAGGCATGCCAGCCAAACATTACAAAACCGGTGGAACTGGCTCTGATATTCGCTTTGCCTTAGGACAATGTTCTCTAGGGGCAATTGCCGTGGCACAAAGTCAGCATGGTGTGTGTGCCATCCTGTTAGATGACGAGCCAGAAGCCGTACTACAACAACTGCAAGACCTGTTCCCTAAGGCGCAGCTCATTGGTGATGACCCGGATTTCGACAAACTGGTTGCTCACGTTGTGGGGGCTATAGAGCAGCCAAACATAGGCATACATCTGCCTCTAGACATACAAGGCACCGCATTCCAAGAACGGGTGTGGCAAGCATTACGAGACATTCCACCCGGTAGCACTGTCAGCTATAGCGAACTTGCCCACCGCATTGGTGCGCCTAAAGCTGTACGTGCTGTCGCCAATGCCTGCGGAGCAAATAAATTAGCCTTTGCGATTCCTTGTCATCGCGTGGTGCGTAGCAGTGGTGAGTTAGGCGGCTACCGCTGGGGTTTAGCTCGCAAACAACAACTGTTGCAACGCGAGCAGTCAGCCTAATCAACGTAGGAATTTTCATATAAAAAACACCCCAAACGGTGGGCACGGACCCAACCTTGGGGTGTTACAGATACAGAACGAGTGAGTCAAAACCTGCTCTGCATTCACCACAAAAACGCTTAGAAGTGATGTGTCAGACCGACGGCAACACGGTTTGAGTGTGGCTCAGCCGCTGTCACTACATTCTCAGGATCATAGTGTTTGCCATGTGCCGCAAAGGCGTACAAGCTGGTGCGTGGAGACAGTGGGTACACATAACCCAGCGACATCACCTGCATTTTGCGGGCTTTGCTGCCTGTGTCTTCCCATGTCCAGTTAGGCTTACCAAATGCCCATTGCATTTGCACTTCACCACCACCTAGCTCTACTGCTGCACCCAAATACCAGGTATCTAGTCTGCCGCCTTTCACAAACTCCTCTGGGCCTAAGCCGTCCAAGCCAATGCTTTCTAAACTGGCTGGTGCATCTTCGCCATTACGCCCTACAAAACCATTTTGTTGGCGACTCCATGCAGTGGCCAAACGCACACTGCCAAAGTCATAGCTCAATGCCACCTGCAATGCTTGCGGTGCACGCGCTTTATCACCGTCTACGCTCACGCGTTGTAGACGTTCGTAGCTGGTAGCAACCTGCCATGGACCATTTTCATAACGGCCTGCAACGCTATAGACTTGCTTGCGGTTTTTTTCCCAATCACGCTCGCCCACATCGCGGCTATGCGTTACCCCCAACTGGAAACCAGACCACTCAGGGCTGATCCACGTTGCTGCGCTAGAAACCTGATAGTTATCGGATGCACGCATCAAAGCACCCATGCCAAAGTCTTTCCAGCCTGCAATTTCTAGCTCGGACACAAACTCTTGGCCGACTGTGTACTGGCGACCAAAACGCAGCTCGCCCCACTGCTCGTTACTCAACCCCAACCAGGATTGGTAATTGAACAAACGATCAGGTTCTTCTGCTGAACCAGTTAACAGGTTTAAACCGCCTTCCAATCTAAAATTAGCGTAGGTGCCACCACCTAGGTCTTCTTGGCCTCGCAGCCCCCACAGTGAATCAGTTTGGCCACCCTCTTCTAGACCTGTGCGATGACCTTGCCCAGAGATACGCGTCCAGCTCATGCCCGTATCCAACGTACCGTACAAGGACAATTCAGTTTCAGCATGACTAGCTGCGGAATGCAGGGCCAGACCGCCTGCTACCAACATGGCAGCGCAGCTACCCAACACGCGCAGCAAACTGTGACGCCAACTGGTTAATAATGAATGGTGTTCTTGTGCGGTGCGCTGCTGCTGTGGCATTTGCATTAACAAGCTCAACAAGGTGTGCTCTCCCGTTGCTACCACTACAGCCTGTGCTGTACCGGCGATGACTTTGTCACCCATTGCACAACTATCTGGCCACGCTTGCAATACCATGCGCTCTAGCACCAAGTTGTCTTGACTAATGATGCGCACATCGGCGGGAACCCAATCCCCTGCACCCAACAGCACCATATCGCCAGGCACTAACAAGCTAGCAGAGACTTTACCTTGGTAGCTGCCCTCATGACCTGCTACAGGGTTCTGTCTACGCACCATACAGCTTTGTTGTGACATCAGTTTTGCATAGGCTGCCAAGTCTGGAGCACTGCCTTTTTTGACCGTAATACGGTTCAGACCTTGCTTCATTAATCTGTTCAATACTTCTGTAAAAGACAGACCTTGGTGTTGCGTGCCCAACTTTTTTAATACTGTTGTTAATGACAAGTGAGCGTATGTGGAAAGCTGGCAATCGGCTCTACGCACAGTACGCAGTGGCGTAGCGGCGGAACCTGTAAAAAAGGCGGGGGATTGGTATACATGTTGCATGGGTCTGTCCTGCAAGTGATGCGAAAATACGGGGTTATGTGATGACGTAATCATCCGATAACGCGAACTCCCAGTATTTTCGCACCGCCCCCCATGCGCAGCCAGACTGCCTTGGCATAGTACTGGCATCTCTAAGCATCGCTTCGTTATACACAGGTATAGTGCCCGTGTATAACGTGTACTTAAAGCCCTAATATCATGGCGATGCACGCCATGACGGCTAGGTTTTAGCGATGATCATCACTATGGATTTGCAGAGCTTCCAAGAAACGCGACACCATGTTGTAAGTAGCAATAGTGGCGGTTAGCTCAACAATTTCACGCTTGTCAAAATGCGACTTGATGGCGGCAAAAACCGTGTCGTTCACTTGAACATCACGAGTCATGGCATCGGTATAGGCCAGCACCGCACGGGTGCGCTCGTCGAACAAGGTAGAGCTTTGCCATGTTTGCAGCTCGTCTAACTGCGCTTGGCTTACCCCTTCTTTCAGAGCAATAGGCGCATGCTGGTCGGCCTCGTAAGGCGCGTTGTTCAGCACCGCTACCCGCATGATGATCAGCTCGCGCAAATCGCCCGGCAAACTGCTGTTCAAGCGAATACCAGTCAAATGATTCAACCAACCTTTAGCAATGGGTGGGCTATTTAACAGCATTTGATACAAGTGCAGTACGCTACCGCGCTCTGCAATGATCTGCTCAACCAGCGGGCTTACCTCAGGGTCTTGTAAATCGGCGTAATCAATACGGGCCATCCAGAATTCCTCCGTTACTCAAGATTGGACTGGCAAAACCTGATGAATGGTTTGCGTCAACAGTGCAACAATACGACTGATGTCTTCAGCGGTGCAAATAAATGGGGGTGCCAACAAGATATGATCGCCACGTACACCATCAATAGTGCCACCACCGGGGTACATCAACAGCCCTAGCGACTGCGCTACAGACTTCATTTTGGCATGCGTTTTTAGGGCGGGATCCAAAGGTTCTTTGCTTTGCTTGTCGGCGACCAACTCAATACCTGTGAACAAACCACGACCACGGATATCGCCCACATTAGGGTGTGAACCCAACGCAGCACGCAACTCACTACGCAATTGTTCGCCACGGGCACGTACGTTTTCAAGCAAGTTATCGCGCTCGATAACTTTCTGTACCGCTAATGCGCCTGCACACGCAGTGGCATGGCTCATGTAAGTATGACCGTGTTGGAAATACCCAGAACCAGCCAAAATAGCTTGGTAAATTTTTTCACTTGCTAGCATCGCACCTATAGGCTGATACCCAGCACCCAAGCCTTTAGCGATGGTCAAAATATCGGGAGCAACACCATCTTCTGCACATGCAAACAAATGGCCTGTACGCCCCATACCGCACATAACTTCATCAAAAATCAGCAGCACGCCATGACGGTCGCAGACTTCGCGGATTTTCTTCAAGTAGCCATTAACGGGGGGTAATACACCAGCCGTCGCCCCCACTACAGGCTCAGCCACAAAGGCCGCTACATTTTCAGGGCCTAGGTCTTTGATCATGCTGTCTAGTTCATCAGCCAAGCGCTGTGCGTAAGCTTCTTCGCTTTCACCTGCCAATTGGTCGCGGTAGGCATAGCACGGCGATACGTGATGAGACTCAGTAAGCAGCGGCAAGAACGGCGCACGACGCCATGCGTTACCGCCAATACCCAACGCGCCCAGCGTGTTGCCGTGGTAGCTTTGTTTACGGGCAATGAAAATACGGCGTGAAGGCTGATTGGTGTCTACAAAATATTGTCTGGCCAGTTTTAGTGCTGCTTCTACCGCCTCAGAACCGCCCGACACAAAATACACGTGATTCAAATCACCCGGTGCACGTTCAACCAGGAAATCTGCCAAGTCTTCCACAGCATCGTTGGTAAAGAAGGCCGAGTGAGCATACGGCAATGCATCTAGCTGTGTTTTGATCGCCGCCACCACATCGGGATGGCTATGGCCTAGGCACGATACGGCTGCCCCGCCCGACGCATCAATATAACGTTTACCTTCAGCATCAATAAGATGAATACCCTCACCGCGCACAGCACGTGGCAGCTGTGTTTTGGGGTTGCGATGAAACACATGAGTCATAGCGGCTACCTTTAAATTCCTAGTAGGAACTGCACCAATAGAAACAACATTTGTTGAATATGATAAATACAATACAACAAATAAATCAACTCTAGTGCATAATCCAGAAAAACCCTTTTTTCTGTGGCCTCTTTGCCGCAGCGTAGTTGATATATACTTTGCGAATGACGCGTCCACACCTAGCCCCTCCTACGACTTTTGATGATCTGATTCAGCGCTTACAGGCCGAGTTTGCGAGCCTGCCACCGCAATTTCAGGTCGCTGTTCGCTATCTGCTGGATCACCCTGCCGAGGTGCCTGTGGTTTCCATGCGCACCGTTGCTAGCCAAGCTGGTGTACAACCGGCCACGCTGGTTCGTCTAGCTCAGTCATTGGGCTATAGCGGTTGGGCAGGGCTCAAAACGGTGTTTGTGCATTCACTGCCGCAAACGGTAGTGAAAGGCTATGCCGAGCAAGCACAACGCGTGGTACGCAGCAAACGCTCACCCAACAAGCAGCAAAAAATGCTGGATGCACAAATGCTGAACATCCAAGCGTTGGAAAATCTGAATACCGAAAAGCTAGCTGCTGTGACCGACATGATTCACAAAGCCAAGCGTGTGTATGTGGCGGGGTTTAGAGCCTCGTACCCACCCGCATTTGGTTTTCACTATCTATATAGGCTGTTTCGCCCTTCCGTTTACATGTTGCGCAGCGATGCAGGCACATTGGAAATGGAACTACGCAGCCTAGGCCCTCAAGATGTAGTGCTGCTAATTGGCTTTGCGCCCTACTCTCAGGAAATCGTACGGGTCTACGAAGCAGCTAAAGCCGCGGGTAGCCAAATTGTTGCGCTGTGCGACAGTGCTGTTGCCCCCATTGCGCTAGAGGCCAACGGTTTATTGCTGTTCAACACCGAAACCTCGTCGTTCTTCCCCTCAATAACAGCGGCTTCAGCATTGGTAGAAGTGCTGGCTGAGCAATTGTTAGCACGTACCGGCATGCGTGCCGTCAACGATATTGCTAAAGCTGAGCAGCAGTTGCACCACACGGGTGCTTACTGGACTAAGCACTAACTGAAAAGCCACTCTGGGCACTCGCTAACATGGCATGCCCAGTGCATTCTCTACGTATATCACCGTGCCTTGCTGCACCTGCGGCGATAGCGACTCATACCCCGATTAGGCAAATAAATTTGCATACAATTTTCAATGCAAATTTATTTGCCTAATCTTAACAACCATCCCATAATGTAAAAAACGAAGCGCATACTCGCAGTACGCATGTCTATCCCCTTTTTGTCGGGCCTAGAACGATGTCCAGTCTTCACTATTTGCAGATCAGTGGCTCACACCATGAAATAGGTGTGCAACTTGGTCAATTCGGGGCGCAAGCCATCCATCAAAAACTACTGCCCAGCGATACCTGGCAGCAGTTGCGTAAGTGGTTAGGCTCTGCCGAACTACAGCACATGAAAGCGCAGGTGCAAACTCACTTTCCTACTATTTGGGAAGAAATCGAGGGCCTTGCCGTAGGCTTGCAGCTATCCATAGATGAAACCTTTATGTGGAACTGTAGAGGTGACTTGTGGGCCATGGCGCCTGACGGCTGCACCACTGTGCAGCAAGCTACGCCCTCGCATCGACGCATTACTCACAACGAAGATGGTGACCCTAGCTTTTATAGTCACTGTGCGATTGTGCATGCCACACCCACAGAGGATACTGCCTTTGTATCCTTTGCGTACCCTGGCTCTATACCCGGCCACACCTTTGCCACCAACGTGAATCAGTTGGTCATGACGGTGAACAATATACGTTCATTAGATGCCAAGCCTGGTATTCCTCGTATGGTGTTGTGCCGTGCCATTCTGAGCCAGCCCTCGGTAGAAGCCGCCATTCGTTTGCTACGTAGCCATGTGCGCTCAGGGGCGTTTCACCTTAGCTTATGTGATGCGTATAGCAGCATACACAGTGTGGAATTTAATAGGGCCGATGTATCGGTTGAACCCATAGAGCATCTAGGCTTTCACGCTAACCATGCCATTCATGCGGCACAGCGCGATTACCCACAAATCATCACCGGTTCATCGGGCTATCGACAAGTACAAGGCGAACGCTTGCTGCAAGACGCCCGTACCCGACCAAACAGCACGGTGGATGCGCTCGCCATACTGGGCAATCACGAGCACGACACCTACCCTATTTATAGACGTGAAGCGAACGACAGCGACAACGAAAACACCATGGCAACGGCAGACTTCTTATTTGAAGGTCACAACCTCACCTGGTCGGTCTATGACGGCCCTAGTCGTGCACCGTTGTTCTCATTTACTGGCTTACAGCGTAACTAAAACAATATGAGCATTTCTCGCCCCGCCGATCTAGAGGCCCTGCGCCAACTGGCTCACAACATTAGTGATCAAAACAGTTCCGTGCATTTAGGGGAAAAGACGCTGGCCGCGCTGGGCAAAATCTTGTCTCATCCTCAAGAGGCCGCGCTACTGTCCATCACTGAATTGGCCGAGCGACTCTATATCAACCCTTCTTCCCTGACTCGCTTAGTCAAGAAATTAGGATTTAGTGGTTTTGCCGACTTTCAACGTTTGTTGCGAGATCACTTAGCATCACAATCTTCATCGTTTTACAGTGTGCAGGCCACACAACTACTCAAAGCATCGCAGCCACAATCCCCATTACACGCTGACGATGATGCGCTGGCACATGCCACCACCTTAGCCACAGAAGCCTGTCACACTATCCAGCACAGCCTGCAACTGCTGTCTGCCGAAACTATCATCACGGCAGCACAGGAACTCGCACACGCGCCACGTGTACGCATTCACGGCAAACGCCAATACAGTTCGCTGGCACAGTTTTTTTGTTATGGGTTAGGCCTAATCCGTAGTGACGTAGGGTTGTTAGACCCTGCTAACTTGGGTGCGGCTGAGGGGTTGGCACAGCTAGAACCCGGTGATGTGCTGGTCACCGTCAGTGTCTACCCGTATACCCGCGAAGTCATCGCTGTCGCTGAACTGGCAAACGTAGCTGGCATTACGGTGATTGCCCTTACTGACCAAGAGCTATCACCGCTTGCTCGTGTTGCCACACATACCTTTGTGGTGCCATATCGCAGTAACTTCTTCAACAATAGTGTCAGCGCCTATTTTGTGCTCTCGGAAGCCCTGATCAACCAAACGGCACGTCAGTTAGAAAGCACCGCCATTGCTGCATTGGAGAAACGTGAAAAGTATCTGGTTGCGCTACAAATAGAGCAGCCCTGAGGTCTTGCCGCATCACCAGCACCTCAGGGCCCTCTTCTTCACAACAACACCTACTTATTTTTACAAGCTATGTTGGGCAAGGTGATTCGCCAGTTTCACCAGCATTGCATCGCATGCCGCTAACTGCTGCACATGAATGAACTCGTCTGGCTTATGGCCTTGATCCATACTGCCCGGACCGCAGACCACGGTGGGAATACCGGCTTGCTCAAACAACCCACCTTCGGTACCAAATGCCACCGTACCAAAATCATCTGAACCACTGATGAGCGCCAGCAATTGTGCTGCGTTGCTATCAGGCGGAGTGACCAACCCTGGGTAGGCACTGAGTGGCTGCATTTCAATACCCGTATCTGGCTGCACGGCTTGCATAGCAGGCACCAACTCGTTCTGTGCGTACTGCTGCAATTCATCCGCTACGGTTTGTGCATCAAAATCGGGCAACGCACGCACCTCAAAATCGAACTCGCACTCGGCAGGAACAATATTTAAGGCTCTACCACCCTTAATCACACCGGTCTGAATGGTGGAGTACGGCGGGTCAAAACGGGCATCGTGCAGCTCAGGTTGAGCCTGACGTTTACCCATCTCACCCAAACGGGTGATCAATTGTGCAGCGTACTCAATAGCATTCACACCATAAGGTGCATACGCCGAATGGCATGCCGCACCTTTGATGCAGCAACGCATAGCCAGTTTGCCTTTGTGACCCAGCACGGGCTTCATCTCGGTAGGTTCACCGATCAAGCACAGACTGTATTTCAATGGGCGCTTAGCTAGCTCTGCCAACATAGGGCGCACACCCAAACAGCCTATTTCCTCGTCATAGGAAAATGCCAAATGGATGGGTGTTTTTAATTCAGTTTTGACAAACAACGGTACCGCTGCCAGCACAGAGGCAATAAAGCCTTTCATGTCAGCCGTACCGCGTCCGTATAACTTGCTGTCGTGTTCGCTTAACTGAAAAGGGTCTACCGTCCAGTTTTGGCCATCTACGGGCACTACATCTGTGTGCCCAGACAGCACCACCCCGCCCCTGTCTTTAGGGCCGATGGTGGCAAACAAGCTGGCTTTGGTGCCCTCGTCGTTATGGAACAACTCACTCTCTACACCGTGACTCGCCAAGTAGTCACGCACAAAAGTGATGAGCTGCAAGTTGGAATCTCTACTGACCGTCGCAAAGGAGATCAGTTTTTCCAAGATGTCACGGCTAGAGAGATTACTCATCCCCAGGTACCCCGTAGCTAGGTGCTGCTGTAGGGTTCAACGCGCGGGTTAGGTAATCTTGCATTTGCGGCTTGTAGGCATGCCACAGCGCTTCTAACTTATCTATAGGCGCTTCGTCTGCCCAATCCACACGCAGGTCCACCATAGGCCAACTTACATCGCCAGCAATTTTTAGTGCTGCGGAATGTACAGGACCTGCTTCACCACCAGCGGCCATCGCTGCTTGCATGGCAGCAAGCAGTCTATCTGCCAACATGCCGGTGGTGGTTTCAAACGCCTTGGTCATGGCTTCAATCACCGCCTTGCTGGACAGCAGGTTGCCGGCCGCAACACATTGCTGCCCTTCAACGGCGTGATAAATCCCCAATGCTTCACTACCACTGAACAAGGCTGTACGCCCTTGTGCATCCACCACCGTTACTTGGCGATAGTCGTTCCAGTCATCTGTGGTTAACGCCTGTTTCAACGCATCGGCCGCACTCAGCTTGTGCTGCTGCAACTGATCCAACACACGATGCCCCAACGCCGGCAAGGTCACATTTTGAGTGGCTACCACGCCCACCCCAGCACGTACCCATGGGCATCGCGCACCCACGGCAATACTGGAGGAACTAATGGCCACACCCAACTGACCGGTTTCTGCACAACGTCCAATAATAGAGAAGGTCATGGTCTGACTCCTTACTTAGGCTTTGCTGGCTTCCCAACCTTCAGGGATCACAGCGATTACATCAATTTCCATCAACCACTGGGGCTGGCCCAGTGCTACAACTACCAAACCTGTTGAAATGGGGTACACGCCTTTCAGCCATTTGCCCACTTCTTGGTACACCGGCTCGCGGTAGCGCGGGTCGATGATGTAGGTAGTAGTTTTCACAATGTGTGACAGGTCACTGCCGGCTTCTTCCAGCAACTGCTTCACGTTTTTCATCGCTTGCTCGGCTTGCGCAGCAGGATCGCCCAAACCCACCAAGTTACCGTCAAAGTCCGTACCTACTTGGCCACGAACATAAACAGTGTTACCAGCACGTACGGCCTGGCACAGATCGTTGTCCAACGTCTGGTTAGGGTACGTGTCTTTGGTGTTGAACATACGGATACGAGTATGTGTAGGCATTGCGTTATTCCTCATCAATGGAATGCACTATTAGGTAATTACTCAGCGGTTACTGCTTGGGCTGTAGGGTTTTCTTCGTGGTATGCACGGTAGGTTTGCTGTGTAGCAATGTGACCTGCTACGTGCTTAGCGTCGTGCCATACACCCCAGATAAAGGAGGAACCACGACGTGACTGCCACGGCAAACCCAAGAAGTACACACCGCGTTCTTCAGTAGACACACCACGCTGATGCAGCGGTTTGCCTTTTTCATCAAAGGTGTCCACTTCCAACCAACTGTAGTCTGTGGCGTAGCCCGTTGCCCAAATGATGGTGCGTACACCAGCGTTGATCAGGTCCAGTTCCAGCACAGGGTTCACCATGCAATCTGGGTCGGCCAACAGCGCACGTGCTTCTGGGTCTTCAGGCAAATCCAAACCGTTACGAGTAACGTACTCATCCGCCGCATCCAACAAGGCCATCAAGTTGGCATCGCCAGCGCGAATGTTGTCGCCCAAATCGTTTTGGAAAGACACTTTGCCATCTTCAAACGACTTAGTTAGGCCCACCAGTTTCATGCCTTGTGCAGCCAGTTTGCGGAAGTCGATGGTGTAACCACCGTTTGCACCACTCACAGCAATGGTTACGTGCTCACGACCGGGGGTAACTTTCTCGGCATCCCACAAGCCCAACACACCCAACCACCAGCAGAAATCACGGTTACGGTAGCTACGTGGTGGACGGTCGTGCGGGCCTACTGACAGGTAGACATCACGGCCAGAACGCAGCAATTCTTCTGCGATCTGCACACCCGATGAACCCGCACCGACCACCAACACACCACCCTCAGGTAACTGCTCAGGGTTCAGGTATGCCGCCGAGTGAATCTGGTGCAAGCGCTCGTCTTTAGGCGCAATGGCAGGAATCACAGGGCATTGGAAAGGGCCAGTTGCCACCACCAAGTTCAACGCATCAAACACACCAGCGGAGGTTTCAACACGGAAGCCTGGACGGCCTTCGTTGCGCACCGCTTTTTTCACTTCTACGCCAGTACGAATAGGCGCATCAATTTGTTTGGCGTAGGCTTCAAAGTAATCAGCAACCTGATCTTTGCTGGCAAACGCATCAGGGCTGATGCCAGGAAAGGTCAAACCGGGGAAGCGGTCGTGCCAGGCTGGGCCGTTAGCCACTAGGGAATCCCAGCGGCCTGTGCGCCAACGTTCGGCGATACGGTCACGTTCCAGCACCACGTGTGCCACACCCAATTTGCTCAAATGCTCGCTGGCCGCAACACCAGCTTGGCCGGCACCAATCACCAGCGTATCAATGGATTCAATAGTCATTTTTCGGTTTCCTTCTGAACGGATATAGTCCGGCAGCGTTATGTCGCTGCTACAGCTGCCACCTCACCTGCCCGGATAGGTTTGCGCTGCGTTAAATTTCAAAATTAGAGTTATGACGGCACTGCTCTATCAGTGTTGGCGGTCAGGCCATGTACTGGCCTGACACGCTAGGAAAATCATGCAGTTTTGGTGCTCAAACCTGCTACAGCACTACGCTGTGTCAATGCACTCACCACGAATACGGTGATGGAGTTCAAGACCAAGGCGATCAAACCGATGTTGATGGCGTACAGGTTGAATTCGCTGAAGTACATGGCGAACACGGCTGCAATACCTACCAACAAACCGCTCAATACACCTGCCGCAGTCGCTCGTTTGAAGAACACGACGGACAGCAGACCTGGCAACATCTGGCCAAAACCGGCGTAAGCGGTGTTCATCAGATTCAGCATCAAGCTTGGCAATACCACGGTCAGAATCATGGAGATGATCAGGTACACCAGAATCACGATCTGCGACAAACGCTTCTGTGATTGCAGCGGCACGTTGCTCACCAAGTTACGGGTGAAAATACCGCCTACCGACAAGGAAATTACCGAGATCAGAATCAAGCCAGACAACGCTGCACCAGCGGCCACAAAACCTACCGCCCAGCTTGGCAATACATCAATAGCCGTTGCGATAAACGCGTGGTTAGGACTTGGCAGATTCGGAATCTTCACCATGGCGTAGTAGGCTGCTGCGATCAGGAACGGGAACATCAGCATGTACAGAGGCATAAAACGTTTAGCGCGCTTAATACCGCCTTCGGACTTACTGGTGAACAAGATCGTGATCATGAATGGCAAGCAGTAGAACGCCATGGACTGGAACACGATGGTGGACATAGAGAACACCACTTCATCTTGGTTAGCGTACGCAATGGACGCACCTTGATCACGTGCAGCCGTAAACAGTTCTTCCACGCCACCCATTTTGTGGAATGCCGCCCAACCCACACCAACAATCGCGCCAAACAGCAGAATGTCTTTCAACACCGCAATCATGGCGGGCGCTTTCACACCAGAAATAGAGATGTAGATAAAGGCAATCGCACCCGCAATAATCACTGCAATCACAGGATCGATTTCATAGCCCAGCGCATTCAATGCCACGATCAAACCTTGGAATTGCATTTGTGCCCAAGGGATCAAGAACATCAGGTAGCACACTGCCACTACCAGTTCCAAGGTACGGCTTTTGAAATGGCTTTTAAACAAATCGGGCGCGGTCATTGCATCGTAGTGCTTACCGGCTTTCCAGATTTTGGGCGCCAAAAAGTAGCCCACAGGGTAGATCAACAGCAAGAACGCCATGAACCAAATACCGTAGTTCACGCCCTTAGCATAAATACTGCCGGGCAAACCAATCACGGTTGCCACACTGTAGATTTCACCTACGGCCAAGAAGAACAGGATGATCACGCCAAACGAGCGGCCACCCACCAGAAAATCAGCCACGTCCCCTTTCTTAGCATTGCGATTGACCATCAAGGCCAATAACAACGAGAACAGGATGATTGAAATGAAAATAAAAGCTGCCATGAGTATTCCTTAGCGATTGTTGTTATTCGTCTTGGTAGTCTTTTTTATCCAATAACCACGCTGTGGAAATACAGATGGTGGTCAGGAAGAACCACAAGAACACCCAGAAATACAAAGGCGGAAAACCTAAGATGAACTCGGTACTAAAGCGAAAATGGTAAATACCCAGCATGACGCTGGCGTAGGGAATGATCAGCCCAATAAATAGGCTCAAGAAACGTCTTGTCATGACCCCTCCTCGTGTGATGACTTGATGAGGTTGTGATGCTAGCCCAGGGATGCTTGAATCCTTAACTACTAAAAAGCTTGTCAAGCCATAAGCTAAATATCACTAGTCACGCTAAGCCGCGCCACGATTGGGCTTCAGAGATATGTAAAAAACTCAATCTTTTAAGCTTCTAGGGAAAACCCCAGCACCAACAACCGCCCTCAACATTGCGTTATGAGCACTCAATTGCCGGTATTTAACGTAAAAATCCCTCACGCATCGCTTTTCAACCCCTACAATAGCGGCAAGTACACCGGTGCAAGGACAAGCACCCCAAGCAGGAGGGCCGCATGGCTTTCTACACATTACGACAACTCAAATACTTCGTGACCACCGTACAAGCCGGTAGCGTCGCAGGCGCATCACGCCAACTGCATATTGCCCAACCTTCCATTTCCAACGCTATCAAAAACCTGGAAGACAGTTTTGGGGTGCAATTATTCATTCGTCACCACGCACAAGGCGTGACCCTCACCTCTAGTGGCGAACGTTTTTACCGCAAAGCAGAAGAGCTGCTGCGCATGTCTTACGAGTTTGAACAAAACGCGCTGGCTGATAACGATGTAGTTACCGGCAAGATAGACATTGGCTGTTTTGAAACCGTGGCACCGCTGTATCTGCCTATGCTCTTGGCCGAATTCCGTGATCGTCACCCAGGGCTGAATCTGCGTCTGCGCGATGGCGATCAACAAGACTTGGTGCAAGGGCTTACTGCTGGTACGTTTGACTTGGTGTTTCTGTACGAGCATGAGTTAGACGGCACCATCGAAACAGAACCCTTAATGCCGCCGCAAAAGCCCTATGTATTGCTGCCCGAAAACCATCCCTTTGCGCAGCAAGAAAGCATCTCCATGTTTGATCTGTGTGCTGAGCCTATGATCTTGCTGGACATACAACCTAGCCGCACTTTCTTTGTCAGCTTGTTCCACGATCTAGGGCTAACCCCCAATATCGTATTTGGCTCGCCATCCATTGAAATGGTGCGCGGCATGGTAGCCCAAGGCTTTGGTTTCTCGCTGCTGGTAACGCGCCCCGTCATTGACCGTACCTACGACGGCAAGCGCATTGTGTGCGTGGATATTAAAGAGACAGTAGCGCGTTCTGGCCTAGTATGTGCCCGCCTTAAACGCACTCAGCTTACTAAGCCCGCACAACTGTTCTTAGACTTCTGTCGTACCCGTTTAGCGCAACTGGATTCTGCCGGGCGACTGCCACCGCCCCTAGACTGAAGCCTATTCACAAATCATAAAAAACGCCCCACCACAAGGAAAGCACCTGTGTGTGGGGCGAACTCACTTATCCACGTTTTACCGCAATTTAACTACTTAGAAGTGCCACTCAGCCTGCAACATAGGCGCTGTAGTTTTAATACCTGGTTTTAGGTTGCCATTGGCCATGTAACGGTTACCAAACTTGTTATGCCAGTATTCGTAACCTACGCCTAGCCAGAAGGTGTTTTTGGTGTCGAACATCACCTTACCCACGTCCATCATCAATGAGGCACGCACAAGTACTTCGGACTTAGTGCTGATACCTGCATAGTCACGGCCTTTGGGGCTGTTGTAGTTAGCAAAGCCTTGGAATTTGAAGGGTACAGAACCCACATCAAAGGGTAGATTCCACGCTAGGCTTGCCATAAATTGCGGATCAAACGAGGCATTACTGTCTGGGCACGCCGGAGCACCCAACCCGCAGTGGTTCCACTCTTTACCGTACATCAGGCTCAAATCTAAGAAGCCACGAGGCACATCAAACTTCAAGGTAGGCCCTACCACCAACAACCGCTTGCGCGGGCCAAAGGCAGTGTTTTTAGTGTTCAGGTCAAACCCAGCCGTTAAGGCCACATCTTTCACAGGGCCAAAGCTTAAGTCCGTATCAAACACCTTTCCCATAGACAACTGATGGCGATAGGTAGCGTAGAACTCGGTAGCGCCATTATTACCACCACTAGAGGGATCAGCCTTGCTGGATTGCAGCATGTCTACGTTGAAAAAGTTTTGTCCGTAGTTGTAGCCACTGACGTGCGTGAAGCTGAGGATGTTTTTCGTCACATCCTTATCGTTCATAGGCTCGTGAAACTGTGTGCCATAGCGATAACTAAAGAAGTTGTCGCTCCATGTGATCGCTTGTGCAGACGTGCTGAACGCTGCCATCGCCACTACCGATGCTCCCAACAGCGTAGTACTTAAGGTTTTCATTATTGTCTCCCCTTCGTTATAGAGTGCGCCGTAGATCTTTGTCCGTTGTAGACGCACCTTTGGTGTAAAAAATCGTCGTATTTACTTTCCTTTGATTACCAAAACAGAGGTAGCTGGGCGTTAACCCTTATGAAGGCTAGCCACCAAAGCAAGAAGGCTGCCCACCGGACAGCCTTCTATGTTTTTCGTTTAGTGCTGGGAAGCCAGCTGTTGTGTGCCGCTTGGCTCCTGAGTGACCAGTCTAGGCCCTGTCTCAGTCGCGGTGGCTGTAGCAGGTGCGCTGCTTTCTTGTTTGCGACGCTCTGGGCGGCTGATGCCATTGAAGAACAAGTTCAATGTGATCGCGGATACTGCCGCCAACAAAATACCACTGTGCAGCAACGGTGCCAGTACGCTAGGCATTTTGTCCAGCAAGTGCTCAGCTACCAGAGGAATCATGCCCATACCCAAGCTGATTGCCACAATGTAAGGGTTGTAGCGATTGCTGTTCAGGTCAGCAGACATCAGAATTTTAATCCCTGTGGACGCCACCATACCGAACATCACAATCCCTGCACCACCCAACACATAGTTAGGGATAGAGGCCACGATGAATGCCATTTTAGGGAACAGGCCCAGGGCAATCAGGAACACACCGCCCATCACGCACACCCAACGGCTACGCACACCGGTCACGCTAACCAAGCCTACGTTTTGCGAGAACGAGCTGTGTGGGAACGTGTTCATCACACCGCCAATCAAGGTACCCAGACCATCTGTAGACAAACCACGTACTAAGTCTTCACGGCTAGGTGGACGACCACAAATAGAGCCCAACGCCAAGAACATACCCAGCGATTCCACCATGATCACAACCATGATCAACGACAAAATAGCGGCAGCACCCAATAGGCTCCAGCTCAGTGTAGGCACACCAAAGGCAAAAGGTTTAACAATCGCTACCCAGCTTGCATCGCCCAAACCATCAAAGTTAATGCGACCTTGAGCCAGTGCGATAAAGAAACCCGCCAACAAACCAATCAATACGGCCACGTTAGACAAGAAGCCTTTAGCGAATTTGGTGATCCCCAAGATAATCAACAACACGACCAGCGCCGTACCCAAGTTCTGCATAGAACCGTACTCTGGGTTGGCAATCATTTGACCGGTTACTTGATCTAGGATTTGCGGCTTACCGCCCCCTACCCACTCCAAACCCACACGCATCAAGGTAATACCAATCACGGTAATGATGATGCCGGTAACTACTGGCGGGAACAGCCCCATCATGCGACTAAATATAGGCGCAATCAGAATACTGAAAATACCGGCCAAAATGGTGGCCCCGAAAATACCCGTCAACCCTAGATTAGGATCCAGACCAATCGCGATCATAGGGCTCACTGCCGCGAACGACACACCCATCATCACAGGTAACTTAATACCAAACACGCCTACCCCACGCGCTTGGATAATTGTGATCAGACCACAGCACAACAAGTCTGCATTAATCAACAAAGCAATCTGCTCTTTGGTCAGACCCAGCGCAGCACCGATAATCAACGGCACAGCCACCGCACCCGCATACATGACCATCACGTGTTGAATGCCCAGCGTAGCCAAACTACCTAGCGGTAATTTCTCGTCTACACCACCACAATCAACCGGCTGACTTTTCTCTGTTTGAGCTGACATCTAGGGTCTCCTTTTTTAATATACGTTCAGACTCCCTACATATCCTCAGAAATGGCCTATGGCCGTCAAACAGGTTTAGAGAGTCGGTCAGGCTTCGGGCTTGTTTTGTTTGTCCCTTGAGTTGTGATGACCACAACCACAGCCTGTACATGCTGCGATGTCTAGCAGCACACGCATAAAGTTAAAGGAAGGGTGATATCACCGAAAGGTGGTACGGTTTAATAAGTGGAATATGCAAACGCTTATAGCCCCGAAGCGTTTTCTTGCATTTGCTGATAGAGCCGATGAAATGGGGCTTAGCGTGGGGATAGCGTGATGTATATGCCACGTTTTTCTACGTTTTTTGGCCCTTAGGGGTATTGCCCATCTAGTAGGTGCAAAAAAAGTATGTTATTGCCCGTTTGCTTAATCCTGCGCAACCGTAGCCTGACCTCCTTGTCAGGCTATCTTCCTTCCTGTCGTTGACGCTAGTTTAGCGTCTAGAGCTAACTGCCGCCCCCGCAGAAGCGATAATCACCGCCGCAATGCCTAACCACTGTAGGCCTTGCAACTGCTCGTGCAAGAAGAGCAGACCAAATAACGCCGCAAAAGCGGGTTCTAAACTTAGCATCATGCCAAACACACTGGCAGGCATGCGCGTGAGCGCCATCACCTCTAAGGTAAAGGGAATCGCGGTGGACAATACACCCACCGCCAACGCGACGGGAATCAAAGCAGGGTTTAATAAGGACGAGCCTGCCGTCCACACACCCACAGGCAGCACCACCAAGGTAGCAATTAACGTGCCCCATGCCGCCGTAGACGTACCGTAGGCAGACCCTGCTTTCTTACCAAATACAATATAGAGTGCCCAGCACCCACCTGCCGCTAACGCAAACAGCATACCAATGGGGTCTAGGTCTACGCCGCTTACGCTAGGCAACAGCAGTATCAAACCACCCGCTGCAATCACCACCCAGACAATATCGCGCACCCGCCTAGAACCTGCCAAGGCCACCACTAATGGCCCTAAAAACTCTAGCGACACGGCAATACCCAATGGGATAGTAGACAGTGAGGTATAAAACAGCATATTCATCATGCCTAATGACACGCCATACGCCAGTAACGCTTTGAACTGCCCGCTGCCCGACACAGGCGTACGCCACGGGCGCAGCACCAGCATCATTAACATTGCGCCCACAGCAAGACGCAGCGTGGTAGTGCCCAACGCCCCCACGGCAGGAAACATGCTCTTGGCGAGCGTTGCCCCAAACTGCAATGACGCCATCGCCACCAACAGCACACCAATCGCAAATAATGGCACCGACACAGGCGATGCAGTAGGTTTATTCAACACAGCAACCATCAAAGAAAACGAAATACCCCTTGTGCAGGAATGCACAAGGCCCGTGCAAGCAGCAGAACTGTAGAAAAACAGTGTGATGCTGTGTTTTACGTGCGTTTGGTAACTCTGCCCATTCTGAGTACCCAATACGCAATTAATCCTATCACCACGCCCCAGAACGCTGAACCCAAACCACCTAGCGACATCCCAGACGCGGTCACTAAAAAGGTAATAACCGAAGGCTCTATATACGTAAGGTCATCGGCCAGTAAACGTATGTTGGCCACGATAGCCCCTATTAATGCCAACCCTGCCAATGCCGACACCAGTGCCGCCGGTATGGCCGAAAAAATCAGCACAATACTGCCCGCCAACGTACCACCAATGAGATAAATCACGCCGCTCGCAATACCCGCCACATAGCGCTTTTCTGGGTCAGCATGACTTTCTTTACCTGTACATAGTGCAGCGGTAATAGCAGCCAGCACAATGGTGATACCACCAAAAAATGCCACCACCATAGACGCTAACCCCGCGCCCGTTACCACAGCGCGTGATGGTGCGTTGTAGCCTGCCAAACGCATCACCACCATACCGGGTAAAAATTGCCCTGTCAGGCTCACCACTACCAACGGTAGGGTGAAACTGAAGAATACTTTTAACGAAAACTCGGGCATGGTGAAAATGGGTGTACCCCATTCCAACCTTAAGGTATCCAACTGCGTATGGCCTTGCAGATACGCCATCAAAAAACCCGTAATCGCGACCAGAATGACCGTGTAGCTAGGCCATAAGCGTTTGCTAATCAAATACACGCCCAACATCGCAAACACTACCGAAGGCAAATCCATACTGGCCTGAAAAGCTTGTACGCCAAACTGGAACAAAATCCCTGCCATCATGGCCGCCGCAATCCCCTTGGGGATGTACTGCACAATGCGTTCAAAGTAGCCGGTGAAACCAATCACTGCCGTAATCACCGCAGCACTGAAATACGCTCCCACCACTTCTGCCATGGAAATTTCAGGGAATAAATTAATTAGTAATGCGGTACCTGGTGCCGTCCACGCCGTAATAACGGGCATACGCAACCACAAGCTCAACACCAGACCACTCACGCCCGACCCGATTGAAATTGCCCAAATCCACGAGCTCAACATTTCTGCTGAAAAACCACCTACGTGCGCTGCCTGAATAAAAATTACCAACGGCCCACAATAGGAAATCAACACAGCCAAAAAGCCGGCCACCCATGCCGACAACGACCAATTCTTCATCTAGATGTCTCTCTGTTTTATTCTCCGCCGTCAGTACTGTACACCCATCTTTTAGCCTTAGCGAAAACACGACATTTTGCTGAATTTCTTTTGCATCTTTCATGCATCTGGATATAGACTACTTAGTCTAATTTACAAAAATCCTTTTTAGGGGCCTGCTGAGCCCCTGCGGTCTGTACCCCTTCGTGGTACGTAGCTAGGCCGCCATTCCTTTTATCGTTTACCTTTACAGCCCTGCTAACCAGCTCGGTTGAAATCAACTATCTAAGTCATCACCCCATACGCGTGGTGACTGCTGTTAAAAATTCCGTCTCACCCTTTCGGAGCGTTATAGTGTTACGTCGCTTTGAGGGTCTAGTTGACCCTTTCCCCCCAATGGAAAGCAAAGTCCCGCCTAAGGGCTTGGCTGCTTTCCTGTGGTATTGCACGCAGGGTTCGCGCAAATACCTAGCCTTATTGGCGATATTCAGTGCCAGCGTCTCTATTTTTGAGGCATGGTTATTTGCATTTTTAGGCCAAGTCGTTGATTTGTTGTCGGTATGGCAAGCGGGCGAGCCGCTGTCTAGCCATGAGCAAACTGTGCTGTGGAGCATAGGTGCCGTACTGGCAGGCAGTGTAGTGCTGGTTGCCCTACATACCTTCATACAGCATCAAACCTTGGCGATTAACTTCCCGTTGCGGTTGCGTTGGAACTTCCACCGCCTGATGCTGCGCCAAAGCATGTCCTTTTTCTCGGACGAGTTTGCAGGCCGCGTGACCACTAAAGTCATGCAAACCGCCTTGGCCGTACGAGAGGTGCTATTCACCTTCATTGAAATCGTGCTGGGCATAGGCGTGTACTTCTTAACCATTCTGGCCTTGGCCGCTGGTTTTGACATACGCCTGATCATTCCCTTTGTGGCATGGATTGTTCTCTACTGTTTAACCATGCGGTACTTCGTGCCACGCTTAGGCAAAGTAGGAGCAGAACAAGCGCATGCTCGTTCCTCCATGACCGGTAGAATCACCGATGCGTACTCCAACATCACCACGGTCAAACTGTTCTCGCACACTAAACGTGAAGCACTGTTTGCACGCTCGGCGATGGAAGACTTTCAAGAAACTGGCTACAGGCAAATGCGTCTGATCAGTATGTTTGAAATCGTGAACCAAATACTGGTTGCGGCCTTGATTGCGAGTGCAGGTGGTTACGCCTTACTGCTCTGGCATAACGGTGAAATCGGTACAGGTGCAGTGGCCGCAGTAACGGCAATGGCTGTGCGTGTAAACGGCATGTCGCACTGGATTATGTGGCAAATGGCATCACTGTTTGAAAACATTGGTACGGTGCAAGACGGCCTAGGTACGCTGACGCGTGCTGCCTCGGTACAAGATGCCCCTAATGCCCCTGCACTGGAAGTTAAGCACGGCGAAGTCGCCTTTGATCAGGTGAGCTTTAACTACAACGGCGAACGCCAAGTGCTGGACAACCTGTCACTAAACATCAAACCCGGTGAAAAAATCGGTTTGGTGGGACGATCAGGAGCAGGTAAGTCAACGCTGATTAATCTGCTGCTACGCTTTTACGATGTAGACAGTGGCCAAATCCGCATTGATAACCAAAACATTGCTACTGTCACGCAAGACAGCTTGCGTAGTGCGATTGGTATGGTGACGCAAGACACATCGTTATTGCACCGCTCCATTCGTGAAAACATTGCCTATGGTCACCCCGATGCCTCGGATGAAGACATTCGCGCAGCCGCTATCCGCGCCCAAGCTGACGAGTTCATCCAGCAACTTAGCGACCAAAACGGTAAAACTGGCTACGACACTATGGTGGGTGAACGCGGTGTAAAACTGTCTGGCGGTCAACGTCAGCGTATTGCTATTGCTCGCGTGATGCTGAAAAACGCTCCCATCCTGCTGTTGGATGAAGCAACCAGCGCGCTGGATTCCGAAGTAGAAATCGCCATTCAAGACAGCTTGAACGAAGTGATGGCAGGCAAAACGGTAATCGCTATTGCGCACCGCTTATCTACCATTGCGGCGATGGATAGGCTGATTGTGATGGACCAAGGTCAGATCATCGAACAAGGCAGCCATGCCGAATTGCTGAAACTAAACGGTGTATACGCCCGTCTGTGGCATCACCAAAGCGGTGGTTTCTTAGCGCAAGACGAGTAATTCACGTCACAAAAAAGCCCCAGCAATGGGGCTTTTTTTATGGCGGCAGCAACACCCCGTCATGCGCACAACTGCTTAGTGTTCTGCTTCTTGCTCAGGATAGGTTTCCCTTACCCCTAACGCCGCTACAAAACCTAGCACACTGATCCCCACAGGCAACCATAACGCAGTGATGTAGACCGATGCGCCGTCAGCAGCTGCCGACGCTATTAACCAGCCATATACCGTTTGCACAATTGCAGTCACTAAAAACACGCCCATATTCACCAGTGCAATGGCCGAGCCAGCTACGGCGGCAGGCACACTTTCTTTGGCTGCTGCAAACGCTACCGTTACCTGCGCACCACTTGATAATCCCAAGACTAAAAAACACACTAGGCTCGCAGCGAAACCCACATCTGACCCACACAGCAACCATAACCACGCCACCACATTCAGTAATGACGACAGCCAAATAAAGTGCTTACGGGTACGCCAACTGTCTGAGAGTTTGCCCACGATGGGGGAACAGAGCCCATAAGGCACCAATGCCAGCGTTAACACCAAGGATGCCGACGCCCCAGATAAACCATAGCCATCGCTTAATAAATGGGTACCCCATAAACCAGCAAACGCATAGAAAGTGCCGTTGGTACCCGCAATCGCAACCAGAAGCAGCCATAGCTGGCGGCTTTTTAGTACATCTAACCATAGCTCACGACGTAATACGTTTTGCCCTGCTTGCCCGGCAGGCTGCATGCCATCGCTATACCCGGCTGGGGCTCGCCAACTCAACAAAATCAAGGCCGCCACAATCAGTGTCAGCACGCCCAGCACCATGAAAATCACACGCCAATCAGTCAATGCTAATAAGAGTCTGGCCGGCGCTTCCGACACGATAGAACCCAAGGTACCGATTAAGAGCGTTACCCCTGTGACCAAGCCAAACTGGCGTCCATCAAACCAGATCGCATTGCTCTTCATCACCGCCACAAACACCAGCGACATCCCCAGCCCTACTAATAACGGGCCTAGCAATGCTGCACTATAGCTTGATGCCATGCTTAGAATGATGGCCCCTACACCCGTCAGTAACGTGCCCAACGCAGCAGGTAACCGTATACCAAAGCGGTCTATCACCAAACCCGCTGGTACCTGCATCACGGTGTACACCCAGAAATGCATGGCTGCCAAACCACCCAAGGCGGTAGCCTCTAACCCTAGGCTATTACCTATGGGCGCAGCAAATGTGGCGGGGGCAAATCGATTAAAGAATCCAATAAAAAAAGCCGTTGCCAATAACGCATAACTGATTGCTCTCGCCGTACTTTTCTCCTGCATTGGCGTCCTCCTGTCTACTTCTCTGTTTGTCTCGTTTTCATGGCGCTGCCTCTAGCAGATATCTGTATAGCCAGACCTAACCCTAGCATTTACGTAGCCATAGCAAAACCTATCGCATTACTCAAAGGTAGCGATAGCTAAAAGAAGAAGGGATATACGATGCTGAATAGTGGACCAATAACACAGTGCCCATGCAGCATAAATGTAGAGGTGCAGCGTTGAAGCTAGAGGTTTTACTATACGCGCCTACGAATTACCTATCCACTGCGTATACCCTCTCTTTCGTTTCAAGGGGTAAACCTAAGCGAGCAAACACCTGATTCACCCTGCTGCCCACCGTATAATTCATAGACTTCTTTTGCATATGCGAACACTGCACAGTCTATGTCGTACAACCCACTACTTAGTGCTTACTTCCACCTTCTTAGCGACGGCGACTACAGTCATACGACATTGCTGTCGCCCATTGCGGTGCAAGAGTACAGTGAAGAGTTTTCTTTTCACCCAGCCGTTCAACTGTTTGGCGGGTACGTGCTGGACGACCTAGGTACCAGCAATCACCATTTGTTGATTACCACTGGCCCTCTGGCTGGCTGCGTGTATTACTTGTCGCACGACGATGATTCACGCGTGGTGTTTGCGACCTCTAGCGACTTTCTGGCTGCCGTTTTACAGGCACAGCAAACCGAGCAAGATAGTAGCGATCTGCACCCTGCCATTAGCCCTTTGGCAAAAAACCAAAGCGCGCTAAGTGCGCTGATCACTGAGTTATTGGATTCGGGCGATGATGAAGCGGAAGACCTGCTGCCCTCGCTATTACCATCTGTAGACTTAAACGACCTTGCTTTGCTGCAACGCCTAGCCACCAGTGATAATTTTTACCTAGGTGAGGCGCTGACACATGAAATCATCAAACGCCCTGCCGCACATCTACTACCCATTGCACAATTATGTGCGGCGCATGCGCACAGCCAAGTATCTGGCGTTGGTGCCAAAGCGGTGCGTAGCATCCAAGCCTTACGCTACGCACCAGCTTAGGTTTTAGTACCGGTACTTCACCGTCAGCATCGCATTACGCGGTGCGCCATACAGGTTCAAGAACGTACCGTGCCCTACGCTCTCCAAGTAGCGCTTGTCGAATAGGTTATTAATAACCAGCAGCGCTTCCCAATGCTTGTTAGGTTGGTAACCCAGTTTGGCCGACACCGTGGTGTAGCCGCCCTGATACACCGAGTTGGTGTACAGATTGCTTTGCGATTGCACACCCGCCCCTACCGACCAGCCACGCAAGCTGCCACCAAAATCGTCTGGTGCAAATTTATATTGCGTCCACATGCGGAACAGATGTTTAGGAATCAAGTTAGAGTTAAAACGCTGACCTTCGACTTCGTGGTCGCTGTCTTCACGCACACGCACATCGGTATAGGTATAACCTGCACCCAAGTCCCAGCCTGCCAGTGGACTACCTACAATTTCAAACTCCCAGCCTTGGCTCTGCACCAAACCTGAGCCTCTATAGCAGGTACCCGTAGGTGAATTGCCGCAACCTATGTGATCGGTGTCCACCACGGCACGGTTGGTATCGCGTAATCGGTACACGGCCAATGACGTATTTAAGCGGCCATCCAAGAACTCGCCTTTTACCCCCGCTTCCATCTGCCAGCCTTTACGGGGTTCCAGCGTTTTACCGCTGTAATCACTATCCGACTGAGGAACAAAGGTTTCAGCGTAGCTACCGTACACCGAAATTTGTTCGTTCACGTCAAAGACCAAACCCGCAAACGGTGTGAATTTATTATCCGCTTTGGCATCGCTTTTTTGCCAAGGGGAAGTCGTTGGTTTGAGGTCTCTGCTTTTAAGGTCGTAATTACTCCAACGACCACCCACTACTGCTGTCAGATTGTCCGTTAAGGACAAACGTGTAGAGGCATACAAGCCCGACTGTGTGGTGATGTCTTGGCTCTTGTTCAGCAAAGGCAAGTCCAAAGCACCATAGTCAAAATCATTGAATGCATCCCAATCAGGGAAGGCACTAAATCTAGAGCTGCTAGTTGTGTCGTAACGCGCCCAGTTATAGCCTACGGTCACAAAGTGTTCACGCCCTAGCAACTGGAATGGCCCTGTCACGTTGGCATCCAGTTGATCCCAGGTAAAGGTGTTATTAATGCGTCCTGCCCACCCGCTGGTTAGCCCTGTTTCCACAGACACTGGCGTTAACGCCATCGCACTATAGCCTTTGTAGTTATTTTCTTTATGGCTGTAGTTGGCCTTGAATTCCCACCCCTCACCAAAGCGATGCTTCAGATCAGCCCCTAGCTCAAAGGTCTCGTGACCGGATAACTTAGTGGTGCCCAAAAAGGTGTCATAGCCCGGCAGACTACCATCGTCATACAAGGGCAAGCCGTTAAACACACGGAAGTTCATCTTGCTGTATAAGCCCGTGATGCCCACGGTAGTGTTCTGCCCTAGGTCATATTCCAGCACCCCATACAGCAGTTGCGGATTGTTTTTACCGTAGGTGTAATACTGGCTTTTGTCTTGGTAAACCCCCACCAACCTACCGCGTAAGGTGCCATTTTCGTTCATAGGCCCTGAGATATCAGCTTCAGCTCGGTAATTATCCCAAGAACCTACGCCCACCGCCCCCTCTAACCTGAACTCGTCAGTTGGGCGTTTGCGCACCATATTAATAGAACCACCCGGTTCACCAGAACCTGTCAACAAACCGGTGGGGCCGCGCAGCACTTCCAAGCGATCATAAATAGCCAAGTCTTGATGCGGCACACCAGGGCCTAAAGCACCTTGCTGAGTAGGTACGCCATCGTACTGAATATTGGTATTGAAACCGCGGCTGGTAAACAGCTCCGTATCGGAATAGCTGCTACTGCGTATACCCGTGACATAGTTCAGCGCATCAGCCACACGGGTAAAACCTTGGTCGTCCATTTGCGTTCTGGTCATGACCGACACCGATTGCGGAATCTCACGCAACGACTGTGCCGACTTACCTATGGTGACATCGCGCGCCGCATACGAGCCCGTGTCTTCCGTGGTTGCCAACGAGCGGCCTGTCACCGTGATGGATTTAAGCTGCGTGGTGGAGTCAGTCGGGCGCCACAAATTAATGGTATTGCCTTCACGTGAATACTCAATGCCCGTACCTGCCAATAAGCGTCGCAGAGCCTCTTCGGGTGACATGGTGCCGTTAATAGGCTGTGCCGTATAACCACGCACCAAATCAGAGGCATAAATAAACTGCAAAGACGTTTGTTGTCCCAATTGCAGCAAGGCATCGCTCAGCGATTGCTGCTGAATATGGATCTGTGTTGCCGCTGTCTGTGCATACGCCTGTGGTGCAACACCAAATACAGCCAAAGAGACAGCAACGGTCACATGCCGTAGCGTCGCAGAAAAAGGCACAGCTAAGTGTTTATGACTTCCCGCTAAGCGGGCAGCAGAGTTCTTCCTATCAATCACGAGAATTGTTCCTGGTACATATGCCTAGCGTGTAGACGCTCTATCCCTTTGGCCAAAGGATCCTGAAAGAGGAGGTTCAACACACAAGAACACCCCCTTCAATCAGTGAGACGGATGAACCTACTAAAACCCTCACCTAATTCTTAAAAAAAGTTGTAACCACAACGATTCTTATTAAGAATTAATTGAACGTGAGCAAAAGAGAAAGGTGATGACATAGCACGCACAACAGTGATGTTGTCTTGCTTGTACCCCACCGCTGTTGGGTGTGGTTAACGCAGCAACGCGAGATTCACACTGCCGTCTGGTCGCTGTACCACCACTACCGGCAGATGCGTTTGCAAGGCCTGCAAGAACCCTTCAGCATCCTGAATATTGAAAACGCCTGCCATACGCAATGGCTTCAAGCGGCTATCCGTCAAATGAATAGGATGGCGCAGATAACGGTTCATTTCTCGCACCACATCCTCTAAAGGCTGGTCTCTAAACACCACCTTGCCCTGACGCCATGCGGTCAGTGCGCCCACATCTGCTCGTACTACCGAGAGAGGAGCATTCGCCTTCACTTCTGCCACCATATCGGCAGTTAACATGGCCGTTTCTTTATTCCACCACCGCCCAGCACTGACTTCCACCGAGCCCGACTCCACGGCAACCGCTACACGCTCTTGGTCTCGCCTCACGTTAAACACGGTGCCTGTAACCCGCACACTGGTATCGCCCGCATCCACAATAAAAGGCCGTTCTGGATTAGGCTCCACCTCGAAAGTCGCCTCACCACGCGCAAGCTCAACCACACGGCGGCCGGTGTAATAGCGCACACTCAACTCGGTGTTCACATTCATTGCAATAACGGAACCATCTGGCAGCTCTACATTGCGCTGCTCACCTTGCACCGTCGCATACTGCAAAACATCGGTAGTGGCATCCAACACGCCGTAGTTATGCAGAGCAACGCCCCCTACTACCGCTGCAGCACATGCAACACCAGCCCCTGCCAACCACTGACGTCGACTGACTCGCTTCTGTGATGGGGAATCTGGCGCTTCCAGTAACTCACGCAACTCGTCCTCGGGCAGCATGCCAGTTGCCTGCCAAATCTGATCTAACGCCCTATACTCCTGCTCGTGCTTGGGATTCGCGTTGCGCCATGCCGTAAAACACTCACGCTCAGACACTGTGAAATTACCGGAATGCACACGAGCAAACCAGTAAGCAGCAGCGTCTTGAATATCGTCAGGAGTAGTAGAGTTTTCAGTATGCATAACAAGCCGGATGCCGATGGATAAGCATCAGTAGGATTTCAGCCCTTCATTAAGTAAGACGTACGAGCGACTAAAAAACCTGACTTAATGTGGCGCATGATTTTGTAACTCTTTCCTAAGATGCCTGCTAGCCCGAATCATATATTTTTCTACCATACTGACGGAAATACCTAGCTTGGCTGCAATTTCCTCTTGGGTATAGCCTTCTAATCTATGCAGTAAAAAAACTTGGCGACACTTCAACGGCAACTGAGCCAATGCCACTTTTAATGATGCCAGTAGTTCGGCTGTTCTGGCTTGCGCATCGGGGTCGGTAAGTAGTGGGTGTTCGGCCTCATCCAACTCATGTAAAGGAACCACATCCAATACACCTGAACGCCTATAGCCATCCACCAAACGGTTATGCACGCTGCGGTGCAAGTAAGCGCGGGCATTCACCAACGTGCTGGGATCGTTTTCCAATACCCGCACCACTGCATCCTGCGCGGCGTCTTCGGCATCTTGCCTGTTGCCCGACCACCGCGTCCATACCGCCACCAGCTCACCATAATGGGCGAGCCAACCTTTCTTAGGCGTGGAAGAGCGTGACATAGGGAACCGAATCAGAGCGATGCAAAAGCCGATATATTAGCAATGATTCTCATTATTGTTTTAAGAAGAACGCTTTTACAACAGTCATTAACACCCGACCCCACTTGACTACGCACCCCACACCACCAATAATATGTAGCAAGCTACCTATTTATTGACACCATGTTTGAACTTAAAGATCTTCCCTCTCGTGAAACCCTAGAGCAATTCGGGAAACAGTACGGCAACCCCAGTGTGGAAAGTCTGCATACGTGGCTAGTCTGGGCATCTGCTACCGATGAAATGCTGGCAGCCTTTGAAGCCAATCTTGCTACACACGGTTTATCGCAAACGCCTTTTTTTGTGCTGTTGCTGCTCAAGCGTAATCCTGAAGGTCTGACTATTGGTGAGCTTGCCAGTGGTGTAGCGGTGGCCTCTCAAACCATGACACGCGCCATTAACAAAATGGAAGCCTCGGGCTTGTGCAGCAAACATCCCGACCCCAAAGATGGCCGAATCTCTGTAGTGCGTTTAACCACGCAAGGGGAAGATGCCTTAAACGCTGCTCTACCCAAACACTATGAATGGGTGGCCAACTTCATGAGCGACTTCACGGCAGATGAACTGGCACTACTCAATAAAATGATGCTCAAGGTAGGCCCTGCACTCAAGCGCATGAAACTCACTACAGAACACTAAGCCTTCTTAGCCCTAAGCATTACTGCTGTTTATTTTTTATTTCTCATTTATGTAGCAAGCTACAAAGCCAGCTACTTATATCAAGAACTCAATATGGAGATATGTAGCACAACACATAAATGATCTTTGTTTTTCTTCGCAACCGGAGTCTCTATGAGCTTAGCTAAATCGTTCTTCCCACTAGCGTTGGTTTTCTTACTACTCAGCAGCCCTACCCTTGCCACTACTATTCAGGAACACACCATGACCACATCACATTCCACACTCACTATCCCCACCACACACACTCAATCCATGCAGCAAACAGTTCAGGTAGATGGTGAAACGGCTGTGCTTACCCGCTACAGCCGCACAGATGGCCGTAACAGCGAACTAGGCGGTGAACACTTCAGCACCGTAGTCGCTACCGACGGCACGCTTAAAGGCTTTAGCAATATGTCGTTGGAGTTAGTAAACCAACCTTTGCCTAGCCGAGAAAAAAGCGAGCAAATCGCTAGGGCCTTCCTACAAGAACATGCGCCAGACTTGCTGGAGCGCATGGAAATTAGCTGGATAGACCCACACGACGAACCGCTTACTGTGGAACAAAACGGCACCACTCAAAACCTGACCTTAACCGGCATGAAAGTGAAAGCTCGTAACTTGGCAGATGGGCGCTGGTTTTGGGTAATCGTAGGAGCAGACGAGAAACCCATGGTATTTGAGCGCGATATCGTATGGATTAGTTTTCCCGGTAAACGCCAAACCGAAAAGTGGCTACACGACGCTTGGTTAGCCCAACAAAAAAGCTAATTACTCATTCAAAAAAACCGCCCTCTTTGCTGCACTAAGGCCCACCTACAAACTGGGCCTTTTTTAACTCTAAAGCTGCCCGCTACATTGCCTTAACATCTAGCACGCTCAGTACAGCCCCCCTTTCTCTCTCCCCTATACGACCTTCCAAGACCTAAATCTCGGCTGGCTTGTACGTACTCCTACCGTGTGACGAATTTCTCTTTGGGAAAATCCTGATGGATCTTTGGGATCCAGCCCATGCCTGAACCCTAAAGATTTTTAGATCATGAGTGTTTTATTCACTCTAGAGCCTTTTATCTGTATCGCCTCATCACAAGGCGCCCGAACCTGACTACAGGATACAGCTCGACTAGACAGAGAACCTCTATGCCAATACGACTAAGCCCCATCATGATGGTCCTGCTTGCCGCATCCCTGCCTTCGCTCACACCCGTAGCATGGGCAACAGAGCATGGGCAGATTATTGTGGACGACCCCACAGGCAGCACACACCGCACTTTAAACCCCGGAGATACCGTGACCTTCTCTGGTAATGGTGCCGCTATTGATGTTTCAGTGAAAGGCAATGCGCTAACTGCCGATCAGATAACCATAAAAACAAAGGACAATGGTGTGGGCGTTCGCGCCACAGCAGGTGGCTCTATCACTCTATCCAATAGCACAGTAGAGTCCTCTGGCGGAACTCAACAAAACCACGCCTTACACGCTACAGATACAGATAGCCTTATTACCGCCACTAACGTAACCATCACAACAAACGGTCCCTATGCCCACGGCGTATACGCACAGAATGGTGGTCGCATAGAACTGGATGGTGGCAGCATCAGCACTTCGCTCCTAGGCGCCCGTGCCATTAACGTAGAGCACTCAAACTCTAGCGTAATCGCCAAAAACCTAGATATTTTTGTCACTCAGGATTTTTCCTCTGGTGCTGAAGTCTGGAATGGCAAAATAACCTTAGAAAATGTCAAAATCAACGCAACAGAATATGCCAAGGGGCTGAGCATAACTGGCGCTACTGCCGTTGCCACCCTTACCAACACAGACATCATCTCCGAAGCAGGTAGCGTAAGCATCTCTGGCGGCCAACTCAATATGGATGGTGGTTCAATCACATCCTCTGCGGGGACTGCTCTACACCTATCTACTAACGGTAAAGCTTTTCTTCGTAACACCGCACTTTCGTCGGCAGGCAGCTATGTTTATGGAATTAACATTAACAACAACAACGCTACTGTAGAGCTAGAGAACGTATCTATTTCCGCTACAGGCACAACTGGCGGCACTGGTGTCTGGCTACCTGCAGTAGGTACTACTCTTACAGCTAAAAATTTCAGTCTTAACTCTTCACACATAGGCATTGATAACCGAGCAGGCCACGTCACATTAGAAGATGGGAGCATCACCACTCAAAATACCAACGGCTATGCTCTCTATGTGTCTAGGGAGTACGGTTCGTCCGCCACCATTAAAGCCAAAAACGTGCAAATCGAGACTTTCGGCAATGGTGGAGTGGGAGCGTTAACACGCATCTCGGGTGCAGAAATCCATTTAGAAGACAGTTCAGTAACTACGCATGGTGATGGTGCCTACGGCTTATTTGCCAGCGGAACCAACTCAAAACTTACCACCCGCAATACCAGCATCACTACTTTGGGCGACAGGTCGAGCGGCCTATCCATGAGCAACCGAACCATCATCGATTTAAACAACACCAAAATTGATGTATCCGGTGCAGATGCTCGCGGTATTTGGAGCTACGTCACCGCCGCAGACGTCAGCAATGCTTTCTCACTAACCAACGGTTCCAGCATCAGTACCCAAGATGGTGCCGGCCTATTACTAACCGCAGGCAACCACGCCATCACACTAGATAATGCCAGCATCACTGCTCGCACAGCAGGTGAAGAGGCCGATGGCATACTGCTACATTCTCGTGCGGTGAGCATCACCAGCAATGGCGTCACCACAGACATTGAAACAGGGCAAATAGACCTAGACGCCACTAAAGCCACCTTAACGGGTGATGTGCTGATGGACAGCGGTGTTATAGACATTGCCCTAAAAGACAACTCCACACTCACTGGTGCACTACGCGAGCGAGGTACAGGGCGCATCAACAGCCTGACCTTGGACCAATCCAGCACATGGAATGTACGGGGCAACTCAACCTTAGACACGTTGAACAACACTGGCGTTGTAGCTTTTGTTTCTCCTGACGCTAACAGCTCCTTCAAAACCCTAACAGTCAAAGACTACGTGGGCGGCGGCACCTTGGTGATGAACACCAAATTAGGTGATGACAGCTCACCTACCGACAAGCTCGTCATTGATGGCGGTACTACTACTGGCAATACCGGTTTACGCGTACTCAACGCAGGCGGAGCCGGTGGAGCAACCACCGAAGGCATACGACTTGTGGAAACCATCAACGGTGGCACGACCACGACCGACGCCTTCCACTTAGACAGCGGCTCAACTGGCTACCGCTCCAGCACCACCACTGTGGCTGTGAACGGCTACGACTACAGCTTGATTCGTGGTGGTAATGGCGGTACCCAAGACGATTGGTATTTGACCTCAGAATACACACCACCAGTAGACCCTGAGCCGCCAGTCGATCCTGAACCTCCTGTAGACCCAGAACCACCCGTTGATCCTGAGCCTCCTGTTGAGCCACCCGTGGAACCGGAACCCCCTATTACCCCACCCGTGGTTCCACCTGTAGGCCCTGCGTTTAAAAACGTCTCGCCAGAAAGTGGTGCCTACATTGGTAACCAACTAGCTGCTACACGTCTGTTTATGCACTCGCTACAGGACAGAGCCTCCATGGGTAGCGACTCTGTGAATGTAGACGATGGCCGCCGCATGTGGGCACGCGCACAAGCTCGGCACGACAGCGGCTTGCGCATGGCAGAAGGCAATGTTCGCATCAAAACCGACAGCACCATGCTGCAACTTGGTGGCGACCTACTAAGACGTTCAATTAATACAGACGGCGCCTTGTATGTAGGTGTGATGGCAGGCTATGGTGATGCGCAAACACGCTCTACCTCTACCATGCGTGCCCCACTCACTGGCACAACGTCACAGGTACGCGCCAAAGGTAAAGTCTCCGGTTATTCGGTAGGTATCTACGGCACGCTCTATCAAAATGACAGCACCCGTTTAGGCGCATATGGCGACGTCTGGCTGCAATATGGGCGCTACTCAAACCGTATTAACAGTGAATTGGGTTCTGCCAGCTATCACTCAAATCTTTGGACTGCCTCGGTAGAGTCTGGCTATGCCTTCCAGCCCTTCACTGCCGACTCAACACTAGGCAACCTTGTGGTAGCCCCTAACGCGCAAGTGGTGTATTCCAACTACGATGCTAAAGACGTCACGCTACAAGGCACCAGAATGCGTAGTGGTAACGATGACACCTGGAGCACACGCGTTGGTGTCAGGCTTTACCCCCATGCTAAACCCGGCACCGATCAACCTAGCCTACTACCGTTTTTAGAAACCAACTGGCTCTACAACGGTGATACCGCTTCGGTACAGATGGGCACCAACACCTTAGATGCACGACCTTCTCGTCATGCTCTAGAGTTGAAGCTAGGCGTACAAGGGCAAGTTAGCTCTCGTGTAGATCTTTCTGGCTACCTGTTTGGACAAACCGGCAGCCATAGCCAACGCGGGTATGGTGGTATGTTGAAGGTGGGGTATCGCTGGTAAATAAATAACACCTTAATCCTAATTTCAGGTTACGGAAGGCACCCACAACGCTATATTTTTAATCAGGGAGAAAGTAAGCTATCTTACTTTCTCCCTATTTTTATTCTGAAGGTAGTCATGGGCAACGCGTCCACACGAATCAGACATTGGCTATACGCCTGCATCCTCTCGTTCTGCATGCTTCCGCTTGCAGCACACGCCTCTGCTCCACAAACCCCAGCAGCAGAGCAGCGGTGGCAGCATCAGGTTCGTTCACTCATTTCTAGAAATGTAAGCTACCCCTCTAACGCCCGCACTCAAGGTGCCTCGGGTAAAGTAGTGGTACATCTAACGGTAAAGCGTGATGGCTCTATAGAGTCACTTGAACTCGTTGAGTCCGCAGGAAATCGAGACCTAGACAGTGCTGTACTTAACGCTATTAGACGGGTTAGACAATTTCCACCCTTTCCTGAAGAAATGGCTGGTCAAGACAGCGTAGCCTTTGCAATACCTATTGATTTCCGCATCGACGCCCCATCCCCTAACCCCTATACCCCACCTACTGCCCGACCCAAGGTCAAACCGTCGCCTGCTGCTGATGAGTTTGCTGAGTTTCTGAAGTCGCTGTCAAAACCAGCGGAAAAACGATAGCCACCGTATCTTTACCCCTATTTTTGCGATGGAAGCAGCCATGAGCAACGCGACTTTTAGCATTGATGCAGACCACATTCGGTTCACACAGCCAGCGCTCTCTTTAGCCATTGGCTACCGAACGCTTGCGCAACAATGTTTTAATCACACGCCCCCAACGCCCTATGAAGTAGAAATGGCAATCGCCACGGTAGAAGATCACATTGAGTCCATGCCCGAACTACAGCAAACGGCTTCGCATCAAGTCTGTGCTGATGCTTATCTGCAAGACATAGTGCGTAGGACGGGGGACGAGCAGACACTTAGCCAGCTTGAGCTAGAGCGCCTCTTTAACCGGATGGCAGATGTGGTGTCGGGAAGCCCCATGAAAGACGGTGAGTTTCCCGACGACACAAACTTTTTTAGTTATCTGCTGATCGTGCGAGAACTGTCGCACCATTTGAAGATTCAGCGCATCACGACCGCATAGCGCCTAGCAAAACTTCGCTCAATCATGCTGTGGCGCGGAAGTTTCAATGATGAGGAAGCGTACCGGCACTATGTCGTAATCGCCTGCGCCAGTTTTTGAATGGACAACGGCGCGCAGCCCTCGGCATCATTGCTGATGGTCACGTAAGCAGGCTGCCCAGCACCTGTAATCCCACGAATCGTACGCGCTAACACAGCGCGGGTAGGCTCATCCTCGCTGAGAATGGCATCGAAAGGATCATGCTTTTTCTGCGCATCCGCATAACCATACGCACCAAAGATGCGATTCAAACTCCACCGGCACACCAACGGCCCCGGCCATAATGCGCGCAGTATAGGTAGTTGCGCTTCTATAGGGGGCATTTTTCCGTGCAGACCTAGGCAGAACGTAGCTCCATGAGCCTTTAACGTATCCACCAAGGCTTGCCCTAACAGCTCAGGGTCGCGTACTTCGACGGCAATAATGACCTGCTCATCGTCAGACAAAGCCTCTCGCACAGCCGCCAGCATAATGCCCATTTTTTCAAACAGTTCAGCGGTGCGAGTTAGCCAATCCAATGGTAAAGGGCTTAACTGAAACACCAGCACACCTAGCTTGCCCCGTAACCCTTCTAGCGCAGGCCGCACAAAATCTCGTATAGCTAGTGAGGGATCAAGAAAACCGGGATTCAGCTCGCGCGACCTCCCCTCTTCGCTGCGCACCTGAGCATCAGTAATACTGGCGGGGCATTTCACCACAAATCGAAAATCATCACTCACCTGCCCGGCATACGCCGCATACTGACTTGCCGTTAACGGACGCCAAAACGTGCGATCGATACACACCGTGCGTAACAACGGATGCTGATGATAGGCTCCTAAGCCATGCTTAGACAGCACACTAGGATCATAATCGCCATCCCAGACCAGCCCATCCCAGCCGGGGTATGACCAGGTAGAAACACCAAAGCGCAGTTGTTCTGGAAGCTGCTGTGCAAGCGATTCCCACTCTTTTCCCGCAGGAGCAGGCAGCACTTTGGCTGTGCCTTTGCGTGCGGCAGTTGTAGGTTTCTTACGTGAAGTCGCCGGCGTAGCGGCGGAGGTCTCGGGCAATGGCAGCGCATTGCCGAAAAGGTCGTCTTGCATACTGGTCTACGGGTACTGAATTAAGCGTGGGTACTACCATACAGCATATGCGCCAACCTAACCAAAACACCTCACCAAAAAAATGAGCACCCTAGAGTGCTCATTACAGGTAGCTACCCACCATATCCTATGTAGCGAGTAGCCCCTATGTACTACCGCAATGCTTAGTAAAAATAGTTCACTAAAAACAAGGAAATTGGCGGAAAGTACGTTACCGCTAACAACACCGCAATCATCCCTAGCAAGTACGGAATAATTGCGCGTGTAATCGCCACCACCGAATCACCTGATATGGCACCAGCTACAAATAGGTTCACACCCAACGGTGGGGTACAAAAACCAATAGCGAGGTTAACTACCATAATCACACCAAATACGATGGGATCAACACCTATACCCACGGCCACGGGCAACAGTATTGGCGTAAGAATAATAATCGCCGCAATGGTCTCCATAAACATCCCCACAAATAAAAGGATGATATTGATGATCAACAGCACCAGGATTGGAGAGTCTGTAAGGCTAGCGAAGATGCCACTGACGGCCTCTGGCATACCGGACAACGTTGCTAGCTTCCCAAACGAAGACGCAAAGATAATTAGCGCAAGAATCTGAGAGCTTACTTTTGCACTCTTAATCAAGATATCTTTCAGTGACCAGATAGATATTTCTCTGTACACAAAGAAGGACACCAACAGCGCATACAGCACCGCAATAGCACTGGCTTCAGTGGGGGTGAAAATACCGCCATAAATACCTCCCAAAATCACGACGGGAGCCAGCAATGCCCAAGAGGCTTCCAAGAAAATAGCAAATACTCGCTTTTCTTCTTCTGACTGTGCTGCTGATTTGTTTTTAACGTCGTCTTTGCGCTGTAGAAAGATGCTGATGGCAATAAACATTACCCCCATCATGATGCCGGGGATAATCCCTGCCAAGAACATAGCACCTACCGACACACCTGCCGTCACCCCGTACACAATGAATGGAATGCTAGGAGGAATCAACACGCCTATCATCCCTGCACTGGCCGTTAACGCTGACGAAAAGCTAGATTTATAGCCTGATTTTGTCATCTCAGGGATCATGTTTGAGCCTATGGCTGCCACCGTTGCTGGCGACGATCCCGAGATAGCCGAAAAGAAAATAGACGCTAATACGTTAACAATAGGCAGACCTGCAGGCAGGCGTGCTGTTAACACCTTTGCAAGCAAGATCATTCTTCTGGAGAGACCTCCTTGCAGCATAATCTCACCCGCCAAGATAAAGAGTGGCAAGGCAATTAAAGGAAATGAATCCGAAAGCTCAATCAGCGATTTAGTGAATAACGTTACAGGAGGCGTACCTTCCACAAACATCAGCACCAAAAGTGATGACAACCCCAGTGACATAGCCACCGGTACATTTATTGTTATAAGAATTATAAAAATTGCAAAAAGTATAAATCCGGCCATCACACTGTCTCACTTATTATTTCTTTCTTAAAAATCTTCGCGATTATTCTGCACAAAGAATAAAAACAACTAGCAATCACAGGTATATACAAATACCAAATAGGCAAAGACAGAACCACGGATTTTTGACGCAATATATACGGCTTATTTACATACGTAAAAGCGTAATAAATAATCAGCACATAAAACACAGCTTGAATCAGCAAAGAGAGACGTGACAGCAGCAACTTAGACCAAGGCTTACTGCCTGAGTACCCCACTGATATATGGCCTTCATCCATATATACCGCAGACACACCAAACCATGCCATGTACAAGAAAGACCAAGACACCAACTCCTCAGACCAAGCTAAAGACCCTCCTGTCACATATCTCATATAGATTTGCAACAGAACTAAAAAAGACATTAAAAATAGAAAAATTGATGAGAAGAATAAATCTAGCTTTGAAAGAAAAGTTTTTATCTTAATCATGGCAAGGCCTATAAAAAGCTTGGCCTTGCCAAGCTTTTTACTAATCAATCAGTTAGTTGGAATTATCTTTGATGGATTGAGTCCACAAGTCATAAGTCTCACCACCCACTCGATCACGCATCACAGTAGACAGTGGCTTCATCGCCTCTTGGAATACGGCCATTTCTTCAGCACTTAATTCATTAATCGCGATGCCTTGAGCAGCCATTTGGCTCAGATACTTACTTTCTTCCTCTTTAATAAGATTCTTATCAAACTCAATGGCTTTACGCATAGATTCTTTAATCAGCGCTTGGTCTTCGCTAGACAAGGCTTCATAAAATTCCTGGTTAATCACTGGCAAGTACAGACCTAACACGTGATTGGTTAAGCTCAAGTACTTCTGTACCTCATGGAATTTTTGCGTATAGATATGCGACAAAGGGTTCTCCTGCCCATCGATCACACCTACCTGCAGCCCTGCGTACACCTCACCAAAGTTCATTGGGCTGGGGTTCGCACCTAAGGCACGAAAAGCTTCGATGTGCGTAGGCACCTTCATTGTTCTGAGCTTAATGCCCTGCAAATCTTCAGGCTTATGAATAGGACGGGCATTATTGGTAATGTGACGTGAGCCCATTTCCATCCAACCCAAACCTTCTAAGCCTAGATCATGCAAACGCGCTTGCAATGCATCGCCGGCATCAGACTCCAATACCTTAAACGCCACTTCTTTGCTGGGGTAAATAAATGGCAACTCCGCCACTTCAAAAGCGGGGTCCCATTTAGCCAAGAAAGAAGGCGGCTCTACAGCAATTTCTACCACGCCCATTTGAGCGGCTTCTACCATATTGGTATCACCACCGATCTGACCGGATGGAAAAATCTCTACAACAAATCTATTGTTGGAGTCTTGCTCTAGAATTTTCTTAAACTCCAGCAATGCGGTATGCATGTGGAACTCAGGACTTGCTCCATGCGCAATACGAATTTTCTGCTCAGCAAATGCGCTCTGGCTCACACCCATCATCGCGCCTAATGCCAACACCGCAACGCTAAGTTTTTTCTTTAATACATTCATGACTGTCTCCGTACCATGTTATGTGTAGGAAGGCGTCACCCTTCCTACGTTTGCATCAACTAATTTTTTGTCTAATACCTAGTGAGTTACTGCTACGTAACGCCTGCGGCAAAAACTGCTCAGGGATATCCTGATAGCACAACAGTCGTAAGAAGCGATCAATTGCCGCCGTACCTACTGATGTACTACGCCCATCCGAACTCGCCGGGAAAGGTCCGCCATGCACCATCGCCGTGGCTACCTCTACCCCTGTGGGGAAAGCGTTAAATACAATACGACCTACCTTTAGCTCTAACACGGCGAGCAACGAAGGTAAGAGCGCATAGTCCTCTTCAGCGGCATGAATAGTCGCGGTAAGTTGCCCTTCCAAAGCAGCAATAGTTTGCTCAATTTGTGCCATAGAGTCACAACACACCAATAGCCCACTTGCACCAAAAATCTCGTGCGTCAGTGCGCCTACATTGCGCTGGAAATCTGCGATATCAATGCAATGGAAACTTGCTTGGCACTGATTAGGGCCCTCAACTGCAGCACCTTCACCGGCCACGTTCACACCCTCTATAGCACGTAGAGTCTGAACACCCTTGGTGTAAGCCTGTTGTATACCCGGTGTAAGCATAGTCATTGCAGGCACCTGAGCAACTGCGTGCTTAGCGACTTCAATGAACTGCTCTAACGCCTCTGATTTCAATGCAAATGAGAGACCTGGGTTAGTACAAAACTGCCCTGCTCCCATCGACAGCGACTGAATATACTGCTGAGCCAATGCAGGTAAATCCTGCTGTAACTTTGCTGGTAAGAACACCACTGGATTAATGCTGCTCATTTCTGCATACACAGGAATAGGTTCAGCACGCTTGGCGGCAATATCCATCAGCGCCAAACCACCTTGTCGTGAGCCGGTAAAACCTACAGCCTTAATCAATGGATGAGCCACCAGAGCCTGACCCATTTGGTATCCCGCATCAAAAATCAACGAGAACACACCAGCAGGTAACTCACACACACGAATAGCATTCTGAATCGCTCGCCCCACTAGCTCTGATGTACCAGGGTGCGCATTATGGCCTTTCACCACTACCGGGCAACCTGCTGCGAGTGCCGATGCGGTATCCCCACCAGCCACCGAAAAAGCCAGCGGGAAGTTACTGGCTCCAAACACAGCCACAGGGCCTAATGCGACTTTCTGCATACGCAGATCAGGCTTAGGGGCTGGCTGTCTGGCGGGGTCAGCCAGGTTAATACGGGCGTCGAACCAATCACCATCACGTAGGGTTTCAGCAAAAATGCGTAGCTGAGAGCAGGTACGCCCACGCTCGCCTTGCAGACGGGCCATAGGCAAGCCAGACTCTTGATGAGCACGCTCTAGCAACGCGTCACCCAGCACCATAATTTGCTGTGCAATTTCTTCTAAAAAACGTGCACGTTGTTCTGGCGAAGTATTTCTATAACTTAAAAACGCCTGATAAGCCGCTGTTGCTGCTGCATCCACAATTTCTGGCGTAGCCGTGCTAAAGGCTGGCTCTAACCTTTCATTGGTAGCAGGATTTAAAGCGAAGAATGTCTGCTCAGAACGCTGACACTCTTCCCCTGCAATCAACATGTTTCCCAAAATAGTCACATCAAAGCCCTTTAATAGAAAAGAATTCTGTGCTCTGGTCGCGTTTTAAGGGGTTGCGTAATGCACGGCCGAATTCTTTAATTTCAATCTCAAAAACGTCACCTTCTTGCGTTTGGACGTTATCCGCAAAGCTCAAGGTTGATGTACCGAAGAAGTGAATATGTAGATCACCCGGTTTACGGAAGATCTGATATTTAAAGTGGTGGAATTCCAAGTTCTCTAGGCTGTGGGACATATTGTCCTCGCCTGTTAAGAAAGGTTTTTCCCAGATGGTTGTGCCATCACGCACAATTTTGGATGTGCCCTGTAAGTGAGAAGGCAACTCACCTATGTACAGCTCTGGACCAAAGCTGCACGCACGCAATTTGGAGTGCGCCAACCACAAGTAATTTTCTTTTTCAGTAATGTGATCAGAAAACTCATTGCCGATGGCAAAACCTACACGCACGGGGGTGCCATTCGGGTCAATAATGTACATACCCACCAACTCAGGCTCTTCTCCACCATCCTGCGCAAAGCTAGGCATAGGAAGTGGCTGCTCAGGAGATACAACAGAGCTACCATCGCCTTTGTAAAACCACTCTGGCTGCGCCCCTTCTTTACCTTGACCGGGTTTGCCGTTTTCCAGCCCCAGCTTGAACATGCGCATGGAGTCGGTCAGATTGGCAGGATCAGCATGTAATTTGCTGTGCATACCATCACGAGTGTCTGCGCTACCCAGATGCGTCAAGCCTGTGCCTGTCACCAAACAATGCGCATCATCGGGATGCGTAATAGGTGGCAACAACAGCTTGTTATCAATTAAATCTTGGTAGGACAGCGTGATGTCACTCAGGCGTTGTTGCACCAAGTCAGCCAAGCTGATGTTATGTTGTATAGCCATCAGGGCCAACGCATACACACCACCTTCTACGTCGATCACGCTCACGGAGTCCGCATCGTCCGCTACGGCCACACGCACACCGTCTGCATGTTTAAATTGTATTAGTCTCATTGTGATCTCGTACTTTGCTTATTCAATGATGTTGAAGTGTTCAAGGTGCTGTTCTGATAGGCTCAAACCCAAGCCTGGCTTGTCATCATCTAACTGGATAAAGCCATTCTCAGGAGTAGGATCACCTTCGAAAATGTAGTAGAAGAGTTCATTACCAACTTCTACGTCGTGCACGGGGAAGAACTCAGCCATAGGAGAGGCCAAGGTAGACATAGTCAGGTGGTAGTTGTGCATCTGACCTGCGTGCGGAATAACCGGCACACTGTAAGCTTCAGCCAAGGCATTGATTTTGTGAGCAGCAGTAATCCCACCTACACGATTGGTGTCGTACTGAATCACCGACACGGCTTTACGTTCTAGCAACTGTCTGAAGCCGTAAATCGTGAATTCGTGCTCACCACCAGAAATAGGAATATTGGAGTAGCTATTCAGCTCTGCGTAACCATCCACATCATCCGCAATCACAGGCTCTTCCAACCAGCGCGGCTCGAATTTTTCCAACTTAGGCAAAATACGTTTGGTGTAATCCAAGTCCCAACCCATATAGCACTCAAGCATCAAGTCGGTGTCATAGCCAATGACATCACGTACCGCTTCAACGCTATCCAAGTTTTTTCGTACACCGGCAGGGCCATCTTTGGGGCCATAACCAAAACGCATTTTGAACGCCGAGAAGCCTTGGTCTACATAAGACTGCGCTTCGCGTTGCATTTCCTTCAGGTCAGTACGGTAAAGCTTGGAGGCATAACAAGGAATTTTTTCCTTAGTGCGACCACCTAGCAGTTTGAACACAGGGCGGCCTACGGCTTTACCCATAATGTCCCAAATCGCAATATCGATAGCCGAAATGGCTGCCATGGCTACGCCTTTACGACCCCATGCCAATGTGGAGCGGTACATTCTTTGCCACAGATATTCATAATCAAACGGGTCATGACCCATGATTAACGGCGCTAAGTACAAATCAATAATTTGTTTAGCAATACGCGGAGCAAGTGCTACGTTACCCAAACCCACGATGCCTTGATCCGTTTCGATCTCAACCACTGTCCAACCGTGAAAACGGAACGTATGCATAGAATCGCCCTTGTCCCATAGGGCGTCCATGGCATTGGTGCAGAAGTTAGCTTGCGGGGAAACTGTTTTACCTTTCCACTCAAATACGCGAGCTCTGACGTTTGTGATTTTCATGTATCTGTTCCTAAGTAATACTGGTTAAGCTTTTTTAAAGGTCTTCCCCATGCGGCACGCAATGAGGAAAGCATTTTGCATGGCGCCTAGATTTGCTTTGTTTTTACCGGCTATATCAAAAGCAGTGCCGTGCGCCGGTGTGGTAATAGGAATAGGTAACCCACCTTGAACGGTTACCCCTTTTTCAAAACCCATTAGCTTGATCGCTATCTGCCCTTGGTCGTGATAGAGGGTCACAATGCCATCTATCTCTTTGTCTCTGGCCTTAAGAAAAATGGTGTCCGCAGGAAATGGACCTTGCACTGCGTACCCACTTTGGTTGAGTGCTTGTAGTGCGGGAGCAATGATGTCTAACTCCTCGGTGCCACAGAGGCCTCCTTCGCCACCGTGAGGGTTGAGCGCAGCAACCGCAACTCGCGGTTGTGCATTGCCCGAGGCACGCAAGGAGTCGTACAACAATTTACTGGCTTCGATAATGCGATCTTTGGTGATCCATGACACCGCTTCTTTCAGCGGTACGTGTGATGACACTCTTGAAGTCCATAACCCATCCAAGGTGTTGAATTCGCAGAAGTAGCTCTCTACATTGAGATAATCCGCAAAGAAGTGCAGTTCATCTTCAAACTGCATACCCGACTGCTTCATGGCCGCTTTGTTCAACGGTGCAAAGCAAATAGCATCTACATAACCGTCCTGTACAGCATCCATACATAAGGTCAGCACTGCCAAGGTGGAAGCACCTGCTGCTGCCCCAACCACACCCAGTTGTACCTGCTCTTGCTCAATGGTGTTGGTTTCTAAGTAGTACGCAATACTGCCATCGAGTTGAGCAAGCTCAGCAAAACTAGAAATCGGTTGAGTAGGAACTTGTACATTGGCAACCTTCTGACCAAACTCCCATAGCCATTTGTCACCAACTAGCACGACCTTGGCATGCTCTTGGTAATTAGTTTGACTCAAGAGTTTGGCAATCAGCTCTGAGCCTATGCCAGCAGGATCACCGAGTGTTAATGCAATCACAGGTTTTGAATTTGAATTCATTACATGCCCTCTATTGTTTCTTTGAGCCAAAGCCTAAAGATTTACTGAAAAGTTTTGAGATCAAGGGGAGGAATGCAAACGCAATCCCCATCGTGGTCAACGTGCCAACCAGTGGGTTGGACCAGAATATGAGCAGGTCACCATCCGAAAACAGCATGGATTGTCTAAAGGCGTCTTCGGCTCTATCACCCAACACCGCTGCCAAAACCAAAGGCGCGATAGGGTAATTAAGCTTTTTAAAGAAATAGCCAAACACACCAAAGACCAGCATTAGTCCCACATCAAACAAGGAGTTATTGACGGAGAAAGCACCGATGGAGCAAATAATGATGATGATTGGCGCAATAATAGAAAATGGGATTCGTAGGATGGCGGCAAACAGTGGGATAGTTGCTAGCACCACGATGAGGCCTACGACGTTGCCAAGGTACATACTGGCAATCAAGCCCCAGACAAAGTCCTGCTGTTCTACAAACAAGGTGGGCCCAGGCTGCAACCCCCACACCATCAAACCTCCTAGCATCACCGCAGCCGTAGCTGAACCAGGAATGCCTAGGGTCAACATGGGCAACAGCGCGCTGGTACCTGCAGCATGGTCACCAGCCTCTGGGGCAATTACACCCTCAATAGCACCTTTACCAAACTTCTCTGGTGTTTTAGATACTCGCTTAGCCACGCTGTAACTTAAGAACGAAGCTGCTGTCGGGCCGCCAGGTGTAATGCCCATCCAGCACCCAATTAAGGTGCTACGCAACCATGTCGCCCAGTAACGAGGTAGCTTAAGGATGGTGCTGAAGAACATCTTGAAGGTGATACGAGTGCGTTCACCACGGAACACTAACGACTCTTCAACAGTGCAAAGAATTTCACCAATACCAAACAGACCAATCACAGCGACTTCAAAATCGATACCACGTAGCAAATCAGGGATATCGAAAGTTAAGCGTATATTGCCTGACACGGTGTCCATGCCAATTGCAGCAATCGCAAAACCCAGCATCATTGAGCACACTGTTTTTAATGGAGCGGTTTTGGTTAAACCTATAAAGCTACCAAAGGCCAATACAAAAACAGCGAAGAATTCGGGCGAACTAAAACTCAGTGCAAAGCGCGCGATATAGCTAGAGAGGAAGGTAATCAGCACAACGCCTGCTAATGCCCCCAATAGTGCAGAGGAAAACGCAGCAATCAACGCCTCGCCTGCCTTACCTTGCTTCGCTAAAGGGTGGCCATCAAAGGTAGTAGCAATAGAGGAAGGCTCGCCTGGGATATTAAATAACACCGAGGTAATTGAGCCACCAAATAACGCCCCCCAATACATGCACGAAAGCAAAATAATGGCGGAAATAGGTTCCATTGAAAATGTCAGTGGCAACAACAATGCCACACCATTGGGAGCACCTAAACCTGGCAATACACCTACCAGAATCCCCAGCAAAATACCGGCGATCATAATCATGATGTGGTAACCACTGAGCACCACACCCATACCGTTCATTAATAGTTCAAACTGTTCCATGTGTGTTCTCCTTGCTTAGTGCAACCACTGCAGCCATAAGCCTTCATATAGCGGGACTTCGAACCACACAGCAAAAATGAAATAGATGGCACAAGGAACAGCTACTGAGATTAAAAGAATGAATGACTTTTTATAGGAACCCTCGCCCTCTTTGAGCTTGAGCATGAACCAACAAATAAATAGAAATGCAGCAACGTACATACCAACAACAGGCATGATGGCTACATAGACAACGATTGGAATAAAGACTTTAAGTACACGTTTAAGGTCGCTGGATTTGGTAATGACATATCCCATACGCGACCACGCACGTAGTGTGCTGAAAAACGTACCCAAGCTAGCAAGAAGCAGAATTAAGCCAATGTAAAAAGGAAAAAGACCTGCCTGTGGCCCTGTGTCATCCCAACCAATACCTTGTTCCATTGCCCCATACATCACAATCAGTCCTAACAGCGCTAAGACTATCGATGTACCTATTTCAGCTGCCCTATACGTTATTGCTGGCATGACTTCTCCCTGAACTACTAAAAGTTCTGTGTTTTCTTATGGTGAGAAACGGGTAGCCCCTGTCGCTAGGGGCTCAAGGCGGTGATAGTTATTTCTTTTTCAACCAGCCTGCTTCCGTAAAGATGCCTTCTACGCGCTGAATATCATGCTCTATATAAGTCACAAGCTCTTGCTCTTGAATAAAGCTAGGCGCTAGGGCATTACGCTCCAGATACTCTTGGAACTCTTCAGTAGCAGTAACTTTTGCAAGCAGGTCTGTATAGAACCTACGTTGCTCATCACTTACACCACCAGGCATGAAGACCGTACGAGGGAAGCGGTACGAGTCGATATTGAGCCCTTCAGAGCTACATGTGGGTACATCAGACCAGCTTTGATCATCAACGATTTTCTGTGTGTACACGATGGGCGCTGTACTAAACACACACAAAGGTTTTACTTGCCCAGCACGCCACTGCGAGAGATTCTCTGCAGGATTGTTCACATTAGAACCAATATGACCACCGGCTAACTGCACAGCAGCTTCTGCACCACTTTTAAAAGGGATATAAGTAAAGTTGGTGCCTTCAGCCTGATTGATCAGTAACGTCAAGGTCTGATCTACGTCTTTGGATTGGCTACCACCCATACGATACTTGCTAGGCTCTGCTTTCACAGCGTCCAAATACTCTTTGGCACTCTCAAAACCACTAGCTGTATTCACCCACAAGATGAAGTCATCCTCAGCAACCGCGGCAACAGGAGTTAGCTCTGTCCATTGGTAACCCAAGTTGGCTACTAACGGTAGCAAGTATGCGTTGTTCGTACCGATGATCAGCTTGTGAGGATTGCCGTTATCCATTTTGACATCCAAAAAGCCTTCAGCACCGTTACCACCGCCTTTGTTTAACACTACGGTGGACACATCTAACAGGTGATGTTTAGTAATGATGGACTGTATTAGACGTGCAAGCTGATCCGTACCTCCTCCGGCACCAGCAGACACTACAATTTCTACATTTCGTGTAGGTTTCCATTCCTCAGCCTGAACAGCACCAGCTTGTACAGCCAATGCCGTACCTACGGTGTATAAAGCGGCCTTAGCAAAAGCAACATGTCGCTTGATCATCTTTATCTCCTAATTTTCTATTTTTTGAGCATCGCTTATAGTATGCACACTGCAGGTATTCCTAGGAAATGCCAATAACTAATCAAGTGAACACCTGTAGTTATCATTAAAAAAAGGAGAGACAAGGTGGGCAGCGGAATAAAAAACAGCCACATCCCCAATACTAATATTATTTTCAATAGGTTGCGGATGCGGCAATTAGCTCTACTAATCGCATTAGACCAATTTAAGTCCATACGATTGGCGGCTGAAAACATCAGCATTACCCAGCCAGCAGCATCGAAAATGATTATGGAAATGGAGCAGGCGATTGGACTGTCTTTGTTTGAACGCCACCGCAAAGGGGTAGTGGCTACGCGCTATGGCGAGATATTGACGCGCTATGCAAAAAACGTCTTTGCAGACCTAGGGGGCATTCGCGATGAACTGGTAGCAGTGAAATCAGGGAATATTGGCCGCATTCGCATAGGCTCAATCATGGCCACCATTCCCTCTCCACTGAACCAAACCTTGGTGGAGTTAAAGCAAATGCACCCATTGCTGACACCCAGCGTGCAAATTGATACCAGTGACGTACTGGTTAATGCATTAAACCAAGATCAATTGGACGTAGTGATTGGCCGTTTTACGAATCAAGACCATGAGTCCATTAGGTTTCTGAAATTTGACCCATTGGTAGAGGAAGAGCTCTCTATCATTTCATGCGTAGGACATGAAATTCATCATAAGAAAAACATTAAGCTACAAGACATCATCTCGTACCCCTGGATATTCCAAGCACACCCTAGCCCCATGCGAAAAGTGCTGGAGCATATCTTTATAGAATCAGGCGTAGCGCAACCTATTAATATCATTGAGACCTCTTCACTACTTCTGACCATGTCGCTGATGCATGGCAGTAACTTTTTTGCTGTGTTACCCACCAGTTTGGCAAAGTACTACGAAGAGTTTAGGTCCCTGAAAATAGTAAAGATCAAGCTAAACAGAAAAATCGCCCCCTACGGCATCATCACCAAGACCAATACCACCAACACACCCGCTGTAGAGATTTTCGTGAAAAAGCTGAAAGACAATATGTACAACGTGCAGGCAACTGCACTACAACAGCCAGAGTCTGTGGGTAACAAATCATAAAATGACGTCGCGGATGGTCTCTTACACATCAGATATGCATAATGCGGTAATAGTTTGCAGCAGCCTTATGTAGACAACAGGAAGCAAACTCTTACATGAACATATCTTACGACTTTTAGGACTCTTCTCTAGATATAAACATGAGTGGTTACGTATCCTTGAGCCCTATAGCTAGGACTGACCTGAACAGAGGAAAGGCAAATGACAGCAACACAAAGAAGAATCAAACGCTGGACAATCAAACTGTATAGATGGCTACAGAACAACACCATTAAAGCTCTTGCAGGAGCCCCGCTGATAATCGGCGGTGCCATCCTGCTTAGTTACGCCCTCAGTATCAGAGAATTTCCTGAATTCAGCCTCACAGACCTCACTGGTACGCTACTTGCCATCTTCGTAATAGGGCTACTGGTTTTCATTGCCTTTGGAATTTACTGCCTACTTCCTGGTCTTGCTGCACGCTTTGTTTTGGATTCGTTTTATCCGGAAGCTAGAGAGCCACACGCAAACATTGACGCCAATCAGCCCAGCACACCAACACCTCGAGAACGGCTATCTCGAGGAAAATTTCTACTGTATGCAACCCTCGTAGCATTGCAAACATTACTCACACTTGGCTTCTGTCAGTGGAGTGATGGTCAATTCGCACCGCCGCACAACACTGAGTTTACCTATGCCCTTTGGGCATCATGGATAGCCATTGTATTTTTGATGATCATTGACTGGCAGCCTCCGTTGTCAAACGGTAGAAGAGTCACGCACCATACGCTATTGGCAATGTGGATAGGTTCAGTCTTGGTGATTACCATACTGTTCACTGCGGCCTCAGCAGACCCCGACCAATTATGGCTCCCTCTCCCGCTACCAGAGTCCCAGACGCTGCCTGCTCAGGGAGTAAGCTGGAGAGATATAGCGACTACAGCACTGCCACATCTTAAGTGGATTAGCGCCAGTATCGTATTACTCCCTATGTCCTACCTACTGGTAGCGGCAGTTTTCAGAAAACTGGCAACCTACCTAAAAAACCGTGCTCATACACAGCGTTCGAAGACTGATGAATCTGTCCGCCCCAAGCAAACACCTTGCAAACTATTCCTAGCCAAGCTGTGTATCACTGCTGCACTTACCGTCGGCTTCTTTATCTCGCTTTTGGTCGTAATATTGCTAGTAGATATAAGGCCTGCCAGCACTTGGCTGTCGAGTATCCTCATACTGCTCCCCCTTCAAGTAGTGCTTAACTGGATAGCATTTTCCCTGCGCTCGTTGGTACAACGAATGTTCTTGGTATTAGGGGCCGCCGCTATCTTTCTTGTATTTGTCCCTGTGGTTTTCAATAACCCGTCCTACTTTCCCAAGGCAATCATAGCTACTTTAGGATTAGGAGACATACACCTGCAAAGCATTAGCCTAGCAGGGGATCAGTGTGCCACGCTGGCTCCCTACGGTGTATCCTGCTCGTACAGTGCAGACCAAAATCTAACACTGACGAACGTCAACTTGCTGAATAAAGTAGGTGCATCAACGGTTCTGGAACTAATGATCCAACCCGATACCACCCCTCTCACCAGCCCATCCTTCTCGGGCCTAGGCACGTTCACTACACTGCGTATGCTCGTGCCCAATCCCCCACTACAGCAGGGCGCCAAGCTGCGTGACTGCGATGCTACCTTACTTGAACAGAGCAGCAACTCACACACTAACCCCCTGCTCTGCATCCAACTCATTCTCCCAAAGGAGCAGGTGCTGGGTTACGTCACAACCGGCCGCAGAAACTATAACGCAGGATATTCTGCATTTATGAGCCCCACGAAAACAGATCCTCTTCCCTGACAATAATGATGATTCACTGGCTGGAGCCTTCCGACTTGCAAAAGTCTGATCCCTTTATGCTGATGTGTACATAGCGCAATCTGCGCTTCCTGTATGATTCTTAGTGGAATTCAAAAGCGATAAAAAAAGCCCAAACATCAGTTTGGGCCTTTTGGAATTCTGGAGCGGGTGAAGGGAATCGAACCCTCGTATGCAGCTTGGGAAGCTGCCGTTCTACCATTGAACTACACCCGCATGGTGATATGACGCAATGCTGCGTAAAATAGAGACTTTGTCTAAGCAGCAAAGTATACCGCCGCACTGACAAAGTACCAAGATTTTTTTAGTGCTGGCTTACCCCCTATACCGAACACCATGACACACGATACCCAAGACAACGATAGCCCTGAGTCGCCTCACGGCCACATCAAGAGCTTTGTACACCACCGCTCTCATATCACTCCAAATCAGCAATTGGCGTTGGAACGCCTGAAGCCGCTTTGGTCTATAGACTACCGCAACAACATCCTGCAACCGGCTACCGTCTACAAACGCGAAGCGCCTCTGATTCTAGAGATCGGTTTCGGGATGGGTGAAACCACACTTAGCATTGCCCAACAACGCCCTCAAGACGACTTCTTAGGCGTTGAGGTTTACGATGCGGGTGTGTGCTCGTTGCTGCGCCGTATTGATGACAATAAGGTCTCGAATATCCGTATCATCCAGCATGATGCTGTGGAAGTGGTGCGTGATATGATCGAACCCGATAGCCTCGCTGGGGTACATATTTATTTCCCTGACCCTTGGCCCAAAAAGCGTCACCACAAGCGCAGGCTAGTTCAATCGCCTTTTATCAATCTGCTGAGCACCCGTCTGGCCAAAGGTGGCTACATCCACTGTGCAACTGACTGGGAACACTACGCTCACCAGATGCTGGAAGTATTGTCTGCCGAGCCGCTGCTGCAAAATACTAGCGACGGTTTTGCTGAAAGGCCTGATTACCGCCCCCTCACCAAGTTCGAAGCCCGTGGCTTGCGCTTAGGACATGGCGTGTGGGATCTGATTTTCCGCCGCATTTAATTGCGCATCCTTTTTGACGAGCTACACCGATGAATATTACGTTAAATGGTGAAACCCGCCCGTTACAGACTCCTTGCACCGTGCTGGAGTTGCTGCAAGAACTGGATTACGTTGGCAAACGTATTGCTGTTGAAATCAACGGCGACATTGTGCCTAAAAGCCAGCATGCAACACACCAACTGAACGACGGCGATCAACTGGAAATTGTGGTGGCTGTGGGCGGCGGTTAAGCCAGTCTCACAATCGTTAACAATCAGCGCCATGTCTGTTACACATTTGTGGTGAATAATGAAGGCTCTTTGCTTTATTCACCACAAGGACAGACACCATGAGCGTACTAAGCTTTCTGAAAAGTGTAGGCGAGAAACTGTTGGGTGCCAGCGATGCCAAAGCCGCTACCCCTGATGAATTACATAAAGAACTAGCCAAGCACCAACTGGATGCCGACGGGCTAGATATTAGTGTGAACGGTGACACCGTCACTGTTTCCGGTACTGCTGCAACGACTGAAGCCGCTGAAAAAATCGTATTGGCACTGGGTAACACCTTGGGCGTTGCAGGTGTGGATAACAAACTGACCGTTACTGCCCCTGCTACCGCTGCACGTATGGTTACCGTACAAAAAGGCGATACGCTGTGGAAAATCGCAGAAACCGTTTACGGCAAAGGTAAAGGCAACGAATACAACCGTATTTTTGAAGCCAACAAACCTATGCTGAGCCACCCAGACAAAATCTACCCTGGCCAAGTTCTGCGTATTCCTGAGCTCTAATCAGGCAGACGGCGCACGATACACACACCACTACATGTGTGATTAACGCCTACTACCCGCGACAAAAAAGGCCGTTTACGCGAACCTCGCATAAACGGCCTGTGTATAAGTAAATCGCCTCTGGCCTTAGAACCAGAGGCGATTTCTTATTTAACGTGCTGACTTACATGCGCCAACAACACTTGCAGCGGATGACGCAAGCTTTGTTCGTTCATGCGCTTCACCTGACTTCGGCACGAATACCCCGTTGCCAACACCTCGCCTTTTTCAGCAGGCGCTTCCAAGTGTTTAGCCCATGACTGACTAAAGATAGTCTTGGACGTTTCTTGGTTACGGCTTTCATGACCGTAGGTACCCGACATACCGCAACAACCCGCCGCAGGAATAGTCAGTGACAAACCGCAGCGTTTGAATAACTGTGCCCACGGCTGAATGCTATTCGGTGCATTAGTTTTTTCGGTACAGTGCGGCAGCAATCTATACAGTTGTTCAGTCGTTGCCACAGCTACATCTTCAGGCAACGCCTTGAGCAGCCACTCTTGCGGCAACTGCACTTGCGGCACGATACCAATGTCTGGCACCGAGGTGTATTCCTGACGGTACACCAGCGTCATGGCGGGATCTAAGCCTACCAACGGAATATCAAAGCCCGCGACGGTCTGCAATTGACGCGTATTGTGTATGGCCGCTTTGGCAAAGGCTTTGCGGAAACCCTGTACGTGCAACGGTTTACCGTTTGGGTTCAACGGTGCCAACCACACTTGATACCCCAAGCGCGACGCCAGCTCGATTAAGGCGGCCAACACAGGGGTTTCAAAATAGCGGGTGAACACGTCTTGCACGAGGATCACACTGCGGGCGCGCTCTTCAGCCGTCAACGCTGTTAATGCTAAGGGGGTAGCAGGACGCACATTCCACGCTTTTAGCACGTCGCCAAAATCCATAGAGCTGAACATGGGGCTATCCACCATGCCAATGCGTTTTTCCAGAATACTTTTTACCCACTTCTGACGCAGCATGCCGTTATACAACCACGGCATTTTGCTTAAGTACGGCATGCTGTATTCCAGCGAAGCAATCAGGTAATCGCGCACAGGGCGAGCATAACGGCGGTGATACAAGCCCAAGAACCTAGAACGCAGCTCGGGGATGTTCACTTTAATTGGGCATTGGCCTACACATGATTTACAGGCCAAACACCCCGACATAGCGTCATACACTTCGTGCGAAAAATCGGGTGTTGCTTGTGGGTCTTGTTTAGACGCACGCTTTTTCCACAGCCCTTTCCAGAACGATTGCGGTTCTTGCTCTACGGCTAATACATCCACACCCGACTGTTCTTGCAGACGCAGCCATTCGCGCATTAACGATGCACGCCCTTTAGGGGAATGGGTGCGTTCACGCGTGGCTTTCCACGACGGACACATAGCATCGTTCAGATCGTAGTTAAAACACGCGCCATTACCATTACAGTGCATGGGCGTGCCAAAACTTTGCCATGTACGCAGTGGCATTTGGCGGTCGTACTCACCGCGCAGTGTCACTTTGTCTATCTTGAGCAAAGCCGCTTCAGGCTGTGTGGCTGGCGTTGCAATCTTGCCGGGGTTCAGCTGATTATGCGGGTCAAACGCGGCTTTAAGCTGCTGCAAGGCTGGGTACAAATCACCAAAGAAAGCAGGCGCGTATTCAGAGCGCACGCCTTTACCATGCTCACCCCACAACAACCCGCCGTAACGCTGGGCAAGCTCAGCCACCGCATCCGAAATAGGACGGATCATCGCAGCTTGTGCTGGGTCTTTCATGTCTAACGCCGGACGCACGTGCAACACACCCGCATCCACGTGGCCAAACATACCGTATTCCAGGTTATGGCTATCCAACACCGCACGGAATTCGGCAATAAAATCGGCCAAATTTTCAGGGGGTACAGCAGCATCTTCCACAAAAGGTTGTGGGCGTGCCTCGCCCTCTACGTTACCCAATAAACCTACAGCACGTTTACGCATGCCATACACGCGTGTGACGGCTTCAGAACCTTGCGCAATGGTATGGCCCAAACGGGTAACAGTCTGGTCTTTCTGCAAATGCTCAATAAAAGTGCGTACCTGCTCGTCTACTTCGGCTTCGCTGTCACCGCTAAATTCCACCAAGTTAATACCCAAGGTTGGGCGTTCGTCTTGCGGGAAGTACTCCGACACGCTGTTCCAGACGAAATCTTTCATCGCCAGCATCAGCACCTTGGAATCCACGGTTTCGATGGACAAGGGGTTTTGTGCTTGCAACGCATGCGCATCACGCAGCGCATCCATAAAACTGCCGTAGCGCACGTTAATCAGCGTGGAAAACTTAGGAATGGGCAGCACATTGAGCTTGGCCTCAACCACAAAACCCAGCGTACCTTCGGCACCGCACAACACGCTGTTCAGGTTAAAGCGACCGTCTTGCTCCCACAAGTGAGCCAAGTCGTAGCCCGTTAAACAACGGTTTAATTTAGGGAAGCCTTTTTCAATTTGCTCAGCACGCTCTTCGCTGATTTGGCGCGCTGTACGGAACACCTCACCCACTTTACCGGGCTGCGCACAGGCTTCTTCTAATTGCTCTTTGTTCAGCGGTTCACCGTGCAAGGCTTCGCCGCCCAACAGCACCATGTCTAGTTCTAAGACGTGGTCACGCGTTTTACCGTACTTACAGCTACCCTGCCCGCTGGCATCGGTATTAATCATGCCGCCTAAGGTTGCCCGATTCGAAGTGGATAACTCTGGCGCAAAGAATAGACCGTGGGGTTTTAGTGCGGCGTTCAATTGGTCTTTCACCACACCAGCACGCACTCGTACCCAACGCTCTTCTACGTTGATTTCCAGTATCTGGTTTAGGTGACGTGACAGATCCACCACAATACCGTCGGTCAGCGACTGACCATTGGTACCTGTACCACCACCACGCGGCGTCAGGGTGATATTGCTATACGCCTTCTCGCCCATCAGACTCGCCAGACAATGTACGTCTTCTATAGAGCGCGGAAACACTGCTGCCTGCGGCAAACGCTGGTAAATGGAGTTATCTGTAGCCAACACCGTGCGGTGTGCATAGTCGGCTTGGATCTCACCCGTGAAGCCACGCTGCGCCAGTGCCTTCAAAAATTCGGCATAACGAGGAGCTACTGGATCGAGGGTTTGGACGGAAGCAATATTCATAAAAACAAAACCACAGATTCCTGAGTTTTACTCATGTAAACTAATAAGAAAGGGCTAGTCTATAGTTTCAGTGATTACACGCTAGACCACAAACGAAATCTTCACCGTCGGATGGTGAACAAAATTCATGAACGCTAGACATCTCACTCCTTCCATGTCGTTGCTATTGGTGTTTGAATCCGCCGCGCGCCATGAAAGTTACACCCGTGCGGCTGAAGATTTATCCCTTAGCCAAAGTGCCATCAGCAAGCAAGTACAGGCGCTAGAGAGCCATTTAGGGCTACAGCTATTCAGACGCGAAGGCCGTTCGGTACGCTTGACCGATGCTGGCCGCCGCTACTACCTAGAACTTACGCATGCCCTGGGTTCTATACGTAGTGCTACTCTGCAAGCCATGTCACACCAAAGCGGCAGCAGCACCCTACGCCTCGCCACCTTACCCACCTTTGGTTCAAAGTGGCTATTACCGCGTATTCATGAGTTTTATACCGCCAATTCCGGTATTACCATCCATCTGCACTCACGCATTGGCGATCTGAATTTTGAGCAAGGCGACTTAGATGCCGCCATTACTGTAGGCACGGGATACTGGCCTGATTGCACGGCACACCCACTGCAAAATGAGCAGTTGATTGCCATCATCAACCCCGACATTGCCAAGCAAAATGACATCACCCCAGAATGGCTGGGTAAACAAACCCTGCTGACGATTAACAGCAACCCTCAAGCATGGGCTGACTGGTTTTCACATTTCAACTTACCGCATACTCAAATGCGCATGGGGCCTAGCTTTGAGCTGACCTCGCATTTGATTCAAGCAGTGCGTGCAGGCATAGGTGCAGGTTTAGTACCGCAAGCCCTGATTCTGGATGAGCTGCAACGCGGTGAATTGCAAACCGTAGGCCCTACCTTGATTAGCCCACGTAGCTACTACTTGGTCTACCCCAACCGTAATGCATCGCTGCCATCGCTGATTGCGTTTAGGGAGTGGCTATTACAGCAATCGCCGCATCACGCGGCGATCACTGCATAAACTTAGAAACCATATAACTGCGCCGGATTATCCGTCAGGATCTTCTGGCGTAATACGGGGTCTGGCAACAAGCGCAGCACCTCATTCACCAAGTCTTCATCGCGTGGCATAGAGTTAGGCAACTGCACATGCGGCCAGTCAGTGCCAAACACACAGCGATCAGCACGTTGCTGCACCAAGGCTTCGAAAAACGGGTCTACATCGGTAAATGGAGCAGTATCCAATGTAGAAATACGATTAGGGCCAGTTAATTTCACCCACGTATTGCCTGCTTTCATCAGTTCTAATAAACCTTGAAAGCCCGCTTCTTGTGTACCCTTGGCGGTAGACACATGCCCCATGTGATCAATCACACATGGCGTAGGCAACGCCGACAATCTATCCACCAAATGCTCAAAGCGGGACACATCTACCAAGAATTGGATGTGCCATCCCAACCCCTTCAAACGGTTGGCCAGACTGCGTACATCATCAAAGGTGATACCACCGGGGAACACCAAGTTGATACGCACACCGCGTACACCTAATGCATGCATACGCTCTAGCTCGGCATCGGTCACCGAGGCATCTACCACGGCCACACCACGCCATTGCATGTCATCGTTTTGCGGCAAACCAGCCAAGGTATCCAGCATGAGGCTGTTGTCGGTACCGTACACACTAGGCTGTACCAGCACGGCACGCTGGAAACCCAAGGTACGCAACAACGCTCTGTACGATGCCTCACTGGCATCATGCGGCGTATAACTACGGTTCGCCTGATACGGATATTTCTGCTGCGGCCCAAACAAATGAGCATGGCAATCACAGGCCCCGGCAGGTAAAGCCGCCTTATACAAGGGGCTTACCGCCAATGGACCGGGGATTGTTGGGGCAGCAATTGCTGCCTGTTCTACAACCAAACTAACCATCTATGTTCAACCTACCAAACCTGGCAACCACAACGTTACTGCAGGCACATATGCCACCAACGCAACCACGGCTAACAGCACTACCAGGAACGGCCACAAATGGCGCGCTACTTGTTCTACTTTTAAACCACTAATACTGGATGCTACGAATAAGGAGTAACCCAACGGTGGAGTCACCATACCCACAGCGAAGTTGATCACCACCATCGCGCCCAACTGGATAGGATCCAAACCAATCTGCAAACCAACGGAAATCAGCACACCACTCAAGATCACCATGGCAGACACGGTATCCATGATGGCGCCCAACACCAGCAGCATCAGGTTAATCAACAGCAGCAATACAAAGGGGTTAGAGGTCAGGCTCAGCAGTACATCGCTGATTTGTGATGGGATTTGCTCACTCGCAATCACCCACGCGAAACCGTAGGCCACCACAATGATGAACATGATCACGGTAGTAGTACGCAGTGAACCCATCAAAATGGCGGGCAATGCTTTCCACTGCAGGTCTTTGTATACATACAAACCAATAATCAAGCTGTACAGCGCACCTACCATCGAGGCTTCGGTAGGTGTAAACACACCACCGTAAATACCGCCCAGAATCACAACTGGCGCCATGATGGCCCAGAAGCCTTCACGCAATGCTTTCAACACATCACGGCCACTAGGGCGTTTTTCAGGTTGAATCTTGTGCTTGCGCGCATACAGCACGCTGACCACGCAGAAACCACCTGCAGCCAACAAACCAGGTACTACACCAGCCAAGAACAGTTTGGAAATGGATTCCTCGGCCAACACACCCCAGATAATCATCGGGATGGAAGGCGGAATCATTTGACCCAACGGCCCAATAGATGTCGCCAACGCTGCGCCGTAACCGCGCGAGTAACCACGCTGTTCTAGCTCGTTGATCATGATGGAACCTACCGCTGCCGTCGTAGCAGGAGCAGAACCTGAGATCGCACCAAAGAACGTACCAGCGGCCACGGTGGACATAGACAGACCACCAGTGAAGTGACCAAACAACGACGATGCAATACGCACCAAACGTCGTGACAACCCACCAGCCGTCATCAAATCACCGGCCAGAATGAAGCCAGGAATAGCAATCAAACTGGTGACGGCACTACCGGCCAACAAACGCTGCACCAGAATCATCTGGTCAAAATCAGCCATCCACAAACCTACTGCGGTCAGAATGCCCAGCGTAAACGCAATGGGCACCCCCATCAGTAGCATGATGAACAACCCGGAAATCAGTACGATGCCGACTTCACTCATGATGCCTTCTCCTCGGAAGCTTTAGCAGGTACAGGCTGGAACAACAGCACCAGCGAGTGCAGCACAATCAAGACACCGCTCACTGGTATAGCAGCGGTTTGCAACCACAATGGGTAACGCAACGCAGGCGAGACTTGCCCTGCAGTGAAGCCCACGAATTGCCAACCTGCCCATGCCATCAGCGCACCAAACAGCAGCACTAAAATGCAGCTGATTTTTTCCAGGCTTACCTCTAGCGGACGCGGCAAGGCAGACAACAGCAACGTGATACGCACGTGCCCCTGTTCTTGCACCATCACACTAGAAAATAAAAAGATGCTCCAGCTAAATGCCAATACCGCTACTTCATCTGACCACGTCAGAGAAGCATTCAGCACATAGCGGAAGAACACACCATCCAGCAAGGAAAACACCATAATCAACAAGCAAAGAGCGGCCAGAACGGCCGTTCCTCTGCTTATCCACTTGCTGACATTCTCAAGATACTTGTTCATGTCGCTGCTCACGAGAAAAAAGACATCACACTAGACCTGCGACTTACTGTGTCACTTGACCCAGAGCACGATCAAACACCTCAGCACCAATACTGTCGCGGTATTCGTCGTACACAGGCTTCACGGCTTCGCGGAAAGCGGCAGCATCAGTCACTTCGTTTACTTGCATACCTTCAGCGGCGATACGTTCCAACAGGTCCAGTTCGTTCTGCGCTACGGCAGCACGCTGACGCTCAATCGCTTTGCGAGCAGCAGCTTGCACAATGGCTTGCTCTTCTTCGCTCATGCGGTTGAATGCACGTTTGGACATCAACAATGGCAACGCGTTGTAGGTGTGGTTAGTCAAGGACAGGTATTTCACTTCACCTGCGTATTTGTTGGCGTAAATCACAGCCAATGGGATTTCCAAGCCGTCTACGGTACCTTGTTGTACAGCTGTAAATGCATCGCTCCATGGCAAAGCAACAGGGTTAGCACCCAATGCTTTGAAGCTGGTCAAGAACAAGCTACTAGGCTGAACGCGCAGTTTCAAACCTTTGAACTCGGCAGGCTCAGTGATAGGGCGCTGGTTGTTGATCGCGTGGCGGAAACCGGCTTCAGCAAAGCCCAAACCTACGATACCTTTAGCATCCAGACGTTGCAGCAGGTCTTGACCTACTTCGCCATCCAACACCTCGTGCGCTTGTTGCTTGCTAGCGAACAAGAAAGGCAAGTCAGTCAATTGGAAAGCTGGTTCAATCGTGCCTACCTGTGTACCGGTAATCACGCCTGCATCCAAGGTACCCATCTGCATGCCTTGCAGCATTTCAGTGTCGTTACCCAACTGGTTGCTTGGGAAGAACTTCACGCTGAATTGACCAGGTGCCGCTGCTTCCAGCTCTTCTTGAAAGTAATGTGCAGTAATCGCGTATGGATCCACTGCGCTATCCGATGTAGTCCACCCTAAACGGATGTTAGTCACAGCCTGTGCCGTTCCAACCACACCCAGTGTTAAAGCACACGCCAGCGCTACGCGCCATTTACCTTGTTTGCTTCCAATCATTGCATCGCTCCTAAATGTTCATGTCGTGTGCTGGTTTTATTCCTCTTTGCACACCCTACTTGTACTACAAGTTTTTTTATCATAACATTTAAAACATAGAGCTTTGCAACCAAAAGCCTTGCCACAAAACAAAATAAAGTAATAAACCCCTGTAAAAAACCTGTTTACCAAGTAGTAAAAACAAGGGAAAAACAAACAAAAAACAGACAACTTGACCAACAAGAAGCACAAAATCTTCTGAAAAATAGACCTGAATCCGGTACTTTTCAGGGCCAAATAAACAAGTAACGGCAACTTGTTATCAAGTAACAAGCTCCGATGTTATGATAGCCACATGAAAAAAAGCCCCGCTACCTCTAGACGTCAGCTATCGGAAGACATCTCGCGTTATTTAGAAACCGAGATTGCTCAAGGCCGCCTAAAACCCGGCGATCGCATCCCCACAGAATCACAGCTGACTGCTATGTTTGAAGTCAGCCGTAACGTGGTACGCGAAGCCGTGGCACGCCTGAAGTCAGACGGCTTAGTAGAGAGCCATCAAGGGCTAGGCGCATTTGTGTCTGAACGCGGGCTACACAATAGTTTCAAGATTGATCACGAAGAGCTCAAAACGCTCTCAAAGCTGCGCCAGCTCTACGAGATGCGTTTAGATCTAGAGGTTTCCGCTGCTGGCATGGCTGCCAGAAGGCGTACCCGTAGCCAGTTAGAAGCCATTCAAAATGCCTTCTTAGAACTGCGCGAAGCCCTGCACCTCAATCAAGAGCTGATTGAAAAAAGCTTGGCCTTTAAGCGTGCTATTGCTGAAGCCACGGCTAACGAATACTTTAAGAATTTCATTCTGTTCCTGACAGCCCACATCTTTGAAGTGGCCGCACTGGAACGACGTGTTGAGCACTCCAGCACACTGAAACGAACACTGCTACAAGAATACCAAGCCATCTTTGACGCCATCTTATTGGGCGACCCTGACTTGGCACGACGAGCAACTTGGCAACAAGTGATCAACTCGGCTGAGCGCAATGGTTTACAAGGCTTACAAGGCTGGGAAATCACTAGAATGACCTCCTTGGGTGAGACCTATGCGCCACCCTGCCCTGCACCGTTACCCGTTTCTACACCACCATCCATTACCCTGCCTGAAGGCGCGTGCGACTGCCACTTCCACATTATTGGCGACTCGTCTGTACACCCTTTCACGGCACACCGTTCCTACACACCACCACAGGCCACACTGGAAAGCTATAAAGCTTTACAACAAACATTGGGCCTTAGCCGTGGGGTGATTGTGCAACCTAGCGTGTACGGCTACGACAACAGCGTGCTGCTAGAGGCCTTAAAAGAAGGCGGTGATAACTATCGCGGCGTTGTAGTGATTAGTCAGCAAACCAGCGACGAAGAACTCTGGCGCATGCATGCGTTAGGGGTACGTGGTGTGCGTATTAACTTGTTGTACAAGAGTGGCGTAGAGGTATCTGACGTCACTAGCTTGGCGTACCGCATTGCACCACTAGGTTGGCACCTGCAATTGCTGGTGGATATCTCGGAATTTGCCGACCTGTACGACACCTTGGCCTACCTGCCCGTAGAGGTGGTGATTGACCACATGGGTCATATGCCTGCCAGCATAGGCACTGCCCACCATGGTTTCCAAGCGCTGCTGCGCCTACTGCAAGAAAACAAAGTGTGGGTGAAGCTCTCTGGCCCTTACCGCTTCACCAATCAAGATGCCACGCCCTATCAAGACGTAGCGCCGTACGCCACAGCATTGATAGAGGCCAACGCCTCGCGCATGCTGTGGGCCACCGACTGGCCACACGTGTGCATACGCGTACCTATGCCTAACGACACCACGCTATTGGAAGATTTCTTTAGCTGGGCAAACCACGACGAAAAAATCATCCATCAAATCTTGGTGGATAACCCTGCTCGTCTGTACGGTTTCTAAAGTCAGCTTATAAAAAAAGCCCTGCTTGTTGCCACAACGGACATACAAGCAGGGCTTTTTTGCGATGGTAGATTAACGGCGTTTAGAGCCGCCTTTCTTGCCACCGCCGCCACCAAAGCCGCCCATCATATTGCGCATGCCGTTGGCCATGCCGCCCATACCACTCATAGCGCGCATCATTTTGGCCATACCGCCGCCTTTCATTTTCTTCATCATGCCGCTCATCTGATCGTACTGATTCAGCAAACGGTTTACCTCTTGCACAGGCACACCAGAACCCGCTGCAATACGGCGCTTGCGAGAGGCTTTTAGCAACTCGGGCTTAGCGCGCTCTTGCGGTGTCATGGAGTTCAAAATACCTTCGGTACGACGCAATTGTTTTTCAGCTTCACCACCCTGCAACTGCTCAGCCGCTTGCGCAAATTGCGCAGGCAGTTTTTTCAGCAATGAGCCCATGTCGCCCATTTTTTTCACTTGTTGCAGTTGGTCGCGGAAATCGTTCAGATCAAAGCGGTCGCCCGATTTGATCTTCTGCGCCATTTTCTCGGCTTCAGCGATGTCGATGTTGCGCTGAGCTTGCTCAACCAACGAAACGATATCGCCCATCCCCAAAATACGTTGCGCCATGCGCTCGGGGTGGAAAGGCTCTAGACCATCAACTTTTTCGGACACCCCAACAAATTTCAGGGGCTTGCCTGTGATGTGGCGCACGGACAATGCTGCACCGCCTCGGGAGTCACCGTCCAGCTTGGTCAAGACCACACCGGTCAGTGGCAACGCTTCACCAAAGGCCTTGGCGACGTTCACCGCATCCTGACCCTGCATGGCATCCACAACGAACAGCGTTTCCACTGGCTTCACTGCTTGGTGCAGTTGCTGAATTTCCAGCATCATGGCTTCGTCTACACCTAGACGACCAGCCGTATCCAGAATCAGCACATCGTAGTGATGACGCTTAGCGTGATCTACCGCACGTAATGCGATATCTACTGGTTTTTCAGAAGTGTCGCTAGGCAGGAAATCGACGCCCACTTGTGCGGCGACGGTTTTCAACTGCTCAATAGCAGCGGGTCGGTACACGTCGGCACTGACCACCAATACTTTTTTCTTGCCGGTTTTACGGCCATGCTGGGTGTGGCCACCCTCGTACAACCATTTCGCCAGTTTGGCTGTGGTGGTGGTTTTACCCGCACCTTGCAAACCAGCCATCAAAATTACGGCAGGAGGCTGAGTAGCCAAAGAGAGCTCGCTGGCTTCTTCGCCCAGATCGGCACCCATCAGCGAGGTCAACTGCTTATGCACCACCCCCACCAATGCCTGACCAGGGTTCAGGGAGTCGGCAACATCACTGCCCAAAGACTCTTCTTTGACCTTTGCAATGAACTCCCGCACCACGGGCAACGCAACGTCAGCCTCAAGCAATGCCATGCGCACTTCGCGCAGCATATCCTGTGTGTTGGCTTCGGTAAGTCGCGCCTGACCTCGCATTGTTTTTACAACACGGGCCATGCGCTGAGTAAGATTTTCGAACATATGGCTGGTTTCGCTTAAACTAGTGATTCGTCGGGGTTACTACCCGGTTCAGGGCCAAGCGCCCTGTAAAGCTTTAATCGTCTGTCGGATATTTATGTCTGCAAGCATTGTATTTCACTTGCTGGCCGCTCTGGCTTATATTGTATTAGCGATTGTCTTATGGCGTCCTATTACTCGAGGCAGCCAGCAACCCGTACTCAGCGGAACATGCCGCATAGCCCTGCTTGCTGCCATCGTACTACATGGTGCCGGGCTATTGCTTACCATTATATTGCCACAAGGTCTGCACTTAGGGTGGGCGCTGGCACTTTCAGCCGCAATCTGGCTGGGTATGGTGGTGTTCTGGTTTGAAAGCCTTTTCCTGCGCTTAGACAGCCTGCTGCTTATTCTGCTACCTGCCGCCACCATCGTGAGCTTACTCGCCGCGTTGGTACCGGGTGGTGCCATCATTTTGCACGGCGATAGCGAATGGCTACGCATACACTTATTGATCGCCATTGCCGCCTATGGGCTGATGACAGTTGCTGCGCTGCACGCCATTTTAATGACAGCGCTAGATAGACAACTACACCGCCCTGCCTCGCACCCTGAAATGCCTAGTCTGCTGCATCGCGCACTAGACACTATGCCACCACTACTGGTGCAAGAAGAACTGTTGTTCCGCTTGGTACGCATAGGCTTCGTGATGCTGACGCTTACCATTTTGTCGGGTAGTGCTGTCAATATGCATCTAGTTGGTACGCTGTTACCGATGGATCACAAAACTATCTTCACGCTGCTCTCTTGGTTTACCTTTGGGGGTCTGCTCTTGGGACGCCGTATCTGGGGCTGGCGCGGCCGCACCGCTTTGCGTTGGATGCTGGCAGGCTCAGCCTTTTTGATTTTGGCGTACTCTGGTACCCACTTTGTTTTAGACGTTATTTTGCAGCGAGGCGCTATTGGCTAAGGTTTTACTCTGGGTCATCGTTATTCTGGCCGTTATTCTGGTGATGCGCGTAGTCGCTGCACAAAAAATCAAACAAAACCAGCAGACCCGCAATCCCCAACAAGGCCGCACACAATCCAAACGCGGCAAAGCCGAACCAATGGTGCGCTGCGAACACTGCGGCGTACACCTGCCTCGCTCACAAGCCTTGATGAGCGATGGCCACACATGGTGCAGCCTGGAACACGCCAAACATGGCCCCCGCAAGTAACCCTCTCTTGCATCTACAACCAGACGGCTGGCTTGCCCCCGCCGCTGGTGTCACGCTTGCCCCCTCACCCAATTTCGATACACGCCCCGCCAACGGGCCTATAGATTTATTGGTGATTCACAATATCAGCTTGCCGCCCAATGTCTTTGAGGGCAACGCGATTATTGATTTCTTCCAGAACAAACTGGATATCAGCAGCCACCCGTGGTTTGAGAACATACGGGGCGTTACCGTGTCGGCGCATTTTCTGATTCGCCGTAACGGTGATATTGTGCAGTTTGTGTCTACTTTGGATAGAGCGTGGCACGCTGGCGTTTCTAACCATCATGGCCGCCAAGTGTGTAATGATTTCTCCATTGGCATCGAGATGGAAGGCAGCGACTTCTGCCCTTTTGAAGCCGCGCAATACCAGCGCCTAAACGAGCTTTCACAGGCTTTGGCCGAACGCCACGACCTACATGCTATTCGTGGGCACGAGCACATAGCACCGGGCCGGAAAACCGACCCAGGTCCATTTTTTGATTGGAAAGCCTACGCCAGCAACAGCCCGTGGCCGCGCCCACATTTTCCTGATTTAGCCGATTCTGACTAAGCGGTGTTTACACACCAATATTGCTAGGCACGGAGCTGTGGTTATCGCTCACCCACATCACTACAGCATCTTTTTCTGATGTAGAGATCAGTGCGTGGCCCATCTGACCATCGAAGTAAATACAATGCCCTTCGTGCAGCTCTACGGGGCCGTAGAACTCGGACATAAACATCACACTGCCTTCTAATACGGTCAAAAACACTTCGCCCAAGTGACGAATCAGTTTGCCATTGAAGTCGCGTAAGTTACGTGCCCGCACCACCGTACGAAACGGCAGCATTTTCTTATGGGAAAGGTCAGACGCTAACAGTTCGTGTACGTAAGCCTTACCTTCCAGCAGTGGTCCTTGTTCACCCTGCATCAGGCTACGACGCGCTGCCGCACCTTGATTACTGCCACCCGCCCCAACTAGATCAACGAGATCCAATCGCAGACCAGCAGCAATTTTCTGTATGAGATCAAAGGTAGGCGACATGCCGCCGTTTTCAATTTTAGACAGCGTAGACTTGGCTACCCCTGTTTCGGCACTGGCTTGCTCCAGTGTCCAGCCTAATTCGCGACGCAAGTGTCGCAGACGCTCACCAAATGCATTGCGGCTAATAGGTGCTGCTGGCTCAGTTAACAGAGTATGTTTTGACGCCCTAGACAATACGGTGTCGCTTGTAGATTCCACCATCGTAGATTTTTTCAATTTTTAAGAGATAATAAGCACTATAACGTAGCTACTATGGAATGCGCTACTTAGCATTTAGGCATAGAGCAGGCTGCGAATATAAAGTTTCCCATTGGAAACATATAATTTACGGAGACAACCGCTTCATGTATCACGTTCAAAAAGCCAGCCAATCTTGGTATGGCCAAAGCATAGGTATTCTAATTTTAGATGCGGCTTACCCCTGCATTCCTGGCAACGTGGGCAACGCGACCACCTTTAGTTACCCAGTGTGCTATCAAGAGGTTAAGGGGGCATCCATTGATAGGCTGTTAAACCAGCGCGACCCCGAGCTCATCAAGCCCTTTATTGAGGCCGCCCAAGAGCTAGAACGTCGTGGCGTAAAAGCCATTACTGGCGCTTGCGGGTTCATGGCTCTATTTCAAAAAGAAGTGGCTGCAGCGGTCAATATTCCGGTGTTTTTATCCAGCCTGATGCAAATCCCCTTTATCCATGCTCTGACTCGTAAACCGGTAGGCATTATTACTGCCAACGCTTGCCAGCTAGGCCCCATGCATTTTTCAGCACTAGGTATTTCGGACAGCATTCCCGTCGTCGTGGCTGGTATGGAGCATCAACCTGAATTCAGCAGCGCCATCCTTCAAGAAAAAGGCACGCTGTGCTCTAGCACCATTGAAGAAGAAGTCACTAGCGTTGCTCGCCACATGCTGACGCAAAACCCAGACTTAGGGGCAATCTTACTGGAATGCAGCGATTTACCACCCTACGCCCATGCCGTGCAACGTGATACCCAACTACCTGTTTTCGACTTCATTACCATGATTGATTACGTACACCATTCGCTAGTACGTAAGCCGTATCACGGCCATATGTAATCGGGTACACAGGGCTTACACCTCTCGCCTTACCTAGTTGCAATCCACAATACAAAACACCCCAACAGCCTTGAGCCCTTGGGGTGTTTTGTTGCACAGACTACTGCCTGCGCTATGCCATTTGAGCTTAGCCCAACAACAGTTTGTTCACGCGCTTCACAAACGCGGCAGGATCTTCTACCTGCGCGCCTTCAGCCAACAACGCTTGATCCAGCAATACCAACGCCAAATCTTCGAACTGGCTGTCATCGGCAGATTGCAGACGTGCTGCAAAAGCGTGCTCAGGGTTCAGTTCCAAGATAGGTTTAACCGTAGGCACTTCTTGACCGGCCGCTTGCAACATACGGATCAGGTGTGGGCTGAGTTCGTTCTCATCCACCACCACACACGCCGGGGAATCCACCAAACGGGATGTCACACGTACTTCTTTCACTTTGTCGCCCAGCGCTGTTTGCAGACGCTCAACCAAAGGTTTGAAGTTTTCAGCGACTTCTTCCTGATGTTTTTTCTCGGCTTCGTCTTCCAAGCTTGCCAAGTCTAAACCGCCCTTAGCCACCGACACCAACGACTTACCCTCAAACTCATGCAGGTAAGACAGCATCCATTCGTCTACGCGATCAGACATCAGCAGTACTTCGATGCCTTTTTTGCGGAACACTTCCAAGTGCGGGCTGTTTGCCGCTGCAGTGTAAGAATCGGCTGTGACGTAGTAAATCTTGTCTTGGCCTTCTTTCATGCGAGAGATGTAGTCAGCAAACGATACATCTTGCGCAGCACTGTTGTTGTGGGTAGAAGCAAAACGCAGCAAGGCAGCAATTTTCTCTTTGTTGCCTTGGTCTTCGCCCACACCCTCTTTCAACACTTGGCCAAAGTTAGCCCAGAACTCAGCGTATTCTTCCTTACGGTTTTCAGCCAAATCTTCCAGCAATACCAACAATCTACGTGTATTACCTTCGCGGATCGCGCGTACATCGCGGCTTTCTTGAAGAATTTCACGCGATACGTTCAGCGGCAAATCGGCAGAATCCACCACACCGCGCACAAAGCGCAGGTAGTTAGGTAGCAACTGATCGGCGTCATCCATGATGAACACGCGTTTCACGTACAGCTTCACGCCATGCTTGGCATCGCGATCCCACAAGTCAAAAGCGGCATGCTTAGGCACATACAACAATTGCGTGTACTCGCTGCGGCCTTCCACACGGTTATGTGTCCAGGCCAGCGGGTTTTCGTAATCGTGAGCGATGTGTTTGTAGAACTCTTGGTACTGCTCGTCAGATATCTCGTTGCGGGAACGTGTCCACAGCGCATTGGCTTGGTTAACGGTTTCCCAATCGTTCAGTGTAATTTGTTTAGATTCTTTCTCGTCCCACTCTTCTTTGAGCATTTGTACTGGCAAAGAAATGTGGTCGGAATAACGGCGCAACACAGCGCGCAAACGCCAGCCGTCTAGGAACTCTTCAGCGTCATCACGCAGGTACAGGGTAACGGAAGTACCGTGATCGGCTTTCTCGGCCGGGCTTACTGTGAACTCGCCCAAACCTTCGGACTCCCACAGCACACCTTCGGTTTCCGCATCGCCAGCGCGACGGGACAATACCGATACTTTGTTCGCCACAATAAAGGAGGAGTAAAAACCCACCCCGAACTGACCAATCAACTGGGCATCTTTTTGTTTGTCGCCAGTCAGTTGGGTAAAGAACTCTTTGGTGCCGGAACGTGCGATAGTACCCAAGTTGGCAATCGCTTCTTCGCGGTTCATACCAATACCATTATCGCTAATGGTCAGTGTCTTACCTTCTTTGTCGTAGGTGACACGTATACGCAGTTCGCTGTCGCCTTCCAACAGTTCTGGTCGGTCTATGGCTTCAAAGCGCAACTTATCGCAAGCATCTGACGCGTTGGATACCAATTCGCGCAGAAAAATCTCTTTGTTGCTATACAGCGAGTGAATCATCAACTGCAGCAACTGCTTGACCTCGGTCTGAAAACCTAGGGTCTCGGCTGCCTGAACATTATTCTCGGTTTGGCTCATGGTTACGTATTTACTCAGTTGTCATCAACAAGCTATAGCGGCTTGCGCCGCCAGCGCATCAATCTCTTAGTTGGGGACGCCTACGTAAATATCAAGAGCCATACTGTTACACGCATTCCAGATAGCGTTGATACGCTTGTGCAGCAACGGTTTGCACATCAAAACTACGGGCGAGTTCTATATGCGCCAACTGGCTCAAATCAAACCATTTAGCCTCTAAGGCATCATCACCCGCACACGCTTCACCGCCCAGCCATTTGCACGCCACAGCGATCAGAATATAGTGCTGACGCAGCCCACCGTCACTGCCTATATCGTGTGCATCCACGGCAGTCACCACCTGCAAGGCTTCAGCCTGCACAGCCGCTTCCTCCATGATTTCACGTTGTGTCGCCTCTAAGATAGGCTCACCAAAATCAATCTTGCCACCAGGAAAACTCCACCGCCCTATATCGGGTGCATTGCGTCGCCGTATCAATAAAACCTGATTATCTTTACACACCACCCCCAACGTCGCGGGTATAGGTCTACGTACAGGCGTCGCAGGGGTTTCTACGGTAGGGGTCACGCTCATTTATTTTTAGTCCTTACGCTTACAGCCTGACATAGTCGCCAAACCCTAGAACAGTATCACCACTACGCCGTTTCTGCCTGCTATAACCTTAGTGAGGGCCTGCTCAGAGAAATCGCGATTTTTATCACTCTGGACACCTGAACTCCCTCTACAGCAGGCTTCTCACAGGCCAAAATAGGCTCTTTTTGAAGAAAACTGAAATATTTTTCATTTAGCACTTGCTCATCTTCAAATTCGAGGTATAATTCTTTTCTTTCCTAGCACATGTTTCAAACGAAACATCCACGCCTAGAAGTTGCCCGGGTGGTGGAATTGGTAGACGCGTCGGACTCAAAATCCGATACCGAAAGGTGTGCCGGTTCGATTCCGGCCCCGGGCACCAAGAATACTAAAAAAGACCGCTTTTAAAGCGGTCTTTTTTTTCGTCTGTGCAGCGTGATTCTGATCGCGCACCGTCAACAGACATCCTTAAGGATTGCCATAGCAAACAGGCCATGAGAAATCTCATAGCCTGTTTGTTTAGTGTGCCAATATCTTAGACAAAAAGTCCTGCGCTCTACCCGATAGCGTTTCAGTTTGCGTGAAAAAGTGCTCAGAACTGCAATCTTCCACAATTCCGCCTTGATCCATAAAGATCACCCTATCACCCACGCGTCTTGCAAAACCCATCTCATGTGTTACGCATAGCATTGTCATGCCCTGCTTCGCCAGATCAGTCATGACATCCAACACTTCACCCACCATTTCCGGATCCAAGGCTGACGTTGGCTCATCAAACAACATCACGATAGGGTCCATCGCTAAGGCTCTCGCAATAGCCACGCGCTGCTGTTGTCCACCAGATAATTGCGCAGGAAACTTGTGAGCGTGTGCCGCTAAACCCACCTGCTCTAACAATGCCAAAGAACGCTTACTCGCCTCATCAGGGCTACGTTTCAAAGCCTTTACCTGAGCCAGATTAATATTTTCTAGCACAGACAAATGCGGGAACAGCTCAAAGCTTTGAAACACCATGCCCACTTTGGCACGTAACGCAGTCAAATTCACCTTAGGATCTAACAGCGACTCACCATTCACCTGAATGTCGCCCTCATTAATAGACTCAAGCGCATTAATGGTTTTAATCAACGTAGACTTACCCGAACCCGAAGGCCCGCAGATCACCACCACTTCGCCTTTATTGATCTGTGCGGAGCAGTCATTCAAAACCTTAAACGAGCCATACCACTTGGAGACATGTTGAATATTGATCATTTCTCTTACTTCTGTATGTGATGTCTTCTTTCGATCAGCTTAACTAAACCAACCCCTAACGAGCACAAGAACAAATAGCTGATCGCAACGAATATATACATTTCGACCACGGTGCCATCTCGCTCTGCCACTTTGGTAGCTGCTCCCAAGAAGTCATTCAAACTGATCACATAAACCAAGGATGTATCCTTAAGCAGGGCAATGGTTTGGTTAATAAGCGCGGGAGTCATATTTCTAAACGCCTGCGGTAACACCACATAGCGCAAAGCCTGAGCTTGGGTTAGACCTATAGCTTTAGCCGCATTCAATTGCCCTTTGGCCACACTAGCTATACCGGCACGCAAAATCTCACAATAGTATGCTGCCTCTGCCAACACTAACGCCGCAATAGCCGCATATACAGGCCCTATCCCCGCGTAAGGATTTCCTGTGACCAAGCGCACCACCCACGGCATCAAAAAGAAAAACCAGAAGATGGTCAGAATTAACGGGATAGCCCTAAACACATTGACATAAACGGCTGCTGCCATGGCAACAGGTCGCGAACCAAACAACCGCATCAACGCCAATACCGTACCCAGCGCAATGCCTAGCGTCATTCCCACCAGCACCAACAAACCCGTAACACCTAAACCTTCTAAGATATAAGGCCAAGCGCGGTAAATAGTGCTCCAATCAAATTGATAGGCCATAGTTTATGCTCCTATTAGCCCGGGAATTTGCGTGCGTTTCTCTATCACACGCATCAAAGCAATAACACTGAGCGTAATTAAAGAATAAATCAGCGTAGCGGCAATAAAGGCCTCAAAAGGCTGCGCACTAAAATCGCTAATTTGGCGCGTACTAGCAGTAAGCTCCATCAGCCCTATCGTCATTGCTATAGAGGAGTTTTTAAAGACATTAAGGAAGTCTGATGTAAGGGGCGGCAAAATCATGCGAAAAGCTTGTGGCAAGATGATGTAGCGATAGCGTTGACTTAGATTTAAGCCTAAAGCCACCCCAGCTTGAGTTTGCCCTTTGGGCAAGGCCTCTATGCCTGCACGTATAACCTCAGCAGCTTTAGCTGCTGAGTAAATGGTTAGCGCCAGCACTATGGTCAGAAACTGACTCCAACCTGGGTCCATAGTTTTGATTACTTTTCCCCATTCTGGAGGCAGTATTTCTGGCACTACAAAAAACCAGATAAATACCTGAACCAGCAAGGGCGTATTACGAAACACATGAACGAATAGCATTGCCGGAATAGACAACATTCGGTAGGGCAAGCTACGCGCTATACCCACCAAGGTGCCCAGCCCCAATGCCAAAACCCATGAAATCAGAGACACCGATACTGTCATCCATAACCCAGACAGTATCAGCTCCCAGTAATAGCCCTCCCCCGTCAGGGAGGGTTTGAAATAAATCAGAAAGTCCCAGGAATAATGCATATGGCGCAGCTATCAAAGAATATTGTCGTTGGGATTAGCAATCAGCTCTTTGATGGGCTCGGACATAGGCGCATTGATGTTAAAGCCACCACGAACATTGATAGGCTGCAGGAAGTACTTCTCGTACAAAGCGGTCATTTCACCCGAAGTCATCATCTCGGTAATCACACCATCTACCAAGGCTTTAAATTCGTCATCACCTTTACGCATCATGCAACCATAGGCTTCTGGCTGCAGCACATCCCCTACTGCTGCCCATTTCTCTGGCTCTTGAGAGCGCGCAATCAGACCGTACAACACCATATCGTCCATGACAGCCGCCTCAGCTCTACCTGTATGTACCATCATGTAGGTATTGTCGATGTCCTTACTCAAGACAATGCGCGCATTCAGTTTTTCGCTTTCATTCAGATTGCGCAGCATACGCTCAGCCGTTGTACCTGCCGAAACCACCACACTTTTCCCATTCAAATCCGACCAGTTTTTAATGCTGGAGTCCGCAGGAACAAAGATCTTGTTGCCAACAACGAAAAAAGTAGTAGAAAAGTTAACCTGCGCTTCGCGTTCTTGGTTATGAGTCGTAGAACTACACTCTAGGTCTACGGTGTTATTCGCCACCAAAGGAATGCGAGTTTGTGGTGTCACTTCCATTGGCACCAACTTCAACTCTGCTACACCGGTTTGCTCTTTTACCTTATCGGCAACGCGCTGAATAATCTCCCACGCATAACCTGCCTGCTGATTATTGTCGTCTAAGTAGTTAAAGGGCAGCGATGCGGCTCGGGTCCCTACGGTAAAGGAGCCTGTTTGCTTGACCTTATCTAGAGTAGATGGTCCTGTATTAGCCCCTACCTGCGCAGTAAAAACCAGTAAAACAGCACTCAACAGCAACGAAAGTGAGCTTTTTTTCATGTTGTCTCCTCTCCGCTTAACGGAAATGTTTGTTATCTACGGACGAAATTAACGTAGCTCTTCTAGAGCTTGCTGTAACTCAGTCAAAATAATTTGGGGATCTTCATAGCCTATGGAAAAACGACAAATAGCCCCTTGCTTGTACGGAAAACATCTAGCCTTTTGTATAGATGCCGGATAAAAAGCAGCTAACGTTTGGCCTCCTCCGTAGCTCGCGCCGATTTTGATGGTACTAAAGCGGCCAAACATACGACGATACTTATCCAGATCCTGACAATGTGCTCGCAGAGCAAACAAGCCACTGCTACCACTGAATTGTTTTTTCCATAACTCATGCCCAGCAAAACTACTTAACGCTGGATGCAATACCTCATCCAACAACGGATGATGCTCCAAAGCTTTAGCAATCATCAGGGCATTGTCTTGATGTGTTTGCATACGTAAAGGCAAAGTATCTAAGCCACGTTGCGCAAGAAAACAATCATCAGGACTTACCGCCATGCCGTAGCTGGATTGAGATGCCCTGAAAGCGGTATAAAGATCTTGCCTATTTGTGCTAACCACACCCAACAACAAGTCCGCATGCCCGCTTAAGTATTTGGAGCAAGCCACTACACTCATGTCCACGTCTAACGCTAATGGCTGGAAGAACGAGGGACCTGCCCACGAATTATCTATGCCCGTCAAAACCCCATGACGTTTAGCAACCGCCACAATGGCAGGAACATCTTGGATTTCCATCGTCATCGAGCCGGGTGATTCCATCCAAATCAATCGTGTGTTTGGCCTAATCAATGACTCAATATCGCTACCCATACTAGGTGCGTAATGCTCAACCTCTATCCCTAGCTGAGCTAAGCGGCTTCCTAAATCAATAGCTGGACCATAGGCAGAATCCACCAACAGCAAATGATCACCGGCCTTTAGCAGAGACAAAAATACCAAACTAATAGCAGCCTGCCCCGAAGGCGTAACTACGCTATGCTTTGCACCTTCTAGATGCGCAACCCTACGTTCGAACTCCCTATGCGTAGGCGTGCCGGTTAAGCCATAACTGTAACCATCTGGCGCACGCTCTTTGCGATTCACAAAGTCGTCCAAGGTAGGAAATAAGATGGTTGAAGCCCGCGCCACTACAGGCGACAAGCTTTGGTATCCGTCCCACAAAGTATCAGTTGTCATGTGTTAAAAAAATTGCCGTCAGAAATTGGTAATTTGAGTCTACGTAGCAGGCTATAATTTTTCTACAGAAAAATATGATGATTCGATAAGTGAAACTTATATGATCGAGAGACAAATTCTGATTTTCCGTTCAGTGATGAGCTGCGGCAGTGCCAGCGGTGCTGCCCGCCTACTGAACCTATCCCAACCTGCTATCAGCCAAGCCATACGTAAGCTAGAGGAACGCGCTGACACTCCATTATTCGAACGCATACGAGGCCGCCTACACCCCACCGAAGCGGCTTATGCACTGATGAGCGAAGTAGATCACTACTATTTAGGTATTGATGCCATAGAACACCGACTGAAATCGTTGAAACATTACAGTGGTGGGCGTCTTGTAGTAGCCAGCCTCCCCTTATTGGCAGCTCACGCTATCCCTAGAGTCTTGCAGCACTTACCCATTGCTGAACAGGAGCTATCTGTCTCCCTACAAGTTATGAGCTCCAAAGAAGTAAGGCAACGATTACTCGCTAGACAATGTGACATGGGGTTTATGGCAGATGAGGTTTCGTGCACCGGTTTAGAGCATTCTTTATTCAGCCGTATGTCTGGGATGATTGTCTTGCCCACACAGCACCCACTAACACGCAAAACCGTCATCACTCCTGAAGATCTCGCTAAACACCCTTTTATCAGCCTGAATCCTGAAGACACCTCTCAACGACAACTTAATCTACTGCTTGAACAAGTCAATGTCGTACTGTCGCCTGTTATCGAAACACCCTACGCTTTTACTGTCTGCGAACTCGTCAAAAATGGCCTAGGTATAGGGCTTATCAACCCTATTGGGGCAATCGACTACCTAGACAGAGGCCTAGTATTGCGCCCCTTTAGCGGTAAGGTATGGTTCACCACTTACCTCGCCTTTGCCCAGGGTGCCAGTGCTAAACGTCCCGTGCGCCAGTTTGTGTCCTTAATGCGGAAACACCTGCAAGCTGAGCTCTCAGCTCTGGGAATATCGTTACTTGAAGACCTTCCTCTCGCTAGCGATCCCACTGATCATCCTGTCTAAAAACCCTACAAAAATCCCCATTCCCACGCCACCTCAGCAAAATCAGCTAAGCTTGGCTCGCTTCGCTATTTTTCTCTGTAAGGCTTTTTCACATGACAGCTTCCACATCCACCTCACTTCCCACTGTTCGTATTGCTCTGGAATGGTATTTGAACCCCGACCACTTACCCCTACTGCACGCACAAGCAGCAGCTCGTCGCGATGGCGCACTGAATATTGAGTTAGTGGTGCCGGATGATCACTACGATGGCTTTGCTGCGTTGGCCGAGGGTGAGGTAGAGGCGGTAGTCAACGAGCCGCTGCACTTAATTGAAAAACACGACGAAGAGGTTGCTCTGCAATCGCTGGGGACATTTTTCCACACTGACGGTGGCGTGCTGATTACCCATACTGCACAAGCTACGTTAAAAGCAGGCGGTGCTATTCGCGTTGCCTCGCCAGTATCCAACCCCGTGACTGACGGCTTGTGCCAGAACATTTTGGTGGGCTGGATGCGCAAGCAATCCATCACCGTTAAGCCAGAACAAATCTCGGTATACGAAGCCGGCTTTGATCACATCGACAATCTGCAAAAGGGTGCTGATGCTGCGTGGCTAGCCTTTGCCAACATTGAAGGCGTGCATGCCAAATTGTTGGGTCTACCCCTTGATCTGTGCCGCACCAGTGATGGTGATGTACCTGGGTTTTCTGCATTGGAATTAATTGTGGATCGCAACGCCGATACCACCACCAAAAACAACCTACAAACACTAGTTCAGTATTTGGACAAGGCTGTAGTCGCCCTAAAAGCTGACGCCAACGCCGCACTGGAACTCTGGTACAGCGCCAGCGGTGAAACGCCTTCAGATTTAACACACGCGATGGTGAACGACACGCTTACCCGTTTTGTTGCCCCAGTGAAAGCCGATGCTGCACGTTGGCAGCCTATTTGGGACTACATGCGCACCCACGGTTCTGATGTTGTAGACGCCCCAACGTTTGCTGAAATTTTCCGCTGATTTCCCTCTCGTTATATACCAACGTAAGCCCTGAAACCCTTACGTTGGTTACCCTTTCGCTCAACAATGGCAATTGCTCTGAGGTACACTACCAGCTATAAAAAAATGGCTTAGGCCACTATAGTTAGGCATCTTTGATGCCTGGTTAACCTTCCTCCACTGCACACAATGAGCAATTTTTCCGCCATCAATGAGTTTATCGCCGCACGTGAATACTGGCCCGGCGACCAAGCAGCTCATCACCACTACATCCTTACACTATTTGGTTTGTATGGCCGCCCAGCGGGAAAGCCCATTCCGGTGTCTGCCATTGTGCGTTTATTGGCTGAACTTGGCTCTGAGCCTTCTAGTATTCGCTCCTCGATTTCTAGACTAAAAAAACGCGGCGTACTTACCAGTAAACGCAGTAAAACTGGCAGCAGCTACGCCTTAGCAGAAAGCCTTGAACCGCACATGCAAGCGGGTGACCTTAGGATTTTCTCGCCCGTATCAGCCAGCATTGGCGATCCGTGGCTACTAGTATCCTTTTCCGTGCCAGAAAGCGAACGCAAAAACCGCCATATTATCCGTTCAGGTCTGACCAAAATGGGTTTTGGTTCGGTGTCCGCGGGCTTATATATTGGCCCTGCACGCTTGCAAAAAGAAGCCTCGGAATACATACAGGAATACCAACTGTGGAGTTACGTAGACTTTTTTGTCTGTGAGGTCAGTGGCATCATGGATGCCCAGCAAAAAGTCAGCCAATGGTGGGACTTACGCAGTTTGGCCACGGAATACGCGAATTTCGTAGAGCTGTATGAGCCCGTGCTAAAAAAATGGCAGCGCCACTTTTTACAGGGCCGCACTGAAACCGTACAAAGCGCGTTTGCGGACTACGTTCCTATGGTCACTCAATGGCGTAGGTTGCCATTCTTAGACCCCGGCCTTCCCGCCGAATTACTACCCGAAAACTGGATAGGCATTAAAGCCAGCAAGCTGTTTAACGACTTGCATCGTCTGCTCAAACCCCTGTCTGAGCAATACGTCTTGATGACGTTTGAGAACCCATAAAAAAACGCAGTGGTGGAGCACGCTTTTACGACGCTCCATCACTGCGAACCCACCCACATCAATCATTGCTGTCGTTACACACAACCGTGTTTAACGAAGTCCACCACCTCGCCAATCAACGCCGTTGATAGCGCCTCGAATCGCCCTTTATCAAAGCCCGCCATCATAGGTGCGTGTTGCCACGCCTCTAGATTTCCGAACTGAAACGGCAAATCAAAACAGTGGCCACTGTGCACATCAGGCTGATGACTTTCTATGCTGAAATGCGTCATTTTCACTGGACGGTTTTTTGCATGTAAAGCGGCGGCATACTGTTCTGGAAATCGCTGGAACTGCTGCCATGACGACGCCGCTACCAATTGCCGGTACGGCGATAGACCAGAATCCACTCCAGCAAATACACCGTTTTTTACCAGCACAGCAGGCAAATCACTCACCGACCATTGCGACAACACCGCATCCACCTGCTCTTGGGTAGCATCACGTTGCGCTGGCACATTAAAGAAGAACGTCGCCGACTCATCGGCCACATGACGCACATACACCGCTTCAGCATGACACGCCTCTGCCGCCCACGTAGCATCCAATAAATGCTCTGGAAAAGCCGCACTGGCTACCGGTAAAAATGCGGCTGGCGCATGCGCCAACTGCACCTGTTTTTGTGCCACCACAGCGATGCTAGTTTTCAATAACGCATCCAGTGGAGCGGTGTGCACATTGCCGTTTAGAGCTGCATCTACCTTGTGCGTCACCTCTGCCTGATACGCAGGTGTCCATGCCGTGCGCGTCCCCATGCTCAATAAGGCCACACGCTTTAACCACCCTTGGGTATGCGGCAATACCGACAATAAATGCGCATACCACCCACCGGATGACTGTCCCATCACCGTCAGATTACTCGCATCGCCACCACAGTGTGCAATGTGCTCGCGCACCCATTGCAGCGCCAGCACTAAATCGGCGGCCGGCAACGGTAGCTCATGTGCATCGGCAGCGCCTAAATGCCCCAACGCACCTAGCCGGTAATTCACATTGACCACCACCACGCCTTGCGCTGCCAGTTTACTGCCGTCATACCAGCGGGTCGTGCCGCCACCCGTCATCCAGGCACCACCATGAATGAAGAACAACACAGGCAGATCTTTAGCCTGCTCAGGTGCCCAGATATTCAGGAAGAAGGCATCTTCCGATTGCGGATTCCCCTCTTCTGCCCCCATCACCGCCGCTAACCTACTGGGCAACTGCGGGAAAATGGGGACGTCGCACTGCTGCTGTACTACTAAGCGACCCGTTGCAGACTGCGACGGCATGAGCCTGCCCGGTGCTTGAGCATAGCGCAGGCCGTACCACCCCAATACGGTAGTGCCATCCACCGATAAGGTGGTGGTTGGCACATGTAAGTCCATCACACTCATAGCATTACAGCTTGTTGGAAATGTATGGCGTACCTGTCAACGCATTACCGTGCAGCTCGTACCCCATAGGCGCGGTAATAGATGCATGGCGTGTACCCGTATTAATGTCGCGCCACATACGGCCCAACACACTGTTTTCTGCAAACGATGCCGTGCCGTGCAACCAACACAACTCATTCACTGCATCCACCAACTCATGGCCTGCATGACCAATACCACCACGTTGACGTGCACGCTCTTCCAGTGGCATAGGCACAAAACCTGATGCCGCTGCATCCACCGCTGCAGCAGTACGTTCTAACAGCATACGAGCACCGTCAATTTGCGCGCTGGCTGCACCCAAATTCTGCACAAATGCCCCAGAATCAGTTTGTTTGGAGTAGTGCGTGTACGTGATGCCGCGCTTGTTTGCGACGCCACGTGTGAAATCCAACGCTGCATACGCGGCACCCAATGACGGCGCTTGAATAGTGGTGGACATGGTTAAGTGCGGGGTCAATCTGCGCCCAAAAGTCGCGTGAGGATCTTTTTCTGGTACATCACCCATCAAGGCCTCAAACGTAATCACACGATCTTTGGGTACCCAGAGGTTTTCCGCAATCATGGTGTTAGAACCTGATCCACGCATACCGATGGTGAACCACGTGTCATGAATCTCAAATTCATCGCGACGCATCAGCACAAAGCCCACCTTAGGCGGCTGATGATCCATGCCATTTTCATCTTTGATAAACAAGATGCCCAACGCCCACTCAGAGTGATTACTGTTGGAAGCAAAAGGCCATTTTCCTTGAATTTTCCATCCATCGCCTTCTGGCGTTGCAGTACCTTGCGGCTGCGCAAAAATTGAAGCTGAACGTATGGGGCCGTTCGCAAACACCTCGTCTAATACCGCGTCTCCAAAACGGTTCGTCAACATCACGGAACCGTTAGAAATCACCACACACCATGCTGCCGCGGGGTCGTAATACCCCACGGTACGCGCCACCTCCAACAGCATCGAGGCCCCACCCTCAAAACCACCGTAACGCTTCAATGCCGAAATACGCCATGCGCCAGTTTCCTCTAGCGCAGCAACCGTCTCAGTAGGCAACAAGCGATTGCGGTCAGCGATGATGGCCTGTTCACGTAGAAAAGGGCCGATCTGATGAATACGCTCTACCACTTCCGCTGTTTGCTCATAGCTAGGAGGCAGAGAAACCACCTCACGATTGTTATCCACGATCACAGACATGACTATCCTTTATTTCTTATGTGTTGATTCAAATTAACCACGATCGTCATGGTATAGCAACAAATATTCACGCACAACATTACGCCGGATAGTGGTTTTCCCCTAATAAACTCTAAAACAAACCTGTAAACCCAAGCACTGAAGCACTATCGTTTTCCCTATGAATATTGCAAATAACCAATGATCGTTTAATATTTGCACCATACAAAACTTTAGAGTTCAATCTTAGCTCTTCCTTAAAGGAGGACCTGTATGTCCAGCACCATGAGCTTCAATCAAAAAGAATTGCGCGAGGCGTTCAGCCATTTCCCCTCTGGTGTCGCCGCCATTGCCGCACTACATGAAGGCCAACGTCATGTGATCGTGGCCTCTAGCTTTTCCGTGGGCGTATCACTAGACCCGCCATTAGCCGCTTTTTTTGTACAACGTGGCTCGTCTACATGGCCCCTGTTGGCACAAGCACAGCGCATAGGCGTGTCAGTACTCAATGCCGAGCACTCTCTGATATGCCGACAACTGGCCAGCGCCGACAAAGCCGCCCGCTTTGAGGGCATAGGCGAACACACTACTGAGCACGGCGCGATACGCATCCCCGATGCACCGGTTTGGTTTGACTGCACCGTCCACGACGTGCACCCCGCAGGTGATCACTTAGCCGTTCAACTACGTATTCATGACCTGCACATACAACAGCAGTCCGCTCCCTTGGTGTTTCACCAATCACGCTTTACTAGCCTGAGCCCTTGTCACGCGTAAAGCGAGCACTGCCCATACGGTAGTCATTCATGACTGCACTACCTTGTCACACACCTATTGTCTAAAGGATCAACACATGCACGCCGAACGTATAGAAGGCAAATGGATCGCCGATTTCGTGGAAGTTTTTCAACTTTGCAAAGTCAAACCCGGTGAGGTCGCTGCGATCTTGTCAGAAACTCAATCTCGCCCCTTATTAGCCGACTTAGCCGAACTGGCTCTGACGCAATTAGGGCTGGAGGTTTTTCATGTGCGTTTGCCGTCACCTCGTATTCAAGAGGCTGTGCCACTGCGCTCTACGGGCACATCGTTAGCGATCAAAGGCTTGGAGCCTGTTATTCAAGCCTTGTCTAACAGCCAATTCATTGTGGATTGCACGGTAGAGGGCTTGCTGCACTCGGTAGAACGCAACGCGCTGTTGTCTAAAGGCGCTCGAATCATGATGATCAGCAACGAGCACCCAGAAATTCTTGAGCGTGTGAAACCCAGTGTAGAAACACATAGAAAAAGCATGATTGGTGGCCAGTTGATCACTGCAGCATCCACCATGCGCGTGACCTCCGAAGCAGGTACGGACCTGACCGTAGACCTTAGCAACGTACAAGGCCGAGGCAGCGCTGGTATTGCTGATCAGCCGGGTAGTTTCGGTTACTGGCCAGCAGGGTTATGTATCTGCTACCCCAGCAATGGCAGCGTCAACGGCACTATTGTGTTGGATCGTGGGGATCTGAACCTAACCTTCAAACGCTATCTGGAATCCCCTGTCATTTTCCACTTTGAAAATGACTTCATTACCCATATCGAAGGCAACGGCCTAGATGCCGAACTGATTCGTTCGTATTACGCCAACTGGCAAGAACGCGAAGCCTACGCGATTAGTCACGTGGGCTGGGGCATGGCTAAAGGTGCTCGCTGGGATTCCATGATCATGTACGACAAACGCGATACCAACGGCACTGAACAACGTGCGTTTGCTGGTAATTTCTTATTTTCTACTGGTGCTAACCCCGCAGCCGGACGCTTTACGTCCTGCCACTTCGACTACCCTATGCGCAATTGCACCATCAGTTTGGATGGCAATGTAGTGGTAGAAAAAGGCGTTCTACAGGGTGAGCTTGCATAATGATCGCCCCACAACTGATACGTGTGATCAGTCTGACCAAAAGACCTGCCGGCCACACGCCAGCGGCCTTTTGGCAGCAACAGCGAGCACGCGCAAATGAGACCAACTGGTGTGCAGCGTTACAGCAATCGGGCTGCATCATGTGGACACAATCCCAACCCATAAACACCGAATATGCTGCTCAAGACCCTGTAGCTGACTGGGTGGATGAGTACGATTTTGCTGATATAGCCAGTGCAGAGTCATGGCGTCGCCAGTTATTCGCACACACTCCTGATGCTCTGATGGCATTAACCGATGTGGTCATTGCTAAAGCCTGCCCTGCACACCTTAACCCCAACAGTCTCACACGCGTTTTGCGCTTCGCCAAAAAACGGGAGGACCTCACTACTCCACAATTTAGACGCTACTGGAAAGACTCCCACGCCCCCATTGCGTGTGCTAGCCCTTTTCTCAGCCACTACGTGCAATTGCACGTCAACGATTGGGAATACCAACAGCAGCCACCCAAATGGGATGGTTTCACCTTGTCTTGCTTCACCTCCATAGAGGACATTTCTGCCCACGCCCAACACCCTGCCGGTGCTGAGGCCGCAAAAGACACACAACACTTTCTTAGCCCCACCCCTTCTCCGCGCCTCATCATCCAATGCGCGGCGACCATACAACCAACCTAAGCCATAACCACTACAAAAAGAGCAACAACATGACCAAACCACAAGATCAGGGTCAAACGAAGGCAGACAACAGAAGAGTCATACTGGGCGTAGGCGTAGGCAATGCCCTAGAGTGGTACGACTGGACCGCCTACACCATTTTCGCATCCTATTTTTCACGACAATTTTTCCACAGCGACGATGCGCTGACCTCTCTTTTGGGGGCAATGGCCGTCTTTGCCGTGGGCTTTTTTATGCGTCCGTTGGGCAGCATATTTTTCGGCTGGTTGGCCGATAGAAAAGGCCGTCGATCCTCAATGACACTTGCCATGCTCATCACGGCTGGCGGTAGTTTATTAATTGGGATTTCTCCCACCTATGACACCATAGGCCCTGCCGCTGCATTCTTCTTATTGATAGGACGTTTGCTGCAAGGTATTGGCCACGGTGGCGAGGTAGTATCCTCTTTCACCTATGTGACCGAAATGGCACCAGCCGCCAAACGAGGCTTATGGTCATCGTCGGTGTTTATTTTCGTGACCATTGGCGTATTGGCTGCTGTGCTATTAAGCGCCACCTTGACCTCTACCCTAGGCCCGGAGCAAGTCTATGCGTGGGCATGGCGAGTACCTTTCATTATTGGCGGTTTACTGGGTATTTACGCGATTTATCTGCGTAAAAAACTGGATGAAACCCCCATGTTTAAGGCCGAGAAAAAAGCAGCCAAAGCGCCACCTACTGGTAAACAGTTTTGGGCCGATGTCTGGCGCTATCGCAGTTCATGCATACGCGTATTCGCCTTGTCTGCCAGTGGCACAGTGCTGTATTACGTATGGGCCATCATGGCACCTACTTTCGCCATCTCCTCCTTAAAAATGAACCCGGCGTCAGTCATGTGGACGGGTGTGGGAGCCAACATATTCCTGATCTTTTGCTTACTGTTCTGGGGCAAGATGTCGGATATTTTTGGTAGGAAGCTGAACTGGTATTTCTTCAGCATAGGCTCCATTGTGTGCATCATGCCACTCACCATGATCTTCACTGGTGGCAACGGTGAAATCTGGCGCTTAGCGGTATTTATGGCCGGTGGCATGATATTAATTTCCGCCCCCACTGCCATCATGCCAGCGTTCTTCCCTGAGCAATTCCCTACGCATATTCGCGCTGTAGCAATGGGTATGCCCTATGCCATCTCAGGTGCTATTACTGGCGGTACTGCGCCTTATTTACAAGCATGGCTGTACTCTTTAAACAAAGCCTACATGTTTGATATTTACCTGATGGTGCTATGCCTCTTAGCACTGATAGCCACCATCGTTTCGCCAGAAACCAAAGGCAAAGACTTAAACGACATCGCCTAAGTCGCGCAGAACTCATGGCAACAAAAAACGCCCCATGCTGTCACATATGGGGCGTTTTCTTTGACTACCGCCTTACCACTTGTAGTTCAGGTTCACCATGCCGCTCATACCGTAGGTAGCGCCAGAGCCCTGCTCTCGGATAAAGCGTGCCGACAACATGGTGCTGTTGCTCAGCGCAGCATCCAAACCCACCTGGACTTCACCAGCATTACGGGCATCTTTAGCTTGGAAACGGTTATCGCCTACCGCAATGGCTGGATCCCTGAAACGGTGTATCCATGCCAGTTCCATGAATGGCCTTACAGCCAAATCCAAGCTACCAGGCGCTGCCTCAAGACGCACACCTAAACGGGACTGCACCGTATTTTTATGTTGTGCACCATAGCTAGTACCCTGTACTTCGCCATCATCACCCGACAAACGGCTATAGATTAACTGTGCTTTAGGTGTAATCAGCAGAGTGCTTTCTGGCGCATATTTCAAGCCATACCCCGCTTCAGCAACCACCTGCCACAAGTCATTATTGTGTCGCATGGTGCCTAACTCACCAGACAACTTGCCACGATAATGGGTAAATTGCAGCACACCATCTACGAACCAACCCTCACGCGTTACTGCGTTGTCTTGGTACGTCGCATAAGCACCAATGTTGTAGCCCGTACGCTTGTCTTTAGCTCGCAACGTAGCGCGTTTAGAGATATCACCTGGATTGATAAACTCGCTGGTGGATTTAGCCTCTATATGGCCCATACCTGCCATCAAACCCGTACGCAACTCGCTAGTTTCGAAGTGTTTGCCCCATACATCACCACCGAACTGGAACATACTGCTGGTGACTTTAGCATCTACATCGTCATAGTGCTTAAAGCCCATTTTCTTGTCAGTACGCACCACAGCGCGCCCCCAAACTTTGCGCTCTCCGACCGCCAAACCTTGTTGGTTAATTTCACGCTCGTGGAAGCTGTGCGTAAATAAACTCAGCGATGCACGATGCGCTGCCAAGTAAGCCGGCCCCTCGGGGGACAAGTTCTCGTGATCGTCTTCTGGATCAGGCCCCGGACCGGGACCTGGACCTGGGCCTGGGTCAGGCGGCACATTCACCGATGAACGTAAATACCATTGGTGTTTATTCGTGCCGTCTTTATCTTCACCCACTAGACTGTATTCAAAACCATTGGCTGAAATGGTTTCAGTACTAGGCCTATAACCACTAGACTGCGCACTCAAGGTAAACGCATCGTCAGGAATAATGGCACCCGCACCGCCCAACACCAACGGAATGCCTTGAGTCGTTTTACCACCAGGCCCGCGCACGTTCAGAATATGCAGCTCGGTTGTGCCAGTTACGCTACCGTTATCACCAATAAGCAAGCGATCAGAACCTGAGCCATCCCCCTCCAAATACACGCTCATCGCCAAGTGACCGCCACCTTCGTACTCGTTCACTCGTAGGGTTTTGAAGTTCTCGGTTAAATCTGGCTGGAACAGCAAATAGCCATCTTTATTCACGACCTTGTCCACTTCTGACGAACGGGTCATCAACCATGTGCTGTTATTTTGTAGCGCGACTGTGCCCACGCTACTCGTGTCATCGTTATCTATGCCACCCACCCATCGACTTTTATCGTCCAGTACAAAAGAACTGACTTTTGCACCATCACGCAACTGCAAGTTGCCTACCAATGTGGAGTTTTTACTGGTCAGAGTAGAGCTAGTCACGCTGGTTTCCGCACCATCCAGCGTAAACAGTTGACGGCCACGAATATCACTGTTGGTGATGGTCAGATCCACGCCTACGTTCGTGGCTCGCAATGCACTGGCTTTAGCCGACTGTATAGACATTCCATCCATCGTCCGTGCCCACGTGTTGCCTGAGTTCGCCGCATTACTTAATCGAATACCATCGGCATTCTCACCTTCAGTGCGAATATTTAGTGTTTCGAAAGTAAACAGTGGGTCATCACGCAAATACACCCCTATGGCGCCATTACCTTTAGTGACGATATTGGTAGTGCCTTTCATATCCAGCTTAGGCGTACCCACATCAACACCATCCACCATGTATACCCCGTGGGAGCTAGCCCCTTCAGTTAGGATATTCACGTTTTCTGTGTTGGCCGCCACATCAAGTACTGCGCCACCACGCGTCAACACATACATCCCCACCGCACCACCCGCTTGGGTGTGGACCGTTATATCTTTACCGTGAAATACCGCTTGATCCACACCAGGCGTACCGGCCCATGCAGGATTACCCTCTACATATATCCCGTGTGCAGCCACACCATTTTTAGCAGTAGTAATGTTCAGGCGTTCAGCAAAGATTTCGCCTTGACGCATGTCTATACCAGCCCTACCCACATCAAGATTCACATCTTCTAGTCTGACTGTTCCGTTATCGACCACCCATACGCCAATAGCCGTATTCCCCTTGGCTGCACCCACGTCTTTAACAGTAACTTTTTTAAGCGTTAAGTCGTCACCAGCTCGGTCCACTTTAAAAATTTGACCGCCATTGCTACCATCCAACTGCACAGTGCTATTGGTGAGTGACATCGTGCTGCCACCTACCTGTATGCCCGTAGAGCTAGGTCTACCGGTGTTGCTGCCTTTAATAGACTCATCGCCTATATAAATATCGCTATCACTGATAGAAACTGTGGCACCAGTAGCCCCCCATAGACCACCCGAGTACGAACGCAGTGTGGAGTTATCTATAGTGACCGTACTGTTGCCACCCACACCACCAAATCCACCTGCTGTCGTAAAGGTGACATCACTCAGCGCCATACTGCTGCCACTACCTAAATTCAGTGCATTTTTAGACTGAGCAGGATTGTGCGTAAAAGTACTGCCTGTCACCACCAACTGTGCATTACTGCCTACGTTGACTAGGCTATTTCCTTCACCATATACCGTCCCACCGCTGATCTCAGCCTTGCCAGTATTGCCAATACGTATGGCTGGAGCCTTGTCGTCATGACTCACTACATCCGTATCTTTCATGCGCAATTGACTATTACTGCCAGTCAGGTTAATTGCACCTTGCGAGGACAGGCCATTGGTTTGCGTTACGTTGATAGAAGTGTTGGTCAGATCCACCGTGGCATTCGCCCCTGAACTGCCTATGCCATAAACACGTTCGCCCTCTGCGCTGATACGTGACCCATTGGCAGTGAAAGTTTGTCCAGCCCCTAGCGTTACCGCTCCACCAGTATAGGTTCCTTGAAAAACCACCTGATCATCAACACCAATACTTGCTGGCCCACCAGCAGCACCCAATGTTAAGTCAATCTTTTCGTATACCTCTGCCAGCACAGATGCTGACGCAGCGGTTAAGACTACGCCCCCTAGCAAGCTAACCATAATGGGGTTAAGCACAAACCTCATTTATCCTCTCCCTATGACTAGAATCGCAATACTCATGCGACCACTACACAGATTTAACTTGAATACGAAAATATGTACTGGTTCTTTATATTGATACCGTTATCAAAATATTTATATCCGAACCCGCATCAATCCGTCATGAGCTTTTTAGACAAACTATAAAAAGAACATAAAAGCAACATAGGCCAATAGCATCTTGCCTATTTAGCCTATATCACCTAAACACACGGAAGATTTAATCACCACTAAAAAGGCCACTCCATTGAGTGGCCTTTACTGACATTCTTATTATTTAATTCGTGGTATACCCGGAACATCTTTTACCAATTTCTGGTATGTCTCGTCATCCATTCTCAAGAAGGTATATTGCTGTCCCGGAGCATTAAAGCGCATTGCTAGGATTTCGTTACCTGTCATGTATAACTTGATGTCGAAGCTTTCGGTCTCATTGATCTCTTCCACCACTTCTGGCTGGCCATTTTCTATGCTATTACGCTTGAAAGAATGGCTGGTGAAAACCTTATCTTTTTCGTTAAATTCCCACGTGTAGTACTGACTGTACTGCGACTCTGGCTGACCATTTTTCTCGTCAATGGTCATGAAGTTCAAACCAGAATGATTAGGTAGCAACACGATCAAGTACAGAAAATCGATGGGATCATCTTCTGAAATTGCCCAAGCACCGTAGAGATCTTTAGTTTTAATAGTCTCTGCAAGATAGGCTGCGGCTACCGCATTATCATTAACTCCATCAAACGGCGTAGGTGATGAAGATGAAGACATAAACGAATCTAACGCACTACACGATGCCAGAAGCATACTTGCTAGCGCAACCATTCCTCTCTTAAGTAATTTCATTTCCCACCCTCAGCATTTTTAGATTCTAGATACACAGCGAACATAGTCTGATACAAGAATAATGCATACTCTATTTTTGATGACAAAATGAAATGTGACAGCTAGTAATTAACAACAGCTTTCCGCAGCACATTACCAACATACGTCTCTTTCATGAGGCTAGCTCTATAACTTAATGATGATTCGCTATAGAACTTCTTTATCGACGTGCTGAACAATTAAATCTATAACTCTCTGCGTGTTCTTTGATGCCAACGCATCCAAAATGGCACAATGCTCTTGATGTAAAGTCAGCTTGCTCTCAGGAACAAAACCATAAATACGCCAAGCCTGTACCCATACCTGATGGATTTGACGTTGCAATGCTGACAGGAAGTGGTTATTTGCTAACTCAGCAACTTTAGCTTCAAAACTTAAATCTAAGCTGGCATTATCATCTGAGCCCTCTACACCACTGAAATCTTCTTGAGCATTATCATCAATAAGCTCTTGAAGCTCACGAATACCAGCTTTATTAACTTTTGCTGCATACGCTTCAAAAATTGCGCGCTCTATTGCAGTCCTTGCTGTTATTAACTGCTGCATAAACTCTTTATCCACCCCTAACGCGAGCAAAGAATTCAAACTATCAGCATTTCCTTCAGCAACTGGTCTTTCAACAAAGTACGTGCCACTGCCTACTCTGGTTTCGGTACGGCCAGCAGCCTCTAGAACTTTAAGCGCCTGACGAATAGATGAACGGCTTACAGAGAAATTCTCAGATAACTCTCGTTCAGATGGTAGCTTATCCCCAATCTTGAACTGGCCACTATTCAACAGATTATCCAGCTGCGTATACACTTCCTGGAAAATATCGGTGCGCTTAATAGGCAGCATGGAATATCTATTCTTACTCATTCTTGATTTTATGCTTAGCAAAATAACAGGACGTGGAAACCCAGCGGTCCACACAAATAACTCAGCATATACCAAACCGCTGAGAACTTAGGCCATACAGTAATTTAACACTGTTCATACTCTATCGGCTTTTACGAGAAACACCCTTTTGCCACGCTTCGTCAATAGGTAGAATCACGCCCATTTGGTAGGTTGTCAGACCACTTATAGACAGATAGCATACCGATTATAGCCAATGTAATCCGCACAGAAGCACTACCAGCAGAAGGGAACACCACTATGTATAGAAGTAATTTCGAACCAGGCTCCACCCGTTGGGCTGTACGTCGCAGCCAGTGGCGCAGTATGGGCATTCGTGAAGAGGATATGGATAAACCCAAGATCGCCATCATCAACACCTCAAACAAACTGTCTAGCTGTTATGTGCACCTTGATGATGTATGTGCTCTGGTTCATCAGGCTATACGTGATGCCGGCGCGTTGCCCTTTGAGGTCCGTACTGTTGCCCCTAGTGATTTCGTAACCAGTGCAGGTAAAAAAGCTCGTTATTTAATGCCTACTCGTGACCTTATGGTCAATGAAGTGGAATGCATGATGGAAGGTGCAGTGTTGGATGGCATGATCTGTCTTTCCTCCTGCGACAAAACCACTCCAGCACACCTGATGGCGGCAGCACGACTGAACGTCCCCACCCTACTCCTGACCTGTGGTTATCAAATCGGGGGAACGTGCTCCAATGAAAAGTTTGAAAACCAGTTCTTTGATATCGATGATGTGTACGAACAAATAGGTGCGCTCGCCACCCGTACCATCACACTCAAAGACTTAACAGATATGACGGATGTCGCTATCCAATCACCAGGTGTGTGTGCTGGTTTAGGGACAGCTAACTCCATGCATATAGTTGCCGAAGCTCTGGGTATGACCCTGCCCGGCAACTCCCCTATCTGGGCAAGTGGCCGACGATTACGTGACTACGCCCAGGCGGCTGGCACACAAATTGTTGAACTTGTTAAGCACGGCGTAAATGCACGTCAAATTATTACTGAAGATGCAATTCGAAATGCAGTAATGATGGTGCTTGCTGTCGGTGGCTCTGTGAACACGGTTAGACATTTGGCTGCTATTGCTACAGAAGCAGAACTACCCATTAATGTGATTGCTCTGTACGAAGAGTACGGCAAGATCATCAAACTACTGACAGCTGTAAGGCCCAATGGCCCCTTCAGGACCGAAGATCTAGAGGCCGCAGGCGGTACACCAGCAGTAATGCGCCAACTAGAAAAATACCTGCATTTAGATGCTTTAACCGTTACACGTCAAACAGTAGGCGAAAACATTCGTGATGCCAAAGTAAAAAACAATAATGTCATCCGATCGCTAGACACGCCCATTAGCCAACGTCCAGGGGTAGGCATACTGCGGGGTAACCTTGCACCCAATGGCTCCATCGTCAAACTCTCTGCTGTACCGGGTGAACGCCAATCTTTCTCGGGTCCTGCAAATATTTATGAAGGTGAAGACGAAGCCATTGCAGCGTTGGGCGAAGGAAAGATACATCAAGGTGACGTAATCGTGCTTCGCAATATGGGTCCCGCAGGTGGTCCAGGGACTGTTTTTGCCTGCAGTTTTGTGGCTGCTCTTAACGGCGCGGGTATTGCCGAGCATGTCGCCGTCGTGACTGATGGTGAATTATCGGGGTTAAACCGAGGCATTATTGTCGGCCAACTTATGCCTGAATCCGCTGCTGGCGGCCCCCTAGCCGTCGTAGCACAAGGAGAAACCATCAATATAGATTTCACTAACCTGACCATCAACATGGATGTGCCAGAAGATGAAATCCAGCGCAGGCTTGCTAATTGGAAAGCTCAAGAGTTGGAGTTAGGTGGAGGAGATAACACCTACCTTCTGCAATACGCTCAACTAGTACAACCAATCGAGCAAGGAGCTGTGTTGGGTAAGCGTAAGGTACATGCTGGTTAGGTCTCCCCGACCTCGTAGCCGCAGTGCCATAAATCATAAAAATCAAACAACGGAGCAAAATCATCATGTCCTCCACCTTGGCTCATGACAAAAAAGCCAGAAAAGCAGGATTAGCTGCTTTTATTGGTACCGTACTCGAATGGTACGACTTCATTATTTATGGCACTGCAGCCGCCATCGTTCTTAATAAGGTGTTCTTCCCTGACATAGACCCATTAATGGGTACGCTAGCGGCATTTGCTAGCTATGCAGTAGGCTTTCTCGCTCGTCCTATAGGCGGCTTAGTATTAGGCTATATGGGTGATAAATATGGCAGAAAAACCATACTTGTACTCACTCTCTTTTTAATGGGTGGGGCAACAACAGCCATTGGTTTGCTACCCAGTTATGCAACTATTGGTATATGGGCTCCTATCCTTCTAGTAATCATGCGTCTTTTACAAGGCTTTGGTGCTGGGGGTGAGTATGCAGGGGCGGTAGTACTTTCTGTTGAGCATGCTCAACAGGGTAAACGCGGTGCAGCAGGTGCGTGGGCACCTATGGGGTTTGCCGCCGCGACGCTATTAGCAAATGCTGTGTTTTTCTTCTTCCTTTCCATACTGTCAGATGAGCAGTTTATGGCTTGGGGATGGCGTATTCCCTTCCTACTCGGCGCCGTATGCATGCTGGTCGGCTACTTTATCCGTCGTAACATCGAAGAACCCCCTGCCTTTGAACAAGCCCAAACCACACATAAAACACAAAAAATCACCTTATTCTCAGCCATTAAGCGCAATCCTAGAAGCTTCATGATTGTGATTGGTTCGCGAATGGGAGAAAACGGCTTTGCCTATCTGTACCCCGTATTCTGCGTCTCCTACATCGTCACCACGTTGCATATGGAGAAGTCTGTCGCACTGTGGGGGGTCATTATTGCTTCATTCGTGCAACTGCTCACCATTCCTTTTTATGGCGCACTCTCCGACCGCATAGGTAGAAAGAAAGTGTATTTGGCGGGCACTATAGTCTCTGTTCTATGGCTAATTCCATTCTTCTTGCTGCTTGACGTTGGTGCATTCTGGGCAGTAGCTCTAGGCTTTGTCGTAGGTTTAGGGATTGCGTATCCCGCCATGTTATCCCCTCAAGCTGCCTGGTATGCCGAGCTATTTGACACGGAGTTCCGTCTAGCTGGTTTTGCATTCTCTCGTGAACTAGGCTCATTACTGGCCGGTGGTTTAGCACCCTTTATCGCTACAGCTTTATATACCTACTACCAACACTGGTGGCCCATTGTCGTCTACATGGCAATCATGAGTGTTTTCACGCTAATAGCACTGATATTAGGGCCTGAAACTGTACATAAGAAAATTGATTAACGCTTAAGCATGGCAGCACCGCCACACAGGAGACAATATGAATAACACCCTTGATTTTCCGGCTTGGCTAACACTTAGCCGCTATGAGGAAAAGCCAGCATTACCCGTATTCGCAGAAGTCGATGTCTTGGTAGTTGGTGGTGGTGCTGCAGGGGTGGCTGCAGCCACCACTACAGCCGAACACGGTAAACGCACTCTCATGATCGAGCGCTATGGTTTCTGCGGTGGCGCTGCCGTAGCCGGTTTATCTGGCACGATCTGCGGCATGTATATGGCGAGCGATACAGAACCTGCGCCACAACAAGTAGTTTATGGTTTTACTGAGCGCTTTCGTTCTGCACTAGCTAACCGTAATGGCGTTACCGCCCCTCAACGCTACGGTAAAACTTGGACGGTCACCCATGACCCACTTATCTGGAGCGAAGTAGCTGATACGCTGCTAGAAAAAGCTGGAGTCCAAGTACTTTTCCACACTACTGTAACCGGCGTCATTATGCACGACGAAGACTGCATAGGTGTCGTCATAGAGTCAGCAGCTGGGCGCTCTACGATTTATGCCAAACGCATCATTGATGCTTCCGGTGACGCCGCCGTTGTTGCCCGTGCGGGTTACGCCTATAAGTATGGTGACCACGGCAAGATACAAAACCCCACTATGTTCTTCCGTCTCGGCCAAGTAAACCTCGAAAGATTTCTTTCATACTGGGGAGAGGACACCATCAATCCCCCCAAAGTTAGTGACGCCATTAGTCTTGCAAATAGCTCCGGAAACAACCACCTGCCACGCAATAAAATCTGGATATTTCCAACGACAAAACCCGGTGAGCTCTTAGTCAATGCCACACGCTTAACAGCACGTGATGGCCATATGCTTAATGTCATAGATCCAGTAGATTTCACCGAAGCAGAGATCCTAGGTAGACGACAAGTTAGAGATTATGCTGCCTTCCTAGCCCAACATGTACCCGGTTGTGAGCACAGCTATGTTATGAATACTGGGACTCAAGTTGGCGTACGGCAAACACGCAGCATTGTAGGGGTAGAGACCCTGACTAATGATGATGTGCTCGCTTGCCGCAAACGAGACGATGGCATTTGTCGTGTACCGTGGCCGATAGAGCTACACAGTGGTGAACGTCCAATGCTTCATTGGCTACTAGATGACTACTACGAGGTCCCATACTTGTCATTAGTTCCCGCAAAAGGAGAAAACCTTATTGTTGCAGGACGATGCCTTAGCGCTGAGCATGAAGCCCTAGCCTCTGCTCGCGTTACTGCTCAATGCTTTGAGTATGGCCAAGCTGCAGGCGTCGCTGCCCTGCTATCCATCGACCAAAATCAGCGCTTTCGCTCACTACAAGGACAACAAATACGTACTGTCATGAAAAACTTAGGAAGTGCCCTCTAACGCACACTGCAAACATGATTAGAAGACTGGGTGATAGCCCTCTTTCATCCAGTCACTACAACCTACACCTACCCTCAGCCAGCGCCTCGATCACATAATCTACAAAACACGCGATACGTGACGCTAACGCAGTGTTGCGGTAATACACCGCATTAACGGCACGGCGCATATCCAAGGACTCTTCGGGAAACAGCACCACCAATCTGCCGCTTTTTACATCTTCTCCGGTCATGAAGTCCGACAAGCTGACTATACCCTCCCCTGCCAAGGCCAGTTGCCGCAAGGTTTCACCGCTAGAAGACATCATCGTGGGGCGTATTTGTAGCAGTTCACCGTCCGCACCATTTAACGGCCATTGATTTAATGTTTCTGGGCTAGAAAACCCCAACAACCTATGCGACAACAGGTCTGAGGCTTGTCGTGGGTTACCCATTTCGGCCAAATACGCTGGACTTGCCAACATACGTAAACGGCTGCTGCCTACAGGGCGCGCATGTAAGGTAGAGTCGCGCAGTTGCCCTATTCTGAATGCCACATCGGTACGTTTTTCCAGCAAGTCAGTAATGCCATCGTTGCTGTTTAGCTCTAATTCCACCTGTGGAAAACGCTCTCTAAACCCTTTTACTAAGGGTACGATCACATGCAGCATAAAGGGTGTTGCCGCATCTATACGCAAACGCCCGGCCGGCTGTCGCCTACGCGCGGCGACGTGTTCTTCTGCTTCCACTACAGAAGCCAGAATGCCACGCGCATGCTTCAAAAAAGATTCCCCTTCTTCGGTGAGCTCTATTCGTCTGGTAGTACGGCGTAGCAAAGTAGTTTGCAGCTTTTCCTCTAAGCGCCCCAGTGATCGACTGGTCGCCGAAATCGTTAGCCCCAGATGTTCTGATGCGGCGGTGATTGACCCCGCATCCACCACAGCCGCAAATGCCTGAAGTTCGTCCAGAGTTACTTTCATATTTGATTTTTATTCAAAGGGTATTTACAGATACCTAGCTTAATCTACAAATATTATGCTGGCAAAATACTTACATACGATGACGGCACACACACGTAATGCCGCAGCTATCCCCTTACTAGACCTCAGGAGCTAGAGCATGACTATCCCTTCTTTTGGCGTGGGCACATTTAGATTGTCTGGCCAGACTGTTATAGATTCCGTACACAACGCCTTGGACGTAGGCTACCGCGCCATTGATACCGCCCAAATTTACGGCAATGAAGCCGAGGTAGGACAAGCCATAGAGGAAAGTGGCATTGCGCGCTCTGATCTCTTTGTCACCACCAAAATCTGGACCGACAACTACGCCAAAGACAAACTAATCCCTAGCTTGCGTGAGAGCTTAGAAAAACTACGCACTGACTATGTAGACCTCACCTTAATCCACTGGCCCGCCCCTAACAACGGTGTGCCACTGCCTGAATTTATGGAAGCCTTGGCCGATGCCAAAGCACAGGGTTTAACACGCCAGATTGGTATCTCGAACTTCAATATTGCACTGACTCAACAGGCCATAGAGGTAGTAGGTAAAGGGCAAATTGCAACGAATCAAATAGAACTTAGCCCCTACCTACAAAACCGTAAACTGACTGCGTTTTTGAAAGAGCAAAACATTGCTGTGACCTCTTACATGACGTTGGCCTACGGCAAAGTGTTAAACGACCCTGTATTAGCTGAAATCGCTAATAAGCACCATGCTACCGTCGCCCAAGTTGCTCTAGCATGGGCTTTGCAACTGGGTTACGCCGTTATCCCGTCCTCTACCAAACGCGAAAACCTGTGCAGCAATCTGTTAGCTAAAGACCTAGCTCTGGATGCAGATGACATGACACGTATTGCCGCATTAGAACGCAATGGTCGTGAAGTAAACCCCGAGGGCTTAGCCCCCGATTGGGACTAATACCCTTAACCACTCAGGTTGCTCGTACATGCAGCAACCTGATCATGATTACTAACTAGGAGACCACACATGAATTTAGGTATTTCCGGGCGCTGGGCTATTGTCTGCGCTGCTAGCCAAGGCTTAGGCAAAGGCTGCGCAGAGGCGTTGGCAAACGAAGGCGTAAACCTTGTCATCAATGCCCGTACTACTGAAACATTGGAGCAAACGGCCACTGAATTACGTACTCGATTTCCTACTATTACTGTGCATACGGTAGTGGGGGATGTAACACAAGAAGCCGTACAACACGCATTGCTCGCCGCCGCACCACAGGTGGACATTTTGGTGAACAACGCTGGTGGCCCGCCACCCGGGGATTTCCGCGATTGGGATCGCAACGACTGGCTTAAAGCCTTAGACGCCAACATGCTCACCCCCATTGCTCTGATTAAAGCGGTCGTTGATGGTATGGCTGAGCGCGGCTTTGGTCGCGTGGTAAACATTACCTCTGGTGCGGTGAAAGCTCCTATTGATATTTTGGGCTTATCCAACGGTGCACGTAGCGGTTTAACAGGTTTTGTAGCAGGCGTCGCCAGACAACAGCGTTTAGCGGGTAAAAACGTCACCGTGAACAATTTGCTGCCAGGCGCTTTTGATACCGCCAGACTGCAAAAGAACTTGCAACTTGTGAGCCAAACACAAGGTAGTCTGGAAAGCGTAACCCAGGCCCGAATCAGCACTATTCCAGCAGCACGCTTTGGTACACCCGAAGAGTTCGGTGCGTACTGCGCCTTTTTATGCAGCCACTACGGCGGCTACATCACAGGGCAAAATCTACTGATTGATGGCGGTGCGTATCCGGGGACGTTTTAAGCTAGTGCGCTACTGCCTAACTTAATACTCAGACTCCACCTGCCAATTAATGGGGATTTCGGCAATGCTGGCGGTGAACGGTAGCGATAGCACCGTTCGCACCACCGTTGCCACATCCTCTGGTCTAGTAATCTTGGCCTGTATATCAGCTGGTACTTGCTCCGCCATATCCGTGGCAATGAACCCCGGGCATATGGCGGTTGCTCGTATACCTTCTTTGTCACCACAATGGCGTATACCATGTGCCAGACTGAGTGCAGCTGCCTTGCTCAGGGCATATAAAGATGCTTCCGCTGTACGTACCCGCTTACCCGCTAGTGATGCCACGACAACGACACGAGCCTGATCGGATTGTTTCAAGTAAGGCCATGCGTATTGTGTGATCCGACGCGGTGATTTCACATTCACCATGAGTAGATCATCTACCTCAGCCTCAGTCGCATCAATCACCGACGTACTACTCAAGATGCCTGCGTTATGCACCACCGCATCAATACCACCTAATTGTGCCGCCGCTGACGCTACCCATGCCTGCTCACTTTCTGGGTCTCGCGCATCGTAAGGGCTCCAATGCAATACATCCCCCCAGTCGCCTAAGTCTGGCTGACTTCTGGAGCCCACACTCACACACCAACCCGCGTGCAACAACTCTAGGGCGATAGCTTTTCCCAGCCCGCGTGAGCCACCACTGACCAACGCCACCCGTTTTTTGATGTGCTGGTTCATGGTCGTTTATCCAGGAAACCCGACAACAACGACCGGGTATTGGCTCGCAGTGCATCAATCACATAACCACCCTCTTGAATAAATAGTGTGGGTAGATTCAATTGCGCCAAGCTCGCCCCCAGCACAGAGTAATCCACCGTATCCAAACAGAGATTGCCAAACGGATCACCCCTGAACGTGTCATAGCCTGCTGCGATAATTAATGCCTCAGGCTGGAAGTCAGCAATACGCTGTAGAGCACGTTCAAACTGCGGCCTATATTGCGCAATTTCACTACCAGCGGCGATAGGAATATTCAGGTTAAAACCCTCTCCAGCCCCCACTCCGGTTTCATCGGCATAGCCACAGATAAACGGAAAAATCACGTCTGGGTCGCCATGTATGGAAATCGTCAGCACATCGTCTCGGTCGTAGAACAACTGCTGGGTACCATTACCATGATGCACATCTATGTCTAATACTGCCACGCGCGCAAATCGTGAACGTAAGCGTTCAGCCGCTAAAGCCGCATTCGCAATAAATGAGCCACCCATAGCCATATCACGCATAGCATGGTGACCACTAGGACGTGACAGCACATACACCTCTCGCTCACCGTCCAAAATAGCCTGCGCCCCACTCACTGCCGTTTCAGCTCCTGAGTGCACATGCTTCCATGTATCTGCCACTACGGGTGACGCCCCATCGCCTAAGTAATAACCAGCTTTAGCCACAGGCAAACTACCTTTCATTTCTGGGAAATAACGGTTGGGCCATATATTAGGCCGCACCTCAAACGAAGCATCCGCACGCTGGCCCCACTCAGCAGCAGCCGTTTGTAAATAATGCAGATAATCCTCTGCGTGTACCTGATGTAGCTCAGGCATCATCACACTACCGGGCGATACATATACGCATTGCAGTTGCAAATCCTGCAAGGCGGCCTCAACTTGGGCGCCACGCCCCTGTGCATCATGATGCGGCTGCAGCCTGCCTCGCACTAACGCATTACCAGTCCAATGGTGATCATGAAAAGGCGATATATAAGCTTTCATTGTGTAGATCCATCCAAACGTTTATTTCCAATCCCTACCCGGCATGGCATCGATCAATGCCCGCGTGTAAGGATGTTGAGGTGACTGCAATACCTCTATGGCATCGCCTTGCTCTACGATTTCTCCGTGCTGCAGAACAATAATGCGCTCACACAACTGTGCAGCTACACGCAGGTCATGGGTAATGAACAGCATGGATAAAGACAGCTCGGTTTTCAGCTCATTAAGCAGCTTCAACACTTGTTCTTGTACCGACACATCCAGCGCTGATACCGGCTCATCGGCAATAATGAGTTCTGGATTCACCGCAATCGCTCGTGCAAAACCCAAGCGCTGGCGTTGTCCACCGGAGAACTCATGTGGAAAACGTTCTAGTGCCGCCTCATCCAGACGCACAATTCGCAATAGTTCTTTAGCACGTGCCAGAGCGCTGTCTCGTGATACGCCTTGCGCCATCATGCCTGCCGTCAAAATGGATGAAACACGATGACGAGGATTCAGCGAGCTATACGGGTCTTGGAAAATCATCTGCACTCGTCGGCGCAAACTTTTATCTTCAAAAGCCTGAGCCTTAAGTAAATCTACCCCTTGCATGTCGGCATGGCCCGCATCAGCAGGGATCAACCCTGCCAAAATGCGGCCAATGGTAGATTTGCCTGACCCTGACTCGCCTACCAACCCTACCGTTTCCCCCTTACGTATAGTGAAGCTCACACCTTTCACCGCTTGGAAGTGCTGTTCTGGTTTAAATAAGCTGCCTCGTTTGATATAGGTTTTACGCAGACCTTCTACCTGCAACAAGGTATCTGCCGCCAATGCGGTGTCAGGCATTTCTGGAGGCACCGACGAAGGCACGGCATCTAATAGTGCCTGTGTATAAGCCTCTTGTGGGTGGCTCAATACCTGATCGGCATCACCTTGCTCCACTATGCGTCCACCTTTCATCACCACAACACGATCGGCTATTTCCGAGACCACACCAAAATCGTGCGTGATGAACAGTACGCCCAATCCTTTACGCTGCTGTATTTCTATCAGCACTCGTAGAATCTGTGCTTGAGTGGTCACATCCAACGCGGTAGTAGGCTCATCCGCAATGAGAATTTCTGGCTCTAGCGCCAAGGCCATAGCAATCATCACACGCTGTCGTTGCCCACCCGAGAGCTGGAATGGGTACGAACCCGCCACACGAGTATGATCAGTTAGCCCTACCGACTGTAATAGCTCGGCCACCCTAGCCTGCATTTGCTCGGATGACATGTGCGTATGCTCACGCAGGGTTTCTAGCACCTGCTCACCACAGCGCATCAAAGGATTCAACGCACTCAGCGGCTCTTGAAAAATCATCGAAATACGGCAACCCCGTATTTGGCGCAGCACGGCCAGCGACTGCCCTAGTAAAGGCTGATCTCCTAACTGTATGTCGCCTTGCGTCACTGATAGCCCGCGCGGTAATAATCCCAACACCGCATGCGCAAGCGTGGATTTTCCTGAGCCTGATTCCCCCACTACACATACCACTTCACCTGGACGCACTCGTAGCGATACATCTTCCACTGCGAAGGCTCTATCGCCCCCTTTAGGTAAGGCAATACGGATGTTTTCAATAATCAGTTCTGCACTCATCATCCTTCCTTACGATGCAGTTTGGGGTTCAAGGCGTCATTCAGCCCTTCACCTACTAGGTTCACCGCCAGCACAGTCATGAAAATGGCCAAGCCGGGGAATAAACACATCCACCACGCCAAGCGCAGCAAGGAGCGGGATGCCCCTACCATGTACCCCCAGCTCATCAAGTTAGGATCACCCAAGCCTAGAAAGCTCAAGGCGCTTTCTAACAGGATGGCATTTGCCACCATAAGCGAGGCCATCACAATCAATGGCGACAAGCAGTTAGGCAGAATTTCCACGAGCACAATACGTAGTTTGGTGAGCCCTTGTACCAAGGCGGCCTCAACAAACTCGCTGGACTTCAATCGCATGAACTCAGCGCGCACTAACCGTGCAATAGGTGGCCAACTCACTAACCCCACGGCAGCGACCACAGACCACAGCGATGGCTGGAAGATAGCGACGAACAAGATCGCTAGAAAGAAACTAGGTATGGTTTGAAAAATCTCCGTCAGACGCATCAACGCTTCGTCCATACGCCCACCAAAAAAACCTGCTGGCACACCTACCAACAACCCTATGGATACGGCCACTAGCGTCGCTGCACACCCCACCAATAATGAAGCACGAGCACCATGCGCAATACCGGAGGCAATATCGCGCCCCATAGAGTCCGTACCCAACCAATGACCCGGCTCTTCAAGCGGTTTTAGAAAAGGAGCTGCATCCGCATCCCACGGATTACCGGGGAATAACCACGGTGCAAACAGCGCCACCAAAATCACCAGCGCCAAGACAACTAACCCTGCCACCGCCCCGCTATTTTTTGTAAAACGCTTACATAATCCACGCATCAGGCACCTCGCATACGTGGATCAACCACGACATACAGCAAATCTGTCAGCAAATTCAGCACTACCACCACGACAGAGGTACAAAAGAACACCCCTAGCAAGATCTGATAATCACGCTGCATCAATGCATCAAATGCCAATCGCCCTACGCCCGGCCACGCAAATACGGTCTCTACCAGCACCGAACCACCGATGAGCTGACCTGCTTGCAAACCCGCCAACGTAATCACCGGCAACACCGCATTACGCAGTTGGTGTACCCAGACGACGCGAGACGATGACAGACCTTTGGCCCATGCCGTTTTGACGTAGTCCGCCATCTGCACTTCGTTCATCGAAGCACGCGTCATACGGGTATAGAGCGCAACGTTAAAAGCGCCTAACGTCACGATGGGCAAGAACGCATGGTGTGCAATATCTAGCCAGCGCGATACACCGGTTAAGGTAGACCCCATTTTTTCAAAGCCAAACGGCGGGAACCACGGCACATACACCGAGAAGATCAGCACTAGCATCAGCCCTACCCAGAAGATGGGCGTGGCGTAAAAAGCCAAAGAGGCGGCAGTAATGGCTGAGTCTTTCCATGTGCCTCTATAGCGGCTGGCTAATACGCCTAACAGCACACCTAATATCAATGACAATGCAAAGGCCGGTAATGCCAGAATCAAGGTGGCAGGCAACCTGTCTGCAATCAAATCCCACACAGGTTGTTGCTGCCTATAACTGAAGCCCAAATCAAAACTTGCCATGGACTTCAAGTAGCTGCCCAATTGCACAATCACCGGTTGGTCTAAGTTGAACTCCTTGCGCAGTTGATCCAAAAACTGTTGATCCGAGGCACCAGCCTCCCCAGCCAGAACACTGACTGGGTCGCCCGGGGCCATGCGTACCAACGCGAAGTTAATCACCAGTACTGCTACCAACACCGTCAGGGATTTCAGCAGAACAGGAATGGCCGCCAACACATACCTCATGTAGTGCTCCTGTTACGGTTCCAGATAGGTGGTCGCAAAGTTCTCAGCCACTCCAATCGCGGAGGTGGTGACGTTTTTCACTTTGCTATTGGTAATGGTGGGGAATGACAGCTCTACCAGCCAAATAGCAGGTGAGTCCTCCAGCAACAGCGCGTTGGCTTGCTCGTAGAGCGCCTTGCGTTTGGCCTGATCGTTTTCTACCGCTGCGGCAGCAAACAATCTATCCACTTCAGGGTTTTCGTAGCCCGATGCATTGCTGCCATAAATGCCCTGACGAATGTTGCTGCTCAGGTAGGTACGGTCTACACCCAAGGCTGGATCCGAATACTGATACAAGTACACCACGACCATCTCGAAGTCCCAGTCGGCGTAACGTCGTGCCCAGTTCCCCGCATCGGTACTTTCTAATACCACCTCTACCCCCACTTTGGAGAGCGAGTTTTTGATGTACTCAGACACCTTATTCCACGTATCACCGTAGGGCAGCCCTAACAGTTTCACCGTGGCACGCTTACCGTCTGCATCGGGTTTTAGCCCCATTTCATCCAGCAAAGCGATGGCTTTATCTGGATTAAATTCATAGCCAGTCGCCTCGTTGTCGTGATACTTAGTGACTGAAGAAATGGGCCCTGTGGCAGGTCGTGCGGCACCAAAGAAAATACGCTTGGCGATAAAGTCTTTATCAATGGCGTATTGCATAGCCTGACGGAATCGTTTGTCGGCCAATGGGCCATCGCGGTGATTCAGCTCTATGAAGGCTTGAGGGCCTGCAAACTCATAACCCTTGTGGGTAATAGCCAGGTCAGGATTACCTTGCAACTGAGGCAAAAAGGCAAAATCAATATCCCCAAAGCTGGCTACCTGTACAGAACCATTCTCCAACGCCAACAAACGCGAGGCGGCATCAGGAATCACCTGAAAATAAATGCTATCCAGATACGGTAAACCTTCTTGCCAATACTGATCATTACGCACTACCTGCACATAACGACCACGCTGCCACTCTTTGAATTTAAATGGCCCTGTACCAATAGGCGTTTGATTCGCAGGGTTGTTGCGATAGTCTGTGCCTTTATATAAATGCGCAGGCATCATGGGGGCGCTAGACACTTCTAGCGTATTGATGAACGGTGCAAATGGCTCTTTCAGCGTGATGACTACTGTATGCTCATCAGGAAGCTCTATACGCTCTACGCGCGATAAATTCGCCCGTGCTCGTGAGTGAGTATCGGCCAACATATCTTGCAACGAGAAACGCACATCTTCAGACGTAAAAGGCTGACCATCGTGCCACGTCACGCCTTCTTGCAAGTGAAAGGTATAGGTCAGACCATCTGGACTAATTTCCCACGATTTAGCGAGGCCAGGTTGTGGGTTCAGTTCAAAGTCGTAGGTGAGCAATCCTTCGTAGATTTTTCCTGCGGCGATCTGCGTGGGTGTTTGTTGATTCAGTGCGTAAATCAGAGAAGGCGGTTCTGGATTCAGAATCACGTTTATAGAACCGCCTGCCGTTTGCGCCACGCTATGGCTTGCTACTGCCAATGCGGCACACCCTAATGCGCTTTTCCACCATGTCATTGTGCTCTTCATTGTCTGCTCCTTATCGTTGTATAGGGACGCCTGCCTTATAAACAGTGCGTTATCCACGGGATGTATCCCCCGTTTTCAAAGCTAATTCATCGCATTGATCTGCTGCAATTGCTGCTGCAATACCTCCATAAATAGGCTGACGTGTTCCTTGGCAAATACCAACGGCGGTCGTATTTTCAGTGCGTCATTCTTCTGCCCACATGTACCTATTAAGATGCCTTCTTGGCGTAACCCATTGACCAGCAGCACCGCCAATTCTGACGCGGTATGTGTGTCGTTGCCTTGCAAAGCAATAGACCAATACAAACCCGAGCCTCGCACGGCCTGCACCAGTTCATGAGTGGTCAGTGCATGCAAATGTTGGCCTAAGTCATTGCCTACTTGCTGCACATGCTGGGTGGCATTTAATTTATGCAGCTCGTGCAGCACAGCCAAACCTACGGCTGCCGATACGGTGTTGCCCCCAAAGGTGTTGAAGTAGCGACAACGCGTGCCGAAATCGTGTAACCACTGCTCTCTAACAACGACAGCGCCTATAGGGTGCCCATTGCCCATAGGTTTACCCAAAGTCACCATGTCGGGAATCACATCATCTTGTTGGAAAGCCCACCACTTGCCGCCTACACGGGCAAAACCACCCTGCACCTCATCTGCAATAAACAAACCGCCGTGCTGACGCACCACTTTTGCTGCTGCGGCCAATACACCTTGGCTGGGTAGATACAGCCCATCACTGGCAAAAACGGTGTCCACCATGAGTGCACACACTGGCACACCTTTAGCTGCCAGGCGCTGCGCAGCCGCATCCACCAACGCGGCAAATTCACTGGCGATTTCCGTTGCACTGCCCTGCAAACTGGTGGGTGCTGGTACAACCTCCACATGCTCGGCCACAGGTCGTAGCGAGGGCGACATATCGGCCAACAAGCTAGTCACGCCGTGATAGGCATTTTGTGTCACGATCACCCCACGTCTGCCTGTCACCTCATGGGCAATACGCAGTGCCAAATCGTTGGCTTCACTACCAGTGCACGTAAAGACAGCACGGTTCAGTTCTTTGGGAAATAGTGCGAGCAGTTGCTCGGCATACGCCACCACGTTTTCATGCAAGTAACGCGTATGGGTGTTCAAAATACTGGCCTGCTGAGTCATGGCCTGTACAACAGCGGGATTAGCATGACCCACTACGGGCACGTTGTTGTACATATCTAGATAGCGTTTTCCATCTATATCTTCCAACCATACGCCCTCACCTCGCACCAGATGCACGGGCTGTTCATAGAACAACCGGTAGGCAGTACCTAATACTTTTCGTCTTTCCAATAAAGATGCATTCGTTGTCATCGCTACTCTGCTCCTGTTCGGGAGGGCTCCCAGAATGTCATTAACTGTTTGAACAATGCTTCGGCCTCTGACCTACTGCGCAAGATGTAGGTACTATTGGCAGGGAACTGGGCGGCGCGCCACGACGTAATCACAATGCGCTGCACCAACCGTGCCATCACTAAATCTACGACTGCGGTACGTTCTTGCTCGGTCAGTTCCAACACTTCGCCATACCCCGCCATCACGGCATCCAAAACAGCTAACGGGTTTTCCCCTCGGCTCATTTGGTACGATGCGGCGACTGCTAATTCAGCAATACGCGGGGCGTACACCATGTCTCCAAAATCCAGCACTCCTACTACCCGTCTACCTTCGGCACAACTCAACATATTGCTGGGCGATAGATCGTTATGAATGACCTGCTGTGGCAAGGTCTGTATGAGCGGTTGTATCTGCTGCTCAAACCGCTGCATAAATCGTTGTACTGCATCATGTAGCGCAGGCTGCTCAATCACCGAAAGCATAGGTTTTAGCAGTGGCAACTGCGTGACATCCCACAAAAAAGGTCGATGAGCGCCCACATGTGTAAAGGGCTGCATCGCACAGGTGAGTTGCGCTGTGGCCCGGCCTATGTCGCGCCATACCTCGGGTTCAGCCTTCAACTGGCTACCAGGTGAGCCGTCTAAATAGCTGTAAGCCCGCACTCGTACAGCACCGTCTGACAGCTTTATATCTAACCAGTCTTGTGACGTCAGACTAGACGGAATATGCACGGGCACTTCCCGCTCAAAATGATGCTCAGCAAAATGCTTGAGTACCGCTACCTGCATAGCGATTTCTTCGGTGCTTTCTGCATGGTTGATGAACTTCAGCGTCAGACAACGGCCAGCGTCGCTGCGCACCATAAAGTTTCTATCCCGCTCCCCGCTTAGAGCTTTGATCTCTTGCGCACCACCAAAATGGTTTCGCATCACACATAGGACCTCATCGTGGCTCACATGCGGGGGCGAGGTGGTTAGCAATGCATTGGTCACAGCAATCGCCGAGTTTTGGGACGGCACAAAAGTGGTCATAGCATCTACACAAAGAAATGATTATTTTTGATGCATGATACATCATAATTTTTTTCACTCTTAATGATCGTTAACCCTATTGGGGTTGAACCCAGCAAAACACATCTAAAATGATTTATGATGCATCAACAAAGAAAAACCGCAGTCTGTAGATGCGGTATCCTGTGGCTTCTCTCTGCTGGCTTTTTATTCTTTAGCAACCATGTCACCTCCTGCCCCTACTACACCCACTTTCAGCACGGTCAAACACGAAAACATGGGAAGTCAGGTATACCTGATTCTTTCTCTTGCCTTGATAGAAGGTAGGCTCAAACCGGGTGAACGTTTGCGCATTCGTGAGCTAGCCGAAGAAATGGGGACTAGCGTTACGCCAGTACGTGATGCCATTTTGCGCTTGGTGCAAGATGGGGCATTGATTATGCGTAGCGCACGAGACATCAGAGTGAAGCAGATCTCGCTAGCTGAGTACCTAGAGATTCGTGACATACGGCTGGAACTGGAAGGTATGGCTGCCGCCCGAGCTGCAGAAAAAGCCACGCCTACCGATGTAGAACGCCTAGAGCAATTGATTACTGAAAATGAAGATGCCATCAAGCAAGGCGAACTCATTACAGCAACGGGGCTAAACCAACGCTTTCACTTTGAATACTGCAAAATTGCCGATATGCCTATTTTGCTGGATATCTTGCGCAGACTGTGGCTCAAGATGGGCCCACTGATTGCTGAGGTCTATAGCGATGGCGGCCGCGACATGATTGATGGCCACTACGCCCTGATTGATGCCATGCGCAATCGCGACGGCCAAGCTGCGCGTATTGCCGTGCAAACTGACATTCTCTCCGGTGGACAAGCCATCCTAGAGCTCAAACGTCGCCAAGAACTCTAAACGTTAAACATATACAAACAGCCACAAACTCCCTACGCTGCGCGTTGGATTCACCCTGTAAATTCCTCTACAATGAATTGACAGCGGCCCTGTTTAGTACACGTGGCAGGGTCTTAGATTCAACAGAGTTTTTCAACACCAGCGTCGGAGCTCATGTCCTCTACAAACCCACAACCACAAGCTGTGGTAGCACCCATTACGCGCAGCGCTATCTACATTGTTGCCACTCTGGCTCCTAGCACTGAACAAGACGACAAGGTTCGCGCTTTATGCGGCAACTTGGCGGCTTTGGTACGTTCAGTAGGCCACCGCGTTTCTACAGGCCACCTTTCCTGTGTCTGTGGTTTCAGCGATAACGGCTGGGATCGTCTGTTTGGTAATCCTCGTCCTGCCGACCTACATCCTTTCCGCGAATTTCATGCGGGCGATCGTCAAGCACCTGCTACGCCAGGCGACATTTTGTTCCACATCCGTGCGGAGCAAATGGACCTGTGTTTTGAGTTAGCCACCCAGATCATGAATCAATTGGGTGATGCCATCACCGTGGTAGACGAAGTTCACGGCTTCCGTTATTTCGACATGCGCAGCATGGTGGGTTTTGTGGATGGCACCGAAAACCCTGTGGGCCAAGAAGCCGCCGACTTCACCTTAATTGGCGATGACGACCCTGACTTTGCGGGCGGTAGCTACGTGTTGGTGCAAAAGTACCTGCACGACATGGACGGCTGGAACCAACTGCCTGTAGAAACTCAAGAACGCATTATTGGCCGCACTAAGCTCTCTGATATTGAGCTGGATGATTCGGTCAAACCTACATCGTCCCACAGTTCGTTGACCACACTGGAAGACGAAAACGGCGACGAGATCAAAATTCTGCGTGACAACATGCCTTTTGGTAAGCCCGGCTCTGGTGAGTTTGGCACGTACTTTATTGGCTATGCACGTAAGCCCGACCCTATAGAACAAATGCTGGAAAACATGGTGATTGGTCGCCCACCGGGCAACTACGATCGCCTGCTGGACTTCAGCCGTGCCGTAACTGGCGGCCTGTTTTTTGTGCCTTCTGCTGAGCTACTTGAAGAACTGGAAGAACGCACACCTGACAGCCAGTCTGAAGATACTCCAGCTGACGCACCTGCCACCACACCTCACAACGGTTCCCTGAATATTGGTTCTCTAAAAGGACAGTAATATGAACAACTTGCATCGTGAATTAGCCCCTATTTCCAGTGCTGCTTGGGCACAAATCGAGGAAGAAGTAACGCGCACTTTCAAGCGTTCTGTTGCTGCTCGCCGCGTCGTAGATTTAAAAGGCCCCGGTGGTGTAGAGCAATCTGGCGTGGGTACAGGTCACCTGCTCAACCTGACCTCCCCGCACAAAGGCGTAAACGCCAAAGTACGTGAAGTCAAAGCGCTAGTAGAACTAACCGTACCCTTCGAGTTGCAACGCGACGAAATCGACAACGTAGAACGTGGCTCTAACGACTCCGACTGGCAACCCGCTAAAGATGCTGCCACCAAACTTGCCTTCGCCGAAGACCAAGCTATTTTTGATGGCTACAAAGCGGCTGGCATCCAAGGTATTCGTGAAGGTTCGTCTAACGCAGGTATTGCACTGCCTAAAGACATCACCGACTACCCTGCCGCTATTGGTAAAGCCTTGCAAACTCTGCGTTTAGAAGGTGTGGATGGCCCTTACTCTGTGCTTCTGGGTGCGGACGCCTATACCGCACTGACCGAAGCCAGTGACGGCGGCTACCCAGTGATCGAGCACATCAAACGCATCATCAGCGGCGACATTATCTGGGCACCAGCGCTAAACGGTGGCTGCGTATTGTCTACCCGTGGTGGCGACTTTGAAATGCACTTGGGCCAAGAATTGTCCATTGGCTACCAAAGCCACACCGACAAAGTTGTGCGTTTGTACCTGCGCGAAACACTGACTTTCTTGATGCTGACTAGCGAAGCATCGGTGTCATTGACGCTGAAAGCCTAAGCGTACTCAGCTCTGGCATCGGCTCACACGATGCCCCCACAAAGGCGTGCCCCACAACGAGCACGCCTTTGTACTTTATTCAGCCCTCCTCACTCGGAAACGACTCATGTAAGGCGACTGATTCGTCACATTTCGATGTCAACACGCTGCATAATGCCGTTTCGTTTCGCGACACACTTGTACCTCAGCACGGTTCTGCCTCATAATCGCACACTGTTATTGATAATCATTTCTATTTGTGGCGGTGGCATGAAAAGCCGTTCCTCCCGGCAAAAAGGCTGGCTGGCACATTACACAGAGCTCATCAGTTCATGGGCTAAAAAACACCCACATTCTCCCGACGCTGAAGACGCCGTGCAGGATGTAGCGGTGAACATGATACAGATGGAACATTCTGCTGTGGACTACATGCGCGCCTACTTGTTTCGCAGCGCGATCAATGGCGTGAACCGCCAGCATATACAGCGCCAGAAAGTCAGCCTGCTTTCGTTGGATGAGCTAGAGGAAGAGGACCACCCGCTGGTTTCTCATGTAGAAACGGATGCCTATGCCTCTGAACTCACGCAGCGCGTGCAGCAAGCCCTAGCTGAACTACCCACCAAACAACAACAAGTCTTTGCATGGCACCGCTTAGAAGGCTGGACCGTGCCTGAAATTGCAGAACATATGCAACTTTCAGTCAGTAGTGTGGAAAAATACCTAAGTGCTGCCTTGCGACATCTTCAACAACGTTTACGCGAGTAGCACGGATAGAAGATGACACCACTAGAACGCCCTTACAGCCTCCCTATTCCTGTAGACCCCGATGACGCCGCCACTTATTGGTTTACCCGTCGTCAGGGTGGTTTGATGCAACCTGGTGATGAGGAGCAATTTCAATACTGGTTAGCGAAAAGTGCCGCGCATAAGCAAGCCTATGACGAAGTGTGCGCTGTGTGGCAACTGACGAAGCATGTGCCTGATGCCGTGTTCAAAGCGGTATTACCTCCACCTGCTACCAAAGCCCCTAGCACTTCTAGACGCCAATTCCTCTGGTGGGGCAGCGGTATGGCCGCCGCTGCGGTCACAGGATTAGGCGTGCGTGCTTTGTGGCAAGACGAACCTATTCTGTTCCAAGAAAGTTATAAAACAGCCCGTGGTGAGCACCAAGAGCTGCAATGGCAAGATGGCAGTACCGCGTGGCTGAATACTGAATCTGTGCTGCGAGTGATGTTTTCAGCCTCGCAACGCTTGGCCTTATTGGATCAAGGTGAAGCCCTGTTCAAAGTAGGCATGGATCAAGAACGGCCTTTCTTGGTACGTACTCAACAAGCTGAAATACACGCACTGAACTCTGAATTTAGTGTGCGCCAGGACAATCACCAAACGGCGATTACCGTGTTGGCGGGCGAGTTAGAACTACACTCTAATAGCTGGTGGCCACGTTCACGTGCGCTGCTGCGCCCTAACCAGCAATTGCGCATTCCAGCCCAAGGGTCGTGGAGTGACATTGAAGTGGTTAATGCCACCGCTGTCGCCGCGTGGCATCGCAATCAAGTGGTGTTTGATCGCACCCCCTTGCGTCATATCATTCACGAACTCAACCGCTATCGCGAACAGCCTATATTCTTAGACGCGCCTATGTATGAAGCGTCTAGGCTTAGCGGCGTGTTTGAGTTGAATCACATTGATGATTTCTTGCAGCGCTTACCAGCATTAATCCCCGTTACCGTGCTGCGTCAGGCCAATGGCAGCGTGCTGATCGTCGCTCGTAATAGCGCGTAAGCCGCCTCAGGCCCTAAAGATACAAATAGTTACAACATATTAATGAGAATGATTACGGGTTTCATTGCTAATTCTACTCTCTGTAATAGAAGCAGTGATTGCATCATAGCGCCCACTGCCTGGGAAGGCCCGCCTAGCGGGTTCGCATGGAGCAATAGAGTAGAACAACGTGAACAGCATCATCAACGCCACACCCCTTGCGTCTAAGCAGACGCCCCCATCCACACATCAATCCAAGAAATGGGCGTTTGCCACGCTGTTATGCCTCAGTTGTGCCGTCGCACAACCGGTTAGCGCCGCAGAACAATCGGCACGCCATATCAGCATTCCAGCACAACCTCTGACTACGGCCCTCTTGGCGTTTGGTCAGCAAAACCACGTGCAGATTTATTACCTGCCAGAAATGGTCGCAGGCTTGCAGGCCCCCGCTATTGAAGGGAATTACACCCCACAAGAAACTCTGAGCCGATTGATACAAGGCACTGGTTTGATTGTGGAATGGGAAGGTAACAGTGTGACGTTAAGCCGCACTCTGGAAGGCTCTACCAGTCAGTTAGCACCCGTTCGTGTACAAGGCTCAATCAGCTCTACCACGGAAGGCACTGGCGAATACATCATGGCGGGCACCAGCAACACGGCTACTCGCTTGAACATGGACACCCAGCACACTCCGCAGTCCGTCAGCGTGATGACACGCCAGCAAATGGACGATTTTGGGCTGACCAACTTTGATGAAGTGATGAACTTCACCACCGGTATTACGGCTGCCACGGCATCTCCTGGCGGCGGATACCAGTTTCAATCTCGCGGCTTTTCTATCACCAACGTGCAAGTAGATGGCATGCAAAGCAGCTATCGCTCGGCAGGTCGTGGCGCTTTCAACCCTATTTCGTTGGACATGGACTTGTACGACCGCGTTGAAGTGGTGCGCGGTGCTACCGGTTTGCTATCGCCTACAGGTGAGCCATCAGCGTTGATTAACTTGATACGTAAACGCCCCCAAGCTACTTTTGGTGCACGTTTGAACACGCACATAGGTTCATGGAAAGACCGTCGCGTAACCGCTGATGTGACCGGCCCACTGACAGAAGATGGTCGGTTGCGTATGCGCGTGATCGGTTCGCACAAAGCAGCAGACTCCTTTATTGATAGAACCAATAACAAAAACAATTTGCTGTCGGGTATTTTGGAATTCGACATTACCGACAACACTATTCTGACCGCTGGCTACGACTTCCAAAACTCAAAGCTACGTGGCGAGTCCAACATGGGTATCCCACTGTTTGACTCTAACGGCGAGCGTATTGATGTGTCGCGCTCTATGTCTCTGGCCCCAGACTGGACCTACTGGAACAAACGCCACCAAAACGCGTTTATCTCGGTGGAGCACGAATTCGACAACGAGTGGACAGCCAAGCTTAGCTATAGCCACCAACGTGACGATGGTGATGCCGTGATTACCGGTTGGGGTACAGGCGTCAACCCTGTGGTGAACCCTGATGGTTCTGGCGTCGGTATTCGTACCAACTTGGCGGCCGAAGGCTACCGACTACAAGACAACCTAGAGCTGTCTGCCAGCGGCCCTTTCGAGTTACTAGGTCGCAAGCACCAACTGATGTTTGGCTTTAACGGTACACGCAAACGCGATACCTCGTACACCATGAACATCAGCGACACCAATAACTGGTATATCCCGAACATTTACGATTGGGATGGTGCCATGCCAGAGCCTATAGTCAGTCGCTCTGGCGCATGGACACGCACTCATACTAGGGAATATGGCTTTTTTGCAGGCACACGCTTAAATATCATTGACCCGCTGAACGTCATTCTGGGTATGCGTTTGTCTGACTACAAAACCTACCGCGACAACTACAACACCTCGGGGAACTTCACTGGCGTATCTGGCGAGCTGCGCAATAAAAACGAAATCACCCCTTACTTCGGTGTGACCTATGACTTCCTGCCTAACCTAACCGGTTATGCCAGCTACACACGCCTGTTTCAACCGCAAGGCTACAAAGACAAGGATGATAACTACCTAGACCCCATCACCGGTGAAAACCGTGAGTTGGGCTTAAAAGGTAGTTTGCTGGATGAGAAAGTGCAGTTCTCGTTATCGGCCTTCCAAACCAAGCAAAACAACTTAGCCGTGCTAGACCCATCAGTGCCTGACGACTTTGTATTGCCTGACGGTAGCCGCCCTTATGTCTCGTCTGGCGCAGGTAACAAAACCAAAGGCTTTGAGATCGAGCTAAGTGGCGCGCTCACCAACAACTGGAACATGTTTGCTTCATACAGCTACGCCAGCACCAAAAATGGTCAAGGCGAACGCATCATGACCTACATTCCAAGTCGCACCTTCAGACTGGGTACTAACTACAGCTTCACTGGTGCACTGCAAGGCTTAAGTGCCGGTGCAACGATTAACTGGTTTGGCAAACGTGACCTGTGGACAGCTGGCCGTGCGTACACCGCCAAAAATGGTAAAGCGCTGGATGCTACCCACAGCAGTTATGCCGTAGTTGGCTTGCATGCTAACTACCGCATCAACTCACACTGGAACGCAAGACTGACCGTGAACAACGTCTTTAACAAGCGTTACTACGACAACTTCGTGATTTTCCGTGCTCGTTACGGTGCACCGCGTAACGTCTATCTGTCTGTTGATTATCAGTGGTAATTCCTACTTTTTGAGTCTACCCCTATGACACCCTTTACTTCTCGCCCCTTTGTTCGTGGTTTGTACCTTGCTATCGTCGTAGGCTTATCTGCTGGCGCAGCACAGGCTAAAACACCACCACAACCTGCTTACCAACCTGTCACGGAAACCCAGATTGTGCAGCAACCTACTGCCAAAGAAGTGCTGGAAATTGTGTACAGCCCAAATCAGAAAAGCCTCTATGTATCGTCACCCAACTGGCAAGATGAAACACTGTCGCGCACTCTGGTGCTAGACCCTAAAACCTTGGCTATTCAAGGCGAGATCCCTATGGAAGTGAAAAGCTTCGGGGTTGCCTTGGATGACGCGGCCAACCGCTTGTACCTCACCCAAGGTTTTAATGGCAGCATTGCCGTGGTAGACACCAGCACCAACACCGTGCTGAAGCGCATCCCTATACAAGAAAAAATCAACTTCCAAGACACCATTGCTGCCGCTGACTTCGGCCAAGAGCGCAAAGACGGTCTGTTGAAAATGTTGGAACGCTTTAAGGTCACCGACGACTACCAATACAAGACCCGCGAACTGGTTGTGGATAAGAAAAACCACCGCTTGTTTGCTCCTGGCTTGGGCTTAGGCTTTGATAGTGTGCTGTTCGTGGTGAACACCGACAGCCTAGAGCTGGAAAAAGTCATGCCAGGCTTTGGTTATAACGTTGCCGGCATCACCGTAGACGAAGCCAACAACCGCGTGTTTGTGTCCAACATGCAAGGCCAGATCATGGTGGTCAACAGCCAAACGCTGGAAATTGACGATGTGTGGGAAGTACAAGCCGATCAGTTGTTGAACTTGGTGTACGACCCTGCTCAAAACCGCTTATTTGGTGTAGACCAAGGCATTGATAGAGATGCCCCACGCAACCTGCATTTAGAACGTGAATACACCCGTCGTAGCCCCGGCCATCAGGTATTTGTACTGAATGCCGATAACGGTGAAACCTTGGCGGTAATGCCTACAGGCGAAGTGCCTATTGGCCTGCGCTTTGATGAAGCCTCTCAGCGTTTGTTTGTAGCAAACCGTGGTGGCGTACGTGAAGAAGAAGGCAAAGGTTCGGTCAGCATTTTCGACACCGTCACCTACCAGCCTTTGCAAACGATTGAACTCATTCCACACCCTAATAGCGTGGAATACATCCCTGCTGAAAAAGCGCTGTATGTATCGGTTAAAAATGACGGCAACAGCAAAAAAGCAGAAACACCAGAAAGCATGGTGCGTATCCAGTTCTAACCGCAGTTCCTAGCAGTGACACGATTTGATTAACTACTTGACGGTAGCTTTCCTCCCCACCCTGTGGGGAGGTTTTTTTTTGCGTTGTTACCTACCTCTAGCGACTAGGTTTAGGCGGTAAATTCGCCCAATACTGCTTCTGTGCTGATCACATTGGTTTTGGGTTCCTCATCTACTAACAGACGGAACACATCAGGTCTGGAGTAATGCCCCACCACATCCAGATCAAACTTGCCACGAATGGTATCGTCCACATCAATTTCTGCATACAACACACATTCGCTATCGTGGTTAGGGCCTGCCAAGACTTCGCCGGTTGGGCTAACGATAACGCTACCACCACGGAAAATAACAGCATCAGCGCTATCGCCTTGGATGGCATCGTAGTCTTCTGGGTAGTCACCACGCGTCGCGTACTGGCACGCACTGAACACAAAACAACGCCCTTCAATCGCGATATGCTGCATAGATGGCAGCCATACATCACGATCATCTGCTGTAGGTGCGCAATATAACTGCACCCCTTTGGCGTACATGTAGGTACGGAACAAAGGCATGTAGTTTTCCCAGCAAATTACTGTACCCAATTTGGCACCCAAACTGGTGTCATACACGGGCATAGTGGAGCCATCGCCTTGTCCCCAGATAATGCGTTCCATCGCAGTAGGCACCAACTTACGGTGTTTACCCAGTAACGCACCATCAGGCCCAAAATGCAGTGCCGTGCAGTAAATTGTGCCCTGCTCTCGCTCCATCACACCAATCACCACGTAGGCATTAGCTTCTTTTGCAGCCGCACCAATACGATCGGTTTCAGGGCCGGGTACATCAATAGCCCCGTTGTAATAACGTAGGTATTCTTCTTTACCGCGTGGCTGACGACCACCAACACGGGCACCGAAATCCAACCCTTTTGGGTAACCTGATAGCGTAGCTTCAGGAAACACGATCAGATTAGCCCCTTGCGCGGCGGCTTCCTCAATACGTGACACCACTTTATCGGTGCTTTTAGCCTTATCAAACGGCACGGCACTCATCTGTACTACTGCTGCACGAAATGTCATTTAGGTTCTCCTCCTACCTAGTAAATACGGCTTAAGCCACCAAACTGCCACGTTCAATGGTCAGAAATTGATCGGCAATAGGCTCCAATAATTTGGGATTAGACTCAGTAATCAAAATGGATAGATCGGGCTGTGCTTGGCGCAGCGCTTTCAACGATTCGGCATAGCGAATGGCGAGCGCTGGCGCTAAACCCTGAAACGGCTCATCCAACAAAATCAATTTGTCGCCCGCCATCAGCGCGCGCCCTAGCGCCACCATTTTTTGCTGACCGCCAGAAATCAGCCCGCCTAAGCGGCTGCCTATCTGCTCCAGTTCGGGGGACAAACTGTAGATCAGCGCCAAACGGCGACCTATTTCAGCCTGCGATAATTTGCAGGCCCACGCAGGCACCAACATGTTGTCCAGCACCGTGAACTTGGCAATCAGCCGGCGCTCTTCGGGCGCATAGCCTATGCCTAACATGGGCCTATCATGCGCCTGACGTTGGTTAAGATTGGCGCCTTGGAATTCCATCTCGCCCTCACTGACAGGCAATAAACCCATGACGGTGCGCAACAAGGATGTTTTGCCTGCGCCATTGCGACCTATCAGTGCAGTGGTTTTGCCTTTTTCCAAGGCGAAGCTCACTTGCCTCACAACGGTATTACCCGCAATTTGGCTGCTTAGCGTACGTATATTCAACGCCATCACATCACCCCCACTACGTTTTTGATTACGTCTTCACGCGTCAATATGTCGGCTGGCGTACCGTCAGCGGCCACTTGGCCAGCATTCCATACCAGTACCCTGTCCATGTATTTCTCTACCAGTTCCATGTCGTGCTCCACAATCAAAGCAGTAATGCCTTGCTGCCGCAGCACAGGTACCAAGGTGTCCATAATCAGGAATTTTTCTTGTGAACTCACACCGCTGGTGGGTTCATCCATCAACAACAAGCTGGGGCGCAATGCCATAGAAGCGGCAATATCAATAAGCTTGCGTATGCCTTCTGGCAAATCAAAAATAATGGTTTGGGCGTAACGATCCAAGCCAAACATATCCAACAACTCATGCGCCTCTGTCAGCCATGCACGTTGGTATAGCGACTTCAAATTCCAGAAGCCATGACGACTCGCCAACGCTACCAGCAGGTTTTCTACTACCGTTTGCTCGCTGAACAATTGCGGTAGCTGAAAGCTTCTGGCAATGCCTAAACGGGTAATACGGCGTGGTTTCAAGCGCGTAATATCTTGCCCTTGAAAACTCACACACCCAGACTGTGCAGGCACGTAGCCGGTACAAATGTTTAAGAAGGTGCTTTTACCCGAACCGTTAGGCCCGATGATGGCGGCTAGCTCACCTTGATACAGCGCCAAGTTGGCGTCGTTCGCCGCTTTCACTCCACCGAATTCCAGATGTATGTGCTCGGCTGTCAAAATAGCGGTGCGGGTCATGCTTGCTCTCCTTTCACGGTGCGCTGTTTCTTCTCTAACAAGCTCCAAATACCGCCTGGAGCAAACATCACCATCCCCAACAGCAACAAACCCATCATCAATTGCCACGCATTCACAGCGTAAGCACTGACTGCAGCACGCATCAGTTCAAACACAAGCGCCCCCAACACGGCACCTCGCAAATGCCCCATACCACCTAGCACAGCGATAAAGACGAACTCGGCAGACAACGCCCAGTACGAGAGCTCAGGCGTCACGTGCCCGGTAGAAAAGGCCACAATAAAACCACCCAAACCGCACAACATGGCTGAGACCACATGCCCGGAATAAAACACGCGGTAAGCAGACAGTCCCATGTATTCCAAACGTGTTTCGTTAGTTTTGATGGCACGCAGCGCGGCCCCTACAGGCGAATTCAAGTACTGCACACACAAGCGGTATGCACCACATAGCATCACTAGCGACAAACCATAGAACCACCATGCGAAGTCACGCGCTTCTAGGCTCATGCCCAATAGCGACACTTGGCGCACACCCAAGCCATCACTACCGCCAGTCAGTTCATACAGCTTGAACAACAGTGAGAAACCCACCATGGAAAAAGCCAAATTCAACATGCCGTAAAAGATGCCGCGATAACGCGCCAAGATCAGCCCCAGCACGGCACCTAACAAGGCACTACTAACGGCACTGGCCACCATAATCCACAGCACATCCCACTGCGTGACGCGGGACAATGCTGCTGCCGTGTACGCCCCACACGCGAAATACAGCGCATGCCCGAATGACACTTGCCCTGCACGCAAGAGTAAAAACATTCCCATGGCGCACAATGCCAAAGCCATTGCCACCGACAGCGACGAGCGCAATGACATATTCAACATGGGCAACACCACAAACAGCCCAAATACCACACTGTTCATACCCAACGATTTCAATGATGCCTTCATGTTCATAACCTTTTGATCTCTGCACGACCAAACAGGCCGTAGGGCTTCACCAGCAAAATGATGGTCATCACGATATACGGCACCACCGTCGCCAAATCGCTATACAAATAGGTGGCAAATGCTTGCGCCAACCCAATTAACAGGGCGGTTACAGCAGCACCTTGAAACTGACCCAACCCAGCAGAAGCCACGATGGCAAAGGAGAGCACGATGGCATCCGCCCCAATGCCTGGCACCAGCGACGTAGTGGACGACGCCAAGGTACCGCCCAAGGCGGCTAATGACGCCCCCAGCGCAAAGGTCCACAGATAGACTTTGCTGGCATTAATACCCAGCGTGGTGGCAACTTCACGATCTTCGATCACCGCACGGATGAGCTTGCCTTGGCGACTACGGTTAAAGAACACGCTTAACGCCACCATCACCACGACAGCACTCAATGGCAGTACGAACAGTTGATAGCGTGTGTAGAAAATGTCGAACACTTCGGTGCTACCCAACAGTGCAGACGGTGCATCGTAAAAATACGGCTCTACTCCAAACACCAACTTTTGCACATCTTCCAAAATCATGAAGATGCCAAAGGTGGCCAGCAGTTGCAGGCTGTGTTCCTTATCGTAAATACGTCGTAGCACCACGCGTTCGATAAAAGCCCCCAGCGGCACGCCAACCAATACGGCAGCAAACACCAAGAGTGGGAAGCTCAGCCAACTGCCTTCAGCACCAAACAGATACTCGCCCAGCACGGCTGCCGCATAAGCCCCCAGCGCATAAAAACTGCCGTGCGCCACATTCAAAATGCGCATGATGCCGAAGATTAAACTCAGCCCCACCGCAATTAAGAACAAAATGGAGGCCTGGGCAACGCCGTCCAGCGTTGCCAGTAAGAAAATTTGTGTCATAAGCGTTCAGTTACGTATTAAGGAAGCAGCTGAACGTTTTGCACAGCATCCTGAGTCAGTTTTTTGATCCACTCTTGAGACAACTCTCCAGCAGGCGGCGAGGTCAACTCAGGCTGAATGATGGCAATATCACCAATCACTTTGAACTCATGATCTGGCGAGCTACGTGTGGTACCCACCAACTGCCCTTCCATGGCTTGGTTGTCTTCACGAATCACCAAATGGCCGGTGAAATCGTTAAGTTCTAGCCCTTTAAGACCAGCCAATAAGTCGGTTTTCAGCGTGGCACGCTCGCCATTCCAATCCTGCAATGAGGTTTGAATCGCTTGCAGCGCTTGCACCATGTGGTACGACGGGAAACTTGGATAAGCGCCCGTTTTCTCGTGGAAAGCCTGCACAAACTTGGCATGCTCAGGGTTGTCTTGCATCACTGGGCTAAAGGCATAGCTGTCGCCTCGCACCCCTACGATGGCGTTATCAGGGAACGCTGCACCGGTTTGTTGCAAAGCAGCTTCGCCATTTGGCGATACCAAAATGCTGTTTTTAAACAGCGAACGAGAGTTAGCCTGACGCACAAAGGTATTCATGTCACCACCCCACAAGGTAGTGAAAATCACGTCTGGACGCTGCGCCGACAAGCGGGAAATTTCAGTGGAATAATCTGATGTACCTAAACGTGGGAACAGCTCGGCACTGATGGTGATATCAGGGCGAATGGCTTTCACCGCATCTTTGAACGCTGCCCAGTTATCGCGACCAAATGCGTAATCTTGGTTGATGGCCGCAATGGTTTTGACCTCTGGATGCGTCTTCAGCAAGTACAGTGCAGCCGCGACGTTATTAGAGGGGGTGTAATCCCCTGTACGGTACACATATTGGTATTGGTTTTCTTCGTACAAGCGTGCGGTACCGCAGTCCCACAGCACAGTAGGCATCTGTAATTGCTCTGCTACAGGCGCTACGGCCAAGCAAATAGAGCTAGATAGGCCAATAATCATGGCATCCACCTTATTGCCTTCCACCAAGCCACGGTACTCCACCACGACGCTGTCCACACCCCGGTTTTCGTCGATGAATGTCAGTTCTACTGGCGCACCGTTAATGCCACCAGAAGCATTGATGGAGTCAGCCAGCATTTGCGCAGCATGCTGTGCAGGCACACCAAATACCGCCCCTGCTCCCGACAAGAAGGTCGAAATCCCTATGCGTATAGGTTCTGCTGCCTGCGCCGACACACTTAACAGTGCACCACACGCCAAGGCCATTAGCTTTGCACGGTTGACTCCGCGTCTGTTGGCTATCCCCATGATTGTCTCCTAGTTTTGGAATAAATAAGGTGCTCGCATGCCAGTGCCACTGCGCATGCTTTTATAGTTTGTTTTTTTCTAGTCTAGTTATGACGTATTTTTCCGTCAATATTCATCTAATAGGGGTTTTCACCAGACACAAATTAAAACAAACACTTCAAAACCAAAGGATTACAAGACAAACACACTAACACAACCATTAACGGATAAAAGCGTCAAAACAAAAAATACGATAGCATAAGCGCAAGGTTACAATGTCCAAATTCGCTGGATCATTGTTATGTCATCACTACGCCTTCTCACACTCTGACGGATCAAAAAGTGGATTTAAAAGAAAAGCTGGCACGCCTTGGCATCACAGGCAATCTGTACAAGGTTTACTGCGCCATCATGGAACTGGGCGACACCACGGTGACAGAGGTCGCCACACGCGCCAATATTGCTCGCACCACCTGTGCGGATGCCATTACTCGTCTGGCGAATGAAGGGCTGGTGCAATGGCAAGGCCGCGGGCGCGACCGTTCTGTGTCTGCGCTAAACCCCGGCGTACTGCTAGAGCACATCGCCGCTCGCCGTGAATTGATTGAAGACCTGCTGCCCGAACTGCGTTCTATCTACAACCGCGCCACGGGTAAGCCACAGATACGTTTTTATGAAGGCGCCGAAGGTGTCAAAACGGTATTGTGGGATTCCTTACGCTGCAAAAACGGCCCACTACTTGCCACCTTTTCTATGTCTGAACTGGAAGCCGTGCCCGGTTTAGACGAAATCACGCACTACCAAAAAGAGCGCTTATCGTTAGGCTTAAGCATGCGCGTGATACGCTCTGCCAGTAAAGACGTACAGCACATCTGGCCCAACGATAAAACCCGCGAACTGCGCGAGCTACGTTTCACGCCACCTAGCATTACCTTGTCGATGACCACACTGATCTACGACAACTGCGTTGCCAGTATTTCATCCAAAAAAGAAAACTACGGCCTCATTATCGAAAGCGAAGAGTACGCCAACTTCCAGCGCGCCATGTACGAAGTGATGTGGCAGTCTTGCATTCCAGCGACCGATTTAGACCAACACTAAGCACACTACCGTTCATTCGTCCCACGCAGGATTGGGACTGATGAACGGCCCAAAATCCAAGCCACGCATCCACTCCACCACCGTACGCACAGCCTTATCTTCGCTACGCTCTTTGCGCACACATAAAAAATAACCTTGGCGTGCTAATTGATGCGTAGGCACAGGTTCTACTAGTTCGGTTTTATTGCGCAACTCGTCAGACACCAAACAGCGCGGCACCAACCCCACTCCCATACCCAGGCGCGCCGCTTGGATAATCATTTCATACTGACTGAAGCTCGGGCCTATGTGAGCGGTCGCAATGGGCAACCGGTTTTCCCTGAACCACTGCACCCACGCTTGTGGCACATTAAAGTGCTGCAGCAAGGTGGCTTTCATGAGGCGATGCGGTGAATCCAGCTCTAGTTCTTGGGCATAACTGGGGGCACAAATCACAGCCTGCTCCTTACCCACCATATAGCTGGTCACCATACCCGGCCACTCCCCCTCACCATACTGAATAGACACATCCACCTCTTCATTTTGTCTGAAGTCATCCAAATGCTCATAAGGCGGAAAATTCAACCGAATGGATGGATAGGCCTGATAGAAGTCCACCAATAAACGCATGAGCAAACGAATGGTCAACGTAGGCGGCACCGAGATAGTCACGTACTGACGTTGCCCTTTTCCCGACATCACATGCCTACTGGATTCCACCAATATACGTAATGCCTCTTGAGCTTGTTCTAAGAAAAACTCACCCTCATCGGTCAATACCAAACGGTTATTCAACCGCAAAAATAGGGTAGTCCCTAACCAAGTTTCTAGATTAGCCACCTGCCTGCTAACCGCGCCCTGCGTGACAAACAGTTCACTAGCAGCCTTAGTAAAACTAGCGTGGCGAGCCGCTGCCTCAAAGGCTTGCAGCTCTGACATAGACGGACAAACTTTTTTCATAACGCTTCCACACCATTACTAAAACTCATGCACGCACCAGTTTTATTGGTTTGCTGGTAGTCCTAAGACTTGGTTTACTTGCACGTATCAAAACAGAACAAAATGCCCAACGAAGGCTACAGGAGACTACACATTATGGATACGCGGGAAAGCTCGAAGCTGCACTTCAAAAACTGCACCATTTTGCACCCTCACACGGGTACGCTAGAAAAAAATAAATGCATCACTGTTAACGGCAACCGCATTGAGTCCGTTACGGATGAAGCCCCCGCCAACGCCATTGACGCACACGGTCTCACCGTTATGCCGGGCATGATTGATTGCCACGTACACGTCTTGGCATCCGACATGAACTTAGGCCGCAACGCGTTAACACCCAACATACTCATTAGCTTTAGATCCATTCCCATATTGCAAGGCATGGTAGAGCGCGGGTTTACCACGGTGCGTGACGCAGGCGGTGCCGACTACTCCTTAGCACAAGCCACCGAGACGGGGTTAGTGACAGGCCCCCGCATTTACCCATCCGGTAGAGCCTTATCCCAAACGGGCGGTCATGGCGACTTCCGTGCGCGTAATGATGTAATCGAACCTTGTGCTTGCAGTCATCGTCTAGGTGCCATTGCACGTGTAGTAGACGGTGTAGATAATGTGCGTCTAGCCGTGCGCGAAGAAATACAAAAAGGCGCAACACAAATTAAAGTCATGGCGTCAGGCGGTGTAGCCTCTCCCAACGACCCTATACATTTTTTGGGCTATTCCGAAACTGAATTGCGCGCCATTGTGGAAGAAGCCGCCAACGCAGGCACGTATGTAATGGCTCATGCTTATACCGCCGAAGCCATTACACGTGCTGTGAAATGCGGGGTACGCACCATTGAGCACGGCAACCTACTTGATGAAGAAAGCGCCAAAGTCATGCGTGAACATGATGCCATTTTGGTGCCCACCAACGTCACCTACGACGCCTTGTTTAACGATGGACCTAAATTTGGTTTCCCAGCCGATCTTAGCCACAAAATTGACGGGGTACGTACCGCCGGATTACACGCCTTGCGCATCGCTCATGACGCAGGCGTCACCATGGCTTTTGGCTCTGACTTACTAGGCCAAACCCATGATCAGCAAGCTAACGAGCTGAAAATACGCGCCCAGATTCTGGGTAATTTGGAAGCCATACGCTCAGCCACCACGAACGCTGCCAAAGTGCTACGTGAAGAAGAGCAACTTGGCGTAGTCAAAGCAGGTGCTTATGCCGACCTGCTTTTTGTAGAAGGTAACCCCTTGGAAAACATTGAGGTACTACTCAACCAAGGCGCCCAACTTAAAGGCATTCTTAAAAACGGGGAATGGATCAAAAACCAGCTATAACCCCGGCCATACCACTCCATTACAGATGATACAAACAAGGAGAAACAGGATGAGACAAAGCCACAAAACACTCTACGCTGCCCTCACTCTAGGTGCAGCCCTTAGCATTGGCAGCTATGCCAACGCCCAAGCCCCCAGCAACGAACTGCTGATTGGCGGTTTGGTTCCCATCACCGGTGCCGGTTCACCCTACGGCGGCAATATGCTCAAAGCTATGGAAATTGCCGTTGAAGAAGTCAATCAAGCTGGTGGCATGGCAGGTCGCTCACTGCGCCTGATTTCCGAGGACTCACAAACACAGCCTCAAGCCGCCGTACTGGCCGCTAAAAAACTGATTGAAATTAATCACGTACAAGCCATCTTGGGTACGTGGGCTTCGGGTGTCACACTGGCCGTGCTGCCCTTAACAGATGCTGCCAACATTATTGAAATGAACGTATCCGGCGCACCAGCTATTTCTGAGTTGGATAAAAAAGATCTAGTGTGGCGCTATCAAGCTACCAACGACCGCTTTGGCCGTGCGTTTGCGGAGATCGCCGAGAAAAACGGCTACAAACGCCCTGCCACAATGGCATTTAATAATGCATCAGGTCGCGGCAACACCGATGGCTTCATCAAAGCCTGGAAAGAAAAAGGCGGTGAAGTCCTGGCCAACGTAGTCTACGAACCAAACCGTAGTAGCTACCGCTCTGAACTGCAACAAGTCCTTGCCACAAACCCCGATGTCATTGTCATGGGATCGTACCTACCCGACACCACCATCATCCTACGTGAATGGTTCCAATCTGGCGCCGAAAACGCCTGGATTATTCCCGGTTGGGCTGCCAACCCAGAACTGGTACAAGCGCTAGGGGAAGCCGCTACCGAAGGTATTATTTCCGTTGATACGGTTTCCAATACCAACGCTGACAGCTACAAAGACCTAAGCGAACGCTACCGTAAAGCCACCAACTCCGAGCTGGCCGATAACGTGTATGCCGCCATGACCTACGACATGGTGATCAGCTTGGCTCTAGCCGCCCAAAAAGCAGGCCCAGACGCCACGCCACAGCAAATCAGCGATCAGATCCGTGCCGTATCCAACCCCGAAGGCACCAAGGTGTACTCCTTTGCTGAAGGCAAGGCCTTACTAGACCAAGGCCAAGACATTGACTACGAAGGCGCATCCAGCCGACTGAACTTCGACGAGTACGGTGATTCCAACCCCGACTTTGGCGTATACGTCATCAAAAAGGGTCAGTTTGACCGTGTAGACACCGTATCCCTTGACTGATAGATCGCCTCGGAGCGCTGTTATACATGTCCAGTATTTTGTTAATTAATCTGGTCATCAACGGGTTGATTGAAGGCATGATCATTGCCTTGCCAGCACTAGCGTTAACGCTGGTGCTGGATATCTCTAAGTTCCCTAACGTTGCGGTGGGTGACACCATGACGGTAGGGGCTTATGCGGCTTTGGCCTTTCAATCCATTGGTGTGCCCTACTTCTTCTTGTCCGTTGGCGGCGCCATGCTGCTGTGCATGCTGATTAGCTTGGCCAGCTACCAACTGATCTTCCGTAAACTGACCCGCGCACCCATGGTGGTGAACCTGTTGGCTGCCGTAGGTTTAGCGTTTTTCATGCGCAGCATTTTGCAGCTTAGCGTGAGCAGCCAACCGCAGGTGTATGACTTCCCCTTAGTGCGTGCGTGGAACTTCAATGGCGTACGTATTTTGCCGTCCGACCTCTGGATAGTCTTTACCAGTGCCGTCACCTTGGCGATTGTGTTTGCTATTTTCCGCTACACCAACTTGGGTCGCCGTTTACGTGCCATCGCAGATAATCCAGAACTCGCACGTGCCAGTGCTATTCGCCCCAAATACCTAATCTGGTTCTTGTGGTGTTTGTTTGGCGTGCTGTCTGCCCTAGGTGGTGTGCTGATTGCCTCTAAGAGCGTGCTGCTGCCGGAGTTCGGCTGGGAATTCATTATTCCTGCGTTTTCAGCGGTGATTCTGGGTGGTATTGGTAACCCCGTAGGCGCGGTATTGGGCGCTGTCATCATGGGCGTAGTCCAAGAGCTGTCCGTTGCCTTTGTAGGCCCCAGCTACAAGATTGTTGCGGCTTTTTCCATCCTGATTCTGGTGCTCCTGATTCGCCCTGCTGGCTTATTAGGTTCCGCAGAAAAAACCCGCTAGAGGACTCGCATGGAAGCCTATTTATTATCCATTGGCATCATTGGTGCCATTTACGCCCTGCTTTCCATAGGTTTAAACATCCAATATGGTGAAACAGGCCTGATCAACTTTGGTCACGTTGCCTACTTCGCTATTGGTGCTTATGCCTCGGCAATTTTGTCGCTCGCTGGTATGTCGGTGGGTTTATCCATGGTGTTGGCTGGCTTGATTGCCGCCTTAGCCGCCATTCCCATTGGCTTTGCCGCCCTGCGTTTAAAAGAAGACTATTTCGCCATTGTCACGCTGGGTTTCGCCGAAACTGTACGCTTGGTGATTCAACAAGAAGACTGGCTCACTAACGGCGTGCAAGGCTTAGCCTCTATCCCGCCGTTGTTCTCGTTGTCATCCAGCTTGGCGCAAAACCGGCTGTTTGCCGTGGTGATTGCAGCAACCGTGCTGCTTGCGATGGTGGCCGTTTATCTGCTGCAACACAGTAGCTTTGGCCGTATTTTGCGTGCTATTCGCGACAACGAAGTGGCTGTTACTGCCCTAGGCAAAAAAACCTCTACCTTCAAAATCAAAGTGCTGATGTTTGGGTCGTTCTTAGCTGGCTTGGCAGGTGCGTTTTATGCGCATTTCATCAGCTACATTTCGCCCGAGCAATTCATCGCCCTGATTACTTTCTATGTCTGGATGTCCATTATTTTAGGTGGCGTAGGCAGCATGCGTGGTGCTTTATTCGGCAGCTTAGTGCTTGTGATGATCCTAGAAGGCTCGCGCTTTATAGGTGACTTCCTGCCCGGTGTGTCCGACGTACAAATTGCACACATACGTTTGGGTGCTATTGGTTTGATTCTGATGGGCTTTAGCCTGTTCCGCCCGCAAGGCCTATTTGGGCGTAAAGACTAGGAGAGCCTCATGCTAAAAGTAGAAAACGTCAGTGTGAGCTATGGCCCTTTTCTGGCGGTCAACAATGCCAGCATGCACGTTAATGCCGGTGAAACCATTGGTTTAGCAGGTACAAATGGCGCGGGCAAAACCACGCTGTTCGCCGCCATTGCCGGCCAGCTTACTGCCACCTCTGGCAGCATCAGTTTTAATGGGCAAGACATACTGCATCAGCCCACCTATAAACGTGCTGGCATAGGCTTATGCCGTACCTTCCAAATTCCGCGTGAATTTGGGAAGCTATCAGTACTAGAAAATCTGTTAGTGGCCGCGCAAGACCGCTCACAAGAAAATATGCTCACGGCGTGGCTACGTCGCGGCACCATGAAAGACACCACCACACAGCGTACCGCCCAAGCAGATCAAATTTTAGACACGCTGGGCATTACCCATGTGCGCGACCTACCTGCCTCACAGCTATCCGGTGGCCAGAAGAAACTGCTGGAATTGGCTCGCGTACTCATGCAGCAACCCACGCTAATCTTGCTGGACGAGCCCTTTGCGGGCGTGAACCCCGTTCGTATCGGTGAGATGATGGATATTTTTCGCCGCCTTAAAGAACAAGGCATTGCCCTACTCATCGTAGAGCATCACCTACAAGCCCTCAAAAGCTTATGTTCGCGTCTCTACGTGATGGACCAAGGTGTGGTGATTGCCGAAGGTGACCCAGACAATGTACTGAACTCTACAATTGTGCAGGAAGCCTACATGGGAGGTGTGATATGAACGAAGTTCTTACCATTGATGGGCTGGCTGGCGGCTACACCGATGTGGATATTATTCACGGCATAGATCTGTCGGTGAACCCTCAAGAAATCGTCACCATTGCAGGCACCAACGGTGCTGGTAAATCGACATTTCTAAAAGCACTGCTAGGGTTGCTACCCCGTACTAAAGGATCGGTAAAACTATACGGGCAAGACATCAGCCATTTAGGCACCGAAGCCCGCATAGAACAAGGCTTAGCCTACGTACCACAAGTGACCAACGTCTTTCGCACGCTTAGCGTCTACGAAAACCTGTTGGTGGCGGATAAACGGGTCACGCGCAGCCAAATCGATGAAATGTTGCAGGTATTCCCCGCTCTGAAGACACGCCTCTCTCAACAAGCAGGCACCTTATCTGGCGGGGAGCGCCAACAACTAGCCTTCGCTCGTGCTCTAATACGTTCACCCAAACTCATCATTCTGGATGAACCCACAGCCGCTTTGGCGCCTAAGCTCATTCAGTCTATTTTCGATGTGATTGTGCAGCTTAAGCAGTTAAATGTGGCGGTGTTAATGGTAGAACAACGTGCTCGCCAAGCGCTGGACATCAGTGACCGGGCTTACATTCTGGATCAGGGAAAAGTGGTACTGGCGGGGGCGGCGCATGAACTGCTGAATAATCCGGAGATGGTGGAGCTGTATTTAGGGACGCAGACGCATACCTAAATGGTGCAATTCTGACGTCAGTATTCATTGCAGACGCTGGGGGACTGCGGAAATACTTTTTGTGATTTGGTGTCTCAAATAAAAAAATACTTTCGCAGCCTAAGACTACGGCAGACAGTAGCTGCTAGGCGGGCTTTTAACCCCCTTACAGCAGCAACAAAAACACATCATGGCCAGCAAACCCTCGCTAGCCATGATGCCCCCATCACTTACTCCACGTGATACAGCAACGCACCTTTTTGCACAAACTCTATGGCTTTTTCTTCCATACCTTTTTGCAAAGCAGCTTCGTCTTCTACGCCTTTCTGAGCCGCATACTCCCGCACATCTTGGGTAATTTTCATGCTGCAGAAGTGTGGGCCGCACATGGAGCAGAAGTGCGCCACTTTCATGGAGTCTTTAGGCAAGGTTTCGTCGTGGAATTCACGCGCTGTGTCTGGGTCTAAACCTAGGTTGAACTGGTCTTCCCAACGGAATTCGAAACGTGCTTTAGACAAGGCATTGTCACGTACTGCCGCGCCGGGATGGCCTTTTGCCAAGTCTGCTGAGTGCGCCGCAATTTTGTAGGTGATGATGCCGTCTTTAACGTCTTTTTTGTTGGGTAATCCCAAGTGTTCTTTAGGGGTTACGTAGCACAACATGGCCGTGCCATACCACGCTATCAGGGCTGCTCCAATGCCTGAGGTAATGTGGTCGTAGCCCGGTGCAATGTCGGTTGCCAATGGTCCCAAGGTGTAGAACGGTGCTTCTTTGCAGTGTTCAAGCTGCAAGTCCATGTTCTCTTTGATCTTCTGCATGGGCACGTGACCAGGGCCTTCGATGATCACCTGCACGTCATGTTTCCACGCGATTTGTGTCAGTTCACCCAAGGTTTTTAGCTCTGCAAACTGGGCTTCATCGTTAGCATCGTAGGTTGAACCTGGGCGTAAGCCATCGCCTAGCGAGAAGCTCACGTCGTAGGCTTTCATGATTTCACAGATGTCTTCAAAGTGTTCGTAGATGAAGCTTTCTCGGTGATGCGCTAAGCACCATTTCGCCATGATGGAACCACCGCGCGACACGATACCTGTCATGCGGTTAGCCGTCATAGGCACAAAGGGCAAACGTACGCCAGCATGAATGGTGAAATAGTCCACACCCTGCTCGGCCTGCTCTATCAGGGTGTCGCGGAAGATTTCCCATGTCAGGTCTTCGGCTTTGCCATTCACTTTTTCCAGTGCTTGGTAAATAGGCACCGTACCTATAGGCACAGGCGAGTTACGAATAATCCATTCACGGGTTTCGTGGATGTGCTTGCCTGTGGACAAATCCATCACCGTATCACCACCCCAACGTATGGCCCACGTCATTTTCTCTACTTCTTCAGAGATTCCTGAGCTCACCGCCGAGTTACCAATATTGGCGTTAATTTTCACCAAGAAGTTACGCCCAATAATCATGGGTTCACATTCTGGGTGGTTAATGTTGGCAGGGATAATGGCTCTGCCACGTGCAATTTCATCGCGCACAAATTCTGGCGTAATGATGGACGGGATAGAGGCACCAAAGCTCTCGCCGGGATGCTGGAAGGTCATGCGTTGAGCCAGCTTTTCGCCCTCTGGGCCGCTGTTGCGCAAGGACTCCAAATACTCTTCACGGCGTAGGTTTTCGCGTATTGCCACAAACTCCATTTCTGGCGTGATAATGCCACGACGCGCATAGTGCATTTGCGTGACGTTAGCACCCTCTTTGGCTTTGCGAGGTTGGCGTGTCAGGTTAAAGCGCATGTCTGCCAAGCTAGGGTCGGCCTGACGTTGGCGACCATAATCACTGCTTACGCCGGGCAACACAATGGTATCGCCACGCTCTTCAATCCATGCATGGCGCACAGAAGGCAAACCATCACGCAGATCAATGCGCACGGATGGGTCGGTGTATGGCCCACTGGTGTCGTAAATGGTGAGTGGTGGGTTCTTCTCGCCGCCCAACATGGTGGGAGTATCGGCTTGGGTGATTTCCCTAAACGGTACGCGTATATCGGGGCGGGAACCCACTTGGTAGATTTTGCGTGAACACGGTAAAGGCTGAATGGCGGCTTCGTCTACTGTTGCCGTGTTAGCCAAGAAGGGGGTAGTGGTTTTCATTGAAGCTCCGTAAGTAAAAAACCGGAGCCGAGTGGAGGAGTTCTGCCTGAGTAAGGCATCAACAGGCACGAAACCGTACACCATGAGACCCTACATATTGCATGCTACTTCAGCAGAACGCGCTTCCAGCGTCGGCATTATCCGTACTGGTGCGAAGGGACTCTCTCAACCCAATAAAGCTAAAAAAGCTTATTGAGTACCCCTGCGTCTGTTGGCGAGTATAGCAACAGCTTTTGTGCAATGACCAGAGCAGTTTGCTACTACCTAGTACAAACCCTCATATTTTTCCGTTGTAGCGATCATGCCAGCATTTGACATTTTTCTGCCTATATTTGCCCACAAAAAACGCCTACAAACAAAGTCTGTAGGCGTCTTCTACTTTCTTACTACCCCTTCATAGAGGGCCGGAAATTTGGCACATTATGCAACCAAATAACCACCATCCACAGGCAAAATTACGCCTGTCATGAAAGCTGCCGCATCAGAGCACAAAAAGGCCACCGCTTTAGCCACATCCTCAGGCGTTCCCCAGCGGTTAAGCGGAGTACGACCCAAAATAGCCGAAGATCGAACAGGATCGTTCTGCAAATCTAGGGTTAACGGTGTTGCAATCCAACCAGGAGCCACCGCGTTCACACGAATGCCATCCACAGCATAAGCAATTGCCAATGATTTGGTTAATTGCGCTACACCTCCTTTACTGGCAGCATAAGCAGGCACCAAACCACCGCCAAAAAAGCTCAACATAGAGGCCATGTTCACAATAGAACCTTTGGTCTCACTCAGCTTGGCTCGAGCATCACTGCTGATGCGCATGGTGCCAGTCAGGTTCACATCCAACACTTGCTCAAACACATCCAGTTGATGCTCAGCTTGGCGTTTGATAATGCCGGCGCAGTTCACCACATGGTGCAGAGGCTCATTGTTGTCGAACAACGCGTGTACAGACGCCTCATCGCTCACGTTAACCAGCTTTACTTGAATATCGGGATGCAACACGTTTTCGGTACTACCCAAACCCGCCGCCGTTACCGTCGCACCCAAACTGTGCAGGTAGTTCGCAATACCCGCACCAATACCCTGTGTAGCACCAGTCACCAAGATATGCTGCCCTTGGAAGAGCTGTTCTTTGAAACTCATAATTACTATTTCTCGTAAAGTCGTTTTAGTGAGTGGCAGCGCCAGACATGGCTGGTTTTCTAAAGATCAACTTGCGCAAAACGCCACCAAAGATCAGGAAGAACCAGATCAACAACGTGATCCCACCCAGCCACATGGCCAATGGGCGGTCATAGAACATGGACAGATCACCTTCAGCTTTGATCAAGGACTTCATCAAGTTTTCTTCGATCAGCGGGCCCAAGATCAATGCCAAAATTAGTGGCGCAGTGGGGAAGTCATTTTCTTCTAAGAAATACGCCACCAGCCCCATCACCAGCATGATGCCCACATCAAAAATAGAGTTGTTTGCCGAGTACGCGCCCACAATACAGAACATCAAAATGATGGGGTACAAGATGCTGCTAGGCACGGACAACACGCGACCCGCACTACGAATGGCCAGCCAACCCAGAGGAATCATCAATAAACTGGCGACGATAAAGGTGATGTAAACGGAGTACACCAGTGGCGCTTCGGTGATGAACACCATAGGGCCGGGGGTGATGCCTTTCATCAGCAATACGCCAATCACAATAGCGGTGACTGTATCGCCCGGAATACCAAACACCAATGCAGGCACATACGTACCGGTTAAGGAGGTGTTATTCGCCGATGCCGCCGCGATCAAGCCTTCAGGGTGTCCGGTACCGAACTTCTCGGGTGTTTTAGAGAAGCGCTTGGAAATGGCGTAGGCCACCCAAGCAGCAATATCGGCCCCCGCACCAGGCAAGATGCCCACAATGGTGCCTACTGCCGTACCACCCGCCGCTTGCCCTTTGTACTTGTACAGTAGCTTGCCTGTGCCTTTGAACACCTGATCGGTTTTCAATGGTTTAGGTGCTTCTTGGGCAAAACGCATACTAGGCAATTTACGCAGCAACTCTGTCACCGCAAAAATACCAATCATGGTGGGCAGCACAGAAATACCCGCGCTAAGTTCAATACTGTCAAAGGTTAATCGCGGCATACCCACTACCGCATCAATACCAACGGTGGACAGCAACAAACCCAGACCCAAGGAGATACAGCCTTTCAGCGGTTGGCCCTGAGACACCAACACAGCACTGGACAAGCCCAGCAGTGCTAACCAGAAGTACTCGTAGCTAGTGAAATTCAGCGATACGCGAGCCAACGACGGCGCGAATTGCGAGATCACCATAATGGCCAGAATGCCCCCAATAGAGGAACACAGCAGCATTACACCCAGAACCTGACCGGGGCGGCCTTTCTGCCCCATCAAATAGGCATCATTGGTGTACGCGGCCGACGCTGGTGTACCCGGAATACGCAACAAAGCAGAGGGAATATCCCCCGCAAACAAGGTCATCACAGTAGCGGACACAATGGCCGCAATCGCCTGTATAGGACCCATAAAAAATGTCACAGGCACCAGCAGTGCCGTTGCCATGGTGGCCGTTAATCCGGGGATAGCCCCCATGAACAAACCAAAAATGGCCGAACCTACGATCGTCAAAAAGACGTGCAGGCTGAATACCTGATCTAAGGCTTCAAGAAATGCAGACACAATTATTCCTTTGTAGTGATATCAGAACGGCATGGTTGGCAAAGGAACCTGCAAGACTTCGGAAAACACCAGCCACATCACTACCGTGGTACTGAGTGCCACGAGTGCCGCCATTTTCCAGCGTTGTGTTAACCAGCCAATCATGGAAAACACAATCACAAAACACAGTGGCGCAAAGCCCAACCACGACTCAAACACCATGTACACCACAATGGCCGCTGGCACGCTCATGGCATAGAGAAAAGCCGCCAGCCGTGGCTGGCGTACTTTTTTAGCCTGCCCTTTAGTGGCCAGGTATTGGCGCAGACCTGAATACATCAGCCCCACACTACCCAGCAGCAGACCGCATGCGATCACTGATGGAAACGTGCCAAGCCCATACGGCAACCCTGATAATTTGGGCAATGTCTGTGCATACATCAGTAGCAACACACTGCCTACCGCCAAAATCAGTCCAGTTAATGCATCATTGATTCGCATGCTACGTTCCTAAGTATTACTGCTGTACCAACTCAAGATCTGCAATCAGCTGACCGCTCACTTCGTCGGATTGCTGCATGAATACGCCGAACTCTTCAGGGTTGCTCCACTTCACACCAAAACCAGCACGGTTCATGGCTTCCAGAAACTCGGGGGATTGCGCCACTTTTTCTGCGGCGGCAGCAATAGCTTGTACTGCTTCATCCGGCATACCGTTAGGGCCTACCAGACCACGCCATGTACCGGCTGCCAATGGGCGACCTGTAGCCTCACCTATAGTTGGGATATCGGCAAAAGAAGGCAAACGCTCGTCAGCCATCACAGCCAATGTGCGCACCAAACCCGCATCACGCATGGTTTTACCTTCAGGCAACGCAGACGCTACGATCTGCACACCACCTGCTGCCAACTCTTGGAAACCGGGTGCTGCACCTTGGCTAGGCACTACAGTGACTTTCTTAGGATCAATGTCGGCTTGTTTCAATGCTTGTGCCAACGCCAAGTGGTAGGCGGCACCAGCCGGAATACCGGACAATTTGTATTTGCCCACAGGCTCGGAACGGATGGCTTCAAACGCCGCATCCATGTTGTCCCATTCACTATCTACATTGACGCTAAATGCCGCCGCATCAAAGTTCATTTGCGAGATAGGCTGCACATCGCTGTACGCCAGCGGGGACGTTTTCATCCAACGGTATGTCACCAGTTCAGCGGTTGCCAAACCGATGGTGTAGCCATCAGATTTCGCGTTGCTAATCGCTGTGTGACCAATCACGCCACCTGCACCGGGACGGTTAATCACGTTGATTGGCTTACCCAATTCACGTTCCAAACCCGCCGCAACCAAACGCGCTACGGTATCGGTACCGCCGCCGGCTGACCAGGGCACAATCATCTGAATGGGGCGCTCTGGATACGCGGCTAAAGCTGGGCTTGCAGCCAAGCCGCTAAGAACCGTCAAAGAGAAAGCAGCAAAAATTTTGTGTTTGAACATACTTGTGTCTCGCATTTGTGGGGTAGTTATTGTTGGAAAAACGATGCGGGCTGATTAGTAGGTAGCCCGGCCTCCGGACAGATCAAACACTGCACCGGTACTGAACGAACACGCGGACGAACACAACCACGCTGTCAATTCAGCGACTTCGTCTACGGTTCCTAAACGTTGCATAGGGCTTTTGTTGATCATGGTCTGAACGTGTTCGGCAGACATTTGCGCCAACAACGTGGTATTCACGGCAGCAGGGGCAATCGCATTCACCAGTACGTTGCTGGTGGCCAGCTCTTTACCTAGTGATTTGGTCAACGCCAACACACCGGCTTTGGCGGCACTATAGGCAGACGCATTCGGCGTACCTTCTTTACCGGCTAGCGACGCGATGTTCACGATACGGCCAGACTGCTGTTGCAGCAGGTAGGGCACAATCGCTCTACAGGTGTTAAACACCCCTACCAGATTGATATCGATGATCTTTTGCCAGACGTCAGCCGGGTATTCCCACAAGGTGGTGGTTGGGCCTGCATAACCAGCATTGTTCACCAGCATATCAATGCGTCCGGCATCAGCATGCAGACGTGCAGCGGCTTGCTGCAACGTTTCTGCATTACTGATGTCAACGCGATAGTGCAAAGGCAAGGACTCATCCGCTTCCAAATCCCAGATGGAAACGGTGGCGCCAGCGCTGGCCAATTTGTCAGCGATGGCTTTACCTATGCCAGCCCGGCCACCGGTAACGATGGCAACTTGGCCGCTAAAATCGTATTGAACGGAATTTTGCATGATCAACGAATGAATTGATCAACGAAATCCTCACCCAGACCTACTTCGGTATAGTGCTTGCGGCACATATCGATTTTGGTGAATACGTCTTCAAAGCCTACGCCTTTGCCCCATGGATCGGTGTAGTACATCAAGCCGTTCACCGTGAAGTAGGTGATCATTTCTTCTACGTCTTCGGGCACGTACAGCGTGTGTGTCTCACCGGGTGGTTCGTACACGTAGCTGCCTTCTGTGGCTTCCCAATCGTGCTCTAGGTAGCGCCAGCGACCTTTCAACACAAAACCATGCACAGCTTGTGGGTGGCGGTGACGACTCAACACGCCAGATTTACGCACGCGCAGCAAGTTAGTCCAGTAGCCCTGGCTGGCGTTCAAACAGAGTGGGCGGAACCACACGTTTTCTGCCTGGGGCACCCAAACGCGCTCATCTTCAGGAATCGCGTGAGGAACCACGATTTCTGGCGAAGCTTCTTTAGGGTTGGGATATTGGTAAGGGGTCAGCTCACCGAACTCTTTTGTATCTGTAGTCATAGTCTTGTCCATATTGTGGGCAATTAGTCCATATAGTGGATAGAATTTTATTGACTAGCTCTCCATCACAACTATTAGGGATAACCCTAAAATGTTGAAACTTGAAGTATTTTTACGAGATTTGCACTACAAAGCGTCGCTGGGTAGACCACAAAAACGAAAAAATTAGCGCAGGTTCATCACCTGCGCCGATTTACCCAGGAAAGATAACGGCACAATGCCGCCCAGCATTACCAGATATGTGCGCTGTCCGCCAAAGCCGGGCTTTGCGCAATACGTTGAGAGATTTTTTTGCAGGTTTCCAGCAGCGGTTTCACATAGGCCTGCATAGGGTCTTCGGCCTGACGGAAACGCAGTGTACTCACACTAATGGCAGCAACAGGTTGCTGTTTAGCACCCAAGATCACAGCACCGAAACAGTAAATACCGGCTTCGTTTTCTTCGTCGTCTACCGACCAACCACGCTGCTGCACGGTATTCACCTGTTCAGCCAATTGCGTAGGATTAACCACGGTATTTTCGGTATAACGCTCGTAAGACAGGCTGTTAATCAGTGCCTGACGCTCAGGCTCACCCAACGCCGCCAGATACGCTTTGCCCACCGACGACGAATGCATAGAAACACTGGAACCTATGTAGGACGCCATACGCACCGCACTGGTGCTTTCCAATTTTTCTATGTACACCATGCGATCGCCACTGGGCACAGCCAAGTGCACCGTTTCATTGGTTTGATCACGCAGCGCTTGCAAGGCCTGCACCGAGACCAAACGCAATTCTGATCGGTCCCAACTGCGACTGGCCAACTGCACCAAACGAGGCCCCAACTGGTAGGCCTCGCCATTCAGTGACTCCACCAGCAAACCTTCGGACACCAGTCCACCCACGCTACGGTACACCGTGGAACGTGGGTATCCGCTCAACTGTGCCAGTTGCGGGATGGTTAAGGGCTCGGCACTATCTGCCACCAGTTGCAGCAGATGAATAAATTTGGAAAACGCGGCGGTTCCCGTCGCTTTGGCCGTACCAGAGTGAGGCTGAGTCATATGTCACTGTAAACCAATGTATGAGCCGACCTGCTGGTCATGGCCAGAGGTCGGCTTACGATGTCTCCTTGCTGGTTGAGGTACTACAACCCCAACCACATTGGTACGTAGTATATAACGCCACTGCAAGAGACTGCAGCGCTCTTTTATTCGCTTACGACTTCGCTGCTTGCTGGTACTCACACTGCAGGTTGTCCACAGGCTTAGCCACGACACGGTCATACAACCCTGCCGCTTGGTTGACGACGGCCTGCACATCTTGCTCTAACAGCACACGTTCTTGCACCTGTTCACGAGCCACTTTCTCTACCTGCTGAACATAGGCTTCACGCGATTCATAGCGCTGTGCCAATTGCTCGGCAGACCATGGCAAGAACGAACCATACAACCGCGCCAAGGCATCTGGTGCACCGGCTTCTGCATTACGCAAATTCCAGCCCAAATAAGCACCTACAGGTACAGCGACTTGAGGGGTTTGCAAACCCGCCAACTCATTACCTTCCGCATTCACCTGAGGCACCAAGGTGTTGTAGGCTTTGCCGAAAACAGGAGGTTGTACATCCGAAATACCTTGGGCATCGAAACGCTCACCCAACTGCAAACGTGGTGGCTGCAAATAACGGGTAGGTTGTCGCAAACCTTCAGGTACGTCGGTTAACGCCACCTTATAATCTGCCAACGACACCAAAGTACCGTCTTGGATGCTAGGAATCTTAGAGGCTGGCGGCGCTTTATCGTCTACCACCCACTCGTCTAAAGCCACCAACAGTGCACGCAGTTGCGGACGATAGTCGGTAGGCAACAAGCAGTTCTCGTAAATGCCGCGAGCTGGCGGCGTGGCAATCACGTGTTGAGCACCACTTAGCAAATAGGCTCTGGCGTGATCGTCTAGTGGTAGGTCGGTTTTGCCTTCGGTATCCGTGTGCAGCAACGATGCCGCACGTGCCCAGTAATCGGTAGAACTGGCGGTGTACACCAGCTTAGGCACTACGCCTACTTTCTTGGCCTCATCCAATACACTGGCCTCTTTACCCGATACCTCATCACGCTGGGTGACCGTAGCAAATGGGAAGTAGTCAGTAGGGTAAATGGATTCTTCGTGTGGGCTGAAATGACGCGTAGTTTGCGCAAAACGGTGATTAAAACTACCTTTACCGCCACCAGCTACGTGCAAGAAACCACCATCAAAGGTAGGACGCTGTTTCTCGTCCACATGCAAACCATCTAGCAACATGGTTTGCAGCACACGACCAGACTGCGAAATACCAAATGCTAAAACATGCTCAGGCAACGTACCCTGCTGATCTAGCAAGGGGTTAGTCTGGCCAGTTTTATCTTGCTCTTCATAACGGAAGAAAGACAACGCATCGCGTACCGCAGCCAAGCCTAGACCTGTCACCACAGGGTCTTGAGCGGTATAGCGCAATTCATAAATGCGGCCCGGCTCAAAGCCTGCAGGCAAGTACACGCTGGTGTCATCGGCCACCACTTTGCCATCGTCCAGTTTCGCCAACTGCCATTGGTCACGTGGAATAACAGTGCGCTCACCTTCAGGCGTATCGCGTACCGTCAGCTCGGCTTTTTCTTGGGCGCCCGGTGCGAACGGGTAACCTCTGGCCAAAATCCCCAAATGTGATGAGGCTTTGGTAGGAGCATTCACGACAATTTCATTCACCACAATGCCTTGAATGGCATCGCCATTGGCTTCACGTGCGATAGGCAACGTCAGTTGTTGACGCTGACCACCTTCTACTACATCCCAGTTCCAACCCGTCCACAACAAGCTATAACCTTGGTTGAGCAACCAGTTATCACCTTGTGCTTCGACGCTATTCAGATCATTACTGAACACACCGTTCTGGAACAGATTAAATAGCCAGTAGTTGCCTCGGTTATTCACTTCGTACAGCAATTTACCGTTAGCCGCTTTGCCATCCACGGGGCGAATCAGCGTGAAATCACCGCTGAATTCCACCAAACCCTGTGCATTACGTGGTGCCAGCCTCACATCCACAATAGGAGCATTGGCCGCATCTTCAGGGTCTACTGCATAGTGCAAACGCCCTTCTATGCGTTCAAATTTATTGTCGCCCTGCTGTGTCGCAAAGGGTGTGCGCGACACGATCTCTACACGCTCTACCGCCGCTTGTGCCAGCATAGGCATGCTCAACGCCCCCGCTACGGCTAACGAACGAGCCAAGACAGTGGGTGAGAAGAACGAAGCAGCTTTTTTTGCTGGTGCCTGATACAAGGGGAAAGACGTGTGATTCAACATGAGCCTACAACTTTTAAAAAGTAACAATATTCAACGTACTGCTAGTATCTCTCCCACTACATATAACCATCAAAGCCAATTTATTAATTTCCATATAACAAAAAGCTATTACTTATACCCCGCTTTATTCGTTATCCTTACCCAGTGCACCGCACTGCGGTCACCTTCTACGCTTCAGCCATTCCGGCACTTTTTCCCATACCTTTTCTCTACTAGGTCAGTGACCACGCGTTGCCGTGCTCATTTGCTGCGCCTAGTGGTTGTAGACACGACTGTACCTTCCCTTTATTTTGGAATTTTTATGCATAGATTCGTGGTGATTTCTGGCTGTTCTGGCGGTGGAAAATCCACCTTACTCACTGCCTTGCAGCAGCATGGCCATCGCGTTGTAGCGGAGCCTGGTTTGCGGGTAGTTCAACAGGCGCAAGAAAGCGGCAGCCTTGCTCTGCCGTGGGCTGACATGGGCTTGTTCATCGAGCACGCCATCGCCCTAGCAATGGCCGATCTCGTTGCCGCAAAAAAATCACCCTCTGGCATTATCTTCTTTGATAGAGGATTAATTGATGCGCTAGCCGCCCAGCAACGACTGCATCCAGAATCACAAAGCCTAAGCACTACGCAGCTATCAGATTGCTATGATCGCTGCGTATTTCTGACCCCACCGTGGCCCGAGATTTACGAGGAAAATGACGATCGCCAACACAGCCTAGAAGCGGCCACGGCAGAGTATGAGCACTTGCTACAGGTGTATGCACAACTGGGTTATCACATACACCTGCTACCCAAAACCAGCGTACATAAACGCGTGGATTTCGTGTTGCACCATCTAGCGCTTACGGCGTAGGCCTCGTGCCTGTACTTAGTTATAACTGCTTAACAGCAGCACCCCTACAATCAACACTCCACAGCCTACCAAGCGCCAGACGCCTACCGCTTCACGCAGCACCACCATACCTAGCAATGCCCCCACCATCATGGACATTTCTCTGGCGGGTGCAACGAAGCTCACTTCCGCCCCCATTTTCAACGCCAGCAACACCAGAATGTAGGACAGCGGCGATAGCATACCCACGGCAATCGCTAATACCCACTTGCCACGCATACGCTCTCGCACTTTATGGCGTGCGCCCCACTGCCATGGGGCCATAAATAACAAACGTGCCGAGTTAGAAAACCAATCTAGCACCACCGGGTGTATAAGCAGAGCTTTCACCCCAAAGGCATCCACCAACGTGTAACTAGCGATAATCATGCCGGTTAGCCCACCCCACTGCACCCCACGATACGCACCAGGCTCTTTAAAGCTCGCCAGATTGCCCTGCGTCGAAATCAAGGCAATACCCAACACCACGGCAATCAGGCCCATCACCCCGTATAGCGATGGCTGTTCACCCAACAAGATGAATGCCCCCACAGAAGACATCAGCGGCGCGCTCCCCCGCGCAACGGGATACACCACCGAGAAGTCCGCTACCTGATAGCCCCGCTGCAAGCAGAGGTTATAAATCAAATGCAGGAATCCACTCAGGGCAATACACAGTAGAGCCTCCCAGCCCCAGAAGCTCTCGCCATGAAACAGTAGCCACATCGTCCATGGCAAATACACCACCATCGCCACGAAGGTGAACACAAACACAAACGTAGGCCCGGCATCTGCCGCTCGTTTGGCCAATAAATTCCATGTTGCATGAATCAGCGCAGCCGATACCACCAACACCAACGGCAACCACGTAGCGCCCATTTGAGACGTCCTTAAACAGACAAAGTGGTTAACTACTGACCCAGCAATTTACAAAACTGCTGTATATCTACGTTGCCGCCACTCAGCACAATACCCACGCGTTTGCCACGCAACTGCTCTTTCATGTTGCTGGCTGCGGCAAAGCCCAAACACCCCGTGGGTTCTACCACCAGTTTCATGCGTTGCGCCATAAAACGCATGCACTCCACTAGCTCGGCATCGGTCGCCGTCAAAATCGCATTCACATCGCGCTGAATAATGGCAAAGGTCAATTTGCCTAAGGCTTGGGTTTGTGCACCGTCCGCAATGGTTTTAGGGGTAGGAATAGAGACTATTTTGCCTTGCTCAAACGATTGCTGGCCATCGTTGCCCGCTTCTGGTTCTACACCATACAAGGCACAGTTAGGTGATAGTGCACGCGTGGATAACGCCGTACCTGATAGCAAACCACCGCCACCCAATGGGGTAAACAAGGCATCCAGCTCACCTACTTCTTCAAACAGTTCTTTGGCTGCTGTACCTTGGCCGGTGATCACATCAGGGTGATCAAAAGGTGGAATCATGGTGTAGCCATAACGCTCTACCAAATCGCGACCAATTTGCTCACGGTCTTCAGAGTAACGGTCGTAGCGGACAATCTTGCCGCCATAGCCTTCCGTAGCATTTGCCTTAGCTTCTGGCGCATCATGCGGCATGATAATGGTGGCAGGTATACCCAAAATACGTGCCGACAAGGCAATCGCTTGGGCATGGTTACCCGATGAAAACGTTACTACACCGGCCTTACGCTGCTCAGGGCTAAATTTGGCCAACGCATTAAACCCACCTCTGAACTTAAAGGCCCCCATACGCTGCAAGTTTTCACATTTAAAAAAGACCTCAGCGCCCCATAAGTCGTTAAGGGTTCTAGAGGTCATTACTGGTGTGCGATGCGCGTAACCTTCTAAACGCTGTGCGGCAGCTTGAACATCATCATAAGTGGGTAAAGAAAGAGTAGTCATAGCGCCGCCTGATACGTATAAAGAAAGAGAAAAGCTAAAGAATCACCTTAACAAATCTGCCTCTGTTCTGACATCAAGCCCACATTGGCTATGTTCTATCGTTACACCTGAGCAACACTGTTTAGGCTTGTGCGGTTTGCAGCCCTACACTTTTCATCCAACGTCGGCTTAGCCACAGCAACAGAGCGCTGACGCCACTCAGTAAACCAGCCGCCAACATCGCCACCTGAAAGCCACTGGCCATGGATAGCGAATAACTAGATGCAATCTCTGGCACTGCCGTTACCCCCTCGTGATACAGCACTGCCTGTTGTGCCACCTGCGCAGCGTTGTCTACACCGTCTACCAACAAGCGCCGTGTGAGATCGGCTATAGCTTGGGCACTCAACATTACCCCTAACAATGAAATACCCATGGTCATCCCTGCTTGGCGCAACGCATTCATGGTGCCCGATACTGAACCTGTCAGCTCAGCCGGCGCCATACCCATGATGGTTAAGCTAGTTCCTGGCACGGCCAACCCTGCCCCCACCCCCATGATCAGCAGCAATGAGCCCATCACCCAATACGGTGTCTCTACCGAGCACCACACCATGGCCATCATAGACACCGCAATTAGCACATAGCCCGTGGTCATCAAGGTAGGTACCGAGCTTTTAGCACTTAAGCGTCCAAACAAGAGTGATACACAACCCGTAGCCATAAACAACGGCATCATGCGCCAACCTGCTTCAGCCGGAGACCAGTCCTGTACTTGCTGAAAATACAGCGAGAAGAAAAACAAACTGCTGTAGTACGAAAAGCCCAAAAAGAACGAGGCAATATTCGCCACCGCAAACACAGGCTGTTGAAACAGCGTTAGCGGCACTAATGGTCGTGCCACACGGCGCTCCACGACAATAAACATCAGCCCACCGACTAACGCAATCGCCCAGCACCACATGGGCACTGTGGCAGTCACACCATCTTTCCCTGCAGCGATCGTGCCGTACGCCAACGCCCCTAACACCACTAGGCTCAAAAACTGTCCTACAGGATCTTTAGCGGCCTGAGCGGTGTAGCGACGCTCTGGAATCGCCCAAGCCCCCAAGACGATAGCGCATGCACCTAATGGCAGGTTGATCAGGAAAATACTCTGCCAACCCCATTGCTCTAACAGCACACCACCCAACAGTGGCCCTACGATCAAAGCCAATGCCGTAAAAGCAGACCAACCACCTATGCAATGTGCTCGTTCAGTGGGGTCCGTGTATAAATGCGTCAAAATAGGCAGCGCCCCAATAATCAAAAAAGCTGCTGACAACCCTTGTAAAGCTCGCCCCCACAGCAACCACGACACATTAGGCGCTGTGCCACATAGCCACGACGCCAAGGTAAACACCAACGCACCTACCAGCCAGCACCGCTTATGGCCTACTTTATCGGCCACTGAACCGGCCGACAGCATGATGGCTGACAAGCCTATGGCATACACACTTACTACCCATTGCATACCGGCAATATCGGTTTGCAAGGCGATTTGCATGGAGGGTAATGCCACGTTCACGATACTGATGTCCAACGTAGCCAAGAACGTACCCAAATACGCCGCTAAGACGGCTGCTCTACGTTTAGATGCTTGCATAAATCAGGTTTTCCTTAGGTCATTGGTTTTTATACTAGCAATTGACTGACCGACGGTCAATGAAAAACTCAAAGAGCAAAGACTTTGTGGCTGGCTTGTTTTACACTGCCGGGAAATGGACCCTTTTGTTTTGGTAAGATTACCGTATGTCTACATCACAGCCTCCCTCTGCCCCTTCCGCATCACCCCGCACTAAACCCGCCGAAGTGCGTCTGGATGAGCTGATGACAGCCGCTGAAACCCTCTTTATGGAAAACGGCTTTGAAGCCACTACCATTGCCGACATCACCCGTGTCGCTAATGTGGCTAAAGGCACCTTCTACCATTACTTTGCGTCCAAGAATGAAATGCTGGCGGCCTTGGCTAACCGCTACACGCAGCAGTATTTAGCAGAACTGGAAAAAGCCGTGGCGTCCTGCCCTCAGCAAGACTGGCCTGCTCGCCTGCGTACATGGATAAAAGCCAGCGTACACACCTATGCCCGCACCTTCCGTACCCACGACATGGTATATGGCGGCCATCACCATCATGAGCGCGATAATGCCGAGAAAAGCGCCATCTTGGCGCAGCTAGAACACATACTGCTGCAGGGCCAGCAACAAAACGCGTGGTATTGCCCCAACCCGTCTATGGTGGCCTTGCTGCTGTACTCTGGCGTGCATGGTGCTACTGATGCGCTAATTGCCTCCCCTCAGTTAGATGCTGAGAGCTACGCTCACGAATTAGCTGACACCTGTTTGCGCCTACTGCCGCCCCCACCACGCAAATAAGGCTGGCTTTGTCAGCACTAAAGCCGGTCTTCACGAAACAGCAATAGCCAAAGCCAGAAACATACGGCACAGTTTGCCAGGTCAGCCGTCCGTTGTAGAGACGGCTTTATCCTGCTTTATGCCTATACCCATGACGACTATGCATTACTCACGTCAGTTGGCTGAATTTGCGGCCAACCTGCGTTATGAAGACATTCCTGCTGCGGTTATTGAGCGCACTCAAGCCCTGTTTTTAGATACCTTGGCATCCATCATTGCCGGTGCCTCTACGCGCCCTGTGCAGATCATTGATCGCGTATCTACACACATGCGCCCTGATCATGGGCCATCGGAAATTTTAGTTTCCGCTGCACACAGCTCGCCGTTCTTTGCCGCCATGATTAATGCAGCAGCAGCGCACGTGGTAGAGCAAGATGACTTGCACAACAGTTCTGTACTGCACCCTGCCGCCGTGGTGTTCCCCCCCGCATTAGCCGTTACCCAAGATCTAAAAAAATCCGGCAAGGACTTACTAACAGCCGCCGTCGCTGGTTACGAAGTAGGCATACGCGTGGGTGAATTCTTGGGGCGTTCGCACTATCAAATCTTCCACACCACAGCTACCGTTGGCACCTTAGCTGCCGCCGCTACTGCGGGCAATTTACTGCGTCTGGATCATGAGCAAATGCTGCATGCCTTTGGCTCAGCAGGTACCCAAGCTGCCGGCCTATGGGAGTTTCTGCGGGATGCTGCCGACTCCAAACAGCTACATACCGCCCATGCGGCCAGTAGCGGGTTGTGGTCAGCGTACCTAGCCCAAGCTGGGTTCACAGGTGCCTCGCAGATTCTGGAAGGCAAAAAAGGTATGGCAGCAGGCATGTCCAGCGACTCGGACGTCACCCGCTTGGTTGATGGCTTAGGCACACGGTGGGCGTTGAGCGAAACCTCGTTCAAATTCCACGCCTCTTGCCGTCACACGCACCCGTCTGCCGATGCTCTGCTGCAAGTAATGCGCGAGCATAATCTTGCTGTCAGCGATATTGAGCAAGTCACGACGCATGTGCATCAAGGTGCTATTGATGTGTTGGGCGCAGTCACCAACCCTCAAACCGTGCATCAGTCTAAATTCTCGATGGGAACTGTGTTGGCACTGGTCGCGTTGTTTGGCAAAGCGGATCTCACCACCTTTGATCAACAAGCCCTGCAAAACCCTGCTGTAGCCGATTTCCGCGACCGCGTACACATGGTGCTAGACGAGGAAGTAGACAGCGCTTACCCACGCCGCTGGATTGGTAAAGTCAGTGTGCGCACCACGGATGGCCGTACCCTACAGACGCGTGTAGATGAACCCAAAGGCGACCCAGGCAACACGCTGACTCGCGAAGAACTAGAAGACAAAGTACGTCGTCTGATTGAGTACGGTAACCCTACCCAGTCCACCGAAGGCAATATGGCCTTGGCTACCAAGTTGATTGATCTGGTATGGCGTTTACCTGAGTTGGATCAGGTCAGCCTGCTATAGCCCTATCCTTCTATTCCGGTGTGGGCTCAATAGCTGACACCGGAATAGCATCGGCATCCGCCAATAACAATTGGATTAGCTCGTGAGTGAATGAGGGCAAAGACTCTACATCGCGCACACAAATAAGCAGATCGCGTATCGCCCATTCGTTGGTCAGCCCCACGATGCGTATGGGCAGCACCGTGGCATGCCGTTTCGCGACAGATTCGGGAATTAACGAAATACCGGCATTTGCTGCCACCATTCTGCACGCTGCCTCAAAACTACCCACTTGAATGCGGGTTTGCAGCGGCCTGCTCATGCTGTCAGTCACCCGTTTTAAAAACGAATAGATGGCGGTGCCTTCGTGCAGCATGATGTACGAGCTGTCTATGGTGTCCTCAAAGGCCACCACGTCATGCTCTGCCAAGGGGTGCTCCGGTGCTACCACCAACACCAGTTTGTCTTGCCTATACGGCAGCACCTGCAAGCCTTCAGTGCTCACAGAGCCTGCCACAATGCCCACATCGGTAGCCCCTGACAACACAGCGCGCACGATGTCATCGCTGGGGCGCTCGCGTAAATCCACATTAATGTCGGGCCACTGCGCCAAATACTGACTGAGCACATGCGGCAGGAACTCCGTCATGGCGGTAGTGTTCGCTTGTAGGCTTACGCTGCCTTTGATGCCTTGCGCATACTCTTGCAAATCTGAACGTAGCAGCTCAACTTGCTGCAGTACTTGCCTTGCATGCGCCAAAAAGGTTTCCCCAGCTGGACGCAACGTAATACCTTGCGCACTACGGTTCAGCAACGGCACACCTATGGATTGCTCCAAATTTTTGATGCGCATGCTAGCGGCAGGCAAGGAGATAAAAACGCGCGCCGCAGCACGCGTTAGACTTTTCTCTTCGGCCACATAACTGAACAAGCGTAGATCAACAAAATCAAATTGCATGGCCATGTTCGTGCCTCCAAGAAGGGCTACTGCATTGCGGGTGACCGCGAAACACCGTCACCCTTTTCTATACATCACCACCTATTAGGCTTTCTGGCTACCTTCGTACACCAAAATGGCTGCAGTCAAATCTTCCAGCGCATTACCTACAGATTTGAATACAGTGATGTCATCGTCATTCGTTCTACCCGCGTGTTGCCCACGGCACAGGTCAAACAATGTTGCTTTGATATCTTCGGGTTTGAGGGTACCAGCTTCAAAGGCTTGCAACAAATCACCGGCTTTTTTCGCTGCTTCATCGGTATCCACAAACACCGAACCACGCGCAAAACACTGTGCATCGGTTTCAATCATGTGGCGCGCAAAGCTGCCTATTAAATCTAAGTGTTGGCCGGGTTTTAGCCAATCGCCATGCACCAATGGTGCTTCAGACAAGGTAGCGCAACTGATGATGTCCGCTTGTGCCACGCCCTCTTCTACCGTGCTGACTACATGGGCGTTATAGCCTTTTTCACGCAGTTCTTCTGCCAAGCGCTCTGCACCTTCAGGGCGGCGGTTCCAGATAAACACATCTTTAATAGGACGCACCACGCTGTAAGCATCTGGCAAGAAGCTGGCCACACGCCCTGTACCCAACACAAACAAACGGCTAGCGTCTTTCTTCGCCAAGTAACCACCGGCTAAAGCCGACGCCGCAGCGGTTCTGCGTGACGTCACGGCATCACCATCCACATGCGCCAACGGTTTACCCGTGCAACCGTCGTACAGCAAGTACGTGGAGTGCAAACCAGGTAGATCCAGCTCGTGGTTAGCCGAGAAAATATTCACGGTTTTTAGGCCAAAGTATTTCTTGTTATCCCATGCCGGCATAATCAAGGTAATACCTTTGCGACCATCACACTCAATAGTGTGGGTGTGTCGTAGCGGTACGGTGATATCCGCTTGAAAAGCCTGGCGTAGCGCAGGTACCAGTTTGTCAAAGCCCAACAACGCATTAGACACATCAGCATCAATCAGCTGCATAGTTTTTTCCCTTACTCGTATTCTTTCTTGTCTGTACACGACCAAACCGGTGTCGCCGCCCTACGCCACAACCCACATGCACAGAATCACACAACCCTACAGAGTATTTTGGTTGCACCTTTATTTTTATTATGGTTAACCCTTGATTATGAAAATAAATCAGGGGCAAATACGCTGTTTAGCGTGCTCGAGCCAGGAAACGTCGTGCTTGCAGCACCACAGGCTGGTCTACCATTTTGCCGTCCACTTGTACGGCAGAACCACCCGCTGACGCGTCAGCCGCCACCACACGCGTTGCCCAATCTAATTCCTCGGCAGACGGCAGCATCGCTTGATGCACACCTTCCACTTGCTTGGGATGAATACACAACTTGCCGCCAAAGCCAAAACGTAGCGCACGCTGCACATCTATACGCAATTGCTCGCCATCTTGTAGCGCGGTAGTCACCCCATCAATCGCTGGCGCTAAATTACCCAAACGCGTCGCCATGGCCATCGCAAAACGTACAGGGGATAGCTCTGGCTCACCTTCCGAACACTGTATGCCAGTATCTGCCATAAAATCCAAATGCCCCAACGCCAATCGGCATACACCGGGCGCTGCCGCCAACTGCTGCACCTCTACATAGCCACGCGCCGATTCAATAATGGGGATCAGTTGCACCTGCGGCAACTGCGCATGTACTTCCGCCAATGCGTCTGCTGACTCTGCTTTAGGCAACAACAGACTAAATTCGCCCGGCAGTGTTTTTGCCCATGCAATGTCTTGCTGCCCAAGTTCAGTGGTCACGCTATTGGTACGCACCACCAGAGGCACCCCATGCTGCTGCAAGGTAGGCCATGCCGTAGCAATTTCTACTCTAGCCTGTGCTTTATCCGCCAAACCCACGGCGTCTTCCAGGTCAAAGACCACCGCATCAGCCCCTGTTTGTAAGGCTTTCACAAACCGGTCTGGTCTATTACCCGGTACAAACAAAAACGTACGTGCTTGCGCAATGCTGGTTTGACTGATACTGCTCATGCTTTCCCCTGCTCTACAAAAAACGGTGGTCTGACGATGTTATACCGCACCCGCTGCACGCAGCGCCTCAATTTGTGCAGGTGTTTTGCCTAACTCCCGCAAAATAGCCTCCACATGTTCACCCAAGCCGGGCACCGCATCCATACGCGGCGTGTAGGCATTGGTGCGACCTGGTGGCAACAGCGCTGGAAGCTCACCCACCGGACTAGGCACTGACGTCCATCGCTGTCTGGCTTGCAACTGCGGATGCTGCCACACATCGGCCATGGTGTTGACCCGTGCATTCGCAATGTGGGCATTTTCCAAACGCTCCACCACCTGATCTGCCGTTAAGCTGGCAAAGCGCTCTAGTATCAATACTTGCAAGGCTGCACGGTTTTCAGAGCGCTTAGAGTTAGACACAAAGCGTTCATCCGTCGCCAATGCGGGTTGTTCCATGATCTGCTCACAAAACACTGTCCATTCACGCTCGTTTTGTAAACCCAACATCACCGTATTACCATCGCCTGCTTGGAAAGGGCCATAGGGGTAAATGGTGGCATGAGCGGCAGCAGAACGCCCGGGCGGTGGTGCGCCATCAAAGGCGTAATACAAGGGGTAGCCCATCCACTCCACCATGCTTTCCAGCATGGACACGTCAATGTTGCTGCCCTTTCCTGTTTTACCCCGCTGCAATAAGGCCGCCAGAATATTGGTGTAGGCGTACATGCCCGTCGCAATATCCGCGATAGAACAACCCGCTTTTGCAGGGTGTTCAGGCGTACCGGTGACCGACAAAAAGCCAGACTCACTTTGAATCAACAGGTCGTAGGCTTTTTTATCGCGGTAAGGACCGTCTTCACCATAGCCCGAGATATTGCAAACGATAAGCTGTGGAAAACGTTCGTGCAGCGCATCAAACGATAAGCCCAAACGCGCAGCAGCACCCGGTGCCAAGTTTTGCACCAACACATCGGCTTTGGCCAACAACTGCTCTAATACTGCTTGTGCTTCGGGCTGCTTCACATCCAACGTCAAGCTTTCTTTGGAACGGTTCGCCCACACAAAGTGCGAGGCCATTCCTTCTACGCGTTCATCATAAGCACGTGCAAAGTCACCCGTACCCGGGCGTTCCACTTTGATTACCCGTGCGCCTAAATCTGCCAATTGCCGCGTACAAAACGGGGCAGCAATCGCATGCTCTAACGTCACAACGGTCACACCATCAAGAGGACGGGACATCTTTACCTCGGCTTAGAAAGAACGTGGCAAGCCCAGCACATGCTCGGCCACGTAAGAGAAAATCAGGTTTGTAGAAATAGGCGCGACTTGGTACAAGCGCGTTTCACGGAATTTACGCTCAATGTCGTACTCTTTGGCAAAACCAAAACCACCGTAGGTTTGCAGGCAGACGTTGGCTGCTTCCCAACTGGCTTTAGCCGCTAAGTATTTGGCCATATTGGCCTGAGCACCACACGCTTGGCGAGCATCAAACCTACGCGCTGCGTCAAAGCGCATCAGGTTAGCCGCTTCAATTTCAATGAACGACTCGGCAATAGGAAACTGCACACCTTGGTTCTTGCCAATAGGTCTATCAAACACCACACGGTCATTAGCGTAGCGACACGCCCTATCTATAAACCAGTAGCCATCCCCAATACACTCGGCGGCAATTAAGGTACGCTCGGCATTTAAGCCTTCCAAAATGTACTTAAAGCCTTTGCCCTCTTCACCAATTAGGTTCTCTTCGGGGATTTCCAAATTATCGAAGAACAGCTCATTGGTTTCGTGATTCACCAAGTTAGGAATAGGCCGTACATCCAAGCCTTTACCGATGGCGTCACGCAAATCCACCATAAAAATGGACATCCCTTCCGACTTCTTACGGACTTCAGAAAGCGGTGTAGTACGCGCCAACAAAATCATCAAATCTGAATGCTGTACGCGTGAAATCCACACTTTCTGGCCATTCACTACCCAGCGACCGTCTTTCTTCACAGCGGTAGTTTTGATCTTGGTGGTGTCGGTGCCCGTGGTGGGTTCCGTTACCGCCATAGACTGTATGCGTAATTTGCCTGCGGCGATCTCTGGCAGGTATTTTTCTTTTTGTGCCGTACTGCCACTGCGCAGCAATGTACCCATGTTGTACATCTGGCCGTGCACCGCACCCGCATTACCGCCACAACGGTTGATCTCTTCCATAATCACCGATGCAGCCGTTAGCCCCAAACCTGTGCCACCGTACTCTTCGGGAATCATCGCGGCCAACCACCCCGCTTCAATCAACGCATCTACAAAGGTTTCTGGATAGGCTTCCTTGGCATCAATTTCACGGAAATACTCATCCGGAAACTGTTTACACAATTGGCGTATACCATCGCGGATTTCTTCAAATTCATCGTGTTCTATGTGCATGCTTATTCTCCGTTTTTAGTAGAGCTCTACCTGTGCCTGCATGGCCAGGTGCCCCGTTTCTGTGCAGGCCCACAAGGAAACCTGATGCGCGTTGTCTTGGCGTCCACATACCGTGAACGAATGAATATCAAAAATAGGGCTCACCGCTTTGAACGAGAAATTCCGTACGCGAGCATCTGGCAGCTCTCTACGCAATAAATCCAACAGCAGCGTAGCAATCAACGGGCCATGCACGATCAACCCTGGGTAGCCTTCTTCTTGTGTGACGTAACTGCGGTCATAGTGAATACGGTGGCCGTTAAACGTCAGTGCCGAATAGCGGAACAACAGCACTGGGTCAGGGGTAATACGGCGTGTCCATTGCGCGGATTCTGGCGCTGGAATAGGCGTGGGAGCAGGCGCATCCGCCGCAGGTAAATCACGGTACACAATGTCGTGATATTCCACGATGGCCAGTTTGTCATCCGCATAAATATCGTGCTTTACCTTCACAAACACCAATACACCACTGCGGCCTTCTTTTACTGTCAAATCAGCAATACGCGATACCCGCCTGATCTGTTGCCCTTCACGCAGAGGTGCCACAAACTCTAGTTGGCTACCTGCCCACATACGGCGTGGTAGCGGCACTGGCGGCAAGAAACCACCACGTTGCGCGTGTCCGTCATGACCCAACTCAGACTGTCTATGCACAGGCAAGAAATACAACCAGTGCCAGCACGGCGGCACATCCAGCATGGCCACATCGGGGTCATCTCTGTCCAACGTCGCGGTTAAGGCTTTCAATGGCGCAGCAGTAATGCTGTCCGTTACCGTTTCTGTACGCCCTATCCACTCGCGTAAATGTTCCATGTCTACCGCTGCCATCGCCCCATCCTTTGCTCTGTAAGTCTATGTTCTGCTATAGATTGATTTTAGGTATCACTCAAATATCTGTAAAATAGTTATTAAGTCTATTTGCTATACCTTTTTCATATACCAGAAAGCCATGGAATTACGTCAGTTACGCTACTTCATCAGTGTGTGCGAAACCGGCAGTCTGCTGCGTGCCTCTGCGCGTTTACACATTGCCCAACCAGCGTTGGGACAACAAATTTCAGCACTGGAAAATGAACTGGGGGTGAAACTATTTGAACGCTCTAATCGGGGCATGATTCAAACAGAGGCCGGACGCACCTTCCTTGAACATGCTCGTGTGGTACTGGCTGATGCCGAACGCGCCAAACAAGCCGTGCGTTTTTCCAGCACTACCCCTAGCGGTGAAGTCGCTATAGGCTTGCCCACCAGCATTGCCCTCAGCACCACGCTTCCCATACTCAGCGCGTGCCGCCAACAGTTTCCCAATGTGCGGCTCAAAATTGTGGAAGCGTATAGCGGTTTTATTCAAGAATGGCTGCATTCAGGTCGCTTAGATATTGCTCTACTTTTTGGCGCTGAACCCGAACCCGGACTCAACAAACGTGCCCTGCTGGACGACAGCCTAGTCTTTGTATCCAGCACTCAACAGCCTTTGGCGGACAACCTCAGTTTGGCCGATATCAGCAGCCTCCCGCTCGTATTGCCGGGCCAAGAGCATGGTTTGCGGCGCATTATTGACGACGCCTGCGCGACCCAAAAACTCACGCTAGATGTAGTGGCCGAAATCGAATCCTTGGGCAGCGTGAAACGTGCCACTCAAGCTGGGCTAGGCAGCACCATTTTGCCGCAAGTCTGTATTTTGGAAGAGGTTGCCAACGGCACCTTGCATAGCGCCCACATAGATGGGGGCAATTTATCCAGACGCGTGGTGTGTGCCACCAGTTTGACGCGTCCAGGTTCTACCGCCATTGCTGCCGTAGAAGCTTTAATTTTAGATGTCATCTCTCAGATGGTTAGCAGCGGCATCTGGCCCGCTCGCTGGATTGGCGAAGCGCTCTAAACCTAGCCTCCAGCCCTTTTTCTCCTTGTTTTTGTACTGTATCTGATCATGCGGCGGTGTACGCATGTTTCGTGATAACCCTTATTGCCGGGCAAAACATTGTTGAACAATAATTAAATTGTTCAACAATTATTAGCAGCACAAAAGCCACCAAACCCACAAGGAGACTCCATGAAAAAGCCACATCAGCGCACGCCTTTACGCGCACTCAAACACGCTCTAACCAACCCACTAACGTGGTTAGGTTGCAGCGCCATCTTGGCATTTAGCCCACTCGCCTCTGCCTCTGCCTCTGCCTCTACCGCCACACCTCCTACCGTGCAATCGGGTGTGCTGACTATTGCTTCTGATTTAACCTACCCACCCTACGCTTACTTCCAAGACAAAGTACCTTCCGGTTTTGATGCGGACTTCAGCCGCTTAATGGCCAAACACCTGAGCTTGGATGCCAACATCGTAGACACCCGTTTCGCTGATTTGGTGGTGGGGCTACGCGCTAACCGTGTTGATGTGGTGGCCTCGGCGTTGTACATGACACCCGAACGCGCCAAGCTAATCAGCTATGTGCCGTATCTGAAAACAGGTTCGTCACTCATCGCCTTGAGCAAAAGCACTCAGCGCCCCCAAAACCCTGAAATGCTATGCGGCCTCAAAGTCAGCACCATCAAAGCGGCATCGTGGACACCTAAGCTAGAGCGTGTATCGCAATCCTATTGCCAAGCACAAGGCAAGCCCGCCATCACCGTATTGGAATTCCCTACTTCGCCTGAAGCCTTGATGGCTCTGCGTTCCAGCGCGGCAGACGTGATGATGGAAGACTCCGCCGTGGCTCACCAGTTGGTGCAAACAATGAAAGGCGAGTTGGAAGTCACATCCCCCGAGCTGCTCTACACCATCGTGATTGCCCTAGGCGTTAACCAACGCAACCCTGAGCTTTCCGAAGCCTTAACACAAGCCCTACAACGCGCCACAGAAAGTGGTGAGTACGCCCAACTGCTGGAGCAATACGGTCTCGCCGCCCCCACACAGGCCGACATAGAAAGCTCTCTAGCTACACAGCCACAATAAGAATCGGAGTATCAGGTAATGGAATTTGATTGGTCGTATGCGTATAGCCTACTTTTTGATCATGACTTTTGGCTCGCCTGCTGGACAGTCGCCAAACTGGGATTTTTGTCCTGGTTACTGGCGGGCGGCTTAGGCTTCTTTCTGGCTCTGGCAAAACAGTCCAGCATTCGGCCCATCAATTGGCTATCTAGACTCTACATCTGGTTCTTCCGCAGTTTGCCGCTGTTGGTACTGCTGATGTTCATCTACAACCTGCCGCAGGTGTTCCCCGCCTCGGCCAGCGTGCTCACCGAGGCTTTTTATGCTGGTTTGATTTCGCTGGTGTTAAGTGAAGCCGCCTACATGGCCGAAATTCACCGAGGCGGCATTCTGGCGGTACCCCGTGGTCAATACGAGGCTGGTAAAGCCTTGGGACTACGTTATGCAGGTATTCAGCGCTTGATCATCATCCCTCAAGCTATTCGTATTGCCTTGCCTACGCTGAGCAACGAGTTCATCACCATCGTGAAACTGACCTCGCTGGTATCGGTGATTTCATTAACGGAAATCTTGTTGGTAGGCCAGCGCCTGTACACACACAACTTCCTAATCTTTGAAACCATGCTAGCCGTTGCCTTCTATTACGTGCTGATGGTGACGATTTTCGATAAAGCGTTGGGCTGGTTAGAACAATACTTGGACGTCAGCACACGCAAACCCACGGCCTACCGTTTGAGCAGTACCGAGCAAGCGGCTATTCAACAGGCTCCCGCTGCCACCGAGAAAACGGTTTCTACTACAGCTGATTCCGCACCTGCTCTGGAAGTTCGCCACCTGAACAAGTTCTATGGCGATCATCATGCGCTGAAAGACATCAATCTGAGTGTGCGTAGCGGTGATGTGATTTCTATCATCGGCCCGTCTGGCTCCGGTAAAACCTCGCTAATACGTACGTTAAATGGCTTAGAAGCTTTTTCAGACGGTAGCGTGTGGATTCACGGCCAGCACTTCTTAGGCACACAAAACGGCCAAAGCTTAACGGCACTCCATCCTGAGCTTATTCTGGATATAGGCATGGTGTTCCAAAGCTTTAACCTGTTCCCACACCGCACCGTGCTGGACAACGTCACGCTAGCCCTGAGCTATCACAACCGTGGCACCGCCTCGTCACGACGTATTGAAGCGCTCACCCAGCTGTCCCGCGTGGGCATGGTAGAACATGCCAACAAATACCCGCATCAGCTTTCCGGTGGACAACAACAGCGTGTCGCCATTGCCCGTGCCTTGGCCATGCACCCTTCCATCATGCTGTTTGATGAGCCTACTTCAGCGTTGGACCCTGAGTTGGTCAACGAAGTACTGCGTGTCTTGGAATCCTTAGCTGCCGAAGGCATGACCATGCTGATTGTGACCCACGAAATGCGCTTTGCCTTCAACGTCTCTAATCGCGTCGTTTTCATGGAAAACGGAGCCATCTTGCACGATGAATCCCCCACCGATTTGCGCCAATCCAGTGATACGCGCGTCAGTGAATTTCTGAGCCAACTGAATCACTAATCGCATCATGAGTACCGAAACCGTTTCTACCGCTTCGTGCTTGCATCGTATTGACGCTGCGTCTAGTGAGGCCGCTCTCGCCCTAACAGTCATAGACAGGCAAGCCAGCACCCGCACCGCTGGCCCGCTAGCAGGCTGGAACTTGAGCATCAAAGCCAATATAGATGTGGCGGGCTGGGTGAGTCATGCTGGTTCTGCCGCCTTCTTACAGCGCCCTGCTGCCACACACGATGCAGCCCTTGTGCAGCAGTTGCGGCAACAAGGCGCCACGATTCTGGCACAAAGTAACATGACGGAATTTGCCTATGGAGCATTGGGCTTAAACCACCACTTTGGCACACCACGTAATCCGCGTTACCCCCATGAAGAACGTGTGCCCGGCGGCTCCAGCTCAGGAGCTGCGGTGTCTGTGGCCTTAGGCTTTAGCGATGCCGCCTTGTGTACAGACACCAGTGGCTCGGCCCGTATCCCTGCTGCATTTTGTGGCGTGGTAGGGTTCATTCCCACCAAAGGCTTGCTGCCCGAAGACGGAATCTTCCCGCTTTCGCCCAGCTTTGATGTACCGGGCTTCATCGCTCCTAACGTCACACGCTGTGCTCAACTTTTCAATGCCTTACACCCCACCACGCAATCTGCCATCCCGTCCTCTCAGCCTTGGACGCTGTTAGTTCCCACTGAGTTAGATAGCTTGAATCTGGATGACGATGTAGTTCAGCAATTTCATGCTGCCTGCAATGCGTTAGAACAAGCCGGTGCCACGTTGGTGAAAGCAAGTTTTCCAGCATTGATCACGGCCGGTGCAACGGCGGCAGAAGGCGGCATGATTAGCGCCGAAGCCTACAGCATTCACCAGCGCTGGCTTGAAAACTATGGTGAGCAATACGACCCACTTATACGTCAGCGTATTACCGCTGGCGCCACGTTGCCTGCGTGGCGCTACGCGCACGCACGTCAACAACTACACGAGCAAACACGCGCAGCGCTACATCAGCTCGCACACGTAGATGCTGTGCTGACGCCTACCTGCCCCATGTTGGCTCCCGCACTCGCCCCACTACATGACAGCGAGCACTATCTGGCCACCAACCGTCGCTCGTTCTTGCTCACTGAATTTGCTAATCGCTTGAATCTACCCAGCCTTAGCCTGCCTTATACCCCCGTCAATACGCATAGCATTGGCTTATTACTGACTGCCAAACCCCACAACGAGCCTAGGCTTCTTGCTCTAGCCCAGTGGATAGAAACCCTTTTACTTGCCAAGGAGCAACACCATGATTGTGATTAATGCCAAACAACTGCGCGGTACCCCTAGAGACGCAAGCGGCCCAGGCTGGGAAAGCGTGCGCATGATTGTCAAAGACGATGGCATGGGCTATTCCGTACACGAAACGCGCATCACAGAAGGTGCCGAGCTAGAGCTGGAATACAAAAACCACTTCGAGACCAACTACTGCGTATCCGGCGAAGGTGAAGTCAAAGACCTGAACACCGGCAAAACCTACCCCATCAAAGCAGGCGATATTTATGCCCTAAACCTGAATGACCCGCACATTCTGCGCGCCATTAAAGGTGACCTGCATTTGCTGTGTGTGTTTAATCCACCGCTCAATGGTGATGAAACCCATAACGCTGATGGCAGCTACGACGTGCGCGACTAATCGCTCCCACGTTTTCTGCTGTTTTTTACACATCATCTTTAGAGGTATCACATGGGAAATTATCCTGCCGCCTACCAGTCTACTCAGGGCTCCGCCCTCTCCGTGGACAAAGCGTTCTACAGTCGTCTTATAGAACGCCCAGAAACGCGCACCTTAGTGGACAAATTTGTAGTGCCCATCCGCAGCGGTAAAGCATGGGAAGTACCAGCAGGCCACGTCTGCCGCATTGTCACCATTGAAGGCCCTCAAGTAGCCGATTTGAACATGTGGAATAGACACGACCCGCGTGAACGCATGTGGGCATCCCGTACACGTCAGCTACAAGCAGCGCACGTTAGCGTCCATGATCGTCTGTGGTCTACGCTGCCCTTCCTACGCCCTATGGCCACTATTACTGACGACACCCTTGCCGACTACGGTATTGATGGTGATGGTGGTCGCGTGCATGATTTACTGGGCACACGTTGCGATCCTTACGTCAATCATCTGCTCACAGGTGAAGATTTCCATTTCCACTGTCACTCTAATCTGACACGCGCAGTTGCTCCCTACGGCTTAACGGAATTCGACGTACACGACGTCTTAAATGTGTTTCAATGCACAGGCTTAAATGATGACGATCAGTATTTCATGAAGGCTTGCCCAGCTCAAAAAGGTGACTACTTCGAGTATTTTGCCGAAATAGACTTGCTGTGTGCATTGTCTACCTGCCCTGGCGGTGATTTATCCGTACCATTATGGGGGCCAGATGCTCGTGACCCTATTGATGTTTGTCGTCCATTAGGTGTAGAAGTATATGCGTTGGCACCCGAATTACTGGAAGGTTGGTCACAACCAGAACGCGCCCGTTACCACGGCCACCACGGCATGAACCCTGAACTCGTTCAATGGAGATGAGTCATTGAAAACCAAAATCGATGTGGAAAATCTATCTATTGTTGATGTCATTGGCCACAAGCTACGCAATGCCATTATCGAAGGTAAGTTAGCCCCCGGAGAGCAACTGATAGAAGTGGATCTCGCACAAACCTACGATGCTTCACGCAATAGCATCCGCGAGGTGCTGCATCTGCTAGTACGCGATGGCTTGGCCACATCGATTCGTCACCGTGGCGTCTTTGTACGCAAGTTTCACGTTGATGATCTGCAAGACTTATACACTGCACGCCGTACCTTGGAGCTGCACGCCGTGCACTCCTCTCCGCCACCTTCCCGCTCCTTGCTCAACAAGATGGCCAGAAACAATAAGCAAGCCGAACGCGCCTTGGCTAAAGAGCAATGGCAAGAAGTAGGATCGCTCAGTTTGATGTTTCACCAACTGGTGGTGTCTATGTTGGGCAGCAAACTACTAGATGAATTTTTTCTGACCCTCTGTGCGCAGTTGCGTTTGGTATTCTTTGCTGGTCCAGATGAAAAGATCGTTCAAGCCCCGCTGTGGATAGATTGGGAACGCCGTATACATCAACACTTATGCGACGGTGACATCGCCCAAGCCGAATACGAATTAGCACAGTACTTAGATGCCTCTGAAACAGCACTCAGCAAAGTCGTCAGTACATACCAAAACTCTGGTCTGAAATAAGTGTGGCATTTACCTGTTATTACAGCCTTTTGCCGTGTATGACAGACTTTACTGATATAGTTTTCAACAGGACTAACCCACGCAAATGTAAAACGAGGGGAAAACCATACGAAGCAGCTAATTTGGCCGCGATTTAACGAAAAAAACAGTCTATTTTCGTCTATATCCCCGTGCTAACTAGCCTGCTTGACCCGTATCAATCTCTTTTTTACCTATAGTGGCAAAATGTGTTTTAAGCCCATTGTTTTTTCATCAAGGTATTTCAACATATGAAAACTGTACTATTACCCTACGACGGTTCCGACACCGCCAAACGTGCTCTGCAATATCTGATTGATCTGTCCAAGGATTATTCTGGCTTCTCAGTGCATGTACTGAATGTGCAGTTTGATCCGCAAATTTATGGCCGCAGCTACACAGCCTTCATTGGCGACGCGCTGAAGCAACTGCGTGAAGACACACACAAATACGCTATTGATATGGCCGAGCAAGCCGCTGCACTGCTGCGCGAAGCTGGCATCAACACTACCGCTCACGCTTCTGTAGATACCGATATCGCATTTGCTGTGAACGAACTGATCAAATCCCAGAAATGTGACTCCATCGTCATGGGCACACGCGGTATGAGCGGCTTGGGTAATCTGTTCTTGGGCTCGGTAGCCACTCGCATCATTCATCAAGTAGACATCCCTGTCACTCTGATCAAGTAAGCGGGTACTCACCTAAAAAAACAGGCGCTTTACGCGCCTGTTTTTTATTGCCTATTACCTACGTATTACATACGCCCCATCACATCTGTTGCAGGGTTACGTTTGTGCCAGTAGGCCAAAAAGATATGCGCGAAGATCGCGATGAACAACACAATGCCCAGATTACCGTGCCAGTTGTTCCCTAGCGCCACCATCCACTCTACTTTTTGCTCGCTGGCTTGTGTGATAGGAATACCGAAGTAGTTGAAGGCACGTCCCGACCCATATTGGCGGAACAAAGCCATACAGGGTACTGCCAACATAAACACGTACAGCACTCGATGCCCCCACAAAGCGAAGGTGCTAATTGCTGCTGGCGATTCTTCACGCATCTTCCACGCCCAGATCACACGTATCCACCACAACAGGAACAGCGTAAAACCTATTAAACGATGCCAAGGCCATAAAGCATCTGACAACGGGGTTTCATCTGCAAATCGTCGTGTCAGAATCGTCACCAGCATGACACCAAAACCTATCGCCATTAACCAATGCAAAAACCGGCTTACTCCATCGTACCGTGCTTGCGAATTGGAAAAAGAACGCATGACCGCCTCCTTTATCTAAACGTCAGGGAACAGGATGAGTGGGAGCCTGATGCGTCCACTCTCGCCACATGGCTACCAACAATGCCATTAAAACCGGGCCTATAAACAACCCTACAAAGCCCATAGTCTGTACACCACCTACCAATCCGAAGAAAGTAGGCAAAAACGGAAGTTTCACCGGACCACCCACCAAACGTGGGCGCAGCGTTTTGTCTACGATGAAGAGCTCTATTGCTCCCCACAAAAACAACCCTACACCAGCACCTACGCTACCTGACCCTACTAGGTACAGCGAGATCAGCGTAAAGGACAAAGGTGCACCACCCGGTATCAATGCCATGAAGCCTGTTACCACCCCCAGCAATGCGGGAGACGGCACACCAGCTATCCAATAGGCAATACCCAGCACAATCCCCTCGCCCAGTGCGATTAAGCCCATACCGGTTACGGTGGAGTTCACCGTTGCTGGTACAACGCGAGAAAATCGCTGCCACCGCTCAGGTAAAATGCGCTCGCCGATGACATCCAGTTGAGACAATATATGATCACCGTCTTTATAGATGAAAAATAAGGTAATCAGCAGAAACAGCAGCGTTAGCATCAGGTGGAAAACGTTACCTGTTGCCGACAGCACCATACGGTAAATATTGCCTAAATGCTGGCCACTGACCATTTCCACCATGGCGCCTAAAGCATGTGGCTCGCCTAGGTACAAAGTCCAATACTCTGACAAGCGCTGGCCCACCATCGGCAATGCACGAATCCAATCGGGTACCGGCATCCCATCTCGGTTAGCCTCTAATACCCACGCAATAAAACTGCTGGCTTCTTTAATGGCAAAGGACAACGCCAGCGATATGGGTACAACCACCACCACAATCACGACTAATAGCGCCAAAGTGGCCGCCAAGGTATTGCGGTTATTACAGTACGCCAATAAGCGTCTATACAGAGGCCAACTTGCCAAGCCTATGATCAGCGCCGCCAATACGGGCACCAAAAAGCCATGCAAGAAATACAAACCGGCCAAGACAATAAGTAGCAATAACCAACGGGCAATCAGGTGAGCCGGTAAAACAGGTTGCATAGGAAGCGCTTCCGTTAGTAAGAATCAAGCAGTAAAGATAGGCGTAGCAGGCAACGCACGCTTATGCGCTGACGCCGCAAAGTAACGCAGCATGATTTGCGCTGCATCATCACTTACTGCCTTCCCTTCCAGAAAATCATCGATTTGCTCATAACTTACACCAAAAGCTTCCTCATCTGGACGCAACGGTGACAAATCTTCCAAATCGGCCGTAGGCACTTTATACACTAGTTGTTCAGGCGCACCCATCAACGCCCCCAAACCCCGTACTTGGCGTTTAGTCAGCCCAGCTAATGGCATAACGTCGGCAGCACCATCACCAAACTTGGTGAAAAAGCCCATCAATGCTTCAGCGGCGTGATCACTACCCAACACCAATCCTGAAGCGGCAGCCGCAGCAGCGTATTGCGCCACCATGCGCTGTCTGGCTTTGATATTACCTACGATGAAATCTTGTTGTGCTGCACTTTTGAAAGTTTGCCCAGCTTGCAGCATTTGTGCCAATAACGCGTCTGTTGCTGGCTTGATATCTACCGTTAGACGCTCATCGGGTTGAATCACCTCCATGCAGGCCTCGGCATCGGCCGCATCAGCTTGCTGACCGTAAGGCAAACGCATAGCGATAAAGCGCACGTTATCACCCTCTTTGCGTAGACGTTCTGCGGTGCGTTGTGCCAAACATGCAGCGACCAAGGAATCCACCCCGCCACTGATACCCAACACCATCGCCTGCACACGACTGCGCTTCACATACTGCATTAGAAAAACGATACGACGTTCTAGCTCGTGCTCTAGATTCAGCCCGGCTTTCACACCCAGTTCTTCAATAATTCTTTGTTGTGCTTCGCGCAATCTTGCATCCTGCATAGTCATTTCCTACTTGGGTTCCAACTACAGTGAAGCACTTATTGTAATGCCATGCTGTCAGAGCCACTGTTAAAAATCCGTGTCTATACCCCACACATCCTGACAGTCTGGCATAACATTACCCGCTATACTGATAAAACTTTACCAATTGCGTCATTTAGTTACTGTCCATCAGGATGAAAACCTCTTCCTTGCAAGACTTAAAAACACTGAGCATCGCGTCACTACAAGATACGTTTTCCACACGTTATCACTCCAAGGACTTCAGCTTCGCTCGCAGTGAATACTTACGCGTACGGATACAGATTATTGCGCTGCTTTTTGCCTTACTCACCCCACTGTGGGCGGTAATGGATAATCTAGCCCTACCGGAACACACGCTTAACCACGTGTTGCTCTTACGTGTGGTGATGTTTATTGGTTTAGTCGCCATTTTGCTGGCATCTAGGTTCAAACGCTCTAACCGTAGCAGCCTGCTATTAAGCACATCCATCTTCGTGCTGCCAGCTCTGTTCTATGCTGCTGTATTGGTTTATCTACCCAACGATGGTAACTATTCGTTAGTAGGCTATAGCTTCATCCCGTATTTGCTGACAGCTACCTTGGGGATATTCCCCTTCACATTGCTAGAATCGTTCGGCATAGGACTAGGCCTACTCCTGCTACAGTTTTGCTCTGGCTTTGTAGACGGGACAGCTTTTAGCCCGCGTGCCTTACAAGATTTATGGTTGCTGGCCGCACTCTTGGCCATTGCCATGACTACCAACCACTTTCAACTAGGCTTATTGCTGCGCTTGTACCGTCAAGCCACCCACGACCCGCTAACAGGCTTACTAAACCGCACCGCACTCACCCGTCATATAGAACACCAAACACCACAAGAGCTGATGCCGCCCGTGGCTGTGATGCTGCTGGATCTAGATTTCTTCAAACAGATTAATGACCAGCACGGACACTCGGTGGGCGATCAAGTGCTTAAACGCTTTGCACTGCTACTCAAGAAAGAGGCTAAACAGCAAGACGTTATTTGTAGATACGGTGGCGAAGAGTTCTTATTATTAAGCGGCCCCTGCACAGTAGAAACCGCCACAGCACAAGCTGAACGCATACGCGAAGCCTGCCATCAACTGCGACTGGCCAATATGGATGGTGACGCCGTGAGCCTAACCGTCAGCATAGGTATTAGCATGTTGCGTCATGGCGAGCACCTAAACGATGCCATACAGCGCGCGGATCAACGCCTATACCAAGCCAAACGCGCTGGCAGAAACTGCATCATGGCTGGTACAGCAACCTAAGCGTGTAATGAGCGTAAAGCCCACTTACTCACGACTGGGCTGCATGAGCCTAAGGCTGCGAAAGTATTTTTTAATTTGTAAACCAAATAAAAAAACACTTTCATCCGCCTTTCCTTCATCGCTTGCCACGAATGTTAAATAGGCCGTCGTTGAAGATAATGGGTATGTTGGTAGCAAATAAAAGATTGCTCTTCTCACAAGCTACCAAGCACTAAGCTGGGCGCGAGAAACCTGAAGCCGCTATTATTCAAGAAAGGACTGTCAACCTATCCTCATCAGAATCATCGAGGGACGGAGAGGAAACTTTTTTGATTTGGTGTCTCAAATCACAAAAAGTATTCCTGCAGTCCCTAGCGTGTGCGATGAACACTAGCCGCCAGACTTCAACAAGTTGCCCTACTGTGTAGCCCATAAACAGTAGCCGTAAACGAAACAAAGCTCTGGCAACACACCAGAGCTTTGTCAGTAATCTACAGGTAGCCTCAATACTACCTGCTCACGGCAACAGCCTACTTACGGTACAACTGACTTACGTCACGTACTGCACCACGGTCAGCCGAGGTCGCCAATGCAGCATAAGCACGCAGAGCCTGCGACACCACACGTTTACGATCTTCTACTGGCTGCCATGCATCTGCACCACGAGCTTCCATCGCTGCACGACGTGTTGCCAACTCTTCATCGCTAACAGCCAAGTGGATACGGCGGTTAGGAATGTCGATTTCAATCACATCGTTTTCTTCTACCAAGCCAATGGTGCCGCCCTCAGCTGCTTCTGGGGAAGCATGACCAATCACCAAGCCTGAAGAACCACCCGAGAAACGACCATCGGTAAACAACGCTGCTTTAGCACCCAAACCTTTGGATTTCAGGTAGGAAGTTGGGTACAGCATTTCTTGCATGCCAGGACCGCCTTTAGGCCCTTCGTAGCGAATGATGACCACATCGCCTTCGCCTACTTTGCCATTCAAAATGCCATCAACGGCACTTTCTTGGCTTTCGTAGATACGGGCACGACCAGTAAAGGTCAGAATGCTTTCATCCACACCCGCTGTTTTCACGATACAACCGTTCACGGCCAAGTTACCGTACAACACGGCCAAACCGCCGTCTTGCGAGTAGGCAAACTCTTTGCTGCGAATACAACCGCCTTCACGGTCTAAGTCTAGGTCTTCGTAGTAGCGATCTTGACTGAATGCTACTTGGGTAGGAATGCCGCCCGGCGCAGACAGGTAGAATTTTTCTACTGCTTTCAGGTTTTCACCCTTCACATCCCAACGACGAATAGCTTCGCCCAAGGTGCCACTGTGAACGTTATTCACATCTAGGTTCAGCAAATCAGCGCGCGCCAATTCAGCCAAAATACCCAGAATACCGCCAGCGCGGTGTACGTCTTCAATATGGTATTGCTGTGTAGCAGGTGCCACTTTGCTCAGGCACGGAACACGACGCGAAATACGGTCGATGTCGCTCATGGTGAAGTTCACTTCAGCCTCTTGAGCCGCTGCCAGCAAGTGCAATACGGTGTTAGTAGAACCGCCCATGGCCACGTCTAGTGTCATAGCGTTCTCAAAGGCTTCAAACGTCGCCACATTACGTGGCAATACGGAAGCGTCTTCTTGTTCGTAGTAACGTTTGCACAGTTCAACGATCAGGCCACCCGCCATTTCAAACAAGCCTTTACGGCGTGCGTGCGTAGCAACGATAGTACCGTTACCTGGCAAGGACAGACCCAGCGCTTCGGTCAGACAGTTCATGGAGTTAGCCGTGAACATACCGGAACAGGAACCGCATGTAGGACAGGCGCTGCGTTCAGTTTCGGCAACTTCTTCGTCAGATACGCCGTCTTCGGCTGCTTGAATCATGGCATCTACCAGATCCAGCTTGCGCACTACGGTTTTGCCATCTTTGGACATCACTTTACCGGCTTCCATTGGGCCGCCGGATACAAAGATGGTGGGAATGTTCAAGCGCAAAGACGCCATCAACATCCCGGGAGTAATTTTGTCGCAGTTAGAGATACACACCATGGCATCAGCACAGTGCGCGTTCACCATGTACTCGACGGAATCCGCAATCAGCTCACGCGAAGGCAGTGAATACAGCATGCCATCGTGACCCATGGCAATACCGTCATCCACCGCAATGGTGTTGAATTCTTTGGCTACGCCGCCTGCTGCCTCGATATGACGTGCCACTAGTTGGCCCATATCCTTGAGGTGCACGTGACCCGGCACGAACTGTGTGAACGAGTTCACAACGGCAATAATAGGTTTGCTGAAGTCGCCATCTTTCATGCCCGTCGCGCGCCACAATGCGCGCGCGCCGGCCATGTTGCGGCCATGAGTAGATGTACGTGAACGATAGTGTGGCATGTGTGCTGCTCTAGTCAAAAAGCATGGAAAAGAAGACTATGATAAACGTGCAGGCAACATAAAGCGACCAGACTGCTAAAAAAACACAGCTAAAGCCCGCACCGTGCTACAGGATTGCACCGACCACCCCACTTCTAGAGGAGACATCATGCCCCAACCGCAATCACTTCCTAACCAGCTTCCTTTATTACGCCAAGACATACGTTTGTTAGGCAAAGCACTGGGAGACGTGATTTACGATACCGATGGGGCTGATATTTTCAACATTATTGAGCGATTGCGACGCAGCGCCGTAGGCTACCGACGCACGGGTGATCAAAACGAATTACAAGCACTCACGGCTGACATTCCACAGCTCAGTTTGGTGGATGCACACACCGTATCACGGGCCTTTGCATACTTTCTGCACTTATCCAACATTGCCGAAGACCGCGAGCAAACCCGCCAACGCCGCCAGCATAGTCCAGATCAAACACCCGGTTCGCTGGAATACGCGTTGGCATTGTTTGCCAAGCAGCCTGAACCCGAGCAACTGCTGTCCTTTTTAGAACAAGCCTGCATTGTGCCTGTGCTGACTGCCCACCCTACTGAGGTACAACGTCAAAGTACGCTGGCACTACACCAAGCGATTGCTGCACTGCTACCGCTGCTGGATCAACAAGCTGCTGGCCACCAACCGCAGTTGCGTCATCGCTTAACAGCACTCATCACTACCATGTGGAAAACACGCATGCTGCGTCAGCACAAGCTGACGGTGATGGACGAAATCGATAACGCACTGGCCTATTATCCGCACACCTTCTTCCAGGCTATTCCGCAGCTGTATCACGACTTGGATCTGTTGCTGCACCCAGCCCTGTCCAACGCTCGTACCACGTTAAGCCAACCACCTCTGCGCCCCCTGCCTACTTTCTTACGTATGGGCAGTTGGATTGGTGGCGACCGTGATGGCAATCCCAACGTAGATGCCCACACACTGGAACAAGCCTTGCTGCACCAAAGCAGCACCGCTCTGCGTCACTATTTAAGTGAGATCAAAGCCCTAGGTACTGAGCTGTCACTGTCAGAATCCTTGGCTCCGGCTAGCGACGCCCTGATGGCGCTTTCTGCCGCCAGCCAAGACCAATCTCCACACCGTGTAGACGAACCTTACCGACGTGCCTGCATTCATCTTTATGCACGCGTCGCAGCTACTAGCCAACATCTCACAGGCAAAAGTTTGGCGATGCACCACACCTATGCCGCGCCAGCCTATGAATCACCTGCTGCCTTGTTGGCTGATCTGCAATGCATTGCTGACTCGCTACAAGCTAGCCACGCAGGTGCCGTAGCCGATCTGCGCTTACGCAATTTGATGCAAGCCGTCAGTATCTTTGGCTTCCACTTGGCCACGCTGGACTTGCGCCAAAGCTCTGACGTACACGAACGCGTGTTACACGAATTGTTCCAAGCGGCGGGCGTTCAATTCCAAGGCAAACCGGTGCAGTACAGTCAGTTGAGCGAAACAGAGCGCGTCAGCCTGCTGCGCCAAGAATTGGCAGAAACTCGTCCACTGGTATCGCCGTGGCTCACCTACACAGACGAAACAGAAAAAGAACTGGCTATATTGCGCTATGCCGCAACCGCGCGTAAACAATATGGCCACCGCGCTATTGAGCAAAGCATCGTGTCGCATACCGAAACGTTAAGCGACTTGCTGGAAGTACTAGTACTACAACAAGAAACCGGGCTGATCATTCCTGGCCTGCATGATCGTCAATCGTCAGGCTTGATGGTGGTTCCCCTGTTTGAAACCATTCCCGATTTGCAATGTGGTGCCGCCATCATGGCAGCCTACTTGGCCTTGCCTGAGGTCTCGGCTCGCATACGTCATGCACAAGATTCTGTGCAAGAAGTGATGCTGGGCTACTCCGACAGCAACAAAGATGGTGGTTACTTGTGCTCCAACTGGTCGCTGTATCAAACCGAACGCGAACTGGTAGAGGTTTTTGATCAGCACCATGTGCGACTGCGTCTTTTCCACGGTAGAGGCGGCTCGGTAGGCCGTGGCGGCGGCCCTAGCTTTGACGCTATCTTGGCCCAACCTGCCGGTACCGTTAATGGCTTAATCCGCCTAACTGAACAAGGCGAGATCATTCAAGGCCGTTATAAAAATGCGGACGTAGGCCGTTGGCACTTAGAAATGTTGGTAGCCGCAACGCTGCAAGCCAGCCTGAACAGCTCTACCGATGTAGAAAACCAGCATGTCAGCCAATACGGCGCAGCCATGCAGTTTATGTCCGATGCGGCACGCGATAGTTACCGTGCTTTGGTGTACGACACCCCCGGTTTTAACGACTACTTCTTCAGTGCTACCCCTATTCGTGAAATTGCGGGGTTGAACATAGGCTCACGCCCTTCATCACGCAAGGCCTCACAAACCATCGAGGACTTACGCGCTATTCCATGGGGCTTCTCATGGGCACAATGCCGATTACCTATCACTGGCTGGTACGGGGTAGGCAGTGCTATTCAACGTTATTTGGACGAGGGCATTGCTGGTGGCCCACGCACCCAAGAACTACGCTTGCAGCAACTGCGTGACATGGCTAAAGACTGGCCATTCTTCCGCACTTTGCTGTCCAACATGGAACAAGTGCTGGCTAAAACCGATCTGGATATTGGTGAAGCCTATGCCCAGCTTTGTCCCGATGCCGACCTAGCGCAGCGTATTTTCGGTGCGATACGCGACGAATACCAACGTTGCTGCACGCTGTTTACGCTACTAACTGAACACACCTTGCTAGAACACGACCCTGCACTGCAAGCTGCTCTGACCGAACGTTTCGCCTACATTGACCCGCTGAACCACTTGCAAGTAGAACTTCTACGCCGGTTGCGTCAACACCCGCAAGAGGTTGCCACCGAAGAGCAAGAAGCCATACACATCACCATCAACGGTATTGCTGCAGGCCTACGTAATTCGGGCTAAACCCTTGCCCTGCCTGCTGGTCTAGCTACCGGCAGGCAGGCTACAATGCCCTATCCGGTTATTGTTTATGCCATGAAAGCTTTCTTGCAACGCCCCATCTGGCGCGCCATTATCCTTTGCATACCGCTGTGGATAATCTTCAGCAATTTCTTGCTGGCAGTGATCAGTGCCACTGCTATCAGCTATCTTATTGGCATGCTCACTGAACTACGGCGTCTAGAAGCACGCCAACGCGACAAATCTGAACCGCCTTCCTCGTCTTGATCACATGAAACTGCTGCAAACTCCCCATATGCCTTCAGGCCTTCCTATGTTGGAGCCTGAGCTAACCGCCCTATTGGACCAACAGCACCATATATTAAGTGCTCGTATCCATGCCGAATCCGGCTTTATGCCGTTTGATCGCTGGATGCATGAGTGCTTATATGCGCCCGGTTATGGCTACTACACAGGCGGTAGCACAAAGTTTGGCAGCACCTCACCACAAGGTGACTTCACTACCGCCCCCGAACTCACCCCATTATTTGGCCAAACCGTTGCCCTGCAAATTCAGCAAGTGCTGCAGCAACTAGGTAGCGTCAATATTTTGGAGTTTGGTGCAGGTACTGGCGCTTGGGCTAAATCCATCATTCCCGCCTTGGCAGACCTAGGCATTGAGGCCAACTACGCCATCTTGGAGTTGTCGCCAGACCTACAACAGCGTCAGCAGCACACCTTGGCAGAGTTTGGTTCGCAGGTGCAATGGCTACAGCAATTACCACAAGACTTTGTAGGCTGTGTGATTGCCAACGAAGTGTTAGATGCCATGCCTGTGCATGTAGTGCAACGTGCTGACGACGGCAGCATTCTAGAAGTAGGTGTAACGCTTGTCGATCCAGCCACCGCGACTGGCCCCTTAGTTAGCCCCTTCCAATGGGCAGCCAAACCCGCTGCGCCTGAGCTCGCTGCCATTGCCGAAGAACGTTTACCCAACATCCCCGGCTACCGCACAGAAATTAACCTGCAAGCCGAAGCATGGGTAAAAGGTGCAGGACAATGGTTGCAACGTGGCGCTATCTTATTATTCGACTACGGCTTTCCTCGCCACGAGTACTACCACGGCCAACGTGCAGAAGGTACCTTGATGTGCCACTTCCGTCATTATGCACACGCTGAAGCGCTGCTGTATCCCGGCCTGCAAGACATCACGGCGCACGTAGACTTCACCGCAATGGCTGACGCCGCTTTAGAAGGTGGCTTAGATGTACTGGGCTACACCGCACAAGGGCGCTTCTTGCTCAATAGTGGTCTAGCACAACGCTTGGGCCATGCACCAGACAGTCAAGACCCTGAAGCCACAGCGCGCTGGGCCCACACCGTAGGCGCTGCACAAAAACTGCTATCTGAAGCAGAAATGGGTGAACTGTTTAAAGTACTGGCTTTGGGTAAAGACATAGATCCGCCACTGATAGGCTTTTTCAACGGCGACCGCCGCGATCGCCTTTAATCAGTCATCAAGCCAGATAGCACCGTCACGCGGGCAGCCTGCACAGCTGCCCGTATTTGTGGCCCCTGTCCGGCGTACTGACGGGCAATACCCGCCGCATCTACTTGCAATACAGCATTCAGTCGCTGCAACCATAGCGCTTCCTCTACATGGCGGTAGCACGCTAAGGCACCCAACAACAGAACGAACCTATCCGGTCTGCGTAACGCATCTACCTTTTCCAACCATTGCAGCTGTGTTTCTGCAGTAGCGCTCTGCTCCAAAGCAGCATGCGTCAGCGAGACCGACATTAATTGCGATAAGTCTCTACACTCAGCTGAAGCACGTATACGGCTAGCTAGATCCAATGGGGCATCACTCACAGCACACAGCACCGCATAGCGTTGCACGCTGTCTAGATTACGCTGTACAGCCAGCTGTAGCGCTTGCTCTACCCGGGCGTCGTACTGCAACCCTGGCATGACGCGCTGCGTAGCCTGCACAGACTCCAACACCTGCACAAAGCGCCAAGGTGCTTGGGTATGCAAGGCTTTACGTAATTCTTGCCAAATGCGCTCAGGTACTAATGCATCCACTTCGCCATCAGCTACCAACTGCTTGGCCAATTGCTCTGTTTCAGTGGCAATACTGAACGTACTAAAACGGGCAGCAAAACGCGCTAAACGCAGTAGACGTACAGGGTCTTCTACAAAAGCTTGCCCCACGTGGCGCAACAATTTCGCTTCTAAATCAACCTGCCCATGTAAGGGATCCACAATCCCACCGGTAGCACCTAATGCCATCGCATTGATGGTAAGGTCTCGACGACGCAGGTCATCTTCTAAGGTAACTTCCGTACCGGTATAAAAGGTAAAGCCTTGGTAGCCCCTGCCCGACTTACGCTCGGTGCGTGCCAGTGCGTATTCTTCTTTGGTACGTGGGTGCAAAAACACTGGGAAATCGCCCCCCACAGGAATAAAGCCACGCGCTTGCATGGCTTCAGGGGTCGTTCCCACTACTACCCAATCCTGATCACCAGCAGGTAGGCCTAGCAGTGCATCACGCACTGCCCCGCCCACCACGTACACCTGCAACCCCGCAATATAGCGATCGTTGGTTACAGGCCGTAACGCTGCTAGCTTTTGCTCTAGTGCCGTAGCCACCATTAAGGCAATGCCGCTACGCTGTTAGCAGTAGGCGAAATCACACCCAACCTGCGTTTCAACGATTGTGGCTCACCCGTAAACATCATGGAGTAATACGTCGCGTTGGACAGCACGTTCTTCACATACAAACGGGTTTCTGTGAATGGAATAGTTTCGGCAAAAATAGCACCTTCTACTGGCGCTTGTAAGCGCGAGCGCCACAAAATCGGGCGTTTGGGCCCAGCGTTATATCCGGCAGACGCCAATACCTCAGAACCATCTAACTGCTGCAGCACCATGTTCAAGTAGTTAGTACCCAAGATCGTGTTGGTATCGAAGTCGTTCACGCTAGAAGGCGTAAAGTTGCTCATGCCAATTTTGTTCGCTACCCATTTCGCTGTACCTGGCATCAACTGCATCAAACCTGACGCCCCAACACCAGAACGAGCATCGGTAATAAAGCGCGACTCTTGGCGAATCAACCCATACACCCATGCTGGGTCTAGGCTTACCAATTCTGCTTTTTCAGCCACACGGTCTTCAAACGGTGCAATAAAGCGCTGATCAAAGTCGATTTCATTACGTGTCAGCAGCGATGTATTCACCACACGGTCATAGATATGCTCTTGGCGAGCCAGCTCAGCTGCCGCGCGCAGTTGTCTGTCGCTCATGCCACGCAATGCAAACGACCACTCTGATACGGCCTCTGGACGCCAGCCCAGACGGAACAACTCCAACGAACGCATCAAACCAGGATGCAAACGCATGTCAGCAACTTCTTGAGCGCTCACACTGGCAGGACGTGCTGGCAATTGCGGCAATCTACCCAATTCTTCGTGCGCCAACTGACCATAGAAATTCAGGTCGCCAGTAATGGACTCAAACAACGCATTCGCTTCGGCAGTTTGGCCTTGAGCTTGCAGCGCACGGCCTTTCCAGTACACCCAGACTGGCTCAGCAGCTTGTCGCGGTGACATTTTCTCAACAGCTGCCTGCACTTTAGACCAATCAATCACTGGCTCACGCAGTTCAGCACGTACTTCCCAAGCATGGTTGTAATCTGTTTTACGCGTAGTACCAGATAATCTGTACCAACGCGCCGCATCAGGCTCAACACGCAATGCAGTCGTTAAGCCAAACTGCCCCCATACCCAATCCATGTTCTCGCGTGGAATACGGGTTTGCCAGTTTTGCTGTACGTACGCGGCTTGATCAGCACGGTTAGCATCACGCGCTAAACGCGATAATGCCAAGGTCACTAATTCTTGTTGTCCACGGTCTTTAATAGAGCCTTGAGCTTTCAACCATTGCTGTGGCGACTTCAACAAGGCCGCATAGTCTCTCATTTGCGCTGGCGTGAAGATAATCGCTGCCAAACGTTGTGCCTCGGCAGCTTTCCCTTGCTCTAACGCGTTGCGCATCAAACCGCGCACATCTTGCCAGCTGATCGCTTGATCAGCATACAACTGATCCAACATGGTCCAACACGTAGCACCAGGTTTAAACTGCGACAACACCGTTTCACTATCAATGCTTTGACCTGCCATATGACGCGCATAGTTTTGCGCACAGCGTGTTTGCGAGTTGCCCAAATCAGCAGCGTTCAATTCATTAATCAGTGCGTAATCACCACCACGTACAGCAATAATCGACCAATCACCTTTTAGACGTTCTGCTAAATAGTGATCAGGATAGGTGCGCAGGAAATGGCGTAGTGAGTCGGCTGGAGCAACGTTCTTAGGGTCCTGTAGTTGTTGGCGCAACGACCAATACTGTGGATAAGCACCTAGCACAGTGTCATCTTTAGCCTGGCTGGCCAGCGCTGGCAAGGCATTCCAACGTTTGGCGTCCAATGCATCTTTAGCTTGCAACACGGCTTGCCGCGCTTGTGGGGGTACAGTAGGTGCTACCGCCACGCGAGGCAATGTAGGTTCTGCTACCGCAACCTGTGCGGCGGGCGGTTCTGCAGCAATTGTTTTTTCTGCACGTTCACTGGATTGAGCCCCCGAACATGCTGCTAACCCCAACACTGACAAGGCTATTGTCAACATGGAAAGCGGTGAAGGTAACACGGGATGTGAAACCGCTTCGTTTTTCTGATACCTTAAGGGCTTTGCACTCATATTTTTACCTGCCTTGAGAACGTGCTGGGCGGAATCGCCTGACTGTAGGACACCAATTCATTATGTTACGACAAAGACTGCTAGAAAAACGTAAACAACAAGCAAAATCCGATACAAACCGCGGAGCCCTGCTGATGCGCGGTCGGTTGTACACATGGGTTGCAGGCGTCAACAAAACCCGTAAAGAGCAAAACAAAGCACCCATCACGCATATAGCTGGTTTTTGGTCCATGCCAGACGAGCCAGAACTACAACCTTTATTGTACAAATGGGCCGATGAAGGCATGCAAGTTTCACTGCCTGCCGTGCTGGGCCCTGACCAAGCGTTACAATTTAAATTGTGGGATCCCGAAGGCGAGATGAAAACGGGTGCTTTTGGCATACAAGAACCCGACTCCACAACAGAAGCCCCTGCCCCTGATTTAGTTCTGGTCCCCACATTAGGTTTTACCCGCCAAGGTGATAGATTAGGCTACGGTAAAGGCTATTACGACCGCACTTTGGCTGCCCTACGTGAACAAAACCATCACTTCCTAACCGTAGGTTTGGCATGGGCATGTGGCGACTTATCTGCTGAGGATTACACACCTCAAGCTCACGATTTCCAGTTAGATGCGGTGCTCACTGACAAGGGCTGGGCTAAACCCGCACCAACGGTCTAAGCAGCAACAAAAAAGGGGCTTTTATAAGCCCCTTTTTTAGGTACTGCCACGTCTTACTTGAACGTTAACTTAGGCAAGATAGCCATAGACGCATCTGCACCATTAAGCGTGTAGAAATGGATACCTGGTGCACCACCATCGAGCAAGTCTTGGCATAGGCGACCAATCACATCCACACCAAAAGCGCGAATAGACGCACGGTCATCGCCGAAGTCTGCCAAACGCAAACGCAACCAACGCGGAATCTCTGCACCACACATATTCGAGAAACGCAGTAATTGCGATGAGTTAGTAATAGGCATAATGCCTGGCACGATAGGAATATCTAGGCCTTTCTCACGCACACGCTGCACAAAGTCAAAATACGCATGAGGGCTAAAGAAATACTGCGTGATGGCACTGTTCGCACCTTGCTGCACCTTATGAATAAAGTGCTGCAAATCAGTTTCCATACTGATGGCTTGTGGGTGCATTTCAGGGTAGCCCGCTACCTCTATATTGAAATGATCGCCACTGTGCTCACGAATCAAACGTACCAAGTCGCTGGCATAACGCAGTTCACCCGCATCGCCCCCCATCCCGGAAGGCAAGTCGCCACGTAAGGCCACAATACGATTGATGCCACGCTCGCGGTAATCATCCAAGATTGCCAGCAACTCATCACGAGTAGAGCCCACACAGGACAAGTGAGGAGCCACATCAAAACCTAAGTTCTGAAGCAAATCCACGGCTCCCACTGTGCCTGAGCGGGTAGAACCACCCGCCCCAAAAGTCACGCTTACATAGGCTGGATTCAACCCCTGCAGAGTTTTGGCCGTACGTACTAATTTTTCCTGCGCAGCAATATCGCGCGGAGGAAAGAATTCCAGACTAAGCGACTGTTTCTGTGCCATTGACTAATAACCTTGATAAGAATCCTGAGACCACACTATAAATAATGGCCCCTATCACTGCCCACCAGAAACCATCCACCTGGAAGCCGTTCAGAATTGAGCCAGCCATCCAGAATACCAGCGCGTTAATGACTAGCAGAAATAAGCCCAATGTCACAATCGTAATGGGCAACGTCAACAGCGTTAACACCGGTTTTACTAAGGTATTGAGCAGGCCAAGCACAATAGCAGCAATCATGGCTGAGCCAAACGAGGCCACATGAATCCCCGGCAGCACATAGGCGACTACCAGTAGTGCCACAGCGTTCAGAATCCAGATCAGTAATAAGATCATCATGAAACTCCCTTAAAAAAAGGGCACTGCACAATGCAATGCCCTGCTCTACACGATTAGTAGCGGTAGTGGCCTGGTTTGTAAGGGCCATCTACAGGAACATTGATGTAGTCAGCTTGTTGCTGGCTCAGTTCTGTCAGGTTAACACCCAATTTTTTCAGATGTAAACGTGCCACTTTTTCGTCCAAGTGTTTAGGCAATACGTACACTTGACCGCTTTCGTAGGCTTCACCACGTGTGAACAGTTCGATCTGAGCAATAGTTTGGTTCGTGAACGAAGCAGACATCACAAAAGATGGGTGGCCTGTTGCACAACCCAAGTTCACCAAGCGGCCTTGTGCCAACAAGATGATGCGTTTGCCGTCTGGGAAAATCACGTGATCAACTTGAGGTTTGATCTCTTCCCATTGCAAATCTTCAATCGCTGCTACGTCGATTTCGTTGTCAAAGTGACCGATGTTGCAAACGATAGCTTGGTCTTTCATGCGCTCCATGTGATCGCGTGTGATCACGTGGTAGTTACCTGTAGCAGTCACGAAGATATCGGCTTTGTCAGCCGCTTCTTCCATGGTCACTACGCGGTAGCCTTCCATGCTGGCTTGCAAGGCGCAAATAGGATCGACTTCAGTCACCCACACTTGAGCACGCAGAGCGGCCAATGCTTGTGCACAACCTTTACCCACGTCACCGAAACCCACCACAACGGCGATCTTACCGGCAACCATCACGTCAGTAGCGCGTTTGATACCGTCAACCAGAGACTCGCGGCAACCGTACAGGTTGTCAAACTTGGACTTAGTCACGGAGTCGTTCACGTTGATGGCTGGGAATGCCAACTCACCACGTTTGGACATCTGGTACAGACGGTGTACGCCTGTTGTTGTTTCTTCAGTTACGCCTTGGATTTGCGCCAGACGTGTGGAATACCATGTACCGTCTTGCTGCAAACGAGCACGGATGCTGGCGTACAGTACGCGCTCTTCTTCGCTGGTAGGTTTGTCCAATACAGACAAATCTTTCTCAGCACGTGCACCCAAGTGCAGCAACAACGTTGCATCGCCACCGTCATCCAAAATCATGTTGGCTTGTTCACCAGGCCAGTTAAAGATGTCGTGGGCGTATTCCCAGTACTGTTCCAGTGTTTCGCCTTTTACCGCGAAAACAGGAATGCCCGCATCAGCAATAGCAGCTGCAGCGTGGTCTTGGGTAGAGAAAATATTGCAAGATGCCCAGCGTACTTCTGCACCCAACGCCACCAGCGTTTCAATCAGCACAGCAGTCTGGATAGTCATGTGCAAACTGCCAGCAATACGTGCGCCTTTCAGTGGCTGGGAAGCTGCGTACTCTTCACGAGTCGCCATCAAACCAGGCATTTCTGTTTCGGCAATAGCGATTTCCCGGCGGCCCCAGCCTGCCAGACTAATATCTGCAATCACGTAATCTTCAGTTTTAACAGTCATGTGTGCTCCGATAAATTGGTGCGAGAACCGACGGGGCACACTACTGGCATCACCACGGCTTCTCGGCACGAGAATCTGGTGAGCGTCGTTGAAGGGGATCAACGCTACTGTCTGAGCCTGGCAAACCGCACAGGGTTTGTCGCAACGCTCCTCAGACAGGAATCAAAACGTGTAAATTGTACCTGCTAATTGTCTTCGTGCTAAGACCTAATATCCTGATTTTAGCTAAGGCCTATGCCAATGAAAACGCACAGCAAGAACACAAAGAGGCGCCTAAGCGCCTCTTTGCTTCATGAGTAATTACGCCAAACCAGCCGCAGCACGCAATGCGGCCGCTTTATCAGTAGCTTCCCATGTGAACTCAGGCTCGTTACGACCAAAGTGACCGTAAGCCGCTGTTTTGCTGTAGATAGGACGCAGCAAGTTCAGCATGTTGATAATGCCTTTAGGACGTAGGTCAAAGTGCTCGCGTACCAACTCGGCAATGCGCTCATCAGACACTACGCCTGTACCTTCGGTGTACACAGTAATGTTGATAGGTTCTGCCACACCAATGGCGTAACTAACCTGCACTTGGCACTGACGCGCCAAACCCGCAGCCACCACGTTTTTCGCCACATAACGTGCAGCGTAAGCCGCCGAACGGTCTACTTTAGAAGGATCTTTACCGGAGAATGCACCGCCACCGTGTGGGCATGCACCACCGTAGGTATCCACAATGATCTTACGGCCTGTCAGACCGCAATCGCCTTGTGGACCACCAATCACAAACTTACCGGTAGGGTTCACCAAGAACTTGGTGTTTTCTGTCAGTAATTCAGCCGGGAAGCTAGGACGGATGATGTGTTCGATCACTGCATCGCGAATATCTTCCTGAGAGATTTCAGGCGCATGCTGCGTAGACAACACGACGGTGTCTACTTCTGCAGGACGACCATCCACATAGCGGAATGTCACCTGAGATTTCGCATCTGGGCGCAACCAAGGCAAACGGCCATCTTTACGCAGTTCACTTTGGCGCTGTACCAAACGGTGCGCATACCAAATAGGCGCTGGCATCAGGTCAGGCGTTTCATCGCACGCGTAACCAAACATCAGACCTTGGTCACCCGCACCTTGATTCAGAATTTCTTCTTCAGAGCGGTCTACGCCCTGTGCAATATCTGGTGACTGTTTGTCGTACGCCACCAAAACGGCGCAACCTTTATAATCGATACCGTAGTCGCTATTGTCGTAGCCAATGCGTTTGATGGTATCGCGTGCAACCTGAATGTAATCCACGTTGGCTGTGGTGGTAATTTCACCTGCCAAAATGACCAAACCGGTGTTGCACAGCGTTTCTGCTGCAACACGAGCGTTAGGGTCTTGTTCGAAAATGGCGTCTAGAATGGCGTCGGAAATTTGGTCAGCAACCTTATCTGGGTGACCTTCGGAGACAGATTCAGACGTAAATAAGAAGTCGTTATTTGCCACAGCTTTTGCGTCCTGTAGTGATGCGCATTAAAAGGAAACGAGCTGCGTTGCACCACACACACAAAGGCTTAATCGGGCGCGACGCTTTAGCGGGTTTAAGGGCCAGTAAACTGGCATATCGCTCCGCAAGTTGTCGGTTAACTCAGCGATAAATTGCATTTTAAGCGAAAATGACACATCTTTAAATGTATAAACAAATTTCTGGCGTTATGCCCTGGGATTTATGCTGTTGTTTTTATTACGTCTGATGTCTGCGTTGCCGCTGCGCGTGCTGCATGCACTGGGACGCTTTGCGGGTTCTATTGTCTATTTTGTGCCAGGCCGTTACCACAACAGACTGCGTGAAAATGCCGCACAAGCGGGATTTACAGAGGGTAAATTTGCCCGTCGCGCTGCTGCCGAAACCGGCGCCATGCTGATGGAACTGCCCAAAGTATGGCTGCAAACAGAGCAATGTTTGGCACTATGCCAAAACCCCGATTCCGACATTGTTACGCAAACGCTGGCTGAAAATCGTGGCGTGTTGTACCTCACCCCGCATTTGGGGTGTTTTGAGATTACTGCCCGACGTCTGGTGCAATATGGTCCCATAACGGTGATGTTCAGACCGCCGCGACAATCGTTTCTTGAGCCTGCTATGCGTGCCTCGCGCGACACGCCCGGGCTGCACTCCGTACCCGCTAATGTTCAAGGTATACGTGAATTTGTGCGTGCACTACGCCGTGGCGAAGCCGTAGGGATGTTGCCGGATCAAGTACCCAGTAGTGGTGATGGCTTATGGCTGCCCTTTTTCGACAAACGCGCCTACACCATGACCTTGGCCGCCAAACTGGCCTTGCAAACCAAAGTACCCGTGGTCTTAACCGCGGGTGAGCGTTTGCCCAAAGGCCAAGGCTGGAAAATTCATTACCTGCGTCTGCCAGAGCCTTTCCCTGACAACGTAGAAGACATGGCCTTGCTGATCAATCAAGGCATGGAAACGTTGATTCAACGCTTTCCTGAACAATATCTGTGGAGTTACAACCGCTATAAGGTGCCGCCCGAAGCGCCCCCTATTCCAGAACACCTACGCTAAACTTAACGCTGCCTACCGCTTTTGCCAAAGGATACTGCATGAGTCCCTCTGATCTGAACGCCCTTGCTATCGCCCAGTTCCTGAGTACCCACCCAGATTTTTTCCTGCAACATCGCGATCTCTTTTCAGAGTTACGTGTTCCGCACCCTCATGAAACCAGAGCCATCTCGCTAGGCGAGCGTCAAATACTGGGGCTGCGTGCAAAAAACAAAGAGTTGGAACGTAAGCTACACTCGCTGATAGAAAACGCTAGCGCCAATCAACGTATTGCCGATCAGCTACGCACATGGACCTGCACCATGTTGGCCGAGACCGATACCGCGCAATTGCCGTTGCACATACAAGAGTCCTTAACGGAAGTGTTTGATCTCGACGCCATCGCCCTGCACTGCTGGGAAGATTTCGTCACCACAGACGCGCCTGAGGAACTACACAAATACGCTCAGGCATTAACGTCCCCGCGTTGCGGCATCCCCCCTCAAGAAGTGCTGGCACTATTGCCTGACAGCATCCAATCGGTAGCCATTGTGCCCTTGCTACACCCCGTAACTCAGAAAAACTCTGGCGTGCTGATTTTGGGCGCGACACAAGCCGAACGGTTTGCCACAGACATGGGCACCGAGTTTCTGCTGAATATTGGCCAACTATGCTCGGCGGCACTGAGCCGAGGCACTGAATAACCATGCCTATCCCAGCCTCTGCGACCGTGCAGTCATGGTTGGACCATCTGCGCTACGAGCGACGGCTATCCGAGCATAGTCTGGCGGCATACGAGCACGATATACAGCATATTCTGCCGTTATCAGGTTCTGTCTCGCCTGACACACTCACACCCGCTCAACTGCGCCAAAAGCTGGCTGAACTACACGCTGGCGGGCTACACCCCCGTAGCCTGCAACGCACACTGGCGGCATGGCGTAATTTTTTCCATTGGTGGTGTGAGCAATACCCGGCTCACCCTAATCCCTGTGCTGAACTCAAAGCCCCCAAAAGCCCGCGCCCACTACCTAGCTCGCTCTCTGTAGACCAAGCGCAGCAATTACTGGATCACCAGCCCGCACAAAGCTTGGAGCATCTCAGCCCTGTACAGGCACGCGACCAAGCCATGTTTGAGCTGCTGTATTCCAGTGGCTTACGTTTAAGTGAGTTGGTGAGCCTAGACACCCATTACGTGAAACAGGCGGGCTATGAGTCGTCCAGTTGGCTAAGTCTTCAGGAAGCTGAACTGCATGTGCTAGGCAAAGGCAACAAAAGGCGCTCGCTGCCCATAGGTAGCAAAGCGCTGCATGCTGTGCAGTGTTGGCTTCAACTACGCGGCAGTGTACTGCGCAGTGCCGTAGACGATGCTGAACACTACCACGCGCTATTTTTGGGGGCTCAAGGCAAACGCATACACCCCCGTATGGTGCAAACACGCTTGCAGAAATTATGCCAAGAAGCGGGCTTGTCTTTAGACATCAGCCCTCATGCTTTACGACACAGTTTTGCCAGCCACATGCTGCAATCAGCTCAAGACTTGCGAGCTGTGCAAGAGCTGCTAGGACACAGTAACATCAGCACCACGCAAATCTATACACGCTTGGACTTTCAGCATTTGGCACAGGTGTATGACCAAGCACACCCCCGTGCCCGTCGCAAACCGTAATTACGGTTGTAACGCCGCTTCTACCGTACGCAGATTGCTCTGCATCATTCCCAAGTAGGTATCAGCCTCATGACCTGGCTCAGCCAAGGCATCGGTGTATAAAGTGCCGCCCATACGTGCGCCTGTTTCACGGGCCAACTGTTTGGCCAAGGCAGGGCTCACCGCATTTTCTAGGAAAATAGCCGTAATGTGCTCGGCTCGTGCTCGCTGCACTAAGTCTGCCACTTCGCGTGCAGAAGGTTCGGCTTGGCTAGACATCCCCAACAACGGCACAAATTCGATGTTGTAGGCTTTGCCCAAATACGCCAATGCATCGTGCGACACCATCGCTTTGCGGCGTTCCACTGGAATAGCCGCCAAACGTTCCTTAGCCTGGGCATCTAACCGCTGCAATTGCTCTATGTAGCGAGCTGCATTTTCTTGGAACACAGGGGCAGATTCCGGAGCCACTTCACTCAGCGCATCACGGATATTTTCCACATACATCACTGCATTGGTGAGGCTTTGCCATGCATGGGGATCTTGCGGGCCATGCTGATGATGCTCATGCCCGTGACTATGGTCGTGGTCGTGGTCGTGGTCGTGGTCGTGGTCGTGGTCGTGGTCGTGGTCGTGGTCGTGGTCGTGGTCGTCAGTATGATCGTCTACGTAATCATGATTATCCAGCGGTTGCACACCTTTGGTAGCTTCTATCTGCTTACCGTTATAGCCTGCCGATTGCACTAGTCCTGCCAACCACGGTTCAAACTGCAAACCATTTACAACCAACAATTTGGCATCGGCCAATTTACGCACATCACCCGGTCTGGGCTCAAACGCATGAGCATCGGCATTAGGGCCAATCAAGGTATTTACCTCAACAGCATCACCGCCCACCACGCTTACCATATCGCCTAAAATCGAAAAACTCGCCACCACAGGCACAGGTTTGGCTACCGCAACAGATGCCATCGCTACGCTCATAGACATGGCCGCTACCCCTTGCGCCATATAGCGTCCAATGGGGCGTAACCACCTACGTTGACTGTCTCTAGTATTCATGTGCTTTCCTCTGTGATGAATAGATGGTCCCTAGATGATTACCGCAACCGTTGCAGCAACCCACCCTGTGGACCACAGGCTAGTGATAGAAAATAGGTGATTCCCGCAACCAAAATAATGGCGGGTGATGCCGGCACGTTGGCGTAGTAGGAAAGCAATAATCCTATGAAACACTCGCCCATACCCAATAAGGCGGCCAACACCATCTGGCTACTGGCAGAGCGAGCCCAAAAGCGAGCAGCTGTTGCGGGCAACATCATGATCCCCACTACCATCAGCGTGCCCAGCACCTGAAAGCCTGCTACCAACACTACAACCAACAGCACCAAAAACAGCATGTGCACCCAAGAGCCTGATCGCCCTTCAGCACGTAAAAACAGCGGATCTAAACACTCCAGCACCAGCGGCCTATAAATAATGGCCAGCACCAACAGTGCAACGCTGGAGGTTCCTGTGACCAGCAACAACGCTTGGTCATCCAACCCCAACACGGTGCCAAACAGCACGTGTATTAAATCCATATTGGAGCCTTTTAGGGACACCAACAGCACCCCTAAGCCCAATGACACCAAATAAAACGCGGCAAAACTAGCGTCTTCTCGCAACGGCGTCAGCCTAGATACCAAGCCCGCCAGTAACGCCACCACCAAACCGGTAATCACGCCACCCAGCGCCATCGCACCCACAGATAAACCTGATAGCAAAAAGCCTGCTGCCACACCGGGCAAAATGGCGTGCGCCATGGCGTCGCCCATTAAGCTCATGCGGCGTAATACCAAAAACACACCTAACGGACCTGCGGCGGCAGCCAAGGCAAATGATCCTGCCAGCGCTCGGCGCATAAAACCAAATTCAACAAAGGGGTGGATCAACACATCGTACAGCCACATCACAGGTAGTCTCCCTCGCACAAGTGACGGGCCAAATGCAGATTTTCTGCAGTCAATACGGACTCAGTTTCTCCCCACGCGACCAATTGGCCAGCTAACAGTACGGTTTCGGGGAGGTTTTGTCGGATAGTATGCAAATCGTGCAGCACCACAATCACTGTGCGCCCTTGTTGATGCCAACGATGCAACAGCACCATCAGGTCATCCGTGGTGGCTTTATCCACGGCAGAAAAAGGTTCGTCCAGCAACAAGATAGGCGCATCGTGCATGATCAAGCGTGCAAACAAGGCACGCTGCATTTGACCGCCCGACAAGGTGCTGATGGCGCGTTCAGAGAACCCTTGCAACCCCACCTGGCATAATGCGTCTTGCACGCGCTTGTGTTCAGATTCACTTAAGCCACGCCATGCCCCTGTACGCCGCCATGACCCCATGGCCACCAAGTCATACACGCTAATAGGGAAACTTCGATCTAACTCACCAAACTGGGGCAGAAAAGCCAAACGCTGGGGCGAGTTGATCTGTATTTTGCCTTTCAGCGGGGTAAGCTGCCCAGCCAAGCCCTTGAGCAACGTCGATTTGCCGGCGCCATTGGGGCCAGCCAACGCATATAAGCCCCCTTTCATGAATTGGCCGCTGACATCACGTACAGCAACTTTATCGCGCCAACCCAACGACACCTGATCCAAACTAATTACTGCATTGCTGGTGGTCATTATTTGAACCACCCTAACGCCCATGCAGTCAGTAGCCATAAGACCACAACCACAGGCAATACACGCAAACAACGCTGCCAAGCTGAGCTCAGCAGCACCGTGCCCCTATAGATTCTTTTATCCACTTTAGGCGCGGAATGTGCGGTCGTTCTACTGTGATGCATGACTTACTGGTAAGATCAATAGATAGCATTATTTTTAGATACGTTATGTTATAACATATCCAACTTTTTGTGTCTGTATATTTACTATGCCTGTGCATGTTCTGACTCCCCAAGCCCTAGAGGCACAACTGCAAACAGCGGAAAAACTCTGTCAGCAGAGGGGTAAACGTTTGACCCCTATCAGAAAGCAGGTACTGGAATTGCTGCTCAAACAACAGCGCAGCCTTAAAGCCTACGAGCTACTTGATTTGTTCAGGCAGGATCAACCCGGTGCCGCACCTCCTACGGTCTATAGAGCGCTGGAATTTCTGACTGAAGAAGGTTTGATTCACCGTTTAGATGCCGTGAATGCATGGACCGCCTGTGTAGATGCCAACGGCCATCCTCACGATCTGCTTATCGTCTGCACCAAGTGCGGAGCCGTCGCCGAACTCTGCGCGCCACAGCTTACTGCCCAATTGGCAGAATGCGTGGCACAAGCCGGTTTTACGTTAGGTACACAGGAGACCGAGCTGCAAGCATTGTGCAAAAACTGTCAACAAAGCTTATGTAGCTAAATATTCCTACCTTTTACCGATGGCTTCTGACGCATAAAACGTATATATTGCTTTATTTCTCGCCGTGCGACTCGGGCATTTGCCCTGAACGCAAGGCTGTGCTGTAATCTGCAAGTTATTTTATTGCCTATGCAGCTTTTGCTTACACCAACCTGATTGCACAACCATGAATGCAACAAACGCTTCTATGATCCCAGTAACCATTCTGACCGGCTTTCTTGGCGCAGGTAAAACCACCCTGCTCAAGCGCATACTGTCTGAACAGCATGGCCAACGTATTGCCGTGATCGAGAATGAGTTTGGACCTGAAAACATCGATAACGAACTGCTGATTCAAGACGGCGAAGAAGAAATCGTTGAGCTCAGCAATGGCTGTGTGTGTTGTACGGTGCGTGGCGACCTAATGCGTGCATTGAACGACCTGTATCAGCGTCGTGCAGACGGCAACGTTAAATTTGATCGTGTCATTATCGAAACGACTGGTATGGCCAACCCTGGCCCAGTATGCCAAACGTTTTTCGTGGATGACCAGATCGCTGCTCACTATCGTCTAGATGCCATCATCACGATAGTAGATGCCAAACATGGTATGGAAACCTTAGATCAACAAGCCGAATCGCAACAACAAATTGGCTTTGCTGATCGCATCCTGATTTCCAAAAAAGATCTGGTATCCGACGAGGAATACCAAGCACTGCGTAACCGCATTGTGAAGATCAACCCCCGTGCCAGCATTTCTCCGGTGCACTTCGGTGAAGCCGATATCAATGAACTGCTGGATTTGGGTGGGTTTAATCTGGATGCCATTCTAGATATCAACCCAGATTTCCTCAAAGACGAGGACGAACACCATCACCATCATGAGCATCACCATGAACACGAGCACGAACATGGTGAGCACTGCGGGTCTGATTGTGGTCATCACCACCATCAAGCCCCGCACCAAGATGAAATTGGTGCATTTGTATTTCGTTCGCGCAAAGCTTTTGATCCGGAACGCCTGGAAGATTTTCTAGGCGGTATCACCCAAGTATTTGGTCCGGACTTACTGCGGTACAAGGGTATCCTCTACCTAAAAGGCGTGAATCGCCGCATGTTGTTCCAGGGGGTACACATGATGATGGGGGTTGAACCCGGGAAACCGTGGGCAGCCAAAGAAAAACCTGAAAGTAAAATCGTTTTCATCGGACGTAAACTGCCTCAGGAGATTTTTACGCAAGGGCTGGAAAACTGCTTGGTCTAAGGACCTTGCTCTCCCTTCTGCCCCACTACGTTAGAGAGAGAAAATCATGGCAAACAAATCGAATGTCAGCAATCACCCCACCAAGCTGCTAAGCGTTGAAGAGTTATTGGCCATGCCGGACAACAACTACATGAACGATGCACAACTGGCTTTTTTCAAAAACCGGTTGAGAGAGCTGGAGCAGGAAATTTTGGCCAACGCTGGTGCCACTACCGAAAACCTGCGTGAAACACAGTTCGTGCCTGACCCAGCAGACCGGGCCACTATCGAAGAAGAACATGCACTGGAACTGCGTACCCGCGACCGTGAGCGCAAGCTGCTGAAGAAAGTACAGCAATCCATTGCCCTGATTGATGCTGGCGAATACGGCTGGTGTGAGGAAACAGGCGAACCCATCGGGTTGCAGCGCCTGTTGGCTCGTCCTACCGCCACCTTGTCTCTGGAAGCACAAGAGCGCCGCGAAAAACGTCAGAAGCTGTACGGGGACTAATCAGCGGTTTTTATATCGCTTTGCAGACCGCCCAGTTCTGTACGCTGTGCCACGCTAGCCCCGGCTACCGTGGCACAGTTATTTTCTGCTGACCTGACTCTTGAATTTATGGCATCCATCCCCATTTGCTAGAGTAAGAACAGTAAGGAATGTTATGGAACAATTTCACGCCACTACCATCATTGCCGTACGTCGCGGCGAGAACGTTGCCATTGGTGGCGACGGTCAGGTCACGCTGGGCAACATTGTCATCAAAGCCACAGCACGCAAAATTCGTAAACTCTACAGGAACTCCGTACTGGCGGGTTTCGCTGGCGCTACCGCCGATGCGTTCACCCTGCTAGAACTGTTTGAAGCCAAATTGGAAAAATATCAGGGTCACCTGATGCGAGCTGCCGTTGAGCTGACTCGTGATTGGCGTACCGATCGCGCCTTGCGCCGCTTGGAAGCCATGCTAATTGTTGCCGACAAAGAGCACACCTTGGTATTGACCGGAAACGGTGACGTACTTGAGCCTGAACACGGTATTGCCGCTATTGGTTCCGGTGGTTCGTACGCTCACTCCGCAGGTTTGGCCTTGGTGCAAAACACCGATATGGCTCCTGCTGACATCGTCAAAAAATCCTTGGAAATCGCTGGCGATCTTTGCATCTACACCAACGGCAACCACGTTATAGAAACGCTCTGACTTTCAAAGGCTGTATCATCATGTCCGCTACATCCATGACACCCGGAGAAATTGTCTCCGAGCTAGACAAACACATTGTTGGCCAAAATCGTGCCAAACGCTCCGTGGCCGTAGCTCTGCGTAATCGCTGGCGTCGTCAGCAGGTTCCTGAGCCCCTCAACCACGAGATCACCCCTAAAAACATTCTGATGATTGGGCCCACAGGCGTCGGTAAAACCGAAATCGCCCGCCGTTTGGCCAAACTGGCTAACGCGCCTTTCATCAAAGTCGAAGCCACTAAATTCACTGAAGTGGGTTATGTAGGCCGTGACGTAGAAACCATCATCCGTGATTTGGTTGATGCGTCCGTCAAGCAAACTCGCGAATTGGAAATGCGTCGCGTACGCAGCAAAGCTGAAGAGTCAGCAGAAGATCGCATCTTGGATGCGTTGGTTCCTCCTGCTCGTGACAGCTACGGCCAACCCGAACGCGAAGAAACTGGCGCACGCCAAACCTTCCGCAAACGTCTGCGCGAAGGCAAACTGGATGACACCGAGATCGAAATTGATGTGGCGCAAGTTATGCCACAAATGGAAATCATGGCGCCTCCAGGAATGGAAGAAATGACCGAGCAACTGCGCGGCATGTTTGCCGGCATGGGTCGTGACAAAACCAAAAAGCGCAAACTGCGTGTGAAAGAAGCCTTCAAGCTACTGGTAGACGAAGAGGCTGCTAAACACATCAACGAAGAAGAACTGCGTGCAGCGGCGGTACAAAACGCCGAGCAAAACGGTATCGTATTCTTGGATGAGATCGATAAGATCACATCTCGCGAAGGCAATACCAGCGGTGAAGTTTCTCGTCAGGGTGTGCAACGTGACTTGCTGCCATTGGTAGAAGGTACTACCGTCAACACCAAATACGGTGTGGTGCGTACCGACCATATTCTGTTCATTGCCTCCGGTGCGTTCCACTTATCTCGCCCGTCTGACCTGATCCCCGAGCTACAGGGCCGTTTCCCCATCCGTGTGGAACTGGACTCCCTAACTGCCGATGATTTCGTCTGCATTTTGTCTGACACCGACGCTTCGCTGACTAAACAGTACACCGCATTGTTGGCAACAGAAAACGTGCATTTGGACTTCACACCAGAAGGTATTCGTCGCTTGGCAGAGTTGGCTTTCGAAGTGAACGAGCGCACCGAGAACATCGGTGCACGACGCCTGTACACCGTGATGGAAAAACTGCTGGATGATCTGTCCTACGAAGCTGGTTCCAAAGCCGAACAGATAACCGTAGTGATTGATGCCGCTTACGTTGATGCACAATTGCAAGAAGCTGTGACGCACCAAGACTTGGCACGCTACGTGTTGTAAGTCTCATTGCTTTCAGCATCAACGAAACAGCCACCCAAAGGGTGGCTGTTTTCATATCAGAACTGCCTTTTTATCTGTAGCAAACTATAGGTCGCTCTGTACGACTCCCCTACAGATGCTCTACAACATGGAGCACAAACTAAATAGCCCTCTCTGTTTTGCCCATTCCCTATTACTAGGAAACGTGGCCACAGCGAGGGCTTCTATCTTTTACTACCTACGTTACTTATTTCTGAATACTGATCACCACGTACTCGTCGTTCTCGCGAATCGCCACAAAACGTACTTTATCACCAGGTTTTAAATCAGCCAGCAAGGTAGGATCAATACGGTAAACCAGCGTCATCGCCGGCAACCGTAAAACGTCAATCTCACCGTGTTTCAGCGTAATTTTGCCTGCACCGGGATCCACCCTGCGCACTTCGCCAGAGGCTCTGGCCTCTTGGGCAACACTCACACTTGAGAACAACGTCATGAATACTATAGCTAGTAAAGCACTTAGCTTACGCAAAGTTCGCAGCATCGTTTACACTCCTTTACGGCATGATGCATTATTGTAGCAGCCCGTTTTGACTACGCCGTATACGCGTATTTTTTGAATTATCGCACACAGTCTGTATGTCATACCCTCTTTCCTCTGGCTATATTTTACGCGAAGCTACGCTTCAAGACATTCCCCAAATCCATCAATTAATGACGGAAATGGCGACATTTGAAAAGTTGCTGGACACTTTCCAAGCCACAGAGCAAACCTTGCATGACAATATCTTCACGCAGCCTGCTGCTGTGAATTGCTTGGTCATTTGCCATCAGGATGCACCAGAAACTCTGGTGTCCTACATCATGTGGTTTCATAACTACTCTTCTTTCAGAGCCAAACGTGGCCTGTATCTGGAAGACATTTATATTGCCCCTGAACACCGCCGTCTGGGTTTGGGGCAGCAAGTCTTGCAGTACTTGGCGCGCAAAGCGCTGGAGCTTGATTGTGCACGTTTTGAATGGGTAGTGTTGGACTGGAACCAAAGCGCGATTGAGTTCTACGAACACCTAGGTGCTTCAGTGTTGCCTGACTGGCGCATTGTGCGCATAGAAGGCTCAGCCCTAGAACATCTAGCACAAGCAGGCTAACACGTATGAGCGACAGGCTTTCCAGCATCACCACACGCACTGGCGACCAAGGCGAAACCAGCCTTGGGGATGGCCAACGCGTACCCAAGAACAGTTTGCGCATCCACGCCTTAGGCGAAGTGGATGAGTTAAACAGCATCATTGGGGTATGGCGCTGTGAGGCCTTACCGGAAGACGTTGATACCTTGCTCTCCCATATACAGCACCACCTATTCGATATGGGTGCTGAGTTGTGTATCCCTGGTCATGAAGCCATGCGCGACTCACAATTGGCTGAGCTGGATGACGCCATACTCGTGCTCAACGAACCGCTACCACCATTAAAAGAATTTATTCTGCCCGGAGGCAGTCGTGCTGCTGCACTGGCTCACCAAGCACGTACAGTAGCACGCAGAGCTGAGCGTAGCGTCGTGTCCTTACTGCAATTCGATGCTGTACGCCCAGTGGTGCAACAGTATCTAAACAGGCTCTCAGACCTGTGCTTTATTTTGGCACGATGCCTGAATAAACATGCAGACCGACCTGATGTACTGTGGCAACCACAAGCCAAATCATGATGTACAGCTATGCACGTAATTTGCCAGCTGTTGGCTTACTCTAGCCAAATCAGCTTGCAAGGCGGCAAACCCCAAACTTTTACGATGATGGCGCTCATCCATATATAAAGCCCTGTTCACCTCTATCTGTAAACTGTGCCGATTTTGTGCTGGCTTTCCTACCTGTGCCACGATTGCGGCCCCCGAATAAGGGTGATTGCGCACGACTCTGTAGCCCGCTGATTTCAACAGATGCTCTACCGTGGCGATGAAATCTGCACTACAACTGGTGCCCTGCCTGTCGCCCAACACAAAATCTGCCACAGGACCTGTGGTAAATACCGTTTTAACGCTAGAAGGCATGGAATGCAGATTCAAATGCCACACGCCGCCAAAACGTCTATGCAAATGCCGTACTTGTAACCCCAACCAATCGTGATACGGCCTATACACCAGCGCCAAGCGTGATTGCACTTCTGCGACGCTTAACTGACGGTCGTACAACTCAACAGATCCTAGATTCTTCCACAGTAGTCCATGCCCAAGCTGAGTCTTATCGGATGGCTCAAGCAAACCCGGCCACGGCGCATCCATCATGCTTGCATCCAAATCGGTTTCGTGGCGATTCAAATCCACATAGCTTCTGGCCACGCGTGCTGCCAACAAGCCTGCCCCTTGCGTCGGTAAAGCCGACCACAGCTGATCCACAAAAGCATCCTCGGCGCGACGCAATATTTGCATAGGTGCTCGGCTACGGAAATCCAAGGGATAGACATTGCCGCTATGCGGAGAGTCTGCCACCAATGGCACCTGCAAGGTGCCATCTGGCGCATGCCACTCAAATGGCAATAACTGATTGTGAACATCCTGCATAGTCTCTCCTCTACTTCTTTTTATGGCTGCACGATCTCACACCGCAGTACGGCTAGTTCTTTGTAACATAGCCCATTGCAAAACGGGCCATGTACCGCTTGAGTACATGGCCCGTAAAGGTTACGCGTTGCAACTGGCCTAGATCATTTCTTTACCATCACGTTTGGCGGCTCGCCAATCTCGTACTAATGCACCGATTAGTAGTGCCAATACGCCTGCAGATAATACTGGCCAGATCAATATATAAGTCACAATCCAATTCATGTTTGCTCCTTTCTTATTAAAGCTGTGGCTTAGGCGTAAGCGCAGGTTGTTTCTTGGAAGGCTTCACCATCTTTTCTTGCTCCTCATGGAAAGCACGTACGCGGTGTGACAACACAGAGAAATCAAAACGCTCAGAACTGCGTAAGCTCATCACTGTACACACGATCGCACTGGCACCATACGAGGTCAGCGAACCCAGCAATACGGTGTAATCGCGCCAGAAGCCTACGCCATAGTAGATCAACACAACGGTGACTACTGACCCAACCGCCAATGCAAGGTTGCGACCAAAGAACGCAAAGGTCATCAAACCTACCACCACGCCGCCACCCACCGACGCAACTAGCTCAAAAAATACCGCCACCATGCCGGTCATGGGTATAAGCTCGAACCGCACCAACAAGAACATGGTTACAGCACATGCAACAGAGGTAGTAAAAGCGGTATTAGTCACTCGGTTCCAGAAGAAGCTACTGATCACAGGGAAAACAATCGCCCCCCACAGTGCCCCAACGAACACCAACATGACCAAGATATCCAAACGCAAACTCGCAAAGACCACACCACACATGGTGGCCACAATCATGGTCATACGCCCCCACAACAACATACGACGTGGGTCTGGTTTACCTTTAGCGATGTTTTTGCCATAGATGTCCGTCATCACAATAGCCGACAACGCACACAAGTCAGCGTCTGCGGTAGAGGACAGCGAACCAATCACCAAGATAAAGAACAGCGCAATACCAAAGGGTGGCAAGTAGGCTGACGCCATTTGCGGGATGATATTGTTCATGTCCCCATCAATAGGCTGTAAACCAGTAAAAAGTGCCAACAAACCCAAAATACCCAACCCGATCACAACCACACCGTAGCCTACGGTTGCTGTTAAGAAAGTAGGTTTGATTAGGTCTTGGCGCACAGCAAAGAGCCGCTGTGCAATGGTCTGGTTACCGATGGCATAGGCCAACACAGCAATAAAATACGGTGCACCTTGCTCCAGAATCGCTGTAGTCGAGAAGAAATCTGCTTGTTCGCTACTTAGACGCCAGAAGTTATCGGCAATGAGATCCGGTCCGCCTGCATTGAAAAAGATCAGCGGAATAATAATCACTGCGGCCAGAATCATCGCTACTAACTGTGCGAAGTCAGTCAGCACTGAGGCCCTGAACCCTGACCACAAGGTATACGACAACACACCCAGACCCGCAATTAATACGCCTTGGATAAAGCTCAGCGGGCTTAGCATGGACACCAACGCACCAGCAGCCGTGAAGTTCACCATCAAACTGATACAGCTACCAATCAGGTTAGACACCGCCATGATCATCTGACTGGAGCGACCGTGACGGGCATACACCACTTCAGCCAGCGTATGCGCTTCAGGAGCCAATTCCCTAAAGCGCCTTCCAAAAGGGAAGATAAACAAAATCATCAATGCGCCCCAGAACCCATAATGTATTGGGCCAGATAACCCGTACTTATATCCTGAGGTGGCGCTTGCATAGAAAGACGCTGCCCAAATCCATGTAGCGATCATACTGGCGGCCGACAGCCCAAACCCTACAGCGCTGTTAGACACCATATAACCATCTACATTCTCCTCCTTTTTACTGATGAGTAATGACAATAAAAACGTCAGTAAATAGAAGCCCAGCAATAGCAAAATCGCTGAGGTTGCAGACAGCTGAAAAAACTCTGTTTCTTGCATGCTTTTTTAGTTTCCTTAATGTTATTTCAACAAAAAGGCTTTACTGGCAACAGACATCAGAAAGCCTACGCCAGTAAAACCAGCGCGCACCAACCGAAACACCAATAACCGGAAATAAACGCAACAAAGCATCCCAAAGAAATTTGAGATACGCAGACACAAAGGGTGCCTAAGGGGCGTGAGAGCCTTAATGAAGGCCACACAGGCCCCGACGCAGACTGCCTAAGCAGTTGATGGTTGCCACGACCTTTTCGGACGGGCATAGGTGTATCGGCTTACAAGCCGGGTCACTGTATAGCGACCTGAGACAAGGTCACCGATGGTCGAGCCTCCAACCTCTTGACCGGTAACATATACGTGCTGATTGCAGCCGCTCTGACTGAATCCCGGTCATTATAGCCACGATATCCATGAGCATCAAATTCGCATAAACCCGCAAAAGCACGACTATCTACAGATCGCTCTGGGCAGTAAAATTTGCCATGTACTAAAGGATAAGACGTACACCTTCCTCCAGGCATACAATACTCTCGCCGTCACGTTTCCTTTATCTATAATCATTTATTGCAAAAATAATATTTTGTTACACAGAAATTCCGGTGTATTTCCGTAATACTCCGTTAATAAAATAGTGAACATTTACTGCAGCTTCTTACGCTAATCGAACAACAATGCCAGCCACTTTCTTTTCGCCCTCGCTCTACAGTAGCGTTGCGGTCTTCTTGTTAGGCGCAATTGCACTAGTAGTCTCCTCTGGATACTCGGTAGGTGCTGCCCTACTTTTCTTAGGTGGGCTCTATGTTCTGTTTAGCCGTAACAAACCCACATTCACTAAACAAGATTGGTTTGTACTGGCCGCGTTAGTCATCTACGGTCTAATGGGCGTAACTGAAGCCCTGTTCTATCACTATTCTTCGCGTGCGTACGACTTACCCAGCCGCTTTCTTGCTGCAGCCATCGCCCTATTCTTTGTACTGAAATACCCTCCTCGCCTCACTTGGTTATGGGCAGGTTTAGCGACAGGAGGCCTATTGGCGGGTAGTTGGGCTGGATACCAAAAAATATTTTTGCATGTAGATCGTGCAAAAGGCTTCACTCACGTTATCCAATTTGGCAATATTTCCATGCTAACTGGCTTATTTTGTTTGGCTGGTTTGGCGTGGGCCTGTACCCATCCTAATAAACGGGGCTGGATTCTATTTTTAGGCCTAGGTGCCATAGGTGGTATTGCTGGCTCATTATTCTCAGGCAGTCGCGGTGGTTGGATAGGTTTACCGTTGATCGCTCTGATCTTTTTTCGTGTTTACCACCAGTATTTTTCACTACGTCTGAAAACACTACTCATTAGCGCTGTTGTCGCGCTAGCAGTAGGGATTTATAGCGTTCCACAGTTTGGCGTACAACAACGAGTACATGAAGCCATCAATAACGTCACCCTTTACAGCCAAGGCTCTAGTGATACGTCGGTAGGCGCCAGGTTTGAAATGTGGAAAGGTGCTAGCCAACTATTCATGGCCAAACCCATTTTTGGCTGGGGTAAAGCACAGTACAAACAAGCCATGACTGAACTTGCTAAACAAGGCAAAGCCCATCCTGTTATAAAAAACTTTGACCACCCGCACAACGAAATACTAAATAACGCAGCAAAACAGGGCATAGTAGGGATTCTGGCCCTATTGTTTCTATATGTAGTGCCACTACGCCTCTTTGCTCCAGGATTACGCGCTGAATCATTAACACAGCGCTCATTAGCAACAGCTGGCTTTCTTTTACCTATCGCCTATATAGATTTCGGTTTATCACAAGCATTTCTCACTCATAATAGCGGGGTGATGGTGTACGCTTTCTGGCTCATTGTGCTGTGGGGCAGCTATAGGGCGTACACCCTTCAGAAATAAACTGTTAAGAAATATCAAATGATGAATAGAAAAGTACACATTTGCTAACAATACAATTATGCTTGGCCGATGAGTGCTCCCCTCCCTCCCCCCCTCGTTGCAGGCGATCCTCAAGGCAGACATAGGCTGCCCTTTGGGGTGTGGGCAGTATTCATCGCCTTAGTACAGATAGTATTGGGCATAATGTGGGGGCAATTTATTGACTTCAACCCCACGCTCAACGCACTCCCAGGATTACTTATCCCCTCTGGAGTCGTTTTGGCACTGGCATTGGCGCGCGACCCACGATTTTGGGTGAGCGCAGCAGCCGCACAATTCATCTATGCGCTAGCTGGCAACACATCAATTGAATACAGCTTCTTACTGGCCACCATTGCTGCCTTAGAAATAGTGCTCACCTGCTGGATCATGCGTAAACTGCGCTTTGATGCCGCATTAGAGTCACCACGTCACTTCATTACGTTACTGCTGGTGCTCGCTCTGGGCACACAAAATCTGAGCGCGCTTGGCTATAGCGTGGTTCTGCACCTTAGTCATCCTTTGCTACAGGTCAGCCTAAGAGACTGCTACCTCAATCTCTGGGCCGTAAGCTTAATAGAAAAACTCTTATTCATCCCCCTGATACTGGCATGGGTGAAGGGCTGTACACTCCAGCGCACCCGACTCACGGAGTTTTTGTTCAGTACCGTACTGCTCTGTCTGACTTCGTACTACGCCTACCGCTATGGCCCTAATGGGCTGTTTTTACTCTTACCTGTACTAGCATGGTTATCTACCAGACAGAATCTACTGCTCTTTAGCATCAGTCTGTTATGCATGACCTTCACCATGTTGGTGACTCAGTTATATGTGTACTCAGGCAACGAAGCCCCTGAACTACTGTGGTTCTTGCTGGGCAGTTTGCCCTTGGCGCTCACTTGTAACATCAGCTACCGTACTCAGCAGATCAAACAAGCGCAGAACCTGCATACCTCTGATCAGTACGACAAACTGTTCAACCAGGCACCAGTGCTGATCAATAGCTTTGATATGGACGGTCGCTGTGTGGTGTGGAATAAAGAGTGCGAGCGCGTATTTGGTTGGAAACGCGAAGAGTTGTTCAACTCACCTGATCCACTGGCACTGCTATACCCCGATGCGATCCAACGCTCGGCAGCACGCCACAGCATCTTTACTCGTGAAGTCTCATTCCAAACCTGGCACCCACGCACTAAACAAGGTCATAGACTCAGCACACTGTGGGGCAATATACAGATTGATGAGAACCAAGCCATAGGCATAGGGATTAATCTCAGCGATCATGCCAGAGCCGAACAAGAACTACTGCTGGCTAAAGAGCGTTATGAAAATCTAGTACAGCGCATTCCAGTGGGCGTGTTCACGCTACGCCAATCACTAGACGGTGCCATCATGTATGAGTACGTCAGCCCACGCCTGTGTGAGATATATAGCCTATCGGATAAAGCAATTTATGCTGACCCCAAAGTCATCAGCGACTGTTGGCACGAAGAAGACCGCGCAGAAACCATACGCTTAACGGCCGAGGCTCGTGCATGGCTGCGCCCCATGCGCTTAGATACCCGTGCCATCATTAACGGCCAAGAGCGCTGGATACGCATAGAAAGTAACTCCACACGCCTACCTAACGGCGATATTCTGTGTGACGGTGTACAAACCGACATCACCGAAACCCGTCGCAATGAGTTTGAGCAACGGATCGCCGCCAGCGTATTTAAGCGCAGTTATGACAGCATTCTGATTCTAGATGATGAGCATCGCATCATTAATGCCAACCCGTCGGCCATACGCTTAAGCGGTTATACCCTAAGCGAATTGCGTGGTCATACTGTAGATCTATTGCTGCCACCCTCATCGCAAGCCGTGGACTACCAGCGCGCTATTTGGCAAGAAGTAATGACTACAGGCGCGTGGCAAGGCGAAGTCACCATGCATTCGCATAATCAGACCGAGCGCCCCTTACAGGTCTCTATTGTGCCGGTGCGCAATAACAAGGGAGCCATTCTTCGTTATATCGTGGTGGGCACGGATGTCAGCCTACTCAAAGCTCGCGAGGCACGTTTGGAGCGCCTGGCACACTTTGACTCGCTCACCCAACTACCTAACCGCTACCTGCTCACTGATCGCTTACGACAAGCACTGTCACATGCTGACCGTAATCAGAATCTGCTAGCCACTTGCTATGTAGACCTAGACGGCTTTAAAGCGGTCAACGACCAGTATGGGCACAGTATTGGTGACATGCTACTCAAAGAAGTGGCATTACGACTGACCAGCAAACTACGCAAAACCGATACCGTTGCCCGCTTAGGCGGTGATGAAATGGTGTTATTGCTGGGTGACTTTAAGTCCCCCGAAGACAGTTGCGGCTTGCTGCAAGAGCTATTGAACTTGCTGGCTCAACCGTATCAAATACACGGTTTACAACCCATCACCGTATCTGCCAGTATTGGGGTGAGCTTCTATCCTAGCGATGCCACCGACCCAGAGCGCCTGCTACAACTGGCTGATCAAGCCATGTATTTGGCCAAGCAGTCTGGAAAAAACACTTACTATTTTCACAATCAAGCCACAAAAGAATCGCCCCTCACCGATGTCACGCTCTAAGCGCTGACAGTACAATGTGGCGTTCATTCAGGCCGTCCATACCCTATGTTTTCTTGGGAGAACTCCATGTCTCACGCGTTTCGCAACCGCCATACCCCAGCGGTGGCACTGTGTGCTGCTTTACTGTCCGCAGGCTTACTGAGCTACAGCCCACTTACCTTGGCGCAAGCCGCTGCGCCAGCCAGTAACAGTTCAACTGCCCCTACACAGGAAACGCCAACGCTAGCAGCTACTCCAGAAACACAACAAGCTCCAGCAACCGCTACAGACGCAGAAGCTGCTCCAGCCCAAGAGCCTGCCGCCGCTACAAACGTTACTGAAGCGGCACCTAAAGCACCACCCGCTAACGTCATTACCGTCAACGACCCGGTGGATGCTTTCCCTGCACCCGAGCCTGGTTTTGTACGTCATGTGATCCACTTGCCTGTGGGTAACTACGAAAACGATCTGAAAGTAGAGCTGCTGCCTGGCAAAGTCATAGAGACCGACTGCAATACACGTCAGTTCATTGGTCAGCTAGAAGAAAAAACGCTAGAAGGCTGGGGTTATACCTACTATGTGCTTCCTAGTATAGAAGGCCCTATCTCCACGATGATGGCGTGTCCAGAAGACAGCAAAAAGATGCAGTTTGTACCTGTCACCGGCAGTGCTGGCTCATTGTTGTACTACAATAGCCGATTGCCCGTTGTAGTCTATCTACCCGAAGAAGTAGAACTACGGTGGCGCACGTGGGTAGCGACTCCTGTGGTCAGCGCCGACAGTCAATAATAACTATCTTTCAGCAGCCGGCGGAGAGGCTCCATGATTGTTGCTATTACAGCCTTATTCGTCTTTCAATTGCTAGGGGAAATCGTAGTCCAATACTTGGGCATACCATTACCCGGCCCCTTAGCCGGCATGCTGCTACTGCTCGCTGTATTCATCATACGCGGGGGTATTCCTACCGAGCTTGATAAAGCCGGTACGGCACTATTGCAGCATTTAATGCTGTTGTTCATTCCTACGGTCACGGGGATCATGCTGTTCTTTGATCAGATCGCTGAAGAATGGCTGCCCTTTATTGTAGGTAACTTACTAGCGGTAGCACTGACCATCTTCTGCACCGCCTTTGTGCTCAAAAAACTGATGGCTAGACAAGCAGATAAGGAAGAACAATGAACGACGATTTCTTCCGTATCTGGGTCTTCCTGACCGAGTCCCCCTTGCTGTGGTTAACACTCACACTCTGTGTGTATTTGTTCACCCTGACTATCTACAAGCGCGCTAACTCCAACTCGTTCCTGTTGCCCGTGCTGACTTCGGTAGTGATCTTAGTACCCATTTTGCAATGGACAGACACTCCGTATGAGCACTACTTCGAAGGCGCACAGTTTATTCAATTATTGATTGGCCCAGCTACTGTAGCGTTGGCCATCCCACTGTATAAACAGCTGAAACTGCTACGCCAACATTGGAAGCCCATTATTGCAGCACTATTTGTGGGCACTAACGTGGCCATGTTTAGTACAGTGTTTATTGCGTGGGCATTGGGCGGCTCATCAGCTATCATCATTGCCATGATGCCTAAATCAGCCACTATGCCTATAGCCATGGCATTGGTGGATTATTTTGGTAGTGAACCATCTCTGGCGGCCGTGTCGGTCGCCATTACCGGCATTGGCGGCACTATTATTGCTGTGCCTCTGCTGCGCATGATGAAGGTCACAGACCCCATTACTGAAGGCTTTACGTTAGGCTTGACTGCACACGCTATCGGTACCGCACGTTCTATGCAGCTCAATCAAACCACAGGTGCTTTTGCTGCCTTGGGCATGAGCCTTACCGGTATTGCTACCGCGTTACTCATGCCTGCCGCCGTTGCTATAGGCCGCTCATTGGGTATGTTGTAATTACTCAGTACGATCCAGCGCGAGTATTTGTTGTTTGCGCCAGCGCAGCAAAAACAGCCCTGGCAAGGCGATTGCTATAGTCACCAAAAAGAAGGTAGGCCAGCCTAAGTTTTCCACTAAGAATGGGGTTAGCGGGCCTGCCAAATAGGTACGGCCCACCGCCGCCAAAGCTGATAGCAGCGCAAATTGTGTGGCCGAGAACTGTCTATTGCACAGCGCCATCAATAACGCTACAGACGCTACCGTACCCAAGCCGCCGCAGAGATTTTCTAGCCCCACTACCACAGCCATTAACCACAGTTCAGACGGGTTCACCGCCAAAACCCAGTACCCTAGGTTAGACACGGCCTGCAAAATACCAAATAGCATTAACGCACGGTACAGACCCAATCTGGCCATCATGCTGCCGCCTAACAGCGCTCCAGCAATGGTGCTCGCTAAGCCGAATATTTTATTGATATAGCCTATTTCGCTTACGCTAAACCCTGCGCCACGAATCAAAAACGTAGTGGATAACGCTCCAGCAAATGCATCACCTAGCTTATACAGCACGATCAGCAGCAATAAGCCCAGCGCCCCTTCACGAGAGAAGAACTCTTTAAACGGTTCTACTACCGCATCACGTAAATTACGCGGCGGCTTCACTTTAAGCTCGGGCTCAGGGGCCATCAATGTCGCCACCATACACCCAGCCATCAACAACCCCATCAGCATGTAGGTGTACTGCCACCCTAACCATTTATCGGCCAGGATTAAGGCCAATCCACTGGATACCAACATGGCTATACGATAGCCCAACACGCGCAAAGCGGCCCCCGCCGCGCGCTCGTCTTGGTGCAAGACGTCGGTACTGTAAGCATCGAAAGCAATATCTTGCGTGGCCGACATAAAGGCCACAAACACCGCCAACAAGGCCAGCGGCATGAGCTGTGTGCCGGGCGATAACAACCCCATGCCCACAATGGACAGTGCCAGCAACAATTGAGAAATAAGAATCCAACCGCGTCTACGCCCTAGAATAGGGAAAGCAAAGCGATCTATCAGTGGTGCCCACAGAAATTTCAGTGTGTAGGCTGACCCCACTAGCGTCAAAAAGCCAATTTGCGTCAGGCTAACATCTTCTACCGTAGCCCATGCCTGCAAGGTTCCACTCGTTAAAGCCAGCGGCAAGCCACTCGCAAACCCCAACGCCAGCAATGACAATACTCGTGGACTGGCATAGGGAGACGCCATGATGCTAAACCTTTATCTAAGCTGCCGCATGCGGCGATTCAAAACGATATACAGCCAAACGACTACGCAGGCTAGGTAGCACACGCACCTCAGCACTGTGGTCAAAGGCTGCACGATGCGTAATACGTAAGTTCAGTGAACGCGCCAGATCTTCAAAATCTTTGAACGTACACAAGTGAATATTGGGCGTGTCATACCATTGATACGGCATTTCACCCGATACTGGCATACGTCCAGCCAAAATAGACAAACCGTGTGACCAGTGCCCAAAGTTCGGAAAAGACACAACGCCGAACCGCGCCACACGTGCCATTTCGCGCAAAATATGCTCGGTATTCAACATAGACTGCAAGGTTTTAGATAATACCACCGTGTCAAAAGACTGGTCTGTAAACAATGCCAAACCCTGTTCCAAGTCTTGCTGAATCACAGGTACGCCACGGCGTACACAGCTAATCATAGACTGTGGATGACGCTCTACCCCTATGCCATCTACCTGCAATGAATCGCGCAAGTGTGCTAACAATTTACCATCGGCACAACCCAAATCTAGCACGCTAGAGGAAGGCTCAATCCACGATGCAATGCGCTGTAAGTCAGGGCGCTGCGCTAAAGACGCTGTGTGTATGTTGCTCATGCCAATACCCCCGTTACTCGTGCACGGGCTCCCAACCCCATAGTCTCTGCAATATGGTCATAATACCCCTGCACCACCCCGTGATAACGCTCGTCATCTAACAAGAACGCATCATGCCCATGCGGTGCATCAACTTCAGCATACGTAACCGACAACCGGTTTTTCAACAGAGCTTGTACGATTTCCCGTGAGCACTCTGGCGAGAAGCGCCAGTCTGTGGTGAAAGACACCAACAAGAACTTTGCTTTCACATGTGCCAAGGCCTTGGCCAAGTCTCCATTATGCTGACGCGAAGGGTCAAAATAATCCAGCGCACGCGTAATCAGCAAATAGGTATTCGCATCAAAATAGGTAGAGAATTTTTCGCCTTGATAACGCAGGTAGGATTCCACTTCGAACTCTACGTCGTAACCATAGCGGTACGCTTGGCCATCCAAAGGATTACGCTGACTACGGCCAAATTTCTCGGCCATGACGGTATCGGACAAATAGGTAATATGACCCAACATACGCGCTACACCCAGTCCGCTACGTGGCACAGTGTTATGCGAATAGTAATCCCCAGCATGAAACTCGGGATCCGAAATAATGGCCCGTCGTGCCACTTCGTTAAACGCAATGTTCTGCGCACTTAGTCGGGGTGTACTGGCGATAACAATACAGTTTTCCAGACGATCTGGTTGGCTAATCGCCCACTCCAGCGCCTGCATGCCACCCAACGAGCCGCCCATGACAGCTGCGAATTTTTGGATACCAAAGTAGTCTGCCAGACGAGCCTGAGCATTCACCCAGTCTTCCACTGTCAAAATAGGGAAATCAGCACCCCACGGCTTATCCGTAGCAGGATTCGTAGAAGCCGGGCCCGTTGAACCAAAGCATGAACCTATGTTGTTCACACCTATGACAAAGAAACGATCGGTATCCAGCGGCTTGCCAGGGCCAACCATGTTGTCCCACCAGCCTATGTTTTTAGGATTGGCAGCGTCTATACCGGCCACATGATGCGAAGCGTTTAACGCGTGACACACCAGCACCGCATTGCTGCGATCGTCGTTCAATGTGCCATAGCTTTCCACACACAGTTCATACTGCGGCAGCACTTGGCCACTTTTCAGTAGCAGCGGCTCGGAAAAACCAATGATTTCTGGTTTGACTATACCCACCGAACCTTCAGGAACGATGGCATCAGACAAGCCTGCAGGAGCAGGAATAGAATTAGCAGTAGTACCCATAGGGACCTCTTTAGCTGGATTTATGGAGCGCCCGCAAGCGGATCAGGCAAATCGGCGCAAACAAATGAATTGATCGATAAAAGTGTATCACTTGGCGCCCGCTTGCACAGCCCCACTACCGCTTTTTTTGGGCAAAGCCTACCTGATCGGCATATACTGCTTTAATTCCTATCAAACTAGTACTATTTAATAGCGTTATCCAACCCCCGTGGTGGCCTCAATGAATACTCGCTCCAGACTACTCCACGTCCTTCAGAATCAGCCCGACATCCTGCGCACGTTACGACGCGGTATAGAGAAAGAAGGACTGCGAGTTGATACGTCTGCACATCTGTCTCAACGCCCGCACCCTGTCGCGCTGGGCTCTGCTCTGACCAACGAGCACATTACTACAGACTATTCAGAAGCATTGCTGGAGCTGATCACGGGTACGCATCACGACGTGGCTAGCCTGTTGGATGAGCTAGAAGCCATACACATTTTCACCGCCCAAGGCATAGACACTGAAACCATGTGGAATCAGTCCATGCCCGCCATACTACCTAGCGAGAAAGACATTCCTATCGCGTGGTACGGTAAGTCCAATGTGGGCATGATGAAGCACATTTACCGACGTGGCTTAGCCGAGCGTTACGGTAAACGTATGCAGTGTATTGCTGGCATACATTACAACTTCTCGTTGCCCGACACCCTATGGCCATTGATGGGCTTTGAGGGCTTGGACTTACAAGAACAACGCTCAACGGGCTATTTGGCACTAATCCGTAACTTCACTCGTTACTCGTGGCTACTGATGTACCTGTTTGGTGCATCGCCAGTGGTGTCTAGCGGTTTCTTGAAAGGCCATTCGCTGGCTTTAGAGCAAGTCGCCCCCGACAGCTACACATTGCCATGGGCGACCAGCTTACGCATGAGTGATCTGGGCTATCAAAATAAAGAAGCTCAGGCTGAACTACAACTGTGCTACAACGATCTGGACACCTTCTTGATGCGCATGCTGCATGCAACGCGTACACCGTGGCCTGATTACGAGCGCCTAGGCACACACCGTGACGGCGAGTGGATACAGCTCAACACCAATATTCTGCAGATAGAAAACGAGTACTACTCCAACATACGCCCCAAACGCACCACGCAATCTGGCGAGCGCCCTTCAGCCGCTTTAGCACAGCGCGGAGTGGAGTACGTGGAAGTACGTTGTCTGGATATAGACCCCTATGCCCCATTAGGCATTAGCGAACAAAGCTGTCACTTCTTAGACACCTTCTTATTGTTCTGTACCTTAGAGTCCAGCGACGAGTTTCCTAACAACGGCTTCTGTCAGCACAGTAAAAACAACTTTGCCCAGGTCGTACGTGAAGGTCGTAAACCTGGCCTGATTCTGAACACACCAGAACATGGCAGCATCAGTTTGCAAGATTGGGGTAACCAACTGCTGGAAGCGATGGCACCGTATGCCGATCTACTGGATCAGCATTTACAAAGCGGTCACGCCCACCGTGATGCTCTGCATGCGCAGATTCATAAGCTACGCGATCCAGACAACACACCCTCAGCACGTTTGCTGCGTGATCTCAGTGCGTCTGGCTTGAGCTTTGTAGACTTCTCTCTGAAACAAAGCCAAGCTCATCGTCAGCACTTGTTGGATACAGCCCTGTGCCCTAAACGCCAAGCCGCTTACGAACAAGCAGCAACAGACTCTCTAACCTTGCAAGCAAACATTGAGTCAGCTCAAGCAAATCAAAGCTTTGAGGATTACTTAAGCTCTTTTGAAACCAATAGCTAATCTCGCTATTTGGCCATAAAAAAAGCAGAACCTACTTACAGGTTCTGCTTTTTTATGTGTGATCAGCATGGCAGCCGCTAGGCTTTTATACTGACCCACCAAGCAAAGGTGCTGTATGCGCCCTCGCTTTTATTCAGAAGCAACTTCGTCTTCCGCGGGTGCTGCTGGCTCGTCAAAGCCTGCCCCAGCTTCGTTAGCCATGAACACCATTGCACGCTCAACTTCTATATCTTCCAGACCGGCGTTACCACCACGGGCTGGCATAGCACCTTTACCGTTTAACGCGACTTTCAGCATCGCATCGTAACCTTCTTGGAAGTAAGGCGCCCATGCCTCTGCACTACCAAATAGCGGAGCTCCTGCGAGCCCCGCGGAGTGACAGGTCGCACAGGTGGAGTCATACACCTCTTTACCTGTTTTCAGTACTTTAGGGCCTTCAGCTACGATTTCCGCTGGGCCTAGTACAAAACCTGCTACAGGTTGAATACGGGCAGCAATAGCTTCATGTGCTTGGTCGTTATAGCTAGCACCGGCTTTCAAACCCACTGAAAACAAGTTCACCAGCATCACCACCAGTGCGATAGGCACAACCACTGCCAAGATCACAACCAGCACGATTTGCTGTAAAGAGAATTTTGGGCCTTGCTGGCCACTTTGATTATTATGGAGTTGTTCCGCATTGCTCATAATCGGATCCCGCAAATTTGAACAGTAACAGGCGACAACTCGTTACGAGCCACGCCAACATTAAAGACGCATACACGCACTGCCAGACCTACGCTTCCCTTCTAGGCAATCCGTACATAGTGACCAACATGGCATTATAGCGGACTGCACCCAACTTGTACGCACACCATCCCCTAACCTGCCGTCTACGCCCCATAGCTTCCAGCATTTTTTCCAAAAACAAGGTAAAATGCTTAGTTCTGCGACCATAGTTCAATGGATAGAATTAGAGTTTCCGAAGCTCTCGATACAGGTTCGATTCCTGTTGGTCGCGCCACTATATAAAGCAGACTTCACACAATATTGTGTGTGCATTCTCGGCTCTACCGCCTTTTATCGTTGAAGGCGCGTCATTAGTTACCCTGTTCCCCCATAATCCCAACACATGCTGCACAGTAAACTGTGCGGATTTTTTGTGGCTGTGACTCGCACCTACGAATCTAAAGCAATACACTATATGCCGTACTGTATGGCGCCTAACCTGCTGCCGTATCTGTTATTCATCCAACTTGCCCCACTGCTTCACATCAAGAGGCTACCTACGCGTGAAAAAACTCCTTACCCCATTAGGATGTGGACTGATTGTTTTCTCTTTTCAGGTACACGCACACCCGCATGCTTGGATAGACGTGCAAAGTAACATCGTGCTCTCGGAGGATGGTCAGATACAGGCCATAGAACAAGCGTGGTTGTTTGATGACTTATACAGCGCCGCCATACTGGATGGCATTGCAGAAGACTATGAAAACACCGAACAAGCCCTGCAGCAGTACGCCACGGATGTCATCCACAACCTTGAGCCCTACAGCTACTTCATTCGCCTTGTTATCAATGATCAGCGCGCGGTATTCGGCACCATTACGCAGTTTTCTATAGATAAACGCGGCACACAGTTGCTGCTGTCCTTTTCGGCACCGTTAGCACAACCTGTAGACCCACGACAGAACACTGTCTCTTTCTCGGTCTACGACCCCACCTACTATATACACATGACTCACCCCGCTGAGTCGCCCCCTACGTTGATCCCAAACCAGGGCTTGCCGTGCCGTGCCTATATCACCCAGCCTACTCCCTCTGCTGAGGACTTCAGCCGCGCCTTTGCTCTAGATAAAAGTGACACCGTTGACGACGATCTAGGTCACTTATTTGCAGAAAAAGTACATATACAATGCCCGAACTAAACCCGTCATCCACACGTCGGTGGACACGCTCTATAGTCATCGCAGCACTCATTCTGGTCGTCATAGGGCTCTTATACCGCTATGTACCTTGGAACCAGTTTTTGGTGTGGGTATTAAAAACCCAAGCACAACTGCATAGGCAACTGGCGACCACACTACGCGTGGTGTCTCAGGGTGGTTGGTCTGCTGCATGGCCTCTGATTGGTATTAGTTTGCTATATGGTGTTTTCCATGCAGCGGGACCAGGGCATGGTAAGGCCGTCATCACCACCTATTTAGGCACCAGTAGAACCCTATTGCGCCGAGGGATCATGCTTTCCATTGCCTCGTCACTCATGCAAGGAGCTGTTGCGATTCTTTTGGTAGAGCTGTTGGCTAAATTGCTGGGTTACTCATTACGTCATACCCAACAAGCCGCTACCCAACTGGAAAATATTAGTTTTGCATTGGTGATAGCCTTAGGTGCCATTCTGGCCCTACGTAGTGCACGCAAGCTCTATCAACACTGGAAACGTCCCAAACCCGTAAGCCAAGGGCTATTTACCACTGGCCGAAAAATGCAGCCGTATTGTGCTGAGTGCGGTGGTGCTCATCAACTAAACCAAGCACACCTTAGCCAACCACTGACATGGCGCACTGCTATCCCCATCATCATGGCTATAGGCCTGCGACCATGTACCGGCGCTATCCTAGTTTTGCTAGGCGCTTACTCTTTGGACTTGCGTTGGGTGGGTATTGCTGCTGTCGTAGCCATGTCTATAGGCACAGCCCTCACGGTGAGCACATTAGCCATTATCACCGTGTCGTTTAAGCAATTAGCCTTGCGATTTTTTCAACGTCAATCCGGTTCAGCTCCCCACCACTTTTACTTTGACTTACTAGGCTTGCTGGGAGGCATGGTGATTTTGCTGCTGGGTATAGGCCTGTTGCAGCAAGGGCTACGTAGCACCCCAAACCCACTGTTCTAGAACACGGCACCCACAGGTGCTTTCATTATTCACAGTGTACGTGAACGGTCTCGGCAAATAGCGCACCAAATTGAGGCCCTACCTCAAGCCCACTATCAATAGCAGCTGCTTTTAAAAAGTCTTCCGTGCTGGGCTCTGGATATTGCAGCCGAACCGCACACTCAAGTGCCGAGTCGCCTTGAATACGCGGAGGGGTTTCTGGGTGCTGCTGGATTTCAATATAAAAAGACGGATCAAAAACAGCTAACTGAAGATCTGAGGTAGCCATCTTAATAGGTTGCTGCAACAGCACTGTGAAGCGTAAATGCAGCTCATCATCACGAAGATCGCCTGAAAACTGCACCACATCCCCTAAGGCTAAGATAGTCTCACCGGATTGGACGCGTAAAAAATAATTCAGCGGCTCCAGTTTATTCAGTGTCTCTTGAGCCCACGCCTCTAAGTCTAAGGCCTCGCCTGACGCCTCTCGCATTAAGTCGTCTAGCAGCACATCTGTGAGTAAGTTGTCGTAATTCCAGTGCTGCTCTATCGCCGTGACATACCCATCCGCAGACATCAAAAACGAGGTTTCTACGTAAATCCACGCATGCGGGTGTGACTGTACAGTGAAAGGCAACATACTCAATACTACGCACATCAGCCCTTTTCTACGTAGGCAGGTGCTCAGCCACTTGCACCCGCTCTGTACCCTCTGCAAAACACCCTGCATTACGCTATATACCCCTGTGTTCTTACCTATGCACCATGGTGGTGGGTGTAATCAACTACACGCTTTCAAACACAGACTCTATCTCACCATCCGCAAAAATTAGCGTGACTATATGTGAAGTGTTGTCTGCTTCTTGTATGTGTAGTTCTAAGCTATCGCCCTGCAATATCGCATGGCTAAGCTCCACTTCATGATCACCTATCCATGCTGTACCGGTGACCTCTTGGAATGTTTGCTGCAATTCTACGTAATAGGTATTGCCGTCTAAACCTTCCCACTCCCATGCTCCCTCTACCTGAGCAGGCACTATCCATTTGTAGATACTAATGCCGCTAAGCTCTAGCTCTTCGTCCGCCTTCCAATCCCCCATGCTAAACGCATGAGAAATAATACGAGCACCGGGACGCAACTCACTAAGCAAACGGGGCCGTAAATCTAGATTAACGGACTCTAGCAGGTATAAAGTCACCACTGTGGCATCGCTGATGTCAGCCGTAAAAATGCTCTCTTCTAGGAAATCCACCAGATGTTCTACTCGGGCGTGTGCTGCATTTTCCATAGCATCCGCAACACGCAATGGGTCCATTTCTATGCCTATGCCTTGCGTGCCATAGGCTCTGGCCGCAGCAATCACAATACGACCATCGCCACAACCTAAGTCGTACAGCACATCTTTGGCATTAACCCGTGCCAAGCCCAACATTTTCTTGATGACGCTGTCATCGGTAGGCACGAATGGCACATCTAGCAGGATCTCTGGCCCTGCAGACACGTCATCCAAGTCATCAATCAAGTCTCTAAACATTGGCAACACCCTATAACAACAGTGAGGCTCTTAAGACAAAAAGCATATGTACATACTAACCCCGTTCGCCGCAGAGGTTGTGCATCGTGCTGTAGTGCACTGCTTTAACGATTATAGGGACCGCTTAAGGTAAAAGTATCACTGTAGTAGCTATGATCAATTAGCAGCCAACCATCGAAGTAGCTCAGGGGCGTTAACTTAAATCCTCCGCCAAACCGAGTAGAGAGCTTAGAGGACAAAAACTCAAATGTGGCGGTAGTGTTATCTTCATAAAAGAGTTTCACACTAAACGCTGAAACCGGTTTGGTACGTAACACTAAGCTCGTTCTCTCGTCACTGTGCATCACCATATGGGGCGTCTGAAATGCAATGCCCGTAATCTTTCCTCGGTAAGCATATTTGTACCCAATCACAGGCTTATTTTCGATGTTATAGCGGGCATAGTCTTTTTCTGAATTTAAGCCCAACTGATACAGATGCGTGCTATAGCCCGCCATCAAAAAGGTCTCGTCTTCCTCCCTCGCTACCAGCCTTATACCGCGCGTTTCCTTGGTAGGCGGATTATCCATAATTTGGTCAAACTCTTCTTGCGTGGCAGGTTCTTCTGTCTTGGCTGTGTAGTCTTTTTCGTACTTAATGCCGTAAATATCATTGGCAACGTCTTTCACGAGCTCAGACGAGGGCGCGGGATGACTCCATCTCACATTGGCACAGCCCGAGACCAACAGCACAACACATACCGCAACTGCATATCTCAAAAATTTATGGTGCATCTAAGCCTCAAATTAGTCAGAAGCGTCTTGCTGGTTTCCTGCCTTTACCACCAAACACACTACACGCTGCAAGCTTCTGACAGGTACAGAGGATCTAACGATGATGTTTTGACACACCAACCGGCAAGCTCTCTAAGATTTTTTGGATGCTAAATACCGTAGCAGCATTTCCTTGCCAGTCTACAGGCGTTAACACACTTCGAAAGACATCATTATGCTTTACCAAAGAGCACCTCACCAAATATGCACGTTCTACAAAACCAATACTTACCAAGGTTAGTCCTAGTCCTTTCTTTTTATTTTCATTTATTTACTTTTCATTTTAACAAATAGTCAACTTTTGTTAAATACATTACATTATTTTTGACAAAATGAAACAAAAGATATTAAATAAATAAAACAATAATAATTCTATAGAAATGAAAAAAAGGGAACTAGTAGCATGAAATATAAACATCTATTATTTTTACCTGCGCTATCAATTTCATTATTCAATGCTGCGTTCGCAAATGAAATAGGTATTGTTAACCAAGGCCATGGTAACCACACAATACCAGAAAATAGCACCATCACCTCAAACACCAACAACTCCATAACAGGAATTACAGCTGGAAAAAATGACAAATACTCAATTTATAATAATGGTTCAATAATCGTAGATATAAAAACCACTGGAGGAATTGCTAGGGGTGTAGAAGCTGATTATGGTGGCTACATAAACTTAGGGGAAAACACAAATCTTTCCATAGTAAATTCCAGCCCAGGGCCCACTACTGGAATAGATGTATACGGCAGTAGTAACGTAGAAGCAAAAAACATAAATATCTATGTAAAATCCGAATACGAGAGCATAGGTTTATCTCTTTCCGATGATGCTTTTGTAGATATATCTGGAAACCAAAATCTTATAGAATCCTATGATGATGCCAATCATGCATTTGGTATATATGTTATAGGAGATAAAGGAAAAAAATCAGTACTTAATACTGAAAACATCATCATAAAAACAAATGGCACTGGAATAAATTCAGAAGGTGAAAGCGAACTGAATCTCCGAAAAAAAACCGTTATTAATTCCGTAGCTGGTGGCATTGAATCCTTAGGTGGAAACAACTCAAACTCAGAAAAAGGATCAATAATTAATGCAGATTCAGTAGATATCAAAACCACAGAAACCAGATCCTTTATTGGAAGCTCTACAGGAGGATTGTTTTCACTTTTAGGTGGAAAAATAACAGTAGGCGATTCCAGTAAAATAGAAACAGAAAACATGCATGGTTTGTATGCCACTACATACATAGGGTTTGAAACCCCAACCAAACCCACTGAAATTAACTACATGGGTAGTGCATCTAACAGAAATACAGTTCATGTTAATGGACAAACCGGCGCGACAGCATTTGGCAATGAGTCCGTCATCAACATACACAATACTGACGTACACGCCCATGCTAAAAATGGAAACATCGCTGGAATAAGAGCAGTAAATGGTGGTGCTGTTAATCTAGAAAACACATCTATCACTGTTTCAGATAAAGACACAGACTACTCTAGTATTGCTGCCGTACTATCCAGCAATAGCAACTCGACGATACAGATCTCTGGCAATACCTACATTGATGCCGAAGAAACCAAAAATAAACTAGCATTAAGATCTGACGGGGAAAATTCCAAAATATCTGTAGAAGGAAAAGCCAAAATAATTGGTAATATGCTTTCAAAAGGGGATAACTCATCTATAGATATAAACCTAAGAGACCAGTCCACCATAATTGGAGCTTCCTCTATAGATAGATCCTATCAAGATGGAAAAATAAGAGTATCGCTAGATAATAGCTCTTGGCTTATGACAGGAGACTCAGAAGTAACCTCCTTAACCCTAGCGCAAAACTCTGTCCTTAACCTTAGTAACTCTTTTGATAATGGTAATAATTTACTTGTACAAGAAGATTACAAAGGAAATGGCGGCACAATCATCTTTAATGGCGCTCTAGCCGGAGATAACTCTCCTATAGACCATCTTACAGTGAATGGTAATACATCCGGAGAAACCTATGTAAAAGTGAACGAGCTAGGTGGAAAAGGAGCTCAAACAGTTGAAGGTATTGAAATCATTCAAATCCATGGTGATTCAAATGGAATTTTTCACCAAGATGGCCGAATCGTAGCAGGCCTATACGATTACCACTTGGTAAAAGGCAATGAAACAAATACTGCCAACTGGTATCTCACATCATCACCTACACCTATTACACCAGAGGAGCCCACTCTTCCACCAAGTACATCTCCTACATTACGCCCCGAGGTAGGCAGTTATATCAACAACCTGTATCAAGCCAGCACATTATTTGATTTGCGTCTGCATGATCGATACGCACATACCCCGTATATTGACCCTTTCACTGGTGAGGAAAAAGTAACAAGTCTATGGATACGTAATCTTGCAGGTCACACCAACTCCAAAGCAGGACGTAGTCAGCTGAAAACTAAGAGCGATCGTTATGCAGTCCAAATTGGTGGTGATGTTGCACAATGGTCTAGTGCACAAGGCCGTTATCATATAGGTGTTATGGCGGGCTACGGTAGCGTTAGCAACTCAACACGAAACCAGAATAATGGGCATCGATCAAAAGCCAACGTTGATGGTCACAGCATCGGTGTGTATGGAACATACTATGCAAACAATGATAGTCAAAATGGTTTATACATAGACACATGGGCCCAATACAACTGGTTTAAAAACCGCGTTAAAGGCGATAATCTTGGTCGTGAGAAATATGATTCTAAGGGCTTAAATGTGTCGGTAGAAACAGGTTACACGCTACCAATCACAAATCCTCAACACAGCAGCAATGAAAGTACATGGCACCTACAACCAAAAGCACAGATAACGTACTTTGGTGTAAAAATGGACAATCACACTGAAGAAAATGGAACAAAAGTATATGGAAAAGGGCAAAACAATATAAGAACTCGATTAGGAATAAGGTTCTTTATTGGAGAAAGCTCATCCCCATATGAACAGTTACAGTCTAAGGTGTATCCATTTATCGAAGCGAACTGGATTAATAACAGCAAACGATATGGTGTCTCAATGGATAACGAAACCATCTATAGTGATGGAAGTAGAAATATTGGTGAAATAAAAGTTGGATTCGATAGCCAAATAACGAAAAGCACGAAGGTCCTGTTTAATGTTTCTCAGCAATTTGGCAGTAATGGATTTAGAGATACACAAGGAATACTAGGTATAAACTATCTTTTCTAATCCCTCACTTTATAGATAGAGAATTTTTTTAATCTTGTAGAAAATCCGAATCCCTTCTAAATACTAGCACCACGATGTATGCTGATCTACTCAGACATCGTGGTGCTAAAACGTACTGAAATCCCTAACAGGGTTTCTTATCTCTTACTGCCACCTACAAGACTGAAGAATAATTATTTATTGCTGCAGTGCCGTCAGCAAAGTATCACCTGCCTCTAAGTCAAACACAGCTTGTATGCAATCTATTACAAACGATAAGCTAGCCTGACTAAAAGCGATATATATTCCCCTTATATCAAGCAGCAGCGGCCTGAATCACATAATCAAAACCATGCCGTAACCCGCCTTCTTGCGCCACGAAGCGAAGCGCACGCTGACGTAGATCAGCGATGTGTTCGGTCATTGCTAAGGCTAAGCCCCGGTCTTTAAATCGCTGGGTACGTGCCGCGCACATATCCAACTGACCATTCACGAAGTTAGCCCCATAGCGTATGGCAAACTGCTGTACTTCTACAGGCTTGAAATTAGCCTGACGCAACTGACGCAACACCCATTCCAACGGATATTCGCGGTAAGGTCGCTCATCTGCCAGCAATAAGCATGCATCGCGTAAGCGCCCTATTTCGGTGACTAACTTTCCGGCCTCATCATCCGCTTCGTACGGCACGTAAGGGTTAAGACCAATCACGTACAGCGTTCCACGCGTTAACTGCCGTAAGCGTGGGAACAGCTGATCTTGCCAGTAGGGAGCAAAGCCCTCTATCGCCCCCAGCAAGTAGTCTGCTAACACCGTGTCAAATTGCTCGTTGGCCAACAGCTCTGCATTCATCCAGTTATCCACCAACAAGCGATCTTGCTCTCTGGTGTGATAAATGGGGGACTGCCGAATCTGACGTGCCATGCTTTCTGCGCCGGTAATCGCTGTCCAACTGCTGCTATCTATGGACTGCAACCACCGCATAGAGCCTAGCCCTGTACCAGCATCCAGCACATTTCCCCATGGGGTTTGGGCCTGCAATTCAGTGACTTTTCGGTAGAGTAAACCAATGCTGGGGGTAGTCATGTTTAGAACTCCATCCGTACGCCAGCGACCACATTACGCCCCGCCAAAGGAGCGGCTCTGGAAATGAAGGAGGTATGGTTGTAGCCCAGTCTGTTGAACAAGTTATGACCTTTTATATAGAACTCGTAGGTGTTACCCGCCAATTTGGTTTTGTAGCTTACACCCGCACCAAACATAGCGTAACCAGCGGTGCGACTTTCATAGTCAGCAATACGATTCTGGCTGAAATGCTGGGTGTAGTTCAAGTAAGCCTGCCAATTATTCCATGTGAAATCGGTGCGTACCCCCACTCTAGCTGCCGGAATACGTGCTAACGAGCCACCATGATGACGTAAGCTACCACGCACATAATCCCCGTATAAAGTAGCCTTCACAATAGGATTGAACTGGTAAGAAGCCTCGGCCTCTAGCCCCGTGAAACGCGCGTCGTTTTGGGTGTACTGAATCAGTCGGAAGTCTTCATACTGATCCAGTGTTTTAGCGTAGATGTAGTTTTTGATATCGCTGTGGAAAAGGTTCACTGCAAACTGTGCTGCACCTTCTGTTTTGCGTAAGCCCAAATCAATGCTGTGACTGGTTTCCTTTTTAAGGTCCTGATTACCCAACTCATAGGTCAACGTCGCAAAGTGCACCCCTCTTGCATAGAGCTCTTGAGCATTAGGCATACGTTGTGAACGCGAGAGCGATAGTGACGCTACATAGTCTGGCGCAAAGGCCCATGACACACCCGCCGAGAACGACGCTGCCTGATCGCTATAGCGATTCAGTGGGCGTCTGACTGACTGTGTCTCTGGCTTAATCGTCTGCCACTCATAGCGCCCGCCCAACTCAAACCGCAGAGCATCCCATTCATAGCTTTCCAGCATAAACACCCCTGTACTGTGTGTTTTGCTAGGGGGAATAAAGTTCTCGCTGCCACCTACTGACTTGAAATTAGACTTAGATGCCTGTACACCCACTACGCCCGTTAATCCCATCCACGGCTTATGTTGCAGCTCGATACGGCCATCGTAACCACGGTTAGTAAAGCGTGTACCCGTTACACCATCATCACGTTCATCGTGTCGGTAGTCGGTATAACCTGCTCTGAAACGCACGCTCTCAAAACCAGGTAAGGGGTTATCTAACTCGCCGCGCAGATCAAAACGGTCGCTACGCAATACGGCATTCGTTTGATGATCGTGCTCATGATCATGGTCGTGATCGTGTCCGCCGTGGTCATGCCCATGTCCGTGATCATGGCCGTGTCCTCCACAATGCAGCGATGAACCATGCGGGTGGCAATCCTCGTATTCATGCGTATGACCTGGCAAACCGTACTTGTCATAGCGATAAGAATAGGCTGCACCGATGTAACCCCTATCACCGATGAACGACACCCCTAAACTCATGTTGTCGCTTAAGGTATTGGAGTTCTCAACGCGCTTGTCTTTCCAATGCGGGACACGGTAATCCTTGCCCTCGCTGTGGTTGGCATTCAACTGCACCACCACAGAACCCGTACTGCCGGTTAGCGATATGGCTTCAGCATTACCTTTATCGACGGTACTACCTTGCAGCTGAATACGTCCAGAAAAGGCTTTTTCAGGAATCGCTGTGGGAATCTTGTTATCCACGATATTCACCACACCACCAATCGCCCCACCACCGTACAACAGAGCTGATGGGCCACGCAGTACTTCTATGCGTTCTGCAGAAAAGATATCTGCAGGAATGGCATGGTCTGGTGATACCGCTGACGCATCCATGAACTCTACCCCGTCACTCAATACTTTGACGCGCGGTGCTGTTTGTCCACGAATCACAGGGCGGCCCGCTCCAGCACCAAAGGTATCGCTGTGAATACCAGGCGACTGTGCCAGCACGTTGCCCAAAGTATCTGCTGCGTTAACCGACAACAGGTCATGCGTCTCTACGACGGTGATCGCGCCAACCGCCTGATTAAGCTCTGTGTTCAGGGGCAACGCAGAAATACGTATGGTACTTAACGTCGGGACGCCGCCATGCGCTGCATCGTCATCATGAGCCAAGGCTAACTGGGCACTGCCCACACTCAGCATTAAGCTGAGGCTAAGAGGTTTGAGAGGGAATTTCATAAGCCACATGTAAAGGTAAGGTCTGAAATGAAATGTTATGTTATAACATAACAACCAATAACCATTACTATTCCAATACACGCCGTACTGATTTGTAGGTGCTAAAAACAAACAAGGCACCATTTGGTGCCTTGTTTGTTCATGCTGTCATCACTCAAATAGATCGGGTGATCCCGCCGTCTACCCTAATATTTTGACCCGTGATGTAGCCCGCATCATCCGATAACAAGAATGAAATGGTGCCCGCGATTTCTTCTGCTTTGCCATAGCGCTGCATGGGTACGCTGTCACGTCTGGCATCGGTAGCAGGCAAGCTGTCTATCCACCCTGGCAACACGTTATTCATACGTATATTCTGCGCCGCATAGGTATCGGTAAAGATCTTGGTAAAGCTGGCTAAACCTGCGCGCATCACCGCAGAAGTAGGGAACATGTCTGAAGGCTCAAAAGCCCAGGCAGTAGAAATATTCACAATCGCCCCTTTACCCTGCTTTTGCATGATAGGCACCACTAAACGCGTGGCACGCACAGCATTCAGAAAATAGACGTCCATGCCTTTGTGCCAATCTTCGTCACTCAGATCCAAAATGGGTGCACGCGGGCCATGGCCTGCTGAGTTTACCAACGCATCAATACGCCCCCAACGCTGCATGGCTAACTCTACCAAACGGTGTAAATCATCCTGCGACTGGTTAGAACCCGTTACCCCAATTCCGCCCAGTTCCTTGGCTAGCGCCTCACCTTTTCCTGAGGAAGACAAAATCGCTACGGCATACCCATCACTGGCTAAACGTCTAGCAGTGGCTGCGCCCATACCTGAACCACCGGCAGTAATCAGTGCTACTTTTTCTACAGACATGATCTACTCCTAAAAACAGTTTATGGGTTTATTATCAATCGGTAGCGACTAATTTTCTAACGATAAATACACGCACTATCCTGTAGAAAAACTACTGCCTTATATGTCTACCAACCGACGCAAACTCCCCCCACTAAATGCGCTACGTGCGTTTGAAGTTGCAGGCCGACGCCTAAACTTTAGAGCGGCCGCTGATGAGTTGGGCGTGACACAAGGCGCCGTCGCGCAACAAGTGCGTGCCTTAGAAGCTCATGTAGGCGCAAGTCTGTTTCAACGCTTGCCACGAGGCTTAGCCTTAACCTCGGCAGGAGCCAATTATTTAAGCGACATTAGCCATGCGTTTGACACGCTCGCGCAGGCTACAGAAAGGCTCACTCATCGCCCAGACAGAGTCACCATCAGCGTGACTCCTACCATTGCGGCCAAACTATTGATCCCCCGCTTGGCGCATCTCTATACAGCTTTACCGCAGGTAGAGCTGCAAACCATTGCCACCGATGCCCTCTCGGATTTTGATAGAGACCAAGTGGACATTGCCATACGCTTAACGCCACGAGCTATTCCCGCCGCACTAGAGGCTGAGCTGTTATTTCATCAAGAGCTAATTGCTGTTGCTAGCCCGCAGTTAGCACTGCCGCAACCACCACCGTTATCTGCCGAACAATTAGCGAGCTTGCCCTTATTGCATGACGCACACGATCGCTGGCCTACCTTTCTGAACAGGAACGGCCGTCTACCAGGCACCGTCTTCAACCAAACGGCTTTAGCCATCGACGCTGCATTAGGCGGCCAAGGCGTAGCCCTCACCAGCAAAGCTTTTGTCGCTGACGATTTAAAAACAGGCCGATTAATCCCCTTAAGCGAACACCACATCACCCTGCCTGCTTCGTACTACTTACTGCGTAAACGTTCATCAGCACGCCCTAAAGCAGTAGAAGCCGTTTGGAACTGGTGCCTACAACAATTCCAGCAGTAAACGTCTAAGTACGTGAACTCATGTACCAGCGTGCAAACCACTTTGCACAACCCTCAGAAGCTGCTTATACTAAATTTCATGACACTGACTACCCGCTCCTTCATTTACATCCAGACTATTCGCCCCAAAACGGCGGGTTAGCGGGTGGGCACCACTATTGCACAAAACCCGCCCAACTAGGCGGGTTTTTTTATCCCTACAGGGATTGGTTTTTCATCAAGGAACAGCACTATGACTTCTGCTAACACAACATCCGCCCCCTCCCGCGCGATGCTGCATTTCATTTGCGGAAAAATCGGCTCTGGCAAGTCTACGCTTGCCGCACAACTGGCTGCTGCTCCCCACACCATTTTGCTGAATGAAGACCAATGGCTTTCGACGCTTTACCCCGACAGCATCAAAACCATTACTGACTATGCTCGCTGCGCAGGGCTGTTGCGCACTGCAATCACCCCGCACATTCAACAGCTACTTGCTGCAGGTATTTCCGTGGTCCTGGACTTCCCTGCCAACACGCTGGCTAGCCGTGCATGGATGAAATCGTTGTGTGACACCACTTCTACTCCACACCTACTGCACTTTTTGGACCTGCCAGACGACGTTTGCAAAGCACGGCTACACCAACGTAATGCCTCTGGCACACACCCGTACCAAACCTCAGAAGCAGAGTTTGATGCCATCAGCAGCTATTTCGTAGCACCTACCGAAGAAGAAGGTTTTTTGGTACAGCGTTACAACGCTAACAACACACCAGAGGTTCCACGAGTACACCGTGTAGTTGCAAGTCATCACAGCGAATTCCCAGACCCCATCTCTTTTACTAAAGGCACAACACTGACGGTAGGGGCGAAATACGCTGGCCCCGAAGGATGGGATAACTGGTTTTTCTGCACACTGCCCACACACAGTGGTGGTTGGGTACCTAGTCAAATTATCGACAGAAACGAAGAGTCTCCGTCTCAAGGCATAGCACTAGAAGACTACACAGCCCAAGAGTTGAACGTCAAAATCGGCGAAATTATCACCGTAATCAAAGAGCTGAATGGGTGGATGTGGTGCAAAAGTCTGCACAGTCAGCAAAGCGGCTGGGTGCCTGCCGCTTCGCTTGCGCCCATTATGTAAGAGAACAGAAAGCCTTAGGCTTTGATGTACGTACGTAACCGCTCTGCTGCATTGCGTAGATGACGCTCTGCAGCGGCAGCGGCAGCTTCTGGGTCGCGCTGCTCTATGGCCTGAATAATGGCCTGATGCTCAGCCTGCACATCTTCAATCAAATCTTGATGGTATTGCGCTGTATGACTACGCGCTTGGCGTATTAATCGTCGCACATGCTGCTCTAAATACTCATTGAGCGTGATGAAGTGCGGATTATGCGTAGCATCCACAATTGCTTGGTGAAACGCGTAGTCTTCCTCGTCGCCCAACTGATCACACGCAATGGCATATTCCATGCCTATTAAGGCTTTGCGTATCTTTTTTAGGTCAGCGGCAGTATGTCGCTCTGCCGCATGCTTAGCAGCTGCCACCTCAATCGCCACCAATAGTTCTATGACATGCTCAAGACTAGTCAGGTCACCCAGAGTAGCGCCTGACATGTCCAAACTGAACATACGACGTTCACCGCGTGCATTCACAAATACACCCTTACCTTGCTGTGAATGCACTAAGCCTTCCGACTTTAACTGTGACAATGCCTCACGCACGACGGAACGGCTTACCCCGAAGCGCTCTTGCAACTGCGCTTCACTGGGCAATTTTTGATCGGCAACAAAATGGCCAGCTTCTATTTCCTGCCGTATCCACGTCACGATGGGCGTGGAGTATGCAATGCTTTGTTTATGCCCTGCCATAGTGGTCAAACAATCCTGATCTGTGTAGGTAATGTATGAAACTCCGCCAGTATAACGAGACTGGCGGCCCAGCGTTACACCATGTACAACCCACCGTTCACATGGATGGTTTCACCCGTCACAAACGACGCCAAATCAGAACACAAAAATAGAATTACATCGGCCACTTCTTGCGCTGTACCAAAGCGTTTCAAGGGCGTAGAAGCTAATAAGGCTTGGCCTTTTTCTTGCAGTAAATCACGCGTCATTGCGGTTTCGATAATACCGGGGGCGACGCAATTCACACGTGTGCGTGGTGCCAACTCTAAGGCCAAGCTTTTACTAAAGCTGGTCACCGCGCCTTTAGAGGCGGAGTAATGCGCGTGTGCATAACTGCCACGATGACCCGCCATAGACGACAAGTTCACAATATTGCTGCGCTCTGACAAGTACGGCATCACGGCCTGACACATATAGAAGGTGCCATCCAGATTAATCTGCATCAATTGACGCCATTGCTCTGCACTCATCTCGGCGACTTTAGATTCGGGATAAATACCCGCTGAATGCACCAAGGAATCAATGCAGCCAAATTGCGCCGCCACAGCTTTTGCCAACGCTTGGCATGACTGCTGCGAACTCACATCTGCTGCATAACGCGCCGCCATACCACCTTGTTCGCGTATCTCTTGTTCCAGTTTTTCCAGTGCATCGGCATCGCGATCACACAGCGCAATTTGCGCGCCAGCTTGTGCCAGACGCAAGGCTAAAGCACGCCCAATTCCACCGGCCGCACCAGTAATTAACACCGTTTTTTTCTCTAGCCCCAGCATAGATCCTCCTCGTATTCGGGTTTATACCTATAAGAGCAACCTATTGATTTAAAACGAACTAATCGCGATTACTGCGTTTCTTGATCAATGCTCGTTGACACTCTTTTTGTTGCTGATATAGTATTTTTCAATCGTCTGACAAGCATATCAAACTTATCAGACAAGTTACATAAAAATTATCCTTTGTGACGGATATTCCTAAACCAATATCTTTCCCACACGAAGGCCGCGCCACATGCGAATTCTTTTCGGAGAATGGAGAGCAAACGATGAAACTGAAACACCTGACACTAACGCTAGCCGTTACTGGGTTGAGTAGCTTGGCTACTGCACAAGCCGCACCACTCAAAATTGCTTTAGTGGAAACACTGTCTGGCCCTCAAGCGTCTACCGGTCTGCTGTACCGTACCGCTGTGAAATACGAGTTGGACAAAATCAACCAAGCTGGTGGCTGGAACGGTGAAGCCATCGAGATCATGGAATACGACAACCAAGGCGGTCCTGCTGGTGCGTCGGACAAAGTGAAAGCCGCAATTGCTGATGGCGCTGACATCATCATCCAAGGCTCTTCCTCCGCGGTTTCTGGTCAAATCACCGAAGACATCCGCAAACACAACATCCGTAATCGTGGCAAAGAAGTGCTGTACCTGAACATGGGCGGCGAAGCACTAGAGCTGACAGCAGACAAGTGTCACTTCTATCATTTCCGCTTCACGACCAACGCCCCTATTCGTGTGAAAACACTGGTTAACGCCATGCAAGAAGACGGCGTTCTGGGCTCCAAAGTCTATGCCATGAACCAGAACTACTCATGGGGTGGCGACATGGAATACGCGACCGAGCAACAAGCGGCCGCTAACAACTACACCGTGGTAGAAAAAACGCTGCACGATGTAAACCGTATTCAAGACTTCGCACCGTACGCTAACCGCATCAAAAACAGCGGCGCTGAGACTGTGATTACTGGTAACTGGTCTAACGACTTGCTGTTGCTGATGAAAGCCACACGCGACGCTGGCTTGAAAATCCGCTTTGGTACCGTGTTCTTGGATCAGCCCGGCAACATCGCCAACGCCGGGGATTTGGCTCTGGGTCACTACATTTCCCACGCGTTCAACGTGGAAGCCAATGACGCCACTAAAGCTTTTGCCGAGGACTACAAAGCAGTCACTGGTCACTACCCTACTTACGTAGAGCCACAAACCGTATTTGGCATCCAAATGTTGGGCGAAGCACTGCGCAACACATCACCCAATGCCGACGGCAAAATGGATGCCACTCAGTTGGCACTGAATTTGGAAAACGTCACACTGACGGGCCCACTGGGTGAGATCGCTATTCGCGCTGACGATCACCAAGTCATGCTGCCTATCGTGGTATCCCAAGTGTCACGTGATGCTGAATACAAAGTAGACGGCACCGACATGGGCTTTAGCGTGGTCAAACTCTTTACGGGTGCAGAAGCAGTTAACCCCGTAGAGCAAACCTGCTCCATGAAGCGTCCTTCCTAATCGCTGTTCCTATACGCCAGCCACGCAGTAATGGCTGGCGTCTTCACCTCTATAGTCTCTAGCCCCTGATAGCTCTACCTATTGCGCTTGGCAGAGTCTATACATACAACCTAGGCAAAAAAGGCATACGCATGGAGTTTTTTGTTGTGTCCCTGCTGAACGGTAGCATCTACGGATTGCTATTGTTCATGGTCTCCGCCGGCCTGACCCTTATTTTCGGCATGATGGGCGTTCTGAACTTCGCCCATACCTCTTTCTACATGGTTGGCGCCTATTTGGCCTACACCTTGCAGAAGTACATAGGCTACTGGCCTGCAATCGTAATCGCCCCCATTTTGGTTGGGCTGATCGGTGCATTTGTGGAGCGCTACATGCTGCGCCGCGTGCACCAATACGGACATGGTCACCAGTTGCTGCTGACTTTCGGTGTGTCATTCATCATCACCGAAATCATCAAACTGTTTTACGGTAACTACCCTGTGGATTACCGCGTACCCGAAGCGTTGAACTTCTCAGCGTTCAGCATTTTCGGTACGAACTACCCCTTCTACCGCCTGTTAATCGGTGCAACATCCTTGCTGATGTTTGCTCTGATCTATCTGCTGTTGACCCGCACCCGCGTTGGGATTGTGGTGCGTTCCGCCATCTACAAACCTCGCATGGGTGAGGCTCTGGGCCACAACGTACCTATGGTATTCATGGGCGTATTCGCTGTGGGTGCTGGTTTGGCTGGCCTGGCTGGTGCCGTGGCCGGTGCGTTCTACACCACTAACCCAAACATGGCGCTGGAACTAGGCGTACTGGTGTTTGTGGTGGTGGTTGTAGGGGGGCTGGGTTCCCTGGGCGGCGCCATGCTGTCTTCCCTCATCATCGGTTTGGTGTCGTCTTTTGCCGTGGGCATAGATTGGAGCCTTGCCGACCTGTTCAATCTGGTTGGTCTGGGTGAATGGGCTCGCGCTACCGGTGGTCTACTCACACTGAAAGTTTCTTCCATGGCAGCCACGATTCCCTTCTTGCTCATGCTACTGGTGTTATTGATCCGTCCGTCGGGCCTGATGGGAAATAGGGAGTAATACGGTGAAACGCGTTTTTCTGTTTGTCGTGCTGATCGTCGCGCTTGCGCTAGCACCTTCTTACCTCACTCCTGCCCTGTTAAATGCTGCCATTCAGATGCTGATCGCTGTGTTGTTTGCGACGGCCTTTAATGTGCTGGCAGGCCAAGGCGGCATGCTGTCATTTGGTCACGCTGCCTACTTCGCCATCGGTACTTTTGCCACCATTCACGCCATGAATGCAGTGGACGGTATGGGCTTGCTGCCTACTCCTTTGCTGCCATTACTGGGCGCATTGGCCGGCTGTTTGCTAGGCATTGTGGCGGGTTGGTTCTCTACCCAGCGCAGCGGTGTGTACTTCTCTATGATCACCTTAGCGCTGGCTGAACTGTTGCACGCTCTGGCTCCACACCTTAAAGGGGTGTTTGGTGGTGAAGGTGGTGTATCCGCTATGCGTATGCCTGCATGGGGCTTTGACTTCGGTACCTCTACCGAGGTGTATTACCTAACTCTGGTCTGGGCGCTGATTGCTATCGCTCTGCTGTTCTACTTCACTCGCACCCCCTTAGGTCGCTTGTGTAACGGCTTGCGCGAAAACACCAATCGCCTGCGCTTCTTGGGCTACAACGTGCACCGTCTGCGTGTGATGGTATTCACTATCTCTGCCACCTTTGCAGGTCTGGCCGGTGGTTTGCAGGCCATGCACAACGAAGCAGCCAACTACGTGCTGTTCGACATGACACTGTCTACCCAAGCTGTACTGTTCTCGTACATCGGTGGTATTGCTAGTTTCTTTGGCCCCGCCCTAGGCGCTGCCGTCATGAGCTTCTTCGGTTATGCCGTCTCTGACCTGACTCGCTCATGGTTACTGTACCAAGGCATCATCTTCGTGTTGGTCATGATGTTCTTGCCTGCGGGTCTGTTCAGCATTCTGCAATGGTGGCAACGCAGCAGTCTGCGTCACAACATGCTCGTACTCATCGGTGCGCTACTGGTGTGGACACTGGGTGTAGTAGCTGGTGGTGCCGGGATTGTGATCATCGTTGAGCTACTAGGCCGCATTCTCAGCCCCGACTACCACGTCGCAGCCAATATGGATTGGCCTGCTATCCAGTTGTTTGGACAAGCGTGGGTACCTAATGCCGTCATGACATGGGTATGGCCTGTATTGCTGGTCATCCTTGGCGTCATCATTACTACGACCATGACACGTAAATGGCAAGCCATGAACGAGGAACAATAGCCATGACGTCTACTGCTCATTCCCCTATCCTGACTATCAAGGATTTGCATAAATCCTTTGGTGAGTCACATATCATGCGCGGCGTTAACCTGACGCTGGAAAAAGGCGAACGCCACGCGATTATTGGTCCTAACGGTGCAGGCAAGTCCACACTGTTTCACCTGATCTCAGGGTTGTTGCGCCCTAGTAGCGGCACCATCCAATTGGATTCCCGCCCTATTCAGGGCATGGATCCACAACGTATTAACCGCCTAGGGTTAGCGCGCTCTTTTCAGATCACTAACGTGTTTCCTGGCCTCAGCGTATTTGAAAACCTGCGCTTAGGTGTGATGCGCCGTCACAAGTTGGACTACAACTTCTGGCGTCCTGCCTCACGTGCTAAAGCAGTGACTGCTGAAGTCGATGTATTACTTGAAAACGTGCGTCTAAGCGCCCACCGCGACACACTGGCTGGCGAGTTGAGCTATTCCGAACAACGTTCGTTGGAAATCGGTATTGCCCTAACGTCTGACCCTAGCGTGCTGCTGTTGGATGAGCCCATGGCCGGTATGTCCCGCGAGGAAACCGACTACACCACAGGCCTCATTAAAGAGCTTAGCCAAGGTCGTAGCCTCATGATCGTAGAACACGATATGGATGTGGTGTTCTCGTTAAGCGACCGCATCAGTGTGCTGGTGTACGGGCAAATTATTGCCACTGGCACACCCGAAGAAATCCGCAACAACAAACTCGTACAAGAAGCCTATTTGGGTACGGAGGTACAGGCATGAGTACAGCCCAATCCCCTCTATTGCGTGTGCAAGACTTGCACGCCCACTACGGCAAAAGCCACATCCTTCATGGCGTGAGCTTTGAAGTGCAACAAGGTGAAGTGCTGAGCCTGCTAGGTCGTAACGGTACAGGTCGTTCCACCACACTCAAAGCCATCATGGGCATGTTGACGCCCACCTCTGGCAACGTGGTGTTGGATGGCCAAGAGCTGGCAGGCAAACCCGCCTACCAAATCGCTCGTGCAGGTATCGCTTATGTACCTGAAGAGCGCGACATTTTTGCCAACCTTACCGTAGACGAAAACTTGCTAATGGGCATACAACCCAAGCGTGCCAACGCACCGGTGTGGAATGTAGAGCAAATGTTCGACTACTTCCCTCGTCTTAAAGAGCGTCGCAACACTCTGGCCGGCAACTTATCCGGCGGTGAACAGCAAATGCTCACCATTTGTAGATCATTGTTGGGCAACCCTCGCCTGATCTTGGTGGATGAGCCTACTGAAGGCCTGGCGCCCAAGATTGTAGAAGTGGTGGGCGAAGCACTTGCCGACATTAACAAACGTGGCGTCTCCATTATTTTGGTAGAGCAAAAGCTCACCATCGCGATGAAGATTTCATCCAGCGTCTGCGTGTTGGGTCACGGTGCTGTGGTGTTCCGTGGCACACCAGATGCTTTGCTAGGCGATGCCCAGCTCTTGAAAAACTGGTTGGCCGTATGAGCGATCTACAGGCCACCCGTTGTAACGCATTCACTTCCCAGCGTGTGCTGGATGCTAGTTCCGAACCTAATTTTCCCATGTGAGTTTCACTATGCCAGACATTACCCCTTTGCAGTCCCAGGCTCCCTGGGTTGAATTCCAAATTACCGACAGTGATTGGAAAAACGCAGACCCAGCGGTACTGGGTACGCTACTCACGCATGTACACCTGATTCGTGCTTTTGAAGAAACCGTCGTTGGCCTTGCCATGGAAGGCTTGGTGCACGGCCCGGCGCACTCCAGCGTAGGTCAGGAAGGCGGCGCAGCAGGCTCGCTAGCGTTCCTGCGTACGACTGATCAAATCAACGGTTCACACCGTGGTCACCACCAATTTCTGAGTAAAGCACTGGCGCATATTCACCCTAACGGCATGTCTCCTACTGCCGATTTGGGCGCTAACACCACTGCACTGTTGCAACGTACTTTGGCGGAAATTCTGGGCTTGTCACAAGGTTTCTGCCAAGGTCGTGGCGGTTCCATGCACTTGCGTTGGGACGAAGCTGGCGTACTGGGTACTAACGCGATTGTGGGCGGTGGTATTCCATTGGCAGCCGGTGCAGCATGGGCACACAAACACGCTGGCACTAGCGATGTAGCCATCACCTACTTTGGTGACGGTGCGGTAAACATTGGTTCTGCGCTAGAAACCATGAACTTGGCTGCCGCATGGAAACTACCCCTGTGCTTCTTCATTGAAAACAACCGCTACGCAGTGTCTACCTCAGTAGAAGAAGCCACTGCCGAGCCTCGTTTGTCTGCGCGTGGCCAAGCCTTCAACATTCCTAGCTGGAAAGTAGATGGCATGAACCCACTGGCCGTTCACTTGGCGATGGAACAGGCGTTGGCGCACATGCGCACAGGCCGCGGCCCAACCATTATTGAAGCTGACCTATACCGCTTCTACCACCAGAACGGTGGCTTTGCCGGTAGCGCCTTTGGTTACCGCAGCAAAGAAGAAGAACAGCAATGGCGCGAACGTGATCCAGTCACTCTGATGAACACCAAAATGGTGGAATTGGGGCTGATCACTGCCGAAGACATAGAACAATTGCAGAGCCGCATCCAGCAAGCCATGAAAAATGCGGCTGAAGCGCTGGTAGAGGCTGATCCTGATGGCAAAGCAGGCAAACGTCGTATTCGTCCTGAACTGTGGCCTGCTCCACACTTCCGTGACGTAGGGTTACGTGGCGACCTGAGCGAAATGAATGGCGTCGCAACGGTAGAGCAAAACAACTTCACCTCATCCCTAGAAAATCGCAAATTCATCGATGTGGTCGCTGATGTGATGGGCCGACGCATGGAAACTGACCCCGGCGTGGTCATCATGGGTGAAGACGTACACCGTCTGAAAGGCGGCACCAACGGTGCGACTCGTGGTTTGTCTGATCGTTTCCCTGATCGCGTTTTGGGCACACCTATTAGCGAAAACGCTTTCGCTGGTTTGGGTGGTGGTCTGGCGATGGATGGCCGCTACAGACCTGTAGTGGAATTCATGTACCCCGACTTCATGTGGGTAGCTGCTGACCAAATCTTCAACCAGATTGGCAAAGTGCGTCACATGTTTGGTGGCGACATCAATGTGCCACTGGTACTGCGCAGCAAAGTGGCAATGGGTAGCGGCTATGGTTCGCAGCACTCTATGGACCCAGCCGGTATTTTTGCGACTAGCCCAGGTTGGCGCATTGTGGCCCCATCTACGCCTTTCGACTACGTGGGCTTGATGAATACTGCGCTGAAACTGAACGACCCCGTTCTGGTCATCGAACACATTGACCTGTACGCATCCAGCGGTTTGGCCCCCACCGACGACTTGGATTACTGCTTGCCAGTAGGTAAAGCCGCCGTACGCCGTGAAGGTAAAGCCCTCACTATCCTGACCTACTTGTCCATGGTTCAGCATAGCTTGGAAGCCGTAGAACAAACGGGCGTTGATGCTGAAGTGATCGATTTGCGTTGGCTGGATCAAGCTAGCTTGGATTGGGACACTATTGGTGAAAGTATCCGCAAAACCAACAACGTGCTGATCGTAGAACAAGGTGCTAGAGGCACATCCTACGGTGGCTGGTTGGCCGATGAAATCCAACGCCGTTACTTCGACTGGCTGGATCAGCCTATTCAGCGTGTCACCGGCGGTGAGGCGTCACCTAGTATTTCTAAAGTACTGGAACGTGCTGCCCATGCCCGCACTGAAGAAGTGGTAGAAGGCTTGCAACGTGTACAACACGGCCAAGGCCTGAACTAGGAGCATCACATGAGCACTACGATGGTCTCCCCTCTGGAAGTAGGTATTTGCTGCCGCGACCTTCCTGCCCTGCAACGCTTCTACGAAGAAGGGCTGGGTTACACGGCTAAGAGTCTCATTCACGTGCCTGCTGACAAAGCCATGCACGCTGCCATGTCAGCCCATGGCTACAGCGTCGTGCGACTGCAAACCACCTACGGTGAACGCATCAAGTTAATACAACCTGATGCGGCACCCGTGGATGCAGAAGCCGACCTGCCCTTTTTGTTGGACCGTGCAGGCAGCTTCTACCTCACTTTTATCGTGGCTGATATTGATGCCGCAATACAGCGCTTACAACAGGCAGGCGCGCAATTCTTAACAGGCGATCGTCGCGTCGAAGTGCGTGATGGCGTCTACCTTGCCTTCTGCAAAGACCCTGAAGGCAACGTATTGGAATTGGTCACTTACGCTGACCTGCACGCCTACCGTAATGATTTGGAAAACAGGAATTAAGCCATGGCTACCCTTATAACCATGCCCGGCGTTGCTGCCGGCAATGACGCCGCTCAAATCTTGAGCTGGTTGAAAAAAGAAGGTGAAGCCGTCAACCTGAATGACGAGCTTTTGGAAGTAGAAACCGACAAAGCGGTTGTTGAAGTCGCGTCCGAAGCCTCGGGCACCTTGGCACGTATTTTGGTGCCTGCGGGTCAGTCTGCGGAAGTGGGCGCGCCCATCGCCGTTATCTTGGCCGCTGGTGAAGGTGATGCTGAACTGCAAGCGGCCTTGGCTGATATTCCACAAGCCGCCGCGGCGGCACCCGCTGTAGTCGAGCCTACCGCTACCACTACAACCTCTGCTACACCTGCTGCTGCGCCCGTCGCCCCCGTGAGCAACGTCGCTGCCGCAGCCCATACAGGCCGCATCTTTGCTAGCCCCTTGGCTCGCCGACTGGCGCTGGAAGCTGGTCTGAATTTGGCCACTATCAACGGCAGTGGCCCACATGGTCGCATCATTAAAAATGATGTACTGAAAGCACAAGCTCAACCTGCACCTGCAGTAGCTAGCGCAGCAACTGCTGCTCCGACTGCCGCCAGCAATGCCGCTTACACCGCGCAACCGCACAGCGCAATGCGCCGTACTATCGCTAGACGTCTAACAGAAAGCAAATCCACCGTACCGCACTTCTATTTGCAAGCAGAATGCCGTGTAGATGCCCTGTTGGCGCTACGTGCACAAATTAACCAAACCGCTAGCCAGAAAGTCTCGGTCAATGACCTGATCGTCAAAGCCGTAGCCGTCACCTTGCAAGCCATGCCAGAGATGAACGTCAGCTGGACAGACGAGGCCTTGCTGCAGTATCACGATGTGGATATCTCAGTGGCTGTGTCCACAGACTCTGGTTTGATTACCCCTGTGGTACGTAACGCCAACAATCTGTCGTTGTCCGCCTTGAGCCAAAACGTACGTCAATTGGCAGAGCGCGCACGCGATGGTAAGTTGCAGCCTCACGAATACCAAGGCGGCAGCTTCACCATCAGCAACTTGGGCATGTACGGTGTGCAAAACTTTGCTGCCATCATCAACCCACCACAAGCCGCCATTCTGGCTGTGGGTGCTGCAGAGCGCCGCGTGATTGCTGAAGGTGATGACATGGTGATTGCACAAATGCTCAGCATGACGCTATCTGTTGACCACCGTGCTATCGATGGTGCCTTGGCTGCGCGTTGGTTGGCCCGCTTCAAAGAAACACTGGAAGCACCGCTTTCCATTCTGATTTAAGGCCTGCCATGACTACCTCAACTTTTGACGTCACCATCATTGGTGGTGGCCCTGGTGGTTACGTTGCTGCCATCCGCGCAGCACAACTGGGCTTGCGCACCGCGTTGGTGGAAAAAGAGCATCTGGGCGGCATCTGCTTGAACTGGGGATGCATCCCCACCAAAGCCTTGCTTCGCTCTGCCGATGTGTTGCGTCTGATCCGTGACTCTGCCAGCTTTGGTATTCAGTGTGCCGCCCCCACCGTGGATTTGGCCGCCGTCGTCAAACGCTCACGTGATATTTCCGCCCAATTGCAACGCGGCGTGAAACACTTGATGCAGAAAAATGGCGTGCAGGTGTTTAACGGCCACGGCAAATTAGGCGCACCCGCTGCATCGGGGCTAAACGTCATCGTGGAACAAGCAGACGGCAGCAGCCAGTCGTTACAGACAAAAGACCTCATCCTCGCTACTGGCGCTCGCGCCCGTAGCTTGCCTATGTTCCCCGTTGATGGACAATCGGTGTGGAGCTACAAAGAAGCGTTAGTGCCTACTTCCGTACCAAAATCGCTCACCATTATTGGCGCGGGCGTGATCGGCATTGAGTTTGCGAGTTTCTACCGTGCACTAGGTTCTGAAGTACACGTAGTAGAAATGGGCGATAAAATTTTGGCGTCTGAGGATGTCGAAGTCTCCCAGCATGTAGCCAAAGCCTTACAACGTGATGGCATACACTTGCATCTGGGTTGCCGTATTCAAGAAGCCAAGAAACAAGGCCAAGGCTGGACACTACAGTTAGAAGGCGCTGATGGTGCCAAAACCCTGCAAGCCGATGTAGTGTTAGTCGCCGCGGGCATTGTGGGCAACACCGAAAAGCTGGGCTTAGAAAGCTATGCAGTAAAAGTGGAAAACACCCACATCATTACGCAAGATTTCAGTGCCACTGGACACCCACATATCTACGCCATTGGTGATGTAGCCGGTGCACCGTGGTTGGCGCACAAAGCCTCGCACGAAGCCGTTATTTGTGTGGAGCATATTGCTGGCCTGAAACCACACCCACTGTGTGCTGAACGCATTCCAGCGTGCATTTACAGCCACCCTCAAGTGGCTCATGTAGGCCTGACTGAAGAACAAGCCAACGCCAGCGGTCGCACCCTGCGCATAGGTAAGTTCCCGCTGGCCGCCAACGGCAAAGCTTTAGCAATGGGCTCCACCGACGGTTTCGTAAAAGTCATTTTTGATGACCAAAGCGGTGAACTACTGGGTGCTCACATGGTGGGCGATGAAGTCACCGAACTCATCCAAGGCTATGGTGTTGCGATGCAGTTAGAAACTACCGAAGCGGAGTTGATGCAAACCGTGTTTGCTCACCCCACGCTGTCGGAGTCTATGCATGAGGCTGTGCTAGACGCTTACCAACGCGCCTTGCATTACTAACGCGCAGTAGGTGCAGCCAACACTGCTAACGCTTGTTCCACCTTAGCGTTATCCAGTGCTGCGCTGCCCTGCCAACTGGCTTGCAACTGCTGTAATGCTGCTACCAACTCGGTAGCGCTAGCTTTACCAGAGAGCAACAACGCCCCAACTGCTGTCACACTATTTCGCTGTTCTGCTGTGGCTGACGCCTCCTGCTTTAGCAGCGTCAAATGCTGCTGCAATACACCCATGGCCTTTACACCATGTCCCCACGCCAAGGCATTTTCGGTTTGGGTAGTCGCTGTACCTGCCGTGTGATAGCGCGCCAATTTCAACACCCCCAGACTTAACTGTGCATACCATTGCGCCTTACGTTCTGCATCCATGGGCTGCGCTGCCTGCGTTAACAAGGTACGTCGTACTTTGGTACGCACATTCGCAATCTGTGTGGCGCTATTAGCAGGAAAGATCAGCCAGAACGCGACCATCGCCATAACCGGCCCTAACACCACGGCAATACCAGCCTGCCATGCATGCGTCCAATCGCCTAGCAATGGCCAACCCGGCTGCACAAGTAACAAGAGCACCATATTGAAGTCAAAACCACGTGGACCAGCACCAATACGATGACCAAAAAACAAACCGCCCATCAATATAAAGGGCATTAAGCTCACGATCTGTGCCGTTTCACTACCCATATACGGCCACACTAACCACCTACATACCCATGCGGCTAACACCCCTAGAGCCTGCCCTATCACCACTTGCTTCAAAATAGGCAAGGGTTGGGTGACTGTAGAAAACACCGACACCATGATAGCGGTACCCACTAGCATGAATGCGCCCATTTCTATGCCGCTTAACAGCCAGGCTGCGCCTGCCAAGGCCATCATTAAAAAGGATCTCAACGAGGCTCGCATCGCCTCGCGGGTATCGTAATAAGCGGCCACTTCTCGCGGTAAGCTCTGGCTACTCATCATCGACAAATCGCTGTTAAGTAGCGCTTGTACTAGCGCCACCATTTGTCCACGCCAGCGGCGTACCCGTTGACGTAAGTTCCAGGAACCTGCCACCTGCGTTTCTAGGCTTTCTTCCATCAGGGCAAGTTGACGCAAGATATGCTGCTTTTGCGCCTCTAGCTCCACAGTTCCTTGTCCTGCTACCTGTTCGGCACGCAACAACTGCTCTGTATCCCGTACTAATGCTTTTAAGCGTTTAGGAATATTTACTGCGTTGGCAACAGGAGCAAAACGCCAGCCCACCAACAAAGCGACTAACACCCCTAGCGATACAGTAAAAATGCGGTCTATACCAATAGCAAAGATGGAAGTGAAGTGATGACTTTTAAGCAGCGTCACCATGACAGCGGTATAGCCTGACAGCATCGCCCCATACGAGATAAAGCCGCGTATGCGATTGCCGGCCCAGGTGCACAACCCTATCCACACGGCTAAACCAAAGGTGAGCCACACTAGGTTGCCATCAGTCAGCAGTAACAGCAGCATGCCAAACACACCGCCCACTAAGGTACCTAGCAATCGGAATACACTTTTTTCCGCCAACTGACCACGCCATGGTTGGGAACCCGCCCATACGGTCATGCCAGACCATTGCGGATGCTCTAAACCCAATAACCACGCTATCACTACCGCCGCACATGCTGCTAATGCCGTGCGGCCTGCAAAGGCCATACGTGGCTCATCAAAGCCCCATTTGCTTAAGCCTCGCGTCCAACTCATACCTTATCTGCCCCGCCTTCTTGTAAGGTACGGATATTGGCATCTATGTGTTCCAGCATGGCGCTGAACTTCTCTATTTGTTCGTCACTTAAGCCTGCCAACATTTCGCTTTCTGCCACGAATAAGCGTTTTTGTAAGGGAGCCAAAGCCGTTTTCCCCTGCTCTGTTAGATACAGCAGTTTGCTGCGTCTATCGCTTTCATCAGCACGCCGCTCTACCAGTGACTTGCTTACCAACACATCAATCAAACGCACCAAGGTGGACGCATCCAGGTCTAATCTGGCCGCTAAGTCTTTCTGCGAAATACCGCCGCCACTGCGCTCAATGTGCACCAACGGACGCCACGTTGCATCCGTCAGCCCAGCTTGCGCCAAACTGCTGTCCACACCCGCTCGCCACCGACGAGAAACGCCTACAAACATCATGCCAAAACGTTCTCTAGCGCTAGATTTCGTGCTCATAAAATAGATGATATTAAAATGATTTGAATACCAAGTATATACAATCATCAGCAAACAACGCTAGTCCACATCGCCTATACAGTTCGTGTATGCTGCCTTTTCTTCTACTAATTCTTAAACGCCATGATGCAGAAATTCCTGCCCATATTGCTGCTGGTTTGTTCTAACGTGTTCATGACCATCGCGTGGTATGGGCATTTGAAATTCCCACATAGCCCCATCGTGAAGGTGATTCTGATTAGTTGGGCGATTGCCTTGGTAGAGTATTGTTTAGCCGTGCCTGCCAACCGTTTAGGGCATACGGTGTATTCCGCCGCTGAGCTTAAAACCATGCAAGAGGTTATTACCTTAGTCGTGTTTGCCGTGTTCTCGGTGCTGTACCTAAAGGAAAGCCTGACCATCAATCATGCGGTAGGCTTTGCCCTTATTTGTGCTGGTGCATTTTTTGTATTCAAAGGTCCGCTGTAAGCACTGTCACAACAACGGTACAACAGCAACAAACACCAGCCCACCTGCTCCTAGCAAGACAAAAGGGTTCACTCGTCCAGACAGCAGCAACGCGGTACTGCCTAACGCTACCGCCCACGCTAATTCTTTATGACTGCTGGCATCCAAAATCGTACCGGCGGCGGCAAACACCATACCTGCTGCAATGGGTACTAAGCCTTTTTCCATTGCTCGTATCCAGCGCTTGCCTGCGTGGCGTTGCCACACTCGCACAATGGCATACATCAATAGCGCAGACGGCAAGAAGATCGCAATGGCAGCCACCCAAGCGCCCCAAAACCCACTGACTTCCCACCCAATTAAGGCGACTAATAAGGTTTTGGGCCCGGGTGCTAAACGGGACAACGCGAACAGATCTAAAAACTGCTGATCGCTTAACCAACCCTGCTGGGTTACTACTTGCTCGTGAATGGCGGGAATAATACTTTGCCCACCACCTATGGTCAGCAAAGACAAGGGGATAAAAACACGCAGCAATGCCAGCAGTAACAACCACATGGTTAGTCCTCCAGCGTGTAATAGGCGTACCACACTGACAACGGTGCAGCGATCACAATCACCACAATCAGGTTGATCTGCCACACATAAATGGCAGCAAACACCATCGCCATCAATAGCAACCCTACTTTGTCTGGCATCACTCGTTTGGCCGCATGCACGCCCATCTCTAACGATAGGCCCGTAGCAGCAGCGGCAATACCCGCCATCAACACAGGTACCCAGCTAATCGCTTGCACCGTGCTGTATAGCTGCGCCAATACTAAGATTAATAGCAGCGCTGGCACAACCATGCCCAGTGCGCTCCAGAAAGCACCTGCTCCGCCCCGCAAGCGATAACCCACCCAAATGGCCAGATTCACCACATTTAAACCGGGTAAAGCCTGCGAGAGCGCCACCCCGCTCAAGAACTCATCACGCGTTAACCATGCACGTTTTAGTACAAAGTCACGCATCATCCAGCCACTAACGCCGCCCCCAAAACTGGTCAACGCAATGCGCGTAAAGATCCAGAACAATAGCCATAATGACGGGCTATCAGGGGTATTTTCGTTAGGCTGCAGCGGCATCAGCAGCCCTCCGGCGTTGCCACGCTTTTTCTTGACGCCAAGCCAGTAACAATACAATCAAACCACTGAACGACAGCGCTGCCCCCGCCCAAGCAGTAGATTGCAGGCCAAAGCCCGCATCAATCACCACACCACCTAACCATGCACCCAACGCATTAGCGAAATTAAAGGCAGAATGGTTGAGTGATGCAGCCAAGGTTTGCGCGTTCGCCGCCACATCCATCAAGCGCACTTGCAGTATCGTGCCTAGTGCACCAATGGTGCCAACGGTAAAAATACCGATAAACAGCGTCACGTTATTACGCATCATCAATGGGAACATCAGCAATAAGCACAGCCCCCATAACAGGATGACTCCCGCGCCCCGGAATAACCAACGATCAGCCGCCCAACCGCCTATGTAATTCGCCACAATCATGCCTGCCCCAAACACCGACAGTGCTAAAGGCACGACGTGGGTGGGTAAACCAGCACCCTCCGTCACAATGGGGGCAATATAGCTCATCACCGCAAACATACCGCCACACCCAATGCCGCCTATAGCTAAGGTCATCCACACACGCGGATTACGTAACGCGCTGAGTTCTTGGCGTGCAGAGCTGTGTATTTCAGGTAAGTCACGGGGTACAAAACGACCGATCAAGTAAATGGTCAACACAGCAATCGCGCCCACCAAGGCGAACGGCCAACGCCAACCTGCCCACTGTCCTAACCAAATCGCGATGGGATTCCCCACCAACGCCGCGACCGTTAACCCCATCATCACCCGCCCCACGGCATAGCCGCGTCGGTAGGGTTCCACCATAGACGCTGCAATCAATGCCGCCACACCAAAGTACGCACCGTGCGGTAAGCCGCTCAAAAACCTGAACAGCATTAACCAATTAAACGTGGGGGCCAACGCACTGGCAAAGTTCGTGATGGCATACATCACCATCAAGCTGATGGCTAACCACAGACGAGGCAGCCTAGCTCCCCAGACCGACAATATGGGTGCACCAATTACCACCCCTAACGCATAGGCGCTGATTAACCTACCAGCTTGTGGTTCGGTCATCTGGTGATACTGCGCCACCTCGGGCAAGATACCCATGATGGCAAATTCACCCGTACCAATACCAAAGCCACCTGCGGCCAAGGCGATTAACGCCAGCCACAGCGTAACCCCCGTAACGGGTCTGTACTGTACGGTTTCTAAGGGTTTTGCTGACATAAAACTTCTACTCCTGCGTTGTTGTTTATGCTGGCTGCGACGCCAGCCAACGCATTACACCTTCTGCTGCCACCTTGCCACTGGCAAAACTGGCTGTGAGTAAATAACCACCTGTGGGGGCATCCCAATCCAACATTTCACCGGCACAAAATACACTGGGTAGATGGCGCAGCATCAAGTTGTCATCCAGATTGATAGCCGCTACGCCACCAGCGGTACTAATGGCTTCGTCCATCGCTTGCAGCCCTGTTGCTCGCAACGGCAAACTTTTGATGGTACGCGCCAAACGCTGCGGATTCTCAAACTCGTCTCTGGGTAGCACTTCGTACAACAAGCCCAGCTTCACGCCTTTGAGCCCCAACTGACGTTGTAAGAAGGTAGACCACGAACGACCTGAACGCGTAGCGCTCACCGCTTTTTCCACCGCAGACAAGTCACGATCTGGCGTTAAGTCCAAGGCAAAATCGGCATGGCCTTGGTTACGCAACAAAGCACGTAAATTCGCTGATAAGGCATACACCAAGCCGCCCTCAACGCCAGTCTCGGTAATCATGATTTCGCCACGTCGCCAGCTTGTTTGCCCCGCTACCTGCATGGCAACCGTTTTCACCGCCTGCCCGGCAAAACGTTCTGCAAAATGCTTGCTCCACGGCACAACTACACCACCGTTAGACGGCTCTAATGCCGTCATCTGCACACCCCGAGCACCTAACCACTGCATCCACGCAGCATCACTGCCCAAGCGCGACCAACTGCCACCACCTAGAGCCAAAATCACAGCTGGCGCCTGTAATGTCACCTCACCTTTAGGGGTGTCAAAACACAACTGACCATCATCATTCCACCCTGTGCAGCGATGGCGGGTATGCAATTGCAAGCCTTGACTGCGCAAGCGGTGCAACCAGGCGCGCAGCAACGGGGCAGCTTTCATTTCCTTGGGGAACACACGGCCAGACGACCCTACAAAGGTTTCTGCTCCCAACACGTCTGCCCACTGCCGTAAGGCTGTCGCATCTAAGCGTTCCAGCCACGGTGCTACCTGAGTGGCAGACTCACCATATCGAGAAAGAAAAAGGGGTGCGGCTTCGCTGTGTGTCAGGTTCAACCCGCCCTTACCTGCCAGTAAGAACTTGCGTCCTACCGACGGCATAGCGTCATATAACGAGACCTGTACACCTGCTTGAAGCAAGGTTTCAGCTGCCATCAGACCGGCGGGGCCTGCTCCAATGATGCTGACCGAATGCGTGACCATACTTGCACTACATAAAAAATGCCGCGACCTGCGACTACATCGCATTATATCGCGGCACGTGGTCTCGCTGTGGCGTGAGTCGTTTACTGTTGGTAAGGACGCGCAAAGTCGTTAGCGAGGAAATCTTTCAGTGCAATGGCCTCTTGGCCCACAAAACCAGACTGTGGCAACTTACCCTGACGGAACAAATCCACCGCCACACATAGGCCAGAAGTGGTGGTTTGCTGAATCGCACTTTCATAGCCAAACGAGGTTTGTGCCGAGTGCACACAACGCATCAGCTTCTGCTCCTGCAGTACACCATGCTTACGCCCAGATGCCGACACCACCACCAACACCATGTCGTCATAGGTACGTGGAATAGCTTTCATCAACAACGCTTTCAGCGCATCGGGTTGTGTACGTAGTTGCAAGTCATCAAGCAAGAACTGCATATAGTTGTGATGCCCCGGGTAACGTATGGACTTGTAATCCAGATTCTGGGCTTTGCCTTTTAGCGTACTGCACAACGTACCCAACCCACCTGAAGTATTAAAAGCTTCGTACAACACGCCATCGGCATGTAAATTTTCCAGCCCTTCCATAGGCATTACCGATACAGACTCACCATCGCGCAATGCCTCGCAGGGGTGACGATATTCGTTAATCAGCCCATCAATGCTCCACGTCAGGTTGTACATCAGCTTATTGTCTGGATTACGCGGCAATGCCCCCACACGTAGCTTCAGATGATGCACCTCGTCAAACTCAGCCGCTAACGAGTGAGCTGCCACCCCAACAAAGCCCGGTGCCAAGCCGCACTGTGGCATCAACACGGTACGAGCACTCTTGCCCAAGGCCATCATGTGCTGCGTCGCCTGTACGTCTTCGGTCAAATCAAAATAGTGGCGGCCATGCTTCACTGCTGCTGCAGATACCTGTTTAGCCATGTGAAAAGGCAGAGCATTAATCACCGTCTGCGCATCGGTGTCGCGTAACAGCGCATCCAACGCTTGCGCATCACCCAGATTCACAACCTGCGTTGCTATCCCTTGCTTGGCGACCTGTTGTAAGGCCTCTGCCTGCTGATCCACTACCGTTAATTGATAGTGCCCAGAATGCGTAAGATGATGAGCAATAGATTGGCCAATATGGCCGGCACCCAGCAACAATATTTTCATACACTGCCTCCTATGTGAATAGAAATAGTCTACGAATTTTGCTCTGTTAGCCCAAGATCACTTTTATCGTCTTTTTGACTAGATTACGTCATAATGACGAAAAAACTCGTCATTATGGCCAAACCCTCATGAACGCTTTTCGTTACCCCGAATTAGACAGTTTAGATAGGCAACTGATCGCTGCCTTACAAATCAATGCGCGCGAGTCTGTCGCTAGTTTGGCGCGTACCTTAGGAGTAGCACGCACCACCATTTTGTCGCGTATTCAGCGTCTGGAAAAACAAGGCGTAATCCACGGCTATACCGTGCAATTGGCCGCTCCCTTCCATGAGCAAGGTTTGCAAGCCTATGCCGGTATTATTGTGAAACCCAAGTTGGGGAATCAGGTACTACGACAGCTCAGCCAAATCCCTGAAGTGGAATCTGCCGCTACTGTGAGTGGTGAGTTTGATTTGATGATCTGGCTACGCGCCCGTAGCACCGAAGAGCTAGACCTCTTGCTAGATACCATCGGTGCATTAGAAGGGGTAGTGCGCACTCACAGTGCGATCGTGCTGGCACGAAAGTTCGACCGCCGTCACCAGCATCGCTAAGTATTAGTTAGGCAACCAGCGCTCAAACAGACGGTGATCTTTACCTGCTGGCACATACCAAACTTTGCCTGCTGGGTCCCACATGGCTCCCAACGCTTTAGCCTCGTCTTTCTCGGCATAGGGCACCGCCAAGACCAACCTGCCATCTTTAGTAGGCTGTGGCTCTCTAAAGCTAGGCGCTGCTTGGCGAGTAACCGCTTGATAGGGTCGTGCCTGTTGGCGCTGCTGGTTCTGACGTAAGGCCTCGTTAGCTCGTTGATCTACTTGCGTTAAACCTAGTCTGGCAACAAACGGACTTTGACTGGCCACCTCTTGCGGCACAATCAAACTCAACTGTTGCTGCGTTCGTGTGATGGCCACATAGAATAGGTTTTCTTCTTCCTGCGTCACCGCACCTTCAGCCGGGAACTCGCCCTGCTCCAACCATGGCAACAGCACATGCGGGTACTCTTTACCTTTGGATTGCGCCACGCACTCCAACACCACCGCTTGGTCACCACGTCGCTCAGGGGCAGAACCCGCCGTTCCTAACCAATCGTATAGAGTCTTTAGTGACCAGTTTTGCTGTTCAGCAATAGCAATCAAGCCCTGTATGGATTTCTGTATCACACGGGCCTGTTCTTCATGCACAAACAACCGTCTGGCCACCATCTGCAAATCTAAAGCCTCGCACACCTGGTGTAATACGCTAGTAGCATTGGCGTCAGCACCTTCGTTAGTGAGCAACTCTATGGCCATGCGCATACGCTGTGCCGACATCTCAGGAGCAGTACGCTCAATCTGGCCATGAAAAAACGAATGCAATAGTTCGGGATATTCAGCGATCTCGGCTTGTGCTTGTGCTAGCGTGTGGTCATCCATGCTCAATTCAGCAAAAAATGCCAGAGCCGCCACAATATCGCCGCGTCTAGTGGTGTTTGGCACCGTTTCCAATGCACCAATGGATAAGGCCAACAGCCCTTGAATAAACAGTATTTCTCGACGTTGCAAATACGAGGTAAAGCCCTGAATACGATACGGCACACCGGCTTGCAACAAAGCGTTTTCCAGCACTACCGACTGGTGCGTGTCTCGCAATAAGATGGCGCAACTATTTAGGCCATGCCCCAACCCCACCCACTTTCGCACCGCCCGTAGTGTTGCTTGTGCGGCAGCCTGCGGCTCGTGATGGTTATAGAGGCTTAGCTCTACGCCTGTGTGTTCAGGCAATGCTGAACTCACCACTTTGTTTTTAAAATGCTCTACCGCAAAGGCCAAATGCGGGCCATGCCTATACGTTTGCGTCAGCGGCAACGAACGCGTTGCAGGGTATCTATCCCTAAACCGTTCCAATAGGAAGGCCTCATCGGCACCTGCCGCACGGTGAATCACCTGATCCTTATCGCCAGCACCCACAAAGAACACATCGCCCTTGTCCAACAATGCGCACAACACCTGAAACGCCGACTCATTCATGTCGTGCAATTCGTCGGCAACAATCAATCTGCATGTGGGTAGATAGTCGTGCCAGAACTCCTCTTCTTGCAGGTTCTTAGCCAAGTCATAGGTCGCATCTTGCGCACTACGGAACATCACACCGTCATAGCGGCTATTACGTAAGGCTTCAAACTCGTGCGCGCACAAATAATCCGTCAACGTCGTTTGTGCATGTATCGCACGGTCTTCTGCATCCAGACTGGCATCATCGCTTTCCAGTAGCATGCTGGCTTTTAAGCGTTGCTGACATTCTAGAAACTGACTGACCGCCACATGGTGCGTACGTATATCCAGATACTCATAGCGCTGCGCGTATCTATTGCTCACCTGCTCCAATGCTTGCAACACATAAGGGCGCAAGGCTGCGGCATCTTCAATACGAGGTACCGAGACCTGTTCGCCTTTAAGCAAAATTTGCTCAGCAAACTGCTCAAAGGTTTGTACGGGAATCTGTCTGGCACGGGCAGGCGCTACACCTATTTCCAGCAGACGCTGTCGCAACACTTGGCGCGCTTCCTCAGTAAACACCAACGCCAGCAAACTGGACGGTGCAGCACCCCACGCCAATGCTTCCGCTAACCGCAACGCCAACGTCGTGGTTTTGGCAGCACCCGCATTCGCATGCACCAAGCACACCCGCCACCGCGCTGCCTGAATAGCGCGCTGCTCGGCGGTAGGCTCAATACTGAGCGGATGAAAACGTGGGCTGCCCTCTGTACGCATAACGTTTAGTGCTGCAAACGTCGTTCTGCGCGACGCGCCAACGTTTGAATACGGTTCAACGACAATTTATGCTGCTCAATCAACCGCAAGAAACCATTGTGGAACATCTCAACAATGCGCTGATCATCCAGGTCGTTATAGCCTTTGTCATCAATTACCCAGAAACCACCCAGGGTTTTATCTGGGCCCAACTCATCGCTCACGGTAATTTGTTGTGGCACCAATAAACCCAACTGATGCAGTCGGTTTACAAACTGTTGAGTCGCAGCCATTTCGTTTTGGTAAGCGCGCAAGAAGCTCATGACTTGCTGCAGGTACTCAGTCGCTTCGCCATCCTCAAAACACGCTACGCCTTCGGCATGACGCAAACCAGCGTAATCAGCATCTACCTGCACCGCCAACGCTTGACCGTCATCTGACGTGCCCAACATAAAGGGGTAACGGCGTACGAATGCCGGTACATAGGTTTCTGCTTCCCAGCGACCCGCGTTATCCACAAACAAGTTACTGTCAGGTTCCAAACCCGTCAATGCCATGGCATAAAACAGCTGATCAGCGCCTTGTACAAACACGATAGGATAATGCCCCGCCGCTGCACCAAACTCACTAATGCTCAGCGGCATCACGTGCATGGATCGCGCAAATGCAAAATGGTCGTCTAGGGTTTTGATCTTCAGATCGGGGTGCTGATCCACATTCAGTGTCAGCAAATTGGAATATAAAGCGCTCATTCAGTCGTCTCTGGCACACCCTGCGTCTCGCAAGGCTATCGCTAATCGTCAAACCTCTAGTGTAGCGATTTTTGGCGCATAAAAAACCCCGGATCCGCATCATACGGTTCCGGGGTTTTTATCATTTACTACGCTTAGACTTTTTGGGTAGAGAGCACCAAACTACGTACCAGTGCCACCATCACACCTAGAATCAAACCACCCATCAAAGCCAAAAGCACAATGAGTTTTCGTTGTGGTTTCACAGGTCTCAGCGGTTCTACTGCAGACTGGTCCAGTCTTACCAAACGTATATCACTCAAATCTACACGCATACTTTCCAAGCCCGCAATTTCAGAACGTATCTCTGCTTGGGATTTCAAGAACACCTGCTCGTTCTCACGAGACTCCAGCATTTCGATATGACGGTTGTTCTTTAGCAGCTCTAGTTCTTTGAAGATCTCAGCAATACGTGGGGCCTCAAAGTCGTCAGTCTCACGCGCCAACAACGTTTCACGCTCTGCACGCAAAGCGCGAGTCCCTAAGAAATACAGCGGTTCTTCTTGCCCTGCTACACCAGTGCTGATAACGCTGGTCCCTACGCGTGACGGCGACATCACCTGCGATATGCCTAGTAAGGTAGTTGGATTTTCTATGCCCAGTTTCTGTGCAATCTCGATAGCCTCATTCAATGCTGCCAAACGGTTTTGACGTTGTATTTTCAGCTCTAAACGCAACGCGACCAGCTCGTCTTCCAACTGGTGACGCTTCAGCGTATCCAGTTCTTTCAGGTTTTCAACCTGCGACTCAATAGACGCCTCATAGGCCACTTTTGCTGCACGCAACTTACGCTGTAGCAGCTCTATACGGTTAGTGATAAGCACATCAATGTTTTGTTTGACGCGGTCTTGCCCTTTTTGCAGTACGAAACGCACTAATTCATTCAGAATTTTTGCTCCGTCCAAACCTGCCGGGTATGTCATTTCCAACCCCACAAACACGTTGGTTTGTGTTGCGCCATTGGGAGGAATAGGTGGCCACAAGACTTTAAAGGCCTCATTATTGAATTGTGCGAAAGCTTGCTCGACTGTCAGATCGCCCTTCTGCAACTTGGCAAAAAGATCAGGGTGCTCTTCAAAGAACTCTTGGCGCAAACTATAAGACTCTAGCTCTTGCCCTACCATTTCTAGGGCCGCTGTGCCATCCAGCTTCATCAACCCCAATGAGTTCAACCTATCTAGGTCTTTGAGCTGCGCAATTCGCAGGACACTCTTCACTTGATACTGTGGAGTTACAAGAAAGGCATACAGCGCTGCACACGCTGTCACAACAAGAGTTATTACCAAGATTAATAAGCGCTGTTTCCATATCGCGCCAAATAACCCCAGCAAATCGATTTCATCTGTAGCCATGCCGTTATTCGGCTGCTTTGTGCTGTGCTCACTCACTGTGCGTATATACCTGAAACTTGTTATATGGAATGTAACCTACTGTATTGTTCTTTTTATAATACATCGCTGAAGTATAAACGAATATATTTAACAAGGTTACGAATCATCTCGTTACCTTATAGACAATCATATTTTATGGACTGTAACGAACATTGCAATTTTAAACCACTAATAAATAGACAAAATTATCCCTTTTTATCTTTCTTAATCGCAAATAACAACCATTCTCATATTCAGCGAAATAAAAAACCCTTTACTCCATCGAAGTAAAGGGCCGCCTAACGAAACGCTATAAACCCATGTTCTTATCGCTGCCGCAGTAGGCTACGCCCTAGTGCAACGCTCACACCAAGTATCCCACCCAACACCACACTCAACAATAAAATCAGAAGACGTTTAGGGCGTACAGGTGCTACAGGCTCTACCGCCAATTGATCTAAACGTACCAAACGCAAATTACCAAAATCAGATTTTAGTTCTTGCAAACGTGCAATATCTGAACGAATTTGAGAATTAGATTCCAAGAAAAGTTTTTCGTTATCACGCGCCAATAACATTTCAACTCGTCTGTTATTTTTCAATAACTCTAACTCTTTATATATTTTGGCAATGCGCGGCTCCATAAAATCATCAGATTCACGCACACTTAATATCTCTTTTTCGGCCAACAACGCTCTCGTTCCCATAAAATATAATGGGTCTTTATTTTTAGCATTGATTTCCGCACGAATAACATTAGTACTTAATCTTTGCTGCTGTTCTTGAGAAAGGCTTATTAAAGTAGTTGGGTTCTTAATCCCCAACTCTGTGGCAATATAAATAGCCTCATTGAGTTTTTCTAATCTATTCAAGCGCTGATTTTTTAACTCTAGTCGCAGCGCACTCAGCTCATCCTCGAGCTCATTTTGCTTAAGTATGTCTTGCTCACGCAGTTGTGCGACTTCCATCTCTACCGCCGCCTGATAGCCCACTAAGGCAATATTCAACTGTCGCTCTAGGCGTTCAATACGATTATCAGCGAGCGCCAAGACGTCAGACTTCACACGCTCTTGCTCTTGCGTATGCACATAAGACACTAAGTTATTAAGGATTACCGGCCCATCCAACCCTTCCGAGTACTCCATCACAATCTCTACGTAGCGGCTACGTCGCTGCCCATCCTTCCGCTCAGACTCAGAGCGCGTCACTTTAAAAGCATCTACGTTAAATGCGTCAAATGACTGTTCTAACGAGCGCATAGGACTTTCCAGGGCTTTGAATAGCTCAGGATTCTCACGGAAGAAATCCAGTCGTGTACTGTACGACTCTAACTCGTTCCCTATCTGCTGTAATGCTACTTCCCTATCTAAAGAATACAGATCCAACAAATTTAAACGGTCTAAATCTCGTAACTCAGCTACGCGCAGAACACTTTTTGCTTGGTATACCGGATTCGCAACAATCACATATACCACTGCCAGGGAAAATACGGCTGCCATAACTCCGGCAATCAATTTCCACTGTTGTCCCAAAGACCGTATTAATTCTGACAAGTCTATTTCTGTAGTGCTCTCTTCTTGATTTAAATGTTTTTTAGTATTCACAACACACTGATCATTTGGGATAAATGGGTAAAAAGTAAATTATACCCATTTATAGTGACTCATTCTGTAAGGCCATTACAATATTCACACTAATTGCTTACTAATCCCTTACAGTATCTCACTACTCTGTTGTGGAACCGGCGGCTCACTATACAAAACCTCTTGCTTATCCAAGCCTTCTAGCGTTAACACAATGTGTTTCAGTACCTCTACACGCGCGTAACGTTTGTCGTCTGCAGGAATCACATACCACGGTGCCAGCATGGTATTGGTGTGTTTCAGCATATCTTCAGTAGCAGTATGGTAAGCCAACCACTTTTTGCGATTGCGCCAGTCTTCCTCGGTAATCTTGAATTGCTTAAAAGGAGACTCTTCGCGCTCTTGGAAGCGACGCAACTGCTCCCCTTTGGATACGGCCAGCCAGAACTTAATCACTACCGTGCCATTGGCCACCATTTGCGACTCAAAGCTATTAATTTCGTCATATGCCTGACGCCAGCGTGTAGGACTGGTCAACTTTTCTACCCGCTCTACCAACACTCGCCCATACCAAGAACGGTCAAAAATGGCTGCATGCCCATGACGAGGCAACGAGCGCCAGAATCGCCATAAATACGGACGAGCCAACTCCTCAGTTGAAGGTGCTGCAATAGGATGCACTGCATAAGCACGCACATCTAAGGCCTCCGTGACACGACGTATCGCGCCCCCTTTACCCGCAGCATCTTGGCCCTCAAACGCCAATACTAAAGAGCGCTTTTTAAAGCTATCACTACGTACCACTTGGGCTAATCGCCCTTGCCAGTGGCTGAGTTGCTCCGCATAGTTATCTTTTTTCAGTTGCGTGCGGTAATCCACCCCGCGCAAGCTGGCTTTGTGCGCTGCCATCGGCAACGCGGGTGCCTCATCCAAATGGATAGCTTGCCCCAGTGGCTGCTGTAATGCATGCAACACGACCTCAGCGGTGCGCACTGCACGTAAATTGTCATCAGCGCTGGGCACAATTACCCACGGTGCGTAGCTACGCGTGGTGAGTTCTAGCGTGGTTTGTGCGGCATGGCGTAAACGTTCAAACTTCTTCTGCACCTTCAGATCAGCTTTGGTTACCCGCCAGGCCGTAGCAGGGTCTGCTAATAAACGCTGGGTACGCTCATGTTGTGCCTGCTTGGACAAGTGATACCACAGCTTCACCACCTGTACATTTTCTGCTGCCAACATGGCTTCAAAACGGTTGATCAATGTGGCGTACAACATAATTTTGTCGTGATCTGGGCGCTTACGTACAGCCTCACTCAGCAATGAGGCGTACCATGAGCCAAACACCAGTCCTATACTGCCCTTGGCAGGTAAATCACGCCAATACCGCCACATAGCCGGACGCATTGCCTCTCCGGACGTCAGCTTACCGTAGGCTAAGGTATGCACATACCTAGGATCTAGCCAAGTATTTAACTGGTTAATGGCACTACCCTTACCGGCCCCATCTATACCTGCCACCACGATCAGCAAGCTTTGTTGTTGTTCATGCAGACGGCGATACTGCTGATGCTGCAAGGCGGTACGTAATTCAGCAATGCGCTGCTGCGCCTCTTCTTTGCTTAAACAAGGATCGGTTTCTGCATCTTCGAACATGGGGGGCTTCCTGAATGAGTGCACAAGACACATAATATACACATGTCATTTTAGGTATGTATATGAACTCCAGATCCAACCCCGCTCAGCGTGCCAGCCTTGCCCACTCTCATTGGGGAGTTGAGAACATTGTGGCGGCATTGCGTGAGTCTAGAGAAGTCACCCATAAGATTCGTTATTTGGGTCGTGTCCGCGAGCTTCCCTCCCGTGAAGCCGTGCAAGGCATCATCAAAGGTTTATCGGCCGCGATGTTTCCTACACACTACGGTCACGCCGATCTTACGGCTGAAACCATCGATTACTACGTAGGCACTACCCTCAGCTCCACGCTGGCCATCTTGGTAGAACAAGTGCGACGCGCACTCTGTTTTGTGCCAGGCCGTGAGAACTGTGATGACGACAGCATAGAACAAGAGGCCATTGCCATTACACGCGAATTCGCTGCCGAGTTGCCTGCCGTACGCGCATTGTTAGTCAGTGACATTCGTGCCGCCTATCAGGGTGACCCCGCAGCAGGCAGCACCTCCGAAGTGCTGTTGTGCTACCCCGGTGTGACCGCTATTATTGCCCACCGCATAGCACACCCACTGTACAAACGCGGTGTGCCGTTGCTGGCACGGTTAATTACTGAGATTGCTCACTCGCAAACCGGTATAGATATACACCCCGGTGCGCAAATTGCAGAAAGCTTCTTTATTGATCACGGTACAGGTGTGGTCATTGGTGAAACCGCCATTATTGGCCGTAATGTACGTCTGTATCAGCAGGTCACGCTAGGTGCTAAACGCTTCCCAGTGTCCGACGATGGGTCCTTAGTCAAAGGCAATCCACGTCACCCTATAGTAGAAGACGATGTGGTGATTTACGCCGGAGCTACCATTCTGGGTCGCGTCACCATTGGTCGCGGTTCCGTCATTGGCGGTAACGTCTGGCTGACACGCGACGTACCACCCGAAAGCCAAGTTTCACAGGTGCAGTGCGCACAGGTGTAACAGGCATCGCTCCTTTACCCAAAGGCTCAACACAAGGCGTTATCAAGGATTATCTTGGTAACGCCTTTGTTTCTTGTCGTCCATCATCACCAACACGGCATGGCCGTAGCACTCCCTGCTGTCCCAATCTCCGTTCCCACATCTCTTAGCGCAGATCAAAGCCACGACACGCCCTACCCCCTAGAATGGCTGAGACTGACTTCACACTATAAAGGTATGGTGACATGAACGTAGACGTAACCATTGTCGGGGCAGGGCCGACAGGATTGTGCTTGGCCTACACACTGGCTCGCGCAGGCATGAACGTGGTAGTACTGGAACGACAGCCGCGCAAAGCGCTGGCTGAACCCGCATTTGACGGCCGTGAAATTGCACTAACCCACGAATCTCAACGCTTGTTGCAAGACTGGGGACTATGGGAGCATTTTCCTGCTGAAGAAGTATCCGATTTACGTCATGCGAAAGTCTTGGATGGGCATGCACTCAAAGGTATGAACATAGGGCCTGACCTGGGCAAGCAATCACAGTTGGGCTGGCTCATCCCTAATCACTTGATTCGCCAGGCCGCATTCACACAATGCGCTACACAAGAACGTGTACACATTTTTGATAGCATACAAATACGTCATACACGCACGCACTCACACGGTGCTGAGGTAGAGCTAGAGGATGGCCGTACGATTAGCAGCCGTTTACTCGTCGCCGCCGACAGCCGTTTCTCTGAAACCCGTAGAGCCCAAGGCATTCCCGCCCAAATGCACGACTACGGTAAGAGCATGATGGTGTTCAGGGTCAAACATGAAGTCCCACACGATCATGTGGCTTGGGAATGGTTTGGCTATGGTCAAACACGAGCCTTACTACCGTTAAACGGTCAACAAGCCTCTGTGGTACTCACCCTACCCCACCATGCGATGCAGGCATTGCAGCGTCTGGATGATGAGGCCTTTGATCAAGACATTAGCCAACGCTATGAGTATCAATTGGGCTCCATGCAACGCATCAGCGAACGCAATGTGTACCCACTAGTGGGCGCTTATGCCTTCCGTTTCCATAACCCTCGTTTCGCCCTGATTGGTGATGCCGCTGTTGGTATGCACCCTGTTACCGCTCATGGCTTCAACCTAGGCGCACTCAGCGTCAAGCACCTTAGCGAACGCGTGATCACGGCCTTCCAACAAGGTAAAGACATTGCCTCTGCTGAGCTGCTACAAAGCTACACACATGCCCACAGGCGCAGTAGCTTACCTTTGTACGCCGCTACAAACATGGTGATTGCGCTATACACCAACGATCTGGCACCGGCTCGTTTCTTGCGCAAAACAGTGCTTAAAGCCGCTGATGCGCTACAACCATTTAAGCGATTGGTTGCCTCTCAACTCACAGGCTAATCAGCACCATACGCATACTCTGACTAGCACATACAAAAAACACCCCAAACGGATCATCTCGTTTGGGGTGTTTTTGTCATTAACAACCGTTATAGCTACGCTATAGGTTTACGCCTCTTTCTGAGTGCGATCTGGCAAGAACCAATTCATCAACAGCGCACAAATACCGCCTGTGGCCACACCAGAACCCAATACATTACGTACGCCTTCTGGCACATTTGCCAACAATTCCGGTACTTCCGATACACCCAAGCCCAGACCTAGAGATACCGCAATAATCAACAAAGATCGACGATCCAAGGTGGTACCAGCCAGAATGTTGATCCCTGAAGCCGCTACAGCACCAAACATCACCATCACCGCACCACCCAACACAGGCTCCGGTACGGCTTGCAGCACACCCGACACCACAGGGAACAAGCCCAGAATCATCAACATACCGGCAATCCAAATACCTACGTGACGGCTGGCCACGCCAGTTAGCTGAATCACGCCGTTATTCTGTGCAAACACAGAGCTTGGGAATGTGTTGAAAATGCCAGCCAACAGCGAGTTCACACCGTTCACCAATACACCACCCTTAATGCGCTGCATCCATACAGGGCCTTCTACAGGCTCTTGGGAGATCTTACTGGTCGCTGTCACATCACCAATGGCTTCCAAGGAAGTCACCAGATAAATCACAATCATGGGAATGAACAATCCCCATGAAAAATCCAAACCAAAGTGCAGTGGCACAGGAACTTGGAAAGTAGCTGCTTTTTCTAAACCACTGAAATCTAAACGGCCCAAGTAGGCGGCCATGGCATAACCAACAGCCAACGCAATCACAATGGCTGCACTACGTACCCACACCACCGGAATACGGTTCAACACAATGATGATCACCAGCACTGAGCACGACAGTAGCAAGTTTTCGCCACTCGCAAAGCTACCATTACCCATCGCACTGTAACCGCCGCCCATGCTGATAATACCCACTTTAATCAGCGTCAAGCCAATCAGCAGCACTACCGTACCCGTTACCAATGGGGTAATGAGCTTACGAATCACTGGCAGTATGCGCGATACACCAATCTCAATAAACGAGCCGGCAATCACTACACCAAAGATGGTCGCCATCACGGTTTCCACAGGTGTGCCCTGCTTCACCATCAACGCTCCACCTGCAATCAACGGGCCTACAAAGTTGAAACTTGTACCCTGCACAATCAGTAAACCTGCACCAAAAGGGCCAAAACGTTTGCTTTGCACATAGGTCGCAATCCCGGAAATCACCAAGGACATGGACAAGATCAAGTTAGTATCGTGTGCCGACACACCCAATGCCTGACAAATCAGCAGACCGGGCGTCACAATGGGCACAATAATGGCTAATAAGTGTTGGAGTGCAGCGAAAAAACTGATCCAAGGACGGGGCTTGTCGTACGGGCCGTACACAAGCTGCGTATCGTCAACCTGAGTAGATGTAGTGGGTTGCATGGCGATAGGGGCGCAAAAGCCATGATTCTACACCACCCCATAGGGGTATTGAACGGCCCCACGCACGCATGGGGCCTAACCACAACAAGCTTATACGCCTAAAAATTGAAACGGCTTACTTTCTTTGAACTCAGCATTCACCATGCCAGAGTAAATTGTAGTCTGGTCTGGACCCAGTTCCAGCTTCAATACTTTGCCGGTTTTTTCAGACAAATCGAACTTACTCAGGTCTACCCAGAAAGTATTGGGAGTAAGGGCCGATTCAAAGAAATAATGCAGACGTTTTTGGTCTGCCACAGTACGCCAACGCGTAGACGAGATGTTAGGTTGATCCGGTGTAGTAATGCCATAAGGCACCGACACGTTACGAATCACGCTAAACACACTCGCGATAGTTTCACGCTGATTAGTGGTTTTAGGGATAGCATTCACGTAAAACGAGGCGCGAGCAAAACGATCTGCTGACCGATTGGTACCCGGCAACATTACTGTGCCACTAATTTGCTCCCAGTACTCATTCATCGCCAACTGCTTGTCATAGGTAGGCGAGTTAGTCATCACTTGGTATTCAGGGCTGTGATGGATATGCTGTTTGCCATCAATGTATTCCACAATAGCGCTATCACCACTGGCATCAGAGATAGCCAAGTGTAATGTCGCCAATCGTTGCTCCCCTGGCACGTTATCGGTAATCAGGGTGAAAGGCTCTTTTTCTAGCTCTGCCACCGCTTCAGACACTGTCGCAAAGTTATCCAGTACATACTGCGCCCATGCAGCAATAGTCAGACCCGGTTTGCCTTCATCACGCACAGGGTATTCAGACTCTACCAACCACAACACGCTGGCTGACAGACCTGCTTCATTCAAACCGTCAGTCGTAGAAATATCGTAGCCCGATGCAATCACACTACCGTACTTAGATGTCCATTCCAACGAGTTCTCACCTGCCTCGCCAGAACGCTTCATACCTTGAGGAAAAATCCACAAGTTAGTATCAATGGATGTTTTCCAATCCATAGAGCGCGCGGTCACAATCTGATTGTCTGCACCGTGATACACCAAACGGGTACACGCATGCGCTGCTTCAGAAAAGACAACAGGACCAGCAACTAGCGCTGCTGTACACAGCATGGCCGATAAAGGTTTGCGTATCATGATGAAAACTCCTTAAGAAAGGTGGGATTGCGACAAATCATGCCACAATCCCCCTGCACACACATCAGAAAGTTACAGAGCGTTAAGCTTTACTCGATTATTGCGCGGTATAGCCGCCATCAATCACCAGCTCTGAACCGGTCATAAATTTGGACTCATCTGAGGCCAAATACAAAATCCCGTACGCAATATCATCAGCCTCGCCCAAATGCCCAATAGGGTGCAAACTGACCAACCGTTGGTATTTCTCGGTTTGCTCACTTTCAGCTAACCCTTCCACCATCGGTGTCCAGATATAACCAGGGTGTACCGAGTTAATGCGGATGCCATAACCCGCTTGTGCGCAATGCAGAGCTGCTGATTTGGTGAAGATACGTACGCCGCCCTTACTCGCGTTATACGCTGCCAAACCAGGATCCCCCACCAAGCCTTCAATAGAGGACAAATTCACAATAGATCCGCCGCCACTTTTGCGTAGCGCCTCAATACCGTATTTAGTACCTAGAAACACGCCATCTAAGTTAATTTCCTGTACTTTGCGCCACTCAGCCAAGGTGGTGTCTTCCACTGTTTTACCCAACGCAATACCCGCGTTATTGACCACAATATTCAACTTACCAAAGGCTTTGAAAGAGGCATCAATTGCCGCTTTCCACTGATCTTCGCTGGACGCATCGTGCTGCACAAAAATGGCCTCGCCTCCTTGCGCCTTAATACGTGCGACCACTTCCTCGCCTTCTTTTTGCTTCACATCCGTGACCACGACCTTCGCACCTTCACGAGCCAGCAGTTCGGCCGTTGCACGACCAATGCCTAAAGCGCCCCCAGTTACCAATGCTACTTTTTCTGCTACGCGTCCCATAAGACTCTCCTAGAAAGGGTATTGGATAGTGACTGTCATCATGCCCCACATTCATGACAACATCTAGCGCCAGCTCAATAACGAGCTTCTACTTACACTGTAGACCATTTGAAGTTTGTAATACTTGCTTACTATCAAGGCGGTGAGCTTCTGGGGAATTCCCATGTTAGCGACTCTTCGCCTAAATGGATTATCAATAGTGAGGATAAGAAGCCCGCTAATCAAAGACTGACAGCTGTAGCCTTAGGCTGCGAAAGTATTTTTTAATTTGTACACCAAATAAAAAAACACTTCCCTCCGCCTTCCCTTCATCGCTTGCCACGGCCTTTGCTTGGGTAGCTGCTGATAGGTAGCATGTTTATGCTGCAGGATTCACAAGAACCAAGGCTCATCCACAGCGTGCGATGAATACAGCCTTTCTACTACAACGTTCACGGCCTAAATAAGTTATCAGCATTGACCGTAAAGGCTCACTGATCAACGACTGTCTACATGAGCCTTAGGCCACAAACTCTGTATAACTTGCCCAAAAGAAAACCCCCAGTCACAGACTAGGGATTTTGCATAAAGCCGTAGCAAATCAGAACAACTTAACCAGCCGCGTAAGCACCCGCTTGTTCTGCCTGCTGATCAGCATGGTAAGACGAGCGCACCATCGCACCTACTGCCGCATGTGTGAAGCCCATTTCATAAGCAGCGTCTTCAAAAGCCTTAAATTGCTCAGGTGTCACGTAACGCATGACTGGCAAGTGGTGTTCAGACGGTTGCAAGTACTGCCCAATGGTCAACATATCAATATTGTGGGCACGCATATCGCGCATCACTTCCAGAATTTCCTCGTCAGTCTCGCCCAAGCCAACCATCAAACCAGATTTAGTAGGCACTGTTGGACAACGATCTTTAAACTCTTTTAGCAGTTTCAACGAGTGCAGGTAGTCTGCACCAGGTCGGGCTTGTTTGTACAAACGAGGCACTGTTTCCAAGTTGTGATTCATCACATCAGGAGGTGTCTCTTGCATGATATCCAATGCCTTGTCCAAACGGCCACGGAAGTCTGGCACCAATACTTCAATGGAAGTTTTGGGGGACTGCGTACGAATCTCGGTAATACACTCAGCAAAGTGAGCTGCACCACCATCACGCAAGTCATCACGGTCTACCGATGTGATCACCACATACGACAAACGCATTTTGCCGATGGCACTCGCCAAGTTGCGTGGCTCGTCTTGATCCAAGGGGTCTGGTCTGCCGTGCCCCACATCACAAAACGGGCAACGACGGGTACATTTCTCGCCCATGATCATGAACGTCGCTGTACCTTTACCGAAGCACTCGCCAATATTCGGACAGGTAGCTTCTTCACACACGCTAAATAGATTACTTTCGCGCAGAATTTTTTTAATATCGTGGAAACGTGAGTTGGGAGCAGCCGCTTTCACCCGAATCCACTCTGGTTTCTTCAAGCGCTCAACAGGCACGATTTTGATAGGGATACGTGATGTCTTGGCCTGTGCTGTCTGTTTAGCCGTAGGGTCGTACTGCTCATCACGAGCACGCACCGTAGGTTTACGTTCAGCAGTGGTATCTAGGGTAGTCATAAAGCAAGCACCGCAAGGTATACAAAAGCAAAATTATGGGCTCTGCACACGCGTGCAAAACCAACTAAAAATCTAGGGTATCATGTTCGCCGCCCTCAGGCAGAGCAATACTCATGCTGCTTTGCGGCATCGGACAAGGCTTGTTGTAAAGTCGAAACGAGCAGTTCACCCACTGTTACCGTACTCAATTGCAAGCCACAGTGCTGTAGATCACTGGTTTGTAGTCCTTGATATCCACACGGATTAATCCCCAAAAAGGGATTCAAATCCATATTCACATTTAAGGCTAAGCCGTGGTAACTACAGCCATTGCGGATCTTCACGCCTAAAGCCGCTACTTTCACTAGCTCATCTGGCGGAGCCACCACAGGGCTGACACAACTACCCGGCACGTACACGCCAGGGGCACCCACTTTTCTACATGCTTGGTCCAAGCCTACCGACGTTAACACATCGATAATAGCTTGCTCCAGCATTGCTACATACGCTTTTACGTATAAGCCTATTCTGCGTAAATCTATAAGGCAGTACACCACGACTTGCCCAGGTCCGTGGTACGTCACCTGACCACCTCGGTCTGAACGCACCAACGGGATACCTGCCGCATTTAAGACGTGGCTTTCCATACCCGCCTGCCCCAGCGTATAGACTGGAGCATGCTCTAGCACCCACAGCTCATCCGGTGTTTCTGCCGTACGTTGCTCAGTGAAACGTCGCATGGCCTGCCATGTTTCGTCGTAACTGATATTCGTACCTAAATGGCGTATTACCGGCGTGATCATATAGGCCATTACAACACCATGGAAACCAATGGATGACCGTGCAAGGCACGGTATAGGTTATCCAATTGCTCACGCGATGTGGCCGTGATACGGAAGGTCAGGCCTACGTAATTGCCGTTCTTGCTAGGACGAGACTCAATGGTTGTGATATCAAACACAGGGTCATGCTCTAGTACCAGTGCTGTCAAAACCTCTGCAAACTCCGGCACGGATTTGCCCATCACTTTGATGGGAAATTCGCTGGGGTATTCAATCAGCGATTCTTCAGGAGGAATGATTCCAGTCATAATATTTACTCAAACCACATGCGGACTTTATCCGCCATACGACCAAAAAAGCCTGCTTGCGGCACAGCTTCCAAGGCCACCAAATCATCCTGACGCAAGACGGTATCGCCCAGCATCAACTTCACCTGACCCACTTTAGCGTTGTCGGCAACTGGTGCAATCAAAGGCTGCGCATATTCAGCTATAGGTTGCAGCTCAGCAGCACGGCCGCGAGGTACAGTAATCATCACGGGCTTGGATACCCCCAAGCCTACTGACTCAGCTTCACCTTCCCACACACGAGCACTGACTACAGGTTGTCTGGCACCGTACAACTCTACTGTTTCAAAGTTCTGGAAGCTCCAGTTCAGTAATTTCAGACTGTTTTCTGTACGTGCTGCATCGTTCGCTGTACCTACCACTACCGAAATAATGCGGCGGCCATCGCGTACAGCCGTCGACACCAAGCAGTAACCAGCAGAATTAGTGTGACCTGTTTTCAGGCCATCAACCGTATTGTCCAACCACAGTAGACGGTTGCGGTTAGGCTGTTTGATCTTGTTGTACTCAAACTCTTTTTGGCCGTAGTAGTGCAGGTGCTGTGGAAAACGTTGCACCAAATTTTGTGCCAATGTACCTAGATCACGCACAGAAGTCAGGTGCGTCGCACCAGGCAAACCACTGGCATTCTCAAAATGCGTTTGGGTCAGCCCTTGTCTGGCGGCTTCCTCATTCATCAGCGTTACAAAAGCCTCTTCGCTACCGGCAACTGCTTCTGCCAAGGCGACAGTTGCATCGTTACCAGATTGCACGATCACGCCTTGCAGCAGATCATTCACGCTCACTTGAGTATTAGGCTCCACAAACATGCGGGAACCTTCAGTACGCCATGCATACTCAGAGATAGGCACCAACTGATCTAGGCTCAATCGCCCTTTTTCCAAGGCATCAAATACCAAGAAAGCTGTCATGAGTTTGGTCAGTGAAGCAGGCTCTACCTGATCATCCAAACCTTGTGCGGCAATGACTTGGCCGCTGTTAGCGTCCAAGCTCAACCACGCGGTAGCACCCAAGGTAGGGGCAGGAATAGTAGAAAGCTGGCCTACGGTCTGCACTACACCTGGCTCAATCGCAAAAACGGGCGCAACAGCAGCAGGCAAAGAAAAGCTCAGCACACCAATCACAGCGGCTGCAACTTTTTTGCGCATAAATAAAGGAGTAATAGGCTGAGTGCGTACACTCAGCTTGGAACGAATTCGGGACAAAAATTTCATGAGACTGGCGTAATTTCCGGATTGATTTCTGAATGGCCACGCCGGGCGGCTGCATCCCATTATAAGCAGATGACAGGAGCACAGCACGCTTACAGCCTGTCACGCATACAATTTTTTACACCCGGCTTTTTCTCAAGCAAATAATTGCAATTGCTGAGCGACCAACTCACGTAGCTGTACCAGCTTGCCATGGAAAAAATGCGATGAATCAGGCAGCACAGTCAAAGCCAAATCTTGAGCTCTGGCAAAATCCATGGCTTCAGATAAAGGCACTACCTCATCCACTTCGCCATGAAGTAAATAGGTATGAGCAGGAATCATCAATTCTCGGAAACGGAAACGCTCCACAGCAGGCCCCGTTAGAATCAATGCGTCCGGCACACGCTGCTGCTCTTCAGCCAAACAAGAGTACAACTGAGCGGCTACCGAAGTACCAAAGGAAAATCCCGCCAATGCCCATTTGCCTGCAGCTAATTCTGGATAGGCAGCCTGGAATTGCTGCACCAACAAACGCATGTCAGCCGTTTCACCCTTAGCATGATCAAAGCTGCCTGCCGATGTTCCGACTCCGCGGAAGTCGGGCCGCACTACCACCAAGCCATGCTGAGTACAGGCTTTGGCAATGGTAGTCACCACTTTGTTATTCCGTGCCCCACCATGCAAAGGATGCGGGTGTAACACCAATGCCCAACCACGAGGCGTGCCTTCTGGCCAATCCACGGCACAATCAATAGCGCCCGCCTCTCCATTAAAAACCACGTTCCTAATCTGTGTCATAGCTCACAAAATGCCATAATAGCGATACATGTATTCTGCATTCTAACGGAACTTCTACTTCTCGCTGTCATTACCATGTCTGAACATGCGCCTTCCTTAACTTCTCCCAGTCGCATGGTGTCCCAGCTACGCCAAGCCCTGCCTCAATTCCGACGTATTGAATGGGTAGACCGTACTGACTCCACCAACGCCGATTTGCTGCAATGGGCCAGGGAAGATAATCCCTCGCTACGCCCATGGCTACGTGGCGCACATTTGCAAGATCGCGGTAGAGGGCGTGCAGGCCGTACATGGAAGAACCGTGAAGGTGCACACCTGATGTTCTCCTGTGCTTTTGACATTTTTGTGCCGCCACAAGCCCTAGCCACCTTATCGCCGTTATGCGGAGTGGCCACGTGTGAGGCCTTACGTAGCTTGCTACCAGAGCGCCACCGCGTAGCACTGAAACTTAAATGGCCTAATGATCTGCTGTGGTATGACGCGAAACTCGCGGGTATTCTGACGGAAGTCACCAGAGCCAGCACCGCTCCTGAAAGCAAAGATCATCATGTAGTCGTCATTGGCATAGGGCTGAACTTGAATGATGCGCAGTCCCTAAGTGAATCCTTACAGCGCCCTGTCGCCGACTGGGAGAGCATTAGCAATGAATGTGTAGAGATGCTTGCTCATCGCCCCGCAGACTTAGTCGCCGCCATGGCAGCAGGCTTGTACACCGCCATGAATGAAGCCACGGCTTACGGCTTTGCCTCGCTACCAGAACGTTTTTCGCAGGTAGACGCTTTATTAGGCCAAAACATCAATATCGTGCACAACGATAAAATTCTACAAACTGGTATAGCTCAAGGCATAAACGCCCAAGGGCAATTAATGATGCGTAATGCGCTGGGTACACAGGTAGTGTCTGTGGGCGAGGTGTCAGTCAGACCTTCTGCACCACGGTAATGGAAATAACACCATGTACGTATTGATAGACATTGGCAACACACGCGTCAAACTGGGGCTGCTGGATACCGGTAGCCGCTCACGGTTGCCGTTAACTTTGGCTTGTCCACATACTGATCTTAGCCCTATCGCTACATGGTTAACCCAGCACCTGAGCTCCCCACCAACAGCCTCCATCGGTGTTAATGTGGCCAGTGAAGCCTTAGCAGCACAAGTACAAGCACTACTGCATGCGCATCAAGTGCCTACTATTCAGTGGCAAACTGGTGATACCCCCTGCCAAAGCTTGCTCAATCGCTATCAGCACCCTGAGCGCTTAGGCGCAGACAGATGGGTATCCGCCATAGGGTTACAGCCACACGCACCGCACTCTGCTTTCTTACACGTCAGTTTTGGAACAGCCACTACGGTTGACGCTATTGTGCCCCACCCCTGTGGACACGAATTCAAAGGCGGCCTGATTCTGCCCGGGCCGCAACTTATGCAACATGCGCTAAGCCAAAATACAGCCCGACTGGATGCTATACCGGGCATGCTGCAAGACTTTCCCGATCACACCACTGCTGCTATTAGTTCTGGGATTGCTGCCGCACAAGCCGGTGCAGTGATGCGCCAATGGCTCATTACTCAGGAAGCCGTAGGGCATGCTCCATTGCTATTCTGCAGCGGCGGGGGTAGATCTTTAGTAGAAGCCGAACTAGAACAGGCACTCGCCCGTATGCGTCATGTAACGGCCTTATCGCTGCCCGATCCTATATGGTGTGACACACCCACCCTAGACGGCTTAGCGATTCTTGCCAATCGTCTCGCATAGATTCGTGCGATTATACGCGCTACAATTCCTGACATTATTCATAGTCATCACTACTCTCTGATCGCCATATGAAATACCTCGCCCTGCTCTGCCTGATTGCAAACATGGCGCTGCTGGCTTACGGTCAGGGCTTTTTTGGTGTTCAGCCTAGTGAATACGGTCGCAGCATAAGCCCCGCTCCCTTTGTGAACGAGAACGCGGTGACTGTTGGTTCGGCCTTACCTCTGTCTTAACACCACATACTCTGGACGCTGTTACCGTTATGAAACCTGTACGCAAAGCTGTTTTTCCTGTCGCGGGACTTGGTACCCGTTTTCTGCCGGCCACCAAAGCGATGCCCAAAGAAATGCTTCCCGTTGTGGATAAACCGTTAATTCAATATGCGGTAGAAGAAGCGATTGCAGCTGGTGTCACAGAACTGATTTTTATTACAGGACGTAACAAACGTGCCATTGAAGATCACTTCGACAGCATGCCCGAGTTAGAGTCCGAATTAACCAGCAAAAATAAAATCGAACTGCTGGAGCGTGTAAAGAACATTATTCCTCCGTACGTGAGCTGTATTTACACACGTCAGCCTGCTCCGTTGGGGTTAGGACACGCTGTATTGTGTGCTGCACCTATCGTGGGTGATGAACCTTTCTTGGTGTTGTTGGCGGATGACTTAATCGACGCCCAAACACCGGTTGCACGCCAACTGGTAGAAGCTGCCCATCAGTACAACGGCAGCATTGTGGCTACACAACAAGTAGACCGCCAAGACACTAGTAAGTACGGCATTGTGTCTGGTACTAGCGTGGACACCAACACCACTCGCTTGCACGGTATTGTAGAAAAGCCACGCCCAGAAGATGCGCCATCTACACAAGCGGTAGTAGGTCGTTACGTGCTAGAACCCGAGATTTTTGAGCATTTGCGTAAAACTCAACCTGGCGCTGGCGGTGAGATTCAACTTACCGATGGTATCGCTAGTTTATTGAAATCTCGTAATGTATTTGCATGCCAATACGAAGGCACTCGCTATGACTGCGGAAGTAAAGATGGCTTTTTTAAAGCTACCGTAGAAATTGGTCGTAAATATCACAACCTTTAAACGCTCCTAGTATTAATACCAGTAGCCTCTATTAACAATTTCATGCGTTAATAATTGTATTCGTATACGGGTTCTGCTTGACGTCAAACAATGCCCGTAATACGATTCGATTCGTAGGTTATCAAGTTAGTTGTAAGCTCGTTCAATGCGGTATCTATATACCAGTTGCCTGATTTTTACACCTTGACAATCTTTTTTTAGAGCACAAGCTCGTCATTTTTAGGGATTGCAACAATCATGCAAACAGAAACTGGTATTGTTAAATGGTTCAACAACGAAAAAGGCTTCGGCTTCATCACTCCTGAGAGCGGTGGCAAAGATTTGTTCGTACACCACTCCGATATCATCGGTACAGGCTTCAAATCTCTGCAAGAAAACCAACGCGTTTCTTACGAGCCAGCTGAAGGCCAAAAAGGCCCACAAGCCAAATCCGTGCAAGCTCTGTAATTGAGTCTGACACGATATTCGTAAAGAATATTAAAAAAGCCCTGAATTTAATTCAGGGCTTTTTTTATTTCTTATTAATCTATATCAATAGATTATTATTTTATTATTTCTTTTCATTTTCCTGTTTGATATTAGCAACTGTTTTCTTTGCTGCTCGCGTAGATACTTTACGCGCCTTAACAGTTTTAACAGGAATAGAAGCAGGTATCGATTTAGTTTCTTCTGTAACAGTTGATGTCAATTTGGCAGCTTGTTCCTGCTTATCCAATACTGCCCCCAATATCACAATGATACGCTCCAGAGCTTTAGCTTCTGCTTTGGACAACTGGTTCTCGCTACTACGCGCCAAGCCCAGCAAAAACTCTGCCAGCTTACGGATAGCTTCGGGAGTAGCATCTTTCAGTAAAGTAGGAATCGCTTCAATCGCTGCGTTTTCGTCCATATGCAGCAACAAGGCCTGTTCACGCAATAGCTGACGGAAAGCAGCTCTTTCACTGCCCTTCAGCCATCCAGCCTGATCCATCTGCTCGGCATAGTGGAAATGTCTGTCATCCGCTTCCCCGCGCTCTTTCAATACATAGAACATGGCACGTATGGCAGCCTCTGCCAGACCACCTTCATCCATACGCTCGGACAAATGTCGTAAGGTAGCTTCTACATACGCTTTATGTTCTGGCCAGTCGCCTGGGTGTGGCCGTACATCTGACTTATCTTCTAGTGCTCGTCCAGCCAACGCCTGCATCAACGGCGAACCATATACCGAATCAAAGAAAGCGGCATAGCCTTGGTCACGGTTATCCCTATAGTGATTTAGGAATCTAGTAATCGCATCAGACACCTGCTCTTGCCACAACAAGAAAGGATTATCAGCACGCGCAGGGGCTCGGTTCTCGCGTACCTGCTCTGCCTGTTCACCCAACCATGCTGCAAAAGGATGATTGCTACTCCACCACTCATAGGACGTGCGTAACGGGTGTAATGTCTGCATCCAGTAGGCAGTATAGGGGGTTGCAAATGCGCGCACCCACGGCTGCAATAAATTGCGATACAAGGCCAAGTTAATCTCTGACACCTTAGCCGCCGCTGCGAAGCGTTTTTCAGACTCCTGATCTGGCTGCACAATGTCACGTACTTCGGCCACACTGCTACGACGCAGTTTCAGCATATAGGGGTCATCCACAGGGCATGCTGCACGCACCTCATCACAATCTTCTACCGATGCGTGATAAATACCCGCAGGTAGTAAATCGATGGTGTCTATATGGCTGGTAAATTCTCGGTATTCTTTACTGCCTACTCGTGACGATACAAAAATTCCCAAGTGGCCAATACTGTCGTGAGTAGCGTAAACAATTGTTTGATCGTGACTCAGTACTTCATCGTCATTTCTGTATAAGTCCGTAATCCAACCTAAGGCCTGACCCGGAGGCGTAATATTGTCGCCATATGAGCAGAAAACCAGTATAGGTGAGCGGATATTACGCAAATCAATACGCAGACCATCGGAGGTCATTAAACGCGCTGTGGACAACTTATTACCAATGAACAGTTCATCAACGATGTACTGCATTTCCACATCATTTAAAAACACATAGCCGCCCCAATATTTCTCGAAATCCAAATATCGAGGGCCTTCAGTATCTACGTTTGCAAATAAGTTATATTGCTTATTCCACAGCGTATTGGCAGGATCTAAATTCTCAAAGTTTTCTACCAGCCACGCACCATCAAAGCGGCCATCACCCAAATCGCTGGTCATGGCAGTGAGCCAACTACCGCCTAACAAGCCCCCTGTATAACGCATGGGGTTATCGCCTGCCCAGTAAGAAAGCGGCGCACCTGCCACAATAATGGGGCCAAACAGCTCGGGCCATAACGCGGCGGTCATCAGTATCTGCCAACCCGCTTGGCAATTCCCAATCACGGCGGGTTTACCTGCCTCGCTGTGTTCATGCAGCTTACCCACATGGCGCACAAACTCGGCTTCAGCACGAATCACATCTTCTACGGTCTGACCAGGCACAGGATCGGGCAAGAACCCCACAAAGTAGCATGGGTGGCCTGCACTGAGCGCTGCGCCCATTTCGCTTTCCGCCTTAAAACCACCAATACCCGGACCATGCCCCGCTCTGGGATCGATAATAATGAATGGTCGCTTGTTCTCATCCACCTTTACACCAGCAGGCGGAATAATACGCATCAAAGAGTAGTTAACTGGGCGCGCCAAATCTTGGCCACACAACAGTTGCTCATACTCAAACTTCAACACAGTAGGTGCGTCTTCTTCTAAGTGCTCGCGGTACTGATCACCACGCTGACGTCGCACATCGGCGTACAAGACACTACGCTGCCAGAAATCCTTGGCGTACTCCGCTCCCGCTTCGGCGGCATTCCATGCCCAGGAAAAAGGCGTGTTTTCGGAAGGTGGAGTGGGTTTACGACTAGCCATTTTTGCTCTCCCAAAGAGTAGTAAAGCAATCTGAAAAATGCCGCTGCACGACGCCAAGGCCCTACGTTAACAACCCGCTACACCTTGCTCCCAACGGCCTTAAGCCATCTGATTAATCGTGCTTCTGAAACGTCGTAACGACAGCAGAAACAGAACAATCCCAATTGCTAACAGGGCTAAGAATGCAGGCCACACCACGGCAAGCCCGGCGCCGCGAAAAAGAATAGCCTGTCCAATTTCTACAAAGTGCGTGGTGGGGGCCACCAACATGATTTTCTGCACCAATAAAGGCATACTTTCACGCGGTGTCATACCACCCGACAACATTTGCAGCGGTAACAATATCAACACCAGCAACAAGCCGAACTGCGGCATACTGCGCGCCAATGTCGCCAAGTAAATACCTAACGAGGTCATGGCAAACACACATAAGGCAGCCCCGCACAGGAATAAACCTATGGACCCTTCGATAGGCACCTTCAACAGCCCCTGCACCACTAGCATCAATGAAGTAAAGGTTGCCAGCACCACCACCAGACCCATGGACCAAATCTTGGACACCATGATCTCTCCTGGTGTGACTGGCATGACCAGCAAATGTTCAATGGTGCCGTGTTCACGCTCACGAATCAGCGCTGCGCCCGTTAATATGATGGACAGCATCGTGACCGAGTTAATCACCTCTACAATACTGCCAAACCAGCTACGCTCAAGCGTTGGGTTAAAACGCTGGCGAATTTCTAGGTTAATAGGCAGTGCTTGTGTTTTGCGGTAACGCTGCAGGAATTCCTGCACTTCGCCATTCACAATCTGCTGGATGTAGTTATTGCCCGTAAATGCTTGGCTCATACGCGTCGCATCCACGTTCAACTGCACATCTGGACTACGCCCTGCCAGCACATCGCGCTGGAAACCTGGAGGAATATTCAGCACAAAGGTGTAATCCCCCCTATCCATACCCGCATCCATATCACTTAGCGTAATACGTTGTGGGGTGGTGAACTGCGGTGGATAAAATGCCGAACTAATACGTGTGGATAACGGTGACTCATCTTCATCCACAATAGCAATCACGGCATTGTGTAAGGTTTCAGGCATGGCTGTGGCACTGGTGTACACCGACACGCTGAAGATATACACAATCAACAGCAACAGCATGGGGTCACGCCATAAGCTCCACAGCTCTTTACGTCCCAGCAGAAAGATATTGCGTAACTGTCGCATCTCAATGCTCCTGCTTACGTAGTAACAGCACCGACAACCCGATAATCACCGGCACCGAAATCAACAACGGCACAAATGTAGTCGCCAAATCGTGCAGGTTTAGCCCTTTACCAAATACCCCTCGGCTAATGATGAACATATAGGTAGCCGGGTAAATATCCCCCACCAAACGCCCTACCCCTTCTAACGACGACACGGGGTTCAACATACCGGCAAACTGCACAGCAGGAATCAAGGTACCGATCAACGCCAAGAACAAAGCTGCAATCTGACTACGCGTGATAGCGGAGGCTAACAACCCCATCCCTGTGGAAATAATAGTGAACAGCAAGGCCGCTAAGAACAGTGTCACAAAGCTACCTTTCATCGGCACACCGAACACCGTCACAGCCAACAAGCACATGCACAAAAAGTTCATCAACGCCAACAATACGTAAGGAATCTGCTTACCTAGCAAGAACTCCAAGCGTGTCACGGGCGTCACGTACAGGTTAATGATGGCACCTAATTCTTTCTCGCGTACTACCGCTAACGCGGTCAACATTGCCGGGAACATCAACAACAGCAACGGAATCACGACTGGCACCATGGCAGGCAAACTGCGTACATCGGGGTTATAGCGATAGCGCGACTCGATGCCTGCTGGGAGTGTGAAGTTCATCCCTGCCTGCTGAGCCTGATCCAACAACCAGTGCTGATGTATACCTTGCACATAACCTTGAATAGTTTCTGCACGCGTAGGCATAGCACCATCTACCCACACCCCTATTTCTGCATTCTGACCACGTTTAACGCTCTGCCCAAAACCTGGTGGGATTTCAATGGCCAACGACAACTCGCCACTACGCATACGCTGATCTAGCTCGTCGTAATCTTGTATGGGCGGTTGCTCAATAAAATAGCGCGAACCCGCCAAGCTAAGGGTGTAGTTCTGGCTGATAGAGGTTTGATCTCTATCCAACACCGCGTAGCGTAAATCCTCTACGTCTAGGCTAATCCCATAACCCATGATGAACATCATGATGAGCGAACCCGCCAACGCCAAGGTGGCCCGTATTGGGTCTCGCTGCAACTCCAGCGCTTCACGCCATGTGTAGCTCAACAAGCGCTGCAGGCTGAAGCGTTTCTGCTTATGCGGCGTAGCCTCTTCTGGCTCAGCTACTGCTTCGTGCAATGCCTCTGCCTCACTAGGCTTGCTGCCCATGGTTTCACCACTGGCTTCTAGCAAATAGCCAATAAACGCTTCTTCCAATGTCGCTGCACCGCGTTTTTCCACCAGTTTAGCGGGTGCATCACTGTCCAGAACCTTACCTGCGTGCATCATGGACATACGGTCGCAACGTGCCGCTTCGTTCATGAAGTGCGTGGAAATAAAAATCGTGACTTTATCTCTACGCGACAGTTCTACCAACAACCGCCAGAAACCATCCCTTGCTACGGGATCCACACCGGAAGTAGGCTCATCCAGAATCAAGAGCTCTGGCTTATGCACCATTGCAACGGCCAATGAAAGCCGTTGACGTATGCCCAGCGGTAAACTGGACGGCAAGCTATGCCGCACTTGGCTTAAGTCAAAACGCTGCACCATCTCATCAATGCGCTCATCCAGTTCTGCTTCAGGAACGTGGAACAACTGCGCATGCAGCACCAGATTTTGCTCTACTGTTAGCTCGCTATACAGAGAGAACGCTTGGGACATATAGCCCACACGACGACGCGTATCCAAATCATGAGGATCCACCTCGTGACCAAACAACCATGCTTTACCACGTGTTGCCGGCAACAAACCCGTCAACATTTTCATGGTGGTGGACTTTCCGCAGCCGTTAGACCCCAAGAAACCAAAAATCTCGCCTCGGCGTATACGGAAAGACACACTATCTACCGCAACAAAATCACCAAAACACATGGTGAGATCTTCAGCTTCAATAGCGATATCGTCATCATCTACGTCTAACGGTGGAATCACCACCGGAGCATGACCTTGTTTCTTGGACTCTGGCAGCAACTCAATAAAGGCTTCTTCCAGATTATTTCTGCCAGTGCGCTCAAAAAACTCTTCGGGTGTGCCCGTCGCCAGCACCTGGCCATCATCCATCGCGACCAACCAGTCGAAGCGCTGTGCTTCGTCCATGTAGGCAGTCGCCACAATCACACTCATGCTAGGGCGATCTACACGAATACTGTCGATCAGGTCCCAGAACTGCGCACGCGCTAATGGGTCTACACCAGTGGTGGGTTCGTCTAGGATCAGGAAATCAGGGTCGTGAATTAACGCACAACACAGGCCCAGTTTTTGCTTCATCCCGCCTGACAACTTGCCCGCAGGACGTGACAAAAATGGCTGTAAACCCGTGGCTGCTGTCAGTTCATCAATACGACGTCTACGCTCGGCAGCATCATGACCGAATAACCGACCAAAAAACTGCAGGTTTTCTTCTACTGACAGCGTGAAGTACAGGTTCTTACCTAAGCCCTGAGGCATGTAGGCAATATTCGGGCACACGTTATCGCGGTGTTCTTTGCTGGCCATATCACCACCCAGCACATCGATACGCCCTTTTTGGATCGCCCGCGCACCCGCCAACAACGACAGTAAGCTCGACTTACCCACCCCGTCAGGACCCAGCAACCCTACCATGCACCCGGCAGGAATATCCAGATTCAATCCCTGCAGGGCTACCGTTTCACCGTAGTGTTGCCATACATCCCGAACCTGGGCAACCACTGCAGGGCTACCTTGTTCAGCCATGGCTTACTCCGTTACTGAAACGACATTGGATAGTGAAGCAGGCCAAGACGCATCCGCATCCAGCTTGATCCACGCTACACCTGGCAAGCCCACTTTGACTTGCTCCATGTATTTACGCAGCAGCTCTGGAGAGATGTGCGCACGCACGCGGAACATCAATTTCTGACGTTCATTCGCGGTTTCTACTGTTTTAGGCGTGAACTGTGCATTGCTAGCTACAAACGATACTTTGGCAGGAATCACCATATTCGGTGCGGCATCCAACACAATACGTACGTCGGTGCCAATGGCCACACGACCAGCTACCGACTCTGGCAGGAAGAAGGTCATGTACACATCTTCCAAATCCAGCAAGTTCAGCACTTTACCGCCTGCGCCTAGCACTTCACCTGGCTGCGCAATACGGAACTGCACACGACCTGCGCGCGGTGCTTTCAATTCGCTATCGCGTAAATCGGCATCAATACGAGCAATGGTCGCTTCTGCTGCTTTCACTGTAGACTGCGCACCAATCAACTGTGCTTTGGCCGCTTCCACCGCCGCATCTGACGAGGCTGCTTGTGCTTTGGTCGCAGCCAATACAGCTTCTGCGCCACGTACTCGTGCACGGTCATCGTCCAGTTCCTGTACGGAGGCAGCACCTTCTCTGGATAATGTGCGCGAACGTGCCAATCGGCGTTGTGCAGCGTCTAGCTCCGCTTCACGCTGTGCAATCAAAGCTCGAGCAGCCAACACATCGCTTTCACGCAGACGTACTTGCGCTTGTGCAGCAGCAACGCCGTGCTCAGCCTGCTGATAACTGGCTACGGCTTCGTCACGCTGCGCCAATAACACATCCACTTGCATGGATGCCAACGGTTGGTCTTTGGTCACGAAATCACCTTCGCGTACCGCAATGCTTTCAATACGACCGCCCAACTTGGCAGCCACATCGACCTCCGTAGCCTCAATACGCCCGTTTCCCTTTACGAACGCATCACCTAATCCATCATCGTTGTACCATTCCCAGCCCTTCCAGAGCAGGCCCAGGGCAATCAAAACACCGGCTACCACCACAATTTGCTTCTTCATTGTGCATTACTCTCTTTGACTCGCAACATTCTCTGAGGCAGGCACTGCCTTAGCCTCTTCCTTGGACTGCTGTGTGCCACCACCTAAGGCGGCATATAACCCTACCTGACTGGCTAACAGCTCATAACGCACTTGCACCAATTGCTGACCGGCGGCCAACAAATCGCGCTCTGCATCCAGAACCTCTAGGTACGCTGCCGAACCATTGTCGTAACGTAACTGCGCCAATCGTGCTCGCTCTGCTTGAGCTTGTTCGGCTTTGCGCTGAATAATCAGTTGCTCGCTTAGCCAATACTGTGCAGACAACGCATCAGACACTTCTCTAAAGGCGGTCTGAATTGTTTTCTCGTATTCTGCCACTTGCATGGAATGTCGTACCTCGGCTATATCAAGGTTTGCTTGTCTACGCCCGGTATCGAAAATAGGTAATGAAATAACTGGCACAAATGTCCATGCTCTACTACCTGATGAAAACAAATCATCTAACTCTGCACTTGCGGTACCCAAACTGGACGTCAGCGCAATGCGAGGCAAGAAAGCGGCACGTGCGGCACCAATATCAGCATTGGCAGCGCGTAACTGATGTTCTGCCGCCATAACATCAGGACGATTCAGCAATAAATCTGATGGTAGACCAGGCGTCAGAGCCACCATGGCATTTTTCGTGTCTAAAGGTGGCAACGACTCAGGCAAGCTAATATCTGTACCCACCAACTGGTACAGAGCATGCCATTGTGCTGCACGCGCTTGTTGCAAACTCACATGCAAGGCCTGAGCTTGATGCAACAAGGTTTCCACTTGCGTCAGATCTAGCCGTGAGGTTGCGCCCTCTTCATAGCGACGCTTAAAAATTCGATACGATTTTTCGCGGGTTTCTACAGTGCGTTGCGCTAACGCTTCGCGCTCGTCCAACCCTCGCAATTGGAAATAACCATCAGCCACTTGCGAGATTAGCGCCACACGAACGGCTTGTTGCGCGGCTTCTGTAGCTAACCAGCGTTGTAATGCTGCATCTTTTAGGTTGCGTACACGACCCCAAAGATCGATTTCCCAGCTATTAAAACCAACCTCAGCTCGGTACTCGCTACCTACACGTGAGCGCCCTGTTGGTGATAGATCAGCAGGCACTCGCCCACGAGCACCTTGTCCACCGACGTTTACTGTTGGTAATTGGTCTGCACGTTGTATGCGAAAAGCAGCTTGTGCTTCTTCCATACGCAGGATAGCCAAACGTAAATCACGGTTATTTTCTAATGCAACCTGAATGAGCTGTTGCAGTTGAGGGTCCGTAAAGTAGCTTTGCCAAGGTAAACTAGCGGCTACCGAGGCGTTTAGATTCTGATCAGACTTCGTGTCTACAGGCCACTGAGCGGGTATAGGAGACGGTGGGGCTTCATAGTTAGGAGCCAGTGACATGCAACCACTGAGAGCCAAAACTGCCAACAACACTGTTGGTCGTTGCAGCCATTTAGCAGTGCCCGTACTCAACACAGGCTTTATTGTGTAAACCATGCTCTGTTTCACAGTATGAAAAGATTTGATAGAATAAAACGTCCGGTCGGTTGTTTTGTATTATACAGAAGTTCAGCATTATTATGATTACCAGCCACCATCCTTGTACGCCCAACCCTGATTCCTGTGCTACTTCGCCTACAGAAGAGGCTGAAACCACAGAGAAAAAGCCGCGTCGGCGTTATCTACCTGCTGCCAAGCGCAAGCAGGAAATTCTGGATGCTGCCCTCACTGAGTTCGCCAGCAATGGGTACTCTAGTACCACCATGGAAAGCATTGCGGCCACGGCCAAAATATCCAAGGCGGGTATTTACGCCCATTACCGCAGCAAGGAAGAAATCTTCCAAGCGCTGATGATGACGGTGCTTACGCCCGTTAAGCCTGTGGATTCCTCATGGATGCCAGAAACCGAAAATCCATCGGTTGAAGAAATTGTGGATGCTTTTCTGGCACAGCAATACGACAAACTGGAAGACCCAGCCGTACTGACTACCTTTAGATTGCTGATCTCTGAAAGTGTGCGTGTGCCTGAGTTGATTCAACACTGGCATTCTCACGTCATTGATAGACGTGTTCAGCGTGATCAAGAGATTGTGGATGAATGTGTACGTCGTGGCTTGCTACGTAAAAGCCCTATTACCGACAACTTCTTCTTGGCTGCAGCACCGTCCCTACAATGGGTAATTCTGGCTGTGCTGTTTAATGACACAGATACCGACAGACTACATAACCTGCGTCACGCTCACCGTGAACTGCTGTTAGAACTGTTGCGCCCTTTAGCGGTTTAAGGCTGTTGGCGCTGTAGGATCTCGTTAATCCCGCCAATCACACGCTGTACTGATCCCTTATGCTGCTGCACCCAGTGCAGCCCAGCATCGGACATGCTTTCTAGCTTGTGTCGGTCTTCTAGCAGCTCCATTGCCTGTTTGACCGCTGTTGCTGCATTTGCTGCACGCAACGCCGCACCTTCCAAGATGGCATCGGTCACAGCTTGTTCGAAATTTCGCGTATGGGAACCCACAATCACCGGCACACCCAACGCGCATGCTTCAATGAAGTTTTGCCCACCCAAGGGAGCAAAGCTGCCCGCCACAATAGCTACTTGTGCTTGTGCGTAATACCAAGGCATTTCGCCTAGGCTATCACCCAAGACCACATCAGCCTCTTTACACATGGTGATGGCAGAACTGCAACCATCGCCCGCTTTCAGCAAATCAGTACGACGACACACATTCAAGCCTTGTGCAGTCAACAAACCAAAGGCTGACTCAAAACGCTGTGGATGACGGGGAATTAAATAGAACAACGTGCGCTGAGCGGGATCCAAGTCCATCTGCTGCTCTTTGCGTATTTGGCGAGTAAGCTCAGGGATAAACATCTCATCTTCACCCTCACGTGTACTAGCCACCAGCACCACACGTCTACCCACACTGCTCGCAAAGCTGCGACCTCGTTTGACTTGCTCTTCTGACAACTGCACGTCAAATTTGAAGTTGCCTGATACCCGTACCGCATGACCGCCCGCTTGCTCTAAACGCTGGGCATCGTGCAAAGTTTGCGCATAAATCTCGGTAAAACGTGAATACGCAACGCGCATCATGCTGCCTATACGCAGGCTTTGACGCAAAGACTGGTCTGAAAAGCGTGCACTAGCCAGTACCACAGGCAAACGCGCTTTACTCGCGGCATACATCAGGTTCGGCCATACTTCACGCTCAATCATGACAGCAATAGCTGGCTGATAATGACGTATAAACCGCTTGCATGCCCCAGGGAAATCGTAAGGTAGCCACTGTTGGAACAGCCTGCCCTCTTCGATTTCTTGAGCAAACATACGCTCACCTTCGGCCCTACCGGTGTAGGTCAAATGCGTGAGCAAAATAATGTGGCCCTGCTTTAGCAATGCAGCAACCAACGGCTGAGCCGCACGGATCTCTCCTAGGCTAACCGCATGAATCCAAATAGGCTTGGATTGCCAGTTCGGTCCACGGTAATAACCGAAACGTTTGGCACCCAGAATATCCCAACGACCACCTACTCGCCGCGCTCTCAATCCCATCCACGCTAACAACAGTGGAGAAAACAGACGCAGTAGAAGGGTGTAAAAGAAGCGATTCACGTTTAGCCGTCGTCTTAGAGCATGGCTTGCAACAAGCCATCGGCGCCGGTCAGCGAGTCGTGTCTGGGGGAGCTCAATGCTTGATTAATGGCACTTAACACAGTTTCTGCAGAAGGCTCTCTGCCACGTTCGCCCAAACTGGCGGTGTATGCCGCACCTTCTAAAGGTGTACGCACCGGAGTAGAAGCTTTGTAAATACCAATAGTAGGTCTACCTAAGCCAGCCGACAAGTGCGTCAATCCGCTGTCTAAACCTACCATCAGCGTCGCACCGGCCAGTTGATCAGCCACCTCAGACAACGCCATACGCGGCATTACTTGCGCATCAGATCTGCCTTTAATCAGTGCTTCAGCACGTGCCGTTTCCGCTGGGCTACCTGCCAATAAGCGCAACGATAAACCTCGGTTTTGCAGATCATCAAACACACGCAACCAATTAGCGGGAGCCCACAGTTTGTCGTCTCTACTGGCTGACGGCATGATGATAGCGTAGGGTTGTACGGGTACGCGATCACTGATGGCTTGTAAACCAAAATCAGGAGCGCCGTCGTACTGATAACCAAAGGTCGCAGCAGCCAATGTACGCTGACGAATCACCGCTGGCTGCCAGAATTCAACGCGGTGCTTCACGTCGTAAAACAAGGAAGCTAAGGGTTCACGTGCAGATTTCCAATCTAACCCATGGCGTACACCTGTAGTTTGACGCACCAGCCAAATCGATTTCATCAGTGCCTGCATATCCAGCACGATGTCATACTTTTTGCTGGCCAATTGTTGCTTCAACTGCTGACGCTCGGCACGTACTTGAGCTGACCACCACCCTTTACGCCAGCGGCGATGTGCCACTGTAATGACGTTACGCACAGCCGGATGCCAAGCAGGGATTTCGGCAAACGCCTCTTCCGCTACCCAGTCAATACGGGCGTCTGGCACATGCCTTGCTATGTCAGAGATAGCAGGCAGCATATGCACTAAGTCGCCCAGCGAAGAAGTGCGTACGATTAGAATTTCACAGGTCATCTTTGCATTATAGCGTAGGGTAAATGCGGCGATTCAACGTCCATGCATTTCTTTTTCTCAACGTTTTTTCATCTTTTACAACATTCCCCACTCTTTTTGCTAGGACCTCAGACAAGGTGTAGCAAACAAGGGATAATCATTTACATAAATAATAATTTCCACGACGAGACACCGCAGGAATCGCTTCATGGCTGCACCCAATCCCATCTTTGGCATTTTGCTTTTGATTCTTTCCTCTTGGTCGCTTTCTGGCCTTGATGCCAGCGGAAAGTGGATCATGGGGGCCGGCGCCTCGCTAGTCCTGCTGTGCTGGGTACGCTATACCGTGCACTTGGGGTTAATTTTGATGATCACCCTGCCTTCTAAAGGCTTGTCCGTCTTGCGTATACGCTACCCAGGCTTACAGATGCTACGCGGCACAGTAGCGCTGGTGGGTACCTTTACCTTTTTCACTGCCTTACATTACCTTCCCCAAGCGGAGGCCACAGCCATTAACTTTCTGTCGCCATTGCTGATGTTGGCGGTAGCGCCGTGGGTATTAAAAGAGCCCATGCGCATTTCCCGCTGGGTTGCGGCAGCAACGGGTTTTGCTGGTGTGCTGATCATTATCAGACCCAGCTCTGGCTTAGATATGGTGGGTGTGGCGTGGGGCCTAACCACCGCCTGTTTGTTCGCTGTGCAGCATATAGTGACGCGCAAACTCGCCTTGGATGATGCCTTTAGCACCTTAATCTGGGGGGGAATCACCGGCTCTGTACTCAGTGCAGTGTTGGTGCCCTTTCACTGGCAAGAAATCAGCGGCATTTTGGCGGGATTTGACCTCACACAATGGCTGATTTTGCTCTCTACCGGTTTCTGGGGTGGGCTAGGCCACTTGTTGCAAATACAGGCCTATCAGCGCGCACCTGCCTCAATGTTGGCACCGTTCTTATACCTACAGATTGTGAGTGCCGCCACCTTAGGCTGGCTGGTCTGGGGCCACTTCCCTGACGCACTCACCTGGTTGGGTATCGCCATTATTTGTAGCAGTGGTATTGTGATTGGCATTATTGAGTGGCGTCGCCAAGCACAACACTAAGGCACCACGCTCACACTTATAGATAATGCCGCACTACGAGTTCAGGTAATGGCTCTGGGTAATCCCAAAACGCCTGATCTAACTCATACATGCGGTCGTTATCTTCCTCGGTGATCAACACTGGTAAATCACTAAGCGATACATTGGCGTCGGCCTGTCCATATGGCACCACTAGCGCATACATCTGCTGCACGATGTGCAACATATCGCTAGAGCCAATTGCTTCTAACGCACGAATGGCTGTCAGACAGTTTTCTTCGCCCCAATTACAAAAGAACTGCAAAAAACCGCCATTATTCACATCAGCCTCTAAACGCCACAACGCGACCAGTTCCTGATCGCGTGGGGAAAGTCGGCTGATCTCCCATTCGTTATCGGCCATTTTCTTCATGGCCGCATCGTACAGCGGGTCTTGTAATAAATCCCACACCGACACCATACCCGTAGGAAAAGGCTTCCACAGTTGCGGCCAATTCACACCATAACCGTCTTCGGTCAGCTCCCATTCTAGGCGCTCTGCTGGCGATGCTTTCTCTACCCGTATATAACGTTGTATAGGCGTACTGAGCGTACTCCCATTGTGTAGGCTCAACACAATATCGCTATCTGTAATCTGAACCTCTGAAATGCCGTACGCGTCCATACTTAGTCCTATTGCGGTATCCATACGCTGTTGGGTAGTGCCCTGATTATAAAGCGCTGTAATACGGATGCCGATCAAACAGTTTTTCGTAGAATGCACTGCTACGTACTGGTAGCATGGTGCAAGCAAAAATACAGCAAACCATAGAACACGCCCTCTCTGTAGGCAGTACATTGCTGTACCCCATTACGCCTGTAGGTGAGTTTGGCAGCGTCGCGGAAATCACAGACTCTGAAGGTAACTGCATAGGCCTACACGCTGCACCATAAAAAATAGCCCGTTAAACGGGCTATTTTCTTCTGCATGTCTATACGCTTACGCTCTGGACCAGCCTTGTACAAAGCTGCTCACTGGCTGACGCTTGCTACCAGGGCGCTGTAGTTCGGTAATACGCAAAGTCCCTTCTGCGGTGGCTACATCAATGCCATCTGCTGTCACTGCAAGGATTTGACCTGGTTCAGCACCGTTAGTAGCAGCAGGCAATGCTTGAGCACGCCACACTTTCACTAAGCCCTCTATGCCATCCAAGGCCATGGTAGAACCCAACATAGGATCAAAAGCCCGTATACGACGCTCCAATGCCACGGCAGTTTGCGTGAAATCCAAAGGGGCTTCGGTTTTAAGCAGTTTTTCGGCGTAAGTCACACCTGCTTCGGGCTGCTTCACCGCTGTAGGTGCTGTGCCATCAGCCAGTTGCTGCAGTATTTCTACGATGCATTCTGCACCCATATGGGTGAGTTCGTCTTGCAAGCTCGCACCCGAATGATCAGGGCGTATATCCATAGCGCGCACCAGCAACATATCGCCTGTATCTAGCCCGGCATCCATTTGCATGATGGTGATACCCGTTTGCGCATCACCCACTTCAATCGCACGCTGAATAGGTGCAGCACCACGCCACCGGGGCAGCAAGCTAGCATGAATGTTTAAACACCCATACTTAGGTAAATCCAACACCCATTGCGGCAAGATCAGCCCATAGGCAGCCACAACCATGACGTCAGGTTGAACAGCTTGCAACGTACGCAAGGCAGCTTCGGCATCTTCAGGATACTTACCATCCAAACGCAAGCTTTGCGGCTGAGCCACTTCGATGCCATGCGCCAATGCCGCTTCTTTCACAGGGCTTGGGCGCAGTTTCATGCCGCGCCCAGACGGGCGATCGGGCTGCGTCATCACCAGAGGAACCTCGTGGCCTGCAGCCAAAATAGCCTCTAGCGCCTGACGCGCAAACTCGGGGGTGCCCGCAAATACAACGCGCATACTGATTTATACCTTCTCTGCTTCGCGTTTCTGCTTGCGTAGACGGGTACGAATGCGGTCTTGCTTCAGGTTAGACAAATATTCTACGAACACCTTGCCCAGCAAGTGATCCAGTTCGTGCTGCACACACACAGCCAGCAAACCATCGGCCTCGAACTCGTAGCTTTCGCCTTTTTCGTTCAGAGCACGTACACGCACTTGCGCAGCACGCTCTACTTTGTCGTACACACCAGGCACAGACAAGCACCCTTCTTCGTACACACGACCTTCGTCGCTGCTCCAGATAATTTCAGGGTTGATCAGTACGTGTAAGTCATTACCCTCTTCGGATACGTCAATGACTACCACGCGCTCGTGCACGTCTACTTGGGTCGCAGCCAAGCCCACGCCGGGAGCATCGTACATGGTTTCAGCCATGTCCTTCACCAATTGGCGAATGCGATCATCCACTTGCGCAACAGGTTTTGCCACGGTATGCAAACGAGCATCAGGATATTGGAGTATAGGAAGTAAAGCCATTTAGTCGGTACACAAAACGATACTTAAAAAGGTATTTTAAGCCATCATGCGTTATGTAGACAGTCATTGCGTAGGTAACAGGCGCTGCATCCTTACAAATACATGGATAATGGCAACACTTATGGCCGTTTCTGTGCTGATTTCATGGCACACTTCGCTACATGATGTCCACCACCGAACTTTCAAACTCCGAACTGTATTACTGGCTACGGCTCAGTTTTGAGCCATCTATAGGCCCGGCACAAGCACGTGCATTGCTGGCCCATTTTGGACTGCCGCCCGATATCTACAGTCAGCCAGTAGGTATGCTAAGCAAGCTACTGCCCAGCAATCTGGCCGCACAATTGAAAGCATCAGCCAGCGCTGAAATAGAAGATCAAATTCAACACGCCTTGGAATGGTCTACCACCGCGCCTAATCACATCATCACCTTGGCCGACCCAGACTACCCACAAGCGTTGTTGGAAAGTCATGACCCACCGCTATTGATTTACGCCAAGGGCAACAAGCAACTGTTGAACGTGCCTAGCTTGGCCATTGTGGGGGCTCGCAGCGCCACACAAGCAGGTAATGAAAACGCCTATGCCTTTGCTAAACATCTGACTGAACTGGGCTGGAGTATCGTCAGCGGGTTGGCCAGTGGCATTGATGCTGCTGCGCACACTGGTAGCTTGGATGCCGCTAACCCACATGCCTGCACCATCGCTGTATTAGGCACTGGGCTAGATATTATTTACCCAGCACGCAACCGTGATCTGGCGCATCGTATTGCCCAACACGGCGTGCTACTCAGTGAGTTTCCACTAGGTACGCGTGCACTTCCCTACCATTTTCCGCAACGTAATCGCATTGTGGCGGGGCTAGCTGCTGGCGTGTTGGTGGTAGAGGCAGCCTTAAAAAGCGGCTCACTAATCACTGCCAGACAAGCACTAGAACTAGGCCGCGAAGTCTTTGCTATCCCGGGTTCTATACATTCCCCCTTAGCCAGAGGCTGCCACCAGTTGATACGCCAAGGAGCAAAGCTGGTGGAATCTGCCGAACACATACAAGAAGAAATCGCGCATAAGAACCCCAGCCTTTCCCAATACGCTATGCCGGTTAGACCTCGCACGCCAACTCCTGCTCTGCCCTCGGCACAACAGCAAATTTTGGATGTAATGGGCTTTGATCCCATCAGCCCTGAAGCTATCCAACAACGTACCAGTATGGACTTGGCCACGCTCGCCGCCCATTTACTGGAACTAGAGCTGGCAGGTAATATTGCCCTGTCGCAAAGTGGTCATTACCAACGTATCACCGCTGATTAACCACCCACCTCTTTTTAGCTTTTTGCCTGAGCAGCCTCATGACCACTTCTATTCCCGCTACCTTACTCGCTGAACTGGGCCCATTACCCATACAAGGCAGAGCCTGGCCAAAAGCCATCGCTTGGTTGGCGTGTTTAGTTGTTATCGGGATTGGAGTACGGTTGGTGCTGACAGCATCGGGCCCACACGGCCAAGGCGTTAGCCCTATGATCATCGCAGCAATTGTGATGGCATATGTGGGGATTATTGTGATGGCCTGGTACATGTACCATGGTCAGACACGCATCACTGAAGAAGGAATTAGCCAAAGCTGGCTATTCAAACGCCACATTGCATGGCAAGACATTCGACACGCCAAATTCGTGCCTATGTTGTTCTCTAAACGGTTGATCTGCTTTCCTGTACGCGGCAGACCCGTCACATTTCAAGGCAGCGACCAGGACGTGCAAGTTGCTTTTGCTCGCATCGCCCTGGCCTACCGACATAAGGCTTAGCGCACTGGTAAGCCGTACATCAAACCACCGTCCGTCCACAACGCATTCAAACCACGTTTGATCTGCAATGGGCTACCTTCACCTACAGTGCGGTCAAAGCTTTCGCCGTAGTTACCCACCTGTTTGATGATGTTGTATGCCCACGCTTCGTCCAGACCCAAGTTTTTACCCGAACCTGCTGTCACGCCCAACAAACGTTGAATATTTGGGTTTTTACTGTCCAAATGTGCGTCTACGTTAGCGGAAGTTAGGCCCAGCTCTTCAGCATTCAGCATAGCTTGCAGTGACCATTTCACAATGTTCAGCCATGGATCGTCGCCTTGACGCACGAAAGGCCCCAGAGGTTCTTTAGAAATAATTTCTGGCAGTACTACGTACTCTGCTGGGTTAGCTGTGCGTGAAATACGAATAGATGCTAAGCCAGATGCATCAGTTGTGAACACATCACAACGGCCAGAGACGAACGCGTTAACCACTTCATTGAACTGATCGTACACCACCGGGGTGTACTCTACGTTGTGAGCACGTGCCCAGTCAGCCATGGTGTTTTCGTTGGACGTACCAGTTTGCATACATACTGTGGCACCGTTCAAATCTTTGGCGCTCTCTACACCTAAAGACACTGGCACCAAGAAGCCTTGGCCGTCATAGAAGTTGATACCAGCGCTGATCGCACCTACTGACGTATCGCGTTGTTGTGTCACGGTTGTATTACGCGCCAACACATCAATTTCACCAGACTGCAATGCTGTAAAGCGCTGTTGCGCATTCAATGGCACTGCTTTGAATTTTTCCGCATCACCCAAGGTTGCTGCAGCCACTGCACGACATACATCGATGTCTAGACCTTCCCACTCACCCTTGTCGTTAGGAGCAGAAAACCCGGCAAAACCTGTGGTTACACCGCATGCTACATAGCCGCGTGCTTTCACCACATCCAGTGTTCCTGCCTGTGCCGCTGACATCCCCACCACTGCTGTGGCTACTGCTGCCACAATATGTTTTAAACGCATCTCTGATCTCCTTTCTTACCATAATGGTGTGCAAGCAAAATAGTACCGCAGCCTATGCGTCATTGCGGAAGTATTAGTTTATGGCTAACGGGTATTTATGCGTAGTCACGATGCCCGAATAACGCCGATCCAATACGTAGTTCAGTACTGCCTTCCTCTATAGCCAACACGTAATCTTGGCTCATCCCCATAGACAGCCTGTGCACGGCGTACCCTGCATCTAGTGCCTGCTGCTGAGCCAATCTAGCGGCTCTAAAACAACGGCGCACTTCCGCTTCATCATCGGTTTGCGTCGCCATGGTCATCAGACCTTTCACCTGCAAACACGGATAGTCTGTTTTCAGTTTCTGCAAAAAGGCGATCAACTCTGCGGGCTCCAACCCTGTCTTGCTCGCTTCGGCAGCCGTTTTAAGTTGCACCAGCACATCCAAGGTGCGCCCCTCTTGCTCCAAACGCTTATCTAGCGCTTCAGCTAAAGACTCTCTGTCCAACGACTGCAATTCACTGACATAGCGTGCCACATCACGGGCTTTGTTACTTTGCGCGTGCCCAATCATTACCCATTCAAACGGCTGATCGGGCATGTTTTCACAGCGTTGACGTATATCCGGCAAACGATTTTCACCAAAGCGACGCAAGCCCAACGCGGCTGCCTCTAGTACTTTAGTGTCATCAAAGGTTTTGCTGACCGGCAATAGCGTCACTTCAGACGCATCACGACCAACGTTATGACAAGCTTGCTCAATATTGTGCCTAATGGCGGCAAGACGTTGCTGCATAGTGCTTTACCAAGAATATGTGTAATCAAATAACAGGACTGACCATGACTATTGAATCATAGGTCTGGGGTGTACGTATCTTGCACAGGGTTGCGACACACCACAAATGGCGTAAAAATGAAGTACTGCCCAAAGAGGCAGATCACAATCTTTACAACAACACTATTTATAGCACCGTAATGTCGCAACTTCCTTCTTACTTACCGCCAGATAACCCCGGCCCTTGGGCTGTGTATCTGGAACAGGTAGAGCGTGTCACGCCCTACCTAGGCAAACTATCCCGCTGGGTAGACACCCTAAAACACCCTAAACGCATTCTAACGGTAGATATTCCTGTCGAGCTGGACAATGGCACCATTGCCCACTTCGAAGGCTATCGTGTACAGCACAACATGGCACGCGGCCCTGGCAAAGGCGGTATACGCTTTCACCAAGACGTTACCTTGTCTGAAGTGATGGCGCTATCTGCATGGATGTCCGTGAAATGTGCGGCCGTTAACGTGCCGTTTGGTGGCGCTAAAGGTGGGATTCGCATCGACCCACGCAACTACTCCAAACGTGAACTGGAACGTGTCACACGCCGCTACACCAGCGAAATCAGTGACATTCTTGGCCCTAACCAAGACATTCCCGCCCCCGATGTAAACACCAATGCCCAAACCATGGCATGGATTCTGGACACGTACGCCCAAAAAACTGGCCATCTCAGCACTGGCGTCGTAACAGGTAAACCGCTGGCCTTGGGTGGCAGCTTAGGCCGCGTAGATGCAACAGGCCGTGGGGTATTCACCGTGGCTGCCGAAGCCGCACGCGATCTGGGTATCAGTCTAGAAGGCGCACGTATTGCTGTGCAAGGCATGGGTAACGTGGGTGGTACCGCCGCCAAACTGTTCGCCGAAGCCGGTGCTAAAGTGATTGCAGCACAAGATCACACGGGTACTATCTACAACGCTGCTGGCTTGAATGTCACCGCCGTTTTAGAACATGTACGTAGTACGGGTGGTGTGGCCAATGCGCCCGGTAGCGAAGCCTTAGCCAACGACGACTTCTGGACACTAGAAAGCGAAATCTTGATTCCTGCCGCTTTGGAAGGCCAAATCACCGCTAAAAATGCGGCCTCTATTCGCACACGTATTGTCGTGGAAGGCGCTAACGGCCCTACAACGCCTGAAGCTGATGACATACTCACCCAAAATGGTGTGTTTGTAATCCCTGACGTGCTGGCCAATGCGGGGGGCGTCACCGTGAGCTATTTTGAGTGGGTACAGAACTTCTCTAGCTTTTTCTGGGATGAAGAACTGATTAATCGCCGCTTAGAAAGCATGATGCGCAATGCCTACAAAGATATCTCAACTATTGCACGTCAACATGCCATCAATCTGCGTACAGCCTCATTCATTATGGCCTGTTCACGCATCTTGGAAGCCCAAGAATTACGTGGTCTATATCCCTAAATAGCCACTACAAAAGCGGTGCTTTCGCTGCATCTGAGCATGAAAGCACCGTAATTTCGGCAATAATGCCCCAGACTCTTTATAATTATCTGTTTGGCATTTATTTTCCGCCCGAGATTATCACGTGAGTACCCCTTCTAGCCCCTATGCCGTACAGGTTCATGATGTGCATAAAGCCTTTCAAGACAATGAAGTCCTGAAAGGAATTTCGTTTACTGCACAAAAAGGTGAAGTGGTTTCTATCATCGGCGCATCGGGTTCTGGAAAAAGTACGCTGCTACGTTGCATTAACCATTTGGTGGTCCCAGATCAAGGCGACATTCACATTGGGAATGACGTATTGCGCAGCAAACGTTTGCGCAACGGCACCATGGTGAGTGCAGACCCCAAACTGCTGGAGCAAGTACGCCGCCGCTTGGGGATGGTATTCCAAAACTTCAATCTGTGGTCACACCGTACCGTGCTGCAAAACGTGGTAGAAGGCCCCGTGCATGTCAAAAGCATGCCCAAAGCCCAAGCACAACGCTACGCCATGGAGCTGCTAGACAAAGTAGGCCTTGCCGATAAAGCAGCATCCTACCCTGCTCAGTTATCAGGTGGTCAACAGCAACGCGTAGCCATTGCTCGTGCGCTGGCAATGGACCCTGAAGTCATGCTGTTTGATGAACCCACTTCGGCCCTAGACCCAGAAATGGTGGGTGAAGTGCTGCGCGTCATCAACGACTTGGCCCGCGAAGGCCGCACCATGATTCTGGTCACACACGAAATGCAATTTGCGCGCAACGTGTCTGGCCACGTCATCTTTATGCACAACGGTCGTATTGAAGAATACGCGCCGCCAGAGGAACTGTTTGAGAACCCGAAATCCGAGCGTTTACGTCAGTTTCTAACACCATCGCACTAAACAGTGGGTGCGATGGCATTCACCCTTTACAATGCCTTTTCGCCGTGGACGTCCCACTGCGCCTTTCAAGGGAGACTACACTCATGAAAATTCTGAAAAAAGCGGCAGTTTGTGCCAGCTTTGCCCTTTTGGGTCTGGGCAGCGTCAACGCCGCCACCATGAAAATTGGTACAGAAGGTGGTTACCCACCATGGAGCATGGTTGATGCTACCGGTACCGTAACGGGTTTTGATGCAGACGTGGGCGCTGCCCTCTGCGCGCAGTTGGGTAATGACTGCCAATTTGTGGTTCAAGCTTTCGACAGTTTGATTCCATCCCTGAATGCTAACCGTTTTGACTTGATCATCTCGGGCATGTCTTACACCCCTGAGCGTGCAAAACGTGTGAACTTCAGTATCCCTTACGCTGTAGAAGACGCGATTTTCGTTTTGCCAGCTAACAGCGACCTGATCAAAGCCACTGACAGCGAAAGCATTTTCAAAGGCTTGGACGGTAAAACTATTGGCGTACAAGGCGGCACAACACACGGTGCATACCTGAACAAAGTGGCTCCTAACACCACTGTGCGCAACTACGAAACACTGGACCAGATGCAAATCGATTTGGACGCTGGCCGTCTGGATGGCACATTTGCTGACCTGACATCGCAATCTCGTTTCCTGCACAAAATGGAAAACAACGAGTACGCGCTGACTGAATACGTGATCAAAGGCTCTTCCGACCCTGAAACACTGGGCTACGGTATTGCAGTGGGTATTCACCCTGACAATGCAGAGCTGAAAGCTAAAGTCGACACCGCATTGTGCGAACTGATCAATAACGGCACCATGAAGACCGCAAGCGAAAAATGGTTCGATATTGATATCGCTAACTACGACGTCTGCAAAAAGTAGGTCTGAATTACCATGCTGGACACCATGCTGCGCATTTTGCAGGAAGGCTGGGGCACTATGCTAGTACGCGGTGCCATCATGACTGTATTCATTGCCTTTTTTGGCATGTTGTTGGGTACAGTGATAGGCATAGCGGGTGCCAGCATTAAAGTTCGAGGGCCACGGTGGCTAAGTTGGCTGATTAGCCTATACACCACCGTGGTACGCAGTATTCCTGAGCTGCTGATTATCTACCTGCTGTTCTTTGGTAGTATTCAAGCCGTTTCTGATTTGGCTGCTTTCCTACACTGGCAAGAAACCGTTAATAAGTGGTTCCCTGCGTTAGTAGGTATTTTGGCCATAGGCTTAATTGCCGGCTCCTATAGCGTCGAGGTCTTTAGGGGGGCGTTACAAGCCATTCCCGAAGGTCAACTCGAAGCGGCACGCGCCATAGGCATGTCAGCCCGCAAACGCCTATTTCGCATTACTTTGCCGCAAATGTTCTGGTATGCCCTGCCGGGTGCCAACAACGTGTGGCAAACCGCTCTCAAAGACACTGCGCTGATCTCCCTAGTGGGATTGATCGAGCTGATGCGTGCTGCCGTATTGGGTGCAGCCGCTACACGGGAACCCTTAGCGTTATACCTGATGGCCGCTGTACTGTATTTCTTCATTGGTGCAGCAAGCCAAGGCATGTTTGTCTGGGCTGAGCGCCATTTTGGCCGTGGTATGAGGACAGTCGCATGATAGACATGGAACTGTTTGACTACACTGTCACCAATCTGCTGAAAGGCTTTGGTACCACCCTGCAAATTGGGTTGCTTGGTATCGCCTTATCGCTGTTAGTTGGCATGGCACTGGCCTTGATGCGCGTGTCGGGTAACAAGCTTGCTGTGAGTTTTGCCTTTGGCTACAGCACCGTATTCCGTGGTACACCCTTGTTGGTGCAACTGTTTATTCTCTATTACGGTTTGGGCACGCTGGGCTTTATCCGCCACACCCCTGCCCTATGGTGGATATTCAGTGATGGCACTCGCTGTGCCATCTTAGCGATTGCGCTAAACAGTGGTGCCTATATTGGTGAGGTGTTTAGGGGAGGTTTTCAGTCCATCCCTAATGGTCAAATCGAAGCCGCCAAAGCCATAGGCATGCGCCCATTCAAACGCTTCTGTCGGGTAAGCTTTCCTTTAGCCATACGCCAAGCACTGCCTGCTTACAGTAACGAAATCATCCTGGTTATCAAGGGCACCAGCTTAGCGTCCACCATCGCCGTGATGGATTTAACCGGCCATGCCAAACGCTTGATGAATCAAAGCTACGCCATCATTGAAACCTTCATGATTGCGGGTTTGCTGTATCTGGCCATCAACTTCACGCTGCTCGCCATTGTGCATGTCATCGAGCGCTGGCTACACATTGCCAAACGTTAAACACGCTTAGCGCGTGGGTAACGCTTCTAGCTGTCGCAGACTACGGAATTCCCTGTACTCACCATCCACAGGGTCTACAAACGCGATGCGACGGGCCAATAACTGCAACGGCAAACTGAAATCATCTATAGGTCTGGATTGATCCCAGTACGGGTAGTAGCTGTCGTTCAAAATAGGGCTGCCCAGACTACTCATGTGCATACGCAATTGATGCTTACGCCCCGTAGTAGGCTGCAAACGGTAATGGCACCACCACGACTCATCATCCATCTGCCAGCGTGACAGTTCCTCTATGTAGGTCTCACTGTTTGCGTCCAAGTCATCGCGCTCACGCACTAGGAACACCCCTTTCAAGACCTCTATATGGCTGCAATAATGACTGGGCAAGCTGAGCTTTAGCCCTGCGGGTGCGATAGCCTCGTACTCTTTCTGTACGTCACGACTCTGGAATAAGCTTTGGTACAACCCGCGATACTGCGGCTGTACACAAAACAGTAGTACCCCCGCCGTATCCCTATCCAAACGGTGTAGCGGCGTAATATCAGGATTATTAAACTGTGCACGCAAACGCACCAAAGCCGTTTCTTTCAGATAGCTACCAGACGGCGTAGTCGCCAAAAAGTGCGGTTTATCGACAGCGATTAAGCGATCATCCGCATACAGTATAGGCATCTCGAAAGGCACAATCGCCTCATCTGCCACCTCGCGGTAGTACCACAGCCATTGGCCCGGCACATAAGGCGTATCTAATGCTTGTGGTTCGCCGCTATCGTTCACCACATCGCCACGCTCAATACGCTGCTGTAGGGCATCGGGATCCAAGTACTCAAAACGCTGTAGCAAAAACTCACCCAAGGTGAGCCATTCACCCTCAGGTAACCACACTCGACTTGGCGAGACGCCTTCTTTAGTGGGTAAGGGCGCAATAGGTGCGCGACGTCGAGATGCATCGCGCGTAGTGTTCAGGTCCTGCATCACTTAGTTTTTCATCCAGCCCTGTTCGCGGAAATAACGTAATGCGCCTGGATGCACGGGCATGGACAAACCATCTTTAGTCATACGTTGCTTATCCAAATACTCTAACGCGGGATGCAAGCGTTTGAAGTTATCCAAACCACCAAAGATCGCTTTGGTCATGTCATAGACATGCTGTTCGTCTACATCGGCTCGTGTGACTACCGTCGACAATACACCATATGTGGGCACGTTCGTGGGGTTGTTCGTATAGATACCGCCAGGAATATCTACCTTGGCGTAGTAGGGGAAAGTATCTACTAATGTGTCTACCACCTCGCCTGTCAGTGGCACCACTTGCGCTCCACACAACGCAGCCGGATCTTGCACCGAAGCTGAAGGGTGACCCACGCTCAGAATGAAAGCATCGATCCTGCCGCTACATAAGGATTCAGTCAGTTCGTCAGCACGCAGTTCGGTGGTTCTAGCAAAAAACTCATAGTCTGTGCCCATGGCATCCAGCAATTGATCTACCGCAGCACGAGCTACCGACCCAGGGTGACCTATGTTGACGCGCTTACCTTGTAAGTCTTCGAAGCCCTTCGCTTCTAGCTCTTTACGCGCCACAATGGTGACAGACTCGGGGTGCAGTGAAAACATGGCGCGCAATGGCTCATAGGGGCCAACAGCCGCAAACTGAGCATCACCCACATACGCGTGGTTCGCAATATCTGACTGCACCATCGCAAAGTCTAACTCACCAGTTTTCAGGGCATTCATGTTAAATACCGAACCGCCCGTCGCGTCCACTTTGCAGATGTATGGGATTTCGAGTATGGCCCGGCTCAACATCCTGCACATGGCTCCGCCCACAGCGTAATATACGCCCCCAACGCCACCCGCACCTATGCTCACCACTGCCGCTGGTGTGGGCTGTGGTGTGGCCTGCGAAATCGCTGCTGCGCCACTCAGAATTATGGCGAGTCCAAACCTTAAAAAACCGCTACTAAATCGTTGCACCATGATCTTTATCGTATTTGAAAATGCTGGTATCGTCTGTCATCGTATGAACGTATAACCTGTACATGCTCTACTCGCGCGTGCTCCGGGCCTTGGTACAGCCATGACAGTAACCTATCAATTTTGTCCGTCCCACCTTGTAACAGTAGTTCCACTGAACCGTCCGGAGCATTACGAACCCAGCCAGTCAACTTGTGCAAATGTGCATGTCGCGCAGTGGCGGCACGAAAGCCTACGCCTTGCACCTTGCCCGTTACCACTACCTCTACTGTTTCACTATCCAGATCCGACTCAGACATTATCTCTACCCTTTTACTGCGCTTACGGTGATCGCTATTCCTACCACCATTAAACTCATACTTTACAGCGTATTATTATGCTTTAGTAGCGCATCCTGGGCCACTGCAGACGATGCTGCACACTCACATGTCTGGTTCTGGGGAGCTTGCCTAGTTTTAGGCGCTCTCTTTATGCTCAGTACGTTTTTACTGCTGCTACAACACCGCACCTTACGCTGGGCCAAAGCCGAGTCCAATAGCAATCTACAGCTAAAAGGTATTCTGGATAATATCGACGCTCTGATCACCATCAAAGACGCCAACCTGCAATATCTGCATGTGAATAAAAAAGTCTGCGACTTTTTTAACATTAATGCGACACAAGCCCTAGGTAAACGCTTTGATGATATTTATGCTTCGGCGCAAGAGCAAACTAAAAACCGTAAAAGTGATCTACAGGTATTGCTGCACGGCGATCACCTGAGCATGGAAGAGCAGTTTATTAATGCGCACGATAAGCGTATCAGTACCTTCTTGTCGGTGAAGTTTCCGCTACGAGACAAGCACGAGCATATTACTGCTGTCTGCAGCATTTCAACGGATATTACCGCCTACAAAGCCATACGTGATATTAATCATCAGCTGATTTTTTATGATCTGCTGACAGAATTACCGAATAGACGCCTACTGTTGAACCGGTTGGAAAATCTCTTGCTTACTGCCCGCAGAGATCAACAAACCAGTGCTGTTTTGTTCATTGATTTAGACAATTTCAAACACATCAATGATGCCCGTGGTCACCATATAGGTGACGAGCTGCTGAAGAAAGTGGCGCGACGCTTGATGCGTATGATGCGCCAAGACGACTCCGTCGCCCGCATTGGCAGTGATGAGTTTGTGGTCGTGCTCACCCAACTTTCGGCAGACCCCGAGACCTATTACAGCACTACCGAAGAAGTGAGTGCCCGCATACGTCGTGCGCTGGAAGCCCCGTATTTTATTAATGGTCAAGCCTACCTACTCAGCGCTTCTATGGGGGTGGCATTTCTGACGGCTCACAGTATGGGTACGGAAGACGTATTGCGTGAGGCTAACGTTGCCATGCACCGCGCCAAAGATAACGGTAGAAATCAGGTCACCTTTTACGAACCCACCATGACGCAAGAAGCTGAAGACCGCGTCAGCATAGGCCGTGACCTCAGCTACGCCATTGGCTCTGATCAGCTAAAAGCCTATGTGCAGCCTCAATTCAATGCACAACAAGAAACCGTAGGTGTAGAGCTGCTGCTGCGGTGGCATCACCCTGAACGTGGCTGGATTACACCTGAGCGCTTTATTCCTTTGGCAGAAGAAAGTCAGTTGATCTCTAAATTGGGCGACTGGCTACTGGAACAAGCTTGTGCATTACTGTTGGCGTACCCCACACACCACTTCACCGTCTCGGTAAATATCAGCCCATCACAGTTTCGTGACCCCAGCTTATTACAACGCATAGAACGCACGTTGGATACGCACAAAGCCCCTGCCCATAGACTGATCTTTGAAATTACCGAAGGTATGCTGATGCAAGACCCCTACCAAACCACCGCCTTGATGAATAGGCTAGTGCAGCGTGGGATTCGTTTTGCTATCGATGACTTTGGCACTGGTTATTCCAACTTGGCCGCCCTAAAACGCCTGCCTCTGTACGAGTTGAAAATAGACCGCAGCCTCATTAATGATGTAGACACTGACCCTGATAGCGCCGCCATCGTTAGAGCTGTCTTGGCTCTTGGGCAGCAACTGCGTTTGCATATTGTGGCCGAAGGGGTAGAAACCCAAGCACAAGCTAATTTCTTAATTCAGCATCAGTGTTCTGCCTTACAAGGTCACTTGTACGCCGAAGCCATGCCACAAGAACAATGGCGTGAGTTCTTATTCAGTAAACCTCAGCACTAACTCCTGCACCCTTACGGCCTATCATCGCCTTCTGGTGCAGCAGGCTCTGGCTCAATACTGTCTAAACGGTAAAGCTCCACATCATGCTGTTGGCTATCTAAGGCGGGCAGCGTCTTCGTGCTACGCGCGGATAACTCTTTGAAGCGCTGTAACTTGCCATATACGCCTTGTTGTCCTGACAGCGCCGTCACCGTACTGTTGAAATGACCATTCATTTGACGCAAGCTTTCACCCATACGCTTGAACCTATCGGCCAACAACACCACTTGGTCGTGCAAATCGGCAGCGCGTAACCCTAGCTCATGCGCTTGCTCATTACTACGCACAATCATCCACAAATTCGCCACAGTACGCAGTACGGGCAGCAACGTGGCATGAGACACCAGCATCACATGACGTTTCATACCATATTCAAATAGCTCAGGCTGATGACGCATCGCCTCTATGTACGCCCCTTCTATGGGCACGAACATGAACACAAAATCAGGACTGCTCAAGCCAGGTAACTGGTCATAGCGCTTACCCGCCAAATCATCCATGTGATGACGCATCGCTCGCAGCAAGTTATCCATATGTTGGCCACGTTCTGCATCATCTTCTGCACGTACAGCACGCTCGTAGTCCACCAACGAGGTTTTGCTGTCCAACACCATATGACGATTTTCAGGCAGCTTGATTAGGAAGTCTGGGAAGCGCTTATGCCCATATTCTGTTTGCAACGCAGCCTGACTAAGAAAATGCTCACCACTCACCAAACCAGCGGCTTCTAAGGTGCGTTCTAACTGTAACTCGCCCCAAATACCGCTCAGCTTTTTATCCCCTTTCAAGGCCTTGGATAAATGCTTTGCTTCGGACGACATCTGCAAGCCTATATCCAGCACACGCCGAATTTCAGCTTCCAGATTGACCTGTCCTTTAAGCGACTGATCGTGCAATTGGTTAACCCGCTGCTGAAACGACGAAATCTGCTCTCTGAAAGGCTGCAGCAAGGCCTGCAATGCTTGTTGGTTGCTCTGCTGAAAACGTTGACCTTTTTCTTCCAGAATAGTATTCGCCAGATTCTGGAACTCGGTTTGCATCAGTTGCTTGGATTGCTCCAGGTTATGCTCTAACCGTTGATAGGCCTGCTCTTTTTCGTCATGTCTAACTTGCAGCTCAGTGAGCTGTTTGTCTAACTGTCGCGCATCCGACTGGCTTTGCTGCCACTGCGCTTCCAGATACGCTGCCCTATCTAGGCTTTCATCTAGCCTATCTTGTACATGCTGAGTTTGTTGTCTGGCCAAGCGCAAGGCTGTGTGTCGCCCATACAGTAGCAACAGTGCTATCACTAGCCCCACACCCAGTAATGGAGTCCAAAAAGGGGCTAATGTCGCCAACCAACTACTCACGCTTATTCACTCACTGATAATTCAGGAAACGGATCGTGTTCCTGCGGTAACCCACTATCATCACCAATAATGAAGCGAGGCACACTCTCTACTACAAACTGGCGTAGGGCCTCGATCAACACAGGCGCTTCCGCATGCAAAGGTCTATCAGTATGACTGATCACCCCTATCATGGCAGGAATGTAGTTTTGTATTTCTCGCACCACCACACCATCCATGGGGTAGCAGGCTGCCAAATAGGGGTCCAAGATGCCAACGCCCAACCCCACCCGTACCATACTCAATACGTTGACCGAGCTTGCGGTTTCAATACGGCGCAGTTCGTTAGGATTCGCATGAGCGCGCATCAATGCCGTAGCTTGTCGGTAACGCATACGATAGCGATGGAACACAGAGACCACCATTTGATCTTCAATGGTGGATAAATCAATCACTTCGTGGTCCGCTAGATCATGCCCCTCTGGCAATGCCAGCATATAAGGGGCTTGCCCCGACCAATGCAAACGGTTGGTGCCCAAATCTACCGGTAGACTAGTCAGCCCTATATCGACTTTGCCTTCGCTGACCTGTTTAATCACTTCATCAGGCAACAAACTATCTATAAATAGTTTTTGCTGAAAGAAAGGTTGTTGTTGCTCTAATAAGGCAATAACTTGAGGCAGCACACTCAGCGACAGGGACGGTGTAGCCGCCACCCGTAACGGACGGCTTAGCCCTTGTGCAATATCTCGTGCCCTAGCGTCTAACACTTCCAGACCTGCTAGGATTGGCCTTACTTCTTCATAGAACTCCCTGCCCTTTTCCGTCAGTTTGACGTGGGGACGGGTACGATGAAACAAGGTAAAACCCAGTCTTTGCTCTAAGTCTTGAATCTGACGGCTAACTACCGGCTGCGAACGCTCTAAGAGACGCCCCGCAGCCGTGACACTACCCGCCGTCAAAACCGCGGCAAAAGCCTCCAGTTGACGTATTTCCATGCGTTGATTGTCTCACCCTGACGGGTGATCATAGTTATTCAGCGTTACGTTTCACGCCAAAGCAATTTTCCAGCCCAGGGAAGCTGCCATTACGTACAGAATCTGCGTAGGCTGCTGCTGCGCCACGAATTACCGCACCCGCATCAGCGAATGTTTTGGCAAAACGCGGAATATGCCCATCACCTAAGCCCAGAATATCTTCCGTTACCAGAATCTGGCCATCACATGCTGGTGACGCGCCAATCCCAATAGTAGGAATGCGTAGATCTTCTGTCAGGCGACGCCCCAATGCTTCGGCCACCCCTTCCAACACTACCGCAAAAGCACCTGCTGATTGATGGGCCAACGCGTCGTTATAAATACGCTGCGCAGCGGTATCACTCATACCTTGAGCCTTGAAACCACCCATTGTATTGACGTATTGCGGCATCAAGCCCACGTGCGACAACACAGGAATGCCCCGCTCCACTAAAAAGCGAGTGGTTTCGGCCAATGCTTCTCCACCTTCCATTTTAACCGCGGATGCACCGCTATGTGCCAACATATATGCCGCGTTGCGGAATGCCTGTTCCGGCGACTCTTGGTACGAACCAAAAGGCATGTCTACCACCACACATGCATGTGAAGTGGAACGTACCACCGCACGTGCATGGGCAGTCATCTGCTCAACGGTAATGCTTAGGGTGTCATCCATGGCGTAGCCAACCATCGCTGTGGAATCCCCCACTAGGATCATATCCATGTAAGGGTCTAGCTGTCGGGCTATAGGCGCAATATAAGCTGTTAGTGAAACTAGCTTCTGGCCTCCTTTGCAAGCCATTAGTTCGGGAACTGTACGACGCTTAATTTGGCTGTGTACACTCATGAATAACTCCTGTTGACTACATGTTTCTTGTTAATAGTGCCGATGCAAACCAGCTTCTGGTTTCGGCAAACAGTGCCATATTTCCGAAGAAATATGGCACTGCACAATACAAACCATAGCACCAAATTTGCAATACGACACGCACTCTCTACATCATGGGTGCCATGGTTAATCTCAGTCGCTCATATCCAACATTCACAGCAGACTGCGCAATACAAACTGCATAATCCCACCGTGACGGTAGTAGTCTGCCTCGGTAGGCGTATCAATACGTACGACTGCTTCAAATTTCACGTTACCGGCTTCTACATGTACAGTTTTAGGAATACCCCCAGCATTCAAGGCTTTTACGCCTGTAATGCTGAACACTTCCTCGCCGGTTAACCCCAGTGATGTCGCTGTGAGACCCGCAGGGAACTGCAGTGGCAACACACCCATGCCAATCAGGTTAGAGCGGTGAATACGTTCGTAAGACTCGGCAATCACTGCACGCACACCTAGCAGCGCTGTGCCTTTAGCCGCCCAGTCACGAGAAGACCCTGAGCCATACTCTTTACCTGCCAAAATCACCAATGGGGTTTTAGCCGCCAAGTAGTGTTTAGAAGCTTCATAAATCGTGCAAACAGGGGCACCTGTTTGGGTGAAGTCACGGGTAAAGCCCCCCTCTGTACCGGGAGCAAGCTGGTTACGCAGACGCACGTTAGCAAACGTACCGCGAATCATCACTTCGTGGTTCCCCCTGCGTGAGCCATACGAGTTGAAGTCAGGCTGTGTCACACCATGCTCAAGCAAGTACTCACCTGCTGGCGTCGTTTTGCTGATATTACCAGCTGGACTAATGTGGTCAGTCGTAACAGAGTCACCCAACATCGCCAACACTCGAGCACCCTGAATATCCTGCACCGGTAGCGGTGTTTTAGGCATGTCCTCAAAGTACGGTGGGTTACGCACATACGTAGACTGTGGATTCCACTCAAACTGTTTAGTTTTAGGCGTAGGGAGATTGCGCCAGCGCTCGTCACCCGCAAAGACATCGGCATAGCCTTTACGGTACATATCGGTAGCAATCACCGCGCTGACTACCTCTTGAATTTCTGCCGTGCTTGGCCAGATATCTTTGAGGTAAACCGGATTACCCGCTTTATCTACTGCGAGTACATCGTTCATCAAGTCGATGTTCATCGTACCCGCAATCGCGTAAGCCACTACCAGAGGAGGCGACATCAGGTAGTTCATTTTCACATCGGGGTGAATACGGCCCTCGAAGTTACGATTACCTGACAATACCGACACGACGGTTAAATCTTGCTCGTTTACCGCCGCACTAACTTCAGGAATCAGCGGCCCCGAGTTACCAATACATGTAGTACAGCCGTAACCCACCAAGTTAAAGCCCAAGGCATCTAGGGGGTCTGTCAGTTTGGCTTTATCGAGGTAATCCGTCACCACCCTAGAGCCAGGGGCCAAACTGGTTTTCACCCATGGTTTACGTGTAATGCCCAACGCATGCGCTTTCTTGGCGACCAAACCGGCGGCCACCATCACACTGGGGTTAGACGTGTTGGTACATGACGTGATTGCGGCAATAACCACCGCACCATCATCCAACGTAAACGACTGACCATCGGCTAGCTTGACGTTGGCATGGCGTGGTTCTACGGCCTGATTTCTGGACTCATACAGTGCCGTCAAATCTTTGTGGAAGGCTGGTTTTACGTTACTGAGAACAATACGGTCTTGCGGACGTTTAGGGCCAGCAATGGATGGTACCACTGTGGACAAGTCTAGCTCTAGGCGTTCTGAGTAACGGGGTTCGTGCTGTGGATCGTGCCACAAACCTTGTGCCTGTGCATAGGCTTTTACCAGTTCAATCTGCTCAGCCGAACGACCTGTTAACGCCATGTATTGCAGTGTGACGTCATCAATAGGGAACATAGAAACGGTAGAGCCGTATTCGGGGCTCATGTTCCCAATCGTGGCACGGTTAGCCAACGGCACAGCCCCGACGCCAGAGCCGTAAAACTCTACAAACTTACCCACCACGCCATGCTTACGCAACATATCGGTAATAGTCAGCACCAAGTCGGTGGCGGTCACGCCATCTTTTAATTGACCCGTTAGTTTAAAGCCCACCACACGCGGAATCAGCATGGAAATAGGCTGGCCCAACATGGCGGCCTCGGCCTCAATACCACCCACACCCCATGCCAACACACCCAGACCGTTCACCATTGGGGTGTGCGAGTCCGTGCCCACACAGGTGTCGGGATACGCTTCATTCACGCCATCTTCGGTACGGCTAAACACCACGCGCGATAAGTGCTCCAAGTTAACTTGGTGCACAATACCGGTGCCTGGAGGCACTACCCTGAAATTATCAAAGGCGCTTTGTCCCCAACGCAGGAACTCGTAGCGCTCAAGGTTACGGTGGTATTCAATTTCTACGTTGCGTCGGAAAGAATCATTGTGAGCAAAGTCGTCCACAATCACCGAGTGGTCAATCACCAGTTCTACGGGCACCAACGGATTAATACGTGTGGCACTACCGCCTAAGGCCGACATCGCTTCGCGCATCGCAGCCAAATCCACCACAGCAGGCACACCGGTAAAGTCTTGCAGCACGACGCGAGCAGGGCTAAATGCAATCTCTTTATCAGGCTCGGCACTGGGATCCCAACCCGCTAACGCCAGAATGTCTTCTGCTCGTACATTCACACCATCTTCGGTACGCAACAGGTTTTCCAACAAAACCTTTAGACCATAAGGTAAGGTCTTGACGTCAAGATCCTCACCCTGCACGGCATCAAGTCGGTATATACGATAGTCCTGATCATTTACACGCAACGAGGCTTGCGCGCCAAAGCTGTTCACGTTACTCATACCGCATCTCCAATTCCTGGTTACACACTATTGGAAACCCTGAAATGTTCTGCTGCATAACACCACAACCGTAGTCGTTCAGGGTATGGTGATACCCAGAACCTGCAGGGCCAGCATATGGCCACTGTTACTGCCGTGAGAACAACTGCATACTGCACGCACGTAATGCCACATCATGCTTGTTCAGACATAACAGAATCATCGCCACACGCTACAAAATCTAGCTTGGACTACATCCCAACACGGTTGTTACCCTACAGCCGTTTATGGATGCATAACACCAAGCTCTTCCTACATAGTTTATAGAAAAAACCGTAGTCTGCCCAAATGCCGTACGCAAATATATGGGTTCTGACGGATAGATGACGTGGAAACTATTATTTTTTAATACAACACGTTAGCGATCACACCCCGCCTAAAAAATAAGCGCTACACCCCTTGCCACTATCAGGGTATAGCGCTTGCTCTGCCATTTCCTACTCAAGTGCCGTCACACTGAGCAAGACATGCAAAGTCTATAAAGTTACTCAAATGTCAGCTTAGCTACGCTTTCATTGCTGCCTTTGCCTGCTTGCTCACCGTTTTTAATACTGACGTATACCGCACCAGTTTGAGGATCCAAACGTGGGGTGTTCGGGAAGTCAGGTACAGCCACACTGTACAACTCACGGTCATTGTCGTTACGGTCGTAAACCGTCACCGTGCCAGACACGCGGTTAGTCACGTACAAACGACCACGCTCTTCATCCAGCACCAAGTTTACTGGGCCAGTACCGGTAGGAATGCTCTTCTCTACTTCACCTGTAGCTGGGTTAATCACCACGACGCGATTACCCGTACCACGAGGTTTGTAATCCAGCTTAGCCAGATTCGCACGCACGCCATCTACGTTGGCACCACCTTGGTCAATCGCCAAAATACGGCCTGCCTTGTTATCAAAAACCATGTTCAACAACTGGTCAGCCTGCACTTCCATCACACGATCCAGCTCTAAGGTTTTGGCATCCACCACAAACACTTGACCTTGCATGTTGGCGACATAAACTTTGCCCAGTTTAGGGTCCATCGTCACGCCCGCTGCACCAAAGCCAAAGCCTGGCATTACTTTTTCTACTGCCAAAGTTTTGAGGTTCACCACGTACAACGAACTGTCATCAATCCAAATACCTGGTGCGAACAAACGACCTGTGGTGTTATCTACCAGCAGTTCACGCAGGTTGTGTGGATAACGTACGGTAGGTTTGCCATCAAAGCCCAAGGCATTCACTTTTTCAGCCAGCTTGGCCACACCCACTACATGGTTGGTGCGAGTATCAATTACCGTTACAGCAGCATCAAAAGCATTGCCTACGTATAAGCGGTTATTGTCATCATCAAGGGTGACGCCCAAACCGGGGAAATCCAACGCAATTTCAGCCTCAACCGCCAACGTATCCGGATTCAGACGGAAAATCTTTGGAGTAGCTGTACCTTCGCCCTGACTACCCACCGATGCTACAAACACCGCGCGCTGTTTAGGGGAATAGGCCAATTCATATAACGCTGGTGCAATGGCTGCACGCACCACTTTAGGGGCTGCTACTTCTGCCGTCATGGCACTTCCTTGTACTGAGGTCGCGCGAAGGTCTTTGGACCCTGCGCATCCTGCTATTAATGCTGCTACCACTACTGTAGATATCATTGCTACTTTCATATGTACCTCGTTGTGTTGTTATGTCATCTCACTGATCAACGCCGCTTCCAACGCGCAATCAGTACAAAAAAATACAGAACCAGACCGGCGGCAATGCTGGTGTGTCCGCTATACGCCGCTAAGCCTTTACCCCATCCCAACTGCTGTACAGCCACTACCGCTGCTACACCTAGTAGCAGCCAGCCTAGCACCCGCATGGTGTAGGTAAAACGTGGCGCCATTTCCCGATCAAACACATCTTCCTGATGCCGGATCATTGCCAACGCCAAACCCATGAATCCACACCATGACAACAACAGCACTGCAATGTGCGTACCCCACCATGCCTGACTCATCATGACTCCTGCGTGGTTAATGCTGGCGCGGCCACAGGCGGCCGTTTTTTCACAGCAGGACGCGGGCGGGGTGGTTGATGCTTGGCTACCCGCCATGCCATCGCCGCATGCACAATCGCCAATAACCACAGGCTTAAGTCAAAGCTCAAAAACAACCAACCTGCTTGCGCTAAGCTAGATTGCATGCCCTGCCCCAGCCCCAACATATTCGCGATAGGAAGCAAAAAGCACAGCCCTGCGGCCATCGCCAGCAACTCAACCCAAGCACGCTTAGCTGGCCGCACTAAAGCCCAGACCAAGGTTGCCAGCCATACCAAGAAGAACCCATGTATTTCCCACTGCGCTCGTTCTAGCATCTCTACAGGCAACCAACGGTTAAGCCAGAAAAAAGCCACCATGGCAACCGATAACCCAGCAATAGAGGCAATATTGAGCCGTTCTACCAACCTAAAGCCAAAATATGGTTTTTCTGGATCAGGCAATTTGCTGCGACGTTTTACTGTCCACAACACGAGTCCGGACCCCACCATTGCTGTACCCACCAAGCCAACAATGAAATACAACCATCGCGTTTCGATGTCAGCAAACCGCCCTAAGTGCAGGCCATAAAGCACGCCCTGCGTTGTCGCCACAGCACCGGAGCCATCTTTGGTATGCAACAGCTCACCCGTCACGCCATCAAAGACCACATACTTAGGTGTGGTAGACACTTGTGCTGTCTGACTTTGCACCATAGACACGCGAGCATTGGCATCATTAATGTTGCTCACTTGCACGCTACCTACGGTGGATTGCCCCCATCGTTGCTCGGCTTGCTCAACCAATGGTGCTAATGCCACTAAGGTTGCGGGTACACCAGCAGGCTTCGGTGCAGTTGGTTGCATAAAACGCATCTCACTGGTAACCGCTGCTTTATCGGCTGGAGTGGGTAAGCTTTGCAGCCCCCACGGCATATACAGCACCATCAGAGTGACTAAGCCACTCCACGTAATCATGAAGTGAAATGGCAGCCCAAATACCGATAAAGCTGCATGCGCATCCAACCACGAACGCTGGCCTTTTCTGCGTCTAAAGGTGAAGAAATCTGTGAAGATTTTCTTGTGTGTAATCACTCCACTAATGATGGCCACCAGCATGAACATGGCACAAAAACCAATAATCCATCTGGCCCATAAGCCCGACATATAGTGGAAGTTGAAGTGAAAGGCGTAGAAGAAATCCCCGCCACGCGTTGCTCTAGCGCTGACTTCTTGCCCACTTATAGGGTCCAACGTGACGCTTTTGAACCCGCGCCCACCGGCTTGTGGATCCCGCCACGATGCTGTGATCGTAGGCTTACGCTCTGTGGGCAGCTGAATGCTGACTTGAGTGAGCTCAGGTTGTTGTTCACGTATGCGATCTACCGTGCGCTGCACTAATGCAGGCACATCGCCGGCTTGGTGCTGTACAGCTAATTCAGGCCGCATGTATTGCGAAATTTCTTCACGGAAAAATGAAGCTGTACCGGTTAGAAATACGGCATAGAGCACCCATCCCACCAATAACCCTGTCCAAATATGCAAATCAGACATGGTTTGGCGAATACCACGCGGTTTGGGCAGTACTTTTTTGATGACATCGCTCATAGCATTGCCTTCAAATCAGGCCAATTTGCCATAGGCCACAGCACTGCCGCCGGAACAATCACTCCCAACCATGCGCGTTTTGCTGAACGTACGGCAAACACCCAAATCACTACTGCCGCATACACTAAAAAGCTATACAACATGCCAAACATAGCCGCCTCGGCAGGCTCTTGTGGCAAACGCAGCATGGCAATAGAAAACAAAGCAGCCACCACATATCCTCCTATGATGGCTGCCACACACCGCGACATCAGCGGCAAATAACGCAATGCTTGCATGCCGCTTAGAAGTCCACGCTAGCCGAGAACATAATGGTACGAGGTGCGCCTAAACCGCTACTTAATGAGCCAGCCCAATACGCCTTATTCCCTACGTTTAATACTTGCGCGCGCAGAGTCACATTTCTACCCGCGACCACGGTGTTATAGCGTGCCCCAACGTCAAAAATAGTACGACCCGCTACAGACAACGAGTTATCCACATTAATGTATTGTTTAGATGTTGCTACCGCATTCGCCGTTAAGGTCAGACCGTTCAAGTATGGGAAATCCCATTCCACACCGGCTTTAGCTTGCCAACGCGGTGTGGAGGTAGCAAAGCGCCCCTGATTTACCCCCCCTGCCGTACGCGTCATTTTGGCTTGGGTATAGGCCACACCGCCTAGCACACGCAAGCCGGTGCTAGGCTCGCCCATAAACCCGAACTCCAACCCACGATTTCGCTGCTCACCATCAAACGAAAAAACATTCGTGACGGGGTCGGTGTAGCTGCTGGGGCGTTTAATTTCAAAGGCACTCAGTGTCGTAATCAAGCTGCCACTGTCCCACTTCACACCCACTTCGTGCTGTTTGGTTTTGTACGGTGCAAAAACCTCGCCTGCGTTGGCTGCATTCACGGGTGCTGTCGCCCCTTGGCTCAAACCTTGAATGTAATTACCGTATAGCGACACTTGATCGGTGACTTTGTACAACACAGCAACAGTTGGGGTGTATGCACCCTCGTCATAGCGTGCGGAACGTGCCCCAGTCACCGTGTTATAGGTATCGCTGACAATATTCTGATGACGTATACCCACAGTTAGCTGCAGTCGTTCATCAAAAAAAGACAGCATGTCAGCCACGCCAAAACTGGTGATCGTTACCTCACCACTTTTAGGCAAGCTGGCATATCTAAAACTGGTATCTACTTTTGGCCCCCACTTTGGATCATAGATATTCGTGATCCAATCAGTAGGCATCATATTGCGCTGAAAACCAAAGTAGTAATCATGATGATAATAGGATGCATTAAAAGCTAGTTCATGACCTATAGAACCCGTATTGAACTGCGTACGTATACCCGCATCGGCGGAATCTTTCTTATAGATCATGCGCTGGAAAGAGACATTATTTTTATAATCCCCTTCCTCATTAAAAACCGTATACACAGAACTCGCTAAGGAGTTGAATTTAGTTTTGCTACGACCATAATTGGCATACGCCATGGTGCGATCAGTAATATCCACTTCCGCATGCAGCAAGGCAGCTTTATCTTCAGTAGTGGAAAACGTCCAGTCCGGCGCCAAGAGCGTATCAGGCTTAGGAGGCTCGGGAACGTCCATACCTTTGTCAAGAGAAATACCGCGATTCAACCCACGAACATGATCTTTATTGGTATACAAATCTGCGGAAATACGTACGCGATCGGTGCGCCAATCCAACCCTAAAGACGCCAAATCTGCACGCTTAGACTGTCCATTGACCGCACCGTCACCATCTCGGTACATAGCATTAAATCGCACACCAAACTGCTTATCTTCCCCAAAACGTCTACCCAAATCTATGTGAGTACCGAACTGGGACTCCTCGGCATACGTACCTGTTAGGCGCGCCAAAGGCTCATCGCCTGCACGCTTAGGCACCAAGTTAATGCTACCGCCTACCGACCCACCGGGAGGCATGCCATTTAGCATCGCTGCTGGGCCCTTTTGTACTTCTACCCGCTCAACGAACTCAGGTGTGATGCGCCAGTAAGGCACCATCCCATACAGCCCACCCAAAGCTATATCGCTGTTGCTGACCGAAAAGCCGCGCAAGCTGAAGCTGTCCATAATCATGCCTGATGCACCATTATTGAACACGCCGGGGTCAGTGGCCGCAATGATGCTAGATAGCTCTTGGGCCTGCTTGTCTTGTATGTAGCGGTCGGTATAGCTGACTACGTTAAAAGGCGTATCCATGACGTCTTTATTACCCAGCAACCCCATACGTCCACCCGTAGCCACTTGTCCACCGGCATACGCTGGCTCTATATCTGTGGCGGCCTTACCGGCTACCCGTATCGCGCTTAATTGCGTAGTTTCACCGGCTGCTGATGCAGAGTCGCGTGACAAGGTCACGTTTCTACCTTGCCTACGATATTGCACAGGTGTACCTGCCAACATACGCTGCAAGGCTTGTTCTGGAGTCATGACCCCTTTAACAGGTGTCACTTGAATACCACCCACCACATCGGGGGTATAAAAAAACTGTAGCGACGTTTGACGACCCAGCTCTATTAAGGAGTCATCCAGCGAGCGAGCAGAAATATCAATGGATACTGCAGCATCTTGCGCTTGTACCGAAGCTGCCACCCCCATCATCCCTACCGACATTACGGCAGCAGTAACTAACCTCAAACTTAAGACAGAACCACATGCCAAGCGGCGCGAGGCAATATTAGCAGTATGACGACTCACGATTCTACGCATCCTTAATGCTGCATGAATGCATGACTGCTATCGCAGCATGCACAATAAACAGATACGAGGTCTACACAACCTCTTCATGCATACAGACGCTTTAGCCTTCTCAAAACCTGAATGAGATTTATTCTTATTTTGTTACTAATTGTAAATTCGACGTAATGGGAAGATTTCAAACACCCGCTGTTGGGTATTTTCTTTCACACCAACTGGCACAATGTGAGGCAGCGCCTCTAAGAAAGCATAGGGGTCATCCACTCTGAACACACCCGATACTTTCAACTGCCCCAGTTGAGCAGTAGTCAGTCGTACAGACACATCGCTATACCGTTTGAGCTCTTGTATGGCATCGCGTAGCGGCGTGCCCCTGAACACGACTTTGCCCTCGCTCCATGCCACCGCTTTATGTGCATCGGCCGGTACGGCTGTTAGCATTCCTTCTGTAACGCGCAATGCACTACCAGCAGCTAACGCTTGTTGCGCACGATGCCAACGCGGCCCTGTTTGTACCTGCACGGAGCCTTCCAGCACCGTCACAGTGAAGCCTTGGTCCGCTTGATAAATATTGAACTGTGTACCCGTCACCTGCACAGAACCCATCGCCATCTGCACTACAAATGGCGCATTTTCTACGGTTTGCACATCAAATAAAGCCTCGCCCTGCCGCAACTGCACCAGACGTTTGTTTTTACTGAACTGCACTTCGGCCACCGTATTGGTATTCAGCATCATGCTGGAACTATCGGGCAAAATGACATTACGCTGCTCACCTTGTGCTGTGGTAAAGGCCTCTCGGTATGTAATAGCGCCGCCCCACTGCCATGGGCCTACCACTACGGCCACACCAGTTGCTCCCGCCAGTGCCACGCCATAGCCTAAAAATGCTCTGCGAGACCGTGGTTGCTTCACCGGTTTCTGTGCGTTGCTAGCACGAGGTATCGCACAGGGCTGCAGTGCCTGCTCAGTAGCCATCCACAACGCCTGAATACGGTCATACTGAGTCCTATGCTGTGGATCTAGCCTCAACCATGCCTCAAACTGTTGCTGTTCTTCAGGCGTTACCGTACCCGAGCGGAAACGCTCATACCAATACGCCGCAATATCGCGCGCATCTGTCAGGGTATTGGGGTCTAGACGGTCACTCATGGGCTCTGCCACCTCTATCAATACAAGACATCAAAACACTCATAGATGATCTTGTAAATGTCGGATGGTACGCATCATATAACGCTCTACCATATTGAGTGACACACCCATTTTCTGGGCAATCTCGATATTGCTTAGCCCTTCTATCTGACGCAACCGGAAAGCTTCTTGGCAAGACTCCGGTAACAACGCCAAAGCACGCTGCATGGTACGCATCAATTCGCCTGCCTCAAAGTGTTCCTGCGCGCTGGCAGAAGTAGGTACGGCCTCTTCAGCCAAATCATCCACACTCTGCGCTTGTCGCACTTGCTCAGATCTATAGATGCTCACCGACTGATTCATGACGATGCGGTGAAAGTAGTGCGTGGAATTTCTGGGTGTGACTGACCCCATTTCCAACATTTTGAGTGCTGCATCTTGTACAGCGTCTTCAGCATCCTGCTGAATGTTGGCGCGCTTAACCCATCCTCCTAATAATTCAGCATAACGAAGAAGCCAGTTTCTCTCTGGCACCACAGGCTGGGTCATGGCCGCACACAATCACACTCAAAATACATAACGATAATAATTATCATTTATTAATGAGAAAAAACCAAGAACAACCCATTTTCGTCTCACTAGGCAAACAAAAAACAGCCATGGCAACGGGCACCATGGCTGTTTGATACAACAATAATAGAATGCGTGGCTATTACTCGGCTGGCGTAATTGCCTTTTTAGCTTGGCGACTTGCCATCCATTTACCTATCGCCACGATCAACACAGCACCCGCGATGTGTGCACCGTAGAAGACCATGTTGCTTGGCTCACCAAAACGCTCGGTGTAGGCAATATCGGTCACCATCAAACCACCGGCAATCCAGCCCAGCAACGCGGCACCCAAGGTCACAATGATGGGGAATCGGTCAATCATCTTCAGAACGATAGTGCTACCCCAAACAATGATAGGAATGCTCACTAACAGACCAAAAATCACAAGACCCAACTGATGGCTAGGGTCAGCCATTTGTGCCGCACCTGCAATCGCGATCACGTTATCCAAGCTCATCACAAAGTCAGCAATGATGATGGTTTTAATGGCGCTCATGATAGACACACCACTTTTAATATTGCCGTGCTCGCCTTCCTCGGGAATCAACAGGCGAATTGCCACCCAGGCCAACAGCAAGGCACCCACAATTTTCAGATACGGGATAGCCAACAAGGTCAACGCAAAGGCAATCAGTATCACTCGCAGGATAATCGCACCTGCCGTACCCCATAGCACCCCTTGCATACGCTGTTTAGCGGGCAAGTTACGGCACGCTAACGCAATCACTACTGCGTTATCCCCGCCCAGCAAGATGTCGATCATGATGATCTGAAAGACAGCCGCCCAACTAAGCGTTTGCAGAAATTCCAACATAAGCACTCCAAAAACAAAAAAAGCCTGGTCCAAAAGGACAGGCTTACTCGAATTGGAGTCGTACCTTGCCCTTTAACGGCAAGGTCTTGCTTGTAACGATACAGCCCAAAGCCTGTGTGTTACCCGTGCACCGGGAGTACTCATGGTACTACCGTGATGACGATGCAGCGGAAATTAAGCTACTCCCCTTGATGGAGCGATTATAGCGAAGATTATTAGAAATAGTCATTTCCAATGTAGCAACACACGAATAAAGACGTATGCCACTTGGTAAGACTACAACATATACCGTCAAACCGCCTGTATCAGTACCTGCTGTGAGAGATGAAACGCCATGAAATCAACCACATGGCCTAGAAAACAGATCAACCCGTGTAGCGACATAACCATCAGGTATAGCTTGATGCGTTTCTGTTTCACAAACACACTCCTTATTCCAATTACATTTATTAAGTAATTCATTATTTTTATTAAATAAATTTTTATTTAATAATTAACCATTCAATTAATTTACTTATTATTTAATTCTACATTTTTAAATATAGATTACTTCTTATCTGAAATAATTTTATTCACCTAATATAAAAAATCAATTTTCCACACCATGGAGTTTTTTATGTTGGGTACGTTCTTAGTTCGAGGAATACTACGCACATTCCCCTTGCTTATCAGTCTAGGGCTAGTGACCGTCGCGCCTAGCTTCGCTGCCGAAACCCCTAAAGCCATACGCATAGGCGTTGCTACCGCTGGTGGCGGCGACCCCATCACATGGGGCGGATCACCTGGCAGTGTGGTGCGCGAAAATAAATGGTTGGAATCCGCCTTTGGTGATACTGAAGTGCAATGGTTTTTCTTTAAAGGTGCTGGCCCAGCTGTTAATGAAGCACTTTCTAATAAACAAATTGATTTTGCTTATTTAGGGGATCTACCCACTATTATTGGTGTTTCCAATGGTTTAAATACCAAAGTCTTACTTGCTAGTGGGCAACGAACAAATTTGTATTTGGCCACGCCCAAAAATTCAGACATTACCAATATTCAAGATCTTAAAGATCGCAAAGTCGCCATTTTCAAAGGCACCAATGGACACTTAGTCGCTAATAATCTTTTGCTAGATAACGGCATCACAGAAAGTGACCTGCGCAGCATCAACCTCGATACAGGCAGCGCCCAAGCTGCGCTGGTGTCCGGCAGCATCGATGCCGCCTTTGGTGGGTTTGAATACATACGTTTACTGAACGACGGCTTAATCGCCGTGCCCTACTCCACCCACGGCAAAGATCCAAAATTTACGAGACAAACCTCACTGGTAGGACGTGCAGACTTCATCACCGATCATCCGGACCTCACCCAAAAAGTAGTGAATGAGTTTGTACGTGCTTCGCACTGGGCATCGCAAGAAGAAAACCGTGATGCCTTGCTACGTATCTGGGCCAAAAGCGGAACGCCCTATGAGTCCTTTGTCGTAGAGTTCGAAGGTACTCCTCTCGCACAACGTAATAGTCCTCTTTTGGACGAGTTTTTCCGCACCCGCTATCAAGTCGTCGCTGATAACGCTAAAGACCTGCAATTCATTCGCCGCCCCGTCAATGTAGAGCAAATCTTTGACGACCGCTTCTTGCAACAAGCACTGCAAGAGCAGAAGCTCACCGACTTTTGGGTAGCCTATGACGCCGATGGTGTAACTCCTAGTGCTAAGAGCACGCCATGAGCCTACTCCCACAAGAAAAACTGGCGCAACAGGTGGGCGGTTATCGTGCTAACCGTTATCCCTTGGCTTCCCAACTGAGCCGTGCTGCTACGGTGTACGCCCAAGCGTTGTTAGTCCCTGTGCTGCTCTTTGCCGTTTGGGTGATCAGTACAGAGCAAGGCTGGGTGTCGCCCCAAGTACTGCCTCCACCTGTATATGTACTGGAGGCCTTACTGGATTTACTACATAGCGGTGCGCTCTGGCTACATGTAGAAGCCAGTATGCGGCGTGTAGTGGTGGGTTACCTAGCCGGTTCTGTCATTGGAATAGCCATAGGCATCGTGGTAGGGGTATCCAAACACGCTGAACGCCTACTCATGCCCACCCTCAATGCACTGGTGCAAATCCCGGTCTTGGCTTGGCTGCCCTTTGTGATGCTGCTAGTGGGTATAGGCGAAGCGCTCAAATACATCTTGATCGCCAAAGCAGCTTTGGTGCCTACGCTCATGAGCACGTTCCAGTTACTGCGCCAGCAACCGCAACGCTTGTTAGAGGTTGCGCTGGTGCATGGCTACAGCCCACCGCAGCGTTTTCTACACCTGAGCTTACCCGCTGGCATTCCCATCCTCTTTACCGGTTTGCGCCTGGGCTTCACCAAGGCATGGCTCTCATTAGTGGTCGTCGAACTAGTGGCCTCTAGCGAAGGACTGGGGTATCTGATTGTGTACGGACGCCAGCTGTTCCAACTGGATTTGGTCATGGCAACCGTCTTCATTGTGGGGCTAATTGGTCTGCTCATAGACCGCCTACTTGATGCCGTAGAACGCCGAGTATTGACATCCTCTACCCCGAAAACAAGGATTGTGTAATGCGTCATCCTACAACGTGGTTACAGCACACTCTGTATCGCCTTGAGCCGTGGATACTACCGCTAACTCTACTGCTGCTGTGGCAATGGGCATCCACCCAACAACTGTGGCACTCATCCCTGTTGGTCTCACCCGCTAGCGTCTGGCAACAACTGGTGGATCTGTTTCGCACCGGCCAACTACAACGTGCCATCATAGCTAGCCTTACGCGCGAACTGAGTGGGTTCTTCATTGGTTCGTTGTTGGGTTTAGCCCTGGGTATCACGCTGGGCTTATCCACACGCTCTAGGCAACTGCTAGGCCCTAGCTTCAACACCTTCAAACAGATCTCGTTGTTCGCGTGGATTCCACTGATTTCTGTCTGGTTTGGGTTGGGCGACACCGCCAAAGTCGTTTTTTTATCATTGGCAGCCCTCGTTCCCGTCACGGTGTACACCGCCGATGGTATTCAAGCCGTACCGCTACGTTTGCTAGAGGTGGCTCGTGTGTACCAATACAGCACGCTACAAACCATCGCCCGCGTCATTCTGCCTGCTGCGTTACCCGCCATTTTCACGGGTGTGTATCTCGCGCTGATTTATTCCTGGCTCGCCACTATTGGGGCGGAGTACCTGCTGGTTTCCGGGCCGGGACTAGGCACCATCTTGATTGAGGGCAGCGAGTTGTTTCGCATGGATTTAGTGCTGATAGGCATGACCGTCATAGGGTTGATTGGCGCCGGCTTGAACTGGTCCGCCCGTCTCATAGAACGACGCTTGCGTCTGTACTTCCCGCAGTAGCGCATTCATTCAAGGATCTGTTATGACACTTCAGCAAAGTCCTGCGCTCACGCTGCAGCATATTTCTAAGCATTTTCACCAGCCAGATAGCCAAAGCACCTTACAAGTTCTGAACGATATCAACCTAGCGATACGCCCAGGTGAGTTCATCAGCATTGTGGGGAGCAGTGGCTGCGGTAAGTCTACGCTACTGCGTCTCATACTGGGTTTAGACACCGACTTCACAGGCAGCATCACCTTGAGCGATGCGCCTATACGCGGCCCCGGTCTGGATCGCGGCATTGTGTTTCAAGATCACCGTTTGCTTCCTTGGTTATCAGTGAGTAAGAACATTCAGTTCGCTCTGCGCAACAGTAAATTATCTACCCAAGAACAGCTAGATCGGGTGCAGCAGCACATTGACTTGGTGGGTTTACAGGGGTTTGAAAACCACTTACCTAGCGCCATTTCCGGCGGCATGGCACAGCGCGTTGCCATCGCTCGTGGACTGGTGAATCGCCCCTCTATCCTGTTATTGGACGAACCATTAGGTGCGCTGGATGCACTAACTCGCACGCGTCTGCAGCACGAAATACAAAACATCTGGCAACAAGAGCAGATCACTATGATTTTGGTCACCCACGATGTGGATGAAGCCGTTTTTCTGGGCGACCGGGTGGTCATCATGCAACCTAATCCTGGCCAGATACAACGCATTGTGGATATCAATTTGGACCGCCCCCGCAATCGCAGCGACCCGCGCTTTATCGCGTATCGCGATGACATCCTACGCAGTTTTGTAAGCACTACTCCTTCCCAGCCACCATCCCCTCCCACACCACAAGCCCCGCTGTGGACCACTTTAAATGGTCTCAACGTAGCGTGGTAACTCGATAAGGAATGATCATGAGCAAAGCACAGAACAAACAAATAAAGCTAGGTGCCTTTTTAATGCAAACGGGCCACCATATCGCTGGCTGGCGTCACCCAGATGCCGATGCTGAAGCTAGCTTCAGCTTCCAACATTATGCGGATTTAGCAAAACGTGCTGAAGCCGCCAAGTTCGACGCCGTGTTTCTAGCCGATTCCGTAGGGGTACGCCAATCGGATAATGCCGCACTCTTTCGCAGTGCGCGATCCTTTCATTTTGAGCCGCTCACGTTACTGTCAGGACTAGCTGCTGTCACAGAAAAAATTGGTGTTATTGGCACCGCCTCCACCTCATTCAATGAGCCATACACCCTAGCCCGCCAATTTGCCTCGTTAGATCAGCTTAGTAACGGGCGTGCTGGCTGGAATCTGGTGACCTCCAGCAGTGGTGAGGAAGCAAAAAATTATGGGTTAGAAACACATTACGCCCATCAAACACGCTACCAACGCGCACAGGAGTTTCACGATGTTGTGACCAACCTATGGAACTCCTGGGACGACGATGCTTATGTAGGTGACAAAGAAGCAGGTATCTACACCAAACCCAACTCACTACGCTCCTTGCACCATCGCGGCGAGTTTTTCTCAGTAGCAGGCCCCTTAAATGTGGCCCGCTCCTCGCAAGGCCATCCAGTTGTGGTGCAGGCTGGTGCCTCTGAGGCTGGCCGCAGTCTTGCTGCGGCTACAGCTGAAGTTATCTTTGTGGCTCATCAAACGCTGGAAGAAGGCCAACGCTTCTACAAAGACATTAAAAATCGCGTTGCGGCTTTTGGACGTAACCCCGATCACACCTTAATCATGCCTGGTGCCTTTCCGGTGATTGGTGAGTCCCGTGCTCATGCTCAAGAAAAGTTTGAGCAACTACAAAATTTAATACATCCTGAGGTAGGACTCGCCTTGGTGTCCAGCCTATTGGGTATAGACCTAACAGGCGTAGATGTAGACAGCCCATTACCCGCTATTCCTGAAACCGAAGGCGCTAAAAGCCGTCGCCAACTGCTGGTAGATTTGGCTGGTCGCGAACAACTCAGCATACGTGATCTATACCTAAAAATTGCTGGCGCACGCGGCCATTGGCAACTGGTAGGCACTGCCAACGATATTGCCGACCAACTACAGCACTGGTTTGAAAGTAATGCGGCGGACGGTTTCAACATCATGGCACCGTGGCTACCCGGTGGCTTAATTGAATTCATCGAGCATGTTTTGCCTGAACTGCGTCGTCGCGGTCTGTTCCGCACGGAGTACAGCGGGAGCACCCTACGCGAGCACTTAGGTTTGCCCATTCCCGCTGTGCATTCGTCCAGAAAGCTGCAAGGAGCAGTGGCATGAGCCAAGCTTATGACGTTGTTGCCATCTCTGGCAGCCCTAGCAAAAAATCCCGCTCTACCAGTTTACTGAACTACTACTCGGCCGCTTTGGAACAGTTAGGCCTGCATGTGAAACACATACGCCTAGGTGATTTGCCCGCAGAAGACCTGATCTTTGGGCGTTACGATGCACCGGCCATTACCGAGCTACACCAGCATATTGCTGGTGCTAAAGCCATTATTCTGGCTAGCCCTGTGTATAAAGCCACCATTTCTGGTGGCCTCAAAGCCCTGTTGGATGTACTGCCTGAAAACGCTTTTGCCCAAAAAACCGTAGTCGCTCTGGCATCGGCCGGTAGCTCACTGCACCTGTTGGCGTTGGACTATAGCTTGGGGCCCATTCTAGCTGCCCTAGGCACCCCAAAAGTGCTGAAAGGCGTGTATGCCGCCCAAAGCCAGCTTACTGCTGTGAACAACAGTTTCGAGCCCGCTGCTGATGTACGCATTCGCTTAGATCAAAGCATCAAAGAACTACACCACGCGCTATCCCCTGTAGAGCCTGCTCTACCCAACCAAGACTCGTGGATCAACCGTCATTTCATCGCTGTTTAATCTAAAAGGAACTCATCATGACCACCCCTATCATTAACGCCAGAAACCAATTCAAAGGCACTATTTCTGCCATTAACCGAGGCCAAGTGGTATCTGAGGTTGAAGTAACAACATTGTCCGGTTTGGTGACATCTGTCATCACCACCCGCTCTATTGATGAACTACAACTCACCATAGGTAGTGAAGTGCTAGCTTTTGTAAAAGCAACGGAAGTGGCTGTGGCTAAGTTAGCCTAATAGAAAAAGCCCGGGTAGAAATACTCGGGCTTTTTCATCATCATTATGTTGGGTGCGGCATTACTCCACCGTCACACTCTTCGCCAGATTACGCGGTTTGTCCACGTCAGTACCACGCGCACACGCTACGTGATACGCCAACAACTGTAGTGTCACAGCATGCAATACAGGTGACAACAACCCGTAGTGCTCAGGCATGTGGATCACATGAATGGTGTCGCTGCTGTTGATTTGAGTATTGGCATCGGCAAACACATACAGCTCACCACCACGGGCATGCACTTCTTGCATGTTAGATTTCAGTTTCTCTAACAACGCGTCATGCGGTGCAATGGTGATCACTGGCATGGCTTGCGTGACCAAGGCCAATGGACCATGCTTCAATTCGCCAGCAGGGTAGCCTTCAGCGTGGATGTAGCTGATTTCTTTTAGTTTCAGCGCACCTTCCAAGGCGATGGGGTAATGCATACCGCGGCCCAAGAATAACGCGTGTTCTTTGTTCGCGAAGCGGCTTGCCCAGGCAATTACTTGCGGCTCTAATGCCAACACAGCAGAAATCGCCACAGGCATATGACGCAATTTACGCAACAGATCGGCTTCTTGCTCTGCCGACAGTTGGCCTTTCACTTGCGCCACTACCATTGCCAACAAGAATAAGGCTGTTAGCTGTGTAGTAAAGGCTTTAGTGGATGCCACCCCTACTTCCACACCCGCACGGGTGATGTAAGCCAGTTTGCTTTCACGTACCATCGCGCTAGAAGCCACGTTACAGATGGTCAGTGTGTTTTCCATACCTAATTTGCGGGCATGCTTTAATGCCGCCAAGGTGTCGGCGGTTTCACCAGACTGAGAAATGGTCAGTACCAGAGTACGTGGATTAGGTACGCTGTCACGGTAGCGGTATTCGCTAGCGATCTCTACACTCACAGGCACTTTTGCCAAGGACTCTATCCAGTATTTAGCTGTCAGACCGGCGTAGAAGCTAGTGCCACATGCCAAGATCAGTACTTGATCGATGTTCTGGAAAACTTCTTTAGCGCCCTCACCGAACAATGCGGGGCTTACTGTTTCCACGCCTTGTAACGTGTCGCCTACCGCGCGCGGCTGCTCAAAAATCTCTTTTTGCATGTAATGGCGGTAAGGGCCCAAATCGGCCTCGCCAGCATGCAGATGCACCGTGTGTACTTCGCGTTCGCAAGGTACACCCTGCACATCGTAAACTTGTATGCTATCCAAATGCAGATCCACTACATCGCCGTCTTCCAGATAAATAATCTGGCTAGTTTCACCGGCCAATGCCAGCGCATCTGACGCCAAGAAGTTCTCGCCTTCGCCCAAACCAGCTACCAATGGTGAGCCATTACGCGCGCCCACTAAACGGTGCGGCTCATCTTTAGCAATCACTGCCAGTGCATAAGCACCATGCAACTGTACGCAGGCTTCTTTAACCGCTTGCAGCACATCACCTTGGTACAAGGAGTCGATTAAGTGGGCAACCACTTCCGTATCAGTTTGGCTCTCGAACACATAACCAGCTTTGGTCAGTCGCTCACGCAGCGCTTCGTGGTTCTCGATAATACCGTTGTGCACCAAGGCAATACGGGTTTGACCAGTGTGGCCCGAGAAATGTGGGTGTGCATTGTGTGTGGCTGGCGCGCCGTGTGTGGCCCAACGTGTGTGTGCAATACCAGTCACGGCCTCTAACTGCTGAGACTGTACTTGCTCCGCCAACACTGCCACCCGTTCTGTACTACGCACGCGTTGCAATTCATCGCCATGAAAAACAGCGATACCGCACGAGTCATAGCCACGGTACTCTAGTCGCTTCAAGCCTTCTAGCAATACTGGGATAACATTTCGTTGTGCTACTGCACCTACAATTCCACACATAATACTTGCCCACCTAAGGTGTAAGATAATCCGGAAATTTTAATTTTCCTGAAGCCTGTTGTGTATCTTTTTTTGGGTTACATCATCAAATAACCGTACCGCACTTGCGTCACTTTGCCAACAAGCTGCAACAGGCGTTCACAACTGTGTCTACGGGAACGGTATTTATGGGTTGGCCAGACTCGGGCACTATACACACAGCATTAGGCCTATCCCAAAACCACTCTGGCTTATTTTCGTCAAAAACCGCCACTACAGGCACTTCACACCCTTGCGCAATGTGTGAGGGCCCACAATCATTCGTAAGCACCAACGCTGAAGCCTGCACTAATGCACATAAATCGGGTAAAGATGGTTTATCCCAAATCTCAGCTTTATCTGCCAAATGCCAATGTGCTAGACGCTCACGCTCTTTATGCTCATCAGGCCCCAGCACAAAACATACTTTATCTACTAGACCGCGTTGTAGACAGGACTCTGCAGCAGCTAAGAACCGCTCAATGCCCCATTTTTTAAACTCGCCCTCGCCAGCGCCTGGCATGATGGTCAAGCGACGCAGTGACCTCAACGTTGTCCGCAACTCTGCATTGGCTAATGACTCCAAACAGGCACAAGATACCGCATAAGCATCCGCGGGCAGCAGAAGGTCTACAAGAGCCAAATGCCCCTCAGTACGGTACACACTCAAGTTTGGTTTACAGCGCTGCGTCCACACCCAATCTAAGCCAAATCGGCCACTATAACTTAATCGCCTAGCTGGTCTGCGTAGCAATGCCAATAAACAATGTTTCAAGCTGGTAGCACGAAAAGAAATCATTAGCCCACAGGTCGAATCAATGGCGGCAAGCTCATCCTTGAATGAGTCAGCTTGTATCACCTTATCTACCCACGGTAGCTGCTTCAAGAAAGCGAAAGCCCCTGCTCGCGCAACAATTTTCAATGTGGCGGAGGGATATAACTGTTTCAATTGCCACAACGTGGCAAACATGGTGACCTGCGCGCCAAAAAATGGACGATTACGGGCAAACACCACTATGGTTTGTGGCTCTGTGGTTGCCATATATTCTCTTGATATAAAGGATCTTATGCAAGGTAGCGTATGCTGCCCAAAACTCTACCGCTATGATTGGCGCTCATGTTCATACAAATCACAATAACGGTCAACCATCAACGGAATAGCATGTTGCTCTACTACCCACGCTTCCGCCTTAGCCACCATCTCTCTGCATAGTGATTCGTCTTCCAATAACTGATTGCAGGCTGTAGCAATCGCTTCAGCATCGCCTACATCACACAAGATACCGCGCCCATCATCGAGCAACTCGGGGATACCACCGGCTCGGGTTGCCACAACGGCGGCTTCATATAAGAACGCATCCAGAATACTGGAACCCAAGGCCTCTTGCTTAGAGGTCAAAACAAAAACATGCATCAACCTATACATGTTCTCTATGTCACGTCTAAAACCAACGATGTTATAGACCTGCTCCAATCCCAGTTCTTGTATTAGCTGTTGAGCGGCAGCTAGTTCACTACCACCCGCACCAAAATGCAGGAACACAAAGTCTTGTCGCTGCTGCCACAACTCATGCACAGCACGTATAGTGGTAAGCGGGTCTTTTTCTGCCGTGAAAGCAGCACAGGTAGCAATCACAAATTTACCTGCCAGATGTTGTTCTTCTGAGAACGCGATAATCTGGTCTGGATCGGGAGGTACAAACTCTACGGCACTGGGGATAATGCTCACCTCTAACCCCATTGAGATAGGAGCTTGTGCCGCAGCATGGCTAATCGCCACAAACTTATCCACACGCTTCCACTTCGCCAAGGTGCGTGCTGCTTTGGCTGCTTTAACCTCAAAGCTGGTGCGACGGGTATAGACAAGACGAGCTTGCAACCACGATTTCATGGCTGCTACGACTGTTAATGCCCCGGCGGTCTGCACATGCACCACATCGAAGGCTTTACGATGACACAACAAGAAGAAAAACAAGCCGCCGTTACCGCCTACGCCCTTCACTCGCAAGCCAGCTTCTGCCGCGCGTTTGAATAGGGCTTCGCCTTTTCTGGCCAATACGGTCACGTGATAACCACGCTGTTGTAACTCTGTAGCGGTCAACAACGTCTGGCGCTCCCCGCCGCGCCATCCCCGCTCAAGGTTTACCATCAAAATCTGCATGGGTATGTTCTACTATAAAAAATCTGGATCTGTTTCTGGGTTGCGCTGGCGTACGATATTAATTCCCAACGCCACAAGAGCACACACCACTGCGGCCCCTATACCCCATACGGCACCTTGCTCTGGGCTAGCACCAAACACCAACGCCACCAACGCCGTACCAAAACTTTGGCCAAACACACGAGTGGTTGCCTGCAAGCCACCAGCCACGCCACTGCGGCGTCTCGGTACACCTGCCAACATCGCTTTATTATTGGGTGTTTGGAAGAACCCGAAGCCTACGCCACATAACATCATGGACGTCATAATTTGCCAATCGGCGGCGCCTGCACCCCACCACAACAAGCTGGACAAACCTATGGCCGTCACAATCATCCCCACCATACACAATACAGCTACTGGGAAGCGCCCTGATAAGTAGGCCGACAATGGCGCCATGACCACTACGCCCAAAGGCCACATACCCATGTACAAACCTATGTCGGCATAGCTGGCTTCAATCACTTGTACAAAATAGAAAGGCAGGCTCACCATTGCGGACATTTGTGTAGCAAAGGCAAACAACGACGCCAAGACGGCATAACCTACCGAAGTGATACGCAAAATATCGACGGGCACCACTGGGGCTTCTTGCTGCAAGGAGCGGGCTAGCAGTATGCGTGCGCTAAAGGCAGCAACGATCAAGCAGCCTAACGACCATATAGGGTGCGACGTGAGTAAATCTAAGCCCAAAATTGCCAAGCCAAATACTGTTGCGCTCAGCAAGCACGCCAACCAATCAAACTCACGGGATACACGTGGGCTTTCAGGGAGATATCGCACCCCTAGCCAAGTCAGCGCACAAATAGGTACGGTGATAAAAAATATCCAACGCCATGATGCTACATCTAGCACAAACGCACCAATAGACGGTGCCAACACGGCTGCGGTAGATACCACCACCACGTTCAAACTAATGCCTACAGCCAGTTTTTCCAGTGGATAAATCATCCGCACTAAACTGCCAAATAAGCACATCAGCATCGAGGCGCCCAAGCCTTGCATAATGCGCGACATCAGCAACATGGCAAAGGATTGCGAGAACGCCGCACTACATGACGCCACCAAGAAAATAACCGTGCCTGCGACAAACAACCGCCGCAACCCTATACGCTCCGCTACTGCCGACAGCGGCAGCAGCGTCATCACAATCGTAAGGCTGTAGGCGATGGGAATCCACACCACTCTGGACGCATTGATGTGCAGCTCTTCGGCAATAACCGGCAACGCCACATTGGACATGGCCGCATCCAACACCGAAATTGCAATCGCCAACAACAACGTGATAACCGCAGGAATGCGCTCACGCAATGGCAAACCATCAGGCCCTTCACTATTATTAGCAGGGCTGATGACCTCGTCTTCAAGAGGAGAGTATTTTTCGCTTGGCACGTTGGTTATTTTTTGACCGGCCTTTTCCAGTTGCTAATGGTAGTTTGTGGCGTACGCGAAATGGTGAGTTCTTCTTCAGGTGCATCACGCGTTAAGGTTGTACCTGCCCCTACAGTTGCCCCTCGGCCTACACGTACGGGAGCGATCAACTGCGTGTCTGAACCTATAAACGCATCATCTTCAATAATGGTGCGGTACTTGTTCACACCATCGTAGTTGCATGTGATGGTACCAGCACCAATATTGACGCGTTCACCTACCTGCGCATCGCCTAGATAAGACAAATGGCTGGCTTTGGTGTCAGCGCCTAAGGTGCTGTTTTTCACTTCCACGAAGTTGCCCACAGCCGCACCTCGTTCCAGCACAGCACCAGGACGCAAACGTGCGTACGGGCCAATGCTGGTCTGTTCTGCCGCGCGGCTTTGATCCAAATGGCTAAACGCATGTACGACTGTACCTGCGCCTAGCTCTACATTCTTCAGTACACAATGTGGGCCTACGCGCACACCATCGCCCAACACTACTGTGCCTTCAAACACGCAACCCACATCAATGTAAACATCGCGACCACACTGCAAACTGCCGCGTACATCAAAGCGGGAAGGATCCATAATGCTCACGCCTTGCTCAAGCAGTCTACGGGCTTGTTCAGCCTGCCATGCGCGCTCTAGCTGGGCCTGTTGCACGCGGCTATTCACGCCTAAAGTTTCCCAAGGGAAAGAAGGGTGTGCAGCGTTCACTGCCACACCATCAGCCACAGCCAACCCTACGATGTCGGTCAGGTAGTACTCACCTTGCGCATTCTTGTTATCAATACGTGATAACCAGTCGCGCAGACGCACTGTAGGCGCAGCCATAATGCCGGTGTTTACCTCTCGGATTTGGTGCTCGGCTTCTGAGGCGTCTTTGTGTTCCACAATACGGCTAATGGTGCCCTGCTCGTTACGAACAATACGGCCATAGCCAGTAGGATCATCCAGAAACTCAGTCAGAATGGCCAAGCCATCCTGACGAGCTTCTAGCAGTGCTTTTAAGGTATCGCTCTGCACCAGCGGTACATCGCCATACAGCACTAAGGTTGTGTCATCAGGATGCTCTCCCAGCAATACAGGCTCTGCCTGCATGACGGCATGACCGGTTCCCTGCTGGGGCTGTTGTAACACCACGTGTATGTCGGTTTGGCCTGCCAAATACTGCTGCAACTGCTCGGCACCATGACCAGCAACTACTACGATACGGCTAGGCTCCAATTGACGTGCCGCTTCCACGACATGCATCAACATAGGTTTACCCGCGATGGGGTGCAACACCTTAGGCAAAGCTGACTGCATGCGTTTGCCCATACCCGCTGCCAGTATTACTACATTCAGCATCATGTTTCTGTATTCCTCAACCTAGTTATTACTTGCTACTTTTGCGTGCGCTTTTTCGCGCCGTGGTACTACTAGCAGGTGCTGTAGCAGCCTTCTTCACGACTTTCTTTACTGCCTTTTTAGCGGCTTTCTTTGCTGTAGCCGGACGTGCAGTACTGGTAGGTTTAGCGGCTCGGCGCATGGTGGAATCACCAGACACTGGCTGCACTACGCCGGCCATGCCATCCACCATACTCTGTGCACTTTGCATGGAGGCTGCGGTGGCCGATGCCACGGCATTGAACTGCTTTTGCAGCAAGTCCCATACAGCCTGACCGGCATCTTGCATGCCTTGCTCGGTTGCTTTTTTTAGACCTTCGTCCGTACCACTGGCCATACGCTCACCCGCCATTTGTGTGGCTTGCTGAGCAAAATTCTGTACGGTGCGTAGTGTGGCTTTCTGGATTTCCAAGCCTTGAATCGTGCCTTCTAACATGGACAGATTCAACTTCAGCCAATTTTCTACAGCGCGTAGATCGCGTAGACGCTTTTCCAGCTCTTCGGGTGACAGCATGGCAGCAGACGCATCGGCAAAACTGCCAAAGCCAGCACCTCCACCCATAGACTCCCAAGCAGTGCGCATCATGTCTAGTGACGCAAACAATGGATTCTGAGCAGAATCCGTATTCATACCACTTCCCATCATTCCGGGTATATCAAAAGGATTACGCATGGTTTTACCCCTTTTTACAAGCCGCTGTTAATGACTACTACGCTATGGTATCCGGTATTGAGGCACGGTGACAGATACTGTCTAAACTCACCAGCTCTGCTTCCAACGTAAACTCACCCGCCACCGACATTTCCCAATACTCTTCTACGCTGATATGACGTATCTCACTGACTTCACCGTCTTGATTTTGCGGTTGTACATCGTGATCCAACACACAGTCGTTCACCCATGCATTTTCCACCTGATAGCCTTCAGGCAAACGGCGATGCATGCGTGTAATCAAACGCATAGGTTCTAGTGCATGTAAGTCTTTGGCATATAAACCTGCCTCTTCTTCACTTTCACGCAGCAACGACACATCTAAGTCTTCTTGTGCACTCACCAAACCACCTACCAAGGTGTCCCACATATTAGGATTGGTGGATTTGTGCGCGGCGCGTTTCTGCACCCACAAGCGGCCTTCTGGCGTCCAAGCATTTAAATGCACGGCCTGGGTCAGTACACCTAACGGACGTACCGCTCCGCGCTCTATCGCACCTAAGCAGCGCCCTTCTGCAAATACATCCAACAGTTCACCACGCCAAGCTTTCACAAAGCCTGCTTCGTTCAACTTGTTGGCAATGCGTTCCAACAATCGGTTAGCTTGTGCCGTGGGCAGTCGCATTTCACCTATGTGTACGGCATCGCCGTCGCAACTCACCCCTTCTATGGTTAATAGTTCAGGGATAGCTTCTTTTAAAACCCAACCGCAAACACGGCCACAAAAGGTCAGAGGACGACTACCTACCGGAGGCAACTCTTGTGCCTGAGCCAGCAATAGCTTGAAACGCTGCCGCATGGGCTTGTGCAATGAAGAAGAGATTTGAATTTTCATGTAAGAATTGTAGTGCATGCACTCTCGTCGCTGCACTACGCTATGCAGTTTTTTACATTAGGCACGAGTCCGCCACCTATCCGAGAATGTATAGCAGTACAGACACGGTACACTACCTTAATACTGATCCGCTTACCTGCCTATCATGTCACCCAACTTTGCTTCCCTCCCCCGTCTGTTATCAATACTGTTACTCAGCGTAGGACTTGCTGCATGCTCACCTGAGCCCGAGCCGCTTCCCTTTACTGGCAATGACATATCCACCGCCAATATAGGCCGTACGTTAGAGTTAATAGATGGCAACGGTGAAACTCGCACCCTGAAAGACTTCAGGGGGAAAGTCGTTGTGGTGTTCTTCGGCTTTACGCAATGCCCAGACATCTGCCCTACCGCCATGGTGCAATTAGCCAGTGCTGTAGAAATGCTGGGAGACGCAGCCAAAGACGTGCAAGTACTGCTGATTACGGTTGACCCGGATCGTGACACACCAGAGGTTATGAAGGCCTATGTAGAGGCTTTTGATCCTACGTTCATCGGCCTCACCGGCACGCCGGATCAAGTACGTAAAACAGCGCAATCCTTTAAAGCCTTTTACGTGAAAGTCCCCTCGCCACAGGTTGGGCAATACACCATGGATCATTCCTCATCGTTTTATCTCATCGATAAGGAAGGCAAAACCAGGGTGTTGATGCGTGGCGATGCGAGCGCTGAGGATATTAAACACGACCTGTGGCTGTTGCTAGGCTCTACCCCTAACTAACGCGCATAAAAAAAGGACACCTGGGCAGGTGTCCTTAAAGCATCTACTTCTATCAGAGAGGGGGAAGAGGAGAAGCCGAAGCAGATGCACGCAGCGCCACACAGGGATATGAATAACGCTGCAGATACTACTTTGATGACCGTCCTTCCTATTAGTTCTCTCTCTGATGAAATTTTTATGTAAGCAATTGTTACGCCGCTACCTGCAGGTAGGTACGCATTTTTTTCATCGCCGCCACTTCAATTTGACGAATACGTTCTGCTGACACACCAAACTCGGCAGCCAGCTCATGCAGCGTAGAGGATTGGTCGTCTTGCAACCAACGTGCCTCGATAATGCGACGAGAACGTGGGTCTAATTTTTCTAGCGCGCCTTCCAATCCTTCACCTTGCAATGACTGAGCAGCACGCTCTGCCAGTACTTGGGTGGGTTCAAACGCACCTTCATCTGACAAGTAGCTAATAGGTGCGAAACCCTCGTCATCGTCGTCCATAGAGGACTCCAATGCCATTTCGCCGCCTGTCAGGCGTATTTCCATCTCGCTCACATCTTGCGGACGCACATTCAATTCACGTGCGATATCATCGATTTCCGCAGGATTCAGCGTTTGCCCATCTTCTGGGCGCATACGACGCAGGTTAAAAAACAGTTTGCGTTGCGCCTTGGTAGTGGCGATTTTTACCAAGCGCCAATTGCGCACCACATATTCGTGGATTTCAGCTTTGATCCAGTGCACAGCAAACGAAACCAGACGAACACCACGGTCTGGGTCAAAACGTTTGACCGCTTTCATCAGGCCAATATTGCCTTCTTGGATCAGGTCAGCCTGAGGCAGGCCATAACCTAAGTACTGGCGTGAAATAGACACCACCAGACGTAAATGGGACATGATCAATTGACGAGCAGCATCAAGATCACTTTCTTTTTGTAGACGCTGGCCGAGGGCCACTTCCTCTTCTTGAGTCAGCACAGGCTGAGCATTCACAGCGGAAATATAGGCCTCTAACGTACCCAACGCGCCGGGATTGGATACGGCAGCAGCCAACTGGGCAGCAGGCGCGAGAGCCAAAGATTGCGATGTGTGGGTCATGAATAATCCTGTATCGAGGTTATCAGTCCCGTGAAAGCCACGGAGTGATAACAAAGTTTCTGCATAAGCCTTTTATTATTCTAGCACTCTAGCACACTGAGTGCTAAATAAGGAAACACATAATAAGAGGCCAAAATACGCGGAAAGTTCCGTGTTTTTACGTGTTTTTATCAGATTTCTGTGTAAATTTCTTGCGCTGATACACTTTGCTGTAGCGAAAGAAAACACCAGTCGCTTCGCCCACGGCAATCATCATGCCGCGCGAGCCTGACAATATGCCCAACTGCAAAAAATACGATCTAAAAAACCGGAATGCAGCTTTGAACACCACTACAGGAAAAGCGTACAAACGTGCTCGTTCCGAATTGGCATACAGCTCTGAGTAATACTGCGTTTTGACCAAAAGCTGGCCTACATCAGTCACTGCCTCGTGCTCTAGCCCACCTTTTAATCGCACCACTTGGCTACGACCATCCAGCTTCACTTTTTCATGTACTTGGCTATCGGTGAAACGATGCTGGCGACGGTTATACAAACGGCATAACCAGTCTTTACCCCAACCGTTAGTACGTATGTGCTTGCCACAGAAGTAGTTATTGCGCAGCACTTCCCCTACTTTGCTTTCTTCTTCTAGGGGCCAATCAGCCAACGCATCCAGTAACTTCTGGTTCACCTGTTCATCAATATCCAACGACAGGATCCAATCGGTTTCCGCGTGTGACGCTGCCGCATTCTTCGTAGGACCAAAGCCCATAAAGCTGCCTTGCACCACTTTCACGTTGGGATATTCGCTCAACAGACTCAAGGTATCGTCTGTAGAACCATTGTCATACACCACCACTTGCCTAAACGGTTTCAACGCGCCAATGGTACGTCGCACATGCGCAGCCCCATTTTTTACGATGATGACTGGCGTAATGTGGGCGTAGATGTCCTCAGCCATTTAAGGAAGTTCCAATTCAGTCAATATAGGAGCGTGGTCTGAGATCTGTTTCCAAGGCAAGCCTTGCAGCACTTTCGCCGTACGCACAGCAAAACCACGCTGATAAATACGGTCTAGTCTCAAGAAAGGGAACGCTGCTGGGAAAGTGCGCGGAGGCAAGGTCAAACGGGCATTACCGCCCACGCCCAATTGCGGTGTGTGTATCTCGCTGCCTTCTTGTTTGGTCCAGCCACGCAACCAATTCATAGGCTGTCGCAACTTGAAGCTTTGCCCGGTACGTCCCTTCACCATAGAGGCAAACGAAAACACTTCGTACAAGCCTAATTGCTTCACGAAAATGGGCGCCAGCTTGTTGTTCCAATCGTTGAAGTCACCAGCAATAAGCAGGGGCTCATCATCGGGCACCAAGCGGTGAATTCTATCCACCAAGGCCTGCGTCTGACGCGCTCTACCACCACCAAACAGACCCAAATGCACGACAATACAGTGCACAGGTCTACCTTCAATCTCCACCACGGCATGAAGCAAACCACGCTGCTCTAAGCGGTGATCAGAGATATCTTCATTTTCGTGGTGCAAAATAGGATATCGGGAGAGCAGTGCATTACCGTGATCGGTAAATTCTCGCACTGCATTACACCCATACGCATTACGCATGCGTAACACGGCAGCTAATGATTCGTGCTGCGCGTCCAGCGTTGCTTGCTGGTCGTTGCGCCCCTGAACCTCCTGCAAGAACAGCAGGTCCGGGGACAATCCATACAGCCCTAGCTTCAACTCTTCTAGGGACTCACGACCACCAGTGGCCGTGCGCCCCTTATGAATGTTGTAGCTAACAACCCGTATGATTCCCATAGCCTTAGGCGGGCTTAGCTTCCTGTGGACGCAAGCGGATGTGCAACTCTTTCAACTGCTTCTCGTCTACACCGGAAGGGGCGTGAGTCAACAAACACTGAGCGCGCTGTGTTTTGGGGAATGCAATCACGTCACGGATGGAATCTGCACCAGCCATCATTGTGATCATGCGGTCCAAACCAAAAGCGATACCACCGTGTGGAGGCGCACCGTACTGCAGCGCATCCAGCAAGAAACCGAATTTCTCGCGAGCTTCTTCTGCGTTGATGTTCAGCGCAGAGAATACTTTACTTTGAACGTCAGCACGGTGAATACGTACGGAACCACCGCCCATTTCCCAACCGTTCAACACCATGTCGTAGGCTTTGGCCTGCACTTTGGCTGGATCGGTTTCCAAGAAGTTCTCGTGACCATCTTTGGGGCTAGTGAACGGGTGGTGAGCCGCGTAGTAACGCTTGGTTTCTTCATCGTACTCGAACATTGGGAAGTCCACAACCCACAGTGGTTTCCAGCCTGCTTCAACCAAGCCGTGCTTGCGGCCATGCTCGCTGTGACCAATCTTGATACGTAGCGCACCAATAGCATCGTTCACGACGGATGTTTTGTCTGCACCAAAGAAGATCAAGTCGCCGTTCTGAGCGCCTGTACGTTCCATCACAGCGCGCAGTGCGTCGTTGTCGATGTTCTTCACGATTGGGGACTGCAAACCTTCAGGAATGTTCGCCACATCGTTTACTTTGATGTACGCCAAGCCTTTAGCGCCGTAGATGCCAACAAACTTGGTGTATGCATCGATTTCGCTACGTGGCATTTCACCGCCAGCAGGTACACGCAATGCCACAACGCGGCAGCTTGGGTCGTTAGCTGGGCCGGAGAACACTTTAAATGACACGTCGCGCATCAAGTCAGCCACATCGGTGAACTCTAGTTTCACACGCATATCTGGCTTATCGGAACCGAAGCGCTGCATGGCTTCTGTCCAGCTCATCACAGGGAAAGGCTGAGGCAACTCAACTTTCTGTACTGTGGAGAACACGTGACGCACCATGTTTTCGAAAATATCGCGGATTTGGAACTCATCCATGAACGACATTTCGCAGTCGATCTGGGTGAATTCTGGCTGACGGTCAGCACGCAAGTCTTCGTCGCGGAAGCATTTGGTGATTTGGTAGTAGCGATCGAAACCAGCCACCATCAACATCTGTTTGAACAACTGTGGGGACTGCGGCAACGCAAAGAACTCACCTGGGTTCACACGGGATGGCACCAAGTAGTCACGCGCGCCTTCTGGAGTGCTCTTTGTCAGCATTGGGGTTTCGATATCGATAAAACCCATGCTATCCAAGTACTTACGCACTTCCATGGCCACACGGTAGCGCAACATCAAGTTGTTTTGCATTTGTGGGCGACGCAGATCCAGCACGCGGTGTGTCAGACGTGTGGTTTCAGACAGGTTGTCGTCATCCAACTGGAATGGAGGAGTCACCGACGCGTTCAGAATTTCCAGCTCTTGGCAAACCACTTCAATCGCACCAGACGCCAAATCTGGGTTTGCTGTGCCTTCTGGACGTGCTTGAACAACGCCTGTTACGCGCAAGCAGAACTCGTTACGAATACGCTCAGCAGTGGCAAAAACCTCAGCATTTTCCGGATTCACAACGATCTGTGCCAGACCAGCACGATCACGCAGGTCAATAAAAATGACACCACCATGATCGCGTCGGCGGTGCACCCAGCCGAACAACGTAACGGTTTGTCCCAAGTGTTGGGTATTGACCTCGCCGGTATAGCAGGTACGCATCTAGGATGACTCCCTCAGTAAACGAATCAGAGAGGCGGGCGCTCAGTAGGCACCACGACCCCCATAGAAACAATATATTTAAGCGCCGCATCCACGGTCATATCTAGCTTGACCACATCGGACCGCGGCAACATCAGAAAAAAACCCGAGGTAGGATTGGGTGTAGTGGGCACATACACACTCACACACTCGACGGGCAATTTACCCACCACCTCACCACCTGGAGCACCTGTTAAAAAGGCGATGGTCCACGCCCCTTTTCGGGGGTATTCAACCAATACCGCTTCACGGAAAGCCTGCCCATTTGGGGCTAGCACCGTATCGCTCACCTGCTTAACAGAATTATAAATGGAACGCACCAATGGGATGCGCCCCAATAGTTTCTCCCACTGCTCAAATAGCGTGCGGCCTATTAAATTAGCCGTCACCAAGCCTGTTAACAGCACCACAACCAGCACCAGTATGACACTGAAACCTGGCAGCGAAATGCCGAATAACGCCTCAGATGAGAGAAACGTAGGAACAAAGCTTTCAAGCGTATGAATCAACAACATAATGACCCAGACTGTGATCACCAACGGGATCCAGACCAATAAGCCAGTAATGAAGAATCGCTTGAAAAAACGCATAGCTGTTAGGAACCGCTACTATCGCTTGACGAACCACTGGAAGACGAGCTTCCAGAGTCAGAGGATTTCCCGCCATTGCGGAAATCAGTGACATACCAACCCGAACCTTTCAATTGAAAGCCCGCCGCAGTCACCTGCTTTTGATAGGTATGTTGACCACAGGAAGGACAAACTTCTAGCACTGGGTCAGACATCTTCTGCAGCACATCCTGCTCGTGATGGCAGTTACTGCACTTATACGCATAAATAGGCACGACGCAACTCTAAAACAGTAGGACGAAACACAATTAGCCCATTCTAACGTAAACGGGCTAAATTCAGATTCCTGATTTTAGCCCGTTTACTGCCATATCGCACTGTTTATGCGTAACAGCCTGCTTTACAGCGTCCTTTTTTGCCTTAAACAGGCAACAAGAACATACCTGCAGCGATCAAGGTAGGTATAGCCGCCGACAGCAACAAACGCAGTGGCGAAATCGCGCCATCGGGGAATGTACCTTTCAAGATAGAGAAACCAGCAGGGTTTGGTGCATTAGCAATCACGGTCAAACCACCACCGGTTACTGCGCCAGCCACCAACATGTAGCGCCAGAACTCGTTAGTACCTTCTACCAATGAACCCAAGTAGGTCAATGCGGCGTTATCGGTAATAGCAGTCAAGGCCGTAGCACCCCAGAACAGTACGAACGGAGGCAAGCCGCCTAGCAAGTCTTGCAACCACCATTTCTGCAAACCACCTAGCACCACTAAACCGGCCAAGAAGAAACCTACCATCAAGCCTTCACGGATCATCAATGGATTCTGGTGACGTGCGTAAGCGTGCGCATAGCCGATGAACATCATCAACAAGGCCATGAAAATCACAGGATGGTGAGCAAAAACTACTACACCCGCCAAGAACAGCATGTGAATCACCATCACCACGGGTGGCACCGGTGGGCGCTTAGCCTTAGTCACCACAGTACTTGGGTCAGGTTCAGGCATCACTAATGCCTCACGCGACAACCACGTCAAAAGGGCAGCGTTAATAATGACAGCGATAGCCGCACGCCAGCCAAAATGCGTAAACATGTACGCCGAGTCCCAATTGAAGGTTTGAGCTACCATCAATACGGGTGGCGCGGCGTAAGCAGTTAACACCCCACCAATGGAGATGTTCACGAACAGCACGCCCAAGGTCAGGTATTTGAAACCATCCAGATTGGACTTAGAGAAGTAACGATCCCTAATCATCAGAGCGGCCAGTGTCATAGCGGCAGGCTCAGTAATCAATGAGCCAGACAGCGGAACAAAAGCCATGATGATGAAGAACATGGCGTACTCTTGGCGCACAGGCACCAAACGTGACAACAAGCGCACGATAACCGACACCAACTCCAGAATCGGTCTGCTAGCCGCAATCACCATAATCACGAACACAAATGCTGGTTCAGTGAAATTACGCGAATCCATGTACTGCACAGCGGTATCCAAGCCAATGAATACGGCCACGTACACAAATAACACACAGGCCCACACACCGAAAACGGCTTCTACTTCAGACAGCAAATGCCATAAACCCGCATGTGACCCACCGCGATTAGCGAGGCGAGCAAAAACGGGGACGGAAAACGTATGGACAATGGCGATCGCAAACAATATGGTTGCGACAACTTCCATGGTACTGGGCATGATCAACCTACTAAAGACTCACCCGACTGCCTAAGCAATTGAGGTTCTGATATGGATATGAAAGCCACTGATTTTACACAGCGAATTTCGTAGGAACGATCTTTTTAGGAGTTTTTTTAGTGTTTATAAGGGTTTACCCTAAACCATTCCAGCCAGTGCTGCCACGATCATCAGCACCCCAACCGTCATGTTGGCACGGAACAGCCCCAGTCCAAATTCGGGACGTTTTGGGTCAAAACGGCTAACTTGCCACACAAAGTGCACAGCAATCACCGCCATAACTACAAAGTAGCCTATGCCCATTCCCATGCTGTAACCCGCCCACAACCAGCACAACATGGCCAAGATATACAACCCGCCAATCCATTGCTTACCGTTATCACCAAAACGTATGGCGGCGGACTTCAAGCCCAATTTCAGGTCGTCGGCAATATCGATGTAACCGTAAATGGCGTCATACCCTATCTGCCACAGCACGGTGCCCCACCACATGGCAATCGCGGCCAAAGGCACAATATTTTGGGTATCTGACCACGCCATCAACATCCCCCAATTAAAGGCGATGCCCAGCACAGCTTGTGGCCAGTAGGTAAAACGTTTGCACAGCGGGTAGATCACCACTATAGGCACTAACGCCAACGCCAACCATCGGCTGTAGCTGTTAATCGCAAACAAGAACAGCGCCGCCACGACTAGCTGTGCGAACACAAACCACAAGGCTTTTTTGAGCGTCAGTTGCCCACTAGTAAGCGGTCGGAAACGCGTGCGCTCTACTTGATGGTCAAAATTTCTATCGAAAATATCGTTAAAGCAGCAACCCACGCCACGCATCAACAACGCACCTAGCGAGAAAATCAGCAGGCGCCACCAATCGGGCACGCCACCGGCGGCTTGAACCAATGCAGCAATAGTAGGCAGCAGAGTCAGCCATGTACCCACAGGACGATCTAGCCTACACAGCCTCGCATAAGGCCCCCACGCGGCGGGCAACCAACGCGCCACCCAATCGTTGTGGCGTATATCGTTTAAATCAATGCGTTCTGGCGTTTTTGAGGCAGACATGGCAAACAGTGGCAGTATAAAAAGTACAGCCGTGCAAAACACGGCTGTGTGATGATAACGCGAAAATCGCCTTGCAGCCTTATGCCTGCAACTCTTCGCGTATTACCTGGCCTAGAATTTCTATGCCCTTGCGGATTTTGTCTTCGGACACCGTCACAAAGCTCAAGCGTAACGTATTACGTGGTGGATTCTCGCTCGCGTAGAACGGGGCACCCGGCACGAATGCTACATTACGAGCGATAGCTTTTTCTAGCAAACGGGAAGCATCCATGTGCTCGGGCAATGTTACCCACAAGAACATACCGCCTTCAGGCTTAGTCCATTGCACGGACGCAGGAAAATGCTGCTCCAGCGCTTCTAGCATGAACGCGCATTGACGTTGATACAGCGCACGCACCACTGGCAAATGGCGACTCAAGAAACCATCTTGCACCGCGTTATACACCGCCATCTGCGTCACAATGGCCGTGTGTAAATCTGTCGCTTGTTTAATCTGCACTAATTTATTAATGACCTCTACAGGTGCCACGATGTAACCCAAGCGCAGCCCAGGCGCCAACACTTTAGAGAACGATCCTAAACGAATCACTGTCGCACCCGCTTTGCGGCCCAACGCCAACAAGCTAGGTTGTGGCGTACCCGCATAGCGCAGCTCGCCATAAGGATCATCTTCCACCACCGGAATACCTGCGGCTGCACAACGTTCCACCAACTCTTGGCGACGCTCTGCATTCAGTGTGACCCCCATAGGGTTCTGGAAATTCGGCAGTGTGTAAATGAAACGTGCGCCTTGCGCTTTAGCGGCAGACACTTCGGCAGGTAGTAAGCCCTGATCATCTGTCGCAATAGCCACATACTCAGGTTCAAACATAGAGAACGACTGCAGCGCCCCCAAGTACGTAGGCGATTCCACCAGCACTTTGCTACCGGGATCAATAAACAGCTTGCCCAGCATATCTAGTGCTTGCTGTGAACCCGACACAATCAATACTTCATCCGCAGAAACAGTCAGGCCGTCGCGGCTCAAATCGTTGGCTACCCACTCGCGCAGCGGCTGATACCCTTCGGTAGGACCGTACTGCAGCGCTTGCCTGCCTTGTTCGGACAAGACATTCTCATACGCCTTACGCAACTCTTCAATAGGAAAGCCATCAGCGGATGGCAGACCGCCCGCGAAAGAAATCACTTCGGAGCGTGTAGTGATTTTCAGAATTTCTCTAATCGCCGAGCCCGTCAATTTTTGGGCGCGTTTGGAAAAAACAAAAGGAGGCGTATGTGCAGTCATGGCGCAAGGAAAAAATCAGGGGGAATGCAGGTAATTCCTGCTAGATACAGTACAGATTATCGTATTCAACCAAATAGGCATAGAGCCTCACCGCAACACTAGTTGCCTGCTCTCAACACATGTTGCAATCTTTGGCGTCGTTTGGCGTTTGACGCCAGGCCGTTGGCGACAACCCGTAACGACGTCTAAAGGCATGGCTAAATGCCGTGGCATCTCTAAAGCCATACTGATAGGCCAGCTCTGTCACGGGGCGTTGATAATGCGGATTAGCCAGCAACTGCTTGCAGGCTTCTAAACGTTGACGTTGTATGTAATCAGCGGGCGATAAGTTCTGCAACGCAAACAACTTGTACAGATAGCGACGTGAGTAGCGGAAATGTGCGCAGAGCAGCTCTACGCCTAGCGCTGGGTCAGTGAGGTTTTCAGCAATGAAATGCTTAAGCTTCATCAACTGCACATGCTGTACAGAGTCTTGCTCTTGTTCCAACGTGAGCTCGGCGCATTCACTAAGCTGCGCGCCAATCAAATGTAGCAATGCGGTTGCCACCCCACCTGCTGCCACATCCGACAACTGTGGACGCTGATGCAAGGCGCTGAGCAACATCTGACGCATGATTTGCCCGCTGCCTTCTTGGGTTTCAAAGCGCCGCACCAATGCAGTTTGCAAATAAGGCAGCCACGTTTGCATGTGACTTAACCCCAATTGCAGCACCAGCAAATGCGCTTCGGCATCGACATTAATGGTGTAAGGACGAGTAGTGTCGTACAGCGCCCATTGCCCGGCTTGCAGCAGCACTTTGCGGTTTTGTTGATGGATTTCGCTCACACCAGAGAGTTGCAACGACACCTTATACAAGGCCGACTCGGTACGATCCGCCAAGGCATGGGTGCGATCTACCTGCAATGCTGTGCAACGCATTTCCGTCACCATCAACGAGCCCAATTGGTCGTTAATAGCAAGATTAGAGAACGGCTGATTACCTTGCGCTTTCACATCAAGTGGCACAAACGTCTGTGATAGAAACTCGCTTAATAACCCCACATCCTGAAAATGCAGTGGCGAAGCATGCAACAACATTTTCCTCTCCTCTTAGTGCTGCTTTATCTCATCCCCTACTTTTATTTATCGTTTTTTCTTTGTTTTGCCTAGACAGACAAACCCGCACTCGCAACTCGTGTTGCGCTTACCGGCCGGCTTGCCCAAACAAGTATGGAGCAGGTTCCCAGCCCTGTTCAGCCATTTGTTGCTCTAGCGCCTTGCGCGCTTCGGCCACATCATCAAACTTATAAGGACGCGATGCCCCTACTTCGGCTGCACTGAACAGTCTGAACTTTCCGTTCTCGTATTCCTCAGGACTAAATCGTGCCACCACGTAGTTCAGCACCATCGCCAGTTCATCATTATTGAGCTGCGATTGTGACGCGCCCGGCACCCGTATCATATACGCACGACCATCGGGAATACGGCTAAACAAACCAATGGAATCTACAAAGCTAGGAATGCCACGATTTTCTGCGCCACGACCATCAAAACGATGACAGCCAGCACATTGCAGCATGTAATCTTTGTACACCCCTTCGCTATTCAAAAAATAGGCCAATTGGGCATCGCCATCTGTAGGCAATGGTCGCTTTGCAAGCGCCGCATTCGCCCCCAACCCTGACACACAGCCCAAAAGAACCAGTATCAACGCTTTCATTCTTGTACCCCACACCAAGCAGGTCGATAACCCGTAGGCTACCGACCCTCTTTTTCTTAGTTTCTGGCTAAGCCTACCAACACGGATGTTGTGCAGTGGAAGGTGCTGTTGTCATTGGCCATGCACCAGTTCACGTCATTATGCAGGAAGAACTCATACCCAGGACGTTCACGTGTTTGGGTATTACATCCGCAACGGTTACACGCCGTTTTCCCACAACAATCGTTATAGCTGATGAGGTAATCTTTACCATCGTAAGGATTATGGCACGTACCCACCCATGAAATAGGCGAGGCTGTTGTGCCGGGCGGGCAAGACGAGGCGGTCCCACCACAACATGAACACAAGAAACCATCTACCGCGCAATGTCGCCAGTAGTCGCACGAGTTAAATTCTTCTTCAGGAATCTCGTTAGGATCCAAGCCCGTCAGCTTGGGCGTGTTGTTATTGGCGCGAGCCACAGGCAGCACGGGCAATATGGCGGCAGACGCCACCATCACTTTGCCCAAGCCGTTTAAGAAACCACGACGTGAAGAGCGGTGCGCCAAACGGCGAGACACCCGTTCACCCAAGTTATCCAACCAATGCATTTGTCTTCTCCTTACGTGAAACATTCACGTCTTTCATCTCTGTTGTACGCAGGTACTCCTGCATAGACGCTACACCCAGCTCTTTGGCTGTAAACAGACTTTCCAACTGTTCGCGGGAATTGATCAACCCTTTAGCGCGGATCACACCGTTTTCATCCATCAACACGGCGTACGGCAATTTGCTGATGTGAAAGCTCATGCCCAACGGTGTGGACAGTACGTAAGGGAATGGGTCTAGACCAGCTTGTTTGTAGAACGCCAAGTGTTCAGGCATTTCGCCATCGCTGGCCAACACCACACGCAGCCATTGTTTTTCCGCCTGCGCAATAGAACGCAAAATAGGCAGTAGCTTTTTACATACTGGACAAGTCGGTGACAGGAAAAACAGCAGTTGGCTGTACTGCCCTGGCACACCGATACTTTGTGCTCGGCCTACGATATCGGTCAGCTCAAACACAGGGGCTGCACTCCCTACTTCTGGCCCCTTGTCCATGGTCAATGCCCCCATCGGCGCGACGCGTTCATACAGCACGCCAATTTGTCTGGATAGCGCCAATACCAACACCACCAACATCAGCACTACTACCCACAACACAATATTTGAAATCACTAACGCACTCATTTAGATCTCCTTGAGTTTTTGTAATTTGCTATGCGATTCAATCAACAGATTCAACGCGTGATACATCCCTAACAGCGCTAACGTGGCCCCAAAGAAGGTCAAACCATCCACCCACCCCAATGCACGCTCGGGTTGAGACACCGGCACCACAACGGCGCTAAGCACCACCAGCAATAGCAGATTACGCAGCACCAACCACCATGACAGCCCTGCCGACTGGTCTTTTAAGCTACCGCAACCGCAGGACACATCGGTGTGACCTCGCAGCAAGTTAATGACCATCGCAGCTGTAGCCACCACCAACAACGCAACGGCTACCCATGCGCCCAACACGCGAGCACTAGGCCATAACAGCAGCAATGCGGCCGACAGCTCAGTCACGATGAATACGCCAGACACAGGCCGCACCAATACGTCAGGCACCAACCGGTAAGCAGAAACAGCCGCTTCAAACAAACTGAAATAGCGGATTTTTTCTAGGCCGCTGGCCAGCAACAAAATACATAAGCTGGCAGCCGCCACATAGCCCAAAATCGGGTCCATATTAGCCTCCGTTTTTCATCACCACGTGAGGCTCTACTTGCAGCGCTGCCTCACCGGCATTTTCAATGGTGCGAATCAACGTAGGTGTGTCACCACTGATATCGAAGATATGCACGTTGCCGCCATCAATACCCAGCAAGCGTTTGCCCGGCTCATCTACAGAGATAGACAAAATCCCCATACCTGGCACACGTGCGATGCGTTTTTTAGTGGGCAGATCATAGACCCAAATTTCTTCGGCTGGTGACTTGTGCGTACCTTCGGCACCACCTGAATGCATCAACACGTATAGACGCTCGTTACCTTCGTCAGCAGCCAGCAAGTTATAGCCACCCGGTGTCCAGCCTGCTGCTCTATCTTGTTCGTCTAGCAAGGACCAGCTAGGCTCAAAGCTCACTTTGTCCCCGTTGAAATCAGCGGTGTACATCGTGCCGTAGAAAGACACGTAATGTGCTTTGTTATTCACCATGGCTTGTGCAATGAAAACGGGATCATCCTGCACTGAAAACATGCGTTCACTGCGGTGCTGTGATGCAACTTTACCGTTTTCATCCAAGTCGATAGTTAATAGCGTGCCATCACCACACACAGTCATGAAACTGCGTGGACGGTTAGGCAGAGGGTTCACACTCCAGCAACCCGCTACAGCCGTAATTTCTTCTACGTGCTCGCCCTTCTCTACGTCTACCACCGCAACGGAAATCGCTGGGGTCGCATTTTGCAGAATGATGAACTTACCGTCTGTAGTCTGGCGGAACATATTGCGGTAGTTCAGACCTTGCACACGGTTGTTAGGCAGAATGATTTCTTTCTCGAAGGTCAGGCCGTCAGCATCCCAAATCTCAACCACATCGGTACGTTTCCCACGGGTGACGCGCTCGTGGTAAGTCGTCATGGTGTAGATTTTCTTACCGTCATTGGACAACTGCATGTGACCATTAAAGCTGGTGGGAATCATCCCCAAGAAACGGCCTGTTTTACCGTCAAACACGTGCACACGGCTTTCGGTCATGTGCATAAACACCGTGTCCATCACATAAATACGGTCTTGTGCGTCAGTCGTTAAGGCATGCCCATCGGTCAGAGTTTCCAGCGGTTTGAATTGCTGAGCCTGTGCGCCAAGGGCGACACCCCCCAACACCAAAGCCGCTACCCAACGAGCACTATTTCGCCTGATATTTCGGGCTAATCGCATTGTCTTCTCCTGAGTTAATGCGCTAGAACGCATAGGCATAACGCAGTTGCACCCCATTTAACCGTGGTCCATTACGAACCTCTAGGTCATGGATGTACTGCAACTGCAGTTGATGCTGATCATTAAGTTGATGAGTAATTTCAGCGGCCAACTGGTGGCTGTTTGCAGAGCCCACCACTTGGGTACCATTCACTTTCTCTTTACCGCCCGTTTCATAGCGGTAACGCATCCCCACATAGGTGGATTCAGTCAAATTGGTGGAGACCAATGCCATCAAACGCATGGATGGGTCTTTTTTCAGTGTGGCGCCATAATAATTAGTGTTCTTGCCGTAAAACTCGAACTCTGCCACACCTTCAAAGTAGCTGCTCTCACCAAAGCCTTGTGCAAACGCAAAGTCTTGTACGGTGGTCCAACGGTTAGCACCTGGAGACAAATCGGCACGTGAGCCGTGATAGCGCCCTGTAGGCACAGTCACAAAAGGCTCCCACGCGAAATAGGTACGGCTTTCTTCGTTATTCACGAACCATACTGCCGCACCCAAGCTCACATCCCCCACGCCCTGCATATGCTCACGGGGGTTACCCGCGTTTTTACGCAGCATGGGCACGATGATCTCGTACTGCACAGTTTTTCCTGCTAGCTCGCGGTAATGCATCTGCCTATAAATAGCCATTTGCATATCCATGCCGGGAGCACCCGACACACGATTACCGTTTTCGTAGATCCCGTGGGAGCTTAGGCTCGCCATATAACCCACCAACAAGTTGGTGCCCACTGGCGCAGGCAGCCAGTCCCGCGCACTGGGGTCTCCGGCCACACTGCTACCACTTGCCACCATCCCTGCAATACACAGCCATACCTTCACTGTTTTACTGGGAATACTCATGTCTCCTCCCTGTGTTTTTTTATGGATGCTGCGTTAGGGCGTTACCTCAAGAGGCATAGGCAACACATACCGATTTGGTGTCCAGATAGGACTCCACTGCCGCCTTGCCATGCTCACGCCCCAGCCCAGATTGTTTGAAACCGCCAAAGGGCATGTGTGGATCCAGCATGTTGTGCGTATTCACCCAAACCGTTCCCGCCTTGATGGCTGCCACCAAGCGATTCACACGGTTCAGATCATTACTCCACACGCTGGCGCCCAGCCCGTATTCCGTTTGATTGGCCAGACGGATCGCGTCAGCCTCTGTCTCAAAACGGTTCGTCACCAACACCGGCCCGAAGATTTCTTCTTGAGAAACACGCGCCATAATGTCCACATCAGCAAACACCGTAGGGCGCACAAAGAAACCTTGCTCAGGACGATCTTGTGCTTTGGTCAGCAGCCTCCCCTCTTTCTGACCAATTTCTATGTACTTCTGTACACGCGCTTGTTGGCGTGCAGAAATCAGCGGAGCAATCTGCGTACTCTCACTAAAGCCATCGCCTAGCACCATCTCATCGGCAATCTTGGCGATGCCTTGTACAACCTCTTCGTAAATACCGCTCTGAATGTACAAACGCGAACCTGCTGTACACACCTGACCTTGGTTAAAAAAGATGGCGTTCGCTGCACCTTGAATGGCCTGCTCTAGATTGCAGTCATCAAAAATCAACACAGGCGATTTACCGCCTAGTTCTAGTGCGACTTTCTTCATGTCTTGAGCGGCTTGGCGAGCAATGATATAGCCCACTTCGGTGGAACCTGTGAACGAAATCTTGTTCACCAATGGATGTGCGGTTAATGCAGCGCCCGTGCTATCACCACGGCCAGTAATCACGTTCACTACGCCCGCAGGAAAACCAGCTTCCAATACCAGTTCAGCCAAACGTATGGCGGTTAACGGAGTTTCTTCGGCAGGCTTCAGCACCACCGTGCAGCCTGCGGCCAATGCAGGGGCAATTTTCCATACCGCCATCAACAAGGGGAAATTCCACGGCACAATTGCTGCCACCACACCTACTGGTTCCAAGCGTGTGTACGCGTGATAGCCCGTGTTTGGAGGAAATGGAATAGATAAATTCAGTACATCGCCAGAGACCTTAGTGGCCCAACCCGCCATATAGCGCAGCCACTGCACTGCCGACGCCACTTCCATGCCCAATGAAAAGCGCAGCAACTTACCGTTATTCAATGTTTCCAAGCTAGCCAACTCATCAGCATGGGCTTCCACTACATCGGCCAACTTGAGCAATAAACGCTCACGTTGCGCTGGCAACATGGTGGTCCATGCGGAGTCAGTCAGTGCACGGTGCGCCGCTTGTACCGCCTGATCCACGCCTTCCACGCCAGCCTCAGGCTGCATTGCAATGACGTCTCCGGTCGCGGGGTTATATACGGGGATGCGATCTCCATGACTTTGCTCTACCGCCTTGCCCGCGATAATCATGTGCTCACGAATGCCCTTCACCTGTTGTACGGCCATGCCCAAGTCTCCTGTAGAGGGTAATTTTCACGGCCTGAGTATATCTACCCCTATTTAGGCTACTTGTGCCGTTGTGCATGAGCATTTGTGCTATTGGGCACACCGGCTGCAAAACAAGGGTATTCACCAAGAAAAAAGGTACATACTTAAAGCATGTACCTGATGGATGGTGATGGTGGGCGGGATTTTGAGGTGCAGGAAATGCATGCAGAAACAGTGCATTCATCGCACGCGCTGGGGGACTGCAGGAATACTTTTTGTGATTTGAGACACCAAATCAAAAAAGTTTCCTCTCCGTCCCCCAGGGTCTGGATGTTGGTAGGTTTACGGCCCTTTCTTATGCAAGAACCGTTTACTCCGCCAGTTCAATCACCACTGCACCACGCGGCTTGGAACAGCACAGCAGCACTTTGCCCTCGGGTGGCATGTCTAGTGGCTCTTCTACATAATCCACTTCGCCTGATACCAAGGTGCACATGCAGCTATTGCACAGACCCGATCGGCAGTTGAAGTACGGTTCTAGGCCTTGGGCTTCAGCAAAGTCCAGCAAGGAGGCTTGGGCAGGATCCCACGCCAATGCCGCCGTTTTCCCTACGAACTCTACGGTCTCGCCTGTAGCGGCTACAGGCTCTGTCGCCGGCACGATAGATGCTGCTGTGTCAGCCGCCTTCGGTGCTTCTACATCGTTACTGACGGGCTCTTTTTCCAGCACAGTGGCTGTACCAAAGAACTCGTAGTGGATGCGATCTTGCGCAATGCCTAGGCTACGCAACATCTGCCATACCGCCTGCATAAATGGTGTAGGGCCGCAGACGTAGCATTCGTAGTCGTCTAACGGCAGCCAGCTTTGCAGATGTTCTCGTGTGAGCAACCCTTCTACCTTGAATGCACCTTGCTGGCGGTCGGCATCGGTAGGGTTCAGGTAACAAAGATGGCTGTGCACATTGGCACGCTGTGCCACCAGTGCTTGAACTTCGTCAGAGAACGCGTGCAAGTCACCGTCTTGGCAGCCGTGTATGAAATCCACGCGCCTATCAGAGCACAACACCAACTGCTGCAGCATGGCCAATACAGGCGTTACGCCTACGCCACCGCTAAGCAGTAATACGGGGCGTTGGCTGCTCTGATCTAAAACGAAGTCACCCAATGGACCTGCTGCTACCAGCGTATCGCCTACGTGTACGGCATCGTGCATGTGCTGCGAAATTGCACCAGCCGGTACATCTACACCTTCAGGCGCACTTTCGCGTTTCACCGCAATGCGTAGCCCCGCCGATTGCCCCGGTGCGGCCGCAATACTGTAATGACGCAGGTACGATTGACCATCCAAATCAAATTTGAAGATCAAATACTGGCCGGGCTGCCACACAGGCAGCGCCGAGCCATCTTCAGGTTCCAGTACAAACGATGTGATACAGGCACTTTCAGTTGCTTTAGCAACTACCTTATACCGCTTGAACTGACGTGCATCACTTGCTGACATCTTAAGCACCAACCTCTGCCTGCTCAGCGTCTATGAGTTGCTGCAAACGACGACGGAAGCGCATCGGGCCGGAATCAATAGGTAAATCCAACGCTGCTGGGCGGGCATCCATGCCTACTTGCACCAGTTCCAAGATGGCTTTGTCTTCGCTGAATGCAAAGCGCACATCTTCGTTGAACTCACGCGATACTTCTTCGTCATCAGGACTGAAGTTACGCAGCTGGAACCAGAAATAACGGGTGTGTTTGTCGTCTACTGGCGTCAAGAAGTTATAGGAATCCATCAAGAACACGTCTGGATGGTTCACAGCCTCTTCGCCACCACTACCAGCCGGTACAAAGATGGCTTTGATCACGGCTAACGACGGGAAACGTACTTCGTATTGCTGTTTTCTATCGCAGTTGCCGTCGAATTTCACAAATTTTTTGTAGAAAGGCGCGACATCTACGTCTTCTAACCAGCGGGATACCGTCACACCGTTTTCGGCCATGTCCACTTTCAGTGGTTTGCCAATCATGGAAGCACTACCAAACGATGTTTGGTGCACCCACGATACGTGCGAAGGATCTAGCAAGTTATCGGTCACGTACAGGTAGTTGCAATCAATGGTCATGGCATCGCCACTGTTGACGCCCCAGCCTTCACGACCCCACTCAGGAATGTCGATGATTTTGCTTTCATCAGCCAACGCAGCATCGCCCATCCATACCCACACCATGCCGTAACGCTCCGCACAGGGGTACTGACGCACAACTGCTGCACGCGGAATTTGCGCAACGCCCGGTGCTTTAACGCATTGACCAGAACAGTCAAAGGTCAAACCGTGATAACCGCATTCCACTTCGTCGTTAATCAGACGGCCTTTGGACAACGGCAGACGACGGTGCGGACAGGAGTCTTCCAAGGCCACGGGGGTGCCGTCCTGCTTGCGGTACATCACAATGTTCTCATTCAGCATTTTCACCGCATGAAGCGCTTGCCCCAATTCCGATGACAACGCTCCTACATACCAGGTATTACGCAAAAACATGCTTAGCTCGTTTTCTATTCAGTCAGTGAGTAAATAGCCTGCCGCAGCAGGCCTTTTACGCTAGTTCGGGTACACACGCCCGGCGTTCAAGATATTTTGAGGATCCAGCAGCTCTTTAAGCTGACGCATCAGGGCCAGTTCTTCTTCATTACGGCTGAAGTGCAAGAATGGCTTTTTGATGCGGCCAATACCGTGCTCAGCCGAGATGCTACCACCTACAGCGGCCACTTCTTCGTAGACCAGCTCTTCTACAGCCAACAGGTCTTCTTCAGCGAATGGCCCTGTGGTTAAGTGCAAATTGCCATCGCCCAAGTGCCCAAAGAATAAATTATGCGCTTGTGGATAAGTTTGTTCCAGACGCTGAGTGACACGCTGCACAAAGGCCTCGCTGTGCTGCATGGGTAGACCCACGTCAAACGCCACGTATGGCGTCAGCTCTTTAAGGATTTCACCGCTGGCATCGCGCATGTGCCACAGTTGTGCGGCTTGCTCGCTGCTTTGCGGCAAGATCACGTCGCTGATCAGTTCTTTTTCCAGTTGCGCTTCTAACCACTCTTGCAGCGCTTCTTCGGCGCGCACATCCAAGTCGCCTTCGGTTTCCAGCAATACGTACAGTGGATAAGCTTGGTCAAAAGGCTCTGATCTACCAATGGTTTTGCAGGCCATACTCAAGTACTCGTGCCACATCAACTCGAAAGACGACAAGTTGGCAAAGGCAGCACGGGCAGCTTTCAAGAGTTGTGTGACGGCCGAGAAGGATGGTGCAGCCACCAACGCGCTGTAACGTGCTTGAGGTTTAGGGAACAAGCGCAGCACCAGTTTAGTGACCACACCCAATGTGCCTTCTGCACCAATAAACAGGTGTTTAAGGTCTAGGCCAGTATTGTTCTTCAAACCTTTGTTCAGCATAGACAGCACACGGCCATCGGCCAGTACCACTTCCATACCCAACACCAACATACGGGTGGTGCCGTAACGCAGTACGCGGTTACCACCGGCATTGGTAGAGACGTTGCCGCCTACTTGGCACGAACCACGTGCACCAAAATCCAATGGAAAATACCAGCCTGCTGCCTCTACGTGCTCACACAGTTTTTCCAGCACCATGCCGGGTTGTACGGTGATGGTGCCGCCAACTTCATCGAACTCCAGCACCTGGTTCATACGTTCCATGGAGATGGCTACATCAGCAGTATCTGGGGATGCGCCACCCGCCAAACCAGTCAACCCACCTTGTACGGTTACCTGACGCTGTTCAGCCGAACATGCACGCAAAATTGCAGCCACTTCATCTGTGGTTTGCGGTCTAAACACCATGTCTGGTCTGGCACTTTTCCAACCACTGAAATCCTGCTCATAACGTTGCAGCCCTTCGGGATCCCTAATTGCTGACAACTGTTGGGCCAGCAAATCCAAAGATTCCGTTTTACCCGACTGCATCATATGTTTCTCCATCATCTAAACACGGTACGGTGCGACAGCATTCTTGCTGGTACGCAACACATCCAGATCAATCCATTATTTTCTGCGAAGCGCACACGAATCACAAGCAAAGAAGCGCCCGTAAGGCTTATGCGCGGGTTCCTGAAGCTAAAAGAAGCAGCCTGCACACAAAAGCGTGGTAGATGTGCCCACCATATAAAAACGCCGCAAGCACCAAGGCATTGCGGCGTGTATGTTTACAGCATGTGAGCGGAACACGTCGTTAGGCGCTAGGTTCCGCTATATTCGTCGCTGGCGCAGCACTGGCCGACGTGTGGCTCAGTTGCCTATCTAACAGTGCCAAGCCCAATGACACCACGCCAATGGCTACCCCTACCCAGCCTACTGCTGGCAAACCCATCCCCAAACCAATAGGCAAACCAGCCAACAATGGCGCAATGGTTAAACCCGCTTGGAAGGCTGACGAATTTGTCGCCCCCGCCAACATAGGTGCATCGGGCGCAATCACGTACACCCGCCCCCAAACGGCAGGATTCAGCAGGAAGCCCGCTATACCTAGAACAAACACTAACAGCACCGTTGCCCACAAACTGCTCGCCAACAACGCGATAGCTGCAGAGATCACAATTAAACCTATGATCCCAACAACTAAGGTAGCAAACTGGTGCTTATCTGCCGTGCGACCACCAATGCTTAAGCCTATAAAAGCACCTACTCCAAACAAGGTCAGCACAGCGGGTAGCCACTCTACCGACAAGCCACTGACGTCTAACAACAGTGCCGCTACGTATCCGAAGATGCCCATATAGGCTGCTGTGGTGGTCATGGTGGTGGCATACGCTACCCATAACACCGGACGTTTCATAGCACGTAACTCGGTTTTCAGGTCTGGCTCCTCAACCCCTTCATTCGAGGTTTTAGGAATGGCTAACCAGCCTGCAATTGCCGATATAACCGTTACCGCCACAACCGCCCAGAATCCACCTCGCCAGCCTGTGACATCACTGATCAACGTACCCGCTGGGCCACCCAGCACCATGGCGGCGGTAAGCCCACTCACCACAATGGACAAGGCCTTGGCATGTTTGCCAGCCGGCGATACTTGCACCGCTGTTGCTGCCGCCACGGACCAAAAACAGGCATACGCCAAACCCATGGCAAAACGTGCAATCAAAATAGACCAATACCCCGCCGTCAACAAACTCACGGCCGTAGCCACAATAAAGGCCACTTGGCTTGCAAATAAGGTGGCGCGCTTAGGCCAACGCATCGCCAGAATGGCAAACGGTGGCCCACCTATCAACGCCCCTACGGCAAAGGCTGAAATCAAGGTGCCTGCGGTAGGCAAGCTGATGGTTAAGTCGGCCGCGATCATGGGGAGAATCCCCCCCATGAGAAACTCGGCACTGCCCATCGCAAACAAGCTTAGGGCTAATAAATAAACGGCGGTAGGCATAGTGCTACCAGTTGCTGCTGTGTGCGTTTTCATCGTATTTACTCCTGCCCATCACCTACTACAGCGACTGAAGCACTACCGCTGTCACATACATACCCACACCAAACACCGCGTGTGTCGCCACGCTTTGCAGGCGGCTTTTCCACGGAGCTGGTGTACGGGATGCAGCAATACCTGCACCAAATGCGGGCTGCATAATCAACCATGGCATGACCACGGTCACCAGACCCACTTTAACGGCCGGCCACACCGTAGGCTGCTGCACCCATGCTGTGCCGTACAGCAGTACTAAAGCTGCCGCAAACACAATACCTACGGCGTAGTGCACAAACCATCCCACCAACGTTTCACCGCGTACTGGGGCAGCTTTGCCTATGGGTGCGTGGAAAAAGGTACCGTTACCCCAGTGCCCTATCCATCTGCCTACAAAGGCGTAATTCAACGTAGGCATGCCAGCGGCTTTTAAGAGCATCGTCCAGACATCCATCACCAGCGTGGCGCCTATACCTATGCACAGAATCGTTACTAGGTTATTCATCATTTCCATATCCTTAGGTTCATTGAAGTAACCATCGTTTGTGGATATGATAGAAGTTGAAGTCAACTTCAAGTCAAGGGGTATGAAATGGATATATCCGAAGTCGCAAAACGTACTGGTGTACCCTCCTCTACCCTGCGTTTTTACGAAAAGAAAGGGCTGATTAGTGCCACCAGCCCCTCTGGGGCGCGACGTAGGTTTTCGCCGGATGTGATTGATCAACTTGCCTTAATTGCACTGGGGCAAGCAGGTGGGTTGTCGTTAGATGAAATACAAGCGATGTTGTCGCCAGACGGCACACCCCATGTGGATAAACAGGTGTTGCTCGCCAAAGCCGAAGAAATAGACGTCACCATTAAGCGCCTACAAGCCATGAGTGAGGGCTTACGCCATGCGGCCCACTGCCCAGCGCCTAACCATGCACAATGCCCAACATTTCAGCGCTTGCTCAAAGCCGCTGCCGCCAGCCGCTTAAAGCACAGTAGATCCACCACACTCAACAAGTAAACCATCTCAATAGCCCCTTCGCATTGTGTAGGGACGAAAAAAATCCCCCTGCTAGAGGGGGATTCTTCATTCACGCGAGGGTGAATTAACGCATGCCTGCGCCAGCGTGGTTAGCTGGACGTGGTTTGCGATCACCGCGAGCGCTTGGGCGTGATGGACGGCCATTTGCACCAGCTGGAGCGTGACGGTCACCACGATCGCTACGATCGCCACGTGCTGGGCGGTCGCCACCACGGGATGGACGGCTATCACCGCGACCTGCGGACGCACCTGCAGCACCGTTTGGCTTACGAGGTTTACCAGAGAAACCACCTGGACGGCGTGAGCTAGAGCCAGGACGTTTTTTCTTAGGAGACAGTTTTTTCACTGGTTCCAAACCAGCGATTTCTGCTACTTCGATAGTTTGCTCAGTAAAGCGCTCGATACGACGCACTTTGTGGTGTTCGGAGTGTGTAGCCAGTGTGAACGCTGCACCCTGTTGACCAGCACGGCCAGTACGACCGATACGGTGGGTGTAGTCTTCGGCTTGCATAGGCAAGTCGTAGTTAATCGCGTGGCTGATGCCTTTAACGTCAATACCACGAGCCGCTACGTCAGTAGCTACCAGTACACGAATACCGCCGCGTTGCAACAGACCCAGTGTGTGGTTACGTTGACGCTGGTTCATGTCGCCGTGCAAAGAACGAGCAGCAAAACCTTCGTCACGCAGATCGTCAGCCAACAGTTCAGCACCACGTTTGGTGGCTGTGAACACAATCGCTTGGTTCATATCGGCGTCGCGCAACAGGTGATCCAACAAACGACGTTTGTGGGAATCATCATCCGCGTACAACAAGGTTTGAGAAATGTTCTCGTGACGGCTCTTATGACCAGACACTTCGATACGCTTAGGTTCGTTCAGCATATCTTTGGCCAAACGACTTACTGTGTCTTCCAATGTCGCGGAGAACAACAGTGTTTGACGGGTACGAGGAGTTTTAGCAACGATGGCATGGATGTCATCAATGAAACCCATGTCCAACATACGGTCAGCTTCGTCCAACACCAGTGTTTGCACGGTGTTCAGCTTAACGCGACCAGATTGCAGGTGATCGATCAAACGACCAGGCGTTGCCACCAGCACGTCTACACGGCGGGACAAGGATTTGATCTGTGCGCCGTAAGGCATACCGCCTACAACAACAGCAACACGCAGATCACGCATGCCAGTACCCAGCAGTTTCACGTTTTGTGCAACTTGCAGAGCCAACTCACGTGTAGGAGTTAGAACCAGAATGGAAACGCCAGAATTTTTAGCAGGAGGGGTTTCTAGCAAACGGTGCATGGAAGGCAACATAAATGCTGCTGTTTTACCGCTACCTGTTTGTGCAGAAACCATCAAATCTGAACCTTCCAGAGCCGCAGGAATAGCCTGAAGCTGTACAGGAGTAGGCTCAGTAAAGCCGGCCTTGTTCACCGCCGACAACAATGCGGGATGCAAGGCTAAAGAATCAAAAGACATGAAAATCGTCGCTCTGAGGCGACCCACTATGCACCAGTCACTTACTAGGAGTGATGGCACGGGTTGATTGGAAACATCGTGCCGACCAATCAACCTGAAGAATTGCCTCTAGTGTGCAAGCTATAGGGCGTGGGGTCAGAAAGCGATGATAAGACGCCACTTACAAATGCGGCGAATCAATTAGTATAACCCCCTACTCGCCATACGCCTATTAAAACCTGCTATTTACCATTTATTAACACTGTGATGACGTGACAAGTACACACTACACCACACTTAAAGTGGTTTCGCACGGTGACGCAACAAGGTGCTCTTTCCAAAAAGACTTTGCAGTAAATCCACCACTAACTCTGCCGTTTGATTATGACTATCCAACGCAGGATTTAGCTCTACTACGTCCAAAGAACTCAATAAACCCGTGTCGGCAATCATCTCCATACACAACTGCGCTTCACGGTAATCTGGCCCGCCCCGTACTGTGGTGCCCGTACCCGGTGCAATACTGGGATCTAAAAAATCCACATCAAAGCTAACGTGCAAATGGATGGTTTCTGCATCTGGGCCATCTAAGCCCCGCAAGGCTCGTTGCATGACTTCGCGCATACCCAACTCATCTATCGCGCGCATGTCATAGGCTTCTATCTGCAGAGAATCCAAAATACGCTTTTCTTGGTCATCCACACTACGTAGCCCTATCAGGCACAGCTCATTAGGCTGTACGGCAGGTGTATGCCCGCCCAGCGAGGTGAACGCCTCTGGCCCCAGCCCGCATAAGCTCGCTACAGGAATGCCGTGCACATTACCGCTGGGCGAGCTTTCTGGCGTATTGCAGTCGGCATGTGCATCCAACCACAGCACCCGCAAGGTCTTGCCCGCTTGACGGCAGTGGCGTGCGACCGCACTGATAGAACCCAACGCAAAGGCATGATCGCCACCCATCATGATGGGTAACTGGCCAGCGTCTAAACTGTGAAACACAGCGTCGTGTACGCGCTGGTTCCACAGCAAATTGGTGTCAAAGTTACGCAGCCCTGCGTGGGCTGGATCGCGCTCGGTACGTAAGTTAGGTGGGCCTGCCAAATTGCCGCTATCCGATACTTGTAGCCCCATACTTTGCAACGCTGGCTGTAAGCCTGCCACGCGCAAGGCGTCTGGCCCCATAGAAGCGCCTAGTCTGCCTGCGCCGCTATCGGAAGGTACACCTATCAAGTGCACTGCATTTAGTAGGGATTGTTTCTCGTTATGACTCATGCACTCACCTCAACATTCAGTAGTACCAGTGTCGCCCGCCAAGCATTCAATGTAAATGCACAAAATTATGCACAAAACGCCATAAATTTAGCATTTTGAATAGCCATATCTATCACTATGCTAATTCAGCTTTAGCGTATTCAAATGAATGCTGGTTTCGGTGGCTGAAATCCCCCTAATCAGGCGTATACGACCCAACACGTCACCCAGCTCATTGAGGTCAGATACCGAGAGCTCTGCCAATAAGTCCCAACGGCCATTGGTGTCATGCAACGCCACGATGGCTGCCTCGCCGGTTAAGAGCTGAATGATGCGCGGTGTTTCATGCCCTTCCACTGCAATACTGATCCACGCCACGATGCATTCAGGCTGTGAATCAGCGCGTACGCGCACGGAATAACCCAAGATCACGCCATCACGTTCTAGCTTGGTGATGCGGTTGCTAATCGTGCCGCGCGACACATCCAATTTTTTCGCTAAGGTCGCCACAGAAAGCCTAGCGTCGGCACGCAGCAGTGCCAGAATTTTTCGGTCTAAATCGTCCATTTATTGTCTCTTTGCTAATTTTCTCTGCCATTTTGCTAGAAATATAGCGTTTTTTATAAAAAATTGTCGCTATGAATTGAGCGGTGGTTTTTCAATAATGAATAAAACAGCAATCACAACGGAGCCAAACATGACTATTCTCTTACGCCCACACGATATACGCCATATTGTTCAGCAAGTCGGCCTCGCTGCCGTGTTGGGCAAACTGGAATCTTGCCTACGCGATGATTTTCTACGCTGGGAAGAGTTTGATAAAACTGCCCGCGTGGCGACACATTCATCCGTGGGGGTCATTGAGTTGATGCCCGTTGCTGATGATTCGCTGTATGCCTTCAAGTATGTGAACGGTCACCCTGGCAACCCAAAACTGGGCTTGCCTACTGTCATGGCCTTTGGTGCGCTAGCTGAAGTATTAACTGGTAAACCCATTGTGCTCAGCGAACTTACCTTAACTACAGCTCTACGCACAGCAGCCACGTCCGTCTTAGCGGCTAGAACACTGGCCAGACCCAACTCGCGCACCATGGCACTCATCGGTAATGGCTCACAAAGCGAATTCCAAGCACTGGCGTTCCACTATCTTCTGGGCATTGATGAGTTGCGTTTATACGATGTAGACCCAGCTGCCACTCAAAAATTGGTGCGAAACTTGTCAGCTATCTCGGGGCTACACACTACGGTGTGTACTAGCACAGCCGAAGCGGTAAAAGGTGCTGACATTGTCACCACCGTTACCGCCGACAAAACCAACGCCATCATTCTAGAAAAACACATGCTGGAACCCGGCATGCACATTAACGCCGTTGGTGGCGACTGCCCGGGCAAAACAGAATTAGCCACCGATGTGTTACTCAGTGCCACTACCTTTGTGGAGTTTGAAGAGCAGTCACGTATAGAAGGCGAGATTCAGCATATGCCCGCCGACTACCCTGTGAAGCTACTGTGGAAAGTATTGGCAGGCGAGCAAACTGGCCGCCACAGCAATGAAGAAATTACGGTTTTTGATTCCGTAGGTTTCGCGCTAGAAGACTACACCGCTTTGCGCCTGATGCAGGAATACGCACAGCAACACGGTTTGGGCGAGACCATTGAATTGATGCCTGATCTACAGAACCCCAAAAATCTGTTTGGTGAACTGTTAGGTTGCATGGAAAAACAACCGATTTAACGTGGGCAGGCACGTAGCAAGGGAGGCACGGCATTGCGCGGCGTGCCTCCCTTTGAGGAACACGATTAGTACAGTTTTTTCTGCGGTGGGCCAGCAAAATTCAATGGCCCAATGCTGTGCATGTCCACTTCCACCACTGATGGGCCTTGATGCGCAATCGCCTGCTGCATCACCGTTTTAAACTCGTCTAATGACGACACCAAATAGCTTTGGCACCCCATGGCACTACCCACGTCGCGGTAGCTTGGAGTGTGCAATTCGTTGTAGTACTGTCGGTCATCAAAGTAGCGCTTCTGAATGCCACGCATCACCCCGTAACCGCCATCGTTCATCACCAGCAATACCAAGTTGCTTTGCTCTTGCACCATGGTGGCCATTTCGCCTATGCCCAACATCAAGCCACCGTCACCCACCAGCGCGACCACTTTTTTGTCGGGATTCGCTTTGGCAGTACCAATCGCATGAGCTAGCCCCAAACCAATAGCCCCTGCTAAGGAATGGATGTTGCGCAATGGTGCTTCTACCGGGAACAAACGGCTGCCCCACGTACTGCCTGACATGGTGATATCACGCACCAAAATACCGTCTTCTGGTAACGCAGCGCGTAAGGCAAAACACAATTCTGCGTAAGGGCCCAATTGCTCTGTTAACTGCGCAACCGCTGCTGTTCGTGCCTGTGCAATAGCGGCATCGTAGTCAGCATCCACAAAACTATGGCCTTGCAGGTCTGCCACCAACGCAGTTAATGCTTCGTTAGCATCGGCACACACAAATTGGCCTATGGCGTAGTTACGCTGTTGTGCCGCAGGGTTGGCATCAATCTGAATGGTGTTTTCTGGAAAACGGATGGAATAGGTTTTGGTTTCATTGCTACGCAAACGCGAACCCACCACCAATACCAAATCAGCCTCTGCCAACAGAGTTTCTACCTCTGCAGCATTATGAAAGGCCGCCAAACTACGTGGATGGCTGTCTGGCAGCACACCACGTGCATGCGTGGACGACACCACCGGGATACCCATATCGGCCAACTGACGTACCGCTTCCCCTGCTTGTAAGGTGCCACCACCTATCCACAACATCGGACGTTTAGCGGCCTTCAAGGCCAACGCCAAACGGGTTCTATCCTTCTCTTGCAATGCTGGTAACTGTAGCGGCGCAACAGGCTCTAAAGATACAGGCCATGCAATCTTGGCGGCTTGCACATCAATAGGAATTTCTACACTCACTGGCCCCATAGGCACCGTGGTGGCCACACGAATGGCTTCCTGAATCATGCCCACCGCATTCTCTGGGCAGCTAATGCGATACGCCGCTTTGCTAGACGCACGCAAGAAGCCCAATTGGTCTTTGGCTTCGTGGATGAAACTGGCGTCTCTGTCCAAATACTCGCGCTCTACCTGACCCGTTAAATGCAGCACGGGACTAGCGGCGTTGTAGGCTTCAATCAGCGACCCTACGGCATTACCTGCCCCTGCACCGGTGCTGGTTAAGGCCACACCTAAGCCAGTAAAACGGGATTCAGCATCGGCCATGGTGACGCTACCCGCTTCGCCTCGGGCACACACAAACTGCACCGTATTGCGGCGACCTAGTGCATCGGCAATAGGCAAGTTGTGGATGGAAATCACACCGTACACATTACGTACCTGATGGATTTCTAATACACGGGCAATTGCTTCACCCACGGTAATGGTTTCTGTCATCTCTGCTTCTCTCATCCTTCGCACCACGGATCAGGCTGTGAACTCAGCCCCATATAAATACTTTTCTGCTGCATGTAAGACAAAATGCTCAGTCGGCCTTTTTCCCTACCCACACCACTTTCTTTGAACCCACCAAATGGCGTAGAAATGGAGAACTTTTTGTAGGTGTTGATCCAGACTGTGCCTACCTCTAGCGCTCTGGCTAACTGCCATGCTTTGCGGTAGTTTTCCGTCCAAATACCAGCCGCTAACCCATACACGCTGTCATTGGCTTGTTGCAGTAAATCGTGTTCGTCTTCAAACGGCAGTACCACCAATACCGGGCCAAAGATTTCTTCTTGGCAGACGGTGGCGTGATTGTTCAACCCCGCAATAATGGTGGGTGCGTAATACGTACCCTGAGCCAACTCACCCTCTGTTAGCCTATGGCCACCTGCAAGAATCTGCCCGCCCTCTGCCTCGGCTTTGCGCACATAAGCGTCTACAGAATTCAGGTGTTTTTCGTCAATCAATGGGCCCACTTGAGTGCTTGCATCCTCAGGATGCCCCACGCGCAAGGCTTGTGTCTTAGCGACCAAACGCTGCATAAAGCTGTCGTAGACACTGGCGTGCACAAACAAACGCGCCCCCGCAATACAAGCTTGACCAGCAGAGCTAAAAATCCCGTAGATCACGCCATTTACCGCTAAATCCAGATCGGCATCCGCTAATACTATGGTGGGCGATTTACCGCCTAATTCCAGCGACGTACCTATTAAGCGTTCTGCGGCAATATGCGCCAACTGACGACCAGTACTGGTACCACCGGTGAAGGAAATTTTCTTCACCAAGGGATGCTGCACAATGGCATTGCCCACTACCGAACCTTTGCCTGGCAGTACGCTTAATAAACCTTTAGGTAAGCCAGCCTCTTCAAACAAGCGCGCCAACTCCAGCGCGATTAAGGACGTGGCTTCGGCCGGTTTCAAAATCACGGCATTACCTGCTGCTAATGCAGGTGCTAACTTTTGCATCTCAGACGCGATGGGCGAATTCCAAGGCGTAATGGCCGCTACCACACCCAAGGGTTCGTGCACACTCATGGTCAGCCATTCGCGTGAGCGAGCATTGGTCAGCTCGGTATCCAAGGTTTCCAAACAGGCGGCGGTGTAACGTGCGGTGGATGCAGCGCTCATTACCAAGCCACGTGTTTCCGCCAAGGGTTTGCCGTTATCGCGTGTTTGTAATGCCGCCAATTCGGCTGCATTTTTTTCTATTAGCTCCGCCACCTTGTACAGTACGCGAGCGCGCTCTACTGGCAGACTGTTACGCCACGACTCTGCTTGCCATGCCTGATGTGCGGCTTGAATAGCCTCGTCCACATCGTCCACACTGGCTGTGGAAAACTCAGCGTTCACGCTACCGTCTGCGGGGAAAATGCTGCGCGCAGCTGTCCCCCGGCCTTGCCGCCATTGGCCGGCCAAAAATAATGCTTTCATGTTTGTTCTCCGCCTAGATGACTAGGGCGTCACCCAATTGATAGCAAGCGCGCACCACACTCAGTGCCGCCAAGGTAGAAGTTTTAGGATTGCTGGCCAACGCCACACCCTGCATCTCTATTTGCATCTCGCCAAAAGCCCCTTCGGCGCGGATGCGATGCTGGTTGCGAGTCATGGCTGGGTCAGCAATAAGCTCCACTTCTGTCTTATCCATGCCCACACCCGCCAAAGCAATGGTTGCTGCAACGTTGGCATTGGCAGGAAACCGTTGCGCTGCTTCACGCGCCGATCCACGGAAAAACACCGTCGCCTCGGTGAGCGCATCCAAATCTACCAACTGTTCGGCATAACTACCCTTCCAGCTAGCAGGCTGTTTACGGCCCTGATACACCACTTTATCTAGTCCCATGGTGCGTGCTGCAGCAATACCATCTATGCCGGCAATCGCCCCCGGTAAAATCTGCAACTGTGCGCCTTGAGCACTGGCAAACGCCCGTATGTCTTGCTCAAACTCGCCATCTGCAAATGCCCCTACGGAAATTACCGCCAGTGGCAATTTACGCTGCAATACAGCTTTGGCATGGGCTTTCAAACCGGGCTGCCCTGCCATTTCCAACACTAAATCTGGCGTACCCGTAATGGCATCTATGCTGCTAACCACCTGTACATCAGCACCCAATTCTTGCTGAGTAGCCGCGATGCCAGCTTCGGTAACCACTACCCACGCTAACTGAATGGATTCAGGCAACAGGGCATGCACCGTTTTTGCCATGGCTCCATAGCCTATAAACGCAACTTTCTTCATTGTTCTGCCCTAAATTTCCTGACTAAACCCGCCAGATACATCAATGACCGACCCCGTTGTGTAAGAGGACAACGGCGAAGCCAAAAACACCAATGCACGCGCTGCCTCAATAGGCTTGCCCAAACGTGCCATAGGAATACCGCGCTTACGCGCAATACCAGCCAACCAGTCTTCCCAACTTTGATCAGGGTCTGAGCGATCTTGGTAACGGCGCTGCCACTGACCGGATTCCACCATGCCAATCAAAATCGAGTTCACGCGTATGCCTGCACCCACAAACTCTTTGGACAACCCTTTACTCAGATTCAGTAACCCTGCTCTGGCAGCCGAGGTCGCAATCATGTGCGGCTCAGGCTTGTATGCCAGTAGCGAATTAACGTTGGCAATAGAGGCAATAGACGACTGACGCAAATACGGCAGAGCCGCCCGTACGGGGTTTAAGACGCTGAAGTACTTCAGTTGCACTTCGGTCATCCACTCTTCATCAGTAGTGTCTTCAAAGTTAGCGACTTTGCCTTGGCCCGCATTGTTGATCAGCATGTCCAGACCGCCAAAGCGCTGTGCCACATCGTCGATGAAACTTTTCACCGCGGCGGCATCCAATACGTCGCAACACTGTATGTGCAAACGATCGGACCCAAACGCAGCCTCCATGGCGTGCCACGAATCTTGTAGCCTAGCGGAGTCTCTACCGCACCACGCTACGTTTGCCCCTTGCTCAAGTAATAGTCGTACTGTTTCCAGCCCAATACCTGAAGAGCCCCCAGTCACCACAGCGGCCTTGCCGCTTACCTGAAAACTCATGTGTTGTTCTCCTTTGTGCCCTGCTGCATTTGACCAAACACCACCTCATCAAATGCCTGAGGCTGATCCACGTACAGCAAATGCCCCGCTTGCGGCACGGCATGTAAGCGGATGCGCGCATAACGCTGTTGCAGCGCTTGCATACCTGCTGGCGGGGTAATGCCATCGTCTTCGCCATAAATAACGTCGATACTGTCGTGTATGGCAGGCAGGTAATAGTCAATACTGTCATAGGCCAACAAGTACGAGGCGGCGGTAAACCCTTCTAGGGTTAGCCGCTGCATGGCTTGCGTCACCAGCATCATGTTGGATGACGTAGGCTGCCCCAACAAAAACGGCCCACGTTCGCGTGCCATACCTTCTGGCCCCAACTTAGCCAACAGGCTAGGCCGCTTCTCGTACACTTGTTGCTGTTGCTCGGCTGTGGTTTGACCATAGCCTTGCGCCACACTTGCCAATACCAAACGCGACACATCCTCTGAGTACAACGAGGCATATGCACTCGCCATCAACGCCCCCAACGAATGCCCCACTAAGGTAAAAGAGCCTAGCTCGGCCTCTTCTACCAACGCTTTTAAGGCTCGAGCGTAATCGGCAGCCGTTGGGGTGGCCGAAGCTAAGGCAACACTGTCACCGTAGCCTGGCGCATCCCACGCTATCAGTCGGTGCTGGCCGGCTTGGCTAGCAAACTGCTTGGCCCATAAACCCGCACCCGAACTAATACCGTGCAGCAACACATAGGTATTGCCCTGCTGCTCTCCGTTGTCCCAGTAGGCTAAACCGCATGCGGTCTGGCGCATCGTACTGTGTGACATGTTGTGCCTCCTACGCTCGTGCTACGGCTTATTTCTTGGTGCTTTGTGCTGACTCGTGCCATGGAATCACGACTTTGCGTAATGAACCCACTGCGAAATACAGCACGAAACCAATCATGGCCAACAAGATCACTACCGCAAACAAGGTGTCTACTTCCAAATCTTGCAGTTTGATGGTGGCCAAATACCCTAGACCACGCGAACCCGCTACGAACTCCGACACCACAGCACCAATGATGGCCAACACAATCGCCATTTCCATCCCTGTCAGGATGTACGGCAACGAAGAGGGAATCACCAGCAGTTTGAAACGTTGCCAGGTGCTCGCTTTACCCACCTGAAACACTTCTACCATGCCTTTATCGACGGACTTCGCACCCAAGTAGCTATTGGAGAAAACCGGGAAGAAACCTAACAAAGCAGAAATAATAATTTTGGATTCAATACCAAAGCCAAACCACAAGATGAACAGCGGAATCAGCGCCACTTTAGGCGTCAATTGCAACGCAATCACGAAAGGTTTGAAAATGGTGTCCAGAATGGCAACTCTACCCAGCAACTGGCCGAGGATAGTACCCACGATTACAGCGATACAGAAACCACCCAAACACTCCACCAGCGTGGTGTAGATATGGTAGTAGGTGTCATCGCGCTGCATCAGTCGTACCAAAGCGTGCAACACATCTTCAGGTGGTGGCAACACCAACGGAGACACTTCGAAAGCAACGACATACCCTTTCCACAGCAGGAAAAACACCAGCACGGAAATCAATTGAATAAGAAAACGATTCACTTACAACTCCAGATGCTGACGCAGCTCATCACATAAACGGGCAAACTCTGGATCACCCAGGAAGTTCGTACGTGGACGCTCCAACGTAATAGGAATTTCTGCCACTACACGGCCAGGGCGTGCAGACATCACGATGACTCTATCGGCCAAATGCACAGCCTCACTGATAGAGTGCGTAATCAAGAACGCACCAAACTTTTGGTCCATCCAGATACGCTCTGCATCAGCGATGATTTTTTCTCGGGTCAACGCATCTAATGCCCCGAATGGCTCATCCAGCAATAACAAACTTGGCTGTGAAAACAGCGCCCGCGCAAACGAGGCACGCTGACGCATACCGCCAGACAGCTCGGCAGGACGTCTGCTTTCAAAGCCTTTTAAACCCACCATCTCGCACAGCAACAAGGCACGTTTTTCATCTTCAGCGCTGTAACTACCTTTTTGCATCAGTGTTGGCAGCAAGATGTTTTTCTGGATGTTCATCCATGGCAATAAACGGTGTTCTTGGAATGCCACCCCAATATCGGGCGTGCTTTTATCGGCGCTGGAAGGCCAGCTCACCTCTCCCGAGGTGGGCTGTTCCAAACCACACAACAAACGCAGCAACGTGGACTTACCGCAGCCTGAAGGACCAATCACCGCCACAAACTCACCAGCCATGATGTGCTGATTGATACTTTGCAACGCGATGGTGGTGCCTGTAGGTGTCTCGAAGTGCTTAGAGACATTATCAAAACGAACTATAGGCTGTGCGTCAGATGGCGAGGTTTTTACGAACTCAGACAACGGTAGACTCCCAGATTGCATTGGTGTAAAGCTGTCTGGAGGTTGCCTTCATCAGACCTGCTCCCTGTAACAGCTGAGTTGCTTCTTCCCACTGTTCAGGTACGTTACGCAGTACATTTTCTTTGCCATGCGCCAACCACAATTCGCGGTTCCCTTTTAGGTCACTTAGCGCAATGTCTTCTTTCTCAATACCTGGCACATCGTAGCGACGGGCAATGGTACGAATTACTTCCAGCAACTGTGCATCGTCCATATCGGCCATGGCCAAAATGGCATTACGTGCGCCTTGCAAGAAGGCAACGTGCTGCTCACGGTTAGCTGCCAAATCTTCTTCACGGGCTACGTACACCTGACCTGGCACGCCATCATCCACATGCATGGACACCAACGGCAAGTTTTCAGCACGCAGTCGGGATACGGTACTGGCATTACCAAAGAATGCAGCAATACGACCAGCTTCTACCATCGCAAATGACGCTGGGCCATCTGCTACACGTTCGCGACGCACGGATTCAGGATTCACCCCAGCTTTAGCCAGCATCAAATTCAGCGTAGCTTCCATAGAACCGCCGAACGACGCCACACCCACCACTTTTCCTTCCAGTTCTTTTACGTCACGGATGGGATGACTTTCGGATGAGATCACCACAAAAGGCGAAATCTGCGACACCGTAGCAAAGGCCAACACGTCAGAGTTGTCTTGAGCGCGAGTCGCCAAATAGTTAGCACCGCCTGTACGGCCTGCCTCTACTTGTTTAGCGGCCACCAATTGGATTGCTTGGCCTGCACCACGACCCACCTCAACTTTGACGTTCACGCCCAATTTGTCGTAATCGCCGGATGCACTGGCGTACAACACGGGGGCAAACGCCAACGACAGCGTGAAAGGTGTGAGATATGTGTAGGTACCCGTCGCCTTGGCAAATGCAACACTAGACGTCAGGGGTAAGCTCATCGCCCCTACTGCGCCGGCACTATAAACCAGAAATTTTCTGCGGTTCATATGGGATGTCTCCTGAATAGGATTTATTTGGACTGATTGTTTTGCGCGGCGGCCTTAGCTTGCATACGCAGCTTTTTGGCGGCAGTCAGCGGATGATCTTCTGGGTAATCAGGCAGATCTGGGCGGTTGGCGCCCAACATTACGCACATCAAAGACTCTTCTTGGCCTTCATTACGCAAGCCGCGGTACACACCTGGAGGCACTGAAATCACATCGCGCTCGTTCAGTACCACCTCGCAACGCTCACCGTTATATTCTAAGAACAGACGAATACTGTCGCCACGTAAAATGAAAAAAGCTTCTTCTACGTCGTGGTGTACGTGCAGCGGGCCTTCACAGCCAGCCGGCAAAATCATGGTAGAAAAAGTGAAATGTTCAGCCGGAATGACGTTGTCATCATGAGTCACACCCGCTGCACCAGTACCCACGTAACGCGTTTGCGCACGACGGTAAGTAGGGTTCACTTCTGCTTGCCAGCCCAGTGCGTTCCAGTCGTACTGACGGGTTTTACGGCGTGCAATGCGTGACTCAATCCACTCTTGCAGGCTTTTGTCTTGTGGACGTTTCCAGCTGGCAAATAGGGGAGATTCCTGATCAGGAATTGGTACGACTTTTTCAGTTGTCATATCACTCATGGCTTTTCCTTTTTCTACTTCAATAACTTCAGATCAATCAAAATGAGTGCTGCAGACCTACACCAAACTGGTGTTTGTGCTGGTTCTCATCAATAAAGTGGTTACGCACGCTGTACACGTTACCCATCACATAGACGTTGGTGCGTTTGGAGAGTTGATAGCGGTAGCCGGCTGCAAAACCGCCGTTGTTTGACATCATGGCGCGCTGGTAGCTCAGCATGATCGAGCCACTTTTACCCGTAGGAATAGAAGCACCTACTGTGAAAGCACGGTCTTTATCTCTACCGCTTTCTACGTAGCCAGGCGCTGGGTTCAAGTTGATATTGCGCTGCTCGTTATAGCCGCTGAACACACGCACCATGCCGAAGTCGTAGGACAACGCGAACTGGTAGTTCTGGGCTTTGCGTTTGTTGCTGTCTTTAATGGGATCCAAGCGCTCGTAGGTCAGTGCGGCTTTCAAGGGACCATTGGTGTAACGCAAACCTGCTGTCAACACGCGGTTGTTGTTGGATGCGCCAAAAGACTGTTCGTCTGCAGTAGAGAAGCTGTAACCAATACCGGCTTCAAAACCACCCACGATAGGAGTTTGGTACGTAAAGGCATTGCTCAAACGGCCATCAGCACCGTAGTCGCCGCTTTTATAGCCGAAGGTAGAACCGATGGAGTTACCCGACCATGCCACACCAAAGGGGCTAGCGATAAACGGAGTCCAGGAATAACCAAAGACAGTTTGACGACCCATTTTCAGCTCACCAAAACCACCTTTAAGCCCTAACGTTGCTTGTCTACCAAACAAACGACCTTGTGTAGAGTTACCTGTTGTAGTCAACAGCCCGCCTTCCAATTGGAAGGTCACGGCATACCCGTTACCCAAGTCTTCACTGCCACGCACACCAAAACGTGATTGGCCGGAAATACCACTGGCCACACCAAAGCGTTTTCCACCGTCTAGTCTTTTTTCTAACAGCATACCGGTGTCCAGCAAACCGTACAGTTGCACGTTGGACTGCTGGGCCAATGTGGCACCAGACCACGCGCAGGCCATAGCCAGTACACCTGCGACTGCTCCTAGTTGTCTTTTGCTCATCCCCATTCCTTTTTGTTCCACTAATGAAACGTTGTTTTATATTAGGAACACGAAGTATAAAATCATTTAAACTTTCAAATAAATGAGTAGAAACCCTTTAAGCATCAATTACTGGTGCGTGCTGAATCGCTATCTGTCACAATTTCGTCCCCCCTCTTATACTTAGCCACATCAAATAAATCGCTGTGACCAACATCGAAGAGACCTTATGAGTACAACTTTGCCGGCACAACAAAACTACACAGTTCCTGGACTGGAACGCGGCCTGCGTTTGTTATTTGAATTCAACCGTCATGAGCAAACCCTGACGGCTCCAGAGCTCGCGAAAAGACTGGACCTTCCTCGCACCACCACTTTCAGGTTGTTAGCAACATTGGAAAGCATGGGGTTTGTCCAACGCGTAGAAGGCGGCCATGCCTACAAACTAGGTATGGCGATTTTGCGTTTGGGTTTTGAGTATTTGGCGTCGCTAGAACTCACCGAACTGGGTACACCCATTCTGGAACGCGTACGCGATGAAACAGGCTTATCGTGCAACTTGGCCATCCAAGATGAGCACAGCGTAGTGGTGATTAGCAAAGTTGCTGCCCCCACGCCTTTTGTTAGCACCGTACACGTGGGAACGCGCCTGCCCTTACACGCCACGCTACTGGGGCGCGTACTCTTAAGCGACATGAAACCTGCAGATTTGTTGGCACTGTATCCCGACGATACGCTACCCAAATTCTCGGAACGCACGCCCTCTAACACCGCCATGCTCTACGAGCTGATACGCCAAGACGCCGAGCGTGGTTATGGTTACGACGAAGGCTATTTTGAGCCTGAAGTGGGCAGCGCCGCGGTAGCCGTACGCAACAAGCACGGCCACATTGTCGCCGTGTTGGGGGTGACGATTCCGGTCAGCTATTTACGCTCTGGCAAACTGGACACACCGCAGTTGGTCAACACGGTACGTAGCGCTGCGACCGAGCTGTCGCAGTTGTTGGGCTATAACAGCAACGCACCGTCTGCGATGTAATGCATACGCACCAACGCTCACACCGCAGCCTAGATGCAATGACTACACGGTCTGTTATTTCAGACAAACAAAAAAGGGGATCATGTGATCCCCTTTTTATGGCGGCTACCTATACCTTATGACCTAATTTCTGCATTTAATGCAGAGGTCACTGAAGGATTAGGACGGCCCATAAACGCACTAGCTATACGCTCAATAGACACCGGTGTTTTAGGGTCCATCGTAATACGCAAGGTGCTTTTATCGCCTGTGACAAAACGCACTACCGCTTTACATGCCGCTTCGGGATCTTGTGTCATCAGCGCAAAACCCTCACTGCGACACTCAACCATCATCTCTTCAGCCTCTTGTTCAAAGGCTTTTTCACGCTGCGATTTTGCACTGCCCTCGCCTACCTGTACAGGCAAGTTATAGCGTTTGTGCAAAGCAATGCCACGTTCCATCATGCCTCTGTCTTTGACCTTGATGTCCAGCTCTTTAATGCTGATACGTGACAGCATTTGCAACGGCCCCATAATGCCAAAACCCATCATGGCATCTGCAGGTAACTGCCCATTCGCTAAGCTTTGCAGTGCGCCAATTTCCGTCATGCTCACCTTGAAATCCAGATCAGCCATGTCTTTTTGCTCTACCGACAGCGCAATGTCTGCCTGGTTATCATCAAAACGTACATCGGCTTTCAGCACCACATCCATAGGCGGCAACTCGGCCCGACCAGAGGCCAAACCCAAGCTGTTACCCAGCATGGAGTGCGACTTACCATCAGGCAGTACCAAGCCTTTGACCGACAAGGCAATACGCTGACGTTTAGCGTCTTCAATCACATCACTGATTTGCACTTCTTTGGCTTGTACTTGATCGCGTGGCGACATAGTGACCGTCACATCTTTCAATGTCACTGTACCAAACGGCGAAGCACTGAGATCTGCCCAATGCACTTGATCTTGCATGCCCATCGCTGTCAGTTTTTTACGTAAAGACTCTTCTGCATTACTGCTGGCATAGCTAGACGCACCCCACCACACCACTGCTACCCCTGCAACGGCGGCAGGGATAATCCACTTCATTTTTTGCTTATCCATTTTCATCCCTTACCAAAAAAGGCCGCCACCTTCGGGCGCGCTGTCTATCACGGCTTGTGCTGCTTCCGGCGTCCAGTCTGGATCGCCCAACTGCATACGCATCACCGCTAACGGTTCTAACAACTCGGCACAACCCTCTTTCTCACACTGTTGAGCCGCCGTAGCACCCAGCTGCACCATTGTCATCGGTAAGTCTTCGTCATCCAAAATACTGGAATCCAACGAACGTGTACCCTTAACCCAGTACCAGCCTTTCTTTAGATCAGACTGTCCAACTAGGCGCATGGGGTACGGCCAATCTACGGTCGCATCATCTTTCTTAGAGCCATCTACGCGCACAATGCGCGCGAAATCATCCGCTTGCCCTGCTACCAAACGTGCATAGGCATTTGCACCTGACGCTGCTCGGTACTGTATGTCTTCTTCCAGCATCGGCAGCAATGCGTCCTTACCGCCAGCCTCTACACGTTCTTGCAGGCGCTGGTAATTGCTCAGGTTATTGCGCTCTACACGAGCTTGCTGACGCAGCTGATTCTGACGCTCACGCTCTAAACGCTCTTCCTCGTAACGCTTCTGCTCAGCAGCGCGCGCCTCACGTTGGAACAGGTAGTTTTGCGCATGCTGCAGGTTGTACTGCCAATCGCCTTGAGGTTGACCAGTACGGTAGTTATAGCGACGCGATGCACTCACGCTGTACAACAGCTCTGATGCGTTGTTATTCCAAATACCTTGCGGCATATCGCTAAACACCAAACGTACATCTGTCGCATTAGGCATAATCAACGCCAAACGATCTAACGCTTTGTCTACTTCTTGGCGAATTTGAGCGGCCTGACGGAAGGACTCCGTTTTGGGCGTTAACACCGCCACTTCTGGCCCAACCTGCCATGCACCAATACCGCCGCGGAACTGACCTAACGTCGCTTTCAACAAGTAATGACTACCGTTGTCTGCATCGCTAGCAAAACCAAACCAACCCGCGTTGTTACCGTTGAATGCCACTAAATCTGCTGGCTTCAGCCCTTGTACTGGCTTATTGAAAATCAAACCGTTGCTAAACCACAGGTCGCCCGTACGCATAATCTGTGCGCCGTCGGAACGCTCCAGCGTTAGCCTGCCTTTGCCTTGTGCATAGCCCTCGGCATTGCAGCTCACACCTTCAGTCACCAGATTCAAATACGCCGCATCAGCACCCAAATCAAACTGGGACACTACCTTGCAGCCATTCTGGTCTTTCAAAGTACTCAAGAAAGCAGACAGCTCAGCACGTTGCGTAGCATTAGGTACTGCCCAATCGCCCACAGCAAACTCAGCTAACCCCACTGTTGGGGTGACTACCGCTTCTGTTGCTACGGTGGTGTCTGCCGTTGTCTCAGGCTCTGTTGTTTCAACCGTAGCCGCTGTAGCGGGTACCTCGGCCTTGGCTTCTGTAGCCTTAGCGGGTGTGGCGGCGACTTTGTCTTTATTGATTTCTACAGGCTCAGACTCAACAATCGCGGGTCTAACCTCGGGTTGAATCTCAGGTGCAGCTACGGGTGCTGTCGCCTCTGGTGTAGGTTCTGTCGCTCTAGCCGCTGTTGGCGCGGCCTGTGCAGGCTCAGGTGTAGATTCAGCAGCTGTGGATGCCGTTTTAGGCTTAGCCTCATCTGAGGCGACTTTTGGCTCTGCCGCTGTAGGAGCAGGAGGCGCATCCACCGACGCTGTGTTAGCCGGTGCCGGCGCAACGTTTTCTACCACTTCTGTAGGTGTAGCCGTAGTCGAAGCGGGAGCTTCCGCGACCTCAGGTGTAGCTGCCTGCACCGCTTGTGCAACAGACGCTTCTGGCGTTTGCACCAACAATGCCCAACCCGTCGCACCTTGGCTAATCCCATCTGCCACTTGTGTGCCTTGGCTATTGACTGCACGCCACGTCGCGCTTTGTGCTTGCGGACATTGCTGGGCAAACAGAGCCCCTAGCTTAGGCAACAAGCGCCCCAAGGCAACAGTATCACCCGATGCACCGTACACAGCTCGCAATGCCAGTTCTGGTTTGCACCAGTTATCGGCCGACGCATTCTCTACAAAGATCTCAATGTCTTCAGCTTTAGAGTACGCCAAACGGAAATCTTCGGCGGCTGCACTAGACGCATACAGCCCCGCCCCCACTGCCACGATAGCAGCGCTCATCAATCGTTGTTTGAACATGATTATCCTATCTGCCACGCGCCATCAACGGACTGGCATGCATCTACGGTTTTGCTTTCAGTGCCCTTCTCTGTTTTCAGCTCGTAGTTCATGGTGCGGCATGTGGTTTGTACCGCAACTGTTTCCGTAACAGGGCTAGCTGGCTCAAACGTATCCAAATCAAAACCCTGCTGACCGGCTTGTGCCACTGTGATGCTATCCAGATCAGTAGCTTGATCAGCCTTGGCTACCGTTACGGGTGCAGTCAGCGGTGCATGTACATAGCCCACCAGCACACCTTTACGACCTACTGCAATCCAGTTGTTCGGCGTTTTACCCAACGCCGTAAAGGTTTGGCCAGCTTGGAAACCACCCACTTTGTCTGCATTGGTATCTGGCGCTGCGCGCAAGTTCACCGAGCGCAAAGCGTGGTAAGACTGGTTCAACACCGTCAGGTTCTCGGCTTTAGCAATCACTGGTGCGCGTTTCACCTGTGCTTCTTGCGTAACGGTTGTACTCGCTACAGGACGAATCACCGCCGATGCACCGCTGTGATCGGATTCCCAATTTACGGCTCTACCCGTTTCTAACGATTGCTGCGTGCTGGCAGCTAAGGCCTCGCGATCGCGCTCATCTAAATTATCGCCAATCCAGTTACCAAGTGCGCCGCCAGCCAACGCACCCAAAATAATAGCGATGGTGCGCCCGCTACCACCGCCTATCTGACTGCCCAACAATGCACCGCCCACCGTACCAATCACTGTGCCCCATGTTTGCTTGCTACCCCACTCGCCCATGTTGGCACAACCGGATACGCCCAACGCACCAATTAGCGTTGCGACGACCAGCTTTTTGGATAAAGCCATGATTCTCTTCCGCCCTGAATAATCGTTTTTTTAGCCACTAAAGAGCAAAATTCTACCATGCGCAGAATGATGGTTCATTTCCCAATGAACCTAAGCCCCACACCAGGTTCCGTCATAATGTAGCGAGGATTAGCGGCATCATCGCCCAATTTGTGCCTGAGCTTTCCCACTAAGATGCGCAAATAGTGGGCATCTTCTTCATGGCTAGGCCCCCAAAGTTCTTTGAGAATTTGCGGTTGAGCAACCAACCTACCCGCCTGCTCAACCAATAACACCAGCAACGCAAATTCTTTACGTGTGAGTGGAACGCTATCCCCCTGAATGCGCACATCTCGCTGGCTCACATCAATATGTAAGTTGCCATCGTCATAAATCGGCCCTGTAGGACTGCGTATCTCTGCCACTCGCAGAAATGCACGTATACGTGCCATGAGTTCTTCAATACCAAAGGGCTTAGTCACATAATCATTGGCACCGGCATCCAATAGCGCGACCTTTTCTGTTTCATCAGAGCGGACGGTCAAAATAATTACCGGAACACGTGACCATTGCCGTAACTCTCGCAGCACCTCTTGCCCGTCTTTATCGGGAAGCCCTAAATCTAGCACTACGATGTCGGCACCCTTACCGGCTAATAGACTTAAGCCTTCATGACCATTTTCAGCCAGTAGCGTTGCATAGCCCTGTGAGCGCAAGCTGATATCAATGAGTTTGCGTATATGCGGTTCGTCATCAATAATCAGCACGCGTGCAGCAGGTGCAGAATCCAACATATTAGTCATCCTCAAATTCATTGCTGGGTGGTCGCTCCCCGACGGGCAGACTTAAACGTATGCATGTGCCTCGCTCATTTGGGCCTAACAACGCTTCCACTTTACCCATGTGTGCGCCCACTATGCCCTGCACAATGGTTAGCCCAAGCCCTGTACCGTGTTGACCCCGGTCACCGCGCTCTACGCTATAAAACATATCAAAAATGCGACTACGTTCGTCATCTGGAATACCAGGACCTTGATCCGACACATCAATCTGTACGGTCTTGTCATCTACCAAGGCAACACTCACAGTAATGGCCACACCTTCTGGTGAGAACTTTGCGGCATTCTCCATCACATTAAAGATGGCCTGCTCAATTAATGCAGGGTGTACGTGAATGAAGCCCACACTGGCATCAATGTGCGTAGTCACGAGTACCTTGGGTTCGTAACGCTGCAGCCTATGCACCGCAGAACCCACCAACTCATCAACACCTATCCAATCTCGAGTTAGCGACAAACCATGTTGCCCCAATCGCGTCATATCCAACAAATTCTGAATATAACGATCTAAGCGTTCACCTTCTACACTGATGGTTTCCAGCAAACTGCTACGGTCTTCTGCACTCATGTCTTTGCCATAGCGGGTCAAGCTATCCGCTGCACCAATCATGGAAGATAGCGGTGAGCGTAGATCATGAGAAACGCTGGACAGTAAGGCTGAACGCAAACGCTCCGTTTCGCCGGTGACTCTCGCCACCTCTAACTCTGACACCAACCGTGTACGAAGTGCTGCCTGCGCAATGTCGTCCGCCATACTTTCAGCTAGGCGTCGCTGTTCAAACGATAGGCGTTCCATCTCGGCAGGAAACTTCAGCGCGATCACACCCAAACTGAGTTCACTGGAACGTATAGGCAGAAACCACCATGCAGATTGCGTCAGGGTATCGGTGTACCGTCCACTGGCTTGGCCATGTTGTTGCGTCCAGTCTGCCGCCATCATGTCTTTCTCTGACAACTGTCCCACTGGCGTTTTAGGGCCATACTCTGTCTGAATACGCATCCACGCTTGCACATGCAGTGAGGTCTGCAGCACGGATGTGCCTGCCGCAATTACCTGCCCAAGATCAGCCGCTTTAGCGAGCTTTCGCCCTAAGCTTTGCATTGCCGTTGCATGTGCATTCGCTGCGCGCAGCGCCATAACCTGCATACGTAATCTAGAGGCCAACCTCCCTGCGATCAACGCCGCGGCTAAAAACAGCAATACCGATACCAGCCCACGATGCGCACTGATCAACAGGGTGTAACGCGGCTCAATAAAGAAAAAGTTATACGCCAGAAAACACAGTACGGCGGTAATCACTGATGAAGTCATACGGGCACGCGACGCGACCAGCATCACCGCCACCAGAAAGACCATGGATAGGTCTTGCAAGCCCAATACACGTTCTGCCACAGCAGCAGTGGCAATCGCCCCCACGCTGGCTAGCAGAATGAGCCCCAATTCTTGCTTAGGAAACTCCGCCTGGCTTAAATCTGACCACTGCGATTCCCGTTGATGTACTAACGGCGTACTCACGATGGTCAGTTCGTAATGCGCCCCACGCAGCAACAATTGCTGCGTTAACGTGCGATTAAACATACGTGCAATAGGCCGCTCGCGGGTACGCCCAATCACTATAGATTTCACACCACGTGTAGCAGCCATATCCAACAATGCCTGTGTCACATCGGTGTTGTGCAGTACCTCGGCTTCACCACCCAAACTACGCGCTAAGGCAAAGGCTTTATCGATTTCTAGTAACCGCTGCCGCTCTATGTGCATACGTTTACTAAACATAGACGCCAGACGCGCGTGAGTTGTAGACGCATCAGCAGAACGACCGGTTTCCACTGTCACCACTGCCCACGGCACCCCGCGACGCTCAGCAATTCGTGCTCCGGCCCTAACCAAATACTCTGATTGCCCGCGACCATCAATAGCGATCAACACTTGGCATTGGATAGAGACACCCTCTAAGCCGCGGGCTGCCCTTTTTTCACGCAGGTCAGCATCCACATACTCAGCAACGGTTTGCATCGCCAACTCGCGCAATGCTGTCAGGTTGGCTGGTGAGAAAAAGGCTTGTAATGCCTGTGCCGCTTGCTCAGGCAAATACACTTTGCCCTGATTCAACCGTTCAATAAGGTCTTGCGCAGGCAAGTCGATGAGCCGTATGTCACGCAGCCTATCAAATACGGCATCGGGCACGGTTTCACTCACACGTATACCGGTGATTTGATGCACCACATCATTCACACTTTCTAAGTGCTGAATATTCACCGTGGTGTATACATCAATGCCCGCATCCAGCAACTCCACCACATCCTGCCACCGTCTTTCGTGGCGACTACCGGGTACGTTTCGATGGGCCAGTTCATCCACCAGAACAATGGCGGGATTACGGCTGAGAATCCCGTCTAGGTCCATCTCTTCTAGCTGTCGCCCTTGGTATTCCACTGTCTTACGTGGCAATAAAGGCAGCCCTTCGATCATCGCTTGAGTCTCGCTACGCCCATGTGTCTCGACGATGCCTATGGTCACATCCACACCTTGGCGATGCAGCTCGTGCGCACGCATTAACATGGCATAGGTTTTACCCACACCAGGCGCCGCCCCCAAAAAGACGGTTAAGCGCCCGGCATGTTGCCGTTGAAGCTCTCCTAGAATGGCATCGGCCTGTTCTGTTCCCATAACAAGGCTAGTCCTCACAATACGACGTTTGAAATACGGGCTTTTAGGTTGTCAGCACTAGTGCGACAGCGCATCCAAGGCCACATTCAGTTCCAACACATTAACGCGCGGTTGCCCCAACACACCCAATTGCTTACCGGCGGTATGCTGTGCAACCAACGCCTCAACCACACTAGGTTCAACACCACGTGCTTGCGCCACACGCTTGACCTGTATTGCGGCCGACAGCGGACTAATGTGCGGATCAATACCTCCTCCGGATTGCGTCACCATATCACTGGGTATCAAGGCTGGATCCACTCCTTCCCACTGTGCAACTGCGGTGGTTGTCTCAGCAATGCGTTGTCTTAACTCTGGGTTTGTACGAGCTAGATTACTCCCAGACAGCGCCATCGTGTCATATTCTGCGGCCGATGCCCGGGACTGGAAATAACGCGCATCCTCAAAAGGCTGCGCCACTAGCGATGAGCCCACTATCTTCCCGCCTTGCATCACCAAACTGCCGTTTGCCGTGTCAGGAAATGCGAGTTGCCCCACACCCACAGCAGCCAGTGGATAGATCAAACCAACGCCTACCAACGCAATGGCAGCTAAACCGAGTGCACCACGTACTACCCCTTTATCAGAAGGCGGCAGCGACTGCTGTGTATCTGCTACGACTGATGTGTTTTTACTCAACATACTCTACCCCTTACACCACAAACAAATACGTAATCGCCACATCAATTGCCTTAATCGCAATAAACGGCAACACCACACCACCCACGCCATACACCAGCATATTGTTGCGCAACAGTTGCGTCGCACTGGAGGGTTTAAAGCGCACCCCTCGTAAGGCCAACGGAATCAACAACGGAATGATCAGCGCATTAAAAATCAGCGCCGACAATATGGCACTGGTTGGGCTAGCCAAATTCATGACATTCAGTACGGCCATTTGCGGAATGGCGGCAGCAAATAACGCTGGCAAAATCGCAAAATACTTGGAGATATCATTCGCCAACGAAAAGGTGGTCAATGCGCCCCGTGTAATGAGCTGCTGCTTACCAATTTCCACTACTGACAACAACTTTGTAGGGTCACTATCTAAATCCACCATATTGCCGGCCTCTTTTGCTGCCTGAGTACCCGAATTCATGGCTAGCCCTATATCGGCTTGCGCCAAGGCAGGAGCATCATTGGTGCCATCGCCCACCATCGCCACTAAACGCCCACCCGCTTGCTCGGCTCGTATACGTGCCAACTTGTCTTCTGGTCTGGCCTCGGCAATGTAATCATCCACCCCTGCTTCTGCAGCGATGCTGGCCGCCGTCAGTGGGTTATCTCCGGTGATCATCACCGTTTTAATCCCCATCTCACGCAAGCGAGCGAATCGTTCCTTAATACCGTGTTTGATCACGTCCGATAGCTCAATAACGCCCAGTACAAACTTACCGTCACACACTACTAATGGGGTTGCCCCTTTACGTGCCACTTTGGTGACTTTTTCTTCCAGCTCAGACGTAATAGCACCACCCAATTGCCGCACGTGTTGAGTAATGGCATCTATAGCCCCCTTGCGGATGATGTGACCATTAGGCAGGTCTACACCCGACATTCGAGACTGCGCCGAAAAAGGAACAAAAGTCGCACCTACGGGTTTCATCTGCTCGCCGTTTTCGCCTTGTGCTAACTGAACGATGGACTTCCCTTCTGGGGTGGGGTCAGCCAAAGAAGCCATTAACGCCGCATGGCTCAACTGCGAAATACCCACGCCCGATAACGGATGAAAGGCCGTGGCTTGCCTATCGCCATAGGTGATAGTGCCGGTTTTATCCAATAGCAGTACGTCCACATCGCCTGCAACCTCTACCGCTTTACCGGATTTCGCTAATACATTGGCTTGTAGGGCACGATTCATCCCTGCAATACCAATAGCAGGCAACAAGCCGCCGATGGTAGTAGGAATCAAACACACCAGCAGCGCGACCAACAACACAATATTGATCTCTATGCCTACGAACGCACCAATAAACGGTAAGGTAGTCACGACAATCAAGAAGGTGATGGTCATTACCCCCAACAGCAAACCCAACGCCACCTCGTTAGGCGTTTTTTGTCTGTTGGCACCTTCAACCAACGCAATCATCCGGTCTAAGAAACTATGGCCAGGTTCAGCTGTGATACGCACAACAATACGATCTGACAGCACTTTGGTACCGCCTATCACCCCTGAGCGATCCGTACCGGCTTCGCGCAATACCGGTGCCGACTCACCTGTCACCGCCGCTTCATTAACCGTTGCCAAACCCTCGATCACCTCACCATCAGCGGGGATCTGCTGCCCGGCTTCCACGACAACAAAATCACCGGCATGCAATTCAGAGGCAGGAATGAGCTGCTCACTGCCAGATGCATCGACTTTTCTTGCCATCAAATTCTGACGTGTACGACGCAATGAGGCGGCCTGCCCCCGCCCCCTAGACTCGGCGACGGCTTCGGCATAATTACCACATAGCACCGTCACCAGTAAAATCAGTGTTACCGACCATCCAAAACCAGGTTGCGCCCAGCCTGCCATGGTGGCAACGGCCGTTAGTACTGTGCCTAGCCATACCACCGCCATCACCGGATTTTGAATAATGTGATGCGGGGCCAACTTAATAAACGCTGCCACTAAGGTAGAGAAAAAGCCCTGCAATGTGTGCGTTGACGACGCAGTGCTAGCGTGTTGTTGGGATGTTGTATTGCTCATGATGTAATCCTCAGCGAGCGATCAGAGTCAAATGGTCGGCCACAGGGCCAAGCACTAACACGGGCATAAATTGCAGCAATGTCAGCACCACAATCACGGCCACCAAAGTCAACGAGAACGTAGGTGTTTCGATTTGCAGACTGCCGCTACTTTCTGGCGACTGACGTTTACGTGCCAACATCGAAGCAATGGCCAAAGGAATAATAAAAGCCGGATAACGCCCTGCCGCCAGCATGAAACTGCAGGTTGTGTTCCACCACACTGAGCCATCGCTTAAGCCTTCAAACCCAGAACCGTTATTGGCAAAGGCAGACACATACTCGTAAAACACTTGGCTAATGGCGTGAAAGCCGGGGTTGGTCGTACCCGCCAAACTGGGGAACGACAATGTTACGGCGGTCAGTGTTAATAGCACCAAGGGATGCCAGAGCAGCAACACACCTAGCAACTTAATTTCCGATGCTTCAATCTTGCGCCCAAAGAGTTCCGGAGTACGGCCCGTCATCAGCCCCGCCAGAAACACGCCTAGCATCAAATACACGAGGAACTGCTGTAGACCGCTGCCAATGCCACCCCAAATCGAGTTAATCAACATGTCACTCAAAGCAACTAAGCCGGTCAGCGGCGCCACCGAGTCATGCATAGAATTCACTGAGCCGTTTGAGGTCTGTGTGGTCAATGCCGTCCACAACGCTGAAGGCTCTGCACCCAACCGCACCTCCTTACCTTCCATCAACGCTATATCGGTGCTGGTGGATGAATAGCCCTCGGACCACAGTGCCGCACCCGCCGACACAAGCGACATCAACAACATCGTCCCAAACACAAAGGCTGCAAACTTTCTACGTCCAGTAAAGGGGCCAATCATGAACACCACCGATACCGGCACCAAAATTAATGCCAGTGTTTCGAGGAAGTTAGAAAGTGGTGTGGGGTTCTCTAGCGGCACCGTGCTGTTTGGGCCATACCACCCACCACCGTTAGTACCCAACTGTTTGATGGCCACCATAGGCGCCACCGGGCCCAATGGGATCTTCTGCTCTGTCATTTCTACGGTGCTATCTACCGGCGCAACTACAGGCCCACCATCAAAAGTCGCTGGCACGCCCTGACTGGTCAGCAACACAGACCACACCAAACACAGCGGCAACATGAAACGTAAGGTAGGGCGAATCACGTCAGCCCAATAATTACCCATATCTACGGACTCGTGGCTATGCTCTTCCGCTTTACGTGCTTCTGCATTACGCCCTCCAAACAGCCCACGCAACGTTGCCGCCACTAAGGCCAGCCCCATCATGGGCGTGATCACCTGCAACGCAATAATGCCCATCATGTGGCTCAAGTACGAAAGCTGTGCCTGACCCGCATAGTGCTGTTGGTTGGTATTGGTTAAGAAGGAAACCATGGTGTGCAATGCCAAATCCCAGCTCATATTGGGAGCATCATTGGGATTCAACGGTAACCACGCTTGCGTCATCAACATGACCCACACAATGATGGCTAGCACCACATTACTGAACAAGAACGCACCGGCGTAACCACGCCAGCTCATCCCTTGTTTGGGATTCGTACCTATCAACGCGTACAAGGGGCGTTCTAACCAACTAAACAGCGCATCGCTACGCATTGGTTCCCCACGCATCACCGCCGCTAAATACCGGCCTAGCGGCCAACCCAATAAAATGGCTAAGGCAAATACCAGAAAAAATTCAGTCATGATCTGCCCCCACTACGTAACATTAGTGATGGGCATTGAGTCGCCTGTGCATGCCTGTTAACCGGTAGCACAACGACCAAGGCACCACCGCAATCTGCGATGATGCCTACTAGGTTTTTAGAAAATGTAAGGCGCATGTTCTTTTCGCTTCAGAATGGCGAAATTGCCATGCACAAATAGTAATCAGCCCCCTTTTTTCTGATCGTAACTTCTGCGTAAATTTTGAGTGCTCGCTACTGCGAGCGCAGAGGTAGCCCGCACCCTCTCGTCATGTGTCTGCCCCTAACACTGACTCGGTGGACACAAAACTCTGACCACACTCGACTAAAAGAGCACAGGTTGTGTCCATAAGAAAAAAGCCCAGCGCGACAGAGTCGGCTGGGCTTTGGGTACTGCGTGATGGCGACTAAACCTTAGAACGGAATATCGTCATCCATATCAGCCAAGTTATCCACAGGAGCTTGGTATGGATTAGCAGCTTGCTGCTGACGTGGGGCTTGTTGAGGAGCCGCTGCACGTTGTTGTTGCTGTTGTTGTGGTGCACGGGGAGCGCTGTAATCGCCACCGCCGAAATCAGCATCGCCACCACCATCACGGCCACCCAACATTTGCATTTGGTCAGCGATGATTTCAGTGGTGTAGTTGTCTTTACCGTCTTGGCCTTGCCATTTGCGTGTGCGCAGGCGGCCTTCTACGTAAACCGAACGGCCTTTTTTCAGGTACTCGCCAGCGATTTCAGCCAGACGGTTGTAGAACACCACACGGTGCCATTCGGTTTCCTCACGACGTTCGCCGCTGTTGCGATCTTTCCAGTTGGAGGTAGTGGCAATAGAGATGTTGCAAATGGCATTGCCTTCTGCGCCATAACGTACTTCGGGATCACGACCCAAGTTGCCCACCAAAATTACCTTGTTTACCGATGCCATGACTGTATCCTGTTCAAAAAATCTATAACCCGTATTATCTACGATCGTCCCCACTTAGACTATGCCACTCCACATATTTACGGATGGCCATAGTCGTGCGGCCTGCTATCTGTTATTTAGTCTGGTGTTTGCAGACCACGCCCCAGCACCAACCACGAGATGGCCAATGCGGCGCCTAACCACAATACGATTTGGGGGCCTTGTTGGGCAGCCAATATACCGCCCATTACACCACCACCAAATACGCCTAACGATTGCGACATGTTGTAAAAGCCTAGCGCCAACCCTTTGTATTCAGCCGGTGCCTGACGCGACACCAACGAAGGTTGCAGTGCTTCCAACACGTTAAATGCGACAAAAAACAGCACCAGTAATGCCATCAGCCCCCAGAAGTTGTGGATTACCACGGGCATGACTAACAATACCAATGCCAGTAACAGCACCATCTTCATCAGAATGGCTTGATGGCACTTACGCGTTTCAGTGTAAAACACCACCGGCACCATAAACAGGAAAGATACCAGAATCACCGGTAAATACACTTTCCACAACGTTGCTGTCTGTAAGCCACCAGTTTGTTCCAGCAAACCTGGCACCACCATAAACATCATCATCAAGATGGCGTGTAAGACAAACACACCGTAGTTCAGGCGCAGCAGGTTACGGTCTGACAGCACATCACTGGCTTTGGCGGATTGCAGTACCGGGATAACTTGCTCGGCCGCTGGCACCACAAAGGCTGCCAGCAACATACAGATAAAGCCCAAGATACTAATCGCCCAGAACAAGCCTGATAGCCCGAACTGCCCTACCAACACCGGCGACAACACCAGCGACAGGGCAAAAGACAACCCAATAGACGCCCCCACCATCGCCATGGCTCGAGTACGTACCTCGGGGCGTGTCGCATCGGCTACCCAGGCTGTAATCGCAGCAGACACCGCGCCCAGACCTTGCAACACCCTACCCACGATGATGCCGTCTACGCTATCGGACAGCGCACAGACTATGCCCCCCACGATAAACAGCAACATACCTGCCACAATCACAGGTCGGCGACCAAAGCGATCTGACGCCATACCTAGCGGGATTTGCATAATGGCTTGTGTCAGCCCATACGCCCCCAAGGCCATCCCCACTTTCATGGCATCGTGCCCGCCCACCAAACTGCTTGCCGCCACGGCAAACACAGGGGTTAGCAAGAACAAACCCAACATGCGTGTCGCAAACAACCATGCCAACATGGTGCTGGTACGACGTTCCTGTGGGGTCAAACTCAAGCGCTCAGGACGACTACTCATTTTTTTATTTTCTGTATGACTCATGCAACACTCTATTCTTACACTTCTTTGTGCAGTGCTATGCCAGACTTTTGGCACAAAAATGGCCTAACAGGCTATAGTAACAAGTTACCCTTTTAAAGCCCTATACCCACGACGATGGACGCAATACGTATACGGGGTGCGCGCACGCATAACCTCAAAAACCTGTCAGTAGATTTGCCCCGCCATGAACTGGTGGTGATTACCGGTTTGTCCGGTTCAGGCAAGTCTTCCTTGGCATTTGATACGTTGTATGCGGAGGGCCAGCGACGCTACGTAGAAAGTTTGTCGGCCTACGCCAGACAATTTCTACAACTGATGGACAAGCCTGATGTTGATTTGATTGAAGGCTTATCCCCCGCTATTTCCATCGAGCAAAAAGCAGCAGGACACAATCCGCGTTCTACGGTTGGTACCACCACCGAAATACACGATTATTTGCGCCTATTGTACGCTCGTACTGGCACTCCTCACTGTCCTGAACACCACTTGCCGCTGCAAATGCAAAATGTCAGCCAAATGGTGGACCAAACTCTGGCGTTGCCTGAAGAAACGCGTATTGCGATTTTGGCACCGGTATTGCGAGCTACGCATGACGAATTCGAACAACAACGTCGTGCTCTGCAAGCCCAAGGTTTTGTGCGTTTGCGTGTAAACGGTGAAATGGGTGCGATTGAAGACATTCAAGCGCCCGCCCCCGATAATTCTGCACTGGTCGAAGTGGTGGTAGACCGCTTGCGCGTCAAACCCGACAGCGCACAGCGTTTGGCTGAAAGCTTTGATACTGCGTTAGAGCTATCCCAAGGCCGCGTTACTGTACTGAATCTGGATACATCAGAAGAACTACAGTTCAGCAACCACTACGCTTGCCCATTGTGCGATTACCAGTTGAACGAGCTAGAGCCGCGTCTATTCAGCTTCAACAACCCTGCAGGCGCTTGCCCTGATTGCAGCGGTTTAGGTTTGGTGGACTTTTTTGACCCCCAACGCGTGGTCGCGTTTCCTGACCTGAGCTTGGCAAGCGGTGCCATCAGCGGCTGGGATAAACGTAATGCCTTTACCCACACATTGCTGACTAGCCTAGCAGCTCACTATGACTTCGATCTAGACACACCGTTCGAAGAGCTGCCTGAAGCCATACGCCACTGCATTTTGTACGGGTCAAACAACGAAGAAATCGCCTTCTTGTACTTAAACGAGAAAGGCAAAACCACCGTAAAACGTCATGCGTTTGAAGGTGTAATCCCGAATTTAGAACGCCGCTGGCGCGAAACTGACTCACCTGCTGTGCGTGAAGAGCTGTCTAAGCTGCGTCGCACTCAACAGTGCCCCTCTTGCCATGGCTCCCGTCTACGCACCGAAGCACGTAACGTATTGCTAGGCGAAAATGACCCGCGCGCTATCTACGAAGTAGAAGCTATGTCGCTGGCCGACTGCCAACACTGGTTTGGTGCGTTGCAATTGAGTGGTGCGAAAAAAGAAATCGCTGAACGCATTGTGCAAGAAATTCTGGCGCGACTGCAGTTCCTGAATAACGTAGGGCTGAATTACCTGTCGCTAGACCGCAGTGCCGACACCATTTCCGGTGGTGAGTCACAACGTATTCGTCTTGCCAGCCAAATCGGTTCTGGTCTGACTGGTGTAATGTACGTGCTGGATGAGCCCTCTATAGGCTTGCACCAACGCGACAACGACCGCTTGATTGATACCCTCAAACGTTTACGTGACCTAGGTAATAGCGTAATTGTAGTGGAGCATGATGAAGACATGATCCGCCAAGCTGACTTCATTGTGGACATGGGCCCCGGTGCTGGTGAACACGGTGGCCATATCGTCGCAGCCGGTACGCCAGACGTTATTTTGCAGTCGCCCAAGTCCCTGACCGGACAATACCTGAGCGGCCAAAAACGCATAGCTATCCCTGCGCGCCGCCCGGTCACACCCGATATGCCTGAGCTGGTGTTGCGCGGTGCCAGTGGCAACAACCTGAAATCCGTAGACCTGCATATTCCTGCAGGCCGTTTTGTGTGCATCAGCGGCGTGTCTGGGTCGGGTAAATCTACCTTGATCAACGACACGTTGGCGACAGCACTGTCACAGCATTATCACCGCGCACAAACAGAACCAGCCCCTTACCTAGGTTTGGAGGGGCTGGAGCACTTTGACAAAGTGATTAACGTAGATCAAAGCCCTATAGGTCGTACGCCACGTAGTAACCCCGCCACCTACACTGGTCTATTCACCACTATCCGTGAACTGTTTGCGGGCGTGCCTGAAGCGCGTGCCCGTGGCTACGACCCAGGCCGTTTCTCGTTTAACGTCAAAGGCGGTCGCTGTGAAGCGTGTCAGGGAGACGGCGTGATGAAGGTAGAAATGCACTTTCTGCCTGATATCTACGTACCTTGCGATATTTGTCACGGCAAACGCTACAACCGCGAAACCTTGGATATCCACTATCGCGGCAAAAACATCAGCGAAGTGCTAGACCTAACTGTTGATCAAGCACTAACTTTCTTTGGTGCTGTGCCTGCTATTGCACGCAAGCTAGAAACCTTGATGGACGTGGGTTTGTCATACCTGCGTTTAGGTCAAAGCGCGACCACCCTATCTGGCGGTGAAGCTCAGCGGGTAAAACTGGCGCTGGAATTATCCCGACGCAGCACAGGCCGTACCTTCTACATCTTAGATGAGCCCACAACTGGTCTGCACTTCCAAGACATCGCGCTGCTGTTGGATGTCTTGAATAAGCTGGTGGATGCGGGCAACACAGTGGTGATTATTGAGCACAATCTGGACGTCATCAAAACGGCTGATTGGGTTATTGATATGGGGCCAGAAGGCGGTGCTGCAGGCGGTCAAATCGTCGCACAAGGCACGCCTGAGGTGATTGCGTCTACCCCAGAAAGCCATACCGGACGCTATTTGCAGGCACTACTCACAGTGCCTGCCTAACTACCTACCCATTACATGTGGAACAGTTGCTGGTGTTCACGGATCGCATAGCGGTCTGTCATACCAGCAATGTAGTCCGCAATGGCACGCGCTTGCGCTTGTGGGCTTTCGCGTCGGTGCTCTGCTGTCAGCAAGCGTGGATCTTCCATGTACGCCACAAACAACTCGCGAATAATGCGACGCGCTTTGCTCATCATGCGTAACACTTGTGGATGGCGGTAGAGGTTCTCGCGCAAGAATTTCTTCAAATGATCCGCTTCTACCCGCATTTCCATAGAAAACGCTGCCATTTTCCCAGCTTGGCGTAGTTCGTCTACGCTACCCGGTCTGGCCATATCTAAATTTTGCTGAGTAGTCAGCGTCAAATCTTGCACAAAGGTATTGATCATGGTGCGTATGGTTTCAGCCACCAACCGCTTTTGCGACACAGCGGGGTACATTTGACGCGCGGCCACATAGTGCTGGAAGAAAATAGGCACTTCGCACAGCTGTTCTAACGTAATCAGTTTTGAACGCAGGCCATCATCAATATCGTGATTGTTGTAGGCAATTTCATCAGCCAAATTGGTCAACTGTGCCTCTAAGGAAGGCTGTCTGCGCAGCAAGAAGCGTTCGCCTACGTCACCCAATAAATGGGCATGGCGCAAATTACAGTGCTTCAAAATACCTTCACGGGTTTCAAAACACAGATTTAGGCCATCAAAGGCGGCATAGCGTTCTTCTAAGGTGTCGACAATACGCAGACTTTGCAGGTTGTGCTCAAAGCCACCTGCTTGCGGTACTAGCTCGCGCATGCAGGCGTTAAGCTCTTCTTGGCCTGCATGCCCGAAAGGGGTGTGCCCCAGATCGTGCGCCAGTGAAATCGCTTCTACTAGGTCTTCATGCACCTGTAGATTTCTTGCCAACGAACGGGCAATTTGTGCGACTTCAATACTGTGCGTCAGGCGGGTACGAAACAGGTCACCTTCATGATTAATGAAAACCTGCGTTTTGTACTCCAGCCGCCTAAACGCTTGGCAATGGATGATACGGTCTCGGTCTCGTTGAAACTCATTACGCCGCTCCGGAGCTTCTTCTGGATGGCGTCTACCTCGGCTATGTTCTGGAAAACATGAATAAACGGCCAGTGACACCATAACGATCCCCTTATTTATCGGTTATTTGAAACCTTCCAAGACCGCTGCCACTTTCTCTGGCACTACGGCCTGTACATGACTCTTACCAATGTCGGACATCAACACAAAGCGCAGTTGCCCGCCTTCGGCTTTTTTATCAATACCCATCAACTCAATCCAGCGCTCAGCAGGCCAAGATGGAGGCACGGTTGGGCAACCAATGTTCTTCACCAGCTCACGCACTCGCTGCACTTTTTCTGCGGGGAAGCCGCAACATGCCACCGACAACTCGGCAGCCATAATCATGCCGCAACCTACAGCTTCGCCGTGCAGCCACTTACCGTAGCCCAAACCGGACTCAATCGCATGCCCAAAGGTATGACCCAGATTTAGCAACGCACGTAGCCCTGATTCACGTTCATCAGCAGAGACCACTTCGGCCTTCACTTCGCAAGAACGCTGCACCGCATACGCCAGTGCTTCCGGGTCACGCTTCACCAGCGCTTCTACATTTTGCTCGCACCACTGGAAAAAGCCTTCATCTACAATTAGGCCATACTTGATCACCTCTGCCAATCCCGCTGCAATTTCACGGTCTGGCAGACTTTGCAGCACATTGATGTCTACCTCAACCGCAATAGGCTGATAGAACGCACCAATCATATTTTTACCCAAGGGGTGATTCACCGCAGTTTTACCACCCACTGAAGAATCCACCTGAGCCAGCAAAGTGGTTGGCACTTGGATAAAGCGGATGCCACGCATAAAGCATGCGGCAGCAAAACCAGCAATATCACCCACCACTCCTCCGCCTAATGCCACGATTAGCGCTTTGCGATCCAATCGTTCACCCAGCAAGCGATCAAAAATACTATTTAGCGTATTCCAGTCTTTGTACGCTTCGCCGTCAGGAATAGACACTTCCAGCACCGGTTTTCCGGTTTGGCTCAACGCTTCCAACACTTGCTCGCCGTACAACCCCATCACCGTAGGGTTGCTGATCAACGCAATACGGGTCACATCCGCAGGAATGCTGTCTGCCAACTTAGCTAAACGCCCCGCCGCAATATGTATGGGGTAAGAGCCGCCAGGCGTCTGCACCGATACTACTCTCATTGTTTGACCTCACATTTATTCAGTAATTCAGCCGCCAAATCACGCACAGCGGTAGAGATGGGCGCACTTCCAGTGTCGAACACAATGTCTGCCACTTCTGCGTACATAGGCTCTCGTTTAGCCAATAGCTCGGCCAAACGTTGACGTGGATTCGCAGTTTGCAACAAGGGACGGCTTTTATCTTTGGCGACGCGTTTGAATAGTTCTTCTGCGCTCGCCCGCAAATACACAACCAAGCCTCGTTGTTTCAGAAAATTGCGGTTTTCAGGCAACAAAATGGCGCCCCCGCCCGTTGCCAACACAATACCTGGTAACCGAGTGCAAGCATCTAAGGCCGCTGCTTCACGTCTGCGGAACCCTTCTTCGCCTTCTATGTCAAAGATATCTGCGATGCGTACTCCGCAGCGTGCTTCCAGTTCGTGATCTAAATCTGTGAAACTGCGATTCAGGCTGCGTGCCAGTTGTTTGCCTATAGTTGTTTTACCAGCACCCATCATGCCGACCAGAAAAATGGGGCGTTGATCGGGTTGCCGTAAATGTTGCAGTTCTCTTTCCCCCAACGGGGGTAAAGGGTCAATTTGCATGAGTTCTGTGGGTAAAGAGTCTGTCATTTGTGTATTATCCCATTAGCGCACCCAAAAAAAAGTACACTATCCGAGTTTTATGGCGTCTGTTAACACAGTAAACTGGTACACACGCTCTACATTCTGTTCCTAGGGCCTAAAAAATCACCCGCAATGAGTTCTTCCGCCCAAACTTCTACTAAACGTTCCGGATCCTGGCTACGCCGGTTCATCGTGAAATCTATCGTGGTACTGACTGGCTTGGCCGTCAGTGGCGTGCTGCTGGTTGTGCTAGCGCTCGCCTTGGCATGGCCTAACCTGCCTGACCTCACAGCCATGACAGATTATCGTCCTCGTATCCCCTTGCGCATTTATACCGCAGACAAGGTGTTGATTGGTGAGTTCGGTGAAGAACGGCGCAATGTTATGCCGTTCAACGAAATCCCCGACGTCATGAAATCAGCCTTGCTGGCTGCTGAAGACGATCGTTTCTATCAGCACGGTGGTATTGATCTGCGCGGGGTTGCTCGTGCTGCGATCATGAACATGGTCAACATGCGCAAGTCACAGGGCGCAAGTACCATCACCATGCAGTTGGCGCGTAACTTCTATCTGTCTTCCGAGAAAACGTACACACGTAAGTTCTACGAGCTGCTGCTGACGTTCAAGATTGAAGCCACGCTGACCAAAGACCAGATTCTGGATCTGTACATGAACCAGATTTATCTGGGTCATCGCTCTTACGGTTTTCCTGCTGCATCGCGTACCTACTTCGGTAAAAGCCTGACAGAAGTCACACTGGCAGAAGCTGCCATGTTGGCTGGTATTCAGCGTGCGCCTTCTCGCTATAACCCCATCACCAACTTCGCAGAATCTACCCGTCAACAACAGGGTGTGCTGCGTCGTATGCTGGACTTGGGTTACATCACGCAAGACGAATACGAAACTGCTCGTGCACAGAAAATTGAAATCCGTTCTGCTCTAGGCACACCAGCGGGTGGCTACGCGATTCACGGTGAATACGCTGCTGAATTGGCACGCCAACTGCTGTACAACGTGTACCAAGACAACATCTACAGCCGTGGTTTCAACATCTACACCACCATCAATTCCAAAGACCAAGAAGCCGCTTACCTCAGCGTACGTGACGGCATTCTGAACTACACCCGCAGAAAGCCGTTCCCAGGCCCTGAAGGTCAAGTCAGCTTGGCAGAAGGTATTGAGCAAGATGCTGATGCGCTGAACGACATTCTGGACGACGTACAACGCAACTACCCAGACACCGGCGATTTGCTAACTGGCGTGGTGCTGTCGGCTAGCCCAACCAAACTGACTGTTGCCCGTAGTGCCGATACCATCATCGACATTACCGACAAACGTGCATTGGGTATTGTGGCACGCGCCTTGACACCTAATGCCAGCGAAGGCCAACGCCTAAGCCGTGGTTCTGTGGTGTATCTGTTCAAGAACCCTGAGTCTTGGGAAGTCGTGAATATGCCTGCTGTACAAGCAGCGCTGGTTGCTATTCGCCCTCAAGACGGTGCAATTCAAGCCATGGTGGGTGGTTTCCACTTTGCTGATGGTAAGTTCAACCGTGTTACCCAAGCGTGGCGTCAGCCTGGCTCCGCATTTAAGCCCTTTATCTATGCTTCATCGCTGGAAAAAGGCTTAACTCCTGCCACCCAAATTGCTGATACCCCGTTCCAATTGACGCGTGAACAAACGGGCTCCAGAGCATGGAATCCTAAGAACTATGGTGGCCGTTACGAACCTATGCTGACCATGCGTCAAGGTTTGTACAAATCCAAAAACATGGTTTCCATCCGCATTATGCAAGCGGTAGGCCCACAATATGTTCAGGATTACATTACTCGCTTTGGTTTCGATCGTGAACGTAACCCTGCCGTATTGCCGTTGGCATTGGGTGCAGGTAGCGTGACACCATTGCAATTAGCGGGTGCTTACTCGGTATTTGCGAACGGTGGCTACAAAGTACAGCCATACCTGATTGATTACGTAACTGACAGCAATGACCAAGTCGTCATGCGCGCCAAACCGGTAGTCGCTGGTGATTCCAAAGCTCAGGTTATAGATCCACGTACTGCGTATGTCATGAACGACATGCTGCGTGGCGTAGCCACATCGGGTACAGGTGCTCGTGCTTCAGCAACGCTGAAACGTAATGACATTGGCGGTAAAACCGGTACGACCAACAACTCGTTGGATGCGTGGTTTGCTGGCTATACACCAGACCTAGTCAGCATTGCATGGATGGGCTTTGACCGTCCGCAATCACTGGGTTCAGGCGAAACAGGTGGCGGCATTTCCATGCCTATCTGGATTAACTTCATGCGTGAAGCGCTGGCTGGTAAACCTAACAAACCATTAGGCCCAATGCCTAGCGGTCTGACTAAAACTAATGGGGATTACTATTACAGCGAATTCCCACCTGGGGTAGCCATTGAACGCGTGGGCTTGCCTAGCGCCATGGACAATTTCGTTTCCGATGTTCCTGACGATGGCATCAATTCATTGCTACAAGGCCTGCAAAACGATGACAACGTCTATGACGACAGTCCACAAACATTTGCTAGACCGTAATTAACAACACACAATGGTGCCTTATGGCACCATTGTTGTCTGGAGGTTTGACGTCTACACATAGGCTGTCATACTTCAAATTTAAAACAGCTCATAACACCACCATGCAGCCAAAATTTTCACCTAAACGTGCGGCGCTTATCCTTGTAGTAGGAGCAAGTGTCATACTTGGAGGATGTGGCTATAAAGGCCCCCTCGTTTTACCCGAACAAGCTGCAGCGTCTAGCGTCAACACTGACACTGCACCTACTGCCTGACCCGGTGATCGGATCAGTCCCCTGCTTTTTTTCATGACCTCTATTTACCATCATGACCGTAGCTCCGAATTTTCAATTTCATAATGGCGTACTGCATGCCGAACAATGCTCTCTGGAAGACTTAGCCAAAGAGCACGGCACCCCTTTATATGTCTATTCGCGACAAGCGTTGAAAGACGCTTGGGACAGCTATGAAAAGGCTAAACAAGGTCGTGATGTATTAGTGTGCTATGGCATGAAAGCCAACTCCAACTTGGCTATTCTGCGCGAACTGGCCAACCACGGTGCAGGCTTTGATATTGTGTCTGGCGGTGAATTGGCACGCGTGATCGCTGCCGGTGGTGATCCACGCAAAGTGGTGTTTTCTGGCGTAGGCAAACAGCGCTGGGAAATTGAAGCAGCTCTGGATGCACAGATCAAATGCTTCAACGTGGAATCCAAAAATGAGTTGTTGCACATTGCGCAAATCGCTGCAGATAGAAATTGTGTAGCGCCCATCTCGCTGCGCGTGAACCCTGATGTAGACGCCCACACCCACCCCTACATTTCCACTGGCCTGAAAGACAACAAATTCGGTATTGCTATCGAAGATGCGCCTGAAGTCTACGCACTAGCAAAACAACACCCACAACTGAACATCGTTGGCGTGGACTGCCACATCGGCTCTCAAATCACCGAGATCAGCCCCTACTTGGATGCGCTGGATAAACTGCTGAACCTGATTGACACCCTGTCACAACAAGACGTGCAGTTGTCTCACCTTGATTTGGGCGGCGGCTTGGGCATTCGTTACACCGACGAAACGCCTGCGACCCCAACCATGCTGCTGACTGAAGTCTTCAAAGCATTGGATGCTCGTGGCTTGTCTCACTTGCAGTTGGTGTTGGAGCCTGGCCGCTCTATGGTAGGTAACGCCGGTGTGTTGCTGACCAAAGTGGAATACCTGAAACCCTCAGAAGCCAAAAATTTCGCCATCGTTGATGCCGCCATGAATGATCTTATTCGCCCCACACTCTACGATGCGTGGCACGATGTAGAAGCTGTACGCCCTCGCCAAGACGGTACTACAGCCTTGGAGTACGACATTGTTGGCCCTATCTGCGAAAGCGGTGACTGGTTAGCCCGTGGCCGCAAACTGGCTTTAGAACAACACGATCTATTGGCAATTATGTCAGCAGGTGCGTACGGGTTCACCATGGCCAGCAACTACAACACCAGACCACGTGCAGCCGAAATTATTGTGGATGGCAAGACTGCACATGTAGTACGCCCCCGTGAAGAACTACACAGCCTCTTTGCTTCAGAAAGCCTACTACCTTAAATATCACCACTAAGCCCTGATTTTCAGGGCTTAGTTTTTAAAGAACGCAGACGCCTCACCGTTAACAAACTATAACAATTTGCCACGACAGCTGATCCGTGTCTGCCGTGGTGATCAAGGCTGTCTAAATTCATGATGGATTCCACTATCACACTCAATGATCGTACACGGTCTGGCGCAAGCCAACGTATCACCGAAGTACTCAGCATCTATGTGCTGCCGCTGTTTATTTGCCTGCTTTCGCTGGTGGCATTGTTGCAACTACCCGCACACTACCCCAGTGCTGCGGGTTTTTCGTTAAGCCTGCAAACCCTGCCGGCTCCCTACGCGCAAACACCTCCATCATCAGCAATACAAACAGCGCTGGCAAAACAGCCCTCTGAATTACGCCTTTCTACACACGATCCTTTTTGGCTGCAGTTTTCTCTACCCGAAGACTTTGACAGCACTGCCCACGACATACGCTTTGCCACCAGCCCCCTACTCGGGCTGCACTGCTACGGCACACAACCCGAGCAAGAAGAACTCAGCCAACTGCCTACCTCAGCCTTAGGCTCTAGTCATGGTTATGATTTACAAACTAATGGCCTTGCCCCGCTAGGTACGGTGTACTGCAATGTATTGCCTAGCGTTTCCGGACCCTTCAGCATCCAGAACTGGACCAGCTCCGACTGGGCACAAGCCAGCCAGCGCTACACGCGTTATATTGCGCTACTAGAAGGCGGTTTACTCACCTTGGCGGCATTGCTGTTGGTGATCGCCTTATTGAATAAACAAAGCCTGTACCTGCTGGTTGCAGTCTGGTTGGTTGGCAACCTACGTTTAGGCGCCATGGCCATGGGTTGGGATAACCTCTGGTTAGGACATGAACTACCCGCCACCTGGCTACCTACTATTCGCCAAGCCACTCTCGCCGCCTATTTCTTGGTGAGCTACACCCTCTTTACCCAACTGCTGCGCACCGTCTTGCAGCCACTACCTTTTTCACTGTTATTACGCGCCCTACAGTGGGGCGGACTCGCCCTGCTGCCAGCAGCCTTCCTGCTAGAGCGCTCCCTCTTTATGCCTGCCATGCTGCTATTAAGCGCCATAGGCTTACTCAGCTGCGTTGTGATCGTGTGCTATGGCATGATGCACGCCGAACAACAACCCGCCCCCTTATCGCTTTGGCACATCATGCTGCTCAGCGCATCGCTTTGTGTGTTGGTCTTGATGTTGCTGATGCTGCTGGGACTATCCAGCAACTTCCTAGACACCTTCCAAAGCGTACTGGCGCTACCCCTATCTAGTCTAATGGTAGCGATCTTGCTGGGCGAACGCTTACGCGAAGAACGCTACAGTCGCACCGTAGCGGAGCAAACCCTAATCGCCAATCACTGCATCAGCCCATTTGGAATTTTCACACTGGATGAGAATGGCCAGTTCGTCTATGCAAACAGTGTGTTCTATGCCTTTTTAGGTCTCTCTGAGCACGAGGAAATCGAAGACTACCAATGGGAACAATTCTTTGGCACGACCGACTGGGAAGCTATCATACAAACCAGCTTAAGCGGTGAAGACACAGACATCAGCCGTTTATCAGCAGCCTCTCACCCCGGTTTGCCACAACAGTTTGGGTTACGCGCCTTACGTACTGCGGGAGTGATTGAGGGCTCGCTACAAGACATCAGCAAACGATCAGAAACCATCCGTAAGCTCAAACAGATGGCCAACCATGATCCCATCACCGATGTACTGAACAAACGGGGCATAGAGAAGGCCTTATCGTTCTCGTTGGATAAGGTACGCGAGGGTAATAACTGCATCTTGGCCTACTTGGATTTGAATTACGTTAAACACGTGAATGATGCGTATGGCCACGCCGCAGGTGACGCTCTGCTTAAAGAGGTAAGCCATCGCATTGAAACTACGCTGCACCCAGGCCAAGAGCTAGGTAGGCTGGGTAACGATGAATTCTTGATCCTGTTTAACGACACCACGCCAGAGCAAGCTCAAGCCACGGCCGAGAAGATCATTAAGTCCCTAAACCAAGGCAGCATCTACGCAGGCAACCGTAGCTTTAACCTGCAAAGCGCTATTGGTTTGGTAGAGCTGTCTTCCGATACCCGTGCAGAAGATGCTTTAGCGGCAGCAAACCGGGCTTGCCGCGACGCTCGCCGCACCCAACTGCCATCTGTACTGTACAAACAAGGGTCTACCGAACTGTACCAACACGCCGAAGAACTACGCTTGTTCAAAGAGCTGGAAAACGGTGCCTCGGGCGGTTTGTATCTGGAAATGCAGCCATTAATGGCTCTGCAGAACCCCTTGAATTCACTGAATGTAGAGGTACTGCTACGGGTACGTGACTCACGAAATAATCTGATGCCATCCGGCAAAATCATCGCAGCAGCCGAAGAAAGTGGCACAGTATCTATCATCGACAAGTGGGTGTTTGCAGCAACCTTAGAGTGGCTAGACAAACACCACACACAACTGCCACGTACCCAGCAAATCAATATCAACCTTAGCGGCGTGTCCCTAAATGATGACAAGTTCATTGATGAGCTATTCACCATTTTGGAAAACTTCGATCACCTCGCCAACAGGCTGTGTGTAGAAATCACCGAAGGGGTGGCACTGCAAGATTTAGAACGCACCCGCTTGTTCATGCAACGATTGCAGCACAAAGGCGTACGCATTGCACTGGACGACTTTGGTGCAGGCTATACCTCATTCTCGTACCTACAAGAGCTGCCTACTGACGCTATTAAGATAGACGGCTCACTCATACACAACATGCTGTTAAAGAACACCAATGTGGCCATCGTACGCACTATCGTAGAGCTGGCACGCAACTTGGGCATGGTGAGCATTGCAGAATGGGTGGAAGACGTAGAGACGCTGCATATACTGCGCGACATAGGCGTAGATTACGTGCAGGGCTTTGTGGTGTCTGGGGCTAGATCGCCAACTGAGATATTGGCTGCCCGCGATATACGAGACTTAGTGAAATCACCGGAAGTGCTGTCCTTCATCGACAAACACTCCCGGTAAGTACGGACTAACTACAGTGTTCTAGGTGCTTACAGCTCACCGTATGAGTGCAAACCGGACAAGAACATGTTCACACCTAGGAATGCAAAACTGGTGATCAGTAAGCCGCCCAGTGCCCAGTAAGCACCAATAGTGCCGCGCATGCCTTTCATCAAACGCATGTGCAACCATGCCGCGTAGTTCAGCCACACGATCAAGGCCCATGTTTCTTTAGGGTCCCACTGCCAGTATGTACCCCATGCATCCGCCGCCCACAACGCACCCAAAATAGTGGCAATAGTGAAGAACGCAAAGCCGATGGCAATCGCGCGGTACATGATGTCATCTAGTACTTCCAGATCAGGCAACTGACGGGAAATTGGGCCACGTAGCGCCAAAATAGCCCCTACGATTAGCGCACTAATACCGAAGAACAACATCCATGTAACGGAGAATTCACTGCGTGAACCAAAAATCATGGGCTCCGCACAGAGCAACATGCCCAGCACAAACACTGGCCATAGCTTACTCCACGAGCGTGTTTGACCATTTTCTTTGATCAGGTAGGCAAAGCCCACCATCGCCGCTAAGGCGAAGGTACCGTAACCAATAAAGTTGGCGGGCACGTGAATCTTCATCCACCAGCTTTTCAGTGCAGGAACCAATGGCTGGATCTGGTGCGCATCGCGAGCAAACGAGTACCACAGCAAGAAGATCACCGAAGCATTAATCACCATCAGCACAAAACCACCCAAGCTACGGGTCGCATAACGACGCTCGTAATACAGGTAGAACAGAGCTGTGATCAACGCAAACATCACAAACACTTCATACAAGTTACTGACAGGGATATGGCCTAAACCAGGGCCTAACAAGTGGCCTTCGCGCCAACGCACGAACATACCCACAGTACCTGCATAGACACCACCCCACGTCAGCGCTGTACCCAACCATGCGGCTGTTTTGCTGACATAGCCAATCCAGTAGCACACCATCGCAATCATGAACAACGCACACATCCACAGGATGGCGGATTGTGACGAGAACAAATAGCGCAGCAAAAACACACTGTCTGCACGGGTAAGGTCGCCGCTAAGCAAACTACCATCATTGCTGTACAGCCAAATAGCCAAAATCGCTGTTAAACCGCTTAGTACGGTTAATGTACGCAGTGGACGCCACAACCAGCCCATCCAGACTAACAGTGGCACGGCACCACAGAGAATGACTTTTTCGTAGCCATCCATAAAGTCGGTATAGGCGGTCAAACAGTATGCCACGCCAAGCGACAACACAATAAAGTACAAATAATCACTTAGCTGCGGCCTACCACGCACACCACGGGAATCCCCGCTTGCTGCCATGGAAGCCTGCCACTGTTGTGACTGGGAAAGCATTGCTGACTCAGACATTTTTTAGACTCCTCTCTATGCGGACAAGCGCTGGAAACTCTGTTTGAACTCGTCAAACTCGCGGTTGAAATCCAAATTGCGCCGTTGTGAGGTCATTGCAGCCTGCATAGAGCTGCCACCCTCTTGTGGTCGTATCCACACCCAAATGCGTCGATCACGAACATAGAACATCGTAAAGACGCCAATCACCAAGAACAACGAGCCGGTATACACAATGTACATACCTGGGCTACGCGCCACTTGGAACACACTGGCCTGTACGTGATCAAACGAACGCAGACCCAGCATTACCGGAGCTGGGTATTCTGGCAAATTGGCCAAAGCTAGTACGGCAAGCTGTGTCCACTGTTGGGCACGCACACCTTCATCGCCTTCATACACAATTTCTTTTTCGCCAGCACGTTCTCGCAGAATATCACGTAACTCAATCAACGAAAGCTGAATCATGGGCACCGTGAAGCCAAGAATTTTCTCGCGCTCAGCTTCTGGCACACGACCGATCAAACCGTTAAAGCCTTCACGAGCAAAACTGGTCAGCGCATTCTGTGCCGCAGTATGCAGTAAGGAATTCGGTGCAGCATCACCGTTACGCTCTGCGAAGCGCAATGCCGCTTGTCGTACTAACGAAGGGTCTTCCAATGCGGCACGTAAACGCATGAACTCTTGCATGGATAACTGATCATCCGCAGGAATACGCACATAACGGAAACCCACTTGCGGCGATACATTCATACCCGCCAAGAACACAGGGAAACCATCCAACACCACTGGAGCCATGTAATGCGTGTACTCACGTGCCTGACCACTACTATCCGTCAGTTTGTAATGCACACTAGGGCCTACGTTAACCAAATTCTCGTTACGCTTACCTGCGGCACTGCCCGCTACAGCCGCCACATGCTCAGCTAATGCTTTAGGCTGAGGATCTCCGTCACGCATATCTTCCACGTTGATAGTACGTAGTTCAGTAAAGTTCACACTGACTTCCGTACCTGCGTCATCCACTACAAAACGCGTGCTCTCGCCAATTTTGCCTGACACAGGGAATGGACGACTTTGCGTACCATGCAATGGGTACGCCAACAGTTCTACCGTAGAACCACCATCATCAAAACCAGACTGATACACCGTGACGCCTTTGTAGCGCAGAGGTTCATTCACCTCTATCACTCTGTCAAAACTATCGCCCGTATCGGGATCGGTAATGCGCACTTCACTCTTGAAGCTGCTAGGCATACCCGTGGAGTAATACTCGATCAGAAAACGTTTGAGTTCCAACACGAAAGGCATAGGTTGCACCAATACACCTTCGTCCACGTTCACTACCGCAGTGGCAGTACGCACCCCTTCTGGCACCAAGAGGTTAGCTCTAAAGCTAGGGTTAGCCGCTGGCAAACGCCCTTCTGGTGGAACCTCAGAAATCAGAATATTTTCAGTAATAGGTTTCTTGCCACCTAACCATACCTGTAATCGCGTGGGCAACTCGCTGTCCATCAACCCGCCAATACAGATCACCACAATAGCTACGTGCGCAAAAATATAGCCTAGGCGATTAGAACTACCTTTTTTAGCCGCCAACATCAGGCTGCCATCAGCATCTTTACGTACTTTGTACTGGTAGCCTTTTACCTTCAACCACGCTTGTACATCGTCAGCATTTTTTTCTGGGCTGTTGTGATTGCTGACTTCTACTTTATGGGGAAACGCACGCAAGCTATTGCCGCGCACATATTCTTTGAAGTTGCGCGCATCTTTCAGCATCTTGGGCGCATGACGGATCACACAGACGGTGGTGGACACCACCAAGAAACCCATGATGACCAAGAACCACCATGTATTGTAAATAGTCCAGATTGAGAATCTATCGAACACATCTACCCAAAATGGCCCGAACTGGTCCACATAGATGTTCATAGGCTGGTTTTGCGCCAGCACAGTACCGATGATACTGGCCACACAGATGAACATGAGCAGGCTCACAGCGAAACGCATGGAGCTCAACAACTCGAACAGTTCAGCAGCGCCAAATTGACGTTTGGTAGTCACAACAATCTCAGGTAGAAACTAAACAGAAAATTCAGGGTCTTATAAGTCTGAGCTATTAGAGTCTCTTTTAAGACTAAAGTTTCCTGCCCAGACAACAAAAGCTCCCCAAGAGGGGAGCTTAGGTATCAACACTGCAGCCCGTAAAGGTTACAGGTTGCAACACTGAATATAGCAGTCGCTAAAAACAAGAGCTTTGCTCTAGCGCAAGCCGGCGGCGTAATCCGCAACAGCAGACAAATCAGCATCATTCATGCGATCAGCCAACTCGTGCATCGCTGCTTCGTTGTTACGGTCACCGCTACGGAACAATTTCAGCTGTTCCAGCAAGTAAGGTACGTGTTGACCAGCCAAACGTGGGTATTTACCTGGCAAGCCTGCGCCGTTAGGCGAGTGACAGGCCGCACAAGCCGCTACGTTACGGTCAGGCAAACCACCACGCCAAATTTGTTGGCCGCGCTCAAAAGTTTCTTCGTTGGTTGCTCGAGCAGCCAATTCCCAATCCACTTTTTGTTGAGACACGTAAAACGCTACATCACGCATTTCTTGCTCGGTCATGCCAGTCACAATACTGGTCATTACGGCAGGGTTGCCATTGGCAGCACGGCGCAATGGAGGGGTATTTTCTGCACCAGGGCGGAAATCATGCAGCTGTTTAACCACATATTCAAACGGTTGGGCTGCAATGCTAGGGTACATTTCAATGACACTGTTCCCTGCAGCACCGTGACAGGTCACACAGGCTAATACGCCACGGGACAGTTCACCGTTCAAGTAGAGTTGCTCGCCCTTAGCTGCATCAGGTTTTGCAGCGGTATCTGCAGCATGCGCCAAAGAGAAGGTGGAACAGGCTGCCACAAGGCCGCTGGCAATAACGATTCTGGAAAGCACGCGCTTCAGCTTCATGTAGTCCTCGACGATCGCGATTTAGACACAAATACCGCAGTATTTGTAAGTCACTGGTCGTCGTATACCGTATTATTTCTGCTGTAAGGGATCTGCACGGAACACGACGGTTACTGTTTCAAATCCCAAGATTATACAATAGAGCTTGGATTTAAACGGGAAATTGCCTTAATCATGTCAATCTTACATCGCGCCAGCTTCACTATTTCTGCTGCAAAGCTGGACCAACTCCCGCCCCCCGGCCCACCAGAGGTCTGTTTTGTGGGTCGCTCCAATTCGGGGAAATCGTCATCTATTAACGTACTGGCGAACCAAAAACGTTTGGCGTTTTCCAGTAAAACACCGGGTAGAACACGTCTGATCAACATGTTCGGCATCCCCGACCCATTAGAACCTGAAGAATCTTTAGGTTACCTCGTCGACTTACCTGGCTACGGTTATGCCGCGGTAGGGCGTCAAGAAAAACAAGACTGGGATGAAATGCTAGGCGGCTACTTGCGCCAACGCAGCTCTCTGGCAGGTGTTGTATTGATGCTGGATATACGACGAGGCGTTACCGCATTAGACGTGCAGTTAGCACGCTGGATCGCTCCTACAGGCAAGCCATTGCTGGTACTACTCACCAAAGCGGATAAATTCGCGTATGGTAAACGTATACAAGCGGCTGCTGAAGCCCGTAAACAACTCGCTGCCATGGGGAATATTCAAGCTATCCCTTTTTCGGCCACGCACCGTATTGGCATTGAGGAAGCGACATTACTTATTGAAAACTGGATATCTCCAAAGGTTGTGCCATGACTCAATTTTTACCCCCCGTTAACTACCCTCTTAGCCGCCCACGCCGTAACCGTCGCGACGACTTCACCCGCCGTTTGGTGCGTGAAAACGCATTGACCGTCAATGACCTGATTTACCCGGTGTTCGTGCGTGAAGGCAACAACATACGCGAAGCTGTGGATTCCATGCCCGGCGTATACCGTTACTCGCCTGACACCATTCTGGCGATTGCTGAAGAGTGTGTAAAACTGGGGATTCCAGTACTGTCCCTGTTCCCTGTGATTGATCCTAGCCTGAAAACACCGGATGGTAGCGAAGCAGCTAACCCCGACGGCTTGATCCCTCGTGTAGTGAGCAGCTTGAAACAGAACTTCCCAGAATTGGGCATTCTGACTGACGTTGCGCTAGACCCTTACACCAGCCACGGCCAAGACGGCATCATCGACGAAGATGGTTACGTGCTGAACGACCCTACGGTAGAAGTGCTGCGTGAACAAGCGCTGACACAAGCCAACGCAGGTGTAGACATTGTGGCGCCTAGCGACATGATGGATGGCCGTGTAGGCGCGATTCGCCACACTTTGGATGAAAACGGCCACATCGACACCCGTATCATGGCGTACTCTGCCAAATACGCCAGTGCCTTCTACGGCCCATTCCGTGATGCGGTAGGTTCTGCCAGCAACTTGGGTAAATCCGACAAAGCCAGCTATCAAATGGACCCAGCCAACCGCGACGAAGCTTTGCGCGAAGTCGCTGCCGACATCCGCGAAGGCGCTGATATGGTGATGGTAAAACCGGGTATGCCGTACCTAGATGTACTGCGTGACATCAAACAAGCCTTTGGCATGCCTACCTTTGCATACCAAGTCAGTGGCGAATACGCGATGATCAAAGCCGCTGCCGCCAATGGCTGGCTGGATCACGATAAAGTCATGATGGAATCCCTGTTGGCGTTTAAACGCGCCGGCGGCGATGGCATCTTGACCTACTTCGCGATTGACGCTGCTAAGCAACTACGACTGCAAGGCAACTAAGCAGTATCTGTAGTGGCCCCCTATCCCGTTAGGGGGCTACATACACCTTAAAATACTGTAGTTCCAACTCATCAACCTGCTGTAGCAGGTTTGTCTCCCACGCCAGATATTGCAGCGCTGCCTGTCGGTTACCCTCATGCCGATCATGCGCAAAGAACACATAATCAATGCAATCGTCATCGGCGGGCTGGTCAGGACTATTCTCAAGCACTAACCCTGCCGCTAACCACTGAGCGGTAGTGCCATGATGCCAACACACCTGCTGCACACCTAAACTCTGCAACTCTTTGGCGGCCAATGCTGCGCTAGTACCCTCTGAGGCGATGATCACCACCAACTGATTAGTCTTAAGCGTGGCATACCGTAAGTGTGGCCGTATAGACCACTGCGCACCTCGTAAATGTGCGGCACGATACTGTTGGCTAGGGCGTATATCGATCAGTTGCGCCGCGTTAAGACGCACGCTGGCTGCCAATTGCTCCACTGTCATGTGTGGCAATTCAAACCCCACAAGATCATCTGTTGCCACGCCCGGCACGCACCCTAATAGTGCACCCGCATCGCGTTCCAGCACCGTCACATCCCACCCCATTTGCAACAACCAGCTCGCTGTCACCCATGAGCGCACATGTAGGTCATCCCATAGAACAATTCTGGCACCCCGTGTACCTATGTAATGATCCGTGGCCTGTACCAACTGGCCTCCCGGCGTATGTTTTGCCACACGCAAGGTATTACGCTGATATTCTGCAGTCGTGCGCACATCGCACACATACGTAGTGCGATGTGATTCAGCTAACCACTGCTGTAACTGTGCTGCAGTAACCAGCTTTACTCCCACCTCTTGCGCCATACGTTGAGCCTGCTGCTGCAACGCCCCTACGTCTACGTTATCGGGCTGCACAGCCTCCCCATCGCGCATAGCCCCCTGCTCTAACACGAGCCCTTCCAGAAACCAGCCTTGCGTGCCATTCTCTAGCGCTACTACCTCATACGGAACGCCTAAATTAATTAAGGTTTGAGCACCAATAATGCTGCGAGTACGACCAGCGCAATTCACCACAATACGTGCAGCGTTTGCGGTTCTCATCAACGTAGTGGCGCGTAACGCTAACTCGCCATTCGGGCAACATATAGCACCCGGAATGGTTTTCTTTTGGTATTCCTCAAACGGACGACCATCTAGCAGCAATAACGATTCTGCCGCCGCTTGGCTAGCGGCAAGATCCTCAGCCTTAATGTGGGGTGTATGGCAGTGCTGTTCTACTAACTCACCAAAGGTTTTGCTGGGTACGTTTACTCCAGCAAAGACGTTATGCCCCGCTTGCTGCCACGCCTTTACACCACCTGCCAGCACATATACCTGCGTATAGCCTATATCCTGCAAAAGCTGTTGTGCTTGACGTGCAATATCGCCCCCTTGCGCATATAACACGATGCGCACAGTACGCCTCGGCACCAAGTACGGTACACGATGCTCCAGTACGCTATAGGGCGCGTTTACGGCATAAAACAAATGACCGCTACCATACTGCCCATGTTCTCGCACATCCAGTAAAGCAATCTCAGAGCCGTCGGCCAACCACTGCCGCAAAACCGCTACCGATACTTCTGCATTCATCTGTGTTGGCTGCGTCATGTCAGTCTTAACGTCTGGTTTGAACGCCCACAGGCATCACAGCGCAGGTGCCCTGCTCTACATCAAACGCCAATCGCTGATCCAAGGTTTCTAACGCCAAACCGTACATATGCAAATGGCGAATCACGTTATTACCCTCGATTTCTACGGCATGGATATCATCTGGCATTAACGCAATACCTGCACCTGGCTCAACCACGACTTTCGCCGTGCGCTCCACACGCCCAACACCAGGCACTTGCGCATCATCCGTTCGGGTATACACATAGTTGTATTCCACCCCTTCTACCGCCGCGATACACGCCCACGTCGTGTGATTATGCGGCACGATTTTCTTACCTGGGCGCATCACATTTAAGTACAACGCGTACGAGCGATCAGCCTCTTCAGAGATCAAATAGCGCGCTTGCAACTCGCCCTCTTCAGGTGCTGGAAAATGCGCATCAGACCACCACTCTTTATGCTCAGCCAATGCCAGTACCTGCTGCAATATCTGTGCTAACGAAGCTGTAGATAGACCTTCTTTTTCTACAATATTTCTTATGTTTTCTATACGCTGACTTACAGCTGTGGCACGAATTTCGGATACATCCATTCTTATCCCCTGCATTATTATTTGTTTCCAACGAAATCAATGCTACTTTACGCACAGATACGTCCCGCAACAATACAGAGTTTTATGCGAATACATTAGCGAAACTAATATGATCAATTTGGATATAGAACTCTTGCGCACCTTGGTCGCCATTGCCAAACACGGTACATTTGCCAGCGCAGCAGAAGCTGTGTGCCGTACCCAATCGGCTATTACGCAGCAAATGCAGCGGCTAGAAAACCTGACGCATAAAGCCATTTTTAGCAAAGAAGGTCGCAATAAAACACTGACGGAACATGGCGAACTGCTGCTACGTTATGCGCAACAGATTCTGGCCTTACATGATGAGTGTGTACGCACATTACACAGCACAGACCCCGCAGGTATAGTGCGTATAGGCGCGCCGCACGACGTGGCAGACTCCATCTTCCCTACCGTTCTGGCTCACGTAGTACGCAACTTGCCTCGTATCAAGTTAGAAATACAGGTGGATCGCAGCCCTGTATTGATGGAAGCCCTGCACAGAGGCGAACTAGACCTCACCATCTCTAGCCGCTTTGACTCAGAGCTAGAGGGATTTGTCATACGACGCTCCCCCACTGTCTGGCTAGCCTCTGCACGCTATGTACACGACCCTAGCAAGCTTATACCTTTGATACTGGCAGATGAGCCTAGCCTATACCGAAAAATCGCTCTGACGGCACTAGAGCAGGCCCACGCCACATGGCAAATCAATTATGTAGCGCCTAATCTATCAGGCATCAAAGCTGCCCTACATGCAGGTTTAGGCATCACAGCGCGTAACATCGAACTCATTAGCACTGATTTCCGTGTGTTGGGCACCAGCGAACAACTACCGCCACTCCCCGACGTAAGCTACTTCCTATGGATGCGGCGCACCCCACTGCACAACCACACCCGGCATGTTTACGATTTACTCAGCCAACACATGGCGCTACATGCCGCCACATCCACGCTATAGTCCCATTCCACTCACCGGTTCACAGCTGATTAAGTATTGATTCGTCAAATAAAAATTCATTCTGCGCTAGGCATTCAGTACAGTTAACCAGAGGCTTATTCCAATCATAACTATTCCTGGAGACAACAAATGCCTATGAAAAAAGTACTGGCCGCTGCCGTGATAGCCGCCACCTGTTTCAGCCTGCCTGCGCTGGCTAACCCACTGATTATCAAATTCAGCCACGTCGTCTCACCGGACACGCCTAAAGGCAAAGGGGCTGACAAATTCAAAGAACTGGCTGAGCAATATACCGATGGCAAAGTGTTGGTAGAGGTATATCCGAACTCCCAACTGTACAAAGACAAAGAAGAACTTGAGGCCTTGCAGCTAGGTGCCGTCCAGATGTTGGCGCCATCCCTAGCAAAGTTTGGCCCCTTAGGTGTGCGTGCCTTCGAGGTATTTGACCTACCATTTATCTTTCAAAGCAAAGACGACCTGAACAAAGTTACCCAAGGCCAAGTAGGCCAAGACCTGATGGCCATGCTAGAGCCCAAAGGCATTAAAGGCTTAGCCTACTGGGATAACGGCTTCAAAATCATGAGCGCTAACTCGCCCCTGCATACGCCAGATGACTTTCTGGGTTTGAAGATGCGTATACAGTCCTCCAAAGTGCTAGAAGCTCAAATGCAGGCCTTAGAAGCCATTCCACAAGTGATGGCGTTTTCTGAGTCCTATCAAGCACTGCAAACTGGCGTGGTAGACGGCACAGAGAACACACCGTCCAACCTCTATACCCAGAAAATGCACGAAGTGCAAAAGCATGCCACCTTATCCAACCACGGTTACATTGGCTATGCCGTCATCGTGAACAAGAAATTTTGGGATGAGCTAGACCCCACATTGCGCGAACAACTAGAACGCGCCATGGCAGATGCCACAACATACGCGAACGAAATCTCGCAAGTGGAAAACGATGAGGCGTTGGCTGCCATTCGCGCCGCTGGGCACACCACCATTTACGAACTCACCCCTGAAGAACGCAGTGAATGGGTAACAGCACTGCGCCCTGTACACGAACAAATGGCCTCACGTATTGGGCCAGAAGTCATAGAGTCCATTTACCAAACGCTGCAAAACTAACTCGTAGCGCCAAAACAAACAGGCCATGCAAAAGCATGGCCTGTTTTGTCATCACGATGAGTATTAACGTGCTGAATTCAATACCTGCAAGAAACGCTCTGCCGGCATAAACCCTACAACGCGTGCATCGGTTAACTCGCGGCCTTGCTCATCAAACAGAATAATTCCGGGCGGCCCAAACAAGTTAAAACGTTTAAGCAATGCACGGTGTTCAGGCGTATTGGCTGTCACGTCTGCCTGCAGCAGCAACATGGTGTTCATTTTCTGAGCCACAGCTGGATCACTGAAGGTAAATTTCTCCATCTCTATGCACGACACACACCAATCCGCATAGAAATCCAACATAACAGTTCTGCCACCACTATTCGCCAGTTTTTCTTCCAGCTCAGCAAGGTTTTCTACTTTCTGAAAAGCAGGTGCTGTGACTGCGCTACCTGCGCCTACACCGCCACCTTGCCAATGCGCTAATGGCTCTAACACACTGCGCCCGCCGCTTGCCACACTCACCAGAATCAGCACTGCCCAACACAGTGACAACCAACCCAAGGCTTTCAGGAACAGCTTACCGGCCGATGCCGCTGCGTCATGCGCTCGCCCTACACCCAACAATAAACCTAGCCATGCTGCCAACACCGCCCAGCCCAACATGAACCAGACAGTAGGTAACACCGACGTCAACATCCACAGCGCCGTGGCAATTAACAACCAACCAAAGATCTGCTTTACGGTGTTCATCCATGCGCCAGCTTTAGGCATCAGCACACCTGAGGTTGCCCCCACCAATAGCAACAACACACCGGAACCCCATGCCATGGCAAACAGCGCCATCGCACCAATCAGTACATTACCGGTTTGCGAGATAAACAGCAGCACCCCTGCAAGTGGTGCTGCCACACATGGGCCAACGATCAACGCGGACAACATGCCCATTGAGAACACGCCACTGTAACGCCCTCCAGGAATACGGCTCAACACACCCTGCAACCGCGATTGCATACCCGAAGGTACTTGCAACTGGTACACATCAAACATAGACAGCGCCAAGATGAATAGCAGCACGGCAAATGTACTGAGTATCCATGGATTCTGCAGCCATACGGCCAAGCTAGCACCCAGCAGCCCCGCCACTACACCTAGCGCGGTATAAACCAATGACACACCTAATACATAGATAGCTGCCAGGCCTAGACCACGTTTACGCGATACGCTTTTCACCGGAGTACCCTGACCTGCAATAATCCCCAGCAAAATAGGCACCATTGGCAGCACACACGGCGTAAAGGAAAGCAGCATACCCAAACCAAACGCCAGCAGCATAATCTGCCACCATGATGCATCCAGCAGGTAGGCCGCCAAGCCTGTATCGCTTAGATCCAAAAAGCTAGTTGTGGATGTATTCGCCGCAGCCTTTTTGGGTGCCACTTCATCCGTCACTACCTCAGTTAGCGGCGCTGGCACGCTTTGCACCACACCTTCACCGCTTACCTTATAGCCACCCTCTGTGGGTGACAGGGTTAGTTCGTGTGTGCTGGGTGAATAACACAGCCCAGCATCCGCACAGCCTTGGCTAGTAATCTCTAGCTGCAAAGGCAGCATAGAGCCCTCCTTTACAGGCAGGCGAATAGTGACCTCACGGCGGTAAATCGCCATGTCTTTTTCAAAGGTAGGGTCATACACAATGGCAGCGGGAGGATACGCGGCCTCACCCAGCCAATCGCTGCTAGGCATCGCTTCAAACACAAAGCGATCCCTGTACATGTAGTATTCAGGAGCAATAACAAAGTGTATATCCAGCTCGGTGGGGCTATGCATTGCCGCGCTGAACTGAAAAGCGTCTTCAGGATCGAGGTAGTCTTCTTCGGCTCGTGCGGGCTGCATCAGCATTGCCCAACCCACGATCAGCAGCATCAACCACGCGACTACCGCGCTTAGTTTATTTTTATCTCTACCCGTCTTTGCCGCTACACACTGCATGTGTCACTCTCAGTTATGATTTTTTCAACACAGGAGGGGCTGCAGTTTCATCCTGAACCCACTTGATGTAACTACCCAACCCCGCCACGACTGGCACCACAAGCACCTCTGGTACTTCGTACGGGTGTAAAGAAGTAATACGCTGAATCAACGCTTCTACTCGGCGCACCGTCGTTTTAAACTGCAACGGCACCTCTGTCGCCCCTTCTAATTCACCCTGCCACATGTACATAGACAACGAAGGTGCGCCAAGGTTCGCGCAAGCGACTAAACCTTCTTCAACCACGTAGTGGGCAATGCGTTTTGCCAACAACTCATCGGGGGCATTGCTCAGCACTAACACCACCGCATCTGGGCTAAACGACGACAAAGCATCTTGCGTTAAGGGCATCATACGCTTCCCTATATCCTCTTCACTCATAGAATCTGCCTATAGTAACTCAGGCATGAAGCACTGGCTTTAGATGCCATTGCAGTGTTGTCAGGCGTACAGTCTCTTGGCTCCTTGCGTAACGAGTAGGCATAAAAAAACGGACCTGATTAGGTCCGTTTTTCTTATTCTGTGTGCCGTATTACTCAGCAGCTGCTTCGTCAGCAACAGCGTCAGGACGGTCTACCAATTCCATGAAAGCCATGGGAGCGTTATCGCCTTGGCGGAAGCCCATTTTCAGAATACGTGTGTAACCACCGTTACGTACTTGGAAACGAGGGCCCAAGTCGTTGAACAGTTTGGTCACAGCGTCGCGATCGCGCAGACGTGCAAAAGCCAAACGACGGTTTGCAACTGTGTCATCTTTAGCCAAAGTGATCAGAGGCTCGATTACACGACGCAGCTCTTTAGCTTTAGGCAAAGTTGTTTTGATTGCTTCGTGAGTAATCAAAGATACGGACATGTTGCGGAACATAGCCAAACGATGGCTGCTGGTACGATTCAGCTTACGTAAACCATGACGATGACGCATGATATTTTCTTCCTAAAAAATAAATCTTGAATCAGATGAAGGATTTCATCTGCGTTGGCTCTTCTATCAGTATTGCTGCGGGCCAACTAAGACATGGGACTTTAGCACGTTTTTATACGCCGCTAAAGCCCCAGTTACAACTATTTATGGACGCTCTAGCCCTAGAGGAGGCCAGTTTTCCAGTTTCATACCCAAGGTCAAACCACGGGAAGCCAACACTTCTTTGATTTCGTTCAAAGATTTGCGGCCCAGGTTTGGTGTCTTGAGCAGTTCGTTTTCCGTACGCTGGATCAGATCGCCGATGTAGTAAATATTTTCGGCTTTCAGGCAGTTTGCGGAACGAACAGTCAATTCCAGATCGTCCACAGGACGCAACAATACTGGATCGATTGGAGGTGTAGCGCGCTCTGGAGTTTCTTGGGCTTCTTCAGCACCTTCCAAAGCTGCAAACACAGAGATCTGATCCATCAGGATGCGAGCAGCCTGACGTACAGCTTCTTCTGGGTTCAATACGCCGTTGGTTTCGATGTCCAGAACCAATTTGTCCAAGTCAGTACGCTGTTCCACACGTGCGCTTTCAACTGCATAGCTAACACGGCGAACTGGGCTGTAAGATGCATCCAAAACAATACGACCAATCGTATGTTGACGATCATCAGACAACGCACGCACGTTACCAGGAACGTAGCCACGACCTTCTTCCACGCGAATAGTCATTTCCAACTTACCGTCGTCGGTCAGGTTGGCAATAACGTGATCGGGGTTCAGGATTTCCACATCGTGTGGCAAATCAATGTCGCTAGCCAAAACTTGGCCCAGACCGGATTTGCTCAGAGTCAGTGTCACTTCTTCGCGACCGTGCAGTTTGAACACAATACCTTTCAGGTTCAGCATGATGTCTACGACATCTTCTTGTACGCCTGGCAGTGTGGAGTATTCATGTACCACGCCTGTGATTTGCACTTCTGTAGGTGCAAAACCAGTCATGGAGGACAACAGGATGCGACGCAGTGCGTTACCCAGAGTGTGGCCGTAGCCGCGCTCGAAAGGCTCCATAATCACGCGAGCGTGATTTTTACTAACTGCTTCAACTTCAATGGAACGAGGCTTCAAAAAAGCTTGAGACATGTAGATTCCTTTTCAATACCCTCGGCTCGTTACACCGATAAGGCTGATGGGAAAACGCTGGAAATTCCAGCTCTAAAAACCAGCAACACCCATTATCAGTACGGAACCAATAATGGGTGCTTAAATCAGATACGTAATGTAGCTGATTAACGGGAGTACAACTCAACAACCAGTGATTCGTTCACGTCACGGGCCACGTCAGCGCGGTCCGGAGCTTGTTTGAACACACCACTCAGTTTGTTGCTATCAACTTCAACCCACTGTGGAAAACCGATGCTAGCAGCCAGTTCCAAAGATTCTTTGATACGGCCTTGAGCACGAGATTTTTCACGGATAGAAACTACATCACCAGCTTTAACCAACATGGAAGCGATATCAGCGGTGTGACCGTTGATTTCGATTGCACGGTGAGTAACCAACTGACGAGCTTCTGCACGTGTGGAGCCGAAGCCCATACGGTATACAACGTTGTCCAGACGGGATTCCAGCAACTGAATCAGCGTTTCACCTGTGTTACCACGACGGCGATCAGCTTCAGCAAAGTAGCGACGGAACTGTTTTTCCAGCACGCCGTACATACGTTTCAGTTTCTGCTTTTCACGCAACTGCAAACCGTAGTCAGATGTACGGGCACCAGAAGTGCGACCGTGCTGACCTGGACGGGAGTCCAGTTTGCATTTGGAATCCAAAGAGCGACGAGCACTCTTCAGAGACAGATCAGTACCCTCGCGACGCGAGAGCTTACATTTAGGTCCAATATAACGAGCCACGTAGCTTCCCCTTAAATGCGACGACGCTTGGGCGGACGGCAGCCGTTGTGCGGAATCGGCGTGATGTCAGCGATGCTGGTGATTTTGATACCAAGAGCATTCAACGCACGCACCGACGAATCACGGCCAGGACCGGGCCCTTTAATGCGAACTTCTAGATTTTTGATACCGTATTCCATTGCTGTACGACCGGCGGCTTCAGCAGCAACCTGAGCAGCAAATGGAGTGGACTTACGCGAGCCTTTAAAGCCCGCACCACCAGAGGTCGCCCAAGACAACGCGTTGCCTTGACGATCGGTGATGGTAATGATTGTGTTGTTAAAAGTAGCTTGGACGTGAGCGATCCCGTCCGAAACGTTCTTTTTAACCTTTCTGCGAGCGCGCGATGCGCTAGAAGCTTTAGCCATCTTCTAATCCTCGATTATTTCTTCAGAGCCTGCGCTGCACGACGTGGTCCCTTACGGGTACGTGCATTGGTACGGGTACGTTGACCGCGTACAGGCAAGCCACGACGGTGGCGCATGCCACGGTAGCTACCCATGTCGATCAGACGTTTCACAGACAGTTGAACTTCACGACGCAGGTCGCCTTCAACCAGAAACTGAGAAATCTGCTCGCGGATTTTTTCGAGTTCCTCATCTGTCAGATCTTTCACTTTTTTATCGTGAGCGATACCGGAAGCATCACAAATCTGACGAGCACGAGTACGACCGATACCGAAAATCGCGGTAAGACCGATTTCGGCGTGCTGATGCGGCGGAATATTAATGCCAGCAATACGGGCCATGGTTTTTCCTTGTTCAATCGGTTGCGTTTCGGCGTATCAGCCTTGACGCTGCTTGTGGCGGGGGTCTGTGCAAATTACACGTACCACGCCATGACGTTTAATAATTTTGCAGTTGCGGCAAATCCGCTTTACTGATGCCATTACCTTCATGGTTTGACTCCTAGGTTCCTTTATCCGGGCCGCTTATTTGGAGCGGAACACAATTCTGCCCCGGGACAAGTCATAGGGCGTGAGCTCCACTGTGACCTTGTCGCCCGGAAGAATCCGGATGTAATGCATACGCATCTTGCCTGAAACATAGCCCAACACCACATGGCCGTTTTCTAGCTTGATACGGAATGTTGCGTTCGGCAGGTTTTCTAAAACCTGCCCCTGCATCTGAATGACGTCGTCCTTTGCCATCGTGTTTATTTATCGCATTGGCAAACCCGCACCCTTGAAGTTGGCCTTCTTGAGCAACGAGTCATATTGTTGAGACATCATGTAGGCCTGAGCCTGTGCCATGAAGTCCATAGTAACCACCACAATAATCAGCAAAGATGTACCACCGAAGTAGAAAGGTACGTTCCAGTGCATTTGCAAGAACTCAGGTACCAGACACACGATCGTGATATAGATAGCACCGGCTAGCGTTAAGCGAGTCAAAATACGATCAATATAACGAGCTGTCTGTTCACCTGGACGAATGCCTGGCACAAACGCACCGCTCTTTTTCAGATTGTCTGCAGTTTCACGGCTGTTAAACACCAACGCCGTATAGAAGAAACAAAACAGAATAATCAGTGCTGAAAACAGCGTTATGTACAACGGTTGACGAGGTGAAAGCGCTGCTTCCAAATCGCGCAGCCAAGACAGACCTGGCGTTGCGGAGAACCAGCTAGCAATAGTCGCTGGCAGCAGAATAATGGAGGAGGCGAAGATTGGAGGAATCACCCCAGCCATATTCAGCTTCAGCGGCAAATGCGAACTTTGCCCACCGTAAATGCGGTTACCCACTTGACGTTTTGCGTAGTTAACCGTGATACGACGTTGCCCACGTTCAACAAACACGACAAAGTAAGTAACGGCAGCAACCAGCACCAAGATGAACAATGCCGACAAAATAGACATCGCATCGGTACGGACCAGATCCAGCAAACCACCCATTGCACTGGGCAGACCTGCAACAATCCCGGCAAAAATCAGAATGGAAATACCATTCCCTATGCCTCGTTCGGTAATCTGCTCACCTAGCCACATCAAGAACATCGTACCGGTCACCAGTGTTACCACTGTGGTGAAACGGAACAACATACCCGGATCAATGACTAAACCTGGTTGTGTTTCCAATGCAATAGAAATACCTACTGCTTGGAATAACGCCAGAAACACTGTCCCATATCGGGTAAATTGCGTAATTTTACGCCGACCCGATTCGCCCTCTTTCTTGATTGCTTCAAGCGTAGGCACCACTGCCGATGCCAACTGCATGATAATCGATGCAGAAATGTAGGGCATAATCCCTAGCGCGAATACGGAGAAACGCTGCAGAGCACCACCCGAGAACATGTTGAACAAGCCCAAGATACCTTCTTGGTTTTGTTGAAACAGCTCGGACAGTGCATCAGGATTAATACCTGGCACAGGAATGTGTGTTCCCAAGCGATAAACAACCAGCGCGAGCAGCAGGAAAATGATACGACGACGCAAATCGCCGTAACCCGAACCTGATTTACTCTGTGCCTGTGCTTTTGCCACCGTAACCCCTTTTATTCAGCCAACGAGCCGCCCGCTGCTTCAATTGCAGCGCGGGCACCAGCTGTTGCACGAATGCCTTTCAGCACTACTTTGCGAGACAGCTCACCAGACTTGATGACTTTGGCGAAACGTACCAATTGACCAACTACGCCAGCTTGTTTCAGAACGTTGATATCAACTTCTTCAACATCCAAGCCTTGCAAGTCGGACAAACGGATTTCAGCATGCAGGTGACCACCAGGAGTCGTGAAACCACGCTTCGGTAGACGGCGTTGCAAAGGCATTTGACCGCCTTCAAAACCGACTTTATGAAAACCACCAGCACGTGATTTCTGACCTTTGTGACCGCGACCTGCGGTCTTGCCCAGGCCGGAACCTGGACCGCGACCAACGCGACGAGCAGCGTGTTTAGCGCCCTCTGCGGGTTGGATCGAATTTAGTTGCAATTCTGACATCGCGATTCCTTTAGGCTTCCGAAACCGTAACGAGGTAATCAACCTTACGGATCATACCGCGCACTTCGGGCGTATCAACCAGAACGCGACTGCTGTTTACTCGGCGCAAGCCCAAGCCGCGTACTGTGTCGCGGTGGTCTTGTTTAGTACCGATAACAGAGCGCACGAGTGTGACCTTGATTTGCTTCTGTGCCATGATTTACCCCAGAATTTCTTCAACTGTCTTGCCACGTTTAGCAGCAATTTCAGATGGTGTGGAGCAAGCACGCAAACCGTTCAAAGTTGCGCGAACCATGTTGTAAGGGTTGCTAGAACCCAAGCTCTTAGCAACAACGTTACGCACGCCCATTGCTTCGAACACTGCACGCATAGGACCACCAGCGATAACGCCAGTACCTTCAGCAGCAGGAGAGATCAACACTGTAGAAGCACCGTGTTTGCCCACAACTGTGTGGTGCAAAGTACCGTCTTTCAGAGCAACTTTGAACAGACCACGACGGGCTTGTTCCATAGCTTTCTGAACAGCAACTGGTACTTCACGAGCTTTACCCTTGCCCATTCCGATACGGCCATCACCATCGCCTACTACTGTCAATGCAGCGAAGCTCATGGTGCGACCACCTTTAACGACTTTACTGACGCGGTTAACCGCAATCATTTTTTCACGCAGGCCGTCATCGCGCTCTTGTTCGGCATTGTTTCTGCCTTGTGCTTTAGCCATTTGACAATTCCTTGCTTAGAATTTCAAGCCGGCTTCACGCGCGGCATCAGCCAACGCCTTGACGCGGCCATGATAACGGAAGCCAGAGCGGTCAAAAGCAACGGATTCGATACCGGCTGCTTTCGCTTTTTCGGCTACGCGCTTGCCAATCAAACTGGCTGCAGCGACGTTGCCGCCATTGGCCAGTTCTTTGCGTACTTCTGGTTCCAGCGACGATGCGCTGACCAAAATCCGATCGCCTTCTGGCGAAATGATGTTGGCATAAATATGCAAATTCGTGCGATGCACCGCCAAACGGTGAACGCGCAACTCGGCGATTTTTCGACGGGTTGCCACTGCACGACGCAAACGGGATTGTTTCTTGTCCATAATTCGTCCTTGCCTGTGCGATTACTTCTTCTTGGTTTCTTTCAAGACGACGCGTTCGTCAGCGTAGCGAACACCTTTACCTTTGTAAGGCTCTGGTGGACGGTAACCGCGAATTTCAGCGGCACACTGACCAACAACCTGCTTGTTAGAACCCTTCAGAACGATTTCTGTAGGAGTCGCACATTCTGCTGTAACACCAGCAGGCAGGTCGTGAATAACGTCGTGAGAGAAACCCAGTTGCAGTTTCAATGCGTTACCTTGAACTTGAGCGCGGAAACCCACACCAACCAAGTTCAGTTTGCGAGCAAAACCTTCGCTCACACCAGTAACCATGTTGTTTACCAAGGAACGGATGGTGCCGGACATTGCGTTAGCATGACGTGAGTCATTAGCTGGTGCAAATGTCAGTTGACCGTCGTTCAGCTCGATAACAACATCACCTTTCAGTTCTTGGGTCATTGTGCCCAGAGGACCTTTAACGGTGATTTGATCTGCTGCAATAGTCGCTTCTACGCCTTTAGGCAAAGTAACTGGATATTTAGCAATACGTGACATTGATGATTCTCCTTACGCCACGTAGCAAAGTACTTCGCCACCCACGCCAGCTGCACGTGCTTTGCGATCTGTCATCACACCACGGGAGGTGGATACGATTGCAACGCCCAAACCATTCATCACCTGAGGGATGTGGTTGCTGCCTTTGTAGACGCGCAAACCTGGACGCGAAACGCGGTCGATGCGCTCGATCACAGGACGGCCTGCGTAGTACTTCAATTGAATTTCCAGAACTGGCTTCGCGGCTTCGCCAACGATTTGGAAATTATCGATATAGCCTTCATCTTTCAGCACAGCAGCAATAGCTACTTTCAGCTTCGAGGAGGGCATGCTAACCGACGTTTTGTTGACCATTTGTGCGTTACGAACGCGAGTCAACATGTCGGCGATTGGATCGCTCATGCTCATTTATGTTTCTCCTACCAGCTAGCCTTGGTCATACCGGGAATTTCGCCACGCATAGCCATTTCACGGACTTTATGACGTGTCAAACCGAATTGTTTGTACACACCGCGTGAACGGCCTGTAACAACACAACGGTTACGCATACGAGTTGGGTTTGCGTTGCGAGGCAATTGCTGCAACTGCAAACGAGCTTCGTAGCGCTCTTCGTCGGACTTGGACTGGTCGTCGATGATTGCTTTCAGCGCTGCGCGCTTAGCTGCAAATTTCTCTACCAGTTTTGCGCGTTTAATATCGCGATTGATGAGTGAAAGTTTAGCCACGTCATCACCCCTTAGTTACGGAACGGGAAACTGAAGGCTTTCAACAGCGCTTTAGCTTCGTCGTCAGTCTTGGCAGTAGTTGTGATGCTGATGTTCAGACCACGCACTGCGTCAATTTTGTCGTACTCAATCTCAGGGAAAATGATTTGCTCTTTCACCCCAAGGTTGAAGTTACCGCGTCCATCGAACGCACGACCTGAAATACCACGGAAGTCACGAACGCGAGGCAGAGCCACAGCGATCAGACGGTCCAGGAATTCATACATGCGTTGGCCACGCAAAGTTACTTTGCAGCCAATTGGATAATCTTCGCGGATCTTGAAACCAGCAATAGCTTTGCGGGTTTTTGTGATTACAGGCTTCTGGCCAGAAATCTTAGCCAGGTCACCAGCAGCGTGCTCGATCACTTTACGATCGGAAACAGCTTCAGATACACCCATGTTCAGAGTGATCTTGGTGATGCGTGGCACTTCCATTACGCTGTTGTAATTGAATTTGCCTTGCAGCTCAGCCTGCACTTTTTCACGGTAAAAATCTTGTAAACGTGCCATGTCTATGCCCCTTAAGCTTTCGCACCAACAACTTTGCCAGTGGAACGGTACACGCGTACTTTCTTGCCATCTACTTCGCTAATGCTAACGCGATCGGCCTTTTCGGTCTCAGCGTTGAACAGCGCCACGTTAGAAACGTGGATAGGCATAGTTTTGTCTACGATACCACCTTGAGAGCCAGCCATTGGGTTGGGTCGCACGTGTTTTTTCACCACATTGATGCCTTCCACGATTACGCGGTCGCCATCAACGGTCAGTACTGTGCCACGGCGGCGTTTGTCGCGGCCTGTCAGTACGATAACTTCGTCGCCTTTGCGGATTTTTTGCATATCCTCGGCTCCTTACAGCACTTCTGGTGCCAAAGACACGATCTTCATGAACTTATCGCCACGCAATTCGCGTGTAACGGGTCCGAAGATACGAGTGCCGATTGGCTCCAGTTTTGCGTTCAGCAAAACGGCGGCATTGCCACCAAATTTGATCAGCGAACCGTCTTTACGGCGTACGCCTTTGGCAGTGCGAACTACCACAGCGTTATAAATCTCGCCTTTTTTGACACGTCCGCGCGGTGCCGCTTCTTTAACAGTGACTTTAATAATGTCACCAATAGCGGCATAACGGCGCTTGGAGCCACCCAACACCTTGATACACATTACGGAACGTGCACCCGTGTTGTCGGCCACATCCAGCGTGGTCTGCATTTGAATCATGATTATTCCTGTTCCAACTTAACCGCGATAAACCCCACAAGCAAAAAACCTGCTAGGCACGCAACCAGTTTTGGTCCCGTTAGGTTCGGTAACCCTCCAACCAAGCTTGTGTGCTTAAAAGGTTTTTACCGTACCCTGGGTTGAAATCTTGCGATATACAAAACGTGTTATTACCCGCATCTTCGCGAAAATATACGGGTAAGCATTCAATAATACCAAAAAACTGCTTTTACAACAAGCACATCAATCACTTACTGTTGGTATAGGCTCACGATCGTAGGATTTTCTGTGCCTCTACCGGAATCTCGGTAATCGGTGCATTCAGCTGTATTTGAATGTCCAGTCTTGCGCAGGTATTGCACGCAGCAACCAGCAATTCCATTCCACCTGGGCTAACGACCATTTCCTTGATGACGTCTGCAGAGAAGCTCACATAAGACAAATACAAAGACTGCAAATGACGTAAAACACCAATGTGTTCCAACAATCTACGTAAGCCCACTCGAGCGCCCATGTCCTTCATAGTCGAGCAGAACACCTCTAGCTCTTCGCCGTGCGCCTCTACCCCATACGCATCTAGCTCTATATAGAGACGGGATAGATCTACATTGCTACGCGACAAGCACGATTGAATCTCTTGTAAAAAACGTGGCTGCACAATGGTAGGTAGTGACATACGTATCACCAAATCACCGTGGTTATCTGCCAGCCACTCTAGCGCCAGCTCTACTGCACGTAAATCACACACGGCCGACAAGCCCAGCCTTGCCGCAACAGGCATGAACAAGTACGCCGAAATAGGTTTTTCGTCTTGGCCTTCGCTGTGAGCCGTGTGTCGTAACATCAATGTCGCCTCATAGCGTGTGTAGCTATGTTGCTTCAGGTGATCGGGCTGTTGACGTACCGACAACAAGAAACGACGCTCAGCCAAACCCTCTTGCAACAACTGACGCCACTGAGTTTCACCTGCTACGTTCAAGCCAGCCCCACCATCATCACTGCCAGACACAAACTCTACAGTGTTATGACCTGAGCTTTCGGCACGCATCAACGCCCTATCCAATCGGCTCAGTACCGTAGCAATGTCTTCTTGGAATCTATAGTCAGTTAACGCTAACGCCCATCGGCAAAATTGCCCAGACGGCAGTTGCACACGCAATCTTGCTAAAACTGTCAGCAACATATCGGTAAGTGGTGCAATATCTGGACCTTCCAGATTAGGCAAGAGGACCACAAAGTCAGACCCATTTAACCTCGCCAATTGCACAGGCTGGTTGCGATCTTGCAAAAAGACTTGGCTTACCTGCTCACCCACATTTCGCAGCCAGTTATCGACGTTAGCGCGTGTCATGATCGTATTAATAGCGGCCAAATCACGCTGGCGGAACAACAGCACATAGCCGCCGTTCTTATCTTCATCCAGCACACGTCGCATTTCATTGATGAAGTACTTACGGTTAGCAAGGCCAGTCACTTCGTCTTGGTGCAGCTCTAATTGCAGCGACTCTATGCGCGCACTTTGCTCTTGCTGCGTCACCATCACTTTTTCACGCACTTCATCAATAGTGCGGGTTACCTCACGCAGTTCGCTAAAACGTGCACGCTTCCAATTACCTATCTGCACTTTATTAGTTAGCATACCTTCTACGCGCATTTCTACTTCTTCGCGTAGTGCTTGGCGTAACCAGCGCATTAGCACCCAAACAAAAAATGCCCATACTACACCGGCGATCAAAACCACCATCAAGATTTGCATGAAACTGGCCCACAGCGTGTCGCGTGCCTGCCCTGCATCAGCCTCTATCACTAGACGGCCTGTTTGACGCCAACCATCGCTCACCTGTGCCATAGAGACAGCCTGACGCAACGGCAGCATATCGGTAAACCAAGCTGGCGCACCGCGCACTATCGTAGGCAGGCTTTCATCACCAACTCGGGAGACTATTTGCTCACCCTTAGTGCCGTACAACTCTATGCGATAGAACTGCCCTGTATCGTAAAGTGCAGTAATTAATAGCTCTTGCGTAACGGGGTCTTGATTGAAAGGCTGTGAAAGCGTCAACGCCAATGACGTTGCAGCTGAATCGCTTTGTGCTTGCAACTGCGCTGATAAATACGCTCTTGCCGAATCCACACTCAGCCATACCGTTCCGACCAGAATCACTGTAATGGCCAGACTCACGCTTAACAGCAAATGCTTCAGTAATGACATACTCCACCTTCCGTGGTCTTCAATATTTCTACGGGATTTATCTTGGAGAACGAGTGCCTCAAGGATTAAACCCCTCACGCCGCATTTTTTCCAACAACCCGCGCCAATTACTAATTTTGTCTACCGATGACGCTGGCGCACCTGCCACATACACCCCTTCCGAATTAAAACTAAATACGGGGGTGAGATCCGGGCGCTGACTAGCTGGACGAATAATACCGGTCAAATTATCCAATAGCAGCGGTTCAGCGTCGGGAGTCGAATAATAGCCTAATACCATATGCGCAATACTGCTAGTACCCACCTGAGCTCGCACATAAATCAATCGTAATTTGCTTGCCGGAATACCGGCATGCAACAGTGAAAAGTACTTCCCAATCACGTAGTCTTCACAGTCTCCAGCTTGCTTGGTAAGGCTTTCCAGAGGGGTTGCCCAATAATCTGGTCTGCCCCAGATTGTAATATCCTCACCGCCCATTACATGGGTATTCCAGAAATCGTTAACGACTCTTAACAATTGTTGATCAGGTAGCCCGTCTAACTGCGTCAACAAATCTAGCCATTTCTCCGCGTTTCGCACCCCTGCCGCACCGTACTGATGCGGTATAGATTGACGTACTTTTGCTTCATCAAAGGTCAGCCTCCCCTGCACCCACGGGGCAAAACACAGCATCAGGCCTGCCAGCAAGGCAAACAGCACAACGATGATGCGACGTGTTAAGCAGGACGACATGACTATAACAACAGATGGCTAAATAATTCTTAACGACTACGAGACATAATTTTTTATGGCTACAAGAGAATAAAGGCGCGTAGTCTTTCTCGCAAATCCCAATCTAGTACAACCACATTTTTCCTAACTTATCAGCATGATAGTCAGTAAACATGCCAGCAGACCATTGGCGTTGACGACAGGTTGAATGTATTAAAAAACCCCACAATCCTATAAAGGAATATGGGGTTTTAATGCACTACGTTTTACTGTAGTGCTTCACTGAATAAAACCGCTTAGAAATCAGAAGACTTCAAAGTACCGTCTTTCAGCGAGTTGGCGATCTGAGCTGCCTTCTCTGCGTCAAACGCGATGTTGTCCAGAATGATCTTCTGATCGATCTGACCATTACCTTGAGAGCTGATACCGATTTCCATCTTGCCACTATCCGAGCGTCCTACTGTCAGGTACTGGCTCAGGTTACCGTCGTTGATGTCGTGACCCGACAATAGATCAGTTAGATCCAAGGTGTCGGTACCCGAATCACCAAAGTCCATCACTTTATCCACAGCAGGTTTAGTGACCGTACCTTCATCGCCCTTGTTCCACACAAAGGTGTCATCACCCTCACCACCGAACATGATGTCGTCACCCGCACCACCGATCAGAGTGTCGTTACCACCCTGACCGTACAGGATATCGTTGCCTGCACCACCATCTAACGTGTCATTACCACCTCGCTTATCACCTGCAACGTTGAAGTCGGCGTGGTTTTCCTTGATGTACTCGTACAGATCATTACCTGTTGCTGGAGCACCACCGTTCTTCATCTGCAAGAACACCTCCAACGCTTTCAGGCCAGAACCATCAAGCAGGTTAGTAGGACGACCGCCTACTTCGTGCCATGGCAATACCGTTCCGTCAGTATTGATCGTGTCACCGAAGATGATGTCATTACCATCACCACCGATGATGTGGTCGTTACCAACCGGTGCTGGATCGTTCGTTACCGAACCACCCTTCAAGGCTGCATCCAAGTCTTCCTTGGTGTTGACGATGTCGACCTTGTTGACCTCGGTCCAATCGCGTGGATTGCCGGAGGACAATAGCGTGACGTCATCAATGTAAACCTTGTAGCTACTGCTGCTGGTACGATCGTCCACCAGGAACTCGAAGCGGTACTGGCCTTCGCCGACAGGCTTGGTCGTGATGGTGCCGGAGCTACCTGGACGACCACCTTCCTGCACAACTTCCCAGTTACCTGTTTTCTCGTTGTACTTCTGCAGTTGCCACTTGAACTCGTCATTCCTATTACGCCCACTCTCTGCATAGGTAAAGCTAAGCTTGCCATAGCTACCAGCGGCCACTGCCATACCGGGGCCACGAACTGTCGTAGACGTATCGTTCCTATTGCTATAGGTATCCGTGATTTCCAGACGCGATCCGTACCACCAGTCGTTGTTGACACCGACAGTGCCACCACCGTTGACCTTCGTCCAGCCATCGTGACGGCCGTTTTCAAAGTCAATAACGTCCTTGGTACCACGCACAACATCAATAACCTCAGTACCGGTGTTGTCGTACTTGCGCAGAACATCCACGCTCACATCATTACCAATACCTACGGCGTACACCTTGCTACCCGATGAGGCAACTAAGCTGTCGTAAGCAGATTTCCCGCGAGCATCAGCAGTAGAGTCGTAACCGCTACCTGCACCTTGGCCCGTACCGTACTGTGTTGGATTACCGTCGGTAAGGAAGTACGTAACGTTTTCATAGGCGTTTCCGTTCTTGTCCACCGCAGGAGCTGCGCCTGTCTTGAACCATGCTTCAGCCGCCTTGAAAGCTGCTTCATAGTTGGTACCACCCACACTGGAGTCCCAACTAGAGTTATAGCCATTCAAGGAACCAATAGAGTTCAGCAACTGCACCAAATCTGCATGCGTCAAGTCTTTGAATACCATCGGCGTATCAGCTTTGGTACCAAAACCAATAATGCTCAGATTCACTGTACCGCCTTTATGGTTAGCCAACGTATCTGCTAACGTCGACAAGGCGGCTTTCAGCAACTGCATACGGTTCATGTTTTCCGTACCAGAAGCATCTTTCATGCTGTTGGAGCGGTCGACCAGAATCGCAACGTTATAGCTCTGACCATGAATGATATTTTCCTGCACACCACCACGGTCGCCGATGATGACATCATCACCCACACCGCCACTAGGATTACCACCGCCGTTACCATCAATAATCAGCTGATCGATATCCAATGCATATGGACCTGTATCGTTAGCAGACGCACTATTCCCCGCAGAGTCTGTGGTTGTAACTTTGGCATCCACCGTATCGTTCTTCAGTAGCTCCTGTACAGGTACTGGGATCTTGAAGGTCAGATCATTACCTACCGTACCGGTGTACTCTTTGCCACCAATTGTCAGAGTGACGGTATCACCTGGCTGAACATCCTTACCAACTGTACCGGTGATATCAATAGTGCCCTTGCCATCACCCGCTTCCGTATGGTCAAGCACGCCATCACCCGCAATAGGATCTAACGTAATCTCAGCCTCAGGCAATGTAATCTGCACACCGTAGTCACGATCCGCTTCTGCGCTGGCACTATTGCCCACACCGTCTTTAGTCTCAACTTTCGCGTGTACGTTGTCATCCAACGCTAACTCAGCGCCAGGAACTATGACGTTCCATGTTTTGCCGTCGGCGTTCACGGTGGTTGTGTAGTCTTTACCGTTCACGGTTACGGTGACGGTGTCACCCGCTTTGACATCTTTACCTACCGTACCGCTGATAGTCACGTCAGACTCAGATTCAGCTTTGTTGATCACATCGTCGCCAGCAATGGTGCCGATGGTGATCGATGCCTCTGGCAAGTCAG